>NZ_JBMHMI010000001.1:4207500-6987500 GCF_049179015.1 Micromonospora sp. WMMD736
CCAGCCACCCACGGATCCCGAGCACCCCGACCGTCGTGCCGATGGCCAGTGACGCGGCGATCAGGAGGGCGTGCACCCACAGAAAACTGGTCGGCGCACCGTCGCCCACCGTGGCGGACGTCCACGACCGTGGGTCCTGCCAGATCGCGACCGCGAATCTCGGCCAGATCACCCAGGTCCAGACTCCGACCCCGACCAGGAAGACGGACCACCCGCGCGACAGCACCATGACTGCCGAGTATGTCAGCGGACCCGCGCCCGCCGATGACGACACCGACCACCGTCCGGCAGGACGGCCGGCCCTCGTTTCCCGCACCTACGGGCTGGGCACTGAGTCAGGGGACAGGCGATGCCGTCCCCCGGAGGTGACCCCGTGCAACCCTCGATCTTCAACCCCTGGGCCTGGCGCGATCCGTCCGCGCTGGCCGGCGGATACACCCAGGCCACGCCCTCGACCGGACCGTCCGAGGACCCGGACGGCGGGCACGACGGTCCGGACGCACCCGGTCCGGGTACCCCGATCGACCTCATCGGCTACCACGTGCACGCCCGCGACGGCCGTATCGGCACCATCGACGAGGCGAGCGACGAGGCGGATGCCGGGCACCTGGTGGTGGACACCGGACCGTGGATCCTCGGCCAGAAGGTGCTGGTGCCGGCCGGCACGGTGGAGCGCGTCGACCACCAGGACCGGGTCGTGCACGTCGACCGGACCCGGCAGGAAATCAAGGGCGCGCCGCCGTTCGACCCAGGAGCGTTCGATCCGGAGTACCGGGACCGCGTCGGCAGGTACTACGCGGACCGTCAGGTGCCACCCCCGGGAGCGGCGCCGCGGGTAATCTGAGCGGATGGTCCGGACGGGCAGCTGCGTACCGGAGGCGGTCGACGTGGTCGACGGTCTCCCGCGCGGTGCCGTGCCCGCGTCCCTGACCAGCTCCGGTGACGGCCGCGAGCAACTTCTGGACCTGCTTCGTGCCGGTGGTCTGCGGTACCGCGCCGGCGCGCGATGGCGGACGGCTCGCTGAGCCCTGTTCTCCGCCGACCGAGAGGGCGAGTTCGCCCCGCTCGGCGCGCGCCCGACGCGTGACCCACCCACCCGCACGAAAGGCACATCATCATGTCCCTCGCACGCATGCTCACCGGCGACCGGCCCACCGGCCGCCTGCACCTTGGCCACTACGTCGGCAGCATCGCCAACCGGGTCCGGCTGCACCAGAGCTACGAGAGCTTCTTCATCATCGCGGACCTGCACATGCTCACCACCCGCAACCGGCGGGAGGACATCGACCAGGTCTCCGGCAACGCCCGCGAGATGGTGACCGACATTCTCGCTGCCGGCGTCGATCCGACGCGGGCCACGTTCTACCTCCAGTCGGCGATTCCCGAAGTCGGCGACCTGAACACCCTCCTGCAGAACCTGGTGACCGTGCCCCGCCTGGAACGGGTGCCGTCGCTCAAGGACATGGCCCGCGACGCCGGCAAGGAGGAGATGCCGTACGGGTTGCTGGGTTACCCGGTGCTCCAGGCCGCGGACATCCTCTGCGTCAAGGGCGAGGTGGTCCCGGTGGGCCGGGACAACGCCGCGCACGTCGAGGTGACCCGGGAGATCGCCCGCCGGTTCAACCACCTGTACGGGCCGGTCTTCCCGGTGCCCGAGCTGATCCCGGCCGACAACCCCAGCCTGGTGGGCACCGACGGCGTCGCCAAGATGAGCAAGAGCCGGGGTAACACCATCGCGCTGTCCGACGACACGGCCACCGTGCGCCGCAAGGTGCGCGGGATGTACACCGACCCGAACCGGGTACGGGCCGACGTGCCGGGGACGGTGGAGGGCAACCCGGTCTTCGCGTACCACGAGGTGTTCAACCCGGACCGGGCGGAGGTGGCCGACCTGGTCCGGCGTTACCGGACCGGGCAGGTCGGTGACGTGGAGGTCAAGGAGCGACTGGTCGAGGCGCTGGAGTCGTTCCTGACCCCGATCCGGGAGCGCCGGGCGGCGATCGAGGCCGACCGGGGGCTCGTCGACCGGCTGATCGTCGAGGGCACCGAGCGCACCCGGAAGGAGGTACGCCAGACCCTGACGGAGGTACGGCGGGCGATGGGGCTGACCGGGACGTACCAACAGGTGCGCCGGCGGGCCGAGCGGACCCGGCGCCGAACGGACGCGCCGGCCTGACGCGGGCGTCTCGGGTCTTCCCGTTGTCACGGGGAGACCCGAGACGGCCCGCCGAGGGCGCAGAATGCCAGGATGAGGGGAATTCGTCCGGTCGTGGCGGGCGCCACGCACCGGACGACGATGTTCGAGATCTTCTTCGACCTGGTCTTCGTCTTCGCGCTCACCCGGGTCATCGCGTTCATGGCGCAGCCGCCGACCGCGCTGCTCACCCTGGCCCAGGGACTGCTTCTGCTCCTACTGCTGCTCTACTCGTGGGGGCCGTACACCTGGGTGGGCAACCTCGTCCGCGCGGACCTCGGCCTGGTCCGCGGAGCGACCCTGGTGGCGATGGCGGCGATCTTCGTGGCCGCCCTGGTGTTGCCGGACGCGTGGCGGCAGGGCCCTGGGCTCCTCGACGCGCCGCTTACCCTCGCGCTCGCATACGTGGTCGTCCGGGCCGTGCAGCTCGTGATCCTCGCCTGGGTGAGCGTGACGATCCCGACGCTGCGCCCGACGCTGCGCTTCTTCACCGTGCCCGTGGTGCTGGCGTGGTTTCCACTGCTCGGCGGGGCGCTGCTCGGCGGAACCGCCCAGACGGCGCTCTGGACGGCCGCGCTGCTGGTGGACATCGGTGGCGCGCGGCTCGCGTCCGCCTTCCACCCCTGGCAACTGCGCAGCGTGGACCACTTCACCGAGCGGTACGGGTTGGTGCTCATCATCGCCCTCGGCGAGTCACTGATCTCCGCTGGCGCGGGGCCACGGACGATGGCGCCGGTCGGCGCGGCGGTGGCGGCCGCGCTGCTCGGCCTGGTCAGCACGGTCTGCCTGTGGTGGCTCTACTTCGATCGGCTGGCGCCCGCCGCGCGGGCGGCCATCAGCGACGTGCCGGACGATCGACGGGCCGATGTGGCCGGCGACGCGTACGGCATCGGGCACTCTCCGCTGATCGTCGGCGCCATCTACTTCGCGCTCGGTATCGAGGAGGTGATCGGTCGGCTCGCTGAGGAGCCCTCCGACACGGGCCAGTTGGGCTGGGAGGCCGCGGGTGCCCTCTACGGAGGTGTGACCGTCTACCTGCTCAGCAGGCTGGTGCTCCGCCGGTTGACCGTGCGCGTCGTGTATCCGGCGCAGATCATCGCGGCGCTGCTGCCGCTGGCGCTGCTGCCGGTCGGTCGGTCCCTACCGCCGTTGGCCGCGCTCGCCCTACTGACCGTCCTGCTGATCGTGGTGACCTGGAACGAGCGGCGGTTCGACCGGCGTGACGGACCGGTCGCCCCGACTCGGCCGATGCGGCCCTGACGGTTACCCTTCCCCGGTGACTCTGCCTCTGCCGCCCGGTGAGTTCGCCGCGTACCTGTTCGACTGCGACGGCACCATCGTCGACTCGATGCCGCTGCACTACGTGGCCTGGCAGCGGGCCCTCGACGAGTGGGGCTGTGAGTTCCCGGAGGACCTCTTCTACGCCTGGGGTGGCCGGCCGACCGCCGACATCATCGTGGCGTTGAACGAGCGCAATGGTCTGGCGATGCCGGTGGAGACCGTCGTGGAGAACCGCGAGCGCATCTTCCAGGAGTTGTTGCCGCAGGTCGCCGCCGTGCCCGAGGTGGTGGCGCACATCCACGAGGCGCATCGGCGGGTGCCGTTCGCCGTCGTCTCCGGCAGCACCCGGGCCGCGGTCACCGCCTCCCTGGCGGCGCTCGACCTGCTCGACCGGTTCGACGTGCTGGTGTGCGCCGAGGACTACACGCGGGCCAAGCCCGACCCGGAGGCGTTCCTGCTCGCGGCCCGGCAGCTCGGCGTACCCCCGGAGTCCTGCCTGGTCTTCGAGGACACCGACCTGGGCATCCAGGCCGCGACGGCGGCCGGCATGGCGTCGGTACGCGTGCCGCAGCAGCGCACCGCCTGACCCTCAGGCGATCGTCAGCAGGAGCTTGCCGGCGTAGGACGTCTCCAGGCGCTGGTGTGCCTGGCGCACCTTGCCCAGCGGGAACTTCTCCGCGACGTGCACCACGAACGGGCCCGCCTCGACGAGTTCGTTGAGACGCCGCAACTGTTCGGGGTTGGACACGCCGTCGTACGCGCGGACCGTCATCCCGGGGCGCTCGCTCGGCTCCGGCCGCACCCCGTGGGCGTACGCCACGACTCCGCCGTCGGACAGCGTCTCGGTCAGCCGGTCCAGCGTCTCGCCGCCGGCCATCGCCAGGATGCCGGCCACTCCCTGCGGGGCCGCGTCCCGGATCGTCGTGAGCACCTCGGCGAGATCGCCGTGGCCGTCCAGCGACACGTCGGCGCCGAGCCGGGTCACCAGTGCCACGCCGTCCGCGCCGGAGGCCACCGCGATCACGTTGAGGCCCTGCCGCTTGGCCAGCTGCACGGCCAGGTGTCCCTGACCGCCGCTCGCACCGAAGATCAGGAGCCAGGCGCCGGCCGGCAGGCTGAGGATGTCCAACCCGGCCAGCGCGGTCAGTGCGTCGGTGGACATGGCGCCGGCGTGCTCGGCGGGTACGCCGGCGGGCAGCTTCGCGGCGTACTCGGCCTTGACGGCCGCGTACTCGGCGTAGAAGCCGCCCTTGGGTCGGGTGGTGGCGGATACGTAGACCTGGTCGCCGACGGCGAGGCCGGTCACCTGGTCGCCGGCCGCGATGATGGTCCCCGCGCCGTCGGAGCCGGGGACGATCGGGAGGGTCGAGCCCTCCGACACGAACAGGCCCTGCCGTTCGTACGCGTCCCACACCCCGACGCCGGCACTCAGGACCCTGATCAGCACCTCGTCGGCGGCGACCTCGGGCACGGGGAGCTTGCGCAGGGTGATCACCTCCGGCCCGCCGAACTCGTCGAAGGCCGCGGCCTGCATCCGCTCTGGCACGTCCGCGTCAACCATGGGGGCTTCCTCTCCGGGCCGGCGTCACCGTCGCAGCATGCCGGCTCGCGGGCGGCTCCGACCGGGTGCCAGACGCCGTTCACCCACAAGGGCGACCGCACCGGCGGTGTGCCGCGACGCCGGTGCCGGCGGGTCGGCGTGATCGCGTGCCCAGGCCGTCGATCACTGAGCAATACGAGGCATTTGATGGCTTTTAACCCTCTACTCTGGCGCTAACGACCCATCGAGAGGCGGCCAGATGAACGGGGCGGAAGCACTCATGCGGACCCTGGCGGACGGCGGCGTCGAAGTCGTCTTCGCCAACGCGGGCACCACGGAGATGCACCTGGTCGGGGCTATGGACGAGGTACCGCGGCTGCGCGGGGTACTGACCCTCTTCGAAGGCGTCGCCACCGGCGCGGCCGACGGTTACGCCCGCATCGCCGGCAAGCCCGCCGCGACGATGCTGCACCTGGGACCGGGCTTCGCGTACGGGCTGACGAACCTGCACAACAGCCGCCGCGCCAACTCGCCGGTGGTCAGCATCGTCGGCGACCACCCGACCTACCACAACGTCTACGACTCACCCCTGACCTCGGACATCGCCGCACTCGGCGGCTGGCTGCGCGGCTCGGTCCGCCGTCCCGAGAACGCCGCGGGCACCGGCACCGACGCCGCTGCCACCCTGGCCGCGGCCGTGGAGCCACCGGGCCAGATCGCCACCGTGATCGTGCCGGCGGACGCCTCCTGGAACGACGGCGGAGTGGTCGGCACACCCGCCGCCCGCACGCCGCCGCAGCCCGTCACCCAGGAGGTGATCGCCCAGATCGCGGACGTGCTGCGCAGCGGTGAGCCGGCCGCCCTGATCCTCGGCGGGCCGGCGGTGCTCGAGGCGGGCCTCTGCGCGGCGAGCCGGATCGGCGCCGCCACCGGCGCGCGGGTCCTCCAGGAGATCTACTCCAACCGGCTCGAGCACGGGGCCGGTCTGCCCACCTTCCCGCGGCTGAGCTTCTTTCCTGATCAGACGGTCAAGCAGTTGGCCGGGGTGAAGCACGTCATCACCGCAGGCGCCAAGGCACCGGTCGCCTTCTTCGCCTACCCCGACCTCCCGAGCTGCCTGGTCCCGGCGGACGCGCAGTCACACGCGCTCGCCGACGCCGGTCAGGATGTCGTCGCCGCGCTCGTTCAACTCGCCGACCTGCTGGCCCCGGACACCGCGCCCGACGTCGCGAAGCCCCACCGTCCGGAGTTGCCGACCGGGCCGCTCACGCTGCAGAACTGGACCGAGGTGGTCGGCGCGCTCCTTCCCGAAGGGGCGATCGTGGTCGACGAGACGGTCAGCTCCGGCACGGCCCTGCCGGCGGCGACCGCCGGCGCTCCCCGGCACGACGTTCTCATGCAGTGCGGCGGCGCGATGGGCGACGGTCTGCCGCTGGCCGTCGGAGCCGCCGTCGCCGCGCCGGACCGACCGGTGGTGGCGCTGGTGTCCGACGGATGCGCCATGTACACCCTCACCGCGCTCTGGACCCAGGCCCGCGAGCGGCAAAACGTCACCAACGTGATCCTCAACAACCACGCGTACGCGATCCTGCGCGCGGAGTGGGGCTACTTCAGCCGTAGCCCCGGCCCCGGCGACCCGGATGCGAACCCGCTGTTCGACCTGGCTAACCCGGCGATCGACTACGTGAAGCTGGCGGAGGGGTTCGGGATGCCCGCCAGCCGTGCCACGACCGCCGAGGAGTTGGCCGAGCAGTTCTCCAGGGCCGTCGCCGAGCTGGGACCGCACCTCATCCAGGCGGTGATCCCGCCCGCTGGTTGAGTGCTCAGGACGTCCGTGGCTGCGGTCCACGGAGTGCCTGCTCGACGGCGTCGCGCACCCGGGCGTCCTCGCGCGCCTTGCGCACCGTCCGGGCCCGGCGGCGGTACAGGTACGCGCCGACGACGGCGGCGATCAGCACGACGAGCGCCAACACCAGCGTCCACGGCAGGGCCCAGCCGTGTGCCGTCGCCTCGACGGACCTGAGCGGTGTGGTGGAGCCCGACGCGTCGGTGAGCAGCGGGGTGACGGTGGCGGTCGCCGCGAGCCGGACGGCGGGCGCGACACCGTGCACCGGCACCGTCACGTCCCAGGTCTCGCCCGGAAGCAACTGCGGAGGCGCGGCGATGTCACCGGCCCGCGCGCGCAGGACGCCGAACGGGCCCGACACCGACACCGACTGCTTACCGGAGAGAGCGGCGTTACCGGTGTTGTGGATCGTGTAGGAGACGGTCGCGTCGCCCTTGCCGATCGGGTTGGTCGACCCGTCGTACCTGACGTGAAGGTCCTCGATCGCGAGGGCCGGCTTCAACTCGCCGCCCACCCGCAAGGTGATCCGGATGCCGAGGCGGCGGTCCACGTTGATGCCCTCGGCCTGGTCGGTCTGGGTGAGCGCGGTCAGGATGCCGCCGACGTGGTCGCCGGGCGTGGCGTTGGCCGGAACGGCGATCGTGAAGGGCACCTGTGCGGTCTTCCCAGGTTGGATCACGACGCTGCCGGCGTTCGGCTCGACCCAGGCGCCGATCGCTACGGACTTCTTGTCCTTGGTGAGCAGGTCGAGCTGCCCCGCGTCGGTGGTGAAGCCGTCGGCGGCGTACACGGCGAGGGTCAGGGGCGCCGGGCCGCGGTTGGCCACCACCATGGCGTCCTCGACGGTTCCGCCGGGATTGACGTTGTAGCTGTAGCTGGACCGGGCCTCGCCGTAGCTGTTGGACGCCGTCCGGACCGTCCAGGCGACGTTGCCGTCTGCCGCCAGGGCGGGCCCGCCGCCGACGCCGGCCGCCGCGACGGCGGCGAGCAGGGACAGCACGGTGGTACGAAGAAGTGTCTTCCAGCGCATTACGGACGGTCGCATCTCAGGTCCTCGAAGTGATCTTGGTGGTGGGTGAACCGGTGGCGGGGTAGGCCCCCGAAGGTGCCTACCCCGCCCGGTGGAACAGGCTCGATCAGCTGCTCAGGGCAGTGATCGTGAGGGTGGTGCGGTAGCTGCCCTTCGCGATGCTGTCCGGGATCTTCAGATCCAGGTCGGCACCGAGCTTGGCCCCGCCGCGCGGGTGACCCTGCACGGCCGCGCCCAGGCCGCTGGAGACCGAGAGGCCCTTGCCCTGGTCGTCGAGGGACGACAGGACCGGAGCGCCGGCCGCCGCGCCCGCGCCGGCATCGAGGACGTACGGGGTCCAACCCAGGTACGAGCCGGAGAACGTCTTGTCGGCGTCGGAGAAATCGCCGACGCTGGCCGAGATCGACCACGGGGCGAGCGAGCGACGGCTGTCCGACACGAGGATCGGGTTGATCTTGCCGGTCGCCTCGAAGTAGGTGCCGTTGCGCTCCTGCGCGGTGCCCAGGTCGACCAGGCCGTTGTAGCCGTCGATGGTCCAGCCGAACTCACCCGGCGCCGGGTTGGGCACGTTGACCTGGATGGCCTGGCCGTCACCGTGGTACGGGTGGATCGTGGTGCTGTCGACGATCGAGCCGACCGGCTGCCCCTCGGCGGTGTTGCTGCAGGACACACCCTTCTCGACGGCCGCGTTCGGGGCCGCGCAGGTGCCGCTGCGGATGTTCTGGAGCACCAGCTTGTCGGCCTTGACGCCGACCTTGACGTAGCTGCGGACGTGCTCCTGGTTCTCCACCGAGTTGAACCAGTAGTTGCTCGGGTTCAGCGGGTCCGGGCCGAGTCCGTCGACGCCGGTGCCGGAGCCGTCCGGCTTCTTGATGTCGTAGTACTTCGAGCCGGAGGCCGAGTTCGCCGTCACGTAGAGGACGCCGCCCGGGCCGGGGAAGACGTCAGCGGCACCCGGCTTCTCGGCCGGGTTCTCCTTCTGACCGTTCTTGATCGAGTAGCTGCGGGTGTACACGTGGTCGTGACCCTGCAGCACCATGTCGATGCCGAGGTCGGAGAACGCGGTCGTGAAGTCCTTGCGGCGGTTCTTGTTGTCCGCGTCGGTGGAGTGGCTCGCCGCCGAGTAGATCGAGTGGTGGTAGACCAGCACCTTCCACTTCGCCTCGGAGCCGTGCTTCTTCACGATGTCCGAGACGTACGCGACGTGCGCCGCGTCGCCGCCGAGCGAGCCGTCGGCCGGGTTGACGTAGCTGTTGCTGTTCAGGTCGATGAACAGCACGTCCTTGTAGATGTACCAGAAGTCACCGCCGGAGCGGGTCGACTGGTCCCCGTTGTAGTACTGGGCCGAGCGGTCCGTGTTCGGGGTGAAGTGGTGCTGCTCCCAGGACTTGCCGCCGACGTCGTGGTTACCGATGGTGGCGGCCGTCGGGTACTGCCGGAGCTGGTCCGGGGAGAGGTACGCGTCCCACTGAGCCTCGTTGTTGGCGGACTCGACGTGGTCACCGCCGGAGACCAGCAGCTCGGTGTTCGGGTTCGCCGCCGTGGCGACCTTCAGGGTCTCCGCCCAGCCGGCCTGGTCCCGCGCGACGTCGCCGGAGGCGCCGATCTGCGGGTCGCCGAAGAACAGGAAGTCGAAGTCGCCCTCGAAGTCCCGCGTCCGGAAGGCGTACGTGGGCGACCAGCTGCCCTCTGCGCCGACCCGGTACGAGTACGCCGTGTTCTCACGCAGGTTGCTGATCGTGGCGTGCCGGTTGTAACCGGTCGTCGAGGTGTTCGCTGCGCCGACCGCGTCGAAGCTGATCGCGCTGGCCGGGAACTCACCGTTGACGATCTCGGCGGTCGGGGCGAGCTGGATCTTCTGAGCGGTGTCGGCCGAGGAGTACCAGGACACGATGCGCTGGGTCTCGTTGGCGCCGACGCCGAGGACGATGCCGGACACCGTGGCGGGGTCGGCGGCGCTGGCGGCGGTCAGCACACCGCTGCCGACCGCCACGCCCACTCCCAGGAATCCGGCCACGACCCCGGCGACAACGCGCCGCCGCACGAGCCCGGCGGCCCGTGTCGAGGTGCTCAATGTCATCGACATTGTTCCCTTTTCGAATAGAGAAATGGATTGTTCTTCCCCGGGCACGGAGAAGCGAATCCAAACTTTCGTCGACCGGTGAACCGATCATTAACGTGATCTTGCGGGCGGCTGCACTTCACGAACTGGTTAGCCGTACTCAGGAACCGGTGACGCGCTGAACAAACCAGATCAGGCCCATGATGGACACCCCTGCGGAAACCGCACCGGTCGCCCACAGGCCCACTTTCGGCGCACGTCGGCGCAGCACGAACAACAGCGGGAAGACGGCGGCGATAATCGCCAACTGGACGACTTCGATACCCACGTTGAACACCAGTAGCGACCACAGCAGCGTCCAGGACCACGCCTCGTCGATGCCCAGCGCGCCCGCGAAGCCCAACCCGTGTACGAGGCCGAAGCAGAAGACGACACCGAGGCGGATCCACCCTCGGCGGTCCAGGCTGAGGTGACCGCGTCCGGAGGTCTCCAGGTCCGTCGCGTGGTCACCACGGCGCCAGATCCCCCACAGGTGCCAGGCGGCCACCACGGCGATCGACAGCGCGATGACCGGCTCCACGATCCTCGCCGGCACGTCGACCAGGCCGAGGGCGGCGAGCAGGAACGTCACCGAGTGCGCCAGGGTGAAGCTGGTGGCCGCGAGCACGATCTCCCGCAGCCGCCGCGACCCGGCGATCAGCGCCAGCAGGAACAGGATGTGATCGATTCCGGAGAGCAGGTGCTCGGCGCCCAGCAGGAAGAACTCGCTGAACCGCTGGTAGGCGGTCTGGGCCGTCGAGAAGGAGGGGTTGGCGGCGTCGAGCGCGGCACTGCCCGACCGGCCGTCGATCTGGTAGGTGACGATCGTCTTGGTGTCCTTGACGTACGCCTCGTCGTCCGGGAAGAGACCACTGCGCACCTCGTGCTCGGCGACCCGCTCGGGACAGGTCCAGTCGAGCAGCAGGTTCGCGTACGGCACACCGTCCCGGACGCTGACCGTGGCGTCGCCCACCTGGGTGGGCCGGCAGGCCGCGCCACGGGCGGTCACCGAGAGGCGGTCGTCGACGTAGCGCAGGACCGTCGGAGCGTGGGCCTTCAGTGCGACGGCCTGAGCGTTCGGGTCACCCGCCTCGAAGGCGGCGGTTCCAACCCGAAAGAGGGGATCATCGTGACCGGAGTCGGCGGCCGACACCACGAGGAGGTCGTATTCGAGGCCCAATTCGGCGCGGATGTGACCCTCGTCTCCGGCGAAGATCTTCGCGTACACGGTCGACGAAAAGCCGTGCGCGAACGCCGCTCCACCGCTGAAAAACGGAAGCACCGTCGCCGCGAATGCGACAACGGCGACGACAACGGTACGACGGATGTGTCCCAGCATGCGGTTCCCCTCGGTTGGCCAGTGCACGCTGCACGTCGCGGGTGAACAAGAACCCGCCCGCCGACGAACCGATGGCGAACAAATATCCGCATCGGCCGCCCACGGATCGCGGGCCGCCGGATCTGGGATAGGAATACGAGTCGTACCGCCCCTGCCTCAGTCATCGGAGAAGGACGATCACCTTGCGCCCCCCGCTTCGGGCCGTCGCCCTGCTGGCCACGACCGCCGTACTCATCGCCGGCTGCGGCTCCGGCGACGACTGGTCCCACCCCCACCCCACGCCGAGCGCGGTCGGCACGCTCGGACCGGGATTCGTCGACACCGCCGCGACGCCCGCGCCGGAGGCGACCATCACGCCGAAGCCCGGATCGTGGGCCGACGTGCACCCGTCGAAGGACTACCGGGTGGTGCTGCTGACCGCCGGTACGGACGCGCCCACCAAGGCCCTGGCGGCGGCGGTACGGAGTTGGGCCGACGACGAGCACGTGGACCTGCGCACGGTCGTCGTCGGCGAGCCGCACGAGGCCGTCGCGGGCATCAGCAAGGCGATCGGGATGAACGCGGACCTCATCGTCAGCGCGGGCAACGACCTGATCGATCCGCTGGCGTTGGTCTCACCGAACCACCTGGACGAGAAGTTCCTGGTCGTGGGCGCCGAGTTGGCCGAGCCCACCCACAACGTCACCGCCGTCGACTGGGCGGGCGCGTCGTTCCGCGGCGAAGGGCTCGGCATGTCGTCGACGTACGACGCGGGCTCGTTCACGGCCGAACGCTGCGCCGCCGCCATCCGGGCCGGCGTGGCCGCCGTGCTCAACGGTCTGACCGGCATCGTCGTCTGGCTCTGACCTCCCCGCCGGCTGAACGCCGGTCAGCACCGCCCTCCGCGTGCTGGAGTACGACGTGGCGTGCCGCGCGGATGTTATCGATAACAGCGCCGGCACGCCGCCATGCGCTTTGTCGACCACCTGGTCCACGGGGGCCGGCGCCTGCACCCGGCTCGGTGGGCAACCAAGATCGGCTGCAAAAGCCCTGGTCAACGGCGTGATGAGTCCGTCCACCGGACGGCAAGACATCGAGGTTGATGGTTTGGGAGCGCTCCCGTAACATACTCGAAGCGGCTGTTAACGCTCACCTAACAATGACTCCCACGAATGTGGAGGCCGCCATCCCGTCAGGAGGGTGCTCGATGACCATATTCAGACCGACCAATATCGGGGTCGTCTCGGCCGGTGTCGCGTTACTGGCGTCAGCGACGGTTGCCGTGGCGCTGCCAGCCGGTGCGGCCGCGGCGGGCTGCTCGGTGAACTACGCCGTGTCGTCCGACTGGCCGGGTGGCTTCGGCGCCAACGTCACGATCACGAACCTCGGCGATCCCGTGACCAGTTGGACGTTGACGTGGTCCTACAGCGCCGGGCAGACGATCACGCAGTCGTGGAACACCACCCTGACGCAGAGCGGGGCGGCGGTGACCGCGCGGAACGTGAGCTACAACGGTTCGATCGCGACCAACGGCACGGCGTCATTCGGGTTCAACGGTTCCTGGACGGGCAGCAACCCGGCACCGACGAGCTTCGCCCTCAACGGGGTGACCTGCAACGGCGGCACCACACCCACCACTCCGCCGCCCACCACGCCACCGCCGACCACGCCGCCACCGACGACGCCGCCGCCCACCACACCGCCGCCCACCACACCGCCTCCGACGACCCCGCCGCCGAACACGTGCAACCTGCCGTCTTCGTACCGCTGGTCGTCGACCGGGGCGTTGGCGCAGCCGAAGTCGGGCTGGGTCTCCCTCAAGGACTTCACCGTGGCGCCCTACAACGGCCGCCAGCTCGTCTACGCCACCACCCATGACTTCGGCACCCGGTGGGGCTCGATGAACTTCGGTCTGTTCACCAACTGGTCGGAGATGGGATCGGCCAGCCAGAACACCATGAACAGTGGCACCGTCGCACCGACACTGTTCTACTTCGCACCCAAGAACATCTGGGTCCTGGCGTACCAGTGGGGCGGTACCGCGTTCTCCTACCGCACCTCCACCGACCCCACCAACGCCAACGGCTGGTCCGCCGCCCAGACCCTGTTCACCGGCAGCATCACCGGCTCCGGCACCGGCCCCATCGACCAGACCCTCATCGCCGACGACCAGAACATGTACCTCTTCTTCGCCGGCGACAACGGCAAGATCTACCGCGCCAGCATGCCCATCGGGAACTTCCCCAGCAGCTTCGGCTCCAACTACACCACCATCATGAGCGACACCACCAACAACCTCTTCGAAGCACCCCAGGTCTACAAACTCCGCGGCCAGAACCGCTACCTCATGATCGTCGAAGCCATCGGCAGCCAGGGCCGCTACTTCCGCTCCTTCACCGCCACCAGCCTCAACGGCTCCTGGACCCCCCAGGCCGCCACCGAGAGCAACCCCTTCGCCGGCAAGGCCAACAGCGGCGCCACCTGGACCAACGACATCAGCCACGGCGAACTGATCCGCACCAGCGCCGACCAGACCTTCACCGTCGACCCCTGCAACCTCCAACTGCTCTACCAAGGCCGATCGCCCTCCTCCAACGGCGTCGACTACGGCCTCCTGCCCTACCGCCCCGGCCTGCTCACCCTGCAACGCTGACCTGACCCACGAATACGGACGGGCCCGGCACCAGCCGGGCCCGTCCCTCGTGGCGGCACAGCTCATGGCGCCTCCGCCAAGCGGGATCCCCCTGGTTTGCTTTCGCGGTAATGACGAGCATGCCCTTGTCCTGTCGCACCCGTGCCGCTAACCGGGTGATCAGCTGCGGATCGAATGGGGAAAGGCGAAGCCGAATGTCCACCGTACGGCTCGACGCACCTGCCGATGATCTGAATTCGGTACGCCGGACAGCGTGATCCATCGTCGACAAGGGATACTCTGCGGGCCCATGCGGATGGTCAGTCGACCTCGCGAGCAAGGAGAACCCCACCTCACCATGCCCAGAAAACTGCTCTGCGTGCTGATGTCCGCCGGTCTCGCCGTCGGTACGGCGCTCGGCGTGACGCAGCCGGCGCAGGCCGCCGACCCCTCCGACGACGGTGGTGGCCGGGCGAACGCCGGCATCGCCCCGGGCTCGCGCAGCGCCGCGATGGCCAAGAGCGCCGCCATCCCGGCGGGTTACACGGTCCGGGGAATCGACGTCTCCAGCCACGACCACAACCTCGGCCCGATCAACTGGCCGGCCGTCGCGGCCAGCGGCGTCAAGTTCGCCTACGTCAAGGCGACGGAAGGTAGGACGTACCTCAATCCGTATTTCGCCGAGGACTACGCGGCGGCCAAGGACGCCGGACTTCTCGTCGGCGCTTACCATTTCGCCCGTCCGGACAAGCGCGACCCGATCAACGAGGCCAATTTCTTCGTCGACAGCGCAAAGTTCACCAAGGACGGCCAGACACTGGTACCCATGGTCGACATCGAATGGCCGTACTGGACCGGTGCGCCCACCTGTTACGGGCTGAACCCGACCGAGATGTCGAACTGGATCAAATCCTTCACCGACCAGGTCAAGGCACGTATCGGCCGGCCCGTGATGATCTACACGAACACCAACTACTGGAACCCCTGCACCGGCAAGAACGCGTCGTTCGGCGCGAACCCGTTGGACATCGCCGGCTACACGGCGACTCGTCCGCCGCTGCCGGCGGGTTGGACCACCGAGACCATCTGGCAGTACGCCGCCGGCAACCCGAGCCAGCCCGGCAACTACAGCCAGAACGTCTTCAATGGCACGTACGCGGCTCTCACCAAGCTCACCAGCACGCCGGTGGCCACGCCGCCCGTCGCCCTCCGCGCGCGGGCGAACAAGCGCTACGTGGTGGCCGAGAGCGCCGGCGCCAAGCCGCTGATCGCCAACCGCACCACCGTTGCCCGGTGGGAGCAGTTCGACGTGGTCAACGCCGGCGGTGGTTACGTCGCGCTCCGCTCCCGTTCGAACGGTCGGTACGTGAGCGCGGAGAGCAAGGGGACCAAGCCGCTGATCGCCAACCGGACCAAGGTCAGCACGTGGGAGAAGTTCACCATCGTCAACAACTCGGACGGCACGATCAGCCTGCGCGCCGCGGCCAACGGCAGATACGTGGTGGCCGAGAGCAAGGGCATCAAGCCGCTGATCGCCAACCGGACGTCGATCAGCACCTGGGAGAAGTTCGACCGGATCTCCCTGTGAGCGCCGCCGCCTGCCCGGTGCCCCCTCGCGGGAGCGCCGGGCGGGCGGCACCGGGTGGCCGGAGCTACCGCTGCCCGCCGTCCAGGTAGCGCAGCACCGCGGTGACCCGACGGTCGGCGCGGTCGTCCGGCGGTAGCTGGAGTTTGGCGAAGATGCTGCGGATGTGCTTGTGCACCGCCCCGTCGGTGACGAACATCCGCTCGGCGATCGCCGTGTTGCCGAGACCTTCGGCCATCAGCCCCAGCACCTCGCGCTCGCGGGGCGACAGTTCGTCCAGCGCCGTGTCCGTGTGGCGGTTGCGGGCGAGTAGTTGGGCCACCACCTCTGGGTCGATCACGCTGCCCCCGTCGGCGACCCGGCGCAGCGCGGTGAGGAACTCCTCGACCCGGCCCACCCGTTCCTTCAGCAGGTAGCCGAGCCCGGCGGCGCCCACCGAGAACAGCTCGGAGGCGAACGCCTGCTCGACGTACGCCGACAGGACCAGTACCGCGAGGCCCGGACGACGTCGCCGAGCCTCCACCGCGGCCACGATGCCCTCGTCGGTGTGGGTTGGCGGCATCCGTACGTCCACGATCGCCACGTCCGGGGCGTGCTCGTCGACGGCGACCAGGAACTCGCCCGGAGTGCCCGCCGTGGCCACCACGTCCAACTCCTCCGCCCGCAGCAGCAGCGCCAATCCCTCGCGCAGCAGCGGGTCGTCCTCCGCGATCACGATCCGCACGGCAGCTCCACATGCATCCTCGTCGGTCCTCCCGGTGGGCTGGTCAGTGTCATCCGCCCGTCGTACGCCTCGACCCGCCGGCGGATGCCGGTGAGCCCGGAGCCGTGGGCCTCGGCAGCGCCGCCGCGCCCGTCGTCCTCAACGGTCACCAGGAGCAGACCCTGCGCACGACGTACGGCGACGTCCACCTCGTTCGCGCCGCTGTGCCGGACGACGTTGGTCAGCGCCTCGGCCACCACGAAGTACGCGGTCGCCTCGACCGATGCCGCGCAGCGGACGGCCACGTCGACCGTGAGCCGGCAGGGCACCGCGCAACTGCCGGCCAGGCCCGCCAGCGCACCGGCAAGACCCCGATCGTCCAGCACGGGCGGCAGGATGCCCCGCACCACCGTACGGAGTTCGCCGAGCGCCTGTTCCGCGGCGTCCTGAGCCTGCCCGAGGATCTCGTCGGCCCGGTCGGGGTCGCGCCGCACGGCCCGCCGCGCCGCCCCCAGCAGCACGTTGACCGCGACCAGCCGGTTCTGCGTGCCGTCGTGCAGCGACCGTTCGATGCGGCGCAGCTCGAGCGCGTGGGCGTCCAGCGCGGCCGCCCGGGTGGCGGTCAGCGCGGCCACCCGCAGCGACAGGTCGATCCCCGGTGGTGGAGGCAGCAGCAACCGACCCGGCCAGGCCTGGACCCGGGCCAGCGCCGGACCGAACCCGATCGCGGCGACCAGCGAGGCCACCCCGAGCAGGCCCACCAAGAGCGCCTCGGCCAACCCGTCGATACGCCACCAGACGAACCCCGGAGCGCCGTCCTCGGGTGCGACCAGCCGGTACCACAGCGGAAAGGTCATTTCCTGGAGAGCGTTGAGCGGCAGGGCGAGGCCGACCAGCCCCGCCAGCAGTCCGATGGCCGCGTGCAGCGTGACCCAGCCGACTTCCCGCCGGACGAACGGATCTCGCGCCGCCTCCCGCAGCCCCTCCTGCACGGGTCCCGGCGGGGGGATCGGCGTGCCCCAGCGGGACAGCCGCGCCCGCTCCCGATCGGCCACCGAGCGCAGCATCCGCAGGACGCCCGGCACCAACCGCCGCCCCAGCCCGGTCAGGCAGATCAGGGCCACGACCACCGCCCAGAGCAACGCGCCCAACGCGAGCAGCGCGGTGCCGAGCCCACCGACGAGGTGTTCGAGGGCGTCGACCGAGGCGCGGAACCGGGCCCGCAGGTATGCCATCGCCACCCACCTCCCGCGCCAACATAGGTCACGCTCGGCGCGCGCGGCAGCGTCCGCGGCGGAAAGTACAGCCTGCTGTACCCGTGGTTGTCGAGCTGGGGGGATCGTCGCCGACGGGCCGCCGACCTAGCGTCGATGGTGTCGCCGAACATCGTCGAAGGAGAGCGCCATGACCAACCCGTACCCCCGCACCGAGGTTTCTGACCGCGCGCCGGAAGGACCCGGCGGGCTGCTCCGTCCGCTGCTGTGGCTGGTGCTGCTGCTCAGCGCGGCGACCAACGCCGCGCTGACGACGGTCGTCGGCAACCCGTGGATCGGCTCGGCGTTCGGCGTGGTGGCGGTGCTCTGCGCCGGAGCGCTGATCGCCCACCACCGCCGCCACCGATGAGTCTGACCGACCGTTCACCCCGCAGGCGTACCCGAATCGGGGTTCAGCCGACCGCCACCCGGCGGACGGACGCGGCGCGGGCCGCCCAGCGCCCGTCCTCGTGGCGTACCTCGATGGGGTGCGCGAAGGCCGCCGAGACCTGCGCGGTGGTGACCGTCTCGTCGGCCGGGCCGGCGGCGACCACGCTGCCGCCGCTGATCAGCATCGCGTGGGTGGTCGTCGCCGGGAGTTCCTCGAGGTGGTGGGTGACCATGATCGAGGCGAGGCTGGGGTGGGTCTCGCGGAGCAGGTCGATGGTCTCGAGCAACTGTTCGCGGGCGGCGACGTCGAGACCGGTCGAGGGCTCGTCCAGCAGCAGCAGTCGCGGCTGACTGATGAGCGCCCGGACGATCAGGGCACGACCCCGCTCGCCCTGGGAGAGGGTCGGCCAGCGCTCGTCGGCCCTGTCGACCAGCCCGAACACGCCCAGGAGGGAATCCGCCCGGTGACGGTCGTCCCGGGTCGGCTGCCAGCGTGGCGGCAGGTCGATCGACCCGACGATCCCGGTCAGGACGACCTCCCGGATCGTCAGGGGTGATCGCAGCGGATGGCGGGGGTTCACGTGACCGATCGTCCTGCGGAGCTGCTGCAGGTCGACGCGGCCGAGTTGTTGACCGAGGATATGTACGGTTCCGGAGGTCGGGTGGGTCAGCGCACCGCAGAAGCCCAACAGCGTGCTCTTGCCGGCCCCGTTCGGGCCGAGCAGCGCCCAGTGCTCACCTCCGCCCACGGTGAGGTCGATGCCGTGCAGGATCTGCTTGCCGTTCCGCCGGAAGGTCACGTCGCACAGTTCGACGACGGGAGGCGGCGGGTGGGGCTCGGCGGTCCTGGGGAGCATGGGCCCTCTATCGGTACGGCGACGGTCGCCCTGCACGGTGCCACAGACCGGCGTGCAGGTCAGTGACCAGGGCCACCGCCGTCGTACGCACGCCATCGCGGTATCCCTCGGCGGGCTCGCTCGTTGGTAGCCGTGTGCCGCCGCGCGCCTCCGGGTCCGGCTGTCAGGCGTCGCGGCAGCTTGGGCGGACGACGGCAGCGGGAGCGGCGAACCCATGACGAGGGCGGACCCGACCGGGCCACGACGCAAGCCCGACTCGTCGGCTCGGGCCACCCTCCTGGAGTTGTTCTTCGACGTCTTCTACGTGGCCGTGTTCGCGCAACTGTCGATGCAGTTGGCCGATGATCCGACCTGGGCCGGGCTCGGGCAGCGACTCGTCCTGCTGCTGGCCGCCTGGTGGACCTGGTCGGTGACGGTGAACACCACCGAGTTCTACGATCCGCAGCTCCGGGCGGTCCAGGGTGTGGTCGTCGGCACGGTGGTCGGGGTGGCCCTGATCGCGGTCGCGATACCGGGCGCCTACGACGGGCGAGGTCTCCTCTTCGCCGTCGCGTACGTCGGCCTGCACCTGGCCCGGGGAATCATGCTGATCGTGGCGCTTCGTCCACGCCGGGCGCACGCGCGGGAGGAACGCTTCCTCTTCTGGTTCGTCGTGTCCGGAGTCCTGTGGGTCGCTGGCGGGATCGCCTCGCCGGGCTGGCGTACCGGCCTCTGGGTCGGGGCGCTCGCGATCGACTACCTGGCGGCGGCGCTGCGCTACCCGACGCCGCTGCGCGGGCGGATACCGCTGGAGCAGTACAGCCAGTTGAGCGTCCACTTCGGTGAGCGCTATCAGCAGATCGCGATCCTGGCGCTCGGCGAGCTGACCCTGATGACCACGCTGACGTTCGGCAGCACCTCGTACACCCCGGCCCGAGCTGTCGCGTTCGCCGCCGCGATCCTCACGGCGCTGCTGTTCTGGCAGATCTACGTGTTGCAGAGCAACAAGCTCGTCGACCGCTCGGCGCACTGGCGCCCACGCCACTCGGTCTACCTGGCACCGTACGTCTACGCCCAGGTGGTGACCGGGGTGATCGCCACGTCAGCGGGGGTGGACCTCGTCCTGCACGAGCCCCTGCGAAGCACCCCGGCGAGCTGGGTGCTCCTCATCGCCGGTGGACCGGTCCTCTTCGTGATCGGACGGATGAACTCCGAGTACGTACTCCTGGGCCAGCTACCGAAGTCGCGCCTGGCCTGGCTGGCGCTGCTGGTGGGCGCGATGCCCGCGTTGCTACTGCTCGACCCGGTCCTGGTCACGGTCGTCGCGACGGGCGTCCTGGTCGGTATCACGCTCAGCGACACCTGGCGGCTCCGGGCCCGCGCCCTGGCGAGCTAGGGCGCGGGCGCCGTCGAGGTAGACCAGATCGGGCCAATGAATCTACACTCGTCTGTGTTAGCGCTCACACTCGTCCCAGTGCTGAGGCAGAACGCCGTGCCGATCCGACGATCGGCGCGAGCCGGGCGACGCCCGGCAGCCGGCGGCTGCTCGGTCCGGCCGGCCCCCTTCGGATGTCGGCTGCCCGGGCGGCCCTACCGATCGGCCAACGCCCTCGGCCAGCTCTACCAACCAAGGGGAGAGATCCATGCGAACGAGGGCACGATGGCTCGCGACACTCGCCGCGCTCGGTGTCGTGATCGCCGGGGTGGCGGCACCCACCAGTCCCGCCAGCGCAGAGTCCAACGGTGGCGTACGGGTGATGCCACTCGGCGACTCCATCACCGAGGGCACACAGGTGCCCGGTGGCTACCGCATCGGGCTGTGGCAGCGGCTCGTCAGCGGCCGGTACACGGTGGACTTCGTCGGATCGCAGTTCAACGGGCCGGGCAGCCTGGGCGACCACGACCACCAGGGGCATCCCGGCTGGCGGATCGACCAGATCGACGCGAACATCGTCAACTGGCTGAACACGCAACGACCGGCGACCGTTCTGCTGCACATCGGCACCAACGACATCCTGCAGAACTACAACGTGAGCACGGCTCCGAACCGGCTCTCCACCCTGATCGACAAGATCACCAACACCGTGCCCACCGCCGAGGTGTTCGTGGCGCAGATCATTCCGATCTCCAACAGCGGCCAGAACGCGGCTGCCCGCACCTTCAACGCGGCGATCCCCGGCATCGTGCAGAGCAAGGTCAACGCCGGCAAGCGGGTGCACCTGGTCGATATGTACAGCGCGCTCAGCACCTCCGACCTGATCGACGGCGTCCACCCCACCGCCGGCGGCTACGACAAGATGGCCGCCCGCTGGTACAGCGCGTTGCAGTCGGTCCCCGGCAGCATCGGTGACCCGAGCAGCGGCGGCGGTCAGACCACCACCACCCTCGTAGGCACGCTCTCCGGCCGGTGCGTCGACGTCCCCGGCTCCTCCACCACCAACGGCACCCAGGTGCAGTTGTGGGACTGCCACGGCCGCACCAACCAGCAGTGGACCTACACGTCCAGCAAGACCCTGACGGTGTACGGCAACAAGTGCCTCGACGCCGCCGGCTACGGCACCTCGCCGGGCACCCTTGTCACCATCTACGACTGCCACGGCGGAACGAACCAACAGTGGAACGTCAACGCCAACGGCACCATCACCGGCGTGCAGTCCGGCCTCTGCCTGGACCCGTACAACCAGGGCACCGGCAACGGCACCAAGCTCGTCCTCTGGACGTGCACGGGTCAGACCAACCAGCAGTGGAGCC
Source organism: Micromonospora sp. WMMD736 (assembly GCF_049179015.1). Classification (NCBI taxonomy): domain Bacteria; kingdom Bacillati; phylum Actinomycetota; class Actinomycetes; order Micromonosporales; family Micromonosporaceae; genus Micromonospora; species Micromonospora sp. WMMD736. The sequence goes on from NZ_JBMHMI010000001.1 coordinate 4,228,961, forward strand.
GTCGATGAAGCAGCCGACACGGTGGCTGACGGCCGGACTGGCGGTGGTCCTCGGTCTGGCGCTGGCCACGACGACCCGGGACGCGGCGGTCGCGGACAGCCCGTACCAGCGGGGCCCGGACCCCACCCTGGCCAGCGTGGCCGCCACCCGAGGTCCGTTCGCCACCACGCAGGCGACCGTGCCGGCCGGAAACGGCTTCAACGGCGGGTACGTCTACTACCCCACCGACACCAGCCTGGGCACCTGGGGCGCGATCGCGATCGTCCCCGGTTACTCCGCCCTGTTCGCCAACGAGGAGGCCTGGATGGGCCCCTGGCTGGCCTCGTTCGGGTTCGTGGTGATCGGCATCGAGACCAACAGCCGTACCGACGGCGCCGACGCGCGGGCCACCCAGCTGCTCGCCGCGCTGGACTACCTCACCCGGACCAGCCCGGTCCGCAACCAGGTCGACCCGAACCGGCTGGGCGTCATGGGTCACTCGGCGGGCGGCGCGGGAACCCTGCTCGCCTCGCTGCGGCGGCCCACCCTGAAGACGGCGGTCGGTCTCGCGCCCGGCACCCCCGGGAACAACCTGAACATGTCCAGCACCCAAGTGCCCACCATGCTCCTGTCCGGTCAGAACGACGGGACGGTCACACCCTCGTACGTCCAGGGCATCTACAACAGTCTGCCGGCCACGGTGGAACACGCCTGGGCCGAGCTGGCCGGCAACGACCACCTCTCCTTCACCAGGTCGAACCCGACCGAGATGCGGCTCCTGATCCCCTGGCTGAAGACGTTCCTCGACAACGACACCCGCTACACCCAGTTCCTCTGCCCGCTGGCGGACAGCCGGGGCGTCTCGCGGTACAGCGCCACCTGCCCCCTGGTGCCGCCGGGTGAACCGACGCCACCGCCCACCACGGGTACGCCCACCACGCCACCGCCCACCACGCCACCGCCCACCACGCCGCCACCGACGACCCCGCCGCCCTCCGGCGCTGCCTGCACCGCGGCCTACCACACGGTCAACTCGTGGTCCGGTGGCTTCCAGGGTGAGGTGACGGTGACCGCCGGCACCGCCGCCGTCGACGGCTGGACCGTCCGCTGGACACTCGGCACCGGGCAGAGCATCAGCCAGGTCTGGAACGGCACGCTGAGCACCAGCGGCTCGACCGCGACCGTGCGCAACGCCGTCTACAACGGCTCGCTCGCCCCGGGCGGCACGACGACGTTCGGCTTCCTCGGCTCCGGTACGCCTACCAACCCGTCGCCAACCTGCACCAGCCCGTGACCGTCCACCGGTCGTGAAACGGCCGGGCCGGGCCAGTCGGCCCGGCCCGGCCGTTCGTGGTCGCCTCGACCACCCGGCCGGTCGGGTCCGTGGCCCGCTCGTCAACGTCCGTAGCCGGGCGGGGACGGCTGCTCTGGGGGTTTGCCCATGGCGCGGATCGCGTCCGAGATGGCGATGCCGGCCAGGACGACGACGGCGGTGCCGGCCACCACCAGCGGGGGTACGTAGATCATCGCGGGCGCGACGGCGACCAGCAGGAGGGCGCCGATCACCCGGGAGCGGGACACCCGCGCGAACACCGCGTGTTCGACAAGCATTCGTCCCGCCAGGAACAGCAGCGGTCCGCCGAGAATGGCGACGATCCAGGACGTGCCGGTGCGCCCGAACGGATGGGTGATCACGATTTCGTAGCCGACGGCGATGGCGACGGTGCCGACGACCATGAGCATGTGGGCGATGAACGCCTCCCGGATGAGGTGCGCCGGGTCGCGGGCGGCGGTGAGCGCACCGGGCAGCAACTGGCCCGCCTTGAAGAGGTACACCCGGAACAACAGCACGGTCGTGGCGAACGAGACGGCGAACGCCGCGGCGGCGCCGCCCTCCTGGAACGACGTGTCGCTGTAGGCCGATCCGGTGGTCAGGATCAGCTCACCGAGCGCGATGATGAAGAACTGGCGGTACCGCTCGGAGATGTACTCCGCCGACACGGGCCACCTGGGCCGGCTGGAGATGTTCCACGGCGCGGGGTAGAAGAGCAGCAGCGCCGTACCGTCGATGGCGAGCGCGAGCGCCCACAGCACCGTCCGCGCCGCATCCGGCAGCAGCGCTCCGACGATCCACGGGACGGCGGACATCGAGAACCACAGCAGCACCCCCGCCGCCCGACGCTGCGCCTCGAGACCACGCAACGGCGGCACGATGATGAGACCACGCACGATGTGCACCGCCACGTACGAGCCGGCGAAGACCAGGCCCCCGGTGCCGAACGCCTGTGGCACCGCGACCGCCATCATCAGGGCGCCGAGCATGGCCGTGTAGACGACGAACTGCACCTGTGGTCGCTCGGAGTCGTAGAGATCGGTGACCCACGCCGTGACGAACCAGAGTGACAGAAAGGCCATCAGCAACAGGAACGTCTCGCCGACCTCGGCGAGGACCATTCGCCCCTGGGTCAGGTCATCGACCAGCCGATGGGAGACCCGGTTGAGCGCGAAGACGAACACCAGGTCGAAGAAGAGTTCCAGGAGACTCGGCCGCTGCGGCTGCTCCGGCTTGCGAAGCAGCGCCGCTGCGCCTGTCGACATGTCGCCGCCCGACCTTGCCCGGATTCTTCGCCTTTCGGAGATTGATACCATCTCCGGCTGCTCGCCGGGGCCGGTACGACGAGCCGCCGCCCCTTAGGGCGTGTGTCAAAGCCTCTGGCCGGCCTGCTGCGCTCTCGCCCCCACGGTGCGCGCCAAGGTCGCCAGTAGGCGCTCGAGCGCGCTGCGGTCGCTGTCCGTCAGGCCTCGGAGGATCGCCGCCTCGTTCGCCAGGTGCTCGCCGATGAGTCGGTCGGTCAACGCCACTCCGGCCGGGGTCAGGCCCACCACCCGGCCGCGCGCGTCGGCCTCGGAGATCGAGCGCGACACGAGACCTCGGGTGACCAACCGGTCCACCCGCTTGGTCACCGCACCGGTGGTGACGAGCATCCGTTCACTCAACTGACCCGCCGTGAGCGCGTACGGCTCGCCCTCGCGGCGCAGCGCGGCGAGCATGTCGAACTCGCCGTTACCCAGACCTGCGGCGGCGAACGGCGGCCGCAGGGCCGCGTCGAGCACCTCGGCCAGGTGCTGGATCCGCCCAATGATCAGCAGCGGGGTGGGATCCAGGTCGGGTCGCTCACGACGCCACTGGTCCACGATGTCGGCAACCCGGTCCTCAGCCACGCTTGCACTATACCTTCCACGGAAGATACATTATCTTCCGTGGAAGATAAGTCGTCTCAAGCGCTCACCCCAGAGGTCACGGTCTACGTCGACCCGTCCTGTCCGTTCGCCTGGATCACCTCGCGGTGGCTCATGGAGGTCGCCCGCCTGCGGCCCATCGCCCTGCGGTTCGAGGTGATGAGCCTCGCCGTCGTCAACGAGCATCGCGACCTGGAGCCCTGGTACCGCGAGTTCAACGACCGGGCCTGGGGGCCGGCGCGGGTGTGCACGGCGGCCGTCACCCGACACGGGTCCGCCGCCCTCGCGCGTCTGTACCCGGCGCTCGGTCGGCGGATCCACGACGAAGGCGACAAGGACTTCGGCGCCGTCATCCCGGCGGCTCTGGACGAGGTGGACCTTCCCGCCGACCTGGCCGACGTCGCTCGTCGGAGCGACGTCGACGACCAGATGCGGGCGAGCACCGCCCGCGCGCGGCAACTCGTGGGTGAGGATCTCGGCACCCCGACGATCGTGGTCGACGGCGTGGCCTTCTTCGGCCCCGTCCTCTCCTCGATCCCACGCGGAGAAGACGCCCTCCGCGTCTTCGACGGTGCCCGTCTGCTCGCCGGCTGTCCGGCGTTCTCCGAGCTCAAACGCGCCCGGACCGACGCTCTGAGCTTCACCTAGGAATCCGGGCGACCCACAGGCTAGGTCGATGCCGGGGTGGTGACGAGCGGGATGGTGTCACCGGACCGATCGCGGCGCTCGGGTCGCCAGGTCGCCACGAGGGCGGCGACGAGGAGCAGTTCGGCGATGTCCCCGCCGTAGTACATCAGCTGCGCCCCGCCCTGGACCTGCGGGATCGGGGCGTGGATGTCGACCCAGAAACCGCCGTACATCAGTTGTGAGATGACGGCGTGCGTCGCGATCGCGAGACCGAGGTAGACCAGCCGGGTGCGGACCCCGGGCCGCCGGGGTGCCGGGTCCGGGCCGGCGATGACGTACGCGAAGAGGGAGCCGGAGAGCAGGAAGTGGGTGTGCAGCAGCCAGTGACCGACCGGATCGCCGGTGGCCAGGTGGTAGAGCGGGGTGAAGTAGAGCGCCGCGAGGCTGGCGGTGGAGAGCAGGAAGGCCACCGCCGGATGGGTCAGCACCCGGACCGGAGCGGTGTGCAGCAGCGCGGTCAGTCGGCGGGCGCGGGACGCGGGTAGCGCCCGCAGCAGCAGCGTGAAAGGGGCGGCGAGGACCAGCGCGAGCGGGGCGTACATGCCGATGAGCAGGTGTTGGGTCATGTGGCCGCGGAAGTCGGTATGGGCAAGGGGTGCCAGCGGCGGCAGGAGCGCCACGGCCAGCAGGAGCAGTCCGAGGACGAAGCTCGCCGTACGCCATCGGTTCCAGCCCAGCACCGGGTTCCGGCGGCGTACCCGCACGACCAGGTAGAGGTAGAGGCCCGCGCAGGCGAGCAGGACGACGGTGGGCAGCACGGTCTCGGCCAGTCCGACTCCCAGCGTGGCGCCCTCGTGGTGCGGGTGGGGATCCATCAGACCGAGTGGTCGGCGTCGGCGACCCGGCCACCGCGCTGAATGAACCACCCGCCGACCAGCAACAACGCGCCGAAGACGAGGAAACCGACGTCCCACCAGAGCTGGTGGGGGCCACCGCGAACATGGTGGATGCCGAGGATCTGGTGGTCCACCACGCCTTCGACGAGGTTGAAGAGGCCCCAACCCGCGATGATCCAGCCCCACAACACCCGCGAACCCCAGACCGCGCGCCGGTCGTGGGTGACCCGGGAGTACAGGACGGCCAGGCCCACCAGGACCGCCAGCCAGCACACGACGTGGAAGATGCCGTCCCAGACGGTGTTCATCTCCAGCCCGGAGACCGTGTGCGGGTTGTAGTACCGCACCCCGATGCGATCGGAGTTGGTGCTGGTGAGCATGTGGTGCCACTGGAGGATCTGGTGCAGGAAGATCCCGTCGGCAAAGCCGCCGAGCCCCACCCCGAGCACGATTCCGGGAAGGCGCAGGCCGACCCGGCCCTCGTCCGCGGTGGCTGTCATGACCCCTCCGTTGCTCGGCACCCGAGGTGGCCTGTTCTCCACGCTAGGGGCAGATAAACGAGGTCGCGGCGGAACTCCGTATCTCCGCCGCGGGTTGCGCGAACTCTGCGGGCCCCGTACCTCGTGGCGGTGAACTCAGGCAGCGCCGCCCGCCCCGAGGCGGGTGGCGATGCCGACGACCCGGCGGGCCTGGTGGCGGGCCGCCCTGAGGCTCACGTCGCCGGGCGGGCCGTCGCCGGCCACGTGGGAGGCGCCGTAGGGATTGCCGGCCTGGAACTGAACCGGGTCGGTGTAGCCGGGCGGCACGATGATGCCGCCCCAATGGCAGAAGGTGTTCGCCAGCGCCAGGAGGGTGGATTCCTGGCCGCCGTGGGCCGTGTTGGATGAGGTGAAGGCCGAGTACACCTTGTCGGCGAGCTTGCCCCGGAACCACAGCGGGCCGGTGGTGTCGATGAACACACGAAGCTGGCTGGCGGGGTTGCCGAAGCGGGTGGGGGTGCCGAAGAGCACCGCGTCGGCCCATTCCAGATCGTCGTGGCTGGCCTCGGCGACGTCCGCGGTGTCCGTCAGGTGCTGCTCCCACTCCGGCCTGGCGCTGATCGCCGTCACCGGCGCGGTTTCGCAGACCTTACGCAGTCGCACGGTCGCGCCGGCCTCCTCGGCCCCTTCGGCGGCGGCACGTGCCAACGTGTGGATGGTGCCGGTGGAGCTGTAGTAGATGATCGCGACGTGCACGGGTTCCACTGTCGGTTTCCTCCCTCTGCGGTTCTGGCGGTACGACGAGACAGCCCGACACGATGTGAGGCGACCTGCGACCGCACAATTCGCGGCGACGATTCGTCGTAAGAGGTGAGCCAGATCGTCCGAAGGAATCGGTGAACCCATGGCCCACCCGTCCGAGCCGGTAGACGGCCGGTCCGACGCCAAGCTGAGCGCGATCGTCAGCGAACGACGTCAGCTCACCAACCTGGCGTACCGGCTGCTGGGCTCGCTGGCCGACGCCGAGGACGTCGTGCAGGAGACCTACGCCCGCTGGTACGCCATGTCCCACCGGCAGCAGGAGGACATCGACGCTCCCGGCGGCTGGCTGACGACAGTTGCCAGCCGCATCTGCCTGGACCTGCTCCGCTCGGCGCGGGTCAGGCGCGAGCGCTACGTCGGCGAATGGATCCCGGAACCGCTGCCCCACCGCGCCGAATGGATCGGCGGCCGGTCGAGCGGCGGCGCCGACCCGGCCGACCAGGTCACTCTCGACGAGTCGGTCAGCATGGCCTTCCTGGTCGTGCTCGACGCGATGACCCCTGCCGAGCGGGTGGCGTTCATCCTGCACGACATCTTCGGCTACCCCTTCGCCGACGTGGCGGCCATCGTCGGCCGTACCCCTGAGGCCTGCCGCCAGCTCGCCGTGTCGGCCCGCCGACGCATCCAGGTCCCACGCCCTGACGCCGGCCCGTCGACCCGGCGCGCCGATCTCGTCCGTGCCTTCAAGCGGGCGTGGGAGACCACGGACATCGACGCGCTCATCGGCCTGCTGGCGTCCGACGCCACGGCGACCGGCGACGGCGGAGGGCTCGTCACCGCCGCGCTCCACCCGATCGAGGGGGCCGGGCAGGTTGCCCGCTTCTTCGTCGACCGGCCCACGGCGGCGGCCGGGGTGACGCTTCAGGAATGCACGGTCAACGGCCAGCCCGGTCTGGTGGCTCGGCGTAACGGCGTCACCGTGTCGGTGATGGCGTTCGACCTCGGCGACGACCACATCCACCACATCTGGGCCGTACTCAACCCCGACAAGCTCCGCTCCTGGACAGCGACCTGTTGACCACGGAACCGCGCACTGTGGAGGCTGCCCGGCGGGTGTCATGAGACTGTCATGTTTGGTCACCCGGTCGAGGGATACTTCAGTGACGTTCGACTATCCACGGGGGATAGTGGTACGGGGGATCGGCTCGGCGGCCGTTCGGTGCCGCCCGGCCACCCGCGCGCCGCAATGCCGGGTGAGACGACGATCAGGCCCGGTGTCTCCATGAGTTACGGGGGACGACAGGACGTGCAGTCGCACACGCCAGGGCAGCGGTTCACACAGGAAGGCGCTCAGGCCGGCTCGGGTGCGGGCTCCCCGCAGACGCCGGAAGTCGCCATCGATCGACTCGCTCAGCTTTCGCAGGACCTGGAACAACTGGCCGAGGCCATCCTCGACCAGTGCGCGGATGTCAGCCAGCAAGATACCGAGTCCGATGCGGTCGAGCTGATCACCAAGGTGCTGACGCTGCAGACGCGCTCGGTCACCATGGTGGAATGCGCCGTCGCGCACGCCCGCTACCGAGGCGTCAAGTGGCGGCAGATCGGGGATCTGCTGGGCGTGAGCCGACAGGCAGCTCACGCCCATTTCAGCGACGTCGTGCAGCAGCACCGGTGTCCCACGTGATCAGACCAGCAGGCGTGCGCCGGCCATGGCGAACAGGCCCGCGCCGAACGACCACAGGAACCGGCCGAGGCCCATGATGATCGCGACCGACACGTGCATGAGGATCGCGCAGACAGCCCAGGCGATGAGCGGCCAGCCACCGAGAATGAAGAAGATCGGGCAGGAGACCTCGAGCAGGATCACGCTCCAGGCGGTGAGCCGCGTGATCGTGGGCCGGTTGAGCAGGTGCCAGGCCATCTGCGCCGAGCCGAACCGCGGCGAGTTGACCGCCAGGGCGACCTGACGTCCGTGCCGCCACGCCGGCACCCGGAGCTTCGCCACACCGCTCCACAGGTAGGCGAGGCAGACGTTCAGGGCGACCAGCCACGCCGCCCAGTCGGTGAGGCCGGCCGACGGCACCAGCCAGAGCACGCCGAGGCCGGCCAGCACGATCATGAGCATGATGTCCGCGCCGTCACCGAGCGGTTGGAGTGCGACCATCAGGTAACCGAGGATCAGAACGGCCGCCAGCCCTCCGCCGGACAGGCACGCTCGCGGGTCGACGAGGAACCAGCCGCCGAGCAGGGCCAGCAGCAGGGCGATCATCCGGTGTGCGAGCACCCATCGCGGACCGGCGGCGGCGTCCGGGCGCCGCCAGCGGGCCAGCCCGGGGAGCGCGGCGGTCAACTCGGCACCGGTCACCAGCAGGGCGATGCCGGCCACCCGCGCGGCCAGCGAAAACAGGTCGTCGGCGGAAAGAGCGCTCGGGAACCATTCAGCTGTCATGACGGACCTCCGATCGGCTGCTTGGTTCGGGGAGGACGGGTTCGCGGGCGGACACGAAGATCGTGCGAGGCGGCGACGTGGTCCAGTACCCACGGGTCAGCACCAACCGGAACTCGGCCCGGTCCGCAGGGGTGAGGTCGGCGGCCCGCAGCGCTGAGCGGCGTACCGATGCCACGACCCGCCGGTATGCGGGGTCGTCGCGCATGTCGCGGCCATCGGCCGCACCCCCGCTGATCAGCCGGTACGCCAGGATCTGCGCGCTCTGATCGGCGCGCTGGCCGGGGCGCCACAACGGTGACCACCAGCGCCAGCGGTTGCTGGTCAGCGGCGTCCAGGGATGCTCGTCCGCGTCGGGCGAGGTGGCCGCCGCCGATCTGCTGTGCATCCGGTAGGACAGGTCGAGGTCGAACATGCCGAAGCGCTGAGCGAACAGCCCCCAGAACGGCAGGATCGACCGCAGCGTTGCGACCCCGATCCGGACCTGTCGCATCCGGCGGTCCACCGCCGGCACGAAGCTGATGATCGCGGCTGCGGTGTAGGCGGAGAACAGCAACAGGAAGCACCACGCCAGGAGGTGACCGATCATCGCGCACCGACCGTGACCGCCAGGGCCCGCGAGCCGGCGGCCGGGTGCCGGGCGCGCAACCCGGCCACGACGTCGGCCACGCGGGAGACGCCGCCGACCGCACGCAGCGCCCCCGTGCGCAGCACACCACCGATGTTGGCCTCCCCGGTGACGACGCCCCGCAGGGTGGCCGAGTCGGTCAGGATGCGCGCCGGCGGCAGGCACGGCCGGTCGCAGAACGACGCCTCGCCCGTCGCAGGGTCGATCAGCCAGGAGGACTGCCGGTCCTCGATCGTCACCAGCACGTGGTCCCGCAGTCGGTCCTGCTCGTGCGAGCAGAGCCGGGGGGCCGGGTCGTCGCCGCCCAGCACGTCGGCCAGCGCGGTGCGGGCGGACCGGTCCGGCCCTTCGCCCGCCGGCCCCTCGGACGGCAGGGCGTTCCAGTCAGGTCCGACCTCCGGGTGGTCCAGCTGGCGCAGGCACTCGTTCATCCGCTGCATCAGGTCGGCTGGGATCAGGTGGACCGGTACGCGTCGTCCCGTACCCACGCTGGCGGCGGAGACCCGGTCGGTGAACGGCAGCTTGTGGTCGCCGGCGCCGATGTCGTGCTGTCCGACGAAAGCCGACCGGGACAGGCCGGGGATGTCCTCGACGCCCAGGAATCCGGTCAGCCGGCTCATCTCGTGGTCCGGGTCGCGGGCGAGGTCCTCGTACCGGACGCGCACCGTGCGGTCCGGGTTGCGCCGCTCGTAGCTCAGCAGCGCCTCGGTGTGATCGCACCAGTACCGCACGAGCGCGTGCACGGTGTTGCCGGGGGACTTCTGGACGTACTTCTCGAAACCGTACGCGGCGAAGCCCCAGCGGCTCGCGTCCAGGCCGGACATCACGAAGTCGAGGCAGTGCCGGTGCAGAGCGACGAAGCGGGCCTGCGGGAAGACCTCGGAGAGCAGCGGGGCCAGGAAGAGGTTGTCGAGCGACTTGTCGGCCCAGAGGCGCTTGCCCCGGGCGCGGGCGTACGCGCGCATCGGTCGATCCACCGCCGAGCGGATCTCGTCGATCGCCTCGGTCGGCAGCGGGCCGCGACCACCGGAGAGGCAGACCTGCCGCCAGGCCCGTTCGGTGGTCTCGCACACCCGGGCCACGCTCGTCTCGGGTGGGCTCGCCAGCTCCGGATGAGCGTCCAGCAGAACCCGCAACAGGGTCGACCCGGACCGGGCGAAGCACAGGATGAAGACCGGGCCGTCGGTGCTGGTGCGCGGCTCGCTCGTCATGGCGTTACCTCCAGTCTGATCAGTTGACGGCGTCGACGTCGGCGAGGGACAGCGGGCCGCCGGGGACGACCGTGAGCGGCGTGAGATCACCCGCGGTCATCCGCAGCGCCCGGTCGCAGGCGCCGAGCACCGGCGTCGAGTGGGCGACCACGATCCGGGTACCGGGCATCATCCGCAGCGCGGTCAGCACGGTCTGCTCGGTGGCCGGGTCCAGGTGGCTGGTGGGCTCGTCGGCCACCAGCAGGTCCGGCCGGGCCAGGAAGGCGCGGGCCAGGGCGAGGCGTTGCCGCTGCCCGCCGGAGAGGTGCATGCCGCGGCTGCCGATCGGCGTGTCGAGTCGCAGCGGCATCGCCGCGACGTCCTCCTCGACCGCGGCGAGTTCCAGCGCCTCCCAGACCGCCCGGTCGGGCACGCCAGCGCGCCACGCCAGCACGTTGTCGCGGATGGTGCCAGAGAACAACTCCGGGTCCTGCGGTACGTAGGCGTAGGACAGTTCGCCGGGCATCCGCCGGCCGCCTGCGTCGACGCGCGCCCTGGTCACGGTGCCCGACTGCGGCTGGTACAGGCCGAGGAGAAGGTGGATGAGGGTGGTCTTGCCACCACCGGTGGCCCCGCCGATGCCGAGCAGCTCGCCGGGGCGCACCTCCAGTGACACGTCGTCGACCACATCGGCGCCGTCCCGGTGATAGCGATAGCTGACCCGCTCCAGCCGGATCGCCGCTCGGGCCGGGTGCCGGTCGGCGGCGGTGACGGCAGCGGCGTCCTGGCCGGCAGCCGTATCGCCGGCATGCGCGACCGGTGCCGGCGCTGCGCCGTCGATGATGTCCTCCAGCCGCTCCAGCTGGCCGCGGACCAGGAAGATGCCCTGCGCCCCGGTCACCAGGCGCCCGAGAGTGGCCAGGAACATGCCCGCGACGGTCAGCATGGCCAGGACGGAGCCGAGCCGTACGGTGCCGTCGGCCGCCAGCCAGACGCCGGTCAGCACGATGGTGATGGGGACGGCGAACTGCACGAGGCCGGTGAAGGCTTGCAGGGACTGCAGTTCGGAGTCGCGCTTGAGGCCCCGGGCAGCCGATGCCGCGAAGGTCCGCAGCCAGCGTCCGGTCACCCCGGCTTCCAGCCGCATCGCCTTGATCACCGCGTAGTTGTTCACCGCGTCGACCGAGTTGATCTGGAGCTCGGCGTCGGCGCGGAGTGCCTCCCGCTGGGCGGCCTCCACCCGCCGGCCGAAGGCGACCGCGGCGCCCACCTGCAACGCGGCGCCTAGCAGCGCGATCACCGACAGGGCCGGCGAGACGGCCACCAGGGCGGCCAGATAGATCAGGGTCAGGGGCAGGTGCAGGCCGGCGGCGAGAAGCAGCAGGGTCAGGGAATCCCGGAGGGCGGCGTTGGCGGAGATCCGGGAGAGGATGTCCCCGGCCGCACGCTGTTCGAGGAATTCCAGGTCCTTGCCGAGAAGGTGGTGGACGAAGGCGGTCATCAACCGCGCGTCGATCCGGGCCCGTAGGCGCAGGACCAGCCCCGACTGCAGCAGAGTGCCCAGGAACTGCAGGCCCAGACAGCCTGCCGCCGCGACGCCGACCAGCCAGGGCGACAGGTGCCCCTCGCGGGCCACGGCGGCGTTGACCGCCTCGCGGGTGAGCAACGCCGGGCCGAGAGTGGCGGCGACCATGATCGCGGTGGCGGCGATCAACTGGCCGCGCAACCCGCGAGAGCTCCGCGTGATCACTCCCCGCAGGGACAACCGCGACGCGACGTCCGGCGACTGGGGCGTACGTCCGTCGCCGGCAACGCCGAAGACGATGAGCGGCCCGGACATCCGCCGCGCGAGGGCGTCCACGTCGCAGCGTTGCCGGCCCTCCCCCGGATCGACCATCTCGACCTGGCCACCCCGCACACCGGTGAGCACCACGAAGTGGTTGCCGTCCACGTGCAGGACCGCCGGCATCACGGTCGAGGTGACCGCGGCGCGCAGATCCTGCACGGCGTACGCCCGCGCGGTCAGGCCATGCGCGGTGGCCGTCGTCACGATCCGCGCGACGGACGTACCGTCCCGGCCGCTGCCGAGAGCGCGCTGCCAGAAGCCGGTCGAGGCGCTGCGGCCGAGAGCGCTGCCGACCATCGCCAGACAGGCCGCGGCGCAGTCCGACTGGGACATCTGCAGGATCGTCTGAACCCGTTTCGCCATCGCTGCCGCTACCTCCCGATCCCGTTCACGACCAGCACCAGCACCAGCACTCCGAGCGCGAGCAGGATCCACACCGCGAGCGCCACCCACAGGCGGGTGATCGAACGCTGCGCGGCCAGCCCGCACAGCGCCGCTCGTTCCACCCCGGCGGCGGACGCCTCGACGCTCTCGTACGGATCGGTGATGCTGTCACGCATCGCTCCGCGCTCCTTCCTCGACGGGCCCCTCCGGCGACCGGCAACCGGCCGGCAGGCTGAGCGTCACGACGCGCGGAACGGCGCGTGGTTCCAGATGCCGCAGCAGACCGAAGCCGATGCCCGCGACGCCCGTGAACAGGCCCGGATCCGGCAGCGGCCGCGGCAGGCCCGTACGCCAGCCGTGCCGCTCACCGGCCGCGAGGAGTCCACCGAGGTGGGCGTCGTACTCCTGCTCGCATCCGGCGGCTCGCAGCAGCTCCAGTGCTCCCATGGCGCCGTGGCAGAGGCTCTGGTCGTACCCGAAACCGTGCTCGACGGTCAGCCGGACCGCCAGGTCGATGTCGAGCTTCTCCTCGCTGCCGATCAGTGCGCCGCCGCCGGCCGCCTCCTCGCCGAGTGCCAGCCGGACCAGTCCGATCCCGGCCCCGCCACGGCACCAGCTCTGCCGCTTGCCCTCCTGTGGCACTCCCTCGCGCGCCAGCAGGGCGTCGTGCCAGCCACCCGCGTCGGGACGACGCTGCGAACGCTCGGCGTCGAGGCACACCCGGGCGGCGGTGTCCCACCCGGCGCCGGGAAACAGGCCGGCTCCCCGGCCGAAGGCGAGGGCGGCGCCGGACATGCCATGTGCCACGCCCGCCGGAATCTCCTCGGCACGCAGGACGGATTCCAGCTGCATCGCGGTCGATCGGAGGAACCGGTCGGCGGCCGTCGCGTACGCCTCCCGGCCGAAGGCCGTGGCGAGCTCCGCCGCCGTGGCGGCGATTCCGGCGGAACCACCGAGGAGGTCCCAGTCGGTCGGCAGTGGGGCCGGTGTCAGCCGGTCAGCGACGTCGCGGGCCCAGCGAGCCAGGCCGGAGTCCCCGGCGGAATGGCCGAGGCAGGCTGCCACGTACACCGTTCCCCAGAGCCCGTTCAGCACCCCAAGCTGACGGTTGCGGGCCAGCTGCTCCAGCGTGCTGTGTTGCAGCACGGACTCGGCATCGACCAGCATCGCCGACCGGGCGGAGGTGGCCAGCCGGCTGCGTGCTCCGGTGATCAAGTCCAGGTAGCCCGCGAACAGCGCGATCCCGGCGACGCCGTCGTAGAGACCGAACGGGCTCGGTCGCACGCCGAACATTCCGCTGGACACCTCGACACCGCCCAGCCACCAGGCTCGGCCGCGGACGTCGGCCATGTCGGCCGTCAGGGCGTCCCGGATGTCGGTGGCCGCGCGAAGGACGGCGTCGCTGTCCGGCGCTGCGGCGCGGACCGGGGAGTACGACTGCCGGTGCCGTGCGTCGGCCGGGATGCGCAGCAGTGACAGGGTGGCTCGGATGATCCCGGTCTGCACCCGCAGATCCTCGGCGGACAGTGAGCGCAGCCGCTGGCGGGCCAGGTCCAGCCCGCTGACCAGCAGAGCCGACGAGTGCACCAGTTCGCCGTCGGAGAGCAGGTCGACATCACCGGCGCGGCGCTCGAACGTCGGGATGCAACCGCGCAGTAGTCCACGGCGTTCGCTGCCGAACAGATGGAGGGCGAGCTGCCGCTCGTGGGCGTTCGCCGGCCAGATCGTGTTGACGACTTCCTCTTGCTTGAGTGCCGACCGAGCGGCGTCGGGATGCCCCAACTCGTACAGCAACTTGCCGTACTGCCAGCTCGGTCGCACGATGTGCCGCACCCGGGCCCCGGCGAACCCGCCCAGGAGCTGGTCGAGGTGGTCACGGTCGGACAGGAACATCCGGTACGCAGCGACGAAACCGTCGGCGACCGTGTCCTCGTGCCCGACCACCGGCACGACGCGGCCGTCGAGCACCGGCATGTGCGTCGCGTCCTCCGCCGGCAGGGACCGCATCACGAACTCGGATCGGCCGTGCTCGTCGACGCGCAGCTCGCGGATCTGCCGGGGCTGCCGCCGTTCGCCGACGGCGCCGAGCATCGAGAGGTCCAGGGCCGTCGGCAGGTCGCCGCGGTGGCCGGGTTCCGGCAGCAGACCGGAGTCCAGGACGGTGGTGGCCTTCACCCCACCCATCTCCTCGACACCGTCGCCACGGGTGCGGAAGGAGGTGGTGAACAGACACTCGGGATCGACCAGGACGGGTGACCGGCCGTCACACAGCACGTTCTCGTAGTGCAGGTCGGTCGCCCGCATCAGGTACGCCAGCGCAACGAGCGCTCCCGAGCGGCGATAGAAGGCCCGCACCTCGTCGGCCGAGCGGGCCGGCGACCACGCGACGAACTCCTGCCACCCGTAGCGACCGCGGTCCACCGATCGGGGCACCCGGGGCGCGAGTCCCGGCTCGTGGCTGTCCAGCCACCGCAGAACCGAGGTGAGCTGGACTTCCAGGGCGAGGCTGCGAGGCTTGTAGAGGAGCTGGGTGTCGTCGGCGAAGGTGAGCAGCAGCACCGCGCCCGACTCGTGCAGGTCGCCCACGGCGCGTACCGCTCGCATCTGCCGGGCCTCGACCCCGCCGAGCAGCGGCGTGACGAGCGGGCCGTCCGCGCGCAGCCTCTGCAGCATCTCGGTGAACGTGCGCAGGTACGCGTCGAGGACGTGCTTCACCTGGCGGAGGAGCGGGGCGTACCGGTCGGCGAATTCGGCCGCGGCGGGGCGGGTCGCGTACCGGACGGCAAGCATCTCCGCCGCTTCCGCCTCGGTCCGCCGGGCAGTCGGCGATCCTCCGGTCTTCCCGGCTTTCTCGTTCGGGGCGTTGAGATCTTCTGCGGCCGCGCGGCACGCGAGCCGGCGCACGTCGCCCAGCAGACTCCGGAGATAGCGATCGGCCACCGTGGCCGCAGCCCCCTGGTCCTCGGCGCGTCCCGCTTCGGTGAGGGCCCCGTGCAGGTCGGCGAGCCGGGGCCACAACGGCAGCAGCGGCCAGAGAACCGGCTCCTCGGCCATCCAGCCGACCGGCGACTCCGCCAGCGTTTGCGGCAGCGCCGCAGACCCCGATCCAGGCGCGTCACCCGGAGGTGGTGGGCTGCCGCCGACGGGAAGGGAGAGTCGGGTACGCAGTGCGTCCTCCGGCAGCGTCCGGAACGGCGGCACGGTGGACCAGCGGCGCATCAGGTCTGTCGACATGGAGCCTCCCCGCGTCATGGATGAGGACGGCCGCCCGCCCCGGTCGGGCCGGGACGGGCGGCCGGTGCACCGGACTACTCGGCGCAGCGCTTCCGCGCGATCAGGCGCAGAGGTTCGACGTCGTCGGGCAGACGACCGACGGCGGGACGCTGCTGCTGCAGACGAAGGTGAAGAAGTCGAGGCTGTCGGCGGCGCCACCGACGATCGACTCCAGGTACATCTCGTCCAGCGGAGAAGCGCCCGCCGGAACGGCCGGCATGGTGGCCTCCTCGGACCCTCGGTTCTGCCAGGCGTCCGTCATACCCTTGATGATCATTGCTCGTCCTCCCTTTCGTTCGTGCGAACAACGGAGACCTCAACATATCCACGACAATGCCAGGCGACATCCCTTTGTGAATTAGTTGGCATCTGCTCGACCGTCCGTCAATTTGACATTGACGGACGCCTGTAGACAGCATGTCAAACAATTCTTGACAGAGTGGATCCGGCCCTCATCCCGAACGAGACGCCCGCAAATCTGGACTAGCGTGCGAACAAGCGGGGTGCGACGTACGATCGTCCCTATGGGACTTGCCGGAGCAACGATCGTACTGGGCGTGGCCGCAGTGGCGGCCCTGGCGACGACGCTGGCCACGGTGATCACGCGGCACCGCCGACGGCGCCGCTGACCGCCGGCCCGACCCTCCGGTGGGCAGCGCTCCGTCCGGATCAGCGTTACCCTTGGACGATGACGACCGTCCTTATCGTTGGATTGTTCTCACTGGTGGCCGGTGCCCTTTTGGCATGGCGTCCGATCGGGATGGCACGCCTGGTCGGCCACTTCGGCCTGGTGAAATTCGACCCCGCGAGAACTACCGAATACCGCACCGCCGGAATGGTGATGTCCGTACTCGGACTCATCCTCTCCGCGATCGCATTGTTCGCCTGATTCAAGGTGCCTGCCGGCCGTCGGGCGCGATCAAAATGGGTGGGCACTGTCGCCTGGGGCTCGTCGGGCGCGACTCGGGGATCTTCGTCGCCAGATCGACCAGGGCAGGCGTGCTCTGGTGGGAGCGTCATGGCGAGGACAAAGGCGTCGAGGAGTCTGCGGAGACGGTCAGCGCGATGATCGCCGGGTCGCCGTCGCGCGCTGAGCGGCGAGGACGGTAAGGATCCACACGCGGACCACCGTCGGAACAGCGCACCGACAACGGCGAACCATCGGAGCGCGAGATTGCAGATCCAGGGACAGTCCATCCCAGTGAGTCGGTAACAGACACAGATGCCCGCAACTGTGATCGGCCGGTGCGCCTGCGTAGGCCCGGGGCGGCCCGGCGGTCGGGGATGAGACGGCTGACGACACTGCCACAGTCGGTGGTCTCGCCTACTCGGCGACGGGTACAACGAGGGGCTTGAGGCACTCTTGCGCTCCTGCGGTCGGCCGGCATGGCCCGAGTTCCGCCCAGACACCCGCGTCTACCAGCGAAGGCGGCATCCCTCGGCTAGACTTCAGGTAAGTGAAATAAATCAAAGCTAGTTGCGGATGCTGCAGATGTGACCGAAACTAGAGGCGCGAGCTCACCTAGAGGCTCCGCAGCGAGGAGTAGATCATGGCCACGGCGACGACACTCGCGGCAACGGCGCTCCGTCTTTCCGAAGCGGCCAACCGGAAGGACAGCCCGGAATACAACTCACTGCAGTCTCTCTTCGCTCTTCTCTCACAACTGGATCACGATGAGGTGCGCCTAGTAGCCCGCAACGCGGGATCCGTCACCGTCCCCAGCCTGGTCGTTGATCTACTGAGGCAAGTAAGCGCCGTCCTTGACCGCGGGGACGGTGTGGTCGTGAGCGAGGTTGCTCGAGAGCTCACCACCAGTGAGGCCGCACGAGTGCTAGGCGTGTCTAGACCGACCGTGATCAGCCTGCTTGATCAAGGAGCGATCAAGTCCCACAAGGTGGGCACGCACCGTCGAGTAGCACTGAGGGACGTACTGGCTTACCGTCGGCGCCGCATCTCTCAACAGCGCGAGGCCTATGAAGCTTTGATGACCGAGCAAGACGACTTGGGCATCTACGAGTAAACCTCCACTGTGGCTTTAGCCATGCGGTATCGGTAGCCTCAACGCGTGCTGCCGGTGCCGCTTACAGTGTTCATAGACGCCAACATCCTGTACTCACGATGCCTGCGTGATTGGCTGGTGATGATGGCACTCGACAGCCAACATACCGCGTTTGAGCTTCGATGGAGCGAGGCTGTGTTGGCTGAGGCTTTCTACCACTTACGCCGCAATCATCCAGGTGCGCCGGAGCAGCAGATCGAGCGTTGGCGTGACTCTCTGGACGAGAACTTCCCTGAAGCCAAGGTCACCAACTGGGAGCCTGGGTCTATTCCCTGCCCTAGAGATCCGAATGATCACCATGTCTTGGCCGCTGCCCATGCTGGCAGGGTCGACATACTCGTCACCCAGGACGGTGACGTCAATGACTTCCAGCAGTGTCTCGACCATGTTGACGCTGGCATCGATGTGCAGCACGTCGACACCTTCCTCTGCATGATCGCCGACCGCCACCCAGAGCTTGTTCGGCGGCGCTTCCTGTCCCAGGTCATGTACTGGCAACGCCGCAACAAGCTAAGCGAAGAGGAGGCTGCGGACTCCAGCACGGACAGCCTTGACAGGGCGGGGGCTGGACGGTTCGCATTCCTACTGAGAACCAGTGAACACTTCCGAATCTGGTGACCACGCAAGCAGCAATGTCCGCCGCTCGCATTACCTTCATCGGCACACCCGCCGCCGCAACCACCGGGTACCGCCGGCTGACCGCAGCCGTGGAGCATGGACACCGGATTCGGCTGGGCTGCCGACCCGTCTGAACTGAACGCCTGCACGACCTGCGCCACGGCGCCGCGTCCCTCGCCCACGAAGCCGGCGCCGACCTCAAAACCCTGCAGGACCTCCTCGGGCACCCCAGCATCGTGGTGACCGCCGACACCTACACCAGCGTCCTACCGCAGATCCAACGCCGCTGCGCCGACGCCACCGCCCAACTGGTCCTCAACGCCGCCCGCCGCACCCGCAAAAAGACCAAAGCCAGCGCCCGCAAGAACCGGCCCGACCGCGCGGCCCCAAAGCCGGCACCCCGGCGCCGACAAAACCGAAAGCAGGTGCTCGGACCCCACGAAAGCGCAAGCAGGCCGCAAAGTCGCAGGTCACGTCCCGACGGAACCGCGAGAGGGTCGCTTCCGGGGCCGCACCCACATCGCACCCACGTGACACTCACCGTCCGAAAAGGCCGGACAGCAGAAAAGGCCCGAACCGCGTTTCGGAAGCTCGGGCCCCTCTTGATCTTGTTCGCCCGAAGGGGACTCGAACCCCTAACCTTCTAATCCGTAGTCAACGCAAAGGAGTTGCCGTGACCTGCATATATATGTTTGTCCTGCTTTGATATATAGCAGCGTAAACGGAACGTGACGCCCGAACACGCTTCGCTCCTGCAAGGTGCCACTCAAATGGCACGCCTGACTCGTGTCGAAGTACTGCCGGGTCGCACGGCCCGACGACCGGCCGGCACACTCTCTGCCTGGAGGGTGCAACAGTCCTCTCGGTTAGGTGGAGATCTCCACCAATCGGTCGGATAGCAGGCAAAAGACAGATGCCTATCAGGATCGCGGGGACGAGAGGCTTCCCCTACACTTCGTGCGTGGCCGACAACGAACAGGTGCTGCTCGATCAAGTTCTGGTCCAGCGGCAGGCCGAGCGATCGGTCCCGATCCGCGACGACGAAGCCTTCGAACTGTTCGCCGCGGAACAGGCGCTCGTAACCCGGCAACTATCCGCAGAGGAAGTCGCTGAGGGAGTCATCGGAGGCAGCAACGACGGCGCCATCGACGCGATCTACGTATTCGTCGATGGAATGCTTCTCTCCGAGGACAGCGATGTGCTGCAGGCCGGATTCTCATCGAGCAGGCTGCCCCGGGGCGTCAAGCTGCAACTCTGGTTGGTACAGGCCAAGCGGGAGACCTCTTTCACCGAGACGGCCATCGACAAGGCTGCAGCTGCGCTCGCGCGGTTACTGAGTCTCGCCGAGAACGAAGATGATCTCCTCAAGCTCTACTCCTCAGGCACCGTCTCGCGGACCGGATTCTTCCGAAAGGCCCTCCGGGCCCTAGCCACACGGCATCCCCAGGTGGAAATCCACTTCGTGTATGCCACCCGTGGTCGGGCCACCGGCCAAAACTCGATCAACACCAAGGTCGAGATCAAGGCGCGGGACCTTGAGACCCAACTCGCTAGCGTCATATCCGGCGCGAAGGGCCACGTCGAGTTCCTCGGGGCGGCCGAGCTATGGCGACGGGCGAACACCGTCGCGTCATACACAACTGAGCTGACCTACCAGGAAAACGCGACCAGCGGCAACAGCCACGTCGCTCTGGTTAAGCTCCGCGATTACATGGCTTTCCTAAAGGATGAGGACGGCCAACTCCGGCGGCACATCTTCGACTGGAACGTCCGCGACTATCAAGGCGACGTTGAGGTAAACCGAGAAATCCGGGCCTCGTTGGAAGACCCCGAAGGCCCCGAATTCTGGTGGCTCAACAACGGCGTTACTATCGTCTGCTCCAAGGCAACCGCAGTTGGCAAGACTTATTCTTTAGACGATGTCCAGGTAGTCAACGGGCTGCAGTCCTCGCACACCATTTTCAATTTCTTGCGCACGGCATCTGAAAGCCATCCTGCCCTCGACCGTTCAGTGCTAGTCCGCATCCTGGTGACGGGCGACGACCTGGCTACCCGGGATCTCGTCATCCGTGCCACCAACCGCCAAACGTCGGTGCCAGCCGCCTCGCTGCGGGCCACCGACAACATCCAGCGGGACATTGAGGCGTACTTCCTCGGACACGACTGGTACTACGACCGCCGGAAGAATTTCTACCGCAACAGCGGCCGCAGCGCCGAACGGATCGTGAGCATCTCCCTACTTGCGCAGGCGGTTATGGCCATGGGGTTGAGCCGCCCCGACAACTCCCGTGCCCGACCTTCTAGCCTGCTGAAGCGTGACGAAGAGTACAAGCGGATCTTCTCCACGGAAATCCCGGTGGAGATCTATCTCTGGGTCGCCCGGGCTCAGAAGGAGATCGATGCTTTCCTGGCGTCGGAGACTGCCGGCGTCAGCGTGCCTGAGCGCAATAACTACCGCTTCCATCTGGCAATGGTGGCAACGGCGAAGCTCGTGGGCCAGCCCGTACGGTCTCCGAAGCAGCTCAGCCGCTTGGCCTCGGCGGGCACCCCGCTGGCAGACGCAGACCTACCGGCGACCTTGGCCTTCCTCCGCGGCGAGTTTGCTGCGCACGAACGCCGCACGGGGAACTCACTCGACAAGATCGCCAAGGGGCCTGACTTCGTCGAGCACCTGCTGGGGATATCGCACGACAGCACTACCAAGGGGCCTGACTTCGTCGAGCGCCTGCTCAAGCGTTTTTCGTAGGGCAAGGGAGCTTCAGACGAGGGAAGCCTACGAGCTCCTGGAGCACGGCGGACCCGCGCTGATCTTCCAATCTAGCCTCGCTGCCAGATAGCCCAACTCGGGCACCCCGTCCCGCTGACCGTCCCGGACCGTCGCGCGGGAGCAGCGTGGGCTGTAGTGGATCGCCATGCTTGGCGATCCCAGGTGGTTAAACCCGGTGGGTAGGACGAGCAAGGGGTAGGGGCTTCGAAGCAGGCGGCGTCGCCTCATCGGATATGTAGCCGCTTCGTACTGCGTGGCGGTGAGCCAACATCGAGGGTCCAGCGTGCCACCCAAGTGGCACAAAAACACCCCTCCAGTCGACCTTCATCGATGACTGGAGGGGTGTTTTCCCTGCTCAACCACTGTGCGCCCGAAGGGACTCGAACCCCTAACCTTCTGATCCGTAGTCAGATGCTCTATCCATTGAGCTACGGGCGCTCGTGCTCAGCCAGTGTACACACCCGGCTTTCGCGCGGAGACTCCGGGATTCGAACCCGGGAGGGGCTTTAAGACCCCAACCGCATTAGCAGTGCGGCGCCATAGACCAGACTAGGCGAAGTCTCCCTGGTGGCCCGCAGACCACCGCGCCCGAGGATACAGGTCGGCAGCCACCGGGGGCAAAGCGACTTCCTGGGTACGCCGACCGGGGTGGTCCGTCCCGGTATTTCACCGCTGTGCGGCGACGTGATCGGGACTACGCTCCATCGATATGCAGGAGCAGCCGCCCAGCGAACCGACTCGCCAAGAGCCTGCTGAGCGCCCGCGTCGGCGTCCGGCGCGGGCCACGTTCACGCCGCCGCAGGTGACCGAGCAGTCTGCCGAGACCGCCCCTGCGGCACCGGCGAGCCCGCGTCCACGCCGGGCCAAGGCAGCGCCGGTGATCTTCCAGCCACCGGAGCCAGACCGTCCTCTGCCCCGACAGTCGGAATTCACCCCCGCCCGCGCGGAGCGCGTGCCCACCGAGCCACCCGCCGCCAGGGAAGCGGCACCCCCTGCCGAGGAGACCGGGCAGCCCGCCGCGGAGGCCGCGCAGCCCGACACGGTTCCGGTGATTACCGGCACGGCGGGAGAACCGACGGTCCAGCCACCAAAGGCGCGGACTCCCCGCCCCCGGAAGACCGCTACGGCAGCCGTCGCGGCGCCGACACCACCGTCGGCGCAGGCCCTACCAGATGCGACGCCGGTCACAGCCGAGCCGACCGAGGTCACGCCGACACCTCGCAAGCGTGCCGCACCCACTCGCGCGACGCCCTCTAACAGGGCCACCGCCAGCGAGACGACCCCGACCAAGGCGGCCCCGAACAAGGCCACCCCCAGCAAGGCCACCTCGGGCAGAGCGGCGGCAGGTAGCGCGACGCCGGACGAGGCAGGGCCAAGCAGGGTGACGCCGCGCAAGGCGACCTCGCGCGCGGCGAAGTCGGACCCCGCCGCTCCAGGCAAGGCCACCTCGCGCACGGCCGATCCGGAGAAGGCCGCAGGAGCCGAGCCCACCCCGCGCCGGGTCGCCACGCCGCAGGTGAGCGCACCGGCACCCAGCCCGGAAGCCACTTCCGCGATCACCCCGGGCCCGGCCCCAGTGACGGTCGCACCGAGCAACCCCGAGCAGGCTTCGACGCGTACCCCGGAATTGCCGGCGGTGGTCGCGCGCCTGCGCGACCATCCTGGCTTCGCGCCGGAGATCCTGGCCATGGAGGCGGTGCGGATGCTCGGACCCGGCGCGGCCGAGTGGGCGCGGCGGCTGCGGGAACGCTACCCGGACGCTCCGGCGGACGGTCTGGCCCGGCTGGCGACCCGGCGGTACGTGCGGGCGGCGGGCGCGGGAGGGGCGGCGGCGGCCCTCGCCGGGCTGTTCGCGCCGCTGGCGGAGTTGGTGTCGGTGCTGTGGAGCCAGTCGAACCTGGTGCTGCACCTGGCGGCGGCGTACGGCCGCGACCCGGCGCACCCCGATCGGGCCGAGGAACTGCTGGTGTTGACCCAGGTGCAT
This sequence comes from Micromonospora sp. WMMD736, assembly GCF_049179015.1. NCBI lineage: Bacteria > Bacillati > Actinomycetota > Actinomycetes > Micromonosporales > Micromonosporaceae > Micromonospora > Micromonospora sp. WMMD736. The sequence continues at coordinate 4,252,140 of NZ_JBMHMI010000001.1, forward strand.
CCGGACGCGGCGAGCGCGCGGGCGGCACTGGTCGGTGCGCGGGAGGCCGGCGACCCGGTGGAGGGGGCGTGGCCGAAGGCGGCGGAGGCCGCCTGGCGGCTGGCCGCGCCGCTGACCGCGCAGGCCGGCGGATGGGTGGCGTTGCGGTTGGCGTCCCGGCTGGTGCCGGGGGCGGCGGTGGTGGCCGCCACGCTCGGCGACGCGGCGGCGGCCGATCGGTTGGCGGCCCGTGCGGTGGCCGCCTACCGGCCGCGTCACAACCAGTCGAACCACTCGCGGGGCAGCGAGGCGTAGCCGACGAAGGCGACCACGTCGAGCAGGGTGTGCGCGATCACCAGCGGCATCACCCGGCGGGTACGCAGGTAGAAGAGACTGAACACGACGCCCATCACCGCGTTGCCGACGAACGCGCCGAAGCCCTGGTAGAGGTGGTAGCTGCCGCGCAGCAGCGCGCTGGCCGCGATGACCGCACCGAGCCGCCACTGAAGCTGACGCAGCCGGGTGACCAGGTAGCCGACCACGATCACCTCCTCCAGCACGGCGTTCTGCACGGCGGCGAGGATCAGCACCGGGACCGCCCACCAGACGTGCGGTAGGGCCGCCGGCACCAGCGTGGCGTTGATGCCGAGCTGCGCCGCCACCCAGAACAGGGCCAAGCCGGGCAGGCCGATCAGCGCGGCCAGGCCGACGCCCCGGGCCAGGTCCTGACCGGGCCGCCGCGCGTCCAGGCCGAGGGTCCGCGCCGGGTCGCCGGGGTCCCTGCTGAGCAGGTGTACGGCGAGCAGCACCGGAAGCAACGCGAACACGATGCCGAGGAGCTGGTACGTCAGGTCCAGCCAGGGGCGGGCCGACGCGGAGGTGTTCAGTGCGGCGGTCTGCTTGGAGAGCGGGCCCTCGGCGGTCAGCTTCGCGATGATCGAGACCACCGCGTAGACGGCGGACTGGCCGAGGGACAAGCCCAGGACCAGCAACGTTTCGGTCCCCAGCAGCCGGCGGGACACCGGGCGGGTCAGCTCAACGGTCACCGCACCACTCTGCCCGACGGACGGGCCGGCGGGCAGGGCCGACCGGTCGGCATGAACCGATCGCACATTCTGTGCGACCGGTGTGCACGCTCCGTGGAGATTCTATGGGTGCCCGATCCGCTGCCGTCTGGAGAAGGAGCGCCGGTGGACGACGTCGCACGGTTGCTGAAGGAGAGCTGGACCCTGGTCGAGGAGGACCGGGAGCGGCTGACCGCGCACTTCTACGCTCGGGTGTTCCTGCTCGACCCCACCCTGCGCCAGCTCTTCCCGGTGCAGATGACCGGCCAGGGTGACCGCCTGCTGGAGGCGATCGTCACGGCCATCCACACCGTGGGCGACCCGGAGAGCTTCGACGAGTTCCTACGCGCGCTGGGTCGCGACCACCGCAAGTACCACGTCGACGACCGGCACTACGCCACGATGGGCGTCGCGCTGCTCGACGCGCTGCGCAGCACCGCCGGCGACGGCTGGAACCTGGAGTACGACCAGGCATGGCGGGATGCGTACGCGGCCATCTGCGCGAAGATGGTGGCCGGGGCGGCCGCCGACGACAACCCGCCGTTCTGGCACGCCGAGGTGCTGACCCACGAGCGCCACGGCCCCGACATCGCCGTGCTGACCTGCCGGGCCCTGCAACATCCGCTGCCCTGGCGGGCGGGCCAGTACGTCAGCCTGGAGCTGCCCCGCTTCCACCCGAGGGTGTGGCGGAACTACTCGGTGGCGAACGCCCCGAACGACGACAACGTGCTGGAGTTCCACGTGCGGAGCCCCGGCGCGGGATGGGTGTCCGGGGCGCTGGTCCGCCGGGTGCAGCCCGGGCATCTGCTGCGGCTCGCGGCGCCGATGGGGTCGATGACCCTGGACCGCTCCTCCGAGCGGGACATCCTCTGCGTGGCCGGTGGCGTCGGGCTCGCGCCGATCAAGGCGCTGGTGGAGGAGTTGGCCAGCTACAACCGGACGCGGTGGGTGCACGTCTTCTACGGCGCGCGGCAGGCGACGGACCTGTACGGGCTGGCCGGGTTGCAGGAGCTGGTGGCCGCGCATCCGTGGCTGTCGGTCACGGCGGCGTGCAGCGACGACCCGGACTTCGACGGCGAGCAGGGCGACATCCCGGACGTGGTGGCGCGGTACGGCCCGTGGACCGCGCACGACTGTTACGTCTCCGGGTCGTCCCAGATGGTCCGGTCGACGCTACGGGTGCTGGCCGCCGACGAGGTGCCGCCGTCGACCGTCCGCTACGACACGTTCGGTGATCTCTAGACGTTCCTCCCCCCACACCGGGGCGCGTGCCCCTGCCCCCTGGGGCGCGCGCCCCGGCCCCTCCCTGTCTCAGTAGCGCCAGGGCTGCCCGGTCTCCCGGTACTCCTCGACCGGCACCAGCGGCACGCCCGGCGCCATCCGGTCCACGTAGAGCCGGCCCTGAAGATGGTCGATCTCGTGCGCGACGAGCCGGGCCATGCCGAACTCGAACGACGTGATGATCCGGCTGCCGTCCCACTGGGCGTGTTCGACGTCGAGCCGCAGCGGCCGGGGCACCAGGCCACGGTGGTCGAAGAAGGAGAGACACCCCTCGTACTGCTCGTCGGTCTCCGGGTCGGCGTCCACCACCCGCGGGTTGAGCAGGACGACCGGTTCCGCCGAACGGTCGGGGGGTCGGACGACGGCGGCGGCCCGGCCGATGGCGAGCTGCGGGGCGGCGATACCCACCCCTTTGCTGAACGGGTGCAGCTCGTCGAGCCGGGCCAGCGCCATGGTGAGGCGGTCCACGATGTCGCGGGCCGCCTGTTCCTCGCCGGGCAGGTCGAACTGTCGGACCGGCTGTCGGAGCAGGTCGTCGCCGCGCTGCACGATGCCGATCCCGCGCATGCGGTCGCTCGGCCGCACCCGGTTGGCACCGGGGCCGAGGTCCGGTTCGTTGTCCGGCCGGGCCCGGAATCGCCACTGCATCCGGTAGCGGGCGTTCAGCGGCGGGTCGTCGGTCTGCCAGTCGACGATCGCCCGGTCACCCTCGTCGTGCCGCTGCGGGGCCGTCCGCAGCGGGCCTTCCTCCGCCGAGAGCGAGGTCTCCACGCCCCAGACCTGCGGGTCGAACGCCGCCGGCAGATCCAGGCGTACGGCGAGGTGCCGGGTGGGCAGCCGCACGGCCCGCTGGAACCAGGGGCCCCACTTGTCGTGGCCGACGCTGTACGCGTACTCGATGCTGGTCCGGTCGCCGGGGTACAGCGGAAAGCGGCGTTCGCCGTTCTCGAACAGCAGCCAGATCTCCTTGAACGCGTCCCGGTCGTGTTTCGCCCGCCAGTGCATCGGTTCCGGGTCGCCGGTGCCGTCGTCGCGGCGGGCCTGGAGTTGCAGCTCGGCGAAGGTGAGCGGGTGTTCCCGGTGGTGCCGGTTGGAGCGACCGGGGTCGTTCGGGTAACGGTCCACCGCGACGCGGACGAGGTAGCGGGTGACCGGCTCGGTACCCGCGTTGTACAGCTCGCGGTGGATGACGCACCGGTAGCCGTCGTCGGTGTGGGTGAGGGTGGCCAGCTCCCGTTCCACCACGAGGCCGGTGCCGGGGGGCAGCCACTGACCGGACAGCGGGGGTTCGCGCTGCGGTTGGCCGGAGCGGGCGTGCCGGAGGTCGTCGTACTCCCGGAAACGCTGCCAGATCGCGCCGCTGGCCTCCAGGACGGCCTCGGCCCGGCGGGCGAAGTCCTCGGTCGGACGGTGCCGACGCCCTTCGACATGGCTCACGTAGGACGGGTCGAAACCCATCAGGACAGCCAGTTGTTTCTTGGAGAGGCCCCGCCCGGCGCGCTGGCGGGCAAGCTCGGCCGCAAAGGACTCGGCAGCCCGTTCGAGGGGTGAGGTCGTCATCGGCTTCCTCGCGGCCGGGAGTATCAGTTTCACGTTCCGTGGCCGAGCGCACACTCATCTGGCATGTTCCCGACACATCGCTTGACAGGTGATGTCGCAACCCGTGTGACAGCAGCCGGCGATGGCAACCCGCGCCGGACGGTCGGAGTCACCGGAAGCTGTCGTGCAAGCCCACGCCGGCCGAACGGCTGAGCGGCGTTTACGAGGCCCTGGATCGCGGTACGCGGTCCAGGGCCTCCAGGTGTCCGGCCTGTCGCTCGGATTACAGACGCTCGCGTATTCCGGCGAGTGTGGTTAGGCTAGCCTTAGCTCAGGACGGCATCTGGTCGTCCGCCGGGGAGGTTCCTCGGCCACTCAGACGGGGGACGGCTCAGGTGACTGCGGTGATGCCGAGGCGGGACGTGATCGCCACGCCGCTCGCCCCCGTCACCGCCGCACTGCGGACCATGTTCGGCACCGACGACCTCCCCGGGCTCGCTCGGGGGCTGCTGGTCGACGACGAGCTGGGCTGGGCACCCGCGACGACCCTGGTCGACGGCACCCGCCTGCCGGAGCTGCTCCGCGCGGCGAGCGTCCGCTGGGGCGGCACCCCGCACGCCTGCGCCGCGCTGGCCTGGAAGTCGTACAGCTACTGGACGGCGCTGCCGGTCGTGCTCGGTTGGGCCTCGGCCCGCCGGGTTCCGCTGCTCCACCCGTCCGACGTTCTGATCCACTTCGAGGACCACCGGCCCCTGATCACGCTGGGTCTGCGCCGCGGCACCACGGTGGCGGTCCTGCCGAGCGACCCGCTGGCGCTGTCCGGCCTGTCGGAGGTACGCGTCGTCGCGGGTGAGGCGGAGTTGCTCGCCGAACTACGGGCCTCCCTGCTCGACGCCCACCTGGCCCCGCTGATCGCGGCGATCCAGGCGGAGGTGCGGGTGGGCACCCGGACGCTGCTCGGTTCGGTCGCCTCCGGCATCGCGCACGGCATCCTGCGGGGTGCGGACGCTCTGCCCGGCTCGACCGTGCAGAGCATCGACACCCTGCTGGGCGCGCTCGACCTGGCCGATCTGATCGAGCTGGTCCCCGGCCCGGCGGGCGAGCCCAGCGTCCAGCGCCGCACCTGCTGCCTGGCCTTCACGCTGCCCAGCCCCAAGGTCTGCCAGGGCTGCTGCGTCCGTCAGGGCTGACCAGGCGCGTCCCGCCCTTCAGTCGGTCAGCGGTCGCACGTCCCACACCCAGACGCCGCCGGTGAAGATCGGTTGGATACCGGTCAGCTCGGTCATCCCCCGGCGCAGTTCCGTCTCGTGCTCGTGCGGTCCGAGGATCACCACGCCGGCCCGCCAGTAGCGCAGGTCGTCGACCGCCTTGACCCGGCTCTGCGGGGTGATCGGCGGCACCGCGCCGGTACGGCGAATGGTGGCGAAGAAGCTGCTCGTGGGTCGGGGCGGCGCGGTGAACAGCGCGACCTTCGGCGGCCGGGCGCTCGGGCGGGTGTCCGGGCCGAGGAAGTAACCCCGGGCCAGCGGCATGTCGTCCCGGGTCGCGGCGGCCCAGCGCAGCGGCTCCGCGTAGGTGGTGTCCGGCAGCGGCAGAGTCACCACACTGCGCCCACCCGCCACGTACGGCCGCCACGACCCGCTGGTCACGAAGGTGGGGACCGGATCGAGTTCGACCACCGGCAGCGGGGTGGGCAGGATCGGCAGCAGCGCCATCGTCAGCACGGTCGCGGTGGCGAAGCGGATCTGCGGTCGGGCGGCCGGACGGGCGCGGGCCAACTCGCGGGCGTGTTCGGCGCCGTAGGCGAGCAACACCCCGATGATCGGGGTGATCGCCAGCGCCCACCGGGTCGGCACCACCGAGTGCAGGATCGGCAGGTTCTCCAGCGCCGCCCAGGGTCCCGGCACCCCGGTACCCCGATTGTTGAAGCGGATCTCCCGCCCGAGCGAGAGCACCGCGAAGAGCAGCCCGAGCCCGGCCAGCGCGAGCACCACCGCCGAGCGCCGCAGCCACCAGACGAGGGCGACCACCAGCACGAGCAGCGACCAGCCGAAGAAGCTGTTCTCCTCGGTCGGGTTCTTGGCCAGGCCGGCGGCGGTGCGCGGGCTGCCGGCGAGCGACTCCCGGGAGTACGCCACGAACGAGGCCAGGTCACTGGAGTAGCCGCGGATCAGGCTGGACAACCCGGAGTAGGCGCCCGGGCCGAAGAACTGCACGTACAACGGGTACGCGAGCAGCACACCGGCGACCACTGCGGCGACGGCCAGCCCGGCGAGGAATCCTCGGGCCCGTGACCGCAGGGCGGGGCGAGCGAGGGCCAACGCGGCGACGATCACGCCGAGCCCGATCGCGGTCATCAGCAGGATCTCCAGGTTGAGAAAGGCCTGCCAGAAGATCACCAACGCGAGCAGCACACCGTTACGCAGCCAGCGGCCGGGGTCGGCGAGCCGCAGCGTACGCCAGATGATCAGCGGGACGACGAACTGCGACACGATGTTCGGGTGCCCGTTGGCGTGCGACACCATGGCCGGCGCGAAGGCGCAGAAGCCGGCGCCCAGCCAGGCCGGTCCCCGGCTTTTGACCAGGACGCGGGAGAGCAGGAAGTACCAGGCCGTGGCGGTGGCGATCATTCCGAGGGTGAGGAATAGGAGAAATGACGCACGTGGCCCGAATAGCAGGGTGATCGGCGTCATTGGCAATGAAATGGATAATACGGACGTATTCGCCATGAGGTTGACGCCGTCCGGCACGTTCATCTGGTCCGAGTGGAACGGGTACACGAATTGCGTGACCACCCGCGCACCGTGCGCCATCATCCATTCGAACTGCGACTGATCCGAGCGGTTGTCCCGCACTCCACTGCCCGGATCCCACCAGAGACGCCCGGTGACCCAGAAGCCGAGCGCCACGAAGCTCAGCACGGCGACCAGATCGGCCCACTTCCCGTTGCGGCGCAACCGACTGCCGCCGTCGGACCCCTCCACCCGCGACGCGGTGGACGGGCCCTCGCCGGGAGCGTCCGATTCGGGAGTAGTCATGACAATTCATAGGGTAGTCAGCGTATGGCGGTGCCGTGACATGTTTCGAGGTACTGCCGTACTATGTGCCGGGTTCGCCGACCGCCGATCACGTGCCCATCCCCCGACCCGCAATTCGGCCAACAGCTCCCCGGATTCCGCTGCCATCCACGCGGATGATTCACTCTGTCGGTCCAGGCACGGGTCGAGTTCATATCGTGAGGAATCGACGCATGGCAGAAATCACTGGGGACCAGCGCGTCCAGTCCGAGGTGCTTGAGGGCCTGGCGATGGCCGTCAACCACCGTCGCTGGTTCGTCGAACTGGCGGTGCCGTACCTCGGTGACGACCCGATCGAGATCGGCAGCGGCCTCGGCGACTACGCGCTGGAATGGTCGCAGCGGCTGCCCCGGTTCACCGCCACGGAGGCCGACCCCGACCGGCTCGTGCAGCTCAAGGAGCGGCTCGCCGAGCAGCCGGGCGTCGACGTCCGACAGATGCTGCTGCCGCACAACGACCGGGGAAACTACAGCGCTGCGGTCTCGTACAACGTCCTGGAGCACATCGAGGACCACGTGGGCGCGCTAAAGAGCATGCGCGACCTGGTCCGCCCGGGCGGCGCGGTGATCATCATCGTGCCGGCGTTCCAGTTCGCCATGAGCCCGGCCGACATCGCCACCGGCCACGTCCGCCGCTACACGAAGAAGACGCTCGGTACGGCGATGACCGAGGCCGGCCTGACCGTAGAGAAGATCCACTACGCGAACGCGCTCGGGCTGATCGGCTACTTCATGGCCACCAAGGTCTTCCGGCTGATGCCGAAGGAAGGCCCCATGGTCAAGGTGTACGACACCCTGGTCCTGCCTGCCACCAAGGCCGCCGAGCAGCTCGTCCGCCCCCCGTTCGGCCAATCCGTCTTCGCGGTAGCCCGGGTCCCGGCCTAGTTTTCCGCCGATCTTGCACTTCCTGTTGCCGACACGTCCCTTGCATGGGGATATGTGAGCGCAGAAAGTGCAAGATCGACGCGGCCGGGGTTACTCCTTGATCTGGTACGTGGGGCGGATTACCGCCCTTGCCAGGGTGTGGAAGGTCAGGTTGAAGCCGACGTAGGCGGGGCTTGCGTCGGGGGTCAGGTCCAGGCGGTCGACGTCGAGGGCGTGCACCGCGAAGACGTACCGGTGGGGGCGGTCGCCGGGCGGCGGCGCCGCACCTCCGTAGCCCTGGTCGCCGTAGTCGTTACGGACGGAGAACGCCCCGCCGAGATCGGTGCCCGCCGCGCCGCCCGCGCCGGTGGGGAGCTGCGTGACGCCGGCCGGCACGTTCACCAGCACCCAGTGCCAGAAGCCGCTGCCGGTCGGCGCGTCCGGGTCGTAGCAGGTGACGGTGAAGCTCTTGGTCTCAGCGGGAAAGTCCGACCAGGTGAGCTGCGGCGAGACGTTCTCACCGCCGGTGCTGCCGTGCGCGTGCCGGACGTCCATCGGCTCGCCGTTCTGCACGTCGTCACTGGTCAGGGTGAACGACGGAACGGTCGGCAGCAGCTCGTACGGGTCCGGGGCGATCGGTCGTTCCAGGGTCATCGGGACGCGTCCTTCCGGAGTAGGCAGATACCTGCCTCTTCATACCCCTTTCCACGGCGTGGAACGACCGATTGGTCGGGGTGTGCCGGGTCACGGAGCGGAGGCTAGGGTGATGCCCCGGAAGCGTCCACGGGGGGAATTTCTTGCTCAGCATCTGGCGGGACTTTCTGGTCGCCGTGGTCGGCGCGCTACGCAAACCGGACGAACGGGCGCTCGCCGAGGAGCGCCGCCGTGCCGTCGAACGGCTCGCCGACACGACCATCCGCGAAGCCCGACGGAACGATCCCGAGGGTACGTAGCCGTCGGCTATCAACGGGCCCAGGAAACGAAGCGCTCGTACAGTTCGCCCGCCGGGATCGTCGGCAACTCCATCACAGCCACCGCGTGCAGGCTGCCCACGTACATGGACAGGCCGATCCGGTCCCGTCCGTAGGCCTCGGCCAAGCGGACTCGGGCCGGCGCACACGGCCATGGCGTGTCCTGATCACAGCTACGGCAGGTCCATCCCGGTCGGCGCGGCACGTGGAAATCTGCTAGCCGGCCATCCAGGGCGGCGGCGGCCCGCTCGCCCTGTGCCACTCGGGTTCGTGCCGCCGCCTTGGCTGTGGTGGGCACCTCCCCGATCATCGGCCCGCACCGGTTTCCGGCCGCCCGGCGGACTGCTCACGAGCCTGAGCCAGCAATCGCGTCCGCGCGGCTTCCTGCTCAGCCCGTTGGATCGCCGGACCGATGCCCGTCGGCGGTACGGCAAGCGACAGCCATCGGAATCTCCGGCGCAGCAATTTGAAAGGCCAAACCATCGTGGCGTCCTCCCGCCTCAGGGCGCGGCGTCCTGGCCGCTGCCCCTCCGGGTCAACGGCCAACCGCCACCACCTACTGCAATCGCGAGGACACGTTATGGAGTTAGACGGGCCGCAGAGGGTACGCGACGTACCCAGCGACAGGAGGTACCCCTAGAGTTCCGGCACCGCGATCCGGGTCTCCAACTGAATCGCCTCCGCGCGAAATCGCCGCCGGCGCCTCCCGAGCCAGCCGCCCCGCCAACTCCTGAGCCGCTGGCGAGTATCGAACGGTCTCCGGAGACGTGGTCTCGGCGAGAGTCAGCAGATGAAGCGTCGCCTCGCGCGCCCCTTCAAGATCGGCGGAGCGGGCAAGCTCAACGTAGTGTCGGCCGCGCCGCTCGGTCGACGGAATCGATGCTGGATCGAGCGAATGCGCACGCCTCTGGGCCTCGTCAGGATCTCCTAGGTCCACCGCGCACATCACGGCGTACACGTCGACCAACGGCCGCGAAACCCGGGTACGAAGGCCGACAATGTCCAGATGAGCGGAGGGTGTGGGATTCGAACCCACGAAGACATCGCTGCCTTACCGGTTTTCAAGACCAGCGCCATCGGCCACTAGGCGAACCCTCCCGGACCGGCACCCGTGGGTGCGCGGCCGTGAACAGTCTGCCACGGCACCCGCCGGCCGGCTCGCCGTCCCTCCCCGAAAAGGCCGGCCAGGCGGCAGCTCCAGGGTCCATTGTGGCGTTGATCGACTCGGGTTCCCTGAAGCCGGGGCATCCCGCGCGTCAGGATGCCCCGGTTTCCCGGAAGCCGAGTTGATCAAGCCGGCCACGGGCCGGACCAAGCCGGCCACGGCCGGACCGAGCCGCCGCACCGCCGCGAGGGGTACGTCTGCGGCGCGGAGCGCGACGGGTGAGACTGGGGGCATGCGAGCCATCACCGTTCCGCAGCCCGGTGGACCCGACGCGCTGGTCTGGGCCGAGGTGCCCGATCCCGAGCCCGGCCCGGGCGAGGTGATCGTCAGCGTCCGGGCCAGCGGGGTCAACCGCGCGGATCTGCTGCAACGGCAGGGGCACTATCCGCCGCCGCCGGGCGCGCCCGCGTACCTCGGTCTGGAGTGTTCGGGGGTGATCGACGCGGTCGGCCCGGAGGTGACCGGGTGGGCGGTCGGCCAGGAGGTCTGCGCGTTGCTGGCCGGCGGCGGGTATGCCGAGCGGGTCGCGGTGCCCGCCGGCCAGTTGCTGCCGGTGCCGGCCGGCGTGGACCTGGTCGACGCGGCGGCGCTGCCGGAGGTGGCCTGTACGGTCTGGTCGAACGTAGTGGGGGTGGGTCGGCTCGATGCGGGCGACACGCTGCTCGTGCACGGCGGGGGCAGTGGGATCGGCACGTTCGCGATCCAGTTCGGGGCGGCGCTCGGTGCCACGGTCCTGGCGACGGCCCGCACGGCGAAGCATGCCCGGCTGCGGGAGCTAGGTGCCGCGCACACGATCGACTATCGGGACCAGGACTTCGTCGAGGAGGTCCGCGAGGCCACCGACGGCCACGGCGCGGACGTCATCCTCGACATTCTGGGCGCGTCCTACCTGGGGCGGAACGTGGCAGCGCTGGCCACCGGCGGGCGGCTCGTGGTGATCGGGATGCAGGGGGGCCGCAAGGCCGAGCTGGATCTCGGCGCGTTGTTGGCCAAGCGGGCCAGCGTGTCGGCGACCGCGCTGCGCTCCCGGCCGCTGGGCGAGAAGGCGGCGATCGTCCGGGGCGTACGCGATGAGGTGTGGCCGTTGGTCGCGGCCGGCGCGGTCCGCCCGGTGGTGGACCGGCGGCTGCCGATGGCCGAGGCGGCCGAGGCGCACCGGCTGGTCGAATCGAGCGACCACGTCGGGAAGGTACTACTCACCCTCGGGTGAGGCGGGCGGCAGCAGGAGGCGGGCGCCCGGGCCCTGTGCGGCGAGGGTGTCGCCGGGGTTGTTGAGCATGCACCGTTGCAGCGACAGGCAGCCGCAGCCGATGCAGCCGTCGAGGTCGTCGCGGAGCTTGGTGAGCAGTCGGATCTTCTCGTCGAGCCGGCCGCGCCAGCTCGCGGAGAGACGCTCCCAGTCCTGCGGGCTGGGGGTGCGGCTGCCGGGCAGCGATTCCAGCGCCTCGCGGATCTCGTCGAGTGAGACGCCGACCTGCTGGGAGATCCGGATGAAGGCGACCCGCCGCAACTCGGCGCGGGCGTAGCGGCGCTGGTTGCCGCCGGTGCGGTCGGCGCGGATCAGGCCGAGTCGCTCGTAGTAGCGCAGCGCGGACGGAGCCACGCCGGAGCGTACGGACAGCTCACCGATCGTCAACGCGTCCTGCATCAGCGCATCCTTGAGTTGAAGTGGACTTCAACTCAAGGTTACCGGTGATCAGCGCGCGGACGAGACCGCCGGGCGGCGGCGTGCGCGCTCGCGACCGAGGATCCAGATCGCCTCGACGCCGTCCTTCCAGGTGATCTTCTTGCCCTCTTCGCGGCCCCGGGCCCGGTAGCTGATCGGCACCTCGTACGGGCGGATGCGGCGGCGCAGCAGCTTGCCGGTCACCTCGGCCTCCATGCCGAAGCCCCGCGAGCGCACCTCGAGGGACCGGTACAGCTCCACCGGCATCAGCTTGAAGCAGGTCTCCAGGTCACCGATGTACGAGTTGAACAGGACGTTCGCCGCCATCGTGACGCCCTTGTTGCCCATCACGTACCAGAAGCTGTAGGCGCTGTGGCTGCCGAACGTGCGATTGCCGTAGACGACCGTGGCCCGCCCGTCGAGCACCGGGGCGAGCAGCTTCGGGATGTCCTGCGGGTCGTATTCGAGGTCGGCGTCCAGGATGACCATGTATTCACCCTCGGCGCTGTCCACCGCCGTCTTGATGGCCGCGCCCTTACCCGCGTTGCGCTGGTGCGTGATCACCCGCAGGCGCGCGTCGTCGGCGCGACCGAGGACCTCGCCGGTGCCGTCGCGGCTGCCGTCGTCGACCACGACCAGCTCGATCTCGCAGGGGTAGTCCACCGCCAATGCCTGCTTGAGGGCATCCGCGATGCGTTCTTCCTCGTTGTAGACCGGCATGAGGATCGACAGCTTCACGGGAATCTCCACGGTGGCGACAACACGTCGGGCCTAGCCTAGCCTGGCTGGTCAGCCCAACGGTGGCCGCCACCGTCGGACAGCCGGCGTGGCGGTTTCAGCCCGATGGTGTTTACTTCCCGCCATGTCGGCTGCCGGCTCCCTGCTCGCGGTGCTTCCTGCCGCCTCGGTGCTCCTGCTCACTGTCGCGTCGACGCCGCGCGGGACGGCTGCGGTAGCCCCGTCCCGGCTCGCCGCGGTACGCGCCGCACTGCTCACCGGGGCGTACGCGGTGCTCGTCGTCGAGGTGCTCGGCGCGCTGCACGCGCTGACCCGGCCGGCGTTCGTCGCCGCCTGGCTGATCTTCCTCCTCGCCGCCGCGACGGCGGTGGCGCTGCGCCGGCGGCGGGACACCCCGGCCGCCCGCCCGAGCGCCGCGACGCCGCGCCCGGTGCCGGTGGGCACGGCGGTGCCCGCCGGCACCACCCCGGACACACCCGCCCCGGCCGTCGACCACGACCTGGTGGGCGGGCGCGACGCCGCACCGACCCGGACCCAGGGAGTACGCGCCAGACTGCTCGCCCGGGTAACCGAGAGCTGGCGTACGGCGGGTCGGGGCGAGCGGCTGCTCGCGGGCGGCGTCGGCGGCCTGGTGCTGGTGGAGTTGCTGATCGCGCTGCTGGCGGAGCCGAACAACTTCGACTCGCAGACGTACCACCTGCCGAAGGTCGAGCACTGGGTGGCCCAGGGCGACCTCGACTTCTGGCCCACCGCCATCCACCGGCAGGTGACCATCCCGCCCGGCGCGGAGTACCTCCTCCTGCACCTGCGCCTGCTCACCGGTTCCGACGTGCTGCACAACCTGGTGCAGTGGGCCGCCGGAGTGCTCTGCCTCCTGGTGGCCGCCCGGATCACCGCGCAGCTCGGAGGCGGCCGGCGAGCCCAGTTGATCACCGCGTTCGTGCTGGCCAGCACCCCGATGGTCGCGCTACAGGCGACCAGCACGCAGACCGACCTGGTCTGTGCGGCGTGGGTGGCGTGCGCGGCGACCCTCGCGCTTGACGGTCTGCGCCGACGCACCGGCTGGGGAACCGTACTCGGCCTGGGCGCGGCCACCGGGTTGACCGCCGTGACGAAGACCAGTGGCCTGATCGCGGTGGGTCCGCTGCTGGTGCTCTGGGGCCTGGCCCAGCTCCGGCTGGCCCTGGCGGCTCGGCCATCAGCCGCTGAACCGGCGGGTCAGACGGCGAGCGTGGCGACGGCGGGTCGAGCGCCGACCGTCGGGGCGGCGGCCGCTCGGGTGCGGCCGGTGTTCCGGGTCGTCGGCGGTTCGGTGCTGATCCTGGCGGTCGCGGCGCTTGTCGTCGGCCCGTTCCTGGCCCGGGTGACGGCCGAGTTCGGGCACCCGTTGGGCCCGCCCCGACTACGCGAGTCGATCCCGATGGAACGGCACGACCCGGCCTCGATCCTGGTCAACGCGCTGCGCATCGGGCACACCGCGTTCGACACGCCGATCGCGCCGCTCCGGGTCGCGGGCGCGGACGCGATCATCGGCGGCGCGGAGGCGATCGGCGTAGACCCCCAGGACCGGGCGATCACCTTCGGCCGGGAGGTGTTCCCGGTGCCCGCCTGGTATCCGGACGAGGATCGGGTGGCGTTCCCGATCGCCGGGTCGCTGGCGCTGATCGGAGCGCTGGTCGCCCTCGTCCGCCCGCGCCGGATCGATCCCGTGCAGGCCGGGCCGCTGCGGGCGTACGCCGTGGTGGTGCTGGCCGCCGTGCTGCTGCACACCTCGATGATCAAGTGGCAGCCGTGGGGCAACCGACTGATCCTCTACGCCCTGGTGCTCGCCGTCCCGCTCGCCGGCGTGTGGCTGGACTCGGTGCTGCGGCGTGGCGGCGACCAACCGGGGCGGGGGCGACGAACGGTGGCCGCCGTGGCGGTCGTCGTCGTGCTCGCCACATCGGCGCTGGCCGGGGTGCTCGCGCTGTCGTACGGCTTTCCGCGCCGGCTGGTCGGCACCGGGTCGGTCTTCACCACCTCGGACTGGGACACCCGATTCCTGCGGCGGCCCGAGTGGGCCGACGAGTTCCGCTGGGCCGCGGCGGCGGTCCGCGACAGCGGCGCGCGCCGGATCGGTCTGGTCGAGCGGAACGACGACTGGGAGTACCCGTGGTGGCTGCTGCTGCGCCAACCGGACGGCAGCTCGCCGGATCTGGTGTCGTTGCAGTCGGTGCTGCCGGAGCGACCGCCGGCCGACCCGGCCTCGGTGGACGCGATCGTCTGCACCGGCAGCCGACCGACCTGCGCCAAGCTGGTCCCGGCCGGGTGGCGGTTGGAGTTCCGCGACTACGTCGGCTACGCCCTACCGCCGGGCCGCTGAGACGACGGCAGGCGAGGGCCCCGCACGTACGGCGTGCGGGGCCCTCGCCTGCCTACTTGGCGCGCGGGACGAGGACGAGCCGGGCGACGCCCTTGTCCCCGTCCTTGGTGCCGGCGACGCCGACCGTGGTGCCGACCTTCACCTCGCTGGGCTGCACCGTCGACCGCTTCTCGACGACGCGTAGGTCGTCGCCGAACGTCCAGGTCATCGTGAAGCCGTCGGTGGACTTGACGGTCATCGAGTCGCCGTCGACGGCGGTCACCGCACCGCGCTGGACGGCGACGGTCTGCGTACCGTTCTCCTTGGTCTGCACCACCGCCTCGCCGTGCAGGGTGTTCTTCCGCAGCAGCACGCGGGCCTGGCGACGCTTGCGCCACTCCTCGCCCCGCTTGTGCTTGCCCTTGTCGGCCGCCGTGGGGGAGGGCTCGGGCGTCGCCGGGGCGGCGACGGTCTGCACGTCCAGGTCGGCGGCGTCGAAGCCCATCGCGGTGAGCGCCTGACCCTCCACCCCCATCGCGGCGGCGACCTCGACCGCCGCGTCCCGCGCGGGCTGGCTGGCCACCTCGGCCGCGCCGCACCCGCTGACGCCGAGCGCCACCGCCGCGAACAGTGCCGTGGTGCCGGTGACGAATCCCCAACGTGGCATGACTCTCCCTCTCGTCCGTGGAGCCCTCAGCCTTGCCGGAAAGGACGAGCGGACCGTCAGGCCGATGTTCGGGTCCGGTAAGGATCACCGGGCAGCCGGACCGTGAAGGCGGCCCCACCCTCGGGCGCGTGACCCGCGACGATCTCCCCGCCGAGCCGGCGCACCAACCCGGCGGCGAGCGCCAGACCGAGCCCGCTGCCCACCTTGCGCACCCCCCGGTACCGCTCGTGCAGCGCCCCGCGCTCGAACGCCACCGCCAGGTCGTCGTCGGTGAAGCCGGGCCCGCCGTCACGGATCTCCAGCACACCGCCGGCCGCCGGGTCCGCGCCGACCGGCCGGACCGCGAGCACCACGGGCGCACCCGGGGGTACGACCCGCAGCGCGTTCTCCAACAGCCCGTCCAGCACCTGCCGGATCCGACCCGGATCGGTGTACGCGGACACCGGCCCACCGGGCGTCTCCAGGCGGAACGGCACACCGACCGCGGCACACCGACCGGACCAGGTGGGCTCGGCGTCGGCGGCCAGTCGGGTCAGGTCGACGGGTACCGGCTCCAGCGGGAAGTCGGCGGCCTCCAACCGGGCCAGCGCCAACAGGTCGCCGATCAGCCGATCGAGGTGCTGGGCCTCGGCCAGCATGGTCCGGCCGGTGTCGGCGCTGCCGTCCGCGTCGATGACCCCGTCGGCCAGCGCCTCGGCGTACCCCCGGATCGCGGTCAGCGGGGTGCGCAGCTCGTGCGACACGGACAGGAGGAACTCGCGCTGCCGACCCTCGCTGGTGGTCAGCGCGGCAGCCAGACCGTTCAACGCCTCGGCCAGGTCGGCGACCTCGTCCGGCGGTTCGACCGGCACCCGTACGGCACGGTCCCCGGCGCGCAACCGGGCGGCGGCGGTGGCCGCGACACGGATCGGCCGGGCCAGCCGGCGGGCCAACAGGAGACCGGCCACCACACCGGCGGCCAGCCCGGCCAGCAGGGGCAGCCACAGGCTGAGCAGCACCTGCGCCCACAGCCCGTCCGACGTGGCGCGGGAGAGCACCACCCCGTTGCCGCCGGGCAGCGCCCGGCCCTCCACCAGGGCGCGGTGACCGTTGACCGACCGGCGGGCCGACACGTTGCGGCCCTGCCCGATCCGCTGCACCACGCGCGGCGGCAGGCCCGAACGGTCGACGGTCCCGTGCCGGATCAGGTACGCGTCGATGCCCTGGTCACGGAGTTGCTGGATGAGCCGCTCCTCGTCGGCGGCGCGTCCCCGGTCCAACCGGGTCCGCAGCACCTCGGCGGCGAGTCGCGCCTGGGCGGCGAGGGCGTCCTGATCGCGTCGCTCCGCGCCCCGGATCGCCAGCGGCACGGCGACGATCGCCGTGACGAGCACCGACACCAGTGCCACCGCACAGGTGACCAGCACCGCGCGGGCGGTCAGGGTCCGGCCGAACCGGTTGCGTCCCGGCCGCGCCGGGGGGCGCGCGTCGACGAGTGGCAGCGCCATGGTCGGCGACTCGGCGCGTACCGGCTGTTCAGGCATCGACCGCGTACCCCACGCCGCGGTGGGTGCGGATGACGCTGGCCGGGCCGAGCTTCGCGCGTACCTGGGCGACGTGCACGTCCACGGTCCGGGTGCCGGCGTGCGCGGCGTATCCCCAGACCCCGGCCAGCAACTCCTCGCGGGTGAAGACCCGCCCCGGCCGGGCCATGAGGTGTGCCAGCAGGTCGAATTCGGTCGAGGTGAGCTGCACCGGTACGCCCCCGGCGGTGACCGTCCGGCGGGCCGGGTCGAGGGTCACCGGGCCGACGACGCGCGGGCGTTCGGCGCCCTCCGGTCCACCGGCGCTGCGGCGCAGCACGGCGCGTACCCGGGCGACAAGCTCGCGCGGGCTGAACGGCTTCGTCACGTAGTCGTCGGCGCCCAGTTCCAGCCCGACGATCCGGTCGACCTCGTCGTCGCGGGCGGTGAGGAAGATGACCGGCGTCCAGTCGCCGGCCTCGCGCAGCCGTCGGCAGATCTCGGTGCCCGGCAGGCCGGGCAGGGCGATGTCCAGGACGCAGGCCACCGGGCGCAACCGGCGGGCGGCGTTCAGGCCGGCCTCACCGTCGCGTTCGAGGTGGACGCCGAACCCGTCGCGGCCGAGGTAGAGCCGGACCAGGTCGGCGATGGCCGGCTCGTCCTCGACCACGAGGACGAGCCCGCGGTGCGGCGTTTCCAGAGTCACCGGCTCATGATTGCCGACCCGGTGGCCCGGCGCGATCGCTGCGTGTTCGAGTTCGGTAAAGGCCGGCGTCAGTGTGCGACGGCGGCACGGAACACGCTGGACCGTACGGGGGCCGGCGTGTCGCCGATGGTGGCGAGAACCCGTTCGCGGGGTGCCCGCAGACGGGTCCGGAAGGCGTGGTTGAGCAGCGCGTCGAGCTGCCACACCTGCTTCGGGTGGCTGGTGCGGATGAGGAACCGCTCGCGGATCCCGTCGATCGCCGTCGCGGCCAGCTCGACCGAGTGCAGCCGCGGGTCGGGACTCCACGTGACGTTGCTCAGCTCGCGCAGCTCGGTGTTGAGGTGCAGGCGCAGTCGGTGCAGGAGTCGGGTCTGCTGGGTCACCACCAGTCGGCGATGGGTGAGCAGCAGCAGGTAGTCGCCGGTGACCGGACGGTCGGGGCGGCTGCAACGGGTGACGAGGATGGTCGCGTCACCGGAGCCGACGCAGCGGCGGAACACCGGCATGTGCCGGCTCACGGTCTGCACGGCGAGGCCGGCCTCGGTGGCGGCCGGGAGGAACGTTCGGGAGAAGACGTCCATGACCTGCCCAACGACCTCCCGGGCGGGGTGACGTGGGTCACGGCAAACTTTTGGAAGTTCCACGCCGGACCGTCGCACTGCCTGTCCGATTTCCGACCCGGACGGATCCCGGTCAGCTTTCCGGCTGAAGCGGGGTAGCGGCGAACAGTTCGGCGAGCCAGCCCGGCACCGCCTCGGCGTACTCCGCGCGGCCCGGGTCGGTCGTGTCGAGTGCCCGCCGCCAGGAGAGCGACCGGCTCACCGCGCCCAGGTTCATCGCCAGGTCGGCGGCCTCGACGAGGGTGCGGCGGTCGTAGCGGTCGGTCCACGCCTCCAGATAGGCGTCGCGCAGCCGGGCCAGGCTGGCGTCGTCCGCGGACAACGCGGTGGCGTACCGGATGGACCGCAGGGTCACCAGCAGCGTGCCGAACGGGTGCGCCACCGAGGCGTCGCCCCAGTCGAAGTAGCGGTACCCGGCCGACCCGACGAAGATGTTGCCGTCGTGCAGGTCGTCGTGCTGCACGGTCGCCTCGATGCCGATGTCCGCGAGCCGACGGCACCGCCGGGCGTACGCCGGAACCTCCGCCCGCAACCGCTCGTACGTCTCGACGGTCAGTCCGCCCTCCGCGCCGACGCGCAGCGACTCGGAATCGTCGAGCAGGTCGGCGAGCAGTCCGGCCAGCGCCTCCGGACGGTGGTCCGGCACGCCGAGGGCGACCAGCTCGTCGCCGAGCGACGCGGTGGCGAGTTGCAGCGCCGCGTACCCGGGCAGGGCCCGCTCCCAGTGCGTCAGGTCGGGGTCGCGGCCCAGCACGTCGCGCAGCGACTCCCCACCGTCGGGAAGCAGCGACCAGCCCCGCTCCCGGTCCACCCCGATCGGGGTGAGCACCCGCTCCGGCGTCAACGCGGCCAG
Organism: Micromonospora sp. WMMD736; assembly: GCF_049179015.1. Classification (NCBI taxonomy): domain Bacteria; kingdom Bacillati; phylum Actinomycetota; class Actinomycetes; order Micromonosporales; family Micromonosporaceae; genus Micromonospora; species Micromonospora sp. WMMD736. The sequence continues at coordinate 4,271,172 of NZ_JBMHMI010000001.1, forward strand.
CGTCGCGATCAGGACCGCCTCGTGCGTCGTACCGGAGTTGTTGGCCTTGAACCAGACCGGCCCCTCGTCGGTCGGCATCCGCCAGACCAGCGACCAGGGCCGGACCCGGGACTCGACCGGGCCACTGACCCGCCGGCCGGCACCGGCAAGCTGCTCGTCGACCCATGACCGGGCCTGCTGCTGCCACTGCACGCTGGACCAGTCGGGAGCGCGCTCGTCGGCGATCGTCGTCACGAGGGGCACCCTAGGCGGCGTGCCCGCCGTAGGCGAGACCATTCCCGCCCGGCGTCAGACCAACTCGACGATCGTCGCGTTGGCCATGCCGCCGCCCTCGCACATGGTCTGCAGGCCGTAGCGGATGCCGTTGTCCCGCATGTGCGCCAGCATCGACGTCATGATCCGGGCGCCGGAGCCACCGAGCGGATGGCCGAGGGCGATCGCCCCGCCCCGCGGGTTCAGCCGCTCCGGGTCCGCCTCGGTCTCCGCCAGCCAGGCCAGCGGTACGGGGGCGAACGCCTCGTTCACCTCGTACACCCCGATCTCCTCGATGCCCAGCCCCGCGCGGCGCAGCGCCTTCGCGGTGGCCGGGATGGGCGCGGTGAGCATGGTGACCGGATCGTCGGCGGCGACCACGGCGGTGTGGATGCGGGCCAGCGGGCGCAGTCCGTGCCGGCTGGCCCAGTCGGACGTGGTCACGGCGAGCGCGGCGGCGCCGTCGGAGATCTGCGACGCGGACCCGGCGGTGACCACGCCGTCGGCGCGGAACGGGGTGGCCAGCTCGCCGAGCTTCTCCAACGAGGTCTCCCGACGGATGCCCTCGTCGGCGGCGAACGTGCCGCCGTCGGCGAGCGGCACCGGGGTCAGCTCCGGGTCGAACGCGCCGGCGTCCTGTGCGGCGGCTGCCTTCTCATGGCTGGCCAGCGCGAACTCGTCCAGTTGCGTCCGCGAGAGCCGCCACCGCTGGGCGATCAGCTCGGCACCGACGCCCTGGTTGAACGGGAGCGGCGCGTCGTCCGCGAAGCCCTCCACGCCCCGGTAGCGGGCGCGGAGCTGGTCGCTGAACGGCAGGCCGTCCGCCACGCTGGAACCCATCGGCACCCGGGTCATCGACTCCACCCCACCGGCAACCACCAGGTCGGCCTGGCCGGAGAGCACGGTCGCGGCGGCGAAGTGCAGGGCCTGCTGGCTGGAGCCGCACTGCCGGTCGAGCGTGGTGCCGGGCACCGCCTCCGGCCAACCGGCGGCGAGGACGGCGTTGCGGGCGATGTTCCACGACTGCTCGCCGACCTGGGACACGCAGCCCCAGAAGACGTCGTCGACCTGCGCCGGGTCCAGCCCGGTGCGCTCGGCGAGGGCGCGCAGCACGTGCGCCGACAGGTCGACCGGGTGGACCCCGGCGAGACCGCCCTTGCGTCGCCCGACCGGGGTGCGTACCGCGCCGACGATGACCGCGTCACTCATGTTTACTCCCCGGTAACTTGGCTGTCCCGATCCTACGCTGACGCGGCGGGCCGCCGCCCACCCCTCTCCGGCGTCGATCATGGAGTGGTGGTGGGGAGAAGTTTCCACTTCGCACCATTTGTGGCGCACCACAACTCCATGATCGACGGCAGCGGGCGGCCAGGGCTGCTGGCATGCTGGGCGGGTGGATGACATCACCGGACCCCGGCAGTGGCGGGTGCCGTCGACCCTGCCGGTGGCGAAGCTGGCCGGTGCCGTTCTGCTGATCGCACTCGGTCTGCTCTTCGCCGACGGTGACCCGGTGCGGCTGGTCGTGGCCGCCGTGGCCGCCGTCGCGCTGGCCGTCTGGGCGGTACGCGACCTGGTGGCGCCGGTCCGGCTGGCGGTCGACCCGGCGGGGCTCACCGTCATCCGCGGCTTCGCCGGCCGGCGGCTGCTGCCCTGGTCGACGGTCGAGGCGATCAGGGTGGACCGCCGCCAGCGGCTGGGGTTGACCGGCGAGATCCTGGAGATCGACGCGGGCGAGTCGCTGCACCTGTTCGGCAGGTACGACCTGGGGGCCACCCCGGAAGAGGTGGCCGGGGCGCTGCGGGCGGCCCGCCCGGTCAGTTGAGCAGTTGCGCGGTTCGGAAGATCACCAGGGCGAGCAGGATCAGCACGATGATCGCGCCACCGGCGACCTGCACCAGCGTGCGCCGCTCCCGTGGCGCGTACGCGAGCACCGCCGCCATCGCCGCGCCGACCACCAGGCCACCGATGTGCCCGGATTTCGAGATGCTCTGCACGGCGAAGGTGAAGACAAGGTTGACGACGAGGAGCGGCACGATCGCCGAGGTGTTCAGGCCGAGACGGCGCATGATCACGAAGATCGCGGCGAAGAGTCCGAAGGTGGCCGTCGACGCGCCGACAGTCGGGCCTTCGTTGGGTCTACTGAACAGGAAGACGGCGACATTGCCCCCGATTCCCGCGATCAGATAGAGGGCGAGGAAGCGGGCGCGCCCGAGCACGCCCTCCAGCTCCCGGCCGAGTACCCACAGCGCCCACATGTTCAGCAGCAGGTGGAACACGCCGTAGTGCAGGAACATGGCGGTGACCAGGCGGTACCACTCACCGGCCGCGACACCGTGCACCGGCTCGAAGGCAACGTACGAGGCGTAGCCGAGCACGCCCCCCCAGCGGGTCAGCGGCGTTCCGTCGCCGGCCAGCCCGCCGAGGCCGGAGCCGCCCACCACCGCGGTCAAGGACCGGGCGGAGGCGACGGAGAGCACGAAGAACAACACGTTCAGCGCGATGAGCGCCTTGGTGACGTAGCCGTGCCGGCCGGCGGCACCGCCACCGAAGGCGGTACGCGCCGGCCGGACACTACGACGACCCTCGTCGACGCACTCCGGGCACTGGTGCCCGACGGACGCCTCCCGCATGCACTCCGGACAGATCGGCCGATCGCAGCGGGTGCACCGGACGTAGGTCTCCCGACCGGGGTGCCGGTAGCAGACCGGGGTGGTCGGTGGGGACTCGCTCACCGGGTCGGCCCTCCATCCGCCACCGCGCGACACACCGACGCCGGCCGGCGCGGTGCTCCGGAGCGCTCAATCATGCGAGCAAAGGTACCTCGCGGTGTCGTCAGGCAGCGGACCGCTCGATCTCGACCCGCTCGATGACGACGTCCTGCAGCGGACGGTCACTCGGGCCGGTCGGGGTGTTCGCGATCGAGTCGACGACCTTCACCGACTCCTCGTCGGCGACCTGGCCGAAGATGGTGTGCCGGTTGTTGAGGTGCGGCGTCGGGGACACGGTGATGAAGAACTGCGAACCGTTGGTGCCCGGTCCGGCGTTCGCCATCGCCAGCAGGTAGGGACGGTCGAACCGCAGCTCCGGGTGGAACTCGTCGGCGAACTTGTAGCCCGGCCCGCCCCGACCGGTGCCGGTCGGGTCGCCCATCTGGACCATGAAACCGCTGATCACACGGTGCGAGATGGTGCCGTCGTAGTACGGCCCGTTGCCCGGCTGGCCGGTGCGCGGGTCGGTGTACTCCCGGTTGCCCTCAGCCAGGTCGACGAAGTTGCGGACGGTCTTCGGCGCGTGGTTCGGGAAGAGCTCCAGCCGGATCGGGCCAGCGTTGGTGTGCAGGGTGGCGTAGACAGCCTCGGCCACGGGTACTCCTCACTCGTTGGTCAGTTCCATGCGGATCCTCCCATGTGCCCGATCTGGCATCGCGGAGGCATCCGAAGGTGGAGGATGACGAAGGAACAACTCCCAGGAGGTAGGACCGTGTTTGGAATCGGGCGGCGTAAGTCCCAGGGCCAGCTCGCCAAGGCAGAGCTGAACCAGAGCATCAGCCACCTGATGCAGGCAGCCAACCACGCCGCCAAGGGCGCCGGCGCGTCGGTCGGCCCGCGGGTGCAGGCGGCCCGGGGCTACGTCGGGCCGGCCGCGGTGAAGGTGCGCGACCGCGCGTCGACCGGTTGGGGGACGACACTCACCACGCTGGCACCACTGGCCGCGGCGGCTCGTGACGGCGCCGCGCAAGCAGGGCCGCTGACCAGGAAGGCCAAGTCGAAGACCATGCGGATCACGGGGAAGAAGAAGCAGCCGCGCCGTCGCGGCTCGAAGATGACCGGCCTGCTGGCCGCGGGCGCCATCGCCGGCCTGGTCGGCGCGGTCGCGCTGCGCCGCCGCCGCGAGCAGCAGGAGTGGGCCGAGTACGACCCGACCCGCACGCTGGAGCCGATGCGCAACGAGGTCGACTCGATCGAGGTGCGTACCCCGTCCGCGACCAAGGGGTCCGACGGGTCCGCCATCTCCGGGATGACCGGCGCGGGCAGCTCGGCGGTGGCCGGCGGCGCCAGCGCCAGCACCACCACCACGCCGAAGCCGACCGGTGTGCGTCCGACCGACAAGGTTCCCTCGGTCGCCGAGGGCGCCAAGGACGTGTCGGGACGCCCGGCCGACGACCTCACCAAGGCGCTGGGCAAGGACACGGCCCGGACCAACGGCCGCCGCTGACCCCTACAGCAACGCGACGAGCGCCGGCGACGCGGGCTTGCCCCCCGCGCGCCGGCGCTGGGCGTGTGCGCTGCCTGCGGACGTCCGGTCAGAGCCAACCGTTGCGGCGGAACCAGCGGTAGAGGGCCAGCGAGACGCCGAGCATGAGGGCCAGAGCCACCGGATAGCCGTACGTCATCTTCAGCTCGGGCATGTTCTCGAAGTTCATGCCCTCGACGCCGGCGATGGACGTCCAGACTGCGGCGATGGCCGCCCACGCGGCGATCTTGCGCATGTCGTTGTTCTGGTCGACGGACACCTGGGCCAGCCGCGCCTGGAGGATCGAGTTCAGCAGGTCGTCGTACGAGTTCACCTGCTCGACCGTGCGGCTCAGGTGGTCCTGCACGTCCCGGAAGTACTTGCGGATCTCCTTGGGTACGTCCCGACTGACCTGCGAGGTCAGGTTCATCAGCGGCCGCTGCAGGGGGACCACCGCCCGCTTGAACTCCACCAACTCCCGCTTCATCTGGTAGATCCGCTGGATGCGCCCGTGGCTGTTGCGGTCGAAGACCTCGGCCTCCAACTGGTCCAGGTCGTCCTCGAGCTGCTCGGCCACCTCGAGGTAGAGGTCGACCACCCGGTCGGTCACCCCGTACGCCACCGCCCACGGGCCCTGGAGCAGCAGTTCCTCTTTGGTCTCCAGATCCGCCCGGACCGGGGAGAGCCGACAGGCGTCACCGTGCCGGACACTGATCAGGAAGTTCGGGCCGATGAAGAGCATCACCTGACCGGTCTCGACCACCTCGGAGGTCTCGGTCAGCTCGGTGTGCTCGCAGTACCGGGCAGTGCGCAGCACCAGGAAGCTGACGTCGCCGAAGCGCTCCAGCTTGGGCCGCTGCTCGGCCTTCACGGCGTCCTCGACGGCCAGCTCGTGCAGGCCGTACGTCTCCGCGATGGCGGTCATCTCGGCCAGCTCGGGCTGGTGCAGCCCGATCCAGACGAAGCCGTGCTCCTCGCGGCGCGCGGCCTCCAGCGCCTCGGCGTACGTCCAGTCGCCGGGCTGCCGCTTGCCGTCGATATAGAGCGCACAGTCGACCACTCCGCTGCGCCCGGTGCCGGTGGGCGCCGGGGTGGGTGGTGAACCGTCGGCGTTGAGCATCCTGGTCATCGCCCGGACCGGGGACGCCCAGGCTCGGGGTCGCAGCACCCGAGATGTGTTCAACGGCGCCGTCCGGCCCCGCTCTGCCCGATCCGTCATCGCGACACCTCCCCGCGCTCGCCTGCGGCTTGCAGGCTACGCCGATGGTGGCCACCGGCAGGTGTGACGGCGGTCGCGGGTGCGGCGCCGGGCGGGCCGGGCCGCATCGGGGGGTGAAGGGACGACACGGCCCACCCGGCGCCCGTGGGGGCGGGGGTTGTGCTGCACGCGTCATCCGGGGTGGGCGGGCGGTGATCTCCGCTACACCTGACGGATGACGCTCGCAGCATTGTGGGCCGCCGGCCGCCCGCTGGGGAGACCCGGGACGGCCGGCATCGTCCTTTTGTCGGAAACCCGACAGATTTTCAGCTTCGGCTGGCCTCGACGGCCTCGGCGAGCCGGCGGACACCCTCGTCGATCCGGTCGGCCGTCACCGCCGAGAAGGCCAACCGCAGGGCGTGCCGCCCGCCGTCGAGGACGAAGTCACTGCCCTTGACGACGGCGACGCCACGCTCGGCCGCCGCCGGGGCGAGCCGGTCCACCAGCACGTCCTCGGGGAACTCCACCCACAGGAAGTAGCCGCCGTCGGGCTCGACGAACCGCGCCTGCGGCAGGTGCCGGCGCAGCGACTCGGCCAGCACCTGGGCCCGCTCGCCCAGCGCCGCCCGGACGGTCTCGATCGAGCGGTCGATGTCGCCGGAGACGCAGAACTGGTGCACGATCGCCTGCGACACCATGCCGGGCGAGATGTAGAGACTCGTGGCGTTCTTGGCGATGTCGGCGATCAGATCCGCCGGGCCGACCAGGTAGCCGACGCGTACGCCCGGGCAGACCGTCTTCGTGAAGCTCGACGCGTGCACGACGACGTTGCGGGTGTCCATCGAGAGCATCGACGGCAGCGCCTCGCCCCGGAAGCGGATGTCCGCGTACGGGTCGTCCTCGAAGATCGTGAAGTGGTACTCGGCGGCCAGGTCGAGCAGCTCACGGCGCTTCTCCAGCGACAGCGTCACGCCGGCCGGGTTCTGGTAGTTCGGGATGACGTGCGCCAGCCGAGGGCGTACCCCGGACTCCAGCAGCTTGCGCAGCTCGGCAGTGTCCAGGCCGTCCGGCTGGACCGTGACCCCGTGCAGCTCGCTGCCCATCCGCTGAAGGTTGAGCAGGGTGCGGTCGTACGTCGGACGCTCGACGACCACCGCGTCGCCGGGGCGGATCAGGTGGTCGAAGAGGAACGCGTCGGCCTGCAACGAGCCGTTGGTGACCAGCACCTGGTCGGCCGCGACGCCGTGCTTCTCGGCGATCCACTTGCGCAGCGGAACGTAGCCGACGGAGGTGCCGTACGCCGTGACCCCCGCGGGATCGGCGTCGAAGGCGCGTACGGCGGCGGCCTTGAGCCCTTCGACATCGACGATGTCCAGCGAGGGGGCCCCACGGGCAAAGGAGATCAGCTGCTCGGCGGTCATGGATATTGAGCGTACGGGCGGCGGCGGGGGACGCGCCGACGGCACGGCGATGTCCGCATCCTGAGCCACCGGGACGGGTGACCCGGCCGCGCCGGATGGCGACAGATCAGACCGGAAGTGCGAGCGAGTCGTGCTGCGCCGCCCGGGAGAGGCCGTCGAACTGCACGCCGAGCGAGTCGAGGAGCTGGCTCCAGTCGAAGTAGGAGCGCCACGCGACGATCCGGCCCCGGCGTGCCCGGACCACGTCGGCGACCTCCCAACTCACCGAGCGGCCGGTCGGAGCGACGGTGCCGTACGGCGAGTGCAACGTGCCGGTGTGGGTGCCACTGAGGCGCAGCTCCACGGCCGCGCCGCTGGACGTACGCACCGCGCCGAGCGGGTCGACCAGCAGGTCCGGAAAGGCACCCGTCCAGGTACGCAGCAGCGCCGGCAGCTCGATCGGTCGGACCGTGACACCCGGCATGGAGTAGAACGCCTCCGGGGCGTACAGGTCCGGCAGTCGGGCCACGTCCCGCCGCAGGAGCATCGCGTACTGCTGCTCGACCAGGCGCTCCGCGTCACGCATCGGGCCCTCCCCCGCGGGCCACGGCATTTCCGTGCCCGCGAGGGATCCTTACCCTTCGATCCGACCCGGCACACCTGAGCGGTTCAGGTCGTGGCGGCCACCTCGCCCTGGGCCCAGACGCGCATGATGTCCCGCACCGAGATCACCCCGGCCACCTCCCGGCCGTCGAGCACCACGAGGTGCCGGAAACCACCTCGGGCCATCGCGGCGGCCGCCTCGGCCACCGTCCACTCCGGCGCCGCGTACACGACGTCCCAGGTGAGGTGGGCGCCGGTCCGCTCGGTGTCGCAGTCGAGACCCGCGCCGATGGCCTTCAACACGTCGCGTTCGGTCATGATGCCGATTCCCTCGGACTCGGGATCGATCACGACCGCCGACCCGACACCGCGGGCCGACATCATCCGGGCCGCCTGACGGAGCGTGTGCTCCGGACCGACGACGAGGACCTGGCTGGACATTGCTTCCCGTACCTGCATCACGCATCACCCCTTTGGGACCGTGGCATTCGGTACGGACATGGTCGTCCGTGGATGTTTCCGGGACAAGACCGGACATCGTCGGGATGCGGCGGCGCTCGCTACTGTCGACGCGTGTCCACCGAGCCCCTGCGCTGCGCCGGCGCGCTGATCGTCGACCACGCCGGCCGCATCTTCTTCCAGCGCCGCTCGCCACACCGGCGCCTGTTTCCCGACTGTTGGGACATCGTCGGCGGCCACCTGGAACCGGGCGAGGGGATCGACGAGGCGCTGCGCCGAGAGGTCACCGAGGAGACCGGTTGGTTCGTCTCGGAGGTACTCGGTCAGGTGGGCGAGTACCGCTACGTCGGCGACGACGGCCTGGCCCGCGTCGAGTACGACTTCCTGGTCCGCGTGGACGGCGACCTCGGCCATCCGAGGTTGGAGGCGGGCAAGCACACCGAGCACCGCTGGCTGGCCGAGCACGAGGTGACCGTGCTGGACGAGAACCGCGACGTCAACGACGGCCTGATCCGGCGGATCGCGGAGGAGGGCTTCGCGCTCCTGCGGTCGATCGGCCGGTGAACACCGTCGACCTGCCGCCGCACCGGATCGCCGGGCTGCTCGCCCCGGCCGTGGACCGGGTCTTCCGCGCTGGCATGGCCGCCGGGCACGACTGGGGTGGCGCCGAGCTGAGCCAGCGGTACGGCGGACCGACCGCCACCGGGCTCCTGGTCGAGTTGCGGACCCGCCTGGCGGCGCCCGGTGGCACGGTCGACGAGCCCGGATTCGCCGCCATCACGCGCTACCGCGATCCGGTCGTCAGCCGCCGCGCGGTGGACAAGCAGGTCGCGCACGGCATGATCCACCGTCGTCCGGACGGACGGCTGTCCGCCACCGAGCGCGGCACCGCCTTCCTGGCCGAGCTGCACCAGATACACGCCGAGGTCACCGAGGAGCTGTGGGCGGGGCACGACGAACGGGTCGCCCGGCTCACCGCGGCTCTCGGCCGGCTGTTGGCGTACGCCGTGGTGCTCGTCGACGAGGACGGCGTCCGGGAGTGGCCGGCGTTCGCCGCGATGGCGCCCCCGTACGAGCCGGACGGCACCGCGCCCGGTGTGCTGCTGCTCAACCGACTCGGCACCCTGCGCTACCACCGGGCCGACGCGCACGCCGCCGCCTGGACCGCCGCCGGGCACACCGCGTCCAGCGTCACCGCCCTGCCGCCCGGCCCGGAGCGGCTCGCCATCGAGCTGGAGACCGACCGCCGGGCCGCCGGGCCGTACGCCGTGCTCGCCGCCGAGGAGCGGCTGACCATGCTGGCCGACCTCGCGGCGTTGCCCGGCTGACCGGTTGGCCGGAGTCGCCGGGCTCCCCAGGGCTATCCTCCAGCGGTGACGGGAGCAGGACGAGGGAGGATGTCGCGATGATCGGAATGGTGCTCGCGGCCGGGGCGGGGCGTCGGCTGCGCCCGTACACCGACACGCTGCCGAAGGCGCTGGTGCCGGTGGATGGCGAGATCACGATCCTCGACATCGCGCTGGGCAACCTCGCCGAGGTCGGGCTCACCGACATCGTGATCGTGGTCGGCTACGCGGCGGACGCGGTCCAAGCGCGGCAGGCCGAGCTGGAGAAGAAGTACGGGGTCACCCTCACCCTGGTGCACAACGACAAGGCCGAGGAGTGGAACAACGCGTACTCCCTCTGGCTGGCCCGGGAGCACTTCGCACGCGGGGTGTTGCTGGTCAACGGCGACACCGTGCACCCGGTGAGCGTGGAGAAGACCCTGCTGGCCGAGCGCGGTCCGGGCATCCTGCTCGCGGTGGACACCCTCAAGCCGCTCGCCGAGGAGGAGATGAAGACCACCTTCGACGCCGCCGGCCAGCTCACCCGGATCACCAAGATCATGGACCCGGGTGAGGCGTACGGCGAGTACATCGGCGCGACGCTGATCGAGCCGCAGGTCGCCGACGCGCTCGCCGACGCGCTGGAGGCGACCTGGCGGCGGGACCCGAACCTCTACTACGAGGACGGCTACCAGGAGTTCGCCGACCGTGGTGGCGAGGTCCGGGCCGCGCCGATCGGTGACGTCCCGTGGGTCGAGGTCGACAACCACGCCGACCTGGCCCGCGCGCGGGAGATCGCGTGCCGCTACTAGCGCGTACGGTCAACACCCCGCTGTTGATCGAAGTCCGGCGGGGTGCGGTGGCGGACCTGGGGCCGTTGTTGGCGGACCGGCGGATCTCCGCTGGCGGCGACGTCGCGGTGGTGGTCGGCCCCGGTCAGGGCGAGAAGATCGCCGAGCTGTGCCGGCCGAGTCTCGGGTCGGCCGACGTCTTCACCGTCACCGGCGGCACCATCGACGCCGCCAACGAACTCGGTGACCGGCTCCGTGCCCGCTCGTACGACGCGGTGATCGGCATCGGCGGTGGGAAGACCATCGACACCACGAAGTACGCCGCCACCCGGTACGGCATGCCGATGGTGACCGTGGCGACCAGCCTGGCCAACGACGGCATCGCCTCTCCCACCGCCTCACTTGACCACGAGGGCGGCAAGGGTTCCTACGGCGTGCACATCCCGATCGCGGTGATCGTCGACCTGGACTTCGTGGAGAACGGCCCGGACAGCCAGACCCAGGCCGGCATCGGCGACGCGGTGAGCAACGTGAGCGCCTGCGCCGACTGGGAGTTGGCGCACGAGGTCCGGGGCGAACCGATCGACGGCCTCGCCGTGACGCTGGCGCGGACCGGCGCCGAAGCGTTGATCAACCATCCGGGCAAGATCACCGACGATGCGTTCCTCACCACACTGGCCGAGGCGCTGATCCTCGGCGGAATCGCCAGCTCGGTGTGCGGGTCGACCCGACCGGCCAGCGGCGGTGACCACGAGATCTCCCACGCCATCGACCGGCTCTATCCCGGCACCGGCTCGCACGGCGAGCAGGTCGGGCTCGGCGCGCTCTTCTGCACCTTCCTCCGCGACGACCCGGAGCGCTTCGGGCAACTCGCCCGCTGCCTGCACCGGCACGGCCTGGCCACCGTTCCGGGCGATCTGGGGCTCACCGACGACCAGTTCGTCGAGGCGGTGCAGTTCGCGCCGCGGACCCGGCCGGACCGGTACACCATCCTCGAGCACCTGGCCCTGTCGCCTACCGAGACGCGGGAGCGGCTGGCAGACTACGCCGGTGCAATCCGCGACCAGCTTGGCTGACCCCCGTCCCACCGTCGCCGACTTCCACCGGGTCAACCGGGGCGGCGGCCTGTTCAGCGAGTCGATCAGCCAGTGGCTCGGCGCGGTGTTCGCGCTTGTCGCGCAACGCCTCGGGCTGCGTCCGACCGCGCTGACCATCACCAACCTGGTACTCGGGCTGGCCACCTCGATCTCCGTGGTGGCGCTCGCCGGGCCGGTCGCCGCCGGGGACGTACCGGCCTGGGTGGTCGGGCTGGTCGCGCTCGTCGGCTGGCAGGTCGCGTACTCCCTGGACTGCGCCGACGGACAGCTCGCCCGCGTGACCGGCCAGGGCAGCGCGGCCGGGGCCCGGGTCGACGTGCTCTGCGACGTGGCCGCGCAGATCGCCCTGGTGGCCGCCCTGGCCGCCACCGCCGTGGCGCAGGAGCCGTCCACCCCGACCTGGCTGGTGGCCACCTTCGCGGGCACCTGGATGGTCAACCTGGTCACCTCGGTGATGCAGGCCGGCCCGAACGCCGCCAGCATGGTCACCTCGACCTCGCTGCCCGTACGCCTGGTGAAGCTGGTCCGCGACTACGGCGCGGTGATCTTCGTGGCCGCCCTGGTGCTCGCCGTGGCCCCCGCGCTCGTCCTGTGGGTGCTGGTCGCGTTCACCGTCGTCAACGGCGGCTTCCTGCTGGCGAGCATCGCCTTCTCCGCCCGAGCCTCCCTGCGCTGACCCCGCCCCCGCCGCGTTCCGCAAGATCCGCACAACTTCCCCGAAACTGCTGCCTTCTGGATGCGGAAGGCAGCAGTTTCCCTGATGTTGGACCCTGGATCGAGCACGATCTTGCGGGGGCACGAGGTGCCGGCGTGGGTCGTCTGGCCGGGTCAGGCGCGGTGGGGACTGCGGGCGACGCCCGCGTAGATGTCGATGAGCTGCTTCGTCACCACGTCGGGGTGGAAGGTGCGCTCGTAGCGGGCACGAGCGGCCAGCGCCAACCCGGGCGCGCCGGCACGGGCCACGGGCAGGGCGGCGGCGAGCGCGGCCGGCTCCGGGGCGACGACCCAGCCGGCCTCGCCCAGCCCGATCCCGGCCGGCATGGGCGAGCCGCCCCCGGAGACCGCCGAGGCGGTCTCGGCCGGGCCGGTGCCGGCGGGCTCGTGCGGGGCGTCCGCTCCCACGAGGTACGGGATGCCACCCAGTGCGGTGCCGAGGACCGGGCGACCACTCGCCAGCGCCTCGATGATCACCGTCGGCAGTACGTCGTGCCACATCGAGGCGGCGATCACCACGGCACTGGCCTCGACCGCAGCCCGGACCCCGGCACGGTCGAGCTGACCGAGGTAGACCACGTCGGGTCGCTCGGCGGCGGCCGCCTCCACCAGCGCGCGCAGTTCGCCGTCGCCCGCGATCCGCAGCGTGCCCAGGGTGCCCACCGGGTGCCGCCGCCAGGCGTCCAGCAGCAGGTCGACGCCCTTCTCAGGAGAGAGCCGGGCCATGTAGAGGAAGCCGTCACCGAGCGGCGCCGGTCGACCCGGATCGGGCACGGCGTTCGGCTTGACCACGATCCGGTCGTCCGGGATGCCGTAGTCGCGCAGGTGGTCGGCGATCGCCGAGGTGAGCGCGACGAACCGGTCCACCGACCGCCAGGTGCCCCGGTGCACCGCCAGGGTGGTCGCCATCAGCGCGCTCTGCGCCGCCGAGTCGCGGTAGCACCGGTGCCTGATCGCCGGCACCCCCAGCGCCCGGCCCTTGCAGTCCTGGCAGATCACACCGTCCCGGAAGTAGATCCCCGAAGAGCAGACCTGCCGGTAGTTGTGCACCGTCTGCACCACCGGCACGCCGTGCCGGTGCGCGGTCCGCACCACCCACGGCGAGATCAGGGGGTACGGGTTGTGCAGGTGCAGGACGTCCGGCCGGTGCTCGGTGAGCAGCCGGCTCAGGTCCTGCTGTGCGCGGGGCGCCCAGATCGGTGAGATCGGCAGCAGCGCCTTGGCGGCCTTCGACATCGAGGGGATCTCGTCCGAGCTGCGGATGAAGGGCAGCACCTCGACACCGGCGGCGGTGAGCTGGGCGATCTCCACGTCGACGATGGTGTTCTCGCCGGAGGGCTGAGCTTCCCGGTACCGGTTGTGCGCCACCACGATTCTCACTGAGCTTGCCCTTCGTTCGCGATTGCGGGACTCGCAAGCTCATTCCTCACGCTCACGGGAAAGAAGGCTACCGTTGGCTGGTGCCCGAACTACCGGAGGTTGAAGCGCTCGCGGGTTACCTGCGGCAGCGCGCGGTGGGGCGGCGTGTCGACCGGCTGGAGATCGCCGCGATCAGCGCCCTGAAGACGTACGACCCGGCACCCACCGCCGTCGCCGGCAGGACGGTGGTCGACGCCCGTCGGCACGGCAAGTTCCTCGACGTGGTGATCGAGGGTGACCTGCATCTCGTGGTGCACCTGGCCCGGGCGGGCTGGCTGCACTACCGGGAGGCGTTTCCCTCCGCGACCCCGCTGCGCCCCGGCAAGGGCCCGATCGCCGTGCGGGTCCGGCTCGACGACGGTTCCGGCTTCGACCTCACCGAGGCCGGTACGCAGAAGAAGCTGGCCGCGTACCTGGTCACCGACCCGGCGGCGGTGCCCGGGGTGGCCAAGCTGGGCCCGGACGCGCTCGCCGCCGACCTGCCCACCTTCGCCGAGCGGCTGCGCAGCCGACGCGGGCAGGTCAAGGGGGTGTTGACCGACCAGTCGGTGCTGTCCGGGGTGGGTAACGCGTACTCCGACGAGATCCTGCACGCCGCGAAGCTGTCCCCGTTCGTGATCACCGATCGGCTCACGGACGCCCAGCTCGCCACCCTGCACGCGGCGACTCGGCAGGTGCTCGGCGACGCGGTCGAGCGGTCCCTCGGTCAGCGTGCCGCCGAACTCAAGGGCGAGAAGCGGTCCGGGTTGAAGGTGCACGCCCGTACCGGCCTGCCCTGCCCGGTCTGTGGGGACACCGTCCGGGAGGTGTCGTTCGCCGACTCGAGCCTGCAGTACTGCGCCACGTGTCAGACCGGCGGGAAGCCGCTGGCTGACCGACGGTTGTCCCGTCTCGTACGGTGAGTAATCCCACGAAGCGACTACAGAGCGGAATCGGCCCGAGTGAGCCGAACCTCCGGTCCACCGTTCTCGCCACACGGGCATCCATCGGTATAGTGGCCCGGTCCCCGGCTTCTGAAATGGTGCGGAGCCGGCCAGATCCCGCCGACACCATCGGTCGCCAATCTCCTGCGGGGCGGCGACCGGCCGGAGCCCGCGTGGGAGACTGGGACGGTGGGCGACCCGGGCCCTCACGGCGAGTGAGCGGCACGTGTCATGCGGGAGGACATGGGTGAGGTGACGGCAAGCCTCCAGCGCCCGGTATCCAACGAAGGCCGGAGCAGACTCGTGCGGCACGTCGACAGCTTCGAGATCCAGCCGCCGACGCCGCCGTCACACAACGGCGTGCCTCGGTCGGCGTGGGCCAGGGCGCGACGCCGTGTCTCCCGATGGCACCGCCCCTACACCGCGATCCTGCTGCTGCTCGACTTCGGCGCGGCGGCGTTCGCCAGTTGGATCGCGATCCAACTCTTCGACCAGGCCGCCTCGGGTTTCTCCGGCACCAACCAGGACCCGACCTGGTTCCACACCATCTCCTACCTCCTGCTCCCGCTGGGCTGGGTGGTCATCCTCTGGAGCAACCGGGCGTACGACCGGCGGTATCTGGGGCTCGGCCCGGACGAGTTCAAGCGAGTCATCAGGGCCGCGGTCACGGTGGCGGCCAGCGTCTCCTTCCTCGCCTTCGCCACCAAGACCGCGCTGTCGCGGTGGACGGTGGGCACGGCGCTGCTCGGCGCGCTGCTGCTGATCCTGTGGTGCCGTTTCGTGGCCCGCTGGGCGCTGCACTACATCCGTCGGCGGGCCGGTCAGGCCGCGCACCGGATGGTGCTGGTCGGCACCCTGCCGGAGTGCCTGGAGGTCTACGCGGCGGTCACCCGCAGCCCGGCCGCCGGCCTGATGCCGGTCGCCATCCACATCACCGATGGTTACGCGGCGGCCCGCGGGGTGCCGACTCCGGTGCCGGTGCACTCCGGCCGGGACGTCCTCGCCCTGGTCCGCGAGGTCGGCGGGGACACCATCGCCGTGTGCGGGTCGGCCAGCGCCGAGCCCGGTGAGCTGCGCCGACTGGCCTGGCAGCTCGAAGGCTCCGGGGTGGATCTCGTGGTCGCCCCGCAGTTGACCGACATCGCCGGCCCGCGTGTGCACATCCGGCCGATCGAGGGTCTGCCGCTGCTGCACGTCGAGGAGCCGACCCTCTCCGGGCCGGCGCTGCTGGCCAAGAACCTGATGGACCGGGTCGCCGCCGGCCTCGGTCTGCTGCTGCTGATCCCGCTCTTCATCTCGATCGCGGTGGCGATCCGGATCTCCGACCCCGGGCCGGTCTTCTTCCGCCAGCCCCGGGTGGGGCACGAGGGACGCACGTTCCGGGTGTGGAAGTTCCGGACCATGTACGTCGACGCCGAGGACCGGCTGGCCAGCCTGACCGACCAGAACGAAACCGACGGCATGCTGTTCAAGATGAAGCAGGATCCCCGGGTCTTCCCGGTGGGCCGCTTCCTGCGGGCTTCGTCGCTGGACGAGCTGCCGCAGTTGATCAACGTGCTCTGGGGCGAGATGTCGCTGGTCGGGCCGCGTCCGCTGCCCGCCGACGACGGCGACTTCCTGGGCGACGTGCGACGCCGGCTGCTGGTGCGCCCCGGCATGACCGGGCTGTGGCAGGTCTCCGGTCGCTCCGACCTGTCGTGGGACGAGGCCGTCCGGCTCGACCTCTACTACGTCGACAACTGGTCGCTGGCGTACGACCTGAGCATCCTGTGGCGCACCGTCGGGGTGGTGCTCGCCCGCAAGGGCGCGTACTAGCGCCAGCGGCGGCGAGCCGTCAGGATCGCTGCGTGGGTGGCAACCTCTCCGCCGTCGTCGGCGTCGTCTCGCTGGTAACCGCGCTGACCGCAGCCCTGCTGGCGGTGCTGCGACTGCGCGCCCGGCGCGGCATCGCCACCGCCACCCAGCGGGCCACCTACGAGGTGCTGCACACCGCCGGACTGGCCGCCGAGCCGCTGCGGGCAGGGCTCAGTGCGGCGGGCGCGGCGAAGGCCGTACGCCATCTGCGGGCCCTGGTGGGCGCGGTCGGGCTGGCACTCACGGACGCCGACGAGGTGCTCGCCCTCGACGGACGCGGCACGCACCACGGCGACCAACTGCTCGCGGCGGCCCAGCGGTCGGTCAGCTCCGGGCGGTCGACCGTGCTCGGGGAGTCCGACCTGCGCTGCGACCGGGTGGACTGCCCGATCCGTGGGGCCGTCGTCGCGCCCCTGCACGGGGCCGACGCCCGGGTGGTCGGGGCGCTGGTGGCGATCGCCGACAACGCCCCGGCGCCGGGGTTGGTGCAGGCCACCCTGGAGACCGCGCACTGGGCCGGCAACCAGCTCGCCCTGGCCGAGCTGGACTCGTCCCGGGAGCGGCTGGCACGGGCCGAGATCCGGGCGTTGCGGGCGCAGATCAGCCCACACTTCATCTACAACGCGTTGACCGCGATCGGCTCGTTCGTGCGCACCGACCCGGAGCGCGCCCGGGAGTTGATCCTGGAGTTCGCGGAGTTCACCAGGTACTCGTTCCGGGCGCACGGCGAGTTCACCACCCTCGCGGAGGAGCTGCGGTCGATCGACCGGTACCTGACGATCGAGCGGGCCCGCTTCGGCGACCGGTTGCAGGTGCGGTTGCAGATCGCGCCCGAGGTGCTGCCGGTGACGCTGCCGTTCCTCTGTCTCCAGCCGTTGGTGGAGAACGCCGTCCGGCACGGGTTGTCCCGCAAGCCGGGCACGGGCATGGTGAGCATCGAGGCCCGGGACGCGGGCGCCGAATGCCACATCACGGTGGAGGACGACGGGGTGGGTATGGATCCGACCACGCTGACCACCGGTATCGCCGAGCTGGCCCGCAGCACCGGCGACCCGGGCGACGACACGGGCCAGCACGTCGGCCTGTCGAACGTCGACGAGCGGCTGCGCTCGGTCTTCGGTGACCGTTTCGGGCTGGTCGTCGAGACCGGGCTGGGCTCGGGGACGCGGGTGAGCGTGCGGGTGCCGAAGTTCCACCCGGGCGTACGGGCAGGGTCGTGACCACCGGGTTCCTGCGGGTGTTGGCGGTGGACGACGAACCGCCCGCGCTCGACGAGTTGGCGTACCACCTGCGGGCCGATCCCCGGGTGGCCCGGCTGCACACGGCCGGGGATGCCACGGAGGCGCTGCGGCTGCTGCGCGACGGCGACGTGGACGTGGTCTTCCTGGACATCCGGATGCCCGGCCTGGACGGCATGGAGCTGGCCCGGGTGCTGCGCCGGTTCGCCCGGCCACCGGCGATCGTCTTCGTCACCGCGTACGACGACGGTGCGGTGGACGCCTTCGACCTGGGCGCCACGGACTACGTCCGCAAACCGGTACGCGCCGAGCGGCTGGCCGAGTCGCTGCGGCGGGTGATCGGTTCGCGGGTGGTGCCGTCGCACCCGGCGGCGCTGGCCCGAGCCGAGGAGGATCCGACGATCCCGATCGAGCTGGCCGGGACGACCCGCATGCTGCCGCGTTCGGCGGTGCGGTGGGTGGAGGCGCAGGGCGACTACGCCCGGCTGCACACCGCCGAGGGCTCGCACCTGGTGCGGGTGTCGCTGGCGACGCTCGCCGAGCGCTGGGCGGACGCGGGGTTCGTACGGGTGCACCGGTCGTACCTGGTGCAGTTGAAGTTGATCGCGGAACTACGCCTGGTCAACTCCGGCTACGTGGTGGTGGTCGACTCCACCGAGCTACCGGTGAGCCGGCGGCACACCCGCGAGCTGAAGGACAAGCTGGTCAGGGCCGCGAAGCAGGATTGGAGCCGCTGAACCGGGAATGCCGGCAACCGTCCCGTACGTTGTACGCTAGGCCGTACGACATCCGGGAGGGCCGCCGTGACCGAAACCCCGTTCGACGCCGAGACCGAGTTCGACAGCCAGCTCGACCGCCTGGTGAGGTTGGGCTACCCGACCCTGGCCGGGATGACCGAGAGCGCCTTCCGTGACCTGGTCGCGCCCCTGCGGGCCCGAGCGGTCGACGGTGCCGCCGGCCTGCCTGCGCCCACCGACGCGCGGGTGCCCTTCCTGCTGGTCGTCACGCGGGACCTGATCGGCGTGGAGCCCCGACTCGAACTCACCACCCTGGCCGGCAAGCGCAAGCCCGGCTTCCTCGACCGGCACTACGCCGAGGACGACCTGCCGCGCTTCGACCCCATCAAGGAGCTGGAGGTGCCCGCCGGGCCGACGTACCTCCTCTTCGACGTCGACCGTGGTGAGGAGTTCCGCAACCTCGCCCCGGCGGTGGCCATGGAGGGCATGACCGCTCAGGACCGGCTGCCGCTCACCATCGACGAGGGGCTCGCCCTCATCACGCTGTACCCCGAGGCGCTGGCCAGCAACAGGTGCTTCTCTCTGGTCGGATCGCGGTGCGGCGACAAGCGGGTGCCGGCGCTGTGGATCAGCCAGGGCGCACCGAAGCTCGGCTGGTGCTGGTACGGCAACCCGCACACCTGGCTCGGCTCCGCCTCGGCCCGCCCCGAACGCGTCGGCCTGGACTGAGCCCGGCAACCGCCGAGCGGACGGGTGGCCGTCAGAAGATGTCGGCGAGCGGGAGCGTGAGGGGGAACGGCTGCTCGCCAAGATAGGTCTCGCCCGTGGCGACGGTTGCCTGCTCGCGGTAACCGCCCGGACCGTTCACGAGCACCGTCAGGGTTTGCTTGCGGGGCTCCACCAGCCAGTAGAGCGGAATACCGGCCGCCGCGTACTCGTGCCGTTTGAGCACCAGATCCCGACCGGCGTTGCTCGGCGAGATCACCTCGACGACGAGAAGCACGTCGCCCGGGTGGAGCGCGGCACCACCCCGATCCATCGCACTCTCGTGCGCGACGAACAGGTCCGGAAGGAAATACGACGAGCGCTTGGCGCTGACGCCGATGTCCTGCCCGACGAGCAGGTTGGCCGGCGCCTGTCGGTCGAGCAGCCGGCGGAGGCGGTTGGCGACCGCCCCGTGGAAGACGTCCGCGTGGGGGGACACGAGCAGGCTCCCGTCGAAGATCTCGTAGACCTGGTTGCCCTCGGGGAGGCCCTGGAGGTCGTCCACCGTCCAGGCGTCACCCCGGCCGGGCCGGGCAGGATTGGTCACCGTCACACCTCCTCTCTACCGGTCCACCCTGACAGCTCGGTTGGTCGTCCACAACGAACCTCGGACGTTCGGGGAGGCCGGCGGCCATCACCGTCGAGTTATCCACAGGGCTGATCGGTTCTCCACAGGTTGTTCACAACGCCACCCACTGATCTCCACGGCGGCTCCCTACAGTCAGACCCCATGAAGGAACGTCGCGTCCTGGTCGTCGAGGACGAACGCACCATCGCCGAGTCGGTCGCCGCCCGACTCCGCGCCGAGGGTTTCGCGGTGGAGATCGCCACGGACGGCCCCGGCGCGGTCGAGCGGTTCCGGACCGGGCAGCCGGACCTCGTCGTCCTCGACGTGATGCTGCCCGGCTTCGACGGTCTGGAGGTGTGCCGGCGCATCCAGGCGGTCCGGCCGGTCCCGGTGCTGATGCTCACCGCCCGCGACGACGAGACAGATCTGCTGGTCGGGCTCGCCGTCGGTGCGGACGACTACCTCACCAAACCGTTCTCGATGCGCGAACTGGCTGCCCGCGTCCACGTGCTGCTGCGCCGCATGGAACGGGCCGCGACCCCCGCACCACCCGCCATCCGCCTCGGCGACATCGAGATCAATGAAGCCGAGCGGCGGGTCCGCCGGGCCGGCGCGGACGTGCACCTCACGCCGACCGAGTTCGACCTCCTGCTGCACCTCGCCGGTCGACCGCGCACGGTGCTTCCCCGGGAACGACTGCTCGCCGACGTGTGGGGTTGGGCCGACGGCACCGGCACCCGCACGGTGGACAGCCACGTGAAGGCGTTGCGCCGCAAGCTCGGCGCCGACCTGATCCGGACCGTCCACGGCGTCGGGTACGCCCTGGAGGTCCCCGCGTGACCGGCCGGCTGGTGGACTGGCTGAACCGGGTGCTTCCCCGGCCCCTCGACCCGGTCCGCTCGATAAAGATGAAGCTCGGCGTGCTGCTGGTCGCCTCCTGGGCGGTGGCCATCGGCTACTTCTGGTACGGCGTCGGCTGGCTCCCACCGGGCACGGCGATCACCTCCATCGGCATCGCGCTTGTCATCTCACAGGTGCTCGCCCACGGGATGACCTCACCGCTGCGCGAGATGACGGCCGCCGCCGGGGCGATGGCCCGCGGCGACTACACCCGTCGGGTACGCGCCACCTCCCGGGACGAGGTGGGTGAGCTGGCCCAGGCGTTCAACAAGATGGCCGAGGACCTGCACGCGGCGGACCAGCGGCGGCGTGAGCTGATCGCCAACGTCTCCCACGAGCTGCGGACGCCGATCACCGCACTGCAGGGCGTACTGGAGAACATGGTGGACGGGGTGGCCGAACCGGAGCCGGCGGCCCTGCGCGCGGCGCTGTCCCAGACCGAACGGCTCGGGCATCTCGTCGCCGACCTGCTCGACCTGTCCCGTCTCGACGCCGGGGTGGTGCCGCTGCGCCGGGTCCACCTGGACGTGGGGGATTTCCTCGACGAAGCGGTGGAGCACGCCACGGCCAGCGCGGCCGGCGCGGGGCTGGACGTCGATTTCCGGTTGCACGAGTTGGCCGGGCCGTTGACCGTGCACGCCGACCCGTGGCGGCTGCACCAGGTGTTCACGAACCTGCTCGACAACGCGGCCCGGCACAGCCCACCGGGCGGCACCGTGCGGGTACGCGCCGAGGAGCACGCCGGCCAACTCCAGTTCGAGGTGAGCGACGAGGGACCCGGCATCCCGACGGCCGAGCGGTCCCGGGTGTTCGAACGGTTCACCCGCGGTGACCGCGCCGCCTGGGGTGGCACCGGCCTCGGACTGGCCATCGCCCGCTGGGTCGTCGAACTCCACGGCGGCCGGATCGCGGTCCTCGACCCGGTCGGCGCCGTCAAGGGCGGCCGTCCGGGCTGCCGCATCCAGGTCACCATCCCGAACAACGGCCCACACCGAGGAGAGCTCGCATGACCACCCCTGGCAGCACTCCGCCTCCGACCAGCGGCCCGGCGACGCCGGTCGCCGAAGCACCGGCGGGGCCGACAGCCAACCCGTCGACACCACCGACCGGCGGCCCGGCGGCACCGCCGACCAGCGGCCCAGCGGCACCGCCGACCGGTGGCCCAGCCGCACCGCAGCCTGGTGGCCCCGCCGCACCGGCCATCGGCCCTGGGCGGCCGCTCCCGGCCTGGCCCCAGCCGATGGCGGCTGTGCCCCGGCCACCGTCGCTGATCGAGCGGCGCTGGCCCGGACCAGCGGGTGCCGCGCGGCCGCTCGTCCTGGCGGTCCTGACGGCGGCTGCCGTCCTCGGCGCGTCGACGATCACGATGGTTCGTCCCGGACTCGGTTGGCTGGTGGCCGCGCTGGCCGGCACCGCCGTCCTCGCCGTCGCCGCCGTCGTGCGTACGACCTCGTCGACCGCT
Organism: Micromonospora sp. WMMD736; assembly: GCF_049179015.1. Taxonomy (NCBI): domain Bacteria; kingdom Bacillati; phylum Actinomycetota; class Actinomycetes; order Micromonosporales; family Micromonosporaceae; genus Micromonospora; species Micromonospora sp. WMMD736. The sequence goes on from NZ_JBMHMI010000001.1 coordinate 4,293,110, forward strand.
CCACCCACCACAGCGGCGACCCAGGCCACGTCGACAGGCCGGGTTGCCCCGGCGACCACCGCCCGTCCCGATGCCACGGGGGCATCGGGGCGGGCGGCGCAGGTCGTCTGGGCCGCCGCGACCGTCGCGTTGGTGGGCGTGGGCACTCTCCGGGCAGCCGGCTGGCTCTTCGCACTCTGCCTGCTTGCCGCCGTGGTGACCGGGACGCTCACGGTGACCGGCGGGCGGAGCCCGCTCGGCATGCTGCTGGCTGCGGTCCTGCCGCCGGCCGCGACGGTACGGGCGCTCCCCTGGGCGGTACGCGGGCTGCGCGACAACCGACCGGCCGGCTCGGGTATCGCCGTCGGACGGGTCCTGACCAGCGTGGCGATCTCCGCCGGTCTGCTGATGCTGTTCGGCCTGCTCTTCTCCTCCGCCGACGCGGTCTTCGCCGACCTGGTCAGCGGCTTGTTGCCCGACATCTCGCTACCCGGCACGATCGGGTGGACGTTCCGTCTGCTGCTGATCGGCGGCGGTCTGCTGGGTGCCGCGTACCTGGTCAGTCGGCCGCCCCACCTCGACGACCTGCGGCCGTCGCCGGCACGGCCGGCGCACCGGCTGGAGTGGACGCTCCCGCTGGTACTGCTCGATGCCCTGTTCGCGGCGTTCGTACTGGTCCAGTTGACGGTGCTGTTCGGTGGCTCGGCGCACGTGCTGCGCACGGCCGGGCTCACCTACGCGCAGTACGCGCGCGGTGGCTTCTGGCAACTGCTCGCCGTCACCGGCCTCACCCTGCTGGTGATCGCCGTCGCCGCCCGTCGGGCACCCAAGGCCACGCCGACCGACCGGCTGCTGGTCCGCACACTGCTCGGGGCGCTCACCGCGCTCAGCCTGGTGATCGTGGCTTCGGCGCTCTACCGGATGCAGGTCTACGCCGACGCGTACGGCGCCACCCGCCTGCGGCTCGTCGTGGCCACCGTCGAACTGTGGCTCGGGCTGCTGTTCGTGCTGGTCGGCGTGGCCGTGGTACGGCTACGGGCCACCTGGCTGCCCCGACTGGTGATCGGCACGGCGGTGTTGGCGCTGCTCGGGCTGGCCCTGGTCAACCCCGATCGACTGATCGCTGACCGGAACGTCGACAGGTACCTCGAGACCGGCCGGTTGGACGCCGACTACGTGTCCGGACTGTCGGCGGACGCCGTACCGGCCCTGGCCCGGCTGCCCGAGCCGATGCGGATCTGCGCGCTGTCCCGGCTCGCCGCCGACCTGCCCCGGGACGGCCTCTGGGCGACGAACGTCGGCCGGGAGCGTGCCCGCCCCGAACTGGACAGGATTCCGGTGAACACCACCTCGACGTACTGCCTCGGCCTGCGGTACTGGTGAGCGTCGACGCTTGACAATCGCGCGAGGCGGGCAAGACTGCCCGGGTGGCCAAGCAACTCCCTGACGTGGGGTCGGGTGGTGCGGTCCCGCCGCCCCGGCGGGAACGGATCGTGTTGGCCGACATCACCCGGCGCGACACGCGCTCCGAGCGGACCCGCGCCGAGCTGGCCCAGCAGACCCAGGTCGGCGAGGCGCTGGTCCGTGGCCTGGTCCGGGCCCAGCTCGCGCTGGCGTTGCGGTTGTCGCTGGTGGTCGCCATCGGGCTGGGCGGCCTGCCCTGGCTGTTCGCCATCGCGCCGTCACTCGGCCGGACCACCGTGGCCGGCGTCAACCTGCCGTGGCTGCTGCTCGGGGTGGCGTCGTTCCCGTTCCTGATCGCGGTGGGCTGGGCGTACGTGCGGCTGGCCGAGCGCAACGAGCAGGACTTCACCGACCTGGTGCAACGGCCGGAGCAGTGACGTGGGCAACGACTACGTGGTTCCGGCCATCGTCGCGGTCACCCTGGTCACCGTCGGCATCGGCTTCTACGGGCTGCGGCTGGCCCGGACCACGTCCGACTTCCTGGTCGCCTCTCGGGCGATCAGTCCGACGTGGAACGCCGCCGCCATCGGCGGGGAGTACCTGTCGGCCGCGAGCTTCCTCGGCATCGCCGGCCTGGTCCTCAAGTACGGCGTGGACGTGCTCTGGTACCCGGTCGGCTTCGCCGCGGGTTACCTGGCTCTGCTGCTGTTCGTGGCCGCGCCACTGCGCCGCTCCGGGGCGTTCACGCTGCCCGACTTCTGCGAGCTGCGGCTGGGCTCACGCCGCCTGCGCATCCTCGCCACCGCCTTCGTGATCTTCATCGGCTGGCTCTACCTGGTGCCGCAGTTGCAGGGTGCCGGGCTCACGCTGGCCACGGTGGCCGGCTCCCCGTACCCGGTGGGTGCCCTGCTGGTCGCGGCCGTGGTCACCGCGAACGTGGCGCTCGGCGGGATGCGGGCCATTACCTTCGTCCAGGCGTTCCAGTACTGGCTCAAGTTGACCGCTCTCGCCGTACCCGTGATCTTCCTGGCGCTGCAGTGGCAGGCCGATGCCCGCCCGGCGGTGACGCCGCCGGACGGACCGACGTTCCGGGCCGCGACCACCGTCGTGGTCGAGCACCGCGCGACCCTCACCCTGGCCGACGGTGACATCCGGGAGGTACGCCCCGGAGACGAGCTGACCTTCGCGGCCGGCGACCCGGTGCCGCAGGTGTCCGGAGTAACCACCGACGCGGCGGACTGGCTGCTGCCCAGCGCCGCGGGCGCCGACGACCGGGGCCTGTTCGGCACGTACTCGCTGATCCTGGCCACCTTCCTGGGCACCATGGGGCTGCCGCACGTGCTGGTCCGCTTCTACACCAACCCCGATGGCGCGGCGGCCCGCCGGACGACACTGGTGGTGCTGGCCCTGGTCGGCGCCTTCTACCTGCTGCCCACCCTGTACGGGGTGCTGGGCCGGATCTACACCCCGCAACTGCTCGTCAGCGGGCAGACCGACGCCGTGGTGGTCCTGCTGCCCGGCGCGGTCCTCGGTGACGGGCTGGCCGGGCGGCTGCTCGCCGCGCTGGTCGCGGCGGGAGCGTTCGCCGCCTTCCTGTCCACCTCGTCGGGCCTGCTGACCAGCGTCGCCGGGGTGATCTCGACGGACGTGCTCGGCCGCGGCTCGGTACGCGGCTTCCGCTGGGCGACCGTCATCGCCGGGGGCGTACCGGCGGCGCTGGCCTTGCACGTCTCCGGCCTGGACGTCTCACAGGTGGTCGGGTTGGCCTTCGCCGTCGCCGCGTCGAGCTTCTGCCCGCTGCTGGTGCTGGGCATCTGGTGGCGCGGTCTGACCGACCTGGGCGCGGCCGCCGGGGTGCTGGCCGGCGGCGGGGCAGCCATCGGAGCGGTGCTGGTGACCGTCCTCGGCCCGCCGCTGTCCGGCTGGCCCGCCACCCTCACCGCGCAGCCGGCCGCCTGGACGGTCCCGCTGGCCTTCACGGTGATGGTCGCGGTGTCGATGGCGACCCGCCGCCGAGCACCGGCCGACGTAGCCGCCACCATGCTCCGCCTGCACACCCCCGAAGCCCTCCGCCTGTAGCCCCCCACCCCCCGCCCCCACCCCCACCCCGCGATCTTGCACTTTCTGTCGCGGCATAGCGGTCATTCTTCGCAATAAGGCGACAGAATGTGCAAGATCGACGCGAGGGTGGGACGGCTTCGGGGCTGAGGTGACGGTCGCGGGATTACTACACTGCGGATCGTGGCAAACCCCTCGGATTTGAGCAGGTCCATTTCGGAGCTGTTGTCGACGCTCGACCGCGGTCACGCCGGAGGCGGTCCAGCAGCGCCCAGCGAAGCTGCGCCGCCCGTACAGGGCGTCGGTGAGGCTGCCGACGGGCTGGTACGCGTGGTCGCCGTCCCGGGTGGACAGATCGAGTCGGTGTGGATCGACCCGAAGCTGATGCGATCGGCGTCGGAGAGCCTGGCCGAGGAGATCCGTACGGCCACCAACGCGGCCCTGGCAGACCTACGGGCGGCGCTGGCCGACGCGACCGCCACGCCAGACACGGCTGCCATGCTGGAACAGTTGCGTGAGCTGCAACGTGGTGCCGTACCGCAGTTGCAGGGTCTCATCGACACCCTCGGCAGCGTGCAGGACCGGCTCGCCTCCGGCGGAAGGCCCTGACGTGGCCCGCATGGTCGACCCGGACAGTCTGCGCGGGGCAGGCACCAGCCTCCAGGACATCTCCGATCGTTTCCTCACCGAACTGCGCACCTTCCTGACCGACCTGCAGGGGTTCGGGGCACCCTGGGGCAACGACGACATCGGCAGCCTGATCGGCGCGGCCTGCGAGGAGGTGACCGCGTACGCCGCGGAGTGCTTCGAGTCGGCGATCGAGGAGCTTGGCGTCGTCGGCGTGGACCTCAACCGGATGGCACACCTCGTCGAGGAGGACGAGCGGGCCATCACGGCCCACCTCAGCGGGCTCGGCCAGGAACTCGGGTGAGGCGACGTGGGACTGCAACTGCCGGGTGAGCTGACCAGCTTCCTCAGCATGATCGGGTACGACTGGCCGCAGGCGGACGAGACCGCGCTGGTCGAGATGGGCCAACGGTGGCTCGCCTTCAGCGGCACCCTGCAGAACCTGACGACGGAGGCGGGACAGGCGGCCCAGCCGGTCGGCGCCGGCAACGCGGGCGCCGACATCGACGCCTTCCAGGCGTACTGGACCGAGCAGGACGGGCCGGTGCAGGTGCTACAGGACGGCGCGCTCGCCGCCACCCTGGCCGGCACCGGCCTGATCATCATCGGCGCCATCGTCCTCGCCCTGAAGATCCAGGTCATCGTGCAGCTGGTGATCCTGTCGGTGGAGATCGCCCAGGCGGTGGCGACGGCGGTGGCCACGTTCGGCGCCTCGCTGGCGGAGATCCCCATCTTCCAGATGATCACCCGCGAGATCGTCGGCCTGCTGATCGACCAGGTGATCGGCGCGCTCCTCGATGGGTAAGCGCGGGCGGGGAACATTCATTCGAGCCGCCCTCTCCCACCTGCGCAAACAGCGGGCACGAGCGCGGCGCGGTCAACGGACGGACGGCATGACGCCGGAACGCCTGCGGCACACCCTGCTCGGGGAACGCGACGGCAGAGCGTCGGGCTGGCACCACCGACCGGGCGGCATCGACCCACCGGGCGCAAAGCTGATCAAGGTGACGAAACGAGACAGCCGAACCGGCGTCTACAACGGCAAGGTCGCCATGCAGAACCGACGCAATGGTGAGTGGCAGGAGAAACGCGGTGGTAGCACCTTCTTCCCCGACCACTGGACACCGCAGGACGTCGACAACGCGATCACGCGTGGATTCAACTCGCCAGATGTCGTCAAGGATCCACAGACTGGACGGTGGTCAGGCAAGTTCAACGGTGTCCATCTGAAAGGCTTCTACGATCCAGAAACCGACACCCTCAGCCACGGCTACCCCACTCTGCCTGGAGGCACTCCTTGAGCACTATCGAGTTCCACTGGTCCAAGGAGCGCATCGCCGAGTACCAGTCGACGGACCAGCGGCTCGCCTGCCTCGGGATGTGGTTGACCGACGACATCCAGAGCGTGCACGAACTCTGCCTCGACCTGTTGGCCGATCTTGAGGACATCGCCGCCGGGCGCAAGGAGAGCGAGAGCTGGGAGGGGAACGCCTGGGCCGCCGAGCTGAGCGCGGAAGGCGTCGACCTGCAGAATCTCTGGCGGGATGTCTTGCACGCCCGTTATCCGCTGGCGGAGACCCGGCGGGTCGTTGCGCAGTACTGGCGACTGCTTGCCGAGGACCCGGACCGCACGCGGGCGGTCGTCGAGTGGGAGAGCGAGAACGGTCGGGCGCACCCGTACCCGGGGCTGTGACGGTCGCGTGATCGACTTCCCGCGCGGGGCAGGGGCTACGTCTTGGGGATGATCGTGGGTCCGCCTGTCGCCGGACGGCGGATCTGGCGGTCGGCGGATAACGTCGGGCCATGACTGGTGAGCATCCCGCGCTCGTGCTGCGTGGTCTGGCTAAGCGGTTCGACGGCACGGTGGCGGTCGCCGGTGTCGACCTGGACGTGCCCGCCGGGTCCTTCTACGGGCTGCTCGGTCCCAACGGCGCCGGCAAGACCACCACCCTGTCGATGGCGGTCGGCCTGTTACGACCGGACGCCGGCTCGGCGTGGGTGCTCGGTCAGGACGTGTGGCGCGACCCGGTCACGGCCAAGCAACTGCTCGGCGTGATGCCCGACGGCGTACGGCTGTTCGACCGGCTCAGCGGCGCGGAACTGCTGGCGTACCACGGGCTGCTGCGGGGGATGGACCCGGCGGTGGTCGACCAGCGGGCCGCGGAACTGCTGGACGTACTGGCGCTCGGCGACGCCGGCCGGACGCTGGTGGTGGACTACTCGGCGGGCATGAAGAAGAAGATCGGCCTGGCCTGCGCGTTGCTGCACGGCCCCCGGGTGCTGGTGCTGGACGAGCCGTTCGAGGCGGTCGACCCGGTGTCGGCGGCGCTGATCCGCGACATCCTCACCCGGTACGCGGCCGGAGGCGGCACGGTGGTCTTCTCCAGTCACGTGATGGAGGTCGTCGAGCGGCTCTGCTCGCACGTGGCGATCCTGGCCCAGGGCACCATCAAGCGGGTCGGCACGATCGCGGACGTCCGGGGCGACCGGTCGCTGGAGCAGGTCTTCGTCGAGGTGGTCGGCGGGCGTACCGCGACCGGTGACGAGTTGTCATGGCTGTCTCGGTGACCCCGGCCACCGCGGCCACTGCGCCCGCAACCCCGGCGCGAAGGGTCTCGGCGCGGCACTTCGTGCGGCTCAAGCTGCGGGTGATGGGCAACAACTTCCGGGGCCAGGGCTGGCGGATCGCCATGTTCGTCGGCGGGGCGCTGGTCGGCCTCTGGTTCGCGGCCAGTGGCTTCTTCCTGTTCGCCGCGCCGGGCATGACGGGCAACGGCCAGTACGCGGTGCTGGTCGCGGCGGCCGGCGGGGGCCTGCTCGTGCTCGGTTGGCTGCTGCTGCCGCTGGTCTTCTTCGGGGTGGACGAGACACTCGATCCGGCCCGGTTCGCGCTGCTGCCGCTGCCGCGCCGCACCCTGGTCGTCGGCCTGTTCGCCGCCGCGCTGGTCAGCGTTCCGGTACTCGCGGCGTCGATCGCCTCGCTGGGGCTGGTGCTGACCGCCTGGGCGCTGGGCGGTTGGTCCGCCGGTGTGGTGGCGGTGCTCGGCGTACTCTCCGGGTTGTTGCTCTGTGTGGCCGCGAGCCGCGCGGTGACCAGTGCCTTCGCCAGCATGCTGCGGTCCCGTCGGGTACGCGACCTGGCTGCCGTACTGCTGGCGGTGACCGCCGCGCTCCTCGGTCCGTTGCAGGTCTTCGGCTTGGCGGCGCTGCGCCAGACGGACTGGACCCGACTGACCGGGCCCGCGTCGGTGCTCGGGTGGACCCCGTTCGGGGCACCGTGGACCGCCGGCATCGACGTGGCGCAGGGGCGGGTGTGGGCCGCCCCGCTCAAGCTGCTGATCACGGTGGCGGCCATCGCCGCCCTGCTGACCTGGTGGTCGCGATCGCTGGAGTCGGCGATGGTGGGCTCGGCGACCGCCGGCCCGGCACCGGCCCGACGCAGCGTCGACGGCGGCGCGGTCGCCCAACTCTTTCCCCGGGCCGCCACCTGGGCGCGGCGGGACCGGTTCGGCGCACTCGTCGCCCGCGAGGCGCGCTACTGGTGGCGCGACGCTCGTCGCCGAGCCAACCTGATCACCATCGCGGTGGTCGGGATCTTCGTGCCCGTCCTGATCAACGTGATGGGCGGGGACTTCGCGTCGCAGGACGGAGGGCTCACGGCAGCGGCCGGCGACAGCTCACCGGTCGTGGTCACCCTCTCCCTGCTCCTCGTCGGCATCGTCGCCTCGGCCACCCTCGCCAACCAGTTCGGCTTCGACGGCAGCGCGTACGCCGCGAACGTCGTGGCCGGCGTGCCCGGTGGGGTCGAGCTGCGCGCGCGGATGACCGCGTTCTCGCTGTACGTCCTGCCGATGCTGGCGCTCGTCGCGGTGGTGCTGTCGGTACTGCTCAGTCGACCGCAGTGGATCGGGCTGATGGTCGGCAGTCTGCTCGCCACCTACGGCGCCGGGCTGGCGGTGAACAGCTTCCTCTCGGTGCTCGGGGCGTACTCACTGCCGGAGACGAGCAACCCGTTCGGGATGAACAGCGGTGCCGGTATGGCGAAGGGGGTGCTCACCCTGCTGGCCATGATCACCACGGCGGTCATCGGGGTGCCGATGGTGGTTGCCGCCGCGCTGCTCGGCGACGCCTGGCTCTGGCTGGCCCTTCCGCTCGGCACGGGGTACGGGCTGGGCGCGGCGCTGCTCGGCGCGTACCTGGCCGGTGACGTACTGGACCGGCGTCAGCCGGAGCTGCTGGCCACCGTCACGCCCCGTCGCTAGCCGACCTGTTCCAAGGGCTCGGTGAGCGGGGGTGTTGGTGCGTCTGATGGTCGAAGATCGCTGAAGCGCCCGAGGTCGTGCCGCACGGGAGCACCTGTCCCTGCCGTGACCGAGGGTCAACTCGCAGCGACACGTCCTCGACCGGTGGACGTCGGCGGTCAACTCCCGTGATAGGTCATCTAGGCGACCGGGCCGCGAGACGCGTGGGCCGCGAGGAAATCGGCCCAGGCCGACGGGCTGAACGTGAGCGACGGCCGTGCCGGGCGCGATCGAGCCGGCACGCGGCGGCGCGTCGCGCGGCGCCCGGGGACCTGCCACCCTCACAAGCGTGATGCCGGTGGGTCATCTTGATGACGCACAGGCATCACGCTCACTGAGGTGTTGCCTCCCGGCGGCCGCCGGAGGTGTGCGGTGAGTCGGCCGCACCTGCCGATGCGACCGCTGTGGCGGAGGCGGGCGACCAGCTCGCCCGGCTGAACGGGCGACCCGCCGACCTGCACGCGCGCTTCGTCGGTTGGGTGCGGGGCCGGGGCGGCACAATGTTTCACGTGAATCATGAGCCGGGCGCCGAGATCCACCACACCGACCCGTTCGCCGTGCCGACCGGGCAACGGTCACCGGCCCGCCGGCTGCGGGGTCGGCTCGCCGCGCCGGTCACCCTCTGGACGGCGCCCGGCCCGGCCGGTCTGACGGTGTCGTCGACGATGGTCGCGGAGGGGGAGCCGGACCGACTGCTCGGGCTGATCGACCCGGAGTCCGACCTCTGGGCGGCCGCCGAGGAGGCGGGCCGGTTCGCGGTCGCACCACTCGGCCCGCCACACCGGCAGCTCGCCGACCGCTTCGCCGGCCTCTTTCCCGCGCCGGGAGGACTCTTCGCCGCCGGGTCGTGGACCGACACGCCCTACGGGCCGGTGCCGTCCGACGCCGGCGGCTGGGCGGGGTGCCAGCTGGACACCGCCCGGGAGTACGGCTGGGGTCTGCTGGTGGAGGCCACCATCGAGGCCGTCGACCTGATCGAGGACACCACGCCGCTCCTGCACTACCGGGGGCGGTACCACGAGCTGCCGGGCTGACCAGGAAGCGCGACCGGTCACCGGAGTGACTTGGGTCACTCGGCGCACCCAGTCAACCGCTCGGCGCACTCCACGACCGGCGTCGATCTCGACCTTCCCCGTCGGGGAGCGTGCCTCCTACGGTGCGCGCAACTACCCCCGACGCCTGTGAAGGTGGTGATCCACAGATGTCCACGGACACACCCGCGCCGACCGCTTCCCAGCCGGACAAGTACCTGGCCGTACAACAGTCAGACGAGTTCGCCGGGTTGCGGCGCGCGCTGCGCGGCTTCGTCTTCCCGATGACCGTCGCGTTCTTCCTGTGGTACGCGCTCTACGTCATTCTCTCCGCGTACGCCCGGGACTTCATGGGCACGAAGCTGTTCGGCAGCAACATCAACGTTGCCCTGGTCTTCGGCCTGCTCCAGTTCGTCTCGACGTTCCTGATCGCCTGGCTCTACTCCCGGTACGCCGACCGCAAGATCGACCCGGTCGCCGACCGGATCCGCGCCGAGATCGGGGAGGTGACCCATGACGACGGTCCACGCGGCTGACCTGCTCCTCGCGGCCGACGCGACGAACCACACGGCCCGCAACCTGACCATCACGCTGTTCCTGGTGTTCGTGGCGGTGACCCTGGGCATCACCATCTGGGCCAGCCGGCAGACCAAGACGGCCACCGACTTCTACGCCGGCGGCCGGTCCTTCTCCGGGTTCCAGAACGGCATGGCGATCGGCGGCGACTACATGTCGGCCGCCTCGTTCCTCGGCATCGCCGGCATCATCGCGCTCTACGGCTACGACGGCTTCCTCTACTCGATCGGGTTCCTGGTCGCCTGGCTGGTGGCCCTCCTGCTGGTCGCGGAGCTGCTGCGCAACTCCGGCCGGTACACGATGGCCGACGTGCTGGCGTTCCGGATGCGGCAGCGTCCGGTGCGGACGGCGGCCGCCGTCTCCACCATCACCGTCTCGATCTTCTACCTGCTCGCCCAGATGGTCGGCGCCGGCGCGCTCGTCGCGCTGCTGCTCGGCATCAAGCCCGGGACGACGTTCCTCGGCATGGACGCCGCCACCGCCAAGGTGGCGACCATCATCATGGTCGGCGCCCTGATGATCATCTACGTGACCGTGGGTGGCATGAAGGGCACCACGTACGTGCAGATCGTCAAGGCGTTCCTGCTGATGAGCGGCGCGCTGCTGATGACCGTGCTGGTGCTGGCGAAGTACCACTTCAACCTCTCCGAGCTGCTGGGCGCCGCCGCCTCCGCGTCCGGCAAGGGCGACAAGCTCCTGGAACCGGGCCTGCGGTACGGGGTCGAGGTCGCCGGGAACGCCACGCAGACGTTCTACAACAAGATGGACCTGCTCTCGCTCGGCATCGCCCTGGTGCTCGGCACCGCCGGTCTGCCGCACATCCTGATCCGCTTCTACACCGTGCCGACCGCCAAGGCGGCCCGTAAGAGCGTGCTCTGGGCCATCGGCATCATCGGCACCTTCTACCTGCTCACCCTGGCCCTCGGCTTCGGCGCGGCGGCGATGGTGGGCGGCGAGGCGATCACCGCACAGGACAAGGCCGGCAACACCGCCGCGCCGCAGTTGGCCGAGGCGCTCGGCCTGGAGTTCTTCGGTGGTGAACTGGGTGGTGCGGCCCTGCTGGCGATCATCGCGGCGGTCGCCTTCGCCACCATCCTGGCCGTGGTCGCCGGGTTGACGCTGGCCTCCTCGTCCAGCCTGGCCCACGACTTCTACGCGAACGTCCTGAAGAAGGGCGAGACCTCCGAGCGCCAGGAGGTACGGGTCGCCCGGATCTCCGCCCTGGTGATCGGCGCGATCTCGATCCTGCTGTCGATCTACGCGCAGAACCTCAACGTGGCGTTCCTGGTGGCGCTGGCCTTCGCGGTCGCCGCCTCGGGCAACCTGCCGGCGATCCTCTACAGCCTGTTCTGGAAGCGGTTCAACACCTCCGGAGCGGTGTGGGCGATCTACGGCGGCCTGCTCTCGGCCGTGGTGCTGGTGTTCTTCTCACCGGTGGTCTCGGGCGCGGCGACGTCGATGTTCCCGGACCACGACTGGCAGTGGTTCCCGCTGTCCAACCCGGGCATCCTGTCCATCCCGTTCGGGTTCCTCTGCGGGTTCGTCGGCACGCTCATCTCCAAGGAGCACGACGAGGACAAGTACGCCGAGCTGGAGGTCCGCTCCCTCACCGGCGCGGGCGCCCACTGATCGAGGCACTGGGCCCCCTGTCGACGCCACGCGTCGACAGGGGGCCTCTGGCTGCTCAGGGGGGTCGGTAGGCTGACCGGCATGAAGGTTGTTGAGCGCTTCGGTTCCGGTCACCGCATTCTCGTCACCGGCGGCGCCGGCTTCGTTCCGTCGCACCTGGTCGACTCCCTGCTCGCCCGGGGCTGCACGGTGGTGGCGCTGGACAACTTCGTCACCGGGTCCAAGGAGAACGTCGCCCACCTGCTGGACCGGCCGACCTTCACCCTGGTCGAGGCGGACATCTCCGACGGTCTGCCGACGCACCACCCCGCGCTGGCCGAGCGCTTCGACGCGATCCTGCACATGGCCTCTCCGGCCAGCCCCACCGACTTCGCCCAGCTTCCGGTGGAGATCCTGCGGGTCGGCTCGGTGGGCACCCTGCACCTGCTGGACCGCGCGGTCGCCGACGGTGCCCGGTTCCTGATGGCCTCCACCTCCGAGGCGTACGGGGACCCGAAGGAGCACCCGCAGCGCGAGACCTACTGGGGCAACGTCAACCCCATCGGCGTACGCAGCGTCTACGACGAGGCGAAGCGCTTCTCCGAGGCGGCCACCATGGCGTACCACCGGTACCGGGGGCTGGACGCCGCAATCGTGCGGATCTTCAACACATACGGCCCGCGGATGCGCCCGGACGACGGTCGCGCCATCCCGACGTTCATCTCCCAGGCGCTGCGCGACGAGCCCATCACCGTGCACGGCACCGGCAACCAGACCCGGTCGATCTGCTTCGTCGAGGATCTGGTGCGGGGCATCCTGCTGCTGCTCGACTCGACCGAAACCGGCCCGGTCAACTGCGGCACCGAGCACGAGATGTCGATGCGTCAACTCGCCGAGTTGATCGTGTCGCTCTCCGACAGCAACTCGGAGGTGACGTACATCACGCGTAGCGCCGACGACCCCGAGATGCGCCGCCCCGATCTGACCCTCGCCCGTGAACTGCTCGGATACGAGCCGACCGTGACGCCGGAAGACGGCCTGCGACGCACGATCGAGTACTTCCGGGCGCGGCTAGGGTAGCCGGTTCGCGGCGGACCGCCGATCGCTGAGTGTCACCTGAGGGCGGTAGTGGCTCCCGCTACGTACCCTGATTTGCATGTCAGCGACCTCTGCCGGCGTTCCCCATCCGTACCTGCACCGCAGCGCCGGGCGCGCCTCGGTGCCCGGCCCCGACCGGGGCGCCTCCGGGCGCGCCCGTCCGGCCGAGGCGCGCTTCTACCCGTCGTACGACGACCGGCCGGGCGGCCCGCGCGGCCCGGTGGGACCGACGGGACCCGGCGGACCGGGTGGCACCGGTGGGCCGGGACGGCGTGGCCCCCGCCCCCGCTGGGGCCGGATCGGCCTGGTGGCGGGCATCGCGGTGCTGGTGCTGGCGCTGCTCGGCGGCCTGGGCGCGTGGCTGTACGCGCGCAACCTCAACAACGACCTGGCCCGCACCGACCCCTTCGCGGAGATCACCGGCGGTCGGCCGGCGAAGGCTGTCGACGGCGCGTTGAACATCCTGCTGGTCGGCAGCGACTCCCGGGACCCGGACGCGCCGGTCGACACCAAGAGCCAGTGGCGGGCCGACACCATCATCGTGATGCACATCCCCGCCGACCACCAGGAGGCGTACCTGGTCTCCATTCCGCGTGACCTGTACGTGCCGATCCCGGAGAGCGCCGGCGCGGACTGCGGCTCCGGCCAGCGCGCGAAGATCAACGCGGCGTTCGCCTTCGGTGGCCTGCCGCTGGCGGTCCGTACCGTCGAGTGCTTCAGCGACGTGCGGATCGACCACGTCATGGCGATCGACTTCGGCGGCTTCAAGGAGGTCACCGACGCCCTCGGCGGGGTGGACCTGAAGGTGGAGCGGACGATCACCTCGATCCACAAGCCGTACCGGACGTTCACCAAGGGCACCAACCACATGGACGGCGCGGAGGCGCTGGACTGGATCCGGCAGCGCAAGCAGTTCCCGGACGGCGACTTCGCCCGGATGCGGCACCAGCAGGAGTTCCTGCGGGCGCTGATGGACAAGGCGGCGAGCACGGGCACCTTGGCGAACCCGAAGAAGCTCAACGACTTCCTCAAGTCGGTGACCGCGGCGGTGACCGTCGACCAGGGTTTCTCGTTGACCGATATGGCGGTGCAGTTCCGCAACCTGCGCGGCGAGAACCTGACGTTCCTGACCAGCCCGAACTCGGGCAGCGACACGATCAACGGCGAGTCGGTGGTGGTCTCGGACCGGGAGAAGGCGCTGGCGATGTACAAGGCCATGTCGGCGGACACGATGGCGGACTGGGTGAAGGCCAACCCGCCGAAGAACTCCGACGGCGGCTGAGCGCGCGGAGGGGGCGGCGGGTTACCCAACGCGAGATGGACTCACCGTTTCGGTGATCGAGTACGACCGATCGCCCGGTTGACCGGACCTGTCGTCCCAATTGAGTCCAGATGAACTCGCAAAGTCGAATTGATGTACGTACAGTGGTGCCGCCCCCTCCTGATCACGAGCTGGAGCACGAATGCCGGTTCAGGCCAGCCGTCGCCCTCCGTCCACGAAATCCGCCGCGCAGAGCGGTCGTATCGCTGCGTCCATACCGGTGCAGCCCGGCCCGTCGGGCGGTGGTCCGGGCGGTCGTCCGCCGGGTGATGGTGGCAGTCGGACGGGCGGCAAGGGGCCGGCAAAGAAGCGGCCCCGGCGCAGGGATCCGCTCTGGGCCCGGCTGACCGTGATCTTCGGCGCGGTACTGATGCTCAGCAGCGGGGTTGCCATCGTCGGCTCGAAGGTGCTGATCGGTCAGGCCACCGGCGACATCGCCCAGCGCAACCTGCTCGGTGAAGCCGGCAAGACCGACGCCGAGGGCGGCGCGAGCCTGGACGGCCCGATCGACATGCTGCTGCTCGGCGTGGACGCGCGGGAGCGGTGGGCCGCCGACGACGTCCGGTCGGACAGCATCATCATCCTGCACATCCCGGCCTCGCACGACCAGGCGTACCTGATCTCGATCCCCCGGGACACCGAGGCGCAGATCCCGCCCTTCAAGAAGAGCGGCTTCCCCGGCGGCACCGACAAGATCAACGCCGCTTTCCAGGCCGGTGCCCGGAACGGCGGCGGCTGGGAGGGTGGCGCCCAGTTGATGGCTCAGACGATCAAGCGCCTCACCGGGGTCAGCTTCGACGGCGCGGCGATCATCAACTTCGGCGGCTTCAAGAACGTCATCGACACGTTGGGCACGGTCAAGATCTGCGTCAGCCACGAGGTCAAGTCGAAGCACATGTCGTTCGTCGACGGCAAGCCGATGTGGAACGCCGACGCCAAGAAGACCGGCAAGTCGATGACCCCGGTGGTGCACAAGAAGGGCTGCCAGGAGATGGAGGGCTGGGCCGCCCTCGACTACGCCCGGCAGCGCTACGGCCTCCCCGGCGGCGACTACGACCGGCAGCAGAACCAGCAGCAGCTGATCAAGGCGATGGCCCGGAAGGCCACCGACGGCGGCATGCTGACCAACCCGGCCAAGATGAACTCGTTGATCAAGGCGGCCGGCAAGGCCTTCGTCCTGGACACCGGCGGCGTGCCGATCGAGAACTTCATCTTCACCATGCGTGGCGTGACCGCGAACGAGTTGACCATGTTGAAGACCAACAACGGCAACTTCAACGGCAACGGCAACAACCGTGAGGCGTTGAGCGCGGAGACGATGGAGATGTTCGAGGCGGTCAAGCAGGACAAGCTCGCCGAGTTCGTCTTCACCCACCCCCAGGTGATCTCCGGCCGGAAGTAGCGGGCGCGCGCGGGACCAAGTCGCGCAAAGCCCGGCGACGGTCCCGTCACTGACCGTAGCCTGACGTGAGCAATGTTCACGTATCGGCTGCGGGGAGGCGGTCACGTCCAGGTGGGGACGGAACGCGGCCAGCCGGGCACGCCCGGCCGGGTCGCGCCGCGATCGCTGGCCACGCCTCCTGCTCGGTGTCGGCCTGGCCCTCGTCCTGCTGGCCGGGCTCGCCGTGGCGGGCCTCAAGACACTGACCCACCGGTACGACCGAACGGTCACCAAGGAGCAGTTGCTCGACGCCGACGCCCGCACCGACCGGACCGACCTCGACGGGGCGCTCAACTACCTGCTGATCGGCACCGACCGGCGGGCCGGCAGCAGCGAGCCGGACCAGCGCTCCGACACCATCCTCATCGTGCACGTGCCCGCCGGACGGCGTGCGGCGTATCTGGTCTCCATTCCGCGTGACCTGCTGGTCGCCATCCCACCGGCGAACGGCTTCGGCGGCGGCCCCGACAAGATCAATGCCGCGTACGAGCACGGCGGCGGCGGACCGGCCGGCAGCCGACTGCTCTCCACCACCCTGAACCGGCTCACCGGCATCCGGTTCGACGGTGCCGCCCTGATCGACTTCGCCGGCTTCCGGAAGGTGATCGACCTCCTGGGCGGGGTGCAGATGTGCGTCGACACCGAGGTGCGCTCGATCCACACCAATCGGGTCTTCCGGACCGGCTGCCAGCGGATGGACGGGGCACAGGCGCTGGACTACGTACGGCAGCGCTACGACCTGCCCGGGGGCGACTTCGACCGACAACGCCACCAGCAGCAACTCCTGCGGGCGATGCTGGACAGCGCCGGCGACGCCGACCTGCGGAACAATCCGGTGAAGCTGGACCAGGTGCTCCGGGCGGTCGGTGGCTCGCTGACCGTCGACACCAACGGCGTACCCCTCGAGGACCTGCTCGTCGCGCTCCGCGCGCTGCCGCCCGACGGGATGCGCGGCGTCCAGGTGCCCTCGTCCCCGCAGACCATCGACCAGGTCTCGTACGTGGTGCTCGACAACGGCGGCAATGGGCTGTTCGAGGCGGTCCGGGGCACCCGCGTACCGGCCTGGGCGCAGGCCAACCCGCGCTGGGTGACCCGGTTGTAACCGTGGCGACGGCCGGGTCGGTGCCGATCCGGCCGCCGAGGATCTAGTGTTGCTTCCTGTGTTCGGACCCCAGGTTCCCACCGTGCCCGTGACCGAGATCGCCGACGACACCTACCTGCTCGACGTGCGGGAGGCCGACGAATGGGCGGCCGGCCACGCCCCCACCGCACACCACCTGCCGATGATGGAGTTGCCCGCTCGGCTGGCCGAGGTGCCGACCGACCGGGACGTGGCCGTCATCTGCCGCTCCGGTGGACGATCCGCCCAGGTCGTCGCCTACCTAATCAATAACGGTTGGGGGCAGGTACGCAACGCCGACGGCGGGATGCGCCAGTGGGCGGCGGTCGGCCGGCCGGTGGTCGACGCGAACGGGCAGCCCGGCCAGGTCATCTGAGGCGGGCGGGATGGGCGGACCACTGGTCTTCGCGCACCGCGGCGCCTCGTACGACCTTCCGGAGCACACCCTCGCCGCATACCTGCGCGCCCTCGACGAGGGTGCCGACGGGCTGGAGTGCGACGTCCGGCTGACCCGGGACGGTCATCTGGTCTGCGTACACGACCGGCGGCTGGACCGCACGAGCAACGGTCGCGGGCTGGTCAGCGCGCGTACTCTCGCCGAGTTGGACGCGCTGGACTTCGGTTCGTGGCATCCGGCCGGCGCGCCGGGCGGTGACCTGCCGCCGGACGAGTCGCACACCCGGCTGTTGACCCTGGCCCGGCTGCTCGACGCGGTGCTCGCCGCCGGGCGGCCCGTCCGGTTGCTCGTGGAGACGAAGCATCCGTCGCGCTTCGGCTCACTGGTGGAGCGGCGGCTGGTCGACCTGCTACGGCAGTACGGGCTGGTCGATCCGGCACCCGACGATCCGGTCCAGGTGACCGTCATGTCGTTCTCTCCGCTGGCCGTACGACGGATCCGGGAGCTGGCCCCGGCGCTGCCCACGGTGCTGCTGCTGGAGGTGCTGCCACCCTGGCTGCGTCTCGGCCGGTTGCCGTTCGGCGCCCGCATCGCCGGCCCGGGCATCGGCCTGCTCCGGGCCCGCCCCCACCTGCTGCCCGCGCTGCGCGCCGCCGGTAACCAGGTGTACGTCTGGACGGTCAACGAGCCGGCCGACGTGGAGCTGGTGCTGGCCGAGGAGGTGGACGGGATCATCACGGACCGACCGGCGCACGTCCTGGCCCGGCGGGACCGCTGAACACACGACGACCAGGGGTGCCGAAAGCCGGGCCGGCGGGGCAGACTCGGCACATGCCGGAGCGTATCGACTTTCCCGCTCTCCTCGCCGGCCACACCGTCGTGATCGAGATGATCAATGCGGGGGACGCGGGCCTGCCGGTCCTCACCCAACTCCTCCGGATGACCCAACCGGCGCTGCGCGCGAGCGGGATGGCGTTCGTCGAGTTCGGTCCGACCGGCGGCCGGGTGATCGCGGCCACCGGCGCGGCGGAGTGGGCCCTCGGCCGGCCGCTCGCGGCGGACGACCCGGACACGGTCCGCCTGCTCTCCGGCCCCCGGGTGAGCCAGGTCCGGGTGACCGACCTGAGCGGCAAGCTCGCCGCCGAACTGGCCGGCAGCGGACTACGCCGGATGGTGGTCTCCCGGGCCGAGATCGGCGGTCACACCGTCGGCAGCCTGCACGCCCTCTATCCGGGCGACGACGAGCCGGGCGCCGAGCAGCAGGGCGTCATCGCGTACCTCGCCTCCTGCGTCGCCCACATGTACGGCGACCAGAGCGGATTGCCGGTGCACGGGGACGGGCCGGTGGTGGCGGCGCTCGCCGACGGGCTGGCGGTGGTCGACCGGGACGGGCACGTCCGGCTGTGGAACCCGGCCGCCGTCCAGGTGACCGGCTGCGCGACGGATCAGGCCCTGAACCGGCCGCTGCCGTTGCCGCTGCCGCCCGCCGGGCAGGTCCGCGACCACCGGCTGCCGGACGGGCGCTGGCTGCGCATCACCTCCGGCGACCTGCCCGGCCCGGGCGCGCTGCGGGTGGTCACCTTCCGCGACATCACCGACCAGCAGCGCCGCGACCACGACCGGGAACTGTTCGTCGCGGTGACCAGCCACGAGCTACGCACGCCGGTCACCGTCATCAAGGGGTACGCGGACACCCTCACCGACCACTGGGAGTCGCTGACCGACGGCGACCGGCGGCAGGCGGCCCGGGTGATCGGGCAGCGCGCCAACGAACTGGCCCGGCTGGTCGACCGGCTGCTCTCCTCGGCGGCCGAGACAGGACCCGCGGACGAGCCGCCCACCCCGTTCGACCTCGGTGCGGCGCTGCGCGCCGCAGTGGTGGACCTGCCGGCGGAGCTACGGCACCGGCTGACGCTTCGGCTGCCCGTCGACCTGCCCAAGGCGCTCGGCCACCGGCCCAGCCTGGCGACCGTCCTGACCGAGCTGGTGACCAATGCCGGAAAGTACTCGCCGCCGGGCTCCCCCATTGAAGTCACTGCCGGGGTCGACGGTCAGTTGGTCGCGTTCCGGGTGAGTGACCGCGGCATCAGCATCCGGCCGGAGCACGTGGAACGCGCTTTCGACCGGTTCTGGCAGGGCGAGTCCGGTGACCGGCGCGGTTACCCCGGAGCGGGGCTCGGCCTCTATCTCGTCCGTCGGATCGTTGAACAACAGAATGGATGGGTATCCCTACGTCCGAGGACCGACGGCGGTACGGTCGCAGAGGTGCGACTACCGCGCGGTTGACCAGCGGGGCGCGACGTGGAGGCGACGGTGGCGACGGCGGCGAGGGATCGGGCGTGGTGCGTGGTGGTTCCCCATCACCCCGCCGGCGCACGACTGGCCCGGCATCGGCTCGCCGACGACCTGGCGGACGTCGTACCCCCGGCGCTCCTCGCGGACCTGATCGCGGTGCTGGCCGAACTGGTGGGCAACTCGGTCCGGCACGCCCGTCCCCTGCCCGGCGGTGTGGTCCGGGTGGCCTGGCGGCTGCGGCCGTCCGCCAACGGCCCACGGATCCAGTTGCGGGTGACCGACGGCGGCGCGGCCACCGGCCCCCGGATCCGCACCGCCGGCCTCGACGCGGCGGACGGGCGGGGCCTGCACATCGTGGCCGGCCTGGCGACCCGCTGGGGCGTCGAGCGGGACGGCATGGGCCAGCGCGTCTGGGCGGAGTTCGATCCCACTCCCCGGCTGGTCGCGGCGAACTGACTCCCCGGTGGCGGGTCCGGGCCACGGTGCACGGTCGAGGGCTCTAGGCTGTGACGCCGTGAGCAAGCGTCGAAAGAGCCAGCGAGCAGCCAGCGACACCACCCCCCGTCGGGACAAGGTGCGGGACGTTTTCGTGCCGCGCCCCTTCGAGGGCCTGGTGGACGAGCCTGAGTGGATCGCGCTGCGCGAGCTGGTGCCCGCCGCGTCCGCCCCGCTGCGACTGGCGCCCGCCCTGGTCGAGGAGTTCGGCGACCGGTCGGCGACCCTGGCCACGGTGCTGCCGATGGCCGCGCCCGCCGTGAGCAAGCCGGACGGCCAGGTGCTCATCGGACTCCAGCGGCACCAGCAGTCCGGCGACGTCTCCCGGGACCTGGCCGAGGCACTGCTCTGCGCGCTACGCACCGAGCCGGGCGGCCAGGTGTCCGTGCCGCCGCTGCCCGGGGCCGGGCCGCGACTCCAGGACATCCTGGTGGACGGCCCGCTGGAGATCACCATGCACGACGGGTTCGAGTTCTGGCTCGATCCCGGCGCGACCGACGACCCGGGCGTCCAGGCTTCCCTGGAACGGGCGAACGCCGCCATCTACCCGACCGTGCGGATGACCGCCGCGAAGGCCGCGTACTGGTGCCGGGTCCCCGAGAAGTCGCACGTGCGCTGGGTGCTGCCGGACGACGAGGACGCCGCCCTCGACGCGCTGGCCCGGCTCGGCGCGGCCGGCACGCTGACGCTCGGCGACCAGACGAAGTTCGCCGGGATGTTCCGCGCCCACGGCCGGCTGGTCCCCGTCTGGGACCTGCCGGAGGAGACGCCGGCGAGCGAGTGGGAGGACCCGGTCGCACAGTTCGCCAAGCGCTACGCGGAGGCCCTCGCCAGCACCGAGGCGTTGGACGCCGCAGGTCGGCGGGCCCGCCAGGGGCTGCTCGGCCGCCAGCTCACCCTGCGCTGACCCGGCTACCGCTGCCCGTTACGCCCCACCGGGCAGCGGTGGCCGGGTTCAGCCGCGGACGCGCAGCGGCTCGCGGACGATCGGGCAGGACATGCAGCGCGGGCCGCCCCGGCCGGAGCCCAGCTCCGACCCGGCAATCGGGATGATCTCGATGCCGGCCCGCTCCAACTGCGCGTTGGTCTCCGTGTTGCGCTCATAACCGACGCAGAGCCGGGGCGCGAGGGCGAGGGTGTTGTTGCCGTCGTCCCACTGCTCGCGTTCCGCCGTCACCGGGTCCAGGCCGGTGTCGATGACCCGGAGCTGGTCCAGGTCCATCGCGTCGGCAGCGGCCCGCAGGAAGGGCGCCGGGCCGTCCACCCGTGGGTCCTCGCCGTCCGCGCCGGCGATGACGGTGTACGCCGAGAGCGTGCTGGCGATGTTCGGATACATCAGGACGGCGTCGACGTCGACCATCGTGCAGACCGTGTCCAGGTGCATCGTGGCGCGCTTCTGGGCGATCGGCACCACCAGGATGGTGTGGGCCAGGCCGGCGGCGAAGACCTGCCGGCCGAGGCGTTCCGCGCCCGCCGGAGTGGTCCGCTCACCCACGCCGACCGCGAGCACGCCGGGTGCGAGCAGCAACACGTCCCCGCCCTCCAGGTGTTCCAGGTCGGGCCGGTAGACGAAGTCGGTGCCGGCGAACCGGGGGTGGTGCCGGTAGATGGCGTCGGTCAGGGTGGTCTCCCGGCGGCGGGCCGGCATGGCGAGGCTGGTGACGCCGACCCGGTCGCCGATCCACAGCGACGAGTCCCGGGTGAAGAGCAGGTTGGGCAGCGGGTCGATGACGAAGTCGTGGCGGTCCATCAGGGTGTAGACGAGCCCGCCCGGCCGCTCCGAGCTGATCCGCAGCTCCTCGTGGGCCAGCCCGGCGGTCAGCACGTCGGCCAGCGCGACCGGGTCCAGGTAGGCGAGGTGATCGGCGACCCGGGCGCGGAGCGTGTCGCCGAGGCGGCGCGAGCGCAGCACCTGCTCGGTCAGTTCGGCGCGGGCGTCCTCGACGGCCAGCGTCTCGGCCAGCAGGGTGGCCAGGTAGAGCACTTCGACCCCGCGTTCGCGCAGCGCGGCCGCGAAGGCGTCGTGCTCCTCCTGGGCGCGGCCGACCCAGGGGATCGCGTCGAACAGGAGCGAGTCGTTGTTGCGCGGGGTGAGCCGGGCCAGTTCCGGGCCGGGCCGGTGCAGCAGGACGGTGCCGAGCCGGCCGACTTCACTGTCGACGTAGTGGGTCACTCCCGCAGCGTAGGGCAGGGTTTGGCGGCATCCGAGAAAAGAACTGTGGATGAATATGGCATTCATCCACAGTCACTCCGGCGCTCCGGCTTGCCGAACACCCACAGTGGCAACGTAGGGTAGTGAGGACATAACTTCGAGGGACCTTTTGCCGGAGGTCGCGATGACTGTCTTTCCCGCACGACGAGCCGTACCGACCGCACGGGCACTGCCGCCCATTGCGGTGCCCCACCCCCGCGTCGAGGCGCCGGGGGCTCTGGAACCGGTCCGCCCCACACCGCTCGAGTGGGCCCGCCGCCGTCGTGCCGAGCGAGGCGCCCGGCGGCTGGAGGCAGCCGGAGCGCGGGCGCTCGGTCAACTCGACCACCTCGGGCCGTCCTGGCACGTCATCGAGTGGCCCCGCACCGACGTGGCGGACGTCCTGCTCGACCGCGCCCAGGACGACCGCGCCGGATTCCTCGCCATCGGGCCGAGCGGGCTGTTCGCGGTGACCGTCGCCGACCACGGCCGGGCCCGGGTGCTCGTCGCCGGGGACGTCGTACAGATCAACGGGAAGCGACCCCCGTACGTGACCGAGGCCCGACGGGACGCCAAGCGGGCCAGCAAGGCCCTCTCCGACGCGGTGGGGCTGACCATCCCGGTGACGCCGGTGCTGACCTTCGTGGGTTCTGGCGTGATCAGCGTCTACGGCCTCCCGAAGGACTGTCTGATGGCCACCCACCGGGAGCTGGACCGGCTCCTCGTCGCCGGGGGCAACCGGATCAGCCCGACCACGGCCGAGAAGCTGGCCCGGGTGGCGCAGCACCCGAGCACCTGGCTGAGCGGCACGTACCGTCCATCGGCCGACTACCGGTGGTACGAGGAGGGCCGAACGGCCGCTGACAAGGCGGCCCACCGCCGGTAACGTCACCGGCGACGCCACGCGGCCCCGGTCCCCCACCTACCCACCGGCTCCCGCGCCGTCGCCGGCCGCCCGGAGGTTCTCCGCTGTGGTGCGGTGACCCGGCTCGCTCGGTGAATCCGTCGTTGACCGGCTAGCGTGGACAGTCCGTCGTTGTACATAGGAGGCGCGGTGGCCCACGTCGAACTCTCGCTCTCGGAAGTGTTCGCGCCGTCGGCCCGAGCCTCGACAGAGCCCGAGTTCGACAATGTCGGCCAGTGGTCCTCGACCGTCGGGCGGGCGGACGAGCCCTGCCTGCTCATCGACGCCGACACCCGCGTGGTGGCCATCTCCGCCGCCGGCTGCGCGCTGCTCTGCCTGGGCGAGCCCGCCGGCCTGATCGGGCGTCCGCTCCTCGACGGCGGTCTTCGCCTGCTCGACTTCACCGCCAACCGGGGCGAGCTGACCGAAGCCGAGATCGACAAGATTCCGCCCCTGTTGGCGCTCTCTTCCGGCCGGCTCGCCCGGGGCCTGCTGCGGGTGCAGGCCGCCTCCACCGGCGGCCCCGACGCGACGGTCGACGCGATCTCCACCCCGGTGCTCTCCGACGGCGTCGTCGCGGGCTCGCTCACCTTCTTCTCCGAGGTCTGACCTGCGGCGTTTTGTGGCGTTCGCCGCACGCGGCGATGCCCGGATGGGCTCGCTTCCACGCCGTAAGGTGCCCTCATGCTCGATATCACTCTGTTGCCGGGGGAGTACGCCGTGTCCCGGCTGGGTGGCGGCACCACCCTGCCGGCCGCGTTGTCGAGCGGACTGGGTCGCGCCGACGTCGTCATGGTGAGCTGGACCGCCGACGGGATCTCGGTGATCTGCCCGGCCGACCGGTTGCCCGACGAGGCCGTGGTGGAGACCATCTGGCGCTGCCTCCGAGTGGCCGCTCCAGCGGGCCTGGACGGCACCGGCACGCTCGCGGCCCTCGTGGACCCACTCGCCGCGGCCCGGGTCAGCATGGTCACCTTCTCCACCTTCGAGACCGACTACGTGCTGCTGCCGGCCGTCCGACTGGCCGAGGGCACGACCGCGTTGGAACGCGCCGGACACCGCGTCCTCGGCTGAGCTTCACCCGGCCGACCGCTCGCCCTACGATGGGCTCGGCCACCCCGGCCGCGACGTATCCCGATGTCCCGAGGACCGGCCCGTGCCGTTCACCCCACCCCGCCACCCGGCTGCCCCCACCGCGCCCGTGCGGGCCGCGCTGCTGGCGCTCCTCACGATCGGAGCGCTGACCGGCTGCGGAGCCCCTCCCGAGCTGCGTGACCCGGCCGGCGTGCCCACCGGGGCCAGCAGTCCCAGGCCGTCGGGCCCGACCGTCGTCGCGACGGGCACCCCCTCGACCGCGCCGACCGCGCCGACCGCACCGCCACCGACCACCGGCCCGGCCACCCCGGAGCCCGGCCTGGTGGCGACGGCCTGCCGGAACGGGCCGACCGGGCAGCGGGTGGTGCAGTTGCTCCGCGGCCGGGCCTCGGTGCTCCCGGACAACGTCCGGGTCCGGGTCCGCACCGGCCCGTTGTGCGCCGGGGACTGGCAGTACACCGTGCTGGAGGTGACCGGGCACGAGGAGCTTCAGGTCGTCACCCAGGGCGGGCCAGCGGCTCTGCAACTGGTCACGGCCGGCACCGACGTGTGCACCATCGAGGTCCGTGCCACCGGGCCGGCCGGGATCCGTACGCTCGCCTGCGATCCTTCTCCGTCGATCGGACCGGGTGCGTAGTCTGGGCGGCATGCCCGGAACACCACCTACGCGCTTCGTCTACCTCGGCCCCGAGGGCACCTTCGCCGAGCAGGCCCTGCGCACCATCCCGGCCGCCGAACAGGGCTCCCGTACGCCGGCTCGCAGCGTGGGGGAGGCGCTCGACAGCATCCGGGCCGGGGATGCCGACGCCGCCCTCGTACCGCTGGAGAACTCGATCGGCGGGGCAGTCGGCGTCACCCTCGACGAGATCGTCGAAGGTGAGCCACTGGTGATCACCCGCGAGGTGATCCTGCCGGTGGAGTTCGTGCTCGCCGCGCGAACGGGCACCGCGCTGTCGACGGTCCGCTCGATCGCGGCACACCCGCAGGCATCCACCCAGTGCCGGGGCTGGCTGCGCGACCACGTGCCCGACGCGACGGTCGTCGATGTCCTCTCCAACGGCGCGGCGGCGGCCGGCGTCGGGTCCGGCGAGTACGACGCGGCGATCTGCGCGCCCATCGGGGCGGCCCGGCACCGGCTCACGCTGCTCGCCGACAAGATCGCCGACCACCCCGACGCGGTGACCCGGTTCGTGCTGGTCTCCCGTCCCGGGCCACCCCCACCGCCGAGTGGTGACGACCTCACCTCGCTGGCCGTCTACATCGCCCACGACCGGGTGGGCGCGCTGCTGTCGGTGCTGGTCGAGCTGGCCGTACGGGGGGTGAACCTGACCCGGATCGAGTCCCGCCCGACCGGTGAGGCGCTGGGCCGGTACGTCTTCTTCCTCGACTGCACCGGGCACGTTGCCGACGTACGCCTCGGTGAGGCGTTGCAAGGACTGCGCCGGGTGTGCGCGGAGGTCCGCTTCCTCGGGTCCTACCCCCGACACCGTTGGGTCGAGGCCGGCGAGCGGCGGGTGCCCGCGCCTGCCGGCCTGTCGGACGTCGACTACGCCGACGCGGCGGCCTGGCTGGCGCGACTGCGCACCGGCGAGATGAGTTGACCGGGGCGGGTGGCGCGCGCCCCGGCCGCGTCGACGCTCAGCTCAGCAGACCGCCGAGCAGGCCGCCCTCCTGCTGCTGCTGACCGCTGCCCATGACGGGCGGCTCCTCGGACGGCTGCACCACGACGAAGCCCTGACCGGCGAAGCTCATGGTGAACGACTCGCCGGTGCGCCGACCGAGCAGCGTGCCGAGACCGAGCTGCTCGGCCCGGTGGTAGCCGGTCTGGAGGTTGGCCGACCAGCAGACGGCGGCCTGCGGGTCGACGTACGTGGGGGCGTCCACGTTGAGCACCACCGGGGTGCCCTTGGTCGTGATGGCGATCCGGCCGTAGCCGCTGAACACGCAGTTGAACAGCCCGGACGAGGAGGCCATGCCGGCGCCGCCGACCATCCTGATGTCGTACTGCAGGGTCGAGTCGAAGGCGAGCACGCTGGAGCCGTTGATGGAGAGCGCGTCGCCCGGCTCCAGGTCGATGATGTGGACGTCCTTGGCCAGTTCGGCGAGGAAGACGTCACCCTGACCGGTGACCTTCATCAGCGGGACGCCCTCGCCGGTGAGCTTCTGCTTGAGGAACTTGCCGAGGCCGCCCGAGCCCAGGGCCTGGAACTGCACGTTGCCCTGGTAGGCGACCATCGAGCCGACCCGGGCCATCGCCTCGCCGTTGAGCTCGATCTTCAACATCTTGGAGTTCTGCAGACGCATGCCTGCCTGCGCCGACTCCTTCTCCAGATTCTCCGACGAGAACAGCTCGCTGCGCATGAAGGGTGCCTCCTGAAATGGTCGCGGTCGCTGCACCGACGGTAGGTGACCACGGCAACCAGCGGCCATCGGTTCAGCGACGCGTCAGCCCCAGCCCAGGTCGTGCAGCCGCTCGTCGTCGATGCCGAAGTGGTGGGCAATCTCGTGCACCACGGTCACCGCCACCTCGTCGACGACGTCCTCGTCGTTGTCGCAGATCCGCAGGATCGGGTGCCGGTAGATGAAGATCCGGTCTGGCAGTACGCCGGAGTAGTCCCAGCCCCGGTTGGTGAGCGCATGTCCCTCGTAGAGGCCGAGCAGGTCGGCTTCACCCGGCGGCGGGTCGTCCTCGACGAGGATCACCACGTTGTTCATCAGGCCGAGAAGCTCTTCGGGCACCTCGTCGAGGGCGTCAGCGACCAGCTCCTCGAAGCGCTCGCGGGTCATCTCCACCGGCACGAGGTCCATTCTGCCCGACGCGGGACCGGTCGGCCGGGTCGCGCTCGGCGACCCGGGCCGGGTCCACGTGTGCGGGTCGCCGGGTCAGGCGGCCAGGCGGGCGGTGAGGGTGATCTCGGTGCCCGGCGAGAGCAGGCGGGAGATCGGGCAGTTGGCCTTGGCGGCCTCGGCGAGCTTCTGGAACTCCGCCTCGTCGACGCCGGGCACCTGGCCGACGGTCTCGAGGTCGATCCGGGTCACGCTGAACCCGGCATCGGTCTTGTCCAGATGGACCTTGGCAGTGGTCTCGACCGAGGTGGGCGTGGTGCCGGCGTCGGCGAGGGCCTTCGAGAACGCCATCGAGAAGCAGCCCGCGTGCGCGGCGGCGATCAGCTCCTCGGGGTTGGTGCCCTCGCCCTCCTCGAAGCGCGACTTGAAGGAGTAGTTGCCGGACAGGCCGCCCTTACCGGTGCGGACGGTGCCGGAACCCTCGGTGAGATTGCCCTGCCATTGTGCGGAAGCGGTACGGATAGGCATGTCGAGAACGCTAGCGGATACCCGACCGCCGGGCGACCGACCGCCGCCGACGACCGCCCTGCGATTCCCGTCACCGTGCTCTCCGGCGGCGGCGGACGCGGGCGGCGCGCGGTGTCGACGGCAGCGCCCCGACCATGGGCTGTGCCATGATTCGACGCAGACCCGTGACCGGCGGAGGGATGGCCGATGCCCGAGGATCTGCCCGTTCCGCGCCAGGGGGACCCGTCCGACGCGCCGGCCGTGATCGAGTGGGGCGCCGACGAGCCCGCGCGGGCACGCCGGTTCGGTAACCCCCTGGTCGGCCTGACCCGAGACCCTCGCCTGCCGCTGCTGCTGGCCGGCCTCGGCGCGGTGGCCGGTATCGCGTCGATGATCGGTGAGTGGGTGCTGACGACCGTGCCCAGCGGCGGTCCCGAGGGCCCCAACACGATCGAGGTGCGCGCCAGCGTGTCCGAGATCGGTGGCTTCGGAGTCGCCTACCTCGCCGGCCTGCTCGCCCTGGCCTGCGCCGTGGCCCTGGCGCTGGGGGGCACGGCGGCGGTCCGGGCGAACGCGCGGCTGGTCGGGCTCACGCTGGCCGGCGCGCTGCTGGCGGTGTTGGTCGCCGCCACCGCGATGCTCGACGACACCGGGGAGCGGGCCCTGCTCTACTCGTCCGAGCAGGGGTTCCAGGTCGAGTACGGCCGCGGTCTCATTCTGGCGTTCGTCACGTGCGTCCTCTTCGGCGCCGCCCTGCAACGGGCGTGGGCCGTACCGACCGGCGCGTCCCCGGGGCCGGCCGACGACGTCGCCCGCGCCGACGTCCCCGCGATGCGGTCCTGGCGTCGCCGCCCGGCCCCGAAGCCGGAAGACGGCCTACCCGCTCCCGCCGACCTGACGGTGGAGCCCGCCACCCCCTTCGCCCGCCCCGAAAACCCCACCTGACCCACCCACCCCGACCCGCGCCGATCTTGCGGTTTCTGTCGTCACACAAGGCGCACAAGCCAACAAATCGGCCACCGAAAGCGCAAGATCGGCGCGGGTCGGGGGCGAGGGCGCGCGAGGGCGCGCGAGGGCGGGGTGGACATCTCTGGGGCGCTGCGTGTTGGTGCCCGATTCGCCGGGAAGCCATGGTTGCGACCCTTTCCGCGAGGTACGGTTGCTGCCCGCCGTCACGCCGGGTCTCGACCAGGACCGCACGGCTGGCTGCGACGGCGGTGGGCGAAGGAGGAACGATGACCCGCCCAGGACTGCCCAAGCTGATCGCGACCGACCTCGACGGAACACTCGTCCGCAGCGACGACACCGTCTCCGCGTACACCCACGGGGTGCTCGACCGGGTGCGGGCCGCCGGTATTCCGGTGGTCGGCGCGACCGGACGCGGCCCTCGCCTGACCGAGCTGACCCGCAACGACATCCGCGCCGCTGACTTCCTGGTGATGGCCGGCGGCGGACGGGTGGTCGACCAGAGCGACCCGGCGGGCCCGGTGGTGCTCCGCGACGAGCGCCTGCCCGCCGAGGTGCTGGCCCGGTTGCTCGCCGACCTGGAGGCCGAGGTCGGTCCGCTGACGGTGATGGTCGAGGCGTCCGACGAGCACGACGCGCCGCTTTGGGGTGACTATCACCCCAGTTGGCCCTATCAGGACCGGTTCGAGGCGCGCACCCGCGACGAGTGCCTCTCCTGCGACGTGCTCAAGGCGTTCGCCAGAACCGCCGACCACCACGTGGACGAACTGCTGGCGGTGGCCCGCCGGATCGTCTCACCCCAGGTCGCCACGCTCACCCAGGCCGGGCTCGGTTTCATCGAGATCTGCCCGCCGGGGGTGGACAAGGCGACCGGGCTGACCGTCGTGGCGCAGACGCTCGGGGTCGACCCGGCCGACGTGCTGGTCTTCGGCGACATGCCCAACGACCTGCCGATGTTCGAGTGGGCCGGCTGGTCGCGGGTGGCGGTCGCCAACGCTCACCCCGACGTCCGCGCGGCCGCCGACGAGGTGACCCTGCGTAATGACGACGACGGGGTGGCGGTGTATCTGGACCGACTACTCTCCCGATGATGGGAGAGACACCCCGCCTGGTAGCCACGGACATCGACGGCACGCTGATCCGCGACGACCACACCGTCAGCCCGCACACCGCCGACGTGCTCGCGCGGATCTCCGCGCGAGGCACGCCGGTCGTGCTGGTCACCGGCCGCCCGGTCCGCTGGCTCAAGATGGTGTACGACCAGCTCGCCGAGCCGCTGCCGGCGGTGTGCGCGAACGGCGCCGTGGTTTACGACCCGTTCAACGACGAGGTGCTCCGGGCCGACCCGCTCGCTCCTCAGCATCTGGTGGAGGTGGCCCGGCGGCTGCGCGCCGAGGTGCCCGGCATCAGCTTCGCCGTGGAGATCCTGGACAGCCGGGAGATGCGACACGAGGCGCACTACCCGCTGCGCTGGGATGCCGACGCCGACGCCATCCGGCCGATCGAGACGCCGGAGGAGCTGCTCTCCGTGCCGGCGGTGAAGCTCCTCGCCCGGGCCGGCGAGCAGGACCCGGACGCGTTCGCGGCGCTGATCGCCACGACGCTGCACGGGCTGGCCGAGGCGACGCACTCGTCGTCCTCCGGACTGGTGGAGATCTCCGCGGCCGGGGTGACCAAGGCGGCCGGGCTCGACTGGTACTGCGACCGGCTCGGCGTGGCCGCGGCGGACGTGGTCGCCTTCGGCGACATGCCGAACGACGTACCGATGCTGAGTTGGGCGGGGCGCGGCGTGGCGGTGGCCAACGCGCACCCCGCCGTCCTCGCGGTCGCCGACGAGGTGACCGGCTCGAACTCCGAGGACGGCGTGGCCGCGTACCTGGAGAAGGTCTTCGGGGTCCAGTGACCGGTCAGAGGTACTGGCCGGTGTTGTGACCCTCACCGCCGCCCGGCTGGCCGAGGCCCGGCATGCCGGGGACGACCCCGCCGGGGCCGCTGGGCAGCGCCTGCCGGCCGCCGCGCATCTGTTCCAACTGGACCCGGGCGGCCATCTGCTGGGCGACCAGGGCGGCCTGGATGCCGTGGAACAGGCCCTCCAGCCAGCCAACGAGCTGGGCGTGCGCGATGCGCAGCTCGCTCTCGCTGGGCGCCTTGTCCTCGGTGAAGGGCAGCGAGATCCGCTCCAACTCGTCGCGCAGCTCGGGTGCGAGACCTTCCTTCAGCTCGACGATCGAGCGTTCGTGAATCTCCCGCATCCGGTGCCGGCTGGCGTCGTCGAGCGGGGCGGCCTTGACCTCCTCCAGCAGCTGCTTGATCATGCTGCCGATCCGCATCACCTTGGCCGGCTGCTCGACCAGGCGGGTCGGGTCCTCGCCGTGGCCCTCCTCGGTCTGCACGGTGCCGATCGGCCGCCCGTCCGGACCGACCACCACCACGGTGCCGGAGTGGCCGGAGTCGTCGGGGCCGGGCTGGTCGTTCTGCTCAGCGGTCATGGGGTCCATCTTTACCCAGGAGGTCCGGCCCATGCCGCCCGGGACCGGTCTCCCCTGGGCCGAACCACCCGGGCGGGTCGCGCTACCGTCGCGCCATGTCCGCCGACCCACGCGCCGTACTGACCCGGCCCGCGCCCGCGCCGGACCGGACGGTGGCGTACGGCGACCACCCCGACCAGATCGCCGACCTTCGCCGCCCAGCCGGTTCCGGGCCGGCCCGACCGCTGGTCGTCGTGGTGCACGGGGGCTTCTGGCGGGCCGAGTACGACCGGCGACACACCGGACCGCTGGCCGCCGCGCTCGCGGCCGACGGGTACCCGGTGGCGCAACTGGAGTATCGGCGTACCGGGCAACCGGGCGGTGGCTGGCCGGGCACGTTGACCGACGCCCTCGCCGGGATCGCGGCGCTGCCGGAGCTGGTCGCGCACGCGCTGCCCGGTCGGGTGAGCGGGGCCGCACCGATCCTGATCGGGCATTCCGCCGGTGGCCACCTGGCGCTGTACGCGGCGGCCACCGCGCCGTCGACGGTGGGTGGGGTGCTGGCCCTGGCCCCGGTCGCCGATCTCGCCGAGGCGTACCGGCTGGACCTGGACTCCGGCGCGGTGGCCGCGCTGCTCGGTGGTGGCCCGAGGGACGTGCCGGACCGGTACGCGGTGGCCGATCCACGATCATTGGTACCGATGTCAACACGCACGGTAGTGATGCATGGCTCACTGGACGAGCAGGTGCCGGTCTCGATGAGCCGGGATTTCGTGGTGGCAGCTCGTACCGTAGGATCCGATATTTCCCTTATTGAGCTGCCCGGATGCGAGCATTTCGGCCTGATCGACCCGGAATCCCCGGCCTGGCCCCGGGTGCGGGATGTGTTGCGGTCCCTGCACGATGATCTATAGCCATTGACGCAGCGTCGCCGACCAGGTAGAACGCCGGAGGGGCGCTGTTCGCCCTGCAACGCTCCTGGAAGGGAACTCGGTGTCGCAGATCAATCGCAGGCGGGCGCTTCAACTGTTGGCCGCGCTCGGTACGACCGGATTCGCCACCGCGTGCGGCTCCGACACCGTCGACCAGCCGACTGCTCCCAAGAGCCCAATCAAGATCGGTCTGATCGCGCCGAAGGCTGGTGGGTTCAAGTCCATCGGTGACGACATCACCAACGGCTTCCAGCTCTTCCTCGACCTGCACAACCAGCAGCTGGGTGGCCACCCGGTCGAGCTGCTCACCGCCGACGAGGGCGAGACCGCCAAGACCGGCAAGGCCGCCGTCGACCAGCTCCTCAAGCAGAACGTGCTGGCACTCACCGGCGTGGTCAACTCGGCGGTGATGGTGGGCATCCGCGACACCGTCGAGGATGCCCGGGTCCCGCTCGTGGGGTCGAACGCCTCACCGAGCAGCCTGCAGAGCGTCGTCTACATCTGGCGTACCTCGTACGTGCTGGACGAGGCCGGCCGGGCGCTCGGCCTGTACCTGCGCGACCAGCTCCCGGCGAACGGCCGGATCGCGATCATCGTGCCGGAGAACGTGGGCAGCCCGGACGTCGTACGGGGGTTCAAGCAGGGCTTCGGCGTCACCGACCCGCGCATCGCGGACCCGGTGACCAACACCAACCCCACCCCGAACCCGGGCAAGACCACCTACGTGGCGGACATCGAGAAGGCGCTGCGCAAGAAGCCGACCGCGGTGTTCTGCTTCTTCGCGGGCGCGGCCGCCGTGGAGTTCATCAAGCAGCTGCGCGACCAGTTCTCCGGGCCCGTCTACGCCCCCGGCTTCCTCACCGAGGGCGCCGTGCTGGAGAGCCTGGACCGGGACGCGCTGGGCATCCAGACGGCCCTGAACTACTCGGCCGACCTCAACAACACGTCGAACCGGGTCTTCGCCTCGGCCTACCGCAAGAAGCACCAGAGCACGCCCACGACCTACGCGATGGCGTCGTACGACGCGGCGCAGGTGCTCGACCAGGCGATCCAGCTGACCGGCGGAACGCCCAGCCCGCAGCAGGTCAACCTCGCGCTGGGCAAGATCGGCCAGATCGACAGCCCGCGCGGCATCTGGCAGTTCAACCAGCCGCGTACGCCGCAGCAGAAGTGGTACCTGCGGGAGGTCCAGCGCGACGGTCAGGTCATGTCGAACGTGCTGATCAACGAGCTGGCCACACTGGGCTGAGCGCCCGTTGAACGAAGCAGGGGCCGGTCTCCCACGGGAGGCCGGCCCCTGCTGTAAGCGGCAGTGTTCGGGTCAGTGCCGCAGTTCGGCGATGCAGCACTTCACGCTGCCGCCGCCCTTCTTCAGCTCGGCCAGCTCGACCGGAACCGGGGTGTAACCGGCGGCCTTGAGCTTGCCCGCCAGTCGGGTGGCCTCGCTGTTGAGCACCACGTTCGCGCCGTCGCTGACCAGGTTGAGCCCGAAGGCCATCGCGTCCTCGTCATCGGCGATCACCGCGTCCGGGAAGAGCTGCGTGAGGACGCGCTGACTGGCCGCGGAGAACGCGCCGGGGAAGTAGACGACGTTCTCGTCGTCGAGGGCGGCGAGCGCCACGTCCAGGTGGTAGAAGCGCGGGTCGATCAGCCGCAACGACACCACCGGCCGACCCAGCGCCTCCTGCGCCTCGGCGTGTGCCGGGATCTCGGTACGGAAGCCGTGCCCGGCCAGGATGAGTCCGCCGTGCGCCTCCGGCACGTACGCGAAGTCGCCCTCGCCCTCGTTGGTCTCGCTCGGGGCGACGAAACGCCAGCCCTGCTGCTCGTAGAACGCGTGGTGCACGGCGGCCTCGGCGGTCCGCTGCTCGTGCTTGAACCGCGCGCCGTAGACGCTGCCGTCGACCACGAAGGCGCCGTTCGCGGCGAACACCATGTCGGGCAGCCCCGGCTCCGGCGTGAGCAGGTGCACCTGGTGGCCGAGTCCGACCAGCGTCTCGCGCAGTCGGTCCCACTGCTTGACGGCCAGTGCCCGGTCCACCGGGGTGGTCACGTCCATCCACGGATTGATCGCGTACTCGACCGCGAAGTGCTCGGGCGAGCACATGAGATATGTCCGCTTTCGCGGGACTCGCTGCTGGTTCACGGTCACCAAGAGTAGGTATCGTTGAACTTTGGTAACAGCCACAACCATTGCTTCCCAGAGGCGGAACGTTGCAGATAGACGCCGTTGACCAGCGGATCATTGCGTTGCTCGTCGCCGATGCTCGCGCGTCGTACGCCGACATCGGCACGCGGGTGTCACTCTCCGCCCCGGCGGTCAAGCGCCGGGTCGACCGACTGCGCGCCACCGGCGTCATCCGGGGATTCACGGCCGTGGTCGACCCGGCCGCCGTCGGCTGGACCACCGAGGCGTTCGTCGAGCTGTTCTGCGCCGGCCGGACCACCCCGGCGCAGATCGGCGTGGCCGCACGCCGGCACCCGGAGGTGGTCGGCGCGTACACCGTCTCCGGCGAGGCGGACGCGCTGGTGCACCTGCGCGCCGCCGACATCGCCCACCTCGAGGCGGCCCTCGAACGGCTGCGCGCCGAGTCGTTCGTGACGTCCACCCGCAGCACCATCGTGCTGTCCCGGCTGGTCGAATCCCCCGGCGTCGGGCCGTCCACCGGCGCCTGACCGTCCACGGCTTGACTTCAAGTCTGGTTCAGGTGTTGGACTCGTGGCGGCCTGGCACGACACGAGGGGGATCCATGCGGGCGATCTGGCTACGTGAATTCGGCGGTCCCGAGGTGCTGACGCCCGGCCCGGCGCCGGACCCGACACCCGGCCCCGGCCAGGTGCTGATCGACGTCGCGCACGCGAACGTCACCTTCGTCGAGACGCAGCAACGCGCGGGGCGTCCCGGGCCGAACCGGTACGCCCCGCCGCTCATCCCCGGCAACGGGGTCGGCGGCGTGATCACCGCCGTCGGGCCGGAGGTCGACCCGGCCCGCGTCGGGCAACGGGTGGTCACCGCCACCGGCGGCGCCGGCGGGTACGCCGAACAGGTCGTGGTGGACGCGTCCGCGCCCATCGACGTACCGGCCGGGCTGGCGCTGGACGCGGCCGTGGCGCTGCTCGCCGACGGGCGTACCGCCACCATGCTCGTCGAGGCGGTCGGCGTCCGCCCCGGTGACCGCGTGCTGGTCGAGGCCGCCGCAGGTGGAGTCGGGAGCATGCTCGTCCAACTGGCGAACCGGGCCGGCGCACGCGTGATCGGCGTGGCCGGCGGACCGCGCAAGGTGGCCCTGCTGCCCGGGCTGGGCGCCGACGTGGCGCTCGACTACCTGCGGCCGGACTGGGTGGATCGCGTCCGCGACGCGGTGGGCGGGGTCGACGCGGTGTTCGACGGCGTCGGGGGCCCGGTGGCCAGAGCGGCGTTCGAGCTGCTGACCCCGGGCGGCCGGATGATCAGCTACGGGTTGGCCAGCGGCGAGTGGTCTCCCGTGACACCGGAGGCCGCCACCGAACGCCGGATCACGCTGGTCCGGCCGGACGTGACGCCCGCGCGGCTGCGGGCGTACACCATCGGGGCGCTGGCGGCCGCGACGGCCGGGCAGCTCCGGCCGCTCATCGGCCAGCGCTTCCCCCTGGAACGCGCCGCCGACGCGCACGCCGCCATCGAGGCGCGCGCCACGGTCGGCAAGACCCTGTTGGACGTGGCCGTCAGCTAGAGGTACATGCCGGTGCGGTGCTGGGAATCGTCACCACGGACCGGCTTGTCGCCCTCGCCGAAGAAACGCTTGCCGCCGAACTCACCGTGCAGCCGATCGTCCAACTCGTCGGCGAGACCGGTCATCACCTGCACCGCCAGCATGAGATGGGTGGCCTGGAAGTTACGGCCGAAGACCGGGATGGAGGCCCAGACCGTGTCGTCGGCGCAGTAGAGGCGACCGATCGGCATGCGGTTGGTCAGCTCCGACAGCTTGACGTAGAGCCGTTCGGTCGGCTCGACCTCGGTGAGGACCGGAGAGAACACGTCCACCAGCGGCGGATTGTCGCGCACCCGCACGAAGACCATCGCCGAGCCGGCCCGGATGGTGATGTCGCCGTCCGAGTCGATCTGCAACCGCTCGGCGTCGGACTTCAACATCGTCGACACCACGGTACGGACGCGTTCCGGCAGGTCCAGCACGTCGTCCCGGTCGGCGGCCGCCTCGGCCAGCGCCTCCTGGAGGTCCCCCTCCACGTCGGCGTCCGGACCGAACTCGCTGCGCGCGGTGCCCAACGGCCCGACGGCCAGCGGCTCCCCCTCGGCGTCGTGCACCAGATAGACGAGGAAGGCCGGGTGCGGTGCGCCGTACACGTCGCGCAGCGTCCGGGACAGCAGCGGGGCGATCCGGTTGGCCTCCGCCACCGTGCCGTCCAGCCCGAACGCCCCGCCCGAGCCGGCCACCACGCCGGGCGGGGACCAGCCGAGCGCCACCATGTCCGCCACGGCGGCGCGGTCCAGCCGGTAGCCCTGCGGCAGCGCCGCGTTACCGACCGCCCGAGCGGAGAGACCGCCATCGTCCGTCGCGTCGACACTGATCGAATAGACGGCGTCGCCCGTACCGGAGGCGGTGGGGTCGAGGGTCAGTTCGAGGTGCGCGCCGGCCGGCAGTTCCCGTAGCCGCAGGGCGAGCATCCGGGCGAACTCCTGCCACGCCTCCGTCACCTTGGCCCGCAGGTCCATGGTGCTGGGGCCGTCGAGCAGGATCGACTCCGCCGACTCGGATGTACCGCCGGGCTCCGCATCCGACGCCGAGGGGTGGTCAGCCGTCATGATCGCCTCCGTCCGTTCCGATCACCCTACCCACGGTCCGTTCGGCTCGAATCAGCCCGGACCGGGATCGGACACCCGGCGTCCTCCGGCGTCGTGGCACCCGCGCGGGGCGCGGCGGTCAGGAGGTGGGGTCGGCGAGTTCGGCGTCGAGTGCGACCGGCCAGTCGGCCGCGAGGGCGCTCAACCGCGCCGCGGCCTCCGCCGGATCGGCGCCCCGACCGACGGCCAGCCCCAGGAGGTACGCGCTGACCGGGGCACCCGGTCGCACCACCTGGTGGGCGACGTCGCGGGCCAGGTCCAGCACCGCCGGCACCGGCACCTCGGCCGGGTCCAGACCGACCTCCGTGCAGGCCGCCGAGACCCAGTCGTCCAACACCGTCATCGCACCCACTCCTCCGCCCGGCGTACGTCCTCGTCAGTGTCGCAGTCGAACCAGGGCGGCGGACCCGCACCGGCCCACGCCACCTCGCGTACCCGGAGCCGGGCCAGAAGCGCGCGCACCGGAGCGCCGGCCAGGCTGCCGCCCCGCTCGACGGCCAGCCCGGTCAGCCCGGCCCGCAGCGCATCGACGCGCCATACCCCGCAGAGCGACTGGCGGCGTCCGTCCGCGTCGACGAAGCACACCCCGTCGACAGGTTCCGGGGCGCGGACAGCGCCGGCCCGCGGGCCGGAGGGGCTGTCCACCGGGGCGGCGGGCGCTGGACTCTCAGCGGCGGCGAGGTGGGTCAGCAGGTCGCCGATCGCGGCGCGGGTGAGCAGCGGCAGGTCGGCGGCGAGCAGCGCGACGAGCGTCGTGTCGGGGTCGAGCAGCGCCAACCCGGCCGCCGTCGCGGCGACCGGCCCGCCTCCGGGCGGGTCCTCGCGCGTCACCCGTACGTCGTCCGGCACGCCGTCACCCGGCCCGACCAGCACCCGGGGCGCGGCGTCCCCCACCGCGGCCAGTACCCGGTCGCGCATCGAGCGACCACCGACCGACAGCGCGGGCTTGTCCACCCCGCCCATCCGGCGGGCGGCCCCACCCGCGAGCACCACGGCGGCGTACGTCCCCACCCGGCCACGGTAGCCGTGTCGGCGCTCAGCCGCCGAGCGCAGCGGGGTGCCTGCTGAGCGGCGGCCGTGCGGGCCGGCCGGGGTGGGGTGCAGGATGGCGGGATGGGACGGGCGACTGACCGACGACGCGTACTGCGGATCGACCTGGACGCGGCCGACGGACGCGCAGCCGTCGGACGGCCGGACACCCTCTCGGTGGAGGAGCCGCTGGAGATCCGGGTCGGCCCGGCCGGTCCGGGTCGGCGCAAGCCGCTCGCCGTCACCATGCGCACCCCCGGAGACGACCTGGACCTGGCGATTGGCTTCCTGCTGACCGAGGGCCTGATCCGGTCGACCGACGACGTGCTGACCGCGCAACTCTGCTCCGGCGCCGAGACTCCGAACACGTACAACGTGGTGGACGTGGTGCTCGCCCCCGGCCTGCCGGAACCGGCCACCGATCCGTCCCGGAACTTCTACACGACCAGCTCCTGCGGGGTGTGCGGCAAGGCCAGCATCGACGCGATCCGTACCCGCTCGCTGTTTCCGGTCGCCCAGGACCCGCTCGCCGTGCCGGCCATCCTCCTCGCCGAGCTACCCGACAGGCTGCGGGCGGCCCAGCGCGCCTTCGACCGCACCGGCGGGCTGCACGCGGCGGGGCTGTTCACCCCGGCCGGTGAGCTGGTGGTGCTGCGGGAGGACGTGGGTCGGCACAACGCCGTGGACAAGGTCGTCGGCTGGGCGGTGCGGGAACGCCGACTGCCGTTGACCGGGCACCTGCTGCTGGTGTCCGGACGGGCCAGTTTCGAGCTGACCCAGAAGGCGTGGATGGCGGGAGTGCCGCTGCTGGCCGCCGTCTCCGCGCCGAGCACCCTCGCCGTCGAGTTGGCCGAGGAGGCCGGCATGACGCTCGTCGGCTTCCTGCGCGGCCAGACCATGAACGTGTACGCCGGCCCGCAGCGGATCACCGTCGAGCAGCCAGCCTGACCGAGCGGCCGTCGACTACCGATCAGTTGGACCCGTTGTGACCCAGCCGGTGAAACGTTCGGTCAGGCCGTCCGGCGTCCTGCCGCCGTACAGCTCGGTCAGGTGTTCGGTCGCTTCGGCCTGCAGCGACTTCAGGTACTCGATCAACTCGTCGGGTCGACCGCGGTAGCGACCGAGCGGGCGCAGCTTCGCGACCGAGCAGGGCCACGCGATCCCGCAGGTGCGGCAGCGCCACGTCGGCTTGAGCAGTGGGTGTTCTGTCATCTGACAGCCCGCACGAGGTCATGCCGAAACACTTGGCGGCTGGTCGGCCCGGGCGTCAGCAGGTCGACCCCCTTCGAGACGGCGGCCTGGGCCAGCTTCGTCAGGCACGTGAGGCATACCGGCCTGATCCAGGACGCCTGATCGACTCGCGTTCGCCGAGATCGGCGTATCCACACGACGAGGATGCACCGTTTTCCTGAAGAGATCGGTCAAGCGGCTTCGACCTCGACGATGCCGTGCGAAATCTTGAACTCGAACTCCAGGCCGCTTCCTGCGGACAGCTTGGCGAGCGTGGCGATGGACGGCGGTTGGTCACCGGACTCCAGTCGCGCGATGACCGATTGAGTCATGCCGACCATGCGGGCGAATGCCGTCTGGGTCAGGCCGTTCTCGGCGCGGTACCGGACGATGCGGAGAGCCACGTCACGAGCGAAGGCCGAACGGTCCCACTCTGCGCGGAACGCCGGGTCCTGATCGCGATCCTCATCAATGACCTGCTGAGCGGTCTTGAGATCACCGACCTTCATTGGTCCTCCTCCACATCCTTGAGCCTCTCCTGAGCCGCTGCGACGGCCCTGGCGAAGCCTCGGCGATGAACATTGGCTTCCGGGCCGACGGCGCCGATCACGAACACCCGGCCGACGCCGGAATAGAAGGCGCGCCACCGGCTGCGGCCTCCCCGTGGGCGCAGTTCGCGCAGGTTGACGGCGCTACGGACGCTACTCGAGTGCGGGTAACCGAGATTGGGGCCCAAGCTCTCCAGCTTCTCCACGGCATGGCCAATTGCCGCCCGCTCCACTGCGGGCAGTGCGTCCAGCTCGACTATCGCCTCCGGGTGGTAGAGCACTAGCCAGGGCATGCGCACCCACTATAGCAATTTTGCGATACGCGACGTGGCTGTCCGGGGAGCTGAGCATGGGCTCGCGGGCGAAGGCGTGCCGCGCAGGGGGTCAGCGGCGGCCACGGCGACGTCGCTTGCGGGGGCGGACCACACCGGGCATACCGACCGAGGGCCAACCATCCAGTTCGGAGGGGGGTACGCCCCGCCGGAGCAGGTCGTCCAGGAGCAGAGCCAGCGAGTAGTCGGGGTGCAGGCTCAGCGTGCGTTCCAGCGCGACCGCCGCCAGTGCCCCCTGACCCGCCCGCCACGCCGCGAACGCCAGCAGCGCGCCGGGCGCGGCGGTCAACTCCGGCTCGGCCCGGCGCAGCACGTCCGTCCAGAGGTCGATGTCCCGGTCGCGGCCGTCCGTGCGTTCCCATGCGTGGTCGCGGACCGGCAGGTGCCCGAGGAGCAGACTGAGCCAGGCCACCTCGTCGTCGTCGAGCCGCTCACCGTGCCGGTGGCGTCGTTGCGCGTCGCGGACCGCCGTCACCCCGGCGGAGCGCACCGCCCGCCCGCCCAGCAGGTCACTGGCGGGCGCCCGCTCGATCAGCTCGACCAGTCGTCGCTCGGCCCGGACGGTGGCCGCACGCAGCGCCTCACGGGCCGGGCCGGCCACCGGCGACACCTGCGCCACGAGGGCCGCCCGATCGGGGAGTGCGACCTGACCGGCGAACACGGCCGACGCGCTCACCGCATTGGCCTGCGGGTCGTAGCGCCGCCCCTCGGGTGGGCAACAGTCCGCCTCGGTGCACAGGTAGGACCACCACCGCCCGTCGGTCACCCGCAGCGCGTCGAGCACCTTCAGGCCGGCGGCCGTCAGGGCGGCACGCACCGCGTCCACGCTCGGGGTCACCTTCTCGGGTGGCCCGTAGCCCACCACGGTGGCGGCGTCCGCGCCCTGCCGGTGGATCACCCCGGCCAGGTGCCGGGCACGGTCGACCGGGTCCGTCGCGGGCTCAGGCAGGTCGGCGCGGGCGGCGAAGATGATCTGCCGACCGCGCAGCGCCACCGCGACCACGCTGTCGGCCGGGTGGAAGCCGAGCAGGTACGGCACGGCGGCGATCAGATCGGCGGGCGAGCGGACGGAGAGCTTTGGACGTTCGGTCGAGGTCATGCAGGAAGGCTGCTGCTGCGGGGCGGAGCCTTCCAGACCCTGTGGATGACACGCGGCTTATCCACAACTACGGAGCGTATTCCCCGAGGTAGAAGCAATTCGATGTGCTCACACGACACCGCAGTGTCATGAGCAGCCGCTACCGTGCGCTGATGGACCTGGCGTACCTGCGCGCGCATCCGGCACACCTGCCGACGTTCCGCACCCACCAGCGGCTCCGGGAGACGCCGGTCGCCGGAGGCGACATCTGCGCCGCCGCCCGGCTGACGCTCGACGACGGTCACTCGATCTTCGCGAAGTCCTGGCCGGAGAGGTCCGACCGGCCAGCGCCCGAGGGCTTCTTCGCCGCCGAGGCCGCCGGGCTGCGCTGGCTGCGGGAGGCCGACGCGATCGGCGTACCCGAGGTGATCGTGGCGTTGCCCGACCTGCTGGCGCTCGACTGGGTGGAGCCCGGCGAGCCGACGCCGCAGGCCGCCGATCGCTTCGGTCGGGAGTTGGCCGCCCTGCACCGGGCCGGCGCGCCTGCCCTCGGCGCGCCCTGGGCCGGCTTCATCGGCGCGCTTGCTCAGGACAACACCCCCGACGACGGCCCCTGGTCGGCGTGGTTCGCGCGGCGTCGACTCACTCCCTACCTGCGCCTGTCGATCGACGGCGGCGCGTTGACCAGCAGCGACGCCGCACTGGTCGAGCAGGTGATCGGGCGCGTCGGTGAGTTCGGCGGAGACGAGCCGCCGGCCCGCGTGCACGGTGACCTGTGGCCGGGCAACGTGCTGTGGGGCGTCGACGAGCGGGCCTGGCTGGTCGACCCGGCGGCGCACGGCGGGCACCGCGAGACCGACCTCGCCCAACTGGCGCTCTTCGGCGGCGTCGCGCACCTGGACCGGGTGCTGGCCGCCTACCGGGAGAGCTGGCCGCTGGCCGACGGGTGGCGGGAGCGGGTGCCACTGCACCAGTTGCATCTGCTGCTCGTGCACACCGCGCTCTTCGGTTCCGGCTACCGCGATGCGGTTGTCCAGGCCGCCCGAGCCGCCCTTCGGGGCGTCGAGCGCGCTACGGTCGACCGGTGAGTGTCGACCGACGTACCGACGGCGTCCTCGTCGACCGGTACGGCCGCGTCGC
Source organism: Micromonospora sp. WMMD736 (assembly GCF_049179015.1). Lineage (NCBI taxonomy): Bacteria > Bacillati > Actinomycetota > Actinomycetes > Micromonosporales > Micromonosporaceae > Micromonospora > Micromonospora sp. WMMD736. The sequence continues at coordinate 4,334,911 of NZ_JBMHMI010000001.1, forward strand.
GCGGGACCTGCGCGTGTCCCTCACCGACAAGTGCAACCTGCGGTGCACGTACTGCATGCCGGCGGAGGGGCTACCCTGGTTGGCCGGCCCGGAGCTGCTCAACGACGAGGAGATCGTCCGGCTGGTCCGGGTGGCCGTCGAGCAGCTCGGTGTGACCGAGGTGCGGTTCACCGGCGGCGAGCCGTTGATCCGACCCGGCCTGCTCGGCATCGTGGGCGCGGTGGCCGCGCTCGATCCCCGCCCCCGGATCTCGCTCACCACGAACGGCATCGGTCTGGACCGGCTCGCGCCCGCGCTGCGTGCGGCCGGCCTGGACCGGGTGAACGTCTCGCTGGACACCCTGGACGCGGCCCGGTTCGCCCAGCTCACCCGCCGTCCCCGCCTCGACGCGGTGCTGGCGGGGCTCGCCGGGGCGGCGGCCGCGGGTCTCGACCCCGTGAAAATCAACTCGGTCCTGATGCGTGGCGTCAACGAGGACGAAGCGCCCGCTCTGCTCCGCTTCGCGCTCGACCACGGCTACCAGCTGCGGATCATCGAGCAGATGCCGCTGGACGCCCAGCACGGCTGGGACCGGAGCACGATGGTCACCGCCGAGGAGATCCTCGCTTCTCTACGTACCCACTTCGACCTCAGCGCCGACCCGGCCGAGCGCGGCGCGGCACCCGCGGAGACCTGGTTGGTCGACGGCGGCCCGGCCCGGGTCGGTGTGATCGCCAGCGTCACCCGGCCCTTCTGCGGCGACTGCGACCGCACCCGGCTGACCGCCGACGGCCAGGTGCGCGCCTGCCTGTTCGCCACCGAGGAGTCCGACCTGCGGACGGCGCTGCGCGACGGCGCCACCGACGGCGAGTTGGCGCGGCGGTGGCGTACCGCGATGTGGGGCAAGCGGGCCGGGCACGGCATCGACGACCCCACCTTCCTCCAGCCGACCCGGCCGATGTCCGCGATCGGGGGTTGAGCCGTGGAGCCGAGGCCGTTGACGGTCCGCTATTTCGCGGGGGCACGGGCCGCCGCGGGCCGCTCCGAGGAGGTCACGCCCGCCGGCCGGTCCCTCGAAGACCTGACCGCCGAGCTGTCCCAGCGGCACGGCGACCGGCTGGCCGCCGTGCTGCGGGTGGCCAGTTTCCTCGTGGACGGCGTCACCTGCCATGATCGTCAGGCACCCCTGCCAGGCGGGGCCACGATCGATGTCCTACCCCCGTTCGCGGGCGGCTGAGGGGGCGCGCACATGTTGGCAGTTCTCGGGTTCATGGGCGTCCTGGCGCTGGTCACCGGGCTGATCCACCTTTATCTGTGGAAGCGTCTCGTCCGCGACACGACGACGCCGGGTCGCTGGCGGCGGATCGGAGGGATAGCCGCTCTCGTGCTGGCGGTGCTCGTACCGGTCACCCTCGTCGGCACGCAGGCCGGCCTCTACTGGCTCGCCTGGCCGGGTTACCTGTGGCTCGCCGTCATGTTCTACCTGCTGGTCACGTTGGTCGTGCTGGAAGTGCCGATGCTCATCGCGCGGCTGGTGGTGCGCCGCCGGGTGACCGTCGCCGAGCCGACCACCGCCGCGCCCGAGCCGGTGCTGGTCGGGGCCGCCGGGCCCGCCGATCCGCCGGCAGCCGACGCGGTCGCGGCACCGGACCACGACCCGGCCCGTCGCCTGCTGCTGGCCCGCGGTGCGGCCATCTTCGCCGGCCTCACCGCCACCGGCATCACGGGGTACGGCGTGCGCACGGCGCTCGGTCCGCCGCACCTCGACCGGGTGCAGATCCCGCTCAGCAAGCTCCCCCGCAGCATGGACGGTCTGCGCATCGCCACCGTCTCCGACATCCACCTGGGCCCCCTGCGCGGCCGGGCGCACACCGAACGGATCGTCGCCGCGATCAACCGCCTCGACGCGGACCTGGTCGCCGTCGTGGGCGACCTGGTCGACGGCTCCGTCGCCGAGCTGGGCCCGGCCGCCGCACCGCTGCGGGACCTGCGCTCCCGGTACGGCAGCTTCTTCGTCACCGGCAACCACGAGTACTACTCGGGGGTCGAGGAGTGGGTCCAGGAGGTGGACCGACTCGGCCTGCGGGTCCTGCAGAACCGCCGACAGGAGATCCAGGCCCGGGGTGGCGTCCTCGATCTGGCCGGCGTCAACGACCTGAACGCGGACCCGGCGGGCACCGGCCTGGCTGCCGGACCGGACTTCGAGGCCGCCCTCGGCGACCGCGACCCGAACCGTCCGGTCGTCCTGCTCGCGCACCAGCCCCTCGCCGCGAAGCAGGCGGCCCGCTACGGCGTCGACCTGCAACTCTCCGGGCACACGCACGGCGGGCAGGTGGTGCCGTTCAACCTGGCCGTCAAGCTCGAGCAGCCGGTGGTCAGCGGCCTCGGCGAGGTCGACGGCACCAAGGTCTACGTGACCAACGGCGCCGGTTTCTGGGGTCCGCCGGTGCGGGTGGGCGCCGAGCCGCAGATCAGCCTCGTGGAGTTGCGCTCGGCATAGCGGACGTCACGTCCGCGCGTGGCGGAGGGTGGGCCGCGCGGCGGGCGTGACAGGATGCGGCGTGCCCCCGTTCAGTGACGTACCCCCCGGTGGCCGTCAGCCCTTCGTCGCGGACCTGCACATCCACTCGAAGTACTCGCGCGCGTGCAGCCGGGACCTGACCCTGCCGACCCTCGGATGGTGGGCACGGCGCAAGGGCATCGCCCTGCTCGGCACCGGCGACTTCACCCACCCGGCCTGGTACGACCACCTGGTGGAGTCGCTGCGCCCGGCCGAGCCGGGGCTCTACCGGCTCAGCCCGGAGGCCGAGCGCGACATCGCCCGCCGGCTGCCGCCACGACTGGCCGGCACGACCGACGCGGACGCGGTCCGGTTCATGCTGAGCGTGGAGATCTCCACCATCTACAAGCGGGACGACCGCACCCGCAAGGTGCATCACCTGATCTACCTGCCCGACCTGGCGGCGGTGGCCCGCTTCAACACCGCTCTCGGGCGGATCGGCAACCTCGGCTCCGACGGCCGACCGATCCTCGGCCTGGACTCGCGCGACCTGTTGGAGATCACGCTGGAGGCCAGCCCGGACGGCTATCTCGTGCCGGCGCACATCTGGACGCCGTGGTTCTCCGCGCTGGGCTCCAAGTCCGGCTTCGACGCGATCGCCGACTGCTACGCCGACCTGGCCGAGCACATCTTCGCCGTGGAGACCGGCCTCTCGTCCGACCCGGCGATGAACTGGCGGGTCGGCAGCCTGGACGGCTACCAGCTCGTGTCCAACTCGGACGCGCACTCGCCGCCGGCCCTCGGGCGGGAGGCGACCGTGCTGACCGCCGAGCGGGACTACTTCGCCGTCCGGGAGGCCCTGCGCACCGGTGACGGTCTGGCCGGCACCATCGAGTTCTTCCCGGAGGAGGGCAAGTACCACGCGGACGGACACCGGCTCTGCGGCGTCAACTGGCCGCCGGAGCGGACCCGCGCGGCCGGGGGACGCTGCCCCGAGTGCGGCAAGCCGCTCACGGTGGGCGTCCTCAGCCGTGTGGAGGAGCTGGCCGACCGTCCCGAGGGGCACCGGCCGGCACACGCCCGGGACGTCACCCACCTGGTGCCGCTCGCCGAGATCCTTGGTGAGATCAACAAGGTGGGCGCCCGATCGAAGAAGGTCGAGGGGCGACTCAACGAACTGGTCGCCGCGCTCGGTCCCGAGCTGGAAATTCTGACGACGACGCCGCTGTCCGACATCGCGCAGGCCGGCGGTGAGCTGCTCGCGGAGGGCATCGGACGGCTGCGGCGGGGGGACGTACGCCGAGTGCCGGGTTACGACGGCGAGTACGGGGTGATCACGCTGTTCGATCCGACGGAGCTGGGCAGGGGCGCGGGCACGGCGCAGGAGACGCTCTTCGACGTACCCGTATCGGTGCCGGCGCAGCGACGGCCGACGGAGCCGGCGGCTCGCACGACGGCCAAGCGCCCGGCGGCGGCCAAGGCGGAGGCGAAGCGCAAGCCGGCCCCGCCTCCCCCGCCACCGATCGCGCCGCCGCCGTCACCGCACGAACCGTTCGAGCCGATGCTCTCCGGCATGGAGGAGGTCGGCACCGGCCTGCTGGACCGCCTGGACGCGATGCAGCGGGTGGCGGCGTCCGCGCCCGGCGGACCACTGCTCATCGTGGCCGGTCCGGGCACCGGCAAGACCCGGACGCTGACCCACCGGATCGCGTACCTCTGCGCGGAGCTGAACGTCTTCCCCGAGCACTGCCTGGCGATCACGTTCACCCGCCGCGCCGCCGAGGAGCTGCGGCACCGCCTCGACGGGCTGCTCGGTCCGGTCGCCGAGGACGTCACCGTGGGCACCTTCCACGCGCTGGGGTTGACCATCCTGCGGGAGAACGCCGACGCGGCGGGCCTGCCGGCCGGCTTCCGGATCGCGGACGACGCCGAGCGGTCGGCGGCCCGGGCGGAGGCCGGTGACGACGCCGCCGGCTACACGGCGCGGCTGCGCAAGCAGGACCTGGTCGACCTGGACGAGTTGGTGACCCTGCCGGTGGAGCTGCTGCGGGCGGACCGGAAGCTGGTCGAGCGGTACCGGGACCGCTGGCGGTGGATCTTCGTCGACGAGTACCAGGACGTCGACGCCGTGCAGTACGAGCTGCTGCGACTGCTCAGCCCCAGCGATGGCAACCTGTGTGCGATCGGCGATCCGGACCAGGCGATCTACTCCTTCCGGGGCGCCGACGTCGGCTACTTCCTGCGTTTCTCGCAGGACTTCACGGACGCCCGACTGGTCCGGCTCAACCGGAACTACCGCTCGTCGGCGCCGATCCTGGCCGCCGCCGTCCAGGCCATCGCGCCGTCCTCGCTGGTCCAGGGCCGGCGACTGGATCCGGCCCGGCTCGACCCGGAGGCCCCGCTGGTTGGCCGATACCCGGCGGCGTCTGTCGCCGACGAGGCCGACTTCGTGGTCCGGACCGTCGACGAACTGGTCGGCGGGCTGTCCCACCGATCGCTGGACTCGGGCCGGATCGACGGCCGGTCCACCACGCTGTCGTTCTCCGACATCGCCGTGCTGTACCGCACCGACGCGCAGGCCGCCCCGATCGTGGACGCCCTGACCAGGGCCAACATCCCCGTGCAGAAGCGCTCGCACGACCGGCTCCGGGACCGGCCCGGGGTGGCGGCGATCGCCCGCGAGCTGCGGCACGCCGACGGGTTGGCCGGGTCGCTGGCGGCCCGGGTACGGCTGGCCGGTCAGGCGGTAGCCGAGCGGTTCGCGGTGCCCACCCTGGACGGCGCGGGTAGCGGGGCGCGCCCCGAGGACGTGCGCGCAGCGGTGGACCTGCTGACCCCGCTGGCCCACCGCTGCGGCGACGACGTGGAGGCGTTCCTGTCGCAGCTGGCCACCGGCGCCGAGGTGGACGCGCTCGACCCACGCGCGGAGGCGGTCACGCTGCTGACCCTGCACGCCGCGAAGGGCCTCGAATTTCCGGTGGTCTTCCTGGTGGGCGCCGAGGACGGGCTGCTGCCGCTGCGCTGGCCCGGCTCGACGCCCGACGAGGACGCGGTCGCCGAGGAGCGTCGACTCTTCTTCGTCGGCCTGACTCGGGCCCAGGACCGGCTGTACGTCAGCCACGCCGCCCGCCGTGCCCGGCACGGCGCGGAACGCGACTGCGCCCCCTCGCCGTTCCTCGCCGCGATCGACCCGGGCCTGTTCGAACGGTTCGGCGAGACCGAACCTCGCCGTCCCAAGGACCGCCAGCTCCGCCTGATCTGACCCCCTCCCCGGGGGAGCACGGAGGCGATGAGCACGTGGAGCGTGATGCCTCAGAGGCATCAAGATGACTCAGAGGCATCACGCTCTCCCGGGCGCACGGGTCAAGCGGCGACGCCGGCACGAGCCCGACGCGCCGTGCCGGGCCTGCCACGACCTCAGCCGAGGAGCACGCCGAGCCACGCGCCGGCGAGCAGGGCCGGGCCGAGCGGGAGCAGGGTGTCGCGGCGTACCCGTCGCGCGGCGAGCAGGCCGAGAACCAGGCCGCCGTGCAGCAGGTGTGCCAGGAGAAGCCCGGTGAGCAGGGCATCGCGGCCCAGCCAACCGAGCGGCAGACCGAGGACGGCGGCGAGCTTCACGTCCCCGAAGCCCAGCCGGGACCTCGGCAGCAGCGCGAGCAGCACGTGCGCCGCGCCGGAGAGAACCGCACCGGCCAGCGCGCCGACCAGTCGCCCTGGAGTGCCGGCCAGCAGCGCCGCCCCGGCCAGTCCGCCGAGGGCCAGCGTCCCGGCGGCGGCGACCAGTGGATCGGGCAGTCGCAGGCACGCCAGGTCGACAAGGGCCAGCACCAACCCCACCGCCGCCACCGCGAGAAGGACCGGCAGGGCCGGATCGTCACCCCGCGCGGCGGCGAGCCCCACGAAGACCACGGCCGCCAGTGGTGGGCAGAGCCGGACCGCCCCGACCCGCCGGGCCGGCGGGTCGACAAAGCGCCAGGCCACCGGGGGTACGACGAGACCGACCAACCCACCGAGCAGCGCCACCGGAAGCAGCGCGGCGGCCGACATGGGCCGGACGTTACCGGCGGGCTCCCGTCCGCGCCGCCCCCGATCGTGGTTCCGCTGCCTTGCGGCGTGGGCGTTCGGTGCTCACCACCAGGGCCACCCCGGCGACGATGACCGCGCCACCGAGCAGCACCTGCGGCGTGATCGGCTCTGCCACGAGCAACGCGCCGAGCGCCACCGCGACCGCCGGATTCACGTACGCGTACGTCGACACCAACGAGATCGGCGCGTTCTGCAGCAGCCAGACGTACGCCGTGAACGCCACCAACGATCCGGCCACCATGAGGTATCCCAGCGCCCACCAGGACCGGGCGCTGACGGCCGACGGGTGGAAGTCACGCAGTTCGCCCCGCCCGGCGGCGACCACGGCCAGGGCCAGCGCTCCGGCCGCCATCTCGTACACGGTCGCCACGAACGGGTCGGCGGGCATCCCGATCCGCCCGGACAGGAACGACCCGACGGACCAGGCGGCGGCTCCCGCCACCACCGTCAGCGCGCCGACCAGTGGCACCGCGTCCGAAGTGCCGGCGGGTAGCACCAGCAGCACCAGACCGACGAAGCCGACGGTGACCCCGGCGAAGGTCCAGAGCGGCGGTCGGTCACCGGTGACCGAACGCAGCAGCACCACGAGCAGCGGCACGGTCGCCACCAGCAGGGCGGCGACGCCGGAGGGCAGTGCCACCCCGGGCGGCCCGGACTCGGCGAGCACCACTAGGCCGTTGCCGCCGGCGAGCAGGAGCACACCGACCAGGGCGGCGGAGCCGAGCTGTCGAGGCCGCACGCGGAGGGCGCCCGGCCCTCGGCGCAACCGCAGTACCACCGCCAGCACCAGACCGGCCACGGCGAACCGCATCGTGGCGGACAGCAGCGGCGGCAGCGTCTCCACCGCGATCCGGATCGCCAGATAGGTGGAGCCCCACAGCAGGTAGACCACGATCAACGCGGTCCAGACCAGGCTCGGCGCGGCGTCGGCGCGGCGGCCGGATGCGGCGGCGGCGCTCGGTGGAGGTGAGCTCATCGGTGGACCACGCTACGGTGACCTCGGAGTCGGCGTCGCGCATTGGTGGCCGGCCTCTCACCACTTGTGCAGGAGGGCGGCATGACGAACTACGGACCACCGGGTGAGGGCTACGGACGCCCGTGGCGTGGGCAACGCCCCGACGAGACGCCCAATCGGCCGCCGCAGCAGCCCTATCCGCCGACCGCGGAGCCCTATCCGCCGACAGTCCAGCCCTACCCGGTGGCGTCGCAGCGGCCCGGACCCTATGGCGACGGCCCGTATGGCGGCGCTCCAGCGGCGCCCCACGAGGGCGGTCAGTACGGCCGCGGGCAGTACGGCGGCGGCACCGGCGGGCAGTACGGCGGCAGCACCGGCGGGCAGTACGGCGGCGCGGCCTCGGAGCCCTACGGCGGGGGGTACCCGGCCGTCGACCGCAACCCGGCCTACGGCGCGGGGTCCTACCAACCCGACGACGACCCCGCACCCGCGCCGCCGAAGCGGGGGCGGGGACCGCTGGTCGCGGTACTGGCCGTCGTGGTGCTGCTGCTGGTGGCCGGCGGCGGCGCGTACTGGTTCCTGCGGGGGTCGGACGACCCGGCGTCGACGACGGCTGCGCCGACCGGCTCCCCCGGTGCGGCAGAGCCCAGCGCCGCCGCGAACGAGCCGGCCGAGCCGGTACCGAGCGCCGCCGCGCCCGAGTCGTCGGCCGATCCGCGGTTCGTCAAGGTCGGGCAGTGTGTCCGCAACGACGGCGCGGCCGGGGGCAAGCCCAAGCTACTGATCAGCGGCTGCGCCCCGAAGTCGTACGAGGTGCTGCGCCGCATCGACGGCGCGACCAGCGGTGAACGCGACGCCGAGGCCAAGTGCGCCAAGGTCGAGGGCTACACGAACTGGTACTTCTTCGACAGCGAGCTGGACACTCTCGACTTCGTGCTCTGCCTCAAGCAGCGCTGACCACCCACCCCGGGGAATGACATGACGACCTACGGACCACCGGGTTCCGGGCAGCCGGACGACCCGTACCAGCGCCCGCCGACCGGCCCCAGCGGCCCGCCACCGGTCGATCCGACGCTCCCGCAGTGGGGGCCACCACCCGAGCCCTCGCAGTGGGCTCCCCCGCAGCAGCCCGCGCAGTGGGGTGCCCCGGAGCAGCCGACGCAGTGGGGTGCCCCGCCGCAACCGGCGCAGTGGAACGCTCCTGCGCAGCAGCCGACGCAGTCGGACGTGCCGCCCGGGCCGTTCCCGCCCGCCCCCGGCCAGCCGCCGCCGTGGGGGCCGCCGCCCGGCGCGTACCCGATGCCGCCCGCCGCTCCCGCCGGTCGCAACGGCCGGAAGGTGGCCCTGATCGTGGGGCTGGTCGTGCTGCTGTTGCTCTGCCCCTGCCTCGGCCTCGCCGGTTGGGCGGCCTGGCGGATCGCCGACTCCGACAGCGACGTCACGCCCGTGCCGTCGGCGAGCGCACCGGTCCTCCCTCCCGGTCTGCCCAGCGATGCTCCGAGCCCGGTCCTGCCGTCACCGGACGAGGAGGAGGAGTTCGCCAAGGGAGACTGCGTGGTCAACGACGGCTCCGAGGCCGACGCGGAGCTGCGTAAGGTGCCGTGCGGCCCCAACACCTACCGGGTGCTGCTGCGGATTCCGGCGACCACCGACGGGGACCGGTGCCAGACGCTCGCGCCGCAGGCGACCGCGAACTACGTGCACGACAACTCGATCGACCTGTTCGACTACGTGCTCTGCCTGAAGGAGCAGTAGACGATTCCCAAAACTAGGGCTGTCTAGCGTGGACGCTAGACAGCCCTAGTTTTGTCTCGACGATCTCGACACGCCGTAGCCTCATCTATCCATATCTAGCTTCCCAGCTAGAGGGCCCGATATTCTGCGATGCGTGGATCCGGTCCGCAACCCGTACGCCCCGGGCGCCGGCCAGCGCCCACCCGAACTCGCCGGGCGGGGGCGCGAGCTGGACGTCTTCGACATCGTGCTGGAACGCATCGCCCGCGGCCGGCCCGAGCGCAGCCTCATGCTCACCGGACTGCGCGGCGTCGGCAAGACCGTTCTGCTCAACACCCTGCGGTCACAGGCGATCAGCAGACTGTGGGGCACCGGCAAGATCGAGGCTCGGCCGGACCAGTCACTGCGCCGCCCGGTCGCCGCCGCGCTGCACATGGCGGTCCGCGAACTCGCTCCCCGCCACCGCGCCCCCGACCGGATCGACGCCTTCCTCGGGGTGCTCAAGGCGTTCGCCCAACGATCCGCGCCCGCCGGCCGCGGGGCCACGTCCAAGCTGCGCGACCGGTGGCAACCCGGCATCGACGTACCCGCCGCCAGCGGCCGGGCCGACTCCGGCGACATCGAAATCGACCTGGTCGAGCTGTTCAGCGACGCCGCCGCCGTGGCCAGCGACGTGGGCACCGGCATCGCGCTCTTCATCGACGAGATGCAGGACGTCGGGCCGGAGGACGTCTCGGCGCTCTGCGCCGCCTGCCACGAGCTGTCCCAGATCGGCGCCCCACTGATCGTCGTCGGCGCCGGGCTACCGCACCTACCGGCCGTGCTCAGCGCCGCCAAGTCGTACTCGGAACGGCTCTTCCGCTACCAGCGCATCGACCGGCTCGACCGGATCGCCGCCGATCAGGCGCTCTGCGCGCCGGCCGAGCGCGAGGAGGTGGAGTACGAGCAGAAGGCGCTCGACCTGCTCTACGAGAAGTCCGGCGGTTACCCGTACTTCGTCCAGGCGTACGGGAAGGCGACCTGGGATCATGCGCCACGGTCGCCGATCACCGCAGCGGACGTCCGGGTCGCCGCGCCCGAGGCCGAGGCCGAACTGGCGGTCGGGTTCTTCGGCTCCCGGTTCGAGCGGGCCACCCCGGCGGAGCGTGAGTACATGCGGGCGATGGCCACGCTGTCCCTGGTGGAGGGTGAAGCCAGCGGCGCGGTACGCGACGACATGGACGCCGCCGTGCCCACCGCCGAGATCGCCCGCGCCCTCGGTCGCAAGCCGGCCAGCCTCTCCCCGGCCCGGGACGCGCTGATCAAGAAGGGGCTGATCTACTCGGGTGAGCGGGGCACGGTCGCCTTCACCGTTCCACACTTCGGCCGCTACCTGCGCACCCAGCCCGCCTGACCCGGCGCCCGCTCCGCTCGGCGGGCGCGCTTCGAACCGGCGCGTCAGACCTGGGACCAAGGCGCGGGGAAGACGACCTCGCCGCGCGGCGGCGGGCCCTCCTCGCTGGTGGACGGCGGCAGCACCAGCGCCTGCCACGGCTCACCGAGGCCGGCCCACGGGCTGCTGAGGCCCAGCTCGGCGGCCGGTCCGAAGCCGAAACGGCGGTAGAAGGCCGGGTCGCCGAGCACCACGACCAGCCGCTCACCGAGTTCGGTGGCGGCGTCCAGAGCGGCCTGCACCACCGCGCTGCCGTGTCCGACCCGCTGTCGGTGCGGTGCCACGGCCACTGGCCCGAGTGCCAGGACCGGCACCACGGCACCCCGTTCGGGCCGCACCCGCACCCGGGTCAGCAGCGCGTATCCGACGACCTCACCGCCGTACTCGGCGACCATGGCCAGCTCGGGCAGCCAGGCGTCGGTGCCCCGCAGGTCGTCGACGAGTCCCACCTCTGGCGGCGTCGGCACGTCCGGGCGGGCGAACGCCGAGGCGAGCACCCGCCGCACCGGGCCGGCGTCGGCCGGATCCTCGGGGCGGAGCCGCAGCGTCGTCACCCGCGCGACGTTACCCGTCACGCCCCGTCCATCAGCGATGGTCGCTCGATTCGGCGTGGCGCGCGTGTCCGCGGATCGATCCGGATCCGCCGGTTGACCGGGTAGCAAACGCCGCGAGGGGGTATGACTGATCCATGACGCCCGTACGCTCCCTCGCCCGCGCCATGCTGAGCGGCATCTTCGTGATCCAGGGGTACCGCAACTTCCGCAACCCGCACCGACTGGCGGAGACCGCCAAGCCGGTGACCGACAAGGTCGCACCGTTGCTGCAGAAGGCGCACCCGAGCTTCCCCACCGACACCGAGTCGTTGATCCGGCTCAACGCGGCCACGCAGGTCGGCGCGGGGCTCATGCTGGCCACCGGACGGTTCAGCCGGCCCGCCGCGCTGGTCCTCGCCGGCACCCTGGTGCCCGTGACCATCGCCGGGCATCCGTTCTGGAAGAACGACGACCCGATCGCCAAGAACAACAACCAGATCCACACCCTCAAGAACCTCGGGCTCCTCGGCGGTCTCCTCCTCGCGGCCGTCGACACCGGAGGCAAGCCCGGCATGCGCTGGCGTACGGGTCACCGCATCGGCCACTCTCGACGCTCCATGCAGCGCGCGGTACGCACCGCCCGCCGCGAGGCACGGATCGCCGTCCGGTCGGCGGCCACCGCGCGTCGACTCCCAGGCTGACCTGCCTCGATGCCTCTCGTCCGCACCCCCACCCCCCGCTAAGGCCGCGAATTACCTGAACCACCCGGTAGGCGTTAACGCGGTGGAAATGTCAAAAACATGTGTGGGATCGGACACGGTCGCATAACGCGGGAGGCATTGACGTGAGGCGCCGTTCTAGGCTCCGTGCAGGACCTGGACGGGTAGGACGACCTTGGTACGGGGGTGGCCACGCCATGCCGACGACTGTCGGTAGACGGGCGGACCGCCTCGCCCCAGTTCAACGCTTGACCCGGGGGATCGATCGCAGGAATGTCGTACGGGGCGCCATCGTGGTCGCCGTCGCCTACGCCGCATGGCTCGCCATCGGCGAGTTCGGGCGACCGTACAACTTCTTCGACATGAAGATCTACCACGGCGCGGTGGTGTGGTGGGCGAGCGGTCACGAGCTCTACGAGTTCATCGCGCCCGGCACCACGCTCGGGTTCACCTACCCGCCGTTCGCCGGACTCGTCATGTTGCCGATGGCACAGTTGCCGATCGGCGCGGCAGGGATGGTCAACGCCCTCGCCAGCATCGCCGCGCTGGCCCTGGTGCTGGCCGGGCTGCTGCGCCCCATCGTGGACCGGTTGGCGTGGCCACTGTGGTTCACCGTGGCCCTGGCCGTCCCGCTCGCCGTCGCCATCGAGCCCAGCCGCGAGACCCTGGGCTACGGCCAGGTCAACCTCCTGCTCTTCGCCCTGATCATGGCGGACCTCATCGGGCTGCGGTGGCGCTCCCGTCGGGGCACCCACTACGCCGCGACGGACGGTCCGCTGCTGCGCTTCGTCTACGGTGGCGTCTGGGCGGGTGCCGGTATCGGCCTGGCCACCGCCGTCAAGCTCACTCCGGCGCTGTTCATCGCCTACCTGCTGATCACCCGGCAGTGGCGGGTGGCGGCCACCGCGATCGGCACCGCGATCGGCGTGACCATCGGGACCTTCGCGATCGTCGGCGACGAATCACGCACCTACTTCGGCAGCGTGCTGTGGCAGACCGAGCGCGTCGGAGCGGCCGACATGACGCCGAACCAGTCGCTCGCCGGCCTGCTGGCCCGCCTGTACGACTCGATCGAGACCCCCGGCCTGCTCTGGCTCGCCTTCTCGGTGCTGATCCTGGCACTGGGCCTGTCCCGGGCGGCCAGTTCACGCGCCGACGGCGACGAGTTGACCGCGTTCACGCTCGTCGGACTGACCGCGAACGTGATCAGCCCGATCTCCTGGACGCACCACCTCGTCTGGGTGATCCCGGCGATCATCGTGCTGGCCGACGCCGCCGTACGGCGCCGCGAGGCGAGCAGGGGCCTCTCGCAGCGCACCGGCCAGGGGTCGACGTTCGGTGGCCTGAGCGGCCTCAACGCCCTTCGGCCCCCGATCTGGTATCCCACGCTGACCGGGCTCCGGCACGGCGTCGCCGCAGTCGGGCTCTACCTGCTGTTCCTCATCTCCCCCATCTGGCCGTACGAGCACCAGTTGCCGGAGGTGTCGCACTACCAGGACGGCCTGTTCGGGGCGCTGATGGAGAATTCGCTGGCTCTCGCCCTGATCGTGCTTGTCGCGGCCCTGCCCTGGCGGCCCGGAGCCGAGCCGGCGTTCTACGGCGAACGACTCGCCCGGGCGGTCGTGGTCAACGGCCGTCGCTAGATCGGGTCAGGGGCAGTTGACCCACTCCTCGGTGCCGTCGGCGAAGACCTGCCGCTTCCAGATCGGCAACCGGGCCTTGGCCTCGTCGACCAGCCGGGCACACGCGGTGAACGCGGCGGCGCGGTGCGCCGTGCTCACCGCGGCGACAAGCGCCACGTCACCGATGGCCAACGGGCCGACCCGGTGCGAGACCGCCACCGCGTACACGTCGGGGTCGGCCGCGATCTCGGCGGCGACCTCGCGCAGCACCTGCGCGGCGCTCGGGTGCCCCTCGTAGTCCAGGCTCACCACCGCACGCCCGTGGTCGTGGTCGCGGACGACGCCCTGAAAGGAGACGACCGCTCCGGCTCGACGGTCGGCGACCGCCTCCTCGTGGGCGGCGAGGTCCAGGGGCCGATCGGTGACCTCGACGACGGTGATCGCGGGCGCGGTCACGACGCCCGCTCCCCGGGCAGCAACGGCAGCGGCACGATCGGCACCCGGTCGCCCTGCGCACCGCTGGTGCCCGGCCTGATGACCGCGAACCCGTCGGCGCCCGCGAGGCCGCGCAGCATCGCCGAACCGACGTGCCGCACCGGGTACGCCGTGCCGGCGGTCCGGTCCAGCCGAACCAGCGCCAGGTGGGTGTGGTCACCGCGCCCGGGCACCGCCTCGACCAACGTGGCGTGTGGCAACACCGGCATCGAGCGGCCTTGGAGCCCGGCGAGCAGCGGCGCGACCAGTGACACCAGCGCGACGATGGCGGACTGCGGATTGCCCGGCAGGCCGGCGACGAACCGGACCCGCCCGTCCGGGTCGGCCAGCCGGGCCAGCAACATCGGGAAGCCCGGCCGGACCGCCACCGTGTTGACCACGTAGTCGGCGCCCAGCGCCTCCAGGGTCGGGTGCAGATGGTCGACCGGACCGTGCATCGTGCCGCCGGTGGTGCAGACCAGGTCGGCGTTGGTCAACGCCGTACGCAGCGCCGCCACGTGCGCGGGCAGCGTGTCCGCCACCGGCCCCACCACGTCCGAGGGGCGAACGTGGCACCCGTACCGCCGCAGCCACGCCGGCACCGCCGGGCCCAGCGCGTCCCGCACCCGACCCGCCGCCGGCGGACCCGCCGTCAGCAACTCGTCGCCGAAGACCAGCAGCGCGGCGCGCGGCGCGCGGCGCACCCGCAGCGTGTCGTGGCCGCAGGAGGCGGCCAGGCCGATCACCGCCGGGTCGACCGGCGTGCCGACGGGCAGGAGCTCCTCATCGGCGTACGCCTCCTCGCCCGGCTGCCGCCACTCCGGCGCGGGCCGGGGCGTGCCGCTGACCAGGCCGTCGGTGACGGTGGACTCCTCGATGCGCAGCACGGCGCTGGCGCCCTCCGGGACCATGGCTCCGGTCGCGATCTCGACGGTCGTGCCGTCGTCGGTGAGCGGCCCGGGAGTGTTGCCGGCCAGTACCCGGCCGACGATCCGCCACGGCCCGTCACCCCGGACGGCCCAGCCGTCCACGCTGGAGGTCGGGAACGCGGGCAGGTCGGTGCGGGTGGTCAGGGGCTCGGCCAGGGTGAGCCCGTCGGTGTCGACCAGCGGCCGGGCGGTGGCGGGCAGTGCGGCGGCCAGGCCTACCGCGTACACCCGGGACCGCGCCTCCTCCCACCCGGCCGGCGGGGGCGCGGCGACCTGGGCCGCCGTTGGTGTGGTTTCCGTTCGCACCGACCGAGCCTATCGGGACGGACGGACAGCCGGCGCGCTCTGACGACGCGAGACGGGCTGCGGGCCGGTCGGTGGTCGCTGCGGCAGGGCCGGTTGGTCCAGCTCCGCGCGGGCGGTCAGTGGTCGCCGCCGCGCAGTTGGTCGACGGTATGGACGAGGATCGGCCCCAGCACGGCCAGCCCGTCGCGGGCCCCGCCCGTCGAGCCGGGCAGGTTGACCACCAGCGTTCGGCCGGCCACCCCGGCCAGCCCTCGGGACAGCACCGAGGTGGGTACGCGCTCCCGACTGTGTGACCGGATCGCCTCGGCGATGCCGGGTATCTCGTAGTCCAGCAGGGCCCGGGTCACGTCCGGCGTCCGGTCGGACGGCGTGACGCCGGTGCCACCGCTGGTCAACACCACGTCGACACCGTCGCTGACGGCCTCCCGCAGAGCGTCGCCGACGGGCTCGCCGTCGGGCACCACCACCGGATCGTCCACCTGACAGCCCAACTCGCGCAGACCTGCGACGAGCAGCGGACCGCTGGTGTCGGCGTAGACGCCGGCCGCCGCCCGGTTGGACGCCACGATCACCCGGGCCCGGATCACGGCCGGTCCTCCGGCCGCACCCACTCGCCGGTCTTGCCGCCCTCCTTGCGCAGCACCCGGACCGCCTCCACCGAGGCCGCCGGGTCGACCGCCTTGACCATGTCGACAAGCGCGAGGCCGGCGACGGCGACGGCGGTCAGCGCCTCCATCTCGACTCCCGTCCGGTCCGCCGTGCGGGCGGTGGCGGTGATCTCCACGGTGTCGGCCGTCAGGTGCAGGTCGACGGTGACGCCGTGCAGGGCGATCGGGTGACAGAGCGGGATCAGCTCCGGGGTGCGTTTGGCCCCCATGATTCCGGCGAGCCGGCCTACCGCCAGCGCGTCGCCCTTGGGCAACCCGTCCCGGTGCAGCAGGTCGATGACCTCTTCGGTGGTGCGCAGACGGCCCGCCGCGACGGCCAGCCGTCCGGTCACCGACTTGGCGGAGACATCGACCATGCGGGCCGCACCGGCACGGTCGACGTGGCTGAGCTGCGCGGGTTCGGTCACGGCGCTGAGCCTATCGGTGCGGTACGACGTGCGGGCGCTCGGAAGGGGCGACGGCACAGCAGTTCGCCGGGTACGACGGCGCATCCACTGGACCGTCACCCCTTCCTGGCCGGACCCGTCACCGGAGTCGCTGGGGGGTGACCCGGTGACGGGCTGTCTCGACGACCTGGTTCTGCCCAGGGGCAGAACCTCCCCCGTTCGTCGACACGCTGGAAAAGCTACCGAGCCCGGCGATAAGAAATCGATAAGCGACAGGCGGCCAGGTCAGGAGCCTGTTCCGTCGTCCAGCCCGGCGAGGCGACGCTCCACGTCGAGGCGTTCCGGCACACCCATCCGGCGGAAGATCGCGAGCGCCCGTTCCCAGTGCCGCCTGGCCTCGGCCGGATCGACGCTGGCGAAGTGTTCGGCCAGCCCGGCCAGTGCCCGCCCCTGCTCGTGCGGGTGTGTGATCCGGGTCGCCAACCGCAGGGCCTCGCGGTGCATCTCGGCCGCCTCGCCGTCCCGCCCACGTGCCCGCAACGTGCTGCCCAGCTCGTTCAACGCCACGGCCTCGATGTGCCGTTCGCCGACCTCGGCAGCGAGATGCCGGGCAGACTCATGTTGCTGCTGCGCCTCGACCAGCCGCCCGAGACCGCGATAGGCGATTCCGAGATCGATGCGAACCTCGGCCTCGGCGTATCTGTGACCGGTGCGGTCACGCACCGCCAATGAGCTGTTGAGGATCCGGATCGCCTGGGGAAGATCACCCATGCGGGTGCGTACCGAGCCGATGTGACTGAGTGCATTGAGCATGTGGAAATCGTCGGAATTGATCCGTGCCCACGCCAGGTGTAGGCGATGCAACCGTAATGCTTCCGCGTGGCGTCCCAGGCCCATGAGCGCCAGGCCTAGATTCGGCAGCAGTATCGGTGTCCCCTCATTTCCGTACACCGTGTCGCGCAGGCATTCGAAACCAAGTGTCACCGCCTCGTTGAGGTGGCCGCTCCACAGATAGACGGCGGCGAGGTTGGCGCGGGATCGCGCGGCACCCAGAGCATTCCCGGACCGGTGGAAGTGTTCGACGGCGCGGGACAGGTAGTCGAGTGTGCTCTGCTTGTCACCGGTACGGACGTACGCGGAGGCCAGGTAGTTGTTCATCAGTCCCATGGCGTCGACGTCCCCGGTCGCCTCCGCGGCGATCAGTCCGTCCTGGTGCGCTCGTACGATGTCCTCGAAATACCCCCTGATGTAGCAGAAGCGCCACAGCGATCGCGCCAGCCGCCAAGCGTGTTCGTAAAAGCCGGACTCCCGCGCTGCCGACACCATCGCCACCAAATCGGTTCGGTGGGTTTCCAGCCACTCCACGCTCGGTTCCCCGATGGACGCGAGAAGCTCGGGACGGTCGATCGGCAGGCGGGTGAGCTGAGAGCCGATCACGCCCGATTCGAGCGTCTCGGCGATCCGCAGCGTGGCCGCCAGCACGAAATCGAACAACTGTCCCAGCGCGACCTGCCGCTCGGCCGCGGAATCGATGTGCGAGCACATCTCGACGGCGTACTGGCGCATGAGATCGTGCAGCCGATAGTGAGTCGCGTCCAGGTCCTCCACCAGGTGCCGATCGGTGAGCTCGTCGAGCGCCGCACGCGCTTTCGCCACCGTCAGTCCGGTCAGTGCCGCGACGGCGGGCGGGCTCAGTCGGTTACCCGGATACAGGCCCAGGAAGCGGAAGACCCGCTTGGTCGGCTCGGGTAGCGGCTCGTAGGAGGCGGCGAAGGCACCGGTGACCGTACTGTTCTCCCCGCCCAGATGAGGGAGAACCGACGTCGGACCCGCCATCTGTGCCGCGAGATCCGCCAATCGCCAACCATGTCGGTGCGAGAGCCGGGCACCCGCCAACCGGATCGCCAGCGGCAGGTGGCCGCACCGCCGGACCACCTCGAGCGCTGCTTCCAGCTCGGCGTCGACCCGTTCGCGGCCCACGCTCAGGGCCAACAGCTCGACGCCCTCCCCGGAGGACATGACCGGCAGGGTCTGCGACGCCCCGAGATCAGGGTGGGTGAGTCGCCGTCGCGACGTCACCAGCACGACCGCGGTCGGCTCGACCGGCAGGAGCGGAAGGATCTGGTCGCTGCTGGCGGCGTTGTCGAGGATGATCACCGACTTCCGGCGGGCCAGCTCGCGCCGCCAGAGTTCCATCCTCTCGTCGAGTTCGACGGGCATCCGCTCGGACGGCACCCCGAGCTGGCGGAGCAGGACGACCAGGGCTGCCGCCGGTTCCACCAGATCCTTCTCACCGTGCCCACGCAGGTCGAGATACAAGCGGGCGTCCGGGTACCGGTCGCTCAATCGGCGGGCCAGGTGCACGGCGAGCGTCGTCTTGCCGCTACCGGCCATCCCGTCGATGACGTGCACGACCGGGACACGATCCTCGACCCGCCGTGTCTCCGACAACAGCCGTGCCACCACGGCCTCGCGACCGACGAAGTCGGTGACCGAGCGGGGCAGATGGTCCACCGGGGTGGTTGGAGGTCTGCGCCCGACTGCCGAAGCGCCTGTCGAGCCGGGCGCGGGCGCGTGTCGCACCGCGCTCTCGCCCCGGACGACGGCTGCCGCGCGGTTCGGCATCTCGGCGAGGATCCGGCGGCG
The DNA here is from genome assembly GCF_049179015.1 of Micromonospora sp. WMMD736. Classification (NCBI taxonomy): domain Bacteria; kingdom Bacillati; phylum Actinomycetota; class Actinomycetes; order Micromonosporales; family Micromonosporaceae; genus Micromonospora; species Micromonospora sp. WMMD736. The sequence goes on from NZ_JBMHMI010000001.1 coordinate 4,353,880, forward strand.
CAGTGCCTCAAGGGTGGCCGCCGGACTCACCCCCAACTCGGTGATCAGGCGCTGGCGAATCTCGTCGTACACGACGAGCGCCGCCGCGCCGTCGCCATGCTCGCGCAGAGCCCGCATGAGAAGGAGATGGGTCTGCTCGCGCAGCGGATGTCGGGCAGCGAGCTCCCGCAGTGACGGGATCGCGAGGTCACCCCGTCCAGCCCGGAGGTGGACCTCGGCGAGGAGTTCCACCGCCAACAGTCGCTCCTCTTCGACCCCGACGGTTCGCGCCGCCAGCACGGGCCCCAGCGGGAGACCGGCGAGCATCGGTCCCTCCCACCGGGCCAGGGCCCGGCCCAACAGCCGGCCGGCCTGACCCAGGTCGCCGACCGCCAGCGCCCGCCGACCCGAGCTCTGCTCCGACTCGAAACAAAAGACGTCAATCAGCTGCGGCGGCAGGTCGAGTCGATAGCCGTTCCGCTGCCGCACGATAGCCCCACGCCCGGGCTGCAATGCCTCAAAGCCTCGACGCAGATTGGCGGCGTACGTCCGCACATTCGGCACCGCGGATCGCGGGGGACGGTCGGGCCATAACTCATCGACGAGTTCGTCCACGCTCACCAGTTGGCCGGGTTGCACCGCGAGCATTGCGAAGATTGCCTGCTGCTTGGGAGTGCCCATGTGCAACACGCCGCTTGGGAGTCGCGCGGAAAGGCCACCCAGAAGCCGAATCTCCACCGTCCCTACTCCAGCCGTCGCGGGGTATTCAATCAGTCACGCAACGAAGCGTACGGCCCGACTCGACCGTCGGTGGGGCAGCCTTCGCGAGTCTCGACTTCGGACCAAATCCCACACGGTCACGATGTTGCGGTGTGTGAGCAGCAAGTTGCACACCGAGGTCCGCTTGACGGACAACGCCCCGACATCGTCAGATGGCGGGACGACAATCCGCTCGTCAGGCAACCAATCGGGCCCCACCAACGTCGCCCGTCCTCGCTTCTGACCGAACCCCGGATGAGTCATCTCGGGGAGAGCCTCCAGACTGTGGGAATAACGCGACCACAATGTTCGAGCAATGCCGCTAGCTGGTCAGCCGACACCCGGGGGGTCACAGCAGAAGCCCTGACCGCACTCCGCTCAGGACATGTGGACACAACGTGATATAACGGTGCCATCTTGACTAATATTGCGCATAGCGACATTTATTCTAACTAAATCGCCCTTCGTCCTCTTAAGCTGCCTTTCGTAGGAAGACCCCGCACCGCGGATAGGTCGACTTGGCAGTGAGAGGGGATTGCGATGCGCGGCACCGACTGGAACTGAAGGTTTACCCGGGGCAACCGAAGCCCGACGAGAGTAGGCTGCGGGCACTGAGATAGCCCCTCGGGAGTGGCGTGACCCTTCCTCAGCGACGCGAGACTGAGACCGATCGGCGGCTGCTGCTGCTCGTCGGTCTCGTCGTCGTTAGCGCGGCAACCGTGATCGGAACCTCACTGCCGGCTGCGCTGATTTCGGCGAGGTCGGCGACGGTGAACGACGTGGCGGTACTCGTCATGCTCACCCTCACGATCGCTCTGGGGACACTCGTCAAGGCCAGAGTGCGCATCCGGTCCACCACCCAGTCGATCAGCTGGAACGAGACGGCCATCATCGTCGGTGCGGCCATCGCGCCGACTTCCGTCGTGGTCCTCAGCACAGCGGTCGGCATTGCCCTCGCCTCACTTCGCCTCTCGCCGATGAAGCTGGCCTTCGGGGTCGGAAAGAACGTCATCGTCGCCTGGGGGGCCGGCACGACGCTGGCGATGACGACGTGGACCTGGCCCCCACCGGAGCTGTCCTCGTTGGTCGTGCCGCTGGCACTGGCCTACGTGGTTGCGGCTCTCCTGGACGATCTGCTCGCCATCCCGGTCATCGCGCTGGCCTCCCGGACGAGCATCGGAAGGCAGTTCCGGGCCAACCTCGACCTTCGGCTCGCAGGCTTCGCCGTACGCTTCGTGGTCGCCGCCTTCACCCTGGTCATCCTCCAAGCGGAACCCCGCTTGCTGCTTGCCGTGCCACCTTTGGTCCTGAGCCTGCACCTCGCCTACTCCGCACGCATCCGTGGCCGCACCGAGCAGCAGGCGTGGCAGCGCCTCGCCCGCACCACCGACGCGCTCAACGTGGTCGACCTGGACAACGTGCTGACCACCGCCGTCACCCAGGCCGCCGAACTGTTCTCCGCCGACGAGGTCGAGATCGAGCTGCGCAACGGCGGTCGGACCGTCCGGGGCGCCACCGGTGGCATCACCTTCGACGGGCCGACCGACACCGCCACCGAGGTGGACGGCACCGTCGTGCCCACCCCGCTGGAGGGCCACGACCGCTCCGTCGACGTCGGCGTCCTGCGCCTGCGCTTCCGTGGGCCGGTGCAGCTGTCCGAGCGGGAGCAGTACACGCTGCGGACCTTCGCCTCGGCGCTCTGCACGGCGGTCCGTAACGCGCAGGCGTACGCCGAGCTGGCCCGGGTGGCCGACGAGCATGCGTACGCCGCCGCGCACGACGCCCTCACCGACCTCGCGAACCGACGGCAGCTGCTCGATCAGGGCACCGAGCAGCTCAGTGCCCGGCACGCCGACGGGGTGACAGCTCTGGTGCTGATCGACCTCAACCATTTCAAGGAGGTCAACGACACCCTCGGCCACGCTGCCGGCGACCAGGTGCTGGTCCAGGTCGCCGACCGGCTGCGCGGGGCCGCCCAGTCGAGTGACCTGGTGGCCCGCCTCGGCGGCGACGAATTCGCCGTACTCCTGCGCGGGCTACCCGCCCCGGCGGTGGCCGCGCACCGGGCCGAGACGCTGCTGGCCGCCCTGCACGAGCCGTTCGAGCTGGACGGCATGCGGATCAGCGTCGAGGCCAGCGGGGGGATCTCCGTGGCCCCGGCCAGCGGTGGCATGCCCGAGCTGCTGCGCCGCGCGGACGTGGCGATGTACCAGGCGAAGCGCGCCGGACAGCGGATCTCCACGTACGCGCCGACCCGGGACACCGCCGATCTCAACCGCCTCACCCTCGGCGGTGATCTGCCCCGCGCGGTCGCCGACCACGAGTTCATCGTCAACTTCCAACCGATCGTCGACCTGGGCACCGGTGAGGTGACCAGCGCCGAGGCGCTGGCCCGCTGGCACCATCCCACCCACGGGCTGATCGATCCGCTGCGCTTCCTGGAGGCGGTGGAACGCTCGGGCATGCTGCCCGCCTTCGCAGAGGCGATCCTCGACCAGGCACTGATCGCCGCCGCCGACTGGCGTGACGCCGGCTTCGACGTGCCGGTGGCGGTCAACGTCTCGCCGCGCAGCCTGCTCGACGCACGTTTCCCCGGCTCGGTGCTGGCCCGGCTGCGCGCCCACGACCTGCCGCCCGAGCGGCTGGTGCTGGAGCTGACCGAGACGTTGACGCTCAGCCAACTCGACGTGGTCGACCGGGTGCTCAGCCGGCTCCGCGACGAGGGCGTCCGGTTGGCGCTGGACGACTTCGGCACCGGCTACTCCTCACTCTCGCTGCTCTCCCGGATACCCGTGCACGAATTGAAGATCGACCGCAGCTTCGTCACGACCATGGAGAGTTCCGCCGAAGCCGCAGCCGTCATCCGTTCCACCCTCGACCTGGGCCGCAGCCTCGACCTGGCGGTGGTCGCCGAAGGGGTGGAGAGCGAACCGCAGCGGCGGGCCCTCTGGGAGCTGGGCTGCTCGGCCGGTCAGGGCCACCTGTTCGCCCGACCGATGCCCGCCGGGACCCTGCTCGCCGCGTTGCAGCGTGGCTCGGGTGGCCAACCCGGGACTCTGGCGCCGCCGCTGCACGACACGGGCGCGGTGATCCGCCTCAACCAGAGCCGCCGCCAGGCCGGTCGCTCCCGCCCCGACCGCCACCTCCCGGCCTGACCGGGGCGCCCGCGCCCCGACCAGCTGCGGCCAGACGGCCAGCTGGGTGAGCAGCGGGATCTGCCAGACTGGCGGCCGTGACCGCCGACGCCCCGACCGCCCGCCACCGACGCTGGCGGACGCTCGACGCCGCCGCCGACGGACTCGCCCTCGACCTGGGTCTCTACGCCGTGTCGGCGCTCTTCGCGGCGATCACCGCAGCCACGTCGACCCTCCTGCCGCACCGCGCCTGGGGTGCCATCGCCGCCGCCGGCTACCTGGTCGCGACGCTGGCGGTGGTCGTCCAGCTCATGGTGCGCCGCCGTAGCCCCCGGCTGGCCGGTCTCGCATCCCGCTGGGTGGTGACCGGCTTCGCCTGGGTGACCACCGCGCTGGTGCCCGTGCTCTGGCAGAGCATCGAACGGGCCAGCGGACGCACCGACCGGGCACAGGAAGAAGTGCTGGTCGTCGAACAGGCCGGCATCCGACTGCTCGACCACGGCACGCCGTACCTCGGTCGGGACGCGATCGCCGCCCTGCCGCCCGGTGAACAACTGCTCGGATACACGCCGTACCAGCCGGGCATGGCGATGTTCGGCCTGCCCCGGGCCCTCGTCGACGTCTGGTGGACCGACGCCCGCGTCTGGTTCGCGCTGGGCACCGCGCTGGCGCTCGCCCTGGCCGTGGCCGCGCTACGCGCCGCGCCCGCCACCGGCAGCCCGGCCCAGCGACGCGACGCCGCCCTGCTGCGGGGAGTGCAAGCCGCCACCGTCCTGCCCGTCTGCGCGCTGACCCTGGCCACCGGCGGCGACGACCTACCCGTACTCGGGCTCTGCCTGCTGGCCCTCGCACTCGCCGCGGCCGGACGGCCGGGACGGGCCGGCCTCGCGGTGGGACTGGCCGGTGCGCTGAAGCTGTTCGCCTGGCCGATCGCCCTGGTCCTGATCGTCTGGGGTCTGACCCGGCGAGCCGGAGTCCGGGTCGCGGCCGGTGCGATCGGGTTGCCGGTGCTCGCCCTGCTCCCGGCGTTGCTCGTCGACCGCGGTGCTCTCACCGAGAACGTGCTGCGTTTCCCACTCGGCCACGGCCTGGTCACCAGCCCGGCGCAGTCCCCGTTCCCCGGCCATCTGATCGCCACCGCCCTGCCCGGAGGCCGGCTGATCGCCGCCGGCCTCCTGGTCGCGGCCGGTGCGGCCATCGCCGTCCGGCTCGCCCGCCGCCCGCCCGGCACCGCCGCGACCACCGCCGCGATCTGTGGGTACGGGCTACTCGCCGCGATCGCCCTCATGCCCTCCACCCGGTTCGGTTACCTGCTCTACCCGGTGGCCCTGCTCGTCTGGGCACCCGCCCTGCACCGCCCGGAGACCACACCGACCACCCCGACGCCCGAGCACCTGCCCGGTCGGGCCACATCGGCGTAACCGGCGGGCGAAACGACGTCGCACGGCGTACACCTGAAGGTATGACCACCTACCGCGACCGCGCCGAGGCGGGCCGGGTGCTCGCCGAGCGGCTCACCGCCCTGGTCGGTGACCCGGACGCCGTCGTCCTCGGTCTGGTCCGCGGCGGCGTACCGGTGGCCCGGGTCGTCGCCGAACGGCTCGGCGTCCCGCTGGACGTGCTGGTCGTCCGCAAGCTCGGCATGCCCTGGGCGCGGGAGGTCGCCTTCGGCGCGCTCGGCCCCGGTGGCGTGCAGGTGCTCAACGACGCGATCGCCAGCCGCCTCAGCAGCGACGACATCGCCGAGGTCAGCCGCCGCGAACAGGACGAGTTGAAACGCCGCGAACGGCTCTACCGGGGTGGTCGTCCACCGCTGGACCTCACCGGACGCGTCGCCGTGATCGTCGACGACGGTCTGGCCACCGGCGCGACCGCCCGTGCCGCCGTCGAGGTCGCCCGCCGGCTCGGCGCCCGCCGCGTGGTGGTGGCCGTGCCGGTCGGCGCTCAGGAGGCGTACGAACTGCTGGCCGCCGAGGCCGACCAGGTCATCTGTGCCCAACGCCCGCCGGAGTTCGGATCGGTGAGCGTCTACTACGACGACTTCCACGAGGTCTCCGACGACGAAGTCATCGAGGCGCTCACAGCAATCGCTTAGGTCGACCGGGTACCGTCGGGTGATGAGTGACCTCATCTGTCCCAAGTGTCGCGGCGAGATGCGCCAGTACGAGCGCAGCGGCGTCGTCATCGACCAGTGTGGCGAGTGCCGGGGCATCTTCCTCGATCGCGGCGAGCTCGAGAAGCTGTTCGAGGCAGAGGCCAACTGGAGTCGCCAACAGGCCGGGCCGACCGCGCCGGCACAGCAGCCAGGCGGTTACGCGCCCCCACCCCCGCCGCCGCCCGCCCAGCACCAGCCCGGTTACGGCGCCGTCCCGCCACCGCCGCCCCCACCGCCCGCGCACGGCTACCCGCCGGCGCCTGCCTACGGCCACCAGCAGCAGCACTACGGCTACCACGGCCACTACCGGCACAAGAAGCGCAAGAGCTTCCTCGACGAGATGTTCGGCTGAGCCCGGTCGAGACTCCTGCCCGGGTCGATCCACGTCGACCCGGGCAACGCCGCGAGTGATTGGCTGGCACGGCGGTCCGTGCGAGGCTGCATCGCATGACCGCCACCCGGCACGACGAGGCCCTCGCCGAGGCGTACGACGGCATCACCGCCGTGGTCGACGCCCTCGACGACGCTGACCTGCAACGGGCCACCCGATGCCAGGGCTGGCTCGTCGCCGACCTGCTCCTGCACGTGCTCGGCGACGCCCAGCGGGCACTGGTGGCCCTGGCCAGTCCGGTCGACGGTCCCGCCGACGTGGACGACGTCTCCTACTGGCGCGGCTTCCCGGGCGGCGACGAACAGGCAGCCCGGCACGCCTGGTGGATCCGGCGGTCGGCGTCCGCCTTCGACCGGCCGACCGCGATCGTCCAGCTGTGGCGACAGACCGCCCCGGCAGCGGTCCGCGCCGCCGGATTCGCGGACCCCGGGGGGTACGTGACCACACAGGGTCATGTGCTGCGCGTACCCGATCTCCTGGCCACCCTGACCACCGAGGCCGTGGTGCACCACCTGGACCTCACGCCGGAGCTGCCGGCCGCGCCGCCACCCGGACCGTTGGCGGTGGGCGTGGCGACGTCCACGCTGGATGGCCTGTTGAGCGACGACGCGGTTCGCCCTGCCTCGTGGGACGACCAGGAGTTCCTGTTGAAGGCGACCGGCCGTGTCTCCCTGACCGATCGGGACCGGCTGGAGTTGGGCGAGGCGGCGGGCTGGTTCCCCCTGCTGGGGTGACGTGATGAACCATGGGGGCATGGATCCGTCAACCGACATGCTGCCGAAGGTCGGTGCGCCGGCCACGCGCGCCCTGCACGACGCCGGTTACACGACGCTGCGCGAGCTGGCCGGGGTGCCCCGCCGGGAACTGGCCGCACTGCACGGCATGGGCCCGAAGGCGCTCGACATCATCCAGGCCGCTCTTGAGAAGCACGGCCTCAGCCTGGGGTGATGCCTGTCTTCTGGCGATTCAGCCGTCGGCGGATTGGCAAGCCGCACGGTGCGCCGACGACGCCGATCAGCCGATGGCCATGTCCACGAACCGCGACAGGTGCAGCTGGGCTGCGACCGTCACCGTGTCGGTTGGTCCATTTCGATGCTTAGCAACAATAAAGTCCGCTTCCCCGGCCCGCGGTGACTCCTTGTCGTAGTAGTCGTCGCGGTGCAGCAGGATGACAACGTCAGCATCCTGCTCGATCGAGTTGTGGGTCGCGATGCCGTTCGCCACGAAGTTGTGTGTACCGAGCACCGTCGCGTCGAACACCTCCTGCTCACCGATCGGCTCGATGGACACGATCGAGTCCCAGAAGATGTCGTTGGTCGCGTGCAGGTCGAGGTCGGCGGAGTCGAGCACTGCGGCAACCGCGGCGAGCCGAGAGCGGCTGGGCGCGTGCTTCCAGAGCGTGCTGCCGCAAAACTGGGTGCCGATGGCCTTCGCGAACTCACGGTGGGACATCCCCTGCTCGACCAGGATCTCTTTGACCTTGGACCAGACCTCGCGGGGGACCGTGTCGACGTTTGTGTTGCTCTCCGTCGACTCCAAGGCGGCAAGCAGAACAGCACAACCCTCCGCCCGCTGGCCGTGGACTCCGATCTCACGCAAGAACCTCAACTGATCGTCCCGGCCGGAGATGTCGAGGGTGTACTGAGGACGGTGGCCTACCACCGGCACCGCCCGGAGACGGGCAGTGATGCCGTACCTCAGAAGCAGCCTTGAGATGTCCTCCAACATTCGCCGACTCGTGGACGAAAAGTAGACCCGTCCGCCGCGACCTGAACTGTTCACGGTGACCGAGCCGTCGGTGGCCCAGAGATGCCGCAGGAAGACGGTCACCTGCTCCTTCGGAAGTCCGAAGACTGAGGACGGGATGAACTTCTCGTGCGAGCGCAGACCGAAGAGGCCCAAGCCGTCCAACCATTCCGCTATCGGGTTACGTCGGCCTCGAGCCAGCCGGAATGGTGCAGGCAGCCGCAGGGTGGTCACCCTCGCCGACGCGTAGTCGTCACGCATGGCTGTAATGCCGAAATGTTTCGCCGCCTCCGTCACCGCCTGCAGGTTCAGCTCGTCCCGGCTGGCGTAGCGAATCGGTTGGCGTCGCACGAAGGAGCCGTCGCCCAGCAGATGCGCCAGCATGACGACCTCCGGATCGGCCCACGGGCGGATCGCCATCGGGGGTGGCAGGTGTCGTGGCGTTGCGATCCGGTCTCCCGGTGCCAGTTCACCGAGCGGTACCCAGCCGGTGAAGGCGAGGAAGGGATGATTCGCCGTTGCGTCGATCTGCTTTCCTGACGCCAGCGTCAACCGGAACACCTCGCGCGTGCCGCTCGGGAAGACATGGGTCATGGTGCGGGGGGTGTAGCGAAGGCTCTCGTCCAGGGCCCAGACCGGAATGTCTTTCGTCCGGTTCGACAGCAGTTCGCCGAGCGTGATCTCCGCGTTGTTGTCCGCTCGAACGACCCGGGTGTCCGCAGTGAGACATCCCGATTCACGCAAGTCGGACAGCTGTGGGCGCTTGTCGGTGCGCTGCTCCGGGCCACGGTTCAGCTGACTCACCGCGATGACCGGGCACTCGACCTCCTTCGCCAGCAGCTTGAGGCCACGGGAGAGGTCGGCGACCTCCTGCTGCCGGCTCTCCGTGCGCTTCGGCGAGGTCATCAGCTGGAGGTAGTCGACCACGATCATCTTGAGGTCGTGCCGCTGCTTGAGTCGGCGGGCCTTCGCGCGGATCTCCATCAGGTTCATGCTCGGCGTGTCGTCGACGAACAGCGGCGCCTCGCTGATCTCACCCATGCAGCGGGCCAGCTTGGTCCAGTCGTCGTCGGAGAGCTGGCCGCTGCGCAGCACGTGCAGCGGCACCCGCGCCTCGGCCGAGAGCAGTCGCATGACGATCTCGACCTTGCTCATTTCCAGCGAGAAGATGGCGGCCGCCTGATTTGCCCTAATAGCCGCATTTCGAGCAAAGTCCATACTTGCGGTCGATTTGCCCAATCCCGGCCGGCCGGCAACGATCACGAGCTGCCCCGCGTGCAGGCCGTTGAGCAGACGGTCCAGGTCACTGAAGCCGGTCGGCACGCCCGTCATCACGCCGCCCTGCGCGCCCACCGCCTCGATCTCGTCGAGCGTCGGCTGGAGCATGTCGGCCAGGACCGCGAAGTCCTCGCTGACCCGGCGTTCGGTCACGTCGTAGACGGCCTGCTGGGCGAGGTCGACGATGTCGTCGACATCTCGACTGCCGCCGTTGGCGGTGCCATAGCCCAGCTGAACGATTTTGGTGCCGGCCTCCACGAGCCGGCGCAGCACGGCACGCTCGCTGACGATGCGCGCGTAGTACGCCGCGTTCGCGGCGGTGGGCACGCTGGCGATGAGGGTGTGCAGGTACGGTGCTCCGCCGATGCGGACGAGGTCACCGGAGTCGGCGAGCGCCGCCGCGACGGTGATCGAGTCTGCCGGCTCACCCCGACCGTAGATGTCGAGGATGGTGTCGAAGATGGTGGCGTGCACCGGCCGGTAGAAGTCGTTGGTCTTGAGGATCTCGACGACGTCGGCGATCGCGTCCTTGGAGAGCAGCATGCCGCCGAGGACGCACTGCTCGGCAGCGACGTCCTGGGGTGGCGTCTTGTCGAACCCGCCGTCCCGCTGCACGGGCGGTTGGCCGTTGCCGGACCGGGCCTCCGCCCGCATGTCGTCGGTGACCGACACCCGGTCCCCCCTCCACTGCGTCGGATCCGTCCCAGCTCTACCGCCCGGGTGCGACAGTTCTTCCGACCGAACCGGTCGATCGGGGGCCATCGCGCCGGCGGTCGAGGGCCAACCATACGGACCCCGAGGTCAGCGACTCAACAAGCACGGTGGACGAGCCTCGGGACAACCTGTGGACGCCGGTGGACGAGCATGTGCGCAGGGTGTGCACAGCCTGTGGACAACCGCTGGGGAATTCTCGGCCGCAGGTCGTTGACCTGGTGATATGCGGTCCCCACCCTGTGGAGGAGAATATTTCGGTCGGTTCTTTTACACGATCTTCCCGTACTATCTCCAGCGAACGGCTACACCTGGACAGCGGATCACGCTTTGGGTTCAGAAGGGTCACACTCCGGCCGTGAGTTACCGGGACTGGGGACGCGGGGAGGGCAGCCCGCGGGAGCGTCCGTCAACCGCCTCGTGGGGTCAGCCCGCGCTGCCCGCTCCGGCCGATCCGTACGACGAGGACGGGCGTTACCGCACCTCCAGCCGGCGGCGTGCGCGGGACCGTGGGCAGGACGAACCGGTCGACGCCTACCTGCCGCGGTGGGCGCTGGAATCGGGCGTCCAGCGCGCCGACGGTGGTGGCCGGCACGCCGCGCCCGACGAGGACGAGGCCGAGGTCGAGCGCCCGAGTTCGGGTGCCGGTTGGCGCAGTGCCGAGACGACAGGCCGGCGGCGGGCCGACGCGAGTGGTCGGCGCGAGCAGCCGGCGATCAGTGCGAGCGCGTGGCGTGCGCAGCCGGCGATCGGCGCGGGTCCGGATTCGGACCACACCCGGGAGTGGACGCTCGACCGTCCCCAGGAGCAGGGCTACGCGGGCCGTCGACGCGCCGACTCGGCGCAGGAGGAGCCGGTCTCCGGCGCGGCCGCCGACCGTCGTCCCCGTCGCGCGCCGGCCGGTCGCCCGCAGGTGATCTGGTCCGGTGGGGACCTGGAGGCCGGCTCGGCCGAGGCGACGTCTCGTCCGGAGGTGAGCCGACCGACGCGGCGCAGCCGGCGCGCGGCTGAGGAGTCGTGGACGCGTCCGGCGGTCGATCCGTGGGAACGCGGGTCGGAGCGGCCGACGGAGCCGGATCCGTCGTACGCGCCCGCGGTGGACCCGTGGGACGCGTCGGGTGTGCACGCGTGGCCGCCACCCGGCCCGGACACCACGGACCTGAGCGGGCAGTGGTCACAGGGAGAGAGTGTCGGTGGTTGGGAGCGGTCGGACCGCACCGGCCAGTGGGAGCGGTCCGCGGTCGAGGACGATCAGTGGGACCGGACGCTGCCACCCCGCTCGGACCGCCTGACGGAGGGATGGCCGAGCCGGGACAGCGGTTTCTGGCCCGGTACGCGGTTGTCCGGCGACGATCCGCGGTGGATGGACAGTACGACGACGTCGGCGCCCCGGTCGCCGGTGGTGGGTTACACCGCTCCACGACCGCGCAGTGCTCCCGTACCCCCTTCCGGTGCCGTGCGTCGGGCGGACCGGTCACCGGTCGGTACGGCTTCGGTGCGGCGGCGGGTCGAGTCGGTGGCGACGGGCGGATGGGCGCGGCGACTGGAGGACGATCTCCTCGACCCCGATCCGGGCGGGTCGGTCCGGCCGCTGCTGTACACCACCGCCTGCTATGTGGTGCCGGCTGTGCTGATCTTCCTGTGGTTGCTGACGCTGGACGGACAGGCGCCGGCCGGTTGTGTCACCGACATCAGTGGGGGCGGCTGCGACTCCGCACGGTCCCGTGCGTTGGAGTCGTTGCTCGCCGGCTCGCCGCGTTTCGGGTTGGCGCTGGTGAGCAGCCTGGTGGTGGCGGCGCTGCTGCGGCGGGTCGGCACGACGTGGCGGTCGGCGACGATCGCGCTCGCCGCGGCGGTGGTCGGTGGTGGTCTGTCCACGGTGCTGATCAGCGCGGTGACCGGTCAACCGATCGGCTGAGCCCGGCCGGGTCGGCCCGCGTGTGGCGGATGCGCGAAGGCCCGCACCGATCGCTCGGTGCGGGCCTTCGTCGTGGTCCGGCGGGTCGTCAGCCCTGAACGACGTTCAGGTTGAACGACGCGGTGACCTCGGGGTGCAGCTTGATCTTCACCGGGTAGGTGCCGGTCGACTTGATGTGACCGGGCACCTCCAGCCGGCGACGGTCGAGGACCGGACCGCCAGCGCCCTTGACGGCGTCGACGATCTCGGCCGAGGTGACCGAGCCGAAGAGCCGCCCGCCGTCGCCGGCGCGGGCCTTCAGGTTGACCTTGAGACCCTCGAGCTGGCCCTTGACCTCGTTGGCGTGGTCGAGGTCGCGGATCTCGCGGGCCGAGCGGGCCCGCTTGATGACCGTGACCTGCTTTTCCGCGCCCTTGGTCCAGGCGATCGCGAAGCCCTGCGGCAGCAGGTAGTTACGGCCGAAGCCGTCCTTGACCTCGACGATGTCGCCCGGGGCACCGAGGCCGGACACTTCCTGAGTCAGGATGATCTTCATATCGGTGCCTCCTCTCAGCGGGCCGTTGCGGTGTACGGCAGGAGCGCCATCTCGCGGGCGTTCTTGACCGCGCGGGCGATCTGCCGCTGCTGCTGCGAGGTCACGCCGGTGACCCGCCGAGCGCGGATCTTGCCGCGGTCGGAGATGAACTTGCGCAGCAGCGCCGTGTCCTTGTAATCGATGTAGGTGATCCCGTCCTTGTCGAGCGGGTTCACCTTCTTCTTCGGCTTGCGAAGTGCCGCAGCCTTGGCCATTGACCTTGCTCCTGGTTTGCGATCGCGGGCGCTCGGCGCCATTAGAACGGAGGCTCCTCGTCGAAGTTGCCGCCCGAACCGGCACGCGCGGGAGAGGGTGCGGCCGAAGCCCAGGGGTCGTCGAAGTTGCCTCCGCCGCCACCCTGGCCACCACCGCCGCCGCCACCGAAGCCGCCGCCACCGCCGCCGGAGCGGGACATCTTCTGCACCTTCGCCGTGGCGTAGCGCAGCGACGGGCCGATCTCGTCGACCTCAAGCTCGATGACGGTGCGCTTCTCACCCTCGCGGGTCTCGTAGGACCGCTGACGCAGCCGGCCCGAGACGATCACCCGAGCGCCGCGCTGCAGTGACTCGGCGACGTGCTCGGCGGCCTGCCGCCAGACGGTGCAAGCGAGGAACAGCGGCTCGCCGTCCTTCCACTCGCCCGACGCCTTGTCCATGAATCGGGGCGTCGAGGCGACACGGAACTTGGCGACCGCAGCCCCGGAGGGGGTGAACCGCAACTCGGGGTCATCGGTCAGATTGCCGATGACCGTGATGGTGGTGTCTCCTGCCATGACCATCTCCTCGCGCACTCAGCGTCTCGTCGTACAGGCTCTCAGAGCCGTACGACAGAGTCGCGGAGGCTGATCCGGGCGAACCGGGTTGAATGCCGGACAGAATGCTTAGCGCATCTCCGGCCGGATGACCTTGGTGCGCAGCACGGACTCGTTCAGCCGGAGCTGACGGTCCAGCTCGGCCACGGCAGCAGGCGTGGCCTGCAGGTCGACGACGGCGTAGATGCCCTCGGCCTTTTTGTTGATCTCGAACGCGAGGCGCCGCCGGCCCCACACGTCCGTCTTCTCAACCGAGCCACCCGCGGTCCGAATCACGTTCAGGTACGTGTCGAGCGACGGGGCGACGGTGCGCTCCTCGAGGCTGGGGTCGAGGATCACCATGATCTCGTAATGACGCAAGACGTGCTCACCTCCTGTGGGCTAAGCGGCCACGGTCCTTCCGTGGCAGGAGGTCGTGCGTCGCTGCCCGCACGTGCCGGGGGAACCCGGCCGGACGCGGACAACCTGACCAGGATACCCGGTCCGGACGATCATGCCCGGGGTGGCCGGGTCGACGTCGCGGTCATGCCGACGGGGGCCCGCCCCCGACCGTCACTGGTCGGTGGCGAGCCCCCGTCAACGAGGCCGCGGAGCGTCCCGTCCGCATTCCTTGGGTGGGACCTGGGGAGGAACGACCACACCGATGAGGTTGGACCGGAGACGCCCCGCGGAGCTTTATCGTGTTGTTATCTGACGATACAACGGCTCTCGTCCCTTGTTGGGGGAAAAGGCAGAAATTTCCGAGATTCTGCAACCGTGCCGTTCTGGGACGACGAGGGGTCTCCCCCCGCGACGCCGGGCCGCGCCGCAGGGGTGACCTCGCTGTCGGGCCGACGAACACCCGGTGGCCGTGTCCCGGCGCCTCGTCGCGCCCCGCCCCGGGCCCCGCTCGTCTGATCCCATCCCCTCAACGATCGTCCGACGGCCGGAGTGACGACATCGCGCCGACCGTCAGCACGCCCGCCGTGCTCCCGACGTAGGCTCGCTGCCATGCGTATCGGAGCCCACGTCGATTCGACCGACCCGCTGGCGGAGGCAGCCGCACGGTCCGCCGACACCGTGCAGTTCTTCCTCTCCGACCCGCAGGGATGGAAGGCACCCAAGCCTCGGGAGGACGCCGAGCGGCTACGCGCCACCGAGGTCGACCTCTACGTGCACGCGCCGTACGTCATCAATGTGGCGACCCTCAACAACCGCATCCGGATCCCCAGTCGCAAGCTGCTGCTCGGGCACGCGACCGCGGCGGCCGAGATCGGCGCCAAGGGACTGATCGTTCACGGTGGGCACGTCAACGCCGGAGACGACCTGGCGGTCGGCTTCGACAACTGGCGCAAGACCTTCGCGTACGCGGCCGACTCCGGCGGGTTCGGCGTGCCGGTCCTCATCGAGAACACGGCCGGCGGCGACAACGCATGCGCCCGCCGACTGGACGCGCTGGCCCGGCTCTGGGACGCGATCGGCGACTACGAGGTCGGCTTCTGCCTGGACACCTGCCACGCGTACGCCGGTGGTGAGGAGCTACTCGGCCTCGTCGACCGGGTCAAGGCGATCACCGGCCGGATCGACCTGGTGCACGCCAACAACTCCAAGGGCGCGTTCAACTCGGGCCAGGACCGGCACGACAACCTCGGCGGCGGGACGATCGACCCGGAGCTGGTGGTGGCGGTGATCCGCGCAGCCGGGGCACCGGTGGTCGTCGAGACCCCGGGCGGCGTCGCGGGCCAGGCCGCCGACATCGACTTCCTGCGCCAGCAACTTCCGACGGAGCGCCCGGCAGCATGACGACCGGCCAGTCCAAGCCGGGGAAGGCTCGGCCCGCGTCCACCGGCGACGGACCCATCCGACCGGCCGCGCCGCCCACCGGTGACACGCCGGCCGCCTCGGCCGGGACCACGAACGGCACGACCCGCGACGATCCGGCGCAGCGGACGGCCCGCAAGGGTGCCGGCACGACCGCGAAGGAGACCGTCGACGAGCAGGCCGGCGTGAATACCGCCGGCACGGCCGCCAAGGACGCCGCCGACGAGCAGGCCGACCCGGACACCGCCGACACGGCCGCCACGGGTGCCCCCGGCAGGAACGGTCGCGCCGAGGCCGGCGCGGTGAAGGCCGACAAGGCCGAGAGCGTCGGTACGACGAGCGACGGTGAGCAGAAAGCCGACGACGCCGAGGCCGCCACCGCCAGGGACGGGAAGGCGACCGACGAGGCCAAGCCGGTCGAGTCCGACCGCTGGGAGGCGTTCGCCTCGGCGCCGGAGCCCCGGCCCAGCTGGCTCATCCGGGCCGCCCGCCCGGTGGGCCGGTTCCTGGTACACGAGTGGACCCTGGCGGCCCTCGCCTCGTTGGCGTTGGCCGTGCTGATGACCTGGCCGACGCTGCGTTACCCGCGCTACACCCTGCCGCAGGACACCTGGGACCCGAGCCTCCAGGCGTGGCAGATGGCCTGGTCCGGCCACATCCTGCTGGCCGACCCGGCCCGCCTGTGGCAGTCGAACACGTTCTTCCCGGAGCTGTGGAGCTTCGCGTTCTCCGACACGCTGCTCGGCTATGCCCCGGCCGGAATGCTCGGCAGCGGCCCCGAGGACGCGGTGCTGCGCTACAACATCATGTTCGTGCTGGCGCATGCCCTGGCCACGCTTGGCGCGTACGCCCTGGCCCGGCAGCTCGGGGCCGGCCGGATCGGTGCCGCCGTCGCCGGGGTCGGCTACGCCTACGCGCCGTGGCTGCTCGCCCAGGCCGGGCACCTGCACGTGCTCTCCAACGGAGGCATCCCGCTCGCCCTCGCGATGCTCGCGCGGGGGCACGGCTGGTCACTGCGCCACGGCTACCGGCCCGAACGACGGCACGACGGCTGGGTGTACGGCGGGTGGCTGGTGGCGGCCTGGCAGATCAGCCTCGGCTTCGGCATCGGCCTACCGTTCGCGTACTTCCTGGCCGTCGCCGCGCTGGTCGCCGCCGTGCTGTTCGGAGTGAGGTGGCTACGGTCCGGTCGTACCCTGCCGTTCGGCCGCCGGCTGCTCGTGGCGGACCTGGTCGGCGGGGTCTTCTTCGCCGGGGTGGGCGCGCTGATGGCGTTCCCGTACTTCCAGGTGACCGAGCTGCACCCGTACGCCGAGCGGAGCGTCGGCGACATCTCCATCTTCTCGCCGCCGGCGTCCGGCTTCGTGACCGCGCCCGCCGAGTCGCGGATCTGGGGTGGGTTGCACGAAGGTGCCCGCGCGGCGCTGCCGTTCCATGCGGAGATGACACTGCTGCCGGGCTTCGTGCTCTACGCGCTGGCGTTCGGCGGGCTGTTCTTCTCGGTCTGGCGGCTACGACACCGGCTGTTCCTGCTCGTCGGTGTGCTGGTCACGATGGTGTTCGCAATGGGCACCCGCTTCTTCGACGGCACCTTCACCTACGTGCCGCTGTTCGAGCACGTACCGGGCTGGAACGCGCTGCGTACCCCCGGCCGGTTGATGCTCTGGGTCACGCTGCTGCTCGCGCTGCTCGCGGCGGGGGCGGTCACCGCCCTCACTGACCGGGTCCGGGAGCTGGCCGCGCAGCGGGTGCCGTCCTGGCCCGGGCCGTGGCTGCGGATCGCCACGCTGCTGCCCCTGCTGCTGGTCACCGTCGAAGGATTGAACACCACCCCCCATCCGGTGGTGCCGAGGCAGCCCGCCGCGATGCGCTCGGCGGAGGGCCCGCTGCTCGTGCTCCCCAGCGACCAGGGCCTCGACCAGCACGTGATGCTCTGGTCGACGAGCGGATTCCCGGACGTGGCGAACGGCGGCAGCGGCTTCACGCCCCGGCAGCTCGACGATCTCCGCCGGGCCAGCCAGTCGTTCCCCGATCAGAACAGCGTCAACTACCTGCGGACGTACGGCGTGCGGACGGTGGTGCTGCTGCGCGACGAGGTGCCCGGCACGCCGTGGGAGATCACCATCGACGCGCCGGTCGAGTCGCTCGGCATCACGCGCCAGGAGGTCGGCGACGCCGTGGTGTATCGGCTCTGACGTGCTCGCCTCTCGGGCGGTTTGCGGGGGAGCCCGCCCGGCTCCGGGCGGTCAGGCTTGATCCCTGCGCCGGGCGGGCTCCCCCGCAAACCTGACGTGGCTCCGGCGCGTCAGGTCCTGGGATCAGGCCGTGGCGGCGGTGGTTTCGGGTTCGGGTTTGGTCGCGGGGCGGCGCCAGCGGTCCAGCCAGGGTGCGTCCGGTGCGCCGTCCAGGACGCCGCCGTCCGGGTCGTCGGCGTAGGTGGCGCGTACCGCGTCCTGCTCGGGGTGCAGGATCTCCCGGACGACGAACACGCACAGGATGACCACGGTCGCCAGCCGCAGCGTCGAGGCCAGCACGAACACCCCTTCGGGGAAGACGGGACGGCTGGTCGCCGCGCCCAGCAGCTCGCCGTAGAAGGCCACGAAGTAGCAGACCTCGGCGAGTTGCCAGGCCAGGAAGGCACCCCACTTCGGTCGGGCCAGCACCACCAGTGGCAGCATCCAGAGCACGAACTGCTGGGACCAGACCTTGCTGAAGATGAGGAACGCGGCGACCACCAGGAAGGCGAGCTGGGCGAGCCGCGGCCGGCGCGGGGCCCGCAGCGCCAGTACGGCCACGCCGATGCAGGCCAGCCCGAACAGGGCGTACGAGATGGTGTTCAGGGTCGGGATGTTGGTGTTCAACCATTCGAACGGGCCCTGCTCGCCGGGGTCGTTGCCGACCTTGCCGTCGAGGTAGCGCCCGATGTACCAGAGCGTGCCCCAGTCGATCGGCCGAGTGGTGTTCAGCTCGAAGAACCGCCCCCAGTTGTCCGGGTTGGCCCGGTAGGCGGGCAGGTTCACCAGCACCACGGCCACCACCGCCGCGCCGAGCGTGCTGAGCGCGGCGCGGATCCGATTGGCACGCAGCGCCAGGATGAGGATCGGCCCCAGCACGAACAGCGGCCAGAGTTTCGCCGCGCCCGCCAACCCGAGCAGCACGCCGGCCACCACCGGTTGTCGCCGGGCCCAGGCCAACAGACCGAACGCCGCCAACCCGATGGCGAGCAGGTCCCAGTTGACGGTGGCGGTGAGCAGCAACGCCGGGGCGAGCGCGAACAGGGCGGCGTCCCAGGGTCGTCGGCGACGCAACGCGAGGATCACCGCGACGGTGGCCACGGCGAGCGCGCCCAGCACGAGCGCGTTGAGGTTGTAGAACCACTGGCCCTGGTTGATGCTCGGGTCCCCGTCGCCGATCGCGTGCACCGGCAGGCCGAGGGCGCCCATGAAGTAGCCGGTGAGCACCGGGTACTCCACCGGGTGGTCCCGGTAGGGCACCTTGCCCTCGTTGAGACCCTCGGCGTAGTAGAGGGCGAGGACGTCCGTGTAGCAGAACCGGTTGTACTGGACGTTGTTCTGCCAGGCGCCGTCCTGACACGGGGATTTCTGCACCCAGTGCAGCGCCAGCGTGAGGCAGGCCAGCGCCAGGACGATCCGGACGGCGGTCCAGAATCGGCGTTCCTGCCCCGCGGGACGGTCCAGCGCCGTCGCGTGGTCGCCCAGCGGCCCGCCGATGGCGCCGGAGAGGCCGCGGACGAACCCGTCGGAGCGGGACGGGTGGTCAGTGGTTCCGGCGTCGTCGATGCCGGGCGTCGACTGGGTGCTCATAGAGAGGCATCCTGCCGTACTCGCAGCGGTGCGTCATGTACTCGTCTGCCCGCCGGGCCAACAACCCACCGGGTCGACAAGCGACGATCGTCGGGTGCCGCTACGTCGACCGCCGGCCGGACAGGTCGTCCGGCCGGCGGCGGCGGGTGCGTCGTGGCGCTTGTTCCAGGGTGCTCAGTGGCAGGTCGGGTAGCGGCTAACGGTTCGGGCCACCGGGCCCACCGGGACCGCCCGGCCCACCCGGGTTGGTACCCCCGGGGTTGCCGTCGTTTCGTGGGCAGAACGGATTGGTCAACGGGTCACACGGCTGACCCGGCTGACCCGGTGGCGGCGGTGGTGGCGCGGCCGGCTCCTTGCCGTTGCCCTTGGTGATGTCGCCCTCACCGGTGACGGTGGGCAGGGGGATCTTCTCCTGCCCCTTGAGGGCGATGTTCATGTACTTCTCCCAGATGGGGCCGGGAAGGGTCGAACCGCCGATGGGCTTACCACTCGCGAGCCGGATCTCGGGCTTCTTGATGTCCCGACTGCCCACCCAGACGGCCGTGGCGATCTGCGGGGTGTAGCCGACCGTCCAGGCGTGCGCGTTGTCCTCGCTGTTGTACTCCCAGGTGCCCGTCTTCGCGGCGGCTTGGCGGCCGTCTTCCAGCGAGAGCTTGTTGGGCGCGGGGATCTGCTTCAGGACCGCGGTGACCTCGTCGGTGATCTTCTTGTCGATCCGCTGCTCCGGCTTGATGCGCTCGCTGCCGACGACCTTCCACTTGCCGGTGTCCTTGTCCTGCTGCTCCACCTTGATGACGAAGTGCGCCTTGATGTACTTGCCGTCGTTGGCGAACGTCGCCATCGCGTTCGCGTGGTCGAACACGGTGAGCGGGTACTTGCCGAAACCGGTGTAGTTGTCGAACGGGTTGGGCCCCTTCTTCGACAGGTCGAACGCCTGCGGCGGGTCGACGCCCCACATGGTGGTCACGCCGGCCTTGCGGGCCATGTCGACCACCTTCTCGGCGCCGATCTCCTTGGTGACCCAGTAGAAGGGCACGTTGTACGACTGGATCGTCGACTCTTCGAGGGTGCAGTACTTGCCGCACTTGAGGTTGGTCCGGCCGGCGTTACCGATCGCGACCTTGGAACCCTCGGGCTTGTACGGCGTGGGGTCCCAGTGCGACTTCACCGAGATGCCCGCCTCGATGGCGGCGGCCAGGGTGTAGACCTTCATCGACGAACCCGGCGCGTGACCACCGGCCAGGTCGCCGTTCTTGTCGGTGTTCTTGCCGGCGTAGTCGAAGTCGGCGCCACTGTCACCGCCGTAGTAGGCGAGCACGCGGCCCTTCTTCGGGTCGATCGAGACAACGGCCGCCATCAGGTTCTTGGGCTGGTCGTTGAGCTCCGAGCCCTTCTTCGACTGCATGGCGACGTTCTCGGCGGCCGTCTGGAGCTTCGGATCGATGGTCGTGGTGATTCGGTAGCCGCCGTCCCGCAGCGCGTCGACGCAGCTCGTCTTGCCCTCCGCGCCGGTGTCGGAGCAGAGGCCCATCGCGTCCATCTCCTGACGGACGTAGTTGATGACGTTGCCGCGAGGGCTGTCGACGCCGAAGCCGTTACCGCCCTTCTTCGGCGGTAGCACCTTCGGGTATTCGATCGGGGCGGCCGGGTCCAGCCACTTCTCCTTCTTCATCCCGTCGATCACGTAGTCCCACCGGGTCTTCGCGTCGGTCGGGTTGACCGCCGGGTCGTAACCCTTGTGCGTGTCGGTCGCCACCGGCTGCTTGATCAGCGCGGCCAGGACCGCGCCCTCGGCGGGGGTCAGCTTGAGCGCCGGCTTGCCGAAGTACGTCTGCGCCGCCGCCTCGATGCCGTACGCGCCGCGTCCGAAGTAGATGACGTTGAGGTAGTGCTGCATGATCTCCGGCTTGCTGTACGCGTCGTTCAGCTTGGAGGCGAGGATGGCCTCCTTCACCTTGCGGCCGTACGTGTCGTCCTGGAGATTCTCGAACGCGTTGCGCGCGTACTGCTGGGTGATCGTCGACGCGCCCTGCTTGTCACCGTTGGAGACGTTGTTCCAGGCGGCACGGACGATGCCCTTGTAGTCGACGCCCGAGTGCCGGTAGAAGTTCCGGTCCTCGGCTGCCGCCACCGCGTGCTGCACGTGCTCCGGAATCTGGCTGATGGTGACGAAGGTGCGGTTCTCGCTGCCCAGCCTGGCGAGCGTCGTCTTGCCGTCCTTGGCGTACACGGTGGTGGACAGCGGCAGCGGCAGTTCCTCGGGCATGACCACGTTAGTCGAGTAGTAGGTGAACCCCACCACGCCGACACCGGCGAGCATGATGAAGACGGCGAACCCGGCGATCAGCAGGTTCATCCGCTTGCGCTTCTTGGCCCGGGCCGCCGCGGCCGGGTCACCTGCGCCACGACCGCCCCGACCACCGCGACCGGGCCCGTTCGGTCCACCGGGGCCGCCGGGACCACCCGGCCCGCCGGAGACCGGCGAGACGCTCGCCCGGGCGACCGCGGCACGGCCACCCACCGACGCAGAGCCGACGCTGGCCCGCCCGGCGGAAGCCGCGCCGACGGCGGCGGTGCCGACCCGAGCCCGACCGGCGGGCGCTCCCGGCGCCGGTGACACCGGAACGGACGCCCGACCGGCACCGGCCCGGCCCGTGGCCGCACCGGGTGCGGGGGACACGGGCACCGACGCGCGACCGCTGCGGCCGGGCGTCGCCGAGCCCACCGAGGCGGATCCGGCGGCAGTGCCGGGGGGCGGCACGGAGGCCGAGCCGCCGACCGACGCGCGACCACCGGCGGCTCTCGGTGTCACCGAGGCCCGACCAGGGGGCGTCGCGGGCTCCGTGGAGGACCATCCGCCCGCGCGGGAGTCACCGCCGGGTCTGCGGTACGCGTCGTCCGCGCCCGGTCCGGGGTCACCGTCCGGGCCCGGGTACTGGGCCCGACCGCGCGCGGAGCTGGGATCGCCGTACGAGTTCATTCTTCACACCCTGCCGGTCGCGGTGGGACGCGACAGCGCCGCCACCGGGTTGCCGTGAGTTGCTTCACCCGGACCGCCGGCACGCGGGTGCCGGTTCGCCAGGGTCATTGCCGAATCAATGGGGCTAATCGGACCAACGAGTGGTCGGCAGTACCGGGTCATGTCCTCAACCCCGGAGCCGTCCAACCCGCTGAGATCACCGTTGCGCCTCTCGCCTCCGCCGACCCACGCCCTCGGCGGCCACGGCGTCCTGCTCGTCAGCGCCAACGCCGTCGCCGTCGCCAGTGAGACCGTCCCGACCGAGCAGGTACTGCTCGACGAGATGGTTCCAGTCACAGCCGAGGCACACCTCCACCACGAAGACCTGGAACTCACGTAGCGTCATCGCCAGCACGGGCAACTCGGCCAGTGTCCGGGCCTGTCCGGCGGACTGCTTGAGCTCGTCCCCGTAAATGTAGTGGACCAGAGTCAGATTCTCGCTGCGACAGATGGGGCAGCGCAGCTCGGTCGGCTCGCCGTGGAACCGTGCAGCGTTCTTCAGGTACGGCGACGCGTCACACACGTCGTAGGTACCGATGCGGCTGGCCATCAGCTCACGCAGCACTGCTCGCTTCTGAAGCGAGTAGTCGACGATCTGGCGCTGCGTACGCATGCGGTGAAGGGTACGCGGTCCGGCCCGGCGAGGCGACCACGGTCACGATGAGTGACGACAACATCCCGGAACGGGGGTTTGCCCTGGCCGGCGGCAGCCGCTAACGTGCGATGTATCGGTCCGATACATCGCGGCGGTTATCGCTCCGCGCCGGAGGGTATGGAGAGGGTGGCCAGTGCTCGAATTCGCCATCCTCGGCCTCCTGCAGGAGTCTCCGATGCACGGCTATGAGCTGCGCAAGGAGCTGACCGCCAAACTCGGCGCGATCCGGGCGGCGATCAGCTACGGCTCGCTCTACCCGACCCTGCGGAGGTTGCAGGCGGCGGGCTGGATCACCGAAGCCGCCGAGACACCCGCCACCGCCGAGGAGGTTCCCGCGCTGACCAGCCGACGAGGTCGGGTGGTCTACAAAATCACCGCGGAGGGCAAGGAACGCTTCGCCCAGCTCATCGCACAGGCCGGGCCCGAGACGTACGACGATACGGGTTTCGGTGTGCACTTCGCGTTCTTCGCCCGGACCGACCAGGCGACCCGCCTGCGCATCCTGGAGGGTCGCCGCCGCAAGATCGAGGAACGTCGTGAAGGCCTTCGCGACGTGCTGGGCCGGGCGGCCGAGCGCCTCGACGCTTACACCTTGGAACTGCAGCGCCACGGCCTTGACGCCTGTGAGCGTGAGGTCCGCTGGCTGGAGGAGCTCATCGCCAACGAGCGCTCCGGCCGAGCCCCGACGGTCCCGCACCTGGGGACAGCCGGTGGCCGACGAGAAGACAACAGCCCGCCTCCGCCTGGAGAGACCAGGAAAGAGCGGCCGTGACAGAAAAGAAGGAGGCAGACGCTATGGGCTCCGTCCGCGTCGCCATCGTCGGTGTGGGTAACTGCGCCTCGTCCCTGGTTCAGGGCGTCGAGTACTACCGCAACGCCGACCCGAACGACCGCGTCCCGGGTCTCATGCACGTCACCTTCGGCGACTACCACGTCTCTGACGTTCAGTTCGTCGCGGCGTTCGACGTCGACGCCAAGAAGGTGGGCATGGACCTCGCGGAGGCGATCGTCGCCAGCGAGAACAACACCATCAAGCTCTGTGACGTGCCGCCGACCGGCGTGTCCGTGCAGCGCGGCCCGACCTTCGACGGTCTGGGCCAGTACTACCGCGAGATCGTCGAGGAGTCCGACGCCACCCCCGTCGACGTGGCCCAGGCGCTGCGCGACGCGCAGGTCGACGTCGTCGTCTCCTACCTGCCGGTCGGCTCCGAGCAGGCCGACAAGTTCTACGCCCAGGCCGCGATCGACGCCGGTTGCGCGTTCGTCAACGCCCTGCCGGTCTTCATCGCCTCCGACCCCGAGTGGGCGCAGAAGTTCACCGACGCGGGCCTGCCGATCGTCGGCGACGACATCAAGAGCCAGGTCGGCGCCACCATCGTGCACCGCGCGCTCGCGAAGCTCTTCGAGGACCGCGGTGTCGAGCTGCTGCGCACGTACCAGCTCAACTTCGGCGGCAACATGGACTTCATGAACATGCTGGAGCGCAACCGCCTGGTCTCGAAGAAGATCTCGAAGACCCAGTCGGTCACCTCGCAGATCCCGCACGAGATGAGCAAGAGCGACGTGCACATCGGCCCGTCGGACCACGTGCCGTGGCTGGACGACCGCAAGTGGGCGTACATCCGCCTGGAGGGTCGTTCCTTCGGCGACACCCCGCTCAACGCCGAGCTGAAGCTCGAGGTGTGGGACTCGCCGAACTCGGCCGGTGTCATCATCGACGCCGTCCGGGCCGCGAAGATCGCGCTGGACCGCAAGATCGGCGGCCCGATCCTGTCGGCCTCGTCGTACTTCATGAAGTCCCCGCCGGTGCAGTACGCCGACCACGACGCCCACCAGGCCGTCGAGGAGTTCATCGCCGGCGAGGTCGAGCGCTGACCGGCTGAAACACCAGCAGCACCGTCGAGGGCCGGGTCCGTGGGGACCCGGCCCTCGCCGCGTCTCAGCCCGCCATCTCCAGGTACGGCGACAGCCGCAGCGCCAACTCCTCGACCGAGTCGACCTCTCCGCTGGCCAACGCGTCGGTGAGCGCCATCCGCTCCTTGGCCGGCATGGTCAGCGTGACGCCCGAGCGGACCAGGAAGATCCGCATCGCCGCCCAGGCGAGCCCCGCGTTCCACATGTCCAGCGGCCGCCACATCATCAATCCGTGCAGCAGCGCCGCCGCCCTGTCCAATGCGGTGGGGTAGACGGCCTGCCCCAGGATCCGAGCGTGTGGACGAGTCGCCCCGGCGACCAAGATGCCGCCGTCCCTGACGCGACCGAGGTACGGAGGCAGCTGCCGCGAATTGTGTAGCGATCGCCAGGTGCCCATCTCCGGTGCGTCGGCCCGGGCCAGGTGCGACAGCAATGATCGCTGGTCAGGACCACGCGTGCCGCAGGGCGACGCCGGCCTCCAGCTCCAGCAGCGTGACCTTGCGCGGCAGGCCGCCACCGAAGCCGACCAACTTGCCGCCCGCGCCGACGATCCGGTGACACGGCACGATCACGGGGATCGGGTTGCGGTTGCAGGCCACCCCCACCGCCCGTGCCGCTCCCGGATCGCCGACCAGCCGCGCCACCTCGCCGTACGTCAGCGTCTCGCCGTACGGAATGCGGGTCATCTCCCGCCACACCGCGCGCTCGAACTCGGAGCCGCGCGGGGCCGACACGGGAACCGTGAACGCGGTCGACGCGCCGGCGAAGTACGCCCGCAACTCGGTCACGACCTGCCGGGACAGCGGGTCGCCCGGCTCGTCGGCGGCCCCGTCCACCCGGCCGAAGTGGGCCCCGCAGACGTTCGTGCCGTCGGTGGCCACGGAGAACTCGCCGATCGGCGAGTCGAGCACGGTCCAGCGCATGCGTCCATTGTTCCTCCGTTGGGAGGCAAAGTTCTCCTGCCGTACAGCGTCTGAACTACGGAGGTGGGCGGTGGCGAAGGTCGACGGGGAGTTCACCACGTTCGTTCAGGAACGGGGTGCCGCCTTGCTGCGCGTCGCGTACGTGCTGGCCGGCAATCAGCACGCGGCAGAGGACCTGCTGCAGAACGCACTGGCCAAGGCGTACGCCCGCTGGCCGCGCATCAGGGGTGACGCCGAGCCGTACGTGAAACGCATCCTCTACCACGACCAGGTGTCCGGCTGGCGACGGCGAGCGCGGCGAGCGGAGGTGCCCGTGGCGGAGTTGCCGGAACGGCCGCTGGACAGTGACAGCGGCCGCGAGACCGATCTGCGGTTGCTGCTGCTGGATGCCCTCCGGACGCTGCCGCCACGGCAACGGGCGGTGCTCACCCTGCGCTACCTCGAGGACCTGAGCGTCGAGCAGACCGCGTCACTGCTGGGCTGCCGGGCCGGCACGGTCGCCAGCCAGAGCGCCAAAGCGCTGGCACGGCTCCGGCACCTTGTTCCAGGGCTGGACGAGCTGACCCGCCCGGAGGTGACGCGATGACCGCACAACTGGACGACCTGCTCCGCAGGGCCGTACGCGACCTGGCCGAGGGCGCCGCGCCCGCTCCAGGACTCGCCGTCCGGGCACTCGGCCAGGGCCGCCGGTTGCGTCGGCGGCGGCGGTTGACCGTCAGCGCGGCAGTGCTGGTCGCGGTCGTCTCGGTGGCGGTGCCGTTCGTGCTGCTGCGTCCTCGACCGGCCGCGATTCCTGCGACGCCACCCACGGATGCGACTCCGGCACCCTCGATCACGGCGGCACCCTCGATCCGGCCCACCCCGGGAGCGAACTGGGCCGCCGCACCGCTGGTGCTGCCCGGCAACTGGGTGGTGACCCGGGCGCAGTACGCCGGCGGGTCGGGCAGCGGATTCCTGCTGGACCGGGGCCGGGGCCGGTATGTGCCCACCGACCGCTACGACGCCATCTTCCCCGCGCCGACCGGCTCTCTGGTGGCGGTCATCGAGGAGGACCGTCCTCGCGAGGTCGGTCTCGTCGACCTGGCGAGCGGAAAGACCCGCTGGCACGAGGTCGGCCGGGCGCTGAACCGCCCGACCTGGTCACCGGATGGTCGACGCCTGCTGTTCACCACCACTCAGCTGGACCACTTCGGCTTCGTCGTCCTCGATCGGGACGGCACGAAGCGTACCCACGAGGTGTCCCGGCAGCGTTACCTCTGCACCGACCAGTGCTCCTTTGTCTGGACCCGGAACGGTCGGGAGGTGGCACTGCCGCAGACCGCCCAGGGCAGGCCCCGGTCCGAGTCGGTCCGACACCCTCGAAGTGGCGTGCAGATGTTCTCCGCCGACGACGGACGACCAACCCGGTCGGAGCCGCTACCCGGCGATCCCGCCGGGCCGTGGGCCTGGTCGCCGGACGGTCGCCTGGCCGTCGTCCAGGGCCAGCAGGAGCCGCTGCTGGTGGAGACCGCCACCGGCCGGGTCGTCAACCCGCTGCCGGTCGCCGACGCCGCCTGGGTCGACGACGACCTGCTGCTCTACCGGGAGCCGTACCAGGGTGACTTCGTGCTCGCCGACACGACCGGGCGCGAACTCGTCCGCCAGCCACTGACCGCACAGCTGTCCGAGTTGGAGATCAGCGTGGCGCCTCGTTGAGCCGTTCGGCCCTTCGTCGGCGTTGCGCGGCGTCGATACCGTGCAGGTCGTGGCCACGGGGACGCTCATCTTTCTGATCATCGGCGGGGCCGGTGTCGCGGTGCTGGCGCTCGCCCTGCTCGGCAGCGAGCTGCTCCACTTCGGGCATCCGGACGTGGACGGGCCGATCTCCACCGAGACGGTCGCGGGCTTCGCCGGAGCGTTCGGCTTCGGTGCGGCGATCGTCAACGAGTTGCTGGGTGCGCGTACCCCCGCGATGATCGCGGCCGCGGCGGCCGGCGGCCTGCTCGCGGCCGCGCCCACGGCGTGGTTGGCATCGCGGTTCAGCCGGGCGGCGCGCAACATGCGCACCGACCCCACCCCCACCCGCGACGACCTGGTCGGCGCGCTCGGCCTGGTCGTCACGCCGGTGCCCCTCGACGGGTACGGCGAGGTGCGGGTACGCGTCGCCGGCCAGCCGGTCAAGCTCAACGCCCGCGCCGACCGGCCGATCCCGATCGGCGCGCAGGTCTTCGTCGTGCAGGCACTGAGTGAGACAAGCGTGCACGTCGAGACCTACTGATTCCCTCTCATAGACAGGACCCCCTCCATGCCCCTGTTGATAGCTGTCGTGGGCGCGGTCGTCCTCGCGCTCGTCCTGGTGTTGTTCGTGCTGTCCCGGATCAAGGTGGCCGGGCCGAATGAGGCGTTCATCGTCACGGGTCGCAAGGGGCGTACCACGCACACCGCCGATGGCGGCCGGTCGACCGACACCTCGGGGCAGAAGGTGGTGCTCGGCGCCTCGGTCTTCGTGCTCCCGGTGGTGCAGAAGCTCCAGTCGCTCGACCTGTCCAGCCGCCGGATCGACGTGGGCATCCGGGGCGCGGTCAGCAAGCAGGGCATCCGTGCCGACCTGCACGGCGTGGCGATCGTCAAGGTCGGCGGCACCGAGGACGCGATCCGGGCGGCCGCCCAGCGGTTCCTGCACCAGCAGGACGAGATCGACAACTTCACCCGGGAGGTGCTGGCTGGCGCGCTGCGTTCGATCGTCGGTCGGCTCACCGTCGAGGAGGTCATCCGGGACCGGGCGGCGTTCGCCAGCGCCGTGGCCGAGGAGGCCGAGCACTCGATGACCAACCAGGGTCTGGTGCTCGACACCTTCCAACTCCAGGACATCCTCGCCGAGGGCTCCTACCTGCAGGACCTGGGCCGACCGGAGGCCGCCCGGGTACTCAAGGACGCGGCCATCGCCGAGGCGCGGGCCCGGCAGCAGGCCGAGCAGGAGCGACTGCTCGCCGAGGAGGCCATCGCCGAGGCGAACCGCAACCTGGCCCTCAAGCAGGCCGGCATCCAGGCGGAGATCGACGCGGCGAAGGCCAAGTCGGCCGCGGCCGGGCCGCTCGCCCAGGCCGAACGGGACCAGGCGATCCTCTCCGAGCAGCAGAAGGTGGCCGAGCGCAACGCCGAGCTGAAGCAGCGCCAACTGGACACCGAGGTGCGCAAGCCGGCCGACGCCGCCCGATACAAGGTGGAGCAGGAGGCCGAGGCGGCCCGCAACGCGGCGGTGCTCAGCGCGGACGCGCAGCGCCAGGCGGTCATCGCCGCCGCGCAGGCTTCCGCCGAGCAGGCACGGCTCACCGGTGAGGGCGAGCGGGCCCGACGGGCGGCCCTCGCCGAGGCGAACGCGATCGAGGGCGCCAAGGAGGGCGAGGCCGAGCAGCGGCGGCGCTCCGCGATCGCCGAGGCCGTCGAGCGCGAGGGTCAGGCCGAGGCGGCGGCCATCCTGGCCAAGGGTGAGGCCGAGGCCGACGCGATGGCCCGCAAGGCCGAGGCGTTCGCGGCGTACGGCGAGGCCGCGGTGCTGGACCTGCTGGTCAAGGTCCTGCCACAGGTCGTCGAGGCGGCCAGCGCTCCGATCGGGGCGATCGACAAGATGACGGTCATCTCCACCGAGGGCGCGTCGTCGCTGACGAAGTCGGTGGCCGGCAACGTGGCGCAGGGTCTACAGCTCGGCAGCGACCTCACCGGCATCGACCTGGCCGGCCTGCTGGCCCGCCTGGGCTCAGCCTCGACGCCCGGCAACGGCACCCCGGCAACCAAGAACCCGTCCATGGACGGAACAGCCGTAGAAACCCGCTAGCCACCCCGCGCGCGCGCCCCGCCCCGTCCCCGCGATCTTGCACTTTCTGTTGCGACAGAAGAGGGCATCCCCCTCATATCGACGACAGAAAGTGCAAGATCGGCGGGGCGGGGCGGGGGCGGGGGCGGGGGCCTCGCGGGGGGGGGTGGGCGGGGTTGGTTAGGGGATCAGGCCTTCGGCGCGGGCCCAGCGCAGCAACTCCGCCTCGGCGGCGTCGCGGTCGAGGGGGCCGTGCTCCAGGCGCTGTTCCTTGAGGTGCTTCCAGGCCCGCCCGACGATCGGCCCTGGCGGTACGCCGAGCAGCTCCATGATCGCGTTGCCGTCCAGGTCGGGGCGGACCCGCGCCAGGTCCTCCTCGGCCGCGATCCGGGCGATCCGGTCCTCCAGCGCGTCGTAGTCGGCGGCGAGCTGGGCCGCCTTGCGACGGTTGCGGGTCGTGCAGTCCGAGCGGGTCAGCTTGTGCAGCCGGGGCAGCAGGTCACCGGCGTCGGCGACGTAACGGCGCACCGCCGAGTCGGTCCACTCGCCCCGGCCGTACCCGTAGAAGCGCAGGTGCAGCGCGACCAGCGCGGTCACCTTCGCGGTGATCTCCTTGGGGTACCGCATCGTCTTCATCCGGGCCTTGGTCAGCCGGGCGCCGACCACCTCGTGGTGGTGGAAACTGACCCGGCCGTCGGACCCGACGGCCTTCGTCGCCGGCTTGCCCGCGTCGTGCATGAGGGCGGCCATCCGCAGGACGAAGTCGCAGCCCTCCTCCTCGTAGGAGACCGCGTTCTCGACGACCGTCAGCGTGTGCTCGTAGACGTCCTTGTGCTGGGCGTGCTCGTCGATCTCCAGTTTCAGTCCGGTCAGCTCCGGCAGGAACCGTTCGGCCAGCCCGGTGTCGACCAGCAGCCGCAGCCCGGTGATCGGGTCGGCGCCGCAGAGCAGCTTGGTGAACTCGTCACGGATCCGCTCGGCGGTGATCCGGTCCAGGTCGGCGGCCATCTCGGTCATCGCCACGTGCACGTCCGGGTGGACGGCGAAGCGCAGTTGAGCGGCGAACCGGGCGGCCCGCAGCATGCGCAGCGGGTCGTCGCCGAAGGATTCCCGGGGGGTGCTGGGAGTACGGATGACCTTGGCCGCGAGGTCGTCCAGTCCGCCGTGCGGATCGGTGAAACGGTGGTCCGGCAGGCTGACCGCCATCGCGTTGATGGTGAAGTCGCGCCGCTTCAGGTCCTCGTCGAGGCTGGTGCCGTACACCACCACCGGGTTGCGGCTGACCTGGTCGTACGACTCGGCGCGGAAGGTGGTGATCTCCAGCCGGAGGCCGTCGCGCTGGGCGCCGATGGTGCCGAACTCGCGGCCGGTCTCCCAGATCGACTCGGCCCAGCCCTTGATGATCCGCAACGTCTCGTCGGGATGGGCGTCGGTGCAGAAGTCGAGGTCGTCGCCGAGTCGGCCGAGCAGCGCGTCGCGTACCGAACCGCCCACCAGGTGTAGCTCGTGACCGGCACGGACGAAACGGCGGCCCAGCTCGTCGGCGACCGGGGAGACCCGGAGCAGTTCGGCGACGGCGTTGCGCTGCGCGGCGGTGAGGTCGCGGCGGTCGGCGGCGTGGGGAGCGGAGGCTTCGGACATGGGATCGCCAGCCTATCGGGCCGGGGTGTGATCCGATCCGCCGGGCGCGGGTAACGGGTGCGAGTTGACTAAGGTCTGTGACGTGCGGGTCGGTGCCCGGCTCGACGTACCCCTGGGAGGCTGGAGATGAGCGGCGGGCTCTACCGCAGCGCGAACGCCGCACGGGACGGCGGTACGGGAGCCAACATCCGCCCCTCCGACGGCGCCACCTTCATCTCCGCCGAGCCGCTGAATCAGCCGGCGATGGAGTCGACCGCCCCGCCCCAGGAACAGGTGGGTGAGGCGAGCGCGGCGACCAACAGCGCGGTGATGGCGATCGGCAGCCTGGTCAGCCGGGGTACGGGCTTCCTGCGCAACCTTGTCATCGCGGCGGCGCTCGGTGGCGCGCTGGTCGGTGACGCGTACACGACCGCGCAGATCCTGCCCGGCATGGTCTACGAGTTCCTGCTCGGCGGCGTGCTCACCAGCGTGCTGATCCCGGTGCTGGTACGCCGCCGCAAGGTCGACGTCGACGGCGGCCAGGCGTACGCCCAGCGACTGCTCACCCTGGCGGTGCTCGCCCTCGGCGTCGCGGCGCTGCTGGCGGTCGCCTTCGCCTCGACGCTCACCTGGCTCTACGGCAGCGGCCCGTCGAATGGCGACTACTCGCAGCTGGTCACCGGGCTGGCCCGCCTCATGCTGCCGATGATCTTCTTCTCCGGGCTGAGCGCGCTGATCAGCGCGGTGCTCAACACGCGGGGGCACTTCGCCGCCCCGATGTGGGCGCCGATCCTGAACAACCTCGTGGTGATCGCCACGGCCGGTCTCTACATCGCGATCTTCGGGGCGGAGATCGTGCAACCCGAGGAGATGACCACCGGGCGGATCCTGCTGATCGGTGGTGGCACCCTGCTCGGTGTCGCCGTCCAGGCGGCGGGCCTGCTGCCGGCGTTGCGCAAGGTCGGCTTCCGCTGGAAGCCGCGCTTCGACTTCCGCGCGCTCGGTCTGCGCGAGCTGGGCCGGCTCGGGGCGTGGATGATCTGCTACGTCGCGGTGAGCCAGGTCGGCCTCATCGTGCTGTTCAACCTGCTGAACCGGGCCGGCAAGGAGAACGCCGCCGGTCCGCTGATCTACAACAACGTCTTTCTGCTGCTGATGACCGCGCACGGCATCATCGCCGTCTCGATCATCACCGCGCTGATGCCCCGGATGAGCGCCGCCGCCGCCGACGGGCGGTACGCCGACGTCGCCGCCGACCTGTCGCGGGGTACCCGCACGGTCACGGCGGTGCTCGCGCCGATCGCGGTCTGCTACGCCGTCCTCGCCACGCCCATCGCGTTCACGCTGTTCCGGTTCGGCGCGTTCAACGAGGACAACGCCACCGCCACCTCCGTCGTCCTGCTCGCCGCCGCGCTGGCGCTGGTTCCGTTCGCGGTGAGCCAGCTCTTCACCTTCGCCTTCTACGCCCTGCCCGACACCCGCACCCCGGCACTGATCAACATTCCGGTGGTGGCTCTCCGGATCGGCGTACAGGTCGTGCTCTTCGTGGCCTTCTCGGCGAGCTTCGCCGGGGCCGGCATGATGATCGGCAACGCGGTCTCCTACCTGGCTGCCGCGATCGGCTCCGCGTGGCTGCTCCGGCCGCGCGTCGGCCGGATCGGCCTCGGCGAGATCATGCGGACCGGTGGCCGGGTCGCGGCGGCGGCACTCGGCTCGGCGCTCGTCGGCCTGCTGGTGATCAAGCTGTTGCCCGGCGACGACACGCCGAGCCGCCTGGAGGCGATCGTCCAGCTCGTGATCGGTGGCGCGGTGATCGGCGGGAGCTACCTCGGGCTCGCCATGGTGCTGCGGATCGGGGAGATCACCGAGGTGGTCGGGATGGTCCGTCGTCGGCTCGGCCGCTGAATCGCCGTACCCACGGTCGCGGCCACACGGAACGTGACCATGGATCACCAGCCTGGGGATGTCCCTGTGGATAACTCCGCGATTCACCGGTCAGCCACCGGATAGGCCTGTGGATAACCAACCGTACGGCTGAGCCTGAGCGTCCAATCGGCGGGGAACTGGCTGGTGGACGAGGGCAGCACGCCCGGCCCGGCCCCGACGTCGGTCACTTGCGGTGAAGCCGTAGATTAGCTAGTACATGTGCCAGCAACGTGGCTGACAACGGTCGTAACCGGACGACTTCCCCGATCCCCGGCACCCCGCCGGGTACGGCAAGAAGATGACATGTCGGGGAGACGGGCAACCCGGGTAAGGTCGCTCTCGACGGGTACGGCAGGCGCCGACGCTGCGCGTCGACACCGGTTGGCCGGTTCCTTCAACGGCAGAGCGGGAAGCCACATGCCCAGCAGTACGGGTCCATCGATCGACACGATCACCGAGGGAGGACGGGTGACCCAGGTCGGCGAGGGTCAGGAGGCGGACGAGAGCGCTCCTCCGATCATGACCTTCGGTGCTCCCACGGCCGGTGAGATCCTCGCCGAGCGTTACGAGCTGGTCGAGCACATCAACAACGACAGCGCGGGCCGGCTCGTCTGGCGCGGGGTCGACGTCATCCTGCGCCGTCCCGTCGCGGTGGTGCTGCGCTACCCGGGTGGCGACTCCGCCACCGAGATGCTTCAGGCGGCCGTCGCGGCCAGCCGGGTCATCCACCCCAACCTCGTCGGCGTGTACGACGCCATCGACGAGGCCGAGCGGGCGTACGTGGTCCGCGAGTGGGTGGACGGGCAGTCGCTGCGCGATCTGGCCGCCGAGGGCCCGCTGGACCCGGCCCGCGCCACCGCTGTCGGCAACGCCGTCGCCAGCGCGCTGGCCGCCGTGCACGCCACCGGCATGGTGCACGGCAACGTCCACCCCGGCACCGTCATGATCAGCGACGATGGCCGCGTGGTCCTGGCCGACGCCCGCACCGACGGCGACGACAGCCAGGAGAGCGACATCCGGGCGGTCGGCGGCGTCCTCTACTTCGCGCTGACCGGTCACTGGCCGCACACCGAGGCGCCGCTGCGCGGGGCCACCGCCGGTCACGGGCGGGCCGCCATCGCGGACGCGGTCCGGGACGCCTCCGGTGCCCTCGCGGCGCCCCGCCAGGTCCGGGCCGGTGTGCCCGCGTACCTGGACGACCTGACGATGGACCTGCTCGACGCCGACATCGCGCCGCCGTCGTCCGACGTGCTGGCGGCCGAGTTGGCCCGGCTGGACGTGCCGGCCGAGGAGGAGCACTACCTCGACAACGGCGGGCCGCTGCGGTTCACCGCCGAGACCGGGGAGGAGCCGTCCCCGCTGGCCGCCGCCGGTGGCCGCAAGGTCGCCATCGGCATCGCCGGTCTGCTCGCGGTGGCCCTGGTAGGTCTGCTCATCGGCATCAGCGCGCTCGGCGGCGACGACGAGAAGCCGCAGGACAACGCTGCGGCAACCCCCAGCGCCACCGCTCCGGCCGGCGAGGCCACCCCGGCCGCCGCCGCGGTGCGTAACCTCAAGGTGCAGGACATCAAGATCATCGACCCGGACAGCGCCCCACGGGACGAGCTCGACGGCGCCAAGAAGATGATCGACGGTGACAACGACAAGGGCTGGGAGACCGACCGCTACCCGAACGCCACGTACGGGAACCTCAAGTCGGGCATGGGCGTCTGGTTCGACCTGGGCTCCCCCCACACGGTGAAGTCGGTGCAGGCGGTGCTCTCCGGTCGAGGCGCCACCGCGAAGCTGCTCGCCGGCACGACCACCTACCCGTCGACCTCCAACGGCGACAAGTCGATGGTGGCGAACTACAAGACGGAGATCGGTGTCCTCAAGGAGCACGACGGCACCACGATGACCTTCAACGGGTTCAACGCCGACGAGAAGTACCGTTACCTGCTGCTCTGGTTCACCGAGTTGCCGCCCAACGGCGACGACGGCGGCTTCAAGCTCGGCGTGCAGGAGATCACGGTCCAGGGTTCGTGAGCCGCGCAGCACACCCCGGGCACCGCATCCACCGGACGCGGTGATGGACGGGCGCGACGCGGCAACGGACCTCGAGCTGCTGCGCGCCCACGTCGCTGGCGACCGGGACGCCTTCGCGGCCCTGTTCCACCGGCACCGCGATCGGCTCTGGGCGGTGGCCCTACGGACGCTCGGCGACCGTGAGGAGGCCGCCGACGCGCTCCAGGACGCCCTGCTGTCGGCACACCGCGCGGCGGCTCGCTTCCGCGGTGACTCCGCCGTCACCACGTGGCTGCACCGGATCGTGGTGAACGCCTGCCTGGACCGCATCCGACGCCGGCAGGCGCATCCCACCGTGCCGCTGCCCGACGGCAACCGCGCCGACGGGTCGGGCACCGGCGGTGTCGAGCCGGCCGCGCCCGCGCCGGACCACGACACCGCGCTCGTGGTCCGGGCGGCGCTCGCCGCGCTCCCGGTGGAGCAGCGGGCCGCCCTGGTGCTGGTGGATGTGCAGGGTTACCCGGTGGCCGAGGTGGCACGCATCCTCGGAGTCGCCGAAGGGACGGTCAAGAGCCGGTGCGCCCGGGGCCGGGCCCGGTTGGCGGTGCTGCTCGGGCACCTCCGCCCGGCGTCGGCACGCCCCGAACGGGTCGACCCGGACGTGCCCGACGTCACGACGGGGAACCCACGCCCGGCCGAGGGCGTCGGATCGGGGTCGGTTCGCATCCGACAGGACGCGATTCAGGAGGAGACGTGACGGCCGAGGAGTTCAGGGAGGTCGACGCCGACCTGCTCGCTGACTACCTCGGCGGAGCGTTGGACGGTACCCCGCAGCAGGCCCGGATCGCCCGGCTGGTCGCTGCGGACCCGGCCTGGGCCGAGGCGTACGCGCTGCTGGCAGCCGCGGTGACGCAGGTCCGCAGCGACCTGACCCGGTGGGCCGAGCCCGCCCCGGAGCTGCCGCCCGCCGTCGCCGAACGAATCGCCGCCGCGCTGGTGGCAGCGGACACCCCGCCGTCCAGCGCCACCGGGTCACCCGAGACGCCGGCTCCGGCCACGCCGGTGACCGTGCCGGCGCAGGGTGGACGTCGGCCCACCACGTCGTTGCCTGCCGAGTCGGGGCGCGGCCCCACCGGCCCCGGTCGCCGGCCGCGTCGCTGGGTTCGTGCCGCCGCCCCGGTGGCCATCGCGGCGGCTGCCGTCGTCTCGGTCGGTCTGGGGCTCGGTCACCTGTCGACCAACACCGCCGACACCGGTGCCGTGGAGCGTCCGGTCAACGCGCCCGCGGGCATCGCTGCCGGCGGGACGGTCCGCACCTCCGGTCCGGCCCTGCACAGCGGTGTCGACTACAGCCCGCAGACCCTCGGTGGTACGCCGAGCCCGGCGTCCCCGTTGCTCGGATCGAGCGACAGTGGCCCCGGAGAGCAGCCCGGAGCGGACGCCGGAGGGGACCGGCGGCCCGCCTCGAACGGGTCGAACCAGCTCGCCCGGCTCAGCGACGAGGCCGCGTTGACGGCGTGCCTGTCGTCCGTGGCGGCGGAACACGGCTCGGGTCCACTGGTCGTCGAGATGATCGACTACGCGCGGTTCCAGGGCGAGCAGGCCCTCGTCATCCGGTTCACCGACCCGACCGGGGCACGCTGGGCCTGGGTGAGCGGAGCCGAGTGCGGTGTACCCGGGTCCGGCTCGGACAGCCGGTATTCGGCGCGGGTAGGGTGAATCCGCAGCACGATGAGCGTCCACGTGACCTGACCCACCGGTTGCCCGGTTCGGGAATCCCCGCTTCGTACGATGACGTTCTGGAAGTCAGCTGCCGGCACCCCCCAGGCGTCGGCACTCGGATCAGCATCGGTGCGCGCGCCGACGCCGAACACACACAACTCGGGAGACGGCAGTGGACGAGGTCCGCAACCTGATCATCATCGGCTCCGGCCCGGCCGGTTACACAGCGGCGGTCTACGCGGCGCGCGCCAACCTGAAGCCGCTGATCATCGAGGGTGTCCAGTCCGGCGGCGCGCTGATGACCACGACCGAGGTGGAGAACTTCCCCGGCTTCGCTGACGGCATCCTCGGCCCCGAGCTGATGGACAACATGCGCAAGCAGGCCGAGCGGTTCGGTGCCGAGTTCCTGACCGACGACGTGACGCGGGTCGAGCTGGTCGACACCGGCGACGCCGGCTCGGGCGCGACGAGCACCGTGTGGGTCGGCGAGACCGCCTACCGGGCCCGCGCCGTGATCCTCTCCACCGGTTCGGCCTGGCGTCCGCTGGGTGTGCCGGGCGAGCAGGAGTACCTGGGCCACGGTGTCTCCTCGTGCGCCACCTGTGACGGCTTCTTCTTCCGCAACCAGCACATCGTCGTCGTCGGCGGTGGTGACTCGGCGATGGAGGAGGCCAGCTTCCTCACCCGCTTCGCCGACTCGGTGACCATCATCCACCGGCGCGACTCCTTCCGGGCCAGCAAGATCATGGCCGACCGGGCGCTGAGCAACGAGAAGATCAAGGTCGAGTGGAACAGCACCGTCGAAGAGATCCTCGGCGCTGACGGCAAGGTCACCGGCGTACGGGTCCGCAACGTACACAGCGGCGAGACCAAGGTGCTGGACGTGACCGGCGTGTTCGTGGCCATCGGTCACGACCCCCGCAGTGAGCTCTTCCAGGGTCAGGTCGAGCTGGACGACGAGGGCTACGTGAAGGTCCAGGCCCCCAGCACCCGGACGAACGTGCCCGGGGTCTTCGCCGCCGGTGACGTGGTCGACCACACCTACCGTCAGGCGATCACCGCGGCCGGCACGGGTTGTGCCGCCGCGCTCGACGCCGAGCGGTTCATCGCGACGCTCAGCTAGAACAGGAAACACATCCCGGAGGAGGGCAATAGTGGGAAATACCAAGGCGGTCACCGACGCGAGTTTCGTCGCCGACGTGCTGCAGGCCGACAAGCCGGTGCTGGTGGACTTCTGGGCCGAGTGGTGCGGGCCGTGCCGTAAGGTGTCGCCGCTGCTCGAAGAGATCGCGGGCGAGATGGGCGACCAGGTCACCATCGTGAAGCTCAACATCGACGAGAACCCGGAGACCGCGCGGGCCTACCGGGTCATGTCGGTGCCGACCCTCACCGTCTTCAAGAACGGCCAGCCCGTGCAGTCGATCGCCGGCGCCAAGCCGAAGGGCGAGCTGGTCCGGCTCATCGAGTCGGCCCTCTGATCAGCGCAGACACCACCGAACCCCGTACCCGCTCGTCGGGTGCGGGGTTCGGTGTTTTTCCCGGCCCGAGCCCGTCACCGGTCCGGAACGCATAGCCTCAAGCTCAGGGCCGCCGCCCGGCCAGCCAGACTCGTGCAGAGGGGGTCGTGCGTGCGTCCGATCCGACCCGGAGACCGGGGAGCTGCGGTCACGGAGATCCGTACCATCCTCACCGGCCTCGACCTGCTCGCTGCCGCCGGCCCGCACAGCGACGAGTTCGACCTGGACACCGAACGCGCGGTCCGCGCGTTCCAGCAGTCCCGGGGGCTCAGCGTGGACGGCCGGGTCGGCTCGGAGACCTGGGGCGCGCTGGAGGCCGCACGCTGGCGGCTCGGTGCCCGCACCCTCTACCACGCGGTCCCCGAGCCGCTCACCGGCGAGGATGTCCGGTCGCTGCAGGAACGACTGCTGGAGATGGGGTACGACGTCGGCCGCGCCGACGCCATCTACGGCATCCGGACGTCCCGGGCCGTGGCCCAGTTCCAGCGCGAGGTGGGTCTCACCCCCGACGGCTCCTGCGGCCCGCACACGATGGACGCGCTGCGGCGGATCGGCCGCAAGGTCGTCGGCGGTCGCCCCCAGTGGCTACGCGAGTCCGACGCGATCCGCCAGTCCGGGCCGGCCCTGGTCGGTAAGACGGTGGTCATCGACCCCGGCCACGGTGGGACCGACCCCGGGATGGTGGTGCCGGACGGTCCGCTGCGGTGGACGGAGGCCGACCTCGTGCACGACCTGGCGAGCCGGTTGGAGGGACGACTCGCCGCGTCCGGGGTCCGGGTCCAGCTCACCCGGGGTCCCGCGCCCGACGCGTGCCTGCCGGACACCGACCGGGCGCTGCTGGCGAATTCGCTCGGCGCCGACGTGTTCATCTCCCTGCACCTCGACGGGCACGCCAACCCGGACGCGGAGGGTGTGGCGACCTACCACTACGGCACCGACAACGGGGTGACTTCGGCGACCGGTGAACGGCTGGCGGGTCTGGTGCAGCGGGAGATCGTGGCGCGGACCGGACTGCGGGACTGCCGTACGCACGCCAAGGCCTGGGACCTGCTGCGACTGACGAGGATGCCGGCGGTACGCGTCGAGGTCGGCTACCTCACCTCGCCCGTGGACCGTGCCCGGCTCGTCGACCCGCGGTTTCGCGACCGCGTGGTGGAGGCGATCGTGGCCGCCGTCCAGCGGATGTACTACCCGATCGAGCGGGACGTGCCGACCGGCTCGCTCGACGTCAGCGAACTGCGTGCGGTCGTGGCCGCCGGCACCGTGGTCGACTGACCTCCGCTCAGCCGCCCGTGGAGCGGGTGGCCGGGGCGGGTCGGACCGGCCGGAGCAGCGTCTCCGGGCTCATCGAGCCGAGCAGCTTCTCCAGCGCGTACTCGACGTCGGACTTCCAGCTCAGCGCCGTACGCAGTTCGAGGCGGAGTCGGGGAAAGCGGGGATGCGGACGTACCGTCTTGAAGCCGACGGAGAGGAAGAAGTCGGCCGGTGCCACGCAGCCGCCGGCCGGATCGTCGGCGTCACCGAACTTGGCGTCACCGAACGCCTCGATCGCCTTGATGCCCCGCTTCGTCAGATCCCGTGCGACGCCCTGCACCAACATCCGGCCCAACCCGCCCCCGGCGAACGCGGCGACCACGTTGGCGGTCATCAACAGCGCGGCATCGGCCGAGACCGGCGACGTCGGGAACGCCATCGACCGGGGAACGTAGGCGGGCGGCGCGTACATCACGAAGCCCGCCGGCATGCCGTCGACGTACGCGAGCTTGCCGCAGGACCCCCACTCCAGCAGGGTCTGGGAGACCCACGCCTCCTTCTCCAGGCCCGGGTCACCCGCGGCGCACGCGCGGTCGGCGGAGACCGGATCAAGCTCCCAGTAGACGCACTGCCGGCAGGGACGCGGAAGATCCTCCAGCGTGTCGAGGGTCAGGCTGACCAGACGTCGCGACATATGGCGCATCCCCAGAATTAGGCTCGGTGGTGAGACCGGCATGGAACGACAGCGCCGCCTTCCTGCCCCCGACGAGCGATCGTACGCCGCCGATCGACCGTACGGGAGGGGACGCGCAGATCCCCCACCCCGACCCGGGGGTCCGCCATGTGGTCGATCCGTTCCGGCAGGGCGGCAACCAGGCCTCGGCCGACTAGGATCGACAATCGGTGTGCCGCCGCCATGGAAGCGAGCAGGCGGGGTACCCGGGGCGGTAGCCACCCGAGCAGTGATCGAGGTGAGGTCATGACCGGCACGACACTCGACGACTACACCGACCGGTACGCCCGGCGCGTGCGCGGGATGACCGCCTCCGAGATCCGAGCACTCTTCGCGGTGGCCAGTCGACCGGAGGTCGTGTCGCTCGCCGGTGGCGCCCCGTACATCGCCGCGCTGCCGCTCGACGCGGTCGGCGAGATGCTGGGCAGGCTCGGCTCCGAGCACGGCAACACCACCCTGCAGTACGGCATCGGCCAGGGCACCCTCGAACTGCGCGAGCGGATCTGCGAGGTGATGGCGCTCTCCGGCATCGACGCCGCGTGCGGCGCCTCGCCCGAGGACGTGGTGGTCACGGTGGGCGGTCAGCAGGCGCTCGACCTGGTGGCCCGGCTCTTCCTCGATCCCGGTGACGTGGTGCTCGCCGAGGGCCCCACCTACGTGGGCGCGCTCGGCGTGTTCCAGGCCGCCCAGGCGCAGGTGGCGCACGTGCCGATGGACGCCGACGGGCTGATCCCCGAGGCGTTGGAGACGGCCATCGCCGACCTCGCCCGGGCCGGCCGACGCGTCAAGTTCCTCTACACCATCCCCACCTACCAGAACCCGGCCGGCGTGACGCTCAGCGAGGAACGCCGCGAGCGCGTCCTCGACATCTGCGAGCGCGCCGGCCTGCTCGTGGTCGAGGACGACCCGTACGGCCAACTGGGTTTCGAGGGTGAGGCCCCGGCGCCGCTGCGGGCCCGGCGGCGCGACGGCGTCTTCTACATCAGCACCTTCTCCAAGACGTTCGCCCCCGGTCTGCGGGTGGGGTGGATCCTGGCGCCGCACGCGGTCCGCGACAAGATGGTCATCGCCAGCGAGGCGCAGATCCTCTGCCCCAGCGTCTACGCCCAGTCTGCCGTCTCCACCTACCTGGGCACCATGCCGTGGCGGCAGCAGCTCAAGGTCTACCGCGAGGTCTACCGGGAACGCCGTGACGCCCTGCTCGACGCGTTGGCCGATCTGATGCCCGAGGGCACCAGCTGGACCACCCCGACCGGCGGGCTCTTCGTCTGGGCCACCCTGCCGGAGGGCCTGGACTCCAAGGCCATGATGCCGCGCGCCATCGCCGCCCGAGTCGCCTACGTGCCCGGCACCGGCTTCTACGCCGACGGCACGGGCACCGACGCGATGCGGCTGAACTTCAGCTTCCCGCCCCCGGAGCGCATCCGCGAGGGCGTACGCCGGTTGGCGGGCGTCATGGAGCAGGAACTCGCGACGCGGCGCGTCTTCGGTGCCGTGGGCGGCGTCGCCGGCCGTCGCGGCCGGCCCGGCTCCGACGTGCCGGGTCCCGACTTGGCATGATGCCGGCATGGGTACGACCGCTGCCGAGCGCTTCTCCGTGACCGATTCCGCCGTCGCGGCCGACCTGCGAGTGCTGGTCCTCGCCGGCGGACTCTCCTACGAGCGGGACGTGTCGTTGCGCTCCGGTCGACGCGTGCTGGACGCCCTGCGCGCCGTCGGCGTCGACGCCGAACTGCGCGACGCCGACGTGGCCCTCCTGCCGTCCCTCACCGCCGATCCGCCGGACGCCGTCGTGATCGCCCTGCACGGCGCGACCGGCGAGGACGGCTCACTGCGGGGAGTGCTGGACCTGTGCGACATCCCGTACGTCGGCTGTGACGCCCGATCTTCCCGGCTCGCCTGGGACAAGCCCTCCGCCAAGGCGGTGCTCCGCGAGGCCGGCATCCCCACCCCCGACTGGGTGGCCCTGCCGCACGACCGCTTCTCCGAACTCGGAGCGGTCGCCGTGCTGGACCGCATCGCCGACCGGCTCGGCCTGCCGTTGATGGTCAAGCCGGCGCAGGGCGGCTCCGGTCTGGGCGCCGCCGTGGTCCGGGACGCCGCGTCCCTCCCCGCCGCGATGGTCGGTTGCTTCGCGTACGACCCGACGGCCCTCGTCGAGCGGTACGTACCCGGGATCGACGTGGCCGTCTCCGTGGTCGACCTGGGAGACGGCCCGCAGGCACTGCCACCGGTGGAGATCGTGCCACGCAACGGCGTGTACGACTACGCCGCCCGCTACACCGCCGGCCGCACCACCTGGCACGCTCCCGCCCGGTTGGCACCGGAGGTCGCCGCCTCGGTGGCCGACGTGGCGCTGGCCGCGCACACCGCACTCGGTCTGCGGGACCTGTCCCGGGTCGACGTGATCGTGGACGCCGAGGGTCATCCGCACGTGCTGGAGGTCAACGTCTCGCCCGGCATGACGGAGACCTCACTGCTGCCGCTGGCCGTCCAGGCGGCCGGCCTGGACTTCGGCCGCCTGCTCGGCGTCCTGGTCAGTCGGGCCGCCGCCCGCCACGCCTCCTGACCCGGATTTCGTACCGGCTACAGCCCCGACGCTCGGAGCCGTGCGTTCAACGACGCGCGCGGTCTCGCCGTCCCGACGCCCGCGGCCTCGCCGTCCCGACGCCCGCGGCCTCGCCGTCCCGACGCCCGCGGCTTCGCCGTTCCGACGCCCGCGGCTTCGCCGTTCCGACGCGCGCGGCCTTGGCGGCCGTGGATTGCCGAGGCAGGGTGGGGCTGACGTGGGTGGGCCAACCCGCCGACCCCGCCCGCAACCGGTGATCAGTGCGCGGCGCTCACGTCTGGCGGGTTCATTCCGCTCTCGCTGACGTCGTCGGTGGGAGTCCTGCGCGGCGACGGGACGATCGGGCTCCGGGAGGCGTGACTCTCGGCATCGCGGCCCGACCCGACGTCGCGGCCGGACTCGGCATCGCGGCCCGACTCGGAGATCGCCCCGGCATCGGTGGCCGACCCGACCGCCAACGTGAGCGCGGCAGGGGAGGACGCTTCGACTGCCGGATGACCGTCGCCGTCGCCGTCGCCGCTGCCGCCGACTGAGGCGGCTCGGACGGCTGGGGCGGCTGCGGGGACGTGGTCCTCGACCGAGGGGGCCACCGGATCGCCGTCACGACTGTCGGCGTCGGCGTCCTCGATAGACGGTTCCGGAATCTCCTCGGCTGCCTCGATGACCGACACGGCGTCATCGTCAGCGGCTGCCGCGTGTGCCGCTGCCGCCGCGGACTGGGCCAGCAGGCTCGATGGAGCCTGCCACTGGATGCGGGGCGGCTCGGCCAACGGTCGGCCACCGAATTCGGCGAGCCAGGCGGCAACGAGCGCCAGATTCTCCCGCCACTGCTCCTCGGAGATCGGCGGCAGGATGGAGTCCCACAGGGACAGGAAGGTTCCCCGTAGTTGGAGCCGGCCGTACGGCCGGGCGAGGAACCACATGTGCAGGTGGGCGGAGCCGTCGCCCCAACGGTTCACGTGCACCCGTGCCACGCCGTCCAACGATCGGATGGCCCGCTCCAGACGTACCGTCATCACCCCCAACTCGGCGGCGAGCAGGTTCGGCAGGTCACCCAGGTCGAGGTGACTCCGCGATTCGAGGATGAGCACCATCGGCAGACCGGTCGGCCGGTCCATGGCACGGACCCGCCACCGCTCTCCCACCCAGATGTAGGCGTCGTCAGGTGCGTTGCAGGCGGTGCATTCCCGGAGGCCCTCGCCCTTGCGGGGCGGTTCGACCGGGACCGGGTCGTCGAGCTGCTTCACCCGCAGCTCACCCTCGAAGGGGAAGGAGGGCCACTGGGTGAAGTCCGGGACTGAGGGAGGGGTGTCGCGCACGACGCTGACCCTAACCGAGTCTGGCACCGCTGTCCCTACCTGTTCGACCGGTTCCAACTGCCCCGATCAGCGTCCGTCGTCGATCGCTGCGGCCCGTCGTCATCGGCCAGCGAATCGATATCCACAGGCTGCCGAGGGCCTTCATACACGCGGTCATCCACAGGCTGCCACCCGCTCCCACGCGGCGTTTCACGTGAAACGAGGGGTGCCTGTGGACAACCGGTGTGGATAACTTTTCGCCCCCTCGATCGTTCCGGCCTGTCGTGCCGGCCGCGCACAGCGCCACTCGTTCAACGCTGCCGGGATGCTTGGGTGCCCCGCCCACTGGGAGCCGTTTCACGTGAAACGGGACCACCCCTGCTCGGGGCCGGCCGCGCGGCGACTCGGGCCCAGCGAGCAGTGGCCCGCGCGTCGCCTGAGAGGGCCGCTGCCGGCCGCAAGGCCTCAGCGAGCACTCCCGGCTCACCCAACCGCCTGAGCCGCCCTCGTGGGCCGTAACGACCGAACTCATCCGGTCGGCAGGCCGCGTCGACGTCGAG
Organism: Micromonospora sp. WMMD736; assembly: GCF_049179015.1. NCBI lineage: Bacteria > Bacillati > Actinomycetota > Actinomycetes > Micromonosporales > Micromonosporaceae > Micromonospora > Micromonospora sp. WMMD736. Next base: position 4,398,467 of record NZ_JBMHMI010000001.1, read on the forward strand.
GCAAGACCCAGCGAGCCGCGTCGGCGTGGGTTTCACGTGAAACGAGCCGTACGCGCGAGGGCCGCGCCTCCCTGGGGAGGCGCGGCCCTCGGACGGCGGGTCGCGGACGTCAGTCCTGCGACCCCTCCTCCTGTACGCCGATGATGCCGACGATGCGCTCCAGATCATCCACGGTGGCGAACTCGATGGTGATCTTGCCCTTGCTCCGACCGATGTCGACCTTCACCCGCGTGTCGAAGCGGTCCGAGAGGCGGTCGGCAAGATCCGACAGGGCGGGCGCGTGGGGCTTCGGTCGCCGCTTCGCGGCCTGCCCCTTCGCCGGGCCGTCGTTAAGTGTCAGAGCCACGATCTCCTCGGTGGCCCGCACCGACAGCCCTTCGGCGACGATCCGCAGCGCCAGCTGTTCCTGGGCGTCCGAGTCGTCGAGGCTGAGCAGTGCGCGGGCATGGCCGGCGGAGAGGACGCCGGCGGCGACCCGCCGCTGCACCTGGGCCGGCAGGTTGAGGAGTCGGATCGTGTTGGAGATCTGCGGGCGGCTGCGACCGATCCGACGGGCCAGCTCCTCGTGGGTGGCACCGAACTCCTCCAGCAACTGCTGGTACGCGGCGGCCTCCTCCAGCGGGTTCAGGTTGGCCCGGTGGATGTTCTCCAGCAGCGCGTCCCGGAGCATGGCGTCGTCCCGGGTGTCCCGGACGATGGCCGGGATGTTGTCCCGTCCCACCGCCTGGGCGGCCCGCCAACGGCGCTCGCCCATCACCAGCTCGTACTTCTCGTCGTCGAGCTGGCGCACCACGATCGGCTGGAGGAAGCCGACCTCCCGGATGGAGGTCTTCAGCTCCTCGAGCGCGTCCTCGTCGAAGACCTGGCGGGGCTGCTTCGGGTTCGGCATGATCGCGTCGACCGGAATCTCGGCGAACCGGGCGCCCGGGACGGGGCTGAGTACCGGCTCCGGCTGGTGAGCGGCGGCGCTTACCGGGGCCGTGTTGACGGCACTGGAGGGCGCACCCTCGTCAGCGTCGACGACACTGCCGTTCTCCGGCTCGGCAGTCACGGTGCCGGCGGCACCCGGCACGGGCCCGGTCGGGATGAGAGCCCCCAGGCCCCGCCCCAGACCGCCCCGAGGGCGGTTCTTCATGCCACGCCTCCCAGCGACTCGTCCCCACTACGCATTCCGGCCCACCGGCTCCTTGACGCCCCGTTCGGCGATCTCCTGGGCGGCCTCGAAGTAACTCGTGGCGCCCCGCGAACCGGGATCGTAGGTCATCACCGACTGGCCGTAGCTGGGTGCCTCCGACACCCGCACGTTGCGGGGGATGACCGCCTGGAGCACCTTGTCGCCGAAGTGGTTCCGGACGTCCTGCTCGACCGCATCCGCGAGGCGGGTACGGCGGTCGTACATGGTGAGCAGGATGGTGGAGACGTCGAGCTTCGGGTTGAGGTGTTGCCGCACCAGGTTGATGTTGTTGATCAGCTGGTTGAGGCCTTCCAGCGCGTAGTACTCGCACTGGATCGGGATCAGCACCTCCTGCGCGGCGACCAGGGCGTTGACCGTGAGCAGGCCGAGCGAGGGCGGGCAGTCGATGAAGACATAGTCAAACTGGCCCGGGTAGGCGGCGATGGCACGATCGAGACGCGACTCGCGGGCCACCACGGACACCAGCTCGATCTCCGCACCCGCGAGGTCGATCGTGGCCGGTACGCACCAGAGGTTGGGGATGCCCTCGACCGCCTGCGCCACCTCGGCCAGCGGGACGCTGTTGATCAGGCAGTCGTAGACGTCCGGGATGCCGGTGTGGTGGGGCACGTTCAGTCCGGTCGACGCGTTGCCCTGGGGGTCCAGATCGACAACGAGGACCCGATTGCCGTGCAGGGCGAGCGCCACCGCGAGGTTGACCGTGGTCGTGGTCTTACCCACGCCGCCCTTCTGGTTGGCGACGCACATGACCCGGGTCCGGTCCGGTCGAGGCATGGTCACCTCGCCACTGGGATTCAGGATCTGCACGGCGCGCATCGCCTCCATAGCCAACGGTGGGTCATCCTCTTCGCGCGTCGGGGTTTCACGTGAAACGTACGTGGGGTCGGACGCGACCGCCGCCAACGACTCGGCCGATGCGACCGGTACGTCGGGAAGCACCGGCGCGGCGTCGCGCGCCGCTGTGGCGGTTTGCTGGTGGGGTACAGCGGGCTCGAACCGCACCGCCGCAGCTCGGTTCCGCCGACCGGGTGTCTGCCGTACGTCGGCGGCATTGGCGGGTCGGCTCGGTCCGTCGGCCGCCCGACGACCGGCCGTCGACTCCGGCCCTTCGGTCGGAGCCACTGCCTCGTCCGGTGCGGTGAAAACATCGTCGTTCACCGGAACGGCCGCTCCGGGAGACCAGCTCGGGTAGTCGGTTTCACGTGAAACAGGGTCGCTGGTTGACCCGGTCACGCGTGGATCGTCGTACCTGCCGTCGTCATGCACCTGTCATCCCTGCCCGCTTCGGATGGTCGGTCCGCGCCCCGGTCAACTTGGCCACATCCGCTCTCGCACCCCGGAGCGTACGGCCCCTCGGGAGCGGTCGGAGTCCGCGACGTCCGTCGGCCGCTCCACATTATCGACGCGCGGCCAGCCTACGGCGGACGGGCGTGGCCGGTCCACGTCGGGTTCTCATCCCCTCGTCCATCCGTACCGATACAACGAGGCAACCCGCCGACCGGACGCCCGATGGCGCGGTGGTCAGCGGCGGCGAGCCCGCCCGCCGCGCGAGCGCTTACTCGCCGCCGGTCGGGCCGCGCCGACCATCCGCTCCCGCACGATCTCCACCACCGTGGTGGGCGGGTCGATGACGCCGACACCGCAGAGGTGCACGGTCGCCTCCCCGCCGCCGAGACGCTCCACGACGGTGGCGTGCTCCTCGATCTCGGCGGCCGCCGACGATCCCTTGAGGGCCAGCAGTCGACCGCCGCGTACGGCGAGCGGCAGGCACCAGGTGGCCAGTCGGTCCAACGGCGCGACGGCCCGGGCGGTCACCACGTCACCGCTGATCGGGTCCCGGCCGCTCGACCCGCTGGCGGCCTCGTCGGCGCGACCCCGGAACACCCGCACCGATCGGGTCAGGCCGAGCCGTTCCACGACCTCGATGAGGAACGACGTCCGCCGGGCGAGTGGCTCGATCAGTGTGACCGTCAGGTCGGGACGCGCGATGGCCAGCACCAGGCCGGGCAGCCCTGCGCCGGAGCCCACGTCGAGCACGCTCGCGTCGGTGGGGATGCGCTCGACCACGGCGGCACAGTTGAGAAGGTGCCGGTCCCAGATCCGGGGTGCCTCGCGCGGACCGATCAGACCGCGCACCACCCCGTCGGTGGCGAGTAGTTCGGCGTACGCGGCGGCGAGGTCGAGCCGATCACCGAAGAGGGTCAACGCGGCCGGAGCCAGTTCGGGCGGCAACGCGGCATCGACCGGCGACGGGCTTCCGTTGCCTGCCTCGTCGTCACGCCGGACAGGGGACGGCCCGGACGGCGTACCGCCCGGGCCGGTCACGGCATCAGCCGCGGTGTCGTCGTGGGTCAACGGAGTCAGTCCGCCGGCCGTACGACGATGCGGCGGTTCGGCTCGACACCCTCCGACTCGCTCGCCACGCCGGCCATGGCGTTGACCACGTCGTGGACGCACTTGCGCTCGAACGCGTTCATCGCCTCCAGGCGCACGGGCTCGCCGTACTCCTTCACCTTCTCGACGGCGTTCTTGGCGACGGCGGCGAGTTCCTTGCGACGGTTCGCCCGGTAGCCACCGACGTCCAGCAGCAGGCGGCTCGGCGTACCGGTCTGCCGGAAGACGGCGAGCCGGGTCAACTCCTGGAGTGCCTCCAGGGTGGCGCCACGCTGGCCGACCAGGTTCTGCAACCGGGAGCCGACCACCTCGACGACGGGACGGCCGCCGGCCACCAGCTCGTCGATGTCGCCGTCGTAGTCGAGGATGTCGAGCAGCCCCTCGACGTAGTCGGCCGCGATCTCGCTCTGCCGGAACAGGTCGCTTTCGCCCGTGCTCTTCTTCCCACGACCACCGGCCGGGGCCTCGGTGTCGTCGTCGGTCTCGGTGTCGTCGCCGTCCACGTCCAGCGTCGCGGTCTCCTCCTCGTCCAGGGACTGGTCGGCGCGGGGGATGCTGGTCTCGGTCACGGTGTCATCTCCGTACTCGCTCGGCCGGACCGTCGGGTCCGCTGGTTTCCCGGGGCCGGCGGGAGGTCGCCGGTGCCCACGGGCACGTCTGTACGGGCAGTGTCGCCCGTGACCGCGCCGCGCGCGGCCGGTTCCGCCCGGCGCCGGCCGTACGGCGGCTGCTCGGTGCGGGGCCTGGGCCGTCGCCGGTCTCCCGGCGACGGCCGCACGCGGTCAGCCCTGCCGCTTGGCGGGGCGGCTCTTCTTCGGGTTGGCGGGCTTGGCACCCGGCTTCGGGCCCGCCACCTTCGGCGCGGCAGCCTTGACGGGCGCGGCCGGGGCGGCCTTGCCCCGCCCGAAGAGCCCACCCGACTTGGCGGGCTGCACCGGGTTGCGGCTGGCCGCGGGGGCGGTGGCCTTCTTGGCGGTCACCGGCGGCGGGAACTTCCGCAGCACCCACTGCTGCTGGCCGAGGGTGAAGAGGTTGTTCGTGACCCAGTAGATGATCACACCGATCGGGAAGATCGCGCCGGAGATCAGCAGCGAGGCCGGGATGCCGTAGAGCATCAGGCGCTGGATCATCCGCTGCTGCGGGTCCTCGGCCCAGCCGGTCTTGAGGATCATCTGACGGCTGGTCAGGTAGGTGGTCGTGATCATGACCAGCACCAGGACACCAGCGATGATCTTGACGGTGCTGCCGTTCGCACCGAGGCGGGCCAGTTCGTCGGCGGTCGAGCCGAACTTGCCGGCGATCGGGGCGGTGAAGAGCTTCGCCTGCGAGGCGCTCTCGAACTGGTCGACGGTCCAGCCGTAGAGCGTCTTGCCCCTGTTCGCCGGATCAAGTCGCTTGAGCACGTGGAAGAGGCCCAGGAAGACCGGGATCTGGAGGAACATCGGAAGGCAGCCCATCAGGGGGTTGGCCTTTTCCTTCCGGTACAGCTCCATCATTTCTTTCTGGAGCGTCTCCCGGTCACCCTTGTGCTTCTCCTGCAGCTCCTTGACCTTGGGCTGCAGCGCCTGCATCGCCCGCTGGGACTTGATCTGCTTGACGAAGACCGGGAACAGGATGACCCGGACGGTGACCACCAGGAAGACGATGGCCAGGATCCAGGCGAAGTTCGTACCGACCACCGCGCCGACCGGCACCCCGATGGCGTCCCACGCCGAGTGCCAGGTCAGCAGGATCCACGAAATCGCGTAGTAGATCCAGTCGAGACTCAGACTCAATTCGGGGCTCCAGTCACATCGACACGGCGGCGACCGCCCGGCTCCGGAACCGGGTCATGTCCACCAGGGTGAAAGGGGTGGCAGCGCAGCAACCGCCGGACCGCCAGCACGACCCCCCGGAACGCGCCGTGCCGCACGAGCGCCTCCTGGGCGTACGCGCTGCACGACGGGTAGAACCGGCAGCGTGCCGGCAGTGCCGGACTTATCCACCGACGGTACGCGATGATGGGCGCGATCAGCACCTTGGCACCGGTCGACGTCGGGCGGGTGGCGGTCGGACCGGCGTTCACCGGGGCCGCCTCTCCCGAGGTGACCGGGCAACCGCGATGGCGGCGTCCAGGTCGGTGGTGAGCCGGGCGTACGACGCCTCGGCCGCGGCGGGCAGTGCCCGGACGACCAGGGTGCTGCCGTCGGGCAGCGCGCCCAGCCGTTCCCGGGCCAGCGCTCGGAGGCGACGCCGGACCTTGTTACGGACCACCGCGTTGCCGACCGCCTTGGATACGACGAAACCGGCGCGGGCCGGGGCGGAGGATTGCTCCGCCCCAGACGCCCACGCCGGCTTCGGCGAGGTCGTTGTGCTGTGGTCGGTGGCCGGCGGCATGGTCAGGTGGACCACGACGGCCCCTCGGCCGACGCGTCGGCCACCACGAACCGCTGCGGCGAAGTCAGTGCTGCGCCGCAGTCGCTGTGCGGCGGCCAGCACGACTGCCCACGTCCCCCGGACCGGCCCGGTCGGCTCAGGCCGACAGGGTGGTGCGACCCTTGGCGCGACGGCTCGACAGAATGGCACGGCCGGCACGGGTGCGCATGCGCAGCCGGAAGCCGTGGGTCTTCGCGCGCCGGCGGTTGTTCGGCTGGTAGGTGCGCTTGCTCACGTCAGGCTCTCCGTTTTCGTACGCGCCCCGCGCGACGGGATCGCCGGGGTCGTGGGGTGGTCCAGGCCACCTCGACGATGGCCACCGTTCGGTGCTGCCCTGCGGTTCGGGACCGGCGATGCGGGGAAACGACCGCGGACAGCAAGCACCCATCACCCTAGCAGAGGGCGAGAGAGCAGCCGCTCCAGCCTACGCAGGGGTGCAATGACCGTCAAACATCCACAGCGAGGAGGTCGGGACGCGCCCGGGACCGAAGGGGCGGTTTTCGCTGATGCCGACAAGGTCGCTGGGGCGTCGCCGGTTGATGGCGCAGGGACAACGCTGTTACCGTGCCCGATTGCGGTGAGCGTCGGATGCTCCGGTCGTCGCGCGCAGGCAAGACCGGACACGCTGGTGAATCGTTCGGCACGGTGAACCCGCTTCAGCGGCCGTCCAGGCAGGGGCAGGTCCCGCGCCCGGCGGGCGGCCACAATCGGTCGGTGCACAGGCTGTGGATAACCTGTGGACGAGCGCTGGTCAGTTGTCCGGGTGGGTGATGTTCCACCCGTGCACGCGGCGGGCCCGGGACGGGCGGCTGGCAGACAGCGGCGGCCGGGAGCAGAGGCGAGGGGGTGGCACGACGGTGGCCGGTACGACCGACCTTGCCGCGGTGTGGTTGGCGGCGACCGACGAGCTCGCCGACGAGATCATCTCTGCTCAGCAGCGCGCCTACCTCCGGTTGACCCGGCTGCGGGCGATCGTCGAGGACACCGCGCTGCTCTCGGTGCCGGACGCGTTCACCCGGGATGTGATCGAGTCGCGGCTCCGCCCGGCGATCACCGAGGCGCTGACCCGCCGGCTCGGCCGGCCGATCCAGGTCGCCGTGACCGTGCGGGTGGCCGAGGACGCCACCGGCCGCCCGGCCGGCACCGTCTACCGCAGCACCCCGGAGCCCGGGCCACTCGACGTCGACCAGCCGCCCGCGGGTCCGCGGGCGGACGAGTACGCCGGACGGTCCCTGACCGACGACGCCCTGGGTGAGCAGCCGCGGTTGCCCGAGACCGCCGTACCGCCGGCGCCGACAGGCCCGCCCCCCGCGACGACGGTGGACGGACACCGGCCCGGATTGATCCCGGCCAGCCGCGACGGGCAGGAGGCGCTGTTCAGCGCGGCCTTCGTCGAACCGATGCGGTCGTCCCGGCCTGCGCCCGAACGGCGGGGGTACGACGAGCAGGCGGCCCGCCTCGACCCGCCCGGCCCCGACACCCGGCCGTACGAGCCCCGCTACCGCGAGGACGCCACGTCCCCCCGGGACCAGCATGTGATCCGTCCCCTACCCCGCGACGGCGGAACGGACAGCGGCCCGGGTCGCAGCGGGATGGAGCACCGCCCCGGGGGGCGCGACGAGCGCCGACTGCCCGGCGCCGACACCGGTGGCAACCGGCTGAACCCGAAGTACATGTTCGAGACGTTCGTCATCGGCTCGTCCAACCGGTTCGCCCACGCGGCGAGCGTGGCGGTGGCCGAGTCGCCGGCGAAGGCGTACAACCCGCTGTTCATCTACGGCAGCTCCGGGTTGGGCAAGACGCACCTGCTGCACGCCATCGGGCACTACGCCACGACGCTCGGCAACGCCCGGTCGGTGCGGTACGTCTCGACCGAGGAGTTCACCAACGACTTCATCAACTCGCTCCGGGACGACAAGACCAGCGCGTTCCAGCGGCGCTACCGCGACGTCGACATCCTGCTGATCGACGACATCCAGTTCCTGGAGAACCGCGAGCGCACGCAAGAGGAGTTCTTCCACACCTTCAACACCCTGCACAACGCCAACAAGCAGATCGTGATCACGTCCGACCGGTCGCCGAAGCAGTTGGCGACGTTGGAGGACCGGCTGCGGACGCGCTTCGAGTGGGGTCTGCTGGCCGACATCCAGCCGCCGGACCTGGAGACGCGGATCGCGATCCTGCAGAAGAAGGCGGCACAGGAGCGCCTCTACGCCCCGCCGGACGTGCTGGAGTTCATCGCCTCCCGGGTCTCGAACTCGATCCGGGAGTTGGAGGGCGCGCTGATCCGGGTGACCGCGTTCGCCAGCCTCACCCGCTCGACCGTGGAGTTGTCGCTCGCCGAGGAGGTGCTGCGGGACTTCATCCCGGACGGCGCCGGCCCGGAGATCACGGCGGACCAGATCATGGTCTCCACGGCCGACTATTTCGGCGTGAGCCTGGAGGATCTGCGCGGCCAGTCCCGCTCCCGCGTCCTGGTCAACGCCCGCCAGGTCGCCATGTACCTGTGCCGGGAGCTGACCGAGTTGTCGTTGCCGAGGATCGGGCAGGCCTTCGGTGGCCGAGACCACACCACGGTCATGCACGCGGACCGCAAGATCCGCCAGCAGATGGCCGAGCGGCGCTCGCTCTACAACCAGATCGCCGAGCTGACCAACCGGATCAAGCAGAACACCTGAGGGGTACGACGCCGCGCGACTCCCGGGACACGCCCGGCCGGATTTCCGGTCGGGCGTTCTTCTTTGGGCGTCCGGCCGCCTCGATCCCCGGTGGACGGCGCTCGTACCGCCTCCCGACGAGAGCTTCGGCTTGACCCTCGACATGGTGTAGGCCACAGGATCGGTGCCGTGTCCACCTCGAAGCTCACTCGTTGTCCACAACTCGTTATCCACCGTCGGTGGATAACTACGTTCGGTCCCGCGTCGGTTACCCACAGGCTGTGGAGAAACCCTGTGTACGACGTTGTGGACGCCTGGGGACAACGTCGAGGTTATCCACCGATGATCGTCGAGGTATGTACGAGCTGTTGAAGGTTCTGGGGACAACGGCAATGGTGATCTTCTCGGCCGTCCACAACCCTGGGGAGAAAGTCGGTGGATTACCGGTGGACAACCGGTGGACAACGGTGGACAACCGGCCCGCGTCGCCGGGTTGTGGACGACCGGCGCGGTTTCACACCCGGTTCTCCACAGCCAACTCACCGGTGGATAACCTGTCTGAGCTGCGCAGACCCGAGTTCTCCACAGTTTGCACAGGTGCGATGAAGACGATGGGTTATCTCTTCTAAGAGAACAAAAACCAATCATCACCGTTGGGCTTTCTGTGGATCGGGCCGAACGCTGCCGGACAGGCCGGTCAGCATCGACACGATCCATGGGGTCGGGCGCACAGCCGATGTCCCCGCGCCCTAAGGTGCGATGGACACCCGCACGGTCGGGCGGGACGGTAGGCAGCGGTCGGCATGAGAGAGTTGTCGCTGACGTCGACGCGGAGGCATTGATGAAGTTCCGAGTGGAGCGCGACGCGCTCGCCGAGGCCGTGGCGTGGACCGCGAAGAGCCTGCCCAACCGGCCGTCCGTACCGGTGCTCGCCGGGGTGATGCTCCGCGTCACCGACGGCAACCTGCGGGTCTCCGGTTTCGACTACGAGGTCTCCAGCCAGGTGACCGTCGAGGTGCAGGGTGACGCCGACGGCGCCGCGCTGGTCTCCGGCCGCCTGCTCGCCGAGATCACCAAGGCGCTGCCGGCCAAGCCGGTCGACATCGCCGCGGTCGGCGCCCACCTCGAGCTGGTCTGCGGCAGCGCGCGGTTCACCCTGCCCACCATGCCGGTGGAGGACTACCCCGCCCTGCCCGAGATGCCGCAGAGCGCCGGCACCGTCGACGCCGCGGCCTTCGCCACGGCGGTCGCCCAGGTGGCCATCGCCGCCGGCCGTGACGAGACGCTGCCGATGATGACCGGCGTCCGCGTCGAGCTCTCCGGCAGCACGCTGTCGATGCTCGCCACCGACCGGTACCGGCTGGCGCTGCGCGAGATCCAGTGGCGACCCGACGACCCCGAGGTCAGCATCAACGCGCTGGTCCCGGCCCGCACCCTGAACGACACCGCCAAGGCGCTCGGCCCGCTGGGCGGCGAGGTCACCCTCGCCCTCGCCCAGGGCGCGGCGGGTGAGGGCATGGTCGGCCTCGCGGGTGGCACCCGTCGCACCACGAGCCGGTTGCTCGACGGTGCCAACTACCCGCCGGTGCGCTCACTCTTCCCGGCCACCCACAACGCCGAGGCGCGGGTGTCGGTGAGCACGCTGATCGAGGTGGTCAAGCGGGTCGCCCTGGTGGCCGAGCGCACCACGCCGGTGCTGCTCAGTTTCAGCGCCGACGGCCTGGTGGTCGAGGCCGGCGGGTCCGAGGAGGCACGGGCGAGCGAGGCGATGGAGGCCACCTTCACCGGTGACCCGCTCACCATCGGCTTCAACCCCCAGTACCTCATCGACGGCCTCGCAAACCTCGGTGCGCAGACCGCGATGCTCTCGTTCGTCGACGCTTTCAAGCCGGCGGTGATCTCACCCGCTGGCGAGGATGGTGAGGTCATTCCGGGGTATCGGTACCTCATCATGCCGATCCGCGTCTCTCGCTGATCGGCCCAGCAACACCAGATCCACGGAGGTAGGAACAAATGCAGCTCGGCCTGGTAGGACTCGGCCGGATGGGCGGCAACATGCGCGAGCGGTTGCGGGCTGCCGGCCACGAAGTGGTCGGATTCGATCACAACCCGCAGCTGAGCGACGCGGCTAACCTCGCCGAGCTGGCACAGAAGCTCGAATCGCCGCGTGCCGTATGGGTCATGGTGCCCGCCGGCGTCACCGATGCCACGATCGACGAACTCGCCGAGGTGCTCGGCGACGGCGACATCATCATCGACGGCGGGAACTCCCGCTTCAGCGACGACGCTCCCCGTGCCGAGCGGCTGAACGCGCGCGGTATCGGTTACGTGGACGTCGGCGTCTCCGGGGGCGTCTGGGGCCGGCAGAACGGCTACGGCCTGATGGTCGGCGGCGCCCAGGAGCACGTCGACCGGCTCATGCCGATCTTCGAGGCGCTCAAGCCGGAGGGCGAGTTCGGCTTCGTGCACGCCGGCCCGGTGGGCGCCGGCCACTATTCGAAGATGGTGCACAACGGCATCGAGTACGGCCTCATGCACGCCTACGCCGAGGGCTACGAGCTGCTGACCGCCTCCGAGCTGGTGACCAACGTCCCCGGCGTGTTCAAGTCGTGGCGCGAGGGCACCGTCGTCCGCTCCTGGCTGCTCGACCTGCTGGATCGGGCTCTCGACGAGGATCCGGAGCTGGCCGACCTGAGCGGCTACACCGAGGACACCGGCGAGGGGCGCTGGACGGTCGACGAGGCGGTTCGGCTCGCCGTACCGCTGAACGTCATCACCGCCTCCCTGTTCGCCCGGTTCCAGTCGCGACAGGACGACTCGCCCGCCATGAAGGCCGTTGCCGCGCTGCGCCAGCAGTTCGGCGGCCACGCCGTCCACAAGCGCTGAGCGGTATCCACAACCTGTGTACGTCCGCCGACTGGAACTGGTCGACTTCCGCTCGTACGAGCGGGTCGCCGTCGACCTCCAGCCGGGGGCGAACGTCCTGATCGGCGCCAACGGCGTCGGCAAGACCAACCTCGTCGAGGCGCTCGGTTACGTGGCGACCCTGGACTCGCACCGGGTCGCCACGGACGCGCCACTGGTCCGGATGGGCGCCTCCTCGGCGGTGATCCGCTGCGCGGTCGTCCACGACGGGCGGGAACTCCTGGTCGAGCTGGAGATCGTGCCGGGGCGGGCCAACCGCGCCCGACTGGGCCGATCTCCCGCCCGGCGGGCGCGCGACGTGCTCGGGGCGCTGCGGCTGGTGCTGTTCGCGCCGGAGGACCTGGAGCTGGTCCGCGGCGATCCGTCCGAACGTCGCCGCTACCTCGACGATCTCCTGGTCAACCGGCAACCCCGTTACGCGGGTGTCCGGGCCGACTACGAGCGGGTGGTCAAGCAGCGCAACGCCCTGCTGCGCACCGCCTACCTCGCCCGCAAGACCGGCGGCTCCCGGGGCGGCGACCTGGGGACCCTCGCGGTGTGGGACACCCACCTGGCCCAGCACGGCGCGGAACTGCTCGCCGGCCGGCTGGAACTGGTCGCCGCGCTCACCCCGCACGTCGCCAAGGCGTACGACGCGGTGGCCGCCGGCCGGGGCGCGGCCGGCATCACCTACCGGCCGTCGGTCGACCTGACCGAACCGACCACCGACCGGGCCACGCTCGCCGAGGCGCTCACCACCGCGCTCGCCGCCTCGCGGGCCGCCGAGATCGAACGGGGCACCACGCTCGTCGGGCCACACCGTGACGAGCTGGCCCTGTCGCTCGGCCCGCTGCCGGCCAAGGGGTACGCGAGCCACGGCGAATCCTGGTCGTTCGCGCTCGCGCTGCGACTCGCCGGGTACGACCTGTTGCGCGCCGACGGCATCGAACCGGTCCTGGTGCTCGACGACGTCTTCGCCGAGTTGGACGCCGGCCGTCGGGAACGGCTGGCGGAACTGGTCGGCGGGGCGAGCCAACTGCTGGTCACCTGTGCCGTCGACGACGACGTTCCGGCCGCGTTGCGGGGCACCCGCTACCAGGTCGGCGAGGGGACGGTACGGCATGTCGGATGAGCCGGAGAACCGGTCGGCGCGCGCCAGGTCCACCGGCAGCGGCCCTCAGGCCGGGGACGCTGCCGGTGGGCGTACCCCCCAGGCCGGGGCGACCGACGGGCAGCCGGCGGGGCCCAGCGGCCCGGAACTGGCGCGGGCGGTGCTCGACGCCGCGCTGTCCCGCCGACAGGCGGCAGCGCGCACCCGGCGTACCCCCGGCGGTGGCACCGAGGGCACCGGCGGCTCGGGACGGCGGCTGCGTGGCTACTCGGGCCCCGGGCCCGACCCGCGCGACCCGCAGCTTCTGGGCGCGGTGCTGAACCGGTTGGTGAAGGCGCGCGGCTGGCAGCAGCCGGCGGCCGAGGCCACCGTGTTCGGCGCGTGGGAGCGGGTGGTCGGCGCGGAGGTGGCCCAGCACAGCCGGCCGGTCAAGCTGGAGGACGGCGAGTTGACCGTGGAGGCCCGATCGACGGCGTGGGCCACGCAGCTCCGGCTGCTGGCCGGCTCGCTGCTCAAGCAGATCGCCCAGGAGGTCGGCCACAACGTGGTGCGCAAGCTGCACATCCACGGCCCGGCCGCGCCGTCGTGGCAGAAGGGCCCACGCCGGGTGCGCGGGCGGGGACCGCGCGACACGTACGGCTGAGCCGGCCCGCTCAGCGCCGCCGACCGGCCTCCCGGGCCGCACGCTTTCGCTCGCGCTGCTCCTGCGTGTAGCGCTTGCGCTCGGCCAGGTCACGTTTCCACGCCTCGCGGGCGGCCGTCGAACCGCCCTGCACCGCGCCCTGCACACCGTCGGCCGGCCCGGCGAAGTGCCGGAAGGCCCAGCTCAGGAGTCGACCACCCTCACCCGGTTCTCTGCTGGTGGCGCCGTCCTCGCTCATCTGCCGGTCCCTCCCGCGCTGTCACCATCAAGTTGCCACACAAATGGTTGGTGCACCAACGATCGGTACGATAGTTGCCGTGCGCGAGGAGAGCAACCGATGAGCGACCAACCGCAGAGCACCGATCCGCTGGCGCTGGAGCAGCAGGTCTGCTTCGCCCTGTCGGTCGCGGCACGCAGCGTGGTGGCCGTCTACCGGCCCCTGCTGGAGCCGATGGGCCTGACCCACCCGCAGTACCTGGTGATGCTGGCGCTCTGGCAGCACGCCCCGCTGTCCGGCCGCGACCTCAGCCGCCTGTTGCAGCTCGACCCGGGCACCCTGTCACCCCTGCTCAAGCGGCTGGAAGCGGCCGGCTACCTGCGCCGCGAACGGGACGCCGCCGACGAGCGCAGCCTCGCCGTCACCCTCACCGTCAGCGGCGTGGCCCTGCGCGCCCAGGCCGAGCGGATCCCGGCCGCGATCGTCCAGCGCCTCGGACTGCCCGTCGAGGACCTGCAACACCTGCACGCGGCGCTCACCCAGGTGATCGCCGCGGCCAACCGTCCCGCCGCCCCGGAGGTTCAGGCGTCGGCGTAGACCGCGAAGCCGCGTTCGGCGCACCGCCGGTAGAACGCCGCCAGCACGCCCAGCTCCGCACAGGTGAAATTCCACTGCGGCGGATCACCGCTCTCGTCGCGCAACGCGTCGAGCCGGGTGTCCAGCCAGCGCAGCTGCTGCTCCGCCAGCCGACCGTCGCCGAGCAGCGCCCGCAGCACGGTGCTCACCGAGTCGAAGGTGACCGTCTCGCCGTACTCCCGGTGCCCGGCCACGAACCGTTCGATGCCACCGGCGATCCAGGCACAGCCGTCCGGGTCGATCACCGGGTCCTCGTCCTCGGCTGCGGCATCTGTGGCGTACAACACACCTTCGAGCCCGAGCAGGAGGTCCACCAGCTCGGTGTACGCGGTCGCCCGGACGGTGCCGGTCTTCGCGATCAGCTCGGCCAGCGCCGCCGTCGGCGCGGAGATCCGTGGCAGGTCGACGATCTCGCCGAAGTCGACGAACTCGGCCGGCGCCACCGGATCGTAGAAGCGGCCGGTCCGCGGCCACTGCACCGCGACGTTGTCCAGCCCCATCTGTCACCTCTTAGAGAGCACGTGTCGGGTCGATCGGGTCGATCGTCCCGGTTCCGACCGGTAAAGATCAAGGCCGCTACCCGGGGCGCCGCAAACGTACGGCACGGACGATCCGACCGCGACCCCCGACCCGCCCGAGCGCGGGTCAACCTGTCCGGCGGCGGCGCGTGCGAACAGGGTGTGGCGTGTGGGGGGAGTCGAGGGTAATGGGGTTCTGCCGGCTACGGACATCTCAGCCGCCTCGTTGAGGGTGCCGAGTGGTGGTTCTGTCCCCCACGCACAGTAGGATTGACAGCGAGACGAAGACTCGGTGCGGACGAGCGACGGGGCCGGTGGCCCCAGGTCATTCTCCACTCCGGGTCGAGCCGATCGCGATCCGCGGGCGACCGCGGCGACCGGCGCGTTCGACCCGCTGTCCGGAGGTCTCCGGCACCGGTCCACGCGCCGACGTCGCGTCCTGTCCCGCCGAACCCGCGCCCGACGCGCCCCACCGGCGCCGACGACGCGAGAAAGTGGCCGAGGGTGGCAGCGCAGGACAAGCAGGAGTACGGCGCAGAGTCGATCACCGTTCTCGAAGGTCTGGAGGCGGTCCGCAAGCGGCCCGGTATGTACATCGGGTCCACCGGCGAACGCGGTCTGCACCACCTCGTCTGGGAGGTCGTCGACAACGCGGTCGACGAGGCTCTCGCCGGATACTGCGACACCATCGACGTGGTGCTGCTCGCCGACGGCGGCGTCCGGGTCACCGACAACGGCCGAGGCTTCCCCGTCGACCTGCACCCCAAGCTCAAGAAGCCGGGTGTCGAGGTCGCGTTGACCGTGCTGCACGCGGGCGGCAAGTTCGACGGCAAGGCGTACGCGGTCTCCGGCGGTCTGCACGGCGTCGGCGTCTCCGTGGTGAACGCGCTCTCCACCAAGATGGCCGTGGAAATCCACAAGTCCGGTTTCGTGTGGCGGCAGCAGTACCACAACTCCAAGCCCACCGAGCTGGAGAAGGGCGAGACCACCGACCGCACCGGCTCGGCCGTCTCCTTCTGGCCGGACGCCGACGTCTTCGAGACCGTCGACTTCGACTTCCAGACCATCTACCGGCGCCTCCAGGAGATGGCCTTCCTCACCCGCGGCCTCAGCATCCACCTGCTCGACGAGCGGGCCGCCGAGGGCGAGGACGGCAAGCCCCGTGAGGTCACCTTCCGGTACGACGGCGGTATCGCCGACTTCGTCCGGCACCTCAACGCCTCCAAGAACCCCATCCACAAGACGGTGGTGGAGTTCGGGGCCGAGGAGGAGGGCATGTCCCTCGAGATCGCCATGCAGTGGAACGAGTCGTACGGCGAGTCGGTCTACACCTTCGCCAACAACATCAACACCCACGAGGGCGGCACCCACGAGGAGGGCTTCCGCTCCGCGCTGACCAGCGTGGTCAACCGCTACGGTGCCGACAAGAAGCTGCTCAAGGGTGACGAGAAGCTCTCCGGTGAGGACATCCGTGAAGGGCTCGCGGCGATCATCTCGGTCAAGCTCACCAACCCGCAGTTCGAGGGTCAGACCAAGACCAAGCTCGGCAACACCCCGGTGAAGAGCTTCGTGCAGCGGGTCTGCAACGACCGGCTGGTCGACTGGTTCGACCGCAACCCGGCCGAAGCCAAGATGATCATCCAGAAGGCGTCCCAGGCGGCCCGCGCCCGTATCGCCGCGCAGCAGGCCCGCAAGCTGGCCCGGCGCAAGTCGCTGCTCGAGTCCGGCTCGATGCCCGGCAAGCTGGCCGACTGCCAGTCCACCGATCCGCGCGAGTCCGAGGTCTTCATCGTCGAGGGCGACTCGGCCGGCGGCTCGGCCAAGCAGGGCCGCGACCCGCGCACCCAGGCGATCCTGCCGATCCGCGGCAAGATCCTCAACGTGGAGAAGGCCCGGATCGACCGGGTCCTCAAGAACAACGAGGTCCAGGCGCTGATCACCGCGCTCGGCACCGGCATCCACGACGACTTCGACATCGAGAAGCTGCGGTACCACAAGATCGTGCTGATGGCCGACGCGGACGTCGACGGCCAGCACATCCAGACGCTGCTGCTCACCCTGCTGTTCCGCTTCATGCGTCCGCTGGTCGAGCTGGGGCACGTCTACCTGGCCGCCCCGCCGCTCTACAAGATCAAGTGGAACAAGAAGGGCGACGACGCGCAGTACGCCTACTCCGACCGGGAGCGGGACGGGCTCATCGCGCTGCGCCAGCAGAAGAAGGCCAACGCCAAGCCGGACGACATCCAGCGGTTCAAGGGTCTCGGCGAGATGAACTATCCCGAGCTGTGGGAGACCACGATGAACCCGGCGACCCGCACCCTGCGGCAGGTCACGCTCGACGACGCTGCAACCGCAGACGAGTTGTTCAGCGTCCTGATGGGTGAGGACGTCGAAGCCCGCCGGTCGTTCATCCAGCGCAATGCCAAGGATGTGCGGTTCCTGGACATCTGACGGACGTCGACGGGCCAGCCGGGCAGGACTTGGCTGGCCCGCCGGTCCACAGAGTTATCCACAGCTTGACGGCTATCCACAGCCGTTATCCACAGCACGAAAACGACTCTGAGTCTGATAAGGGTATACAGTGACCGATTCCCCCGAGTCCACACCGAACGAGCCCGAGGTCCCCACCGAGGCCATCGCCGCGGTGGTCGCGCACGACCGGATCGAACCGGTCGGGCTCGAGGTGGAGATGCAGCGCTCCTACCTCGACTACGCGATGAGCGTCATCGTCGGGCGCGCGCTGCCGGACGTCCGGGACGGGCTCAAGCCGGTCCACCGCAAGATCCTCTACGCCATGTTCGACTCCGGCTACCGGCCGGACCGCGGCTACGTGAAGTGCTCCCGCGTCGTCGGCGACGTGATGGGCCAGTTCCATCCGCACGGCGACTCGGCGATCTACGACGCGCTGGTCCGGATGGCGCAGCCGTGGTCGCTGCGCTACCCGCTGGTCGACGGCAACGGCAACTTCGGCTCGCCGGGCAACGACCCGGCTGCCGCCATGAGATATACCGAATGCAAGCTCGACCCGCTGGCCATGGAGATGCTGCGGGACATCGACGAGGACACCGTCGACCTGCAGGACAACTACGACGGTCGGGCCAAGGAGCCCACCATCCTGCCGTCGCGGATCCCCAATCTGCTGGTGAACGGCTCCGAAGGCATCGCGGTCGGCATGGCCACCAAGATCCCGCCGCACAACCTGCGCGAGATCGGCGCGGCGGTGCAGTGGTGCCTGGAGCACCCGGAGGAGGACGAGGAGACCACCCTCGAAGCCCTGCTCGGCATCGTCAAGGGCCCGGACTTCCCGACGCACGGTCTGATCGTCGGCACGACGGCGATCCAGGACGCGTACCGCACGGGTCGGGGCTCGATCCGAATGCGGGCCGTGGTGGAGGTCGAGGAGGACAAGCGGGGTCGTCCCTGCCTGGTCGTCAGCGAGCTGCCCTACCAGGTGAACCCGGACAATCTCGCCGAGCGGATCGCCGAGCTGATCAAGGAGGGCAAGCTCGCCGGTATCGCCGACATCCGCGACGAGTCCTCCGGGCGTACCGGCATGCGGATCGTGCTCGTGCTCAAGCGTGACGCGGTCGCCAAGGTGGTCCTGAACAACCTCTACAAGCACACGCAGCTTCAGGAGACGTTCGGCGCCAACATGCTGGCGCTCGTCGACGGGGTGCCGCGCACGCTCAACCTGGCGCAGTTCATCCGGTACTACGTCGAGCACCAGATCGACGTGATCCGTCGGCGGACGGCGTTCCGGCTGCGCAAGGCCGAGGAGCGGGCGCACATCCTGCGCGGTCTGTCCAAGGCGCTGGACGCCCTGGACGAGGTGATCGCGTTGATTCGGCGGTCGCCGACCGTGGACGACGCCCGGCAGGGCCTGATCCGGCTGCTGGAGATCGACGAGATCCAGGCGACCGCGATCCTGGACATGCAGCTTCGTCGCCTCGCGGCTCTGGAGCGGCAGCGGATCCTCGACGACCTGGCCAAGCTCGAGCTTGAGATCGCCGACCTTAAGGACATCCTCGCGAAGCCGGAGCGGCAGCGGCGGATCGTCTCGGAGGAGCTGGGCGAGATCGTCGCGAAGTGGGGCGACGATCGGCGTACGCAGATCATCCCGTTCGACGGCGAGGTCTCGATGGAGGACCTCATCGCCCGGGAGGACGTGGTCGTGACGATCACCCGGACGGGGTACGCCAAGCGGACGAAGGTCGACCTGTACCGCTCGCAGCGGCGGGGCGGTAAGGGCGTCAGTGGTGCCACGCTGCGGCAGGACGACATCGTCAGCCACTTCTTCGTATGCTCGACCCACGACTGGATCTTGTTCTTCACGAACAAGGGCCGGGTGTACCGGGCCAAGGCGTACGAGTTGCCGGAAGCCAGTAGGGTAGCCAAGGGCCAACACGTGGCCAATCTGCTCGCCTTCCAACCGGATGAGCAGATCGCGCAGATCATCGAAATCCCGGACTACCAGGTAGCCCCCTATCTGGTACTGGCCACGAAGAACGGCCTGGTGAAGAAGACGCGGCTCGAGGAGTTCGACTCCAACCGTTCCGGCGGCATCATCGCGATCAACCTGCGCGATGAGGACGAGCTGGTCGGTGCTGCGCTGGTGGCGCCGGAGAACGACCTGTTGCTGGTCTCGAAGAAGGCGCAGGCGATCCGGTTCAACGCCTCGGACGAGGCGTTGCGGCCGATGGGTCGGGCCACCTCGGGCGTGATCGGCATGCGCTTCACGGACGACGATGTCCTACTCGCCATGGAGGTCGTCCGGGAGGGTCTGGACGTCCTGGTGGCCACGAACGGGGGATACGCGAAACGTACCCCGATCGAGGAATACCCGGTGCAGGGCCGGGGAGGTAAGGGCGTGCTGACTGCGAAGATCACCGAACGGCGCGGTGGTCTGGTCGGTGCGGTGGTGATCGACCCGGACGACGAGTTGTTCGCGATCACCAGCAACGGTGGTGTCATCCGGACTCCGGTGAAGCCTGTACGCCGTACGCGTGACCGGAACACAATGGGGGTCAAGCTGATGGACCTCCCGGACGGCGTGACTATCGTGGCGATTGCTCGCAATGCCGACGAGCCTGACGAACAGGACTAGTTGAATGACGGAGACACAGGCGAAGTCGGGGAACACGGGGACCTCGGCCAACCCGGTCGACGAGGAGACCGCCAAGGGCGGCACACCAGCGACCGGCCGCGCGGCCGTGGGCCGGGCCACGGTTCCCGCCGACGCGCCTGCCCCGAAATTCACCCGGGCTCCCGGCATGGCACCCCCGCCGGAGCAGCCCGGTGAGGACGCGGGATCGGGTGACACCAAGGCCGACAAGTCGGCCGGCGAGGCTTCGACGTCCACCGGGGCGGCCCCCACGGCGGCCGCCCCGAACCCGGCGCGTCCGACGACCACGCAGCCGATCAGCACCCGACCCGGTCAGGCGACGTCGACCGGGGCTACCGGCACGCAGCCCCGGATCACACCGGGCATGACGCCGCCGGATCCGGGGCGTACGTCCACCGGTGGTCGCCCCGCGAGCGGTGGAGGTCTGCCGCCGGGGATCGGCAACGCGTCCGCCGTCGGCGCTGCCCGGGTCGGTGAGGCCGTCCGCGCCGCGCGTACGTCCGTCAGCTCGGCGGCGTCCCGTGGGCCGCGTCGGGCCCGGCTGAACCTCAAGCGGATCGACCCCTGGTCCGTGATGAAGTTCGCGTTCGCCGTGTCGGTGGTGCTGTTCATCGTCGTGGTGGTCGCCACGTCGGTGCTCTACCTGGCGCTGGACGCGATGGGCGTGTTCCAGAGCGTGAACGACAGCCTCAGCGACCTGGTCAACGCGGGTGGCGGGCAGAGCACCAGCGGGTTCCAGATCACCGCCAAGGGCGTGATCCTCAGCTCGGCGCTGATCGGCCTGGTCAACGTGGTGCTGTTCACCGCGCTGGCCACGCTGGGCGCGTTCGTCTACAACGTCTGCGCCGACCTGGTCGGCGGGATCGAGTTGACGCTCGCCGAGCGGGACTGAGTGTGACCGGGGCGTCGGGGCCTCCGCGGAATGCGGTCGCTCCGACGCCCCGTACTCAGGTAGGTTTTGCGGGCGTCGACGACCCGGATCGCGCAGTCGGACCCCGATTTGGGGCTGGCGCAGCGGATGGGTTAATCTTGCTCGTCGCTACGCGGGGCTATAGCTCAGTCGGTTAGAGCGCAGAGCTGATAACTCTGAGGTCGATGGTTCGATTCCATCTAGCCCCACCGCACATGGTCCGACGGTAGTCGAGCGCAAGGGGTTGCCCCATGTTCAAGAAGCTGCTGATCCTGGCCGGCGTCGTCGGCGTGGCTGCCGTCGTCTTCAACAAGGTCAAGGCCGCCAACGACGAGCGCGCCCTCTGGCACGAGGCGACCACCGCGCCCGACCTGCGCTGACATCGGGCTGGCGGCGAGCCAGTCGCCGTCATTTGCGGGGCCCTAGCTCAACTGGCAGAGCACTGCCTTTGCAAGGCAGGGGTTAGGGGTTCGAGTCCCCTGGGCTCCACCAGCGCTTTCTTCGGCTGATCCCGGCCGGCTGTACGGCCGAGCGGTCACGCCGTGCGGTTCACTCTTTCCGATGCGCTACGGTGCTCGCTGTGATCAGGCAAACCATGGCGGCCGCTGTCGACAAGCCGGGCGAGGTCGAAGCGGCTGAGGCTTGGTTGAACGCCAACCGGGACGCTCTGACCTACGCCAAAGAGGAAGGCGGCTGCGGCTGCTGCGTCCGGGCCTGGCAGTTGGAAGGGCCTGCCGAGCTGTTGGCGACGATCCCCTACGAGATCTCGGCTTCCTCCGACTGGGATACGGCCTAGCCACTCCCACAGTGGATCATCGCCCAGGCTGCCTCGTCATGGAGACGGCGGAGCGCCCCTACGCGCTCATCGGGGTGCTCGACCGTGGCGGGATCACCGAGTTGCTGGAACCGGGTCGGCCGTCGTACGCCTGACTGTCCGCTCCGGAGGCCGCAATAGGTGCCTGAACTGCGAAAAGACGCGCCCGGACCGACACTTCGTCGGGCCGGGCGCGTCCGGATCGAGCTACGCGACGAAGCGGGAACGGCGACGGCGTGCGATCACGAAGCTCGCGCCGCCGACGAGCAGAAGCGCGCCGCCGATGCCGGCCACGGTCGCGGTGTCGGCACCGGTGACGGGCAGTCCACCGCCGCCGCCGGCAGCGACCGGGCTGGTGGAAGTGGCCGCGCTCGGCGCGACGGTGGACGTCGCGCTCGCCGTGGGCGTGGGCTGGGTCGTCGGCGACGTCGACGGCGTCGGGGTGGGCTGCGCCGCGCAGTCGAGCGCACGGGCGGCGTACAGGCCCTCGTTCAGGTAGGCCAGGTAAGAGTCGACGCCTGCGGCGTCGAGCGTCTTCTGAGCGGCCTCATACACCTTGGGGCCGGCGCCGGTCATCGTCTGCCCCACCTTGATCTGCAGATCGATGGCCCAGACGGCCTGCGCGTCGTTCTTGAGCCAGGCACGCAGATCCTCCGAGGTGCCGTCCAGCCGCTTCTGAACGACGTCGGGGAGGGTGGGCAGGGCTTCGTTGTTCGCGGCGAACAGGATCCGGTTGGTCAGCAGCCGGAGCTGGCTGACATTGGCGGTGTCCAGGTCGAAGGTGAACAGCTTGCGGATGTCCGTGAACGTCTTGCGCTCGACCGTCTGGCAGTTCTGGTCGAGCCCCGGCGACGCGCTCTGTGCCATGGCCGGTGCCGCCGGAACCATGAAGGCCAGGGCTATCGCGATGCCGGCCGGGATCTTGCCTCGCATGTGGATCGTCCTCCCCGTTGTAGATCAAAGCCTGGGGATACTACCGCCAATGGACGTGGCGCATGACCCCGCGTTTACCGGGACCGGAGGCGGGGATCCGCGAACGTGCGCATTGATGTGAACGAACCGAACTCGGCGGAGAAATTCTGGGAAGGAATGCGGGAGGTGGCCGCTGCCGCTACGCGGCACCAGGACGACGACCTGTACAGAGCGATCGTCAAGATTGGCAGATCCGCGCTGGCTCAGGGCGTGGAGCTGGTGCCATCCTGCGGCTTCTTTCTTTCCTGTCCCGTGTGTAGTGCCGGGTCGGGGCAGCGCTGCATCAATTCGCCAGGTCACCCCCTGGGTGACGACAGACTCCACCCGGAACGCGTCGAGCTGGCCGAGAGGACGATACGGGGGGAGGTGCCGCTCCCCGGGCCGCTCCGGTGACGACGTGTCGGATCGGGCGTCGTCCATGTCAGGAGCGGGAGTGCCGTCCGCGCGTCAACCGTTGAAAGCGCGGACCGGCCCAGAGCCACAGGAGTGACACCGTCAGTCCGGCGGCCCCCATGGCGACGATGACCCACCGGGGCAGCTCCGTGTTGACCGGCTTCGGCAGGCACCGGTCCGGGCTGTAGTCGACGGTGAGTTGCTGGTGCAGCGGCGGTAGCCGCCGGTCGGGAAACGACCGTTCGTAGATGCCGCAGGTGGTGGGCCCGTCGACTGCGTCGACACGTAACAGCACGTAGGGGCCGTCGGAGGTCCGGGCCGGTTCCACCGCGACCACCGTCGCCGGCGTCAGGACGCCGAAGGGCGGGGGTGGCTCGCGGTCGTCGGTGACACCCATCAGTATCAGCAGGCCGCAGGGGAGCAGCAGCGCCAGCGGAAGGGATGGCCAGACCTTCGGACGGGTCCCGTTGGCCAGGAACGACGGCATGGCGCTGAGGTTAGTCAGCGGGATCAATGACGGCGGAGGTCACGGAACGAGGGGTGCCGTCTCGCCGCGCGCGATGGTGCGTACCTGCCTGACCCAGCCCCGACGGCGAGCCTCGTCGACGAAGTGCGCCAGTGGTGAGCGGAAGACCGGGTAGTCGTCGTAGTGGATCGGCACGGTCAGCTTTGGACGTATCAGCTCCACCAGGTCGGCGCCCTGCCGGGCGTCCATGGTGAGCAGGATTCCGGCGACCTTCGTGCCGCCGAGGTGGATCAGCATCGCGTCGATGTCCGGGTAGCGTTCCGCGATCGGGGCGAGCAGCGGTCGGTTGAGCGTGTCGCCGGTGACGTACAGCCGGAACTCGCGCCGCCCGGCGCGTTCCACGTCGATCATCGTGCCCATCACGTCGGGCAGTAGCCGGTCCAGGAGGCCCGGCCCGTGCTTGCCGGGCATCGAGGTCAGGCGCACCGTCGTACCGTCGCGGTGCAGCTCCCGTGACGACCAGGTCGACAGGCCGTCGGCGACCCGGAAACCCCAGCGTCGCAGCTTGCTTTCGGCGGCGGGCGTGGTGACGATCGGCAGCTCGCGGTCGAGTTCCCGGCGGGCCACCCGGTCGAAGTGGTCGCCGTGCAGGTGGGACAGGACCACGGCGTCCAGGTGGGGAAGCTGGGCGATCCGCAGCGCCGGGTCCGTGCGGCGGCGCGACCACAGACCCTTACCGAGGTACGCCCGTTGACCCCGGTGCAGGAAGTTCGGGTCGGTGAGCAGGGTGAACCCGCCGATCCGTAACACCGTCGTCGCGGTGCCGACGAACGTCACCTGGGGATCGTCGACCATCATGCCCACCTCCTTGGACATCCCCGTACCCCCGACGGTGGCGTCCAAGCGGTCAGTCGTCGGCGGGCTGGGCGAGGTCGGGCCGGGCCGCCGGTAGGTGCGCCACCAGTCGGGTGAGCGCGCCGTTGGCGACGGTGGCGCCGAGCGCCGATCCGGCGCTGATGGTCCAGCCCACCGGGCCGAGCGGCGTGCAACCGAAGAACTGACTGACCCCCGGCGTCTGCACCACGACGGCCAACGCCCCCAGCGACGCCGCCGTGGACGCCAGCACGGCCGGGCTGGTGCCGCCGGCCAGGATCGTCTGGCCGAGTTGGGTGCCGACGAGCGAGACGAGGGCCACCGTGCCCGCCCGGCGCTGGCTGCCGGTGTACCGGGCCAGCGTCCAGCCGACCGTCGCGCCAAGCGTGGTGGACGCCGCGCGCAGGCCGATCTCCCTGCGGAGGGTCTCCCCGAGCGACGCGTCCGGCCCTTCCCGGAGCAGCCCGTCGGTGCGGTCCGAGGCGGGCGGACGAACCGCGATGGCCAACGCCGGCGCCAGGTCGGTGAGCAGGTTGACCAGCAGCAGTTGCCGGCCGGTGAGGGCGGAGCGGCCGGTCGCCGCGGCGCTGAGCACGCTGAACGCGATCTCGCCGAGGTTGCCGCCGACGAGGATGCTCAGCGCGTGCCGGACCGACGACCACATGGCGCGGCCCTCGACCAGGGTGGCGATGATGGTCTCCAACCGGTCGTCGGTGACCACCAGGTCGGCGGCCGCCCGGGCCGCCGGCGTGCCGCGTTGGCCGAGCGCGATGCCGACGTCGGCGAGTCGGATCGCCGGGGCGTCGTTGGCGCCGTCGCCGGTCATCGCCACGGTCCGCCCGCACTTCTGCAACGCCTGGATGATCCGTACCTTGTGCGTCGGGGTGCACCGGGCCACCACGTCGGTGCTGGCGAGTCGTTCGGCGAGCGCCTCGTCGTCCAGTTGGTCGAGTTCCGTGGCGGTGACCACCCGCTGCTCGTCGTGCTCGCTGATGGTGGCCGCGATGGCCTCGGCGGTGGCCGGGTGGTCACCGGTGATCATGATGGTGTGCACGCCCGCCTGCCGGATGCGGCGTACCGCCGGGGCGGCGCTCTCCCGCACCCCGTCCGCGAGTGCCAGGAAGCCCACGAAGGTCAGCCCCCGGACCTCGGAGTCGGTGATCTGCGCGGCGTCCACCTGGCATTCGGCGACGGCGAGGATGCGGTGCCCGGCTCCCGCCCGGTCGGCCAGCACGCGCTGGAGTTCCGCGCGGCCGGCGTCGTCCAGCGGCTCCCGTCGGCCGTCGGTACGGCGGTTCGCGCAGCGGGGCAGCACCGTCTCGGGAGCGCCCTTGACACTCAACAGCAGGTGCCCGTCGGTTTCGCCGACGGTTGCGTGGTAGCCCCGGGACGGCTCGAACGGCAGCCCGCCGACCGCGCGCCAGCCGGTCGCGCCGGTCTGCTCCACCACCTCGGCCGTGGCGGCGCCCCGTCGAACCGCCCGGTCGGTCTGCAACGCCAACTCTTCCGGGTCGGCCGCCGCCGGGGTGGCCCGCAGCGCGGTGGCGAGGGTCGACCGGAGCCGGTCGTCGAGCCGGTCGACCGGCGCGTACCGGTCGCCGACACCATCGCCGACCCCCGCGAGGAGCAACTTGCCCTCGGTGAGGGTGCCGGTCTTGTCGAAGCAGAGCACGTCCACCCGGCCCAACGCCTCGATGGTGCGCGGATTGCGGACCAACGCGCCGTGCTCGGCGAGGCGCCGGGCCGCCGCCAGTTGCGCGGCGCTGACCAGGAAGGGCAGCCCCTCCGGCACCGATGCGACGGCCAGGTTCGCGGCGGTCGCCGCCGTTTGCGCCAGGGGTACGCCCCGGAGCAGTCCCGCCCCGGCGACGGCGATCGCCGAACCGGCTGCCAACGGGATGGCGGCGCTGGTCAACGAGCCGAGTCGAGCCTCCACCCCGCTGGTCGGGGGCGCCTGACGGATCAGCGCCAGACTGCGACCGGACTCGGTGTCGGCCCCGGTCGCCACCACGACGGCGGTGCCGTGGCCGGCGGCGACGGTGGTGCCCTCGTACAGCATCGAGTGCCGGTCGGCGATCGCCGCGGCGACGACCGCCCGGTTGCTCTTGGCGACCGGCAGCGACTCGCCGGTCAGCGACGACTCGTCCGCCTCCAACCCCACCGATTCGAGCACCCGGCAGTCGGCCGGCACCGCGTCACCCGGTTCGAGGGCGATGACGTCACCGAGCACCAGGTCCTCGGCGGCGACGACGTGTTCGGTCCCGTCCCGGCGGACCCGGGCGGTCACCGCCGACCGCGACAGCAGCTCCGCCAGCGAACGTTCCGTGTTGCGCTCGTGCACGGCCCCGATCAGCGCCGACCCGCCGACGACGCTGCCGACCAGCGCGGCGTCGACGAGGGAGCCGAACGACGCGGACAGCACCGCCCCGGCCGCCAGTACGGGGGTGAGTGGGTTGGACAGCTCGTCCAGGAACGCCCGCAGCAGCCCACCACCGGCGGGTGTGCCGCCGTTCGTGTTGTTGCCGTCGTGTCGGCGGTCCGCCTCGGCGCTGGTCAACCCGTCGGACGTGGTGTCCAGGCGGTCCAGCACGGTCCGTACCGGCATCAGGTGCCAGGCCGTCGCCACCGGCGTCGGTGCGTCCGACCGGTCGGGCAGCCGGCGGGCTCGCCAGACGCCGTTCGCGAACGCCAGGGCGGCCGCGCCGTTGACCGCCACGAGCGCCCGGTGTGGCAGTTGGGTCGGCGGCGCGGTGAACGCGCCCAGCGCACCCAGCCCGGTGCCCGCCATGGCGAGCCGGATGTTCTGCTGGGTCATCCGCCGGGCTGCCCCGGTCGCCTCTACCAGCAGTGCCACCACCCGAAGGTCGGCACCGACCAGCAGGTGCGCTCCCCACGGGGGCAGATCCTCGGCAGCCGACATGCCGAGTCCGCAGTCGGCCGCGCCGAGCGCTGCCCGGTCGCCGGAGACCAGCATGACCACCGCGCCGTCGCGCTGGAGCGCGCGTACGGAGTCGGCCAACCGCTCGCCACCGGGTAGCAGTGTGTCGGCGAAGTCGTACCGCTGCTCGTCGCCTCCGGCCACGATCAGCCTCAGTCCGGCGTGACGCGCGGCGGCGGGTAGACCGTCGACGCCGGGCGCGGGCTCCGGTGCGACCCGCAGCAGGGCCGCCAGCCGGCCCGCGTTGGTCAGCCCGAGCAGCTGCCCGCCCGCCGTACGTAGCCGCTCGCCGTCGGGTACGTCGCCGCGAGCGCCCTCGGGCAGCCGGTCAAGGGGTGCGAGCCGCCAACCGTCGGACTCGCGCGAGGCGGTCGGGTCGGCGGGGTCGAACAGCTCGAACGCCCGCTCCGCCACCTCGTCGACGTCCGCGTCGGCCGCCGGGGCGAGGTCGGCGAGCACGCCGCGCTCCGATCCGAGCACCGCGGCGTCCAGCACCAGCGTGTCGATCCGGTCCAGCTCGCGCAGCACACTGCGGTCCATGGCGATCACCCCGCGCCGGGCGAGGACCCGGCCGAGCTGCGCCGCGTACCCCTCGCGTCCGCTGCCCGGGGCCTTGGGCAGCGCGGACAGCCCCAGCGCGGCGGCCCGCTTGGGCCCGGCGAACGGCGTGGCCGCCGCTGCCGCCGCCGCGCCTGCGGCCAACGCCCGGTTGATGTAGTGCTCGACCGGGCCGTCCGGCTTCGGGCAGGGGCGCTCGACCGCCGGCCACCGGGCGGTGGCACGTTCCGGGTCACCGGTGAGCCGCGGCTCGGCCTCCTCCCAGGCGGCGAGCTGGGCCCGCGCCTCGCCCCACTGCACCATCCGTTGGGCGCCGTCGAGGACTATCCCCGTCCACCTGCCGGTCAGGCCCTGCACGACGGCTTCGGCCAGCGGGAAGATGACATCGGCGCGGGGGTCGGACCGCAGTCGTCTGCCGACGAAGGCGTGCAGTTTCGGTTGCAGATCGGCGGCGGCCAGCAGACCGGCGACCTCACCGGGCAGCGGCGTGAACGGCAGGATGCGGGTGGCCGCCGAGATGGTCAGGCCCAGCGCGTCCGAGGCGAGCGCGCCGAGGGTGCGTGGCGTACGCGGCCCCTCCTCGGGCGGGTGCGGGGGCGGGATCTCCGGGTCCGGTTCGTGGTCACAGGTCCGCTCGACCCGGCTGATCGCGGCGATGAGGTCGCGCAGCCTCGGCTCGGGGGCCTGCACGGCCACCACGACCCGACCCGAGGGCGCGTTCACCCGGGCCCAGGCGACTCCGGGCAGCCGTTCCAGCGCGCCCTCGACCTGGCGGGCCAACCGGTCGCCGCCGTCCTGGCAGACTCCGTGTACCTCGATGTGGTGCCGGCCCGGGCGCGACCAGACCCGGCGTCGGCTCAGGCCGGCGGTCCGGGCCAACCGGGTCGCGGCCGACCCGACGGTCCGGGACGCCTCACCGACCAGGTGCGGCACGCCGATGGACGGCAGGAGGCGGCCGGCGGCGCGACCCGCCGCCGTCATCGAGGCGTACGGCCGGACGGACGCCGACCCGACTCCCCGTTGCCGATTGCTGTGCCGTCGGTCATCTCGTCCTCCCGCCGCCCTCGCGTCCGGCGGCCTGGCTTCCCGACCTGACGTCCGTTATGCCCCTTCGAGCACCGGAACTTTGCGCGGCGGACCGCGCATGGACGGGGTGGGGGGTGGAATCCGACGACCAGCACCGGACACGGGGAGGCCGGAATGAGCACGCTGACGCGACACCTCAACGGTTCACGCGAGAACGTCCAGATGTACAGCCGGCGGGTCGAGCTGCCCTTGCTGGGCGAGGTGGCCGTACCACCACCGGACAAGGTCGCCTACTACGCCGGGCTCGGGGTCCTGGCCGCGTTGCAGGTGATCGAGTGGCCGCTCGCCCTGGTGATCACCGCCGGGCATCTCCTCGCGGACCAGCACTTCTCGGGACTGGTACGCGGCGTCGGGGAGGCGCTCCAGGACGCCTGACGAGAGCCGGGTCACCTCCCGGTTGACCTGAATCCAGGTTGAGGTCGCAGGCTCGGTGCATGTCGAGCCGAACCGCCACCCTCGCCCCACCGCCCGCAGGGCTGTTCGCGTCCCGGCTGCGGGCGATGACGGTGGGTAGCGTGGCGCTGGTGTCGCTGCTCGCCTTCGAGGCGTTGGCGGTCGGCACGGCCATGCCGACCGTCGCGCGCAGTCTGGACGGCCTGGCGTTGTATGGCATCGCGTTCGGCGGCCCGTTCGCCGCCGGGGTGCTGGCCATGGTCGTCTCCGGGATCTGGTGCGACGCGCGGGGACCGCGAGGGCCGATGTGGCACGGCGTCGCCTGGTTCGTGGTGGGACTGCTGATCGCCGGTACGGCGCAGGCGATGACGGCGCTGGTGGTCGGCCGGGTGGTGCAGGGCTTCGGCTCCGGGCTGCTCTCGGTGGCGCTCTACGTCATCGTCGGGCAGGCGTACCCGGAGGAGCTGCACCGGCGGATCTTCGCCGCGTTCGCGGCGGCCTGGGTCGTACCCTCGCTGGTCGGGCCGGCGCTGGCCGGACTGATCGTCGAGTACCTGGGCTGGCGGTGGGTCTTTCTCGTGGTCCCGGCGGTGGCCGTCCCGGCGGTGCTGCTGATCCAGCCGGGTCTGCGGTCGCTCGACGCGGCCGTGCCGACCCGGCCGCCGCGCGGTGCGGTCGCGCGCATCGGTTGGGCCTGCGGGGCGGGCGCGAGCGCCGCACTGCTGCACATCGGGGGGCAGCAGCGTGGCGTGGCGGCACTGGCGATGATCGCGCTCGCCCTGGCCGGTCTGGTGATCTGCGCTCCGCGCCTGCTACCGCCCGGGTTCCTCCGGGCGGGCCGAGGGCTGCCCACCGTCGTCGGTCTGCGGGGTCTGGCGTCGGCGGCGTTCGTCGGTGCCGAGGTGGTCATCCCGTTGCTGCTGTCCCGGGAGCGGGGACTGTCGCCGACCGCCGCCGGGCTGGTCCTCACGGTGGGCGCGTTGGCCTGGTCGGTGGGCTCCTGGATCCAGGGCCGGATTCCGGTGCCGGCCTCCCGGGCCAGCCTGCCGCGGGTGGGCCTGAGCGCTATCACGGCCGGTACGGCCACGGTGGCGCTGGCCGTCCGACCCGAGGTGCCGGTGGCCGTCGCCGTGCTCGGCTGGGCGGTCGCCGGGCTCGGCATGGGGCTGCTCTACCCGTCGTTGGCGGTGCTCACGTTGGAGCTGTCCGCCCCCGGTGAGCAGGGCCGCAACAGCTCGGCGCTGCAACTGGGCGACTCCCTCTTCGCGGCGACCGTGCTGGCGCTCACGGGTGCCGTGCTGGCCGCGGGGAGCGCCCCCGGCCCGTCGAGCTACCTGGTGACGTTGGTGGTGGCGGCCGGTCTGGCGTTGCTCGGCGCGTTGCTGGCCGGCCGGGTGGTGGTGCCGGGGAGCGCCCGGCCGGCCGGGTGATCCGCCGACGATCCGACGCATCGGTCCCGGTCGGACGTCAGGATGGCAGGCGATGAGCTTCCTGACCGTCCTGCCGCTGGCCGTGGTGATGGTCGCCGGGACCCAACTGGTCGTGGCGATCTTCCTCGCCTCGTCCGACCGGCCTCGGGCCGCGTCGTCCGGGTTCCTCGTCGGCGCCGGACTGGTGGTGGTCGCCGGGGTGACGGTGAGCTGGTTGCTGACCCGGGTGTTGGGTGGGCTGGCGACCGAGGCCAGCACGGCCGCCCGCAAGGTCGACAGTGGTCCGACCATCGACCTGGTGGTCCTCGCCCTGCTGGTGGTCCTGGCGGTGGTGATCTGGGTGCGCCGCGACCGTTCCGGGCCGCCACGCTGGCTGGGCAGTGTCGGCCACGCCGATCCGCGCTGGGCGGCGCGTACGGGCGCGCTGCTCTTCGTGGTGACGCCCACCGACGACCTCACCATGGCGACGGTGGGCGCGACGGTGGCCCGGCACGACCTTCCGTGGTGGCATCTGGTGCCGTTCGTGCTGCTCACCGTGCTGCTGCTCGCCGTACCGCTGCTGGCGTTGGTGCTGCTCGGGTCGAGGGCCGCGCGGGTGCTCGCCCGGATGCGGAGGTGGGCCGAGGGGCACGCCTGGGTCGTCAACGAGATCGTGATCGCGTTCTTCGCGCTGCTCACCGTGCTGGACCTGCTCCGCTCGAGCTGAGGCCGCAGGCGTCCTGGACACGTACGGGGGAACCCGGCGGAGATGAGAGCTGCGCCGGTTCACATTCGTCTTACGGTGACGCCATGTTCGTTGTCGTCACCACGGTGATCCTCTACGTCTTCGGTTTCGTGTTCCTCTACGGCGTGGTCCGGCTGGGCGTCCGGCACGCGCTGGAGGACCTGGAGCTCCAGCGGGCCCGGGCCCGGCGCGAAGAGGAGTTGGCGGCCGAGCGTGACCGCTCGTTCATGCGCGACAACGCGTTCCTCGCGGGCAGTTGAGCCGCGACGTGGAGGTGGCCTCTCGGGACGCCGCCGGAGTCGGCGGGCGGCCCGGCGGAACGGGTGCGAGGATCGCGTCCGTGATGGGAACGCTGAAGACCGAACCGGCCCGTGCCCGCCTCGACCTGCTCGCCCCGCCGGTCGCGGAGGCCATCGCCCAGTGGCCCGCCGAAGCGCCGGTGGACGTCGACGACGTGCTGGTCGCGCCGATCGACGCCGACCTCGCCGACACGGCGGAGTTCTGCGCCGCGTACGAGGTGGGGCTGGACGTGTCGGCCAACTGCGTCGTGGTGGCCGGCAAGCGCGAGGGTGTGGTGCGTTACGCGGCCTGCATCGTGCTGGCGACCACCCGGGCCGACGTGAACGGGGTGGCCCGCCGGGCGCTGGACGTCCGCAAGGCCAGCTTCGCCCCGATGACCGACGCGGTCGAGTTGACCGGCATGGAGTACGGCGGGATCACCCCGATCGGACTGCCGGCGCAGTGGCCGATCCTGGTGGACGCACGGGTGATCGCCACCCCACACGTGATCATCGGCTCCGGCGTACGGCACAGCAAGATCGCGCTACCCGGGCCGGCGTTGGGCGCACTGCCCGGCGCCCAGGTGGTGGAAGGCCTGGCCAGGCCGGCCTGACCAGGCATCAACGTCAATACCGTTGCACGTGAAACATCACGCCTGACCGGCGGCGGCCTCCCGCTGCTCGACCTCGGCCAGCGCGGCGAGCAGCGTGGACGTCTCCTGGGCGCCGCTGACCGCGTACTTCCCGGCCAGGACGAACATCGGTACACCGGTGATGCCGAGGTCCCGGGCGGTGGCCAACTGGGCCTCGACGTCGGCGACGCGTTCGTCGGAGTCGAGGAAACGGCGTGCGTCGGCCGCGTCCAGACCGATCGTGCCGGCCAGGGCGGCCAGGGCCTGCCGGGAACCGACGTCGACACCCTGGTTGAAGTGCGCCTGGTAGAGCGCCTCCACCATCTCGGCCGCCCGACCATGGTCGGTGGCGTAGGAGACCAGTCGGTGCGCGTCGAAGGTGTTGGCGATCACCGCGCGGTCGTAGTCCAGTCGGAGGCCGTCCCCCGCCGCGACCTGGGTCACGTGGTCGACCATCTGCCGGGCGCGCTCCGGGCCACCGAACTTGGCCGCCAGTGCCTCCACCAACGGAAGAGGCTCGGGTACCGGAGACGGGTCGAGCTGGAACGGCCGGTAACGGACCGTCACCTCACCCTCGTAGCTGGCGAGGGCCTCGTCCAGGCGGCGCTTGCCGATGTAGCACCAGGGGCAGATCACGTCCGCGTAGATCTCGATCTCCATGATCGATGGCAACTGCCTGGTCAGCCGAGTTGTTCCCGGACCTGCCGCTTGAGCCGGCCCAGGATCGCGGTGCCCCCGCGTACCCGCAGTGGGCTGATCGCCTGGGCCAGCCCCATCCGCTGGTAGAGATCGTCCGGTACCGCCAGCACCTCCTCGGCGCTCGCGCCGGCCAGCCCTTCGGCGAGGATCCCGGCGAACGCCCGCGTGGTCGGCGCCTCCGGCGGGCAGTCGAACAGCGTCTCGACCACCCCGTCCGGCGTCACGGTGGCGCGCAGGAAGAACGCGGTCTGGCACTCGGGCACCTGCTCCATGCCCTCGCGCGCGGTGTCGTCGTCCGGCAGCACGGGAATGACGTCGGCGTACTCCAACAGCATCTCCAGCACCAGGTCGCGCGGCGCGGCGGCGAACTCGTCGACGATCTCGGCCAGTCGGGCCGGCATGTCAGCCATGAGTCGAGGCTACCGCCGTCGCGCGGAGCCCCTGCGCACGAGCCGACCGGGACGGCCCACTCGTCACACCGTCGGGGACTGCTCGCTGATCTCGCTGAGCGCGCTGGTCGGGTCGAGCTGCATGGCCAGGTCACCGAGGGAGACGATGCCCACCAGCTTGCGATCGCTGTCACAGACCAGCACCCGCCGGATGCCCCGATCGCGCATCAGCGCCGCGGCCTCGCCCGCCGTGCAGTGCTGCTCGATCATGACCACCTCGCGGGTGACGATCGAGCCGATGGTGGTCGACGCCGGTGACGCGTTCTCGGCCACCGCCCGGACCACGATGTCCCGGTCGGTGAGCATGCCGGCCAGGGTGGCGCCGTCGGTGACCACCACGTCGCCGATGTCCGCCTCCTTCATCACCCTGGCCGCCTCGTCCAGGGTGGTCTCCGCCGACAGGTACACCACCTGCTTGGTCATCACGTCGCTGACCCGGTAACCGGTCATGAGATCCTCCGAAGACGCTTCACCCGATCCGACTGCACTACCCCGTGACGCGGCGGCTACACCAGGTTCGCACGCTCCCGCTCGACCTCGTCGACGATCCGCTCCACCACGGCGTCCACCGGCAGTTCCGTGCGCCGGTCACCGGCCCGCTCACGCAGCTCCACGTACCCGTCGGTCAGTCGGCGGCCGACCACGACGGCGCGCGGGATGCCGATCAGCTCGGCGTCGGTGAACTTCACCCCGGCCGAGACGTGCGTGCGGTCGTCGACCAGCACGCGCAGGCCGGCGGCGGCCAGCCGCCCGCCGAGGTCCAGCGCCGCGTCGAGCTGCGGGCCCTTGCCCGCCACCACCAGGTGTACGTCACACGGCGCGACCGCCGCCGGCCAGCGGAGTCCCCGCTCGTCGTGGTGCTGTTCGGCGACGGCCGCGACGGCCCGGGAGATCCCGATGCCGTAGCAGCCCATCGTGGGCCGGACCGGCTTGCCGGCCGGTCCGAGCACGTCGACGGCGAACGCGTCGGTGTACCGGCGGCCGAGCTGGAAGATGTGCCCGATCTCGATGCCCCGCCGGATGGTGAGCTGACCGTCGTCACAGGCGGAGCAGGGGTCGCCGGCACGTACCTCGGCCGCCTCGATCGTGCCGTCGGGCGTGAAGTCCCGGCCGCAAACCACGTCGGTAGCGTGCCGACCCGGCTCGTTCGCCCCGGTCAGCCAGGCGGAGCCGGTCACCACCCGGGGATCGACCAGGTAGCGGACGCCCAGCTTGGCGAGTACCTGCGGGCCGAGGTAGCCGCGTACCAGCTCGGGATGTTCGGCCCACTCCTCGAAGACCGCCACCTGCGCCGGCTCCAGTGCGGCGGCGAGCCGCTTGAGGTCGACCTCCCGGTCACCGGGCAGCCCGACCACCAGAGGTTCCGCGCGATCCGCCCCGGGCTGACGCACGGTCAGGACGACGTTCTTCAGGGTGTCGGCGGCGGTCCAGTCGTCGCGGTCACCGAGCCGGCGGTTGTTCGCCAACTCGACGAGACTGGCGATCGTCGGAGTCTCGGGGGTGTCGTGCACCTGCGTCGCGGGCCGGGCGGCGGGGTCGTCGGCGGCGGGCGCGCGGGTGACGACGGCCTCGGTGTTGGCCGCGTAGTCGCAGGCGGTGCAGCCGACGAAGGTGTCCTCGCCGACCGGCGTAGAGGCCAGGAACTCCTCCGACGCCGAGCCGCCCATCGCGCCGGACATCGCGTGCACCACCGTGTGGTCCAGGCCCAGCCGATCGAAGATGCGCTGGTACGCCGCCCGGTGTCGGGCGTACGCGTCCCGCAGGCCCGCCTCGTCCAGGTCGAAGGAGTACGCGTCCTTCATCAGGAACTCCCGGCCCCGCAGCACACCGGCCCGGGGCCGTGCCTCGTCGCGGAACTTCGTCTGCACCTGGTAGAGCGTCACCGGGAAATCCCGGTACGAGGTGAATACGTCCTTGACCAGCAGCGCCGCCATCTCCTCGTGGGTGGGCGCCAACAGGTGCTCGGCGCCGCGCCGGTCGGCGAGGGTGAAGAGGAGGTCGCCGTACTCCGTCCACCGGCCGCTGGTGCGGTACGGCTCGGCCGGCAGCAGCGCCGGGAAGTGCACCTCCTGGTCACCGATCGCGTTCAGTTCGGCGCGTACCACCTCGGTGATCCGGTCCAGCACCAGCTTGCCCAGCGGCAGCCACGTGTAGCCGCCCGGCGCGGCGCGGCGGATGTAACCGGCGCGCAGCAGCAGCCGGTGACTCGGCACCTCCGCGTCGGCCGGGTCCTCGCGCAGGGTTCGCAGCAACAGGGTCGACATGCGTAGCAGCATTCGCGCAGCCTAAGACCGCGATCCGGGCACGGCGAGCCAATTCGGGCCGGGTCAGGGAGTGCCGGGGAGGCGGCCCTCGCAGCGGATGTCCGGGTCGGCCACCGGCCGGCGGGGCATCATCCAGTCCAGGGCTGTCTCCTCCACCGGCCAACCGCCCACCGATACGAGGCTGTACGGCACCGCCGCCGCCTGGGGGCAGAGGACCTGCGACTCGACCCAGTCGTTGGGCAGGAACCGTACGGTGGCCGTGCGGTCCAGCACGATCGTCGACGTGTCGGTGACCGTGATGAGTGCCCCGAGCACCACGTCCCGGCCGTCCTGGGCCGTACCGTCGCTCCCCGGCGGGCGCGTCGGGGCTGGGGTCGGGCTCGCGGCCGTCGGGGCTGCGGGATCGCTCTCAGCCGCCTTCTTCGGACGCACCTCGATCGCGGCGGTGGGCAGCACCGGCACCCGGAGGAACACCGCGCCCATCACCACGGGCAGCACGGCGGCGACCGTGAACGCCAGGCCATGGGTCAGCGCCGGGGCGATCCACCCCGGAATCGGGCCGGTGAGCAGCAGGGTTGCGGCGGGTGGCACCGCCAGCAGGGCGGCGGTGGCCAGCTCACCCTCCCGGTACGCCGTCCAGATCGCCGGGCCGAGCACGCTGTACGCCAGGACCGCCGCCGCCAGCGGCAGGGCCACGCTGACGAACAGGATGCGGATCGGCTGATCCGGGTGCAGGTAGCGGGTACGCAGCGCCAGCAGCCACAGGCCGAGCATCAGCAGTGACGGCAGGAAGCGGAGCTGCCAGGTGAGCGCCCCCAGCGCGACCGCCGCGCTGATCACCCATCCGGGGGTACGCGCCGTACCCGAGGCCAGCAGTGAACGTTCCGGGTCGAACCGGTCAGGAGCGCTGAGCCGGAGCAGTCGACCGAGGACGCCGAAGGTGAGCACGACGACGGGGAACGCCCACACCAGGGCGATCAGGAGGGCGCTGAGCAGGCCGAGTGGGCTGACGTACTGGACCAGCAGCAGCATGGTGGACATGTCCTGCTGGCTGAGCTGCCAGAGCCGCAGTACCAGCAGGAGGACGGGAAAGGCGGGTAGGAGGGTCAGCAGCCACTGTTGCGCCTGCCGCGCCCCCGCCATGCGACGCGGGCGAACGGCCCAGTACGAACCGGTGGCGAACCGGGGTGCGCCGGGGGCGGCAGAGCGATCCTCTCCCACGGCCACTGTCGCACCTCCACCTTCCTCGGATCGGGTTGCTGCTGTTCCGCGACCGGCTGCGGAAGGTTGTAGCCCTGCTGCCAGCGGAGGTTGGCGTTGAACGCGTTCTCCCAGGCCGAGTTCTCCTCATCCTTGGCCGACTCGTAGAGCGCGAGGTCGACCAGGTCGAGCAGGGCCTTGTTGGGGCCGGTGTTGACGCCCCACCGCTCCTGCGGCGACGAGCCGATGTCCCAGTGCCGCAGCGGTTTGACGTGCTTGAGGGTCACCGGGAACTGTTGACCGTCGTCGCCCGGCCGATCGCCGGTGACGAACCCGGCGAGGATCGCCGCGTCGGTGGTGACGGCCTGCACCTTGCCGTCGTACATCTCCTGGATGCACTCGCTGATCCGGTTCCGGCCCACCGGCGTCGCGCCGGCCTCGGCGAGGCGCTGGATGGACGTCGAGGTGGTCAGCGAACAGACGGTCAGCCCGCGCAGGTCCTCCAGGCTGCTCACCTGGCCCTTGAAGTCCGCCAACGTCACCACCGACTGCTCGGTGTGCAGGTACGAGGCCGAGAAGACCGCGCCCTCCTCCCGGCGCTTGTCGTTGATGCTGTACGAGGCGATGACCAGGTCGACGGTGACGAAACCCTCGCCGTCCTGGGCCTGCCGACGGGCCCGGTCCTCACTCTCGATCGGCACGAAACGCACCTGGGAGTGGTCGAAACCGAGATAGCTCGCGATCATGTACGCGATGTCGACGTCGAAGCCCTTCCAGACGTTGTTCGGAAGGCGCTGCGAGATGCCCGGCTGGTCGTCCTTCACCCCGATGATGAGCTGCTGCTTGCCCTTGAGGTGAGCGTCCTCCAGCAACTCGTCCCGGGTCGGCGGACCCATGGCGAGGACGATCGGAACGAGGGCGGCCGCCAGGACGGCCAGCATGACGACGCTTCCCACGAGCCGGATCTGACGGGTCCGTGTGGCGCGCGACGATGTGTCCGCCGCCGGGGCCGGCCCGGCGGGGCTCGGCTCGCTTGCCTGACTCAACTAGGCCCTCCCCGCTACCCGGCCCGGTGACCGGCCCTCCATTGTGGGGCCTGCTGGCGAACCACGACACTCCGCCATCAGCCGGATTTGCGACTGTGTCCGTGAGGGCTAGTCGGTCGTCCGGTTGCCGGGCTGGCGGTACGTCGTCATGCGCTCCCGGGCCCATGTCAGCGCTCCACACGTTCCAACCCGGCCCTGACACCGCTCGCAGGACCCCAGGATCCAGTGCCGCCGGATGATCTGCTTGGCCAGCGTCGGCACCCACTCTGAACGGGGTAGTTCACGCTCGATCACGGCACCTCCCGCAAGATTGGCAGGTCCGGCCACCGATCCCAGATCTGGTGACCGGACCGCTATCCGGCACCCCGTCAGTTGCCGACCGATAGGGGCGCTATGAGGAAACCTGCCATGGCTAACCATTGCTAGTCAAGCACTCGCCATGGGTGATTAAGTGGGAGGTGCCGATCGATAGGGGAACCGCCAGTGCCGCCGCAGTACGCCTACCAGCGCGTTGCCGAAGACTTGATCAAGCGGATCGAGTCCGGGGAGTTCCCACCCGGCTCGCGCCTGCCGAGCCGGGCTGAGTTATGTGAGCAGTACGAGGTCTCCAGTTTCGTCGCGGATCGGGTCTTCCTCATCCTGAAGATGCAAGGCCTCACGGAGTCGCTGCCTGGCGCTGGTGTGTACGTCAAGGAGAACGCGCCAGGTCAGTGAGGTCACCGGCCCGACGTTGCGGGTGATCGACACGAGGTCACCGAAGTTGCGGTGTCAACACGACCGGGATACCGCGATATCGGCGAACTCGTGTCGATCACGGCCCTCGATCTAGGCCCTCGATCAAGGCGCACGCATGACCTCCGCCACGTCGGCCGTTCGGGGCACCGGCCGACGCGCGTGCGGTGGAAGACTGGTCGCCGCAGGCAACGGGTGGCGTGAGGGGGCGCGGGTGCGCTGGCGCAGTTTTGTCGCGGTCGGGGACAGCTTCACCGAGGGTATGGACGACGCGTACCCGGATGGCACCTTCCGGGGTTGGGCCGACCTGGTGGCGACCCGGCTCGCCGCCGAGGCGGGCCCCGACTTCCGGTACGCGAACCTGGCCATCCGGGGTCGGCTCTTCCCGAGCGTGGTCGCCGAGCAGGTGCCCTCCGCGGTGGCGATGAAGCCCGACCTGATCAGCTTCGCGGCCGGCGGCAACGACGTGCTGCGCCGCACCTTCGACCCGGAGACGCTGGTCACCCGCTTCGACGAGGTCGTTCGGCAGCTCCGGTCGGGCGGCGCCGACGTGCTGCTCTTCCGCTTCGCGGACGTGATGGCACGCCTCCCCGGCCAGCGTCTCGTCGCTCCCCGGGTGGAACTGCTCAACCAGGCGGTCGGCGAGACCGCCGCGCGGCACGGCGCGATCCTGGTCGACCTGTACGCCGACGACACGTTCCTCAACCCGATGTTGTGGAGCACCGATCGGCTGCACCTCTCGCCGGCCGGCCACCGACGGGTCGCCGGTCAGGTGTTGAACGCGCTCGGCGTGGGCTGCGACGAGGAGTGGATGCTGGTTCCGCCGCACCCGGCGCCGTCGCCGTGGCTCGCTGCCCGTGCGGCCGACCTGCGCTGGGCCGGGCAGCACCTGGCCCCGTGGATCAAGCGGCGGCTCACCGGCCGGTCGTCCGGCGACACGGTGACCGCGAAGCGTCCGCTGCTCGGGCCGATCGTCGACTGAACGTGCGCACCTTGCACACCGCGCCGCTGCTGCGCCGCGAACGGGACGGCGAGCCGGTGCCGGAGCACGCCGTGCTGGTCGTCGGCGACCGCGTCGAGGC
This sequence comes from Micromonospora sp. WMMD736, assembly GCF_049179015.1. Taxonomy (NCBI): domain Bacteria; kingdom Bacillati; phylum Actinomycetota; class Actinomycetes; order Micromonosporales; family Micromonosporaceae; genus Micromonospora; species Micromonospora sp. WMMD736. The sequence continues at coordinate 4,438,218 of NZ_JBMHMI010000001.1, forward strand.
GGTCGGCCCGCTCGCCGAGTTGGCCGAGGCGCACGGGCAGGCGCGGGTCCGTCGCTGGCCCGGCACGCTGGGGCCCGGCCTCCTGCACGACGGCCCACTGCCGGCGGCACCCACCCCGCGCGAGCGGGTGCACGCGCTGCTGCGCACCGGAGTGACGGCGGTGCTGGCCGACCAGCTGGCCGATCCGGCACTACGGGCCGCCGTCGATCGCAGTGAACTGTTGGTGCTGGCCGGACCAGTGGCACCGACCCTGGACACCGGTGGCCGGGCGGACCTGTCGGTGCACGACGTCGACGGAACCTGCCTCGCGACCGTGGTCGCCGGCCGGATCGCGCACCGACGCGCCTGAACGCGTGCGACGGCAGCGTTAGCTGCGACACCCGTGACCGCCCCGATCCTCGATGGCGGGCCGCCCGGCGGTGTCGCGGCGTACCTTGGGGCTCATGTCTGTGCCGAACGATCCTGATCCCCGCCTCCAGTCGTACGCCGACCCGCGACGGCTGGTCACCACCGACTGGTTGGCCGAGCACCTGGGCGACGAGGGACTCGTCGTGGTCGAGTCCGACGAGGACGTCCTGCTCTACGAATCCGGTCACATCCCCGGCGCCGTCAAGGTCGACTGGCACCTCGACCTGAACGACCAGGTCACCCGGGACTACCTCGACGCGACCAGCTTCGCCGAGATGTGCGCCGCGAAGGGCATCGGCCGGGGCGACACGGTCGTCTTCTACGGCGACAACTTCAACTGGTGGGCCGCGTACGCCCTCTGGGTCTTCTCGCTCTTCGGCCACGCCGACGTGCGGCTGCTCGACGGCGGCCGGCAGAAGTGGGTCGCCGAGGGGCGCGAGCTGACCCGCGACAAGCCGGCCCGACCCCGCGCCGACTACCCGGTGCCGCTGCGGGACGACGCGCCGCTGCGCGCGTTCCGCGAGCAGGTGATGGCCCACATCGCGGTGGGCCGGCCGCTCGTCGACGTGCGGTCACCGGGCGAGTACACCGGCGAGATGCTGCACATGCCGGACTATCCGCAGGAGGGCGCGCTGCGGGGCGGGCACATTCCGGGCGCGGTCAACAAGCCGTGGAAGTCCGCCGCGAACGAGGACGGCACGTTCAAGTCCGCCGACGAGCTGAAGGCGATCTACGCCGACCAGCTCGGGCTCAGCCCGGACGACGACGTGATCGCGTACTGCCGGATCGGTGAGCGGTCCAGCCACACCTGGTTCGTGCTGCGGCACCTGCTCGGCTACCCGCAGGTGCGCAACTACGACGGCTCGTGGACGGAGTGGGGCAACCTGGTCCGGGCACCCGTGGTGAAGGGCGACCAGCCCGGCGGCATCGCCGCCTGAGACGCGGCCCTGGCCGGCTGAGCAAACGACGCTGCTCAGCCGGCCAGCGCCAGCACGCCGCCCCTCAGCCGGCCAGCGCCAGCACGCCGCGCAGCTCGGCGATGATTCCGGTGATCGCGCCGGTCTCCGGGTCCCAGCGCGCCAGTGCGGCCGGTTCCAGGCGCAGCAGCACCGCGCCTTTGTTGTCCCAGCCGTACACCGGGCAGCAGCCCTTGCCACGGTCCCGCCCGAGGTCGAGCAGGTGGGTCACCGCGCCGGTGCGGGAGTCCAGCACGGCCACCCCCTCCGCGCCGCTGATCTCGTTGTTGACGATCCATGCGGCGCTGGCCAGCCGGCCCCCGTGCAGCCAACCCCGGCCGTAGAACTCGTTGACCTGATAGGGCGGCGGCAACCCGGCGAAGGTGATCGGCGATTCGGAGCGGACCGGGCTGTCGAAGGCGGTCCGGCTCTGCAACTTCAGGCCACCGCGCTCCCCGACCATCTCGAGCAGAGCCGCCCCGCGACCGGCCTCCGGATCGGGTGCGACCACGTTCCAGGCCGACACGTCGGAGGTGCTGGCCGCCTCGGTGTCCCGCTCCACCACGTACGTCCGGTTGTCGCCGCCGACCAGCACCCGGTCGTGCGCCCACACCACCAACTCCAGGTAGCCGTCGAGTGGGATGCGACGTACGCCCGCCGTGGTGAGGTCGACCATGATCAGCTCGTTGGTCTGGGCGAAGGCCACCCACCGGCCGTCCGGCGACAGGACGCCCGGCTTGACCGCCGTCGCCTCGTTGCCGCTCTCGTCCCAGGTGGGTTCCGGCGTCACCACGTCCAGACTGCGAACCACGCCGTCGTCGCCGAGGATCCGGATCGGGCCGTCCGGTTGACCCTCCTCGCTCAGCGGCTGGAACAGCGCCAGCGCCCGCTGGACCGGTCGCGCGGACAGCGCCACGGTCGGCGGGCCGCTGATCCGGCTCAGCGGGTCGGGTGGGAAGGTCAGCTTGGCGGGCGGGCGCTGCACGGGACCGGCGTGGGTGGGCTCGACGGTCGGCGCCACCGGATGGGCCAGGCGTGGACCGGGGGCCGGTCGCAGGGCCACCGCCGCGCCACCGGCCAACGCCACGGCCACGACGACCGCGCCGATGGCCCGTCGGGTACGTCGGGTGCGCCGCGCCCGATCCCAGCCGTCCGATGCCGGTGCGGTGGGCAGCACGTCCTGCACGCTGACGGTGAACAGGTCACGCAGGTCCTGCTCGTTCACTGGCTCACCTCCACACCGTTGGCGCCCCGGCCCGGTCGGTCCTCGCCGGTGAGGTTGGGTGCCACCTCCCGCAGACGCCGCAGCGCCAGGTGGCACTGGCTCTTCACGGTGCCGACGGTCACCCCGAGCGCCTCGGCCGTGGCGACCTCGGTCAGGTCCTCGTAGTACCGCAGCACCAGCACGGCCCGCTGCCGCGGCGGCAGCGTCCCCAGCGCGTCGTGCAGGGTCAGCCGCAGCGCACCGTCCCGGTCCGGCGCGGCCCGTTCCGGCGGCGCGGCGCTGAGCCACTCCCGGCGGCGACGTCGCCACCAGGACACGGCGTCCCGGTAGAGGATGGCCCGCACGTACGCGGCGGGATCGCCGTCGCGGACCGAGGTCCAGCGCAGCGCCAGCTTCAGCAGGGCGTCCTGGAGAAGGTCCTCGGCCTGGTGCCGGTTGCCGCAGATCAGGAAGGCCGCACGCAGGAGCCGGTGCTGGTTGCTCTCCACGAAGGCGAGGTAGCCGTCGCGGCCGTCGTCCGCCGTCGATCCCATCCGCACCCCTTCCGGCCGCCCGTGGTGCGCGTCAACCGACAGACGCACGGGAGGGCGGAAAAGGTTGGACCGATTTCCCGGCCGGTCGCAGTATCCGCCACGCCACCACCGTCACCAGCGCGAAGACGCCCGCCGCCGCGCCCACCACCGGAGGAGTCCCGTGCGCGGCGGCGACCAGCCCGGCGAGCCCCGCACCGACCGGGGCGGTGAGCAGACCGACCATCCGCTGGGCCGCACCGACCCGACCGAGCAGCCTCGATGGCACCTGCCGCTGACCGTACGACGCCCACAGGCTGTTCCACATGACCGTCCCGGCAGCGAAGACGGCCAGCGCGAACCCGCCCGGCACCGGATGCCGGGCCAGCGCGAACCCGGTCAGCGCCACGGTCTCGGCGGCGAGAACCGCGCCCAGCGCGGGCACCGTGCCGAGCCGGGCGGCGAGCCGGTCCGATCCCAGCGCCCCGGCCACCCCGCCGAGGATCACCACTGCGGTGAACAGCCCGTACCCGGCCGGCGGCACCCGCAGTACGTCCAGCGCGTAGAGCACCATCACCGCCATGATTCCGGAGATCGCCAGGTTGCTGGCCGCCGCGAGCAGGGTGACCCGCCACATGGTCCGGTGCGCGCGCAGCCACCGCACCCCCTCGGCGATGTCGCTCCACACCGACCCGTGCCCGCCGGCCGGCTTGGCCGGTACCGCCGCGGGCCGGGCGAGGGCCAGCACGAGCAGGGCGGCCGCCGCGAAGGTGACGGCGTCGAGAGCGAACGGCAGGGCCGGAGCGGCGGCGAACAGGACACCGGCGGCGGGAGCGCCGAGGAAACCGCCTGCCACCGCCGAACCCGCCTGGAGGCGGCCGTTCGCCCGGGGCAGCGCGGCCGGCTGCACCAGGGCCGGGAGCAGCGCGAACGAGGCGGAGTCGAAGAGCGTTCCCAGCGCGGCGAGCAGGAACGCCGCCACCAGCAGCAGTCCGATGCCGGCCCGGTCGACGGCGACCGCCACGGCCAGCGCCGCCACCACTGCGGCGCGTACCCCGTCGATGACGGCCATCGTCCGGCGGCGGTCCCAGCGGTCCGCGTACACCCCGCCGAGCAGGCCGAAGAGCAGCGGCGGCAGTTGCGCGGCCACGGTGACCGCGGCGATGACCCGGGGGTCGCGGGTCAGCGTGGCCGCCAGCAGCGCCAGCGCCGGCGTCCGCAGCGCGTCCCCGAAGCGGGACGCCACGGCGGCGGACCAGAGCAGCCGGAAGTCCCGGCCCAGAACGGAGGAGGTCATGCCGCCGACCGTGCCGGTTCAACCGGGTCGAGGGTCAAGCCGCCGGGCGAAAGGGGGACGCGGACCATCGGTGATCTTGGGTACGGTGAGCGCCGGCATCGGGACCGGGGAGAGCACAGGCGTGGACCACACCTTCCAGGTCGACCTGCGTGGCGTGGTCGACCTGCTCAGCCACCACCTCTACGGCAGCCCTCGGGTCTACGTCCGAGAGCTGCTCCAGAACGCCGTGGACGCGATCACCGCCCGGCGCACCACCGAGCCGGCCGCGTCGGCACTGGTCCGGATCGAGCCCCCGGAGCTCACCGGCGACGGCACCCTGCGGGTGCACGACACCGGCGTGGGCCTGACCGAGACGCAGGTACACGAACTGCTGGCCACCATCGGCCGCAGCTCCAAGCGCGACGAGCTGGGCTTCTCCCGCCACGAGTTCCTCGGCCAGTTCGGCATCGGCCTGCTCTCCTGCTTCCTGGTGGCCGACGAGATCCAGGTGTTCACCCGGCACGGCGACGACCCCACCGTCCGGTGGACCGGGTACGCCGACGGCCGGTACGCGGTGACCGTGGCGCCGCCGGAGGAGGCCCGCGCCGACGTGGGCACCACCGTGACGCTGGTGCCCCGGCGGGACGCCGACCAGTGGTTCAGCACCCCGACCGTCGTCGACCTGGCGCGACTTTTCGGCGCGTTGCTGCCGGTCACCGTCCGGGTCGGCGACGTGGTCACCACCGTCGGCGAGCCGCCCTGGCCGACGACGCCCGGAGCCCCGGTCGACCGGGCCGCGCTGGTCGCGTACGCCCGCGAGACGCTCGGGGTGGACCCGTTCGACGTGTTGCCGCTGAGCGTCCCCGAGGCCGGGCTGACCGGTGTCGCCGTCATCCTGCCGACCCCGGTGAACCCGGCGGCCCGTGCCGGCCACCGTGTCTACCTCAAGCGGATGCTGCTCACCGAGAACGCCGACGGCCTGCTGCCGGACTGGGCGTTCTTCGCGCAGTGCGTCGTCGACGCCACCGAGTTGCGTCCGACGGCCAGCCGGGAGGCCCTGTACGAGGACACCCTGCTGACCGCGACCCGGGAGGCGCTCGGCGACCAGGTGCGCGGCTGGCTGGTCCGGCTGGCGCGACACGACCCGCACCGGCTGGCCGAGTTCCTCCAGGTGCACCACCTCGGCGTGAAGGCGCTGGCCCTGCACGACGACGACATGCTCCGGCTGGTCGACAGGTGGTGGCCGATGGACACCAACGTCGGCACGCTCACCCTCGCCGAGTTCCGGGAACGCCACGGGGTGGTCCGCTACGCGGCCAGCCTCGACGAGTTCCGTCAGCTCGCCGCGGTGGCCGCCGCACAGGATCTGGCCGTCGTCAACGCCGGTTACACGTACGACACCGAGCTGATCGAGCGGCTGCCGGCGGTGGACCGTTCGGTGCTGATCGAGCGGCTGGAGCCGAGTGACCTCACCACCCGGTTCGAGGCCCTCGACCCGTCCGTGGAACTGGCGCTGCGGCCGTTCCTCACCGCCGCGCAGCGGGCCGTCGAGCGTTCCGGCTGCGAGGTGGTCATCCGGGCGTACGACCCGGTCTCGCTGCCCGCGCTCTACCTGGTCAGCCGGTCGGCGGCGTTCAACGACCAGCTTGCCGCCAGCCGCGACCGGGCCGACGAGCTGTGGGGCGGGGTGCTCGACGCGCTCGCCGCCACCGCCCCACCGGACCGCCCGCAACTGGTGCTCAACCACCGCAACCCGCTGGTGCGGCGGGTCACCATGCTGGGCGACCCGGAGCTGGTCGGGCTCGCCGTCGAGGCGCTGTACGGGCAGGCGCTGCTGCTCGGGCACCATCCGATCCGCGCGGCCGACGCCGCGCTGTTGAACGATTCCTTCCTCGGCCTGCTCGGCCGGGCTGTGCCGGGACGGGAGCAGGAGTGAGCGACGAGGACCTGTGGCGGGTGCTGCGCGGCATCGCCGACATGCCCTACGGGGCGGGGCAGATCGCCGCGCTGGAGCAGTTGCTGCGCCGGGTGGACACCGCCGACGACCGGCACCTCGCCTTCGTCACCCGGATGCAGGCGACGACCGGGTACGTCTACGGCGGCGAGCCGGCGAAGTCGTTCGTCACGTTCTCCTGGTGCCTGTCCGAGTTCGACCGTGACCCGCAGCCCTACCACCAGCGGCACCTGCACCAGTTGCTGTGGCACTTCAAGTACATGGTGTCGGGTCTGCTGAGGTTCCCCGAGGTGCCACTGGACCGCACGTACGCCGTGCTCGACGACATGGAGCGGCGTTACCGGGCCGGCGGGCACAGCCTGCAGAACGTCCACAAGCAACGGTTCCGGGTCGCCGACCACGTGGGCGACGCCGAGGCTGCCGCGCACTGGTACCGGCTGTGGCAGACGACGCCCCGCGACGACCTGTCCGACTGCGCGGGTTGTGACCCGACGAGCCAGGTGGGCTACCTGGCCGACACCGGTCGGGACGCCGAGGCGGTCGCCCTCGCCGAACCGGTGCTCGCCGGGCGGCTCACCTGCACCGAGCAGCCGCAGGCGATCCTCACGGCGCTCCTGCTGCCGTACCTGCGTACCGGTCGGGGTGAGTCGGCGCGCGACGCGCACCGTGAGGCGTACCGCAAGCTGCGCGGCAGCCTCGCCGACCTGTGGGACATCGGCGACCACGTCGAGTTCTGCACGCTCACCGGCAACGAGGCCCGGGCGGTCGAGCTGGTCGAGCGGCACCTGGACTGGCTGGACCGACCGCCGTCGCCGGCCGCCGCCATGCACTTCGCGGCGACCGCCGCCGCCGCGCTGCGTCAGGCCGGCGAGGCGACCGTGTACCGCCGGGCCGCCGAGGGCCGGCCGGCGGCCGAGGTGCCGGCGTCGACGCTGGCCGACGAGCTGGCCGGTACGGCGACCGAGCTGGCCGCCCGCTTCGACGCCCGCAACGGCACCACCCACCAGTCGGAGTGGATCGCGCGTCGGCTCGCCGTCCGGCCCAGCGGCGAGCACCTGCCGCTCTCCGCGAGCGTCCGGCGCCGGCCGTCCCGACCCGGCGGGGACGCGCCGACCGGTGCGGCGGCGTTGTCCGAACGCCCCGTCCGGGCACCCGTCGAGGCGTCCACGGTGCCCCTGCCCACCGACGCCGACGAGCTGCTGACCCTCGCCGAGGAGAGCTGGGGCCGGCACGATCAGGCCACCTTCCAGGCGGCGCTGGCCGCGTACGACGACCGGTTCGACGCCGCCGACCTGCCGCCGCGTACGGTCGCGCACCGACTGGCGCTGCGGGCGGGAGAGCGGAGCGACGCGGACGACATCGAGGGCGCGGTCGAGCTGAACCGGGCGGCGTTGGAGCTGTACCGCTCGGCGGGCGAGGAGCTGCCCGCCCAGGTGGTCGCGGGGCGGCTGGGTGTGCTGCTGACCCACGCCGACGAGCACGCCGAGGAGGGGCTGACGCTGGTCCGGGAGGCCGCCGAGGCGCTGGACCGGCTCGGCGACCCCCGGCAGCGCGCCGCCGGTCACGACCGGCTGGCGTTGGCGCTGCTGCACCGGCAACGCTGGGCGGAAGCCCTGGCGGCCCTGGACCGGATACCCGCCGACGCGGGTGGCGATGAGCACCTGGCGGCCCGGATCGCGCTGCACCGGGCGCATCTGCTGGAGCAGTCCGACCGCGTCGACGAGGCCCGCGCGGCCGCCGAGGGGGCCCGCCGGATTGCCAGTGAGCTGGGCGTCGGCGAGCTGGTCGTGGCGGCCTGCCTCACCTGCGCGCGGACGGCCGACGAGCCGGCGGAGGCGGTGGCCGCCTGCGACGAGGCGCTGCGCGCGGCACCGGCGGACGCGGAGCTGCCCGTACGGGTCGCCCGTGCGCGGGCGCTGCTCTCCGCCGGCCGGGCCGCCGACGCGGTGGACGACTTCGTCGAGGCGGTGACGCTCTGCGTGGAGCGGGGCGCCGAGGGGGACGCGTTCCTGCGCTGGGAGCTGGCGAACGCGTACCGGGTGGTGGGCCGGCTCGCCGAGGCGGCCGAGGTCGCCGAGGAGGCCGTGCTCGGCCTGGACCGCCTGGGCGCGCAGGCGGAGGCCGACCGTTGCCGGCACCTGCTGGCCGGTGTGTACAGCGGGCTCGGCGAGATCGACCCCGCGTTGGCCCTGCTGGAGCAGTTGTCGGTCAACCTGGACGGTCCGGACAACCTGCCCAACCGGGCCCGGGTGCTGGAGGAGGCCGGCGGGATCCTGTACGACGCCGACCGGGACGCCGCCGCCGCCGAGCGGTTCGCCGCCGCCGCCACGGCGTACCGGCTCGCCGGCCTGCCGCTGGACGAGCTGCGCGCCCGTCGCCGGGAGGCGTACGCCTGGTTCTGGTCCGACAACCTGACCGAGGCGGTACGTGTCGTCGAACTGGCGGACGGGCTGGCGGCGGTGGTGGCCGGGCAGCCGGAGCCGACGCCACCGGTGACGTACGAGCTGGCGATGACGGCCGAGACCGGCGCGCGGGTGCTGACCGGGGACGGCCGGCCGGACGAGGCGCTGGAACGGCTCGCCGGGGTGCCCGACCGGTTGCGGTCGATCGAGGCGTTCGGTGAGGCGGCCCAGGTGGAGATCCTCGTCGGTGAGCTGCTGCTCCGACTGGACCGGCCGGCCGAGGCGGAGCCGCTGCTGCGTCGCGTACTCGGTGGGTTGCCGGCCGGATCGCGGCCGGTCCGCCAGACGGCGTGGTTGCTGTCCCGTGCGCTGGATCTGCTCGACCGGCCCGCCGAGGCGGCCGCCCTGCGGCAGGAGCACGACCTCGACCCGGACGACTGACCGCCGCGACCGAGCGGTAACCGTCGCCCCACCGGGTCCAGCTCGCGGTCTACGCTTGCCCGGTGACGGTGGAGCAGCAGGCACGGGGGGCGGCGGGTACGGGCCGGCGTCGATCCCGCAAGGACGAGATCCTGGAGATCGCGGTCGGTCTGTTCGCCGCCCGCGGCTACCACGGTGTGTCGATGGACGACATCGGCGCGGCAGCCGGGGTGACCGGCCCGGCGCTCTATCACCACTTCGCCGGCAAGGAGGCGATGCTGGCCGCCGCGCTGATCCCGGTCAGCGAGGGGCTGCTGGCCGGCGGGCGGGAACGCGCCGCCGGGCACCCGGACGACCCGCGCGGCGTGCTGGAGTCCCTCATCGACTTCCACGTCGAGTTCGCGTTGGCCAATCCGGCCGTGATCGCGCTGCACCTGCACGAGCTGGACCGGCTGCCGGAGGAGCCGCGGCGACGGATCCGCCGGCTGCAACGGCTCTACGTCGAGGAGTGGGTGACGGTGCTCACGGCGCTGCACCCGGGCATGCCCGACGGCGAGGCGCGGGTGCTCGCGCACGCCGCGTTCGGCCTGATGAACTCGACTCCGTTCCTCGGCGGCGAGGTGGACCGGCGGCGTCGTGCCGAGCTGTTGCGCGGAGCGACCCTGGCCGCGCTGCTCGCCTGATCCGACTCGTCAGAAGTGCGCCGGTCATGATTCCCTGACATCGTCCCAACATCCGGACGCCGGGAGGAAACATGATCGAGTCACTGCTGGTCGCCAATCGGGGCGAGATCGCCCGCCGGGTCATCCGGACCGCCAAGCGGCTCGGCATCCGCGCGATCGCGGTGTACTCGGAGGCGGACGCCGACCTGCCGTTCGTCACCGAGGCGGACGAGGCGATCCTCATCGGCCCGCCGAACCCGGCGCAGAGCTACCGCAACGTCGAGGCGATCCTCGCCGCCGCCAAGTCCACCGGCGCGCAGGCGATCCACCCCGGCTATGGCTTCCTGTCGGAGAACGCGGAGTTCGCTCGTACCGTCGAGGCCAGCGGGCTGATCTGGGTCGGACCTGGCGCGGACGCGATCAGCGCGATGGGCGACAAGATCAATGCTCGGAACCTGATGGCGGCGGCCGGTGTGCCGGTCGCGCCCGGCACGACCGACCCGGCCGCCGACCTGGACGCGGCCGTGACGGCCGCCGCCGAGATCGGCTACCCGGTGATGGTCAAGGCCGCCGCCGGTGGCGGCGGCATGGGCATGGGCGTGGCCGCCGACGAGGCCGCGCTGCGCACCGAGTACGACAAGGTGCGCGCCTTCGCCGAGCGGATGTTCGGGGACGGCTCGGTGTTGATCGAGCGGTACTTCCCCCGGGTACGGCACGTCGAGGTGCAGATCCTCGGCCTGGCGGACGGCCGGGTGGTGGCGCTCGGCGAGCGGGAGTGCTCGGTGCAGCGACGCAACCAGAAGCTCGTCGAGGAATCCCCGTCGCCGGCGGTCTCGCCGGAACTGCGGGCGCGCCTCCTGGCGGCGGCGGTACGCGCCGGCGAGGCGGTCGACTACCGCAACGCGGGGACCGTCGAGTGTCTGCTCGACCCCACCTCCGGTGAGTTCTTCTTCCTGGAGATGAACACGCGCCTTCAGGTGGAGCACCCGGTGACCGAGTACGTCTACGGGATCGACCTCGTCGAGGAGCAGTTGCGGGTGGCGTCCGGCCTGGCCCCGACCTTCGATCCGGACGCGCTCGCGCCGAGCGGGCACGCCATCGAGATGCGGATCAACGCCGAGGACCCGAAGCGCTTCCTGCCCGGCCCCGGTGTGATCAGGACCTGGGTGGAACCGACCGGCGAGGGGGTCCGGGTGGACTCCGGGTACACCGGGGGCAACACCGTCACCCCGTTCTACGACAGCCTGCTGGCCAAGCTGATCGTCACCGGCGACACCCGGAACGAGGTGCTCGAACGCGCGCAGGAAGCGGTCGCCGCCTTCCAGATCGAGGGCCCGAAGAACAACGTCCCGTTCTTCGCCGAGCTGCTGGGCAACGAGGAGTTCCGCTCCGGCGCCTACGACACCGGCATCGTCTCCCGGATGCGCTGACCCGGCCCGGCCGTCGTCGGATCGCAGGGCTGATGCCCCGGTCCGGTCCGGTGGGCCGACACTGGCACTCACGTCCTTTGCTCTGCTTACCTGGAGGCAACACGGGATGTCCGGATACCGGACGGTCGGGTGTTGCGTCCGTTGAAGCACTGCAAAGGACGCAGCACCGACCACCGCCCCATCCGCCGTCACAGCGAGGTGACCATGAGCCAACTGCCGGATTCCGTCTCCATTCGCGAGGTTGGGCCACGGGACGGGTTGCAGAACGAGGAGCCCGTCCCCGCCGACGCCAAGGTGCGGCTGCTCGACGCGCTCTCCGCGACCGGCGTACGCCGGATCGAGGCGGTGTCGTTCGTGCACCCCAGGGCCATTCCACAGATGGCCGACGCCGACGAGGTGTGGCGGCGGGCGGCGAAGGTCGACGGGGTGCGGTACTCGGCGTTGGTGCCGAACACCCGGGGCGCCCAGCGAGCCCTGGCTGCCGGCTTCACCGAGATCGAGGTGGTGGTGTCGGCCAGCGACACGCACAACCGCCGCAACGTCAACCGCTCGACCGACCAGTCGCTGGACGACATCGCCGAGCTGATCGATCTCCTGCACGGCGCGTCCGCGCGGGTCGAGGTGATCGTGGCGACCAGCTTCGGCTGCCCGTACGAGGGGGACGTCGACCCGCGTCGGGTGGCCGGCATCGTCGACCGGGTCGTCCGCGACGGCGCGGACCGGGTGGCCTTCGGCGACACGACCGGCATGGGCACGCCGCGTCGGGTCCGTGAGCTGCTGACCGCGGTCCGCGACCGCAACGCGCACGTGCCGGTGCTGCTGCACTTCCACAACACCCGGGGTACGGCGTTGGCCAACCTGCTGACCGCGCTGGAGCTGGGGGTGACCGAGTTCGACGCCAGCGTCGGCGGCCTGGGTGGCTGCCCGTACGCGCCGGGTGCCAGTGGCAACCTGGCCACCGAGGAGGCGGTGCACATGCTGCACGACATGGGCATCGACACCGGCATCGACCTGGAAGCCCTGATCGAGGTGGCCGAGTTGGCCGAGGGTCTGCTCGGCAGGACGCTGCCGTCCGGCGTGCTGCGGGCGGGTCCGCGTACGCGACTGACGCCGATGCCGAGCTGAGCACACGCGGAAGGGGCCGGCAGTTCGCCGGCCCCTTCGTGCTGCGTGGGTTCGGTCAGCCGACCGTGGTGAGCGCCGACGGCCAGCTGTCGCGGAAGATGTCCGCGCTGCGGTCGGTGCTGCGCTCGGTGGCGCTGAACGTGCCGGCGAACAGGTTGCTGACCCGGTTCGCCTCGGCGCTGCTCGGGTACGGGTTGGTGCAGCTGGTGCCGGCGCTGCCGCCGGACATCAGGATCGCGCAGTTGCCGTTGTAGTTGTCCGGCAGGCCGAGGATGTGCCCGATCTCGTGGGTCATGATCCGCAGCGGGCTGTACTGCGCGGCCTGCTGGGTGTCGATGTAGACCCGGCCGTTGCCGAGGCTGGTCCGTACGGCGTACGAGCCGCCGCCGGTGATCTGGTAGATCCGCAGGTTGGAGCCGCAGTTCGCGGAGAGCGTCAGGTTGACGGTGGCGTTGTTCCAGATCGAGGCGGCCTGGTTGGCGGTGCCCGCGTAGGCGCCTGCCTGGCTGGTGTTGTAGCAGATGGTCATCGCGGCGGACGCGGGCGCGGGGTTGGCGACCGTGACGCCGAGCGTGGCACCTGCCGTCGCGACCACCGCGACAGCGAGCCGACTGAGTCGTGAGGTCATCGCTGACTCCTATCCGAGAGGGGTGTCAGGAGCCTATCCACAGAGATTAATAGATTTCAATGTTTGCTTTGAAGGGGCGTCGGCGCGGCATGGGTCGCCGGAGGGTGCGCGGATGCGATAGCCTAACGATCGTTCAGGTCAGCACGGGCGAGGGAGTCGGCGTGACGCTCGACGGTGAGGCGCTGGAACAACTGCGCAAGCGGGCCCGGTCCGGCGGCGCGGACAAGTACCACGCGGCCAACGAGGCCAAGGGCAAGCTCTTCGCCCGCGAACGTGTCGCGCTCCTCGTCGACGAGGGTTCCTTCGTCGAGGACGGCCTCTACGCCAACGCGCTCGCCGACGGACTGCCCGCCGACGGCGTGGTGACCGGCACCGCCACGATCGACGGCCGACAGGTCTGCCTGATGGCCAACGACTCCACCGTGAAGGCCGGCAGTTGGGGCGCCCGCACCGTCGAGAAGATCATCCGGATCATCGAGCGGGCCTACGGAGCCGGCGTCCCGATGGTCTACCTGGTCGACTCGGCCGGCGCCCGGATCACCGACCAGGTCGACCTCTTCCCCGGCCGCCGTGGCGCCGGCAAGATCTTCTGGAACCAGGTCCGCGCCTCCGGCTCGATTCCGCAGGTCTGCGCGCTGTTCGGCCCGAGCGCCGCCGGAGGGGCGTACATCCCGGCGTTCTGCGACGTGGTCGCGCTGGTCGACGGCAACGCCAGCATGTATCTCGGCTCCGACCGGATGGTCGAGATGGTCACCGGGGAGAAGACCACCCTGGAGGCGATGGGCGGGGCCAAGGTGCACACCGCCGAATCCGGCGTCGGGCACTTCCTCTGCAAGACCGAGGCCGATGCGCTCGACGTGGTGAAGACCTACCTGTCGTACCTGCCGGCGAACTGGACCCAGCCGCCGCCGGCCGCGCCGGCGGTCGCCGCGCCCGCGAAGGCCGACCTGGCCGCGCTGGTGCCGGCGAGCGAGCGGCAGGCGTTCGACATGCGACGGTACGTCAAGGGCCTGCTCGACGAGGGTTCCTTCTTCGAGATCCAGGCACTGTGGGCCAAGGAGTTGACCATCGGCTTCGGCCGCCTCGACGGCCAGGTCGTCGGCGTGGTCGGCAACAACTCGATGTTCAAGGGCGGGGTGCTCTTCGTCGACTCGGCCGACAAGGCCACCCGGTTCGTGCAGCTCTGCGACGCGTTCAACGTGCCCCTGCTCTTCCTCAGCGACGTGCCCGGTTTCATGGTCGGCAGCGCCGTGGAGAAGCAGGGCATCATCCGGCACGGCGCCAAGATGATCACCGCGATCTCGGAGGCGACCGTTCCGAAGATCTGCGTCGTCGTGCGTAAGGCGTACGGCGCGGGCCTGTACGCGATGGCCGGCCCCGGCTTCGAGCCGGACGCGACGATCGCGCTGCCCACCGCCAAGATCGCAGTGATGGGTGCCGAGGCGGCCGTGAACGCCGTCTACGCCAACAAGATCGCGGCGATCGGGGACGCGGACGAGCGGGCCGCCTTCGTGGCCGCCAAACGGGCCGAGTACGAGCAGGACATCGACGTCGTACGGCTCGCCAGCGAGCTGGTGGTGGACGCCATCGTCGAGCCGCACGACCTGCGCGGCGAGCTGGTCCGCCGGTTCGCGGCGGCCCGCACCAAGGACCGCACCTTCTCCCGTCGACGACACGGCGTCACCCCGGTCTGACCCGCACCGCCACCCGTCCCGACGTCACGAGCGTCGAGGGCACCGTCCCACCAGGAGGATGAGATGGACTTCCGGCTCACCGACGAACAAGCGGCGCTGCGGGAGAGCGTGCGGGACTTCGCCCGCGAGGTGGTCGCCCCGGTGATCGCCGAGCACTACGAGCGGCACACCTTCCCGTACGAGGTGATCCGGCAGATGGGCAAGATGGGCCTGTTCGGCCTGCCGTTCGCCGAGGAGCACGGCGGGATGGGCGGCGACTACTTCGCGCTGTGCCTGGCCCTGGAGGAGTTGGCCCGGGTCGACTCCAGCGTGGCCATCACGTTGGAGGCGGCCGTCTCGCTCGGCGCGATGCCGATCTACCGCTTCGGCACCGAGGAGCAGAAGGCCACCTGGCTGCCCCGGCTGCTCAGCGGGGAGGCGCTGGCCGGCTTCGGGCTCACCGAGCCGGGCACCGGTTCCGACGCCGGCGGCACCCAGACGCGGGCCGTGCTGGACGGCGACGAGTGGGTGATCAACGGCGCGAAGGCGTTCATCACCAACTCGGGCACCGACATCACGGCCATGGTGACCGTAACGGCGGTGACCGGCACCAACCCGGACGGCTCCAAGGAGCTGTCGACGATCATCGTGCCGACCGGCACGCCCGGATTCACGGTGGCGCCCGGTTATTCCAAGGTCGGGTGGACCGCCTCGGACACCCACGAGCTGAATTTCGACGACTGCCGAGTGCCGGCGGCCAACCTGCTCGGCGAGCGGGGCCGGGGCTTCGCGCAGTTCCTGCGGATCCTCGACGAGGGCCGGATCGCCATCGCCGCGCTGGCTGTCGGCCTCGCCCAGGGCTGCGTCGACGAGTCCATCAGGTACGCCAAGGAGCGGCACGCCTTCGGCCGGCCGATCGGCGACAACCAGGCCATTCAGTTCAAGATCGCGGACATGGAGCTGAAGGCGCACACCGCCCGCCTGGCCTACTACGACGCCGCCGCCCGGATGCTGGCCGGCGAGCCGTTCAAGCGGCAGGCCGCCATCGCGAAGCTGCACGCGAGCACGATCGCGGTGGACAACGCCCGGGAGGCCACCCAGATCCACGGCGGCTACGGATTCATGAACGAGTATCCGGTCGCCCGGTTCTGGCGCGATTCCAAGATCCTGGAGATCGGCGAGGGCACCAGCGAGGTGCAACGCATGATCATCGCCCGCGATCTGGGTCTCTGACCCCACCGGAGGGCACCGGCGACCGAGCCTCGTCGATCAAGTGGCCGGCTGTCGGATTATCGGCGGGCGGACGTCGGCAGGACGACGTTCGACTGCCGATGGTCGGAGGCGAACCGTACTCTTCGTGCCCATGACTCCGGATCATGGGCGGTCGCGGAGCCCGGCCGGTCGTACCGGGCTGCCGGAGCTGCTCCGTGCGCATCGGCGCGCCGCCGGTCTGACCCAGGCGGAACTGGCCTCCCGCGCGCGGGTCGGTGTGCGGACGGTGCGGGACCTGGAGCGTGGTCGTTCGGTCCGGCCGCAGCGCACCACCGTCGATCTGCTGGCCACGGCGCTGGGGTTGACCGGTGCCGTCCGGGCGGCATTCCTGGCCACGGCCCGCGGCCCCGTCGGCCCGGAGCCGCCGTTGGACATCGGTTCGGGCCCGGTCGGCGTCGGGTCGGCGCAAGCCACCGATGCGCCGGTCGCCCTCCCGCCCCCGGTCGCCCTGATCGGACGCGATCGCGACGTCACGGAGTTGGCCGCGATGCTGACCGCGGAACACGGACCACGGCTGGTCAGCCTCGTCGGCCTGGCCGGCGTCGGCAAGACCGCGCTCGCGCTCGCCGTAGCCCATGCGGCGGCACCGGCGCATCCGGGCGGTGTGGCCGGCGTGCTGGTCGGCGAGGGCTCGGACGGCCCCGACGTCCTCGCGGCCTCGATGACCGTCCTTGGCGCCGCCCGGCTACCGGAACTGGTCGCCCGCCTCGCCGGCCGGCGGGCGTTGCTGGTCATGGACGCCGTCGAGCGCGCCCCCGGCCCGGTGGCCGAGACACTGCACCGGTTGGGCACCGTACTGCCGTCACTGCGGGTGCTGGTCACCGGCCGGCACCCGGTCGGGCTGCCCGGCGAACGGGTCTGGCCGGTCGCCCCGCTCGAGGTGCCGCCGCCGGACGGCGAGCACACCGGTCCGGCCACCCTAGTCTCGTGGCCCGCGGTCGCGCTGTTCATCGCACGGCTCGCCCAGGTCCGTCGGGAACCGCCCGGACCCGACGAGCTACCGGCACTGGCCGCCCTGGTCCGCCGGCTGGGTGGTCTGCCACTGGCCATCGAGCTGATGGCCGCCCGGGGCCGGCTGCTCGACCTCACCGAACTGCTCGACCGGTACGGGGACCGCGTGCTCGACCTGACCACCTCGGCCGAGGAGGCCCGTGCCCGGTGGGACGGGTCGGAGTCGGCCACCCGCCGTCCGTACGCCACCGATGCCAGCCGGCCGGCGGTGGCGGTGACCCTGCGGGACGCGGTGGCGACCAGCTACCGCCTGCTCGCGCCGCACGAGCGCGACGCGCTGCGGCGGCTCGCCATGTTCGGCAACCGGTGGTCGGTGGAGATGGCCGAGGAGATGCTCGCCGACGAGGCCGACCGGGACGGGACCGTCGCCGTCGATCCGGTCCCGCTGTTGGACCGCCTGGTCGAGCTGGGCCTGCTGAGCGTTCGCGGCACCGGGCCGTTCCGGTTCCGCCTGCTGGACGCCGTCCGTGACTTCGCCGTGGAGCAGGCGGTCGGCGGCGGTGAGCTGACCTGTGTACGACGTCGGCACGCGGAGGTGACCGCCCGCCTCGTGGCGCGGACCGCCGCCGACCTGGCCGGCCCACGGATGCTCGACGCGGTGCACCGGCTCGACCAGGTGAGCAGCGACATCAGCTCCGCGCTCGCCCACGCGGCCACCGACGACCCGCTGATCGCGCTCCGGCTCGCCGCCTGCCTCCCCCGCTGGTGGCGCTTCCGGGGCCGGGACGTCGCCGGGCGGCAGTGGCTGCGACGTCTGCTGGCCGACCCGCGAACCGCCGACGCGGACCCGATCCTGCGCGGCTGGGCCAGCCTCGGGGTGGCGCGGCTCGCGGCCGAACACGGCGCCGAGGCAGAGGAGTTGCCAACGGCACGCGCCGCGTTGGAGATTTTCCGACAGTCCGGTGACGTGACCGGCGAGTTGGAGGCGCGCGGCGTGCTCGGCGCTCTGCTGACCAGCGTCGGCGGGCACGACGAGGCGCGGGAACAGGCCGAGGCGGTGCTCCGGCTCGCCGCCCGCAACGGTCGTACGCGTGATCTGGCGGTGGCGCAGAACAGCCTCGCCTGGCACGAGATCCGCGTCGGCGACCTGGCGGCGGCACGACGGCGGCTGGCCGCCGTGGACCGGCTCGCGGCCGAGGGGGGTGAGCAGCGGTTGCGCGTGCTGGCCTGGGCCAACCGGGCCGAGGTGTCCCGCCTTGAGGGCCGGTACGCCGACGCCGTCGACCAGGGGCGGCGGGCGGTGGCGGCGCTGTTCGAGCTGGGCGACCCGGGGCATCGCCGTCGGGTGCTCGGCACGGTCGGTCTGGCGCTCGCTCAGGACGGCCGTGCCGCCGAGGCGACCGAGGTGCTCGCGGAACTGCGCGCGGGCGGCGCCGAGGCGACCGTCGCCGTGCCGGGTCGGGAGTGGATGGGGCAGCTCGGACTGCCGCGACCACGCTCGGACGACGCGGTGTTGTCGTGGAGCGGACCGGAGGCGGGGATCTGCGCGCTGATCGAGGGGAACCTGGCGCTGCACCGGGGTGATCGGGAGTTGGCGGCCGAGTGGTTCACGGCCGCCGTCGAGGCCGGCCACGATCGCCGGGACGTCGTGGAGGCGCTGGTGGGCCTCGCCGCGAGCACTGCGGACCCGACGGTCCTCGATCGTCTCGACCGGGCCTGCGAGGAGACCGGGATCCGATTGCTGCCGCAGGAGTCCGGGCTGCTCTACGCGTTGATCGCCGCGCGGGGTGGAGTCACCGAACGGTGAGCGGGGACTCGGCGGACCGCCGGATGGAGAGTGGCGCGGGCGAAGAGCCCCCTTGGTGCTACCCCTCGCTGTTCGCCCGCGCCGTCACCCCCCGGTGATTCCCCGGTGGGCGAAAGCCTGCCACCGTTGCCGGGGAAGAAGAGGGTTTTCAAGAGGTTTGTCCGGTTTGTAGGGTCAGTTCTGCCGGTCTTTCTGCCGGTACCGCCCGGACGCCCATCCCGAGGGTCAGATCGGGTCACAGTCGTCGGCAATGTCCTCGGTGCTGCCAGCGGTCGCTCCAGGATGGACCGCGTCCCGCACCCGCCGCAGGCCGTCGAGCAGTGCCGCCAGGGCCTCGGGTTCGAGTTGGCCGGTGAACCACTGCTCGATGATCCGCAGGTGCCCGGGCAGCGTCTCGTCGAGCCGCTGCATCCCGGACGCGGTGACGACCGCGAACGAGCTGCGGCGGTCGCTCGGGCATGCTCGACGGGTGAGCAGGCCGTCGCGCTCCATCCGGTCGACCACCCGGGTCACACCGCTGGTGGACAGTGAGGTCTGTGCGGCGAGGTCGGTCATCCGCAGCTGGTTGCCGGGCGAGCGGGCCAGTCGGGTGATCACCTCGAACTCGACCTGGGAGAGGCCGTGCTCCTCGAGTTGGGCGGCGAACCGGGCCGAGAGCCCGGCGTGGGCCTCGTACAGAAGGCCAACCGCGGTGATCCGGGGGTCGTCGAACACGTTGGTCACTCGTTAACCCTACCAGTCCTTGACACGGGGAATGTTGTTGCGGTTATATTTGCGTAGGCAGTCGTTGGACTATTAAACAATCTACTGGAGGACAGCAGCCATGACCAGCAGCATCGACGCGGTTACCCGCGACTGGGACGGTCTCACCATCCCGGCGGCCGGCACCTACGTGCTGGACGCGGCGCACAAGCGGGTCGGCTTCGTCGCCCGGCACATGATGGTGAGCAAGGTCCGCGGTGAGTTCAACGAGGCGACCGCCACCATCACCGTCGCCGAGGACCCGCTGCAGTCCTCGGTCGTCGCGACCATCCAGGCCGCCAGCATCGACACCACCCAGGACGACCGGGACGCGCACCTGCGCAGCCCCGAGTTCCTCGACGCGGAGCAGTACCCGACCCTGGAGTTCCGCAGCACCGGCGTCAAGTCCCGCAGCGGCAACGAGTTCGTGCTCGACGGTGAGCTGACCGTCAAGGGTGTCACCCGCCCGGTCGAGCTGGAGGTCGAGTTCGAGGGCGTGGGTCGCAGCCCGTTCGGCCAGGACATCTTCGGCTTCTCCGCGAGCACCGAGATCGACCGCGAGGAGTTCGGCCTGACCTGGAACGTCGCCCTGGAGACCGGCGGCGTGCTGGTCGGCAAGAAGATCAAGATCGAGATCGAGGGCGAGGCCGTCCGCCAGGCCTGATCCCCCGGATCACCCGTACACCGGGCCCGCGTCGCACGTCGGCGCGGGCCCGGTGTCGTCCCTGCCGCGCGTGTGAATTGTCACGACTTGTTCTTACCCCCGTGGTGTCCGGCGTGCCGGCGACGGGGTAGAGATGTCGCCACGAGCGAATGCCTCGGCCGCCGTCGGCTCACCGTCGTCGGCCTTCTGACCCGGGCCAGGCGAGCGCTCTTACCGTTGATGGTTCACAATGCGCTTCCGGGACGGCAGAATCCCGACCGCGCCGGTTGTCGGGAGGACACATGGGCAGGGACGTCTCGCAGGGCGCCTTCACCCCGGAGGACCGCGTCCGCTACCGGCAGAAGGTCCGGCGGTCCCTCGACGTCTTCGCCCTCATGCTTGACGACTTCGGGTTCGACGCCGACCGGCCGATGACCGGTCTCGAGATCGAGTTGAACCTGGTCGACTCGGCGGCCGAGCCGGCGATGCGCAACGAGGAGATCCTCGCCGAGATCGCCGATCCGCTCTTCCAGACCGAGCTGGGGCAGTTCAACCTGGAGTTGAACGCCGAGCCCCGGCTGATCGAGGGCGCCGGTTTCGCCGACTACGAGCACGACCTGCGCAGCAGCCTCTCCCGGGCCGACGAGCGGGCCGCCAGATCCGACGCGAAGATCCTCCTGGTCGGCATCCTGCCCACTCTCACCGAGGGGCACCTGGTCGAGGACAACCTCTCCACCAACGAGCGCTACCGGGTCCTCAACGACCAGATCGTCGGCGCCCGGGGCGAGGCCATCGAACTCGACATCCGTGGTGTCGAGCAGTTGCGGACGCACACCGACTCGATCGCGCCCGAGGCGGCCTGCACGAGTCTCCAGTTCCACCTCCAGGTCGCGCCGGACAGCTTCGCCGACTACTGGAACGCGTCCCAGGCCATCGCTGGAGTGCAGGTGGCGGTCGGGGCGAACTCGCCCTTCCTGTACGGCCGCCAACTCTGGGCCGAGACCCGGATCGCCCTGTTCAAGCAGGCCACCGACACCCGCCCGGAGGAACTCAAGGCCCAGGGCGTACGTCCCCGGGTCTGGTTCGGCGAACGGTGGATCACCTCGATCTTCGATCTGTTCGAGGAGAACGTCCGGTACTTCCCGCCGCTGTTGCCGATCTGCGAGGACGAGGACCCGGTCGAGGTGCTGCACGCCGGTGGGGTGCCCCAACTGAGCGAGCTGCGGCTGCACAACGGCACGGTCTACCGCTGGAACCGCCCGGTCTACGACATCATGAACGGCCGCCCGCACCTGCGGGTGGAGAACCGGGTGCTGCCCGCTGGCCCGACCGTGGTGGACATGTTGGCCAACGCGGCCTTCTACTTCGGATTGGTGCGTGGTCTGGTCGAGGCCGACCGACCGATCTGGAGCCAGCTCACCTTCTCCTCGGCCGAGGAGAACTTCCACGCGGCAGCCCGCCGTGGTCTGGACGCCGTGCTGCACTGGCCCCGGGCCGGTGACGTGCCGGTCACCAAGCTCGTCCTGGACCAGTTGCTGCCCGTCGCCGCAACCGGGCTGGACGGCTTCGGCGTCGCGCCGGCGCAGCGGGACCGGCTGCTCGGCATCATCGAGCAGCGCTGCCGTACCGGCCGCAACGGCTCCGTCTGGCAGACCGAGGCGGTCTGGGCCGCGGAGCGCCACCACGGCATGGACCGCCCGGCAGCCCTGCACCACATGGTCAAGCGCTACGCGGAACTCCAACGCACCAACGAACCAGTCCACACCTGGCCGGTCGACTAACCCCCACCCACCCACCCACCCACCCACCCCCGGCCCTCTCCCCGACCCTCGCACCCTGTCGATCATGAAGTTGTTGCCAGCCGGCCCGGCGTGTCGCGGCAATAACCTCATGATCGACGCACCGTGGTGGCGTGGGCGCGCGGAGAGAGCCGGGGGTGGGCGGTTGGGGGGTCAGGTGGTGGGGCGGCGGGGTGGGCGCGCTCGGTGGGAGGTCGGGGCTTCGGTTGACGACTCGGCGTCCGGGTCGGGGCGTTGGGTCGGGACGCGGGGTGTGGCGGTGGGCGGTTCGGCCGGATGGGTGTCCGAAGTTGTCGGTGCTGCGGCGGTCCTGCCGCGTCGGGTTGCCGAGCCGGTCGCGGCGTCGGTCACCGAGCGGGCGCGACGTCCGGGTCGCGCGCCGTCCGCCACGCCCTCGCGGGGAGGAGTCGCCCCTGCGGTCGGGTCGAGCCCGGTGGAATCCGTCGTAGAGGCCGACGTCGAGCCGGGTGAGCCGGCCGGAGAGGTCGGCACCGGGTCGGGTGAGCCTGCCGCAGGGGTCGACACCGCGTCGGACCGGTCGGCCGTTGTCAGCCCGGGGTGGGCCGTCGGATCTGCCGAGGCGGCATCCGGACCGGCGGCCGGGGCGGTCGGTCGGCGGTCGGCGGCACGTTGGTGGCGGGCATTCTCGGCGAGTCGGGCGACAAGTATCGAGCCGCCGACACCGGCGATCACCGCGTACGGGGCGATGAGCTGGGTCGAGAACTGTGCCGGGCCGGGGGCCGCCCACCTCGGCACGGTGGTCAGGTAGGCGAGCGCGACGAGCAGCGGGCCGGCCGCGCCGGAGGCTGCCGCGCCCACCCGGCGCCCGCCCGGACGCACCGCGCCGCGGGCGGCGAGAGCGCCGATCAGAAGCGCGGGTACGAGCGCCAGCAGCGCGCCGGGCCAGTAGATCTGGCCTCCGATCCAGTACCGCCCATGGTCCGGGTCGAGCTGCCAGGTGCCGAGTTGGGCGCCGGTCAGCCCGCGTCCGACGCGTACCCCGTCGACGACCGAGACCACGGCGAGCAGCCACAGCCAGGCGGCCGTCGCGGTGACGTTCACCGCGACCGTGCGGGAGCGCAGCGCCCAGAGTGCGACGACGACGCCGATCAGGATTCCCAGCGCCGCGTGCAGAGCCGCGACCCGCTGCGGCGCGCCGGTGTCGGCGCCCGCGGCGACCCGGGCCGGTACGGCGACCAGCAGCACGGTGACCAGTCCACCGAGCCCTGCGCCGAGCGCCAGGGACAGCCGGCGGAGCAGACCGGGGTGCTCGACGGGCACCGGTTCCGCCCGATCGACGACCGGCCGATCCTGCGCCACGTCGGTGCCCTCGGTCGGTCGGCCCGGCGTGAGCGTCGCGGACTGCGGCAGGTCAGCCTCGTCCGTCGGTGGGGTGCCGGTCGTCGACGTGGCTACGGCACGCTGGTGCAGTCGCTGCGCGCAGACAGCTCCCAGCACCGTGGAGCTGGCGGCGAGCCAGGTGGCCCAGGCGAGGCCGTCGGCCCAGGCCGTGCCGTTGGCCCCGACCTCGGTGGGCGTCCAGGTGATGACGCCGAGCCCGTAGCCGAAGCCCAGTTGCGCGGCGCCCGCGCCGGCAGCGACCCCGACCGCCGTCGCGATCGATACTCCCCAGCCCCGTCTGGCCATGCCGGGCAGCGTAACGTCCCGTCGTCGGTGCGGCGAGTCGCAGCGACCCGCCGGTACGGACCGTCGGCACAACGTGGTGGGCGGCGAACGGTACGGTCGCCGGTGATGAGGCGGTGGACGGTATGACGGACGCGAACACGGGTCGGCAGGATTCCTCCGGCGGCCGGGACGGCGGCGGCGGGAGCCGGGCCGGTGTGGTGCTCGGTGGCGGACTGGTCGCGGTGCTCCTCGCCGTGGTCGGCGGGACCGGCGGATGGCTGCTGGCCGGCGACGACGACGAGTCTCCGGCGACTCCGCAGGCGGTCGCCACCACGGCGGGTGCGCCCACCGGGGAGGCCACCTCGTCTCGGCCGACCACCGGCCGGACCACCCCGTCCGCGCCCCGGACGACCGCCTCCGCGACGAAGGGGACCGGGCTGACCGTACCCCCGGTGGTCGGCGCCGACTTCCTAGAGGCGCGCGAGTTGCTGCGCAAACAGCGGCTGGGTTGGCGGCTGGTCTTCGGCACCGGCATCGGACGCACGGTGGAGAGCTCGTCCCCGCCCGTGGGCACGTCGGTGACCCGGGGCACCACGGTCCAGCTCCAGATCGCCGGGCCGCCGCCGGCCGCCGAGGTGCCGGACGTGGTCGGCGACGACTGCGCCAAGGCGGCGGACGAGCTGGTCGAGGAGGGGCTCTACCCGCGTTACCAGAGTGGGCGCAGCGGGAAGGTCACTCAGCAGAACCCGGCCGAGGACGGCCCGGCCCGCTGGAACGACGAGGTCAGCATCTGGTGCGGAGCGGCGGCCCCACCGAGTCAGCCGATCACGAAGCCCACCACCTGACCCGACCCGGCTCGGCCCGTCGAGCGGCCCCGACCCGCCGACGGCACGCCGCGTCACCGATACCGGCCGATGTCGACCTGGCCGGTTAGGTTGACGTCGAGGGCCAGGGCGCCCGCCCGGTTCGGGAAAGGACGTGCGATGAGCGACGACCGCCAGGAGCCGCCCGCCGGGACACCCGACGACGACCGCACGCGCCCGCTGCCGTCCGCCGACCGCCCACAGCCGCCGCAACCGACCGCGTCGCCCGACGAGACGATGCCCATCGACCGGGCCGCGGCGGGCGGTGGCACCGCGCCGGACGAGACGATGCCGATCGACCGGGCCGCGTCTGCGTCTCCGGCTGACCGGACGGCGAGGATGCCGGCGGAGCGCTCGACGCCACCGTCGTGGTCGGGGCGGGCCGAGGTACGGGCACCGCGACCGGCCGAGCCGTCAGCGGACTGGTACGTGGAGGAGCAGGGTGGCCGTCGGTGGTGGCTGCCGATCCTCTGGGGCGTACTCGCGTTGTTGTTCGCCGCCCTGCTCGGTGCGGCGCTGTGGGTGGTGTTGAACGCGCGGGAGGACGACCCCGACGACCCGGCCACCCCGTCCGTCCCGCCGACCAGCGTCACCGCCGCGCCGAGCAGCAGCGCCCCGACGTCGGCGGCGCCCACCAGTGCGACGCCGAGCAGCCCGGCGCCCACCACCGAGGAGGCACAGATACCGGTGCCGCCGCTGACGGGCCTTCCGCAGTCGACCGCCGAGGGACTACTGGACCGACTGGGCCTGAGCTACCGGGTGGTGTACCGCCCGTCCGAGCTGCCACCGGGCACGGTGGTGCGGACCGAGCCGGAGGCCGGCACCCTGGTGCCGACCGACCGGGAGGTGCTGGTGGTGATCTCCCAGGCCCGCCCGTCGCCGGCCGACAGCTCGACCAGCCCGAGCCCGACGGCGACGGCCACGCCGTGACCGGTGCTCACCACATGCGGCGGCGGGTGCCGACGAGGCCGAGACCGGCGAGCGAGATGGTGAGGCCGAAGATCCCGGACCAGAAGAGCGATCGGCGTACGTCGGTGCCGTGGTGGCCGCCCGACGTCGTCTCGGTGGGTCCCTGGTGGCCGTCGGCCTGACCACCAGCGCCGGATCCGGTGGCCGGTTCGGTCGCGTCGGCCGCACCGGGGTTCCCGTCGGTGGTGTCGGCACCGATCCAGCCGTACTCGTCCACGGGTGGGTCGGAGCCGGCCACGGTGATCTCCGGCGCCGGTACCGGAACGGCAAGCCGGGTGGACGACGACGCCGGATCATGGACCAGGACCACGACGATGGTCAGGGCCCCGAGGAGGGCGAGCAGTCCGAGAGCGTAGGTGATACTCCAGCGGTGGTGCCGCCGCACGGCGGGCTGATTGACCATGACCATCCCAGGCTCAGGGTCCTGGACGTGCGGGTGGAACGGTGCCGGGGTGGGCGTACCGATTCTATGGCGACGGCACGCCTACCCGCGGCGGATCGCGCTGGTCAGCCGACCCTGACCGGCGTACGGGTAACCGGTCGCCGGGTCCGTACGGTGTGCGGGCGGGGCACCGGCGCGGCCTGCACCTGTTGCAGCCCTTCCCGCTGTACGAAGATCGACCGGCGGTTCACGGCGTCGCCGGCCGCGTTGAGCTCGTAGCCGTCGAGCCAGAGCCAACCGTCGTAGGTCGGCCAGTCGAGCACCCGGATCACCCGGAACATGATCGGCCTGAGGAACTGGACACTCGCCGCGCGAGTCACGTGCAGAACGTCACCGGAGCGGGGAAGCACATGGGCTCCTGGGGGAGTAAGCCGGCGGCGTGCCGGCGGTGACTGGTCTGGGATGTCTGGGCCCGGTTGCGGGATCGCGCCTCGTGGACCGTGTGGTGCTGGTGGTGGTCGGGCCGTACCCGCTGGTGGCGTGCCGCCACCCGACCATCACCTGACTGCTGCCGGGAACCGCGCCCACCGCCGCAGTCAACTGGCTTGCAGCGGTGGGGTCATTACCCCGGCGCAGGTCCGGGTGTCGCTGGCCGGGCCCGCGTTCCGTCCGGCTGCCCGGGGTCGGTGGGTGCACCACTCCCGGAGAGCGGACCGAAACGCTGAGTGATCCGAGCCATACGGACAGAGTGCATCAGCGACGTGCTTCCTGCAAGTTGCACGTCGACTTTTGCCGATACGTGAGTTCGCCACGCAAAGCGGCGCTTGAAGCGATCCGCGTGTGGGCGGCACACTGAGGGCCGGTTTCGCCCGTCGCGGCCGGCCGATGACCGGCACCACCCCTCGTCGCGAACGCTCGCCGGCCGACGGTCGCGCCCCCGGCAAGCGGCAACCAGTGGGCGCGTCGACCGGAGGTAGCCCGAGAGTGGGGTCGAGCAACCAGTGGCGAGGGCCAGAACAGCCGAGGCCGCGCGATGAGTGAACGGCGCAGCCCGACGATCCGACGGCGACGGCTCGGCGCCGAGCTGCGCCGGCAGCGGGAGTCGGCGGGGATCACCATCGAGGTGGTGGCCGAGCAGTTGGAGTGCTCGGCGTCCAAGGTCTCCCGGATCGAGACGGGGCACACCACGGCCACCCCGCGCGACGTGCGCGACATGCTACGGATCTACGGCGTGGTGGGCGCCGAGAGCGACGAACTCGTGCAGATCGCCCGGGAGGCCCGCCAGAAGGGCTGGTGGCACCCGTACAGCACGGTGCTGGTCGGTGCGTACGTCGGCCTGGAGGCGGCAGCCAGCTCCATCCGGGCGTACGAACAGCAGGTCGTCCCGGGCCTGTTGGAGACCGAGGAGTACGCCGGGGCGATGATCCGCGCCGCCCGTCCGGACTTCACCGCCGATCAGGTACATCAAAGGGTGCGTGTCCGTCTGGGCCGTCAGTCGTTGTTGACCCAGGACGATCCGGTCGATCTGTGGGTGGTGCTCGATGAGGCGGTGGTAAGTCGGCCGGTGGGCGGGGACGAGGTGATGCGCGGCCAACTCAGGCGGTTGGTCGAGGTGGCCGAGTTGCCGAACGTGACGCTCCAGATCCTCCCCTTCGAGGTGGGTGCGCACGCCGGCATGGACGGTACCTTCACGATCCTCAGCTTCCCTGAGCCCGGTGATCCGGATGTTGTGTACGCGGAGAACGCCACGGGTGGGCTCTTCCTCGAGAAGAGCGACGAACTGCAGAAGTACAGCTTCATCTTCGATCACATCCGCGCTGCGGCCATTCGTCCGGAGGAGTCCGTCGCACACATCGCAAAACTGGCAGAGGAGCCGAAATGGCGACCAAGAGGTTCCCCGTGGACCTGACGCAGGCGACGTGGTTCAAGAGCTCGAAGAGCGGGCCCAACTGCGACAACTGCGTGGAAGTGGCGTACGTGACCGGCGCGGTCGGGGTCCGGGATTCGAAGGACAAGGCCGGCCCGGCCCTGGTCTTCGCTCCCGGCGACTGGCGTGCCTTCGTTGCCGGAGCCAGGGGTGGTGTGTTGGGCTCGGCCTGACCGAGTGGTCGATGAACGTCCCCGTCCGGTCCTCGACCGGGCGGGGACGTTCCGTGTCCGTCCTCCCGGTACCCGGGCGCTGCCAGGTTCCGCCGGGAATCCCGTCGCCACAACGGGCCCGCGTCGTTGAACCCGTCGGTACGGCCTGGTAGACGACCCGCCGCACCGACCAGCAACCGAGCGAGACAGGCGAGACGGATGACGACGATCGGTTCAGAGAACCTCACCAACGGTCCGGCCAAGCCGGAGCGCTTCGGTGGCAAGTACCGCGGGGCGCGTCGGGACACCGTACTGACCGAGGTGGTCTCGACCGACCAGGATTTGGACGGGCGGGAGGGGTCGGATCCGGACCCGTTGGACCCGCCGCTCTCGCTGCCGTCACTGGACCCCAACCCGCTGGTCGAGCCGTCGTTCCCGCCGGACGGCTGGCCCATCGAGCCCACCAGTTCGCTGGCCGACCATCCGCTGCTGCGTGGCCTGCTGCTGGAGTTGCCGCCGAAGGGCAGCGTGCCGCCGCCCGGCTGGTTGGACCGCTGGTTCGAGGCGACCCGGGCGATCCTGGAACTCCTATACGTGCAGGGGGCCGGCCGCTCGCGCTGACCGCGTGACGGAGGTGGGCTGCGCCCGCTCGACGAGCCGG
The DNA here is from genome assembly GCF_049179015.1 of Micromonospora sp. WMMD736. Lineage (NCBI taxonomy): Bacteria > Bacillati > Actinomycetota > Actinomycetes > Micromonosporales > Micromonosporaceae > Micromonospora > Micromonospora sp. WMMD736. The sequence continues at coordinate 4,466,679 of NZ_JBMHMI010000001.1, forward strand.
CTGTGCCGCAGCGCGTGCCGAACTCCGATGGTCGCCACCGCCAGCGCGCCGACGGTGATCGCCGGGCCGGTGATCCCGGGCTCGGCGCCGAGGTCCGTGCCGGCCGCCGCGATCACCGCCGGAACGGTCGCCAGGGCGGTTACCTGCAACGGAACGCCGACGAGAGGGTGGGCCGCAGCGGCCCGCAGCCCGTGCGGAGCGGGTGTGCCGGGGGCGCTCTCGAACGCGCCGGCCCCGGCCCGCAGCCGGCGGATCCGGCGTACCGAGCAGACGGCCACCACGAGCGCCGGGCCGGTGGCGAGGGCGAGTCCGGCGGCCGCACGGTCGATCGGCGCGGTGCCGGCGCTCGTCAGGCCGCCGACGGACACCGCCGCGATCAGCGCGACGCCGGCCAGCGCGAGCGCCAGCAACCATCCGGTACGCCGACGAAGCGCACGCGCGTCGCGTAGCCGGGGCAGTCGGTCGGCCAGGACCCCGGCGGCCAGCCAGACGGCGGCGACCGGCAACAGGATGGTGAGCTGACTCTCCATGTCGGAGAGTCTTTCCCGTTCTTCGATCCGGCGAATCCGGGCCGGACCCCCGTTGGCCCCGGAAGCCGGGCCCGTAGGGGGCATCCCATCCAGGTGATGGCCCTTTCGGCATGTTTATCTGCCGGACCGGCGGACCTACGCTCAGCCAAATCGGCAATGGTCGATCAATAGCACCGGTGGTCGCGCTTCGACGCCGGTCGGAGGGAGGTAGGGAGATGAATCTTCCACGGAGGTCCGCACTGGTCGGGGTGGCCACCGCGACCGTGCTGGCCGTCGGTGCCCCGGCTCTGGCCGCCGAGCCGGTGGGCGTCGTACGGGAGGCCGGCGGAGCCACCGCCGTGCCGGACAGCTACATCGTCGTCCTCAAGGACAGCACCGTGGCACCCAACCGGGTCGGCGACACCGCCCAGAGGCTGACCGGCCGCCACGGCGGAAAGGTCGCCCGCACCTACGGCACCGCGCTGCGGGGTTTCGAGGTCACCGTCAGCGCGGCGGCAGCGGCACGGATCGCCGCCGACCCGGCCGTCGCGTACGTCGAGCAGAACCACACCGTGTCCATCTCCGGAACGCAGGCCAACCCGCCGTCCTGGGGCCTCGACCGCATCGACCAGCGAAACCTGCCGCTGGACAGCTCCTACACGTACCCGAACACGGCGAGCAACGTGCACGCGTACATCATCGACACCGGCATCCGCTTCTCGCACAACGACTTCGGCGGCCGGGCCACCTCCGGCTACGACGCCGTCGACGGCGGGTCGGCGGACGACTGCAACGGGCACGGCACGCACGTCGCCGGCACCGTCGGCGGCTCGACGTACGGGGTCGCGAAGGGCGTCCAGCTCGTCGGCGTACGCGTGCTGAACTGCTCCGGCAGCGGCACCAACGCCGGTGTGATCGCCGGTGTCGACTGGGTCACCGCGAACGCGATCAAGCCCGCGGTGGCGAACATGAGCCTCGGCGGCGGCGCGAACACCTCACTGGACAACGCCGTCCGCAACTCGATCGCCTCCGGTGTGACGTACGGCCTCGCGGCCGGCAACGACAGCGGCGCGAACGCGTGCAACACCTCGCCGGCGCGTACCACGGAGGCCATCACGGTGGGCTCGACGACCAGCTCGGACGCCCGCTCGTCGTTCTCCAACATCGGCACCTGCCTGGACATCTTCGCGCCCGGCTCGTCGATCACCTCGGCCTGGTACACCAGCAACACCGCGACCAACACGATCAGCGGCACCTCGATGGCCACGCCACACGTGGTCGGCGCGGCGGCTCTGGTGGCCAGCGCCAACCCGAGCTGGACCCCGGCTCAGGTACGCAACCAGTTGGTGTCCAACGCCACCCCGAACGTGATCAGCAATGCCGGCTCGGGCTCACCGAACCTGCTGCTCTACGTCGGCAGCGGCGGCACCACCCCGCCGCCCACCGGCTGCACCGGCACCAACGGCACCGACGTCTCGATCCCGGACGCCGGCGCGGCGGTGACCAGCTCGATCAGCATCTCCGGCTGTGGCCGCAACGCCTCCTCGGCCGCCACCGTCGCGGTGAACATCGTGCACACCTACCGCGGTGACCTGGTGATCGACCTGCTCGCCCCGGACGGCAGCTCGTACCGGCTGAAGAACAGCAGCACCTCGGACAGCGCCGACAACGTGAACGCCACGTACTCGGTGAACCTGTCCGGCGAGGCGGCGGATGGCACCTGGCGGCTCCAGGTGCGCGACACCTACTCGGCGGACACCGGTTACATCAACAGCTGGACCCTGACCGTCTGACCTGTTCCCCAGGGACGAGGCCCCATCCGGACGATCCCGGTGGGGCCTCGTGTCGTACCTGATCGGCAATCAGACCGCGAAGGTGGCCGGCCGCTCGGTCGCCGGGGCCGGCGGGCGGGCCTTCCACAGGCCGGTCTTCTGGCCGGCGAGCCGGGCCAGATACGCGGGGTTGAGGATCACGTAGCGACGCCACAGCCGCTTCGGCTCCAGCCCGAGCCGCCAGAACCACTCCAGGCCGGCGCGCTGCATCCACGGCGGCGGCTGGCGCAGCAGCCCGGCGTGGTAGTCGAACGCGGCGCCGACCGCCATCATCGGCATGTCCAGCAGCGGGCGCATGGCGTACGTGAAGACCTCCTGGCGCGGGCAGCCGAGCCCGACCAGGACGAGCCGGGCGCCGCTGGACCGGATCCGGTCGGCGATCTCGGCGTCCTCGCCCGGCTGGACCGTGCGGAACTTCGACGGCTCCACCCCGGCGATCTTCAGGGCCGGGAACATCCGCTCCAACGCCGGGATCAGCTTCGCCAGCGTCTCCTCGGTCGAGCCGTACAGGTAGACGGGCAGCCCCTCGTCGGCGAACCGGGAGAGCACGTGCAGGGTCAGCGTCGGCCCGTAGACCCGGTCGGTGAGCCCGGCGCCGTGCAGCAGGTTGAGCGCCCAGCGCACCGGCTGCCCGTCCGGGGTGACCACGTCGAAGGAGTTCAACCGGGCGTTGTGCGCCGGATCGAGCACCCCGGTCATCACGCCGTGCACGGCCAGCGCCGTCAGCGCGAGAGGCCGTCGCTCGTGCGCCGCGGTCACCACCGCGTCGGTCGCCGAGGCGTAGTCGGTGGCGTCCACGAGGACGCCGAGCACGTTGCGCTTGGTCTGGCGGGTCACGGCTGCGGCACCCACTTGTCCACGTTCGCCTCGTAGATCTCCCGCAGGATCATCGGCACGTCGTACGTGATCTTCCAGTCCGGGTACTGCGCCTCGAACCGTCCCATGCTGCTCACGTACCACTGGTGGTCGCCGGTGCGGTTCTGCTCGACGTAGTTGATCCGCGCCTCGCGGCCGGTGATCTCCTGGGCGATCGCGAACGCCTCGATGTGCGAGGTGTTGGAGTGCCGGCCGCCACCGAGGTTGTAGACCTCGGCCGAGCGGGGCGACCGGAAGAACGCCTCGAACGCGGTCAGCACGTCGTGCGAGTGGATCGCGTCCCGGACCATCTTGCCCTTGTAGCCGAACAGGTTGTACGTCCGACCCTCCATGACGCAGCGCATCAGGTACGCCAGGAACCCGTGCAGCTCGGCGGCCGAGTGGGCCGGACCGGTGAGGGTGCCACCCCGGAAACAGGCGGTCTTCATGTCGAAGTAGCGGCCGTACTCCTGCACCATCACGTCCGCGGCCACCTTCGAGGCGCCGAAGACCGAGTGCAGCGAGTGGTCGATCGACATCTCCTCGGTGATGCCCTCGTACCAGCGGTGGTCCTCGGGCAGCTCGTACCGGGTCTCCAGCTCGATCAGCGGCAGGCTGTTGGGCCGGTCGCCGTAGACCTTGTTGGTCGAGCAGTGGATGAACGCCGCGTCGATCGCGTACTGGCGGGTGTTCTCCAGCATGTTGAGCGTGCCGCCGGCGTTCACGTCGAAGTCCGTGTACGGCTCCTTGGCCGCCCAGTCGTGGCTGGGCTGCGCGGCGCTGTGGATCACCACGGCGATGTCCGAGCCGTACTTCTTGAACACCTGCTCCAGGCCGTCCCGGTCCCGGATGTCCACGGCGTGGTGGGTGTACGAGTTACCGAGGTCGCGGCCGAGCCGCTCCAGGCTCCACGAGGTGGAGCCGTCCTCTCCGAAGAAGTACCGGCGCATGTCGTTGTCGATGCCGACGACGTCCAGACCGAGGCCGGCGAAGTGCCGGACCGCCTCGGAGCCGATCAGACCGCCCGACCCGGTCACCAACGCGACAGTCACACGCCACTCCTGGTCCATCGGAGGCAGAAACCATCGGAGCATAGCGTGATGCCCGGCACGCCCCGATATGACGGAAGGGCCCCGCATCAAGCGGAGCCCTCGCCTTTTGGTGGGGATGGGGGGAGTTGAACCCCCACGCCCTTTCGGGCACACGGACCTGAACCGTGCGCGTCTGCCATTCCGCCACATCCCCGTGGCACGACCCGGGACACTGTAGCCGCCCCGAACCCGCTGTCTCCAACAGGCCTCGGGAATACTACGCTGTCCCGGACGCTCGCCACGAGCGGTTACCGTTCGTGGCGGACGAAAGATTAGCACGGCGGTCCCGGTCCTTCCGAACGGGTCGGGAGCAGGCGGCCGAGCGGCGTGTGAGCTGCGCGCGCGCCGGCCGGATACCATCATGTCCTCGGGACCCGAGGAGGAGCCGGTGAGCGTGCTGCAACGCTTCGAGAAGCGTCTGGAAGGCCTGGTCGAAGGGGCCTTCGCCAAGGTCTTCAAAGGGGTGGTCCACCCCGTGGAGATCCTCAACGCCATGCAGCGGGAGGCCGAGGCGCACAAGGCGATCCTGGCCGGTGGGCGCACGTTGGTGCCCAACCGCTACGTGATCGATCTCTCGCCGTTCGACCACAGTCGTCTGGCGCCGTACGCCGCCGCACTGGCCCAGGAGCTGGCCCAGTCGCAGGCGGAGTTCATCGGCGAGCAGGCCTGGACGGTCTACGGCGATGTGATCGTGGAGATCGAGCGGGGCGAGGGCCTGGACACGGGCATGTTCCGCGTCACCGCCGAGGTCTACACCGGCGGCGAGGTCGCCCCGGTGTCGGCGCCCGGCTACGACGCCGGTCCGCCCGCCTACCCCGCGTACGACCAGGGAGGCGGCTACGGCCCGCCGCCCGGGCACGGCGGCGGTCGCAACGTGCGGCTGGTCTCCGGTGACGGGCGTACCTACCCCCTCCAGATGGGGTCGACGGTGATCGGTCGTGGGGACCAGGCGAACCTGCGCCTGCCCGACGTCGGTATCTCCCGGCGACACGCCCGACTGGATTTCGACGGCGGCCAGGTTGTGCTGACCGATCTGGGTTCCACCAACGGCACCATGGTCAACGGGCAGCGGGTCTCCGCCGTCGCGCTGAACCCCGGTGACATGGTCCAGCTCGGCACCACGACGCTGACCTTCCGCGTGGACGGCTGAGCCGCCTTGCCGGCACTGGTCATCACCGTTGCCCGGTTCGGGTTCCTGATCCTGCTGTGGATCTTCGTGTTCACGGTGGTCGGCGTGATCCGCCGAGATCTCTTCGCGGGAGCCCGGTCCGGTCGCCTGGTGGCGGCACCACGCGCGGTTGGCGCCTCGACGGGGCAGGCGGCCAAACCGGCGAAGGTGAAGCGGGGTAGGGCGGCCCACCAGCTGGTGGTCACCGCCGGTCAACTGGCCGGTACCCGGATCACCCTGGGCGAAGCGCAGATCACCATCGGTCGGGCCGAGGACTCCACCCTGGTCATCACCGACGACTACGCCTCCGCGCGGCACGCGAGACTCGTACCGCGCGAGGGCCAGTGGTTCGTCGAGGATCTCGGCTCGACTAACGGCACGTACCTCGATCGCGCTAAGGTCACCGGACCAACCCCCGTACCCCTCGGCGTGCCGATCCGGATCGGCCGCACTTCCCTCGAATTACGGCCATGACTCTGACCCTGCGCTATGCGGCCCACAGCGACCGCGGTCTGATCCGTGACGGCAATCAAGACTCCGTCTACGCCGGGCCGCGGCTACTCGCCGTTGCCGACGGCATGGGCGGCATGGCCGCCGGTGACGTCGCCAGCAACATCGTCATCGGTGCCATGGCACCGCTCGACGAGGATGTCCCCGGGGACGCCCTCGTCGACGCGCTGCGTTCGGCCGTGGGCACCGCCAACCAACAGCTCCGCGACACGGTGGACGCCAACCCGCAGTTGGAGGGGATGGGCACCACACTGACGGCGACCCTCTTCTCCGGCAGCAAGCTGGGGATGGTCCACATCGGTGACTCGCGGGCCTATCTGCTGCGCAACGGCGAGTTCTCGCAGATCACCAAGGACGACACATACGTCCAGATGCTCGTCGACGAGGGCCGGATCAGCGCCGAGGAGGCCAGCAGCCACCCGCAGCGGTCGCTGCTGACCCGCGCGCTGGACGGCCGGGACATCGACCCGGAGTACTCGGTGCGCCAGGTGCTCCCCGGTGACCGCTACCTGATCTGTAGCGACGGCCTCTCGGGTGTGGTGAGTGCCGAGACCATCGGCGAGACCCTGCGCGAGTACACCGATCCGCAGCAGTGCGTCGAACGGCTGGTGCAGCTCGCGCTGCGCGGCGGCGGCCCGGACAACATCACGGTGATCATCGCCGATGCCACCGACCACGACATCGTCGAGGCGACCCCGATCGTCGGCGGCGCCGCCGCCCGGGACCGGGGCATGGCCACCTCCGCCGACGACTCCACCCCGGCCGCCCGGGCCTCGGCGCTCTCCGCGCCGCGCCCCGCCGCGCCGGAGGAGCCCGCCGCCGCGGACGACGAGCCGGAGCCGCGCAAGCGCCGGCCGGTACGCGCCACCGCCATGGCCGTGGCCCTGCTGGTGATCCTCGGCGGCGGACTCTTCGCCGGCTGGACGTACACCCAGCGCCAGTACTACGTGGGCGCCACCGAGGAGGGCCAGGTCGCCGTCTTCCGTGGCATCCAGGGGCAGATCGCCGGGATGGACCTGTCCACCGTGCACCGCACCAGCGGCACCCGGTTGGACGACCTCACCGTCGCCGCCCAGGACACGGTCAAGGTGGGCATCCGCGCCAAGAGCGAGCCGGACGCCGAGCGGCAGCTCGCGGAGCTGACCAGCGACACGCCGACCAATCCGAACCTGAAGCCGCTCTGCCCGCCCGACACGGGCGCGGTGACCGGCTCACCGACGCCCCCTCCTTCCCCGACTCCGCCCGCGACGACCCCGACCCCGGCCACCAGCCCGAGCGCGTCGGTGAACGGGGTCCTCAGCGCGAGCCCGACCACGGCGGCCACCACGGGCGGGACCGATCCGACCACCGCACCCGACGCCACGCCCTCCGACTCGGCACCGCCGGCGCTCGACCCGGCCACCTGCCGGTCTCCCGAGTGAGCGTCGACTGAGATCCCAAGGACTCCATCCGTGACCGTAGCGGCCACACCGGCATCCTCGCCCGCCACCACGGGCGGGGAGTCCGGCGTACGCCTGGCCCGGTCCCGGCGCAACGCCGAGCTGTCCCTGCTGCTGCTGGCCATGGTGCTGGTGGCCGCGTACATGGCGACCGTCGAGGCGAACCTCCTGGACACGGTCACTCCGGACTTCTGGATGCCCGCCGCCGCGCTCGGCGCGGTCTTCCTCGGCCTGCACCTGGTCATCCGGTTCCTCGCCCCGTTCGCCGATCCGGCTCTGCTGCCGGCGGTGGCCCTGCTCAACGGTCTCGGCGTGGGCTTCCTGCGCCGGATCGACCTGGGTGAGGCCGCCCCGGTGGACCGGGAGGACCTGGCCACCTTCGCCGGCATCGGCGGCCGGCAGCTCGCCTGGACGCTCGCCTCGGTGATCCTCGCAGCGGCCCTCCTCGCGATCATGCGCGATCACCGTTCGGTGTCCCGGTACGCGTACACCCTGGGGCTCGCCGGCATCGTGCTGGTGATGCTCCCGGCGGTGCTGCCGCGCAGCATGTCCGAGATCAACGGCGCCAAGCTGTGGATCCGGCTCGGCGGGTTCTCGATCCAGCCGGGTGAGTTCGCCAAGCTGGCGCTGCTGGTCTTCTTCGCGTACTACCTGGTGCGCAAGCGCGAGGTGCTCTCGTTGGCCAGCCGACGGTTCCTCGGTATCGACTTCCCGCGCGGTCGGGACCTCGGTCCGGTGGTCGTGGTCTGGTTGATCAGCCTCCTGGTGCTGGTCTTCGAGAAGGACCTCGGCACCTCGCTGCTGTACTTCGGCATGTTCGTGGTGACCCTCTACATCGCCACCGAACGGGTCAGTTGGCTGCTGATCGGTCTGCTCCTCTTCTTCGGTGGCGCCTACCTCGCGTACGTCCTCGGTTCGACGGTCGGCGGGCCGTTCGCCAACTTCTACGTGCGCGCCGAGATCTGGCTGGACCCGTTCGCCGACCCGACCGACAAGGGCTATCAGCTCGTCCAGGGCCTGCTCGCCCTCGGCACCGGTGGACTCTTCGGCGCGGGACCGGGTGGCGGTCAGCCGGACATCCTGCCCGAGGTGCAGAACGACTTCATCTTCGCCGGCATCGGCGAGGAGATCGGCCTCTTCGGTCTCTCCGCGCTGCTGGTGGTCTACCTGCTGATCGTGGAGCGGGGTCTGCGCGCTGCGCTGGCGGTCCGTGACTCGTTCGGCAAGCTGCTCGCGGGCGGTCTCGCCTTCACCCTGGGCCTCCAGGTCTTCGTGATCGTCGGCGGTATCAGCAAGCTGATCCCGTTGACCGGCCAGACCACGCCGTTCCTGTCCGCCGGTGGTTCGTCGCTGATGGCGAACTGGCTGCTCATCGCGGTCCTGTTGCGGGTCTCCGACGGGGCCCGGCGGCCGGTGACCGGTGGCGCCGCCAAGGCGGCCCGGCCGTCGGGTGGTCCGCCCGAGCAGTTGCACGGTGCTCCCACGGAGGTGATCAAGCCGTGAACGCACCCCTGCGTCGTGTCGGTGTCGTCGTCATGGTCCTGTTCGGTCTGCTCTTCGCGAACCTGAACTGGATCCAGGCGTACAAGGCCGACGAGTACCGCACCAGTGACTACAACGGTCGGGTCCAGGTCGCCGACTACAAGCGCAAGCGGGGCAACATCGAGGCCGGCGGCACCGCGTTGGCCACCAGCAAGGAGACCACCGGCAAGCTGAAGTTCCAGCGCACCTACCCGGGCGGCGCCAAGTACGCCCACGTGCTCGGCTACAAGCCGGTCAACCTGGCCGACACCGGCATCGAGCAGGTGGAGAACGATTTCCTGGCCGGCACCAGCGACCAGTTGATCGGCGACCGTTTCAAGGACATGTTCACCGGCGACGAGACCGCTGGCGGCAACGTGCTGCTCACGCTCTCGAAGCGGGCGCAGGACGTGGCGTACGACCAGATGCGCAACAACCAGGTGGATGCGAAGAGGGGCGCGGCGATCGCCATCGACCCGCGTACCGGTGCGGTGCAGGCGCTGGTGTCGATGCCCAGCTTCGACCCGAACCCGCTGGTCAGTCACGACACGACCGCGGCGGCTGCCGAGATCAACAAGCTGGAGCAGGACCCGGACGGTCCGCTGAAGAACCGTGCCCTCTCCGAGACGCTGCCCCCGGGCTCCACCTTCAAGATCGTGGTTGCCGCGGCGGCGTTGGAGAACGGCGTGACCAAGTCGACCCCGATCCCGGCCGGGTCCAGCTACACGCCGCCCACCTCGGGCAGTCCGATCCGGAACGCCGTCCCGTCGATCTGCCCCGAGGCGCAGGTCACCCTCCAGGAGGCGGTCACCGAATCCTGCAACACGGGCTTCGCGCAGCTCGGCGTGCGGCTCGGCGCGGACAAGGTCAAGGAGAAGGCCCGCCAGTTCGGCTTCGAGCAGGACGACCTCACCGTCGGCCAGCTCGGCGAGGGCGGCCTGCGCACGGCGGCCAGCCGGACCGGCGACATGCAGAACCCGGACGGCAGCACCGACCCGGCCGCGCTGGCCCAGTCCTCGATCGGTCAGAACAACGTCCGGATGACCCCGTTGCAGGGTGCGATGATCGCCGGGGCGGTCGCCAACGGCGGCAGCCAGATGCGGCCGTACCTGGTCCGGCAGCTCCTCGCCCCGGACCGGACCACCAGCTACTACACCGCGAAGGCCCGCGAGCTGCGCCAGCCCGTCGAGCCGCAGGTCGCCTCCGACCTGCGCGACATGATGGTCAGCGTGGTCCAGAAGGGCACCGGCCAGAAGGCGGCGATCAGCGGCTACACGGTCGGCGGCAAGACGGGTACGGCGCAGTCCGCGCCGGACCGCCCCGACCACGGCTGGTTCATCGGCTTCGCACTGGACAAGAACGGCAACCCGGTCTCGACCGTGTGCGTCGTCCTGGAACAGGCCGGCAGCGGCGGCAGCTCCGAGGCGGCGCGGATCGGTGGCCAGATCATGCGGGCCGCCATCGCCGACCCGGGGGGCCGCTGACATGCTCAGCCCCGGCGTCCAGCTCGGCAACCGCTACCGTCTCGACGAGCGGATCGCCAGCGGCGGCATGGGCGACGTCTGGCGCGGCACCGACCAGGTGCTCGGCCGGACGGTCGCGGTGAAGAGCCTGCTCCCCGCGCTGCTCGACGACCCGGACTTCGCGGAGCGGTTCCGGGGCGAGGCCCGGACGATGGCCACCATCAACCACCCCGGGGTCGTCGACGTCTACGACTTCGGTAACGACCAGCAGATCGCGTTCCTGGTCATGGAGTACGTCGAGGGCGATGCACTGTCGTCCACGCTGAGCCGGGTCGGCCGCCTCACTCCGGCCCGGACGATGGCGCTCGTCGCGCAGGCCGCGGACGCGCTGCACGCCGCGCACTCCAAGGGCATCGTGCACCGCGACGTGAAGCCGGGCAACCTGCTGGTCCGGCCGAACGGCACGCTCGTGCTGACCGACTTCGGTATCGCCCGCTCGGACATCGTCGGCCAGCTCACCGCCGCCGGCTCGGTGCTCGGTACCGCCTCGTACATCTCGCCGGAGCAGGCCACCGGGCAGGTGGCCACCCCGGCGTCCGACGTGTACGCGCTCGGCGTGGTCGCCTACCAGTGCCTCGCCGGCCGGCGACCGTTCGAGGGGGACAACCCGCTCGACATCGCCATGCGGCACGTCCGGGAGACGCCCCGCCCGCTGCCCAACGACATTCCGCCGCAGGTCCGGGCGGTCGTCGAGCGGGCGCTGGCCAAGGACCCGGCCGCCCGCTGGCCGAGCGCCGCCGCCCTCGCCTCGGTCGCCCGGCAGCTCAAGGCCGCGCTGTCCCAGCAGGCCCGGGCCGGCGGTCACGCCGCGCCGATCTCCGGGGCGCCGTCCTCGCCCGCCGCGCCCGGCCGGGCGCAGGTGCCGCAGGCGCAGCAGTTCCGCCCGCCGAACGCGCCGCACCGGCAGCCGCCAGTCGGGCAGCGACCGACCGCGATGGCGCCGGCCCAGCAACCCCGCCCGACAGCGGTCGCGCCGGCCGTACCGCACGCCCGGCCGCCGGTCGCCCAGGCCGGCTATCCGCGCGGCGCCGCGGCGGTGCCGCCGGCACAGACCCGGCAGGAACACCCACCGGCGTACGCCCGGCCGGCCGGTCCGACGGCCGAGCCGGGTCGGTCCCGGCCCGGGATGGTGCTCGTCGCCGTCCTGCTGGCCTTACTGGTCCTGCTCTGCTCCGGCGTGATTTCCTACAAGCTGCGGAAGGCGTCGCAGACGGGTGCGTCCGGGGCGACGACTGCACAGACCGTGACGTCCGGCGCGCTGCGGCTCGACGGACGCGACGATGCGACCCGGACGTCGTACCGTCGTGAGGTACGACTCCGGCCGGGTGACGGCGGGACGACGACGAGCGAAGGACGACAGACGCGATGACAGCGCAGGCCCGCCTGCTCGGTGGCAGGTACCAGGTCGGCGAGCTGCTCGGCTACGGCGGCATGGCCGAGGTGCACCGCGGTCGCGACCTCCGGCTCGGTCGGGACGTCGCGATCAAGATGCTCCGTACCGACCTCGCCCGGGACGCGACATTCCAGATGCGCTTCCGTCGGGAGGCGCAGAACGCCGCGTCGCTCAACCACCCGGCGATCGTCGCGGTCTATGACACCGGCGAGGAGACCGCCCCGACCGGCGAGACGCTGCCCTTCATCGTCATGGAGTTCGTCAACGGACGGACGTTGAAGGAGGTCCTCGGCGTCGAGGGCCGGTTGCAGCCCCGCCGTGCGCTGGAGATCTGCGCCGACATGTGCGCGGCGTTGGAGTTCAGCCACCGGCACGGGATCATCCACCGGGACATCAAGCCGGGCAACGTCATGCTCACCCAGACCGGTCAGGTCAAGGTGATGGACTTCGGCATCGCCCGGGCGCTGGCCAGCGGTGCGACCACCATGACGCAGACCAGCGCGGTCATCGGCACCGCCCAGTACCTCTCTCCGGAGCAGGCGCGCGGTGAGGCCGTGGACGCCCGCTCCGACGTGTACGCGGCCGGCTGCGTCCTCTTCGAGCTGGTCTGTGGTCACCCGCCGTTCGTGGGCGACAGCCCGGTCAGCGTCGCGTACCAGCACGTACGGGAGACTCCGCCGACTCCGAGCGACATCAACCCGGACGTCACTCCGGCGGTCGACGCGATCGTGCTCAAGGCGCTGTCGAAGAACCCGCTGAACCGCTACCAGAGTGCCGGCGAGATGCGCGCCGACCTGCTGCGTGCCGCCGCCGGGCGACCGGTGCTGGCCACTCCGGTGCTGCGCGAGGCGGAGACGGTGGCGATGGCCCCGGCCGGCGGCGGTGCTGCCGGCTACCCGCCCGCCACCGGGGCGCAGACCCGGCAGATTCCGGCGCGGGTCGGCGATCCGCGCCAGCGCAAGGCGTCCTCCTGGCTGATCGCCCTGTTCAGCGCGGTCGGTGTGCTGGCGGTGATCGCCCTGGTCGCTGCGCTGCTCTGGAGTCAGCAGCAGGACAAGGACCTGAAGTCCGTGCCGACCCTTGCCGGCAAGACCCGCGACGCGGCGGTCACCGAGATCCGCAACGCGGGCTTCAACCCGGTGGTCGGCGACCCGATCCTGGCCAACGACTGCACCAAGGGCACCGTCGCCAAGCAGGATCCGGCGGCGGGCGCCCGGCTGAAGCCGTCGAGCACGGTGACCGTCCAGATCTGCGACGGCAAGCCCGATGTCAAGATCCCCATTGGGCTGGTCAACTCGCAGCTTGAGAACGTGAAGGACCAGCTCGAGGCGCTGGGTCTGGTCGTGAAGGAGAAGCCGGTCGACAACCCGGCGCAGAAGGGCATCGTCGTCAAGGTCAGCCCACCCTCGGGGAGCACCGTCCCGCAGGACAGCGAGGTGACCGTCGAGGTCTCACGCGGCAACGTCAGCAAGGTGCCCAACGTCGTCAACTCCACCAAGGACGACGCCGCCGCCGAACTCCGCGCGGCGGGGTACGAGGTCTCGTTCCGTGACGGCGACGAGGTGCCGCCCGCCGAGGCCGGCCGGGTCCAGAAGCAGAACCCGAAGGGCGGCACCGAGCTGGCCCAGGGCAAGACCGTGACCATCGAGATCGGTATCCCGCAGGAGGTCGAGGAGACGCCCAGCCCGCCCGTGACCCCGACGCCGACGCCGAGCGGCTCGACCACGCCCGGCAACGGTGGTGGCACCGGTCAGCCGATCATCCCGCCGTTCCGGGTGGACGGGGAGTAGCCGTCCGCATCCGGGTGCCCGTCGACGACCGCCCTTCGGTGGGCGGCTGGCGACGGCGGCTGCGACGTGCGGCGGTCCTCGGCGTGGTCCTGGTGGCGCTGAGCAGCGTCCCGTGGCTGTGGACGACGCTCGGCGCGCGCGGGCACACCCACGACGAGGCGGGGGCACCCGCCGCCGACGTCGTGATCGTCCTGGGCACTGCCGTGGCGGCCGACGGAGAGCAACCGGGCGAGCGGCTCGCCGGCCGTCTGGAGACCGCCGCCGAGCTGGTACGTACCGGACGGGGGCGTGCGGTGTTGGTGTCCGGCGACGGGGAGGGCACCTCCGGCGACGAGCCGACGGCGATGACCGCGTACCTGACCGAGCGGCTCGGCGTCGACCCGGCACGGGTGGTGGCAGACCCGTTCGGCCTGGACACGTACGACAGTTGCGTCCGCGCCCGGGACGTGTACGGCGTCGAGCGGGCGCTGATCGTGACGCAGTCCTACCACCTGTCCCGGGCGGTGACGCTCTGCCGGCACCTCGGCCTCGACGTCGACGGGGTGGCCGCCCGCTGCGACGGGTGCGGTTCCGTCATGCTCGCCGGCAAGGCGGTCCGGGACTACCTGGCCAGCGGCAAGGCGGCCTGGGACGCGTTCCGGGAGCGGCCACCCGCGGTCCGGTCACCCGCGAACCCGGCCGTGCGGGACGCGCTCAGCGGCTGACCCTAGGAGGTGGCGAAGGCGGCGAGCCGCCGGGCGTCCACCTCGGCGGCCAGCGCGGGCGCGCGCTCCAACGCCTCGGTGTGACCACAGCTCGCCAGCCAGTTGGCGAGCATCAGGTGGCCGCCCTCGGTGAGCACCGACTCCGGGTGGAACTGCACACCCTCGATGGGCAGCGTCCGGTGCCGCATCGCCATCACCACGCCGGAACCGGTCCAGCCGGTGACCTCAAGCTCGTCGGGCAGCGTCTCGGGCAGGACGGCCAGCGAGTGGTACCGGGTGGCGGTGAACGGGTCGGGCAGGCCGGCGAGGACGCCGACGGATTGGTGCCGTACCTCGGAGGTCTTGCCGTGCAGCAGCTCGGGAGCCCGGGTGACGGTCGCGCCGAACGCCTCCCCGATGGCCTGGTGGCCGAGGCAGACGCCGAAGATCGGCAGCTCGCCCGCGTACTCCCGGATGACGTCCAGGCAGATGCCCGCACGGTCCGGGCTGCCCGGGCCGGGTGAGAGCAGGACGCCCGCCGCGCCCAGCCGCCCGACCTCGGCGACGTCGATCTCGTCGTTGCGGCGCACGTCGCAGTCGACGCCGAGCTGGCCCAGGTACTGCACCAGGTTGAAGACGAACGAGTCGTAGTTGTCGATCACCAGGACGCGCATCGTCACCTGCTCGT
Organism: Micromonospora sp. WMMD736; assembly: GCF_049179015.1. Classification (NCBI taxonomy): domain Bacteria; kingdom Bacillati; phylum Actinomycetota; class Actinomycetes; order Micromonosporales; family Micromonosporaceae; genus Micromonospora; species Micromonospora sp. WMMD736. The sequence goes on from NZ_JBMHMI010000001.1 coordinate 4,481,681, forward strand.
GGAGGACGGTTCGGGGTTGTTCCGTTCCGTGTCGTACGGCAGGTCGTGTTCGTCGCCGGCCGGAGTCTCCTCGGTCACGGCACCGCCGTCGTTCGGCTCGCCGGGCACGCCGGAATCCTCCTGGGTGACCTGGACGTCGTCGAAGGGCAGCAGGGGCTCGGCCCACGGGAAGGCCACGTACCAGAGCAGGGCCACCGTGGCGGCCGCGAGCAGCACCGAACCGACGAGCTTGCCGGCGAGGCCGAACGGGAGCTTGCGCCAGATGAACGCGTACATCGCTTCAGCCCCCGAGCTCGGTCGGGCGACCCGCCGACTTGGGTTGGGTCCGGTCCAACTCCGCATGGACGATCAGGCGCTGGTAGTTGTCCCACTTGGGGTTGCAGGTGGTGAGGGTGAGCATCCGCTTGGTCGGCTTCTTGTTCGGCTCGCCGGGCACGGGTGCCACCACCTCGACCTGCGTCGGCTTGACGATGCGGGTCTGTGCCACCCGGTAGACGTACCAGTCGTTCTTGCCCTCGACCACGATCGCGTCGCCGTCGTGCAACTCGTCCAGCCGCCAGAAGGTGGCCCGGTTCCGGTGGCCGGCGACGGAGAAGTTGCCGACCTGGCCGGGCAGCGCGCTGGTCGGGTAGTGGCCCGGCGCGTAGCGGATGTCGTCCTGGGTGACGCCCTCGACCACCACCCAGCTCTTGTCGAGCTTGGGGATGTAGAGGCCGGCGATCGGCTTGCCGCGCACCGGCGGCGACGGCTTGGCGCTCGGGCCCTTGGACGGTACGACCGTCGGGTCGTCGGTCGGGCCCCACTCCTGGGCGAGTTGGCTGCTGAGGTCGTTCTGGTGGGCGTCCACGACGGCGGACTTGCCCCACACCTCGTAGCCGGCGAAGAGGAGCACCACCAAACCGAAGGTGATCAGGACTTCGCCGGTGGCCCGGATGCCGGTCCGGAGTCGGGAGGCGACGGACGGGCGGGTCAGCTCCGAGTAGACGCTCTTGTAGCCCTCGCCGGTCTGGTGCGGCCGGAGTTGGACGACCCGCTCGCCCCGACGCGGTCGGGGCGGCTCGGCGGCGCTGTCGCCCTCGCCGGTCGCCCCCTCCGGCGCAGGCGTACGGGGAACCGCACCCATCAGCGCCGTCGTGTCGATGGACGGGGGCCGGGGTGTCGGCTTGCCGGTCAGGGTGGGGATGACCGCGGTGGCGTTCGGGTCGGCGGGGTGGCCGGGCGCGGCCGGGGAGACGGGTGCGCCCGGGGCGCTGGTGGGACGCGTGGACCCGGAGGTGACCTTCGGGATGACCGCGGTGGCGTTCGGGTCGGCGCTTGGTGGCGTGGGCGTGCTCGGCGGTGTGCTGGCGCTCGGCGGCGGCGCGCCGCCGGGGGGTGCCGAGGCCCAGGTCGGCGTCGCGGTCGCGCCGGGCGTCGAGCGGCCGGGGTCGCCGGCAGCGGCCGGGGTGCTCGGAGCGTTGCCGGGAGGGCCGGATTCGACGCGCGGTGCGGCGTTACCCGGCCAGCGCGGTGGCGCGGTGGGGGACGGGTGGTCGGGGGTGCCCTGCGGGTCGGGCCATCCGGCGCCCTGCGCCGCGAAGGTGGCGGGTGGGCTCGTCGGCCGTGAGCGACCGGGCAGCACCGGATCGGGCCAGTTACCGGTCGAGGGCCGGCCCGGCGTCGGCTCGGGGCGGGCCGGCGACGACTCGGGCCGACCGCCGATGGGCTCAGCGTGGCCCGGGGAGGACTCCGCCCGGGCCGCGGGCGGCTCGGAGCGACCCGGCTCGGGTCGGTTGACCTTGGGCAGGAAGGCCGTCGGCTCGTCGGCTTGGTCCCGGTGTCGGCCGTCGGGGCCGCTCACTTGGGCACCGTCGCCGAGCGCAGGGCGGTCGAGTCCTCGAAGGCCGGGACGGTCACCGTGGAGACGGACTCCTTGTAGCCGAGTTGGTAGTCGTCGACTGCGTCCTTGAACAACCGGACTCCCTCAGAGCTGGCGAGGGCCTGCTGGAGGGCAGCGGGATCGCCGATCGCTACGATCTTGAACGGTGGGGAGTACACCCGGCCATGTAGCAGCAGGGTGTTACCGACGCAGCGTACCGCGCTGGTTGCGAGCACGCGGACGTTCATGATTGACATGGCCTCCGCACCACCCGCCCAGAGCGCGTTGACCACCGCCTGCACGTCGCCCTGGTGCACGACCAGGTCGTCGTTGGTGGCGTCGGAGTGAGCCTCGTCGTTGTGCTGGGGCGCGTCGTTCAGCTCGACCGTGACGGCCGTGCCGGTGACGGGAGTGAAACCGGCCGCCGCGAGGCTGCGTTGGGCCCGGTTCTGCTGGGCCTTGATCGGGGCGTCCGAGTCGGCCAGCGTGTTGGTCCGTTGCTCGACCTCGTCGCGCAGGGTGGCGGCGCGACGCTCGCTCACCGTGACCTGCTGCTGCCGCTCCTCGATGAGCTGGTTGAGCTGGGGTCGCCGATCCTCCCGCAGGGCAGTGCCGCCGGCAGTGGTCGCGGTGGTGGTGAAGAGCAGTCCCGCCGCGGCGGCGATCAGGGGCACCCCGATCGACCAGCCCGGTCGCCGTTGGCGTGGCCGCCGGGGCAGCAGCCCGGCGACGGCCCGTCGGAGGACCTTCTGCCAGGAGGCGGCGCCGGATGTGTACTCCACCGAGCGTTCCTTCCGAGTGTCGGGGACCGGTTCGTGACGACTGGGCCGCGATGCGAACAGTCCCGCCTTTTTCGGTCACTCCATGTACCTGCCTGACCCCATTCGTGGTCCAGGCGGCCGTTCGGGACTACGCTAGCTGTCGAACATTATTGGCCATGAACCGTCGCCTCCGCGTCCGGTTGTCAGGCCGGACGAGGTTGTCACCCCCTCTGGAGAGCGCCGTGCCCAAGTCTCAGGTCCGCAAGAAGAAGGTGTACACCCCGCCGACGGACGTCCGTCCGACGACGACGGCGGCGTCGCGCAAGCCTAGCCCGGTGTGGCTGCCGATCACCGCGGTCACTCTGATCGTCGCGGGCATCGGTTGGCTTGTCGTCTACTACCTCTCCGAGCAGGAGTACCCGGTCGCCTCGTGGCAGTACTGGAACCTGGCCGTCGGCTTCGGCGCGATGGTCGCGTCGCTGGTGCTGCTCTCCCGCTGGCGCTGAGCCCGGTCGGGCCGCTGCCGCACCGCAGGAGCCACCACCGGACGCAGGATCTGCGCCACCCGCCGTCCCCCTGCCCGGCAGGACCGGGCCGGGCACCCTATGGTGTCCGCAGGCGGCGCGGCCTATTGCGAGATGACTCACGTTACTGCTGGGTAACCTTGCGCGTAGGCTGCACTGCATGACCGAGCGGAGCGAGGTCATCGACCGGTCCGGTCGCAGGTGCGGCAGCGGCGCGACGCTGCCCCACCTCTGCCTCGGTCCCGGTTGCTGAACCGCTCGCCGAGCAGCAGACCGGGGAGGCCAACTCGATGGGCAGCGTCCAGATCGTCACCACGATCCTCGCGGCCGGCATCACCGCCGTGGCGGTGTGGCTGGCGGTGCGCGCGGTCATGAAGATGACGGCCGTCATCCGGCTGGGGCAACCCGCGCCGGAGCGGTTCGCCGACAAGGGCGCCCGCACCAGGAAGATGCTGGTGGAGACCGCCGGCCACACCCGGATGCTCAAGTGGGGTGTGGTGGGCGCCGCCCACTGGTTCGTGATGGTCGGCTTCATCGTGCTGTCGCTGCTGGTGCTCGAGGCGTACTTCGAGGTGGTCACGCCGACCGGCGGCCTGCCGATCATCGGGCACTGGACCGTGTTCGGGCTGGCCACCGAGATCATCACCGTACTGGGCCTGGTCGGGATCCTGGTGCTGATGGCGATCCGGCTGCGGAACCGGCCGAACCGGCCCGGCGGTCGCTCCCGCTTCACCGGCTCGACCATGTGGCAGGGCTACTTCGTCGAGTGGATCGTGCTGCTGGTCCTGATCTTCGGCCTGGTGATCCGGGGCTTCAAGGTCGCCACCGACCACTTCGAGTACCCGGTCTGGGCCACTCCGGTCAGTCACGCGGTCGGCGCGATCCTCCCGGACTGGTCGGACGGCGCGAGCGTCGCCGCGCTCATCAAGATCGTCATCTCGATGACCTGGCTGATCGTCATCTCGCTGAACGTCACCATGGGCGTCGCCTGGCACCGCTTCCTGGCGTTCCCCAACATCTTCTTCAAGCGCGACCCGGAGAAGCCGGCCGGCTCCGGCCTGGGTCCGCTGCGTCCGATGACCAGCGAGGGCAAGCCGCTCGACTTCGAGGAGGCCGACCCGGAGAAGGACCAGTTCGGCGTCGCTCAGGTCGAGCAGTTCACCTGGAAGGGCCTGCTGGACTTCAGCACCTGCACCGAGTGCGGCCGCTGCCAGTCGCAGTGCCCCGCCTGGAACACCGGCAAGCCGCTGTCGCCGAAGCTGCTCGTGCTCAGCCTGCGCGACCACGCGTACGCGAAGGCGCCCTACCTGCTGGCCGGCGGCGGCAAGGACCTCACCGGCGAGGAGAAGGCCACCCAGGCGCAGCTCGCGCACCTGGACGTGCTGTCGCTGGCCGAGGGGGACAAGCCGCTGATCGGCACGGCCGAGGAGGGCGGGGTCATCGACCCGGACGTGCTCTGGTCCTGCACCACCTGCGGTGCCTGCGTCGAGCAGTGCCCGGTGGACATCGAGCACGTGGACCACATCGTCGACATGCGGCGCTACCAGGTGCTCATCGAGTCGAGCTTCCCCTCCGAGGCCGGCGTGATGCTGCGCAACCTGGAGAACAAGGGCAACCCGTGGGGTGCGCCGCAGAACACCCGCGAGGACTGGACCAAGGGCCTCGACTTCGAGGTGCCGCGGGTCGGCGAGGTGGACGACTTCGAGTACCTGTTCTGGGTCGGCTGCGCCGGCGCGTTCGAGGACCGGGCCAAGAAGACCACCCGCGCGGTCGCCACCCTGCTCAACGAGGCCGGCGTGAGCTTCGCGATCCTCGGCGAGGGCGAGACGTGCTCCGGCGACCCGGCCCGCCGGATCGGCAACGAGTTCGTCTTCCAGATGCTCGCCCAGCAGAACGTCGAGACGCTGAACGAGGCGTTCGAGGGTCGGGAGAAGACCAAGCGCAAGATCGTCGCCACCTGCCCGCACTGCTTCAACACCCTCGGCAACGAGTACGGCCAGCTCGGCGGCGAGTTCGAGGTGGTACACCACACCCAACTGCTGGCCCACCTGGTGTCCACCGGCAAGCTCACCCCGGTCCAGCCCGTCGACGGCGGCGTCACCTACCACGACCCCTGCTACCTGGGACGGCACAACCGGGTCTTCGCCGCACCCCGTGAGGTCCTGGGCGACTCCATCCAGGGCGAGCTGACCGAGATGCCGCGCAACAGCGAGCGCTCCTTCTGCTGCGGTGCCGGCGGCGCCCGGATGTGGATGGAGGAGAAGATCGGCAAGCGGATCAACGTGGACCGGGTCGAGGAGGCCATGGCCACCGGGGCGAGGACGGTGGCGGTCGGCTGCCCGTTCTGCTCGACGATGCTCAACGACGGCGTCAACGGCAAGGGTGCCGGCGAGCAGGTCGAGGTCGTCGACGTGGCGAGCGTCCTGCTGCGCTCGGTCAAGCCCGAGCAGCCGCGGGGCGACAAGGAGGCCACGCCGGTCGTCGGCTGAGGCGTACACCTCGGTTTCGCGCATCGGCGGCGGCGGCCCTCAGGGGTCGCCGCCGCCGTGCAAGAATCTCGCCGAGGTGAGGAGACATCGACGGCCTGCTCTTTATGACGCTGCTGCCGCTGGTCGGCTTCGTTGCGCTGACCGCCGGCAACGCGTTCTTCGTCGCGGCCGAGTTCGCCCTGGTCACGGTCGACCGCGCGGAGATCGATCGGCGGGCCGCCGCCGGTGACGACGCCGCCCGGACGGTACGCGCCGCGCTGCGTGAGCTGTCCTTTCAGCTCTCCGGGGCGCAGCTCGGGATCACCATCACCGCGCTGCTCACCGGCTACCTGGCCGAACCGGCGCTGGCCCGGATCTTCACCCCGCTGCTGCGTCCGGTGACCGGGGAGAGCACCGAACGGTTCACCCCGTTCCTGGCGCTGGCCCTGGCGACGCTGATTTCCATGCTCTTCGGCGAGCTGGTGCCCAAGAACGCGGCCCTGGCCCGCCCGATGCCCGCCGCGCTGGCCACCGCCGGGCCGATGCACGCCTTCTCCCGGGCGTTCGGCTGGTTGATCCGGGGCCTCAACGGGTCGGCGAACCGGTTGGTCCGGGCGCTCGGCGTGGAGCCGCAGGAGGAGTTGGCCAGCGCCCGCTCGCCGGAGGAACTGGGCCTGCTGGCCGCCATCTCGGCCCGCGCGGGCGCGCTGCCGCCGGACACGGCGATGCTGCTGCGGCGCACCATCCGGTTCGGCGACAAACGGGCGGCCGAGGCGATGACCCCGCGGGTCGACGTGGTCGCGCTGCGGGCCACCGCCACGGTGGCCGAGCTGCTGGAGGAGTCCCGGCGGACGGGACGGACCCGCTTCCCCGTGTACGAGGAGACCCTCGACCTCGTCACCGGCGTTGCGGGCGTACCGGACGCGCTGGGCGTGCCGCTGGCCGCGCGGGCGTCGACGGTGGTGGCAGCGGTGGCCCGTGAGCCGGTGTACGTGCCGGAGAGCCTGGACCTGGACGGCGTGCTGGCGGCGTTGAAGGCGGCCGGCGACGACCTGGCGATCGTGGTCGACGAGTACGGCGGCACCGATGGCGTGGTGACGATCGAGGACCTGGTCGAGGAGCTGGTGGGCGAGATCGCCGACGAGTTCGACCCGGCCAGCGTGGACGACGCCGAACCGCATCAGCTGACCGTTCCGGGCGGGGAGCGGACAGTGCTGGTCGACGGGGTGCTGCGCTCCGACGAGTTGGTCGAGCAGACGGGCTTCCGGCTACCCGAGGGGCCGTACGAGACGCTGGCCGGTTTCCTGTTGGCGCGGCTCGGACACATCCCGCTGCCGGGCGAGACGGTCGACGCCGACGGTTGGGAGTTCACCGTGGTGGAGGTGGAGCGACACCGGATCGAGCAGGTCCGGGTGCTGCGCCCGGCGGATCCGGACGCCGATGACTGAGCTGCTGGTGGCCGTGCTGCTCCTGCTCGGCAACGGCTTCTTCGTGGGTAGCGAGTTCGCGCTGATCGCGTCCCGTCGAACGGTGATCGAGCCGTTGGCGGCCGGTTCGAAGCGGGCCCGCTGGGCGTTGTCGGCGATGAACCAGATCCCACTGATGATCGCCGGTGCGCAGCTCGGCATCACCGTCTGTTCGCTGGGCCTCGGCGCGATCGCCGAGCCCGCGTTGGCCCATCTGATCGAGTCGCCGTTCCACGCTGTCGGTCTGCCCGAGCGCGCGGTGCACCCGGTGGCGTTCGTGCTCGCGCTCGCTGTCGTCGTCTTCCTGCACACGGTGGTCGGCGAGATGGTGCCCAAGAACATCACGCTGGCCGGTCCGGAGGTCTCCGCGCTCTGGCTGGGCCCGGCCATGCTGGCGTTCTGCGTGGCCACCAAGCCGCTGCTGCTGGCGATGAAGTGGGCGGCCCGCCGGGTGCTCGCTCTCTGGCGGATCGAGGCGACCGAGGCGGTGAAGACGGTGTTCACGGCCGAGGAGTTGGCGGGGTTGGTGTCGCAGGCGCGTACGGAGGGACTGCTCGACGCCGAGGAGCACGCCCGCATCACCGGCGCGCTGGCCCTGCACACCCGTACGGCGGCGGACGCCCTGCAACCGTGGTCGACGGTGACGACGGTCGCCGAGGACGTCTCACCGGCGTCGCTGGAGGTGTTGGCGACCCGTACCGGCCGGTCCCGATTTCCGGTGGTGCAGCGGTCCACCCGGCGGGTACTGGGCTTCGTGCACGTCAAGGACGTACTCGGGTACGCCGGGCAGGGTCGCCGAGCGCCCGTGCCGGCGGCGGTGTACCGGCCGTTGGCGGTGGTGCCGCCGGACCGTACGCTCGCCGATCTGCTGCTGGCCATGCGTCGGGAACGGCGGCACATGGTGCTGGTCAGTGACGGGCGTCGACCTCTCGGTGTGGTGACGCTCGATGATGTATTGACCGCAATCGTTGGCTAATTGACCGACACCCTTGGTGTGCAGACGGTTGCGCGACAGTGACGGTGACTCGGCTCGCCTTGATTCCGGTCCGGCGCTTCCCTAATGTGGTGCACCGACCGCTGTGGGTCGTCTGCCTCGGCCCTTCCCTCACGCGAGGCGCCCGGCGGTCGGTTGCAAAGGAGTCGGTGCCGGTGGCAACCATGCCCCCTCATCGTCACGCACCAGGACTGCCCGCTCGACCGGGCGGTCTGCGCAGGGTCGCCCACCGTCTGCTCGTGCTGGTCGCGGCTGCGGCGGTCGGTGCCGGGATGCTCGCCGTGCCCGCGCAGGCCGAGCCGACCGTCGACGAGATCGAGGCGCAGATCGACAAGAAGTGGGAGCAGTTGGAGCCCACGATCGAGCAGTACAACAAGGTGCGGGCGCAGCTGAAGGTCAACAAGAGCAAGTCCGCCGCGCTGCAGAAGAAGATCGAGCCGCTCGCCCTGCAGAGCGAGCTGGCCCTCAACCGCGTTGGTGACCTCGCTTCCCGCTACTACATGTCCGGCCCCTCGCAGGAGATCGGCGCACTGCTGGTCAGCGCCAAGCCGGACACGCTCACCGAGCAGCTCACCCTCCTCGACCGGCTCGCCGCCCAGGAGCGCAAGCAGGTCGAGGGTGTGCTGGCGGTCCGGGCCAAGTACGACGGCGAGAAGCAGAAGCTGGACGCGCTGATCGCCACCCAGACCAAGCAGCAGAACGACCTGGCGGCGAAGAAGAAGCAGATCGACGCCGAGATCAAGAAGCTCGAAGCGTCGATGCCGAAGACGACGGTCAAGACCGCCGGTTGCCCGACCATCAACGGTGTGGTCTCCGTGGCGGCGCAGAAGGCGATCAAGACCGCCTGCCAGCAGGTCGGTGACCCGTACGTCTGGGGTGCCGTCGGTCCGAACGCGTTCGACTGCTCGGGCCTGACCCAGTACGCCTACAAGTCGGCCGGGATCTACCTCACCCACCACACGGGTGATCAGTGGAACGAGGGCAAGGCCGTCTCGCGCGCCGACGCCCGCGCCGGTGACCTGGTCTTCTTCTACTCCGGCCTGAGTCACGTCGGGCTGTATCTGGGCAACAACCAGATGGTGCACGCGCCACGCGCCGGCAAACCGGTGCAGGTGTCCAGCATCAACACGATGCCGGTCGCCGGGTTCCGCCGACCTGGCTGATCCCCACCACGCACGACGACGGCCCCCGGTCACCTCGACCGGGGGCCGTCGTGTTTCCGCAGCGCGGTGCGCCGACCGGTTTTCTCAGCGTGGTGCGCCCACCGGGGATGGCAGGAGCTGTACGTCGGCGAGGTCGACGTACATGACGCGGTGGCCGAACTGGATCTGGACGTACCGGTTTTGCCCCCGGATCACCGTCCAGTCGCCGGGCGAGGAGCCGTCGAACGTGCTGGCCCGGTAGTACTCGCCGGGCAGCACCGCGCCGACGGCGTACCGCTGGCCGGCGGCGAGGGTGTACTGCAACGGTGAGATCGCCTGGTACGGCACGCCGGCCGGGTAGGCGGCCTGCTCCGGGTACGCCCGGCCGTAGACCGGGATGGTGGCCCGGCCGGGTTTCGGGGTGACCACCGTGCCGACGGTCCAGGTGGCCGTCGGCGCGGACGCCGGGTTGTGGAACCACGCCCGCTGCCCGAGGTACCAGATTGCCGTCCAGTCGCCCTGTCGACCGGCCAGCGCGTACGTCTGGCCGGCGGACGCGCGGGCCCCGTGGTCCGACACGTCCATCGTGTTCGGGGTGCCGTCGGGGCGCAGCGCGATGTCGTTGACCAGCGGCGCGTCCGCCGACGGCGCGGTACGCAGGACCACCGACGAGGAGCCGCGCGGCGCGCACGGTGTCCCCGGAGTGACGCACCCGGTGAACGCCGGCTGGTTGGTCGCGTAGTCGGGGTCGATGCGGACCAGCCCGGTGGCCGGGGTGCCGGTGTCCAGCCGTGGGGCGTGCAGCAGGTCGAAGTAGTGCGTCCAGTCCCAGTAGGGCCCCGGGTCCCAGTGCATCCCGCGGACCGTCGACGCGGTGGTGCCGGGCACGTTGTCGTGGCCGATGATGTGCTGGCGGTCCAGCGGGATGCCCAGCCGTAGCGCGAGGTGCCGCACGAGCTTCGCCGAGGTCCGGTACATCGCCTCCGTGTACCAGGTGCCCTGCGCGGCGAAGCCCTCGTGTTCCAGCCCGATCGACTTGGCGTTGACGTACCAGTTGCCCGCGTGCCAGGCGACGTCCTTGGTACGGACGTGCTGGGCGATGTGCCCGTCCACGGAACGCAGTGAGTAGTGCCAGCTCACGTAGGTCGGGTCCTGAACGAGTTGCAGGGTGGTCGCCCAGCTCGCCTCGGTGTCGTGGATGACGATGTACTCGATCTTCTGCCGAGCGGGCCGGTCGGACAGGTCGTGGTTGCCGTAGTCGCCGTCGCCGAACGCCGCGTAGGGTGCCGGGATCCACTCGCAGGACACGGTGCGGGGGCACTCCAACCCGTCCGGGCGGGCGAGTCGCCGCAGTCCCAGTCGGTCCAGCCAGGACCGCTCGGGTCGTACCGTCCGGGCCGGCAGCGTGACCCGCTGGCCGTCGTCGGTCACCCGCGTCTCGCCGGCGCCGATCGTGGTGAAGACCTCGTCGGCGAAGGCCGCCGCGGCATCGGCGCTGTCCGCGCCGGCATAGCGGGCCACCGCGCCGTACCAGGTGGCCGGGTCGGTGCCGACTCCGACGGGCGCGCCGACCTCCCGTTGGTACGCGGCCAGCAGCGCCGCCCCACCCCGGAGGTTCGTCGTCGGGTCGGTGCGCAACGCCTCGGGGGTGGCGCCGGTGAGCGCCGCGGCGGCGTCCACGGTCTGTAGCGCGGCGCTGGGCGGCGCGTCTCCGGTGGTGGGTGCCGGCGCGAGAGCGCGACGGGACTCGTCGCCGCGCGGGTCCTCCCCCGGGGCGTCGTGGTGACCGCGTCGGGGTAGGGCGGCCACGTGCCGGGCATCGGTCAGGTGCATCGGGCCGTAGCCCCCGCTGGTGCTCGGCGTGCCGGCGTTGCTGTCCCAGCGGGACTCCAGGTAGGAGACGCCGAGCAGCACGTCGATGGGGACGCCGTACTCGGTCGCCGCGGCGGCGTACTGCTGCTGGCGGTCGGCGGCGGGGGCCGCGGCGGCCGGGCCGGCGGGTAGCGGTACGGCCGCCGTGGCGGTGACGAGCGCGACGGCGAGCAGGGTCGGACGTTTCATCGAACTCCCTACATGTGAACTGGTATCGGTCCGGTCACCTTCGCGCCGCCGGGAGTCCGCGTCAATACCTTTCCATGCTTCAAAACGTGCAGTAAGAAACCTTCACTTCCGCTCGATGGACCGCTTGAATCGGTACGGAGTGTCACGGCCGCACGGGTTGCGGATCGGTAACGGCCGTCTCTACTCTGGTCATTCGTCGGCCCGGTAGCAGGTCTGCCCACCCGGGCGGTAACGGACCGACACCGCCGAGTCGCTCGCGAGCGAGCCGGGGACCCACGTTCCCCGGGGTGAATCCGCAGTTCCTGCGGTAGGGCGCCCACTTCCCGCCCGAACCCGTCAGCTAACCCGGTAGGCGGTCAGGAAGAAGGAGTACGGAACCCGGTGGCCCTTAAAGCCCCGCGGCCGTCGTCCGGACGGTCGGCTCCGGCCGACCCGACGTCGACCGTGCCGCGTCCACGCTGGTCCCGCTTCACCACCGCTCTCGCCGCCCTGGTCGGCGTCGCCGTCGTCCTGACCGGCAGCGCCACGGTGGCCCACGCCGACCCGTCCGTCGCCGAGATCGAACGACAGATCGACGAGGACTGGAACAAGCTCGAACCGATCATCGAGCGGCACAACGCGACCCGCGCCGACCTGGCCCTCAAGCGTAAGCAGGCCGACGCGCTCGCCGCCCGCATCACGCCGCTGGAGCGTCAGGTCGACGCCGCGATGGACAAGGTCAGCGCGCTGGCCGTCCGTGCGTACATGGGTGAGAACCTGTCGACCGTCAACACGATGCTCGGCAGCCGGTCGCCGAGCGAGATGGTCGGTCAGCTCGAAATGCTCGACCGCTTCGCGCACAACCAGCAGGAGGACGTCCGTCAGGTCGCCGACCTGCGCAACGAGCTGGCCCGGCAGAAGGCGCCGCTGGACGAGATGGTGGCCCAACTGACCCGCACCGAGGCCCAGTTGGCGGCGAAGAAGAAGCAGATCAACGAGGAGATCGACCGGCTACAGAAGCTGCGCCTCAAGGTGTACGGCAACGGCGGCGGCGGTCCGCTGCGTCCCGCACCCTGCCCGGCCAGCTACCCGGGCGGCGGTGCCGGCATCGCGGTCAAGTTCGCCTGCGCGCAGATCGGCAAGCCGTACGTGTGGGGTGCCGAGGGCCCGAACTCGTACGACTGCTCAGGGCTGATGCTGGCCGCCTGGGCGAAGGCCGGTGTGTCGCTTCCGCACAACGCCGCCGCGCAGAGCCGGGTGACCAGGAACGTCAGCAAGGGCGACCTGCGCCCCGGCGACCTGGTCTTCTACTACAGCGACATCCACCACGTCGGCATGTACGTCGGCGACGGCTGGGTGGTGCACGCCTCCCAGGCCGGTGTGCCGGTGAAGATGAAGAGGGCCGACGACGGGCCCATCCACAGCTACGGTCGCCCCGGCTGACCGACGCGGGACGCAGTCAGGGCCCGTCGCGATCCGTTCGCGGCGGGCCCTGTGTCGTCCGGCACTCGGCTGGGAACGGCCGCTAACGCGTCGGCCAGGCCCGCCAGTTCTGCCAGGAGCGACTCGGCGTCGGCCCCCGCTGACCCTGGTAACGCGACCCGTACACCACCGAGCCGTACGGGTGCTCAGCCGGCGACGAGAGCCGGAAGATGCAGAGCTGACCGATCTTCATGCCGGGCCAGAGGGTGATCGGCAGGTTCGCCACGTTGGACAGCTCCAGCGTGACGTGCCCGGAGAAGCCCGGGTCGATGAACCCGGCGGTGGAGTGGGTGAGCAGGCCGAGGCGGCCCAGTGAGCTCTTCCCCTCCAGCCGGCCGGCGAGCTGGTCGCCGAGCGAGATCACCTCCAGCGTCGAGGCGAGCACGAACTCCCCCGGGTGCAGCACGAACGGCTCGCCGTCCGGCACCTCGACCACCGAGGTCAGGTCGTCCTGCTGCATGGCCGGGTCGATGTGGGTGTAGAGATGGTTGTTGAAGACCCGGAACAACCGGTCGAGTCGTACGTCGATGCTGGAGGGTTGGACCAGGGTGGGCTCGAACGGCTCCAGGCCCAGCGTGCCGGCCTTGATCTCGGAGACCAGGTCACGGTCGGAGAGCAGCATCGGACCACCATAGCGAGGTGGGCGGTGACCAGCGTGTCGAGGTCGCTCCTCGTACATTTGTTCGATAGAATGCTCGCATGGCTTCCTGGTCCGATTTCGCCGCCGACGAGCCCCGTCTCGCCGACGGCATCCGCGTTCTCCTGCAGCAGTACGGGCCGGGCTTCGGCTATCTGGCCACGGTCCGCGCCGACGGTGGGCCCCGGGTCCATCCGGTCTCCCCGGTCATCACCGACGAGGGCCTCTTCTGCTTCATCATCGACTCGCCGAAGCGCCGCGACCTCGAACGGGACGGCCGGTACGCGCTGCACTCGTTCCCTCCGGAGGAGAGCGACGACGAGGCGTACGTGGCGGGTCACGCCTGGCCGGTCACCGATCCGGTCCGGGTGGCGCGGCTGGCGCAGAGCGCCCGGGCGGAGCCGCGGGTCGACTGGCGGCTGTTCGAGTTCACCGTCGACGTGGCGATGCTGACCCGCCGTGACCAGCACGGCCTGGGCATCGCCGTGGGGCGTCCGGCCGTCCAGGTCTGGCTCGATCCGCACACTCCGCCCGCGGCGACCGCGCCTGCCGCCGTACCGCAGACGCGGCCGACCCGTCGCAGCCGCGACGTCCAGTGCACGGCCGCCTGACCACGGCCCTGGGGAGAAAAACGCCGGTGCCGGCTCCGTCGTGACGGAGCCGGCACCTGGTGTACGCGAGGAGAGCTACGCCGCGCGGTACGCGTTCCACGCGGTCAGCATGCGGCTCGCCTGACCCGCGGTGAACTGGTACATGCACGAGTCGTAGGTGTAGTCCATGAAGTTGGTGATCGGGTCCAGGCCGGTCGCCGAGCAGGTGTTCCGTCCGGTCGGGCACTGGTACGCCGGGGAGGCCTCGGCCGGGGTGTCGCTGACCTGGTCGCCGGAGCCGCCGCAGCCACCCTGGAAGGTGTGGTAGAGGTTCAGCCAGTGGCCCACCTCGTGGGTGCCGGTGTCGCCCTGGTTGTAGTTGGTGGCGGTGCCGCCCGGCAGCGACTCGTTCAGCGCGACCACGCCGTCCATGCTGCTCAGGTTCCGCTGCGGGAAGGTGGCCCAGCCCAGCAGGTCGTCGCTCAACTCGCCGAGGTAGATGTTGAGCGTGTTCTTGCCGCCCACCCGCAGTGACGACTTCATCGACCGCTCGGCGGACGAGCCCTGGACGATGGGGTACCAGGACGGGTTCGTCACCCGGTTGATCTTGTCGAGCCGGAAGGCGAACGCGGTGGCCGCACCGCCGGTCGACCCGGCGTAGGCCTGGTTCAGCACGCTGATCTGCGAGGTGATCATCGAGTCGGGGATGTTGCCCCCGGCCCGGGTGCTGTTCTCCTGGATCACGTGCACCACGACCGGGATGGTGACGGTGGCTGCCAGCGCCGTGGCACCGGCGCCGGCCCGGAAGTTGGCCCGCTCACGCAGCGCTGCCGCGAGATCGGCGTCCCGCTCGCGGACCTGCTTGGCGGTCAACTCGTTCGGGTCGTGCTTGGCCACCGCGCCGGGCTTGACCCGGGCGTTGGCGTGGCTGTCGGCCGGCTCCGCGCAGGCGCCACCCGGCGCTGCGGAGAAAGCCGAGGCAGCGGGGACGACGCCCACCGCAGCGGTGCTGAGCAGCAGCGCGAGGGTCGTCGACGCGACACCGGCGACACGCCGGGTCAGCAGGTTGGGACGGAGTCCCATGGGCCCACCTCTTTCTGGCGGCGCGGCAGGGGGTGTGTCACGCCGTGGCTGAGAACGTGTGGCAGACGTTACAACTCATCGACGCATTTGAGAACGGCCATATGTTGCCGTCTGGAAACTTCTTCGGGGTTGGCGTCGCCGGCCGGCGCGTGGGGGTGGCTGGGTGCACGGCTGCGACGACTCGGGTACAGTGGTGCCGCCCGCGGGTGTAGTTCAATGGCAGAACATCAGCTTCCCAAGCTGACAGTGCGGGTTCGATTCCCGTCACCCGCTCCAACGCAAAGCCCCAGCTCAGGACAGGTTTCCTGGCTGGGGCTTTGATCGTTGCTACCGCTTCTTACGCTGGCCGTGCCCGCTACGTGCCAGATCCCCTGCTCTGCTTGATCTGTGAGCTGAGCGCGTCGGCGATGTGCTCGTCGCGCTCGCCCGCGGTGTGCTGATAGATCATCGCCGCACGGGTCGAGGCATGACCCATCCGGGCCATCAGGTCAGCCAGGCTCGCCCCGGTCCGAAAAGCCAAGGTGTTGCCGGTGTGCCGCAGGTCGTGGAAGTGGAAGCCGGGCAAGCCAGCCGCAGCCACCGACTCGCGCCATTTGCAGGCGGTCTGGAAGTTGGAGCGGCGCAGGGTGGCTCCCTTCGCGCCGGTGAAGATGCTCCTCGTCGACGAAGTCGTCCAGGTGTGAACGAACGGACGTCGCGGCGGATCGCGTCGGGAATGGTGACGATCCGGATGCCGGCATCGGTCTTGGGCGGTCCGAAGGTGAGGCTGCCGTCTGAGCGCTCGACCAGCGTCGCGCGGACCGTGAGCGTCCGACAGCGGGGGTCGAAGTCGCGGCGGCGAAGGGCGGCCAGCTCCCCGTAGCGGAGGCTTGCGGAGGCGGCGAGCGGGATCAAGGCGCGAAACCGGCCGGGCACGATGTCGGCGAGCTGAAAGACCTGGGCCACAGCAGGCCATCAAGGGACTTGGGACGGAGGAAGGGACCTTCCGGAACCACCGCATCCTGCGAGACGGCCACATCCGGCACTCGATCTACTACAGCGTTACCGCCGAGGACTGGCCATCTGTGAGCCAAAAGCTGAACGTCGACCGGGCGGCCAGAGGACTCCCCGCGCTGGCTTGAATCGGTCACCCACGGGATGTCGTCCGGCTGCCGGCATTTTCCGGCTCCACTCGATCCCCGAGTTGTAAGGCAGCAACAGGAGTGCGACCCCAACCGCCAGGTGCGGCAATCCGGCCTGTCGACGCTACCGTCAGCGATCATGGAAACGCCGTCGTTGCCTTAAAGCGGCTAACAACGGCGTTCCCATTCGCGACTGCTTCAGCAGGTGATATTTACCTCAGCCGAGTCAGTGATTTCGGTGGCTCCCCTGAAAAGGTTAGCCACCCAAGTTCCAGAACTGCACGGCACGCCTACGCTCGTACCGCCACCGACATTGAAGGTGGGCGAGTAGGCTTTGAAATCCCAGACTCCCAGCCTCTTCTTCCATAGGCCAACTTTGTACGTGCCGCTCGAGCAGTCGCCGCTAACGTTGGCACCGGCGTAGATGACACCGTATGACAGGAAGGGCTTGGTGATGTTCATGGTGCAGACCGCAGCCGCCGCCGGCTGTGCGTGCACTAGACCGATTGCCAACGTGGCACCGACCGTTCCGACAAGCGCCGCTAAGCGCCGAGACTGATTCTTCTTCAATTTCCCCGTTTCCCTTCTTGCGTGGGTGACGCGTTGGACGCTATCAGTCTTGATCTATCTGCCAGACGATCGAAGTCAATCTTGAGGATTTCTTGAGGTAGGAGCCGACAGCCTTCCGGTGCGGCTGGACCACCGCCTTCCGTGCCGTCGAGACCCGCGCAGTGAGGTTCACTGCACGTACCCCCGACCGCGAACCCGGGCGGCTCTTCGCTCCCCCGTGGACACGCTCCGGGCCAATGGTGGAAGAGGCGGCATTGCCGGAGTCCGGCGGTAGGCGACCTCATCGACCGGTCCACCTTGGCCGGTTGGAACTTGGCCTTGACGGGAGCGTGGCCTCCGAAATTGTCGGGTCTCAGGACCTTCGTGACAGGTTTGCTGCGCCGGAACGAGAAACGCACGGTGCCTCCTTCGCGCTGTCGTCTTGGGAAGGGCCGCCCCGAAAGTGCTCGCCGGACAGGGCGGCCCCGGTACGAACACGTCCGCCGGGTTCGGGTCCCTGCCGGCCGCGCCGTCTGGTTCCACCCTGCGACGACAGGACTACGCTGGGAAGTAGGTCGATGCTTTCAGCGGCTTTCAGCAGGGGGACCCGTGGAAGATCTAGGCGGGCAGTTGCGTCAAGCTCGCATCGAGGCCGGCGTTTCGCTCGCCTCGGTGGCGGCGCGGTCGTGCTATTCGGCTTCGCATCTGAGCAACGTCGAGGCAGGACGACGGACCGCTACCCCTGACATCGTGCTCGCCTACGCGCGGGCATTCGGGGAGGGTGACGTGAACCGTCGACAGGTGCTCGGGCTCGCGGCGGGTGCCGTCGGTCCCGTAGTAAGCCGGTGAGCTGATCCGGGCCGGTTTCAGCGCAGCTCTTGATGGGCGAGGGGCCGAGGAGGACTGGCGCGAGCGAGTCGACCAATACGGGCGGGACTACATGGCCGTAGGCGCGGCGGTACTTCAGGCGCGTCTCGCGAGCAACCTCGTGATCCTTCAGCAGCACCTCGACACGCCGCGCATGTGGACGCACGCAGCGCGAGCGCTCGTGACCTACGGCAAGACCACGCCCAACCCCGTCGAGGCAATCCGCTGGTATGACCTCGCGGCAACGGCCGCTGACCGGTCCGACGACCTCGGTGTGCGTGTTTGGGTACGCGGAAGGGCAGCCATCGCCCTCGCCTACGAAGGGGCAGCATTGCCCACCGCCCGGCGCTATGCCGAACAGGCCATTGCACTTTCCGACCGGCCGTCACTCGGGCGCGTACAGGCCCTCATGGCACAGGCGCACGTCGCAGCCGGACGCGGCGATGAGGCAGGGGCAGTTTTGCACGACACCGAGGCTCGACGGGTTTTCGACCACGTTGCGTCGCCCGACGGCGAAGGCTCGGATACCGCCGTGCCGCCGTGGCGCATGGCGACCTTCCGCAGCATGTTGTACGCCCGCCTCGGCATGCTCGGACCGGGCAGTGAGGCGCAGCAAGAGGCCGACCGGACGCGGCCGGCGGGCCTACCCCGATTCGCGACGCACATCGAGCTGCACCGGGGCCTGACCATGACGAAGGCTGGCGACCGGGCCGGCGGGGTCGCCTACGCACGCCAGGCGTGGGAGGCCCTCCCAGCCGAACGCCGATCGCAGAGCCTTGCTCTTATGCTTCGCGAGGTCGAGCGGGCCGGTGGTTGCCACCGGCGCGGGAACGAAAGCACCGTCGCGGCTGGCTGATCGTCGGACGGGGGCAGAGTGATCATCAGCGCGTCCTCCCAGCCCGTCCCCGCTGTTCCTCGGCAGCTGCGTGTGCCCCCAACGGGAACTCGCAGACGGTGCGCCAGGGGCTCAGGCCGGGCGTTCCGGCGATGAGGCGCACCATGTCGACGGCCGCACCGATCGGCAGCTGCGCCGCGACGGTCTCGGCGGCGTGGCTCAAGGTGGGCTTGGGGGCATCCTGGCCGAAGGTCAGATGCGGCACCACGTCGGTGTGCTCCCCGGCATAGGGGGCGGTCTCGGGAACCGCTGCCACACCGCCATGGTGAGGTTCACGAACGGACGGTCCGGCTGCGGTGCCAGCCATACGACCGCGTCACCGAACCAGCCGATGCGCGTCAGCTCGACGTCGAACCGCGGTATGCCGGCAATGGTCCTGCCCAGCACGGTCAGGGCCTGCTCATTGATCTGCTGTGGCGCTAGAAACGGGTAGAGAAGCCACCGGTGCCGGGCCGGCGAGGGAGCAACACCGCGTGCCATTGGGCGAGGACAGCAGGGTCAGCCGAGGTTGCGCGAGATCGGGCATCGATCCCCATGACCCGATGCGCGATGCGTGATCGGAGTGTTGCGTTGCGTGCCTGTGGATAGCCGGCGCGTCATCCACAGGTGATCGCGGGTCCGCCGGCAGAGCGGCATGTTGCGTTTCCGTTGATGCAGGGCGATGGGAGGCGATGGTGACGGACAGGCAAGAGAACCCGGACGGTGGCGATCGGGGTCGGAGCGCGCGCGAGTGGATCCGTGACGTCACCGGCTTGGTGGCTGCCCTCGCCGGACTGGTGGCAGCCGCGACGACACTGCTCGTGACCCTGGCGAGCCGTTAGTGCGGCCGAGTGGCGCACAGGCCCGATCCGGCCCTCGGCGAGGCGGCCGAGGGCCGACCACCGTCACCGCCTCCAGAACAGCAGGTGAGTTACGCCGCTGGGGCTGGGCACGGTATCCAGGTGGAAGCGGTCGAGCAGTTCGTTAGGGCTCTCCCACAGCCGCTCGCCCCGGTGCAGGTCGACGGGGGCGACGGCGATGTGCATGGTGTCGACCAGGTCGGCGTCGAGGAACGCGCGGATGGTCGCCACCCCGCCGCCGAGGCGTACGTCCCGCCCGTCGGCTGCCTCCTTCGCCCGGGCCAGTGCCTCGGCGGGGCTGGCGTCGAGGAAGTGGAACGTGGTGTCGGCCAGGGTGAACGACGGTCGTACGTGGTGGGTGAGCACGAAGACCGGCGTGTGGAACGGCGGGTTGTCGCCCCACCATCCCTGCCACTCGTAGTTCTCCCACGGCCCACGCTGGGGGCCGAACTTGTTGCGGCCCATGATCTCGGCACCGATGTTGTGTTCGGCGTCGCGGGTCAGGTAGTCGTCCAGGCCCCGGGTTCCGCCGGGCTCGCTGCGGTAGATGAAGCTGGCGGTGGCGGCCCGCCAGGAGAAGAGCGGGGTGGGGTCGGCGTGGCCGAAGGGACGTTCCAGACTCTGCCCCTCCCCGGTGCCGAACCCGTCGCGCGAGACGTTGAAGCACTGCACCCGCAGTAGCTGTGGCATGAAGACTCCTCGTGAGATCGGCGGACGTCAGTTGACGGTCGCGGTCGGTCCGCCGCCGCGACCCCGGTCGTCGAGCACGAGCGGGGCGCGACCGTCCACGGCGTACCGGATGTGGGTGACCTGCGGCGTGTGGATGACGCGGGTGGGCGTCAGCTCGATCGCCTCCTTGGCCGCGAGGCCGAGGTCGGCGTCGAGGAGCCGCAGGCCGGTGCCGAGCACGACCGGTACGACGTGCAGCTCCAACTCGTCGAGCAGTCCGGCCCCGAGTACCTGTCGCACGAGGCTGCCGCCGCCGGCCACGGCGACGTTCTTGTCACCGGCCACGGCGCGCGCCTGCTCGACCGCGCTGGCTACGCCGTCGGTGACGTAGGTGAAGCTGGTGCCACCGCCGCGCCGCAGGGTCTCGCGGGGCCGGTGGGTGACGACGAAGACCGGGGCGCGGAACGGTGGTTCGTCGCCCCACGGCGCCTCACCGCCGTCGGCCATCCGCCGACCCATGACGTACGCGCCAGCCGCCTCGAACGTCTCGGCCAGCACGTCGGAGTTGGCGTCGTGCTCGCCACCGGCGAAGCCCTGCCGTTCGCGCCAGGCCGCCGCCTCGGTGGCCCAGCGGGTGACCCGGAAGAAGCCAGCGGCCTCGGCCGAGTCGATCCAGTCGCCGTCGCCGTCGAACTGTGGGCCGGCGTAGAACCCGTCCAGGGAAACCGACAGCTGTGCGGTCACCTTCGTCATCTCGCGTGATCCCTCTGCTCCGGTGGCACCCGTCGGGTGCCTGCTCGCAACGAGGTCGGAGTCGAGCAGGTTGCCCCTACCGGGTTGCACTGTGACCTGGGTCACTCACCAGGCCCGGTAGGCTGCCGATCATGCGGATTGGCATCGTGATCCTGCCGGACCAGCGCTGGAGCCAAGCGCAGCACCGCTGGCGGCAGGTCGACGAGTGGGGCTTCGACCACGCGTGGACGTACGACCACCTGGGCTGGCGCGACCTGGTCGACGGCCCGTGGTTCGACTCCATGAGCACCCTGACGGCCGCCGCCACCGTGACGTCCCGGATTCGACTGGGCACGCTCGTGGCGTCGCCGAACTTCCGCCACCCCGCCGCGTTCGTTCGCCAGATCACCACGGTGGACGACGTGTCGGACGGTCGACTGCTGCTCGGTCTCGGTGCGGGTGGCATCGGCTTCGACTCGGCGGTGCTGGGTGGCGACCCGCTGCCGCCGCGCCAGCGGGTCGACCGGTTCGCCGAGTTCACCGAGTTGCTGGATCTGATCCTGCGCCAGGACGGCACCACCTGGCGCGGCGAGTGGTTCGCGGCGGTGGACGCCCGCAACAACCCCGGCTCCGTGCAGCAGCCCCGGGTGCCGTTCGTGGTGGCCGCCAACGGGCCGCGCTCGATGCGGCTGGTGGCCCGCTTCGGGCAGGGATGGGTGACCACCGGCACCGGCGACGACAACGACCTGGCGGGCTGGTGGACCAGCGTCTCGACGCTGTCCGCGCGGATGGACCGGACGCTGGCCGAGGCCGACCGCGATCCGGCGACGCTGGACCGCTACCTCCTGCTGGACTCCGCGCCGGTGTTCTCGCTGAGCAGCGCGCAGTTCTTCGCCGACCAGGTCGGCCGGGCCGCGGAGCTGGGCTTCACCGACGTGGTGACGCACTGGCCGCGCGCCAGCAGTTGGTACGCCGGCGACGAGGCCGTCCTGGTCGACGTGGCGACCCGACTGCTGCCCGAGCTGCGCGGCTAACGCCGGCTCAGGTGCCCAGGTCTCCGGTGGCCAGGCCGCCCTCGCCGCCGGAGACCAGCCGCAGGCGCAGGCAGACTATCGGGGTGTCGTCGTCGACGGGTGTGCCGAGCCGCGCCCAGTAGGCGGCGTGCCCCGCCCGCCACTCCTCGATCGAGCGGTCGCCCTCACCTTCGGCCCGGGCGAACTCCCAGGGCACGTCGCCGAAGCGGACCACGTCGACGCCAGTGATCTCGACGACGCCCGCCAACGCGTCGTCGTCGTCGTCGACGAGCGCCAGTCGTTCGCCGACCTGCTCCAGTTCCTCGTTCTCTTCGGCGTACTCGGCCAGCCGGCCGGCGGTCGCGGTCTTCACGCCGGCCAGCACCAGCGTGTTGAGGGTCGTCCGCAGCTCGCCCGGCGTGCCGAGGGCGAGCGTGCGCAGGTCACCGATCCGAGGCCACATCCTGCCGAGGCTAGGCCAGCGCGGCCGGACGCGCCCTCGTAATTCGTCCGCCGCGGCTCAGATCATCTGCGCGGCGTAGCCGGCGGCGTCAAGCAGCCGCTGGTCACCGGTGGTCGCGTGGGCGTCGAGGACCGCGTCGGCCAGTTTGACCACGTGCGCGTCGCCATGTCGGGCCGCCCGCGCGAACACCTCCGCCGGGGTCCCGGTGGCGACTGACGGCGGCGTCACCGCGTCGCTCGGGGCGTACACCGAGGTCACGGCCGCCGTCGCGGTCCAGGCCGCGGCGAAGCTCGGCGCCCAGAGCGCCCGGTCGAGTGCCGGCAGGGTACGCAGCACGGCGGTCGGCGCCGTCACCGCGTGCACCAGCATGACCGGCTCGGCGTGCCCGAAGCGCAGGTAGTCGAGGCCGGCGCGGTGCACGAGCGTACCGAGCCCGCGTTCCGCCTCACCCGGCGTCCGCGCGGGGCGCAGCGCCGCGAGCGCCGGTTCCCACCGGGGTACGCCCACCAGCCGGCCCAGCCGCTCCCGGATGCCACCGCTCTGGTCGTCGATCCGGGGCACCCCGGCCAGCGCGGCGGCCACGTCCGGCCCGGCGGTGCCGGGGTGGCCCGACGAGGTCGGCGCGAGCAGCCGGTCGGCGCCGGGCACCGGCTGCCAACGGGCCGCCCAGTAGCCGAGGGCCTGGCCCAGTTCGGTGAGCCGGGGCGGGTTCGCCCCGTGCAGGTGCAGGGCGCGTACCGCGTGCCCGACCCGGATCACCCCGTGGGTGGCGCCCGCCGCGATGCCGGGCAGCAGTCGGGGCCACCAGGTGCCGAGCACGTCCCGCCACGGCGCCTCGCGCAGCTGCCGGTCGAAGTACGCCAGCCAGTCGCCGGCCCGCTTCGCGTCGCCCAGCGCCGCCCGCCAGTCGTCGATCGGACGCAGCCCGCGGGGTAGCTCGTCCAGTCGGGTGAGGTAGTCGTCCAGCCAGCGGTGTACCTGTCGCTCGTGCCCGTGCCGGGCCAGCGCCTCGACGGCCATCGGGCCGTGGTTGGAGAGCCAGCCCTCGTACTCGGGACCGGTGTGGTGCAGTCGTTCGTACGCCTCGTCGAGGATTCCGTCGCTCATGCGTCGATCGTCGAAGGTGAAGCGCGCTTCAGGTCAACCCGGCAATTCCGCGCCGGTGATGAGGCCGGTGATCCGCAGCGCGGCGGCGGTCTCCGGCGGGCAGTCGACGGCCACCACGGCCGCCCCGAGGACCTGTGCGCCACGCGTGGCGCAGATGTCGTAGAGGGCGCGGATCTGGGCGCCGGTGCGTACCCAGTCGTCCACCACGAGCACCCGGTCGTCGGGGCCGAGGTGTCGCTCCCGTACGGCCAGGTCGACCTGCCGGCCTCGGTAGTCCGGCGGGCTCTGTGCCCAGGTGAGTGGCCCGGCCGGGAGTCTGCCGTCGCCGGGTTTGTGCGCGGCCACGAACCCGACCCCGAGGGCGGTCGCGGCCAGCGGTCCGAGCAGCAGGCCGGTGACCGCCGGGGCGAGCACCACCGTCGGTCGGGCCGCCCGGTACGGGGCCACCAGGGCCGGTCCCAGCTCGGCCAGCACCGTCGGGTCGCGCCACCAGCCGGAGATGTCGCTGACCAGGTGGCTGACGCCCGGACCGGGGTCGATCCAGCGGAACAGGGCGGCCAGACGTTCGGTCAGATCGGTGGGCATCCGTCCATCGTGCGGCACGGGCGCTCGACGCGTCCGCACCTGGGCCGCTCGACTGACCCCGGCTCGGATGATCGGCTATAGGTACGGGGCAAATACTGGCATACCACCATGATCACGTTGACTTCGGAAGTGCTTCTCTCGTTACGGTCCGACCCGGTTTGTTCAATCGACGAAAGGACCGGGCCGGTGGCAGGTAGGCACTCCCGTACCCGCATCTTCTCCTCCCCGGCGGGCATCGCGGCCACCGCGGCGGTCGGTGTCGCCCTGGCCGTCGGTGGCACGGTCGGCGCGGTCCAGCTCACGTCGGGCTCCGGCCAGTCGGGGCAGGCCGCGCTGGACTTCACCCCCACCATCGCCGGCAGCCTCACCCCCGGCTCCCCGAGCGCCTCCCCGAGCGCCAGTGCCACCGCGACACCGAGCGTGACGGCCAGCCCGTCCGCCAGCCGGTCGCCGCAGGCCGCCTCCCGGGGCAAGGCCCGCACCGCGTCGCCGAAGCCGAGCCCCAAGGTCAAGAAGACCACGGCGGCGGCGAAGGTGCTGGAGAGCGGCTCGTGCGGCGCGTCCTTCTACTCCGACGGGCAGCTCACCGCCAACGGCGAGTCGTTCAACCCGAACGAGTTGACCGCGGCGCACAAGACCCTGCCGTTCAACACCAAGGTCCGGGTGACCAACCCGAACAACGGTAAGTCGGTCGTCGTGCGGATCAACGACCGTGGGCCGTTCATCGACGGCCGCTGCCTCGACCTGTCCCGTGCCGCCTTCGCGACCATCGCCTCGGTCGACGTCGGTGCGCTCACCGTTCGCTACGAGGTTCTCGGCTGAGCGTATTCGAGAACGCCGATCCGGTCGCCGGCGTGGGCCGGGCGGACAGAACATCCTCGGACGACGGGCCAGGTTCATTCACCCGTTCACGTCGATCAGGCATGCTGTCCCTCGTACCCACGCGACTCCTCCAGTCGGGCCGTAGCCCGCTGAGCCCCGGATCCCGCGCCGGCATCGGCGCGGCCGTCGTCCTGCTCGCGATCGTCTCGGTGCTGGAACTGGCCGACGGCCGCCGGGCGCACTACGTCGCGCTCCTGGCCGCCGCCCCGATCCTGGCCGCCGCGCTGGCGGCCTGGCGGGTGGTGCTGGGCGTGGGCACCGTGGCGACCCTGATCGGGATCGCCTTCGCGGCGACCGACCCGAAAATGATGTTGGTGACCTCGGTCAACATGGTGGCGGTCGGGCTCGCGAGCGGGCTGGCCGTGGCGGTGGCCTGGGTGCGACAGCGGCAGGCGGAGCGGATCGCCGAGCTGACCAAGCTCGCGTCGGTGGCCCAGCAGGCCGTGCTGCGACCGCTCGGACCCCAGATCGGCATGCTCTCGGTGGCCGGTCGCTACATCTCCTCCACCGCCACCGCCGAGATCGGCGGTGACCTGTACGAGGCGATCGACACCCCGTACGGCGTCCGCATGATCATTGGTGACGTACGCGGCAAGGGTCTGGACGCGGTCCGCCTGGCCAGCATCGTCCTGGGTTCGTACCGGCACGTGGCCTACGAGCGGGCCGACCTGCGTGCCGTCGTCGCCGACCTGGACCGCGCGGTGGCCCGCAACGTCGGCGACGAGGATTTCGTGACCGCCGCGCTGGTCGAGGAGCGGGGCGGGACGCTCACCATCGTCAACTGCGGCCACCCCTCCCCGCTGCTGCTGCGCCGGGGCGCGGTGATCCCGTTGGAGCCGCCGGCGCCCGCGCCGCCGCTCGGGTTCATGCCGGCGGTCCGTCCCCGGGTGGAACGCCTGGAACCGGGCGACCGGCTGTTGTTGTTCACCGACGGTCTCGGTGAGGCCCGGCGGGACGGGGAGTTCTTCCCCACCGCCGACCGGGCGTGGCGGCTGCTCGGGCACGGCACGGTCGCCGACGGGCTCGCGTCGCTCGAGACCGCCCTCGTCGAGTGGGTACACGGCCGGCTGGACGACGACATCGCGCTGGTCCTCATGGAGTACGTCGGTTCCCGTAAGGGAGTGACGTCGGCCGTGCCGAGCTGGGAGGTCGGCGCCGCCGAGAGCTGAGCGCGGGGACTGTGTAATCGCCGTCACTCCGCTGATCGGGTTGTCGCTGCCTACCCACGAGTAATACAGTCGTGGTTACTGATCGGTAACACCTGTCCGGAAGCGGGGCCAGTGAGCATGACCCACTACAAGAGCAACCTTCGGGACCTCGAATTCAACCTTTTCGAGGTCTTCGGGGCGGACCGGGCGTTCGGCCAGGAGCCGTACTCGGAACTGGACACCGACACGGCCCGGAGCTTCCTCGCCGAGGTGGACCGCCTGGCCCGCGAGGACCTCGCCGCCAGCTACACGGACAGCGACCGCAACCCACCGGTCTTCGACCCGGCCACGCACACCGCGCCGCTGCCGGAGTCGTTCAAGAAGTCGTACCAGGCGTTCATGGACTCGGAGTTCTGGCGGCTGGACCTGCCGCCGGCCCTCGGTGGCACCAACGCCCCGCGAGCCCTCTGGTGGGCCCTCGCCGAGCTGGTGCTCGGCGCGAACGCGCCGGTCTGGATGTACTCCTCCGGCCCCTCCTTCGCGCACGTGCTGCACGTCGAGGGCACCGAGCGGCAGAAGGCCTGGGCCAAGCTCTTCATCGACAAGCAGTGGGGCTCCACGATGGTGCTCACCGAGCCGGACGCCGGCTCGGACGTGGGCGCCGGTCGTACCCGGGCGATCCAGCAGCCCGACGGCAGCTGGCACATCGAGGGCGTGAAGCGCTTCATCACCTCTGGCGAGCACGATCTGAGCGACAACATCGTGCACTACGTGCTGGCCCGCCCGGTCGGTGTGGAGGGTGTCGGCGGTCCCGGCACCAAGGGCCTGTCCCTCTTCGTCGTGCCCAAGTTCCACTTCGACGAGACCACCGGCGAGCTGGGCGAGCGCAACGGCGTCTACGCCACGAACGTCGAGCACAAGATGGGTCTGAAGGTCTCCAACACCTGCGAGATGACCTTCGGCGAGCACGGCGTACCGGCCAAGGGCTGGCTGCTGGGCGACAAGCACGACGGCATCCGGCAGATGTTCATGATCATCGAGTACGCCCGGATGATGGTCGGCACCAAGGCGATCGCCACGCTCTCCACGGGCTACCTGAACGCCCTGGAGTACGCGAAGAACCGGGTGCAGGGCGCCGACCTGGTCCAGCAGGCCGACAAGACCGCCCCCCGGGTCACCATCACCCACCACCCGGACGTGCGGCGCTCGCTGCTGTTGCAGAAGTCGTACGCCGAGGGTCTGCGCGCCCTGGTCCTCTACACCGCCACCTGGCAGGACAAGGTCGCGCTCGCCGAGGCGGCCGGCGACGAGAAGGCCACCAAGCTGGCCAAGCGGGTCAACGACCTGCTGCTGCCGCTGGTCAAGGGCGTCGGGTCGGAGCGGGCGTACGAGCTGCTCGGGCACGAGGCCCTGCAGACCTTCGGCGGCTCCGGCTTCCTTGCGGACTACCCGTTGGAGCAGTACGTCCGGGACGCCAAGATCGACACCCTGTACGAGGGCACCACCGCCATCCAGAGCCTCGACCTGATCTTCCGCAAGATCGTTCGGGACAACGGCAAGGCGCTGCTGGCGGTGTCCGGCGAGATCCAGGAGTTCATCTCCACCGAGGCGGGCAACGGCCAGCTCAAGGAGGAGCGGCAGGCGCTCGGCAGGGCGCTGGCCGAGATCCAGAACATCCTCGGTGTGCTGACCGGCTGGCTGGGCGAGGCGCAGGCCGGCGACCCCCGCGCGCTCTACAAGGTGGGCCTGAGCAGCCGGCGGTTCCTGCTGGCGATCGGTGACCTGGTCGTCGGCTGGCTGTTGCAGAAGCAGGCCGACGTGGCGCTCAAGGCCCTCGCCGGCGAGGTCTCCGCCACCGACAAGGCGTTCTACACCGGCAAGGTGGCCGCCGCCCGGTTCTTCGCCCGTGAGGTGCTGCCGC
Source organism: Micromonospora sp. WMMD736 (assembly GCF_049179015.1). Lineage (NCBI taxonomy): Bacteria > Bacillati > Actinomycetota > Actinomycetes > Micromonosporales > Micromonosporaceae > Micromonospora > Micromonospora sp. WMMD736. The sequence continues at coordinate 4,509,517 of NZ_JBMHMI010000001.1, forward strand.
GGATCGGCGCCGACCGGCGCATCATCGAGGGCACCGACCTCGACGTCATGGACCTCCCGGAGGAGGCCTTCTGACCGCGCCACGGCACGCTTGAGCGGTTCCGGGTCGCACCACCCGGCACCCTCGGTGACGGCCGGTGGGGCCTGCGCCCCGCCGGCCGTCGCCGCGTCCGGGTCACACCCGAGGCGCACGAGAGGTGGCGCGTGTTGGCCGGGCGCGGCCGGGTATGCCGCTGCCGTGGCGGGTAACCCGCCTCGACCACGGGAACGCCCAGAGCCACCGCACGGGGGAATGCAGCGCACATGGGTGTAGGAAGCGGCATCTTTCTCATCGCGCTCGGCGCGATCATGACCTTCGCGATCCGGGCCAACGTCTGGTGGATCGACCTGCGCGCGGTCGGCTGGGTGTTCATCCTGGCCGGGCTTGCGGTGCTACTGACCACCCTCTGGTTCTGGCAGGACCGGCGCAAGCGGGCCCGGACCCTCATCGTGGAGGAGAACCGGCTGTCCCATCCCACGGCGATGATGCCTCCGCCGCCGGACCCTCCGCCGCCGACCGCGCCACCGTCCTGACCCCTTGAGCGCGTACGCCTGAGCCACCCGTCCGAACGGCGGGTGGCTCAGCCGCGTGCCGTGTGCCGCTGGGCGATCGGCGCTCCGCCCCGGTCCCACTCGGTCCAGGCGGCCGCGCTGCGGTGCACCGCCAACTCGGCGGTCCGCAGCCCCTCCTCGTCCGCCGTCTCCGGGTCGAGAAACGCGGAGAGCAGCGAGACACCCGGATTGTGGGCGATCAACAGCACCACCCGAGCCGCCGAATCGGCCGTCCGGGCCAGCGACAACAGTTCCTCGGGGTGGGCGTCGTACGCGCCGGGCTCGTAACGCACGGTCGGGCGCGGACCAGCCGGCCCGCCCTCCGGGGGCGAACCCGTCATCCCCATCGCCACGCCGTGCCAGGTCTGCCGGGTCCGCAGGGCGGTCGAGCAGATCACCACGTCGGGCAGCAGGTCGTGGTGGGCCAACCACGCTCCGGCCGCCGCCGCGTCGGCCTCACCACGGGCGCTCAGTGGGCGCTGGGCGTCGTCCGTACCCTCGCTGCCCGGCTCGGCCTTCGCGTGCCGGAGCAACACCAGTGTCCGCGCCTCGGCGGGGCTGTCCGTCATGCCCCCAGCTTGCCCGATTGGCGATCTCCCTGTCGGGGTAAGTCCAGGGATGCCGCACCCCCTACCAACGGCCCACGGCGGGTCGTACGCCAGGTTAGAGCCGAGGAGCGAGACATGGGCATTGGTGGCAGCATCTTCCTGATCGCGCTGGGCGCGATCTTCGCATTCGCCGTGGAGGCCGACCTGGGCTGGTTGAACCTGTCCGTCGTCGGCTGGGTGCTGATGCTCGCCGGTGTCGCCGGCCTGCTGGTCACCCTCTACTTCTGGAACAGCCGCCGTCGTACCGTGGTCGCCGCGCCGGTCCGCGAGGAGCCGGTGGTGGTCGACCGGGTGGTGCCGGTCCAGGACGACCAGGTCATGCGGGAGTACCGCGAGGTGCGTCGGCCGGGTCGTCCGGTCTGACGTGCGAACCGTCCGAGCCGGGGTCCCGCAGCGTGGCGGGGTCCCGGCTCGCTGCTGTGGATGACGGCTCAGGCGAACAGTGCGAAGTAGATCGCCACGTGGTGACAGAGCGCTGCCACCAGCGTGCAGGCGTGGAAGAACTCGTGGTGGCCGAAGACCGTCGGCCACGGGTTGGGCCGGCGCAGGGCGTAGAAGACCGCGCCGACGCTGTAGATCGCCCCGCCGACGATCAGCAGCACCAGCGCCGTGACACCGCCGCCGTGCAGGATGTCCGGCAGCATGGCGACCGCGACCCAGCCGAGCGCCAGGTAGAGCGGCGCGGAGACCCAGCGCGGCGCGTGCGGCCAGACGAGCTTCAGCGCCACACCGCCGAGAGCCCCGCCCCAGACCAGGGCCAGCATGATGGTGGCCTGCCGGGTCGAGAGCAGCATGGCGCAGAGCGGGGTGTACGTGCCGGCGATGAACACGAAGATCATGCAGTGGTCCAGCCGGCGCATCACCTGGTAGCCGCGCTCCGACCACACCCGACGGTGGTAGAGGGCGCTGGTGCCGAACAACCCGCAGACCGTCAGGCTGTAGATGGCGCAGCTCACCAGGGGCGTCCAGCCCGGGCGGGTGGCGGCTATCGAGCAGAGCACGATGCCCGCGACCAGGGCGACGAAGAAGGCGTACGTGTGCAGCCAGCCGCGCATCCGGGGCTTGCCGATGTCGACCGGCTTCAGGCGAAGCGGGGCGGAGGTGGTCACGCCCTCAGGTTACGGCACCGTAGGTTACTTTCAAGTAGTCCGACCGGTGACGCGTGGCACGCGCCGATCTTGCAGATTGTGTGGTTGAGATGAGTGGATAGCTCTATTTGTCGCCACAGAAAGTGCAAGATCGTGAGGGATGGAGAGGCCGTCCGTCGGTGAAGATGGGGCGATGCGGATTCGGCCCGTGGGGGCGCATGCCCTGTTGATCGAGTGTGGTGGGGTTGGCGGTTTGGCCGCGTCCGAACTCGTCGAGGCCTGGCGGGCCGAGTTGTGGCAACGCCGCCAACGCGGAGACCTGACCGCCACGGAGATCGTCCCAGCAGCCAACACAGTCCTGCTGGACGGGCTCACGAACCCCGCCGTAACCGCAACCCAGCTGTCCCGCTGGGCACCCACGGTCACCGCCGCGGCCCACACCCCCGCCGAGCCCGCCGATCTTGCACTTGCCGTGCCGACAGAACGCCCCGATCAGGTCATATCGACAGCAGAAACTGCAAGATCGACGCAGGGGGCAGGCGCGGAGGTCGTCGTCGAGGTCCTGTTCGACGGGCCGGATCTGTCGGTCGTCGCCGAGCGGTGGGGCGTGGACGTGGCGGGGGTGCGGCATCGGCTTACCGGCACGTCTTTTCGGGTCGCCTTCTGCGGCTTCGCCCCTGGCTTTCCCTATCTGACCGGGCTCCCGGCCGAGCTGGCACTGCCCCGGCTGCCCACCCCACGCCCACGGGTACCGGCCGGCTCCGTCGCCCTGGCCGGCCCGTACGCCGGGATCTATCCCAGCGCGTCCCCCGGCGGTTGGCTGCTGGTCGGCCGGACCGACCTGCCCCTCTTCGACGTCGACAGCGACCCGCCGGCCCGACTCGGCCCCGGCACCCGCGTACGAATGGTGGCGGCGTGACACCTCCCGCCGAGATCGAGGTGCTGCGCGCCGGAGCGCTCACCACCGTGCAGGACCTCGGGCGGCCCGGCTGGGCGCACCTCGGCGTGCCCCGGTCCGGCGCTCTCGACCCGGCCGCCCTGCGGCTCGCCAACCGGTTGGTCGGCAATGCCGAGGAGGCCGCCGGCCTGGAGATCACCCTGACCGGCTGCACGCTGCGGCTGACCCGGGCCACCACCGTGGCCATCACCGGCGCTGAGGTGACCGTCCGGGCCGGGGACCGGGCGGGCGACACCGGACGTCCGCTCAGCCTGCCCGCCGGCACGGTACTGCGCGTCGGCCCGGCCCGTCAGGGCGTACGGAGCTGGCTGGCCGTCGCCGGGGGCATCGACGTGCCGGCGGTGCTGGGCAGCCGCGCCACCGACACCCTCGCCGGGCTCGGCCCGGCCCCACTGCGCGACGGTGACCGGCTGCCGCTCGGCGTGCCGACCGGGGAACCCGCACCGGTGGACGTCACCATCGGGGCGACCCCCGCGCCGGAACTGCGTCTGGGCGTACGCCTCGGACCCCGTGAAGACTGGTTCACCCCGACCGCTCTCGACCGGCTGTTCGGCAGCGCGTACACCATCAGTCCGGTCAGCAACCGGGTCGGCGCGCGGCTGGCCGGCGCGCCGCTGCCCCGCGCGGTGGCCGGCGAACTGCCCAGCGAGGGCATCGTGCTCGGCGCGGTGCAGGTGCCGGCGGACGGCCAACCCCTGATCTTCCTGGCGGACCATCCGACCACCGGCGGTTACCCGGTCATCGGGGTGGTCACCGACGTGACCCCGCTCGCGCAGGCCCGTCCAGGTACTACCGTCAGGTTTCATGGACCTCAACGCTGACCTGGGCGAAGGATTCGGCATCTGGCGGCTCGGTGACGACGACGCCCTGCTGGCCCTGGTGACCAGCGCCAACGTGGCCTGCGGCTTCCACGGCGGCGACCCGTCCACGATGCGACGGGTCTGCGAGGGCGCGGTACGGCACGGGGTCGCGGTGGGCGCACAGGTCGGCTACCGCGACCTGGCCGGCTTCGGCCGGCGACGGATCGCGTACGACTTCGCCGAGCTGCGCGACGAGATCACCTACCAGTTGGGCGCCCTGGACGCGTTCTGCCGGATCTTCCGGACCCGGGTGCGCTACCTCAAGCCGCACGGCGCGCTGTACCACGCCGCCGCCACCGACGAGTCCCAGGCGGCGGCCGTGGTCGCCGCCGTCAGCGACCACAACCCCGACCTGCCCGTGCTCTGTCTGCCCGGCTCCACGCTCGCCCAACTCGCCGTCGGCGCGGGCCTCCCGGTGGTCGCCGAAGCCTTCGCCGACCGCGGCTACCTGCCCAACGGGTCGCTGGTACCGCGCGGCACGCCCGGCGCGGTGATCAGCGACCCGGAGGAGGTGGCCACCCGGGCGGTACGGATGGCCACCGAACGGACCGTCGTGGCGGTGGACGGCACCGTGATCCCCTGCCCGGTCGAGTCGATCTGCGTCCACGGCGACACCCCGGGCGCAGTGTCCGCCGCCGAACTGGTTCGCGCCAGCCTGATCGACGCCGACGTCACGGTGGCGCCGTTCGCCTGAGCGCAGGGCGTCGAGCCCGCGGCGTTACGCGTCGAGCCCGCGCAGCACCAGGGGCAGTCGGGTCGCGGCGCCGTCCACCACGCGCACCGGCACCCCCCAGTCCTGCCGGGTCAGGTGGCAGGCGGCGTGCTCGACGTCCGCATCGCAGGTCGCCGCCTGCGCGGTCACCTGGAGCACCCCGCCGGTGACCTCCCCGTTGAGCACGAGTCGGCGGGACAGCTCGGTGCCCGTACCGCCGCCGTCGAGCAGCAGCTCCGGCGGGGACGCCGAGACGACCAGGCGGGTGGACGGCCCGTACGTCTCGTCCAGCTTCTGGCCGGGGGCCGGGGTGAAGACGATGTCCAGGGTGACCTCGCCGGCCGCCACGTCGGTCGGCTTGCGCTCGGTGCGGTGCCGAGGGCCGTCCACCGTGCTCGCGCCCGCCGCCGACAGGGCGCCCGGCGCGAGCCGGGTCAGCCGGTGCGCGGCGGACTCCACCACCAGCACCTCACCGGCCGGGGTGAGCACCAGGTCGCTCGGCTCGGCCAATCCGTCCGCCACCGTGGAGACCTGGTTGCTGGCCGGGTCGAAGCGGCGCACCGCGCCGTTGTAGGTGTCCGCGATCAGCACCGAGCCGTCCGGCAACGCGCACACACCCAGCGGGTGTTGCAACAACGCCGACTCGGCCGGCCCGTCCACGTGCCCGAAGTCGAACAGACCCTGGCCGACGGCGGTGCCCAGCACCCCGTTCTCGACGTACCGGACGGCGCTGGTCTCGCTGTCGGCCACCCAGAGCCGGACGCCGTCGGCCGAGACGGACAGCCCCGACGGCTGCGCCATCCACGCCTCGGGCAGCGGCCCGTCCCGCAGCGCCTCCACGGTGGTGCCCGCGTACATGCCGGCGGTCCGCTTGATCGGGTCGAACCACCAGAGCTGGTGGATGCCCGCCATGGCGATGATCAGCTTGTCGTCGTACCAGGCCAGATCCCACGGCGAGGACAGGTCCACCGAGAGCGCGTCGTGCGCGTGGTCGTCGACCACGGCACGCCACTGCCGCCCGCTGCCGGTGACGGTGACCACCTCGCCGGACTCCAGCCGTACGCCACGCAGGAGGTGGTTGACGGTGTCGGCCACCACCAGGTCGTAACCGGCCACCTCGGCGACCTGCGTGGGCAGCAGGCACAGGCCCTGCGGCTCGGAGAAGGTCGCCGAGCCGGCCGGCCCGTCGGCCCGACCCCGCTCGCCCGAGCCGATCCGGCGCACCACCGTCTCGCCGTCCGGGGCCACCTCGACCAGGGAGTGCCGGGCCGAGTCGGAGACCAGCAGGTTGCCGTTCGGCAGCAGCACCGCCTTGCCCGGGAAGCGCAGCGCGGTCTCCGGTGCCGGCGGAGGGACGTACGGCCCGTCGCCCCGGTGCAGGGTGCCCTTCGCCTCGTGGGTGGCGATCAGCTCGTCGATCAGCCGGGCCAGCCCTTCGGCGTGACCCTCGCCGGCCATGGTGGCCACCACGTACCCCTCGGGGTCGATCACCGACAGGGTCGGCCAGGCGCGGGCCGCGTACTGCTGCCACATGTCCAGCTCGGGATCGTCGAGTACGGGGTGGTGCACGCCGTAGCGCTCGACGGCGGCGACCAGCGCGTCGGCGTCCTTCTCGTGCTCGAACTTCGGCGAGTGCACGCCGATCACGACGAGCACGTCGCCGTACTTCTCCTCCAGCGGCCGAAGCTCGTCCAGCACGTGCAGGCAGTTGATGCAGCAGAAGGTCCAAAAATCGGCAAGAACGATCTTGCCACGCAGATCCTGGAGGGTCAGGTCCTTGCCGCCGGTGTTGAGCCACTGCCGGCCCCGAAGCTCAGGTGCCCGTACGCGCGCTGTCGTTCCCATGCCTGCCAGCCTGCCACGCGGCATCGGCGCGGCCGTCGTGACCCGGACGACATCACGCGCCGGGACCATCCCGGGCGCGAAGCGGCGGGGCCACGGTCGCCCGTGACCCCGCCGTCGTCGGTCCTACTTGGTGGCCGGCTTGAGGCAGAGCACCCGGTTGGTGCCCTCGCCGGGCAGCACCACGTGGGGCTGCGCCGGGTCGGCGCACTTCTCCTTCGCATCCACCTTGGAGACGATCGTGAACGCGCCCGCCTCGGTGCAGGCCACCTCCGAGGCACCCTGGCCGACCTGCTTGACGCAGGTGCCGACTGCCGGGTCGAAGGCCGGCGTGTCGTCGCCGCCACCGAACTTGCCGAGCAACATCAGCAGACCGAGCGGCACCGCCAGGATGAGCACGGCGGCGATCAGCACCGCGGCCAGGACCCGCCCGTTGCGTACCTTCGGAGTGGGCGGTTCCGCCTTGGGCTCCTCCGCCGCGTCCGGCTTGAACGCGTCGAACCGACCCTGGTCCGATTCGCTGGGCTCCTGGCCCCAGGACGGCGTGGGCTGCGGCGGCGGGAAGGCCGGGAACTGCGCCCCCGGCGGCTGCTCGACGACCGGCCCGCCGAAGCCCGCAGCACCGTTCACCGCGGCGCTCCCGGAAGCCGGCGCACCCGGTCCAAACCGGTCCTCCGGACGCTCCCCGCCGGACTGCGGCCGTACCCCGTTCATCGGCCGGTTGTTGCCCGGCGCGTCGACGAAGGACGGCACACCGGGCGGGAAGGCCGGCGGTGCGGCGGCAGCCGCTGCGGGCGGCTCACCGAAAGCGTTCGGCGCGGACGGCGGTTCCTCGCCCCAGCCGGGGAAGCCCTGCCGTTCCGGCCCGTTCTGCCAGTCCGGTACGGCCGGGCGCTCGGGCGCCTGCTGCCAGTCGGGGACGCTGGGACGGCCGGCGTCCTGCTGCCAGTCCGGTACGGCCGGGCGCTCGGGCGCCTGCTGCCAGTCCGGGGCGCCGGGGCGGTCGGCCTCCTGCTGCCAGTCGGGTGCGCCCGGGTGTTCGGGGCTCGGGTTGGCCTGGAACGCCTCGGGACCCGCCTGCTCCGGCTCGTCCTCCTCGGGCCGGGCCGGGCGGCCGTACACCCGAGGTTGGGGTGCGGCCGTGCTGGCGGGCCGCATGGCCTGGTCGGCCGGGGGCATCACGCGGCTGGCCAGCGGCACCGAAGCGCTCGCCGAGGCGCGGCCCGCCGCGCCCGCGGCCGATTCGGCGTCCGACGCCGGTACGACCGCGCGGCCCGCCCCGGACTCCGGCGAGGTACGCGGAGCGGGCACGACGGCGGCACCAGCCGCCGCCTCCTCGGCCCGGCCCCAGCCGACCGGTTCGGCTTCGTGCGGTACGTCCGGAGTGTCCCGCTCGGGGTACGCCGGCTGCTCGGGAAGCGGGGCGAACGGCGGCGAGGGTACGTAGTCGGCCGGTGGGGCGGCGGCGAGGCTCGCACCCGGTACGCGCTGCTCCTGCGGTGGCAGCGGCACGGCGTTGGCAGGTGAGATGCCGGGCGCGGGTGCGGGCTGATACACCGGCGGCTCGTCACTCCGGTCGGCGTCCCAGCCGCCGCGGGCCTGTGCGGATGCCTCCGCCTCGGCGCGGCCCCACACCTCGCCCGCTGCCCACGGCTCGGCCTGGGCGACGCCGGGAGCGGCAGGCGCCTGGTTGTCCGGGCCGGCGGCGGCCCAGCCGGGCGTCGCGTCGTTGCCGGGCACGCTGACGCTGGCCCGGGCGGACGCCGGGCCGGACTGCTCGGCCTGGGGCCACGCGGTCGGTTCCGGACGCTCGACCGGCTGGTCCTGGGACGGAAGCACCCAGTCCGGTTGCTGCGGACGGCTCTCTGCGCCACCCCAGGCCGTCGGCTGCGGGGCCTCGTCCTGCCCGGGCCAGGTACCGGCCGGGACCTGGGCCGCGCCGCGTGCCCCGGCCGCTTCGGCGGGCGCCCAGCCGGGCGACGCCTGCTCGGCCGGCTGGCCCCAGGTCTGGGGCGCCTGCTCGGCCGGCGTCCACACGGGCTGGTCTTCCCGGGCGGCGGCGGCACCGACGGACCATCCGCCCGATCCCGACGGGTCGTCCTGCTGCGTGGGTACGCCAGCGCGGCCGGCGGGCTGCGCCGGCTCGGCGTGCCACTCCGGGGCTGGAGGGCTGACCGGGGCAGCCCCGCCGGCCCATCCGCCGGAGCGGGACGGGTCGTCCTGGGCGGGCCAGGCGGTGGTGGCCGGGGGCACCTGGGCGGCGCCACGCGCGGCCGGTTGGGTCTGTGCCCAGTCGGGCTGCTGCTCGGTGGAGGCGGCGGGCCAGGCGGGGGCCGGCTGCTCGGGTGGCGTCCAGGCCTGCTGCGCGGGGGTCCACTGGGCGGTCGGGGCCGGCTCCGGCGGACCTCCGGCGGCCCAGGCGGGCTGAGCCGGCTCGCTGGGCTGCGGCGCGGCGGCGGCGCCCCACGCGGGGTTCGGCTGCGGCTCCACCTGGGTCGCCCAGGACGGGTTCGGTCGCGCGGGCGGCGGGGGTGGTGCCCAGCCCAGGTCGGGGCCGGCGGCGTTGTTGCCGTTGTCCGGCTGCGCCGGGCGGTCGCCGTACGGCGCCGGTCCGCCGGCGCCCGGTGACACCTCGTCCGGCTCCTGGCCGGGACGGTGCGGGCCCTCGGACGTCATGGGTGCGCCTCCTCCATCACATGTCGGCCGCCGGTGCCGATCGGTCTCCTCGGCATGGCTGCCGGCGTCACCGGCGTACCGCCGTGCCGGCTCCCCGCACCGTATCCGGTGGCCCCTTGGGGCGTCCAAAGGAGCACCGGTCGTCACTGCCCGTCGCCGGGTGGTGTCGAGCAGCTTCTATCGGCTCGGCGTCGGCCGGGCCGGCGGGCGGCGACCGAAGCCCACCGTACCGGGCGCTGCGGCAGCGCGGAATCCCGGTGTCACGTGCGGGCGTCCCGGTGTGACGCGCGGGTGGAATGCCGATGGCCCACCCGGTGAGCCGGGAGGGCCATCGATCTGGAGGAGGTGAGGGAAGTCGTGGAGCGTCAGCTCATGTGACGCTGGGCGATGACGAGAAGCTCCTCGCGAACGGCCGGCGAGTTCGCCGAGCGCAACGCGTGCTCGATGGCACGGGCGCGGCGGTTGGCCTCGCGGTGGTTGCGGATTCGCTCGATCATGCTGCTCATTGCTGGGTCCCCCTGGCTATTCGGTTGTCGGCCCCTGATGTGTCTATTCAACCGCAGAAGCCGGCCAACTTCCATCGATTATTAGGTGAGCTCGGACACCTGCCTAATGATCGAAGGTCAACAAGGGGGTGCTGCCGACGATTTCGTCGACCAACGGACACGGCCGGTGTGCCGGGCGTTAACCCGTGGCACACCGGCCGTGGCTGGCGTCGCGAACCGTCAGGTCCAGGCGAGCAGCGCCGCCTCGGGGTCGGCGAGGAAGTCGCCGATGTCGCGCAGGAACTTCGAGCCCAGCTCACCGTCGATGATCCGGTGGTCGAAGCTCAGCCCCAGGGTGGTCACCTGCCGAACCTTGACCTTGCCCTTGTGCACCCAGGGCATCTCCCGCACCGCGCCGAAGGCGAGGATCGCCGACTCACCCGGCGGCAGGATCGGCGTTCCGGTGTCCACGCCGAATACCCCGACGTTGGTGATCGTCAGGGTGCCGCCGGACATGTCGGCGGGCGAGGTGCGGCCGGACTTCGCCGTCTGCACCAGGTCGTTCAACGCGTCCGCCAGCTCGCGGAGCGAGAGCCGACCGGCGTCCTTGACGTTGGGCACGATCAGGCCGCGTTCGGTCGCCGCCGCGATACCGAGGTTGACGTACTCCTTGACCACGATCTCGTCACCCGCCCAGGTCGAGTTGACCATGGGGTGACGCTTGACGGCCAGCAGTACGGCCTTCGCCACCAGCAGCAACGGCGAGACCCGTACATCGCGCCACTCGCGCCGGCCCCGCAGGCGCTCCAACGCCCTCATCGCCCGGGTCACGTCGACGGTCAGGAACTCCGTCACGTGCGGGGCGGTGAACGCCGAGCGGGACATGTTCTCGGCGGTGAGCTTGCGGACCCCCTTGACCGGGATGCGCTGCTCACGGTCCGCGCCGAAGTTCGCGGCGCTCGTCGCGGTCGAGGTCACCGCGACCGGCTCGGCCACCGTGGGGGTCCCGCTCGCCGCCCGCTGTACGTCCTCCCGGGTGATCGAGCCCAGCGGCCCCGACCCGATCAGCACCCGCAGGTCAACCCCAAGATCCTTGGCCAACTTCCGCACCGGCGGCTTGGCCAGCACGACCGCCGTGCCTGCCCCGCCCGCCCCGCCGCGTCGATCATGGACTTGTGGTGCCGGCCTTGCGGAGGTCGGGGTGATTTTGTCACCCACCACAACTCCATGATCGACCCCACTGGGGGCCACGGGGGTCGCGGCCTGCGCCGGGACGGCACCCTTGCGGGGGCGGCGCTTCGCGCTTGTCGTACGGGGGCCGTAGCCGACCAGGACCGCCGTGCGGCCGCCCGGGGCGGCACCACCGATCAGGCCCGGCTCGACCATGCCCTCGGCGGGAGCCACCTCCACGGCCGCCAGCGACGCCGCCGACGGAGTGGGCAGGTCACCGGCGGGCGTGGCCGTGGTGTCCAGCGGGCCCGCACCGGGGTCGGTGTCGATCGCGATGATCGGCGTACCGACCTCGACCGTGGTGCCCTCCGGGTGATGGATCGCCTGCACCTGCCCGGCCCACTTCGCCGGGATCTCCACCGCGGCCTTGGCCGTCTCGACCTCGACGATCGGCTGGTTCAGCTCGATGGTGTCGCCGACCTTGACCAGCCAGGCCAGGATCTCGCCCTCGGTCAGTCCCTCGCCCAGGTCGGGCAGGTTGAACGTCTTGATCCGGGACATGTCGCTCACCAGCCGAAGGTGCGGTCGACGGCGTCGAGCACCCGGTCGAGGTCGGGCAGGTACTCCTCCTCCACCCGGGCCGCCGGGTAGGGGGTGTCGAAGCCGGTCACCCGCAGCACGGGCGACTCCAGGGAATAGAAGCACTCCTCGGTGATCCGTGCCGCCAGCTCGGCGCCCAGCCCGATGTTGGACGGCGCCTCGTGCACCACGACCGCGCGGCCGGTGCGCTTCACCGACTCGTAGACCGCGCCCAGGTCCAGCGGGGACAGCGTGCGCAGGTCGATGACCTCCAGCTCCCGGCCGTCCTCGGCGGCGGCCGTCGCGGCCTCCAGGCACGTGCGCACCATCGGGCCGTACGCCAGCACGGTCGCGTCCGTGCCGGGCCGCACCACGCGGGCCGAGTGCAGGGGGTACGCGTCGGACAGCGGCGCGTCCAGGTCCACCTGACCCTTCTCCCAGTAGCGCCGCTTGGGCTCCAGGAAGACGATCGGGTCGTCCGAGGCGATGGCCTGCTGGATCATCACGTACGCGTCCTGCGGGTTGGCGCAGGTCACCACCTTCAGGCCGGCGGTGTGCGCGAAGTACGCCTCCGGCGACTCGGAGTGGTGCTCGACCGCGCCGATGCCGCCGCCGAACGGAATCCGGATCACCATCGGGATGCTGAGCTTGCCGCCCGAGCGGTAGTGCATCTTCGCCACCTGCGACACGATCTGGTCGTACGCGGGGTAGACGAAGCCGTCGAACTGGATCTCGCAGACCGGCCGGTAGCCACGGATGGCCAGGCCGACGGCGGTACCGATGATGCCGGACTCGGCGAGCGGGGTGTCGATCACCCGCTGGTCGCCGAAGTCCTTCTGGAGCCCGTCGGTGATCCGGAAGACGCCGCCGAGCTTGCCGACGTCCTCGCCCATGATGACGACCTTGGGGTCGTTCTCCAGGGCGCGACGCAGACCGGTGTTGAGGGCCTTGCCGATGGTGAGCGTCTCCGTGGCCATCAGTGGGCGCTCCCCTCGAACGACTCCATGTAGCGGTTGAACTGCGCACGCTGCTCGTCGAGCAGCGGGGAGCCGTTGGGGTAGACGTGGTCGAACATCGTCACCGGCTCCGGGTTGGGCATGGCGAGCACCCGCTCGCGCAGGTGCACCGACTCGCGGCGGGCCTGCTCGTCGACCTCGGCGAAGAAGGCCGCGTCGGCGATCTGCTGCTTCTCCAGGAAGGTCCTGACCCGCAGGATCGGGTCCTTCGCCTGCCACGACTCCACTTCGCTGGCGATCCGGTAGCGGGTCGGGTCGTCGGAGGTGGTGTGCGCGCCCATCCGGTAGGTGTACGCCTCGATCAGGCTCGGACCCTGCCCGTGCCGCGCGTTGTCCAGTGCCGTGCGGGTGACCGCGTACGACGCCAGCACGTCATTGCCGTCCACCCGTACGCCGGGGAAACCGAAGCCGGCGGCCCGCTGGTAGAGCGGGACACGGGTCTGCCGCTCCAGCGGCTCGGAGATCGCGTACTGGTTGTTCTGGCAGAAGAAGACCAGCGGCGCGTTGAACACGCTGGCCCAGACGAATGCCTCGTTGACGTCGCCCTGGCTGGTGGCTCCGTCGCCGAAGTAGGCGATCGCGGCCTCGCCGTCGTCGGTGCCGACCTTGCCGTCCATGGTGATGCCCATGGCGTACCCGGTCGCGTGCAGGGTCTGCGCCCCGATGACGATCGTGTACATATTGAACTTGAACTCGTTCGGGTCCCAGCCGCCCTGGTCGACGCCGCGGAACAGGCCGAGCGGCATGATCGGGTCGATGCCCCGGCAGTAGAGGACGCCGTGCTCCCGGTAGGTCGGGAAGGCCATGTCCTGCGGACGCAGCGCGCGCCCCGAGCCGACCTGCGCCGCCTCCTGGCCGAGCAGGCTGGCCCAGAGGCCCAGCTCGCCCTGCCGCTGCAATGCGGTCGCCTCGGCGTCCAGCTTGCGGACCAGCACCAGGTCGCGGTAGAGCCCGCGGTACTCCTCGTCGGTGAAGTCGACGCGGTATTCGGTGCCGTCCGGTCCGGTGGCGCTGTCGATCCGCTCGCCTTCGGGGGTGAGCAGCTGCACCAGCTCGGGGTTGCCGGCCGCGCCCTTTCTGGAGCGGGGAGCTGCCCGCCTGCTGCGGGTGGTGCCCCCGGGGTCGCCCTTTGCCATCGGTCTCTCCCTGTCGTGTCTGCGTCGGCACCGGGGGGTCACCCGGCCACGCAACTCGTGCGCCTGTCCGGCTGCTGCCGGACCGGTTCCTGGCGGCCGCGCCTAGCCCGGGTGGGGGTTGCCGCGCGGCGTGAGCCGGGTTCTGGCCGAACCCGGATCGGGAGCGCCGGCGCCGGGCCGCGCCTGCCGCGGGGGTGCGCGGAGGTCGCGGCTGCGTTGCCGTCGTGCTCCATATTCTCAGAGCAGGTGAGCGTGCCCACAGTACGCCCGGGTCGCATTCCGACCGTCTACGGTTTGCCGGCCTTTGTCGTCATCGTGCCGCTGCGCGTCCACCGGGCATCCGGTGCTGGTTCGTCACCGTTCGGTCAGTGTCGCGTGTCGACACGCGGTGGGTGTTGGCTGACGGACCGTAACTGGGCGACGCTGATTCCCGCAGGATCGCACCGATCGGGTGATTGGCCGGATTAACCGCCCCACGCGGTGCCCACAGCGACCACAGGGTCCGACGACGAGGGGTGTGCGGTGGACGAGTCAGGTGACGGGCCCGGCACACCCGTGCTCGGCCGCCACCGTTCGCCAGGCGGCTACCGCCGGGTGATCGGGGCGCACCGGGCACCCGGAGCGGGTGCTCCCTCCCGGGGATACCTGCTCACCGTCGCACTCCTGGCCGGCACCGCGTCGATGCCCGTGCTCGCGGCGCTCAGCGCTGGCTCGGCCACCCCCGGCACCTCCGCGTTGCCGGACACCAGCACGCCGTTCTTCCCGACCCCGTCGGTCGGGCCGGTGGTCATCCCGATGCCGGTGACCAGTCAGCCGCCGCCGCCCGTGCTCCCGTCCCCCGGCACACCCAGCGCCGGCCCGACCGCGACCACCGACTGGCTGCCCGGCGCTCCGCGGCGTGTCCCGGACGAGTCGTGGTACGGCCCGCACGTCGACGACCGGGTGCCCACCCGCCGGGTGGTGTCCGCGCCTCCGGCACCCCGGCCCACCCGCAGCACCCCGCCGGCCGGGTCGCCGCCCAGCCCGTCCTCGATACCGTCGCCGACCGCGCCACCGGACCCGGACCCGACCGAGACGTCCACCCCGAGCCCGTCGCCGACCGATCCGACGACACCCACCGCCACCGACCCGGGTACGCCCGCCACGACCGATCCGACGACACCCACCGCCACCGCCGTCCCCACCAACACGCTCTCCGCGCCCCCGCGCACCCCACCCCCGTCGCCCACCCCACCCCCGTCCGCGACCCCACACCCGTCCGCGACCCCACGTCCGCCCACCACCGCGCCGTCACCGTCGCTCGCGCCCATCCCCGCCGCCGCCCCCGAACCCGCCGCGATCTTGTACTTCCTGTCGTGACATAAGGCGTGATACGCCCAAAACGACAGCAGAAACCGCAAGATCGGCGCGATCGTGGACCCGCGCAGCCCACCGGACCTCGGTGATCAAGAGGTTTGCGTCAAGAAGCGCGGTCGTGGTGACGCAAACTTCTTGATCACCGCGAGCGGCCGCTTGGGCGGGGGCGGGTCCGGGGGCGGGAGCTGCCGTTCGGGGGCCTTTTCGGCGGTACGGTGTCGGGCAGGTGTCGCCGAGACGGCGCTGGTCAGCGGAGGGGGTGGCGTGGGCGGCGGTGTGGAACCCCGCCCGGTCGGCCCTCGTCGTGGTCCTGGGCTGCGGGTCGCCCGGCTCGTCACCGAGCTGACCGCCCCGGCCGTGTTGGTGTCGCTGCTGATCATCACCGTGAGCTGGCACAGCAGTCGGGGCAGCGTTCGAGGGTTGGTGTGGGGCCTGCTCGCGACGGTCTTCGTCACCGGCATCCCGTTCGCCTACATCGTCGGCGGGGTCCGCCGGGGGCGGCTCACCGACCACCACATCGGCCGCCGGGAGCAGCGCCGGATCCCCCTGCTGGTCGGACTCGGCTCGGTCACCGCCGGGCTCGCCCTGCTCGTCGTCCTCGGCGCACCACGGCCCCTGCTGGCGCTGGCGGTGGCCGGGCTGGTCGGACTGGTGGTCGCCGTGTCGGTGAGCCACTGGTGGAAGATGTCGATCCACTCGGCGGTCTCCGCCGGCACCCTGGTCATCCTGACGCTGACCTTCGGGCGCGGGTTCCTGGTCGCCGCGCCGCTGTTGGGCGTGGTCGGTTGGGCCCGGGTACGCCTGCGGGACCACACCGTCGCGCAGGTGCTCGCCGGCGGAGGACTCGGCGCGCTGATCGCCGCGGTCGTCTTCGGTGCCCTGCGCTGAGGACGGACCTGCCGGGCGGGCGGCTCGGTGCTGCCACCCGCCCGATGCCGTCAGGCGCCGTCGTCGGCGAGTCGGTGCCGGTTCGCCTCGATCCAGGCGTCCAGCGCGGCCGGGTCGTCCGGGTCCACGCCGTCGGCCATGAGCTGCGCGACGGCCGCCGTGGCCGGGCTACGTCGCTCGCCGGTCGAGTAGAGCCGGGCGAACTCCGGCACCATCTCCTCGATCGCCTCGTCGGTCCGTTCGGCGGCGGCCTCGGGCAGTCCGCGCTGCTGTGACGCGTACCGAGCCCAGGCGCGCAGTACCCGGGGCAGCATCGCCGCGTCGTCCATGTCGAGCACGGCACGGCGGTGTACCCAGTCGAGCAGGAAGAGCCCGGACACCGCCGGGCTCCACCGCATCGGGTCGGAGTCGGGGAAGGACGCCGCGTGGTCCAGCAGCAGGCTCAGGCAGAAGTGCAGCGATGCGAGCTCGGGACCGTCGACGGTGTCGAGGCCGAACCGGGCGGCCTCCGGTGATGCCAGGAACCGCCGGACCAGGTCGGTGCGCTCGGCGGCGGATAGCGGTTCGACCTCGTCCGGGCCGGTCGGCACGGCGGCCGTGGGCAGCATCGCGAGCCGGGCGCCGACGAGCGCGCGGTCGGTGGCGAGCGAGCCCTCGCCGGGCAACTCACCCAGGTCGTCGGTGACCGAGAGGTGACGGGCCACCTCGCCGCGCAGCCGGGCCGGGTCCTCGGTGCGGAACCAGGTCAGCTCGTCGTCCGCGCACATCTGCCGGACCTGGTCCAGGATCCGTTCGGCGGGCCCGCCCACGAAGATGTCCTTGGTGATCCCGATGTTGTGGTCGACGAGGGCCACCAGCGCGTGCTCCGGGCCGCCGGCCGCGTCGTCGTACGCGAAGGTGGCGAGGTAGGAGGTCTGGTCGCCGTAGACGTCGCCGTACGCCCAGCTGCCGGTGAGGTGCACCCGGCCGAGCTGGCCTGACCAGGCCGGGGCCTGACTGCCGGGACGTACCCGCTCGACGCCTTCGGCGGTCGGGACGAGCGCGGCGAAGACCTGGCGGATGGTGGTCGCCGCCGCGATCCGGCGGCGGGCGGTGGCGGCGAGGAACCCGGTGACGAACTCCCGCACGGCGGTGTCACGGTCGGTCTCCGCGATGGCGTAGACACTGCCCAGCAGCGCGCTGCCGAGCATCTCGGCGTCGAGGGCGGACTCCAGCTTGGTCACGTCGCGTGCGGCGTGCAGCACCGCGTCGTAAGGGGTCTGAGGCGTGGCCATGCTTCGACCCTACGCCGCTCGGGGCGTACGCAGAGGCGTCAGCGGCGGGCAGCTTCGCGCAGCGCGTCGCGCGCCTGCGCGTACGAGGTGAGCACGATCCGTACCGGGGCGAGCACGTACTCCTCGCCGACCTCGGCGACCCGGACCGTCAGGCGCTGCCGGGCTCGGGCCCGCGCACGTTGGGCCGCCCAGCGTACGACCGGTCGGGTCAGCGCCGCCGTCAGCAGCCCGGCCAGCAGGCCACCGAGCAGCAGCACGGTCGGCAGCGGCACCTGCCCGACCATGGGGTTGTCGAGCGCGGGCAGGCCGAGCGCGCGCAGCGCGTAGCCGAGTGCCAGCCAGCCCAGGCCGACCACGGCGGCCAGGGTGACCAGCCACTGCACGCCACCGACGACCCGCCACCAGACCGGCTGGTGGTTGAGGCCGAGGTCCGTGCCGGCGATCGCGCGGTCCAGTGCGTCCGGCAGGTCGTCGAGGCGGGACCGGGCCGCGGAGGTCACCGCCGTCGGCCAGGCGGCGGGCAGGTCGCCGCCGGCCCGGTCGGCCACGGCACGGATCGCCAGACCGAGCGCCGACCGTTGGGCGGCCGTCGGATCGGGCACCGAGGTCGCCGCCACCAGGCTCTCGGCCGGGTCGGCGTCCGCGCCGGTCGGGCCGGGCAGGTGCAGCCGGCGCAGCGGGTCGGGCCGCAGCCGCCGCCAGCCCCGGACCACCGGCCAGCCGGTGGCCGCACCGGCTCGATGTCGGTACGCCCGCTCCACCGCCTCGCTCACCGCCGGCACTCCGGCGGCGCCGGCCAGCGCCCGGTTCAGCCCGGCGACGGTCGCGTCGTTCGGACCGCCGACCGGTCGGGCCGAGCCGATCATCTCGTCCAGCCCGGCGACGACCGTGTCGACGTCGCCGGCCAGTCGACGCAGGGCGGCCTGCCGCTCGGCGACCGTACGCTCCAGCGCGGTGCGCAGCCCGACCATCCCCGCCGGGTCGATGGCGGTGGTGGCGAGCAGGGGTACGCCGGTCAGCCCGTCGGAGTCGAGCAGTCGGCGCAGGTCGTCCAGGACGCGGGGCAGTTCGGCCGCGGGCAGCCGGTCGGCCTGGTTGAGCACGACCAGGGTGACGTCCCGGTGCCGGTGGAACTCGCGCAGGTAGCTGTCGTGGATGACCCGGTCGGCGTACTTCTGCGGGTCGACCACCCAGACGACCTGGTCGACGAGGCCGAGCAACCGGTCCACCTCGAGGCGGTGGGACCGCTGCACCGAGTCGAAGTCGGGCAGGTCGAGCAGGATCAGGCCGTGCAGGGGCGTCTCGTCGTCGCCGTCGAGCGCGCTCTCGCGGACGAAGCGGTGCCGGGGCAGCACCCCGATCCAGTCGAGCAGCCGGTTGGCGTCCTCCAGCGGGCCCCACACGCACGCGTGTGTCACACCGGTGGTGGGCCGGCGCACGCCGACCGGTGAGAGTTCGAGTTGGGCCAGCGCGTTGAACAGGCTGGACTTGCCGCTCCCGGTCGCGCCGGCGAGGGCGACGACGGTGTGGTCGCGGGACAGCGCGAGCCGGGTGCCGGCCCGTTCGACCAGGGTGTGCGCGGGCACCAGTTCGGCGTCGGGCAGCAGACCGTCGACGGCGGTCAGCAGCCGGCGTACCGCGTCCAGGCGGGCGATCAGCCCGTCCGGGTCGATCCGCTGGTCACCGCGGAAGGCTTCGCGTACCCGGCCGGCGATGTTGCTCATCGCGAACCCTCCTCGTCGCCGGCCGGCAGGGTGCCGTCGTGGTCGGCGAGGCCGCTGCGGTGCCGGGCCAGCTCGACCCGCCCGGCAGCCTGGCGCAGCGTCTCGCCGGCCGCCCCGGCGGGCCGGGCGTCGGCGGTGCGGGCGAGGAAGCGGTCGGCCTCCGCGTCCAGCAGCGTCCGCACCCGCGCCAACAGGTCGACCCGGGCCTTGGCAGCGAGGGTACGCACCGCCTGGTCGCCGAAGATCGCCTGGAGTACGGCCTGCGCGGCGACCGTCGTACCGGCCCCGGTCGCCACCTCCAACCCGGTGGGGATGAACGCGGTCGAGGCGAACACGGCGATCATCACGGCCAGCCCGGTGGCGTTCACCGCGTACGCGGCCGTCCGGGCCACGAACCGCTTGTCGCCACCCTCGACGCGGACCAGTTCCAGCACGCCGCGTTGCCAGTCCCGGACCATCCGCTCGGCGCGTTCGGGCAGGTCGCCGCTCGGGTGGGCGAGCGCCGGATCGAGCAGGTCCGCGCCGGCCGGGTGCGCCTTCCACCCGGTATACGCGGATTCGGCGGCCTCGGACGCCACCCCGCGCAGCAGGGTGACGAGCTGCGACTCGATGGCGTTGCGCAGCTCGGCGGCGGGCGCGGGCCGGCCGGTGACGGCGGCCACCACCCGGTCCCGCAGACGCCCGATGCGGGCCTCCAGGGTGCGGAAGAACTCGCCGGTGCCGACGAACTCCTGCCAGCGGGCCAGCACTTCACCGCGGAGCAGTCGACCGTCCCGCAGACCCTGCTCGACGGTCCGCTCGGCGGTGCGGTACGCCGCCCGTACCCGCTCGTCCAGCGCGTCGGCGGCGGTGACCTGCTCGTCGGCGGCGTCGGCCAGCTCCTCGACGGCGGGGTGCAGGGCGGCCAGCGCGCCGTCCAGCGTCTGCCGGACCACCGCGGAACGGGCGTCGGCGTCGGCGGCGAGTCGGGCGAACCACTCGGCCAGCGGCGCGGTGACCCCCTCGGGCAGCAGCCCCTGACCGTCGACCCAGGTCTCCGGCAGGACGAACAGGGGTGCCCGGTCCAGGTCCTGGGTGGCGAGCATCTCGGTCAGGTGCGCGGCGATCTCGTCGCTGGCCTCGGCCGGCACCCGGTCGAGCACCATGGCGATCACGGCTCCCCGGCCCCGCGCGCTGCGTAGCAGTTCCCAGGGCACCGCGTCGGCGTACCGGGCGGCGGTGGTGACGAAGAGCCAGAGGTCGGCGGCGGCGAGCAGTTGGCCCGCGAGGGCGCGGTTGGCGTCGACCACCGAGTCGATGTCCGGCGCGTCGAGGAACGCGAGGCCAGGGGGTAGGGCCGGCGCGCTGACCAGGTGTAGTGAGCGTGGGTCGTCACTCGGCTCGGTGGTACGCGTCAGCCCGGGTAGCAGGTCACCCTGCCGGAACCAGGTCGCGTCGGCCGGGTTGCAGACCAGCACCGGGGAGCGGGTGGTGGGACGCAGCACCCCGGCGGCGCTGACCCGGGCCTTGACCAGGCTGTTGACCAGGGTCGACTTCCCCGCGCCGGTGGAGCCGCCGACCACGACGAGCAGCGGGGCGTCGAGCCGGGCCAGCCGGGGCAGCAGGTAGTCGTCGAGCTGATCGGTGAGGGCACCGGCAGCCTGCCGGGCCGCGTTGGCGGAGGGCAGCGCGAGCGGGTAGCGGGTCGCGCCGATCGCGGCCCTCAGGCCCGCCAGCGCGCCGGGGAGGCTGTCGTCCCCGGTGGTGACTGACGGCTCCTGGGCAGCGTCCGGCGGGACGGTGCGGGCGGCGACGGCGGGCGCGCCGGAACGGGTGGCGGAATCGCCGTGCGTCGTCACCGCTAAAGCGTGCCCGACCGATGCAAGGGAAGACAACCGGACGGTAATAACGTCTGGGTTGCGTCGGGTCGGCTCAACTCGACTTGACGATTGGCAGACGCGTGGCACTATTGAGTCAAGTTCACTCAACTTGTGGTCGGGACCGCTGCGGGCGGGCCCGCCGAGCAGTAGCGGGCGGTGCCCGTCACCTGCACAACCTTACGAAGCGAGGAAGCGAAGATGGCACGTGCGGTCGGTATCGACCTCGGCACGACGAACTCCTGCGTCAGCGTTCTCGAGGGCGGTGAGCCCACCGTCATCGCCAACGCTGAGGGCTCGCGGACGACCCCGTCGATCGTCGCGTTCGCCCGCAACGGCGAGGTGCTCGTCGGTGAGGTCGCGAAGCGCCAGGCGGTGACCAACCCGGACCGGACGATCCGTTCGGTCAAGCGTGAGGTCGGCACGAACTGGTCCGTCGACATCGACGGCAAGAAGTACACCCCGCAGGAGATCTCGGCCCGGACCCTGATGAAGCTCAAGCGGGACGCCGAGGCGTACCTGGGTGAGCAGATCACCGACGCGGTGATCACCGTCCCGGCCTACTTCAACGACAGCCAGCGCCAGGCCACCAAGGAGGCCGGTGAGATCGCCGGCTTCAACGTGCTGCGGATCGTCAACGAGCCGACCGCGGCCGCCCTGGCGTACGGGCTGGACAAGGGCTCCAAGGAGCAGACCGTCCTGGTCTTCGACCTCGGTGGCGGCACCTTCGACGTGTCGCTGCTGGAGCTGGCCGAGGGCGTCATCGAGGTCAAGTCGACCAGCGGTGACAACCACCTCGGTGGCGACGACTGGGACCAGCGGATCATCGACCACCTGGTCAAGACGTTCCGCGGTGAGCACGGCATCGACCTCGGTCAGGACAAGATGGCCCTCCAGCGCCTCCGTGAGGCCGCCGAGAAGGCCAAGATCGAGCTGTCCGCCGCCACCACCACCAACATCAACCTGCCGTACATCACCGCCGGCTCCGCCGGCCCGCTGCACCTGGACGTGACGCTCAGCCGCGCCGAGTTCCAGCGGATGACGCAGGACCTGCTGGACCGCTGCAAGGGCCCGTTCGAGCAGGCCGTGAAGGACGCCGGGATCAAGATCTCCGACGTCGAGCACGTCATCCTGGTCGGTGGTTCGACCCGGATGCCGGCCGTGACCGACCTGGTCAAGCAGCTCACCGGCCGCGACCCCAACAAGGGCGTCAACCCGGACGAGGTCGTCGCCGTCGGCGCCGCCCTGCAGGCCGGTGTGCTCAAGGGTGAGGTCAAGGACGTCCTGCTGCTCGACGTGACCCCGCTGAGCCTGGGCATCGAGACCAAGGGCGGCATCTTCACCAAGCTCATCGAGCGCAACACCACCATCCCGACCAAGCGCTCCGAGGTGTTCACCACCGCCGACGACAACCAGCCGTCGGTGCTGATCCA
This sequence comes from Micromonospora sp. WMMD736, assembly GCF_049179015.1. NCBI lineage: Bacteria > Bacillati > Actinomycetota > Actinomycetes > Micromonosporales > Micromonosporaceae > Micromonospora > Micromonospora sp. WMMD736. Next base: position 4,531,768 of record NZ_JBMHMI010000001.1, read on the forward strand.
GGTGTTCCAGGGCGAGCGGGAGATCGCGGCCTACAACAAGAAGCTCGGCACCTTCGAGCTGACCGGCCTCCCGCCGGCGCCGCGCGGCGTGCCGCAGATCGAGGTCGCCTTCGACATCGACGCCAACGGCATCGTCAACGTGCACGCCAAGGACCTGGGCACCGGCAAGGAACAGAAGATGACGATCACCGGCGGCTCCTCGCTGCCGAAGGACGACATCGAGCGCATGCGCCGGGACGCCGAGGAGCACGCGGAGGAGGACAAGCGTCGTCGCGACGACGCCGAGACGCGCAACGTGGCCGAGGCGCTGCAGTGGCAGACCGAGAAGTTCCTGGCCGAGAGTGGCGACAAGCTGCCCAGCGAGAACCGGGGCCAGCTCAACGAGGCGCTCGGCGAGCTGCGGGGCGCCCTGGGCGGCCAGGACATCGAGAAGATCAAGTCGGCGCACGAGAAGCTGGCGCAGGTCTCCCAGCAGGCGGGCTCGCTGCTCTACGCCCAGCAGGCCGAGCAGGGTCAGCCCGGCGGCGAGGCCGGCCCGGGCGCGGCCGGTGCGGCCGGTGCCACGGGTGGCCCGCAGACCGGCGGCCCCGACGACGTGGTCGACGCGGAGATCGTGGACGAGGACGGCAAGAAGTGACTGCCCGCCTCCGACACGTATCCACGGCGAAAGGATGAGGTAGCCCCATGACGCAGAAGCCACGAGCCGCCGACTCGGACGACACCGGGTCGACGCCGGGTGGCTCCGCGCCCACGGAGTCGACCACCGACGCCGAGGAGCGGGTCGTCATCCGCAACAACCGCAAGCTCAGTGACGCGACGGAGCCGGAGGGCACCGCCGCCGACGCGGAGACCGGCGTACCGGCCGAAGGCCTCGTCGAGGACGCCGAGGTCGTGGTCGACGAGATCGAGGTCGAGGTCAACGCCACCGACGGGCCGGAACCCTCCGGTCCGCCGGTGGTGGACGCCCCGGCGCAGCCGGTGGACGGCGGCGGCACGGGCACCTCGCTCGGTGCCGAGCTGACCGCGCTCCGGTCCGAGCTGGACGAGCGGACCAGGGATCTGCAGCGGGTGTCGGCGGAGTACGCCAACTACCGCAAGCGGGTCGACCGCGACCGTGCCCTGGTGCAGGAGCAGGCGACCGGCTCGGTGCTGGCCGCGCTGCTGCCGATCCTGGACGACCTGGACCGGGCGCGGGAACACGGCGACCTGGTCGGACCGTTCGGAACGGTGGCGGACCAGCTCACCGGCGCGCTGGGCAAGTTCGGCCTGACCGCCTTCGGCGAGCAGGGCGACCCGTTCGACCCGACCCGGCACGAGGCCGTCGCGCACCAGACCTCGGCCGACGTCAGCGAGCCGACCTGCGTGCAGGTCATGCGGCGCGGCTACCAGCTCGGTGAGCGGCTGCTGCGCCCCGCGCTGGTCGCGGTCGCGGATCCGGAATAGTGCGAGACGGTGACCGGGCCGTCCCGTCCTCCGCGTTGCGGTGGGCGGGACGGCCGGGCCACGACGGTCGGAAGGGGGTGGACCGGTGAGTTCGAAGGACTGGCTCGAGAAGGACTTCTACGCCGTGCTCGGCGTGGACAAGGCCGCCTCCGCGGATGACATCAAGAAGACGTACCGCAAGCTGGCCCGGGAATCGCACCCGGATCACAATCCGGGCGACCCGAAGGCCGAGGAGCGGTTCAAGGCCGTCTCCGAGGCGTACAACGTGCTGTCGGACCCCGGCCGTCGCCGGGAGTACGACGAGATGCGTTCGCTGTTCGGTTCGGGCGCGTTCCGGCGTAACGCCCGGGCCGGCGGTCAGCCGGGCGGGATGCCGTTCGACGTCTCCGACCTGTTCGGCGGCGGCGCGGGCGGTGGCGACCGTCGCTTCGGCGGCGGAGCCGGCTTCCAGGACCTGTTCAGCTCGATCTTCTCGGGCGGGCAGGCCGGTGGGCAGGCCGCGGCGCGCGGTCCGGCCCGTGGGCGGGACGTCGAGACCGAGGTGGCGCTCGACTTCGGTGACGCGGTGCGCGGGGTGACCCTGCCGCTGACGTTGCGCGCCCCCGGCGTCTGCGACACCTGTCACGGCAACGGCGCCAAGCCCGGCACCCAACCGCGTACCTGCCCGGTCTGCCACGGGGCCGGGGTGACCACCCGCAACCAGGGGTCGTTCAGCTTCTCCGAGCCGTGTGGCAACTGCCAGGGCGTCGGGACCGTGGTGGAGGAGAAGTGCCCGGAGTGCCACGGCAGCGGCGGGGTCACCAAGACCCGCACGATGAACGTGCGCTTCCCGGCCGGGGTGGCCGACGGCCAACGCATCCGGCTGGCCGGGCGCGGTGAGCCGGGTGAGCGCGGCGGCCCGGCCGGCGACCTGTTCGTGCACGTGAAGGTCCGACCGGACGAGCTGTTCGGGCGTACCGGGGACGACCTGACGTTGACCGTGCCGGTGACCTTCCCGGAGGCCGTGCTCGGCACGGACCTGCGGGTGCCCACGCTCGACGGCGCGGTGACGCTGCGGGTGCCGCCGGGCACGCCCAGCGGGCGGGTGCTGCGCGCCCGGGGCAAGGGCGTGGTCCGCCGCGACGGGCAGGCCGGCGACCTGCTGGTCACCCTGGACGTGGTGGTGCCCGCTCGACTGACGGACGAGGCGCGGGCCGCGCTGGAGGCGTTCGCCGAGCAGAGTCCGCCGGCGGCGCGGGAACATCTCGACGCGCGCGTGCGTCGGGTCGGATAGTCCGGTGGGATGGACGCGGAGGTGAGCGGGATGTCGGGCGAGTTCCTCGGTTCGGGTGACCCTGCCTACGAGGCCAAGGTGCTCATGATCTCGGTGGCGGCGCGGATGGCGGGGATGCACCCGCAGACGCTGCGCCAGTACGACCGGCTGGGGCTGGTGCAGCCCGGTCGGGCGGCCGGCGGTGGTCGTCGCTACAGCGTCCGGGACGTGGTGCTGCTGCGCGAGGTGCAGCGGCTCAGTCAGGACGACGGGATCAACCTCGCCGGCGTCAAGCGGATCATCGGCTTGGAGCGGCTGCTGGAGCAGGCGCAGCAGCGGGTGGCGCGGTTGGAGGCGGAGTTGGACGCCGCGTACCGCCGGGTGGCCGAGCTGGAGTCGCTGGCCCGCTTCCCGGGTCGTGATCTGGTGCCGACCAACCGCACGTCCACCGCGTTGGTGGTCTGGCGTCCCCGCCGCAACACCGACCGCTGACCCCACGTACCGCCTCCTCGGCCCGGCCCGCGCTCCGATTTCCCGGCGCGGACCGGGCCGCTTCCGTTAACCTGTCGATACGGGGTACAAACGGCTTAATTCGGGCCTACCGGCATGGCAAGGGGGAGCGATGGCGGAGCCGGCGAAGAAAGTCGCTCAACAGACGGAGGAGCGGTTGGAAGGCCTGGCCGACACCGTCCGCGAGAAGTTCGACAAGGTCACCGAGGGAACGTTCCGCGACCGGATCAAGGAGGGGCGCTTCGCCGAACAGGGCGGCCCAACCCAACCAGACCCGAACCGCAAGCGCGACTGAACCGGTGACCGACGTGCGGGCCGGGACCCACGGGGGGTCCCGGCCCGTTCGCCATGCTGTGCGAACGCGCGGTATCCCGCGCCGATCTTGCCTTTCGGTTGGCGATATGTCCCCCCACACGCCTTTTGTCGCCGCAGAAAGTGCATGATTGGCGGCGCAATGGGGGTGGGAGGGGCTCTCAGCCGAGGCGGCGGTTTTCGCGGACGAGGCCGCCCTCGCACCAGTCCCGGTAGACGAAGAGATCCGGCCTCGCCAGCAGTACGCGGCCGTTGTGCGCCCAGATCCGCATCAGCTCGTCGCCGTCGCGCTCGGCCTGCTCCACGAGCTTGCGGAAGCGGCGCTTGGGATGGGCCCGGAAGTTCGTCCGGATGCCGTCGGCGGCATAGATGTAGAGGCAGTGCAGCGCGAAGCGCCGGGCCGGACACGTCGGATCCATGGCCAGCTCGAAGAGCGTCAACACCAGCCGGTCACCCGAGACCAGGAGATCCCAGTCGGGTGGCATGGACGCCAACGGGACCGAATCCGGCTGGTACGCCCAAGCTCGCAACTCCGCCGGGCTCGGATCGACGGGGTTCGCGAAGCCGTGGAACGTCGACTCCTGCACGCTCACCGGCCAACCTTCCGCTCTCGCCCGCGGGTGGCAACGCTGCCTGCGGACGCTGGCTGCTGGGGCGAAACGGTAACCCGCCGTTGGTTGCTGCGGTAGTACCCGCAGGGCGCAATTCGGCATCCGTCGGCCGGCCCGCCCCGAACGGCCGTTCGGGTGTCCTGGCCAGCGCCGCTGTCCCACCTCACGAGGCAGGACAGCGGCGGTGAACATCAGTCGTGAACGGGGATCGGCTCGCGCCGCTGGGCCAGGGCCCGGTTGCGCAGCCACCGCTTGAACCACGGGGTGTCGGGCAGCCGGGCCAGGATCGGTCCGGTCACCACGGTGATGAGGACGTACGTCGCGGCGAGCGCGGCCAACCGCGGCTCGACGCTGCCGGCCGCGACCGCGAGGCCGGCGATGACGATGGAGAACTCACCTCGGGGTACGAGCGCCAGACCGGCCCGCCAGCGACCGGGTTCGGCGATGCCGACCCGGCGGGCCGCCAGGTAGCCGGTGAGCGTCTTCGTGCCCATGGTGACCACGGCCAGCGCGAGCGCCGGCAGCAACACCGGCGGGATGTCCTGCGGGCTGGTGGTCAGGCCGAAGAAGACGAAGAACACGGCCGCGAACAGGTCCCGCAGTGGCGAGAGCAGCTGGGTGGCGTGGTGGGCCACCGGGCCGGAGAGGGCGATGCCGACCAGGAACGCGCCGACCGCCGCCGACACCTGGAGCGACGCCGCGATGCCCGCGATCAGCAACGTCAGACCGAGTACGCCGAGCAGCAGCGCCTCCGGGTCCTTCGCCGAGAGCGCGGACGAGATCAGGTGGCCGTACCGGATGGCGACCACCAGCACGATCAGCACCGTGCCCACCGCGACGGTGAGCGCGATCCCGCCGCCGAGCAGGCCGGTGCCGGCCAGTACGGCGGTGACCAGGGGCAGGTAGAGCGCCATCGCCAGGTCCTCGATGACGAGCACCGAGAGGATCACGGGGGTCTCACGGTTACCGAGCCGGCCCAGGTCGGCGAGGACCTTGGCGATCACGCCGGACGAGGAGACCCAGGTGATGCCGCCGAGTACGAGGGCGGCCACCCAGTCCCAGCCGAGCAGCAGGGCGAACCCTGCGCCGGGCAGCGCGTTGAGCACCCCGTCGATCAGTCCGGCGGGTGCCGCCGAGCGGAGGTTGCCGACAAGCTCGTTGGCCGAGTACTCCAGGCCGAGCATCACCAGCAGCAGGATGACGCCGATCTCGGCGCCGACCGCGAAGAACTCCTCGCTGGCGTCCAGCGGCAGCAGCCCGCCGTGCCCGAACGCGAGCCCGGCGAGCAGGTAGAGGGGGATGGGAGAGAGGCCGAAGCGCCGGCTGAGCCGGCTCAGCAGCCCGAGCAGCAGGAGGAGCGCACCGACTTCGATGAGCAGCGTGGTGAAATCGTGCATCCGCCTCAGCCGTCCGGGTCACTGTCGGCGAGGATGGCGGACACACCGTCGAGACCTCTGCGGGTCCCGACGACGACCACCACGTCACCGGCGGCGAAGCGGAACGAGGGGAGCGGCGAGACGATCACCTCGCCGTCACGCAGCACCGCCACGATGGAGGCGCTGGTGCGGGTACGCGCCTTGGTGTCCGCGAGCGGACGGTTGACGTACCGCGACCCGGCCGGGATGGCGATCTGCTCGGTGAGCAGCCCGGCGGCCTGCTCGCGCAGCCCGGAGAGCTGGCCGAGCATCAGCGACGCGCCGAGAATGTCGGCCAGCGCCTCCGCCTCGTCGTCCGTCAGCGGGATGTCCGCCTGGCAGGAGTCGGGATCGTCAGGGTCGTAGAGGACGAGATCACGGCGGCCATTGCGGTGGGAGACGACGCCCAGGCGGCGTCCGGACTCCGTCACCAGATCGTGGCGTACCCCGATCCCGGGAAGGGCGGTCTGCTCGACACGTACTCGCACCCGCCAAGGCTACCGCCACGTTAACGAAACGCAGATCTTGGACGTTGATCTAGAGCCGTCGACCCGTCAGGAGGTCGGTGGCTTCTCCGCCACGAACACGCCGACGCCTTCCAGCGTCTCGGTGAGCCCGGTCGCGCGGAGGATCATCATGGCCTTGCCGACCACGGTGTCCGACACGCCGTATTCCTTGCAGAGCTGCGATCGGCTCGGCAGCTTCGTGCCGGGCTGCCACGTTCCCGATTCGATCTTCGCTCGTAGCTCGTCTGCGAGCACCTGATACTGCTGCTTGGGCATACACACTCCCCGGATGGCACGCCCATTCGATCACGCGACCACCTACAACCTCAAGCAATCGGAGCCAGGTCGTTGACCTACAACCGCCACCGATTGTAGGTTCGGAGAGAACGCTTCCGGATGGCACTGGAGCGCTCACCGAGCCGGGGCGAGCTTCCCCCCGTTGTTCGTCCCGGCTCTGCCTTCCACTGCGAGGAGGACCGTCAGCCATGCCTCACCGATTGCGGCGGCGATGACCGGGCGCTTCGTCATCCATCTGCCGATCTCCGCGCCGGATCTGGCGCGCGCCAAGATGCTGGGCCGGACCGCCGGTCGGTCGTTGGCGTTCCTGGCCCGGATCGACCTCGGTGGGATCACCGTCTCGGCCGAGGACGACCAGGGCGTACGGCACTGGGTCTTCTGCGACCGACGGCTGGACGGTGGCCGACGCTGCGTGCTCCGCGCCGACCACGAGACGCCCTGCACCGCCCGCCTGCCCCGCCGAGCCTGATCCACTCGACATCACGGAAGTCGGGGTGTCCGGACCTCCGGGACACCCCGACTTCCGGGAACACGAGTCGATCAAAGAGTCGCGAAGAACTCGCGGATGTCGTCGACCAGGACGTCGGTCGCCTGGTGGGCCGCGTAGTGGCCGCCGACGTCGCCGCGCCCCTCGACGTCGGTGCCGTACGCGGTCCAGCGGACGATGTTCGCGTGGTCGCGGTCGGCGAAGCGCCGGATGGACTGGAAGTCGCCGGGGAACATGGCCACCGCGGTGGGCGCCGTCGTCGGCTCGGCCGGCTGCTCGTCGGCGTGCGCGTCCTCCCAGTAGAAGCGGATCGCCGAGGCGGCGGTGCCGGTGAACCAGTACAGTGCCACGTTGGCCAGGACGAAATCGGCCTCCAGGCTCTCGTCGAAGAGTTGCGCGTTCCAGGCCAGCAGCCCGACGGGCGAGCCGGCCAGCGCGTACGCCAGGGTCTGCGGCTGCTGGCTGTGCACCTGGTTGAAGGAGAACTTGTTCTCGTAGAACCACTGGAGGTGCCCCAGCGCCGCCTGGTCCGCCTCGGGCAGGTCGGCGAACTCGGCCGGGTCGCCGGACGGGAACGAGAAGATCTGGGTGACGTGTACGCCGAGCACGTGCTTGCGGTCGATCCGGCCCAGTTCGGGCGAGATCAACGAGCCGCCGTCGTTGCCGACCGCGCCGTAGCTGTCGTACCCCAGGCGGTTCATCAGCTCGGCCCAGGCGCGGGCCGTGCGGTACCGGTTCCAGCCGGCGCTGCGGGTGGGCCCGGAGAACCCGAAGCCCGGCAGCGACGGGACGACCACGTGGAAGGCCGGCGCGGCCGGGTCGCTCGGCTCGGTGAGCGGGCCGATGACGTCCAGGTATTCGAGCACCGAGCCCGGCCAGCCGTGGGTGAGCACCAGGGCGGTGGCGTCCGACCGGGACGAGCGGACGTGCAGGAAGTGGATCTGCTCGCCGTCGATCTCGGTGACGAACTGCGGGTGGGCGTTGAGCCGGGCCTCGACCGCTCGCCAGTCGAACCCGTCGCGCCAGCGGTCGGCGAGCGCGCGGACCCGGTCGCCGCTCATCCCGTACGCGTCGCCGACGCCGGGGAGTTCGGCGGGCCAGATCGTGCGGCTCAGGCGGGCGGCCAGGTCGTCGAGGGCGGTCTGCGGGATCTCGACGCGGAACGGGCGGATCGCGGTGCCGGTCATCTCGATGCTCCTTCGGAACGGAATGTTTCGTTCTGCTATGACGATAGCAGACCGGAACGATCCGTTCCAGTGTTAGGCTCAGGTCATGTCGACGAGACCCCTGGCCGGCCGCCGTGCCCAGGCCGCCCGTAACGACGAGGTGATCCTCGAAGCGGCCCGCGCCGTCTTCCTGGACGACCCGAAGGCCCCGATCGCCGCCGTCGCGGACCGCGCCGGCGTGGGGATCAGCGCGCTCTACCGGCGGTACGCGGGCAAGGAGGCCCTGCTGCGCCAGCTCTGCCACGACGGGCTGCGCCGCTACATCGAAGTGGCCGAGGAGGCGCTCGCCGAGCCGGACGACTGGGCCGCGTTCGCCGGGTTCCTGGCCCGGGTGGTCGACGCCGACGTGCACTCGCTCACCGTCCACCTGGCCGGCACGTTCACGCCGACCGAGGAGATGGGCCGCGACGCAGTGCGCGCGGGCGAGCTGGCCTCGACGCTCGTCGAGCGGGCGCACGCCAGTGGGCGGCTGCGCGCCGACGTGGTCGTGCAGGACCTGGGGCTGGTGTTGGAGGGCTGCGCGGCGGTGCGCGTACCCGACGCGGAGCGCACCCGTGAGCTGCGCCGCCGGCAGCTCGCGGTGCTGCTGGGCGGCCTGTCGACGGCACCGGACCCGGGCGCGCTGCCCGGCCCGCCCCCGGCGGCCGGGGAGTTCGACTGGCGGTGGCGTCGCCGGGAGTGACGGGCGTCACACGGTAAGGTTGAGTGGAATACGCTCAACTCTGGTTGCGTCCAAGACAGTGGACAACGCCGATCCGGGGGAGCCCATGAACACCGAGAAACTCACCACCAAGAGCCGCGAGACCATCACCGGCGCCGTGTCGCTGGCCAACCAGCGTGGCCACGCGACCGTGGAGCCCTGGCACCTGCTGCTGTCCCTGCTCGACACCGAAGGCTCGACCGCCGCCGGTCTGCTGCGCGCCGTCGGGGCCGACCCCGCCGAGCTGCGCCGGGCCGCCGAGCGGGCGGTCGACGCCCTGCCGGCCGCGCGGGGCTCCAGCATCGCCGAGCCCACCCTGGCCCGCGAGTTCGTCAACGCCATCGGTGCCGCCGAGCAGATCGCCCGTCCGCTCGGTGACGAGTACACCTCCACCGAGCACCTGCTCGCCGGCCTGGCCCGCGTGGGCGGTGCCGTTTCGGCCGCGCTCAAGTCCGCCGGCGCGACCGAGGAGGCCCTGATCGCGGCGTTCCCGACCGTCCGGGGCGGAGACCGGCGGGTCACCACCGCCGATCCCGAGCAGACTTACCAGGCGCTCAGCAAGTACGGCGTCGACCTCACCGCGAGCGCCCGCGACGGCAAGATCGACCCGGTCATCGGCCGGGACTCCGAGATCCGCCGGGTCATCCAGGTGCTCTCCCGGCGTACCAAGAACAACCCCGTGCTGATCGGCGAGCCCGGCGTCGGCAAGACGGCCATCGTCGAGGGGCTCGCCCAGCGGATCGTGGCCGGTGACGTGCCCGAGTCGCTGCGCGACAAGAAGCTCGTCTCGCTGGATCTCGGCGCGATGGTCGCCGGTGCGCAGTACCGGGGCCAGTTCGAGGAGCGGCTGAAGTCCGTCTTGGAGGAGATCAAGAACTCCAACGGGCAGGTCATCACCTTCCTCGACGAGCTGCACACCGTCGTCGGCGCGGGCAAGGGCGAGGGCTCGATGGACGCCGGCAACATGCTCAAGCCGATGCTGGCCCGCGGTGAGCTGCGGATGGTCGGTGCCACCACGCTGGACGAGTACCGCGAGCACATCGAGAAGGACCCGGCGTTGGAGCGCCGCTTCCAGCCGGTGCTGGTCGGCGAGCCGACGATCGAGGACACGATCGGCATCCTGCGCGGGCTCAAGGAGCGCTACGAGGTGCACCACGGTGTACGGATCACCGACGCCGCGCTGGTCGCCGCCGCCACGCTCTCCGACCGGTACATCACCGACCGGTTCCTGCCGGACAAGGCGATCGACCTGGTCGACGAGTCCGCGTCCCGGCTCCGGATGGAGATCGACTCCCGGCCGGTCGAGGTGGACGAGATCGAGCGGGCCGTGCGCCGGTTGGAGATCGAGGAGATGGCGCTGGCCAAGGAGCCCGACGCCGCCTCCGCCGAGCGGCTGGCCCGGCTGCGCCAGGAGTTGGCCGACAAGCGCGAGCAGCTCACCGTGCTCTCCGAGCGCTGGCAGACCGAGAAGAGCCACATCACCAAGCTCTCCACGGCCAAGGAGGAGTTGGAGCGCCTGGGCGGCGAGGCCGAGCGGGCCGAGCGCGACGGCGAGTTGGAGCGCGCCGCCGAGCTGCGCTACGGCCGCATCCCGGCCCTCAAGGCCGAGCTGACGCAGGCCGAGGAGGAGTTGGCGCAGCTCCAGGCCGACGGCGCGATGCTCAAGGAGGAGGTCGGCTCGGACGACATCGCCGCGGTCGTCGCCTCCTGGACGGGCATCCCGGCGGGCCGCCTGCTGGAGGGCGAGACGGCGAAGCTGCTGCGGATGGAGGAGTCACTCGGCAGCCGGGTGGTCGGCCAGGCCGAGGCTGTCAGCGCGGTCTCCGACGCCGTACGTCGGGCCCGGGCCGGTGTCGCCGACCCGGACCGCCCGACCGGCAGCTTCCTCTTCCTCGGCCCGACCGGCGTCGGCAAGACCGAGCTGGCCAAGGCGCTCGCCGAGTTCCTCTTCGACGACGAGCGGGCGATGGTCCGCATCGACATGAGCGAGTACGGCGAGAAGCACTCTGTCGCCCGCCTCGTCGGTGCCCCGCCCGGCTACGTCGGCTACGAGGAGGGCGGCCAGCTCACCGAGGCCGTCCGCCGCCGGCCGTACTCGGTGATCCTGCTCGACGAGGTGGAGAAGGCGCACCCGGACGTCTTCGACGTGCTGCTCCAGGTGCTGGACGACGGCCGGCTCACCGACGGCCAGGGCCGGACGGTGGACTTCCGTAACGCCATCCTGATCCTCACCTCCAACCTCGGATCGTCGGTGATCAGTGACCTGACGCTGGCCGAGGAGCAGCGCCGCGAGGGCGTCCTCGCCGTCGTCCGGTCGCACTTCAAGCCCGAGTTCCTCAACCGGCTCGACGACATCGTGGTGTTCGCGGCGTTGCGCGGGGACGATCTGCGCTCCATCGTGGACATCCAGCTCGACCGGATGCGACGCCGGCTGGCCGACCGGCGACTCGGTCTGGAGATCACCGAGGCGGCGCGGGGCTGGCTGGCCGAGCACGGCTACGACCCGATCTACGGCGCCCGACCGCTGCGCCGACTGGTGCAGACCGCTATCGGCGACCAGTTGGCCAAGGCCCTGCTCTCCGGAACGATCCGGGACGGCAACACGGTCAAGGCCGACCTGAACCCCGCTGGAAACGCCCTGACGGTCACCCCCGCCTGAGCCCCGCGATCAAGAGGTTTGCGTCATCGGGACGTCTTCCCATGACGCAAACCTCTTGATCAAAAGGGTGAGCGGCGGGCCGACGGGGAAAGGAGTGGGACATGTTCGGGATGAGTGGGTGGGAGCGGGAGCTTCGGGCGGCGACCGACGAGTTGATGACCGCCGACACGCTGGCCTTCGGCGGTGTCGGGTTCGCCGGTGAGGTGCTGCCGGTGACCGAGGCGTACCGCCGCGTCGAGGCCGCACTCGACGAGCACCCCGACGAGGTACGCCGGCAACTCGACCACCTGCTGGCCGAGGGCTCGCCCGCCGGCCGCGCGTACGCGGCGACGCTGCTGGAACGCGTCGACCCGGCGGCCGCCCAGGCGACCTGGACGTCGCTGCGCGGCGACGCCACCGAGTTCACGACCTTCATCGGCTGCGTCATGGGCCGTTCCACCCTCGGCGACTACGCCACCCAGCGCCTCGCCGCCGCCTGACGATCGCCGCGCACCCCACACGTCGGCGGTCCGTCGTGGGTGGTTGAGCTTTCGGTCACGACGCGACTCATTTCGGTGCGCCCGGTTGTTACCGTCTGCGCCGACGTACCTGGGGAGGTGGTCGGGTGGACGGGTCGCTGGCGTCCCTGGTGGGGGCCGTTGTCGTACTCATGATGGTCGTGCTCGTGGCCGTCGTGCGCGCCCGGCGCCGGGCCGCGGCCCGGCCCACCGGCCTCCCGCCGACCCGCCGGCTGGCACCGGGTGATCGCGTGCGGATCCGCCAGCGGGAGTACGTCGTGAGCGGCACCATCCGACTCGTCGAGGGGGACTGGACCTGGGTGCAGCACCTCCTCGACGACGCCTCCGGCACGCCGCACCGGCTCTCCGTGGAGGGTGACGGGGGACCCGAGCTGGAGCTGGTGCTCTGGACCACCGAACCCGGCGCGACCGTCACCCCCGGTGCCCCGGAGATCAACCTCGGCGGGCGGCGGTACACCTGGGCCGAGACCGGGCAGGCGCGCTACACCTCAACCGGGGAGACCGGCCTGCCGGCGGCGGGGACGATGCGCTACCACGACTACGAGTCGGGTGGGGGTGCCCGGCTCTCCTTCGAGGCGTACGGCGAAGAGGGCTGGCGGATCGCGCGCGGTGACCTGCTCGACCCGGCCGACCTGGCGATCCGACCCGCAGACGACGCGCGCTGAGCGACCTCGCCCAGCGCGCCGCTTTCGTCACGGCATGCCGGAGTGGCCGGTTGCCGATACGGTGTGGGCCCGATCTAGGAAAGGAGAATCGTGGTCGACTCCCCGAGCACGCCGGCCCGCCAACGGCCCTCCACCGTGACGATTTCCAGCTACCTGCTCTACCTGTTCCTGGCGTGCCAGGTGATCAGTCTCATCATCACCCTCGCCACCATCGGCAAGACCCGGGACGTGCTCCGCGAGGCGTACGCGGGCAGTACCACCGAGGGCGCCGACCAGATCGCGACCTTCGTCTTCGCATTCGGCCTCGGCGCCGCGATCCTCCTGCTCCTGCTGGCGGTCGTGCTGGGCGTGCTGGCCATGTTCAACAACCAGGGCAAGAACGGCGCCCGGATCACCACCTGGATCGTCGGCGGCATCCTGGTCTGCTGCACGGGTGGCGGCCTGCTCAGCGGCGCGGGCGGTGGCTTCAACACCGGCGGGAACAGCGGCGGCGACGCGCCGAGCCCCGACGAGATCCAGCGCCGCCTCGACGAGGCGCTGCCGTCCTGGATCACCCCGGTCAGCCTCCTGCTCGGCGTGATCAGCCTGCTCGCTCTGCTGGCGGCCCTGATCCTGTTGGCTCTGCCGAAGTCCAACGAGTTCTTCCGCAAGCCCGCCGCCGCGTGGGAGCCGCCGACTCCGGGCGCCAGCTACCCGGCCTACCCGCAGGCTTCCGGCCAGCCCGGTTACCCGCAGGCTTCCGGCCAGCCCGGTTACCCGCAGGCTCCCGGCCAGCCCGGTTACCCGCAGGCTCCTGGCCAGCCCGGTTACCCGTCGACCCCGCCTCAGCCGTCGAGCGGGGAGCCGGCCTACCCGTCGACTCCCGGTCCGGCGTCCGAGCCCGAGCAGCCGGCCACCCCGTCCAGCTCGGACCGTCCGGACGACACGCCGCCGACGGACCGCCCCGGCACGACCCCGCCGTCGACGAGTTGACCCACGGATAGGCACGACGCCGACGGTCCCTCCGAGTAGGTTGCAACCCGACGCCTACCGGAGGGATCCGTCGTGTCGTACCCCGAACCGGCACCGCCCCGCCGGCCCGCCGTGGTCCTGGCGGCCACCGCCGTGCTGCTGCTGATGGCGGTCGGCGCGCTCGCGTACGCGGCCGTCGACCTGGCGGTGCTGGGCCGGACGGTGGACGCGTTCCGTGCCGCCGCGCGGAACACCTCGGCCACCCCGCAGCAGATCGACGGCCTCGTTGCCCTGCTGCGCGGGTCGGCGGCACTGACCGCGGTGGTCGCCGGGTTGTCCGCGCTCGTGCTCGCCGGGCTGGCCCTCGGACTGTTGACGGGTCGACCGGGCGTACGCGTGGCCACCTGGGTGGTCAGCGGGCTCGGCCTTCTCTCGGCCTGTTGCAGCGTGGCGGTGCTCGTCGGCGAACGCGCCGCGCCGCTGCGGCTGGGGACGGACGAGCGGGCCACCGCCGAGCTGTTGGGCCTCATCGCGGACGCGTACCCGTCCTGGTGGATCCCGCTCAACGCCGGGCTTTCCGTCGGACAGGCGCTCGGTTACCTTGTGGTAGCCGCGCTGCTGGCCCTGCCGGCGGCGAACGCCTGGTTCGGTCGACACCGCCGCACGGCACCGACCGCCCCGCCCGCTTTTGCGCCCGCGTCGCACCAAACCCCGCAGGCGCCGGCCACGCCCCCGTACCCGCCCAGGTGAGGAACCGCCCGTGACGCTCGAATCCACCTCCGTCGAGCGACGGGCCCTGATCACCGGCGCCACCGCCGGCATCGGCGCGGCGTTCGCCAGGCGTCTGGCGGCCGATGGCTGGCACCTGGTGCTGGTCGCCAGGGACGCGGATCGACTGGCCGCGATGGCCGCCGAGTTGAGTGCCCGACACGGTCACGACGTCCAGACGCTGCCGGCGGACCTGTCGACCGATGACGGCTGCGCCACCGTCGAACAGCGGCTGGCGTCCGACAGTCCCGTTCACCTGCTGGTCAACAACGCCGGCATCAGCCTGAACAAGCCGTTCCTGCGCTCCACAGCGGAGGACGAGGCCCGGCTGCTCCGCCTCAATGTGCACGCCGTCATGCGATTGACACTGGCTGCGCTCCGTCCGATGACCGAACGGCGCAACGGGGCAGTGATAAATGTCTCTTCGGTTGCTGGGTTTGGCGCGGTGATGCCCGGGTCGACCTACTCGGCCAGCAAGGCGTGGGTCACCAATTTCAGCGAGTCCGTGGGCCAGTCGGCACGCCCTTTCGGCGTCCGGGTGATGGCCCTGTGCCCCGGCTATACCCGTACCGAATTTCACGAGCGGGCCGGCATCAACATGTCCAAGACGCCGGACTGGATGTGGCTGCGAGCCGAGGACGTCGTCGGAGAGGCCCTTCGTGACCTGCGCAAAGGCAAGTTGGTGAGTGTTCCGGCCTGGAAGTACAAGCTGGCCGTCGCCGGTCTGCGGCACGCGCCGCGCCGGCTGCTGGAGGTGGTCTCCCGCGACACCCGCGGTCGGATCGGTCGCGAGGAACGCTGAGCCCGGGGTGCGTTGTCGCGCTGCGGACGCCGCCGCCGGCCGTTGGCGCACCGCGATCACGCCGGTCGCAGAGCGTAGTCGAACATCGCCAGTCATCGGTGTCTCACCGCTCCGATTCAGCCGGCCCGTCCACACGGCGTTCAGAGTTGCGCAGTAACCTCTATCGCCATGGGGGACCACGACGACCTGCGCAAATTCATTACCGACCTGGCCGTGGTCCACGGACGGGTCGTGCTCTCATCGGGCCGTGAGGCTGACTGGTACGTCGATCTGCGACGTGTCACGCTCCATCACCAGGCCGCTCCGTTGATCGGTCGGGCGCTGCTCGACCTCACCGCCGACTGGGAGTACGAAGCGGTCGGTGGCCTCACCCTGGGCGCGGACCCTGTCGCGCTCTCGATGCTGCACGCCGCCGCTGGAACCGGCCGTGCCCTGGACGCCTTTGTGGTGCGAAAGGCGGGCAAGGCCCACGGTCTGCAGCGACGGATCGAGGGACCGGATGTGGCCGGCCGTCGGGTGTTGGCGGTGGAGGACACGTCCACAACGGGCGGAAGTGTGTTGACCGCCGTCGAGGCTCTTCGCGAGGCCGGAGCGGAAGTCGTGGGCGTGGCGGTTATTGTTGATCGAGGCGCCGGCGACGCGGTGCGAGCCGCCGGATTGCCGTACCGGGCGGCCTATACGTTGGCTGACCTCGGCCTTGTGGCGTAAAAGTCTGCCGATTCGTATCTGCTGATATGCAGGCGGATCGATGCTGCTGGTGGAAGGATGGAATACGTGGGAACTGCGTTGGCCGAAATGACTATGCCTCAGATCTCGCCGCTTGCCGGTGAGCCGATCGAACGTGCCGATGCCGAGCGTCTCGCCGGGGTCCTCAAGGCCCTTGCGGATCCCGCTCGGCTGCGGCTGCTCAGCCTGATCCAGTCGGCCCCCGAGGGCGAGGCGTGCGTCTGTGACCTGACCGCGCCGCTCGGCCTCTCTCAGCCGACGGTCAGTCACCACCTGCGTATCCTCACCGAGGCCGGCTTGCTGGAGCGGGAGAAGCGCGGTGTCTGGGCGTACTACCGGCTGGTCCCGAGCGCGATCGCGACGATCGCCGACCTGCTGACCCCGCCGCGTAAGCGGGCCACCAAGAAGGCCCGCTGACGTAAGGCGCTGCGCACCGTCTCGTACCCGGGGCGGTGTCCGGTGGCGAACCAGGGGTGGCGCCACCGGTAGCTGATACCTGCTCGTTCCCGGCCGCACCGCCGGAGACCGGGTCCGACATGCCGACGGCCGACCCCCGCACCAGGGGGCCGGCCGTCGTCGTATCTGGGATCAGCGCTGCTGGCCGTACCCGTGCCCGTCCCCCCGACGGTCGTGCGGGTGCTCGTCGTGGTCGAACTTCTCGCGCACCGCGTCGACCGCGCCCGCGGCGCTGGCCGCCGCGACGACCGCGACCGCCTCGCCACGCTTGCGCGCCCGCCGGTCGCGGAGGAGCTCGAAGAAGATCGGCAGCACCGAGATCAGGATGATCAGTGCGACCACCGGCAGGATGTAGTGGTCGATCTTGTCGCCGATCGCCTTGTAGATCCGGTCGGCCAGCAGGTAGCCGATCAGCAGGATGCCGTCCACCCAGAGGATCCCGCCGACGATGTTCCACAGCAGGAACTGACGAGCCGGCATGCCGAGCGCCCCGGCGACCGGGTTGAGGAACGTCCGCACGATCGGGATGAAGCGCGCCAGCACCACGGCCTTCGCCGGGCCGAACTTCTGGAAGTAGTACTCGGCCTTCTCCACGTACTCCTTCTTGAAGAGCCGCGAGTTGGGCCGCTCGAACATCCGGCGGCCGTAGCGCGCGCCGAGCCAGTGCCCCAACTGCGCGCCGACGATCGCGCAGATCGGCCCGCCGATGAGCAGGCCGGCCAGCGAGAGCCGGGTGCCGTCGCCGAAGATGGCGTCCGCCACCGGCGAGGCGGCCACACCGGCGAGGAACAGCAGTGAGTCGCCGGGGAAGAAGAAGCCCACCAGCAGGCCGGTCTCGGCGAAGAGGATCACCCAGACGCCGACCAGCCCGAAGGTCTGCAACAGGTCCTTGGGATCGAGCGGGTTCAGGGCGACGCTCTCCGTGAGAGCGCGGGTCTTCTCAGCTGTGTCCACGGCCACAAAGGGTACCGAAGCCCGGTGTCCGGGCCGCGCCGGACCGGTGCTCACCACCCGGTGGCCGGATACGACGGTGCCCCGCCGACCAGGCTGGTCGACGGGGCACCGGTACTGCTGGGACGGATCAGGCGACGAAGCGGGTCCGGCGGCGCTTGGCCACCAGGTAGCCGCCGACGCCCGCGGCGAGCAGCAGCGCGCCCAGGCCGGCGAGCAGGCCGGTCGACTGACCGGTGATCGGCAGCGAGCCACCGTCACCGCCACCGTTGCCGCCGGCCGCGCCCTTGATGGTGAACGCGGCGGTGTCGTTCTTCGGGTCGAGGTCGGCGATGGTCGACCCCTCGCCATCCAGGTTGAAGTGCAGCAGGTGAACGCTGCCCGCCGCGCCGGACAGCTTGTCGATCCGCAGCCCGAACTCGAACACGGCCGCGTCGCCCTTGCGCAGGTTGTCGTACCACTGGCAGAGGTAGACGCGGGCGCCCGGCTCGCCGAACCCGCCGACCTCCTCGCCGTTTACGAACGGCGAGCACTCGTCCGGCGCGGTCACGACCGTCGCGCCGGCCGGGATGGTGATCTCGGCGGCGGTGGTCATCTCCCGGGGCGAGTACGTGTTGATGACCGCCGGCCCGTTGTTGACGAAGCCGACCTTGGTGGTGACGGTCTTGCCAACCGCACCGGCAACCTCGGCCCCGGTGGCGGCCGCGTCGGCCCGCTGGTTGCCCGTCACGGTTGCCACGATCTCGGTGTAGTTGTTGCTGGAATCCTCGTCGGTCTGCTTGAGCTGTCGGGCCAGCGCCGTCGGAGCCGGGACCAGGGTCAACTCCTCGCCGGTGCCCTTCTCCCAGTCGTCACTCTCGAACGGGGAGTCTGCGAGGAACTCGGCCCAGTCACCATCGGCGAACCACAGGCCCGCGCCGTACTGGGTGCTGGGCGCCCAGGTGTCCGGCCCGATCTTCAGCGCGTGAGAGGCGTCCAGTTGGAGGACGGCACCGGGCGCGATCTCCTGCTTGAATTCGCAGCGGGCGAAGGTCGTCCCGAATTCGTTCAGGTAGGAGCAGTTCGAGTACCGCTGAGCGGGCGTGATGCTGGGCATGCTGCTCAGCAGCAGCACCGCGTTTCGAGCCGGCTTGTCGCCGACGTTGGCGACCCGCAGTGGCGCCTTGACGGTCGATCCCGGCTTCCCGGAGACGTCGAGCGAGTCGTCCGCCTTGAGGTCGATGCCCTCGCCGATCTCGACGGTGGACATGACGGTGACGCTCGGCCGGCCCTTCGCGGCCAGGGTCAGGTTGATGTCACCCTTCTGCCCGACCTTGGCGGAGTCCTTGGCCTTGACGGTCAGATCGAGGACGTAGTCGATGGTCTCGGCGCCCTTGAACGTGCAGGCGATGACCGGGCCCGCCTCCTTGCAGTCCGCCCCGTCGGCGACGGTGACCGAGGCGAAGTCGGTCACCGCTCCGCGACCGACCGTGACCGTGAACTCTTCGGGCAGCGCTTCCGCGAAGGCCAGCAGCGTGACGGACTTGGCCTCGCCACCGGCGGCGAGGAGGGCGTTGTTCGCGTACAGGAAGACCTCGTTCGAGGGCTCCTCGGCGACGGCCGGACTGGCGGAGGCGGCGACGAACGCGCCTGCGACGCCCAGTCCGGCAAGCCAGCGCCGGGTGGAGTGCGTGAGCATGAGGGGGATTCCTCCAGTAGGGGGATTCAGGTGCAGCCCGTGGATCTTAAGGAACCGCTAAGGTTCACCGCCGTCCCTGATCACCACACGGCGACCAGGACGAACCGAAAGGCTGACCACCGCGACTGCAATGTTCGGCGCGTCCGCTCCCGTCATCTGAGGCAGGACCCCGGGAGGTGCAATGACGTACGAGGAGTTCGCGGACACGCGGCTTGCCCCGCTGCTGCGGTACGCGGTGATGCTCACCGGTGATCCGCACCAGGCACAGGATCTGGTGCAGGAGACGATGGTCCGGGTCCAGCTGAACTGGCGGCGGGTCGCCCGCGCGGACTCGCCCGAACGGTACGTGCGCCGCATGCTCACCAACCAGTACGTCGACTGGAAGCGCGGCTCGTGGATGCGTCGGGTGTTGCTGCGTGGGGAACCCGACGACTCCCTGCCGGCCCCCGCCGACCACGCCCAGTCCGCCGTGGACCGGGACCAGATCTGGACCTGGCTGTCCCGGCTCCCGCGCCGACAGCGCGCCACCCTCGTGCTGCGCTACTACGAGGACCTGCCCGACGCCGAGATCGCCGACATCCTCGGCTGTGCCGTCGGGACCGTCCGTTCGTCCATCTCCCGGGCCCTCGCCACGCTCCGGGCCGAGTACGTGGAGGTTCCCTCATGATCGAGGATGACCTGCGTGCCGCCTTCGCCCGGCACGAGCCGCTGATCCCACCGACCGGCCCGCTGCGCGCCGCGATCGACCGCCTGACCATCCGCCGTCGTCGTCGGCGTCGCCGCTGGCAGGCCGGTGGTGTCGCATTGGCGCTGCTCGGGGTGCTGGGGATCGGGGTGCCGCTGCTGACTCCGGAGCGCGGAGGGCGGCCGCCGGTCGCCGAGCTGCTCTACGAGACCACCCGGCCGGTACCGACCGGCGCGCTGAACATCCTGCTGCTCGGCCTCGACGGCGACGGGCCGGAGGCGACGCGGGCCGACGCGGTGCTGTTGGTGCACATCCCGGCCGACCGCAGCCGCCCCTACCTGGTGTCGCTGCCCCGGGACCTGGGCGTGTCGATTCCGGGCCACGGCACCGACAAGCTCAACGCCGCCTTCCCGGCCGGCGTCGGATCGACCCGCCCGGAGATGACCAAGGGGTACGAGTTGACCCGGCGCACGGTGGTCGAGTTGACCGGGGTCCGGGTGGATGCCGGCCTGGTGTTGACGTACCGCGCCGTCAGCGCGCTGACCGACGCCGTGGGCGGTGTGCAGGTCTGCCTGAAGGACCGGGTGCGTTCCGTGCACACTCCGCGGGTCTTCCCGGCCGGCTGCCAACGCCTCGACGGTGCCGCGTCGGTCGACCTGCTCCGGCAGCGCTACGGTCTGCCCGCGGGCAGCCAGGACCGGGACCGCAACGCTCGTCTCTTCGCCGCCGGTCTCGTCCGCCAGGCCACCGACCAGGGCGTACTCACCGATCCGGTACGCCTCACGCGGCTGCTGACCACCGTCGGCCCCGACCTCGTGGCGTCACCCGACCGGGCGGCCATCCTGGACCTGCTGCGGATCGCTCCCACGCTGCGGTCGGTCGAGCCGGTCGGGCTCGGCCTGCCGGTCGCGCTGCCGAGCGCGAGGGACCGCTCCCTGCGGGCCGACCCGACGTTCGTGCCGGAGTTCCTTAAGGCGCTGCGGGAGGACCGCCTCGGCGAGTGGGCGGCCCGTCACCCGACGTTGGTCGACCAGGCCCGGTGACTCCGTGGATTGCGACGGCACCCCCACCGCCCCGGGAACGACGGCGGGGTGCCGGTCAGGCGGCGCAGGTCAGGCGACGAAGTGGGTGCTGCGACGTCGGGCGAGCAGGTAGGTGCCGAGGCCGGTGGCGAGCAGCAGGCCACCGAGGCCGGCGAGCAGGCTCGTGGGGGTGCCGGTGATGGGCAGCGAACCACCGCCACCGTTGCCTCCACCCTCGTCACCGTCACCGTCACCGCTGCCGCCGGCCTGGCCCGGGTTGACCAGGATCGTGGCCCGGTCGTTGGCCGGCTTGATGTCGGCCGTGAAGCTACCGCCGCCGGGACACTCGCACGGCGCGTTGACCCACACCGTGCCCTTGGCGTTGGGGACGACCCGGTCGATACGCAGGCGGAACTCCACGGTGTAGGTTTCGCCGGCCACCAGCAGCATCTCCGAGGCGCACTGGTACGTCCGGGTGCCCGGCCGCAGTCCGCAACTGTCGGGAACCTCGACGGCCGTGGTGCCGGGCGGCAGCTCGACGAGCGTGTGGGTGGCGGCCTCCCATTCCTCGCTCACGTTGTCGAGCGTCGCCGGGCCGTTGTTGCGAAAGCCGACCGTTGCCGTCACGACCGTGCCGACTCCGCCCTTGAGGGTGGCGCCGATCGCCGCGAGGTCGGTGCCGTTGCTGCCGGTGACCTTGATGATCCAACCCGTGTAGTCGTAGCCCGGTCCGACGTCGGTCTGGTCGGCCTGCCGCGCCCGGCTGGGCGCCTCGGCCAGGGTCAGCTTCGGGCCGGTGCCCGGCACCGCAGCTCGGGCACCAACGGCTTCCCGTACCCGGGTCAGGTCCTCGTAGTCGGCGATGGTCATGAACTGGGCATAGCCGGACTGGTTGGTCGGCGCGTAGGTGTCCTTGGCGAGTTCGAGGTTCAGCGTCGCGGACAATGCCCCGCCTGCCGGGATCTCCTCGTCGAACTGGCATGAGAGCAGGTGGTCGTCGGAGTAGCGGCAGTTGCTGAACCGATCCTTCGTCCGGATCGAATACGGCAGGTCGAAGACCGCGACGAAGCCCGTGACGGTCTTCTCGCCGACGTTGGCC
Organism: Micromonospora sp. WMMD736; assembly: GCF_049179015.1. Lineage (NCBI taxonomy): Bacteria > Bacillati > Actinomycetota > Actinomycetes > Micromonosporales > Micromonosporaceae > Micromonospora > Micromonospora sp. WMMD736. The sequence goes on from NZ_JBMHMI010000001.1 coordinate 4,553,507, forward strand.
ACGGCCAGCGGCACCGGCACCTTGCCGCCCGGCTTCGCGGTGAAGTTGGTGAACGGACCGCCAGCCAGGTCAACGCCCTCGCCGACGCGGATCCGTGAGGTGTAGCTGCCCCGCTTCCCACCGGCTGCCTCGAAGCTGACCACGAGGTCGCCGGAGTCGCCGAGCTGCGCCTCCTGCGTGGCGGTCATGCTCACCCGCTTGGTGACGCCACGGTAGATCCCGCTGCCGAGCGGCGGCAGCTCGCTGAGGGCGACACCGAACTGCTCCGCGCAGACGAGAACGCCCGGTTCCGGAGTCGTGCACTCCTGCTGGTCGGCCGGCGCGATGCTGACCTTGTCGGCGAGAGAGCGGTAGTCGTACCGCACGGAGACGTCGTCGAGGGTCGTCGGCTCGTCGGCGTACAGGAACACCCGGGTGGTCTTCGCCGAACCGACGGCGAGAGTGGTGTCCTGGACGTACGGCTCGATCGTGGCCGCGGCGACGGCGGGTGTCGCGGATGCGGCGACCAGGGCGCTCACGGCACCCAGTCCGACCAGCCAGCGGATCGGGTGCTTGAACACGAGGATCCTCCCAGGGGATAGGTGGCGCTCGTTCAACCTAGGGAGAATCCGGGCCCTGTTCTATCGATACGCGTGCAACTGTCCGACCGGCCGGGCACCTCTGGCGCAACGGGCCAGTCCAGCGCGCGGCGACGTCAGCGGTAGTCGTCCTCGTCCGCGGTGACCACCCGGGCCTGCTCCATGGCGTCCCAGTCGTCGACCTCCATGCCGCGGTGCGGTTCGGCATCGACGTCAGCGGGGGCGACCGAGGTGGCCTGCTCGACCGCGTCGGCCGGCTCCGCCTCCGGATCGCGTTCGTCCGCGGCGAGGTGGTCGCCGGGGGTGAAGTCCTCGTCGGGCTGACCCATCGTCCCTCCCGGGGTCTCGGGGCACGGTTCCCACCACCGTACGGGCTGCGTCCGCTCCGCGCCGGAAAGCCGAGTCGGCCGAATCACCCCGGGACGGTGGGACCCGGTGCCAGGATGGTGCCGTGGGCTTCCTCATCCGACTGGCGATCACCGCGGTCGCGTTGTGGGTGACCACGCTGATCGTGCCCGGGGTGGACGTGCACGGCCGCTCGGGTGGCAACACCGTGCTCACACTGATCGTGGTGGCGCTCATCTTCGGTGTGATCAACGCCGTGCTCAAGCCGGTGATCAGGGTGGTCGGCTGTGTGTTCTACCTGCTCACCCTCGGCCTGTTCGCCCTGGTGGTGAACGCGCTGCTCTTCCTGCTCACCGATCGGATCGCACGCGGGCTCGACCTGCCGTTCCAGGTGGACGGCTTCTGGGCGGCGTTCTGGGGAGCGATCGTGATGACCGTGGTCACCTGGCTGATCAGCGTCATCGTGCCGGACAGTCTGGACACCCGATGAGCGGGTGACACCCCCTCGGTTGGTCCTGCCTACCGCACCTGCGGGATACTGCCGGGCGGAGGACAGCGCGGTCCGGCGCACAGACGAACAACAGCGGCCAGCACGGCCGAGAGTGGTAAGTAAGGAGCGCATCACATGCCCATCGCTTCCCCCGAGGCCTACGCGGAGATGCTGGACCGCGCCAAGGCTGGCCGGTTCGCGTACCCCGCCATCAACGTGACCTCCTCCCAGACGCTGAACGCGGCGCTCAAGGGCTTCGCCGACGCGGAGAGCGACGGCATCATCCAGGTCTCCACCGGTGGTGCGGAGTACCTGTCCGGTCCCTCGATCAAGGACATGGTCACCGGCGCGGTGGCGTTCGCCGCCTACGCGCACGAGGTGGCCAAGAAGTACTCGGTGAACATCGCCCTGCACACCGACCACTGCCCGAAGGACAAGCTGGACAAGTTCGTGCGTCCGCTGATGGGCATCTCGCAGGAGCGGGTCAAGCGCGGCGAGGAGCCGCTGTACCAGTCGCACATGTGGGACGGCTCGGCCGTGCCGGTCGCCGAGAACCTGGAGATCGCCGCCCAGCTCCTCGACGAGGCCGCCAAGGCCAAGATCGTCCTGGAGATCGAGGTCGGCGTCGTCGGTGGTGAGGAGGATGGCGTCGAGAACGCCATCAACGACAAGCTCTACACCACCACCGAGGACGGTCTGGCCATGGTCGAGGCGCTCGGCCTCGGCGAGAAGGGCCGCTACATGGCGGCGCTGACCTTCGGCAACGTGCACGGTGTCTACAAGCCGGGCAACGTCAAGCTCCGCCCCGAGATCCTCAACCAGATCCAGGAGGCGGTCGGCGCGAAGTACGGCAAGGACAAGCCGCTCAGCCTGGTGTTCCACGGCGGCTCGGGCTCCCTGCTCAGCGAAATCCGTGAGGCGCTCGACTACGGCGTGGTGAAGATGAACATCGACACCGACACCCAGTACGCCTTCACCCGTCCCGTCGCCGACCACATGCTGCGCAACTACGACGGCGTGCTGAAGATCGACGGCGAGGTCGGCAACAAGAAGCAGTACGACCCGCGCGCCTGGGGCAAGGCCGCCGAGGCCGGCCTGGCCGCCCGGGTCGTCGAGGCGTGCGAGCACCTGCGCTCCACCGGCACCACGATGACCAAGTAACGACGCGCCACAAACGGCCGGCTCCCCCTGGTGGGGAGCCGGCCGTCGGCGTTCAGGAGGTCAGCAGGCGGACGGCCTCGCGGACGTCGTCGGTGAGGTGGATCGTCGACGACAGGTCACCGAACGGCGACGCGGCCAGCAGTGGACGCAGCAACGCCTCCACCGGCAGCTCCCGCGTCCAGTAGGAACGGTCCAGGAAGACGTACGCGCCACTGGCCCCGTCGGTGCCGTAGTAGGTCTTGGTGGCCGCCTGGAACACCTCCTGCACCGTGCCCGCCCGCCCGGGCGCGAACACGATGCCACCCCGCGCGAGGCGCAGGATGGTGTCCTCCCGGATCGCGTTCGAGAAGTACTTCGCGATCCGTCCCGCGAACAGGTTCGCCGGCTCGTGCCCGTACAGCCAGGTCGGGATGGCCAGCCCACCGGCCCGCGCCCAACCGAGGTCGTCGCCCCGCTGGCGGGGTACGCGCAGGTACCGCTGCCGGACCGTCAACGCCACCGCCGTGTACCGGTGGTGGTCGGTGAAGTCGGGCGCGGTGGCCAGCAGGTCGATCGCCGCCGTCAGGTCCGCCGCCGGTCGGTCCGCCAGGTAGGCGCCGAGGTTCGCGGCCTCCATCACCCCGGGGCCGCCGCCGGTCACCACCAGCCGGTCGGCCCGCGCCAGCTCCCACCCCAGCACGGCCGCCATCCGGTACGCGGGACTGCCGCGCCGCACCGCGTGCCCGCCCATGATGCCCACCACCGACTGTGACCCGTGCGCGGCCAACCAGGCCCGGGTGGCGTCACCCAGCGCGTTGTCCACGCCGTGGTCGTGCAGCCGCTGGCCGAGCGCCTCCTTCACGTCCGGCAGCGCGCCGCCGTGCGCCCGGTAGTGCTCGTACACCCGGGTGTCGTACATCCCGGCGAACCCGCCCTCGGCGAACCCGGCGGCGAGGTCGTCCGGGCTGTAGAGGTGGCCCGGCTGGGTCGGGTACGGCAGCCCGGAGAACGGCGGCACCACGTTCGCGCCGCGCCGGACCAGGTCGGCGCCGACCTCCCGGGCGGCGAACCGGCAGCCGACGAAGAGGGTGCCGGTGACCTCGACGCCGGTCAGGTCGGGCACCGGGGCGAGGTCGAGGCGTAGCCCCTGCACGGTCAGCCCGGTCAGCCGGCCGGTGACCAGTTGCCGGTCGAATTCGTCCCGGGTCTGGATCTCGTCGGCGTGCAGGTGCGGTTCGATGACGTCGGTGGGTGGTGGGGTCGGCACCCGGCCATCCTGCCCCTTCGGCGAGGTCGGCCAAACCCCGGACGGCCCCCGGACGCGACAGGAGCCCGGCGGTCGTGGCCACCGGGCTCCTGCGTAACCGGGTCCTGGGGAGGCTCCGGACCATTAGTTGTAGTGGAAAACACCTGGCGGCGGCATAGGCCGCAGGCGTGATGAACTCCTCAGCCGTTCAGCGGGACGCGTCCGCCGACCCGCTCGCATGTCGCCCTGTCCAGCGGGTTGAATGGGGCGATGCAGAACCTTTTGCCGGAGCCACCGGCCACCCTCCTGCCCGCGAACGACGAGGCCGACGCCGCCCTGGCCGCTGCCCAGGAGGCCGGCACCGACGAGGCGTACGCCGAGGTCGCGGCCCGCTTCCCGACCTTCAGCGCGGCGTGGGGCGCGCTCGCGGCCCGGGCGTTCGCCGCCGGTCAGGTGGTGACCGGGTACGCGTACGCGCGCACCGGTTACCACCGTGGCCTGGACCAGCTCCGCCGTAACGGCTGGAAGGGCCACGGGCCCGTCCCGTGGTCCCACGAGCCCAACCGGGGCTTCCTGCGCTGCCTGTACGTGCTCTCCCGGGCCGCCGACGAGATCGGCGAGGCCGACGAGGCGGCCCGCTGTGCCCAGTTCCTGCGCGACTGCGACCCGGCAGCGGCGGACGCACTGGCCAGCAACTGACCCCGTTCCGACGGCCGGCCCGACAGTGGGCCGGCCGTCGGCTGCTCAGAGCCCTTCGGCGACCGCCGCGGCGATCTTCAGCCATGCGTCCCGGGTGGCCGAGGAGAGACCGCCGTACCGGATCGGCTCGCCGCTGTCGATGAGCCGCTCGTACGGCGCCAGCAACACGGCCCGGGTGCGAGCCGCGAAGTGCTCCTGGATGGCCGGCAGGTCGATCTCCTTGCGGGACGGCGGCATCGACACGACCGTCACCGCCTGCCGGACCAGCCGCTGCCGGCCGCTCTGCTCCAGGTGGTCGAGCATCCGGGCGGCGGTCTCCGCCGAGTCGTTACGGGCGGACATGGTGACCACCAGCTGGTCGGTGGCATCCATCGACGCCTGCCAGTTCTGCGCCCGGACGTTGTTCCCCGTGTCCACGAAGATCAACTTGTAGAACCGGCTGACCACCTCGCGGATCTCGGCGAACGCGGCAGCGGTCAACATCTCGCCGCCGGTGGCCGACTCGTCCGAGGCGAGCACGTCGAACATGCCCTCGCCCTGCGACCGCACGTACTGCGACAGGTCGCCGACCCGCCCGTGCGCACCCTGGAACTGCCCGAGGTCACGCAACATGTCGCGCACCGTGCGGGCGTGGAAGTCCTGCTGGGCGCGCATCCCGAGGGTGCCCTGGGTCTCGTTGTTGTCCCAGGCCAGCACGTAGCCGCCGCGCTTCTGACCGAACGTCATGGCGAGCAGCAGGATGGCCACCGTCTTACCGGCGCCGCCCTTCGGGTTGACCACGGTCACCTGCCGCAGCCCACCGAAGTTGCGGCGCACCATCTCGATGTCCCGCTTGAGTTCCTGCTCGTGCCGCCCCGGAGAGAGCCGGAGCAGACCCATCTTGTTGACCACCGCCCGTACGCCCATGGTGGCCACCGGGTCGGCGGGCCGGACCTGCCGACGGCGGGCGAAATCCTCCGCCGTCGGCGCGGCCGTGGTCTCCGGCGTCCACGTGGCATCCGGGTAACCCGTGGCCGGCACCCGCGCCACCGGGTCGGTCTCCTGGTACTGCTGCGGCGGGACCGGTGGCGCCGCCGCCGTGCCCTGCTGCCAGGGTGGCGGGTACCAGCCCGGTGACGGGGGAAACGGCCCCGGCGGCGGGGTCGGCACGGCGTCCTGCTGCTGCGGTTGCACCGGTGCCGGGCCGGCCTGACCAGGGATTCCCGCCTGGCCGCCGTAGACCTGACCCGCGTACGCCTGCCCCGCCGTGCCGCCGCTGTCGACGGCGGGTGTCGGCGGTGGCGGAACCGGCGGGGTCGGGATCGGCGGTGGCGGAATGTCGACCTGCTCCTGCCCCGACGAGGTCGGGCTGGCCGGACGCTGCGGTGGGTACGCCCAGGGTGACTCGGTCGTGGGCCGAGCCGCCCCGACGGCCGGCGGGGTCTCCCCGTCACCCGGCGACCCGGGGTCCGCGGTCGGCCCTGCCGTGCCGGGGCCCGCCGTGGCTGCGCCTGCTGCGGGTTGCCCTGGTACGGCCGGGCTGGCCGTGCCCGCTGCGACTGGACCGGCCGTGCCGGGGCTCGCGGTGGCCGTTCCCTCGGCGGCTGCGGCTACGACCGGTGGGCGGTCCAGGGAGAACGGCAGGTCCAGGTCGACGCCGCCGGACGGACCGGGGACCGGGCCGGCACCGGACCCGTCCGCCGACCCCGCCCCGGGCGGGCTGCCGACTGCTCCAGTCGAGGTGGACGGCGCTCCGGGGACCGTGCCTGCCGCTTCCGGTGCGACGGCGGCCGTCCCGGTGCCGGTTGCGCCGCTCGCGCCGCCGGGCGACGCGGCGGTGGCCGCCGGGTTCGGCGCGGCGCTGTCGGTGGGCGCAGTGCCGGGCCCGATGAGCCCGCCCACCGCGGGCGGCAGCGGCGGCGTCGGCGGTACGGACGGCGCGGCAGGCGCGGGTGACGTCGTCGACGCGGGTGACGCGGCCGGCGGATCGGCCGGAGGCCAGCTCGGTTGCGCCGGCGCCCAGCCCGTGCCCGGCCCGCCCGGCCCGTTCGCGCCCCAGCCCGTCGGTGGCGGCACCGCCCCGGTCAGCGACGGATAGTCCGACGGAGACGGCGGCGGCAGGGCCGCTGCGCCCGGCTGCCCGGGCACGCCGGGCCGGCCGGCCGACGGCGCCGTGATCGGCGGTGCGGCGACCGGCGGCGACACGGCCGCAGACGCGGACTGCGACGGGGCGACCCGCTGCTGCTCGGCGACCGCCGCCCACGGCGGTACCACCTCTGCGCCCTGCTGTGCCGGATCCGGCGGCCACAGTGGTTCGATGTCCCGCTCCGGCACCGGCTGCTGGCCGGGCACCTGCGCCCGGTCGGCGTTCTTGTCCATTACGGTTCCTCCCCAGTCCTCCTGCGAGGATAGGCCCACCGGCCGACCGGGGCCGGTCGGCGAAACGGGGGTCAGACCACCCAGACCGCCCAGGCACCCGGTTCGACCCACCACGAGCGCTTGCGGGTCAGCTCACCCTCGACGCCGTCGTCGAGGTAGGGCACCTTTCCCTCGCGGGGCAGCACCGACACCGCCCGTCCGCGAGCCCGCCGCACTTCGAGGCGTACCCGCTTGCGACCCCACGCCGATCGGACGACCACCGGGACGGCCACCGCGACCTCGACCTGGCCGTCCGCCGGGTCCGGCGCGGCCAGCAACGTCACGTCGTCGAGCGACGCGTACCCGCCGGCGTTGCCGACCGCGCAGGCCAGCAACGGTTCGTCGCCGTTCGTGAGCACGGTGTCGTCGACCTCCACCCGCGCCCGCCAGTGCAGCGGTCGACCCGCGTCGTCGGCGGCCCCGAGCAGCGCGCCGTCCAGGGTCACCGAGCCGCCGTCGTTGCGCAGCAGGTCCAGCCGACGCGGCGTGCCGTCGAGCACCGCAGCCGCCACGGCCGCCGGGTCGCGGGGCAACCCGAGCTGGGCTGCCAGGTCCCGCTGGGTGCCGCCGCGTGCCGGGTCGAGCGGGAGTACGGCGACCGGCGGCAGATCGGGCAGGGTGCGGTCGTCGCGCAGGTCCGCCGGGCGGCGGCTCGGCGCTGGCGCGTACCGCCGAACAAGCCGGCGCAGCACGGCGCGCAACTGGCCGTCGCTGGCCGTGGCGACGACCAGCCGGGTCTTGCCGTCCGCGTCCGGCCAGGTGAGGCCGTCCGGACGGGCCGGGCCGTCGAGCTGCGCGAGTACGGCGTCGATCTCCGCGTCCGAGTGGGCGGTGACCATCTGCACCCGGGCACCCCGGGCAGTCAGCGCGTCGGCACAGGCCAGCACCGGCACCCGGGGCCGGTCGGTGGCGCAACTGTCGGCGTCACCCGGCGTCGGTCCGGTGTCGGCCCCCTCGACGCCCGCGCCGGTCGCGTCCGCGCCGCCGCAGCAGGCCTCGCCGCTGCCGCACCCGCCGGGAGCGCCCCGCTCCGACGCGAGGGTGAGCAGCACCACGTCGTACACCGAAGGAGCCTCCTGCCTCTCGACGCGACCCCTGCCGGCCGCGCCGTCACTACTTGTTAACCTGACACCCCGGGCTCGCCGAGCGGTCGCCACCTGGCACCCGAGCCTTCTGGAGGCGGAAAAGATGCCAGCGATCGTGCTCATCGGCGCTCAGTGGGGCGACGAGGGCAAGGGCAAGGTTACCGACCTGCTGGGTGAGCGGGTCGACTACGTCGTGCGCTACTCCGGCGGCAACAACGCCGGGCACACGGTGATCACCCCGGACGGCCAGAAGTACGCGCTCCACCTGATGCCCTCCGGGGCGCTCTCGCCGAACGCGATGATCGTCATCGGCAACGGCGTGGTCGTCGACCCGAAGGTGCTCCTCGCCGAGATCGACGGTCTCGCCGAGCGTGGCGTGGACGTGTCCCGGCTCCGGATCTCCGGTGACGCGCACCTCATCATGCCGCACCACCGGGCGCTGGACCGGGTCGTCGAGCGCTACCTCGGCTCGTCCCGGATCGGGACCACCGGTCGGGGCATCGGCCCCGCGTACGGCGACAAGGTCGCCCGCATGGGCATCCGGCTCCAGGACCTGCTCGACCCGGGCATCCTGCGCAAGAAGCTGGAACTCGCGCTGCGCGAGAAGAACCAGATGCTGTTCAAGGTCTACAACCGCAAGGCGATCGACGTCGACGCCACGGTCGAGGAGTACCTGGAGTACGCGGAGCGGCTCAAGCCGTACATCGCCGAGACCCGGGCCATGCTCTGGGACGCCCTGGACCGGGGCGAGACGGTGCTGTTGGAGGGCGCGCAGGCCACCATGCTGGACATGGACCACGGCACGTACCCCTTCGTGACCTCGTCCAACCCGACCGCCGGTGGCGCCTGCGTGGGCGCCGGCATCCCGCCTACCGCGATCAACCAGGTGATCGCGGTGAGCAAGGCGTACACCACGCGGGTCGGCTCCGGGCCGTTCCCGACCGAGCTGTTCGACGCCAACGGCGCGCACCTGCGCAAGATCGGCGCGGAGTACGGCACCACCACCGGCCGGGAGCGCCGGTGCGGGTGGTTCGACGCCGTGGTGGCCCGGTACGCCTGCCGCCTCAACGGCGTCACCGACCTGGTCATCACCAAGCTGGACGTGCTCACCGGGCTGCCGAAGGTGCCGATCTGCGTCGGCTACGAGATCAACGGCAAGCGGGTCGACGACATGCCGATGACCCAGACGGACTTCCACCACGCCACGCCGGTGTACGAGGAGCTGGACGGGTGGTGGGAGGACATCACCAAGGCCCGCACCCCCGACGACCTGCCCGAGAACGCCCGCCGCTACATCGCCAGGATCGAAGAACTCTGCAACACAAGGGTGAGCGTCATAGGCGTAGGCCCCGGCCGAGACGAAAACGTCCTCCAACACCCCCTCCTCCCCTAACCCCCGCCCCCCGAGGCCCTACCGTCCCTCGTCCCGTTGATCATGAAGTTATTGCCCGTCGGCTCGGCGTGTCGCGGCAATAACTTCATGATCACCGTGTGCAAGCGCGTTGGGTTATCCACAGGGGCGGAGTGGTTGTCCACAGGGGGTTCCGGACGGTTTTCTGGTCCGCCAGAGTGGCCGGGTGGATGCCTTGGCTGCGGCGCGGCGCGTCGCTCACGCGCGAGACGGGATAGTGACGCTCAGTCAGGCGCGTGCCGCTGGCTTCACCACCCACGAGGTACAGCGGCTCTGCCGCGCCGGTCGCTGGCGGGTCGTTGCGCGTGGCAGCTACCTGGTGGACGCCGACCTCTATGACGGAGTTCCCCGTCGGGCGCAGATCAGAGCGGCGCTGGAATCCTTTGGTCCATGATCACCGCGGCGGGGGCGGGGGTGGGCGGTGGTGGGGGTGGGTGGGGAGGGGTGGGCAGTAGGATGGCGCGTTGTGCGGGTTCTCTTGGTGGGTGGTGGGGGGCGCGAGCATGCGCTTGCCCTCGGGTTGGTTCGTGATCCGGCTGTCGATTCGTTGATTGCCGCTCCAGGTAATCCGGGGATTGCCGAGGTCGCCGAGGTGCGGGCCGTTACCGCGACCGATCCGGCCGCCGTCGCGGCGCTGGCCGTGGAGACCGCGGCCGACCTGGTGGTGATCGGGCCGGAGGCGCCGCTGGTCGCCGGTGTCGCCGACGCCGTACGCGCCAAGGGCATCGCCGTGTTCGGCCCGTCCGGCGCGGCCGCGCAGTTGGAGGGTTCCAAGGCGTTCGCCAAGGACGTCATGACCGCAGCCGGCGTGCCGACCGCCCGGGCGTACGTCTGCACGGACGAGGAGAGCACCGCGCGTGCGCTGGACGAGTTCGGCGCTCCGTACGTGGTGAAGGACGACGGTCTCGCCGCCGGCAAGGGCGTGGTGGTGACCGACGACCGGGCCGCCGCGCTGGCGCACGCCGCCGAGTGCGGTCGGGTCGTGGTCGAGGAGTTCCTCGACGGCCCCGAGGTGAGCCTGTTCGTGGTCACCGACGGCGAGGCGGCCCTGCCGCTGCTGCCCGCACAGGACTTCAAGCGGATCGGCGACGGCGACACCGGCCCGAACACGGGTGGCATGGGAGCGTACGCGCCCCTGCCGTGGGCGCCGCCGGGCCTCGTCGACGACGTCATGCGGGACGTGGTCCACCCGACGCTGGCCGAGCTGCGTCGCCGGGACGCGCCGTTCGCGGGCCTGCTCTACGTCGGCCTCGCGATGACCGCCGCCGGCCCGCGGGTGATCGAGTTCAACGCGCGCTTCGGTGACCCGGAGACCCAGGTGGTGCTCGCGCTGCTGGAGACGCCGCTGGGTGGGTTGTTGCACGCGGCGGCCACCGGCACGCTGGCCGGGCACCCGCCGCTGCGCTGGCGGGACGGCGCCGCGGTCACCGTGGTGCTCGCCGCGCAGGGCTATCCGGCCGCGCCGCGTACCGGCGATGTGATCACCGGCGCGGACCGGCCGGGCATCATCCACGCGGGCACCGCCCGCCGGGCCAGCGACGGCGCGTTGCTGTCCGCTGGCGGCCGGGTCCTTTGTGGTACGGCCACCGGCCCCGACCTGGCGGCTGCCCGGGATGCCGCGTACGCGCTGGTGAACGGGGTGGAGTTGGCCGGCTCGCAGCACCGCACCGACATTGCCGCCGCCGCGATCGAGGACCGGATCACGATCCCCGGCTGAAGCGGCCGACCGCTCCGACATCGGCCGGCCCAGCGTGGACAGCGCTGTCGGCGCGAGGTCGACGAGCTGGAGCCACCGATCGGCGTGGGTCAGTCCGGGGTCGCCGACTCCGCGCCCCGCCGCCGGATCGGCGCGCGTCGCCACCAGGTGAGGCACCGCCACGCCCACTCGACCGGGCCGTACCGGAACGACCGCAGCCAGAGCACGCTCCACACCGCCTGGACGACGATGATCGCGGCGGTCAGTCCCACGATGCGGGGCAGGTCGTCGGTGCTGTCGATGCCGAGCGGCGGTCCGGCGAGCAGGAACAGCACGGTGGCGCTCAGGTAGTTGGTCAGGGCCATCCGGCCCAGCGGCGAGAACACCGCGGACAGTGCCGGCCCGACCGGCGTGTGGAGCAGCAGCACCAGACCGCAGCAGTAGGCGAGACCGGTGGCGATGCCGGCGAGCGGGGGCAACAGGCTCACGCCGCCGCCCGGTCCGCCGAGGACGTTGACGAACGGCAGCTCCACCTCACGGATGGTCAGCACGATCCAGGTCGCCGCGAGCGCGGCGAAGACGACGAACGCGATCGCCACCCGGCCGGCGCGACGCTCAAGCGCGGCCGGCACGCCCAGCTCTGCCAGCGCGTAGCCGAGGACGAGCAGGCCCGGGATGGGCCCGTAGCCGACGACGAGTTGCCCGCCGACGAGGAGCAGCAGTACCGCGACGACGAGGGCGGTGCGCCCGCCGAGGTAACTCAGCGGCAGCAGCACGAGAAGACCGGCCAACGCGTACGCGGTCAGCGCCTCGCCGGGGTGGACGACGAAGTGCGCGACACCGATCAGCAGGAGGACGACCAGTCGGCGGGCCAGCACCATCCGGGGCCGGCCGGTCCGGGTCGCCGCGCGCCGGAGGAAGATGCCGAAGCCGACACCGAAGAGGATCGAGAAGATCGGGTAGAACCGCTCGTAGAAGAGCAGTTGCACCGTCTCCGGCAGCTGTGACGAGGTGCCGGCCGCCGCACCGCGGAAGACGACCTGCTGATAGATGTTGATAATCAGGATGCCGCAGAGCGCGAAGCCGCGCAGCGCGTCCAGCGCGCCGATACGCGGCCCGACGGTGGAGACGTCGGTCGATTCCGGTGGCCGCTCAGTCGTCCGTACCGATTCGGTCATGGGTCGATCCCATCGTGGGGTCGCCGAGCGTCGTCAGCGGAGAAAGTCGTGACCGCTACCTCCTTTCGTCGTATTCCGGTGGTGGGTTCGTCTGGTCCCCGCACGCGTGGCGGGCCGTTTTCCGGGTGCCCGGCTACCCTGCTGCCATGGGCCGAGGCCGGTTGCTCCGGGTCGCCGTGGACGTGCTGCTCGCGCTTGTGGCGACAGCGGCCGGCGGTGGGCTGGAACTGGCGGATCCGGACGTCGACACCAAGCTGATCGCCGCACCGATGTGGGCCTACGTGGCCGCGCAGGTGGCCGCTGCGGCCATGCTGCTGGTGCGTCGGCAGCGTCCGTACACCGCCGCGCTGACCATCGCCGGGATCAGCCTCTTCGCGCCGGCCTGGGCCGCCCTCCTCGTTCCGTACGCCGTCACGGCGTACGGCTGTGGTCGGCGGTGGCGACAGTGGACGGTGATCGGGCTGCTGTCGGTGGCGTTCCTGGTGGGGGCGAGCGCCTGGTCGATCGACGACCCGTTCACCGCGCCGACCGTCATCCTCGCCGCAGCGGTCCTGGGCATGTACGTCCGGGCCCGGCGGAGCCTGCTGGCGGAGTTGACCGACCGGGCGGAGCGGGCCGAGCGGGAGCGCCTGCTCCTGGCCGATCAGGCACGCGCCGACGAGCGGGTACGGCTGGCCGCCGAGATGCACGACGTGGTCACCCACCGGATCAACCTCATGGTGTTGCAGGCGGGCGCGCTTCGGGTCACCACCACCGATCCGGCGGCCCGGGCGGCGGCCGAGGAACTGCGGGCGACCGGCTGCCAGGCCTTGACGGAGCTGCGCGACCTCGTCGGGGTGCTGCGTGGCGAGGACGGACGTCCCCGGGTTGATCCGGTGCCGGACGACACCCCCGAGCTGGTCCGGTTGGTCGACGGTTCCCGTGCGGTCGGTCTGCCGGTGCGGCTCTGCGAAGTGGGCGAGCCGGAAGGGCTGGCACCGACGGTGCGCAGGACACTGTTCCGGCTGATCCAGGAGTCGCTGACGAACGTGCACAAGCACGCGCCGGGCGCCGCCGCCACCGTGTCGATCGAGTACGGCAGGCAGAAGGTGCTGGTCACGGTGTCGAACACTCCGGCGGGTCGGTCGCCCGACGCCGTCCTGGCCGCCGCCGGAGGCGGCACCGGACTGAGCGGGTTGCGGCACCGCGTCGAGGTGCTCGGCGGGACGTTCGAGGCCGGACCGACGGCGTCGGGTGGCTTCGCCGTTCACGCGGAGCTGCCGGTGCGGGTGTCGACGGCGGTGCGGTCGTGATCCGGGTACTCGTCGTCGACGACGAGCGGATGGTCTGTGCCCACCTGTGCACGATCCTCGGGTCCGCGTCGGACCTGATGGTCGTCGGCGAGGCGTACGACGGGGCGGACGCGGTGGAGGCCGTGGTGCGACTACGACCCGACGTGGTGCTGATGGACCTCCGGATGCCGGGCGTCGACGGGATCAGGGCCACCGAGCGGATCACGACGCTGCCGTCGCCGCCACGGGTCCTGGCTCTCACCACGTTCGACCTGGACGACTACGTGACCGGAGCGCTCCGGGCCGGTGCGGCCGGCTTCCTGCTCAAGTCGACGCCGCCCGACGATCTGCTCGCCCTGGTCCGGGTGGCGGCCGCCGGGCACACGGTGCTCTCCGCGGTCGCGGCCGACCGTCTCGTCGCGCAGACGGTGCGGAGCCAGCGTGCCCGTGACCTGCTGCTGTCGCTCACCGAGCGCGAGGTGGAGGTGCTGGAGAGCCTCGGTGCCGGTCGGTCGAACCAGCAGATCGCCCGCCGCCTGCACCTGTCCGAGGCCACCGTCAAGGGCTACGTCTCCCGGCTCTTGGTCAAGCTCGGTTGCGACAACCGGACCCAGGCGGCGCTGCTGGCGCAGGAGGCGGGTCTGGGTCCTCGTCGGTGAGGCCGGCCGTCGGACCGCCCGGATGATCAGCCGTAGTAGCGGCGTAGTTCCCGGGCGAGGACCTTGCCGGTGGCGTTGCGGGGCAGGTACTTCACGTAGACCACGTCCCGGGGTACGGAGAACCGGGCCAGGTAGTGCCGGACGTACTCGCGGACCGCCTCGGGGTCGAGCGTCTCGCCGGGGTGCAGGGCGAGGAACGCGGCGAGTCGCTGGCCGTACTCGGGGTCGGGTACGCCGATCACGGCGGCCTCGCGTACCTGCGGTAGTTGGGCGAGCAGGTCCTCCACCTCCGACGGGAACACGTTCTCGCCGCCGGAGACGATCATGTCGTCGGCCCGGCCGTCCACGAAGAGCAGCCCGTCGGGGTTGAGCCGGCCGAGGTCGCCGGTGTCGAGCAACCCGTCGCGAGCCTGGGGGGTCGCCCCCGAGGTGTATCCCTCGAAGAGCATTTCGTTGCCGACGAAGATGCGCCCGACCTGCCCCTGCGGCACCGGTTGGCCGGCGTCGTCGAGCAGTTCCAGCCGGGTGCCGTGTGGTGGTCGGCCGGCCGTGGTGGGGGCCTGGCGCAGGTCGGCCGGGTTGGCGATGGACGCCCAGGAGACCTCGGTGGATCCGTACAGGTTGTAGAGGACGTCCCCGTACGCGTCCATGAATCTGGGTGCGAGCCCGCCGGGCAGGGCCGATCCGCTGACCGCGACGACCTTGAGCGTGGGGCGTGGGTCCGGCGGGGGCACTTCCAGCAGCCGCTGGAGCATCACGGGCACGGCGAAGAGGGCGTCGCAGCGGTGGGTGACCAGGGCGGCGAGCGTGGCGGCCGGGTCGAAGCGGCGGTGCAGCACGATGGTGGCCCGCAGCGCGAAGCACACCTGGAGCGCGGCGAATCCCCAGGTGTGGAAGATCGGGGCGGCGATCAGCACCCGGTCCTTCGTGTGCAGGGGTATGCGGTCGATGATGGACACGAGCGGTCCGAAGCCGTTGGGTGTGGGACGGCGGGCGCCCTTGGGAGCGCCGGTGGTGCCCGAGGTCAGCACGATGATCCGGCCGTCGCGCTCCGGCGGGTGCAGCTCGCCCGGTAGCGCCCCGGCCACCAGTTCCTCGCGGGCGCGCTCGTCGAGGCGGGGCAGTTCGGCGGGGAGGCCGAGGACCCGTTCGGCGAACTCGTCGTCGTGCACCAACAGCCGGAGCCGCTGTTCCTCGGTGACGGTCGCCAGTTGGGCTGCGGAGAGGCCCGTGTTGACGAGCACCGCGTCGACGCCGAGCAGGGTCGCGGCGACGATCGTTTCGATCAGTCCATGGTGGTTGCGGCAGAGGACGCCGATCCGGTCGCCGGGTTGTACACCGAGGCCGGACCGCATCGACCGGGCCATCCGTTCGGCCCGGTCGAGGAGTGCCTGGTAGGTCAGCTCGACGCCGTTCTCGTCGATGATCGCCGCTCGCCCGGGGTCGCGGGCGGCCGCCTGGCGTAGTTCGCCGGCGAGGCTCCATCCCCAGGTACGCAGCGCGTTGAGCTGTGAGGCGATCCGGACCGGGCGGCCCGGGGTGAGCAGACCGCGACGGGTCAGCGTGGTGACGACGAACGGCAGGTCCATGCCGCAGACCTCCTTGGGGGTGGTACGCGGACAGCCCCATCCGCAGGGGCGTCTTCCTTGATCATGCACCCGGCGCGGCGGAGGACCCAGCCGACGTCGGCGTGGGGTGACGTAGTCGGCACGGTTAGGCAGGAGCAGGTCGTCGGCGAACGGGTCGAGCGGCACCGACCTGGGCGTGCACCGACCGGTCGGGCCGTCGGCCGGAGCGGCCGCCGGCCCGACGCTGGTCGGAGCGCGAGGAGCGGAGGGTCAGCGGATCTGCATGCCGGAGATCGCTCGGGAGATGACCAGTCGCTGGATTTCGGACGTACCCTCGAAAATGGTGTAGATCTTGGCGTCGCGGTACCAGCGCTCGACCGGGTGGTCGCGCAGGAACCCAGCGCCGCCGAGCAGTTGTACCGCCTTCTCGGTGACGGACACCGCGACCTCGCCGGCCTTGAGCTTGGACATCGAGCCCTCGCCCGCGGTGAATGGGCGATTGTTGCGGCCCATCCAGGAGGCCCGCCAGACCAGCAGTCGGGCGGCGTCGATCTCCATCCGCATGTCGGCCAGTGTGAACGCGATGGCCTGGTTCTCGATGATCGGCCGTCCGAACTGGACCCGGTCCTTGGCGTAGTCGAGGGCGTACTCGTAGGCGGCCCGGGCCACGCCGAGTGCCTGCGCGCCCACGGTGGGTCGGGACAGTTCGAAGGTCCGCATCGCGGCCTGCCCGGAGGCGCGTTGCCCGGACCGGGCGCGGGCCAGCCGCTCGTCCAGGGCGTCCTTGCCGCCGAGCAGGCAGTGGCCGGGTACGCGTACCTCGTCGAGGAAGACGTCGGCGGTGTGTGACGCGCGCAGGCCGAGCTTGCGCAGCTTGCGGGTCGCGGCGAGCCCGGGGGTGCCCGGCGGTACGACGAACGCCGCCTGGCCGCGCGAGCCGAGCGAGGGGTCGACGGAGGCGGTGACCACGTGCACTCCGGCGATGCCGCCGTTGGTGGCGTACGCCTTCTGGCCGTTGAGCACCCACTCGTCGCTGGCCTCGTCGTAGACGGCCCGGGTGCGCATCGCGCCGACGTCGGAACCGGCCTCGGGCTCGCTGGTGCAGAACGCGGCGACGGCCGGCGAGTCGACGTCGCCGAAGCACTGCGGCACCCACTCGACCAGCTGGTCCGGGGTGCCGGTGCCGTAGATGGCGGCGACGGCGAGCGAGGTGCCGAAGATGCTCAGGCCGATGCCGGCGTCACCCCAGAAGAGTTCCTCGCTGGCGATGGGCAGGGAGAGCCCGGTCGGGTCGGCCCAGCAGGTGGCGAGGAACTCGAAGCCGTAGAGGCCGACCTTGGCGGCTTCCTGGATGACCGGCCACGGGGTGTCCTCGCGTTCGTCCCACTCGGCGGCGGCCGGGCGCACGACTTCGGCGGCGAAGCCGTGCACCCAGTCGCGCAGGTCCCGCTGTTCCTCGTTCAGGTCGAGCGAGAACTCGGCCATGTCAGGCCTTGGGGATGTCGAACAGGTTGGCGATGTTGGCAGCGAGGCCCAGGTCGCCCTTGGCCTTCAGCTTGCCGGTCATGAACATCATGACCGGGTTGGCGCCGCCGGAGACGATCTTCAGGAACTCGACCGGGCCCATGGTGAGGCTGAGCTTCGGGTCGTGCTGCGGGGTCTCGTTCACCTCGCACTTGCCGTCGGCGATGACCACCTCGTAGGTGTCGCTGCCGCCGTCCGGGCGCCCGGTGATGATCCAGTGGATGACCGCGTTGGTGGAGCCGGCCCGGTCCGCGCGGAACAGCGACGGCATCCGGCCGAACACCTCACCGAGCACCTTGCCGCGCAGGTCGCCGGCCATCACCTGGGCGATCTTGTCGTCCGGGGTGGACTTGACCAGCTGGGCGAACTCCTTGGGCCCGACGTTGGCGAAGTTGGCCGGGTCGAAGTCAGTCATGAGATGCGCCTTCCGGAAGATTTGGCTACTCGTGCGTAACCCTACGCACGAGTAGGTATGCTCGCAAGGTGTCCACGCCCCCCGCGTTCAAGCGCCTGCCGCGCGCCGTACGCGAGCAACAGATGCTCGACGCGGCCGTGAAGGTCTTCTCCCGGCGCGGCTTCCACGCCGCCAGCATGGACGAGATCGCGGAGGACGCCGGCATCTCCAAACCCATGGTGTACGCGTACCTCGGCACCAAGGAGGAGCTCTTCGTCGCCTGCCTGCACCGGGAGGCGACCCGGATGATGCAGGCCATCGCCGGTGCCGCCGCCCCCGACCTGCCGGCCGACGAGCGGCTGTGGCGTGGGCTGAAGGCGTTCTTCGGCTTCGTGGGCGCGCACCGCGACGGCTGGGCGGTGCTCTACCGGCAGGCCCGAGGCGAGCAGCCGTTCGCCGGCGAGTTGGCCACCATGCGCGCCCGGCTGGTCGAGGTGGTCGCCGGGATGCTCGACCACGCGCTGCGCGAGGAAGGCCGCGAGATCGCACCCACCGACCTGGAGGTCGTCGCGTACGCCCTGGTCGGCGCGACCGAGTCGCTGGCCGACTGGCTCGCCGACCACCCGGAGGCCGACCCGGAGAAGACGGCCACCCGGATGATGAACGTGGCCTGGCTCGGCGCGGCCCAACTCCTGCACGGCGTCACCTGGCGTCCGCCGGTCGACTGACGGTCATCGGCGTGCGGCGGCCCGCCGGTGCGCGCGGCGACGCAGCCAGCGGATCCCCTCCAAGCCGAAGGTGACGACGAGGGAGACCCCGACCCCGACCAGGACGCCCTTCACCGGGTCTCGTTCGAAGGCCAGGCCACCGAAGTACCCCAGCAGCCCGCAGTACACCGCCCAGGTGAACGCTCCGATGCTGTCGTAGAGCAGGAACGCCCGGCGGGAGTAGCCCACCGCGCCCATGGTGAGGGTGACGGCGGTCCGGCCACCCGGCACGTAGCGGCTGGTGGTCAGGATCATCCCGCCCCGGCGGTCCACCGCCCGTCGGGCCCACTCGGAGCTGGCCCGCCGCCGACTGCCGTCGGGCAGCCGGGCCAGCCGGCTCGCGCCGCCGCCGCGCCCGATGGCGTACGAGACGTGGTCGCCGACCAGCGCGCCCACGCCGGCACTGACGATCACCAGGGTCAGGCTGGGGTGACCGCCGCTGGCGGACAGCACCCCGGCGGTGATCACGGCGGCCTCGCCCGGCACCGCCGGGAAGAACGCGTCGACCGCCGTGAGGCCGAAGATCAGCAGGTACACCCATGGCGAGGTGACCGTCCCACGGAGGAGGTCGAGCAGGGCGTCCATCCCACCATGCTCGCCGGGTACGACCGGCCCGGTGGGCGAGTCGCCGGAAGACGCCTCAGCGCGTGCCGATCAGTGCCGGTGGGGTGAGCAGCGGGCCGCGCGTCCTCTTGTCGTCGGCGGTGGGCCCGTGCGAGGTCAGCACCACCGGGGCGGCCAACTCCGCGCTGACCGCCTCGGCCCAGTCGGCCGGCGCGTCGTCGTACACCGGGCGGGAGCGCAGCAGCCGGTCGGTGAGCGCGGCCTGTCGGTCCAGGTCGCCGGGCGGACCCGGGGTGAGCCGGTCGCCCGTGTCGTAACGGCGGCAGATCCGCAGCTCGGGGCCGGCGAGGTCGAGGTGGGTCAGCGCCAGGCCGTCGACCCCGCCGGACGCCGCGAGGGCGTACCGGTGGGCGACGGCGTCGAAGTGGCCGAACCGGAACCGGCCCTGCCACGGGTTCGTCGGGTTGTGCCTGTCGACGAAGGGCAGCGCCGGATCCTCGGTCACGAGCGGGCCGGGGCCGTGCCGGGTGGTGACGGTCCGCAGCACGCCGATCCGGGTCACCTCGCCGGCCTGTCCCGCCTCGGCGAGCAGGCGGTCGGCGTTGGCGAAGGTGGTGGTGCTCCACGTCGTGTACGGGTGGAAGCCGTGCCACTCGTCGAGCAGCACCCCCTGCGCGCCCTCGAAGACGCAGGTCCCCGAACGCAGCGCGCGGGCGAGCCAGGTCCGGTCGACGATGGCGACCCGCCCGGCGAACCCGGTGAACGCGGGCAGGCAGTCGTCGACCGGCGGCGCGTCCAGCGGGCCGAGTTCGGCGGTCAGCCGGTCCCGCAGCGCTGCCAACCGGCGGCGCAGCACCGCTGGTCGCAGACAGTCGGCGACCCGGGGCGCGTCGTCGGGGTGGGCGAGGCCGTACGCGACGGTCTCGCCCACCCCCAGCCCGCAGGAGCCGTGCCGGTCGGCGCCCCGGGCGATCTCCCGGGCCCGGTTGGCGGCCCGGTGGTATGGGGTGGCGAGCAGCGCCTCGGCGTCGACGGTCAGCCGGTCCAGCGCGTCGGGCACCCCGACCGTGGCGAGATGGTCGGCCTCGGCGGCCAGGGCCAGCGGGTCCACCACCACGTGCCGGGACAGGTGCGTCCGGACACCGGGGTGGAAGGTGCCGGCCCCGAACTGGGCGAACGTGTGGTGCCGCCCGTCGCGTAACACGACGTTGTGTGCCGCCTGCGCGCCCCCGTTGAAGCGGACCACCGTGTGCACCGGGCGGGTGGCGCAGAGCCAGTCCACGACCGTGCCCTTGCCCGCGTCGCCGTAGCCGAGGTCGACCACCGCCACGTGCCTCACAGCCGGGTCACCCCGGCGGTGGTGTCGCGGAACGCCGGCAGCGTCGACACCTCGGCCCGCCGACCCCGGCCGAGCCGGGCCAGCGCCTTCGACACCGTTCCGGCGGCGGCACCGGAGCCCGCGCGATCCAGGTGGCGCAGGCCCTCGTCCAGGTCGATGGCCTGCTCGCCGAGGCCGATGGTGACCGCGATGGTCTCGCAGACCGCGTCCAGGTCGTCGAGGACGACGGCGTTCTGCCCGAGCAGGTCCCGCCAGAAGTCGAGCACCTTCGTGTTGCCGGCGTAGCTGCTGCCGGCGGGAAGCAGGTAGTAGGTGTCCCACCGCCGGGTCACCTCGTCGACGATCTGGCGGAGCGCCACGTCCTCGCCCAGGTCGTCACCGATCAGCCCGGCCACCTCCCGCGCCTTGACCCGCTGGTACGCCAGCTCGTCGCCGATGACGAACAGGTAGCCGCGCCGGCCGCGCTTCTCCCAGTTGTCGGTGACGGTGTGCCGGGCCATGAAGTACAGGGCCAGCTCGTACGACTCGCTCATCTGCCCGCCGCCACCGCCTTCGAGGACGATCCGGCCGAGGTCGTCGTCCATCCGGTTGTCCGACTCGAACTGGCCCACCTGCAACGGCACCCGGTCGCAGGTGGCGTCGCCGATGGCGCCGAACATGATCTGCGGGTCGCTGGCGTAGCCCTGCCGTTGCAGCAGCCCGAGCAGTTGCGGCAGCTTGGTCTGCAGGACACGCGGCACGGTGCGCATCGAGCCGGTCACGTCGAAGAGCACCGCGACGGGCGTCGAGCGGGGGTGTTCGGCGGAGTCGCGGCTCTCGCGCATCGCGTCGCGGGGGTCGAGCGCGGGGTGCACGGTGCGTGCCCCGCTGTCGCTGTAGGAGAACGCGCTGCGGCCGGCGGCACGCCGGTAGCGGTCGGCGGCGTCGTACACGTCGGTGGACCAGGTTCCACTGCCCATGACAGCTCCTCTAGAGGGTGAAGGGTCGGAAGGTGCGTGGCCCGTAGAGCCGGTCCAGCACCTGGTCGAGTTCGCGCAGCAGCGCCCAGGCGTCGTCGGGTCGGGCGCTCAGGGCGTCCTGCCGGCAGCCCTGCGCGAAGGTGTCCAGCTCACGGGGTGCGCGCGGCCCCATCAGCCAGCTCATGCACGCGCTGGCCAGCGCGATGTCGGTGCCCGGACCGCAGGGCCGCCTGCGCGGGACCTCCGGCGGGTACCAGTCCTCGTGGCCGGGCACGAGTGCCGGGACCGTGCTGCCGGTCGGGGTCGAGAAGCACCAGTCGACGAGCACCACGCCGTGGCCGTGCGGCTCGATCAGCACGTGGCGCGGCAGGACCGCGCCGTGCACGATGCCCGCGCGGTGGGCCAGGCCGAGCGCCACCAGCAGCCGCCGCCACATCCAGGCCGCGTCCCGGGCGTCCAACCCGTCGGGGTACGCGCGCCGCACCGCGTCGAGGTCGTGCAGGCCGGGCGCGCTGGCGAGCACGTTGATCCGGCGTTCCGCGCCGGTCGCGGAGTCGCGGTGTCCGAACTCGTCGACGAGCCGGGGAACGTACGGCAGGTAGCGCGGGTCGCCGCGCTCGGCGATGGTGCGCAGCGCGTGTGCCTCGCGGGCCATCAGGTCGTTGTCGGTGGGTCGCCGGGGGAGTTTGAGCAGCCGGTCGTCGCCGACGTCGTACAGGTCGGCCAGGTCGCCCGAGTGGGCCGGCGTGCCGAGCCGGTAGTCGCCGAGGACGGTCGTCCGCCGGGCCTGCCAGCGGGTCGTGACGTGGATGAACGCGTTGAGGGCTTCGGCGCGTACCCCCGGGTCGGTCGGCAGCCGGTCGGGGTGCAGGGCCGCGACCAGCTCGCGGTAGCGGCGGGCCGGCTGATCGTCGCCGAACAGGTCGGCGTCGGTGCGGGCGGCCGTGACCAGGTCGACGGCCTCGGCGGTCCTCATCGCACCGTCTCCTCGCGGGCCGGTCGCAGCAGCGCCGGGTGCAGCAGTCGGGCGTCGCCGGCCCGGTAGAGCCGGGCGCGGGGGCCACCCCGGGCGCCGCCGTGCTCGGTGCTCGCGCCGGTGCTCTCCACGAAGCCCGGCACCGAGAGCACCTTGCGGTGGAAGTTGCCGGCGTGCAGCGGGTGACCCCAGACCGTCTCGTAGACGGCCCGCAGCTCGCTGATGGTGAACTCGGCGGCGAGGAAGCGGGTGGCCAGCGGGGTGTACTCCAGCTTGGAGCGGGCCCGCTCCAGCGCGTCATCGATGATCCGGCCGTGGTCGAAGGCGAGCTGCCGGCTGGTCAGCGCGGTGACCGGCAGCCAGATCGCCTCGTCGGCGTCCGAGCCGGCGGCGGCGTCCGGCAGGTCGGGGGCGAACGCGAGGTGGGCGATCGAGACGACGCGCATCCGCGGGTCACGGTCGGGAGCGCCGTAACTGCCCAACTGCTCCAGGTGTACGCGTCGCAGCTCCTCGCCGCCGAGCCCGGTCTCCTCGGCCAGCTCCCGTCGGGCTCCGGCGGTCAGGTCCTCCTCGGGGCGGACGAAGCCGCCGGGCAGCGCCCAGTGCCCCGCGAAGGGCGCCTGGCCGCGTCGGATGAGCAGCAGGTGCAGCTCGCCGTCGCGGATGGTCAGCGCCACCACGTCGACGGTCACCGCGACCGCCGGATAGTCGCGGGGGTCGTACGCGGCCAGGAAGTCCTGCTCGTCCACCATGTCACTCTCATTCTGAGAACATCTCGCTGTGAGAACAACTTAGCGTAGACGTGCGCCCCTGCCAACCCCTCGAATCGGATCGGCAGGGGCGCGTCAGCGCACGAGACCCACCAGGTGCGGTCGGCCACCCGAGTCGTGCAGGGCGAACCCGTCGTCCGGCAGGAGGGCGAAGTTCACCGTGCTCGGCAGCGGTACGGGCAGCTTGAAGGCCACCTCGACGGTGTAGGCGTCCGCCAGCCGCGTCTCGAGCGCGGCGAGGCAGCGGGCCTTGCTCCACATGCCGTGCGCGATCGGTTGGCGGAAGCCGAACAGTCGCGCGCCGAGCCGCGAGGTGTGGATCGGGTTGAGGTCCCCGGAGACCCGTGCGTACTCGGTGCCCACCCGGGGCTCGACCCGCCACCGGGCGGTGGCCGTCGGCGGTGCCGGACGTTCGCCCCGCTCGCGTCCGCCGGATGTGCGCTCGCGACCCAGGTACGTCGAGACGCCGCGCCAGACCTCCTCCCCGTCGACCGAGCCGACCAGCACCACGTCCACCTGCCGCCCCCGATCGTGCGGGCGCAGGTTTTCCGCGTACGTCGTGAAGTCGATGGTCTCGTCGGCGCTGATCGGGCGGTGCACGGTGATCCGGTTGCCGACGTGCACCACGCCGGTCAGCGCGATGGGAAAACCGGGTGCGGTCATCAGCCGCAGAGCCAGCGGAAAGCCCAGCACGTGCGGGTACGTCCCGGGTAGCCGGTCGGTGAGCCGGAACCCGCACACCCGGTCGTAGTCGGCCAGGTGCGCCCGGTCGACCCGTACGCCGCGCACGGCGAGCTCGACCGCTGGCAGGTCGTTCCCACCACGTCCCCGACCGAGGCCCGGCAGCGCGCCGAGCACGGCCTGCCGGTACAGCGCCCCGGCGGCCGGCATCCGGGCCAGCTCGACGCGCTCGCGACCATCCGCGCCAGCCGTCCCGTGGCCGCCGAGGTCGGCGGTCACCTCGGCCGCCGCCGCGCTCAGGTCGTGCGTCTGCTCGACGTCCAGATCGGTGCCGGCGACTGCCGGCCGGCGGATCGCGTCCAGCGTCTCGGACGACAGGATCTCGGTCGGGCCCTCGATCAGATCGTCGACCGACAGGTCGTCCGGCTCTCGCTTGCGGGCCATCACGCCCCCAGCAGACTCTGGCCGCAGACCCGGACCACGTTCCCGCTGATCGCGCCGCTCGCCGGCCAGGCGAGCCAGCCGATCGTCTCGGCGACGTCGACCGGCAGCCCGCCCTGGGCCAGGCTGTTCATCCGCCGGCCCGCCTCGCGGACGACCAGCGGGATGCGGGCGGTCAGCCGGGTCTCGATGAAGCCGGGCGCCACAGCGTTGACGCTGATGCCCCGGCCGCGCAGGGTCGGGGCGAGCGAGTCGACCAGGCCGATCACGCCGGCCTTGCTGGTGGCGTAGTTGGTCTGCCCCCGGTTGCCGGCGATCCCGGCGATCGAGGACACCCCGATGATCCGCCCGCCGGCCGGGATCAACTCCCGTTCCAGCAGCACGTCGTTGATCCGCTCCTGACTGGACAGGTTGACGTCGATGACCTGGTCCCACCGGTCGGCGTCCATCCGGCCGAGCGTCTTGTCCCGGGTGATGCCGGCGTTGTGCACCACCACGTCGACGCGTCCGTGCCGGCTGGCCAGGTGGTCGGCGAGCCGGGTCGGCGCGTCCGGGGCGGTCAGGTCGAGCTGGACCGCCGTACCGCCGATGTCGTTCGCCACGGCGGCGAGGGCGTCCCCGGCCGCCGGGACGTCCAGCGCGACCACCTGGGCGCCGTCGCGGGCGAGCACCTTGGCCAGGGCCGCACCGATCCCCCGGGCGGCACCGGTGACGAGGACGACCTGCCCGTCCAGCGGGCGGTCCCAGTCGGCCGGCGCGGTCGCCGTTCCGGTGCCGATCCGGACGACCTGCCCCGAGACGTACGCGGACCGCCCGGACAGCAGGAACCGCAGGGTCGACTCGAGGCTCGTGAGCGTGCCGGTGCCCTCGACGCGGTGGGTCGCCCGGACGAGCTGGGCCGTGGTGCCCCGACCGAACTCCTTGCCGATGCTGCGGACCAGCCCTTCCAGGGCCCGCTGGGCCGTTGCCCCGCGTGTTGTCGGAGACTCCCCGGGCGGAGCGCCCAACACGATCACCCGGCCGCTGGGCAGCAGGGTGCGGGCGTGCGGGTGGAAGAAGTCGTAGAGCTGGCGCAGTTGCGTCGAGTCGGTGATGCCGGTCGCGTCGTACACCAGAGCACCGAAGCGGTCCTGCGCAGCGACCGTGCCGGTGTCGCGCAGCTCGACCCCGGCGGCGGTCAGGATCGTCCGGACCGGCTCGGCGAGTCGGCCGCCGTCGGCCGCGCCGAGCAGCGCCGGGCCGGGCAGCAGCGGGTCGCCGGGCTGGTGTCGGCGCAGTCGCGGCGGATCGGGCAGCCCGAGACGCTTCACCAGCGCGCGGCCGGCGGCCGATTGGACGAAGCTCGCGTACCTGTCGGTCATGCGCGTAGCCTACTGGCGAGTAAGGTTCGAGCAACACTCGCGAGGAGGCGGATCGTGCAGAGCATCCGGAGGGTCGCGGTCATCGGGGGCAACCGCATCCCCTTCGCCCGTTCCAACTCCCGCTACGCCGACGCGTCCAACGCCGACCTGCTCGGCGCGGCGCTCGACGGGCTGATCGCCCGGTACGGGTTGGCCGGTCAGCGGGTCGGCGAGGTGGTCGCCGGGGCGGTGCTCAAGCACTCCCGCGACTTCAACCTCACCCGCGAGGTGGTCCTCGGTTCCCGGCTCGACCCGCACACCCCGGCGTACGACATCCAGCAGGCCTGCGGCACCGGCCTGGAAGCCGCGATCCTCGTCGCCAACAAGATCGCCCTCGGTCAGCTCGACGTGGGCATCGCCGGCGGCGTCGACACCACCTCGGACGCGCCGCTCGCGGTCAACGAGGACATGCGTCGTACGCTGCTCAAACTCAACTCCGCCCGGACGGTCGGCCAGCGACTGAAGATCGCCGCGAAGCTGCGCCCGCTCCAGCCGTTCAAGCCGGACATCCCCCGCAACGCCGAACCGCGTACCGGCCTGTCCATGGGTGACCACGCCGCCCGGACCGCCCTGCGCTGGCAGATCGACCGGCGCTCCCAGGACGAGCTGGCACTGCGCTCGCACCAGCGCTTGGCCGCCGCGTACGAGCGGGGCTTCTTCGACGACCTGATGACGCCGTACCTGGGCCTGACCCGCGACCAGAACCTGCGCCCGGACACCAGCGTGGAGAAGCTCGGCGCGCTCAAGCCGGTCTTTGGCACCCGCGGCCCGGACGCCGAGCACGCCACCATGACCGCCGGGAACTCCTCGCCGCTCACCGACGGCGCGTCCACGGTGCTGCTGGCCAGCGAGGAGTGGGCCGCCGCGCACAACCTGCCGGTGCTGGCCTGGTTCAGCTGGTCCGAGACGGCGGCCGTCGACTTCGTACACGGCGACGAGGGCCTGCTGATGGCCCCCGCGTACGCGGTGCCCCGGATGCTGACCCGCGCCGGGCTCACGTTGCAGGACTTCGACTACTACGAGATCCACGAGGCGTTCGCCTCGCAGGTGCTGGCCACCCTCGCCGCCTGGGAGTCGCCGGAGTTCTGCAAGGACCGGCTAGGACTGGGCGCCCCGCTGGGCGCGATCGACACCGACCGCCTCAACGTGAACGGATCGTCGCTGGCCGCCGGGCACCCGTTCGCCGCCACCGGCGGGCGGATCGTCGCCACGCTGGCCAAGCTGCTGGCCGAGAAGGGAAGCGGACGCGGGCTGATCTCCATCTGCGCCGCCGGCGGCCAGGGCGTGACGGCGATCCTGGAGCGCTGAGCCCTGCCGGCCCTCCTTCCCGGGCTGGTCAACCGGTGCGGGACAATGAGGTACGTGACGACGATCCCGAACGTGCTCGCCAACCGGTACGCCTCGCCCGAGTTGGTCGCCCTCTGGTCGCCCGAGGAGAAGGTCCGGATGGAACGGCGGCTGTGGCTCGCCGTGCTCCGCGCGCAGCGTGACCTGGGCGTGGCGGTCCCGGACGGCGTGGTCGAGGCGTACGAGCGGGTGCTCGACCAGGTCGACCTGGCGTCGATCGCCGAGCGGGAGCGAGTCACCCGGCACGACGTGAAGGCGCGTATCGAGGAATTCAGCGCGCTGGCCGGGCACGAGCACGTGCACAAGGGCATGACCTCGCGGGACCTCACCGAGAACGTCGAGCAGCTTCAGGTGCGCGCCTCGCTGGAGCTGATCCGGGACCGGGTGGTGGCGACCCTGGCCCGGCTGGCGTGGCTCGCGTACGAGCACTCCGAGCTGGTCATGACCGGCCGCTCGCACAACGTGGCGGCGCAGGCCACCACGCTGGGCAAGCGCTTCGCGTCGGCGGCGGAGGAGCTGCTCATCGCGTACGACCGGCTCCAGGAACTGATCGCCCGCTACCCGCTGCGCGGCATCAAGGGCCCGGTCGGCACGGCCGCCGACCAGCTCGACCTCTTCGACGGTGACGCCGGCAAGGTCGCCGAGCTGGAGCGGCGGGTCGCCGAGCACCTGGGCTTCTCGCGGGTGCTGGACAGCGTCGGGCAGGTCTACCCGCGCTCGCTGGACTTCGACGTGCTGGCCGCGTTGGCGCAGACCGCCGCCGCGCCGTCGTCGCTGGCCACCACGATCCGCCTGATGGTCGGCCAGGAGCTGGTCACCGAGGGCTTCAAGCCGGGCCAGGTCGGTTCCAGCGCGATGCCGCACAAGATGAACACCCGTTCGTCCGAGCGGGTGAACGGCTTCGCGGTGATCATCCGGGGTTACCTATCGATGGTCGGCGAGCTGGCCGGCGACCAGTGGAACGAGGGGGACGTGTCCTGCTCGGTGGTCCGCCGGGTGGCCCTGCCGGACGCGTTCTTCGCCGCCGACGGGCTGTTCCAGACCTTCCTGACGGTCCTCGACGAGTTCGGCGCGTACCCGGCGGTGATCAACCGGGAGCTGGAGCGTTTCCTGCCCTTCCTGGCCACCACCAAGATCCTGGTTGGGGCCGTCCGGCGTGGCGTCGGCCGGGAGGTCGCCCACGAGGTGATCAAGGAGCACGCGGTCGCGGTGGCGCTGGCCATGCGCGAGAAGGGCGCCCCGGAGAACGACCTCTTCGACCGCCTGGCCGCCGACGGCCGCCTCGGCCTGTCCCGTGCCGACATCGACACCCTGGTAGCCGACCGCACCGCCTTCGCAGGAGCGGCAAAGTCCCAGGTGGAGTCGGTAACCCGCAGAATCACGAAGGTAGTCGAAACCCACCCCGACGCCGCCACCTACACCCCACCCCCCATCCTCTGACCCCCCGCTTTCTCACGTTGATCAAGAGGTTGGCGTCAATTTTGATCTCCCTGGTGACGCAAACCTCTTGATCACCGGGGTGGCGGAGGGGTGCTACTCGCCGGTGGGGGTTTCGGCGGCTGTTCTCAGGGTGGGGGCGCTCGCGGGTTCGGCGATGCCGCCCAGGGACTCGGCGAAGGCCGGGTCGGTGGCGGTCTCCGCCGCCACCGCCGGCTGGTCGGCCGGCATGGTCTCGGGCATCGTGGGTA
Organism: Micromonospora sp. WMMD736; assembly: GCF_049179015.1. Lineage (NCBI taxonomy): Bacteria > Bacillati > Actinomycetota > Actinomycetes > Micromonosporales > Micromonosporaceae > Micromonospora > Micromonospora sp. WMMD736. Next base: position 4,582,120 of record NZ_JBMHMI010000001.1, read on the forward strand.
CGGCGATGACAGCCGTGCCGTACGCGCAGATCTCCATCCACATCTCGCCGCAGTCCCGGCTGTCGAAGCGCATGCCGATCACGGCGTTCGCGCCGAGCCGCAGGGCCTCCTCGCCGAGGCGGGTCACCGAGTCGGTCCGCCACCGGGTCAGGTTGTCCGGCGCCATCGGGTCGTACGCGCCACCGCGCAGGTTCTTGACCCCCTCGCGGTACGGGTTGCGCGTCCTGGCCATCGATGACACCACCTCACCGAGAATCTGGCGGATCTCGTAGCCGGGCAGTTGCTCTGTCGTCACGACCAGCACGTTTCCGATGCTGTCAGGAGTTGCGCGACCCGATCGGGTGCCGTGTTCACCTGATCGGATGCTGCAAAACGGCGCGGCGCGGACGGCCGGCGCGGGGCCGACCATCCGCGCCGTACGGGCGCTAACCGTCAGACACCGGCCACCGAGGTGATCCAGGCCCGGTTGTACGCGACGCTGCCGTAGTTCTGGATGGTGTAGCCGTCGGCCGTGGAGGCGACGCCGACCTGCTGGCCGTTGTAGAACTGCGGGCCACCCGAGTCGCCCCGCCAGGCGTTGCCGTTGATGCGGGTGCTGCGGATGGCCTGCCCGCCGTACGCGTCGGTGACGTTGGTGCTGGTCACCTGGACGGTGGCGGTCTTGAGCTGGCTGGACGCGGAGCAGCCGCTGTAGCAGGTCATGCCCCACCCGTAGATGGAGTTGGTCGAGCCGACCGGCGGGTTGCTGCTCGCCAGGGAGACCGTCGAGGTGCTGACGGTGCTGGAGAGGCGCATGAGGGCCAGGTCGTTACGGGTGTAGGTGGCGCTGACGGTGCGGGTGACCCCACCCGAGGCGCGGTAGACGCTGCCTACCCGGACGGACATCGTGCCGCTGATGCAGTGCCGGGCGGTGAGCACCCACTGCGCGGCGATCACGCTGCCCGAGCAGGTGAACGAGCCGTTGCTCAGCACGGCGGCGGCCCAGGGGGCGGACGAGACGGTGCCGCCGCCGATGATGGGTTGGGGGCCGGCCGGGGCGGCGGACGCGCCGGAGGCGGCGCCGAGGGCACCGACCAGCGCCGTGCTGATCAGGGCGAGCAGGGGACGAACGCGCATCAGTGGACTCCTTGGGGCGGGGTGGGGCCCGGGGTCGCCGGGTGCCCGGTGGCGACGACGGGAGGTCCCCGCCGCCGCTTGCATCGAGCTATGTCGATGTACTGTAGGGCCGACGAGGATCATTTTCAAGAACGTGATCGAGATTGACCAATGTAACGATTCGGCCACCCGTTGCGCCGTATATGCCCTGCTGGGACGGCCTGTCCCGCGTGGCGGAGCGAACTCGCCGCCGGTTATGTGGATCACTGCCGGAACTGCGCCCGGCCGGTGCGTCCGCGACGGAATCTGCCAGGTACGCTGGCTGCGCTCGCCCGTTGTGGGTAGGCACCCAACTGCGTACACAGTCAGGAGTGCCCAGTGCCTCGCGTCGTCGTCGACGTCATGCTCAAGCCCGAGATCCTCGATCCGCAGGGCCAGGCCGTCGCAAACGCGCTGCCCCGGCTCGGCGTCAGCGACGTCGCCTCAGTCCGGATCGGCAGGCGGATCGAGATCGACTTCACCGGTGAACCGGACCTGGACCGCGCCCGGGAAATCGCCGACAAACTGCTCGCCAACCCGGTCATCGAGGACTTCACCGTCCGCCTGGTCGAGACCGACGAGACCGCGGACGCCCGCTCGTGACCGCCCGGGTCGGTGTGGTCACGTTCCCCGGCTCGCTCGATGACGGGGACGCGGCCCGCGCCGTCCGGATCGCCGGTGCCGAGCCGGTCCGGCTCTGGCACGGCGATGAGAGCCTGCACGGTGTGGACGCCGTCGTCCTGCCCGGCGGGTTCTCCTACGGCGACTACCTGCGCTGCGGGGCCATCGCCCGGTTCGCCCCGGTGATGGAGACGATCGTGGACGCCGCCAAGGGCGGCCTGCCGGTGCTCGGCATCTGCAACGGCTTCCAGATCCTCTGCGAGGCGCACCTGCTGCCGGGCGCGCTCACCCGCAACCAGCACCTGCACTTCCGCAACCGGGACCAGATGCTGCGCATCGAGTCGGCCGGCACCGCGTGGACCAACGCCTTCCAGGCCGGCCAGGAGGTGCTGATCCCGGTCAAGAACGGCGAGGGCTGCTACGTCGCCGACACCGCGACGCTCGACCAGCTCGAAGCCGAGGGTCGGGTCGTCGCCCGCTACGTCGGCGGCAACCCGAACGGGTCGCAGCGCGACATCGCCGCGATCACCAACCCCGCCGGCAACGTGGTCGGCATCATGCCGCACCCGGAGCACGCGGTGGAGGCGCTCACCGGCCCCTCGCTGGACGGCCTCGGGTTCTTCACCTCGGTCCTCAAGCACCTGGTGGGGACCCCAGCGTGAGCATCGGTCAGCTCAACCGCCGGACTGGCGGGCACGAGCGCAGCGAGGAGAGGTCATGACCACCCATCCGGACCCGGTACGGGACACTCCGGAGGCGTACTCCGCCCCGGCGCAGCCGACCGAGCCGCCGGCGCAGCCCACCGCCCCGGCGGCCGCTCCGGCGCAGCCGGCGAACGCCGACTGGACCGACGGCGTGGACACCGTGCCGCGTGCCGGTGGCACCCCGGGCGAGCTGCAGCCGTACACCGAGCTGGGCCTGCGCGACGACGAGTACGACCGGATCCGGCAGATCCTCGGCCGTCGACCCACCCAGTCCGAGCTGGCCATGTACTCGATCATGTGGAGCGAGCACTGCTCCTACAAGTCGAGCAAGGTGCACCTGCGCCAGTTCGGTGAGAAGGCCCCGCAGAGCGACCGCCTGCTCGCCGGCATCGGTGAGAACGCCGGTGTCGTGCAGGTCTCCGACAAGCTGGCGGTGACCTTCAAGGTCGAGTCGCACAACCACCCGAGCTTCGTCGAGCCGTACCAGGGCGCGGCGACCGGCGTCGGCGGCATCGTCCGGGACATCCTGGCCATGGGCGCCCGCCCGGTCGCGGTCATGGACCCGCTGCGCTTCGGCGCGGCGGACCACCCGGACACCGCCCGGGTGCTGACCGGCGTGGTCGCCGGTGTCGGTGGCTACGGCAACTGCCTCGGCCTGCCCAACATCGGCGGTGAGCTGGTCTTCGACCCGTCGTACCAGGGCAACCCGCTGCTCAACGCGCTCTGCCTGGGCGTGCTGCCGGTCGACCGCCTGCAGAACAAGGCCGCCGCCGGCCCCGGCAACGTCGTGGTGCTGATGGGCGCCAAGACCGGCCGGGACGGCATCGGCGGCGTGTCGGTGCTGGCCAGCGCCACCTTCGACGAGGGCAGCGAGGCCCGCCGCCCGGCCGTGCAGGTCGGCGACCCGTTCACCGAGAAGCTGCTGATCGAGGCCTGCCTGGAGCTGTACGACGGCCAGCTCGTCGTCGGCATCCAGGATCTGGGCGGTGCCGGGCTGACCTGCGCGCTGACCGAGACCGCCGCCGCGGCCGGCACCGGCATGCGGGTCTGGCTGGAGCGGGTCCCGCTGCGCGAGCCCTCGATGGACCCGCACGAGATCCTGGCCAGTGAGTCCCAGGAGCGGATGCTGCTGGTCGTCGAGCCGGACAAGCTCGACGCGGTGCTCAAGACCTGTGAGAAGTGGGGCGTGCTCGCCACCGCGATCGGCGAGGTCACCGCACCGGAGCCGGACGGTCGCCCGGGTCGCCTGCTGATCACCTGGCGGGACCACCTGGTCGTGGACGTGCCGCCGGGTTCGCTCGTCGACGACGGCCCGGTCTACGCCCGGCCGATGCGCGAGCCGGCGGACCTGATCCTGCTCCAGGCCGACCGGGCCGAGACGCTGCCCCGCCCGGCCGACCCGGACGCGCTGCGGAAGACCCTGCTGCGCATGATCGCGTCGCCGAACCTGGCCGACAAGACCTGGGTCACCGAGCAGTACGACCGCTACGTGCTGGGCAACACCGTGCTCGCCCAGCCGGAGGACGGCGGCGTGATCCGGATCGACGAGCAGACCGGTCTCGGTGTGGCGCTGTCGGTGGACGGCAACGGCCGGTACGCCCGACTGGACCCGTACAACGGCACCAAGCTGGCGCTGGCCGAGGCGTACCGGAACGTGGCGGTGACCGGCGCGAAGCCGATCGCCGTGACCAACTGTCTCAACTTCGGCTCGCCGGAGGACCCGGGCGTGATGTGGCAGTTCGCCGAGGCCGTGCGCGGCCTCGCGGACGGCTGCCTGGAGCTGGGTATCCCGGTGACCGGTGGCAACGTCAGCTTCTACAACCAGACCGGCGCGGCGCCCATCCACCCGACCCCGGTGGTCGGTGTGCTGGGCGTGCTGGACAACGTGGCCGACCGGGTGCCGATGGGCTTCGTCCCGCGTCCCGGCGGCGACCACGACCAGCTCTACCTGCTCGGTGAGACGAACGTGGAGCTGTCCGGCTCGGAGTGGGCCTGGGTGACGCACGAGCACCTCGGCGGCATCCCGCCGCAGGTCGACCTCCTGCGCGAGAAGGCGCTGGCCGACCTGCTGGCCGAGGCCGCCCGGGTGGGCCACCTCAGCTCGGCTCACGACTTGTCCGACGGTGGTCTCGCCCAGAGCCTGGTCGAGTCCTGCCTGCGGCGTGGCGTCGGTGCCCGGATCGCCGTGCCGGAACAGTTCGCCGAGGGCTCGATGCCCTTCGTCTACCTGTTCAGCGAGTCCGCCACGCGGGCGCTGGTGTCGGTGCCGCGTGGCCACGACAAGGCGTTCGCGGCGCTCTGCGCCGAGCGGGGCGTGCCGTTCGAGCTGATCGGTGTCACCGACCCGTCCGGCGGGGCGCTCGAGGTGCACGGGCAGTTCCGGATCAGCCTGGACGAGCTGCGCGCCGCGCACACCGAGACGCTTCCGCGCCTCTTCGGCGGCACCGCCGCAGCCGAGGCGTCGGCCGCCGTCGAGGCGTCCGCGACCGTGGAGCCCGCCGTCGCCGAGGTGCCCGCCCCGGCCGCCGGTGTGGCGGGCGCGGTCGAGGCCGTGCCGCTGCCGGGCGAACCGGCCGAGCCGGTGGACGCGTCGGAGGTGCTCTCCGAGCCGATCGCCTCGGCCGGCCCGTCCCCGCAGACCGGAGCTGTCGACCCGATCGGGTCGGAGCAGCCGTCCGAGTCTGGTTCCGGTGCCACCGAGTCGTCGTCTGACGAGCGCTGAGGCGTTGTCGGCGGCCGTCTACGGCCAGCCCGGGTCAGGCGCCAGGTTCGACTGGGGCCTGACCGGGGCGGCCGAACTCGGCCGGGTCTGCGCGGCGCTGGTGGTGGTGGACGTGCTCTCGTTCACCACCGCCGTGGAGGTGGCGGTCGCCCGGGGCATGCGGGTGCACCCCTTCCCGTGGGGTGAGCAGGCCGCCGAGTACGCGCTGCGGGTCGGCGCGGTGGCGGCGGTCGGCCGTCGCCGGGTGACAGCCGCCCATCCGTGGTCACTCTCACCCGCCGCGCTGAGCGCCGCGCCGACCGTCGCGGACCTGGTGCTGCCCTCGCCGAACGGCTCGGCCATCAGCGCCGCCGCCAGCGCCACCGGGCTACCGGTGGTGGCGGCGTGCCTGCGTAACGCGCGCGCCGTCGGGCGTTGGCTGCGCCGCCAGGGGTACGGCACGACGGACGCCCCGATCGGCGTGATCGCCTCGGGAGAGCGGTGGCCGGACGGGTCGCTGCGCCCCTGCGTCGAGGATCAACTCGGCGCGGCGAGCGTGCTGGACGCGCTGTCCGGGGTCCCGGGCGGTCTCTCCGTGGAGGCGGCCATGGCGCTCGCCGCGCTGGCCAGCACTCCGGACGTACCCGCCGCGGTACGCGGCAGCGTCTCCGGCCGGGAGCTGACCGAGGGCGGTTTCGAGGCCGACGTCGACATCGCCGTCCAGGTCGGCGTGTCCGACGTGGTGCCGGTCCTCCGCCAAGGCGTCTTCTCCGCCGCCTGACCCAGCCACCCGCCCGCGCGGTGCCCCCCCGCGCCACCCGCCGCCCGCGCCACCCGCCGCCCGCGCCACCCGCCGCCCGCGCCACCCACCCACCCCGGTGATCATGAAGTTATTGCCCACGCACTCGGCGTGTCGGCGCAATAACTTCATGATCGACGGGGTGGGGGTGGGGGTGGGGGTGGGGTGGGGGTGGGGGTGGGATGGGGACGGGGCGGGGGTGGCAGTGGGGGTGGGGGTGCAGCGGAACGGCCGCCCGGTTCTCCGGGCGGCCGTTTGCCGTGCGCTGGGGGTGGTGTGGGTCAGTCGTCCAGCCAGTCGAGGCGGCGGCCGCCGCGCTCGGTGGGCGGGGGAGTATCCTGCCGGGCCCGGCCACCCTGCTGCTGGCCGTAGCCGCCCTGGTCGTAGCCCCGCTCGTCGTAGCCGCCGCGTTGTTGCGGGGGCTCCTGGCCGTAGCCGCCCTGGTCGTACCCGCCACCCTGCTGCTGACCGTAGCCGCCCTGGTCGTAGCCCCGGTCGTCGTAGCCGCCGCGGTGCTGCGGGGGCTCCTGGCCGTAGCCGCCCTGGTCGTACCCGCCGCCGGTCTGGCCGTAGCCACCCTGGTCGTACGCGTTGGTCTGCTGGCCGTAGCCACCCGTCGGCTCCGCCCCACGACCGCCGCCGTACGGGGTGGTCGGGTCGGGCTGGCCGTAGCCCTGGCCCTGCTCCGGCTGGTACACGCCGGTGGCGTACGGGTCGGCCGGCGCCGGGTACTGGGTGCTGTCGCCGGTGTACCGCCCGGTCGGCTCGTCGAAGCGCTCGCCGTAGCCGCCGGCCGCTCCACCGGCGGGAGCCGCCGGGTAGCCGCCGCCGGCCGGCGCGGTGTAGTCACGGCTGCCGTAGCCGCCGCCCGAGGAGGGCGCGCCACCGTAGCCGCCATCCGGGGCCGCGGCGCCGCCGTAGCCCGCGCCGGAGCCGGGTGCGGCACCGTAGCCGTCCGCGCCACCGCCGTAGCCGCCGTCCGGCGCTGCCCCGGTGCCGTAGCCGCCGCCCGAAGCGGGGGCGTTGCCGTAGCCGCCGTAGCCGCCCTGGCCGGGCTCGTCGTCGTAGCCGTTTCCGCCCCAGCCTTGCTGGCCCGCCGCACCGTAGGGCTGCGCTGGCGCGCCGTACGGGTCCGGCGGGACGTCGTCGACGACCGGGCGGTGCATCATGGTCGGTGCCTCGCTCAGCGCCGCGCCGCCGACCATGGTCGGGTCGGGACCGCCACCGGGACGGTTCACCACCCGCGTCTGGTCGTCGGCCCCGTGGAAGGCCCCACGGGCCGCCGGCACCGCGCCAGCGGCACCGCCCGCGCCAGCAGCCGCCGGCTCGTCATCGTCGTCACCGCTCTCGCGGCGCTTCATCCACAGCAGGACGATCGTGCCGACGCCGGCCGCGACGAGCAGGCCGCCGAGCAGGATGATCAGGTACGAGCCGAAGCCGCCGCCGTCGTCCTCCTCCTTGCTGGCGTTCGCCGGAGCGCCCGGGCTGGCCTCCTCGGAGGGCTGCTCCTCGGCACCCTCCTCGGTCGCCTCGTCGGTGGGGGTGGCGTCGGCGGTGGGCGACGGGGTGGCGCTCGGCGTCACCTCGACCTTGACTTCCAGGATGATCCGCTGTCCGCTGATGGACTGCCCGGCGCTGGCGGTGAAGCTCTTGAACGCCTTGATGTTCTCGGAGGAGGCACCCAGGTCGATCCGACCGGGGGTGATCGGGCTCTGACTGCTGCCGTTGAACTTGAAGTTGCCGCTGCCGTCGCTCATGGCGTCGTAGCGGTGACCGCCCGTGTCCTGGAGGACCACGAACGCGTTCGGCACGGGCTCGCCGTCGGCCTTCTTGACCACCTTGCCCGAGACCGACTTCACCGTCTGGTTCTGCTGCGGCGGGGGCGGCGATGCGGCCTTGCCCTTGACGGTCAGCGAAACAGTGGCGGTGTCCGGACCCGAGTCGGCTTCGACAGCCACCGTCACGGTGGCGGTCGCGTCACCGGCGTTGTCGTTGGCCGCGATCCGGACCAGCACCGATCGGGCCTGTGGGCTGCCCAGACCGGGAAAGGTCACGTCGCCGCAGCCGCTGGCGCAGCTGACGCCGGACGGTAGGCCGGAGAGGCTGATCTTGGCCTGACGGTCGTTGTCACCGGGAGTGACGCGCACGGTGATGGTGGCATCGCTGCCGGCGTTCACGGTGACCGAGCCGGGGGAGACGTCGACCTCTGCGGCCATTGCTGGTGTGGCGGGGACGGCGAGCAGAGCGCCGGCAACCAGCGCTGCGACCACACCGGCCCGCTGCTTCCAGGCACGTCGGTGTGTTGACACGTCCACCGCCTTCCGGGCTGACGTCCCTCGACCGGCGGGGCGCCGGGCCGGGGATCATCACGGTACGAATACGCCGTCGGCCACTATGCCTTGTCTCACTGGATCGGCGCGACCCAGGGCCAGCGTCAGGTGCTCCACCTGTGGGTCGTATCGTCCCGTCGTGTCCTCTCCGCACAGTAAGTCCGCCGCCGTCGTGGCGGCTCTGTCGGCGCTCGACGAGGGGCGTACGCCCGAACGGCCGGTACTCCGGGAGGCGGTCCGGTCCTTGTTGGCCGTCCTCACGGAGCGCGCCCCCGGCCGATCGGTGGAGGTGCGCGTTCCACCATACGGGGCGGTCCAGTGCGTCCCCGGTCCTCGACACACCAGAGGAAACCCGCCGAACGTGGTCGAGATGTCGCCGCAGACCTGGTTGGAACTCGCCACCGGCCGGCTCGGGTGGGTCGACGCGGTCACCGATGGTCGTGTGCAGGTGAGCGGCATTCGGGCGGACATCTCGGCGTATCTGCCCCTCTAGCTGCCCGGATGTCCGAGTGATCGTGACTCTCGGCAGGGAAATCGTGACTATCTGTATTGACGTTGACTCGCGTACACTGTCAGGCGACGACAGTGGTCCCGGCCGAGAAGTGTGGATCCGCCCCGTGATCCCCGCCAGGCCGGTCCAGACCAGCATGAGGGAGCGGTAGTGCCCCGAGGCGACGGCCGGCTGAGCCACGACCTTGACCCCCAACGACCTGGCCCCCAGGATGCCTGCGGCGTCTTCGGCGTGTGGGCCCCCGGCGAAGAGGTCGCGAATCTGACCTACTTCGGCCTCTACGCCCTGCAGCACCGCGGCCAGGAGGCCGCCGGCATCGCGGTCAGCGACGGCTCGGGCGTGGTGGTCTACAAGGATCTCGGCCTGGTGGCCCAGGTCTTCGACGAGCCCACGCTGGCCAGCCTGCGCGGCCACCTGGCGATCGGGCACGCCCGGTACTCCACGACCGGCGCGTCCAACTGGGAGAACGCCCAGCCGACCATCCGGTCGACCGATTCCGGCACGACCATCGCGCTGGCCCACAACGGCAACCTGGTCAACACCGCCGAGTTGGAGAAGGAGGTCGCCGAGCGCGGCCTCGTCGCGGACGGCTCGACCAACGACACCTCACTGGTGACCATGCTGCTGGCCAGCCGCCCCGACCTGTCGGTCGAGGCCGCCGCGCTGGAGGTGCTGCCGCAGCTACGCGGAGCGTTCAGCTTCGTCTTCATGGACGAGTCGACGCTGTACGCGGCCCGCGACCCGCACGGCGTACGCCCGCTGGTGCTCGGCCGGTTGGAGCGGGGCTGGGTGGTCGCGAGCGAGACCGCCGCACTCGACATCGTCGGCGCGAGCGTGGTGCGCGAGATCGAGCCCGGCGAGCTGATCGCGATCGACGAGGAGGGTCTGCGGTCCACCCGCTTCGCCGCGCCCGAGCCGAAGGGCTGCCTCTTCGAGTACGTCTACATCGCCCGCCCCGACGCGACCATCGCCGGGCGCAACGTGCACGCGGCCCGGGTGCAGATCGGCCGCCAGCTGGCCAAGGAGCACCCGGTCGAGGCTGACCTGGTCATTCCGGTGCCCGAGTCCGGCACCCCGGCCGCGATCGGGTACGCCGAGGCGTCCGGCATCACCTACGGCGCCGGCCTCATGAAGAACCCGTACGTGGGGCGGACGTTCATCCAGCCGTCGCAGACCCTGCGTCAGCTCGGCATCCGACTCAAGCTCAACCCGCTGCGGCAGAACGTGCGTGGCAAGCGGCTGGTGGTCGTGGACGACTCGATCGTGCGCGGCAACACGCAGCGGGCCATCGTCCGGATGTTGCGCGAGGCGGGAGCGCTCGAGGTGCACGTCCGGATCTCCTCCCCGCCGGTCAGCTGGCCGTGCTTCTACGGCATCGACTTCGCCACCCGGGCGGAGCTGCTGGCCAACGGGTTGGACAACGACGGCATCCGACGTTCCATCGGCGCCGACACGCTGGGTTACGTGTCGCTTCCCGGCCTGATCGCCGCGACCGAGCAGCCGAAGACCCGGCTGTGTCGGGCGTGTTTCGATGGGGAGTACCCGATCGAGCTGCCGGCTGGCAACCTGATCGGCAAGCACGTGCTCGAAGGGATGGGCCGCCGGGTCGCGAACGCGACGCCGGAGGCTCCGGAGAGCTTCGGCTCGCTCGTCGCCACTCCGGGTGGCGTGACCGCAAACCGCCCGTAGCACCAACCGGCGCGGCCCGGCCACCGCCGGCGCGGCACCGAGAACCACAAAAGGGGAGAACCGTGACGCACGTGTCCGAGCGCAGCGGCGCAGGAAGCAGCCCGAACGGCGCTGGCAGCGACCACCAGCCGTGGACGGGCGGTGCCGGCCGCCAGCGGGGCAAGCGCTCCGTCTCGTACGCCGACGCCGGGGTCTCCATCGACGCGGGCGACCGCGCGGTCGAGCTGCTGAAGTCGAAGGTGCGTGAGACCCGGCGCCCCGAGGTGCTGGGTGACCTCGGCGGCTTCGCCGGCCTGTTCCGGCTGGACACGAAGAAGTACAAGAACCCGATCCTGGCGTCCTCGACCGATGGTGTGGGCACCAAGCTGGTCATCGCCCAGCAGATGGACATCCACGACACGGTCGGCATCGACCTGGTCGCGATGGTCGTCGACGACCTGGTGGCCTGCGGCGCCGAGCCGCTGTTCCTGCTCGACTACATCGCCACCGGCGAGGTCGTTCCGGACAAGGTGGCCGAGATCGGCGCGGGCATCGCCGACGGCTGCCGGTACGCGGGCTGCGCGCTGCTGGGCGGGGAGACCGCCGAGCACCCCGGTGTGCTGCGCCCGGACGAGTACGACATCTCCGCGACCGGCGTCGGTGTGGTCGAGGAGGCCGACATCCTCAGCCCGGAGCGCGTCGAGGTGGGTGACGTGGTCATCGCCATGCGCTCCTCCGGCCTGCACTCCAACGGCTACTCACTGGTCCGGCACGTGCTGCTCGGCGCCGCCCGGATGCGGCTGGACATCGTGATCGACGACTTCGGCCGGCAGCGGACCCTCGGTGAGGAGCTGCTGACCCCCACCAAGATCTACGCCAAGGACTGCCTCAAGCTGATCGAGGAGGCCGAGGTGCGGGCGCTGTCGCACATCACCGGCGGCGGCATCCCGGGCAACCTGGTGCGGGTCCTTCCCGAGCACGTCGACGCGGTGGTCAACCGGTCCACCTGGAAGCCGCAGCCGATCTTCGACCTGATCCAGTCGAAGGGCCGGATCGACGACCAGGACATGGAGTCGACGTTCAACATGGGCGTCGGCATGTTCGCGATCGTCTCGGCCGAGGACGCCGATCGTGCTCTGGCGACGCTGACCGGCCGTGGGGTCGAGGCCTGGCAGGCGGGCGAGATCATCGAGGGCACCGGCAACGTGCAGATGGTGGGCCAGCACACCCGCGGGTGATCACGCTCCGGTGACCGTACGGGTACCTGATCAGGGCTTCACCCGAGTGGCCGGCTCCGCCTAGCCTGAAAGGCTCGGGCTGGGCGGAGGAGGGTGATGGCTGCTGGGGAACCGACGTTCAGCGGGATGCGCGGGTTGGCCGCCGTCCCGTCGTACGTCGTCATGCAGCCCACCACCCTGTGCAACCTCGACTGCGCGTACTGCTACCTGCCGTTCCGGGCCGCCGACCGGCGGATGTCGGTGCCGGTTGCCGAGGCGGTGGCGGCGGCGGTCAACCCGTGGGCGGTCTCCGGGCGCTTCTCCGTCGTGTGGCACGGCGGTGAGCCGCTGGCGGCCGGTCGGGAGCACCTGGCCGCCCTGATCGCCCCCTTCGGGCCCGAGGTCGAACACCACGTACAGACGAACGCCACGTTGATCGACGACGAGTGGTGCGAGTTCTTCGCCCGGCACGAGATGCGGGTGAGCGTGAGCGTGGACGGGCCGCGCGAGCGCAACGGCGACCGGGTCAACCGTGGCGGTCAGCCGGCGTACGACCGGATCCTGCGCGGCGTGGCGGCGCTGCGCCGGCACGACCTGCCCTTCTCGGCGCTGGCCGTGGTGTCCCGGCCGGTGCCGGGCCTCGCCGCGGAGCTGTACGACTACTTCCTCGACCTGGGCTGCGACGTGCTGGGCATCAACATCGAGGAGACCGAAGGCGTCAACACGCGCGACAACAGTCACGACCCGGCGGCGGTGACCACATTCTGGGCCGAGCTGGTGACGGCCTGGCGGCGGGCGCCCCGGATCCACCTGCGTGAGGTCGAGTGGTCGCTGCGGTACGCGGCGGCCGTGCTCGACGGCACGGCGGACGGTGTGCTGCCCCGCCGGCTGGATCCGATACCGACCATCGGGCACGACGGCTCGGTGACGGTGCTCTCCCCGGAGTTGGCCGGCTTCACCGACCCGCACTACGACGACTTCAGCAGTGGGAACGTGCTGACCACCCCGCTGGCCCGGATCCTGGCCGGTGCCGCGTCGACCCCGTGGGTCGGCGAGTTCCTGACCGGGGTGGAAGCGTGCCGGGCGTCGTGCCCGTACTTCGGCTTCTGTGGTGGCGGCCACGCCGCCAACCGTTACTTCGAGCTGGGGCGTTTTGACGGTACGGAGACGGAGCACTGCCGCAACAGCAAGATCCGCCTATTGGAGGGAGTGTTGGAGCATGCCCGAGAAAACCAGTCACCGGCGGCCTGAGCGCGAAGCGGACGATGCCCCGGACGACGTCGCCGAACGCGTGCGGGAGGCCGCCCCCGGGCTCGTCGCGCTGTTGCAGGAGGCCGCCGACGCACGGCGGCTGCGGGCAGAGGTGCCGGGCGGAGACGGCGTCAGCGCGGTCTGCGCCTGGAACCACTTCGAGAACATCCCGACCTTCTACAACTGGAACAACCGGCCGCGCTAGGGCGGCCGTGATCAGGGGCCTGTCGGGCGGTCGGAGTGGTCCCCGGCCAGGGCAGGCCCCTGATGATCGGCACCGATCTCGCTCCCGAAGGACACATGCGTGAGCACGCGGGGGTTACCGCGTGCTCAGCTACGTCGAGAGGTCAGCGGGTCGGACGTACCCAGGGATCCGGGTCGTCGTCCGCGTGATTCTCATCATCGTCGTCGACGAACTCTTTCGAGTCGTCGTCGAAGTGGTGCTCAGACTTACCAGCACCCGCCAGTTCGCGCTGCAAGGCGGTGAGGTCGGTGTTCGGGGAGTGGTACTTCAACTCCCGGGCCACCTTCGTCTGCTTGGCCTTAGCACGGCCGCGCCCCATGGCTCGACCCCCTCGCACAGAATGCGGGGCAGCCCGAAGGCGGGCCCCGATGACGTCAGGCATCTCTCGTGGCTCTTACGGTACATGGGGATGCCATCGTTCGGCACCTCGGGTTACCGTCAGCCGGCTCTGCGCGTCGCGGCGATCCGGCCGTCACCCAGTGTACCTGGTAAGGAGCGGAACGGAGAGCACCCGTGACACCGGGCAAAACACACCAAACGTGACCCGGGCCTCAGCTTACCGAGTCGAGCCGGTACGCAAGGCCCGGAGGCGGATCCCGGTCGATCCGCCTCCGGGGTGTCTCAGCGCAGGTGGATCGAGCGCAGCCGACCGACCTCGGCCATCCGCCGCTCGGCCAGCCGGTCCGCGGCGACCGCGGGCGGCACGCCCTCGGCGTCCGCCAGGCGCAGGATCTCCCGGGTGGTGTCGTAGATCCGGGTGGCCCGCAGCTTCGCCCGGTCGAAGTTGAAGCCCTCGATCTCGTCGGCCACCTGGATCACGCCGCCGGCGTTGACCACGTAGTCCGGCGTGTAGAGGATGCCCCGGTCGGCCAGCAGCTTCTCGATCCCCGGGTGCGCGAGCTGGTTGTTCGCCGCACCGGTCACCACCTTGGCGCGCAGAGCCGGAACGGTGTCGTCGTTCAGCGCGCCGCCCAGCGCGCACGGGGCGTACACGTCGATGTCCGCCGCGACCAGCGCGCTGGCGTCGTCCACCAGGGTGACCTGCGGGTGGTTGGCGCGTACCCAGGCCAGCGCCTTCGGGTTGACGTCCGTGGCGACCACCTCGGCGCCGTCGTCCAGCAGGTGCCCGGTCAGGTACTTGCCCACCTTGCCCAGGCCCGCCACGCCGACCCGGCGGCCGTGCAGGCTCGGCGTGCCCCAGACGTGCTCGGCGGCCGCGCGCATCCCCTGGAACACTCCCCAGGCGGTGAGGATCGACGAGTCGCCGGCACCGCCGTGCTCCACGCTGCGGCCGGTCACGTAGCGGGTCTCGCGGGCGATGATGTCCATGTCGGGCACGTAGGTGCCGACGTCGCAGGCGGTGTAGTAGCGGCCCGCCAGGGACTCCACGAAGCGGCCGTACGCGCGCAGCAGCGCCTCGCTCTTGATCTGCTCCGGATCGCCCCAGATGACGGCCTTGCCGCCGCCCAGGTCCAGGCCGGCGAGCGCGTTCTTGTACGCCATCCCACGGGACAGGTCGAGCACGTCGGCGAGGGCGGCTTCCTCGCTGGCGTACGGGTAGAAGCGGGTGCCGCCGAGCGCGGGCCCCAGCGCGGTGGAGTAGATCCCGATGATCGCCTTGAGGCCGCTCTGCTTGTCCTGGCAGAAGACGACCTGTTCGTGACCGGTCGATACCGGGTCGTCGGTGCTCGCGAATACGCCCATGACTGGCTCCTACGATGGTGTGCGTTCCTTGTGGGACGCGGACCTGGTGGACCCCGGCGGGGATGCTGCCGGTGTGATCGAGCCTAGTATCGGCCGCCGCGCGACCGCCCGACGCGCCGCCGCCGTCCCACGGTGCGGGGCGACGCGGTCCGGCCGCTGGCCGCGCGCGGATGCGGTTCGTGGGAGGATCGCGCGGTGCCGTCGCTCTTCGCTTCTTACCTGCGCGTGTACGAGCCGCTGACCGCCTTCGACCGGGACCGGCAGAGTTACTGGCGTCGCTACGTCTCGGAGGGACGGGCGGTCGCCCCGGTCGAGGGGCCCGGCCGTCAGCGGACGGCGGTGATCGAGGCGCTGGGCGCGGGCTGGACCCGCCTACCCGACCTGCCCGAGGAGGCGTACGTCCTGGAGACGGACGACAGCCTGCTGGTCTGCCCCTGGAACCTGCGCATCCGGGTCGCTGAGGCGGCGCTCAACGCCCGGGACGGGGTGCCCGCGGTGCTTGCCGACGCCTTCGTGCCGCCGGTGCTCGCCGGGCAGGCCCGGGCGGTCGTCGACGACTGGCGCAGCGGCGCGCGGGTGCTGGAGCACGGGGTGCCCCGGGTGCACGAGCAGATCGCCACCTGGGGCGTACCCCTGCGGTGGTTCGTGCTCTTCGACCCGACGGAGCGGGACCTCGTCACCCAACCGGGCCGGCGGGCGCTGCGCTACCGGACGGAGATCTCCAAGGCCCGTCGTCGCTCGTCCCGGGCGTTGTCCGTGCTGCGTAAGTCGGTGGGCGAGGCGCCGATCACCGAGGCGGTCCAGGAGGCGGCGCGCTGGCTGGAGGAGTTCCACCCGGGCTCGATGGTGGAGCTGGACTATGGCGGCCTCGTTGACCTGCTCTCCGACGAGACTCTCGCCGCCGACGACTCGCCGGAGTTGGTTGCCGGCGGCCTCGCGGGGCTGTCGCGGGGTGAGGCGGACGAGGCGTCGGCCGCGTACGACAAGTTGGTGGCCCGCTGGCGCGCGGTGCAGCTCCTGGAGCGGTGCAACTAAGGCAAATCGCCCTTAGGAGCGCTCCCAAAGCGAGGGTGTCTCGTAGTTGACGCATCACGAACCGTGATCATGAGTCCGAATAAGGTACTTTCTGCCGTGTAAAAGTCGTAAAAATCGGGCATGGTTCATCCGTCCGTCTAGGGACCTTCATCCGTTCGGCCCATGTCGGACATCGGGGACTAGCCGGACCATGGGAGACGCGTCGGCCGGCGGGACCCCGGCCGATGTCTATACATGTGGAGGAGTGACCGATGGCATCGCGAACGCACGAACCAGAGCCGCTGCTCACACCGGCCGAGGTGGCGTCGATGTTCCGTGTCGACCCGAAGACGGTGACCCGGTGGGCGAAGGCGGGCAAGCTCAGCGCCATCCGCACCCTGGGTGGCCACCGTCGATACCGCGAGTCGGAGGTCAGGGCGCTACTACAGGGCCAGATCCCGCAGCAGCGGCAGGGCGACTGACCCGATAGAGGTTTCCGGAAACGGGCGGTGGATCTCGATCCACCGCCCGTTTTCATGCCTGCCCTCGTCAGTCCGCGTCGTCGGGACCGGTCAACGTCACCCGGATGCCGACCGTGCCACCCTCGCCGTGCCGCAACCGGCTGCCCAGCAGGCTCAACCGACCGATCACCCGGTACTTGTGCTTGAGTAGGTCACGGACCCGGCCCGTGTCGCGGCCAGCGTAGAGGGTCGCGTGAGCGGGCACCTCCGCACCGTGCGGCCGGCCCCGCACGTCGCACGGCGCCACGGTCACCTCGCCGTTGTGGCGGATCCGCTTGACCTTTCCCGAGTCGGCGCGCGTCCACACCGCCAACGCCTCCCCGTCGCGGACCGCCCAGACCGGGGTCGGCACCGCCCGGCCGTCCCTGCGGAAGGTCGTGAGCAGGATGTACTTCTCAGCCGACAGCCGGTCCAGCGTGGTCACGCCGCCAGGATAGGCCGCCGCGGGCCACTGAGCGGCCAGATAGCGTGAACGTCGTGACGGGGGAACCACTTAACGGTGACGTGGTCGGTGAACTGCTGCGGGACGCGCTCGCCGTGGCGACCGGGGTCGGCCCCCGGCCGATGGTCGGCGGCCGACTGCCCCGGCCGGTCATCGAGATCATCGAACGGGACGACGGTCTGATCAACGGCGCTCCGGCGGCGCACTACCTCGACGGGCCGGCAGACTGGCAGCCGTACGACCACCGGGCCGTCGACCGGGCCCGGGGCGAGACGCTGGACGTCGGCACCGGCGCCGGCCGGATCGCGCTGCTGCTCCAGGAGCGCGGCGTACCCGTCACCGGCCTCGACACGTCGGCGGGCGCGCTGGACGTGAGCCGGCGGCGTGGCGTACGACGGCTGGTGCACGGAACCGTGGACTCGCACGTCGCCGACGGCCGGCGCTACGACACGTTCCTGCTGCTCGGCAACAATCTCGGGCTGTTCGAGGGGCGCGAGCGGGCTCCGGTGTTCCTCGCCGCGCTCGCCGCGCTGGCCCGACCGGGTGCGCAGATCATCGCGCACGGCACCAACCCGTACGGCACCCGCGACCCGCTGCACACCGGCTACCACGAGCGCAACCGACGCCGGGGGAGGCTCGGTGGTCAGCTCCGGCTCCGGCTGCGCTACCGGGAACTGGGCACCCAATGGTTCGACTACCTGGTCTGCTCGCCGGACGAGTTCGCCGAGCTGGTGCACGGCAGCGGGTGGCGGTTGACCGATGTGGACGACCGGGACGCCCCCTACTACCTGGCCACCCTGCGGCTCGCCGGCTGAGCGACGGCTCCTGCGCCGTATCGGGTGCAGGAGCCGTCGTACGGCTCAGACCTGGACGGTTGGGGGCAGCGGCTCGGGCGGAAGGCCGCCGTCGCCGTCGACGACCTCGTCGGGGGTGCCGTCCTCGTCGATGTCGACCATGGTGATGTCCACCTTGCCGTCACCATCGGTGTCGAACTGGAACAGGTCGGCCTTGCCGTCGCCGTCGGTGTCCACCACCCACACGTCGGTCTTGCCGTCGTTGTTGGTGTCGGCGCGCAGCAGGTCGACCCGCTCGTCGCCCCGGGTCTCCACGGTCTCGGAGTCGGTGGTGACGCTCTCCGGTGCCTGGCTCATCTCGATGCGGTCCTTCCCTTGGGTTGACGGGCCGTACGTACCCGATCCCGCGCTCCCCCACGCATGGGCCGGCTCGGGCGCTGTCTAGGGTCGCACCATGAGTGAGCGTGGCGGGCGTGGCGGAGACCCCGCGCGTCGCCAGGGCGGACAGAGAGGCGTGATGAACGATCGTTTCGTGGTCGTCGGTGCGGGCACGATGGGGCTCGGCATCGCGTACGTGGCGGCCGGCGCCGGCCACGCCGTCGAGCTGGTCGAGGTGGATGCGGACCGGGGCGCGACCGCGCTGACCCGGCTCGCCGACCTGTGGGAGCGCGCGGTGCAGCGCGGCAAGCTGACCGCCGACCAGGCCGCCGCCAACCGGGAGCGGGTGATCCTGCGGCCGAGTCTCGCCGAGGTCGCCGCCGCGCCGCAGGTGGTCGTGGAGGCGGTGCCGGAGCGGCTGGACCTGAAGCGGGCGGTGCTGCGCGACGCCGCTGCCCTGGAGCCGGCCCTGCTCGGCAGCAACACGTCAAGCATCGCCATCGGCGAGCTGGCCGCCGGGCTGGCCGCCCCGGAACGCTTCCTCGGCCTGCACTTCTTCAACCCCGTCTGGGCGATGACGCTGCTGGAGATCGTGGTCGGCCCGGCCACCGCCCAGGAGACCACCGCCGCGGCCGTCGCGCTCGCCGGCCGGTTGGGCAAGGACCCCGTCGTGGTACGCGACATGCCCGGCTTCGCGACCTCCCGCCTCGGGGTCACCCTCGGGCTGGAGGCGATCCGGATGGTCGCCGACGAGGTGGCCAGCCCGGCCGACATCGACAAGGCGATGGTGCTCGGCTACCGGCACCCCATCGGACCGCTGGAACTCACCGACCTGGTCGGCCTCGACGTGCGCCTCGACATCGCCCGTACCCTCCAGGCCGCGTACGGCGACCGCTTCGCGCCACCGGAGCTGCTCGTGGAGATGGTGGCGGCCGGCCGGCTGGGCAAGAAGTCCGGGCACGGCTTCTACCGCTGGGAAGGTGGCGTCAAGCAGTGAGTGGTCTGCGGATCGAGGAGCGGTCGGACCGGCTCGTGGTGACGCTGGCCCGACCGGAGAAGCGCAACGCCATCGACGCCGACCTGATCGCCGAGCTGCACGAGGTCTGCGCCGAGTTGGAGGCCCGTCCCCGGCTGCTGCTCCTGACCGGTGGCGCGGAGGGCATCTTCGCCGGTGGCGCCGACATCGGCCAGCTCCGCGAGCGGGGCCGTACGGACGCCCTGGCCGCGATCAACTCGGCGGCCTTCGCGCGGATCAGGGCACTGCCCATGCCCAGTGTGGCCGCAGTGGACGGGCCGGCGCTGGGCGGCGGTGCGGAACTGGCGTACGCCTGCGATCTGCGGGTGTGCACGGCCCGGGCGGTGTTCGGTCAGCCGGAGGTGCGGTTGGGCATCCTGGCCGGTGCTGGCGCGACCCACCGACTGCCCGCCCTCGTCGGCGAAGGTCGGGCCAAGGAACTGCTGTTCACCGGCCGTCGGGTGGACGCGGCGGAGGCCCTGCGGATCGGTCTGGTGAACCGGGTGGTGGACGAACCCGGCGAGCTGCTGACGACGGCGCACGGGCTGCTGGACGAGATGGCCCAGGCCTCGCCCCTGGCGTTGCGGCTCACCAAACTGGCCGTCGACGCGCCCGCCGCCGCGCACCCGCAGCTCGACCTGGTGAGTCAGGCGGTGCTCTTCGAGGACGAGGAGAAGCACCGCCGCATGACCGAGTTCCTGGAGCGCCGCCGGGCCCGCTGACGCGGCAACGGAAACGGCCGCACCGGCTGTCGAGCCGGTGCGGCCGTCGCGGTCCGCGGGTGGTGCTCAGTGCCGGAACTGCACCCCGGTGTCGGCGAGCGCCCGGATCACCTGGGCCGACTCACCGAAGCCGATGATCAGGACGGCGTCCGCACCGAACTCCTTGATCTCCTTCGCGCCGCCGGAGAAGTCCACCGGGGCGGCCTTGGCGTCGGCCGGCGGGTCGTACGTGAGCAGCTTGAGTCGGTCACCGGGGATGCCGGCCTTCTCCAACTCGTCCCGGACTGTGGCCTGGAGGCCCTCACCGTAGGAGTCCTTACGGGCGACGATGACGATCTTCTGCGATCCGTCGCGGAGGACCACGTCGGCCAGCGCCCGGCCCTGGAGGCTGTCCGGTGGGGCGGTACGGAAGTAGAGGCCCTTGTCCTCGACGTCGGTCAGACCGGCGTCGGTGTTCGACGGCGAAAAGAGGATCTTGCCGGCCTTCACCACGTCCGGCAGCACCTCCCGGGAGATGCCGGAGGCGCCCGCGCCGATGATGATGCTGACCCCGTCGGCCACGTGCTTGGCGACGGTCGCCTTGGCCACCGCCGGGCTGGTGCCGTCGTCGCCGTCCTTCCACGTGACCGGCTTGCCCAGCGCGCCGCCAGCGGCGTTGATCTCCCGGATGGCCAGTGCCGCGCCGGCCGCCATCGGCGGGTACGCGATCGCCAGGTCGCCGGTCTTCGGCAGCAGACCGCCCACGATCAGCGGCTTCTGGTCGGCGGCGTCACCGGCGCGTGGCTTCTTGCCCTTCGGCGGGGTCTTCGTGCTCGCGGCCGACTCGGAGCCCGCACCGACGAACTCGGTCTTGCCGTCGTTGAGCTGCTGGCCGTCGAAGGTCAGCGTGGCGTAGCTCGCGGTGGCCGGTTCGCCCTTGTCGGTGAAGCCGGCGCGGGTCAGCGAGACGCTGCGGTACTCGATGTCCTGCCCGGCCCGGGCCAGCGCGAGGCAGCTGGCCGGGTCCTCGCAGCGCTGACCGTTGTTGGTCACGCCGACGATCTGCTTGGCGATCGCCGCCGGGTCGGTGCTGCCGGCCAGTTGGGCGGCGAGCACACCGATGACCACCGCGTCGTACGTCTCGGCCGAGTAGAGGTAGTCCGTCAGCGCCGGATTGACGGACCGTAGCCGGCCCTTGAAGTCGTCGGGCAGCGGGGTGAGTGGCGTGGTCCCCTTCATTCCGTCGACGAGGTCGGCACGTTCCTTCAACTCCGCTGGGTAGGAGTTGAGCATGTTGCCGTCCGTGCCGTAGAGGCGCACCTGTTGGGCGCTCCCCTCCTGGGCCTTGTCATCCCCGCAAGCGCTTGTGGCGAGCAGGATCGTCGCGCAGGCAGCCAGTGTGGCTACCCGCGAGCGGCGTGAAACGAGCATGGTCGTCCTTCCTCCGGCGAAGGTCCGTTGCGCACATTAGCGTGCCGGGGCCGGTCGCGGGACCGTGGAGGCGGCGCAATGCGTAGCGAGCTCACCTTCGACACGCACAGTGACGAAAATGCGGTGGCTTGACCCCCCGTCCTACTGTGCGCTGCGTGACGGACCTACCACAGCAGACGTTCGACGACGCGACCGCCGTGCTCCGATCGGCGCTGGCCGGGGACTCCGACGCCGTGACAGGTAGGTTCGACGCCGTCGTCGACCGGGCCGGCCTGTCCGGGGCGTACGGGGTCGCCTGGTGCCTGGCCGCGACGATGGTCGGTGACGCGCCACCGGGCACCGGATGCGCGCTGGAGTTCCCGGGCATCGAGCAGGCGGACTACGACACCCGCTGGGTGGCACGCTTCGTGAGCGCCTACGCCAACCGGGACGTACCGACCGGGGAGGCCCTGTTCGGCGCCGCGGCGGCCGACGGGCTGCTCTCCGACTGCCTGCTCACGCTCGCCGGTTCGACGATCGCTACCTTGCGCAGCCGCGCCGGATGAGCGCGGCCCTCGTCGGCGGTGCCGCGCCCATCCGGGCCGTTTCAGAAGGCGTGGTACGCGACCAGCGGCTCGTACTCGTAGCGAAGGTTCTCGAAGCGGACCCGGAAGTTGACCCCGTCCCGGACGTTCGTCGCGACGACGGTCCAGCCGGAGTTGGCCGGCAGGTAGGTCCAGTAGTTGCACTTGCTGGTCTTGTCGATGAAGATCACGCAGGCTTCGGTGGCGTACGCGCTGGTGTTGCGGACGTTGATGTCACGGCAGCGGGTCGTGGTGCGGTACGGGCCGGCCTGGCCGCCGTACCCGCCGGTCTGGAAGAACGAGCGGACCGCGCCGCCGTAGCAGGTGGCGAGCGGCGCGAAGAGGTTCGGCCCCGAGCTGACATCGGTGGGGTCGGCGCTCGGGGTGGCCCTGGCGGCCTGGGCGGTTGCGCCGGTGGCGAGCAGCGCGGCAGCCGTGGCGACGGCGAGCAGGCGAGCGGTCGGGGATGACATGCAGTCGGCCTCCGGAAACAGTTGATTGACTGTCCGTACTGGACGGACGAGCGGACCGTGACGATGATACTGATCGATCAACTGTGGTGTGGTCCGGGATCGTCGGTCGGGTGTGATAGCTCTGGGACATGTCCGAGGCCATGCTCAGCAAGGTGCGCAAGCTGCTCGCCCAGGCCGAGGATCCGGCCTGCACGCCCGCCGAGTCGGCGGCGTTCACCGCCAAGGCGACCGAGCTGATCGCCCGCTACGGCGTCGACAGGGCGCTGCTCGCGGTCCGTGACCCGACCACCGACCCGGTCGGCGACCGCGTGCTCGACATCGTCGCCCCGTACGCCCGGGACAAGGTCGGCCTGCTCGCGGCGGTCGCCGAGCCGCTGCGCTGCCGCTGTGTGCGACGCAGACAGGGCAACGGGTTCGTCGCCCACCTGTTCGGCTTCGCCAGCGACCTCGAACGCGTGGACCTGCTCTTCACCTCGCTGCTCGTGCAGGCCGCGCACGGCCTGGCGGCCACGCCGGTGCCGGCGGACGACCATCCGGCCGCCTTCCGGCGGTCCTGGCTCGCCGGCTTCGCGGAGGTGATCGGGGGGCGGCTCTGGGCGGCCGAGTCGGTGGCGGCCAGCGAGTCAGGCGCCCCGTCGATGGCGTTGGTGCTGGCGGACCGCTCCGACCGGGTGCAGCGACGGCTCACCGAGGAGTACCCGCGACTGCGTACCGCTCCGGCTCGTCGCCTCGGCGGCACCGGCTTCGGCTCCGGTGCCGAGGCGGGCAGCCGCGCCCACCTGGGCGGCCGGAATCTCGACACCGGCCGGGTCGGTCGACAACTCGGCCACTGACTCCGGCCCGGCAGCAGGGCTCAGGCGGCGCGCGGGCTGCGCGACACGGTCGCGAGATAGCGGGTCAGCAACTCGTGCCAGCCCGCCGTGAGCGCCGTGCGGTAGCCCTCGGCTGCCTCGCCGTGCCGGTCGAAGTGCCGGTGCTCCAGCTCGACCCTGGTCCGTTCGGGTCCGTCGGGCAGGAACAGCACCTCGACCTCGCTCGCCTTCGCCGGATCCGGCACCGGCACCCGGTCCGGGCCGAGCTGCCAGGCGAAGACCAGCCGTCGAGGCGGATCCCAGGTGAGCACCCGGCCCCAGTCGGCGCGGAAGCCGTACGGGCCGATCTCGTAGAGCATGCCACCGGCCCGCGGTTCCATGCCCAGCTCGGCGAGAGCTTCCGGACCTGACCAGGTGTACTCGGTGACCCACCACTCGGTCAGCTCGTCGGTGAACACCGCGAACGCCCGTTCGGCGGAGCCGGGGACGAGGAGACTGCACCGTAAGGAGAAGCGCTCCAGGTCCTGCCGAATGTCGGCCGGATCAGCCATCCCCTGTCCCATAGGCCCGGACCATACCGGCTGATGCCCGGGTGTGCAGCTTCGCCCGGCCCCTTTTCCAGACAGTGGGTTGCCGAGTCGTCACGGACGGGATGGCCCGCCGGAAAGCGGGTACCCGCGCCGGACGGCCCGGACGACCGGGTCGGCCGGGAGCGGCCAGTGTCGCGGCGCTGGACACGCACGGGCGGGGCGGAGCGGGAGAGCATGAGCGAGAACGCGCAGCAGCGACGGCCGGAGCGGGACGCCGATGCCGGAGATCCGGACGTCCTCCTCGACATACCCAAGGTCTCGGTCGACTCGATCCGGCTGGCCGTGGACGGGCTGGACGCCGACCTCTCGCTGCGCGCCCGGCTGGCCAACCTGCTTCAACTCGACGCGGGCGTACGGGTCCACCTGCACGGCGTCGAACTGGACATCGACGGGGTGCACGCCGAGGCGCAGCTACGGGTACGACTGGAGCAGTTGGTGACCCTCCTGGGCCGCGCGCTCGACACCATCGACAACAACCCGCAGATCATCGAATCTCTCTCCCGGGCAGGCGGCGGCGCGCTCGACGACGTGAACCGCAGTAGCGAGCAGTTGGCGGCCAGCACCACCGAGATCACCGCCCGGGCAGAACATGCCGGCTTACGCGACGAACCGGCCGGGCGAAGGGGTGTGCCCGCCGACGAGTCGCCGGGACGACCAGCCCGCCCGGCGAAACCGGCCGGTCCGCCCGCGCCCACCTCCGTTCCTGGCCCGTCCGGGCCTCCCGCAAGCGGGAAGGGTGACAGGGGTCCGACCGGCGGTGGCCCGGCCGGTGGTGGCCCTGGCGGTGGTGGCCCCGGCGCTGGTCCGACTGGTGGCGGCCCGGGCGCAGACCGTCCGGCTGGTGGCCCGACCGGGGCGCCGGGCAGTGGCGGCCCGACGAGTCGAGGCGGGGGCGGTCGGCCCGACGGCGGCCCGAGCGAGCAGCGGGGCGGTGGTCCGCAGAGCGGTGGTGGTCCGCAGAGCGGTGGTGGTCAGCAGCCAGGTGGTGGTCAGCAGCACGGTGGTGGGCAAGGTGGCGGCGGTGTCGCGGGCGGGGCGCAGGCGGCGGCCCAGAGCGCGGCGCAGCTCGCCGAGCAGGCGGGCGAGAGCATCCGGCAGGCCGGACGCAGCGTGTGGGAGGCGATCCAGGGTGGGATCGCCCAGCACCGTCAACAGGGCCGCGGGGACCAGTGACCACCGCCCAGCGCGCCCGACCCGGTTGATCGACTCGACTTCGGCGATATCGCGGTATCCCGGTCGCTTGGGCTCAAGTGGTTGTTGCAACGGGGTGGATTCTCGTCAGGATGAGGGGTCATGCCGGGGCAGAGGTTGTCGTCCGCGGAGCGGGCGCAGATTGAGGTGTTGTTCGGTCAGGGGTTGACGTTCCCGCAGATCGCGGAGGTGATTGGGCGGCATCGCTCGACGGTTTGGCGGGAGTTGTCGCGGAATCACTGTGGCACCGGGGGTCGGGTGCCGGCGGGTCAGCGGCATCCGTTCGGGCCTGACCCGGGTTATGTGGCCGGGGTGGGCTATCCGAAGGGATGGGGTGGGGCGTACCGGTGGAAGTACTCTCACCGCAACGCTCAGGACAAGGCGGATGCGCGGGCGCGGCGTCCTCGTGAGGGCAAGTTGCGTCCGAGGTGGGGGCGGGCGTGGCCGCCGTTGTGGCAGACGGTCAAGGATCGTCTGTGTCAGCGGCACTCGCCGCAGCAGATCGCTCGGTCGCTGCGGCGGGAGTTCCCCGACAGGCCGGAGATGTGGGTGTCACACGAGACGATCTACCAAGCGATCTACTTCCAGGCCCGAGGTGGAATGCGCCAGGAACTCGCCCGGCAAGTCGCGCTGCGCTCGGGACGCGCTGGCCGACGGCCCCAGTCGCGCCAGGCCGGCGCGCTGCGGGGACGCCCGTGGGTGCGTGACTTCCACATCTCAACCCGCCCGGCCGAGGTCGAAGACCGGGCCGTGCCCGGGCACTGGGAAGGTGACCTGGTCATCGGCGCC
The DNA here is from genome assembly GCF_049179015.1 of Micromonospora sp. WMMD736. Taxonomy (NCBI): domain Bacteria; kingdom Bacillati; phylum Actinomycetota; class Actinomycetes; order Micromonosporales; family Micromonosporaceae; genus Micromonospora; species Micromonospora sp. WMMD736. The sequence goes on from NZ_JBMHMI010000001.1 coordinate 4,607,718, forward strand.
CGAGGCTCCAGCGCGATCATCACCTTGGTCGAGCGGGCCACCCGATACGTGATGCTTGGCGCTCTGCCCGAATCGCGGGTCAGTGAACAGGTCATCGACACCCTCACCGGTCTCATGCGCCGGCTGCCGGCCGAGCTGCGCAAGACCCTGACCTGGGACCAGGGCATCGAGATGATCTACCACCCGGTGTTCACCCTGGCCACCGACTGCAAGGTCTACTTCTGCGACCCCCACAGCCCATGGCAACGCGGCAGCAACGAGAACACCAACGGTCTCCTGCGCCAGTACTTCCCCCGCTCCAGCACCGACTTTCGCACCTGGACCCAGGACGACCTCGACGCCGTGGCCCGAGAACTCAACGGACGACCACGCCAAACCCTCGACTGGCAGAATCCAGCCGAGGTACTCCACAAACACCTGGTTGCAACCACCACTTGAAACCGCCTCGCTGCGATACCCCGACTTCGCCGAAAGCGAGTCGATCAAGGGGTAGGCGGGTCGTTCGGTAGGGCGCTCAGGGCACAAAAGCAAGATCCCCACCTGCGTATTCGCTGGTGGGGACCTCTGTAGCCCGGCGAAAGGCTATGTGGCCAGGGGCGGGGTCGAACCGCCGACCTTCCGATTTTCAGTCGGACGCTCGTACCAACTGAGCTACCTGGCCGTGTTGCTCGGCTCATGCTACCCGTCAGCAGATCGAACTGCTCACAGGATCACACGCTCCGATACGCAGAACGCCGCGCGATGCGCGGCGTCAGCGCTGCGGTCCTGACGGGACTTGAACCCGCGACCTCCGCCTTGACAGGGCGGCGAGCACTCCAACTGCTCCACAGGACCTAGCTTGTGTTGCTCCGGCTTGCGCCGGTCGTGCCCCCAACGGGATTCGAACCCGTGCTACCGCCTTGAAAGGGCGGCGTCCTGGGCCGCTAGACGATGAGGGCGGCCCCGCCATCATTGCACACTCGCAACTTCAAGCGGACTTGCTCCCATCCGGCCCCGCCGGAGGCTTGGAAAGCATACGTGATGCCTGGCCGGTCGACAAAACCGGTATGGCCGGGGTCGTGCTGGGCCGTATAACCGCAGGTCAGAGCCCACCTACTTGAGTCGGGTGATGCCGTAGCGGTGCTTCAGGTCGGCGATCAGGTGTGGGCAGGCGGAGAGCGTCGCGGACCGGTTTCCGCCTCCGTCGTGCAGCAGCACGATGGAGCCGGGACGTGCCGAGTTATGGACCCGCTTGGCGATCGTGGCGGCGGTCGGCTTGTCCCAGTCCTGCGGGTCGACGGCCCAGTGCAGGGGGCGCATGCCGAGCTCCTTGGCCACGGCGAGGACCTCCGGCGTCCACCGGCCACCGGGTTGGCGGTAGAAGGGCACCTGCGTGCCCGGAGCGGCCGTCTGGATGGCCTTGTTGGTCCGGGCCAGGTCCGCCTTGATGTCGGCCACCGGTCGGCGGGCCAGGTCGAGGTCGTGACGCCAACTGTGGTTGCACAGTTGGTGGCCCTCCCGGACGATCCGCCGGATCAGCTCCGGGTGCCGCTGGGCTTCGCGGCCCACCACGCAGAAGGTGGCCGTGACGTGGGCCGCCTTCAGTTGGTCGAGCACCTTGGGCGTCCAGGTGGGGTTGGGCCCGTCGTCGAAGGTCAGCGCCACGGGCCGTACGCCGGTGTTGCGCCGGAGCCCGGCCGGGAGCTTCGCCGGCAGCGGTCGCAGCGGCGGTTTCGGGGGCTTGGTGCGGATGGCGCTCGGAGTGGGCTTCGGCGTGGGGCCGGTGGCCGACTCGACGGGCGACGGCGGCCCGGCGACGTGGATGGCAGTGTCTGGCTGGGCGCAACCGGACAAGACCAGCACCACGGCGAGGACGGACGCCAGGGCGGCGCGGGCTTGCATCTGTTCGCTCCCGGAGGGTCGGGGTGGGCGGACCACTCGACGGTAGTGGAAGCGACCGGGGAGCCGACAGGTCGGTCAGGCCTCCCGCGACTGGTCCAGCGAGTCGCGGACGGCCACCGCCAGCGAGACCGCCTCGGCCAGGTCGACCGGCCGGACCACTCCGGCGGGCAGCCCGTCGTCCCGCCAGCCCGGGCCGGCGGCGAGGATCAGCAGCGGGCGGCGGGGCGCGGCGAGTAGCGCGCTGAGCTGGGCCGGATCGGCGGTGGCCCGGGTGTGTGACCAGAGCACCACGGCGGCCGGTCCGGTCCGGTTGACGGCCTCGACGAGGGCGGCCACCGGCACCCGCGCGCCCAGCATCCGGTAGCCCACCCCGGCTTCGGCGAGCGCGGCGGCCAGCGCTTCGAGGGGCAGGGTGTGCTGCTCCTCGTCGGCGCAGGAGAGCAGGATCCGGGCGGGTCCGGCGGGCGGGTTGGCCCGGCTGGCCGCGGCGAACGCCTCCGACACACACCGGGAGACCAGGTGCTCCACCTCGATGAGGCCGGAGGTGGCGACATGCCGGTCACCGATGCCGGCGAGCACCGGCCGCAGCAGGGTCTCCCAGGTAGCGACGACCCCGCTGGCGGCGATCGTGTGCGCGATCGTCTCGTTGATCACCGCCGCGTCGAGGCGCATGGCAGCACGGGCCAGGCCCCGGGCCGCCGGGCCGGCGCGGCCCACCCCGATTGCGCCGCCGCCGTCGCGGCTCGTCGGACGGAGCCGACCCCGGGTGCCGGTGTCCCGGGGCGTACGGTCCGGCGCCTGCCGGGCCCATCGGGCCGCCTCGGCCGGGCTGACGCCCTCGGCGGTCAGCCGCCGCATGGTTTCGAGGCGGGCCAGGTCGGCCGGTGTGTACCGGCGGTGATGGCCGGGCACGTGCTCGCTGGGCCCGAGCCCGTAGCGCTGGTGCCAGGTACGCAGCGTGGTGACCGCGACCCCCAGCCGGCGCGCGACGGCGCCCGCGCTCAACGCCTCATCGGCCACCCGACCGCTCCACCGCGTCGTCCGCCGGTGATCCGGGCGGGGTCGTGGTGGAGCCGGGGGTGTCCGACGAGGACCCCGAGGGGCGCAGCAGACGGTTCACCACTCCACCCAGCCAGGGCGCGTACGAACGAGGGTCCCGGTCGAGGTCGGCCTCCAGGGCGGCCGGGTCGGCCCAGCGCAGTTCGGCCACCTCGTCCGGGTCGGGGCGCAGTGGTGCGGCGGGCAGGAAGTCGCCGCGCAGCACGTGGTCGTACTCGAACTCGACGCGGCCGGTGGTGGGGTCCTCGGCGTAGTAGACGTAGACGCCGACCTGGCTCAGCTCGACCGGACCGGTGCCCAACTCCTCACGCAGCCGCCGGTTGGCCGCCTCGGTGAGCGACTCGCCCGGCCGGGGGTGACCGCAGCAGGAGTTCGCCCAGCGCAGCGGGAAGCGGGTCTTGACCGCGGCCCGTCGTTGCAGCAGTACCTGGCCGTCGGGGTCGACGAGCATGACCGAGAACGCCCGGTGCAGTTGCCCCGGCGGTTGGTGGGCGGCGGCGACGGTGGTGTCGCCCTGGGCTCGCCCGGTGTCGTCCACCAGCTCGACGAGATGGTCCTCGCGGCTGCTCATCGTCCCTCCCCCGTGATCCGGCCGGCGGCCAGCTTGCCAGAGATCAACACCATCGGTACGCCCACGCCGGGTTGGGTGCCGGAGCCGACGAAGACGACGTTCGACAGGTGTCGGTGCAGGTTCGACGGGCGGAACGGCCCGGTCTGGAAGAGGGTGTGCGCGGCGGCGAACGGTGTGCCGGCGGCCATGCCCTGGTCGGCCCATTCGGCGGGGGTGATCGCCCGCAGCACCTCGACGCCGTCGCCGAACCCGACGTAGCCGCGCTCCTCCAGCGTCGCGATGAGCTGGTCGCCGTAGCGCTGGGTCAGGTCGCCACGCCACTCGAAGGGCGCCCGGTCGAGGTTCGGCACGGGCGCGAGCACGTAGTAGGTGTGCCGATCCGGTGGCGCCACCGACGGGTCGGTCCGGCTGGGATTGGTGACGAGCAGCGACGGATCGGTCATCAGCTCACCCCTGCGGATGACCTCATCGAAGGTGCCCTTCCACGCGCGTCCGAAGTGGATGTTGTGGTGGGCGATCTTCGCATAGCCCTGCCGCGAGCCGACGTGCAGGACGACGCAGGACGGCGAGTAGGTGAGGCGTCGCGCGGGCGCGGCGGGGAGCAGGTCCCGGTAGGCGACCGGCAGGTCCGGGTTGAGCACCACCACGTCCGCCGGCACCAGCTCGCCGTCGGCGGTCAGCACGCCGGTGGCCCGGCCGTTCGCGGTCTCCACCCGGGTCACCGTGGTGTCGTACCGGATCTGCACGCCGTGCTTCTCGGCCGCGCCGGCCATCGCCCGGGAGACCGCGTGGATGCCGCCGCGGGGGAAGTAGACCCCCGCCACCGAGTCGAGGTACGCGATGACCGCGTAGATGGCCAACGCGTCGTGCGGGGCGAGCCCGGCGTACATGGCCTGGAAGGAGAAGATCCGCTGGGTGCGCGGATCCCGGAAGAACTGGTTGATCTTGTTCTGGAGGCGGCGGAAGGCCCCGCCGGTGAGCAGCTTGAGCAGGTTGCCGGTGATCAGGTCGGTCGGCGCGTCCAGGTTGCGCTCGATGAAGTCGGCCCGCTCCAGCCGCCACAGCTCGCGCGCGTAGTCGACGAAGCGCAGGTAGCCGTCGGCCTCACGGGGACCGCAGACCCGGGAGATCTCGGCCGCCATCCGGGTGGTGTCGGTGCGTACGTCGAGGGTCGACCCGTCCGGGTAGTACGCCCGGTACGCCGGGTCCAGCGGAGTCAGGTCGAGCCAGTCGCGCAGCTCCTCGCCGACGGCACCGAGCGCCTCGGCGATGAGGTCGGGCATGGTGAGCACGGTCGGGCCGGTGTCGAACTCGTAGCCGTCGACCGCGAGCCGCCCGGCCCGCCCGCCGGGGAACGACTCGCGCTCCAGCACCGTCACCTGCCGGCCGCTGCCGGCGAGGTGCAGCGCGCAGGCGAGCCCGCCCAGCCCGGCACCCACGACCACCACCCGGTCCGTCCGTCCCGTCACCGTCCGCACGTGACCACCTCCTCGAGATACTCGGACATCAGGCCCGCCGACTGGTGGCAGCGGTGGCCAACCCGGTCAGCGCGGTACGCGCCGTCCGGTCCACGGGCGCGCTGTCGAGCGCGGCCAGGGCGTCGCCCACCCGCTCGGCGATCATCCGCTCCACCCGGGCCACCGCACCGGTCTCTGCGACCACGTCGGCGAGCCGTTCGACGGGCTCGCCGTCGGTCTGCTCCAGCGCTCGGAGCTGGCTCGGTGTGGCCAGTTGGCGGGCCAGCATGAGCAGCGTGGTGGGCTTGCCGACGCGTAGGTCGTCGCCGGCCGGTTTGCCGGTCGACTCCGGGTCGCCGTAGACGCCGAGCAGGTCGTCGCGGAGCTGGAACGCCTCGCCGACGGCCAGCCCGTAGCGGGTGTACGCGGTGACCAGCGCGGCGTCGGTCGTCATCCCGGCCAGGTGGGCGCCGAAGAGCAGCGGTCGCTGCACCGTGTAGCTGGCGGTCTTGTAGCGGGCCACGCGTAGTGCCCGGTCGACCGACCAGCTGTCCGGGTCGTTCTCGCCGAGCACGTCGAGGTACTGCCCGGCGACCGTCTCGACCCGCATCTGGTCGTAGCAGCGGCGGACCTCGAACAGTCGGGCCGGGGTGATGGTGGCGCGGGCGAGCAGCTTGTCGGCCCAGACCATGCAGAGGTCGCCGATCAGCACGGCGGCGGCCTCGCCGAACCGGTCGGGGTCGCCCCGGTGGCCGGCTGCGACGTGTTGGGCGGCGAGCGCGACGTGCGCGGTGGGTCGGCCGCGACGGGTGGTGGAGGCGTCCATCACGTCGTCGTGGACCAACGCGAAGGTGTGCAGCAGTTCGAGGGCGGCCAGCGCGGGTAGGACTGCGGTGAGCGGTTCGTCGCCACCGACGGCCCCGCGCCAACCCCAGTAGCCGAACGTGGACCGGATCCGCTTTCCCCCGGACAGCACGGCTGCCCGTGCGGCGGACGCGAACCCGCCCATGGCTGCGTCGATCTCGGTGAGTGCGTCGACTTCGGCGGTGAGGAACGTGGACAGGTTCTCGTCGACCGCCGTGATCAGGTCCTGGGTGTAGGCGGCCAGGACAGCGCGGACCGGGTCGTCCCGCTCGCCTGGTTCCGCCGGCGCCACACGTACCGCGTTGCCCGCAACTGCGTCGTTGGCCATGTGGGCGAGCGTACCCTAGGGTACCAGTTGCGTCGATTGGTGCGTCGATATTTGAGGAGGGCCGGTGGACATCGATCTCACCGCTGCCTATGACCGTTGCCGTGAGCTGCACAAACGCCACGGTCGCACCTACTATCTCGCCACCCGGCTGCTTCCCGCGTGGAAACGACGACATGTGCACGCTCTCTACGGGTTCACCCGGTACGCCGACGAGATCGTGGACAGCACCGAGGATCTGCCACCCGCCGAGCGGGCCGCCCTGCTCGACGACTGGGCCAGCCGGTTCGTGGCCGGCCTGCACGGCGCGTCGGTCGACGACCCGCTGTTGCCGGCCGTGCTGCACACGATCGCCATCTTCGATCTCGACCGGGACGACTTCGCGTCGTTTCTCAAGAGCATGGCGATGGACCTGACCGTCACCTCGTACCCGACGTACGACCACCTGCTCGACTACATGGAGGGTTCGGCGGCGGTGATCGGCACCATGATGTTGCCGATCCTGGGCAGCTCCGACCCGGCGGCGGCCCGCGAGCCGGCCCGGCAGCTCGGCTTCGCCTTCCAGCTCACCAACTTCATCCGGGACGTCGCCGAGGACCTCGACCGGGGCCGCACCTACCTCCCCGACGAGGACCTGGCGAAGTTCGGCGTCACCCGGGAAGAGCTGATCGAGGCCCGCGACCGGGGGCAGGGCACGCCCCGCACCCGCGAGCTGATCGAGTACGAGGTGACCCGGGCCCAGGCGCACTACGCCGCCGCCGCGCCGGGCATCACCATGCTCGCGCCCGCCTCGCAGGCGTGCATGCGCACGGCGTACGCGCTCTACGGCGGCATCCTCGACGAGGTGGCCGCCCAGGACTACGACGTCTTCGCCCGCCGCGCCCTGGTACCGCAGCGCCGACGGATGGCGGTGGCCGCGCGTGCCCTGCTGACGTCGACGGGTACCCCGGTCACGATCCCCGGCCCGACGGTCCAGCCGGCGGCCCGGTGAGCGGGGGCACCGCGGTCGTGCTCTTCACCCGCGACCTGCGGGTGCACGACCACCCGGCGCTGGCCACCACCTGCGCGGCGTTCGACCGGGTGGTGCCGTTGTACGTGCTCGACCCGGCCCTGGCCGGGCTGTCCGCCAACCGCACCCGGTTCCTGCACCAGGCGCTCGCCGACCTGCGCGACGCGCTGCGCGAGCGCGGTGGCGACCTGGTGGTGCGGCGGGGCGACCCGGTGGCCGAGACGGTCCGGCTGGCCGGCAAGGTCGGCGCCACCGCCGTCGCCCTCTCCGCCGACGTCAGCCACTACGCCCGCCGCCGGGAGCGTCGCCTGCGCGACGAGTGCGAGCGGCACCGACTGCACCTGCGGCTCTTCCCGGGGCTGACGGTCGTCGAGCCGGGCACCCTGCGGCCCGGCGGAGGAGGCGACCACTACCGGGTGTTCAGCCCGTACCACCGGGCGTGGGCCGCCGCCCGGTGGCGCGAGGAGTTGGCCGCTCCCCGCCGGGTCGTGCTGCCCGACCGGGTGAGTGTGGGCCGGTTGCCGGCACCGCCGGCGGGGGAGTCGCCGGAGGCGGCCGTCGGTGGCGAACGCGTCGCCCGACAGCGGCTCGCCGACTGGCTGCCCGAGCTGGGCCGGTACGACGACCAGCACGACGACATGGCCGGCGACGACACCTCGCGCCTCAGCCCGTACCTGCGCTTCGGTTGCGTGTCGCCGCTGTCGGTGGCCAACCGGGCCGGCGACCGGTCCGGGCCGTTCGTGCGGCAGATCTGCTGGCGCGACTTCTACTACCAGGTCACCGCCGCGTTCCCGCAGATCTCGACGGCCGCGTACCGGCGGGGCGCCACCGAGGAGTGGCGCTACGACGACGACGCGCTCACGGCCTGGGCCGAGGGCCGGACGGGCATGCCGATCGTGGACGCCGGGATGCGCCAGATGCGGGCCCAGGGGTGGCAGCACAACCGGGCCCGGCTGATCACCGCCGGCTACCTGACCAAGCACCTGGGGCAGGACTGGCGGGCCGGCGTGCGGGTCTTCTTCCGCTGGCTCCTCGACGGGGACGTGGCCAACAACTCGGGCAACTGGCAGTGGGTGGCGGGCACCGGCAACGACACCAAGCCGTACCGGGGGTTCAACCCGGTCCGGCAGGCCGAGCGGTACGACCCGGCCGGCGACTACGTACGCCGCTGGGTGCCGGAGTTGGCGCAGGTGTCGGGCAAGGCCATCCACCAGCCGTGGAAGCTGCCCGACGACCTTCGCCGCACGCTCGACTATCCGCCGCCGCTCACCGTGCCCGGCACCGATCCGGTGTGGCTGCGCTGATCAGAGGCAGGAGTGCAGCGCTTCGGCCAACTCGTCGACGCGGTCGTGTTCGGCGAGCTGGGCCGTGACGTACGCGAGCGCGTAGCCCCGCACCGGGTCGGCCCACGCGCTGCTACCGCCGATCCCGCCCATGCCCCAGCTCTGGTCCGGCTCCCACTGCATGCCCAGCGTCCACCGGACCCGGCGGTCCAGCACCAGGTCCGGCCCGTCGTACTGGACCCGGGTCGCCTCGTCGACAAGGGCGGGGCTGAACAGCCGTACGCCGTCCAGGATGCCGCCGGCCAGCAGACCGGCGTACAGCCGGCCCAGGCCCACGGAGGTGGCGTGCAGGTTGACCGCCGGCATCTCGGCTGCCCGCCAGAGCGGGCTGTTCAGCACGGCGAGGTCGAGCCCACCGGCCGGGTTGCCCAACGCCCTCGCCCGCAGCGTCTCCGGCTCGCCCAGCTTGCGCACCGGCCATGCCGGGTCGCCGTAGCGCAGGTCCGCGCAGCGCCGTTGGTCCGTCTCCGCCAGCCCGAACCCGAGGTCGAGCTGCCACGGGCCGGCGATCTCGTCGGCGAGGAAGCGGCCCACGCTGCGGCCGTCCACCCGGCGGACCAGTTCGCCCACCAGGTGGCCGTACGTCCAGGCGTGCTCGCCGGCCAGCGTTCCCGGCGGCCATTCGGGTTCGGCGGCGGCCAGGTCGCCGGCGAGCAGGTCCCAGTCCGCGACCGCGGTGGCGGGCCGGGGGACCGGAAACGCCGGCAGCCCGGCGGTGTGCGACAGCACGTGTCGCACGGTGGCCGGGGTACGGAACTCCGGCCAGTACGCCTGCACGGGCGAGTCCAGGTCGACCCGGCCCCGGTCGACGAGCAGCAGCAGGCACAGCGCGGCCACCGGCTTGCCGACCGAGTAGACGTTGACCAGGGTGTCCGGCCGCCACGGTTGCCCGGCCGCCCGGTCGCCGACCCGGAATCCGCCCACCAGGTCGACCACCGGCTGGCCGTCGTACCAGATGGTGAGGCTGGCACCGGTCTCCCGGCCGGCGGTCAGCAGGTCGTGGAAGCAGTCCCGGACGGGGGCGAAGCGTGGGTGCATCGGATCACCGTAGGTGCTCCGGCGCGGTGAGCCCGCCGACTTTCCGGACCCCGGTGGTCGGGACGGTGCCGCTGGGGGATGCTGTCGGAGTGGCGGAGCCGGAGCTGGTGGACGTTGTCGTGGTGGGCCTCGGGGTCGGCGGCGAGGAGGTGGCCGAACGACTCGCCGAAGCCGGCCTGAGTGTCGTCGGCATCGAGCGGGACCTCGTCGGCGGCGAGTGCCCGTACTGGGGCTGCATCCCGAGCAAGATGATGATCAGGGCCGCGAACGCGCTGGCCGAGGCGCGTCGGGTCGACGGGCTGGCGGGCACCGCGCAGGTCCGGCCGGACTGGGCGCCGGTCGCGAAGCGGATCCGCGCGGAGGCCACCGACAGCTGGGACGACAAGGTCGCGGTCGAGCGGTTCACCGGCAAGGGTGGCCGGTTCGTCCGGGGCAGCGGCCGGCTCGACGGCCCCGGCCGGGTCCGGGTCGGCGACCAGGTGTTCCAGGCCCGGCACGGCATCGTCCTGGGCACCGGCACCCGACCCTCGGTGCCGCCGATCGACGGCCTGGCCGACACGCCGTACTGGACCAACCACCAGGCGATCGAGGTCGAGGAGTTGCCGGAGTCGCTGCTGGTGCTCGGCGGTGGCGCGATCGGGCTGGAGCTGGCCCAGGTCTTCGCGCGCTTCGGCGTTCAGGTGACCGTGGTGGAGGCGTTGGACCGGGTCCTGGCCGTGGAGGAACCGGAGGCCTCCGACGTGGCCGCCGCCGCGCTGCGCGCCGACGGCGTCGAGATCCACACCGGGGTACGCGCCGAACGGGTCGACCATGACGGTGACCGTTTCACGCTGCGCGGTGGTGGTGGAGCGGAGTTCACCGCCGAGCGACTGCTCGTGGTCACCGGCCGTCGGGCGCACCTGGAGGAGTTGGGCCTGGACACCGTCGGTGTCGACGCCAAGCAGCGTTTCCTGCCGGTGGACGACCGCATGCACGTCACCGAGGGCATCTGGGGGGTGGGGGACCTGACCGGCGAGGGAGCGTTCACGCACATCGCCATGTACCAGGCGGCCATCGTGGTGTCGGACATGCTCGCCCACTACCGGCAGGCGACGGCCGGGCCGGACGCCAGCGGGACGGCCAGCGTGGTCGGCGGCGCGATGGGTGCCTCCAGCGCGCTGGCCGCCAGCGGGTCGAGCGGCTCGGCCGGCACCGTCCCGCGCGCGGACTACCGGGCGCTGCCCCGGGTGACCTTCACCGATCCCGAGGTCGGCGCCGTGGGGCTGACCGAGCAGCAGGCCCGCGAACGCGGCATCAACGTGCAGGTCGGGTTCACCAAGCTGAGCAGCTCGACCCGGGGCTGGATCCACCAGGTCGGCGACGAGGGCTTCATCAAGCTCGTCGCGGACGCCGACCAGGGCGTGCTGATCGGTGCGACGTCGGTCGGCCCGGCCGGTGGTGAGGTGCTGTCGGCGCTCGTGGTGGCGGTGCACGCGGCCGTGCCGCTGAGCCAACTGCGGCACATGATCTACGCGTATCCGACGTTCCACCGGGCCATCGAGGACGCGCTGCGCGACCTGTCCTGACGACGACGTGTGCTGTTCAGAGCCCGCCCTGACGGGCGGTGCCGTGACAAGCGTGATGACTCTGAGGAATATTTATGCCTCAGAGTCATCACGCACATGGATGAGAGGCGCTGCCGTCGACTCGGTCAGCCCGGGGTGTCGTCCTCCGTCGGGCGAGGTTGGCGGTACTTCTTGATCCAAGCCTCGACATCCTCGGCCAACCAGACCTTCGTCCCCCGTAGCTCCTGATACGGCTTCGGGAAGGTGGGATACCGGGCAAGCTGCTGGAAGCGCTGGCGCGAGACGCCCAGGCGCTCGGCGATCTCGTACGGCCCCATGAGCTGACCTGGCCCTCGGTCCATGGCCCGAACGTAAGACGACCTGCTCTTGGAGTTGGCAGTCAGGCCGCAAATTTCGCCTCAATCGCGGTTCATTTCTTTCAGTTTTGCGACGTACGATTGCGGCCGTGACCAAGCGGTTGACTGAAGTTGCCAAGAAGGCGGGCGTCAGCGAGGCCACCGTCAGCCGGGTGCTCAACGGCCGGGACGGTGTCTCCGAGGCGACCCGGACGGCGGTGCTGACCGCGCTCGACGTGCTCGGCTACGAACGACCGACCAAGCTGCGCGGTGAGCGTGCCCGGCTGGTCGGGCTGGTGCTGCCCGAGTTGCAGAACCCCATCTTCCCGGCGCTCGCCGAGGTGGTGACCGGGACGCTCGCCCAGCGCGGTTACACGCCGGCCCTGTGCGCCCGCACCATCGGTGGCGTGTCCGAGATGGACTACGTCGAGATGCTCCTCGACCACCAGGTGTCCGGCGTGATCTTCGCCGGCGGCTCGTACGCGCTCGCCGACGCCAAGCACGACCACTACCGACGGCTGACCGATCGGGGCCTGCCGGTGGTGCTGGTCAACGCCGGTGTGGACGAGCTGGGCTTTCCCCGGGTCTCGACCGACGACGCGGTGGCGGTGGAGCAGGCGTACGGGCATCTGCGCTCGCTCGGCCACGAGCGGATCGGGATGGTGCTCGGGCCGGAGGGGCACGTGCCGTCCCGCCGCAAGCTGGACGCGATGGTGCAGGCCGCGGACTGGGGTGACGCCGAGCGGGAGTGCGTTGAGCGGTCCAGTTTCTCGATGGAGGGTGCCCGGGTCGCCGCGACGAAGCTGGTCGAGCGCGGTGTCACCGGCATCATCTGCGCCAGCGACGTGCTGGCCCTGGGCACCATCCGGGCGGCCCGGCGGCTGGGTCGTGCGGTGCCGACGGACATCTCGGTGGTGGGCTTCGACGACTCCGCGTTCATGACCTGCACCGATCCGCCGTTGACGACGGTGCGGCAGCCGATCGAGACGATGGGTCAGGCGGCGGTGGACCTGCTGGTGACCCAGATCGAGGGTGCCGGCGTCCTCCAGGACGAGCTGCTGTTCGAGCCGGAACTGGTGGTCCGCGGCTCCACCGCGCCCGCGCCCAGTCGATGAACGCGCCCGTGACCTACTGACCCGACCGCCGCAAAGGCCGTCGACCGCTCTCGCGGTCGGCGGCCTTTTTGGTGCCCAAGTAGCCGCATAACGGGTGCAATCCCGCATCCTGTCGTCGTTTGCCGCCCCGATGTCGAATCCTTTCAAAACATCGTCGACACCTTGCTGAAATGAGTCGTGCTCGTTACAGTGACTCCACTCACACCTGGCTCCGGCACAGCTACAGGGCGTCAGGTCGTATCACCGCAGAAGCGCACCTCACGGAGACACCCGTTCCCGAAGGGATGGACAGATGTCCGTACCGCAATACCGAAGGGCTGCCACCCTGGCGCTCGTGGCCGGCCTGGGCTTCAGCCTCACGGCCTGCTCCACGAAGAGTGACGACAAGGACGCGAGCGCCGGCGGCAAGGTCACCATCACCGTCGACTGCCAGCCGGTCGGCGCCCAGAAAGAGCTGCTGCAGAACTGGAACGACGACGTCGCCGCGTTCCAGAAGGAGAACCCGGACATCGTCGTCAAGAGCGTGAGCGTCGGCGAGCAGTGCAACAACCCGCCGGACTTCACCGCCCGGTTGGCCGGCGGCACCGTCACCGACGTGTTCTACGGCTACATGACCGACGTCCAGCAGGTGCTCGACTCCGGCCAGGCGATGGACATCACCGAGTACGCCAACAAGGACACCATCCCCACCTGGGACAGCGTCGACCCGGCGCTCAAGGAGGTCTTCACCGACGGCGGCAAGCTGTACGCCGTACCGGTGAAGAACTACTCGATGGGTCTGATCTACAACAAGGTGCTGTTCCAGCAGGCCGGCCTGGACGTGAACAACCCGCCCAAGACGTGGGCGGACGTCCGGGCCGCCGCCAAGAAGATCTCCGCCCTCGGCAACGGCATCGCCGGCTACTCGGAGTACAGCGCCGGCAACACCGGCGGCTGGCACTTCACCTCGCTGCTCTACTCGCAGGGCGGCCAGGTGCTCACCGCCGACGGCAAGAAGGCCGACTTCAACAACGCCCAGGGCAAGCAGGTCCTGCAGAACCTCAAGGACATGCGGTACGGCGACAACAGCATGGGCGCCCGTCAGCTGCTCCAGTGGGGCGACCTGCTGACGAACGCCGGTGCCAACAAGGTCGGCATGTTCATCGGTGCACCCGACGCCACCCAGGCCATCGTCAGCCAGTTCCAGGGCAAGTTCCAGGACTGGGCGATGGCCCCGCTGCCCGGCCAGGACGGCCCGGCGAAGGGCACGCTCGGCGGTGGCGAGGGCTACTTCTTCAAGAAGGGCCTCTCCCCGGAGCAGGTCAAGGCCGGTCTGAAGTGGATCGCGTACCAGAAGCTGACCCCGGGCAAGGGCCAGTTCGACTACGTGCGCGCCAAGCCGCAGAACTACCCGGTGGGTCTGCCCCAGCCGCTGCTGTTCGCCAACGGCAGCGACGCGCAGAAGCAGGAACTCGACCTGCGTAAGGCGAACGCGAACGTCGACACCGCCAACTTCGCCCTCTTCGAGGCGACCCCGGTGCCGATCAAGGGTGAGCCGCGCAACGCTCAGGCGATCTACGCGGTGCTCGACGCCGCGATGTCCGGAGTGCTGACGAACCCGAACGCGAACATCGACGCACTGCTCAAGACGGCCGAAGACAAGGTCAACCAGCTCCTAGCCGCGCAGAGCTGATCCGCGGGTGTGGGGGTCGGCGTACCGGCCCCCACACCCCGCGCCGCACCGTCCGCCTCACGACCTTCGCAGGAGAGCGCCGTGGCGATCACCGCCGCCCCCCAGGCCCCCGGGAAACCGGGCCGCCCGATGCCGTCGTACGCGGCAGGGCCGAAGCGTACGAGCCTCGGCCGCAAGGTACGGGACAACCTCACCGGGCACGCCTTCCTGATCGGCGCCGTGCTCTGCTTCGTGGTCTTCTCCTGGTATCCGATGGTCCGCGGCGTCGTGATGAGCTTCCAGCGGACCAGGCGCGGCGAGACGACCTGGGTGGGCTGGGACAACTACACCCGTCTCCTCGCCGATCCCAGCTTCTGGCCCGCCTGGAAGAACACCTTCTACTTCACGCTGCTCGCGCTCGTGCTCGGGTACGCGGTGCCGTTCTTCGTGGCGATCCTGCTCAACGAGTTCCGACACGCCAAGGGTTACCTGCGGATCCTGGTCTACCTGCCGGTGATGCTCCCGCCGGCCTCGGCCCTGTACCTGTTCAAGTTCTACGCGTACGACCCGAGCGAGGCGGGCCTGTTCAACGCGATCCTCAAGGCGCTGCACCTGCCGACGTCGCAGTGGATGCAGTCGCCGGAGATGACGATGCCGGCCATGGTGATTGCGTCCACCTGGATGAACATGGGTGGGGCGGTGCTGATCTACCTGGCGTCGCTACAGAACATCCCCGGCGAGCTGTACGAGGCCGCCGAACTCGACGGCGCCGGGATCTTCAAGCGGATCCGGCACGTGACGATCCCGCAGACCCGGCTCATTCTCGCGCTCCTGGCGATGATCCAGATCGTCGCCACGATGCAGCTCTTCATCGAGCCACTGATCCTCGCCAACGGCGCGGGCGCGGAGGACTCCGCGACCACGGTGGCGTACCTCATCTACCAGCACGGGTTCTTCCAGAACGACCTCAACGGCGCTGCCGCGCTGGGCGTACTCATGCTCGTGGTGCTGGCCGGCTTCTCCGCCGTGTACGTGCGGCTGACTGCGAAACAGGACTAGGACGGCGCGCAATGGCACAGGATTCCGGCACCCGGACCCTCATCTCCCACGCCCAGATCAGCCGGGGACGCGGGCGGATTCTCTACTGGACGTTGCTGGTCGTCGTCGTGACGGCATTCACGCTCGTCTTCCTCGGTCCGCTCTACTGGATGGTCACCGGCGCGCTCAAGTCCGGCCAGGAGATCGCGCAGACCCCGCCCACGCTGTTTCCGAAGGACCCGCAGCCGCAGAACTACATCGACGCCTGGAACAATTTGGAACTGGCCAAGCTGTTGTTCAACACGTTCTACTACGCGATCGGCGCGGTGCTGTTCCAGCTCGTGTTCGACGCGGCCGCCGCGTACTCGTTGTCGAAACTGCGACCGATCTTCGGCAACGTGATCCTCGGGCTGATGCTCGCCACGCTGATGATCCCGGCCATGGTGCTCATCGTCCCGCAGTACGTGACCGTGATCGACCTGCCGATCCTGCACATCAATCTGCTCGACTCACCGTTCGCCATCTGGCTGCCGCTGGTGGCGAACGCGTTCAACATCTTCCTGCTGAAGCGATTCTTCGACTCGATTCCCGAGGAGTTGATGGCGGCGGCGCTGGTGGACGGGGCGACGCCGCTGCGGACGCTCTGGTCGATCATCCTGCCGATGTCCCGCCCGATCCTCGGCGTCGTCGCCATTCTGGCCATGACGGCGGTCTGGAAGGACTTCCTCTGGCCGAAGTTGGTCATGCCCTCACCGGAGACCCGGACGGTCAGCGTCGGCATCTACTCCTTCGCGGGCGGTACGCCCATGAACGTCGTGATCGCCGCGTCGGTCATCGCCGCCATCCCGACCGTTATCGTCTTTTTGATCTTCCAGCGGAACATCATGTCTGGCCTGACCGCCGGCAGCATCAAGGGATAGCCACCACCGCAGGCAGCGGAGCGAACAACGGCCGTTCGTC
The DNA here is from genome assembly GCF_049179015.1 of Micromonospora sp. WMMD736. NCBI lineage: Bacteria > Bacillati > Actinomycetota > Actinomycetes > Micromonosporales > Micromonosporaceae > Micromonospora > Micromonospora sp. WMMD736. The sequence goes on from NZ_JBMHMI010000001.1 coordinate 4,623,929, forward strand.
CGACACACAATCGCCACCGGCGTACCCGGCGACGTACTGACGCAGAAAGCAGGTGCTCGTGTCCACAGCAGACAGCAGTCCGTGGTGGCGTGGAGCCGTTATCTACCAGGTGTACCCACGCAGTTTCGCCGACGGCAACGGCGACGGCATCGGTGACATCGCAGGTATCCGCTCCCGCCTGAACCACCTGTCCGCGCTTGGCATCGACGCGATCTGGTTCAGTCCCTGGTATCCGTCGCCGATGGCCGACGCCGGGTACGACGTGTCCGACTACCGCGACATCGATCCGGTCTTCGGCACCCTCGCCGAGGTCGAGGCGCTGATCGCGGAGGCACACGAGCGGGGCATCCGGACGATCGTCGACGTGGTGCCCAACCACTGCTCCGACGCGCACCCGTGGTTCCAGGCCGCGTTGGCCGGCGGTCCGGGGGCGCCCGAGCGGGACCTGTTCTGGTTCCGTCCCGGCCGGGGCCCGAACGGCGACCAGCGGCCCACCGACTGGGTGGGCGAGTTCGGGGGCGAGACCTGGACCCGCACCACCAACCCGGACGGCACGCCCGGCGACTGGTACCTGCACCTCTTCGCCCCGCAGCAGCCGGACTTCAACTGGGACCACCCCCGGGTACGGGCCGAGTTCGAGGACATCCTCCGGTTCTGGTTCGACCGGGGCGTCGACGGCATCCGGATCGACTCCGCCGGTCTGCTCGTGAAGGACGGGACGCTGCCGGAGGTCGAGCCGGACCGGCCGCACCCGTTCCACGACCTCGACGGCGTGCACGACATCTACCGGGGCTGGCGGCGGGTCGCCGACTCGTACGCGGACCGCGCCCTGATCGGCGAGGTGTGGCTGCCGGACCGGCAGCGGTTCGCCAACTACCTGCGCCCGGACGAGCTGCACGCCGCGTTCAACTTCGACTTCCTCGGCTGCGCCTGGGACGCCTCCGCGCTGCGGGAGAGCATCGACGGCACGCTGAGCGCACACGCGCCGGTGGGTGCGCCGGCCACCTGGGTGCTCTCCAACCACGACGTGACCCGGCACGTCACCCGCTACGGCCGGGCGGACACCACGTTCAGCTTCGCCGCCAAGCGCGAGGGGATCCCCACCGACCTGGAGCTGGGCACCCGTCGGGCGCGGGCCGCCGCGCTGCTGTCGCTGTCGCTGCCCGGCGCCGTCTACGTCTACCAGGGCGAGGAGCTGGGGCTCTGGGAGGTCGAGGACATCCCGTACGCGCTGCGGCAGGACCCGATGTGGGAACGCTCCGGACGGGTCGACCCCGGCCGGGACGGTTGCCGGGTGCCGCTGCCCTGGACCGGTGACGAGCCGCCGTTCGGATTCAGCCCCGAAGGTTCGGCGGCGCCCTGGCTGCCCCAACCCGCCGACTGGAAGGACCGGACGGCCTCGGCGCAGACCGGCGACGCGGCCTCGATGCTCGAGCTGTACCGGGAGGCCATCCGCATCCGGCGGGGCGAGGCGGCGCTCGGCGACGGCGAGTTGACCTGGTTGCCCGCCCCGGACGGTGTTTTGGCCTTCAGCCGTGGCGGCGGCTTCCGCTGCCTGGTCAACCTCACCGACGCGGCGGTGCCGATGCCCGCCGACGGGGAGGTGCTGCTGGCCAGCGGCCCACTCGACGACGGGCTGCTGCCGTCGGACACCGCCGTCTGGCTACGTACCCCCGAAGAGGTGGACGGACCGCGCGCGGACGCCGCCGCCCTGACCTGATCCGACCCCACGTGGTGCCGGCGGTCCCGTCCCGACCGCCGGCACCACACCACCCGCGCACCGCGCCCGCGAGAGGAGGACGAGGGACCGCCACGCCGCACCGACACGGGGGACCTGGCCTGCCTGACGAAAGGGAGAGCGCAGCTCATGGCCAACCACACCACCGGCACGTCGTACCAACTCAGACGCCCGACCCGGGCGGGGCTGGCCGCCATCGCCGCCACCCTGCTCGCCGCGACCTCGCTGACCGCCCTGGCGGTCACCGGCAGTGCCACCCCGGCCTCGGCGGCCGGGTTGTCCCCCTTCGACATCTCCGGCCGAGGCGCCACCGTCCCCTTCATCGAGCAGGAGGCGGAGAAGGCCGCGCACAACGGGACGAAGATCGGCCCGGACCGGCGCTACGGCACGCTGCCGTCGGAGGCGTCCGGCCGGGAGGCGGTCACCCTCGACGCCGTCGGTGAGTACGTCGAGTTCACGCTCACCGCTCCGGCCAACGCGGTCACCTTCCGGTACAGCCTGCCGGACAACTCGGCCGGCACGGGCCGGGACGCCACCATCGACCTGCGGGCCAACGGCAACCTGCTGAAGTCGGTCCCGGTCACGTCGAAGTACGGCTGGTACTACGGCGGCTACCCGTTCAACAACAACCCGGGCGACACCAACCCGCACCACTTCTACGACGAGACCCGGGCGTTGTTCGGCAGCACCCAGCCGGCCGGTACGAAGATCCGGTTGCAGGTCTCCTCGACCGCCCAGTCACCCACCTTCACGATCGACCTGGCCGACTTCGAGGTGGTCGCGCCGATCACCAAGCCCTCCGGTGTCATCGACGTGGTCACCGACTTCGGCGCGGACCCGACCGGCGCGACCGACTCGACCGCCAAGTTCCAGGCGGCCGTCGACGCCGGAAAGGCCCAGGGCCGGGCGGTCTGGATCCCGACCGGCACGTTCACCCTCTGGGACCACGTGGTGGTCGACGGGGTGACCCTGCGCGGCGCCGGCCCCTGGTACTCGGTGCTCGGCGGCCGGCACCCCACCGACCGCAAGCGGGCGGCCGGCATCTACGGCAAGTACGTCCCCGGCGGCGGCTACACCGGTGAGATCCGGTCGCACGAGGCGAACGGGCCGAGCCGCAACGTCACCCTGCGGGACTTCGCCATCATCGGCGACATCCGCGAGCGGGTCGACGACGACCAGGTCAACGCGCTGGGCGGGGCGATGACCAACTCGGTGGTCGACAACCTCTGGTTGGAGAACACCAAGGTCGGCGCGTGGATGGACGGGCCGATGGACAACTTCACCATCCGCAACAGCCGGATCCTGGACCAGACCGCGGACGGGGTGAACTTCCACACCGGTGTCACCAACTCGACGGTGACCAACACGTTCGTCCGCAACACCGGCGACGACGCGCTGGCCATGTGGGCGCAGAGCGTGCCGAACGTCAACAACTCCTTCACGCACAACACCATCGGCGTGACGCTGCTGGCGAACCACCTGGTCAGCTACGGCGGTCGGGACATCAAGATCACTGACAACGTGACGGCCGACTCGCTGACCAACGGCGGCGGCATCCACGTCGCCAACCGCTACCCCGGCGTGCAGGGCGACACCGCGGTCCGGGGCACCTGGACGATCGCCCGGAACACGTTGATCCGCAACGGCAACTCCGACTACAACTGGAACTTCGGCGTCGGGGCGATCTGGTTCTCCGCACTCAACGAGGCGTTCCAGCAGGCCACCATCAACATCACCGACACCGACATCCTGGACAGCTCGTACGCGGCGCTGCACTGGATCGAGGGCCAGACCAGCGGCATCAACCTCACCAACGTCCGGATCGACGGCGCCGGCACGTACGCGCTCCAGGTGCAGGCGCCCAGCCAGGTGTCGTTCACCAACGTGCGGGCCACCAACATCGCCCAGAGCAACCCGATGCACAACTGCGTGGGTGGTGGCTTCCAGATCACGCAGGGCTCGGGTAACTCGGGCTGGTACACCACGACGCCGTACTGCGGTCCGTGGCCGGAGCCGCAGTGGGGTGGTGGACCGAGCACCCCGCCGACCACCGGCCCGACCACCGCGCCGCCCACCACCGCGCCCCCGACGACCGCGCCCCCGACCACCGCGCCTCCGACGACCCCGCCGCCCACCGGTGGGAACCTGGCGCTGAACCGCTCGACGGTCGCGACCAGCACCAACCAGAACTACACGGCGGGCAACGTGGTGGACGGCAACGCCTCGACCTACTGGGAGAGCGCCAACAACGCCTTCCCGCAGTCGGTCACCGTCGACCTGGGCGCGGTCCGCTCGGTCGACCGGGTGGTGCTCAAGCTGCCCGCCGGCTGGGAGCAGCGCACCCAGACGCTGTCGCTGCTCGGCTCCACCGACGGCTCGTCGTACGGCACGCTGGCGTCGTCCGCCGGTCGGGTCTTCGCCCCCGGCTCCGGCAACACCGTCTCGATCGGCCTGCCCTCCGGTGACCGCCGCTACATCCGGGTCACCGTGACCGGCAACACCGGCTGGCCGGCAGCCCAGCTCAGCGAGGTCGAGGTGTACGGCGGCACCCAGAGCACGCCACCGCCCACCACCGCGCCTCCGACGACCACCCCGCCCCCGACCACGCCCGCCCCCACGGGCAACCTGGCGGCGGGACGGTCGATCACGGAGACCAGCCACTCCGACGTGTACGCCGCGCCCAACGCCGTGGACGGCAACGCCAACACCTACTGGGAGAGCGCCAACAACGCCTTCCCGCAGTCGTTGACCGTCGACCTGGGCGCGACCCGAACGGTGTCCCGGGTCGTGTTGAAGCTGCCGCCGTCGTCGGCCTGGCAGACGCGTACGCAGACGCTGGCGGTGCTCGGCTCCACCGACGGCTCGTCGTTCGGCACGGTGAAGTCGTCCGCCGGCTACACCTTCAACCCGTCCAGCGGCAACACGGTCACCGTGACCTTCACGGCGACCAGCCAGCGGTACCTGCGCCTGACCGTCACCGGCAACACGGGCTGGCCCGCCGGTCAGCTCAGCGAGTTCGAGGTCTACTCCAGCTAGGCCGACGGCCCCCGCCCGACCAGGGCGGGGGCCACCGCACCGTCCCCCACCTGTCGCGGCACGACGGGCGTACCCCTGCACCCGTCACCGGGCAACGCACCCCACACCACCCCCGAAAGAGGTGTAGCCACCGATGTCCAGAAACGGCCCCACCCGAGGCACCCCACGAACCGGCTCGCCCGGTTCGAACCCCCGCGCCGGTCGGGCGCCCGCCCGCCGCCGACTGCTCGCCGGCACGCTCGCCGGACTGCTCCTCGCCGCCGTTCCCGCCGTCACCCCCGCGACCGCGGCACCGGCGGCGACGCCCGCCTCCGCACCCGCGGGTTCCGCCCGCGCGGCCCTGCTCGCCGGGCTCTCGGCCACCATGAGCGCCAGCAGCTACAACCAGAACTACGTGGCGAGCAACGCGAACGACGGCAACGCCTCCACCTACTGGGAGAGCGCCAACAACGCCTTCCCGCAGTGGATCCAGGCCGACCTGGGCGCGACGGTCGGCGTGGACCGGGTCGTGTTGAAGCTGCCGCCGTCGTCGGACTGGCAGACGCGTACGCAGACGCTGTCGGTGCTCGGCTCCACCAACGGCTCGTCCTTCAGCACCCTGAAGGCGTCCGCCGACTACACCTTCAACCCGAGCAGCGGCAACACCGCGACGGTCAGCTTCACCGCCGCCAGCACCCGCTACGTGCGGGTCCAGGTCACCGGCAACACCGGCTGGCCGGCCGCGCAGTTCTCCGAGGTGGAGGTGTACGGCTCCAGCGGCAGCACCGACACCCAGGCCCCCAGCGCCCCCGGCAACCTGGCGTACACCCAGCCGGCCAGCGGGCAGATCCGGCTCACCTGGTCGGCGTCGAGCGACAACGTCGGCGTGACCGGGTACGACGTCTACGCCAACGGCGCGCTGCGTGGCAGCGTCGGCGGCTCGACGCTGACGTACACCGACAGCCAGGCGGACAGCGCCACCGTCTCGTACTACGTGCGGGCCAAGGACGCGGCGGGCAACCAGTCGTCGAACAGCAACACGGTGACCCGCACCGGCACCGGTAGCCCGCCCACCGGGAGCAACCTGGCGATCGGTAAGCCGATCACCGCCTCCGGGTTCGTGCACACGTTCGTGGCGACCAACGCCAACGACAACAACGTGGCCACCTACTGGGAGGGCAACGGCAACCCGAGCACGCTGACCGTGCAGCTCGGCGCGAACGCCAGCCTCAGCCAGGTCGTGCTGAAGCTCAACCCGGACTCGGCGTGGGGCACCCGTACCCAGAACATCACCGTCCTCGGCCGGGACCAGAACTCGTCGAGCTTCACCACGCTCGTCGGCGCGACGAACTACACGTTCAACCCGGGCAGCGGCAACACGGTGACCATCCCGGTCTCCGGGGCAGCGGCCGACGTACGCCTCTCGATCGCCTCGAACACCGGCGCACCGGCCGGTCAGGTGGCCGAGTTCCAGGTCTTCGGCACCCCCGCGCCGAACCCGGACCTCACCGTCACCGGCATGTCGTTCAGCCCGTCCGCACCCGTCGAGACCAGCACCATCACGCTCTCGGCGACCGTGCGCAACGCCGGCTCGGCGGCCTCCGCCGCGACCAACGTCAACTTCTACCTGGGCTCCACCCGGGTCGGCACCGCCTCGGTCGGTGGCCTCGCGGCCGGCGCGTCGACCACGGTCAGCGCCAGCATCGGCACCCGCGACGCGGGTAGCTACCCGCTCAGCGCGAAGGTCGACGAGTCGAACACCGTCGTCGAGCAGGACGACACCAACAACAGCTACACCAACCCCAGCCCGCTGGTGGTCAGCGCGGTCGCCAGCTCCGACCTGGTCGCCTCCGCCGTCGACTGGTCGCCGGGCAACCCGCCGCCGGGCAGCACGGTCACCTTCTCGGTGTCGGTCCGTAACGCCGGCAACCAGGCGTCCGCGTCCGGCGCGCACGGCATCACCCTCACCGTGCTCAACGAGTCCGGCACGGTCGTGCGGACCCTGACCGGTTCCTACTCCGGTGTGATCAACGCCGGAGCGACGGTCGGCCCGATCAACCTGGGCACCTGGACCGCCGCGAACGGCAAGTACACCGTCCGGGTCGTGGTCGCGGTGGACGGCAACGAGCTGCCGGTGAAGCAGACCAACAACACCAGCGACCGGCCGCTCTTCGTGGGTCGCGGCGCCAACCTCGGCTACGACATGTACGAGGCCGAGGACGGCACGATCGGCGGCGGCGCCGGGCAGGTCGGGCCGAACCGGGAGATCGGCAACCTGGGCGGCGAGGCGTCCGGGCGTCGGGCCGTCACCCTCAACAGCACCGGCGCGTACGTCGAGTGGACCACCCGGGCGGCGACCAACACCCTGGTCACCCGCTTCTCCATCCCCGACTCGCCGGGCGGCGGAGGCATCGACTCGACGTTGAACATCTACGTCAACGGCACCCTGCACAAGCCGATCAACCTGACCTCGAAGCACATCTGGCTGTACGGCGCGGAGGCCGGCCCGAGTGACTCGCCCAGCGCCGGTCCGCCTCGCCACCTGTACGACGAGGCGAACGTGATGCTCAACTCGACCATCCCGGCCGGCAGCAAGATCCGCCTCCAGAAGGACCCGGCCAACACCACCACGTACGCGATCGACTTCATCAACCTGGAGCTGGTCGCACCCCGCGCGAACCCGGACCCGGCCCGTTACCGCGTGCCGTCCGGCTTCAGCCACCAGGACGTGCAGAACGCCCTCGACGCGGTCCGCATGGACACCACCGGCAACCTGATCGGCGTCTACCTGCCGGCCGGCACGTACGAGACCGCGCAGAAGTTCCAGGTGTACGGCAAGCCGATCTCCGTGGTGGGCGCGGGTATCTGGTACACCCGCTTCCAGACGCCGACCAGCCAGTCGAACACCGACGCGGGCTTCCGGGTGGAGTCCTCGGCGAGCGGGTCGTCCTTCTCCCACCTGGCGTTCTTCGGCAATTACACCAACCGCATCGACGGGCCGGGCAAGGTCTGGGGTGAGCTGAAGGACGTCGACAACATGACGCTCGACGACGTCTGGGTCGAGCACACCGTCTGCGCGTACTGGGGCGTGAGCGTCAGCGGGTTGACGATCAAGAACAGCCGCTTCCGCAACACCTTCGCCGACGGGGTGAACCTGACCAACGGCAGCACCAACAACCTGGTCACCAACACCGAGGGGCGGTCGAACGGCGACGACGCGTTCGCCCTCTTCTCGGCGACCGACCAGGGCGCATCGGTCGGCAACAACGGCAACGTGTTCGAGAACCTCACGGCCACGCTGACCTGGCGGGCGGCCGGGCTGGCGGTGTACGGCGGCTACAACAACATCTTCCGCAACCTCTACATCGCGGACATGTTGACGTACTCCGGGATCACCATCAGCTCGCTGGACTTCGGGTACCCGTTCATCGGGTTCGGATCCAGCCCGCCCACCCAGTTCCAGAACATCTCGCTGATCCGGGCGGGTGGGCACTTCTGGGGATCCCAGACGTTCCCCGCGATCTGGGTGTTCTCCGCGTCGAAGGAGTTCCGCGGCATCCGGGTGTCCGACGTGGACATCGTCGATCCGACGTACACCGGAATCATGTTCCAGACCAAGTACACCGGGTCGCAGCCGGAGAACCCGATCACCGACACGGTCTTCACCAACATCTCGATCAGTGGCGTCCGTAAGAGCGGTGACGCGTACGACGCGAAGTCCGGCTTCGCGGTCTGGGCCAACGAGATGCCGGAACCCGGTCAGGGTCCCGCGGTCGGCTCGGTCACCTTCAACAACCTGCGGTTGACCAACAACTACCAGGACATCCGCAACACCACGACGACCTTCACCATCAACCGCAACTGATTCACCCGGTAGCCGACGCCGCCGGGAGGTCCCACCCTCCCGGCGGCGTCGTGCCGTGCCGGCCCTCGCCCGCGGCGAACCGGGCGGCGCCGGCCAGCGCGTCGGTGGTCAGCGAGTCCATCCCGTACGTCAGCTCGGTCGCCAGCGCCTCCGCCTCGGGCCGCCCGACGCCGGCCAGCAGGGCCGCCCGGTCGTTGCGCAGGCAGGTCTGCGGATGCCGGGCGATCGCCGTCGCCAGCTCCTCCGCCGCCGCCCGCGCCTGGCCCGGCGGCACCACCCGGTTGATCAACCCCATGGTGTACGCCTCGTCGGCCGGCACCGCCCGCCCGGTGAGGATCAGGTCCATCGCCCGACTCTCGCCGATCAACCGGGGCAGCCGAACGGTGCCACCGTCGATCAGCGGCACTCCCCAGCGGCGGCAGAACACCCCGAGCGTGGCGTCGGATTCGGCGACCCGCAGGTCACACCAGAGCGCCAGCTCCAGGCCGCCGGCCACCGCGTACCCCGAGATGGCCGCGATCACCGGCTTGCTCAGCACCATCCGGGTGGGTCCCATCGGGCCGTCTCCCTCAGGCTCCACTCGGTTGCCCCTCGGCGTACCGATGGCCTTCAGGTCGGCCCCGGCGCAGAACGTGCCGCCCGCACCCCAGAGCACGCCGACCGCCGCGTCCGGATCAGCCTCGAAGGCGCGAAACGCGTCGGCGAGCGCCCGAGCGGTAGCCCCGTCGACGGCGTTCCGAGCCTCCGGCCGATCCAGAATCACCGTGCTGACGGCCCCGCGACGCTCCACCCGCACACCCATCCCGCCAGCATGCCCCCTGCCCCTCGCCCCCACAATCGCGTCGATCTTGCACTTTGGGTTGCTGATTCGCGCTCTGTGGAGGGGTTTGTCGCAGCAGAAAGTGCAAGATCGGCGGGAGCGGGAGACGTGGCAGGTTTGTCGTTAGCTTCCGGTTTGGGAGGGGGAAGGACGGGAAGTCGGTAGTCGTGCGAGCGCTATTGACGAAAGTTGAGCAGGACTCCCGGCTGGACCGCACGGGTGACCGGTTGCAGAAGGTTGTCCTGGGGACGCTGCGACCGCGGCGACTGCGGGACCTGCTGCACGGCGTGACGCTGGGGCACCCGCTGCACCCGGCCATGGTGCAGGTACCGGTGGGGGCGTGGATCAGTGCCGCGGTGCTGGACCTGATGCCCGGACAGCGCCGACCGGCGACCGTGCTGGTCGGCCTGGGGACGGTCAGCGCCCTGCCGGCGGCGGTCGCCGGGTTGAACGACTGGGCGGCGCTCTCCCGGGACCAACGCCGGGTCGGCCTCGTGCACGCCGCCGCGAACACCGTCGGTGTCGGCCTCTACGCCGGCTCACTGGCGGCGCGGCTCTCCGGGCGTAGCGGCGTCGGCAAGGCGCTCGGGTTCCTCGGCCTCTCCGCCGTCAGCCTCGGCGCGTACATCGGCGGGCACCTGGCGTACAAGCAGGGCGCCCAGGTCAACCAGAGTGTGTCCGAGCTGCACCGGATGAGCGACGGCTGGCACTCGCTGGCGGACATGGCCACCCTGCCGCAGCGCACCCTGATCACCCGAGAGGTGGACGACGACATCTCGGTGATCCTCTATCGCCACGGTGACGAGGTCACGGTGATGCTGGAGCGGTGCCCCCACCAGAGCGGGCCGCTGGGCGAGGGCGAGGTCCAGGAGATCGACGGCCACGCGTGCGTGGTCTGCCCGTGGCACGGCAGCGCGTTCCGCCTCAACGGCGGCGAGGTCATGCAGGGGCCCTCCGGCAACGACCAGCAGATCCTGCCCACCCGCATCCAGAACGGCGTGCTGCAGACCCGCCTCCCCTGACAGCAGACAGCGAGCGGTGCGGGGCGGCGCGGCGCGAGCGGCATGGGCGGCGGCCAGGCGTGCCCGGTGCGGAGTGCGATCGGAGGTCGGGCCGGACCGGGATCGAGGCGGTCGGCTTTCGGCGACCGGCCACCCTCGACGCACTGATGCCACGCAGTCATCTTGATGACTGTGTGGCATCAGCCTGTGTGGAGTGTCCGGTCCCGGGCGTCGGGCCGGCTGCGGGCGCCTCAGCTCCGGGCGTGGGGCCGGCCGCGAGTCTCAGCTCCGAGCGTGGTTCCCGGCCGCGAGGCTCAGCGCCGGGCATCGGACCTTGTTCGGGGGGCTGTGGCGTTCAGGTATCGGCCGTGTGAGGGCCTCAGCTCCCGGACATCGGCTGTATGCGGGCCACGACGCTCGGGCATCGGCCGGGTGCTGGCGTCAGCTCCCGGGGATCGTCGGCGCGGAGAACTCGACGCTGAGCCGCGACCTGCGCGTGCGGGTTTCGGCTCAACCGCGCCGGTGCCGACCGCCTTGGACGCCATCGTCGCCGTCCCATTCGCCGACGGCTCCGGCGCTGCGACCGGGCAGGGCCAGCGGGGTGCCGGTCGGTGGGGCAGGCGACTCGGTGGCCGCCGCCGCACGACGGGCGGCCCAGGCGGCACCGCTGCCAGCTCGGCCCGCGTCACCGCTCCGAGCGGGGCTGCCGGTTTGCGCGGGGCTGCCGGTTTGCGCGGGGCTGCCGGTGGTGGAACTGCCGCCGACGTTGCTCGCGCGGCGTCGCGGCGTACGGGTGGCTGCGGTCAGCCGGGGTGCGGCACCTGCGGTGGCGGGCCGACGACGCAGACCGAGGACCGCGCCGATCTGGGCACCGACGATGCTCGCCACGGCCAGCACGGCGGAGACGGCCAGCGGTCGGTTCACCCGGTCGGTGGTGCCGGCCCGGGCCGCGCCGACGGTCATCGTGGGGGCCTGACCCGTCGACTCCGTACCGTCGGGTGGTGCCTGCTCCGCGTGCTCCGGCGCGGACCGCTCCGGCGTCGGGCGCGACGCGGGCGGTTTCGGCGCGGCGGGTCGACCGACGAGTTTGCCGGTCGCGTGCGAGCGTGCGCCCTGGTCGGTGGCCTCCGCCGGGAGCCGGAGCAGTTGCCCGGGACGAATGCGGTCCGGGTCGTCCAGCCGGTTCAGCTTGGCGAGTTGCCGGTAGTCGTCGAACTCGCCGAGGTACCGCTCGGCCACCTCGCCGAGGTAGTCGCCCCGAGCGACGCGATAGACCGGCGCAACCTGGTCGCCGGCACTCGGCCCGCCAGGCGCGACAAGTCCGAGCGGCCCACTCCCCAGGGCATCGCGGGGCCCGCTGGCGGCCAGGCCAAGCGGCGCGCTCTCGGTGATCCGCGTGGTGGCGGTCGCCGCGCTCGGCTGGGCGTACGCCGGGCCGGCGTAGACCGCGGCGGCGCTGGCAGCGGCCGGGCTGGCGGCGAGGATCAGGGCGACCGAACCGACCAGCGCGGCGGCGGCCTTCTGCTGGCGGCTCATCCCCGGCAGCTTCGGCGCCGGCCGGCGCAGAATCTGCGCGCCCAACTCGACGAGGACCGAGAAGGTGAACGTGGCCCAGCCGAACCAACCGGCCAGCGCCAGGGCCCGCAGGAAGAGTTGCCCGTCGTCCCGGCTGGTCAGGGTGGTGCCCACCTCGGCGAGGGTGGGCAGATGGTCGGGCAGGGGATTGCCGGCGAAGGCGAGCAGCGCGACCGGCGCGCCCGCCACCAGGGCGCAGAGCACGACGAGCGCGCCGAGGCCGGTGAGGACGCGTCCTGTCCGCCGTACGACGGACCGACCCGATGCGGTCATGGCTGCCTTCCTTCCTATGGAGCGGGGGCCGGGGCTGTGGTGATGGCCCGTGCGGTCGCCTCGCCGGTGATGGTGACCTGGTCGGCGAGGCCGAACAGGCCGAGCATCGAGCGGCGGTAGGTGATCGTGAGGCGTACCCGGACGACGGTCTCCCCGGCGATCTGCGGGAAGCTCACGGTGTGGCTGGTGGTGGAGCCGACGGCGGCGAGGTAGTCGGCGACCGCGACGCGGGCCTGCGTCTGGTCGATCCGTGTCGGTCCGCCCTCGATCGCGGTGGCCCGGTCGATGGCCTGCCCGCCCGCGCGGGCCGCCTCAGCGGCCAGGTTGTCGGCGCGTTGCAGCGTGCGGAGCTGGCCCGCGCCGTCGAACGAGAGTCCCACGATGGCCAGCACACCGATCATCGCCACGGCCAGGAAGATGCTGACCCGGCCGTGGTCGCCGGAGAGCGTACGGAGGTTCATCCGCGGCTCCGGTAGCGGTCCAGTGGGGAGGTGAAGCTGGCCCGGATGCGGTTCTCGCTGGGCATGCCCGGTACGGCGTTGAGCCGTAGGTCGCGGAACGACACCCGGCACTCGACCGTGACGGTGACCGTCGCGTTCTGGCCGAGCGCGCTGCGGTAGGCGTCGTCGAAACCGGTGTCGTTGTTGCCGACCCTGCCGCTGAACGTCAGGGTCGGAGCACCGCCGCAGCTCAGCCCACGCCAGTCCAACTGCTGCTGAGCCGCATCGAGGGCCTGCTCGCGCGCGTCGGTCGGGTCGCGGGAGATCGAGGCGGCGCGGGCCGCGTCGTGCGCGGCGGCATCGATGGCTTCCGCCGCCACCGCGCTGCGGCCGGCCACGCCCGCCAGCACCATCAGCGCGATGAACGCGGGCGCGAGCACCGCCACCTCGATGGAGACCGAGCCGCGCTCGGTGACCCGGCTCACGGCGCTGTCACCCGTTCCACCGGTCCGTGCGCGGTCTGCCGGACGGCGAAGCTCACGCCGGGTACGACCGACAGGGATCGACCGGTCACCGTGCAGGTCACATCGACCTCGCTTGTCACACAGCTCGGACCGCCGGCCCTGTTCCAGCCCAGCAGCCAGTCGCCGGTGGTGGACAGGAACTGGGTGGCGCTGGCGACCCCGGCACCGTCGGACGCGTTGTACCGCCGTTCGGCGTTGACCCCGCTCTGGGCGGCGTTCAACGCCGTGGAACGGGCCAGGAAGACGGCCGCCATCTGGAGCGACGCGAACAGCAGCACCAGGATCAGCGGCATCACCACGGCCAGTTCCACCGGGTTCGCGCCCCGCTCCCGGCCGCCGGCCAGGAGGCGGCGTCGGGCGGCGAGAACCGTCCGACGCCACCCCGGGAACGCGGGTCGGCGCATGCCGGCTACTGCGGGTTCGCGGGTGCCTGGATGGCGTCCATCCAGCCTCTGGCCCGGGCGAGGGCCAGGCCCGTGACGACGGTCGCCACGAAGACGAGACCCATGATGATCACGGCCGTCGGGACCGGGCTGTCGCCGCGCTCGCCGTCGCGGCGCAACTCGGCGAGGCGCGTCGCCACCACGACGTGCAGGTAGGTGAGGATGGACATGGCGTACTCCTTCACTGGGGTTCTTTTCAGATGCGGACCACGAACGGGTAGACGACGAAACCGAGCAGCACGAAGACGAGTAGTGCGCCCGGGATGTCGAGCTTGCTGGTCACGCCCTCGGCGCGGGCCAGGTTGTCGGTGCGGATCTGGTCGCGCAGCGAGTCGGCCCGGCTGCGCAGGGTCTCGTGCACCTGCGCGCCCTCGCTGCCGGAGGAGCGCATGATCGCGCCGACGTCGCCCAACTCCGGGATGCCGATCTTGTCGGCGAGATCGCGCAGCTCGTCCCAGGGTGCGTGCATCTGCATCTGGGCGATCCGCAGCGCCTCCTGGAGGCGGTCGAACACCCAGCCGTCGCAGACCGCCGCGGCCCGCTCCAACGACTGCACCGGCCCGTGCGCGGCGGAGAGCTGCAAGGCCACCAGGTCCAGGTACGTGCAGACGGCCTGGCGGAACTCGTCCCGGGCGGCGTCCGCCTTCGACAGCACCGAGCGGTGCGCCAGCAGACCGGCGATCAGCGCCATGCCGAGGCCCCCGAGCACCGGTACGGCCACCGGCAGCGAGACGCCGAGCACGAACAGCGCCATCACGAGCAGGGTCGGTGCGGCCAGGCCGATCAACGCGGACAGCAGCACCGACAGCGCGTACTGCTCGGGGGTCTGACCGATCAGGGCGAGCTGCCGGTGCGGCGGTCGCAGCCAGCGGGACAGCCCGGTCAGCCAGTCCAACCGCCGGGAGGCGGGAGTGGAAACCCGTCCGGTACCCGGCGGCTGGTGCAGGCGGCGCAGTGCCGGCCCGAGCGCGGGGGTGGCCGGCACCAGCTCGCGGATCACCAGGAAGACACCGAACCCGATGGCCGCTCCACCGGACACGGCGATGCCGAGGAGCCAGTTGACGATCACCGTGAGATCCCTACGGATGCGGTGGCGTTCGCGCTCACGCGACGACCTCCTGCGGGTCGGGCGCCGGCAGGAACCGGGCCGGTCGCTGTGGCTGACTCATCGAGCGGACCCAGGCCAGCAGGCCGATGAAGGCAGCGCCGAGCGCGGCCATCACGATCTGACCCCCCGGCGTGCCGTACGGCTTGATGTACTCGGAGTTGACCAGCCCGTACGCCAGCGTCACCAGCGTCATCCCGGTCAGGAAGCGGACGGCGAACCGGGGCTGGGTGCGCTTGGCCTCGATCTCCCGGCGGGTCGCCACCTCGGCGGCCGCCGCGCCGGCGATCGAGCCGAGCACGTCGCCCAGCCGCTCACCCCGGTCGCTGAGGTGCAGGATCAGCGCCGCCACCACCTGGTCGCAGACCGGGTCGCCGATCTCGTCGGCGAACGCCAGCAGCGCGGACCGGGCCAGCCAGCCGGCCTGCAACCGGGCGGCGAGCAGTCGTACCTCGTCCTCGATGCCGGGCGGGACGCTGCCGATCGTGGTGATGATCGACTGTTGCAGGCCCTGACCCGTACCCGAGACGTCCTTGAGCCGGCGGGTCCACTCGCCGACGGCCTCGATCCGGGCGATCGCCCGCTGCTCGGCCTTGCCGACCGCGAACAGCCACGGCGTGCCGGGCACCGCCACCGCCACCAGCAGACCCACCACCGGCAGCCCGGTCAGCAGGAACGCCAACGCCCCGGCCACCACCGCAGCCAGCAGCAGCGCCTGGTAGGACCGGCGCTCGGCGGGCGTGGCGCCAGAGCCACGCCAGAGACGACTCAGGCCGGGCCCTTCCCCGGGGCCGGGACCGGCGGGTCGACGGGTGCCGACCAGCGCGACCACCGCCAACAGCAGCCCTGCCACGCAGGCGGCCCCGGAGACCACCGCGATCAACTCCAGGCTGTTCCCCATCACGTCACCGCCGAGCCAGTCGGGTCTGTCGGGGTCGCCGCCACGCGCCCGTACCGGCCTCGATCCACCGGGTCAACAGCCGGGAGTCGTACCCGACGCGGAGCAACTGGTCGCGGACCCGTTCCGGTAGGTGCCGGGGGACCGCGCGGCCGTCCGCGCCGGGACCGAAGACGGTGGTGGTGGTGATTCGTCCGGCCTCGCCGGCCCCGATCACCTCCTCCACGTGCGAGACGAACCGGTGCTTACGTCCGCCGATCGCGCTCTCGTCCTCGACGGTGACGTAGACGATCAGGTCGAGGGCGTTGCCGGCCATCCGACGCGCCTGGTCGACGGTCATCTCGCGGCCGTGCGCCAGCGCCAGCTCGACGATCCGCTCGCCGACGCCGGCCGCCGTACGGGCGTGGATGGTGCACATCGATCCCCGGCTGGTGGTCATCGCCTGGAGCATCGGCACGATCTCGCGGGACCGCACCTCGCCCACGATGATCCGCAGAACGCCCATCCGCAGCGACAGCGGGATCAGGTCGGCGATCGTCACCTCACCCGCCGGTCGGCCGTCGAAGCCGCGTTCGCCGTGCCCCTCGCGGGCCTCGAAGCTCATCACCGCCCGGTGCCGCTCGCGGCGACGCGCCGGTAGCAGTTCGCGGCTCTCCTCGAGCAGCACGTACGGCTCGTCGGGCGGGATCTCGTTCATCAACGCGCGGATGATCGTGGTCTTTCCGGCGCCGGCCAGACCGGCGACCATGATGTTCAACCCGGCGCGCATCGCCGCGCGCAGAAAGTCGCGCAGCAGCGGGTCGATCATCTCGTCCAGGTCGCCCCGGCTACCGGCCACGTCGTCGAGGCTCACGTCCAGGGTGTTGTGCTTGCGGATCACCGCGTACGGGCGGTGGCTGACCAGGAACACCGCCGCCAACCGGCTGCCGTCGGGCAGTTGCAGGTCGAGGGTGGGCTTCACGGTGGACAGGGAACGCTCGGTCGCGCCCGCCCGCCGCGCCGCCGCCTGGAGGATCTCCACCAGCTCGGCGTCGCTGTCGGCGATCGGCTCGCCCCAGTCCACGCCGCCGCCGTGCCGGGTGATGCGCACCTGGTCGCAGCCGAGGATGTGCACCTCCTCGATGGTGTCGTCGACCAGCAGGGTCTGGAGCCGGCCGAGCCCGACCAGTTCGGCGGTCACCTGGTCGAGCAGCAGGCGCTCCTCACCGGCGGCCATCGGTGTGCCGGCCCGGCGGACCGCGTCGGCGTACTCGGCGACCACCTGGACGGCGAGCCGCGCCCGTTCGGTGTCCTCCTCGTCGACGGTGAACTCCCGGCCGCGCTGCCACAGGGTGAGGCGTTCGGTGAGTTCCCGCCGCAGCTCCCGGACCACCTGGAAGTCCATGCGGGGTCGGGGGGTCGGCTCGGACGGTGGCGTGGCCGAGGTCATCGGCGGTGGCATCGGCGTCGCGTGGTGGTGCCGGCCGTTCGCCGGGGGCAGCGGCGGCGCGGTGGACGTCGCACCTGGCGGCTGCTGGCGGGGGTCGGCCGAGACGGGCTCAAACCGCATCCGGCACCCCCTGCTGCACCGGCCAGGCCAGCCGGGCCCGTCGGCGCTCCAGCAGCGCGCCGACCGGCACCTCGAGCGCGGTCGCCGCCCGCAGCAGCGGCCGCCCGGAGCGTACGGTTCCACCGAGGCCGAGCACTCCGGCGGTACGCGGGTCGTGCGGCAGCCGGGCGATCACCGGCAGCTTCAGCCCGCGACTGATCTCGGCGCGCCCGTGCCCGTCGCCGACCAGTAACAGCCGCAGGGTGCCCGGGGGTACCCGGTGCTCGGCGAAGTCCCGTTCGATCGCGGTGACCACCGCCCGAGTCCCGGACAGGTCGGGCAGGTTGGCCCGGGTCACCAGCAGCACCACCGAGGCGGCCCGCAGCAGTGGCCACGGTGGACCGTTCACGTGCAGCCGGCCACAGTCGACGAGCACGTCGTAGCCGGGGGTGCCCCGGTCCAGGGCGTTGAAGTAGTCGGCGAAGCGCTGCCAGAGCGGGGTGACGCTGCCGGCCTGTGCCGGGTCGACCAGCCCGGGCAGCAGCAGCCGTTCCCGGCGCGGCGCGTCCAGGTCGACCAGCTGGGACCAGAACGCGGTCTCCAGGTTGCCGTCGCGCAGCTCGCCGACGGCCAGCTCCCCGATGCCGCGCGGGCCATCCAACTGGCCACCCAGGTAGCCGGCGAGGATGGATCCGCCGGCCGGGTCGCACTCGGCGAGGACCAGCCGGCGGTGCCAGGTCAGGGCGCAGGCCAACGCCGCGGTGGTCACGCCGGGCGAGCCCTTCGCGGACACCAGCGCGATGATCGCCATGGTCAGGCCGCCTCGGTCAGCACGACGGCGATCCGCTCCTGGGCGGCAAGCGCCACCACGGCGGGTACGTCCCGGATGAGGAGCGCCAGGTACACCACCTTCTCGTTGTCCGTCGGGCTGTTCATGTCGATGACGGTGGCCGAGAACCGGGTACCCGCCGTGGCGGCCGCTCCGGTGGCGTTCTTGTCCGGGGTGCTGACCAGCAGCACCTTGTCGCCGGGGTGGAGCGTACGGGCCGGCACCTGGGCGGTCTTGAGGCCGAGCGCGATCTGCTGCTGTCCCGGGCCGAGCAGCGGGTCGTCGGTGACCTGGCCGAGGGTGAGCAGGGTGCCCGGCACCAGCGCCACGGCGGCCCGCTTGCCGACCACCTCGTCCAGCCGGCCCGCCGGCACGGGGTGCAGCCCCTGGCCGCCGGCGACCTGCACGGTGATCAGGTCGGCGGCGGTGACCTCCCGCCCCACCTCCACCGGCCGGGCGACCGCGAGGTAGCTGCCGGTGGCCCGGACCGAGGTGACCGCGAACGCGGCTCCCAGCCCACCGAGGGCGATCAGGAGTACGGCGAGACCCAGCAGACCTGGGCGGACGCGGCGTTGCCGGACCACCTTGGGCGGGCTGACCGGCGCGTCCACCGGGCCGGTCGCGTTACGCGTCGCCAGACTCACCGTTCGATCTCCGTTCGCGCCTGAGGTGCTCGCATTACCTGGTCACCACCTGGAGTTCATTGATCCGTACCGGTACGGTGCCGCTGGTCCGGGTCTGCGCGATCGGGTCGCCCTCGACGCCGTTGTCGGTCCACCAGCGGACCGTCCAGTACGTGGTGGCGCCCACCCGGTACGTGCCCGCCTTCGGGTAGCCGTCGTCGTAGCCGCAGTCCGGCGAGGTGAGGCCGGCGCGCTCGCCGTTCGGGTCGTACGGGGTGCCGGGCGTGGTGCAGGTGACCGTGTCGCCGTTGCCCATGTTCCAGACGATCCGCTCGACCTTGGCCTCGATCGAGACGGTCAGCCCACGGTCGGAGGCGGAGGCGTGCAGCGGCCCGAAGTAGTCGGCGCTCGAGGAAGCCCACATCCACACCGGCAGGCCGACCAGACCGGGGCCGATGTTCTTGCGGGGGGCGACCTTGAGCAGCGCCGGCAGCAGCTTGATCGAGGCGAGGGCACGGCGGGCCAGCTCCTCCGGGTCCGGCGGAGCGCCGAAGCCGGGCGGCGGCCCGTCACGCAGTACGGTGTCCTGCGCGCCCAGGTCACCGCCGTTGCAGGTCTGGACGTACCACTGCTGGCCCTCTTCCGCCGGTTTCTGCGGCACGGCGAGCTTGTAGTAGCAGCCGTCGCCGTTGTTGAACCAGCCCAGCAGGTCGTCGTAGCAGGGGATCGTCTTTCCGCCCCACTGACAGACGCCGCCACCCCCACCGCCGCCGGAGTCTCCGCCGCCGTTGTCCCCGCCGCCCCCCGGGTCGCCGGGGTGGCCGGGCTCGTCGTCCCAGACGTTGCAGTCCGGTTGTCCGGGCGGGCACTCCACCCCCGGGCCTGCGCGGCGGGCGGCGGCGGCCGGCGGCGTCGCGGTGACCGCCAGCAGCACCGCCAGGCCGACCCCGGCGAGGACGCGACGGCTCAGCACGGCTGGTCCTGGTGTGCGGCGCCGGAGCTGATCAGCCACCGGCCGTCCGGATAGCGGGTGGCGGTGGCGGTGGCCAGGTGCCTGCCGCCACCGCTGCCCGGCACGACCTTCTGGTCCTTGCTGTAGACGAGCCGGTAACCGGTCGCGTCCAGGCAGTCCTGGATCTCCACGGTTGCCGGGTCCGAGTCGAGGTCGACGGCGATCACGGTGGGATCGGATCTCAACGTCCCGGTACGCATCGCGCCGTGCTCCTTTGCGTCGCGAATGGACAATTGCACCCGGGTCAACAGTGGATCAGCGAGAAACCTGGACAGTTCCGGCGCGTGCGGATCGCCGCGCCGACTCGCCGTGCGCGAGGCCGTGAGATATCCGGAGTACGCGTCGAGCGCCGCCTTTTCGGCAGCTCCGCGTTCGACATCCGAATCCGCCCGTACTCCGTCGGCCCGCCCCGACGCCGGGCGGTCGACCGCCTCCTGACCGCTGCCACAGGCGGTGACCGCCACCGCCGCCACGATCGTCAGCAGGCAGGTTGCCGCTCGTCCGAGCTGCCGTCCGCGCACCGCCGAACCCTCCTCGTGATAGCTCGACGTGGCGACGAGGCGCCGATGTCGAGCATGCGAAAGCGCGCCCGGATCACTGCATCCGGCCGTTCATTGCGCTTCTGCATTCACCGTTGCGGATCTTCTACAAATGCAAGGTCCCGTGTTGTCCGGTCATCGATGTGAGGCTTGCGTCACACTCAAGGGGCGAGCATAAGCTCACGATCGCCGATGCAACAGAGGCAATTCAAGTGAACACTCTGCGTGATGACGGGTGGTGGTGGCAGGTGTGCGTGCCGCGCTTCGGACGAGTGTCGGTCGAGGGGTCGCGAACGACCCGGCCCCGCCGACGCGGGTCGATCCGTCCTGACCCCTGCGCCCCTTACGAGAGTGGGACATCGCGCCCGCATCCCGGCATCCGGTCCGCGTCACGGCTCAGCGGTGACCGCACGTCGTGCGGATCGCTTCGAGGCGGAAGTCGTCGATGGAGGACGTCGCTTTCCGCGCCATCCGCTACACCCGAGCGAACGTTCAGTCACGATCCGTGTTCACCTTTGGCGAGGGTGGCCCGCCCATCAGTGGAGTCGACGTGGCGCTGACGGCTGAACCGTCCGACCAATCGTCCTCCTCCGGCAGGCCTGCGGCCACGGAGGCCGGGCCCGTCGCGGGTGCTGCCCGGCCCCGGCTCGGCACGGTGTCGGCGTCCCTGCTCGTCACTCCGCCGCTGCGGTTGGCCGTCGTGCGTCACGCCGTACCCTCGGGTGCTCCCGGCCGGACCGGCTGCGACGCCTGCGGGGCCGCGATCAGCCTGACCAGGCCGTGGCCCGCGCTCGGTCCGGGGGCGCGGTGCGGCCGGTGCCGCGGCCGGGTCGGGCCGCCGCCCGGCACGGTCGAGCTGGCCACGCTCGCCGCCGTGGCGCTGCTCGTGCTCGTCGGCCCGCCGCTCGGGGCGCTGCCGGCCCTCGCCTGGTGGTTGGGCTGGACGCTACCGGCGGTCTTCGTCGACCTGGCCGTGCACCGGCTACCCGACCGGCTCACCCTGCCCGCGGCGGCCGGGACGTGGCTGCTGCTCGGCGTGGCGGCGCTGGCCGGTGCCGGGGCCGGTCCCTGGGTACGGGCCGTCGCCGCCGGTACGGGGCTGGCGCTGTTCTTCGCCGCCAGCACGTTGCTGCTCGGTCGGCGGGGTTTCGGGCTGGGCGACGCCAAGTTGGCGCTCGGCGTGGGAGCGCTGCTCGGCTGGTACGGCTGGCCTGTCCTCGTGCTCGGGCTGCTGCTCACGTTCGGGCTGTCCGCGCTGGTGAGCGTGGGGTTGCTGGTGGCCCGACGGGTCCGCTGGACCACCCATCTGCCGTTCGGCCCGTTCCTGCTCCTCGGCACGGCGGGTGCCCTCCTGGCCACCTGAGGGGTTACGGGCGGGGTCGGCCGGCCAGGTCGGGCACCGGACGGCGCGCGTCGGTGCGGCGACGCAGCGCCTCGGCGGTCGGTCGGGCCAGCAGCGGGGTCGCGACGAGCGCGACCAGGGCACCGAGCAGCAGACCCGCCGCCACGTCGTGCGGGTAGTGCACGCCCACGAAGACCCGGGAGAACGCGGCCAGCACGGCCAGCGGCAACGCGATCAGCCCGAGCCGCCGGGAGAGCAGCAGGATGGTGACGGCCAGCGCGCCGGCGAGTGTCGCGTGGTTGCTCGGGAAGGAGTAGTCGCCGGGCGGTGGACACGTGCCGGCGATGATCGCTCGTCCGATCGTCCGGCACGGTCGGTCCTCGTCCACCACCGTCTTGAGCCACTCGCTGCCCGCGTACGCCAGGAGAGTCGGCAGCGGCGCGACCAGGGCGAGTGCCCGTTGGTGCGGGCTGCCGGCCAGGCGGCGCAGCGCGGCCGTCACCAACAGCGCGCCGAGCAGCAGGATCACCCCCTCGGTGGCGTGCCCGACGAACCACTGCACCGGGTGCGGGGTGGCGGCGGCCGCGTCGACGATGTCGCGGTACCACTCGGCGCTGATCTCTGGGACGTCCGTGCTGCCGTTGTCGGCCATGAATCACCTCACCAGACGTTCATACCCCGTTCAACTTGGAGGCATCTTGGAAACGCGAAGGTGAGGCGGCTCAGAGCTGCGCCGGTCCCGGTCCGCCGTTCATCCGCTCCCGGACGGCCTCCAGCGCCTCGAAGGCGTACGCCCAGTTGTGGCACTTGAAGCTGCGCAGACCCTCGATGGGGGTGTGGCAGTCGGCGCAGTGCACGCCCGCGATCGTGTCCGGGACCTCGGTGTTGACGTACTTGTGGTCGCCGAGGATGACCTCGGCGATCATGCCCTTGTCGTGCAGCCCGGTGACCGCCGAGGAGACGATGTCGTACCAGGTGATCCGCCGGCCACACTTCGGGCAGTCCGGCTCGTCGCCGCTGACCCAGAGCGGGGCGCCGATGGTGCGCGTCGGCATGCCGAGCAGCTTCTCCAGACGCCGGACGTCTGATTCCGGCGTGGTCCACCGGTGCCGGCCGGGCAGTGACGCGGGCGAGTCGTACACGGCGCGGAACAGGTCTTTCTCGACCCGTACGGTCTCCCGTCGACTGGTCATCGGCGTCCCTCCTCGTGCGCGGGTGCCCCCACCGTGGTCGGCGTTGAGCAGGGGTGCAGCCGGATCAACGACACGAGGGGTCAGCGAGACGCTGCGTTTCTTCGCCGGGTACGACCTGGTGGAGCCCGGCCTGGTGGAGACCACCCGGTGGCGGCCGGACGGGGAGTCCGAGGTCGTGGAATCGCACGGGTACGCCGGGGTCGGCGTCCGCCGCTGACCCGCTTTCGCCTTCGGCGGTCGGCTCCGGGTGGTACGAACGGAGTCAGGGCGTGCCATCGGGAGGAGCGCCGATGGCGGGCCGGCCCGAACGGTTGCTACGGGGAAGCGACACCCCGCTCAGCGCCTCGTTCCTGGAGTTGTTCTTCGACCTGGCGTTCGTCCTCGCCCTCAGCCAGTTGGCCGACCAGCTGCTGCACGACCTGACCGTGGTCGGCGTGCTGCGGACCGGCCTGCTGCTGACCGCGGTCTGGTGGATCTGGGTGACCACCACCTGGTTCGCCGACTGGTACGACCCGGAGAGCCCGTTGATCCGGTTGCTGCTGCTCGCCGCCGCCCTGAGCAGTCTGCTGGCCGGGGTGGCGATCCCGCAGGCGTTGGACGGTCGCGGTTTGCTCTTCGCCGGCGCGTACGTCGGGCTGGTCGTCGGTCGGGGCGTGGTCACCGCCATGACGCTGCGGGGGCACCCGCGGCAGCGCCGGGCGTTGCGGATCCTGATCTGGTACAGCGTCTCCGCCGTACCGTGGCTGGCCGGTGCGTTCCTGATGGGCTGGCGGGTTCCGCTGTGGCTGTTGGCGCTGGCGATCGACCTCAACGGACCACGATTCGGCTGGCCCACGCCGCGCCTCGGCCGCGCCAAGCCGGAGGAGTTGCGCCTGGTCAGCGGACACTTCGCCGAGCGGTAC
Source organism: Micromonospora sp. WMMD736 (assembly GCF_049179015.1). Classification (NCBI taxonomy): domain Bacteria; kingdom Bacillati; phylum Actinomycetota; class Actinomycetes; order Micromonosporales; family Micromonosporaceae; genus Micromonospora; species Micromonospora sp. WMMD736. The sequence continues at coordinate 4,647,594 of NZ_JBMHMI010000001.1, forward strand.
CAACAGATCATGATCATCGCGCTCGGTGAACTCGTCCTGGTCGCCGGTCTCTCGTACGCCGACACCGACCTGCACCTGCCGGAGACCGCCGCGTTCCTGCTGGTGTTCGCCACCGCCGTGCTGATCGGCCTGCTCTATCTGACGCCCGCCGGCCGGCGGTTGGCCCCGGCCATCGAGCACGGCAATCCCATCCGGCTCGCCGTCCGTACCGGCTATCTGCACCTCGTGATGATCGGCGGCCTGGTGGTCACCGCCGTCGGCGCCGAGCTGAGCATCGCCCATCCGACGGAAGAGGGTGACCTGACCGCGGTGGTGGTCATCCTGGGCGGGCCCACGCTGTTCCTCATCGGGAGGATCCTGTTCTCCCTGGCGATCCACCGGCGGCTCTCCTGGCCCCGGGTGGCCGCCCTGTTCGCGTTGTCCGGCGCGGCGGCAGCGCTGCGGTTGCCGCTGCTGGCGGTCAGCGCGGTCGCCACTTCAGTGGTGCTCGTGGTGGTCGTTCTGGACCGCGCCGGCATCTTCTCCTACCGCAGCGAGGAGAAGCCTGACTAAAGTCAGGGGTATGGACGCCGCGCTCATCGCCGCCGTGCGGCGGTTCAACCGGACGGTGACCCAGCGGGTGGGTGCGCTGGACGACGAGTACATGGCCCAGGGACGCCCGCTCGGGCAGGCTCGGCTGCTCTGGGAGATCGGCCCGGCGGGTGCCGAGGTCGCGGCGCTGCGAGCCCGGCTGGGCCTCGACTCGGGATACCTCAGTCGGCTCCTGCGCGCCCTGGAGAACGACGGGCTCGTCACCGTGGGGCCGGCAGGCAAGGTAGGCGGCGACGGTCGGGTCCGCACCGCCGCCCTCACCGACGCCGGCCGTACCCAGTGGACCGAACTTGACCGGCGGTCCGACGAACTGGCGGCCTCGATCCTCGAACCGCTCAGCGCACACCGTCGGGACCGACTCGTCGCCGCCATGGCCGAGGTCGAACGGCTGCTCGTCGGGTCGATGGTGGTCATCGAGCCGTGTCCGCCAAGTGACCGGCGGGCCCGCGCCTGCCTGCGCGCGTACGCCCGGGAGATCGGACGACGGTTCGACGACGGCTTCGACCCGGCGCTGAGCAACCCGGTCGACGACGAGGCGCTCGTACCGCCGGCTGGCGTACTCCTGCTCGCCACCCTCGACAGCGAGCCCGTCGGCTGCGGCGCCGTCAAACTCCACCGCGACGGACGCGCCGAGATCAAACGCGTCTGGGTGGCCGACACCGTGCGCGGGCTGGGCGTCGGGCGGCGGCTGCTCGGCGAGCTGGAGCGGTACGCGGCCGAGCGCGGTGCGACAGCCGTGCGGCTGGACACCAACCGCAACCTCACCGAGGCGATCGCCCTGTACCGCTCGGCCGGTTACCGGGAGATCCCGCCGTACAACACCGAGCACTACGCCCACCACTGGTTCGAGAAGCCGCTCGCGCCCTGAGCAGACGTCATCGCCGGGCCCAGCCCAGGAACCGGTGGTGCAGGTGGCCGGCGGGGACGTGGGACAGGTCGCGGGTGGCGTCGCCAACCCGCTCCCCAGGTAGGCCGCCTCGCGACACGATCAGGGGACCCCGCAACCGGCGACCCGCTGAGGTGTGAAACTTTGTCCTAATCTCGGCACGTTCCAGCCTTCCCGTCCGAACCTCTGAGCAGGGACTTCGGGCGGGCGGCGACCTCGGATCGTGGGTGGAGATTGGCGATGAGCGGCAGCAAACGGATCGATCAGATAGCCAGACGTCAGTTCGTCAAGCTGTCCGGGGCCGCCAGCGCGGGCGGTCTGCTGGCCCTGGCCGGAGCCGACGGCGGGATGGCCGACGGCGGCCCGTCCCCCGAGCCCTCACCACCCGCCCCGGGCGGTGCCAACTGCCCCACCGAGTCGGCCCTGTGCGGCTTCCGGAACCAGACCGGCGGCAGGTACGACCTGTGGGACCGGGTGCAGGTCTGCCTGGGCACGAGGACCACTCCGGCGACCAACTGTCTGACCACGGCAAACGACTACGTGGTGCTCAACGGCAGACCGGCGAACAACCACAACTTCCTGCTGGTGCCCACCTGCCGGATCAGCGGCATCGAGTGCCCGTGGATCGCGACCGCCGCCGCGCCCAACTACTGGCTGGATGCCTGGATCAACGCCCAGCCTGGGCAGCCCTCGCACGTCGTGTACCCGAACATCGGGCTCGGCATCAATTCCGCAAGCGCCCGCCAGCAGGACCAACTGCACATCCACCTGGCCGGCATCCACAGTGGCATCCAGACCCAGCTCAACAACTACGACAACGTGATCAGCAACAACCCGGCGAACTGGCCGAACCAGATCATCCCGATCTGGGGCCTGACGAGCGGCGGAGCGCCTGCTCCCCGCTCCTACCGGGTACTCCAGGTGGCGAACCTGAACAACAACCTGTTCACGCTGCTGCGCGACTACGTCGTACGCCCGACCGGGGCGAACATGGCCGACCAGGCGATGGCGGTCACCCCTCGCCTGATCGGCAACGGCGGGTTCTATGTCATCAACAGCGAGCCCGCCCTTCAGACCCCGCCGGGCCAGCCCGGCGGGACGGGCACAGTCGACTTCCTGCTCGCGTACGCCTGATTCCTCAGGTTTGCTCGCTCCAGCCCCGGCGGGAGGCGGCCGTGGGGGAGCGCGAAGCTCCACCACCGGCCGCCGATCAGCCCTTGACCGCACCGGCGGTGAGCCCTTCGGTCAGGAAGCGCTGCCCGAGCGCGTACATGATGACCACGGGGATGCTGACGAGCAGCGACGCCGCGGCGAGCTGTCCCTGCGGTACGACGTCTCCGGCGATCATCGACTGCATTCCCACCGGCAGCGTCTTGTACTCGTCCTTGGTGATGAACACGAAGGCGAAGAGGAACTCGTTCCAGGCGTTGGTCAGGGTGAACAGCGCGACCGCCAGCAGTCCGGGCTTGGCCAGCGGCAGCACCACCCGGCCGAACGCCTGTAGCCGGGTGCAGCCGTCGACGAGCGCGGCCTCCTCCAGCTCCACGGGGATCGAGGAGAAGTAGCCGACCAGCAGCCAGGTGGCGAACGGCAGCGTGAACGTCGGGTACGTCACCACCAGCGACCACAACGAGTCGGTGAGGCGTACGCCGATGAGCATCTGGTAGAGCGGGATGAACAGCAGCGCGCCCGGCATCACGTAGGTGAGCAGCACGGTGACGGTGAACCCCTGCGCGCCCCGGAACCGCAGCCGGGCCAGCGCGTACCCCGCGAGAGCGGCGCAGACCAGCGCCACCGCGGTGGACGCCGCAGACACCAGCAGCGTGTTGAGGTACCAGCGACCGAACGGCTGGTTGGCGAAGAGCGCGGTGAACTGCTCCGTGGTCCAGGGCGTCGGCCACAGGTCGTCCGTCCGCATGACGACCTGGCCCTCGGACTTGAAGGCCGTGACGCCGATCCAGTACAGCGGGCCGAGCACGAAGAAGAGCAATCCGGCGAGCGCGACCCAGGAGCCCAGGCTGGAGACCGCCGACGATGACCGGCGACCGCCGCGCGACTGGAGGGTCGACACCACCCGACCGACCGCCGCCGCGATCAGCAGGATCACCCCGAGGACGACCGCCGCCTTCCAGAAGATCTCCGGCGACGCCCAGATCAGCAGGCCGGTGACCACTGCGGTGATCACCCACGGCAGGGCCTTGCGCGCCCGGATGCCGATCCGCAGCGTCGCGCGTCGGGCCCGGGGCAGCTTCGCCCCCGAATCCTGGCGCAACAGCCGGACCAGGAAGAACACCAGCCCGCCGATGACCGGCAGCATGACGAGCGTGACCGCCGCGCCCGCGCCGTACTGCAACTGCAGGATCGCCTTCGAGTACGCGACCAGCACGTACGGCGCGGTCACGTCGCCCGGACCGCCCTGGGTGAGCAGCCAGACGAGGTCGAAGTTGTTGAACGTCCAGATCGACGACAGGGTCACCGTCACGGTGATCACGTGGCGCAGGCCGGGCAGCGTCACGTTCGCGAACCGCTGCCACGCCGAGGCGCCGTCGATGGTCGCCGCCTCGTACAGGTCGGCCGGGATGGCCTTCAACCCGGCGAGGAAGCACACGGTGAAGAAGGGCACCCCCTTCCAGACGTTCACCATGATCACCGACGGCATCGCCAGCGACGGGTCGGAGAGCCAGCCGGCCGGCCAACTGTCCACCAGGTGCAGGTCGACCAGCAGCGGTCCGATCCCGGTGGCGGTGAGCAGGTTGTTGACGCTGCCGAAGATGGGGTCGAGCAGCGAGCGCCAGCTGAAGGCCGTCACCACCGTCGGCACCACCCACGGCACCAGGAGCAACCCCGCCAGCACCGCCCGCCCGCGGCGTCGGTGGTGCAGCAGCAGGGCCGCGGCCAGCCCGAGCACGACCTTGAAGATCTCGGCGTACGCGGTGAAGACGAACGAGTTCACCACGCCCGTGTGGAACTGGTCGTCGCCGACGAGGTGCAGGTAGTTGTCCAGGCCGACGAACACGGACTCCTGCCCGTGCCGTTCGGTGGTGCTGGTGACGACCGACCGGGCGATCGGTACCAGCACGAGGCCGCCGACCAGCACGGCCATCGGCGTCAGGAACAGCGCCGCCATTCGCCAGTCACGACCCAGCCGGCGCTGGGTCGCGGTGAGGGAGCCGGATCCCGGCGGCGAGGACGCCCTCGCCGCCGGGACCCGTACGGGACGGAGCGTCCTCACTGCGGCAGCCCCTGCTGGTTGAAGATCTGCACCATCTTGGTGTGGGCCGCCTGCACGGCCTGCGCGGGCGCGGTGCCCTGCACGACCTGCTGCATCATGTCGGTGAGGACGTACGCCGAGCCGACGGCCTGCTGGCCGGCGCTGGCCTTCTGCGGGAAGGTCAGGCCGTTCTTCGTGTTCAACGGCAGCTGCAACTGGGTGATCTTGCGCAGCATGGGGAACGCCGGGTCGCCGCTGGTGAAGAACGGGTCCGCGTCCCAGACCTTCTCCCAGGCGGGCATCACCAGACCGGGCGCCTCCTTCGCCACTCCGAGCAGCGCGGGCGCACTGACCAGGTACTGCGCCAGGAGCTTGGCGAGCGCGGGGTTCTTGGCGCCCTTGAAGACGACGAAGCCCTGCGACTGGCCGAGCAGCAGCGGATTGTTGGTGGCGGGACCGATGCAGTCGGAGAACACGTGGGTGTTGGCGTGCACCGGGTTCTTCTTGGTCCGCGAGTCCGCGTAGACGCTGAACTGGTTGCGGGTGTAGCCGAGGATCCCCGCGAGCCAGTTCTCGTTGTTGCTGGTGTCGGTCCAGCTCGCGATCCCCGGGGGCAGCATCGGCTTGTACTTGGGATTGGTGTAGATGTCGCCGAGGAAGGTCACCGCCTGCACCGTCTCCGGTGAGTCGAACGTGACCTTCCTGCCGTCGTTGGAGGCGATCGACCCGCCGTACGCGTTGATCAGCGCCTCGATCATGCCGTTGGCGTCACCGGACCGGTTGATCGTCATGCCCCAGCCGAACCGGCGCTTGCCGGGATCGGAGATCGCCAGGCAGACGTCCCGCAACTCCTCCCAGCTGTAGATGTCCTTGGGCGTGATGCCCTTCTCCTGCATCCAGTCCTTGCGCAGGAACGACCCGATCCCGATGAAGTGGTACGGGATCGCGAACCACTTGCCGTCGAAGACGCAGAAGTTCTTGGCCTCCGCGCACGGCTCGCCGTACTTGGCGGTCAGCGCCTGTACGACGTCGGTGACGTCCTCCAGGTCGCCCAGCGCCTGGAACTGCGCGACGAACCGGGAGTCGGTCATGAACGCCAGGTCACGAGCCACCCCGCCCTTGACCTCGGCGTCGATCTTGGCGACCACGTCACCCGCGTCGGCCTGGACCAGGCTGTTCTCGATCTTCGTGCCGGTGCTGTCGGCGAACTTCTTGATCGAGCTGTCGAGGGCGTCGTTCGCCGCCGTCGAGTACAGCTTCTGCGACAACATCCCCATCGAGGAGCCCTTCATCGACGCGGCGGCGTCGATCAGCTCCTGCGGGACCTCCGGCTGCACCTTGGTCGGCGATTCGGAGGTGCCCCCACACGCGGCCAGACCCGCCGCGCCGAGCACTCCCACCCCCATCCCCAGCACGCCGCGCCGGGACCAACCCGATTTGTCCTCCATGGACACCCGCCTCCCTCATCTCGCCGCGCACGGCCGCACGCCGAAGGCGTACCCGGCGAACGCCGCGATCGTCGTGTTTCCAGTTGGGCTTCCGTGCTGGCGACCGCGGAGGGCCGCCTGTCGAGATCAGTTCGTTCGTCGGCCGCCGTGTCGGCGAGCGGGTCCGCCCGCCGATGTGGGACGTCCGCTCACGCACGTTCCGTCCGAGCCACCCGAGATCTGTCGGGTGCCGCACCTCGGATGGCGCGACGTGGTCGAGTCGATCGGCGGCAGGGCCGAGACAGTGGCGCTGACGTTCCGGTTCGGTCGTGCCACGGGACCACCGCCGTTCGAGATTTCGAACAAGGTTCGATATACCGCATCGAGTGGTGCGACGCTAGAGCAGCCCGGTCACCGATGTCAATGTTTCGATGCTGTTTCGAACCAAAAGCGGGAGGTTTGCTACCGGGACTGGGCCCGGTAGCCCATCCGCGCCGACAGCGCGGCCGCGCCCTCGCGGACCAGCCCGGTCCACTCCACCTGCACCTGCGGCGTCCAGCGGATGATCGGCGCGGACAGGCTCATCGCGGCGATGACGGCACCGGAGTGATCCCGGATCGCCGCCGCCACGCACCGCATCGCGCTGTCCGACTCGCCGACGTCGACCGCGACGCCCTCCGCCCGGACCTGGTCGAGATGCTCCCGCAGGAGGTCCGGGTCGGTGATGCTGTCCGGCGTCATCCCCGGCAGGGGATCCTTCAACAGGACCGCGTCCAGGTCCTCCGGATCGAGGGCAGACAGCAGCACCTTGCCGACCGCCGTGCAGTGCGCGGGCAGCCGCAGCCCGACCCCGGACACCATCCGGACGGGGTGGATGCTGTCGAACTTGACGAGGTAGACGACGTCGGCGCCGTCCAGCACCGCCACGTGAACCGCCTCGTCGCAGGCGGCGGCCACGTCCCGCGCGACGCCCTGCGCCTCGCGTACCAGATCGAGCCGACCCGCGAACGCCGCGCCCAGCTGGAACAGCGGCATTCCGAGCCGGTACTGCACCGGTTGACCCGGCACGGAGATCAGGTACGAGCGGGCCTCGAGCGTCACCAGCAGCTCGTGGACGGTGGTGCGCGGCAGGTCGAGCCGCTCCATCACCTGGCGGGCCGACAGTTGGGGGCAGTCCAGGAACAGTTCGAGGACGTCGAGTGCGCGGATAACTGCCGGTACCACACGGGGCATGTCGCTAGTCCCTTCGAAATGCCGGACCCGCGTCAACGATCTCCACACGGACCAGCACCTGAAGAGGATAGCCACGTGAGCCGCCCGCGCCAGGCGAGAGCAACCGATGGCGATGTCGCACAGGTCTGGCACCCTGCTCGACGTGACCACGACGGATCCGTCGCCCTGCGACCTCACCAGCCTGCGCGCCCATGTCGCTGAGGGCCGGCGTCCCACGTACCTGTTCTTCTGGGGTCACCGGCCGCAGGCCGACGGCAGCATCGGTCCAGGGTGCCTGAGTCAGTGGTGGCCGGCGCCATTCACCGTGGATGGCGACCGCTATCTGACCGCTGAGCACTACATGATGGTCGGCAAGGCCCGCCTGTTCGGTGACGAGGCGATCGCCGCGCAGATGTTGACGGCCTCACATCCGGGCGCGGTCAAGGCCCTGGGCCGGCAGGTACGCGGATTCGATCAGGCCAGCTGGGACGAGCACAGCTTCGGCCTGGTCGTCGCCGGCAACGTGGCGAAGTTCAGTCAGCACCCCGACCTCGGGCGGTACCTGTCGGGCACGGCCAACCGGATCCTGGTGGAGGCCAGCCCCAGGGACCGCGTCTGGGGCATCGGACTGGCGGCCACGGACCCGCGCGCCGAGGACCCAGCCCAGTGGCGCGGCCAGAATCTCCTCGGGTTCGCGCTGATGAGTGCCCGCGCACAACTGGGCCAGGAGACTTCGGCAAACCAACGCGCCCGGGCGACGCCATACCGTTAGCGCCCGCCGCGCCGGTTCCGCTCACATCCGTTCGGACGTTCGGACGCCGAGCAGGTGCAGAGACCCCGGAGTGCCTGCGCTGCTCGGTCCCGAAGGGCTGGTGGCCGACAGGCCCCTCTGCCGCTGCGGTGGGATGCCTGGCATTATGCCTGGAGCGCCAGCCGACCCTCGGTCAGGCCGATGCCCAAAAGGTGCCAGATCACGATGAATTCCGCCAAAGAACGCATGCCTCGGGTCGAATCATTGACCGGGTTGCGCTGGTTCGCCGCGTTCGCCGTCTTTCTGTTCCACGCGAACCAGATCATCAAGCTGCCCACCGTCTACGGCATCAGGCCCGGTGACTTCTTCCGCTTCGGTGACGCCGGGGTCACGTTCTTCTACGTCCTCTCGGGCTTCGTGCTGACCTGGTCGTTCTCTCCCAAGGTGGGCGCCGGGACGTTCTACTGGCGCCGTTTCGCCCGGGTCTGGCCCGCGCTCGTGGTCAGCACCGCCATCGCGTGGGTCAGCTTCGACCAGGTCTGGCACGAGTCCTGGAAGCGTACGCTGCTGAGCCTGTCGCTCATCGAGTCGTGGTTTCCTCCGGCTGCCTTCTCCGTCGCCAACCCGGTCGCGTGGTCGGTCTCCTGCGAGGCCTTCTTCTACCTGCTCTTCCCGTTCGTCATCCGGCCGCTGCTGCGACTTCGGCTGCCGGCGCTCGCGATCGTCGCGGCGGTCGGCCTGTTCGTCGAGTGGGCCTACTGGTTCTTCGTGCAGGATCTCATCGATCCGAAGCAATACTGGATCGACTTCTCCTGGTATATCCGCTTCCCGCCGATCCGATTCATCGAATTCCTGCTGGGAATGATCGCCGCCGCCGCCCTCCTTCGCGGATGGCGGCCGAAACTCAACCTGTGGGTCGCCCTGTCGACGGTGCCCGCCTCGGTGCTGCTGCTGTGGTGGGGCGCTCGGCTGGGCTGGTGGGGTCCGCACTGGTCGCAGCAGGGCCTGGTGCCCGCCTGCGTCCTGGTGGTCCTCGCGGCCGCGATCCGTGACGTCTCCGGACGGCCCTCGATCTTCCGGAGCAAACCACTCGTCGCCCTCGGCGCCTGGTCCTACGCCTTCTACCTGGTGCACCTGTCGGTCATCCACTGGCTGATGGGCACGGTGAAGGCCAGCCCCGCGAGCTGGACGAACCTCAAGGTCCTCCTGATCTGGACGGTGATGGGCATCGCCCTGGCCTGGGCCTGCTACCGCTGGATCGAACACCCGGTGGAACGTTTCCTGCGCAATCTCTATCCGCTACGCGTGCCGCCTGCTCCGCCTGCGACGCCCACGCCACCCGCGGTTCAGGAGCCACAGGAACTGGCTGTGGCATCCGAGCAGCCCACCGAGGTCATCCTGGCCGGGCGCGGGGTCACCAGCCACGAATTCGAGCCTGGCGTCTATCGCAGCACCGGGAGTTACGACGCCCGATGATCCGGGAGGCGACCGGCTAAGTCCGGTCCCGCTGCTCGATGTCCTGTTCGGCCCGCGTCGCAGCGGGCCGAACAGGACATCGAGGGACGCGCAACGCCATTGCCGGCCGGACGACCCGGTGGGAGTGACGACGGTCACAGTAGCGTGGAACCCGATCTCGGAGGGGCGGTCGTCTTACCTGTCGTGAGACGAAGCCTGGACGCGGCTGACGAGCAGGAACTCGTCCGCCGGGTGGCCCGCGGTGACCGGCGGGCCTTCGACGAGCTGTACCGGCGTACCGCGCCCTGGTTGGAGGTGCGCCTGCGCCGCCGGTGCGCCGACCCGGACGTGGTCGCCGACGTCCTCCAGGAGACCTACCTCGCGGTCTGGCGGGCGGCCGGCAGCTTCACCGGCGACCAGGTCAGCGGCAGCGCCGTCGGCTGGCTGTGGACCATCGCCGCGCACCGCCTGGTGGACGCGTTCCGGCGTCGTTCCCGGCAGGCCCGGGTGCCGCAGGTGCACCCGGTCGAGACGGTCGTGCCCGCCGCCGAGGACGAGGCGCTCGCCGGTCGGGTCGGGCAGGAACTCGAACAGGCGCTCGCCGTGCTGCCGCCCGAGGTCCGCGCGGTGCTACGTGCCACCGTCCTGGACGGCTTCACCGTCCGCGAGACGTCCGTGCTGCTGGGCGTACCCGAGAACACCGTCAAGTCCCGGATCCGCCGCGCCCGGATCGTCCTGCGGGAGGCACTGTCATGAGCACGCATCCCACCCTCAACGACATCGACCGCTACGCCGACGGCGATGCCGGTCTCGACGAGGCGACCGTCTGGTCGATCGAGGTGCACCTGGAGAGCTGCGCCGACTGTCGCGCCCGCCTCGCCGGCAGCACCACGGCCGAGTCGCGCGCCCTGGTCGCCGAGGTCGCGGCAGTCGTCGACCGTGCGATCGCCGCCGGGCCCGCCCCACGGTCCACAGCCTTCCTCCGTACGCCGCTGCGACAGCGCTGGTTCGTGGCGGCACTGTTGCCCTGGGTGGCCATGACCGCCGGGGTGCTCGGCACGGCGGCCCTGCTCACCTACTTCCTGTCCGAGCTGCCGTCGATCGTTTTGCTGCTCGCGCCCCTCGCGCCGCTGCCCGGTGTCGCGGCGGCCTGGAGCAGACGCGGTGATCCGGCCTGGGAGCTGGTCATCGGCACCCCCTCGGCCGGTCTGACGATGCTCCTGCGCCGTACGACGGCGGTGCTGGTCCTCGTCATCCCGGTGCTCGGCGTGCTCGCCGCCTACGGGGCGGGCCGGGTGAACCCCGCGCTGATGCTGCTGCCGTGCCTGGCCTTCACCGCCGCCACGCTGCTGCTCGGCTCCCTCGTCGGTGTCCGCCGCGCCGCGGTCGGGCTGATGGCGGCCTGGGCCGCCGCCGTGGTCGCGCCCAGCCTCGCCACCGCCGAGTTGCCGGTGCTCCTGGAACCCGCGGCCATCGGCGGGTGGGCCATCGTCACGGTCGTGCTGGCCGCCCTGACCCTCCTACGCGCCGACAGCTTCCGGCGCCTCACCTCGTTCTGAAGGGAACCACCATGCGAGCGGTGAGCCTGGCCGAGACGGCCACCACCATCCACCCCTGGGCCATCCACGCCGAGGCGCTGAAGGTGCGCGCCGGTCGGCACCTGGCCGTCGACGGGCTCGACCTGAGCCTGGGCACCGGCGTCCACGGCCTGCTGGGGCGCAACGGCGCGGGCAAGACGACGTTGATGCGTGCGCTGGCCACCGTGATCAAACCCGCCGGAGGACGGCTCACCCTGCTCGGCAGTTCGGTGGACGGTCGCGCCGACCTGCGCCAGGCCCGGCGTTCGCTGGGCTACCTGCCGCAGCACTTCGGCTACTACCCACGGTTCACCGTGCGCGAGTTCGTGGCGTACCTGGCCTGGCTGAAGGAGATGCCGAAGCCCGACATCCCGGCGGCCACGCAGCGCGCGATCGACCGCGTCGGACTCAGCGCCAAGGCCGACGCCAAGCTCCGCACACTCTCCGGCGGGATGCTGCGCCGGGCCGGCGTCGCCCAGGCCATCGTCAACGATCCACGGGTGCTGCTGCTGGACGAACCGACCGTCGGCCTCGACCCCGAGCAGCGCCTCGACCTGCGCGAGCTGCTGCGCGACCTGGGCACGGACGCGTGCGTGCTGGTCTCCACCCACCTCGTCGAGGACGTGGTCGCCGCCTGCACCGAGGTGGTGCTGATCAACGAGGGGCGGTTGGTGTGGCAGGGCACGCCCGCCGGTCTGGCTGCCGAGGGCGACGAGCGCCACCCGGGCGACAGTCCCGCCGAACGCGGCTACTCGGCGCTGCTCCGCCGGCACGAGGAGGCCAACCGATGAGTGTCCTGCGGATCGAACTTCGGCGCTCCGCCGCGGCCGGCGCGGCACTGCTCGCGTTGGCGGTCGGCGTCGCCGCCCTCTACCTCGCCCCGGGCCGCTGGTCGGAGGGATGGATGTCCCTCACGCTGACCAGCAAGGAGTACCTGCTCCTGCTCTGGCCGATCGCGCTCGCCGCCGGGGCGTGGCAGGGCCGCCGCGAGCACCGGGCCAAGGTCGGGGAACTCTTCGCCACCACACCCCGGTCCCGCGCTCGCCGGATGCTCCCGGTCCTCGTCGCGATGGGCGCCACGCTCGGGCTCGCGTTCCTGCTGGTGGTCGGCGCGGGCGGCATGCGGATCGCGTCCACCGCCGCTTACTTCCCACCGGACGTCGTCGCCATCACGCTGGTCGGCGCGTTCTCCCTGGTCGCGGCGGCCTGGCTCGGCCTGGGCATCGGTCGGCTGCTACCCGCCCTGGTGACCGCCCCCGTGCTCGCCGTGGCCGGTGTGCTGCTGGTCTTCTTCACCGCGATCATGCGGCCGGACTGGGTGGGCGCGATCCTGTCTCCGGCGTACGGCAGCAGCGCGTTCTATCCGTTCCAGACCATCGACCCGCAGGTCACCACCGTGCTCGCCATCTTCATGGGCGGGTTGGCGCTCACCGGCGTACTCCTGCTGGTCGCGCAAGGTCCACGGACCGCGACGGCCGCTGTGCTGCCGGTGCTGCTCGGCTTCGGCGTCGCGGCGGCGATCGTCCCCCGCGACGAGGCGAGCCTCGTCGCGCCGATCGACCCCGTGGCCCGCGAACTCGTCTGCACCGACGACGCACCGAGGGTCTGCGTCACCCGGGTCAACGCGAACGTGCTGGACGCGCTGACCCCGCTCGCCCGTCAGGGCCTGGCCGCCCTCGGGAAAATGCCGGACGCCCCCACGCAGGCGCACGAGGACACGCGGGCCTACCTGATCGGGGATGTGCCCGCCCGTGACCCCGAGGTCGTCACGATCGACGTCCGGATCGACGACCACGGCGGCCTCGCTCATCCCGACGCCGTGGTCCCGCAGATGGTGTTCGGCCTGGGCGCCGGATACGGCGGCCCGGACTGCGAGCGCGACGGCGCGGTCGAACGAGCCGCCGCCTACCACCTGCTCGGCCGCGAACCGGTCTCCGACGTCGGCGTCATCCCCGGAATGATCGAGGAAGATCCGCAGCTCAACGCCGAGGCGGTCGCCCTGTGGCGGGAGCTCCAGAAGCTGCCCGCGCCGGAGGCGCTCTCCCGCGTGACGGCCGTACGCGACGCGATCCTGACCTGCCAGAACCCCACCGGACTGCTGTCGCGATGATCCTGCACCTACGCGCACGACGCGTACCCCTGGCACTGGCCGCGTCGGTCGGCGTGGCAGCCCTGAACTGGGCGCTGTGGCTGACCCTCTCCACCGAGCGCGATGTCGTCCTCCTGCTCGTCGTGCTGACGGTCACGCTGATGGTGGCGGCCCTGTCGACCACGCTGGCCGCCCCGGACGAGGACCTGGAACGCACGGCCGCACTGCGCTGGCCGTGGCGGCGCGCCGTGCACCTGCTGGCCGTGCTGGTACTCGTACTCGTCGTGCTGCTCGCCACCCAGCTCACCGGCGCGCGTTTCGGTCCCACCGCGCTGGTGGTCCGCGACTCCGCCGGCCTGCTCGGTCTCACCGCGCTCTGCGCGACGGTCGTCGGCGCGGCCCGCGCCTGGTTCCTGCCCGTGGGCTGGGCGGTCGTCGCCGCCATGTTCCCCCAGTCGAGCACGTGGGGCGCGCTCGCCACCTGGCCGGGCCAACCCCACACCAGCAGGTCGGCCGCCGTGGTCGCGGCCGTCCTGGCGGTCACGGGCATTGTGGCGTACGCGATGCGCGGCGCCGCCCGACGCGAGTGACGGACGCGCTCAGCGATCGGCGATGCGTCGCCACCACCACGGACTGTCCTGTGGCCGGCTCGGATCGTGCAGGGTTCGGGCGCGGTGCCGCTCAGCAAGGGGACCCATGATCGCCTGGACCTCGCGCCTGCCGGCAATGGGGACCGCCCTGGCGATCCTGTGCCGGGTGTCCATCGCCTGACGCGGGTCACAGCAGGGGCAGTCGGCGTCCTGATCGAGCGTCAACACCGCGCCGGATCGCCGGAGAAACCGCTCCAAGGTGGCGACGGCCGAGGCCATCGACTCCACGTCCTCACAGCGCCCTGCCTGTGCGGCTTCGGTGATCTGCCGCAGCACCTTGGCCGAGATCCCGTCGGGAACACGGGGGGAGGCGTCGGCGTGCTTCGTATACCGAGGCAGTCGTAGATCGCGGGGAGGCCTACGGCTCATGATCCATTCTTTGGGGTCGCCATCTCGCCATGATGACATCGTGCGCCGTACCTGGACATCCGAAAATCCCCGGACCCGGCGGGGCATCACGGCGGTACGTCAGCGCTGACCCGCGTAAGAGTGGGCTGTCAGCCGAGCCGGAATCGGTGACCGATGTCGAGGCGGCATGGGGTGCGTTCGCCGAGTTCATGCAGGTGGAGATCGACGGCGTCGACCCAACTCCGGACTCCGACGCTGATGGTTTCATCGTCCAGTAGGGACGGTTTCCCGTCCGGTCGCGCTGGAGTGCGGCCCCGACGAGCAGCGGCCTGTCGTTCGAGTGCGTCTGCGACTGTAGGCTCACCGGCCCCAATGAAACTGCGGTAACACACCCGGAGGCGACAGATGGAGACGTGGCGTGTCGTAGCGGCTGTCATCCTCGGCGCAGCTCTGAGCCTTCTCGGCGTCGCACTGGCCACCAATTTTCGCGGGGTGACGGAGTGGCACGTGCGGCAATCGATGTCCTTCGCGGGCGGGTTGCGGCGGATCCCGCCCTGGCGTTGGCTACCCGATGTCCCGGATGAGGAGCGTCTGGCCCGCTTCATCCTGCTGGAACGGGCGATAGGCGTAGCTTTCGTAGCGGCCGGCATCATGATTCTGGTGACTGTCGGCTACAGCGCCTTGACCGGTCAACCGATGCAGAAGGTCAAGTAGGCAGCCTGCCCTGCGGCGGTCGTGTTGCCAGGTCATCGCTCGGATGGACCCGCCCTGCTCAGGCGTTGGTGTGACGAGAGGCGATGATCCGGTACACCACCTCGTGGCCATCGACGGCTACCTCGACCGTTGTCATGATCGACGCTATGCGGGTGCATCAGTACGTCTACTTCTCCTTGCGATCGGACCACATGCCGGCTCACGAGATGGCGGCGCGGTTGGGTCTCGGGGCAGACGAGGTGACCGTCAAGGCCAGTAAGCGAGAGAGCCCTCCGGTGCCGCGTGTTCATGCGTGGAGGGTCGTGTGCCGTGACAGCGGCCTGACGCTCGAAGAGCAGATCGACCGTGTCATCGACCGGCTTGAGCCCTTCGCCGATGAGATCGCGGCCCTCGCCAGAGAGATCGATGCGTCGGAGGGGGAGGGCGTCACCGGAACGCTCCAGGTAGTGCGCCACCTCAGTGACGATGGCGACGCGGAGGAGAGTCCGCAGCATCAGTCTCTCGGCTGGCATCTCGACCGCCGGATATTGAACTTCCTGCACCACACGGGAGCCGAGCTCGATGTGGACGAGTACGGCGATGACTGAGGCTTGGCCCGGTTGGACGGGCAATCGGCTAACGTTCGGCCAGTGGCGGCCCAAGCAGCGGGTGCATATCGTCGGACACCCATCGAGCGAGCTGATCAGCGCATCTCCTGGAACCGGACGGACCAGGCCTTCTTCGCTGCCGGAGCGTGTCACATCCTCGCCTGGATGTGCCGGGCCTCCTATCCGGACCGGCCAATCGAGATCGCGGGAGTGCGGCTGGCAGGCGGATGGCAGGTCTTCCACGTCTATGCGCTCTGGGACGGCTGGGCGTTCGACCACTCGGGCTGGAACGCCGAACTGGAGCTGCTGGAGGCCAACATCTCCTTCGAGGGCCGCCCGCTGGAGAGCGTCAAGATCGTGGATGGTCTCGCCGAATTCTGCGAGGCGCACCACTCCCGCATGCCACACCAGTACTGGCAAGATCCGCTGCCCCGTGCCCGTGACTACGTGAGCCGGTACACCCCGCCGTGGGCGCGGTCCTGACCCTTGGGCGGCTACTCGGCCCCGGCTCGCCCACTACAGGACAATGCGCCGATGGATGACCACCGGCGCTGCCGTCTCTCCGCCAGCGACGCCGAATTGGAGCTTGCCGGGCCCCCGGCTGCGCTCCGCGCCCTCAGCCGGCTGCTACGCCACCACGTTGAGCCCTTCGAGGTGGCGGTCACCGACGGGGCCGTCGGCCAGGAGGTGACCGCAGGCCCGCTGCTTGTCAGTCTGCTCGGCGGGACCACGCTGCACTTCTCCGGCGGGCACGAGTATCTCGACATCATCTGGGACGCGCTCGATGGCGTGGCCGAGCAAGCCGAGACCGCCGACGACCGGGCAGTTCGCCGGCATCAGCACATCGAGTACTCCCCTGGTGACGAATACCGGTCGCCGGACTCAGTCTCATTGATCATCGCGGCTGATTGGCCAGACGCATGAACAACGGCGTCCAGCCATTGACGCCACCAACTCCGACCGACGATCCGAGGGTATGCCGGGGTAGGCCCGGTCCAGTGGTCAGCGGTCGCCGGTCACGGCCTGCGATCCGGAATGTCCGGCACGAACCGGCATCAGGAAGGTTGCGGTCGTCAGTGCCGGGGCGCCGAAGCGGAAGTACGCGAAGAGGACCGCGTGCAGCCACGCGGCGGGCCCGGTCAGGCGCAACGGCTCACTGTCGGCGAACAGGAGCACCACACCGTGCGCGTCCAGGTGATATTCCATGACGGCGGCGTGGTCGAACGACAGCCACCGCCCGGAGGAGTGGCACCAGGTTCTGGTGGGAGTGAGCACCACCCGGGTCAGTTGGTGCTCGCGCCACTGTGGGCGGGCCAGCCGCTCGGCTCGCGAGCGGACACTGCTGTTGCCGACGGCGTTGGCGAGCAGAGCGCCAGTGACGAAGGCCGCCGACCCGAACGCCAGCGCCGAGGTCTGCTGGTAGGTCACGGTGGTGCTGTAGTGCCGCGCGTAGTGCAGTTGGGCGTCCAGGTGAACCGGTTCCTCGATGAGGAATCCCGGCGTGGACACCGGGCCGGGCTGTCCGCCCAGGGCGAGAAATTCGAGGGTACGACGCGCCGCGTCACGACCGTCCGCCCACGACGTGTCTATGGCAGGAGGCTTCAGCAGCCGGCCGGTGCCGTAGCCAGCGACGTAGGTGGCCAGTGCCCATGGGGCGGCGACACCGACCACGGCCACGGCGAACCAGCGGCGGTGTCCGACCCCACGTCGACGACGTCCTTCGGCCACACCCACGCACAGTCCGGTGATCGCCGTCGCGACGACGTAGGCGGCGGCGACCAGTACCAACAGGGCCAGCAGGGCGCTGGTATCCGAGCAGGCGTCCGGCACCTCGGCCTTTGGATCGCTCATCGACGAGCCGTGCGCCTGGAGGCATCGCTCCGTGGACCGGTACGACCGGTCGACGCCCCACACCAACGTTGGTGTGGCGACCGCGGTGGCCACGGAGGTGAAGGTCCAGTGTCGGCTCGTCGGTGCAGGAGGCACGAAGGACATGACCGACCGCTGCTCCCTCCGTCACCGAATCGGCACGTTCCGCCGCGCGATGCTACCGCCCGCGCACCCTGTCATGGGGGCCGTGGCGCAGCGGCACCGAGGCGTCGGTGGCCGGTGCGATGCGAAGCTCGGACGTCCAACGCCGACGGCTGCCGGACGAGCGGACGGCATGGCCCAACCGCGCTGCCGGTTCCAGTCCGGTCCGTTAGCGGTCGCCGTAGTGGTAGCGGCAGGCGATGATTCCGACGTCGTCTTCGGCGATCCGGTACACCAATCGGTGTTCACGATCGATCCGGCGGGACCAGAAGCCGGACAGCTCGCCCCGCAGGGGTTCCGGTTTGCCGATGCCCTCGTATCCGTTGCGCATCACGTCCGCGATGAGGTCGTTGATGCGCTTGACCGTCTTTCGGTCCGTGTGGCTGAGGTACTGGCTCCACGCTGTCGCGGTGAAGACCAGCCTCATGCAACATCCCGCACGGTGGCCGGGTCGACCAGATCCCGCTCGGCCGCGTCGCCCTTCCCAAGCTCCGCCATCGACCGGCGCAGCGCGGCGGCGTTGCTCGGGTTGCGCAGGAGATATTCGGTCTCCTTCATCGACTCGTACTCGGCAAGCGGCACGATCACCACGGGCTCGTGGCCGGACCGGGTAACCACCACTTCCTCCGCGTCGTTGATGACGCGGTCGAGTTCGGCGGCCAGGTTCTGCCGTGTACCTCAGGCGGGTCTGGGGGCAGGGGGTCTGCTGCACCGATAGGTGACAGTTTCAGTCACGCGGCCTGACTGGCCGGTCGGGTCATGATGGTCTCGTACTCGACGGGGGTCAACCGGGACAGGGATCGTTGGCGTCGGCGGCGGTGGTAGGTCCGTTCGATCCAGGTCACGATCGCGGTCCTCAACTGCTGCCGGGTGGTCCAGGTGCGGCGGTCGAGGACGTTGTTCTGCAGCAGGCCGAAGAACGACTCCATGGCAGCGTTGTCGCCGGCGGCGCCGACCCTGCCCATCGACCCGGTCACGTGGTGCTGGTGGAGAGCGTGGACGAACTTTCGGCTCCGGAATTGCGACCCGCGGTCGGTGTGCAGCACGCAGCCGGCCACGTCACCACGGCGGGCTACGGCGTTGTGCAGGGCGTTGACGGCCAGCCTCGACTTCATCCGTGAGTCGATGGAGTAGCCGACGATCCGGTTGGACCACACGTCCTTGATCGCGCACAGGTAGAGCTTTCCCTCGCCGGTGCGGTGCTCGGTGATGTCGGCCAGCCACAACCGGTTCGGGCCGTCGGCGGTGAAGTCCCGCTGGACCAGGTCGTCGTGTACCGGTGGACCGACCTTGCCGCCCTTGCCCCGACGCTTTTTGCTGAACGCGCTCCACCAGCCCATACCGGAGCAGATCTTCCAGGCGGTGCGCTCGACCATCGGCTGGCCGGCAGCGCGGGCCTCGTCGGCCAGGAACCGGTAGCCGAACTCCGGGTCGTCGCGATGGGCGTCGAACAACGCGTCCGCCCGATACGCCGCTACCAGGTCGGCGTCGGTGACACGGTGGGCACGCCACCGGTAGTAGGGCTGACGAGCGATGTTCAATACCCGGCACGTCACCGCCACGGGGATCCCGTCGGCGGCCAGCTCGCTCACGAGCGGGTAGAGCCTTTTCCCGGCAGATGCGCCTGCGACAAGTAGGCTGCGGCCCGGCGCAGGACCTCGTTCTCCTGCTCCAACAACCTGATCCGCTTACGCGCCTCGCGCAGCTCGGCCGACTCGCTGCTGGACGTCCCAGGGGTGGCGCCGGCGTCGACGTCGGCCTGGCGCAGCCACTTGAACAAGGTCATCGGGTGCACGCCGAAGTCCTTGGCGATCTGCTCGACCGTCACGCCTGGCTCGCGGTCACGAGCGACCCGCACGACGTCATCGCGGAACTCTCGGGGGTAGGGCTTGGGCACAGCGACATCCTTCCAGCTCGCCGTCAGGGCAAGCCATCTCAGATGTCACCTATCGGTGCAGCAGACCCGTCAGACGTAGAAGCGGAACTGAGGTCCGCAAGCTCGTAGCCAGCGGAGTCGAACTTGGACGTCCGCTCATGCGGCGTCTGGGGCTGACATTGTTCGGCACCGGTTGACGACGTTTCACGGTGTCTTGTGCCCTGCCTGCGTCCCAGAGCCTCCGTCGAGGCGTCCCGGACGCCTGCTCTCGCCTTGGCCCGTGATTCACGCAACGCCTAGCCTCGGCGGCATGGAGCAGCTGCGCGACCTTGCCATCCGGCTGGCGATGGACGAGCCGGTCGGCGATGACCTGCCGATGGCGGCTGCTCACGCTCTGACCCGAGGCGTCGACTCTCCGAGCTTGCGTGAGCTCGCTGGACTCTCAAAGGGCCAGTCGCGGGAGGCCGTGGACCTGTTCCGGCAGGCGATGCACGAACTGGGCTGTCCGGTGCCGGACAAGAGCGGCGCCCGGCTGCACCTCATGCGTGAGGCGGCGGAGAACATCGTTGTGGGGAAGGACGACCCCGAGGACCTGGCCCACGAGATCTACTGGCAGGCGTACTACTCAGGAATGCCGGAGCTGCGAGCGGTCGGCGATCGCTTCCTAGAGCTGTACGCCGGATGGGGCGCGACACATGACCAGGCGGAGGTAGCGGTAGCGGCCATGAAGGCTGCGGCGCAGTCGTTCCTTCGCGACCATGCAGCCCCTACTCCTTGACCCCCAGGCAACCAACACGACGTCCTGACCTGCGGTGGCTGCCGGCTACGCTGAGCAGGATCGTCCACCAGTGTCCACCCACGTCCAGCGTTGTGCTTCTTGATCGTCACCCAGCTAGCCACTCAGGAAGGTGCTCGTGGCCCGGTTCCCGAATGGCGTCGAGCCTGCTCCATCGTGTCTCGGAACGGTGACCCTGCACGAGGATGACTCGACGGAGTGCAGCCGACAGAACTGTCCGGCGACGAGCAGCATCCATTGGGACGTTGAAGCGTGCGAGACGACTGGCTGCACCCGTTGCCCGTCGGGACCGACGTGGAGCCACTGGACGCCTTCGGTGTGAAGGAATGATCGGTCGCGGCTGAGCTGCGCCGGCATCTGGGTGGAGTTGGTCGACGGTTCGCGAGCGTCCACCGCCGTCCGGTGATGTGTCTCGCCGTCGTCACTCAGTTAGTCACCCCGAACGGTTCCTCTACGAGCGGGTGCTTCGTCTTGTTCTACGACGCAGAACCACGCTGAAGGAGCCGATCGCGGCGAGCCCGACTCCACTGATGGCCGCGATCGCACTGGGTGCCACCTGGTTGATTGCACCCGGGCTCATCGCCACGACAGCCAGGACGGCAAGTACAGAGATGACGACGATCGCGACGAGCAGCCGCGCCAGTGGCACATCAGAGTCATTTGAACTGCTCAGCTGGCGTTGGTTAGGTTGGGGAGGTATGGTTGCCACGTAGTTCTGTCCTTTGCTGATCTTCACCGGGTCGGGGGATTGAACTTTGCGGCTCTCTGGGTGCAACCAGGGGGCCGCTTCTTTGCTTGGTGTTGCGGTTGCTATTGCGACTGTACGACCGGGCCGGACATTGGCCATCAACTACGGTTGAGTTCCGTGACTGGCCACCATCCGACACCAGGTGGTGGTGCTCAGGAGACTCTAGGGCTTGGCGTCGGCGCAGCTATCAGCCAGAGTTGAGTCCATGAGTGCTACGTGGCGTTGGGCCTCCCCCGCCAGGGGACCAGCGGGCTACTCCTGCAACCGGCTGCAGAAGCACCTGTGGACTGCCGCCTTTAATCATGATCCAGATGAGCCTCTCGATGAAGCGACCGAGCAGCTCTTGGTCGCTATGCATCCCGCTGAGATTGTGCTTCAGGTGCTGCGCCGAACTCTGGACTTGAGGTCTGAGCTGCAGATGGAGACGGCGGCCCTGGTCTTCGAAGCACGGAAGCTGGGTGGCAGTTGGGGCGAAATCGGCCGTTTCGCTTGGGTTACGGCGCAGGGAGCGCAGAAGAGATATGGGTCAGGGCTGGCCGGGAAAGCCCTTGAACGTATCCGAAAGATTGGCTGGCAGCTGCCTCCGGAGGACTTTCGGCGATGGGATGATTATTGCAAGACGCCGGCTCAAAGAATGGTCATCCTGGAAGCGTTTCTGGGTGAGCCGAGCAACATCGATGATTACGCCCCATTGGAGCGCGTCTTCCTTCTTGTTGAAGGGGCGCAGGAGGTCCTGAGGCAGCTTGGCTATGAAGCGGAAGGGCTTGTTACTGACGCTCGCTACCGTGGGGCTACCTGGGCCGGCGTAGGAGAATCCCTGGCGATCAGCCCTCAAGGTGCGCAGAAGAAGTTTATGCATGGAATTTCACCAGAGGCTGTCAAATACTTGGATCATGAAATATCGGCGACTGCGTTGATGCGTCGGGCGATCATTAATATGAACGTCAAATACGACTTGACTGAAGAAATTGATAAAACGTGGGAGGGCTTCTTGCGAGAGCAACGACTTCTTGATCTGACGGCTGTGGGTCGCATGCCCCGTAGCGAAAACGGCTCTCGTGGCTAGCGACAGATGTAGTCGGCGGGGCGAGGCGGCCAACTGAGGCCGCGGTGGGGATGCGACGCGCGCTACCCGGGCAGGCCCTGACCTGCCGGCGACTGCCGGCCCGAGGGGTCGCAGAGGCTCCGGGGTCAAGGGCGGCCCGTAGGGCCGTCGCGCAGCGATGCGAAGCACCCTTGAGGTCGGAGGGGCTGCCCCGCATCCTCCGCGCCGCATCCCCACCACGGCCAGAGGTGACTCGCCCGACGGCTCGACGGTGCGAGGGCCGCTGCGTCCCGTCCCGGCTGCTGGCCTACGAACCGGCGGCTCTGGCCCGACCCGTCCGTCGAGCCGCTCGACGACGCGGCGTCAACCACGCTCGCCTCTGCCGTCTGCGGCGGCACCGGGCTTCCCGTCCTCCGCGCCAGCCGCCGGGCGTGTTGCATGGCCGGAGTCGGAGCGCCAGCGGAGCGACGGCCACGCGCCCAGGCGGCGGCGCGTGCGGCCCGTTCAGGGCCGCCTTGATAGAGACGTACAGAAAGTCCTCCCACACCGGCCGGCAGCCGGCCGTCCCACCCCGGCCGCAGGAGTCACGACGGGGTGACGTGTCCGGCACCCGGTGCTACTCTGGCGCTCGTCGAGCGCGCCGGCGCGGCCTTCCTGCCGGATCGCTGGACTCGACGTCGGAGAGGCCGAGCGGCCTTCCTACCGCTGATGCGGGCCACCCCCCGTCGGCTCTCGATCGCAACGGCCGCTGTGCCGGCCTCCCGAATCCGCTGAACGGCCCAGCACGGTCTTCCTGCCGTCTACGTCGGCCCGGATTCGCGCATCTCCACGGTGGGGGCGGTCTGCGGCAACCCGCCGGATGCCGACATCCAGGCTCCCCACCCGTGCCAGCCTCAATTGCCAAGTCCAGAAGCGTGAAAGGACATGACCCATCGGCGGGCAGTGGCACGACCACGACTCCGCCCTCCGGCGTCAACCGCCCTCTCGGCGTTGCCAGGAGACACGACGAACACCACCAGCGGACATGCGTCCACGGCTGATGGTGCTTCGTCTCCCGTCCTTGCCGCCCCTGATGAGGAGACAGTCGTGTCCACCCCGCTCACCCTCTACGTCCCGGTCTCGCCGTTGGCCGTGACGCCCAGGTCCTGCACCGGGCCGTCTCTCTGGAGTTCTCCGGCTGGCTGGAGCACACCCGCCCCGCCGGCGGCTGTAGCCGTCCGATTCGCCTCACCGGCACCCTCGCAGCCGTCGAGCGAGATACCGGCCGCATTACCGGCCGGCCGCACACCTCCGAGCTGCCCGACCGCGCGCTCTACAAGGCGTGCGGCAACCGTCGCGAATCGGTGTGCCCGGACTGCGCCTGGGTCTACCAGGGCGACGCCTACCAAGTCGTCTGTCGCGGGCTGACCGGCGGCAAGGGCGTCCCCGCCTCGATCGGCCGGCCCCGGTCGTCTTTGCCACCTCCACCGCTCCATCCTTCGGCCCAATCCACCACCGCCACGTCGCCCGCCACACTTGCCGCAACCGGCGCCGCTGCGACTGCTGGTCGGCGCTTCCTGGAGTCGGCCCGCGCCGACGACGACCCGCTCTACGCCGCGTACGTCTTGGTCCTGGTGCTTGGTCTGCGTAAGGGCGAGATGTTGGGGCTCACCTGGGCTGACGTCGACCTCGACGCGGGGGAGTTGACCATCGATCGGCAGCTCCAGCGGGTCGGTGCCGAACTGCTGCACCGGGAGACGAAGACGGCCGCCTCGGACGCCACCCTGCCGCTGCCGGACATCTGCGCCGTGGCGCTCGGCCGCCGCCGCACCGCGCAGACCGCCGTCCGGGACGCCGCCGGTCCGGCCTGGCAGCCCTCAGACCTGATCTTCACTACCCGCTACGGCCGGCCGGTCGAGCCGCGCAACTTCAACCGCTTCTGGGACCGCCGCTGTGACGCGGCCGGAGTCCGGCGGATCACTGTCAGGGATGCCCGGCGGACCTGCGCCTCGCTCCTGGCGGACCTGGACGTGCATCCCCGGGTGGCGATGCGGATCCTTCGGCACGCGCAGTTCGCCATCACCATGGAGATCTACACGGTGGTCTCCTCGGCAGCGACCCGCGACGCGCTCAAGCGGCTCGGCAGCGCACTGGATCGTTAAGGCCCTACTGCTGTACTTCGCTGCTGTACCGGCCCGGAACACAACAAAAGCGGCCCCGCGAAGGGCCGCTGACCTGCGGAAGAGTGGGCCGCCAGGGACTCGAACCCTGAACCTATGGATTAAAAGTCCACAGCTCTGCCATTGAGCTAGCGGCCCGCGCGCTCAGGTTACCTGACAGTCAGCGCTGCCGGCTCTCGGCTTCCGGCCGGCCGTCGATGCCTCGTCAGCGCACGTGATCAACACCAGGTCGGCGATGTGGCGGTGTCCGGGGCGGGGGATGGACCCAGGTCGGCGATGTGGAGTGGATCAAGTGGCTCGCCCTTGATCGACTCGACGTCCAGGAAGGCGGGGCATCCGGGCGGGCGGGACACCCCGTTTTCCGGGAAGCCGAGTCGATCACGCAGCTCACGCCGGGACGGACGGCGGTTGAGGGGCTGCTGGGCGGGTACGGGGTCGGACATGCGGATCGTGGTGGTGGGGGCGAGCGGCAACGTCGGTACGGCGGTGCTGCGGCGGTTGCGCCGGGAGCGCGGGGTGGAGCTGGCCGGGGTGGCCCGGCGGTTGCCCGGACCGGATGCCGGTACGCCGTACGACCAGGTGGAGTGGCACTCCTGCGACATCGGCGCGCCGACTGCTCCTGGCCAGTTGGCCGAGATCTTCGCGGGCGCGGACGCGGTGGTGCACCTGGCCTGGCAGATCCAGCCCAGTCATGATCAACGGGTCCTGCGGCGGACCAACGTCGACGGCAGCCGGGCGGTGTTCGACGCGGTGGCGCGGGCCGGGGTGCCGGCGCTGGTGTACGCGTCGTCGGTCGGCACGTACGCGCCCGGGCCGAAGGACCACCCGATCAGCGAGCGGTGGCCGGCGACCGGGGTGTCCGGCTCGTCGTACAGCGAGCACAAGGCCGAGGTCGAGGCGCTGCTGAACGGGTTGGAGCGGGAGCATCCGGCCCTGCGGGTGGTACGGCTGCGGCCCGGGTTGATCTTTCAGCGGGACGCCGGTGTGGAGATCACCCGGTATTTTCTCGGCCCGTTCGCGCCGGTACGACTGCTGCGCTTCGGTCGGATTCCGCTCGTACCCACGAACCGCCGGCTGCGGATGCAGGCGGTGCATGCCGACGATGTGGCTGACGCGTACGCCAGGGCGGTTCTGGGTGATGCGCGCGGCGCTTTCAACGTCGCCGCGGACCCGGTGCTGACCCCGGAGCTGGTGGCTCGGCACTTCCACGGTTGGACGGTGCCGGTCGCGGCGCCGGTGCTGCGGGCGGCGGCGGCGCTGACGTGGCGGGCGCGGCTGCAACCGGTCGACGCGGGCTGGGTCGAGTTGGGCCTGAACGCGCCGCTGATGTCCAGCGAGCGGGCGGAGACCGAGTTGGGCTGGACACCCAAGATCGACGCGTTGACCGCGCTGAAGGAGCTGTTCGCCGGCATGGCCGGTGGCGAACACACCCCCAGCCCGCCCCTGTCCGCCGCGCCACACCAGCCGGGCCGCCCCACCGGCCTCCTGGCGGGCAACCCACCGGGCCAGGGGAACCCCTACTGATCACCGCACCGAAAGGCTCGCGCCCAGGAAGAAGATGCCGGGGTGGCCGGGGGTCTCGAACTTGCCGCTGGGGTTGCGGCGCAGGGTCGAGCTTTCGATCTTCATGGTGCCGGTGCGGTTGTTGCTCACGAAGAAGATCGCGCCGCCGCCCTCGTTGGCCCTGTTGTTCTCGATGATCGTGCCGGCGATGCGGACGGCGAACTCGTTCCCGTCGCAGTAGATCGCGCCGCCGCTGCCACCGCCGGGCGTACCCGACTTGGCCGGGTTGGCACCGTTGCCGATGGCCTCGTTGTTCCGCAGCAGGCTGTTCAGCACCGTCCACGACACGCCGATGCTGCTCAGTGCCCCTCCGTTCGAGCAGGAGCCGCCGTCGAAGGTGCTGCTGACGACGTACACCGGCTTGTTCTCGTACTGGCTCAGCACCCGTACGGCCGCGCCGCCCAGGTCCGGGCCCGTACGGTCGCAGCGGTTGCCGACGAAGCGCGAGTTGACGATCTTGAGCCGCCCGCCGCGTACGAAGATCGCGCCTCCGCCGCCACCCTCGGCCGTGTCGCCGGTGGAGTTGCCGTCGGCGAAGGTCAGGTTCTGCACGGTGAGCTGCGGATGGTCCTGGTTCTGGCAGTGCGAGGTGGTCCAGCCCTGGGCCTCGTCGCAGGTGTTCATGTAGAGGATGCGGCGCTGCCCCTGGCCGCTGAGCGTGACCTTGCCGCCGCCGTCCAGCACGACCTTCGGCCCGTTGGCGTTGCGGACCTTCGCGGTCGCGGCCATCTTGATCGTCACCGGGGCGGGTCCACAGTCGAACGTGATGACCCCGCCGGCGGCGACCGCCTTCACCACGGCCGCTGAGGTGCAGCTCGCCGGGGTGCCGGTGCCCACGGTCCGGGTCGGCTTCGAGGTGTCCACCGCACGGGCCTCGGTGGGCACGCTCGCGCGGCCGTTCGGGTTGCCCGCCGCAAGCACCTTGGCAGCCGAAGTGGTCGGCTTCGGGCTGGCGGTGGCCCCGGGACCGCCGAGACCGTCGCGGCCCGCCGGCACGACGTCCTGGTCGCCCGTCGCCACGGCCGGTGGCGAGGCGGACGGCGTGGCGGTCGGCGTCGGCTCACCGGACCCGCACGCGGGCAGGGTCGCGGTGGCGACACCGAGGACGAGCAGGGCGGCAAGCGACGTCATGCGCACCCAGTGACTCTAGGAGCCGCGACGCCGTCACACCGAATCCGCCGGGCCAGGTTTAACCCATGGCTAAGGGTCGGCCGCCGGTCAGGCGTGGGAGAGGGCGAACGCGGTCAGGAAGCCCGCGACCGTGATGAGACCGACCAGCAGGTGGGCGTTCTCGAACGCCTCCGGCACCATCGTGTCGGTGATCATCGCGAGGATCGCCCCGGCGGCCAGCGCCGTGATGGCGGCCAACGCCTCCGGTGGCGCGTCGCCCAGCAGCGTGTTGCCGACCAGCGCGGCGAGCCCGCTGATCAGCGCGATCCCGGTCCACAGCAGGAACACGTACCGGCGGGTCCGGCCGGCCTGGCGCATGCCGGCGGCGCTGGACAACCCCTCCGGGATGTTGCTGAGGAACACCGCCACGACCGTGACCAGGCTGACCGCGCCGCCGGCCAGCAGGCTCGCGCCGATCACCACCGATTCGGGTACGCCGTCCAGCAGCGCCCCGACGGCGATGGCCGACCCGGAGCCGGGTTGCTCGCCCTCGGAGGGCTGCTGACCGCCCGAGCGCTTACGGTTCCGCGCGCCGTACCGGGCCAGGCCCACGTTGGCGAGGGTGTACGCGCCCGCGCCGCCGGCCGCGCCGAGCACGGTGGGCAGCATCCCGCCCTGTTCGTGCGCGACCTCGATCAGCTCGTACGAGACGGCGGAGAGCAGTACGCCCGCGCCGAACGCCATGACCGACGCGATGAGCCGCTGGGGCACCCGCACGAACCAGCCGACCGCCGCCCCGATCAGCAGCGCCGACCCGGCCAGCAGTCCCCATCCGCCCGCCTGTAACCACTCCGGCATTCCCGGGACCGTACCCCGGGTGGTGGGGGCGGCAAACCGCGCTCAGAAGTCCGCGAAGAGGTACGGCACCGCGCGCGGGAAGATGCCGCGCAGCTCGGCGGCGGCGTCGACCGGCACCTCGCCCAGCCCGCGCAACGGCAGCTCCGACGGATCCAGCACCCCGTACGCCAGGGCGGAGAGTCCCGCCGCGGTGAGGGTCGCGGTCGGTGCCGGGCCGTTGTCGCCGACGACCACGTCGAGGGTGCCACTCGTACCGTCCAGCAGGTGGGTGCCGGCCAGCCACCGGTCCCCGGTCAGCTCGACGCGGACCCGACCCGGCTCGGCGGGCAGCCCGCGCAGCGCGTCCACTGACAACAGCCGAGCCATCGGCGCGGACGAGCCGGGACGGCCCGCCCGCGCCTCGACGTGCACGTCTAGGTCGGTGAGCCACAGCTCGGGCAGCTCGTCCGGCGGTACCTGGACGCTGATCCGCTCGACCTGGTCGACGTGCCGGGCGAAGAACTGCAACAGCAGCATCCGGGCAAGCGGGTCGGTGGCGAGTAGCTCGTTGCCGTGCAGCGTGCCGCCGTGCTCGTCGATCCGGTAGGTGATCGCGCCCGTGATCTCACCGTCCACCCGGGCGGTGAGCAGCCAGTGCTCGTCGCGGTCACGCAGCCCTACCGCCCGGTAGTCGGGGAAGAGCGAGAAGCCGTGCCGCTCCCGTAGGCAGCGCTCGGTGAACGCGCGCCACGCCGGGTAGCCTGCGCCGATCCGCTCCCAGCCCACCGCGCCGGGGAGTTCGGCGCGTAGCAGCGGCCCGAGGTCGGCCGGGGTGAAGGTGACCGTGCGCGGCTTGGGCAGCCCGAGGTAGCCGAACCGCGCGTAGAAGCTGGGCCGGAACGGGTAGAGCGCGCTGAGCGCGTGCCCCTCGTCGCGCATCTCGTCGAGCAGTTGGTGCAGCAGCGTCCGTACGTGCCCCTGCCGGCGGGCCAGCGGGTGGGTGGCCACCCCGGCGACGCCGGCCATCGGCAGGACCACCCCGCGCAGGTTCTGCCGCATCGGGATGGCCGAGGCGGCGGCCAGCGTGTCGCCGTCCTCCTCGACGGCGAGCGTCGTGTTGCCCTCGTTGTAGGGCAGGTAGTCACGGAACTGCTCGACCCGCGCGGCACCCAGCGGTGACGACTCGAACGCGTACGCGGCCAGCGGGAAGCTGGTGGTGAGACGCTCGTCGGCGGTCACCCGGCGGATGGTCATCCGCTCATCTCAACCCGCCCGAAGGGCGACAGCAACCGGATTGACCAGATCCGCTCAGCCGACGGGCAGGTGGCGCAGGTGCCGGCGGCGGCGCAGCCGCACACTGGCCACGGCGGCCACGCCCACGACCAGCAGGGCGGTGACGATGAGGCCGTGCAGCAGACCCCGGGTCAGGTACCCGTCGTCGGTGCGGTCCACCGCCCAGGTGGCGATCTCCCGGCTCGACCAGAACGGCGTCAACCTCGCCCCCGACTCGGCCGGGTCGATCAGCATCTGCACGGTCACCACCGTGAGCAGCAGCAGCGTCCCCTCCATCTCTCGGGGCAGGAGCGTGCCGATCAGCACCCCGAACGGCGCGGCCACCGCGACGCAGCACAGCAGCGCCGCGATCAGGCCGCCGTACCGCAGGTCCGCGCCGTCGACTATCGGCAGGAGGAAGAAGGGTACGGAGATGACGAGCCCCACCGCCCACAGGCCGAGCATCCGGCCCAGGTAGAGGTGGTGCGGACGGTAGCCCGCCAGCCGGAGTCTCGGCTCCAGCTCCCGCGCGGCGGTGGTCGCGAAGAGCGCCGCGGTGCTCACCGCCCAGCACACGCCGAGCAGCAACGACCGGACCGACTGACCGAGCCACGCGTCCCGCCGGATCAGGTAGAAGGTCAACGGCATCAACAACAGCAGCAGGAGTACGCCCCGGCGCCGCAGCAGCTCCCGCAGCGTCATCTCGGCGACGGTGACGAGCCTGTTCACGGGCGGCCTCCTCGAACACCGGGCGCGACCCGCCCGGACTGGTGTGCCGGGGTCAGGTCGAGCACGGTGTCCACCCGGTCGAGTTGGTTGAGCAGGTGGGTCACCACCACGATCGCGGCGCCCTCGTCCCGCAGCCGGCTGAGCTGATCCCAGAAGTTGACGTAGGTGCCCTGGTCGAAGCCCTGGTACGGCTCGTCGAGCAGCAGGACGTCCGGCTCGCTGAGGGTGGAGATGGTCAGGTTGAGCTTCTGCCGCGTGCCGCCGGAGAGGTGCCGGGCCTGCACGGAGCCGTCCGCCTCCCAGCCGAGCTGTCGGGCCGCCGCACGGCCGGCGCGGCGGGCCGGTCCACGGGCAATGCCCTGGCCGGCGCCGACCAACACGAAGTGCTCGTCGGCGAGCAGGAAGTCGGAGGTGCCGCCGGACTGCGGGCAGAAGCCGAGTCGCCCGCTGACGGTCACCTCGCCGGAGTCGGGCGACATCAGCCCGGCGCAGATCCGTAGGAAGGTGCTCTTGCCGCAGCCGTTCGCCCCGATCACCGCCGCGATCTGTCCGGCCCGGACGGTCAGCGAGACGTCCCGCAGCACCGTCTGCCGGCCGTACCGTTTGGTGATGCCCGCCGCGTGCAGCCGGACCGGTCCGGGGCGTGGCCCGGGGGCGGTGCCGATGCTCTCCACGATCGCGCCCGCGTACTGCTGGGGTGGACCGAAGACGACCCAGGGATCACCGCCGGAGTCGCGCAGGTGTGTGGCGGCCTCGGCGACCACGTGCCGGGCGGCGTCCGCCCCGACCCGGCGGTGGTGCAGCTCGGCGGCGAATGTCCGGAGCCAGTCGTCGGCGTTCACCCGGCAACCCCCTTCGTGACGATGTCGTTCACCGGCCGCACGAAGGTGAGCCAGGCGTTGCCGCCTTCGCGCAGCGCCGCCTGCCCGTCGTCGGTGAGCCGGTAGTACTTGCGGGCCGGCCCGGCGGTGCCCTCCCGCCACTGGGCGGTCACCAGACCGGTCTTCTGTAGGCGCAGCAGGACGGGGTAGAGCGTGCCGCCCTGGATCGGCCCGATGCCCGCCGCGTCGAGCGCCTGGGCGAGTTGGTAGCCGTAGGACTCGCGGTCGGCCAACAGGGCCAGGACGCAGATGTCGAGCACCCCCCGCAGCCACTGCCCGCGCCGGTCGGAATCCACAGCCGGGACACTAGCGCCGCAACCTAGATGGCACAACCACCTAGTTGAGGCGACCGGACCCGACCGGACGGCCCTCGGGGGACCGTCGAGCGGGCCGGATCGGTCAGCGGGTGGTGACGTCCGAGACGACGACCGTCACATTGTCCGGAGCGCCGGCATGGTGGGCCAGCTTCACCAACTGCTCGCCGCACTGCTGGCGGTCGGAGTACATGCCCAGCGCCGCCGCGATGGCGTCGTCCTCGACGTAGTCGGAGAGCCCGTCGCTGCAGAGCAGCAGCCGGTCGCCGGGCGTCACGGTGAGCACACCGACGGCCGGCGGCGTGTCCGCGCCCTGGACGGCCCGGGTCACCAGGGAACGCTGCGGGTGGTGCCGGGCCTGGTCGGGGGAGAGGGTGCCCTGGTCGACGAGCGCCTGCACGAACGTGTCGTCCCGGGTGAGCTGGGTCAGCTCCCCGTCGCGCAGCAGATAGCAGCGGGAGTCGCCGACCTGGGCCAGCACCAGCGTCTCGCCGGCCAGCAGCGCGGCGGTGAGCGTGGTACCCATCCCCTCGCGTGCCGGGTCCACGGTGATCGCGGCGTGGATGCGCTGGTTGGCGGTGCTGACCACGGCACGCAGGGCGTCCGCGGCCGCGTCCGGTTCGGTGGGTGGCGTCAGCTCGTCCAGGATCCGGATCACGATCTCGCTCGCCACCTCACCCGCGGGCAGGCCACCCATGCCGTCGGCGACGGCGATCAGGCGGTCACCGGCGAGGGCCGAGTCCTCGTTGTTGGTGCGGACCAGACCGATGTCGTTGAGGATGGCCGAGCGGAGGATCAGCGTCATGGTGCCAGCTTGCCAAGAACACCCCGCCTTCGTCTCTACGCACTACTGCGTAGGGTTGAGAAATGATGCCGGTTTCCATGGTCGGACGCGCCGGAGAGCTCACCGAGCTCGACCGGGCGTGGTCCGCCGTGGCAGCCGCCGAGCGCCGCGCGCCGACCGTCGTGGTGCTCACCGGCGCGGCCGGCGTGGGCAAGAGTCTGCTGGTCGCCGCCGCGGTGGACGCCCTCACGCCGCGTCCGTCCGTGGTGCTCTCGGGCGCCGCCCGGGTACACGGCCCGGCTCCGTACGACTGGTTGGCGGCGGTGCTCACCGGCCGCGACACCGGCTCGCTCGCCCTGCCACCCGACGCGCTGGCATGGCTCGCCCAACAGCCCACCGCGCCGCGCGAGCGCTACGCGCCCGGCACCCTGCTGCGCCTCGCCGTCCGTACCGTGCAGTTGCTGGTGGGCGCGGGCCCGGCGGTGCTGGTCGTGGACGACCTGCACGCGCTCGACCCGGCCAGCGTCAATCTGGTCGGTGAGCTGGCCACCGTGGCCGAGCTGCCGGCGCTGCTGATCGTCGCCAGCCGGCCGGCCGCCGACGCGGTTGCCCCGGACCTCACCCGCCGCGCGTTGGCCCGGCTCTGCGGCGTACGCGGCGTCGTCCGTCAGCACCTGGGGCCGTTGCGCCCGGCCGAGGTCGCCGAGGTGCTGGCCCAGGTGTACGCGAGCAGCCCGTCGAACCGGCTGGTCACCTCGGTCTGGCGACACACCGGCGGTAACCCGTACGCGTTGATCGAGCTGCTGGCCGCGTACGCCGGTCAGGGGCCGGACGCCTTGCTGCGACGGCTGCCCGGCCCGCGTACGCCCCCCGGCCCGGTGGAGGCGGTCGAGCCGGAGTTGACCGTCCGGGAGGTCGAGGTGCTGGGCTGCCTGGTCAGCGGTATGTCGAACAAGCAGGTCGCGAAGGCACTCGGCATCTCGGTGCGGACGGTCACCGTGCACGTGTCGAACCTGCTGCGCAAGACCGGCTCGGCGTCGCGTACCGAGGTGGCGCTCTGGGCGGTACGCCGGCGGATGCCGGTACCCGCGCCGGTTGACTGAGCCGGCCTCAGCGGCGGGGATAGCGCAGCAGCAGGCTCGCGGCGACCTCCTCGTCGCCCACCGCCGCGTACGTGTGCGGCACGTCGGAGACCCAGCGGAGGTGACCGCCGGCCGGGGCGGTCAGTGGCGCGTCGGCCGGTCCGGCGCGGAGCACCCCGGCGAACACGGTGATGTGTTCGGTGACGCCCGGCTGGTGGGCGGGGGACGTCTGCACGACGCCCGGCGCGACGCGCATCCGGTACAGCTCGTAGGTCGCGTCGGTGTCGGTGAACACCTCCAGCAGGGTGGCGGTGACGGCGGTGCCGTGCACCACCGGCCCGGGGGTCGGGTCGGCCAGCAGGGCGGTGAAGGGCACGCCGAGCTGCGCGGTGACCGCCCAGAGTGTCTCCAGGGTCGGGTTGCGGGTGCCGTGTTCCAGGCCGGAGAGGGTCGCCTTCCCGATGCCGGCGAGCCGGGCCAGTGTGGACAGCGAGATTCCCCGCTCCTCGCGCAGGGCGCGTACGCGCCGACCGACGACGGCGGGGTCCACGTCGAGGCCGGGGCGGCCCGCTGGTGGTGGCTGCGGCATCCGACTATGGTGCTACACGCCGTCGTTCCGTAAACGGAACACATGGGGGGTGGGTGGCATGGGCGGACGCGCGCAACCGGTGCTGGCCGGCGTGGTGACCGCGCTGGTCGGCTTCGCCAGCTCGTTCACCGTCGTCCTGGCCGGGCTCCGGGCGGTCGGCGCGTCGGACGCGCAGGCGGCCTCCGGCCTGCTCGCGCTCTGCGTGGCGTGCGGTCTCGCCGCAGCCTGGCTGGGCTGGCGGCACCGCATTCCGATGAGCGTCGCCTGGTCCACGCCGGGCGCGGCGCTGCTGGTGGCGACCGGGCCACCGCCCGGCGGCTGGCCGGTCGCGGTGGGCGCGTTCCTCGTCTCCGGGGCGCTGATCGTCGCGGCCGGTCTCTTCCCGCCGCTGAGCCGGGCGGTGGCCGCCATCCCCAAGCCGGTGGCCGGCGCGATGCTCGCCGGGGTGCTGCTGCCGTTGTGCACCGCTCCGGTCCGGGCGCTCGTCGAGCTGCCCCTGGTGGCCGGGCCGGTGGTGGCCGGCTGGCTGCTGCTGCACCGGTTCGCCCGCCGCTGGGCGGTGCCCGGGGCGCTGCTGGTGGCCGTGGTGGCGCTCGCGCTGACCGCGCCGCCGGCCGGGCTGAGCGGGGCCGCGCTGATCCCGTCGGTCACCCTGACCGCGCCGTCCTGGAACGTCTCCGCGCTGGTCGGACTGGCCCTGCCGCTGTTCCTGGTCACCATGGCGGCGCAGAACGTGCCCGGCATGGCGGTGCTGGTCGGCTACGGCTACCGTCCGCCGTTCGGTGCCGCGCTCCGCGCCACCGGGCTCGCCAGCCTGCTGGCCGCCCCGGCCGGCGGACACGCCGTCAACCTCGCGGCGATCACCGCCGCGCTGGCCGCCGGCCCCGACGCGCACCCGGACCCGGACCGTCGGTGGGTCGCCTCGGTCACCGCCGGCGTCGGGCTCGCCCTGCTCGGGTTGGGCGCGGGCGTGGCCACGGCCCTGGTCGCGGTCGCGCCGCCGATCCTCATCGAGGCCGTCGCGGGGCTGGCCCTGCTGGGCGCGCTCGCCACCGCGCTCGCCGCGGCGGTGACCGAACCCGAGGGCCGGGAGGCCGCCGTGGTCACCTTCGTGGTGACCGCCTCGGGAGTGACGCTTGTCGGCGTGGGAGGCGCGTTCTGGGGGCTGATCGCCGGCTGCCTCATGCTGCTGCTCTTCCGCCGCCGCCCGGCCTCGCCCGTTTGAGCTACTCCTCGCGGGGGAGGTCGGTCATGCCCACGGCGAGGAGGACCCGGCCGTCGGCCACCGAACCGATCCGGTCGGCCGGGACGTACACGGCCCCGTCGGCCGACTCGGTGGAGACCTTCAGGTAGCCGGTGTGCAGCAGACGTGCCGCCAAGTCGGCCGGCACGTCCGGCTCCTCGACCGCCGTCGCCTCGATCAGCTCGTCCAGGCTGCTGCCCGGGTCGGCGGTCGGGGTCTGCACGGTCACCGCGTTCGGGTCGCCCCGCTGGACGAGGTCCACGGTGCCGATCTCGGTGCCCGCGACGTCGATCACCGGCATCCCGGTGGTGATCCGCGAGATGGTCGCCTGCTGCTCGTCCTGCTGGTCCATCTCTCAGCGGTTCCCGAGGCGGCGCGTCACTAAACGCCATCGCCGGCCGGTCCGGGGCGACCGCCCCGAAGGGCCTGATGACCCTCAGGCATAAATATGCCGGAGAGTCATCACCGCCAGAAGCGACATCGCCCCCGAGCAGCGCGCAACAGTGGCGGCCGTCCAGCGCCACCGTCCGGCCGTCGGTCAGCCGTTCGGGAGGGTCCAGCCGCCCGGCGGACGGGGCGACAGCTCCCGCCAGGTGTCAGTGCCGTCGAGCAGCGCCCGGACCGTCTCCTCGGCCTCGTCCGCGCTGCCGTACTCGTAGAACCGGGAGATGCCCTCGGCGCCGCCGGCCCGCTGCTCGACGTGCCACCGATCGGCGTCCACCCGGAGGAAGACGTCCCGTCGGGCCAGCCGCCCCCATTTCCCGTTCCACCAGTGCTTGCGCTGCTCCATGGCCGGACTCTATCGAACACACGTACGAGAGGATGCGGCCCCTGCGGGAATCCCGCAGGGGCCGATGTGCATCCGCTCCGATCAGCGCGGCGCGGGCGGCTCGGTGCGCCGACCCAGCACGTCGTCAAGCGCCCCGCGCTGCTGGCCCGGGGTGGTGTGACCGGCGGAGACCAGGGCGTCCCGGATCTCGGTCAGCAGCTTGACCTCCTCGCTGGGCGCGGCCGGCGGCGGCTCCTCGCCCCGCTTGCGCCGCTCGGCCAGCTTGTTCATGGGGAACACCACGAGGAAGTAGAGCGCCGCCGCCGTGAGCAGGAACGTGATCACCGCGTTGACGAAGCTGATCCAGTCGAACTCGACGCCGCGGATTGTCCAGGCGGCACCCTCGAGGCCGTTGCTCTTGCCCGTGATCAACAGCACGAAGAGCGCGATGAGCGGCTTGAGGAACGCGTTGGTCAGCGACGTGACCACGGTCGTGAACGCGGCGCCGATGACGACACCGACCGCCAGGTCGACGACATTGCCGCGCATGATGAAGTCTTTGAAGCCCTTGAGCATCCGTACTCCCGAGGTGTCCGGTTTTCCGTCGCGGACAACCTATGCCCCGTCGGCCGGCTCCAGAAAAGCACCGGCCTCGATCGCCGCCCGACCCGCGTCGCCGGCCCGGATCGCCTCGACCAGCCGGGTGTGGTCGACGTAGCGCTCGGGCGTGAGCGCGTCACCCATCGCCTGGGCGACGGTGCTGCGCAGGGCGACGCCGACCGAGGCGTACAGCTCGGCGAGCATGGCGTTGTGCGCGGCGGCGACCACCGCGACGTGCAGCGCCGCGTCGGCCTCCACGAACGCGTCGACCCGGCCGCCGCGCCAGGCCGCCTCGCGGTCGGCGAGCGCGCCGTCGAGCGCCGCCAGATCCTCCGGTGTACGCCGCAGCGCGGCGAGTCGGGCCGCCTCCACCTCGAAGGCGCGGCGTACCTCGATGACCTCGGTCATCCGGTCGTCGCCCAGTCGACGGGCCACCACCGGGGCCAGTTCGTCGGTGGACACCACGTAGGTGCCGGAGCCCTGCCGGCACTCCAGCACCCCGGCGTGCACGAGGGCGCGGACGGCCTCGCGGACCGTGTTGCGCCCGACGCCCAGTGCGGCGACCAACTGTGGCTCGGTGGGGATGCGGCCACCCACCGGCCACTCCCCGCCGAGGATCCGGGCCCGGAGCTGCTCGATGGTCTGCCGGACGCGGTGCCCCCGGGGAGGCACGGCCGGCTGCGCGGCGGGGGAATCGACCGACGGTGGCACTGGTTACATCACCGGCCCAGAATTCATCCCATGATTGTAGGTTAGAGGTCATGACCCCGCCAGCCGCCGCCGCTCCGGCCCTGCCCACACCCGCCGCCGCCACCCACCCGACGCGGGAGTCCGCGCCCCGGCGGACGCACCCGGTGACCGGTGGCGCGCTGGTGCTGGTCGGAATGCTGCTGGTGGCGCTCAACCTGCGCATGGCGGTCACCAGCCTCGGCGCCCTGCTCGACGAGATCCGCGCCGGGTTGGGGCTCTCCGGCGTCATGGCCGGGCTGGTCACCACCCTGCCGACCATCGCGTTCGCCGGCCTCGGCGCGCTCACCCCGTGGCTGGTCCGCCGGGTCGCCCCGGCGCGGGTGCTGGTGGTCGCCATGATCGCCCTGGCCGTCGGCCAGGTGCTCCGGGCCGCCACCGACTCGGCCTGGATCTTCGTGCTCACCAGCGCGTTGGCGCTGGCCGGCATCGCGGTCGCCAACATCCTGCTGCCCATGCTGGTCAAGCAGCACTTCGGCCACCGGACCGGCCTCGTCACCGGGGCGTACACCATGGCGTTGACCCTGGGCACGACGGTGGCCGCCGCCAGCGCCGTGCCGATCGCGCACGCCTTCGGGTCCTGGCGGGCCGGGCTGGGCGTCTGGGCCGGGCTGGCCGCGGTGGCCGTACTCCCGTGGGTGCCGCTGGCGCTGCGGACCCGCCGGGGCGCGCGGCGCGCGACCCCGACGGCGGCCGTCGCCGCGCGGGTCCGGCCGGCACGGACCCGGCTGGGTTGGGCCATGGCGATCTACTTCGGGGCGCAGTCGCTGAGCGGGTACGCGATCATGGGCTGGCTGGCCCAACTCTTCCGCGACGCCGGCTACCGGCCCGAGGCGGCCGGGCTGCTGCTCGCCGGGGTGACCGCGCTCGGCGTGCCGATCGCGCTGCTGATGCCCACCCTCGCCGGTCGGCTCGCCACCCTGCGCCCGCTGGTGTTCGGCCTGACCGGCGCGTCGGCGCTGGCCTACCTGGGGCTGGCACTGGCACCGCACGGCGCCGCGCTGCTCTGGGTGACCCTGCTGGCGCTCGGCCAGGGGGCGTTCCCGCTGATCCTCACCACGATCGGTCTGCGCGCGCGCACCGCCGACGGGACCGTCGCGCTCTCGGCCTTCGCGCAGAGCACCGGGTACGTGATCGCCGCCCTCGGCCCGCTGTCGGTCGGCATCCTCTACGAGATGACCGGCGGCTGGACGGCGCCCATCGGATTCCTGCTGGCCGCTCTCGCCGTGCAGACGGCGGCGGGCATGGCGATCGCCCGTCCCCGCTACGTCGAGGACGAGTAGGTCGAAACAGTGGTCAGGAGGACGCCGGGGTCGGTTCGCCGGCGACGGCCTCGTCCACCGTCGGATAGGTGTGCAGCACCTCGACGAGCCCGCTCACCTCGAGGATGCGCAGCACGCCCCGCTGCGGAGCGGCCAACCGCACCACACCGCCGGCCTCGTCACAGCTGTTCTTGGCGCGAACGAACACCGACAGCCCGGTCGAGTCGCAGAACGAGACGTCCGCCAGGTCGAACACCAGCCGGTTGCGGCCCTTGTCGAGCAGGTCGGTGATCTGGTCCTGCAACTGCGGTGCGGTTGCCATGTCCAGCTCGCCCGCGACCGACACGACTACCACGTCGCCGCGTTGTTCCGTGTGCACCGTCAGGGACATTCGCCAGACCTCCTGTTATCGGGGGAACGGTATCCCACGACCGGGGTCGTACGCAGAACGGGAGCCGGCATCCGGTGGCGATCGTCATTTCGTTGCTGCGCAGCAAGTACTCGTGCAGACCCCGGTGATAGAGTCCGGCCGGTCCAGGTCGAGGGGGTTTTCGCGATGGCGTTGAACGCCGAGGAAAGTGGTCGACTCGCCGCGCTGCTGGGCGGGCATTCCGAGCAGGTCACGCAGCGGTGGACCGACATCGTCGCCGGCTCGCTGCGGGGCCGCCTGAGCCACGCCGAGCTGCGCCGACAGGTCGAGGACCTGCACCGGGCCATCGTCGGCGTGGCCGAGCAGGGCAGCTTCGACCTGTCCGCCGAGAACGCGGGCGAACTGCGCGCCACGCTCTCCGAGCTGTCCCGGGGCAGGGCCCGGCAGGGCTTCTCCGCCACCGAGACGTCGATCAGCGTCTTCGCGCTCAAGGACGTGCTGGCCGAGTTGCTCCAGGAGTCCGGCACAGCCAACGCGCTGCATGACTTCGTCGCCTACTCCAAGCTGGTCGACGATCTGGGTCTGTTCACCTTCGAGAGCTTCGTACGCACCCGCGAGAGCCTGATCGCCGACCAGGCCGAGCAGTTGCTCGAACTCTCCACCCCGGTGGTCAAGCTGTGGGAGGGCGTGGTCGCCGTCCCGCTGGTCGGCACCCTGGACTCCGCCCGGGCCCAGGTGGTCATGGAGCGGCTGTTGCAGACCCTGGTCGACACCGGCTCCCCGTACGCGATCATCGACATCACCGGCGTCCCGGCCGTGGACACCCAGGTCGCACAGCACATCCTGAAGACCGTGGTGGCCGCCCGGCTGATGGGCGCCGACTGCATCATCTCCGGCATCCGGCCGCAGATCGCGCAGACCATCGTGGCGCTCGGCATCGAGTTCGGCGACATCGCCACCAAGGCCAGCCTCGCCGACGCGCTGCGCCACGTGTTGCGGCTCACCGGGGTCGAGACCGCCCGTCGCCAGTCCCGCAGGGACGCCTGATGGAACGCGTACCGATCCTCAAGATCGGTGACATCCTGCTGGTCTCCATCCAGCTCGACATGTCCGATCAGACGGCGGTCCAGCTACAGGAGGATCTCGCCGAGCGGATCGTGGCCACCGGCTGCCACGGCGTCATCATCGACATCACGGCGTTGGACATCGTCGACTCGTTCGTCGGCCGGATGCTCTCCACCATCGCCTCGATCTCCAAGGTCCTCGACGCGGAGACGGTGGTGGTCGGCATGCGGCCCGCCGTCGCCATCACCCTCGTCGAACTGGGGCTGTCGCTGAACGGCATCCGTACCGCCCTCAACGTCGAGCGCGGCATGGAGCTGATCGCGGCGGCCAACGCCGACGAGCTCGACCACCAGCTCGACGACGATCCGGACGCCGAGACGGCCACGCCGTGACAACGGACATCGGACTGGGCCACCCGCAGGCGCAGTCGGTCCGCAGCGACGAGGACGTGGTCCGCGTCCGGCAACTGGTCCGGTCGGTGGCGGTCGCCGTCAAACTGTCGCTGGTCGATCAGACCAAGGTGGTCACGGCCGCGAGCGAGCTGGCCCGCAACACCCTGGTGTACGGCGGCGGCGGCACCGTCGAGGTGACGACCGTGGACAGCGGTCGACGCAAGGGCCTCCGGATCGTCTTCGCCGACTCCGGCCCGGGCATCGCCGACCTCGACCTGGCCCTGACCGACGGGTACACCACCGGTGGCGGGCTCGGCCTCGGCCTAAGCGGCTCCCGTCGGCTGGTCGACGAGTTCGAGATCGAGACATCGGCGGAGACCGGCACCCGGATCACCGTCACCAAGTGGGCCCGGTGAACGGAGACGCGGTCACCGACAGTGGCATCTGGTTCCGCGTGGAGGCCAGCAGCGCGGCCAGCGCCGTACGACGTGCGGCCGAACGCCTCGGCGAGCAGGTCGGGATGGGTGCCGCCCGGATCGCGGACCTGGCCATCGTCGCCGCC
Organism: Micromonospora sp. WMMD736; assembly: GCF_049179015.1. Classification (NCBI taxonomy): domain Bacteria; kingdom Bacillati; phylum Actinomycetota; class Actinomycetes; order Micromonosporales; family Micromonosporaceae; genus Micromonospora; species Micromonospora sp. WMMD736. The sequence continues at coordinate 4,687,918 of NZ_JBMHMI010000001.1, forward strand.
GAACTGACCAGCAACCTCGTCAAGCACGCCGACAACGGAGTCCTGCTGCTGCGGCCGGTCCGCCGCGCCGGGCAGGCCGGCGTGGAGATGGTCGCCATCGACTCCGGGCCCGGCATGGCCGACCTCACCGTCTCCTCCCGCGACGGGCACTCCACCACCGGCACGCTCGGCATCGGCCTCGGTGCCATCGTCCGGCAGGCGAGCTGGTTCGACGGGTATTCCCTGCCCGGCAAGGGGACGGTCTTCGCCGTCCAGGTCTGGCCGGCCGAACCGGCGGCACCGTCCTGGGCCGGCGGCCTCACCCGGCCGATCCCCGGCGAGACGGTCAGCGGTGACGGGTACGCCGTGCGGCTCGTCGACGGCCGGCACCAGGTGCTCGTCAGCGACGGTCTCGGGCACGGCCCGCTGGCCGCCGCCGCCACCGAGGCCGCGCTCGCCGCCTTCCGGGGCGCCCCGGCCGGCCCGCCCGCGGCGGTGGTGAGCCACCTGCACCGGAGCATGTCGCACACCCGGGGGGCCGCGCTCGCGGTCGCCGAACTGGCCGGCCACGTCCTGCACTACGCCGGGTTGGGCAACATCACCGGCGTGATCGTCGACAGCGACGGACAGCGCCGCGGGCTCGTGTCGCTGCCCGGCATCGCCGGGCACCAGCGGCCGACGGTACGCGGCTACGACTACCCGTTCGGGCCGGGCGACCGGCTGGTCATGCACAGCGACGGCGTCGTCGACCGGTGGCGGATGGCCGACTACCCGGGCGTCGCCGAACGGTCCCCGCTGGTGCTGGCGGCCACCCTGCTGCGCGACGCCGGGGTACGGCGTGACGACGCCTGCGTCCTGGTGGCGAGGTCCTGGGCATGAGTGTCGACCCGAGCGTGCCGGCCGCCGAGCCGCTGCTGCAGATGGCGCTCCGCGTCGAACAGGACATCTTCGTCATCCGCCAGCGTGGCCGCGAGGTGGCCGGCGTCGTTGGCCTCGAACACCAGGACCAGGTACGGATCGCGACGGCGCTCAGCGAGGTCGCCCGGGACCTGTTGCGGACAACCGACGGCGCGGACGTCACCTTCCACGTCGATGGGGGCGCCGACGGCCGCTTCCACCTCCGCGCCGACCTGGCACCGGTGACTCCCCTCCCGGACGGCCGGTACGAGCCGCAGTCCGCTGCGGTGTCCCGCCTGGTCGACACCCTGAGCGTGACGACCGTCGAGGGGGTTACGGTCGTAAGGATGTCCCGCAGAGTCCCGGCGAACGCGCCGACGCCGATTCCGGAGCGGCTGGCCGAGTTCCGTGCCCAACTCGGCCGCACCGCGCCGGGCAGCGCGCTGGACGAACTGACCGTGCAGAACGGCCAGCTCATCGCGGCACTCGACGAGGTGCGCAGCCAGCGCGACGAGTTGGCCGTGCTGAACGAGGAACTGGCCGAGACCAACCGTGGCGTGGTGGCGCTCTACAACCAGCTCACCGAGGAGTTGGAGGAGACCAACCGGGGAGTCGTCGCCCTCTACGCCGAGCTGGACGAGAAGTCCGCCCAGTTGCGCGCCGCGAGCGAGTCGAAGAGCCGCTTCCTGGCCAACGTCAGCCACGAGCTGCGCGCTCCGGTGACCGCGATCATCGGGCTGGGACGCCTGCTCGCGGACTCCTCGTCCGACCCCCTCACCACCGAACAGGTCCGTCAGGTCGGCCTCATCCGCTCCTCGGCCGAGGACCTGCTCGGCCTGGTCAACGAACTGCTGGACCTCGCCAAGGCCGAATCGGGCCGGATCGAGCCGGACTGGGCGGACGTGGACCTCCGGCCGGTCTTCGGTCAACTGCGCGGCACCATGCGGGCGCTGGCCACCCGGCCCGGGGTGGAGCTGACGGTGGAGGAGCCGACCGCGCCGGCCGTGCTGCGTACCGACGAGGTGCTCCTCGGTCAGGTGCTGCGCAACCTGCTGCACAACGGTCTCAAGTTCACCGAGCGCGGCGAGGTACGGCTGCGCGCCCGACGCCACGACGACCGGTGGAACTTCGAGGTCAGCGACACCGGCCCGGGCATCGCCCCCGAGCTGCACGATCGAATCTTCGAGGAGTTCTACCAGGTGCCCGGCGCGACCCGGGTCGGCGGCACCGGCCTCGGTCTGCCGTACGCCCGGCGGTTGGCGACCCTGCTCGGTGGCACGCTGGAGCTGACCAGCGAGCCCGGTCGGGGCAGCACGTTCACCGTCTCCCTGCCCACAGGTGGAGCGTGACGGTGGACGGCGGGCCGACGACCGTCCTGGTGGTCGATGACAGTCGTACCAAGCGTTACCTGCTGGTCAGCTGGCTCACCCGGGCCGGCTACACCGTGCTCGAAGCGGAGAGCGGCACCGAGGCGCTGACCCGGGTCGAGACGGACCGCATCGACCTCGTGGTGCTGGACGTGCGGCTGCCCGACCTGAGCGGCTACGAGGTGTGCGAGCGGATCAAGGCGGCGCACCCGGCGATGCCGGTGATCCACGTCTCCGCGCACGCCGTGGACGTCGCCGACCGCGCCCAGGGCCTGACCCGGGGGGCGGACGCGTACCTGGCCGAGCCGATCGAGCCGGAGGAGCTGATCGCCACCTCCCGGGCGGTGCTGCGCTACTACCAGGCCCGGCAGCGTGCCGAACTGCTCGCCGAGCGGCTGCTCGGCCTCGCCGACACCACCGTCGCGGTGCACGCCGCGTCGACGTTCGGGCGACTGCTCGAGGTCGCCGCGGAAGGTGCCGCGCAGATCTTCAAGAGCCCCGCCGCCGTGATCGCCGAGACGTTCGACGGTGACTGCATCGCTGGTGTCTGCGCCGGCCCCGGCGCGGACGCCGCCGTCGTGCCGTGGGTCGTCGACGACACCGGAGTGCCCACCGGGGCCACCGTACGGGTGGAATCGCCGGAGAACTGGGGGCTGCTCAGCTGGCCCCCGGACGACACGGTGACCGTGGCCGCGGCCCGGCTACGGGAGGACCGCGCGCCGCTCTACGTGGTCGTACCCACCGCCACCCAGACCGCCCGGACACCGGTGCTCGTGCAGCTCGCCCAGGCCGTGGCGGCGGCCGTCGAGGCCCAGCGCTCCTTCGACGAGGAGCACCGGATCGCGGTCACCCTCCAACGCAGCCTGCTCCCGCGCAGCCTGCCCACCATCGCCGGCCTGGACCTCGCGGTGCGCTACGAGCCCGCGAGCGCGCAGACCGAGGTGGGCGGCGACTTCTACGAGCTGGTGATGCTCGACGGACACCTCCTGCTGGCGATCGGGGACGTGGCCGGCCACTCGCTGCACGCGGCCACCGTGATGGCCGAGCTGCGGCACGCGGTGCGGGCGTACGCCGTCGAGGGGCACCAACCCGGCGAGATCCTGCACCGGGTCAACGAGCTTATGCGTACCCTGCTGCCGAACGAACTGGCCACGCTCTGCGTCCTGCTGCTGCACCCGCCGAGCGGACGGGTCCGGCTGGCCAGCGCCGGTCACCTGCCGCCGCTGCTGCACCGGGACGGCAAGGTCGAGTTCGTGCAGCACTCGGCGCCCCTGCTCGGCGTCCGTGCGCCCCGACCGGCCGATCTGGAGTTCGTCCTGCCGACCGGCGCGACGCTGGTGTTCTACACCGACGGGCTGATCGAGCGCCGGGACACCACCATCGACGAGGGGCTTGCCGCGCTGGCCGCGGTGTCGGCCACGGTGGACGCGAGCCTCGACGACTTCTGCGCCCGCCTCCTGGTCGAACTGGCCCCCGACAAGATCCAGGACGACGTAGCCGTAGTAGTCCTCCGCCGCCACTGACCCACCCCACCCCACCCCACCCCGGCTGCCGGCCGGTCCCGGCCCCATTTGCGCCGGTGATCATGAAATTATTGCCCGCCGGATCGGCGTGTCGGGGCAATAACTTCATGATCACCCGGGGCGGGGCGGGGCGGGGCGGGGCGGGGCGGGGCGGGGCGGGGCGGGGCGGGGCGGGGCGGGGCGGGGCGGGGCGGGGCGGGGCGGGGTGGGGTGGGGTGGGGTGGGGTGGGGCTCACCAGGAGCGCATCGTCGAGGCTGGTGTGCAACGCCACCGCGGCGCTCTGCGACGACCCGGCCACCCGCGACCAGTACACCCGGGTCGTGCGGACCGCTGCCACAGAGCGGACTGTCGCCGTACCTCTGGAGCAGCTGGCCTGGCTCGGTCCCGGCGCCCTGGCGGCGGGCCTGGTGACGGTCGGTGTCGGCCTGAGCGATGTAACGCCGCAGCCTGCGGTGCCGCTGTGCGCATCGGGAGCCCGACCATCGGGTTCCCCGTCACGGAACGGACGGTCCGTGCCGCGGGTGACGGTGGGAGCTACTCCAGATGCACAACCAACCCGGGGCTGCCCCGCCGGTGTTCGTCGACGGGACCGGCCGTCGCCGTCGGCTGACCGTCGTCGCCGGTACCGCCATGGGCCTCGGCCTGCTGACCAGCCTTGGGCTGATCGCGGCGGGGCTCTTCATGGACACGTCCGTGCCGCTGCCGGGTTGGTCCGACGACACCCGGGCACCCCGGCCGGTGGAGGCCGGCGTGGACGGGGTCGACCAGCCACGGGCGTCCCTCGGTCCGGCCGCGCCCCCGGAGGTGACCCGTACGTCGCCGCCGGTGCCCGGCCCCACGGCGACCGTCAGCGCGCGACGGTCCTCGCCGCCTTCCACCATCACCGTGACGCCGTCCGCCAGCGCCCAGCCGGGCCGAGGCGACGAACACCGCAACACCGCGAAGCCGAGCCGGCCGCCGGGTAAGCCGCAGTGACGAGGGCGCGACACGTGGCCCGGCGCGACCCGCGGGCACACTGGCTCCTGCTGCTGCTCGGGCTGCTCCTGCTGCTCGCGGCGCTCACCGTGAACGGCCTGGTAACCGGCATCGCCGGCGGCTCCGGCCCGGCGCCCGCCGAGGGCTCCGGCGCCGGCGTGCCTCCCGGGGTCGGTACGGGCGGGCCGGTGCTGCGGCTGGACGGGGACGAGCCGGTCAGCCGGGCCCTGCCGGATCGGACCATCGCGTTGACGTTCGACGACGGACCCGACCCGCGCTGGACCCCGCAGGTGCTCGACGTGCTGCGCCGGCACGGCGCGCACGCCACCTTCTTCGTGGTCGGCGCCCGGGTGAACGAGCATCCGGAGCTGGTCCGGCGGATCATCGCCGAGGGCCACGAGATCGGGTCGCACACCTTCACCCACGCGGACCTCGCCGCCGCCCCGCCGTGGCGGCGTGAGCTCGAACTCTCGTTGACCCGTAAGGCGATCGCCGGCGCCACCGGTCGGGAGGTCACCCTGCTGCGGCCGCCGTTCTCGTCGGTGCCGAACGCGCTGACCGGGCCCGAGTACGACGCGTTGCGCGCCGCTGCCGGCGAAGGGCACGTCGCGGTCCTCGCCGACCAGGACACCAGGGACTGGCAGCGTCCCGGCGTCGATGCGATCGCGCGGGCCGCCACCCCGAAACGGGGGCGGGCGCGGTGGTGCTGATGCACGACGGCGGCGGGGACCGGGCGCAGACGGTGGCCGCGCTGGACCGGCTGCTGCCGGCGCTGACCGATCAGGGCTATCGGTTCACCACCGTCTCCGCCGGCATCGACGCCGCGCCGTCGATGGTCGCCGCCCCCGCCGGTAGCCGCCTCAGCGGTACGGCGCTGCGGTGGACCCAACGCGCCGCACACTGGTCGGCGCAGGCGATGAACCTGTTGCTGGCCGTGGCCCTGGTGCTCGGCGTGGCACGCCTGGTGGTGCAGGTGGTCTGCGCGCAGCGGCATGTGCGTCGGGTACGCCGACCCCGGCACACCCGCCCGGAGGTACGCGCCCCGGTGTCGGTGATCGTGCCGGCGTACAACGAGGCCGCGAACATCGCGGCCACCGTCCGCTCGCTGTTGGCCAGCGCGTACCCGGCACTGGAGGTGATCGTGGTCGACGACGGGTCGGACGACGGCACCGCCGACATCGTCGAGCGGATGCGGCTCCGCGGGGTACGCGTGATCCGGCAGGCCAACGCCGGCAAGCCGGCGGCGCTGAACACCGGCATCCGGGCCGCCCGGGCGAACCTGCTGGTGTTGGTGGACGGGGACACCGTCTTCCAGCCGGACACCGTGTACCGGTTGGTGCAGGGGTTCGCCGATCCGTCGGTCGGCGCGATCAGCGGCAACACGAAGGTCGCCAACCGCCGTCGCCTGCTCGGCCGCTGGCAGCACCTGGAGTACGTCATCGGCTTCAACCTCGACCGGCGGATGTACGACGTCCTGGAGTGCATGCCGACGATCCCCGGCGCGATCGGCGCATTCCGGCGTGAGGTGCTGCTGCGAGTGGGCGGCGTGCCGTCGGACACGCTGGCCGAGGACACCGACCTGACCATGAAGGTGCTCCGGGCCGGCTGGCGGGTGGTGTACGAGGAGGCCGCGATCGCCTGGACCGAGGCGCCCTCGTCGCTGCGTCAGCTCTGGCGACAGCGCTACCGCTGGTGCTACGGGACGATGCAGGCGATGTGGAAGCACCGGCACGCGCTGCGCGAGTCGGGCGCGGGCGGCAAGCTCGGTCGACGCGGTCTGCCGTACCTCACGGTCTTCCAGGTCGTGTTGCCGCTGACCGCGCCGGCGGTTGACGTGTTCGCCGTGTACGGCCTGCTCTTCCTGCCGTGGTCGACCCTGGCGTTGGCCTGGGTCGGTCTGCTCCTGCTCCAGGCGGCCACCGCCGGGTACGCGCTGCGCCTCGACCGGGAGCGGTACGGACCGCTGTGGGCGCTGCCGTTCCAGCAGGTGATCTACCGGCAACTGATGTACCTGGTGGTGGTGCAGTCGGTGGTGACCGCGCTGATCGGCAACCGGCTGCGCTGGCAGCGCATGGTGCGTACCGGTGAGGTCGCCGCGCTGATCGGCGCCGGCCAGCGGTGAGCGCTGTTTCCCGGATGTGGTGGATCGTTGCCACCACATCCGGGATCGAGCGTCAGGCGCGGCCCAGGCGGTCCAGGATCCAGGCGTTGATGAACGCCTCCTCGCGCCAGGCGTCGTAGCGACCGCTCGGACCGCCGTGGCCGGCGCCCATCTCGGTCTTGAGCAGGTAGTCGCCCTGCGGCGCGGTCGCCCGCAGCCGCGCGATCCACTTCGCCGGCTCGGAGTAGAGCACCCGCGTGTCGTTGAGGCTGGTCACCGCGAGGATCGCCGGGTAGTCCACGGCCGCGACGTTCTCGTACGGCGTGTACGACTTCATGTACGCGTACACCTCGGGGTCTTCGAGCGGGTTGCCCCACTCCTCCCACTCGGTGACGGTCAGCGGCAGCGACGGGTCGAGGATGGAGGTGAGCGCGTCCACGAACGGCACCTGCGCCACGATCCCCGTGAACGCGTCCGGGGCGAGGTTGGCGACCGCGCCCATCAGCAGGCCGCCGGCCGACGCGCCCCGGGCCACCAGCCGGTCGCTGGCCGTCCAACCGGCCTTGACCAGGTGCCGGGCGCAGGCCACGAAGTCGGTGAACGTGTTCTTCTTGGCCAGCATCTTGCCCTGGTCGTACCAGCGTCGGCCCAGCTCGCCGCCGCCACGGGTGTGCGCCACGGCGAAGACCACGCCCCGGTCCAGCAGGGACAGTCGGGCCACCGAGAACCACGGGTCCATGCTGGCCTCGTACGAGCCGTAGCCGTACAGCTCGCAGGGGGCCGAGCCGTCCCGGGGCGTGCCGACCCGGCAGACCAGCGAGATCGGCACCCGGGTGCCGTCGTCGGCGAGCGCCCAGTCGCGGTGCTGCTCGTACTCGGCCGGGTCGTACGGTCGGCCGTCCGGGCCGGGCAGCACCGGCTTCTGCTTGCGCAGCACCATCTGCCGGGTGACCAGGTCGTAGTCGTACACCGAGTCGGGCGTGACCAGCGACGAGTAGCGCAGCCGGACCTGCCCGGTGCGGTACTCCGGGTTGGCGTCCAGGCCTACGCTGTAGAGCGGCTCGGGGAAGTCGATGTCGTACGCGTCGCCGCCGCCCACCGGCAGCACCCGTAGCCCGGTGAGTCCGTCGGTGCGCAGCGACACCACCAGGTGGTTCGCGAACGCGTCCACCGCTTCCAGCCGGGTGCCGGGGGTGTGGTCGATGAGCGGCACCCAGTCGCCGGGCACGTCCGCCGAGGTGTACGCGAGCGCGAAGTCCTCCGCGCCGTCGTTGTGCAGGATCAGGAAGCGGTGGCCGTGGTGCTCCACCGCGTACTCGACGCCCTGCCGGCGGGGCGCGATCACGGCCGGCGTGCCGGTGGGGTTGCCGGCCGGGATCACCAGCACCTCGCTGGTGATCTTGCTGTGGATGTCGACGAGGATGAACTTCTCCGACCGGGTCAGCTCGACGCCCACCCAGAACCGCTCGTCGTCCTCCTGGTGCACCACCTGGTCGTCGGAGGCGGTGGAGCCGATGGTGTGCCGCCAGACCCGGTTCGGCCGCCAGGCGTCGTCGACCGTCACGTAGAACAGCACCGACGCGTCGGCCGACCAGGCGGTGCCGTAGAAGGTGTCCGGCACCTCGTCGGGCAGCAGCTCCCCGGTGCTCAGGTCCTTGACGCGCAGGGTGAAGCGCTCGTCGCCGGAGAAGTCCGTCGAGTACGCCAGCCAACGCCCGTCCGGGCTCACGTCGAACGCGCCCAGCGAGAAGAAGTCGTGCCCCTCGGCCAGCAGGTTGCCGTCGAGCAGCACCTCCTCGCCGTCGAGCGGGGCGCCGTCGGCGCTGACCGGCGGGTCGGACTCGCCGTCGCGAACCGCGCGCCGGCAGTGCACCCCGTACTGCTGGCCCTCGATCGTCCGGGTGTAGTACCAGTACCCGCCCTTGCGGGTGGGCACCGACAGGTCCGTCTCGAGGGTGCGCTGGCGGGTCTCCTCGAACAGCTCCGCGCGCAGGGCGGCCAGGTGCGCGGTGCGCTCCTCGGTGTACGCGTTCTCGGCGGTCAGGTAGGCGATCGTCTCCGGATCGTCCTTGGCGGCGAGCCAGGCGTACTCGTCGACGACGGTGTCGCCGTGGTGGGTGCGCTCGGTGGGCACCCGCTTCGCCGCGGGCGGGGCAGTCTCGGTGGTCACGGCGGCCACGTTACCGGCCGGCTCACCCTCCGTGCCGGACCAGTGGCTTCCCGAACACCACCACCTCGTCTTTAGAACACATGTACGATAGCCGGCATGGCGGCAGCAGCGAGTTCCCTCGGCCGGTCCGGAGCCATCGAGATCACCCGACGATTGACCGCGATCTGCGGTCCGCCGTTCGCCCGACTCGCCGGCCCGGCCGACGAGGTGGCCGGGCGGCCCGCCCGCTGGGTGGCGGTGCCCGGCGGTCCGCACGCCGCGGCCGAGGTGCTGCGGCTGGCCGCTGCCCACGACCTGACGGTGGTTCCCCGGGGCGCCGGCACGAAGATCGACTGGGGGGCCACCCCGACCCAGGTCGACATCCTGCTCGACACGGGCCGGCTGGCCGGCATCGGCCACGAGCCGGTGGGCGCCCCGGTGGTCGAGGTGGGTGCGGGCACTCCACTGCGGGCGGTACAGGCCACTCTGGAGCGCACCGGGCAGCGGCTCGCCATGGACACCGCCTCGCCCGGCGCGACCCTCGGCGGGGTGCTCGCCGCCGGGGAGGCCGGTCCACTGCGGCACCGCCACGGCAGCCCGTGCGACCAGCTCGTCGGCGTCCGCTATCTGGCCGCCGACGGTGAGCTGGTCAGTGCCGGCGGCGGCGCGCCGGGGCTCGACCTGGCCCGACTGCTGTGTGGTTCGCAGGGTGCGCTCGGCGTGCTGGTCTCGGCGAGCCTGCGGGTGCAGCCGGTGCCGGCCAGCCGGCTGTGGGTGTCCCGGCCGGTGTGGACCCCGCTGGAGGTCCATGAGCTGATCCGGTCGATCCTCGCCGCCCGCCTCGACCCGGCGGCCATCGAGCTGGACCTGCCCGGTGGCCTGCCCCGGCCACGCACCGTGTACCCGCCGGGCCATCCGTCCGCCACCGCCCGCGAGCGCCACCCGTCGATGTCGGGCCGGTCCGGGGCCCCGTCCCGGGCGGGCAGCCTCGTCGTACTGCTCGAAGGCGGCCCGGCCGAGGTGAACGAACGCGCCGAGCGCCTGGTCGGCCTGCTGCACGGCGAGGCGACGGTGACCAACTCGGCGCCGCCATGGTGGCGTCGTTACCCCTTCGCGCCCGGCGACACGGCACTACGCCTGGAGGTGCCGATCAGTGATCTGCACGCCGCCGTGTACGCGTTGCGCGACGCGGCCGGCGCACCCGTGCCGGTGCGGGGCTCGGCCGGTCTGGGCGTGGTGCACGCGGCCCTGCCCGGCGCGGTGGCGCCCGACCGGGTGGCGTCCATCCTGGCTGCCGTCCGGGGTGTGCTGCTGGCCCGGCAGGGCCGCTGCGTGGTCGTCTCCGCCCCGGCCGCGGTCCGGCAGGCCGTCGACCTGTGGGGCGAGCTGGCGGGCCTGGTCCAGCTCCGCGCCGCGAAAGAGCACCTCGACCCGGACCGTCGCCTGGCCCCCGGTCGCCTCCCCGGCGGTCTGTGAGGCGCGCTGACCTGTGCGGCCGTCCAGCACGCTGGGGAGGCCCCGTGACGCCGCGCCGGCCCCGTGAGGCTGCGCCGGCCCGTGAGGCCGCGCCGGCCCGTGAGGCCGTGCGATCAGACCGCGTCGTTGCGGAGGACCAGGACGGCGATGTCGTCCCGGGGTGGCTCGACCGAGAAGTTGATGGCGGCGGCGCGCAGGCGCGCGGCGACCACGTCGGCGGAGTAGCCGGCCAGCGGCGCGGCCGCGTCGCGTAGCCGGTCGGTGCCGAACAGCTCCCGACCGTGCCGCCGCTCGGTGACCCCGTCGGTATAGAAGATCAGCGAGTCGCCGGGGGCGAGCGTGATCTCGGTCGTCGGTGAGGTGATGGTGTCGAGCAGACCCAGCGCCGTACCCCCGACCCCGACGAACCGGGCGCCGCCCGCGCCGGCCAGCAGCACCGGCCGATCGTGCCCGGCCAGGTGCAGCGACACGTCGAGGTGGTGGCCGTCGCCGGGCCCGACCGCGGCCAGGGCCAACGTGCAGTACCGGCCGCCGCCCCGCTCGACGAGCGTCTCGTTGAGCCGGGCCAGCGCCTCCGGCAGCGGCTTGCCGTCACCCACCAGCACCCGGATCACGTCCCGGACGAGCCCGGTGACCGCCGCCGCCTGGACGCCCTTGCCCGACACGTCGCCGATCACCACGAGCCAGCGCCCGTCGGGCAGCGGCACGACGTCGTAGAAGTCGCCACCCACCTCGGCGTCGTCGCCCGTGGGTACGTACTCGGCGGCGAAGCCGATGCCCTCCACCACCGGCAGCACGGGCGGCAGCAGGGACTTCTGGAGCGTCTGCGCGACCCTTCGGCGCTCGGCGTGGATCCGGGCGTTCTCGATCGCCAGCGCGGCCCGCCGGGCCACGTCCTCCAGGACGGCCACCTCGTCCGGGTCGTGCCGGTGCCGTTGGTGCCGGCCCACCGCGAGAGTGCCGAGGCGCTGGCCACGGGCGATCAGCGGGACCGCGAAACCCTCCATCGGGCCGCCGAGCGGGATCTGCGCGGCACTGCGGGACGCCTCCCGCAGTCGGGCCTGGATGGAATCCGGGCCGGTCTCCGCCAGTACCCGGTGCAGTTGTGGCAGCACCGACTCGTCGGCGTGGCTGGTCGCGGCCAGCCGTAGCCGACCCCACTCGTCGGTGGTGTGCACGGCGCACCACTGGCCGAGGCGGGGCACCACCAACTGCGGGATCAACGCCATGGTCAGCTCGACGTCCAGCGACTGGGCCAGCAGTTCGCTCGCCTCGGCGAGGAACGTCAGCCACACCTGCCGGCGGACGTCCGCCCGGCGCAGCCGGTCGTTCTCCAGGTGCAGCGACAGCCGTTCCGCGGTGAGCACCGCCAACGGGCGGGCGTACGCCGACGGCGCGGCGTCCAGCTCCAACTCCCCGCTGTACGGGCGGTGCACGGTCAGCGGCACCCGCAGCAGTTCGCTGTCGGGGCGGGGCTGCCGGCCGAACCGGGCCAACAGCTGTCGGCCCTGCCCGTCGCCCCGGTCGAGGCGGACCGCCCCACCGGCCGCGCCGACCATCTCGGCGACCCGACTGAGCAGGCTGGCGGCGAAGTCCGGCAGCGGGTCGTCGGCGTACATGTCGGGGGCGGTCTGCATGAGTTCGCTCATCGCGCCCGCGCTCGGTGCCGAGCTGTCGCCGGCCCCGGGGACGCCGACCACCGACGTGCCGCCGGCGCTGGCGCCGACGCTCGGCTCGGTGCCGGGACGGTCCAGGCGGAACCAGACACCTTTGCCGGTCGGCAGGTACGTGGTGCCCCAGCGGCTGGCGAAGTGGTCGACGAGCAGCAGTCCGCGACCTCGCTCGGAGACTTCGTCGATCTCGGTCGTGTCGTTGCGGACGCCGACGGTCAGCTCGTCGTTGCCGGGGCTGGGCGCGAAGTCGGAGACGGTCACGGAGAGCCCGACACCGTCCGCCACGACCTCGATGTCCAGTTCCGTGCCGGCGTGCTCGACGGCGTTGGTGGTCAGCTCGGTGGTGAGCAGCAGCGCCTCGTTGGCCAGGTCGTCGAGGTGCGCCTCGGTGAGGACGGAGCGGACGACCGCGCGGGCGGCGGCGGGCGTACGACGGTCGGCGGGCAGACGGACACGCCGGACGGCCCCGTTCCGGGCCCCGGCCGTCGCGGGCCCCGCCTCGGCTGACACCCCCGTATCCTCTACCGTCCCCCGGCCAGGTGCCAAGCCGATCGCGGATCGGCGGGAGGCGCTGCGGCCTCTCCGACGTGACGAGCGCCACTCGGCGGCGTCTGTGTCGGGTTGGGTGCCGGCGCGAGGATCGCGGGGGCCGCCGGGGCCGATCGGCGGGTCGCGCACCCTGGCACTGCGGCCGGCGCGGGCACAATATGGGGTGCCGGTGTGTCTGTACGGGCACGGACCCCCCCCAGGTGAGCGAGGCATCATGACCACGGCGAAGCAGGCGTACGCGGATCCGTCCGCGACCGACCAGGAGGCGCTTCTCGGTGAGCTGACCGAGGCGCTGCGACGGGTGCGTCGCGGTGATCTGAAGGTCCGGTTGCCCCGCCGCGCCGGCAAGGCGGGTGAGGTGGCGGACGCCTTCAACGAGGTGGTCTCGCTCCAGGAGCGGCAGTACCTGGACCTGCGGCGGATCAGCCGGATCGTCGGTCGGGACGGCCGGCTCACCGAACGGCTCGACGACGAAGGGCTGGACGGCTCCTGGGCGGAGGGGCAACGGGCGATCAACTCGCTGATCGACGATCTGGGCCGGCCCACGACCGAGATCGCCCGGGTCATCGTGGCGGTCGCCGACGGCGACCTGTCCCAGCACATGGCGTTGGAGATCGACGGTCGGCCGCTGCGCGGTGAGTACCTGCGCATCGGGCGCACCGTGAACACGATGGTCGACCAGTTGTCCTCGTTCTCCAACGAGGTGACGCGGGTGGCCCGTGAGGTGGGCACCGAGGGCAAGTTGGGCGGCCAGGCCGACGTACGGGGTGTCGCCGGCACCTGGAAGGACCTCACCGACTCGGTGAACACCATGGCGTCGAACCTCACCGGCCAGGTGCGGTCGATCTCGCAGGTGGCGACGGCGGTGGCCAAGGGCGACCTGTCGCAGAAGATCACGGTCAGCGCCCGCGGTGAGGTGGCCGAGTTGGCCGCCACGATGAACTACCTCACGGACACGCTGCGGCTCTTCGCCGAGCAGGTGACCCGGGTGGCCCGTGAGGTCGGCACCGAGGGCAAGTTGGGCGGCCAGGCCGAGGTGCCGAACGTGGCGGGCACCTGGAAGGACCTCACCGACAGCGTCAACTCGATGGCGTCGAACCTGACCGCCCAGGTCCGTAACATCGCGCAGGTCTCGACGGCGGTGGCCCGTGGTGACCTGTCGCAGAAGATCACCGTGGCGGCGCAGGGCGAGATCCTGGAGCTGAAGGACACCGTCAACACGATGGTGGACCAGCTCTCGTCGTTCGCGGACGAGGTCACGCGGGTGGCGCGTGAGGTCGGCATCGAGGGCAAGCTGGGTGGTCAGGCGCAGGTGCGGGGTGTGTCCGGCACCTGGCGTGACCTGACCGAGAACGTCAACCAGCTGGCCGGCAACCTGACCAGCCAGGTCCGCAACATCTCCCAGGTCTCCACGGCTGTCGCCAAGGGTGACCTGTCGCAGAAGATCACCGTCGATGCGCAGGGCGAGATCCTGGAGCTGAAGAACACCGTCAACACGATGGTGGACCAGCTCTCGTCGTTCGCCGACGAGGTGACCCGGGTGGCCCGCGAGGTCGGTACCGAGGGCAACCTGGGCGGGCAGGCGCAGGTCAAGGGCGTCAGCGGTACGTGGCGGGACCTGACGGACAACGTGAACTCGATGGCGTCGAACCTGACCAGCCAGGTCCGCAACATCGCGTCGGTGACGACGGCGGTGGCGAAGGGTGACCTGTCGCAGAAGATCACGGTGGACGCGCGGGGCGAGATCCTGGAGCTGAAGTCGACCGTCAACACGATGGTGGACCAGCTCTCGTCGTTCGCCGACGAGGTGACCCGGGTCGCGCGTGAGGTGGGCACCGAGGGCAAGCTCGGCGGGCAGGCCCAGGTGCGCGGGGTCGCCGGCACCTGGCGGGACCTGACGGACAACGTGAACTCGATGGCGTCGAACCTGACCGCCCAGGTCCGCAACATCGCTCAGGTCTCGACGGCGGTGGCGAAGGGTGACCTGTCGCAGAAGATCACGGTGGACGCGCGGGGCGAGATCCTGGAGCTGAAGTCGACCGTCAACACGATGGTGGACCAGCTCTCGTCGTTCGCCGACGAGGTGACGCGGTTGGCCCGTGAGGTGGGTACCGAGGGCAAGCTGGGTGGTCAGGCGCAGGTCAAGGGCGTCTCCGGTACGTGGCGGGACCTGACCGACAACGTGAACTCGATGGCCTCGAACCTGACCAGCCAGGTCCGCAACATCGCCTCGGTGACGACGGCGGTGGCCAAGGGCGACCTGAGCCAGAAGATCACGGTGGACGCCCAGGGCGAGATCCTGGAGCTGAAGTCGACCGTCAACACGATGGTGGACCAGCTCTCGTCGTTCGCCGACGAGGTGACCCGGGTGGCCCGCGAGGTCGGCATCGAGGGCAAGCTGGGTGGTCAGGCGCAGGTCAAGGGCGTCTCCGGCACCTGGCGTGACCTGACCGAGAACGTCAACCAGCTCGCCTCGACGCTGACCACCCAGCTACGGGCGATCGCCCAGGTGTCCACGTCGGTGACCCGGGGCGACCTGACCCAGCGGATCGCCGTCAAGGCGCAGGGCGAGGTCGCCGAGCTGAAGGACAACATCAATCAGATGGTCGTCACCCTCCGGGAGACGACCAAGAAGAACGCCGAGCAGGGCTGGCTGGACTCCAACCTGGCCCGCATCGGTGGCCTGTTGCAGGGCCAGCGCGACCTGGGCGAGGTCTGCCGCATGATCATGACGGAGGTGACTCCGCTGGTCGACGCGCAGCTCGGCGCGTTCTTCCTCGCCGACGACACCGACGGCAGCATGCGGCTGCGGTTGACCTCGTCGTACGGCTATGTGGCGCGGGGGCACGACGTCACCTTCGGGCCGGGCGAGGGGCTGGTCGGGCAGACCGCCCTGTCGCGCCGGACGATCCGGGTCAGCGCCCCACCGAACAGCCGCCTCACGCTGCGTTCGGGCCTGGCCGAGACGCCCCCGACCGACCTGGTGGTGCTCCCCGTGCTGTTCGAGGGGGAGCTGCTCGGGGTGATCGAGTTCGCCAGCGTGTCCGCCTTCTCCGAGCTGCACCTGTCGTTCCTGGAGCGGCTGGTGCTCACCATCGGCATCGCGGTCAACACCATCCAGGCCAACCGGCGTACGGAGGAGCTGCTGGCCCAGTCGCAGCGGCTGGCCCACGAGATGCAGGAGCAGTCGGCGGAGTTGCAGCGCACCAACGCCGAGCTGGAGGAGAAGGCCACCCTGCTGTCCGAGCAGAAGGGCAACATCGAGACCAAGAACCGGGAGATCGAGCTGGCCCGCCTCGGCCTGGAGGAGAAGGCGCAGCAGCTCACCCGGGCGTCGGCGTACAAGTCGGAGTTCCTGGCCAACATGAGCCACGAGCTGCGTACGCCGCTGAACTCGTTGCTGTTGCTGGCCCGTCTGCTCGTGGAGAACTCGGAGCAGAACCTCAGCCCGAAGCAGATCGAGTTCGCCCGGACCATCCACGGCTCCGGCTCCGACCTGCTGCGCCTGATCGACGACATCCTCGACCTGTCCAAGATCGAGGCGGGCCGGATGGATGTCGAGCCCACCGAGATCCGCTTCACCGAGCTGCGCGGCTTCGTCGAGCAGGCGTTCGCGCCGCAGGCCGAGGAGAAGAATCTCGACTTCCAGGTACGCGTCAGCAAGGATCTGCCGCCAGCGCTGGTGACCGACGCGCAGCGGTTGCAGCAGATCCTGCGCAACCTGCTCTCCAACGCGGTGAAGTTCACCGACAACGGCGCGGTGACGTTGCGGATCGCGCCGGCCGCGCCGAACGCGGTGTTCGACGTGCCCGCGCTGACGAACGCCCAGCAGGTGATCGCGTTCACGGTGATCGACACCGGGATCGGCATCTCGGACGACAAGCTGTCGATCATCTTCGAGGCGTTCCAGCAGGCGGACGGCACGACCAGCCGCCGTTACGGCGGCACCGGTCTGGGTCTGTCGATCAGCCGGGACCTGGCGCGACTGATCGGTGGCACGATCACCGTCTCGTCGGCCCCCGGGCAGGGCTCGACGTTCACGCTGTTCGTACCCCAGGTCCTGGCTCCGGACGCGGTCGTCGCGCCGCAACCGCCGTCTCCGCAGCGCGCCGGCCTGCCGTCTTCGCTGCTCATGCCGCCGCTGGAGCTGTTGCCGGAGCGGCCGGAGGCGCCGGCCACCCGGCAGTTGGACGGGGCCACGGTGCTGATCGTGGACGACGACGTGCGCAACGTCTTCGCTCTGACCAGCGCGTTGGAGCTGCACGGCATGACCGTGCTGTACTCGGACAACGGGGCGGACGGCGTCCGCCTGCTGGCCGAGCATCCGGAGGTGGACATCGTGCTGATGGACGCCATGATGCCCGACCAGGACGGGTACGAGACGACCCGGCAGATCCGGCGTAACCACCGGTTCGCCGACCTTCCCGTCGTCTTCCTGACCGCGAAGGCGATGCCGGGCGACCGTGAGTCGGCGCTCGCGGCCGGGGGGAGCGACTACATCACCAAGCCGGTCGACCTCGACGACCTGATCGAGCTGATGTCGTCCTGGATCAGCGGCAGCCGCACCGAGGAGACTTCGTGACCCAGATGGCCAAGGCGCTGCTCGTGGACGACCGCCGGGAGAACCTGATGGCCCTGGAGGCGATCCTCCAGGGCCTGCCGGTCCAGTCGGTGGCCGTGGAGAGCGGCGAGGCGGCACTCAAGCAGCTGCTGGTGGACGACTTCGCGGTGATCCTGCTGGACGCGCAGATGCCGGACATGGACGGCTTCGAGACGGCCAGCCACATTAAGCGCCGGGAGCGCACCCGGCACGTGCCGATCATCTTCCTCACCGCCGCCGACCGGGACGCCCAGCTCGCCCTGCGGGGCTACCAGGTGGGTGCCGTCGACTACCTGACCAAGCCGTTCGACCCATGGGTGCTGCGGGCCAAGGTGTCGGTCTTCGTCGAGCTGTGGGTGAAGACCCGGCAGTTGGCCGCCCAGTCGGACCTGGTGCGGGAGCGTGACGCGCAGTGGCGGCGGCTCACCGACGCGGTGGACGAGGCCACCACGCTCCTGCGCTCCGACGACTCCGGGGCGCGGGACCGGGCGATGGAGTTGCTGGAGCAGGCCCGCTGGGGCAGTTCAGCCTGACTCACCCGGGCGCAGGTGACCGGCCTGCGCCCGGCGGACGCGCCAGCGTTCGCCCAGTGAGTCGATTTCTTCTTGGACGAAGAGGAAGAAGTCCCGCATCTCGGCCACCCGTTCGCCGGCTGGCGTGTCCGCGCCGAGGGCCCCGATGCCGCCCTCGGCCACGTCGATGAACGTCTTGTAGATCGCGGTCTTCGTGATGGTCCCCTCGTACCAGGGGTTCTCCGGCATCCGGTAACGGTCGCGGCGGGAGCGGGGGACGGGCTCCCGGATCAGCATGCCGAACTGGGTGAGGTAGCGGACCGCGCCGCTGACCGCCGCCGCGCTGACCCCGAGCCGTTCGCCGATCTCGGCGGCCGTCAGCGGATCGTCCGCGCTCATGACGGTGAACAGCACCCGGGCGGCCATCCGTGGGAAGCCGACTTCGGCGAACGTGAGGGCCATCCGTTCGACGAAGAGGTGCACCGGGTCGTGGCCGTCGGCCGCTGCCATTTCTGCCCCTCCCGCGTGGTTCGTTGGGCACCGATGGTGCCCGGCTCACACTGTCTTCACAACTTTGTGAAACGAGTGTAGCTTCCGATATATGGAAACTCCGATTGACGTGTCCGGCCTGGTCAAGACCTTCGGCCGGGTCCGGGCGCTCGACGGTCTGAACCTGACCGTCCGCGCCGGCGAGGTGCACGGCTTCCTCGGTCCGAATGGCGCCGGCAAGTCGACGACCATCCGGGCGCTCCTCGGTCTGCTGCGGACGGACGCGGGGGTCGTCCGCCTGCTCGGGGGCGATCCGTGGCGCGACGCGGTGGCCCTGCACCGCCGGCTGGCGTACGTGCCGGGCGACGTGACGCTCTGGCCCAACCTCTCCGGCGGCGAAGTCATCGACCTGCTCGGCCGGATGCGCGGCGGCCTCGACCCGGCCCGCCGCGCCGAACTGCTGGACTCCTTCGAGCTGGATCCCCGCAAGAAGGGCCGGACGTACTCCAAGGGCAACCGGCAGAAGGTCGGCCTGGTGGCCGCTCTCGCGTCGGACGCCGAACTCCTCATCCTGGACGAGCCGACCTCCGGCCTGGACCCCCTCATGGAGGAGGTCTTCCAGCACTGGGTGCGCCGCGCGAAGGCCGACGGTCGTACCGTGCTGCTCTCCAGCCACATCCTGGCCGAGGTGGAGGCGCTCTGCGACCGGGTGACGATCATCCGCAACGGGCGGGACGTGGAGACCGGCACCCTGAGCGAGCTGCGACACCTGCGGCGCACCTCCATCGAGGCCGAGCTGACCGGCCCGGTGGACGGCCTGGGTCAGCTCACCGGCGTACACGACCTGCGGGTGGACGGGCAGCGGGTGCGCTTCGACGTGGAGGACGCCGCGCTGGACGTCGCGCTCCGTCGGCTCACCGAGATCGGCGTACGCAGCCTGGTCAGCCAACCGCCGACGCTGGAGGAGCTGTTCCTGCGGCACTACCAGACCGAGCAGGTGTCGTCGTGAGCGCGCGGAGTGAGCCGGGCCCGCGAGCCAGCGCGTTCACCGGCACCCGGCACCTGGTCCGGCTGATCCTGCGGCGGGACCGGATCGTGCTGCCCATCTGGATACTTCCGCTGGCCGTGCTGCCGGCCAGCTATGCCGGCGCGTACGCCGGCCTCTATCCGACCGCCGCCGAGCGGGCCGCCTACCTGGCCGGCACGGCGAGCAACCCGTCGATCGTCGCGCTGCTCGGTCCGGTGTACGGCGACAGCATCGGCGCGCTCACCGTCCAGCGGGCGGGTCTGTTCGCCTTGGTCGCCGCCCTGGCGAGCGTGCTGACGGTGGTGCGGCACACCCGTACCGAGGAGGAGGCCGGTCGGCGGGAGTTGCTGGGCGCGTCGGTCCTCGGCCGGTACGCCGGGCTGACCGCGGCGCTGCTGGTCACGTACGCCGCGAATCTGCTGCTCGGCCTGCTCATCGCCGGCGGTCTGGTCGCCGCGGGCCTGCCCGGTGCCGGGTCGCTCCTGTTCGGCGTCAGCGTGGCCCTGACCGGCGTCGCGTTCGCCACGGTCGGCGGCCTGGCCGCGCAACTCACCCAGAGCGCCGGCGGGGCGCGCGGCATCGGCCTGGGCGTGCTCGGGTTGGCGTTCGCGCTGCGACTCGGCGGCGACGCCGGAGGTTCCGGTGGCAGCGGCGGGAGCGCCGAATGGTTGAGCTGGCTCTCCCCGCTCGGCTGGGCGGCCCGGGGGCGGCCCTTTGCCGGTGAACGCTGGTGGGTGCTGCTGCTGCCGGTGCTGTTCAGCGTGGCGGTGGCGCTCGTCGCGTACCCCGTCTCGGTACGCCGGGACGTGGGTGCCGGCGTGCTGCCACCCCGCCTCGGCCCGGCCACCGGCACGCTGGCGGGGCCGTTCGGCCTGGCCTGGCGGCTGCACCGGGGCCAGTTGCTCGGCTGGACGGTCGGCTTCGGGCTGCTCGGTCTGGTGCTGGGCGGGGCGGCGGACGCGGCCGGCGACGCGGTGCAGGGCAACGAGCAGGTCGCCGAGCTGCTGGCCCGGCTGGGTGGGTCGTCGACGTTGGCCGAGGCGTACCTCGGCAGCACGTTGAGCCTGACCGCGCTGGCCGCCGCCGGGTACGGCATCCAGGCCGCGCTGCGGGCGCGGGCGGAGGAGACGGCCGGGCGGGCCGAACCGCTGCTCGCCACGGCGGTGAGCAGGTCCCGCTGGCTGGCGGCGCACCTGCTCTTCGCGCTGCTCGGTCCGGTGGTGGTGCTGGCCGTGACGGGAGCGGCGACGGGACTGTCGTACGGCCTCAGCGTCGGTGACGTCGGCGGCGAGGTGCCCCGGATGCTCGGCGTGGGGCTCGCCCAGGTGCCGGCGGCGTGGGTGCTCGCCGGGTTGGCGGCGCTGCTGGTCGGCTGGCTACCCCGGTTCTCCTGGGCGGCGTGGGCGGTGCTCGCCGGTTGCCTGCTGCTGGGTCAGATCGGCGCGGTCCTGAAGCTGAGCCAGTGGGTCCTGGACCTCAGCCCCTTCACCCACACCCCCCAGATCCTGTCCGACAACTGGACCGCAACCCCCCTGTTGACCCTGACGGCCCTGGCCGCCCTCCTCCTGGCTGTGGCCCTAAAAACCTTCCAAACCCGAAACATCCCCACTCCCTGAAACCCGGCCCGGCTCGGTCACCCGAAGCGCGTTGATCATGAAGTTATTGCCGACAAATGGGACGGAATTTGGCAATAACTTCATGATCAACGCCTGCGGGCGGGCGGGCGTGGCGCGGGAGAGGGGAGGGGAGGGGTGGGGGGTTAGCCGGTGGGTTGGTCGTTGCGGATCATCAGGGCGCTGCGGAGGCCGGTGATGTCCAGGACGCGGATGAGGAAGTCCCCGACGTGGGTGAGCATCAGCAGGCTCTGCGCGTGGCTGGCCTTGCGGCTGAGCACCACGAGCGTGCCCAGGCCCTGCGAGTCGCAGAAGGTGACGCCGCCGAGGTCGAGCACGATCCGCGGGGGCGGATCGGTCAGCACCTCGTTGACCACGGTGCTGAGCTGGGCGGCCGTGAGCATGTCGATCTCACCGGCCAGGCGAAGCACTGCTTCGTCACCCGTCCGGTGTAGCGTGATGGACAGTTCGGCACGATCCACTCGGTCAGCCTAGCGCGATCCAGCCGACCCGGCCTGTCGAGGCGACGAGCCGTGCTGCGACCCCGCGCCACCCAGCCGGACACCGCGCCGCCCGCCGAGCCCGTGACGAGCGTCGAGAGCGGGTGAGCCCGGTAACCCTCGCCCGGGGTGGCTGCTGGTTGACCGTCCGGCGCTGACACAATGGCGGCATCGTGACCGACATCGTTTTCGCCGGATCTGGCCGTTACCCGGCCGACGCGCCGGCCTCCGAGGCCCTGTTCGACCGCGCCCGCGCCATCGTGCCCGGCGGGGTCAACTCCCCCGTGCGCGCCTTCCAGGCGGTTGGCGGCACCCCGCGCTTCATGGTCCGTGGTGAGGGGCCGTGGCTGTTCGACGCCGACGGTCGCCGCTACGTCGACCTGGTGTGTTCGTGGGGTCCGCTGATCCTCGGGCACGCCCACCCGGAGGTGGTGGACGCCGTGCAGGCCGCCGCCGCCCGGGGCACCAGCTTCGGCACGCCCACGCCGGGCGAGGTGGAGCTGGCCGCCGAGATCGTCGACCGGACGCCGGTGGAGCAGGTCCGCCTGGTCAACTCCGGCACCGAGGCGACCATGTCGGCGATCCGGCTGGCCCGGGGCTTCACCGGTCGCTCCAAGATCGTCAAGTTCGCCGGCTGCTATCACGGTCACGTCGACGCGCTGCTCGCCTCCGCCGGCTCCGGCGTGGCGACCCTCGGCCTGCCCGACTCGCCCGGCGTCACGGGCGCGGCGGCCAGCGAGACGATCGTGCTGCCGTACAACGACATCCGGGCCGTCGAGGAGGCGTTCGCCGCCGAGGGCCCGCACATCGCCGCCGTGATCACCGAGGCCGCCGCCGGCAACATGGGCGTGGTGGCCCCCCGCGACGGCTTCAACCAGCAGCTGGCCCGGATCGCCCACGCGCACGGCGCACTCCTCGTCGTGGACGAGGTGATGACCGGGTTCCGGGTCTCCCGCGCCGGGTGGCACGGCCTCGACGCCTCCGACGCCGACCTGTGGACGTACGGCAAGGTCATGGGTGGTGGCCTGCCCGCCGCGGCGTTCGGCGGGCGCGCGGACATCATGGCGCGTCTCGCGCCGGCCGGCCCGGTCTACCAGGCCGGGACGCTCTCCGGTAACCCGCTGGCCTGCGCCGCTGGCCTCGCGACCCTGCGGCTCGCCGACGACGCGCTCTACCGCAAGCTCGACGACACGGCCGCCGTCGTGGGCAGGCTGGCGTCCGACGCGCTGGCCGCCGCCGGGGTCCCGCACCGTTTGTCGTACGCGGGCAGCATGTTCTCGATCTTCTTCACCGACGCCGACGTGGTCGACTACGACAGCGCGCGCACCCAGCAGGTGCCGGCGTTCAAGGCGTTTTTCCACTCGATGCTCGCCTCCGGCGTCTACCTGCCGCCGAGCGCGTTCGAGTCGTGGTTCGTGTCGGCGGCGATCGACGACGCCGCTCTGGAGCACATCGCCGCCGCGCTGCCGACGGCGGCGAACGCGGCGGCAGCGGCCGGTCACGGGGGGTAACAGACAGTGGCGAAGACGGTGGTCCACGTGCTCCGGCACGGCGAGGTGCACAACCCCGACCAGATCCTGTACGGGCGGCTGCCCGGTTTCCGCCTCTCCGAGCTGGGCGTGCAGATGGCCAAGGCCGCCGCGCAGGGTCTCGCCGAGCGGGAGATCGTGCACGTGGTGGCCAGCCCGCTGGAGCGCGCGCAGCAGACCGCCGAGCCGATCGCCGCCCAGTTCGGGCTGCCGGTCGGGGTGGACGAGCGGCTGATCGAGAGCGCCAACTGGTTCGAGGGCAAGAAGGTCTCTCCGGGCGACGGGTCGTTCCGCGACCCGCGCAACTGGTGGGTGCTGCGTGATCCGGTGACGCCGTCCTGGGGTGAGGCGTACCGGGTGATCGCCGAGCGGATGTTCGCGGCCGTGCACGCCGCCCGGGTCGCCGCCGAGGGACGCGAGGCGGTGCTGGTTTCGCACCAGCTCCCGATCTGGACGCTGCGCCGCTACGTCGAGCGCAAGCGGCTCTGGCACGACCCGCGCAAGCGCCAGTGCGGGCTGGCGAGCCTCACGTCGTTCCACTTCGACGACGCGAAGGTGGTGGGCATCGGCTACAGCGAGCCGGCCGCGCACCTCGTCGCTCTCTCCGCGACAGCCCGGACGGCCAAGGGGGCCTGATGACCACCCGGAGGTGGACCGCCGGTCTGCTCGCCACCGTCGCCGCGGTGGCGCTCGTCGGCTGTTCCTCGGGTGGCAGCGGGGAGAAGAACTGCACCAGCGACGGCCTCACGGTCACCTGTGCCGAGGACCAGCGGTCGAAGACCCCGAAGATGAGCGGCGAACTGCTCACCGGCGGCCAGTACGACATCTCCCAGGCACGCGGCCAGGTGGTGGTGGTCAACTTCTGGGGCTCCTGGTGCGCGCCCTGCCGTGCGGAGGCCGACGATCTGGAGGCCACCTACCAGGCCACCAAGGCGTCCGGGGTGACCTTCCTGGGGGTCAACGTGCAGGACAGCAGGGACAAGGCGATCGCCTTCGAGCAGGGGCGGGTCACCTACCCGAGCATCTTCGACCCGGCCAGCCGCCAGGCGCTGAATTTCGACATCCCGCCCAACGCCACACCGGCGACAGTGGTCCTCGACCGTGACGGCCGGATCGCTGTGGTGATCCGCCGTGCCGTGACCCAGGACGAGCTGCGGCCGATCGTGGAGAAGATCGCGGCCGAGAAGCCGGCGTCGAACTGATGGGCGAGACGTTCGAGGAGCTTGCCCGGAGCGGGCCGCTGGTGCTCGCCATCGGTGCGGCGGCGCTCGCCGGCCTGGTCAGCTTCCTCTCCCCGTGCGTGCTGCCACTCGTGCCGGGCTACCTGTCGTACGTCACCGGGTTGGCCGGCGCGGACCTCGACGGCCGGCGGCCGACGGCGGCCCCGGCCCCCGACGGCGCTGGTGGCGTCGCGGTCCAAGAGCGGACGACGGCGGTGGCGGCGGTCAAGGGCCGGGTGCTCGCCGGGACGCTGCTCTTCATCGCCGGCTTCACCGTGGTCTTCGTGGCCACCGCGATCCTGTTCGCCGGCATCGGTCGGGTCTTCTTCGACTACGAGCGGCAGTTGGAGATCGTCGTCGGCGCGTTGATCATCGTGCTCGGCCTGGGCTACCTGGGGATGATCCCCGCCCTGCAACGCGAGTTCCGGATCTCCCGACTGCCGTCGGCCGGCCTGCTCGGCGCCCCGGTCTTCGGGGCGGTCTTCGCGCTGAGCTGGGTGCCGTGCACCGGGCCGACGCTCGGCGCGGTGATGGGCATGGCGGCCACCAGCGGGCAGAGTGACCGGGCCGTGGTGCTCGCCGTGGCGTACTGCCTCGGGTTGGGGATACCGTTCGTCGTCTTCGGGCTGGGCTTCCAACGCCTGCTCGGGGTCTTCCGCGCCATCCGGCGCAACAGCCGCTGGGTCACCCGGATCGGCGGCGCCCTGCTCATCCTGATCGGCCTGGCGCTGGTCACCGGCGGATGGCAGAGCTTCGTGATCTGGCTACAGACCACCGTCGGGGTGGGCGAGGTGAGCATATGACGGTCGTCGACGAACGCCCGGAGGCCAAGGCCCCGGCGCCGCGCCGCCGGCCCAGCCGGCTGCTGGCCCTGCTGCGCAACTCGTGGCGGCAGCTCACCAGCATGCGTACGGCCCTGATCCTGCTCTTCCTGCTGGCGATCGCCGCGATCCCCGGCTCGGTGCTGCCGCAGCGCGGGATCAGCCCGGAGAAGGTCAACCAGTACTTCGTCGACCACCCGGACTGGGCCCCCCGGCTCGACCGGATCGGCGCGTTCGAGGTCTTCGGCTCGGTCTGGTTCTCCGCCATCTACCTGTTGCTGTTCACCTCGCTGATCGGCTGCATCACGCCCCGGTTGCGTGACCACGTCCGGGCGCTGCGGTCCCGGCCGCCGGTCGCGCCCAGGCGGCTGGAGCGGCTGCCGCAGCACACCACGCTGTCCACCCCGGCCGGCGGCGTGGACGCCGTCGCCGAGGTGCTGCGCAAGCGCCGCTGGCGGGTCGAGGTACGCGGGAACGAGGTCTCCGCCGAGAAGGGCTACCTCAAGGAGACCGGCAACCTGCTGTTCCACACCTCGCTCATCGCGGTGCTGATCGGCGTCGCGCTCGGCTCGTGGTACGGGTGGAGCGGCAACCGCCTGCTGGTGGCCGGCGCGGACAACGCGTTCTGCAACACCCGCCAGCAGTACGCCGAGGCCAAGCTCGGCCCCCGCGTGGACAGCGCCGACCTGCCCCGCTTCTGCCTGCGGCTGGACGACTTCCAGGCCCGGTTCCTGCCGTCCGGTCAGCCGGAGTTCTTCAACGCCCGGGTCACCGTCGACGGGCCGGACGAGCCGACCCGCAGCGCGGACTTCTCGGTCAACTCGCCGCTGCGCCTCGCCGACGCGAGCGTCTACCTGCTCGGCCACGGGTACGCCCCGGTGATCCGCTACACCGACCGGTACGGCAACAGCCAGGTCAGTGACGAACCGTTCCTGACGACCGGCGACATGGGCCTGACCAGCGAGGGGCTGGCCGCCTTCCCGGACGCGAACGTCGACCCGGCGACCGGCAAGCGGGTGCCGGGCGAGCAGATGGCCTTCACCGGCATCTACCTGCCGACCGCGCCGCAGCAGGCCCCGTTCGTCCGCTCCGAGTACCCGACCGAGCGCAACCCGGCGCTGAACCTGGTCGCCTACCGGGGCAACCTCGGCATGGACGCCGGCATCCCCGGCTCGGTCTACCAACTCGACCAGCGGCAGGTACGCGCCGGCAAGGTCAAGGAGGTCGGCAGCAAGCTGCTCCGCAAGGGCGAGAAGTGGACGCTCGACGACGGCACCACCGTCGAGTTCCTGGGCACCGAGCGGTACGTGACACTCTCCATCCGGCACGATCCCGGCTCGACGCCGCTGCTGGTGAGCTGCGGTGTGCTGCTGGTCGGGCTGATGGGCTCGTTGTTCGGGCGGCGTCGCCGGGTGTGGTTCCGGGTGCTGCCGGCCGACCCCGGGAATGGATCTCCGACGGACGGTAGTAGCTTGATGGAGGCCGGTGGGTTGCCGCGCACCGACTATCCAGGGTTCGCCGACGAGTTCGCCCAGTTGGTCACCGCCGTGAACGGTGACGAACGGGCGGCCGAGCGGGCCGGTGTGCGAGAAGGGACCGAGTGATGTCCGCGCTCTCCGACAATCTGGTGACCTTCGCGATCCTGACGTACCTGATCGCGATGATCAGCCACGCCGTGGAGTACGCGTTGGGCAACGCCCGTACCCGGGCCGCCGTGGCGTCGCCCGCCCGCGAGCTGGTGGGTGCCGGGGTCGGCGGTGCCGGCGGCGTGACCGCCGAGCCGCCCGCGAAGGTCCCGCCGTCGGTGGACGGCTCGGCCCGCCGGGCGCGTATCGCCGGGCTGGTCGCGGTGGCGGCCACCGCGCTCGCCGCCGTGCTGCACCTCGCGGCGCTGGTCACCCGTGGTCTCGCGGCCGACCGCATGCCGTGGGGCAACATGTACGAGTTCGTGCTCACGGTGACGTTCATCGGGGTCGCGGCCTGGCTGGTGGTGCTCTGGAAGCGGCCGTCGCTGCGCAAGCTCGGGCTGTTTCTCACCCTGGTCATGGTGCTGCTGGTGGCCACCGCCGAGCTGGTGCTGTACGTGCCGATCGTGCCGCTGGTGCCGGCCCTGAACTCGTACTGGTTCGTCATCCACGTCTCGACCATCGTCTTCGCGTCCGGCATCTTCCTGCTCGGCGCGGTGCCGGGCGTCGGCTTCCTGATGCGCAACGGGTACGAGCAGGGCAAGCGGAGCTTTCCGTACACCCTCGCGAAGCGGCTGCCCGCCGCGGCCAGCCTGGAGCGGCTGACCTTCACGCTGCACGCCTTCGCCTTCCCGATCTTCACGTTCGCGGTGATCGCGGGCGCGATCTGGGCCGAGGCGGCCTGGGGCCGGCCGTGGGGCTGGGACCCGAAGGAGACCTGGGCGTTCATCTCCTGGGTGGTCTACGCCGGCTACCTGCACGCACGGGCCACGCCCAGCGTGAAGCGGAACGTGGCCACCTGGATCGCCGTGCTCGGCTTCCTCACCATGCTGATGAACCTGTTCGGCGTGAACATCTTCTTCACCGGCCTGCACTCGTACGGCGGGCTGAACTGACCCCGGCGGGCCCCCCAAACGCCCAAGATCGTCACAACATCGGGGATGTTGCTGCCTCAGCCGCGCGCGAGGCAGCAACATCCCCGAACTTGCTGCCTCGAACGAGGTGACACGCTTGGCGGGTGGTGTGGGGCGGGCTTGCGGTCAGCGGCGGCGCAGGGTCTCGTCGACCCGCAGGGTGACCTGGTAGGCGACCTCGGGCACGTCGACCAGCTCGATGCGCTCACCGCGTAGCGCCACCTGTGCGTGCAGTTCGCGAGCGATGGCGTCGCGCACCGCGACCAGCAGTGGTGACAATCCGTCCGGGTCGCCGACGACGTATGCGTCCGACATGCCCATCAGCCTGCACCGGGCCCGGCCGTTCGGCCAGGACGGGTGAGATGTGTCCGCAGGGCTTGACGCACGCCGCGCCGACGCCGTCCCGCCGTCTCGCCGCGCTTGAGTCGTGCCGCCGCGCTTGCGCCGTCCCGCGGTCTTGATCCACTCCAGGTCGGCGATCTGGCGGCATCGTTCGCCCGGCAAGGCACCACGTCGGCGATCTGGTGTCGATCTCGGTCAGCCGCCGAACCAGC
The DNA here is from genome assembly GCF_049179015.1 of Micromonospora sp. WMMD736. Taxonomy (NCBI): domain Bacteria; kingdom Bacillati; phylum Actinomycetota; class Actinomycetes; order Micromonosporales; family Micromonosporaceae; genus Micromonospora; species Micromonospora sp. WMMD736. Next base: position 4,716,072 of record NZ_JBMHMI010000001.1, read on the forward strand.
CCGGCATGTCGAGGCGGAACCAGTTGGCGGCGGCCATCGTGCGCAGGTCGTCCTCCATGGCGTCGACCCGTTCCTCGCCGAGGCGTTCGGCCCACTGGCGACGTAGCCGGTCGAAGATCTCGGCCGAGCGACGCAGCCCGTCGACGCCGCGCGGTGTCATCCGGACCAGCCGACGGCGGGCGTCGGCGGGATCGTCGAGCCGTTCCAGATAGCCGACGGCGACCAGCCGATCGACCGTCTTGCCGGCGGCCTGCTTGGAGATGCCCAGTCGCTGCCCCAGCTCGCTGGCGGTGGTGCCGTCGACGCCCACGGCCTGGAGCACGAACCCGTGCAGGGGGCGCAGGTCGGGATGCCCCTCGCGGGCCAGCTCGGCGTGCAGGTCGTCGATCAGGGTGCGGAAGCCGGCCAGCAGCAGCAGCGGGAGCTGGAAGCCGGGCCGGCGCGGCTCAGGGCTTGTCATGTTCGACAACCACGTTTACTATTTCGTCAACCACGTTGACTATCTTAGGGCAGGCACCCATGTCCGTCTTCACCGCCCACACCGCCGAGACCGCACCCGCTGCCGCCCGGCGGGCCATCGAGGGAGTACGAGGCCGCTTCGGCTGGCTGCCCACCGCAGTGGCGCTGATTGCCGAGTCACCACAGCTGCTCAACGGCTTCCTCGCCGCCAGCGCGGGGTTCGAACAGACCAGCCTCGCGCCGGTCGAGCGGGAGGTGGTCATCCTCACCGTCTCCACCTCCCACGAATGCCACTTCTGCGTGGCTCTGCACTCCGGCAAGATCACTGAGATCGGCGCGAGCGCCGCACTGATCACCGCGCTGCGCGCCGGCACGGAGCTGCCCGAGCCGCGACTGGAGGCGCTGCGCCAGTTCACGCTTGCCGTGCTCAAGCACCACGGCGCGGTGCCCGACGACCAGTTCGACGCGTTCCGGGCGGCCGGCTACCAGCCCCGGCAGGCGCTGGACGTGGTGCTCGGCGTCGGGGCGTACACCATGTCGACCTTCGCCAACCGCCTCACCCGCGCGCCGCTCGACCCGCCGTTGGACGCCCACGCCTGGACGCCCGCCGCCTGACCGGCCCGCGTTACCGCAACATGCCGGCAGAGGGCTGACTCAGGGTCGCGGTTTCGCTACCTTGCGCCAGGAGGGTCGAGATGGCCCTCCTCGGCAGCGAAAGGCGAGGCGCGATGACCACGACACTGTCCACAGCGGAAATGATCAGAGACCAGCTCCGGCGGTCACGGCTCGCGGCCGGGCTCAGCCAGGAGGAGTACGGCAAGCGGGCCCACTACTCACCGTCCATGGTGTCCTCGGTCGAGGTGGGCCAGACGGTGCCCAACCTGGCGTACCTGACCCGCGCCGACGAGGTGCTCGACACCGGCGGCCTGCTGGTCTCGCTGCGCGAGCTAGGCCGCCGCGACGGCGAGCCGGTCTGGTTCCGCCCCTGGTTGGAGGTCGAGCGGGTGGCCACCCAGTTGCGCTGCTTCGAGGCGACGATGATCCCCGGGCTGTTGCAGACCGCCGACTACGCCCGCGCGGTGTTCCGGCTCGACCTGGGGCTCACCGCCGAGCGGGTGGAGGAGCTGGTGGCCGCCCGGCTGGAACGGCAGGCGATCCTCGACCGGGAGCACCCACCGCAGCTCACCGCCGTGATCGACGAGGCCGCCCTGCGACGCTTCGCCGAGGGCTGCGCCGGAGTGCTGGCCGGCCAGCTCCGGCACCTGGTGGCGTGCGCCCGCCGCCCCCACATCCGGGTGCACGTGCTGCCCCAGGCGGTCGGGTTGCACGCCGGCATGTTCGGGCCGTTCATCCTCGGTCGCACCGCCGACGGCAGTTGGCTCGGTTTCCTCGACAACCAGACCGGCGGCACGGCCGTCGACGAGAACAACGAGGTGGCGACCCTGCTCGGAAGGTGGGAGAGTCTGCGCAGCGACGCGCTGCCCCGGCAGCAGTCCATCGACCTGCTCGAGGAGATCGTGAAGCCATGGATCTGACCGGAGCTCACTGGCGCAAGTCCACCCGCAGCGGCAACAACAGCGGCGCCTGCGTCGAGGTCGCCGACAACCTGCCCGGCCGGGTGCACGTCCGCGATTCCAAGGACCGCGACGGCGGCGTGCTGACCTTCAGCCCCGCCGCGTGGCGCTCCTTCGTCGCCCTGGCCCGCACCCACTGACCCTACCGGGGCTGCGGCTCAGGCCGCACCGAGGAAGTCGCGCAGCAGGGCGAGCATCTCGTCCGGGCGTTCCTCGTACAGCCAGTGCCCGCAGTCGTCGATCACCTCACCGCGCACGGTGTCGGCGTACCGGCGTACCTGCTCGGCGACCTGGCCGCCGAGGCTGGCCGACGCGCCGACGGCCAGCACCGGCATGGTGAGCTTCGTGGCCCGGTGCGCCGCGTTGTCGGCGATGTCCTGGTCGAACGCCCGGAAGTGGGCGAAGCTCGCCCGCAGGTGCGCCGGGTCGCGCAGGTGGCGCGCGAACTCCTCGATGTCCGGCGTGGCGATGCTGCCCTTGTGCACCATCAGGGCGTCGGTGAACCGGTCCACCCAGAGCGACTCCCGCCCCCGGACCAGTTCCTCCGGCAGCCCGTTGCCGAGCGTGAAGAAGCCGAAGTTCCACACCCCCGGCCCGGCCGCCGTGAGCGCGGGGAACGTGTAGATGCTCTCGTCCGGGATCGGCGCCTCGGTGAGCGCGAGCCGACTCACCCGCTCAGGATGGGCGGCGGCGTACGCGTACGCCACCATCGTCCCCAGGTCGTGCCCGACCACTCGCAGGTCACCGGTCAGGCCGAGCTGGTCGAGCAGGCCGTGCAGGTCCGCGGCGACGGTCTTCTTGTCGTACCCGTCGGCCGGGGCGTCGCTGTCCCCGAATCCGCGCAGGTCGGGCGCGACCACCTCGAAGGACCGCCCCAACTCGGGCAGCAGGTGCCGCCACATGTACCAACACTGTGGGTACCCGTGCAGCAGCACCAGCGGTGGGCCGCTGCCACCACGGACGTAGTTCGTGGTCATCCGCCCGACCCGTGCCCGTTGCTCGGTGAACCCTTCCGGAACCCGATCGCCACCCATTCGCCGCCCCCGTCCGCCGGCTGCCCGGCTACCCGCTCGACCGGCGGCCATACCTGCGCGCGCCGCGCATGCCTGCTGACGCGGCGCTCGAACGTTGATCGACTCGGTCTTCCGGAAGTCGGGCCGTTCCAGGCCGCCGGACACCCCGACTTCCGGAAACCCGAGTGGATCAAGATCGGACGAACCGGGGTCGTCGCGGGTCTCACAGCACCCGGCGTGGGCCGCGCCGCACCCGGTGCGGGAGACTGGGCGACATGGCTCGCGGCTTCCCGTACACCGATCTCAAGGACTTCCTCGCGGCGCTGGAGCGCGCGGGGGAGCTGCGCCGGGTCGACGTCCCCGTCGACCCGACCCTGGAGATCAGCGAGGTGGTCACCCGCACGGTGCGCGCCGGTGGCCCGGCGCTGCTCTTCGAGCGTCCGACCCGGGGTGAGATGCCGGTGGCGATCAACCTGTTCGGCACCGAGAAGCGGATGGCGATGGCCCTCGGCGTCGACTCGCTGGACGAGGTCGGCGCGCGGATCGGCGCGTTGATCAAGCCGGAGCTGCCGGTCGGCTGGTCTGGCATCCGCGAGGGTCTGGGCAAGGTCATGCAGCTCAAGTCGGTGCCGCCGCGCAAGGTCAAGACTGCGCCCTGCCAGGAGGTCGTCTACCGGGGCGACGACGTCGACCTAGGCCGGCTGCCCGGGTTGCAGGTGTGGCCCGGCGACGGCGGGATCTTCCACAACTACGGGCTGACCCACACCAAGCACCCGGAGACCGGCAAGCGCAACCTGGGCCTCTACCGACTCCAGCAGCACGGCCGCAACACCCTCGGCATGCACTGGCAGATCCACAAGGACTCCACCGCCCACCACGCGGTCGCCGAACGACTCGGGCAACGCCTGCCGGTCGCGGTCGCGATCGGCTGCGACCCCGTTGTCTCGTACGCGGCCAGCGCGCCGCTGCCCAGCGACATCGACGAGTACCTGTTCGCCGGGTTCCTGCGCGGCGAGCGGGTGGAGATGGTCGACTGCCTCACCGTGCCGTTGCAGGTGCCGGCGCACGCCCAGATCGTGCTGGAGGGCTACCTGGAGCCCGGCGAGCGGCTGCCCGAGGGGCCGTTCGGCGACCACACCGGCTTCTACACGCCGGTCGAGCCGTTCCCGGTGCTGCACATCGAGGCCATGACCATGCAGCGCAACCCGGTCTACCACTCGATCGTCACCTCGAAGCCGCCGCAGGAGGACCATGGCCTCGGCAAGGCCACCGAGCGGATCTTCCAGCCGCTGCTCAAGCTGCTGATCCCGGACATCGTCGACTACGACCTGCCGGCCGCCGGGGTGTTCCACAACTGCGCGATCGTGTCGATCCGCAAGCGCTACCCGAAGCACGCGCAGAAGGTCATGAACGCGATCTGGGGCGCGCACCTCATGTCGCTCACCAAGCTGATCGTGATCGTCGACGAGGACTGCGACGTGCACGACTACAACGAGGTGGCCTTCCGCGCCTTCGGCAACGTCGACTACGCGCGGGACCTGCTGCTCACCGAGGGCCCGGTGGATCACCTCGACCACTCGTCGTACCAGCAGTTCTGGGGTGGCAAGGTGGGCGTGGACGCGACCCGCAAGCTGCCGGCGGAGGGCTACACCCGTGGTTGGCCGGAGGAGATGAGGATGGCCCCCGAGGTCACCGCCCTGGTCGACAAGCGCTGGAAGGAGTACGGGATCTGATGGCGACCCCCGACAACCCTCTCGATCTTGCGCTTTCTGTCGACGATTCGCGCCCTTCCTCCCCAGATGTCCCAGCAGAAAGTTCAAGATCGCGGGGGAGGGTGCGTGCCTTCCTGGATCTCGTCACCATCGAGCACTCCGTGTTCGCGCTTCCCTTCGCCTTCCTCTCGGCGTTGAGCGCCATGCAGGTCGACGGCGGTCGGGTGCGCTGGGTCGACCTGCTGCTGATCACCGTGGCGATGGTCGGGGCGCGGACGTTCGCGATGGCCGCCAACCGCATCCTCGACCGGCGGATCGACGCGCGGAATCCCCGTACCGCCGGACGGGAACTGGTCACCGGGGCGGTGAGCGTGCGGACGGCCTGGACCGGCGCGGCCGTCGCGCTCGTGGTGTTCCTCGTCGCCGCCGCGCTGCTCAACCCGCTCTGCCTGATGCTCGCGCCGCTCGCCGTGGTGCCGCTGGTCGTCTACCCGTACGGCAAGCGGTTCACCAACTGGCCGCACGCCATCCTCGCCATCGCCCAGGCGGTCGGCCCGGTCGGCGCCTGGCTCGCGGTCACCGGCACCCTGGACGGCTCCGGGCCGGCGTGGGTGCTCGGCGCGGCCGTCGGTCTCTGGATCGGCGGCTTCGACCTGATCTACGCCTGCCAGGACTCCGAGATCGACCGGGAGATCGGCGTGCACAGCGTGCCCGCCCGGTACGGTCGCCGCTTCGCGCTGCACGCGTCGACGCTCGCGCACGTGGTGACCTTCGGGCTGTTCGTGTGGTTCGGGGCACTGATCGGGTTCGGCTGGCTCTGGTGGGTCGGCCTGGCGCTGACCGCCGTCGCGTTCGCCTACCAGCACCTGGTGGTCAGCCCCACCGACCTCAGCAAGGTCAACCGGGCGTTCTTTACCGCCAACGGGTTCGTCGGCATCGCCCTGTTCGTCTTCGCCCTGCTCGACCTGGTGATCCGCCTGGACCTGCGTCCCTAGGCGGCCGTCGGGTAGCGGCCGCTCTCCAGCGTCCAGTCGATGGTGCCGCGGACGGCGTTCGCGACCCCGTCGAGATGGTCGCTGACGGCCTCGTCCAACGCCGGCCCGAACGACGGCACGGCGGCGCGGAGCGCCACGAACCGTCGCATCGACTCGCGCCAGCGGTCGGCCACCCGCCGCACCGCCTCCTCCGACGAGACGCCCCACTCGGCCTGCGTCGCCAGGACCAGGTTGTGCCCGCCCGAGGTGGCCCGGTCCTTCTCCAGCGAGGCCAGGTCGTTGTACCAGGAGAGCAGGTCGTTGCCGGTGCGGGCGATGCGGCGCAGCTGCGGATGGTGGTAGACGGGATCGGGCAGTGGCCGGCCGCCGACGAACTCCACCAGCGGATACGACACCTCGGCCGCCGAGGTGGCCCGCCGCAACTCGACGTACGCGTCGACGCCGGGTCGGACGGCGGCCTCCTTGTTCGTCGCCTCCCGCCAGGTGCCGTCGAGGTGCCGGTCCACCGCGTCGGCGAAGCGCAGCCGCCACCGCGACGGCATCCGTCTGCGCGGCTCCCGCCAGGCCAGCACCAGCAGTCGCCGCAGCGGCCCGCTCAGCCCGCTGTGCCGGACGCGGGGACCGTCGTGCAGCAGTGCCAACGTCCCGTCGCGCAGCGCCCGGATCTGCGCCGGACGCAGTCTCTGTGGGCCGTCGCAGGCGTCGTCGACGAGGAAGAACCAGGTGAAGAGGGCCGTCAGTACCCGTAGGTCGGCCTCGCTGGCATCCGGGTAGAGCCGCCCCGCGTACCGGGCGAAGCCGCCCCGGGTCAGCCGGTGCAGCGCGGCGTCGTCCAGCGGCATGCCCAGCTCGGGCAGAATGTCGACGAGCCACTGCTGGACCCGGTCGGCGTGCGGCGAGAGCCGGGGCGGAATCGGGCACTCGGCGCGCAGCGCCCAGAGGATCTCGCCGGTCGTCACCGATGCCTCCCGCACGAAACTGCTCCCGGTGCGAATCGCCACCGGCAGCATCGCAGGTCGGTGGAGCGACCACCGACCCGGCCGGACAACTCGGACGGCTGCCACGTGGCTGATCGTGGGGTGCCCAGCGGCACACGGCGCCGACCAGGCAGGCTGGGGGCATGCGAGAACCATGGGTGGTCGGCGTCTCCGGTGCCTCCGGTACGCCGTACGCGGCAGCCGTCGTCGGCGCGCTGCTCGACGCGGGCGAGCCGGTGGACCTCATCGTGTCCCGGGCGGCACGGCTCACCCTGCTCGACGAGACCGGACGCGCGTTCCGCGACGCGCACTGGACCGAAGACCTCGCGGCCTGGCTGGGCCGGGACCTGACCGGAGCGGACGTACGCCACTGGCCGGCCGGCGACCTGGCCGCCGGGCCCAGCAGCGGTTCCTACCGGGTACGCGGCATGGCCGTCGTGCCCGCCAGCACCGCGGCCTGCGCCGGCATCGCGATCGGGCTCTCCAAGGACCTGCTACAACGTGCCGCCGAGGTCAACCTGAAGGAGCGTCGACCGGTCGTGGTGGTGCCCCGGGAGACTCCGGTGACCCGCAGCCACCTGGAGCATCTGATCGCGTTGCACGATGCCGGCGCGGTCGTGCTGCCGGCGAGCCCCGGCTTCTACGGCGCGGGCGCGGCGGCCAGCGCGCAGCAACTTGTCGACTTCGTGGCCGGCAAGGTGCTGGACGCGCTCGGTGTGCCACACACCCTGTTCCGCCGGTGGTCCGGCCAGCTCGGCGCTGCCCGGAGCTGAACCGTCAACCGGGTGTGATCCGGTGGTGCGCGGACCGGACTGCTGTCCGGTCCGCCTGACGTTGTCCGCACCAGTTCAGTACATGCCGGCGTTGGCCGGACCCGGCCCGGTGGAGGCGGCCGGACCCACGTTGCGTGGCTTTCCGACCTCGTCCACCTCGTCCAGCATGCCCTCCCCCTCAAGCAGGGCTCGCACCTCGGATTCCCGAAACCGGCGATGCCCGCCTGGAGTCCGGATGCTTCCTATCCGGCCGGCCGCCGCCCATCTCGTCACAGTCTTCGGGTCTACCCGAAACAGCGCGGCGACCTCACCCGGTGTCAGCAGGCGATCTCCAGTGTCCACAGCCCCCTCCTCGCGTCGACGAAGCCCCTGGCTGAACACACTGCCCCCGGCTGGTGCGAGCCCAGAGCCGTCATGAGGGACGTATGGCAATTACAGCACCAGGGACCTGGCCTGTCCGCCAAACGCGAAAAATGCACTGACTGGGAAGTTAGTAAATGGTACTGGTGCAACCTCTACCTAGACCGTCGGTTTATGAACAGTTACTCACTGTTCTGACCAACGGATGCCGAAGGCCTCGCGTTACGCCCAACGCGTTAAGGTCACTCTCCGTGGACGCCATCGACTTGAGCCTCGTCGACCTGCTGCGCGGCAACGCCCGCCTGTCGTACGCCGAGCTGGCCCGGCAGGTGGGCCTCTCCGCCCCGGCCGTGCACGAACGCGTCGGCAAGCTGGAGAGCAGCGGCGTGGTGCTGGGCTACCGCGCGGACGTGGCGCCCGAGGCGATCGGGCTGGGCGTCACCGCGCTGATCGGCATCGTCGAGGACTCCGGCGCGGACTCCGACGACATGCTGGAGTCGCTGCGGGTGCTGCCCGAGATCGAATCCTGCTACTTCATGGCGGGCGTCGAGTCGTTCCTGCTCAAGGCCCGGGTCGGCACGATCGCCGAGCTGGAGCAACTCATCGTGCGGCTCAACCGGACCCCCGGGGTCGCCTCCACCCGCACCGCCATCGCCCTCTCCACCAAGTGGGAGAACCGCCCCCAGCCGGTCGGCCCGCAGGCCACCTGACCTGCTTGCTAGGTTTCCGAGCGTGACTCATCTCGACCGGTGCGACGAGGCCAGCCGTAGCTGGGTGACCGAGGCGATCGCCGCCGTCGAGGCCGACGCGAACCGCTCGGCCGACACCCACCTGCTGCCCTTCCCGCTGCCCCGCGCGTGGGGCATCGACCTCTACCTCAAGGACGAGTCGTCCCACCCGACCGGCTCGCTGAAGCACCGGCTGGCCCGCTCGCTGTTCCTCTACGGCCTGTGCAACGGTTGGATCGGGCCGCACACCACGATCGTCGAGGCGTCCTCGGGCTCCACCGCGGTCTCCGAGGCGTACTTCGCGCGCATGCTCGGTCTGCCGTTCATCGCCGTGATGCCCGCCTCCACCTCGCCCGAGAAGATCGCGCAGATCGAGTTCCAGGGCGGCCGGTGCCACCTGGTGGACGACCCGGCTGGCGTGGTGGTCGAGGCCCGCTGGCTGGCCGAAGACTCCGGTGGCCACTTCATGGACCAGTTCACGTACGCCGAGCGGGCCACCGACTGGCGAGGTAACAACAACATCGCCGAGTCGATCTACGCGCAGCTGGAACTGGAACGACACCCCATCCCGGCCTGGATCGTGGTCGGCGCCGGCACCGGCGGCACCAGCGCCACCATCGGCCGGTACGCCCGCTACCGCCGCCTGGCCACCAAGCTCTGCGTCGTGGACCCGGAGAACTCCGCCTTCTACCCCGCCTGGGTGGCCGCCGACTGGTCCGTACGCACCGGCAAGGGCTCCCGCATCGAGGGGATCGGCCGGCCCACCGTCGAGGCGTCCTTCCTGCCCTCGGTCGTGGACCGGATGGTCCAGGTGCCGGACGCGGCGTCGCTGGCCGCCATGCGTGCCGGCTCGGCGGTGCTCGGTCGCCGGGTGGGCGGCTCCACCGGCACCAACCTGTGGGGCGCGTTCGGCCTCATCGCAGGCATGCTGGCCGACGGGCGGACCGGTTCGGTGGTCAGCCTGATCTGCGACGCCGGTGACCGGTACGTCGACACGTACTACTCCGACGACTGGGTCGCCGCCCAGGGCCTCGACCTGACGCCGCAGGCCGCGATCGTCGAGCGCTTCCTGAGCAGCGGGGAGTGGCCCGCCTGAGCGGGGCGCACCCTCAGCGGGGGTCGATCCGCTCGGCCAGGCCCGGATAGCGCACCACGTACCCGTCGGCGTCCAGGTCGATGTCGGCCGTGAAGGTGCCGCTGGCGAACCGTACCCGGCCCGGACCGAGCCCGGTGTAGATCTGCTCGGCCGGCACCACCTCCAGCCCTGGCAGCAGCACCCAGGCGACCGTGATCCGACGCGGCATGTCGGCCGGTCCGCCGGTCAGCCCGAGGCGACGCACCGGAAGGGCGTTGAACAGCGGCGAGCCACTCAGGTCGACGTCGAGCGCGTCGGCGAGGCGATCCGGGTCGTCGGTGCCCGGCAGGCCGGCCCGCGGGTGTCCGGCCCCGACCAGCGCGGCGTCCAGGTCGCCCTGCTCGGCGGTGGTGACCCGCCACCGGGACGTGGTCCGCTCCAGGGTCACACGCCGCAGCCAACCCGACCCCTCGGCCTCGACCTCGACCCGGGCGGTGCTCCCGTCGGGCGCGGTCGTCAGCCGGTAGCGGGCGGTGAACGGGATCGGGTCGACGGCGAGCATGGTGCCGCGCGCCGACATCGCGCCGCCGTCGTCGAGCAGGGCCTGCTCGCTGCCGGCGGTGTCCGTCCGGGACCAGAAAATCGACTTGGTCATGGTCGCCATGTGCCGGACGTTACGCGACCGGGACGCCGTCGGCAGCGCATGCGCGAACGCCGCCGCGGAGCGCAAGCTCCGCGACGGCGTTCCGGTGGATCAGAAGATCAGTGGGTACGCGCCGGTGGCCGCCCGCCGAAACCCCGCCGATCGTCACGCGGCCGGTCGTCCCGACCACGGCCCTCGGAGCGGTAGCCGCCCCGGCTGTCGCGGTCCGCGAAACGCCGCTCACCCCGGTCGGCCTGCGGCCGGTCGCTGTACTGCCGGTCGCCCTGCGGACGGTCGGCGTAGCGGCGCTCGCCCTGCGGCCGGTCGCTGTACTGCCGGTCGGCGTAGCGGCGCTCGCTCTGGGGACGGTCGCTGTACTGCCGGTCGCCCTGCGGGCGGTCGGCGTAGCGGCGTTCGCCCTGGGGGCGGTCGCTGTACTGCCGGTCGCCCTGCGGCCGGTCGCCATAGCGCCGCTCGCCGGCCGGGCGGTCGCTCCGGTCGGTCTGCGGGCGGTCGCCGTAGCCGCGACCGTCCCGGTCGGCGTACCGACGCTCGCCGGTCGGCCGGTCGCCGTAGCGGCGCTCGCCCTGCGGCCGGTCGCCGTACTGCCGGTCACCCTGCGGGCGGTCGCCGTAGCGGCGTTCGCCGGTCGGCCGGTCGCTGTAGCGCCGCTCGCCCTGCGGCCGGTCGCCGTACCGACGCTCGCCGGTGGGCCGGTCGCCGAACCGCCGCGGGCCAGCGGAGCGGTCGTCGAACCGTCGCCCACCGCCGGAGCGGTCACCGAAGCCGCGCGGCTCCGCCTCCACGCGGACCGGAACGCCGCTGGGCTCGCGGGCGCCGATCAGCTCGGCCAACACCGGGTCGCCGACCCGGACGCGGGTCTCGGCCGGCGCGACGCCGGCCTTCTCCATCATCGCGAGGGTGGTACGGCGCTGCTTGGGCAACACCAGCGTGGCGACCGCGCCGGACTCGCCCGCCCGGGCGGTACGACCGGCACGGTGCAGGTAGTCCTTCGGGTCCTTCGGCGGGTCGACGTGCAGCACCAGCGTGACCCCGTCGACGTGGATGCCCCGGGCCGCCACGTCGGTGGCGACCAGGACGTTCATCCGACCCTCGCGGAACTCGGCGAGGGTCTTGGTCCGCATCCGCTGGGTCTTGCCGCCGTGCAGCCCACCGGCCCGTACGCCGACCGCGGCCAGTTGCTCGACCAGCCGGTCGACGCCCATCTGCGTACGCGCGAACACCATGGTCCGCCCGTCCCGGGCCGCGATCGAGGCGGCGACCGGGAACTTGTCGTGCGGCGGAATCAGCAGCACGTGGTGGTCCATGGTGGACACCGAGGCGGTGGACGGCGCGGTGGAGTGGGTCACCGGGTCGTTCATGAATCGCTTGACCAGCGCGTCCACGTCTCCGTCCAGAGTGGCGGAGAAGAGCAGGCGCTGACCGTCGGCCGGCGTCTTCGCCAGCAGCTCGGTCACCTCGGGGAGGAAGCCCATGTCGGCCATCTGGTCGGCCTCGTCGAGCACCGTCACCTCGACGTCGTCGAGCTGGCAGACACCCCGCTCGATCAGGTCGCCGAGCCGACCCGGCGTCGCCACGATGATCTCCACACCGCGCCGGAGCGCGTCGATCTGGCGGTCGTACGGGACACCGCCGACGGCGGTCTTCAGGAACACGTTGAGCGCCTTGCCCAACGGCAGGAGCGCGTCGTTGACCTGCATGGCCAGCTCGCGCGTCGGTACCAGAACCAGGGCGCGCGGCCGCAGGGGACGCGCCGGACGCCCGGCGGCGACCCGGGCCAGCAGCGGGAGGCCGAAGGCGAGGGTCTTGCCCGACCCGGTCTGCCCACGACCGAGCACGTCCCGGCCGGCGAGGGCGTCGGGGACGGTGGCCCGCTGGATCGGGAAGGGGGCGGTGATGCCCTGTCGGGCCAGAGCGCGAACCAGCGGCTCGGGCAGGCCCAGACCGGCGAAGTCGATCGACTCGGCGGTCTCGGCCGGAACAGCGTCAGACGTCTCGGGGGCGTCGGTCGTCTCGGGGGCGTCGATCGCCGCCGGGGCGGAATCGAAAACGGACGGAACGGTGCTGGGGTCAGCAGAGGTGGTCAACAAATGCCTTTCGAGCGGGGCGCATCTTCGCGATGGCCTGCCGCGGCTGTGCCGCCGGATCGCCCGCAAGATCGCCCATGGGCGCGCACCGGGCACGCCAGGTCAGTGATCCCGACCAGTGTACGGCGGTTCGGCGGACTCGCCAGCCGGTTGACCGACCGTAGTGGGCGGACTCACCCTCGCCTCCGTCGCCTGGGTCAGCCGTCGAGCATGCCCCCGATCAGGCCGTCCAGGGCGTTGTTGGCGAGCAGGACGACCAGCACGCTGATCCCGATCAGGAGCCCCAACGCGGCGATCAGGACGATCACCACGCGCGTGTTGCGGGACCGCTCGGCGGGGCCGTCCGCCCAGCCCTGGGCGAGGATGTGGCCGGTCAGCGAGCCGGAGTTCTCCACCGCCGCGTTGGCCGGCAGGGCGATCGTGGTGAAACCCGGCCCGTCACCGCCGGCGTAGACGGTGCCCGCCTGGTCGGCGCCACCGGCACGGGCTCCGGTGCGACCACCGGCCGCCGTGCTTCGCCGCTCGGCCCCGCCCGGTGAGGTGCTCGCCCGGTGCTCCGTACCCCCGGTCAGCTCCGTACCCCCGGTCAGGGGGGTGGTGGTGGACGGCGGCCACGTCGGCAGCGCGGGCGCGGGAACCACCGGCGGGGCGGACACGGGAGTCCCGGACCAGGCGCTGCCCGGGGCGGGCGGCGCGGCGGTCCATCCGGGGAAGGTGGCCGGCGGCGCGGAGACCGACCCGGTGGCGGGTCCGCCTGGCGTGCCGGTCGTCGCCGGTGGCGGCGGGAACGGTGGCGCCGGCATCGGGCCGGGCGGCGGCGGTGGCGCGGGTACCGGCGGGCCGGGTGGCGGCATCGGCGGCCCGGGTACGGGTGGCGTCGGGGGCCCCGGGACAGGCGGCAGTGGCGAGGGTGGTGGCACGGGCGGTCCCGGCACCGGCGGCACCGGGTCCGGTCGTGGCGTGGGGAAGGGACCCGGCGTCGGACCGGGTGGGTACGGCCCAGGGCTCGGTGCGGGCTCCGGCTCGCCCGGTCCCGGTGGCGTCGGCTCCGGGGCCGGAGGCGCGGGTGGCTGCGCCGGCTCCGGGGGTTGCGCCGGCTCCGGCGGTTCGGGATTCACCGGTCCCGACCGGTAGACGGCGGACGTGCCCGCCCGGGGTGCCGGCGCGGCCTCGCCGCCGGCCGCGACCCGGCTGCTGCCGGGGACCGTGGCGCTGGCCCGCGCCGGGGTCGGGCCGGTGGCGCTGGTCGGTGCGGTGGGGTTGGGGGTCACCGACGCCGAGGCGCGGGCGCGTGCCGGGGTGGTCGAGACGTCGGCCGCTGCCGGTGTGGCCGTACCCTCCCGCTGAGCGGGCGGTGCGCTGGCCGAACCACGGTAGGTGGTCGCGGCGGCTGGAGCGCTCACGGGAAGATCACCGGGGCGTGGGTGGGCTGTCGCTACGCTGGCCCGCGCCCGCACCGGGGCGGCGGTCGGATCAGCGGCGGCGTCGTCGACGGGGTCCCCCGCGTCGTCGTCCCCGGCGGTCACGTCGTACGTGCCGACGGCCTTTCCGCCGGGCTCCGCGGGCCCGTCGCCGGGGTCGCCGTCGAGCGTGGCGTTCCCGCCCGGCGCGGCGTCGGTGGGTGCGGTGTCCGGATCGGTGCCCGCCTGCGTGGCGCTGGGCGCACCGGCCGGCGAGCCGGTGTCGGCGTCGGTCGCCGGGTCTGCGGTCGCCGGGTCTGCGGTCGTCAGCCTCGTGGCCCGGTCGACGTCGACACTCTCCGCCGGATCTTTCTGCTCGGCCATCTCCGCCCTCCGCGCCACGCTCGCACCCGGCCCGCGACATCGGACCGGGTGTGCCTGGTTGTCACCGTGCCACAGATCGTCCCAGGCGGACAGCCGGAGCCCCGGTGGCGGATCAGCGACCCGCGCTCGGGCTGTCGCTGGTCGTCCCGCTCCGGCTCGTGGATGGTGTGGCGGTGGCGGACGCAGACGAGTTGGCCGGTGCCGTGGTGGGTGGCGGCGGCAGCGTCGTCGGCGTGTTGGTCGGGCTGTCCGTCGGGGTCGGCGAGGTGCCACCGGTCGGCTTCGGCGTACCGGTCGGCGTGCCGGTGGGCGTCGGCGTACCCGTGCCGGTCGGCGGGGTCGGCGGCTTGGTGGTCGGCTTGCCGGTGGGGCTCGGCTTGGGGGTGGGCGTCGGCTTCGCGGGCGGCGTCGGCTTGGTCGTGGTGGGCGGCGGCACGGGCGGGAGGGGCACGTTCGGGGTCGGCACCGCCCCGATCACCCGGGTCACGGCGTAGAGCCGGGACCAGCCGACCACCGAGATCTTGACCACGTCACCGGTCGTGGGCGCCTGCACCATCTTGCCGTTGCCGATGTACATGGCCACGTGGTGGATCGAGGTCCAACTGCTGCCGGAGGCGAAGAACAGCAGGTCACCGGGGAGCGCCTCGGTGGGTCGTACGGTGCGGGCGCGGGTGGCGGCGTACTGGTCGCGGGAGACCCGGGGCAGGTCGAAGTAGTCGGCGCCCGGGGACCGGTACGCGGCCCACATCAGACCCGAGCAGTCGAACTGGTCCGGCCCCTCCTCGGACCACTTGTACGGGTCGCCGAGTTGGGCGAGCGCGTAGCGGACGGCGGCCATGGCCCGTGGGTGCGCGGACATGCCGCTGGTGTTCTGCCCGGCGACGTAGCCCGACCCGAACTGCTGCTCGGCGGCCTCCTGCTGCCGCTCCAGCAGGATCAGCTGTGCCGCGTTGTCCTTGCGGAGCTTGAGCAGGTTGGCCTCGGCGGTGTGCAGCGCCTTCTCGCCGGTGGTGAACTCCGCCTCGGCGGCATCGACGGCCGCCTTGGCGGTGGTGTGTTTCTGGTAGGCGTCCTGCTCGTTGGCGCGGGCCCGGGCCAGCTCGCCGGTCACGGCGGTGGTGGCGCCTTCGACCTTCTCGCCGCGGTTGATGCGCTGGAGCCGGCTCAGCCCCTGGATGTCGTCGACGAAGTCACCCGGCGGCAGCGCCGCGGCCGCCTTGACCGCGTCCGAGGCGGCGGAGTCGGCTGCCTGCTGGGCGCGCAGGAGGGCGTCCTGCGTGGTCGCCAGCACCTTGCCAGCCGCGACGAGCTGCGTCTGCGCGTCGGTGCGTTTCTGCCGGACCAGCAGTAGTTGGTCGCCGAGCAGGCCGACCTGGCTCTCGGCGGCGGCGATCTGGGCGGCCAGTGGGCCGTTGCCGAGGTTGACCACCGGGGGTGCCGGGACGCCAGCGACGGGCGGGCTGCCGGGCACCTGCGGGGCGCCGATGGCCGGCGGACGCGAGCCGGTGTCCGGCACGGTCGAGGGCACGGTGGGATCGGCGTAGGCGGGGGTGGCCAGCACGGCGGCGGCGATCGCGCCGAGCAGGGCGGCCCAGAGCTTCGGCCGCAGCACCGGCGAGATCACCGGGCTCCGTCGTCGCTGCCGTCGCCCGCGCCCGCTGTCGACCATTCCGCTCCCCGTCCGGTGCTCGTCGCCGCGCTCGGTGGGCGCGGCCGTCGGGACGGTACCAGTGTGTGAGTTCCGCCCCATCTTGTCTTACCGCACGGCGCCAGCGATGTCGATGCGTCGGCAGGTTACGGGAGGCTGAGAGTCGGGTGAAGCCGATCGCTGTCGCCGACCGTGCCGCCGGGCCCACCGGGGGGCCGACGTACCCTCGGGAAAGACCGCAGGTGGAAGGGACGTGCCATGGACGCCGGACTCAAGCGTGAGCTCGAAGCGAAGGTGTACGCCGGTGAGCGGCTGACCCGGGAGGATGGCGTCGCCCTCTACGAGAGCGACGACCTGACCTGGTTGGGGCGGCTGGCGCACCACCGGCGCACCGAGTTGAACGGTGAACGGGTGATGTTCAACGTCAACCGGCACCTCAACCTGACGAACGTCTGCTCGGCGTCCTGCGCGTACTGCTCGTTCCAGCGCAAGCCAGGCGAGAAGGACGCGTACACGATGCGCATCGACGAGGCGGTCCGCAAGGCCAAGGAGATGGAGGGTGAGCAGCTCACCGAGCTGCACATCGTCAACGGCCTGCACCCGACGCTGCCGTGGCGCTACTACCCGAAGGTGCTGCGTGAGCTGAAGGCGGCGCTGCCGAACGTCAAGCTCAAGTGCTTCACCGCGACCGAGGTGCAGTGGTTCGAGAAGATCAGCGGCCTGAGCGCCGACGAGATCCTCGACGAGCTGATGGACGCCGGGCTGGAGTCGCTGACCGGCGGTGGCGCGGAGATCTTCGACTGGGAGGTCCGCCAGCACATCGTCGACCACGAGTGCCACTGGGAGGACTGGTCGCGCATCCACGCCCTGGCGCACTCCAAGGGCATGAAGACCCCGGCGACCATGCTGTACGGCCACATCGAGGAGCCCCGGCACCGCGTCGACCACGTGCTGCGCCTGCGGGAGTTGCAGGACCAGACCGGCGGTTTCGCGGTCTTCATCCCGCTGCGCTACCAGCACGACTTCGTCGACTCGGCGGACGGCAAGATCCGTAACCGGATCCAGGCGCGGACCACGATGGCCTCGCCGGCCGAGTCGCTGAAGACGTTCGCGGTGTCCCGCCTGCTCTTCGACAACGTGCCGCACGTGAAGAACTTCTGGGTGATGCACGGCCTGTCGGTGGCCCAGCTCTCGCTGAACTTCGGCGTGGACGACCTGGACGGCTCGGTGGTCGAATACAAGATCACCCACGACGCCGACTCGTACGGCACCCCGAACACCATGCACCGCGAGGACCTGCTGAACCTGATCTGGGACGCCGGCTTCCAGCCGGTCGAGCGGGACACCCGCTACAACGTGGTCCGGGAGTACGACCGGGCGCCGTCGCTGGCCGAGCGCCGCGCCGAGCCGCAGCAGGTCTGGGCCTGAGACACCACGTACCCTCGCAGTCGATGACCGAGCAGCGCAGCGCCGAGCAGCAGGGCGGCTTTCCCCGACGGGACGCCGAGGGACGCGTGCGTACGCTGGGCGACCTGCTCGGGGTGTGCCTGGCCGGCCTGGTCATCGGTGTGCTGGCGCTCGTGCTGTTCGAGTGGGCGTTTGCCTCGTTCGGCGCCGGCGACTTCGGGCACACCAACGGTTGGCTGGCGGTGATCCTGCCGGCCTGGCTGTTCTGGGACGACTTCCGGGCCTGGGGGTTCGGTGCGGCCCGGGTGGTGGCGGCGCTCGTCGCGGCGGCGGTCGCGGTGTTCGTGGGGCTGCTGGTCGCCGGGCTGGGCGCGGGGTTGCCGCCGCTGCTGTCCGGCGCGTTGGCGGCGGCCGCGTTCACCGTGGCGTACGCGACGATCTGGTTCCCCGGAGTCCGTTGGCTGGCCCGCCGGACGGGCTGAATGACCCGCCCACCGGGCGTGGAGAAGGAGTGCATGAGGTGAGCGCGGCGCTCAAGTACACGCTGGGCCGGATCGGGCTGTTCGTCGCCGTACTGGCGGCGCTGTGGCTGGTCGACGTGGACATCTTCCTGAAGCTGATCCTGGCGCTGGCGTTCTCCGCCGCGCTCTCCTTCTTCCTGCTGCGCGGCTGGCGCGACGAGATGGCCCACGAGATGGCGGAGGCCACGGAACGGCGTAAGGCGGAGAAGAAGCGCCTCCGCGACGCCCTGGCCGGCGACGACGAACCCCCCACCACCCCTCCCACCCCTCCCACCCCTCCCACCCCCACCGACCCGCAGCGGTGATCATGAAGTTATTGCCTCGACACGCCGAGCGGCCGGGCAATAACTTCATGATCACCGGGAGTGGGCCGGGGGCGAGGGCCGCGGGAGTGGGTCGGGGGAGTGGGTCGGGGCGAGGGTCGGCCGGTTACCAGTTGGTGGAGCCGGGGACCTTGGGCCAGGGCTTGGACTCGGGCTTGATGAGGTAGGCGATGCCGCCGGAGCCTCCGGACACTCCGCCGCTGGCGTTGGTGCGCTTGGTGCGCAGCCAGATCTGCTCGAACTGGGTGCGCTTGTAGACGTTGCGGACGACGTCGTTGCTGGACGAGGCGGGGTCGTTGACGATCACGTCGCCGTCGGCGGTGAAGCCGACCACCACGAAGAGGTGCCCGGACGTTCCGTAGTTCGCCCCGTCCAGCTCACTGGCGAGGAAGGACTGGCTGGTCACGACGGGGATGCCGGCGGCGATGAAACGCTCCAGCTCGTCCAGTGAGTGCAGCCGGGTGACCCGCCCCTCCAGACCGGGGAAGCTGGCCGCGTACGCGGTGTTGAACGGCCAGTTGCCCGCGCCGTCGTACGCGTAGTCGAAGGTCATCCGGGCGGCGTGGTTGACCGTCGGGTCGGGGTAGGTCGGGTCCACCCAGGACGTGTCGGCCGCCGACGGCTTGCGGCCCCAGTACTCGACGACCATCTCGGTGGAGGTGGGCGAGCACCAGGCCTCGCCGCCGCCGTCGTACTCGGGGTAGTGCCCCTTGTGCACGTTCTGCGAGTAGCGCGGCACGGGCAGTTCGACGCCCCAGGCGATGTGTCCGGCACTGGGCGGCACGGTGAACCGGTCCGGCACGGTGGAGCTCATCGCGCCGAGCATCCGTACCACCGGGGCGGCGGTCTGCCCGGGCGTCCGGTAGAGGGTCAGCCGGAGCTGGTACGACCGCAGCAGCACCCCGGCGTCGGCGTCGTCGATGCTGAAGGTGTCGGTCCAGATCGTCGACCAGGGGTCACCCTGCCCGTCGACGCTGGTCCGCTTGATGTCGGTGTCGCCGGAGGCCCAGCGGCCCAGGACGTACCACGGGGTCTGGTCGCCGTTGGTGTAGCCGCCCTGCATCTCCACCTGGATCCAGGTGCCGGCGGGGGTCTCCGCGTTCCAGGAGGCGATCAGCTCGGTGGCGTCGAACCCGATCCGGGTGACCGGCGAGGTCCAGGTGCCGTACTCCCAGGTGCGGGTGGTGCCGGTGTGTGGGTCGGCGTACTCGGTGGTGCCGGTCGGGCGGCCCAGCGTGACGCCCGCGCGGGGGCCGGGCACGACGCGCGTGCCGGCCTGGCTGCCCCGGTGCCAGTCGGCGGGCCCGGACCAGTCCTGGAAGGTGATCTGCTCGTCGTGGGCGGGTGCGGGCGGACGGGCCGCCGCGGCGGGGGCCGCGGTGGCGAGCAGGGTGAGCGCGCTGACGCCGGCGAGGGCGGCCGCGTGCAGGCGGGTGAGGGCCATGGGCGCTCCACGGGTGTCGAGTGGGGGCATCGTCGCTGGTCAGTTTTCCGCTTGGAGGGAAGTTTCGCCAGATGTTCGGTGGCAGAAAATCATTGCCGCAGCGATGGTCAACCTGGGATGGAATTCGAAGCGATCGATATTGATATGACCATGTGACTGGTGGTGAAGTGTGCATCACCGAGCGGGATCTTCCGCCCTTCGAGGAGGTAGTCCATGGCCCTCCGCCCACCTCACTCTCTCCGCCGCGTCCTGGTGCTCGCCGTCGTCACCGGGCTGGGAATCGTCACCGTCGCCGCCGGACCGGTCGCCGCCGAGCCGGCGCCGGACCGCACCGCCGAGTCGGCCGCCGCCGGCTACCGGGTACTCGGGCCCCGGACCTTCGCCGACCGCAACGCGGTGGCCCGCACCGGGGCCGCCATCGACTACTCCGAGCACGGCGTCCTGCATGTCTCGGCCACCGCCGCGGAGGCCGCTGCGATCGGCAAGCTGGGCTTCCGGCTCGAACCGCTCGCCCCGCCACCGAGCGCCGAGCGCGGCGCGGGTGAGGTGGGCACGCTGGCGTTCCCGCCCGCCGACTCCAACTACCACGACTACGCGGAACTGACCGCCGTCGTGAACCAGGCCGTCGCCGACCATCCGGCCATCGCCCGCAAGATCAGCATTGGTACGTCGTACGAGGGCCGCGACCTGATGGCCGTGAAGATCTCCGACAACGTCGGCACCGACGAGAACGAACCGGAGATCCTGTTCAACGCACAGCAGCACGCCCGCGAGCACCTGACCGTCGAGATGGCGATCTACCTGCTCAACCTCTTCACCGACAGCTACGGCAGCGACTCCCGGATCACCAACATCGTCAACAGCCGGGAGATCTGGATCGTGCCGACGGTCAACCCGGACGGCAGCGAGTACGACATCGCCACCGGGTCGTACCGGTCCTGGCGCAAGAACCGCCAACCGAACAGCGGCTCGTCGAACGTCGGCACCGACCTGAACCGCAACTGGTCCTACCAGTGGGGCTGCTGCGGTGGGTCGTCCGGCACCACCTCGTCGGAGACGTACCGTGGGCCGTCGGCGTTCTCCGCGCCGGAGACACAGGCGCTGCGTAACTTCGTCAACAGCCGGGTCGTCGGTGGCGTCCAGCAGATCAAGGCGAACATCGACTTCCACACGTACTCGCAACTGGTGCTGTGGCCCTTCGGCTACACCACCGCGAACAACCCGTCCGGGATGAGCGCGGACCAGTACAACACCTTCGCCACCATCGGTCAGCAGATGGCGGCCACCAACAGCTACACGCCGGAGCAGTCCAGCGACCTCTACATCGCCGACGGCACCAGCATCGACTGGATGTGGGCCACCCACGGCATCTGGGCGTACACCTTCGAGATGTACCCGGGCTCCTCCGGCGGTGGCGGCTTCTACCCGCCCGACGAGGTGATCCCCGCGCAGACCACCCGTAACCGCGAGGCCGTGCTGATGCTCAGCGAGTACGCCGACTGCCCGTACCGGGCCATCGGCAAGCAGTCGCAGTACTGCGGCGGCGGTGGGGGCACCACGGTCTGGTCGGACACCTTCGAGACCGCCACCGGCTGGACGATCAACCCGTCCGGCACCGACACCGCGACGCTCGGGGCGTTCGAGGTGGGCGCGGCCCAGGCGACCACCTCCTCCGGCGCGAAGCAGCTCACCCCGTACGCCGGCTCGAACGACCTGGTCACCGGCCGGCTCGCCGGTTCGGCGGCCGGTGACTACGACGTCGACGGCGGCGTGACCAGCGCCCGGTCCCCGGCGGTGACCCTGCCGTCGTCCGGCACGCTGACGCTCTCGCTCGCCTGGTACCTGGCCCACGGCTCGAACGCCTCGTCGGCCGACTACCTGCGGGTCAGCGTGGTGCACAACGGCGGCACCACCGCGCTGCTCACCCAGGCCGGCGCGGCCAGCAACCGGAACGGAAGCTGGGCGGTGGCCAGCCTCAACCTCAGCCCGTACGCCGGGCAGTCCGTCCGCATCCTCGTCGAGGCGGCGGACGCCTCCGGCGCGAGCCTGGTAGAGGCGGCTGTGGACAACGTCACCATTACCGCCTCCTGAGCGGGTGGGGCCCCGTACCGCCCCTGCGGGGCCCCACCACCTGCTCCCGGGCCTGCGCTACCGTCTTAGCGACCACTCCGCAGCGAAGCCGGTGTGAAACCGGCGCTGTCCCGCAACTGTGATGCCCCGCCCGACGGTGGGGACGAGCCAGGTCGCCTGCGGCGGGGTCGCGACACGCGCTCTCGAGGAAGGGCGCCTCGTGGGCGGGCGTACCGAAGTCCTGTCGGCGAAGCACCACACTCCTCGACCGACGGGAGGCCCCCATGTTCAGACGTACCCCTCGGCTCTTCGCCGCGACCCTCGCGGTCGCCGCGCTGGCCCTCGGCGCCTGCGCCGAGAAGACCGACGACAAGCCGGCCGCCGGCACCGCGGCCGCCAACTACCCGGTGACGGTCGGCCCGCTCACCCTCGACAAGCGGCCCGAGAAGATCGTCTCGTTGTCGCCCAGCGCCACCGAGATGCTCTTCGCGATCGGCGCCGGCTCGCAGGTGAGCGCCGTCGACGACCAGTCCAACTACCCGGCCGACGCGCCCAAGACCGACCTGTCCGGCTTCCAGCCGAACGCCGAGGCGATCGCCGGCAAGAACCCGGACCTGGTGGTGCTCTCCAACGACACCAACAAGATCGTCGACCAGCTCGGCAAGCTGAAGATCCCGGTGTACCTGACCCCGGCGGCGACCACGCTCGACGACTCGTACCAGCAGATCACCGACCTGGGCACCCTGACCGGGCATGCCGACCAGGCCGCCGACGTCGCCAAGCGGATGAAGGACGACATCGCCAAGCTGGTCAAGGACCTGCCGCAGCGCGCCGAGAAGCTCACCTACTACCACGAGCTGGGCCCGGAGCTGTACAGCGCGACCAGCAAGACCTTCATCGGCTCGATCTACAGTCTGGTGGGCTTGACCAACATCGCCGACCCGGCCGACGCCGACGGCAAGAACGGCGGCTACCCGCAGCTGTCCCAGGAGGTCATCGTCAAGGCCGACCCGGACTTCGTCTTCCTGGCCGACTCCAAGTGCTGCCAGCAGAACGCCGACTCGGTCAAGGCCCGCAGCGGCTGGGCCGGGCTCACCGCCGTGAAGAACAACCAGGTCGTCACGCTCGACGACGACATCGCCTCCCGCTGGGGCCCGCGCGTCGTCGACCTCCTCCGGACGATCATCGACGCGGTCGCCAAGGTGCCCGCGTGACCGTGGTCCGGCTGTGACCGGAACGTCGCAGATGACCGCCGAAGCACCCACCACCCGGCCGGCCGGTACGCCCCGCGCGTCCCGGCCCGCCGGGCTGCGGACGCGCTGGCTGGTCATCGGTGTCCTCGCGGTGCTCGTCGCGCTCGTCGCCGGGGTGTCGCTCGGACCGGTCAGCCTGCCCCCGGGCAGCGTCGCGGCCGAACTGCTCAACCTGATCCCCGGCATGCACCTCGACAGCGGACTGACCGAGCGGGAAATCGCCATCGTCACCGAACTGCGGCTGCCCAGGGTCGTGCTGGGCCTGCTCGTCGGCGGTCTGCTCGCCCTCGCCGGTGGCTGCTACCAGGGCGTCTTCCGCAACCCGCTGGCCGACCCGTTCCTGCTCGGCGTGGCCGCCGGAGCGGGACTCGCGGTCACCGCCGTGATCGCCCTCGGCGGCGTCGGTCGCCAGGGCGCGATCTCCGGGCTGCCGTTGACCATCCCGCTGGCCGCGTTCGTCGGCTCGCTGGTCGCCGTGACGATGACCTACCTGCTCGGGGCGGCCGGCGGGCGGGGTCGGTCCCCGGCGATGCTGATCCTGGCCGGGGTCGCCGTCTCCACGTTCCTCTCCGCCGGGCAGACCTACCTGCTGCAACGGCACTCCGACAGCATCCAGCCGGTCTACTCCTGGCTGCTCGGTCGGCTGGCCACCGCCGGCTGGCACGACGTGCTGCTCGTGTTGCCGTACGCCGCGGTGACCACGGTCGTGGTGCTGCTGCACCGCCGTGAGCTGGACGTCCTCGCGCTCGGTGACGACGAGGCGACGAGCCTCGGCCTGCACCCGCAACGCTCCCGCTACCTGCTGATCGCCGCCGCGTCCCTGGGCACCGCCGCCGCGGTCTCGGCGACCGGCCTCATCGGCTTCGTCGGCATCATCGTGCCGCACACCGTCCGGCTGCTCGCCGGATCGAGCTACCGGGTGATCCTGCCGCTGTCGCTGCTGTTCGGCGCGGCGTTCCTGGCCCTGACCGACGTGGTCGCCCGGACCGCCGCCGCCCCGGCCGAGGTGCCGATCGGCGTGGTGACCGCCCTGCTCGGCGGCCCGTTCTTCGTCCTCGTGCTGCGCACCGCCCGCCGGGTGCTCACGTGAGCGCGGGTGCGCCGGCCGTCGAGGTCCGCGCGCTGCACGTCAGCCTGGACCGCACGCCGATCCTCACCGGCGTCGACCTCACCGTCGCCGTCGGCGAGTGGGTCACCGTGATCGGCCCGAACGGCGCGGGCAAGTCCACCCTGTTGCGCGCCGTCGGCGGCCTGCTGCCCGCGCCGGACGCCATCTCCCTCTTCGGTACGCCGACCGGTGCGCTGCACCGTCGCGAACGCGCCCGGGTGGTGGCGACGGTGACGCAGTCCCCGGTGGTGCCGCCCGGCATGTCGGTCCTGGACTACGTGCTGCTGGGGCGTACCCCGTACATCCCGCCGCTCGGTCGCGAGTCGACCGCCGACGTGGCCGCCGTCCACGACGTGCTGGACCGCCTCGACCTCACCCGGTTCCACCGCCGCGAGCTGGCCACCCTGTCCGGGGGAGAGCGGCAGCGGGTCTTCCTGGCCCGGGCGCTCGCCCAGGGCGCGACGCTGCTGCTGCTCGACGAGCCGACCAGCGCGTTGGACATCGGCCACCAGCAGGAGGTCCTGGAGCTGGTCGACCAGTTGCGTCGGGCACATGGCCTGACGGTGCTCGCCACCATGCACGACCTCTCCCTCGCGGGTGAGTACGCCGACCGCATGGTGATGCTCGCCGAGGGGCGGGTGGTGGCGACCGGTACGCCGCACGAGGTGTTGACCGAGCACCTCCTCGCCACCCACTACCGGGCGAGCGTCCGGGTCGTCCCCGGCACCAACGGCCCTCTGGTGGTCCCCGTCCGCCCTGGTGCGTGACCCGGGCGGCGGGCGGCGGTCAGGGACCCAGGTCGATGACCGAGAAGAGGGCGCCCTGGGGGTCGCGCAGGGCGGCGAACCGGCCGGTCGGGATGTCGCGGGGCGGCACCAGGATCGTCCCGCCCAGTTCGGCGGCGCGCGCGGCGGCGGCGTCCGCGTCGGCGACCGCGAAGTACACCGTCCAGTAGGCGGGCAGGTCGGCCGGGTAGCCGTCGCCCAGCGGCGGCATCATCCCGGCGACGATCCGCGCGCCGAGCCGCCACCCGGTGTAGGTCATGCCGCCGACGGGTTGCTCGTCCGGCTGCCAACCGAACACCAGCTCGTAGAAGGCCTTCGCGCCCTCCGGGTCGGGCGTGACCAGTTCGTTCCAGCTCATCGCGCCGGGCACGTTGAACACTTCGGCCCCGGGCATCGCCAGCGGCTGCCAGACGCTGAACGTCGCGCCCGCCGGGTCGGAGAACACGGCCATCCAGCCCCGGTCGAAGACCTCGAACGGCGGTACGACGACCTGCCCGCCGGCCCGTTCGACCCGGCCGGCGGCCAGTGCCGCGTCGTCGGTGGCGATGTACGTCGACCAGATCGGCACCTGGTCCTCGATGGCGGGCGGGCCGACGCCGGCCACCGGCCTGCCGTCGAGCAGGAAGATCGTGTAGCCACCCGCCTCGGGCTCCGGCGTCACCCGTCCGGTCCAGCCGAACAGTTCGGGGTAGAAGCGCCGCGCGTCGGTCAGGTCCGGGGTGGCCAGATCGGCCCAGCACGGCGTACCCGGCGGGACGGTGCTCACGTCAAGACCCCTCTCGGCCGGCGGCCCCGGGCGGGCCCCCTGCGGGAATCCTGGCACCGTCCCGCTGTGGCACGGGGCGGAAACGGACGAATCGTCAGCTGAACCGGCGACCCTCGTCCCGCCGGTACGCCCAGGCGGCGAGCGCGGCGAGCAGCACCACCCAGACCCCGAGCATGACCAACGACAGCGGTTCGACCCGGTAGCCGCCGACTGCCCACCACATCAGTTCGGCCGCGCCCCGGGTGGGCAGGAACGGCGCTATCGTCTCGATGAAGCCGGGCGCGTCGCCCGGTGCGGAGAGCAGCCCGCCGCCGAACGCGAGCGGCAGGAAGACGACCTGCGCCACCACGATCGCCGCCTTGCTGGGCAGCGAGTAGCCGATGGCGAGGCCCATCAGCGTGAACGGCACCGAGATGACGGCCACGACGAGCGCGGTCAACAGGAACGCCGCCGCGGTGACCCGGGCCGGGGTGAGCGTCGCGCCGATCACCACGACCGGAATCAGCGACAGGTACGTGAGCGCGAGGCCGGCCAGCACCCGGCCCGCGAACCGGGGCGCGGGCCCGGCCGGCAGGGTCCGGGTGTACGGGTTCCACGGCTGGTCGCGGTCCTCGGCGACGCCGACGCCGTACTGGAAGATGTTGGCGCTCATCACCGAGAAGGTGATCATCGAGGCGGTGGCGAAGGTGGCGCCGACCGGATCGTCCCCGGTGAACGGCACCACGAAGAAGATCATGGCGGCGGCGGGGAAGAAGGCGCTGCCGAAGACGGCCACCGGAATTCGGATGATCTCCAGAAGCTGGTAGCGGGCGTGGACCAGGGCGAGCTGCACGTGCGCCTCCTCAGACGGCGGTGGGTTGGCCGCTGGCGGTGGCAGCGGGTGAGGCCTGTTCCGGTGTTTCCGTCCCCCCGGTGAGGGCGAGGAACGCCTCCTCCAGCGAGGTTGGCCGGACCTCCAGGTCGGCGAAGGTGGCCCCGGAGCGGACCAGCGCGCGGACCAGCTCGTCGGCGTCGCTGGTGAGCAGGTGCAGGCGCCCGTCGACCCGTTCGGCGCGGACGACACCGGGTAGCTCGGGCAGCTCGTCGGTGACCAGGCTGACCCGCCGTACGCCGACGATGCCGCGTACGGCGTCCACGGTGTCGTCGGCGAGCACCCGACCCTGCCCGATCACCACCACGCGGCGGGCGAGCGCCTCCACCTCCTCCAGGTAGTGGCTGCTCAACAGCACCGTCCCGCCGTCCTCGTGGAAGGCGCGGATGGCGTCCCACAGGGTGTGCCGGGCGGTGACGTCCAGGCCGGTGGTCGGCTCGTCGAGCAGGACGAGTCGGGGCCGGCCGACGAAGGCCAGCGCCACGGCCAGCCGGCGACGCTGGCCGCCGGAGAGCCCGCCGGTCTGCCGCCGGGCGAGGTCGCCCAGACCGAACCGGTCCAGCAGTTCACCCCGGGGGACCGGGTCGGGGTAGTGGGCCGAGACGAAGTCGACGACCTCGCCCACCCGCAGCGTGCCCGGCAGGCCGGTCTCCTGCGGGGTGACGCCGATCTGCCGCCGGGCTGCCGGGTCACGCGGGTCGCGGCCGTTCAACTCGACCCGGCCGGAGCTGGGTCGGCGCAGCCCGACCAGCAGGTTCATCAGGGTGCTCTTGCCGGCGCCGTTCGGGCCGAGCAGGCCGACCAGTTCGCCGGCCCGGACCTCCAGGTCGACGCGGTCGAGGGCGAGGACGTCGCCGTACCGGCGGCTGACCTGGTCGGCGCGGGCGAGGGTCATGGCTGCTCCTTCGACGGGGTGGAGCCGAGTGAGGTGGGGTCGAGCAGGGCGCGGATGGCTTCGGTGTACTCCTCGAACGCCAGCCGGCCGCGCCGGCTGAGCCGGATCAGGGTGGCCGGCGTCCGTCCACGGTGGGTCTTGTTGATCTCGACGTACCCGGCGTCCTCCAGCTTGCGGAGGTGGACGGAGAGGTTGCCGGCGGTCATCGCGAGCAGGTCCTGAAGTCGGGGAAAGGTGACCCGGTCGCCGTCGTTGAGCGCGGAGAGCGCGGCGACCACCCGCAGCCGTGCCTGGGCGTGGATGACCGGGTCGAGGTCGGTCACGAACGTCCCCGCTGGCGCAGTCGGGCGATCGTCCCGGCGACCAGGATCCCGACGCCGCCGGCCACCGAGACGACCAGCGGGTGCCAACCCGGCCCGGCGATCGCGCCCACCACGTTGATGACGCTGATCCAGACGCCGAGCCGGAACAGGTCTCGGTCCAGCCAGATCGCGCCGCCGGCCATGTGCAGCGCGCCGGTCAGCCCGACGGCCGCAGCCGACCACAGTAGACCGGCCAGGTCGTACGGCAGGTGCTCGGACACCCGGCCGACCGCCGCGTACACGCTCACCGAGCCCAGCGCCCAGGCGCACCCGTACCAGCGGCCGCGCACCGCCGAGTCGCCGGTCACCTGCCCGTACGCCCTGCCCATCGCCACCGCCTGGATCGCTCCGGCGGCGATGAGCAGGGCGAAGAGCACGGTCAGCGGCAGCCAGTCGGGCAGGGCGACCAGCACCCGACCGCCCGGGGAGAAGCGCAGGAAGAACAGCCCGAAGCCGATCAGCCAGGCCACGCCCCACGGCCAGTAGAGCAGCCGTGCGTCGGGCTGTAGGCGACGGACGGTGGCCGCGCGCTGGTCGTCGATCAGCCGGAGAGCGCTGGCGGCGTCGGAGGGTGGCAGGTCGTCTTCAGGGGCCATGCAAACTACTTTACGGCGCAAAGTCAAGCCGGTGTGTCCCGTGGACTGCCTGGTTGCCGACACACGGCAGGCGGGCCTACAGCGGTACCGGCGTGAGCGGTGTGGCCTGCGGCGCGGTCAGCAGCGGCGCGGGCAGCGGTTCGGTGTGCAGCACCGACAACCGGGACACCGCGCGGGTGAGCACCACGTACAGCCGGTGCAGCCCGCGCGGCTCGGCCGCGACGATCGCGGCCGGCTCGACCACCACCACGTGGTCGTACTCCAGGCCCTTGACCAGCGTCGCGGGCACCACCGTGACCCGCTGGGCGGCCGTGACGTCGTCGGCGGTCGCGCTGGCCACGCCCGCGGCGGCGAGCGCCGCGCGCAGCCCGTCGACCGCGTCGTCCGCGGCGATCACGCCGACCGACCCGTCGTGCGCGAGCGCCGCGCGCACCTCGGCCACCGTGGCGGCGGTCAGATCGGCCACGGTACGCACCTCCAGGCCGCCGTCGTGCCGCAGCGACTCCGCCGGGGGTACGTCCACCGCGAGCGCCGGCAGCAGCAGGTTGGCGAAGGCCACCACCGCTGCGGGCACCCGGAAGCCGACCGTCAGCGGGACCACCACGGCGTCCGGCTTGCCCAGGTGCCGCAGGGACTCCCTCCAGTCGGTGGCCGCCCACGGCGTGGTGCCCTGCGCGAGGTCGCCGAGGAGCGTGATCGAACCGTGCTCACTGCGCCGGGCGATGGCCCGGCACTGCATCGGCGACAGGTCCTGCGCCTCGTCCACCACCACGTGCCCGAACCCGGAAGGCCGCTCCAACAGCCCGGCCGCCTCGTCGACGAGCACGGCGTCCGCGGCGGTCCAGCGGGTGGCCTTCGGGGTACGCGCCGGCTTCGCCCAGACCAGCAACTCCTGCTCGGCGTCGCTGAGGAGCCCGTCCGCAGCGGCGGCCAGTCGGGCCGGGTCGGCGAACAGGCCGTGCACCAGACCTTCCGGGGTGAGCGCCGGCCACACCGCGTCCAGGAAGTCCACCACCGGCCGGCACCGACCCATCCGGCGCAGCCACGCGTCGCTGGGCGACTCGGCCCGCCGTGCCTCGGCCTGCCGTTGCAGCAGACTCACCACCCGCGCCCGAACCCGCTCCCGACCGGTGCCGTACGGCAGCTCCTCCCGGCGGGTCTCCTCGACGATCCGGTGCAGCGGCTCCAGCCCGATCCGCCACCGGAACGAGCCGTCGGAGACGGTGATCGGGTCGGTCGGCGTACCGATCTGTGCCTGCACCGCCCGGCGCAGCACGGTCGCCATCCGCGCGTCGTGCTTCAGCGCGGCGGCCGCCGACGTCTCCACCGCGCGGACCGGCACCCGCGAGATCAGCTCCTCCACGGTGGCCTGCTCGACCTCGACCTCGCCGAGGGCCGGCAGCACCGCCGCGATGTACGACAGGAACGCCCGGTTCGGCCCCACGATCAGCACACCCGCCCGCCGCAACCGCTCCCGGTGCAGGTAGAGCAGGTACGCGGCCCGGTGCAGGCCGACGGCCGTCTTCCCCGTGCCCGGTGCCCCCTGCACGCAGATCGAGTCGGCCAGGTCGGCCCGGACCAGCTCGTCCTGCTCCGGCTGGATGGTGGCGACGATGTCCCGCATCGGCCCCACGCGCGGTCGCTCGATCTCGGCCGCGAGGATCCGGCTCGCCGTACCCAGCTCCTCGCCCCGGTCCAGCCGCTCGTCCTCGAAACTCGTCAACACCCCGTTGCTGAACCCGAACCGCCGCCGCACCGCGACACCCTGCGGGTCGCGAGCGCTGGCCCGGTAGAACGAGCGGGAGACCGGCGCCCGCCAGTCCAGTACCAGCGGCTCACCGAGCTCGTCGGTGACGTGCCGCCGCCCCACGTGATACCGCCGACCAGCATGCTCGCCTGCGCTGCCGCTTGGGCTGCTGTTGGTCGGGCTGCTGGTGGCCTGCGTCAGGCCGCTCGCGGTGTCCTCGTCCGGTGCTTGTCCGCCGAATTCGAGGCGGCCGAAGAACAGCGGGGTGGTGGGGTCGTCGGCCAGTTCGGCGACCCGGCGGGCGAGTGTGCGGCCCAGGGTTTCCGCCGCGTAGGAGTCGCCGGCGACCTGGTCACCGGTGGAGAAGAGGGCTTCGGCCCGCTCCCGCATCCGGCGCAGGGCCGCGCGCGAGGCGGCCAGGTGGGCTCGTTCGGACGCGAGGTCGGTGTCGAGATCCGTGTCGAGGTCAGGTGCGGGCATGCTGACGTCCCATCGTTCACATCTGCTGCTCGCTCGCGTTTCCGGGGGCGGATGGCCGACCTCCCGGCGCGACGACGTCCGTTCCGGTGCAGCTCACCTCGGCCGTCAAGCGGGCTGCAACCCTACGCTCTTCTCGCCACCCCTTCCACCGAATTACCGAGCCAACCACCCGGACGAGTCGGCGCGCCGTCCAGGCCTGAATTCGTCGAGAGAGCGGTTTGCCAGGTCGGCATGATCGACACGAGTTCACCGATATCGCGGTGTCAACCGGCCCCGGACACCCCGACTTCAGCGAAGTCGAGTCGATCACCGCCCGGCTACGCCGGTTGCGGGCCAGCGGGCCGGCGGGCCGGCGGGCCGGCGGTGGAGCGCGGCGATCGGGTGGGTCGGGTGCGGGGTTGGCCACTACGAGCCGGCCCGACGGGCTGGATCCCGAGGCCGGGGATACGGTCGGGTCATGGTTGAGCGCGTCGCACGCCCGCGGGTCGGGCACATCCAGTTCCTGAACTGCCTGCCGATCTACTGGGGCCTGATGCGCTCGGGCAGCCTGCTCGACGTCGACCTGCACAAGGACTCGCCGGATCGGCTGAGCGCGGCGCTGGTGGCCGGCGACCTCGACATCGGTCCGATCACCCTGATGGAGTACCTGAAGCACACCGACGAGCTGCTCCTCCTGCCGGACCTGGCGGTGGGCAGCGACGGGCCGGTGCTCTCGGTCAACATGGTCTCCACCCGGCCACTCGCCGAGCTGGACGGTGCGCGCGTGGCGCTCGGCTCGACGTCGCGGACCGGGGTGATGCTGGCGCAGTTGCTGCTCACCGAGCGGTACGGGGTACGGCCCGAGTACTTCCGCTGCCCTCCGGACCTGACCCAGATGCTGCTGGAGGCCGACGCCGGGGTCCTGATCGGGGACGTGGCGCTGCGGGCGTACCACGAGGCGCCGTTGCGGGGCCTCACGGTGACCGACCTCGGGCAGGCCTGGCGGGACTGGAGCGGGCTGCCGATGGTCTTCGCCGTCTGGGCGGTCCGCCGCGACTTCGCGGCCGCGCACCCGGGCCTGGTCAAGGAGGTGCACGAGGCGTTCCTGCGCTCGCGGGACCTCTGCCTCTCCGAGCTGGACCAGGTCGCCGAGGCAGCGGCACGGTGGGAGACGTTCGACGCCGCGACGCTGGCCACGTACTTCCGGACCCTGGACTTCTCGCTGGGCGAGCGGCAGGTCGCCGGGCTGCGGGAGTTCGCCCGGCGCGTCGCCGCACTCGGCGAGGTCCCGGCCCTGCCCGCCGACGGCCCGGAGTTCTTCGCTGGTTGATCAGCGCCGCTGCGCCGCGAAATGGACGGAGCGCCGCTCTGACGGACAGAGCGGCGCTCGGGACGCGGAAGGACGGTCGCGTCAGATGCCGGGGCGCAGCAGCGCCTCGGTGATCTTCTGGCAGTTCTTCATGCCGTACTCGTAGCCCATGTCGATCGGATACCGGACCATCACGCCCATCGTCCAGGTGTCGCCGATGGCCAGGCAGTTGATGTGCATCTCCTGCTCGGCGGTCCGGTCGATCCACCCGTTCTTGATGGCGATCTGCTTCTGCTGCGCGGGCGGGAACGCCTTGCGGATGCCGAAGTCGCCGGCACCCCGGACCAGCTTCATCTCGTTGAGGAGCCACTTGGTCCACTTCGGCCCGGCGGCGGTGCCGGTGGCGATGCAGTTGCCCAGTCGCGCGGTGTCACGGGGGGAGAGCGCCGTACGGGACCAACCCTTGTCCGGGGCGACGCCGCTGTCGGTCAGCTTGCACATGGAGAGCAGCCGCCGGATCGAGGCGTCCCGGCCGACCGAGTTGTAGAACTGCTCGGCCCGCGTGTTGTCGCTGTCCCGGATGATGCGGGTGGCGTCGGCGAGCTTCGCGTCGCTCGGTGTCTGACCGGTCTCGGCGGCGCGGCGCAGGTAGTCGGCGACGATCCAGGACTTGATCAGCGAGGCGGTGGTGCTGGTCTCGCCCATGTTCTTCGAACCGATGATCTGCCCGGTCCGGCGGTCGAGAACGCTCCAGGAGTACCAGCCCTCGATGTCGAGGTCGAGGTTCTTGGCCTGGAACGGCAGCGGCGCCAGCGACGGGCTGGGGCTCGGCGGGGCCGGCTGGCGGGCGCTGCGGTCGGTGGCCGCGTCGGTGGACCGGCCGCTGCTCGTCGTCTCGGAGTCACCCCACTTGGCGGCGGCGGCCGACTCGAACGGCGACCCGGGCAGCAGGCGCAGGGAGACCAGTACCAGCCCGATGAGGATGACCGCGACGGCGATCAGGCGCAGTGGCGAAGTCTCCCCTTCGCCGCGTCGATCGGCCCGCCGGTTCCCGGCCATCAGAGCTTCCCGACCGGCTGCTGCGGCACCTTGAGCGCGGCGCCGGGCTGCGGGGTGACCAGTTGGGTGGCGACGCTGGCGCAGACCTGCGCGCCGTAGTCCAGCCCCTGCTTGACCGGGTAGCGCAGCATCACCGCGAGACTCCACTTTCCGTTGACCGCGAGGCAGTTGACGTGCCAGTTTCCGTCGTAGGAGAGCGGAGTCCAGCCGTTCTTCATGCTGACCGGCCCCTGTGCGGTGATCGACTTGGGCAGGCCGTCGATGATCCCCCAGCGGCCACCACCGGAGCTGGCCCGCTGGTCCTTCTTCGCGGTCGTGCCGCGGACCTTGCTCATCTGGTCCAGCACCCACTTGGTCCACTTCGGGCCCGCAGCCCTGCCGTCGGCGATGCAGTCGCCGACGCGGGCGGCGTCGCGGGGGGACATCCGGGTGAAACTCCAGTAGCCGGTGTAGGGCTCGACGTTGCCGCGCTTGGTGTCGGTCAGACCGCAGATCCTGATCGCTCGCTGGATCACCGGATCGGGGGTGGCGCTCTTCGACGGTTTGTACGATCCGCCCGCCGCAGCGTGGACCTTGTCAGCCGCGCCGTCGTTGCTGTCGATGATGGCGAGGCTGGCCGCCTGCTTGAGCGCGGGCGGCGGCTCCCTGTCCTTGAGCTGGCGCAGGTAGTCCGAGACGATCCACGCCTTGATCATCGATTCGGTGGAGCTGGTCGCGCTCATGTTCGACGATCCGGAGATCTTGCCGGTTCCCCGGTCGAGCAGCGCCCACGAGAAGAAGTCGCCCTTGAAGGCCACCGAGACGCGGCCTGCGGCCAGCGTGGGGGGTGGCGGCGGGGCCGGCGCGGGCGCGGGCGCGGCGACGCTGCTGGTGGTGCCACCACCGCCGCCTCCGCCAGCGTCGCTGGACAGTCGGGCGTACGCGGTGGGGACCAGTAGAACGCCACCGAGGATCACCGCCACGACGGCGAGCACCATGGTCACGCGAGATCGCATGAGTTGGGTGAGCTCCAGATGTCAGGGCCGGGGGGACCGGCTTCGTTGTCCGGGGCGACCGGTGCGTGCGCCGAGGCCGGGGGAGGTGGCCTCTGTGAAGCCGGCGTGGGGGCAGCCGATCGTGTGACCGGCAGAAGTCTACGTCCGGACGGGCCGATCGCCAGAGGTCGACACCAGGCAACGTGCGAAATCGGGAGAAAATCCCGGAACTTTGTGGCTTATGGGAGGTTTGACCTGCTTCTCGTGATCCAGGTCATAACCGCCGATGTCGCGGTGGGTAGCGGAGATCTGCCCATCAGTGACGCAACGTCACTCCGGTTTCCTGTTACACCCCCTAGTGCATTCGGGCGCAAGCTGTAACACTTGTCCTCATGTATGGCAACGACTTCTCCGCCCCCGGCGACGCACCGGACGACGCGCCCGGCGCGGGCCTGCTCGGCGAGGTCGAAGCGGCCGAGGCCGAGCTGCGCGCCGCCGCCGCTCGTGAACGTCGCGGCGGCCCGGCGCCGGACGAGGATCTGGCGGCCTACTTCACCGAGGTGGTCGACGCGGAGCAGAAGATCGAGCCGCGCGACTGGATGCCCGAGGCGTACCGGCGGACGCTGATCCGGCAGATCGCCCAGCACGCCCACTCCGAGATCATCGGCATGCAGCCCGAGGGCAACTGGATCAGTCGGGCGCCCTCGCTCAAGCGCAAGGCGATCCTGCTGGCCAAGGTGCAGGACGAGGCGGGTCACGGCCTCTACCTCTACGCCGCCGCCGAGACCCTCGGCATCAGCCGCGACGAACTGGTCCAGCTGCTGCTCGACGGCCGGCAGAAGTACAGCTCGATCTTCAACTACCCCACCCTGAGCTGGGCCGACGT
Organism: Micromonospora sp. WMMD736; assembly: GCF_049179015.1. Lineage (NCBI taxonomy): Bacteria > Bacillati > Actinomycetota > Actinomycetes > Micromonosporales > Micromonosporaceae > Micromonospora > Micromonospora sp. WMMD736. The sequence goes on from NZ_JBMHMI010000001.1 coordinate 4,750,756, forward strand.
GGGCGCGATCGGCTGGCTGGTGGACGGCGCGGCAATCGTCAACCAGGTGCCTCTGTGCCGGTGCTCCTACGGGCCGTACGCCCGGGCGATGATCCGGGTCTGCAAGGAGGAGTCGTTCCACCAGCGCCAGGGGTACGAGATCCTGCACACCCTCGCGCACGGCACCCCGGCGCAACAGGCCATGGCCCAGGACGCGGTCGACCGCTGGTGGTACCCGTCGCTGGCGATGTTCGGTCCGCCGGACGGCGACTCCACCCACTCCGCCCAGTCGATGGCCTGGAAGATCAAGCGCTTCTCGAACGACGACCTGCGGCAGCGCTTCGTCGACATGTGCGTCGGGCAGGCCGAGGTCCTCGGGCTGCGCATTCCCGACGACGACCTGCGCTGGAACGAGGAGCGGCAGGCGTACGACTACAGCCAGCCGGACTACGACGAGCTGATGCGGGTCATCAAGGGCGACGGTCCGTGCAACCGCGAGCGGATGGCGCACCGCCGGGCCGCCCACGCCGACGGCGCATGGGTACGCGAGGCCGCCGCGGCGTACGCCGCCAAGCGCGCCGACACGAGGGAGAAGGTGGCCGCGTGAGCAACGAACACTCGCCTCTGTGGGAGGTCTTCGTCCGGGCGCGGCGGGGCCTGTCGCACACGCACGTCGGCAGCCTGCACGCCCCGGACGCCGAGCTGGCCCTGCGCAACGCCCGTGACCTCTACACCCGCCGCCAGGAGGGCGTGTCGATCTGGGTGGTGCCGGCGGGCGCGATCACCGCGTCCAGCCCGGACGAGAAGGACGCCTTCTTCGACCCGGCCGCCGACAAGGTCTACCGCCATCCCACGTTCTACGAGGTGCCGGACGGGGTGGCACACCTGTGAGCCAGCGGAGCGAGCGAACCAGCCAGCCCAGCAACGCCGGGCGGAGCGAGGTGGCGGCGTGAACGGGCCCTTCGCGTTCACTCTCGGCCTGGGTGACGACGCGCTGGTGGCGGCGCAGCGGCTGGCCGAGTGGGCGACCCGCGCGCCGGAGATGGAAGAGGACATCGCGCTCGCCAACATCGCCCTCGACCAGCTCGGCGCGGCCCGCCTGCTGCTGTCGTACGCGGGCGAGCTGGAAGCCGCCGGTCGGGACGAGGACGCGCTCGCGTACCTGCGCGACGACCGCGAGTTCCGCAACGTGCTCCTGGTCGAGCTGCCCAACGGCGACTTCGCGGTGACCATGGCGAAGCTGTTCTTCCTGGCGGCGTACCAGGTGCCGCTCTACACCGCCCTCGCCGGCTGCGCGGACGAGCGGCTGGCCGCGATCGGCGCGAAGGCGCGCAAGGAGTCCGCGTACCACCTGGACCACGGCGCGCTGTGGCTGAAGCGGCTCGGTGACGGCACCGAGGAGTCGCACCGCCGGATGCAGGACGCCGTGGACCACGTCTGGCCGTACACCCACGAGCTGTTCGGGGCGGACCCGGCGGCGCCGGTCGACCCGGCGGGCCTGCGGTCGGCGTTCGACGAGGTCGTCGGTCCGGTGCTGGCCGAGGCGACGCTCACCCCGCCGGAGCGCGGCTGGGCGCCGACCGGCGGGCGGGCCGGCGTGCACACCGAGCACCTGTCCTACCTGCTGGCCGAGATGCAGGTGCTGCACCGCGCACATCCGGGTGCGCAGTGGTGAGCGCGGGAGCCACCGCACAGCGGACCGGGACCGACGCGTGGACGGCGGCGGCGAGCGTGGTCGACCCGGAGATCCGGGTGATCACCATCGACGAGCTGGGGATCCTGCGCGCGGTCGAGGACGATCCGGTCACCGGTCGGGTCGTCGTCACCATCACCCCGACGTACACCGGCTGCCCGGCGATGGACGTGATCCGGGCCGACGTGCGACGCGCCCTGACGGCGGCCGGATATCCGGACGTCGAGGTGCGGATGGTCTACAGCCCGGCGTGGAGCACCGACTGGATCTCCGACGCCGGTCGGGCGAAGCTCGCCGCCGCCGGGATCGCCCCGCCCGCCCCGGCGTCCGCCCCGGGCGTGGTGGCGCTGACCCTCGCGGTCCGCTGCCCGCGCTGCGGCTCGCCGGAGACCGAACAGGTGAGCCGGTTCGGCTCGACCGCGTGCAAGGCGTTGTGGCGCTGCCGCTCCTGCTCCGAACCCTTCGACCACCTGAAGGCGCTGTGACAGTCACCATCACCCGGCCGGTCCGTCGCCGGCCGGCCTTCCACCCGCTGTCGGTCGCGGCCGTCGACCGGCTCACCGACGACTCGGTGGCGGTCACCTTCGCCGTACCCGAGGAGTTGCGGGAGACCTTCGCGTTCCGCGCGGGCCAGCACCTCACCGTGCGGCGGGTGACCGACGACGGCGAGGACGTGCGCCGGTCGTACTCCATCTGCTCCACCCCCGACGACCTGGCCCGGCGCGGCCGGCTGCGGATCGGGGTGCGGGAGGTTCCCGGCGGCGCCTTCTCGGCCTTCGCGTGCGGCGCGCTGCGCGGCGGCGACACGGTCGAGGTGCTGCCCCCGCTGGGTGCCTTCACCACGGCGTTCGCGCCGGACCGGGTCCGCCACTACGGGGCGGTCGTCGCCGGCTCCGGGATCACGCCGGTGCTCGGGCTGGTCGCGACGGCGCTGGCCGTCGAACCGGCCAGCACCTTCACCCTGGTGTACGGCAACCGCACGGCGAACACCGTGATGTTCGCCGAGGAGTTGGCCGACCTGAAGGACCGTTTCCCGTCCCGGCTGCACCTGGTGCACGTGCTGTCCCGGGAGCAGGGCGAGTCGCCGTTGCTCTCCGGACGGATCGACGCCGAACGGTTGGCACGCCTGCTGGGCACCATCGTTCCGGGCGAGCTGATCGAGGAATGGTTCCTCTGCGGCCCGTACGGCATGGTGGTCGACGCCCGGGAGGTGCTGACCGCGCGCGGGCTGCCCGAGTCGGCGGTGCACACCGAGCTGTTCCACGTCGACGCGCCGCCGGAGCCGGTGGCGCGGCCCACCGGGCAGCCGGGCGTCGGTACGGACGTCACCATCGTGCTCGACGGCCGATCGTCGAGCTTCACGATGGGCCGTGAGGAGCGGGTGCTGGACGCGGCGCTGAAGGTGCGTGGCGAGCTGCCGTACGCCTGCAAGGGCGGTGTCTGCTCGACCTGTAAGGCGAAGGTCGTCGACGGGTCGGTCACGATGGCCCGCAACTACGCCCTGGAGCCGGACGAGGTGGCCGCCGGCTACGTGCTGACCTGCCAGTCCAGCCCGACCACCGACAAGCTCACGGTCGACTACGACGCCTGACGAGGCGCAGGGGCGGGTGGCGGCCCGGTTGGGCCGGCAGGCAATTCTCACCCGCGCCACGCCGCCGACGTTGCACGCTCTGCTCGACGAGATGGTGTTGCGCCGGGTGCTCGGCGGCCCCCGGGTGATGGCCCGTCAACTTCGACACCTGATCCATGCCGCGGAACGGCCCAACGTGACCTTGCAGGTGGTGCCGCTGGCGGTCGGCGGACACACCGGGCTGGACGGGTCGTTCGCGCTCTTCGACTTTCCCCGCAACCGATCGGTGGTCTACCTGGACCACAAGTTGACCGGGCTGTTCCTGGAGGAGCCGCCGCAGGTGGCGCACTTCCGGCGGGAGGCAGATAGGCTGGCCGAGGTGGCGCTGAGCCCCGTCGAATCGGTGGAGTTCGTTGCGCGCGTCGCAACGGAGCACGAGCGAGAGTGAGCCCTCGATGATCACTCCGGAGCTGTCCGGCGCGACCTGGCGCAAGTCCAGCCGCAGCGGCACCAACGCCAACTGCGTCGAGGTCGCCGAGTTGACCCACGCGATCGCCGTACGCGACTCGAAGGACCAGGCTGGTCCGGTCTTGGCCTTCGAGCGTGCAGCTTGGGCCCGATTCGTTTGTCGCATGCCGTCGGAGCGCTAACCCGGATGACCCGTCACGGACAGGAGAGGCTGAGGGTGGGCGTGAGAGACGGAATTGGTCAATTCCTTGTCCGGAAGCTCCGGACAGAGGTAGCCTGCAACTGCCAGGGGCAGTAGCTCTTTGGAAGTGGACCCGGCAGCCTTCCGGACGGTGGGTGAGCCGGGTTTCGCGTTTCCCGGTCCTGGTCAAACCTGCCGCGCCTCCGTGACGACGCGCTGCACGGACGTCTTCCACCGTCCGCCCTTGGCCCAGCACCAGGCCAGTGCGTCGGGAATGGCCAGCAAGCACTCCTCGTGGGCTCTCAGTTGGTCGTAACGCAGGTTGTTGGACGTTCCCGACTTTCTCACCTGCTCGAAGAGCAGACGCCGGTCGGCTTGGAATGTCGAATCATCGCGCTCCAGGACGAGACGTGTCGCGCTGATCTTCGCTGCGTGCTGCACGAGCTCGACGAGGCATGCTTCGCGGGCCGCCCTTGGATCGTGGTGTCTCTTCGCGTCGAAGATAACCGCGTGGGCGGACAGTTTGACGACGGCAGCGATTATTTGCCGGCGCCGGTCGTCTTTCTCCTTGTGAAAGTGGATGCGGCGCTGGCCGGGCAGGATCAGGTCGCGAATGGTCCGGCGGGCAGCGGTCAGGTCCGCCGGGAGCACGACCACAGCCGCGACGAGAAGCCCTCGCTCCTTTGTCTCGTCCACGAAGACGTGCGCATTCATGGCGCGTGCACCCTTCCTGTGGTGGTCGCTGACCCTGGCCTACGCGTTGAGGATGTCTCGGATCCGATCCAGTCTCTGCTGCGGTGTCAGCGTTGCCGGGTTTTTGGTGCCGATGGCGTCGAGTTCTGCGCGTACATCGCAGTCGTCGGGCTGAAGCACGGCATCGATCACTCGCGCCCGCGACCCGCCATCCCGAACGTAAATCCAGACCGTCTGCCACTGGCGCGGCTCGGTGTTGAGTTCGGCAGTGAGCCGCTCTGGAGGGAAGAAGCCGAGGCCAGTAGCTCTAAGCGTCTCAGCGATCTCCGCGAGGACCCAGCGGCCGAGCTTTCGGTAGCCCAACTCGTCCCGTAACTCGCCCAGAGTTGCTTGCGTTAGTCCGCCGTCGGCTCGACAGCGGGCAGCGATGCCCGGAGCGGTGTCCGTGTCGCTCATATCGCGCCTCCTTGACCTCGGCAATATCTTCGGGGTTGAAACATAAGAAGTCAACGGTCTCTCAACATCATATTTCGATCTTGAAAATATGATGGAACTCGGTTGGGGTCACATCGGCGTCCCCAGCTCGGCGAGGTGAGTCGTCGCCGACGTAGGCTCGATGACGTGACGGTGAGCCGGGAGATCGACGACATCCTGCAGCGTGGCGCGGACGGCGGGCGGATCACGCCCGAGGAGGCCCTGCTGCTCTACACCGAGGCGCCCTTCCACGCGTTGGGCGAGGCGGCGGACGCGGTGCGCCGGCGGCGCTATCCGGACAACGTCGTCACCTACCTGATCGATCGCAACATCAACTACACGAACGTCTGTGTGACGGCGTGCAAGTTCTGCGCGTTCTACCGCGCGCCGAAGCACGCCGAGGGGTGGACGCACCCGACGGAGGAGATCCTGCGTCGCTGCGGCGAGGCGGTCGAGCTGGGCGCGACCCAGGTGATGCTCCAGGGCGGGCACCACCCGGACTACGGCGTCGAGTACTACGAGGAGCTGTTCTCCTCGGTCAAGCAGGCGTACCCGCAGCTCGCCATCCACTCGATCGGGCCGAGCGAGATCCTGCACATGGCCAAGGTCTCCGGCGTCAGCCTGGACGAGGCCATCGCCCGGATCAAGGCCGCCGGTCTGGACTCGATCGCCGGCGCCGGTGCGGAGATGCTGCCCGAGCGTCCGCGCAAGGCCATCGCCCCGCTCAAGGAGTCGGGTGAGCGTTGGCTGGAGGTCATGGAGCTGGCTCACCGGCAGGGTGTCGAGTCGACCGCGACCATGATGATGGGCACCGGTGAGACGCACGCCGAGCGGATCGAGCACCTGCGGATGATCCGCGACGTGCAGGACCGTACGGGCGGGTTCCGGTCGTTCATCCCGTGGACGTACCAGCCGGAGAACAACCACCTCAAGGGCCGTACGCAGGCGACCACGCTGGAGTACCTGCGGCTGGTCGCGGTGGCCCGGCTCTTCTTCGAGACCGTGCCGCACCTCCAGGCGTCCTGGCTGACCACCGGCAAGGACGTCGGGCAGCTCGCTCTGCACATGGGCGTGGACGACCTCGGCTCGATCATGCTGGAGGAGAACGTGATCTCCTCTGCCGGCGCCCGGCACCGCTCCAACCTGCACGAGCTGATCGGCATGATCCGCTCCGCGGACCGCATCCCGGCGCAGCGCGACACCCTCTACAACCGGCTGGCGGTGCACCACACGCCGGCCGACGACCCGACCGACGAGCGGGTGGTCTCGCACTTCTCCTCGATCGCGCTGCCCGGCGGCGGCGCGGGCCGGTCGCTGCCGCTGGTGGAGGTCAACTGAGGCCCGTCGCGGTCCGGCCGTTCGGCTGAGCGGGGATCCTGCTTCCGCTTGCGTCCGCTCGGCGGTACGGGTCCTCCCGGTGGGCTCGGCGGTGCATAGCCCGGCGTGGGTCTGGTGGAGATGATCGCCGACGGATAGCGTGCGGCCGTCCGTCTGAGGCGCGTCCTCCATCGGCCCATGAGGGTCGTTCACATAACGCACGGCGGTACGGGCGGGATGGGTGACCATCCCGCCCGATCCGTGTGTCGGGTCCGGACCGGACGGTTGAAAACCGGCCGCCACGCTGGCGCGGGAGATCGACCTCGGATAACGTCCGCTCGTTCCGCAACCATTCCTTCTTCCCTACCCCCGGGGGACTGATGACAGCGTTCCACCGCTCGGCCCTGGTACGTGCCGGCGTCGTGGCCCTGCTCGCGGCCGGTGGCGTGGCCACCGTCGCCGCCCCGGCGCAGGCCGCCGATCAGGCCGACCTGGCCCTGGTGCCGCTCAGCTACGAGCTGGCGCAGGGCGTCAAGGCGGCCAAGGCGAAGCCGTTCAAGTTCCAGGTCGACAACACCCGGAGCACGGTCGACGCCAAGGACGTCCAGGTCACCGTGGAGACGAAGGGCCTGAAGAACCGCAAGGTCGGCGTCATCGCGCCGGACGGCTGCGACCTCAAGGGCACGACCTTCACCTGCCTGCTCGGCGATCTGGCCGCCGGCACCACCGAGGACTTCGGTATTCCGATCTTCTCGACCGGCGGTCGCGGCGACGCCGGCACGCTGGTGGTCAGCATCAGCTCGGCCACCGCCGACCCCAACCTGCGGGACAACACGGTGCGGCACGACATCACCGTCGCCAAGCCCGGTTACGACCTGACCACCTGGGTGCAGGACGTCTACGCCGACGTGACGGTGGACGGCGACGAGGCGGGCGAGTCCGGCCTCAAGCCGGTCAAGCGGGGCGACACCGCGCCGCTGGACTGGGCGGTCTACAACGACGGCAGCAAGAAGGCGACCGGCGTGGCGTACGGGATCACGCTGCCGGCCGGCGTCACCTTCGCCAAGCTGCCCGACGGCTGCGTGGAGCAGCCGCTCGGCGGGTTCGCCAACGCCTACTGCGAGGACAGTGGCGTCGTGCTGAAGCCCGGGCAGTTCTACACGGCCGACGTCCAGGTGAAGGTCGGCGAGGACGTGACCGAGTCGGTGCTCCGGCCCGGGTTCGTCTGGGCCGCCGGTCTCGAGGCCGCCCAGGGCAGCCCCGAGGAGGAGCCGCGGGAAGCCTCCGGCGCGCAACGCCGGGCGTTCACCGAGACCGACGAGGTGGACAACACGGCGCAGTTCGACGTGTTCGTCGACCTCAGCGCGCAGCCGACCCCGACGCCGACCGTCACGCCGACGCCGACCGCCACGCCGACTCCGGGTGGCACGACGACGCCGGGCACGAGCACGTCGCCGACCGCGGGCGGCGGTGGCTCCGGCGGCGGTGGGCTGCCGGTGACCGGTGTGCAGGCCGGCCTGATCGGTGGCATCGGTGGTCTGATCCTGCTCGCCGGTGGGGCGCTGCTGGTGCTCTCCCGCCGACGCAAGGTCGTCATGGTCGCCCCCGGCGACGAGACGTCGAACGACTGACACCAGGCACGACGAGAGGGCGGGGTGGGCGACCATCCCGCCCTCTCGCGTGTCGACGGACGCCGGACGCTCGGGGTACGCGGACCCAGCGGCCGACGGCTCGCGTCGGGCTGGCAGAGTGGACGGGGTGAGCCGTTCCCCACAGGGCCAGCGCGCCAGTCTCGACAAGCAACCGCACGAGGTCGCCGCGATGTTCGACGGCGTGGCCGAGCGTTACGACCTGACCAACACCGTGCTCGCCTTCGGGCAGGACCGCTCCTGGCGGCGGGCCACCCGCGCGGCCCTGGGGCTGCGGCCCGGTGAGCGGGTGCTGGATGTGGGAGCGGGCACCGGTGTGTCGACCCGTGAGCTGGCCCAGTCCGGGGCGTACGCGGTGGGGGCGGACCTGTCGCTGGGCATGCTCCAGGTCGGCAAGCGGGTGCGTCCCGAGGTGCCGCTGTTGGCCGGCGACGCGCTGCGGCTGCCGTTCGCCGACGCGAGCTTCGACGCGGTGACCATCTCCTTCGCCCTGCGGAACGTCAACGACACCGACGCCGCGCTGCGTGAGCTGGCCCGGGTCACCCGGCCCGGCGGCCGGCTGGTGGTGTGCGAGTTCAGCACCCCGGTCAATCCGGTCTTCCGGACGGTCTACCTGTCGTACCTGATGCGGTCGCTGCCGGTGGTGGCCCGCGCGGTGTCGAGCAATCCCGACGCGTACGTCTATCTGGCCGAGTCGGTGCGGGCCTGGCCGGACCAGGCGGCGCTGGCCGGCCGGGTGGCCGCGGCGGGGTGGGGTCGGGTGGCGTGGCGCAACCTGACCGGTGGCGTGGTGGCGCTGCACCGGGCCGTCCGCGCGTAGCAGCCGGGCCGTCCGCGCGTAGCAGCCGGGCCGTCCGCGCGTAGCACGCGAGACGCCTGCGCGTTTAGGGAATATCCGACTTTAGTCCACTTTGCGCCGTAGGCTCTTCGCCATGACCGGAGCAGACCCGGCGAGCCCGGTGGCCGCCACCGACGACGACGCGGCCGAACTCATCGCGCAGTTGCGCGCGCTGGCCGGCGCGGACCCAGCGGACGTCCGGCAGGTGGTCGCCGAGGTGCTGGCCGCCCTGGACCGTGCGGCGGGCGGCGCGCTACGCGAGCATCTACCGGAGACGATCCGGGTCGACGCCGGCCTGGACGCGCCCAGCCCGGCCTGACAGTCGGCTGCTGTGGACGGTCGCTGACTGTCACATCGGCGAGTTAGGTACCCCTGATCCTGCGCAGGTATGACGCCGGTCATACACTCGTCCCGTCTGGCTTGTGAAGCATTTCACGAGCGTGCGGGAGGAGGCGCGAATGACCGCGGTGGAACACGACGCCGATGTCATCGTCGTTGGCGCCGGTCCCGGTGGATCGGCAACTGCGTACCACCTGGCCCGGCACGGCGTACGGGTCCTGGTGTTGGAGAAGACCGAGTTTCCCCGGGAGAAGGTCTGCGGTGACGGACTGACCCCGCGTGCGGTGCGCCAGCTCATCCGGATGGGCGTGGACACCTCGCCCGAGGCCGGCTGGCTGCACAACAAGGGTCTGCGGGTGATCGGCGGCGGCGTACGCCTGGAACTGGACTGGCCCGAGTTGGCCAGCTTCCCGAACTACGGGCTGGTCCGTACCCGGCTGGACTTCGACGACCTGCTCGCCCAGCGGGCGGTCGCGGCCGGCGCCAAACTGCGGACCCAGGTCAACGTGCTGGGCCCGGTGCTCGACGACGACGGCCGGGTGACCGGCGTGCAGGCGGAGGTGGGACCCGGCAAGGAGCCCGCCACCTTCCACGCCCCGCTGGTCGTGGCCGCCGACGGCGTCTCCGGCCGGTTCCCGCTCGCGCTCGGGTTGGCCAAGCGGGAGGACCGGCCGATCGGCGTGGCCGTCCGCCGCTACTACCACTCGCCGGCCAAGCACGACGACGACTACCTGGAGTCGTGGTTGGAGCTGCGTAGCAAGGACAGCGGCGACAACCTGCTGCCCGGGTACGGCTGGATCTTCGGGCTCGGCGACGGGCGGGTCAACGTCGGCCTCGGCGTGCTCAACTCGTCGTCCGCGTTCGGCAAGACCAACTACCGCCGGCTGCTCACCGACTGGCTGGCCAACACCCCGGCCGAGTGGGGGATGACCGACGAGGCCAACGCGGACGGCCCGATCCTCGGTGCCGCCCTGCCGATGGGCTTCAACCGGGTGCCGCACTACACCCGTGGCGTCCTGCTGGTCGGCGACTCCGGCGGCATGGTCAACCCGTTCAACGGCGAGGGCATCGCGTACGCCATGGAGTCCGGCGAGCTGGCCGCGGAGGTGGTGGTGCAGGCGCTCGCGCGTCCGGCCGGGCCGGAGCGGGAGCGGGCGCTGCTGGCGTACCCGAACGAGTTGAAGGCCCGCCTCGGCGGCTACTACCGCCTCGGCGGCATCTTCGTGAAGCTGATCGGCCGTCCGGAGATCATGCGGATCGCCACCAAGCACGGCATGCCCCATCCGACGCTGATGCGTTTCGTCCTCAAGTTGCTGGCCAACCTGACCGACCCCCGTGGTGGGGACGCGATGGACCGGGTCATCAATGCGCTGACGAAGGCCGCGCCCGCGGTCTAGACAGGACGGCATCGGTGCTGGTCACAGCCCCGACGCCGACAAAGATCGACCCCCGCCGGCAGCCACCGCGAGGGACGTGAATAGTGTGATTTTCGTCAAGCACTGACGGCAGGGAAGGACGAGCAGGAGAAAACGATGTCGCTCTCGCCTTACGCACCGATCATCGGGCTGTTCGCCCTCGCCGCGGCGTTCTCGCTGTTCTCCGTCGGCGCCGCCCGCTTCGCCGGTCCCCGTCGTTACAACAAGGCCAAACTCGAGGCGTACGAGTGCGGCATCGAGCCCAGCCCGCAGCCGGTCGGCGGTGGGCGGTTCCCGATCAAGTTCTACCTGACGGCGATGCTCTTCATCGTCTTCGACATCGAGATCATCTTCCTCTACCCCTGGGCGGTCTCGTTCGACGCTCTGCCGATCTTCGGCTTCGTGGAGATGGTCCTGTTCATCGTCGCGGTCTTCGTTGCGTACGCCTACGTGTGGCGGCGCGGCGGCCTGGACTGGGACTGAGGAAGGAACGTCAGATGGGCATCGAGGAGAAGCTCCCCGCCGGCGTCCTGCTCACCTCGGTGGAGAAGCTGGTCAACTGGTCCCGGAAGTCGTCCGTGTGGGGCGCCACCTTCGGCCTGGCCTGCTGCGCCATCGAGATGATGGCCGCCGGTGGTCCGCACTACGACATGGGCCGCTGGGGCATGGAGGTCTTCCGGGCCTCGCCCCGACAGGCCGACCTCATGATCGTGGCCGGCCGGGTCAGCCAGAAGATGGCACCGGTGCTGCGCCAGATCTACGACCAGATGGCCGAGCCCCGTTGGGTGCTCTCGATGGGTGTCTGCGCCAGCAGCGGCGGCATGTTCAACAACTACGCCATCGTGCAGGGCGTCGACCACGTCGTACCCGTCGACATGTACCTCCCCGGCTGCCCGCCCCGGCCGGAGATGCTCATCGACGCGATCCTCAAGCTCCGCGAGAAGATCATGTACGAGCCGCTGGGCCCGAACGGTCGCAAGATGCTGGCGGCCCGCCAGGAGCGCGGTGACGTTCCGGTCGTGCCGTACGGCTCGATGCCGTCCTCCTACCGCAACGACAAGGCCCGGCGTGCCGAGTGGACCCAGGCGGTCCGCGAGGGGCGCGAGGAGCAGTTGCGGATCGAGAACTGGATGAACGCCCAGAACCATCTCCACCCGCAGGCAGGCCCGAAATGACGTCTCCCACGGACAAGACCAACGACGGCGGGGTGCCGGTACCGGTGACGCCGCCCGGCGCCAGCGCGACCGCCCCGGCCGAGTACCCGCCGGCCACCCCGGCCGGTCGCGGGATGTTCGGCAACCAGGGCACCGGTGACGTGTCCGGCTACGGCGGCCTGGTCCGCCCGCGTCAGCCGATCGAGGAGGCCAACCGGCCGTACGGCGGGTACTTCGACGAGGTCCGTGACGCGCTGGAGGAGGCGTACCCGGCCTTCGGCGACGCCATCGAGAAGGTGGTCGTCGACCGGGGCGAGCTGACCCTGCACGTCCGGCCGGAGCGGATCGCCGAGGTCTGCCAGGTGCTGCGCGACGACCTCGCGCTGCGGTTCGAGCTGTGCTCCTCGGTGTCCGGGGTGGACTACCTCGGCGCGGACGAGCGCCGGCTGCACGTCGTCTACCAGCTCACCTCGATGACCTACCGCCGCCGGCTCCGGCTGGAGGCCGCGGTCCCGGCCGGCTCGCCGCACCTGCCCAGCGTCACCGCCGTCTACCCGACGGCCGACTGGCAGGAGCGCGAGGCGTACGACATGTTCGGCATCGTCTTCGACGGCCACCCCAACCTGACCCGGATCCTCATGCCGGACGACTGGGAAGGCCACCCGCAGCGCAAGGACTACCCGCTCGGTGGCGTGCCCGTCGAGTACAAGGGCGCGGAAATCCCACCGCCGGACCGTAGGAGGTCCTACCAGTGACCACGTCGAACTACGCGACCGAACGCGAGACCACCGAGGGCCGGGTCTTCACCGTCACGGGTGGGGACTGGGACACGGTCGTGTCGGGCACCGACCCGATCAACGACGAGCGCATCGTGGTCAACATGGGTCCGCAGCACCCGTCCACCCACGGGGTGCTGCGACTGATCCTCGAGTTGGAGGGCGAGACGGTCCGCGAGGCCCGCTCGGTCGTCGGCTACCTGCACACGGGCATCGAGAAGAACCTCGAGTACCGCAACTGGGTGCAGGGTTCGACGTTCGTGACGCGGATGGACTACCTCTCGCCGATCTTCAACGAGACGGCGTACGCCCTCGCGGTGGAGAAGCTGCTCGGCATCACCGACGACGTCACCGAGCGGGCCACCACCATCCGCGTGCTGATGATGGAGCTCAACCGGATCTCGTCGCACCTGGTCTGGCTGGCCACCACCGGCATGGAGCTGGGCGCCATCTCGATCATGCTGTACGGCTTCCGCGAGCGGGAGTACATCCTCGACATCTTCGAGACCATCACCGGCCTGCGGATGAACCACGCGTACGTCCGGCCCGGCGGTGTGGCGCAGGACGTGCCGGACGACGCGATCCGCAAGATCCGCGAGTTCCTCAAGATGATGCCGAAGAAGCTCAAGGAGTACGAGGACCTCCTCTCCGGCCAGCCCATCTGGACCGAGCGGACCAAGGGCGTCGCGGTGCTGGACGTGACCGGCTGCGTGGCGCTCGGCGTCACCGGCCCGGTGCTGCGTTCGGCCGGGCTCGCCTGGGACCTGCGCAAGACCATGCCGTACTGCGGCTACGAGACGTACGAGTTCGACGTGCCGACCCACCCCGACGGTGACGTCTGGGGCCGCTACCAGGTCCGGCTCGCCGAGATCCGGGAGTCGATGAAGCTGGTCGAGCAGGCGTTGGACCGGCTGCGGCCGGGCCCGGTGATGGTCGCCGACCGCAAGATCGCGTGGCCCGCGCAGCTCGCCATCGGCGTCGACGGCATGGGCAACTCGCTGGAGCACGTCGCGAAGATCATGGGTCAGTCGATGGAGTCGCTGATCCACCACTTCAAGCTGGTCACCGAGGGCTTCCGGGTCCCGCCCGGCCAGGTGTACGTCGGCATCGAGTCGCCGCGCGGCGAGCTGGGCGTGCACGCCGTCTCCGACGGTGGCACCCGGCCCTACCGGGTGCACTACCGGGAGCCGAGCTTCGTCAACCTCCAGGCCCTCCCGGCGATGGCCGAGGGCGGCCTGATCGCCGACGTGATCGCCGGCGGCGCTTCGCTGGATCCCGTGATGGGTGGGTGTGACCGATGACCGTCTTCACCGAAGAGACCCGGGAGCGGGCGCGCGAGATCATCGCCCGCTACCCGGCGGACCGGTCCCGCTCGGCGCTGCTGCCGCTGCTGCACCTGGTCCAGGCCGAGGAGGGGTACGTCTCTCCGGCCGGCGTGACGTTCTGCGCCGAGGTGCTCGGGCTGAACAAGGCCCAGGTCGGCGCGGTCGCCACCTTCTACACCATGTACAAGCGCAAGCCCACCGGCGACTTCCTGGTCAGCGTCTGCACCAACACCATGTGCAACGTGCTGGGCGGCCAGGAGGTCTACGACACCCTCTCCGAGCACCTGGGTGTCGGGCACGACGAGACGACCGCCGACGGCACCATCACGTTGGAGCACGCCGAGTGCCTGGCGGCCTGTGACTACGGCCCGGTGATGACCGTCAACTACGACTTCTTCGACGGCGTGGACCCGACCACGGCGGTCGGTGTGGTCGACGAGCTGCGGGCGGGCGGCCGGCCGATGCCGACGCGCGGCGCGCGGCTGTGCACGCTGAAGGAGATGGCGGTGCAGCTCGCCGGTTTCGCCGACGAGCGCGACGGCGCGGTCGCCGACGGCGGGCCGGGCGAGCCGACCCTGCGGGGTCTGCGGTTGGCGCAGGAGCACGGCGTCTCGGTGCCGGGCTTCGACCCGAACACCCCGATCCGCAGCAAGGCCGAGGCCGACAAGGCGGCCGCCGAGGCGAAGGCGAAGGCGGAGGCGGCCAAGCCTGCCCCCGTCGAGGCCACCACGGCACCGGTCAAGGGCGGCGACGGCGCGGCCACCCCGACCGCGGCACCGGCAACTCCGGTCACCGGCGGCGACGGCGCGGCCACCCCCACCGGCAACGCCGAGCCGGTCGAGCCGGCGGCGGCCACCGGCAGCACCGCGCCGGACGTGAAGGCGCCGGACGACAAGTCGCCGCAGGTGCGTACCGCCGAGACCCGGCAGCCCGACGCGGGCACGGCGGTTCCGGACGCGCCCGGCACCAAGGCGCCGGCCCAGACCTCGCCGCCGGCGCCGCGCGACGCGCAGGCAGCCCAGGCCGCTGGTGCGGCGGCCAACGCCCCGGCCGGCGACGGCAAGCCGGCCGGTGACTCGACCGGCGCACAGGAGCGCAACCTCACCGAAGCGTCGGCGGACGCGGATGGCACGGACCACGCCGCCGCGAGCGAAACGGGGGCCCAGAAGTGACCACTCCCCGCCCGGAGACGCTGGCCAAGCTGACGCCGGTGCTGACCAAGCGCTGGTTGTCACCGGACGCCTGGCGGATCGGCACCTACGAGCAGCTCGACGGTTACGCCGCGCTGCGCAAGGCCCTCAAGGCCCACCCGGACGACCTGATCCAGCTGATCAAGGACTCCGGACTGCGCGGTCGTGGTGGCGCCGGCTTCCCGACCGGTCTGAAATGGGGCTTCATCCCGCAGGGCGACGGCAAGCCGCACTACCTGGTGGTCAACGCCGACGAGGGCGAGCCGGGCACCTGCAAGGACCTGCCGCTGATGACTCACGACCCGCACGCGCTGGTCGAGGGCGTGATCATCGCGTCGTACGCGATCCGGGCCAGCCGCGCCTACATCTACATCCGGGGCGAGGCCGTGCACGCCGCCCGGCGGCTGCGCAACGCCGTCCAGGAGGCGTACGACAAGGGCTACCTGGGCCGGAACATCCTGCGCAGCGGCTTCGACCTGGAGCTGGTGGTGCACTCCGGCGCCGGGGCGTACATCTGCGGCGAGGAGACGGCGCTGCTCGACTCGCTGGAGGGGTTCCGGGGGCAGCCCCGGCTGCGCCCGCCGTTCCCGGCCACCCACGGCCTGTACGCGAGCCCGACGGTGGTCAACAACGTCGGCACCATCGCCAGCGTCCCGCCGATCGTGCTCGGCGGGGCCGACTGGTGGAAGTCGATGGGCACCGAGAAGTCCTCCGGGCCGATGATCTACTCGCTCTCCGGACGGGTCGCCAACCCGGGCCAGTACGAGTGCTCGATGGGCGTCACGCTGCGCGAGCTGCTGGAACTGGCCGGCGGCATGCAGCCCGGTCACAACCTGCGGTTCTGGACCCCGGGTGGATCGTCGACCCCGCTGCTCGCCGCCGAGCACCTGGACGTGCCGCTGGACTTCGAAGGTGTGGCGGCGGCCGGCTCGATCCTGGGCACCACGGCCACGCAGATCTTCTCCGACCAGGACTGCCCGGTCTACGCGACCTACCGGTGGCTGGAGTTCTACCACCACGAGTCGTGCGGCAAGTGCACCCCGTGCCGCGAGGGCAACTACTGGATGGTCCGGGTCTACCGGCGGATCCTCGCCGGCCAGGGCACCCACGAGGACCTGGACACCCTGCTGGACACCTGCGACAACATCCTCGGCCGTTCGTTCTGCGGCCTGGGTGACGGCGCGACCAGCTCGGTGACCTCGTCGCTGAAGTACTTCAAGCAGGACTACCTCGACTACATCGAGGGTCGTAAAGCTCCCATGCTGTCGGAGAAGACCCTGGTAGGGGCGCACTGATGACCGACGTAGCCAAGCAGACCGAGACCGTCACCCTCACCATCGACGGCGTCGAGGTCACCGCCCCGAAGGGGGCGCTGCTGATCCGGGTCGCCGAGCAGATGGGCACCGAGATCCCCCGGTTCTGCGACCACCCGCTGCTGGCCCCGGCCGGCGCGTGCCGGCAGTGCCTGGTCGAGGTGGAGGGGCAGCGCAAGCCGGTTGCCTCCTGCACCCAGACCGTCGCCGACGGCATGGTCGTCCGGACCCAGCTCACGTCCCCGGTCGCCCAGAAGGCGCAGGAGGGGGTGATGGAGCTGCTGCTCCTCAACCACCCGCTCGACTGCCCGATGTGTGACAAGGGCGGCGAGTGCCCCCTGCAGAACCAGGCGATGTCCACCGGCCGCACCGACTCGCGCTTCCACGAGCACAAGCGCGAGTACGAGAAGCCGATGGCGATCAGCAGCCAGGTGCTGCTGGACCGCGAGCGCTGCGTGCTCTGCCAGCGCTGCACCCGGTTCTCCGAGGAGATCGCCGGCGACAAGTTCATCGACCTGATGGGCCGGTCGTCCGCCGAGGAGATCAACATCTACCGGGACGACGCGTACGGCGAGCAGGGCGACGACGGTGACGTCCCGTTCAACTCCTACTTCTCCGGCAACACCGTGCAGATCTGCCCGGTGGGGGCGCTGACCGGAGCCCAGTACCGGTTCCGGGCCCGCCCGTTCGACCTGGTGTCCAGCCCGAGCGTCTGCGAGCACTGCTCGGCCGGCTGCGGGCAGCGCACCGACTGGCGGCGCGGCAAGGTGCTGCGCCGGCTCGCCGGTGACGAGCCGGCCGTGAACGAGGAGTGGAACTGCGACAAGGGTCGGTGGGGCTTCCAGTACACCCGGGCCGCCGACCGTCTGACCACTCCGCTGGTCCGCGACGAGCACACCGGTGAGCTGCGGGAGGCGTCCTGGAGCGAGGCGCTGACCCGGGCCGCCGAGGGGCTGCACGCGGCCCGCGAGGGCGGCCAGGGCACGGCGGTGCTCACCGGCGGTCGGCTGACCGTCGAGGACGCCTACGCGTACGCGAAGTTCGCCCGGGTCGCGCTGAACACCAACGACATCGACTTCCGGGCCCGGCCGGTCTCCCGCGAGGAGGCCGACTTCCTGGCCAGCTCGGTCGCCGGGGTCACCGACGTCACCTACACCGACGTGGAGAACGCGCCGGCCGTGGTGCTGGTGGGCCTGGAGCCGGAGGAGGAGTGCCCGATCCTCTTCCTGCGGCTGCGCAAGGCGTACCTCAAGAAGACCCTGACGGTGTACGCGCTGGCGCCGTTCGCCACCCGCGGCCTGGAGAAGCTCGGTGCCAAGCTGGCCCGGGTCGTGCCGGGCGAGGAGGCGAGCGTGCTCGCCGAGCACGCCACGGTCAGCGAGGCGCTCAGCGCGCCCGGCGCGATCCTGATCGTCGGCGAGCGGCTGGCCACCGTGCCGGGTGGGCTCTCCGCCGCCGCGGACGTGGCCCGGCGTACCGGTGCGAAGCTGGCCTGGGTGCCGCGGCGCGCGGGTGACCGCGGCGCGGTCGACGCGGGCTGCCTGCCCAACCTGCTCCCCGGGGGCCGGTTGGTCACCGAGCCGGCCGCGCGGGCCGAGCTGGGCGAGGCGTGGGACATTCCGGCCGGGGTGATCCCGAGCCAGGCCGGTCGGGACACCGACGGCATCCTGGCGGCGGCGGCCAACGGACAGCTCGGCGCGCTGGTGGTCGGCGGTGTCGACCCGGCCGACCTGGCCGACCCGCGGCTGGCCGAGGCCGCGCTGGACGCGGTGCCGTTCCTGGTCAGCCTGGAACTGCGCGCCAGCGCGGTGACCCGGCGGGCCGACGTGGTGCTGCCGGTCGCGCCGGTGGTCGAGAAGGCCGGCAGCTTCCTCGACTGGGAGGGCCGGCTGCGTCCGTTCGAGGCGGTGCTGAACACCGCCGCGATGACCGACGGGCGGGTGCTCGACGCGCTGGCCGCGCTCCTCGACGTTCGCCTCGGCACCGCCGACGTGCCGAGTGTCCGCCGCGAGCTGGGTTCGCTGCCGGCCACGCGTACGACCCGGCCGTCCGCGCCGTCGGTGTCGCCCGGCACGGTGCCGCACCCGGGCGCCGGGGAGGCCGTGCTGGCGACCTGGCACCAGCTCGTCGACAACGGCACCCTGACCGAGGGCGACGAGCACCTGGCCGGGACCGCCCGCCCGCCGGTGGTCCGGCTGGGCAAGGGCACCGCCGAGGCGCTCGGTGTCGCCGACGGTGACGCGGTCACGGTCGGCACCGACCGGGGTGCGCTGACGCTGCCGGCGGAGCTCACCGAAATGCCGGACGGCGTGGTCTGGCTGCCCACGAACTCACCCGGTTCGACCGTGCGACGCAGCCTCGGGGCGACGTCCGGCACGGTCGTCCGGATCTCCGTCCCCGCATCGGGTACGGCCATCCCGGCCGGACGCGTGGCGGCCGACGAGACCATCCTCAGTTCTGGGGGTAACCAGTGAACTCGATCGTCCTGGCCCAGGATCCGACGCTCGCCGATTTCGGCAGGGATCCGTGGTGGCTGGTTCTCGGCAAGATCGTCTTCGCCTTCGCGTTCGGTCTGCTGGCCACCCTGCTCGGCGTCTGGTTCGAGCGGCGTGTGGTCGGTTACATGCAGGTGCGGCCCGGCCCGAACCAGGTCGGCCCGCTCGGCCTGCTGCAGACCCTGGCCGACGGCCTGAAGATGGCCTTCAAGGAGGACATCCTCCCGAAGGCGGCCGACAAGGTCGTCTACTTCTTCGCACCGACGATCTCGGTGATCTGCGCGGTCACCGCCCTGTCGGTGGTGCCGTTCGGCCCGATGGTGAGCATCTTCGGCCACCACACGCCGTTGCAGGTCACCGACGTGCCGGTGGCCGTGCTCCTGCTGCTGGCCTGCTCCTCCATGGGCGTCTACGGCATCGTGCTGGGCGGCTGGGCCTCCGGCTCGACGTACCCGCTGCTCGGTGGTCTCCGGTCGAGCGCCCAGATGATCTCGTACGAGGTCGCGATGGGGCTCAGCATCGTGGCGGTCTTCATGACCGCCGGCACGATGAGCACCAGCGGGATCGTCGCCAAGCAGGCCCACGGTACGCAGCTGTCCATCTTCGGCCAGACGATCCCGGCACCGGGCTGGTACGCGATCCTGCTGCTGCCGAGTTTCATCATCTTCTTCATCGCCACCGTGGGTGAGACCAACCGGGCGCCGTTCGACCTGCCCGAGGCCGAGTCCGAATTGGTCGCGGGCTTCATGACCGAGTACAGCTCGCTGAAGTTCGCGCTCTTCATGCTGAGCGAGTACGTCGCGATGGTGACCATGTCCGCGGTCACCACCACGCTGTTCCTCGGCGGCTGGCGGGCGCCGTGGCCGATCACGCTGTGGGAGGGCGCCAACTCCGGTTGGTGGCCGATGCTCTGGTTCTTCGGCAAGGTGATCGCGCTGGTCTTCGTCTTCGTGTGGCTGCGCGGCACGCTGCCCCGACTGCGCTACGACCAGTTCATGCGCTTCGGCTGGAAGGTGCTGCTGCCGATCAACCTGGTCTGGATCCTGGTCCTGTCGGGCCTGCGCTCGATCGAGGACTGGGACACGCGCGGCAAGGTCATCGCGGTCGGCGTCCCGGCCGGCATCCTGCTGCTGGCCACGCTGTTCTGGCCGAGCCGCAAGACGCAGCCGAAGCCGACCACGCAGGAGCAGGTCGACAGCCGGCCGTTCGGGAGCTTCCCGCTGCCGCCGATGGATCTACAGGTACCACCGAGCCCGCGTATCACGCGCGTGGTCGCCGAGCGGGAGCCGGCCAACATCGTCGCCGGCTCGGACTCCAGGGAGGTGTGACGTGGGCGCGATCACCGGAACGTTCAAGGGATTCGGTGTCACCTTCTCGCACATGTTCAGGAAGGTCGTCACCACCGACTATCCGTTCAAGCCGCCGGTGTCGGCGCCGCGCTACCACGGGCGGCACATCCTCAACCGGCACCCGGACGGCCTGGAGAAGTGCATCGGCTGCGAGCTGTGCGCCTGGGCCTGCCCGGCGGACGCGATCTACGTCGAGGGTGGCGACAACACCGACGAGCAGCGCTTCTCGCCGGGTGAGCGGTACGCCAGCACCTATCAGATCAACTACGCCCGGTGCATCTTCTGCGGGCTGTGCATCGAGGCCTGCCCGACCCGTTCGCTCACCATGAGCAACGAGTACGAGCTGGCCCGGGACAACCGGCAGGATCTGATCTTCACCAAGGAGCAGTTGCTCGCCCCGCTGTTGGAGGGCATGGAGCAGCCGCCGCACCCGATGCGGCTGGGCGACAGCGAGAAGGACTACTACGTCGGCGCGCTGGACAACCCGGGCACCTCCGCGGGGGCCGAGACGTCGCCGATGGGCCCCGGCCGCTACCAGGTCGAGGAGCACCCCGGCGTGACGTTCCCGGGCGCCGAGCAGGCCGCCCAGCGCGCGGCGGTCGGCAAGGGAGAGGGAGCATGACCACGTCTACGGTGCTGGCCGCGGCGGGCGGGGTGTCCGGCGGCGAGCAGGTCACCTTCTGGATCCTCGCGCCGCTCGCGCTGATCGGCGCGATCGGGATGGTGGCGGCCCGCAACGCGGTGCACTCGGCGCTCTGGCTGGTGCTGACCATGCTCTGCCTGGGCGTGTTCTACGTGCTCCAGGCCGGGCCCTTCATCGGCATGGTGCAGATCATCGTCTACACCGGCGCGATCATGATGCTCTTCCTGTTCGTGCTGATGCTGGTCGGCCGGGATTCCACCGACTCTCTGATCGAGACGTTGCGCGGCCAGCGGGTCGCCGCGATCGTGCTGGGGTTGGGCTTCGCCGGTCTGGTCGGCGGCGCGCTCTACCGGGCGCTGGAGGGCACCACCGCGGTCGGCCTGGACGAGGCCAACGCGGAGGGGAACGTGCAGGGCATCGCCCGGCTGCTCTTCACCAAGTACGTCTTCGCGTTCGAGCTGACCTCGGCGCTGCTGATCACCGCGGCGGTCGGCGCCATGGTGCTCGCGCACATCGAGCGGCGCAAGCAGGACAAGCTGGACCAGCCGGCGACCATGCGGGCGCGCTTCGCGCCGGGCAACTACCCGGGCCCCAAGCCCGGCCCCGGCGTCTTCGCGACCTCCTCCTCGGTGGCCACCCCGGCGCGACTGCCGGACGGCCGGCTCACCGAGCGGAGCACGCCGGACATCCTGCCGGTGCGTGAGCTGACCGCGCAGGAGACCACGTTGAAGGGGACGGACTCATGACGCCCGACTACTACCTGGTGCTGGCCGCGGTGCTGTTCACCATCGGCGCCGCCGGGGTGCTCGTCCGGCGCAACGCGCTCGTGCTGTTCATGTGTATCGAGCTGATGCTCAACGCCGCCAACCTGACGCTGGTCACCTTCAGCCGGATCAACGGTGACCTCAACGGCCAGATCATGGCGTTCTTCGTGATGGTGGTGGCCGCCGCCGAGGTCGTGGTCGGCCTCGCGATCATCATGGCCATCTTCCGGACGCGACGCTCGGCGAGCGTCGACGACGCCAACCTGCTGAAGTACTAAAGGGGTCCACCGGTGGAAGAGACTGTGGAATACGCCCACGCCACGGGGTTGCTCGGGGGCGTCTGGCTGCTGGTGGCGATCCCGCTGGTCAGCGCGGCCATCCTGCTGCTGCTGGGCCGGCGGGCCGACCGCTGGGGGCACTGGTTGGGCGTCGCAGCCATCGGCGCCGCGTTCGTCCTCGGGCTGGCGTCCTTCTTCCAGCTGCGGGGCCTGGAGAACAAGTCGGTCGAGCTGAGCCTGTGGGACTTCATCGCGGTCGGTGACCTGCGGGTCGACTTCGGCCTGCTGTTCGATCCGCTGGCCGCCGTCTTCGTGCTCCTGATCACCGGCGTCGGCTTCCTGATCCACCTGTACGCCGTCGAGTACATGGCGCACGACGGGGGGCGTCGCCGGTTCTTCGCGTACTTCAACCTGTTCGTCGCCGCCATGCTGCTGCTGGTGCTCGGCAACAACTACGTGATGCTCTACTTCGGCTGGGAGGGCGTCGGTCTGGCGTCGTACCTGCTGATCTCCTTCTGGTACGGGCGGCCGAGCGCCGCCACGGCCGGCAAGAAGGCGTTCCTGATGAACCGGGTCGGTGACACCGGCCTCGCCATCGGCATCTTCATCATGTTCGCGACCCTCGGCACCACCCAGTACGACGAGGTCTTCAACGGCGTCGGTTCGCTGACCGGCACCACCGTGCTGGTCCTCGGCCTGTTGCTGCTGCTCGGCGCGGCCGGTAAGTCCGGCCAGTTCCCGTTGCAGGCGTGGCTGCCGGACGCGATGGAGGGCCCCACTCCGGTGTCGGCGCTCATCCACGCCGCCACCATGGTCACCGCCGGCGTCTACCTGATCGCCCGCTCGAACCCGATCTTCTCCGCGAACTCGACGCTCCAGCTCGTGGTGGTCAGCGTCGGGGCGCTCACCCTGCTGATGGGCTGCATCATCGGCGCGGCCAAGGACGACATCAAGCGGGTGCTCGCCTGGTCGACGGTGAGCCAGATCGGCTACATGTTCCTCGGCGTCGGCCTCGGTGGCGGGGCGTACGCGCTGGCCATCGTGCACCTGCTGGCGCACGGCTTCTTCAAGGCCAACATGTTCCTGGGCGCCGGCTCGGTCATGCACGGCATGAAGGACCAGGTGGACATCCGCCGCTTCGGTGGGCTGTCGTCGTACATGAAGGTCACCTGGTTGACGTTCATGATGGGCTGGCTGGCCATCATCGGCATGTTTCCGTTCTCCGGCTTCTTCTCCAAGGAGCCGATCATCGTGGCCGCCTTCGAGCGGGAGGACTGGACCGCCTGGCTCTACGGCGGTGCCGCGCTGCTCGGTGCCGGGCTGACCGCCTTCTACATGACGCGGCTCTTCGTGCTCACGTTCCACGGTCCGAAGCGGTGGACCGAGGACATCGAGCACCCGCACGAGTCGCCGAACCTGATGACCATCCCGCTGATCCTGCTGGCGATCGGCTCGGTCGGGGCCGGTTTCCTGCTCTCCACCTCGGTGCCGGACTGGCTGACCTCCACCGCCGGACTCGGCGGTGAGCACGCGGAGCACGAGCCGGTCCTCTCGCACCTCGTGATCACCACGCTGTCGCTGCTGGTCACCGTGCTCGGCGCCGGCCTGGCCTGGTTCCTGTTCCGGGCCGGTACGGCCACCGCGCCGCAGCCGGCCGGAATCCTGGTCACCGCCGCCCGACGCAACCTCTACACCGACGCCGTCAACGAGGCGGTCTTCGAGAAGCCGGGCATCTTCCTCACCCGGGCGCTGGTCTTCCTCGACAACCGGGGCATCGACGGCCTCGTCAACGGGCTCGCCGCCGCCGTCGGCGGTGGCTCGGGTCGACTCCGGCGGATGCAGACCGGCTTCGTCCGCTCGTACGCCACCTCGATCCTGGCCGGCGCGCTGCTGGTGATGGCGGCGTTCCTGGCGGTGCAGGCGGGGTGGTTGGCGTGACCGACCCGAAGACGCCCGCCCCCGCCGGCGGACCACGCATCCACGACGGAGGTAAGGCCGCATAATGTCCAACTTCCCGTTCCTCTCGGTGCTCACCGTGGCACCCCTGGTGGGCGCTCTGGTGGTGGCCTTCCTGCCGCGCCGCAGCCCGGAGCTGGCTAAGCAGGTGGCGTTCGCCTGGTCGCTGCTGGTGCTGGTGCTCTCGGTGGTGATGTGGGTCAGCTTCAACGCCGGCGGTGACCGGTTCCAGTTCCGGGAGTCGTACTCCTGGATCCCGAACTGGGGTGTCAGCTTCACCTTCGCCGCCGACGGCATCGCGCTGGTGATGCTGATGCTGATCGCGGTGCTGGTGCCGTTGGTGATCCTGGCGTCCTGGCACGACGCCGAGTCGTCGAAGCGGTCCATCCCGGTCTACTTCGCGCTGCTGCTGATCCTCGAGAGCACGATGATCGGCGTCTTCGCGGCCGCCGACGTCTTCCTGTTCTACGTGTTCTTCGAGGTCATGCTCGTGCCGATGTACTTCCTGATCGGCAGCTACGGCGGCCACCAGCGGCAGTACGCGGCGGTGAAGTTCTTCCTCTACTCGCTCGTCGGCGGTCTGTTCATGTTGGCCGCGGTGATCGGCCTCTGGGTGGTCGGCGGCAAGACGTTCGACTGGCAGGCGCTCTCGCAGGTCGACATCAGCACCGGCACCGAGCGGTGGCTGTTCCTCGGCTTCTTCCTCGCGTTCGCCATCAAGGCCCCGTTCTTCCCGTTCCACACCTGGCTGCCGGACGCCGGTGGTGCCGCCCCGGCGGGTGCCGCTGCGCTGCTGGTCGGTGTGCTGGACAAGGTCGGCACGTTCGGCATCCTGCGCTACTGCCTGCCGCTGTTCCCCGAGGCGTCGAAGTGGTTCGCGCCCTGGGCGTTGGCGCTGGGCGTGATCGGCATCATCTACGCGGCGCTGCTGGCGGTCGGTCAGAACGATCTCAAGCGGCTGGTGTCGTACACCTCGATCGCGCACTTCGGCTTCATCGGCGTGGGCATCTTCGCGTTCACCACCCAGGCCGGCACCGGCGCGGTGCTCTACATGCTCAACCACGGCCTGGCCACCGGCCTGCTCTTCCTCGTGGTGGGCATGCTGGTCGCCCGGCGCGGTTCGGCGCTGATCAGTGACTTCGGTGGGGCCGGCAAGCTGGTCCCGGTGCTCGCCGGTGTGCTGTTCTTCGCCGGTCTGGCCTCGCTGGCGCTGCCGGGTACCGCGCCGTTCATCTCCGAGTTCCTGGTGCTGATCGGCACGTTCACGGTGAACAAGCCGGTGGCGGTCATCGCCACGCTCGGCATCATCCTGGCGGCGGCGTACGTGCTGTGGATGGTGCAGCGCACCACGCAGGGCACGCTCAACCCGGCACTGACCGAGGTGGACGGGATGCGCCGGGACCTCAACCTGCGTGAGAAGGTCGTGGTCGCCCCGCTGATCGCGCTGATCGTGCTGCTCGGCTTCTACCCCAAGCCGGTCACCGACGTGATCAACCCGGCCGTCCAGGCGACCATGGACGACATCGGCAGGACCGACCCCGCCCCATCGGTGGGCACCGTCCAGGAGGCGGCAAAGTGACCGAGTTGAAACTGCCGTCGCTCGACTACGCGGCGCTCGCCCCGATCATGATCATGCTGAGCGCCGCGTTGCTCGGCGTGCTGGTCGAGGCCTTCGTGCCCCGGCGCTCGCGGCACCTGGTGCAGCTGACGCTGGCGCTGCTGGCCGTGCTCGCCGCGCTGACCATGGTGGTCCTCAACGCCGACGACCGGCTCATCACGGCCGGTCAGGCCATCGCGGTGGACGGGCCGACGCTGTTCCTCCAGGGCGCGATCCTGGTGCTGGCGGCCATGGCGCTGCTCCTGATCGGCGACCGCTCGGTGGAGCGGGGCGGCGCTTTCGTCGCCCAGGCCGCCGTGACGGCGGAGTCGGCCGACGACCGGAAGCAGGCCGAGGGCCGCAACGGCCTCACCGAGGTGTACCCGCTCATCACGTTCGCCATCGGCGGCATGCTGATCTTCGTGGCGGCGAACGACCTGCTGACCATGTTCATCGCGCTGGAGGTCTTCTCCCTCCCGCTCTACCTGCTCTGTGCACTGGCTCGCCGCCGACGGCTGCTGAGCCAGGAAGCGGCGATGAAGTACTTCCTGCTCGGCGCGTACGCCTCGGCGTTCTTCCTGTTCGGTGTGGCCCTGATCTACGGCTTCACCGCCGGTGTTCCGGGCCGTTCCGCCGGTGTCGACTTCGCGACCGTCAACGCTGCGGTGAGCGAGTCGCCGGCCAGCCCGGTGCTGCTCTTCGCCGGCATGGCGCTGCTCGCCATCGGTCTGCTCTTCAAGGCCGCGGCGGCACCGTTCCACGTCTGGACCCCGGACGTCTACCAGGGTGCGCCGACCCCGGTCACCGGCTTCATGGCGGCCTGCACCAAGGTCGCCGCGTTCGGTGCCCTGCTGCGCGTCTTCCACGTCGCGTTCGAGGGCGGAGGCTGGGACTTCACCCCGGTCCTCGGCGCGGTGGCGGTGCTGACCATGCTCGTCGGCGCGGTGCTCGCGGTGACCCAGACCGACATCAAGCGGCTGCTCGCGTACTCCTCGATCGCCAATGCCGGCTACCTGCTGGTCGGCGTGCTGGCGCCGAGCCGCGACGGGCTCTCCGGCACGATGTTCTACCTGGTCGCGTACGGCTTCTCGGTGCTCGCCGCGTTCGCCGTGGTGACCCTGGTCCGGGACGCCGACGGCGAGGCCACCCACCTGTCCCGCTGGGCGGGGTTGGGCCGGCGCTCGCCGTTCTTCGCCGCGGTGTTCACGTTCATCCTGCTGGCCTTCGCCGGTATCCCGCTGACCAGCGGGTTTACCAGCAAGTTCGCCATCTTCGGGCCGGCCCTGGAGGGCGGTCAGGCGTGGCTGGTGATCGCCGGTGTGCTGACCAGCATGGTGCTCGCGTTCCCGTACCTGCGGGTCGTGGTGATGATGTGGCTGTCCGAGCCGGGCGAGTCCACCCCGACCGTGACGGTGCCGGGCGGGCTCACCTCTGCCGCCCTGATGATCGGCGTGGTGGCCACCCTGGCGTTGGGTGTCGCCCCGGCGCCGCTGCTCGACCTGGCTACCGGAGCTGCCGAATTCGTGCGGTGAGACGTGGCTCGACCACCGGGGGCCGGCGCGCGACAGCGTGCCGGCCCCCGGTGCGTATCCCCGAGCCGGAGCAGGTAGAACGGGTGTGGCATGGTTGATGGTGTGGTGATTCCGGCTGGCGAGCGTTCAGGTGCCACCGGTTCCGGCGGTCGCCGGGGTCGGGCGAGCATGAGTCAGTTCGGCGCGCTCGGCCTTGATCTCGCCGATGCCCGCGTCGAGGCGTCCGTGCTGGGCCTGCTGGAAGCGGTCGAGGTCGAGTTGGGTGCCAGTGTGGCCAGCGCCGACCCGTTCGTCTCCGAGGCGGCCCGGCACCTTCTCGACGCCGGGGGTAAGCGGTTCCGGCCGCTGCTGGTGGCGCTCGGCGCCCAGTTCGGTGATCCCACGGGTGCGCAGGTGGTCCCGGCGGCCGTGGTGATGGAGCTCACGCACCTGGCCACGCTCTACCACGACGACGTGATGGATGAGGCGGACGTGCGGCGGGGCGCGCCGAGCGCCAACTCGCGTTGGACGAACTCGGTGGCCATCCTGGTCGGCGACTACCTCTTCGCCCGCGCCGCGGACATCGCGGCGGACCTCGGCCCGGAGGCCGTCCGGTTGCAGGCGCGGACCTTCGCCCGGCTCGTGCACGGGCAGATCGCCGAGACGGTGGGGCCGCGTGCCGGCGACGACCCGGTCGCGCACTACCTGAACGTGATCGCCGAGAAGACCGGCTCCCTGATCGCCACGTCGGCCCGCTTCGGCGGCATGTTCAGTGGCGCTCCGGCGGAGCACGTCGAGGCTCTCGCCGGGTACGGCGAGACGATCGGTGTCGCCTTCCAGCTCTCCGACGACCTGCTGGACATCGCCAGCGAGTCGGTGCAGTCGGGCAAGACGCCCGGCACGGACCTGCGCGAGGGAGTCCCGACGCTGCCGGTGCTCTACGCCCGTGCGGCCGACGACTCCGACGCCTCCTCGGTGCGGCTGCGGGAGATCCTGGCGACCGGTCCGTTGACCGACGACGCGCTGCACGCCGAGGCGCTGGGGCTGCTACGGGAGAGCCCGGCGCTCAAGCGTGCCCGGGAGACCGTGCGCAGCTACGCCGAGGATGCCCGCGCCTGCCTGGCCCCGCTGCCCGCGAACTCGTCCCGCCAGGCCCTCGAGTCGCTCTGCGACTACATAGCCGACCGCACCAGCTAACCGCCTCCCCCTCTCCCCTCCCCCTCCCCCTCCCCCCCGTTAGCGCACGTTGATCATGAAGTTATTGCCTCGACACGCCGAGTGATCGAGCAATAACTTCATGATCACCCGGCCGGGGTTGGGGCGGCCGGGGTTGGGGCGGCGGGTCAGGGGTGGGTTGCGGTGAGGAGGCGGCTGCCGGTCAGCATCAGGGCGGCGGCCAGGAGCATCGCCACCGACGCCGTGATCCACATCGCCGGGTAGCCCAGGTGGGC
Organism: Micromonospora sp. WMMD736; assembly: GCF_049179015.1. Taxonomy (NCBI): domain Bacteria; kingdom Bacillati; phylum Actinomycetota; class Actinomycetes; order Micromonosporales; family Micromonosporaceae; genus Micromonospora; species Micromonospora sp. WMMD736. The sequence continues at coordinate 4,779,174 of NZ_JBMHMI010000001.1, forward strand.
GGCGAGCGGGCCGAGGCTCAGCGGGCCGAGACAGCCTCCCGCGTACACCCCGGTCTGCGTGATCGAGGTGGCGGCGGCCGGAGCCTGCGGGTGCAGCCGGACCACCGCGAAGTTCATGAGGCCGGGCCACGCCCAGCCCAGACCGAACCCGAGCACCACGCCCACCACCAGCGGCGCCGGGCCGGCCACCGCGAGCAGGCCCAGCCCCACCGCCCCGATCACCAGCATCGCGGCGATGAGCGCGACGTGACCACCGGCCAGGCGGTCGGCCAGCCCGCCGGTGCCCACCCGGGCGACGACACAGACCGCGCTGCCCAGGGTCAGGATGAGGCCGGCGAGACCCGGCGAGAGGCCCCGGGCAGCGGCCGAGTCGACCAGGAAGGTGCCGAGCGCGTTGGCCGCGGCCGCCGCCAACGTCGCCGCCGCGCCGACCACCACCAGGGCCGTCGTGGCCCGGCCAGCGCGCGTCCCGTCGGCCCGACGCGCACGACCGGACACCTGCCGGGGTACGGCCGGCAGCGCGGTCAGCGCCGCGACTGCCGCGACCACGAACGCCCAGCGCCAGCCCGCGGTGAGCGCGATGGTGGGCACCGCCACTCCGGCCAACAGGGTCGAGACGGGGATCGCCGCCTGCTTGACGCCGAACGACAGTCCCTGCCTCCTCGGCGGGACGTGCTCGGCGAGAGCCGCGTTGCTGGCCAGTTGGCCGAGGGCGTTCGCGGCGGCGCTGACCGCCAGCAGGGCGAGTAGCACCTCGTACGAGCGGGCGAGCGCTGCCACGGCCAGCATCGACCCGGCGGCCAGCACGATGCCGCAGCGGGCTACCAGCGCCGGCCCGTACCGCTCGACGACGCGTCCGGAGGGCACCGAGGCCAGCGCGCTCACACCGAAGTAGACCGAGACGGCCAGGCCCAGTCCGGCGGGGGAGAAACGGAGATCCCTACCCATCTGGACGGCGAGGCCGCCGAGCAGGAAGACGGGCAGTACGCAGGCCACGGTGGTGGCCACCGCGCCGATGCTGGCCCAGATCGGGCGGGTGCGGACGTACGCGGGGGTGAGGGCGGTGTCGGTCATCGTGCGGCAAACCTACGCGAGTCGCTCTCAGGCAACTCCAGGTGACCGCCGCCGTACGAAGAGTGGATGGTGATCTGGCATCCTCGACCCGAACAGGCATTTCGCACGCGGCCTGTTTTTCATATGGTGTAAGTCCCCGGCGGCGGAGGTGGTTGTGCGCGACCCCTTGGCAGAACCTTCGGACCTGATCCGCAGCGTGTCCCGAGCACTGCGGGTGCTCGAGTCGGTCGGTCGCGCCCCGAAGGGCCTGACCGTCAAGCAGATCGCCCGACGGTGTGAGCTGACCGTGGCCACCACCTACCACCTCGTCCGCACCCTTGCATACGAGGGTTACGTGATCCGTCGCGAGGACGGCACGTACATCGTGGGCCTTGAGGTGGCCGATCGTTACCGCGAGTTGGTGACCGCGTTCCGTGGGCCGCCGGTGGTCGGCGAGACGTTGCGGCGGGCCGCCGTCGACACCGGTTACAGCCACTTCCTGGGTCGGTTCGTGGGCGGTCAGGTCGCCATCACGGCGGTGGCCGAGGGGCACCGTTCGCCCTACCTGGAGGATCTCGTTCCCGGCTTCGACGAGGGAGCCCACGCGACCGCCCTCGGCAAGTCCCTGCTCGCCACCCTGACCGCCGAGCAGCGCTTCCGCTACCTCCGCGAGTACGGCATGCGTCCCTTCACCAGCGCCACGCTGACCGCCAGCGAGGCGTTCGAGGCCGACCTTGCCGCCGGTGACCGTCGAGGGATGCAGTTGGAGTTGGGACAGTTCCGCCAGGGGGTCGCCTGCGCGGCGGTGCTCGTCGCGCCCGACAAGGACATGGAACGTCGGGTCGTGCTGGCCTGCGCCCTGCCCGCGAGCGAGATGATGACCTCCGCTCGTGTCGTACGCGCGAAGCTGCTCACCGTCGCCCGTACGGTCGCCGACGGCATCGCCGCCGACCACTGACCGCAGGACGGCCGAGAGGCCCCCTCCCGGGCTGGGAGGGGGCCTCTCGCGGCGGTCCAGCGCCGAACCGCCAGGGCAACGTCAGCGGCCTGCTGGCCGCCTGTGGCAACGTCAACTGCCCACCGGGCCGCCGTCGAGGCGCCAGGTGACCACCACGCCCGGCTTGGCGTAGTCGCCGTCGGGCCAGTTCGACGCCGGGTTTTCCACCGAGGCGCCGGTGATCTCGCCCGGGTGCTGCACCGCGACGAACACCGAGCGGTTGTCGCCGGTGATGAACGGGCCGCAGGTCTCCGCTCCGATCGGCACGGTCAGGAACTGCTTGAGGTGGCCCTTCTCCGGGCCCTCGACGGCGGTGGCGAAGAGGCCGTCGTTGCTGCCCAGCGCGTTGCCGTCGGTGGAGATCCACAGGTTGCCGGTGGCGTCGAAGGCGACGTTGTCCGGGCAGGAGATCGGCGAGACCTGGGTCTTGTCGTACCCGGAGAAGAAGGTCGAGGGGTCGGTCGGGTCGCCGCAGACGATCGGCAGCGACCAGGCGAACGTCTCCGCCGTGTTGTCGTTGCGGTCCTCGACCAGCTCCAGGATCTGCCCGTGCTTGTTGGCGTTGCGCGGGTTGGCCTCGTCCGCCGCCGCCTTGCCGGCCTTGCCGCGGTCGGTGTTGTTGGTCAGTGCCACGTACACCTTGCCGGTGAGCAGGCTCGGCTCGACGTCCTCGGGACGGTCCATCTTGGTCGCGCCGACCTTGTCACCGGCGAGCCGGGTGAAGGTGAGCACATCCGCGGCGGTCATCCCGTCGACGAACGACCTGTTGCCGCTCACCAGCTTGATCCAGCGTCCCCGGCCGTTGAACGCGCCGTCGGCGGGGAGCGTGCCGGAGCCGTCGATCTCGGCGGCGCTGGTCTGGTCGAGCTTCGCCACGTAGAGCGTGCCGGACTCCAATAGGGTCAGGTTGTGCTTGCGGGCGGCCCAGGAGTTGCCCTTGAGGAACTTCTTGTCCGAGACGAACTTGTACAGGTAGTCGAACCGCTCGTCGTCGCCCATGTACGCGACCACGTGGCCGTCCTTGGCGACGATGACGTTCGCGCCCTCGTGCTTGAACCGACCCATCGCGGTGTGCTTGCGCGGGCGGCTCTCCGGGTCGAACGGGTCGATCTCGACGACCCACCCGAACCGGTGCGCCTCGTTGGGGTGCTTGGCCAGGTCGAAGCGCTCGTCGGCGCGTTCCCACTTGCGGCTGCCGCTGGGGTAGCGGCTGGCGGTGCTGATGCCGTACCGGTCGAGCCTCGGCTTCAGCTCGGCCGGGGCGGCGTCCGCGCCCACGAAGTACTGGTTGAAGTTCTCCTCGCCGGAGAGCACGGTTCCCCACGGGGTGACGCCACCGGAGCAGTTGTTCAGGGTGCCGACGACCGTACGGCCCTTGGGGTCGGCGGCGGTCTTCAGCCAGGCCGAGCCGGCCGCCGGGCCGGTCAGGTCGAACTTGGTGCTCAGCGCGGTGACCCGCCGGTTGTACGGCCGGCGACCGTTGCCCACGGGCTGCCACTGCCCGGTGCCACCGACCCGCTCCAGTTCCACCACGGACATGCCGTGCGCGGCCATCGCGGTGCGCAACTGCTCCACGGAGAGTCCGTCCAGACCGGGGAAGCCCGGGAACATGAGGTCCTCGTTGGTGTACTCGTGGTTGACCACGAGCAGCGCCCGCTTGCCCTGCTTGTCCAGCGGCAGCACGCCCACGAAGTCGTTGTTGTAGCCGAACTGCTTCGACTGCGCGGCGGCGCTCTGGTGGTGCAGGTCGAACGCCGGGGCGCCCGGTAGCACCGGGTCACCCCACTTGATCACCACGGCGTGGTCGTAGCCGTTCGGCACGACCAGGGTGTCCAGCTTGTTCGGCGGAATCGGCTTGAAGGTCAGCGCGCCGCTGCCGACGCCCGTGGTGGGACGGCCGAAGCCGAAGTCCTCCGGCACCTCGGGTGTGGTGGGGGCGGCGGCGGCGGGAGCGGCGCCGGCCAGCGCGCCGACCGCCGCGCCGCCGAAGCCGAGCACCAGGGCACCGACCGCGCCGGCCCGGACCACGCCGCGCCGGGACACCTCGGCGTCCACCACGTCACCGAAGTACGCGTTGTCGGACGTGTTCGGAACCGGGTGGTCACAGGCGTTGCCGCAGCGGTACAGGCAGGTCATGGCGTCACGGGTGCCGTGGCGCTTACCGGTCAACAACGGGAGCAGCCGGGGACGGTCGCTCATGGAAGGAGCCTCCAGGTGGGTGGGTGGCGCGACAGGCGGCGTACCAGCCGGACGCTAGGAGGACGCGGTGAGCGGTCGTCGGCCGCGATGTGAACCAGGCGTGAACACCTGCCCGGCCACCAGTGGTCTGACCTCGGGCTGAACCGTTCGGCGTCACCGCACGTACTCCCGGGCGGACGCACCGCCGGACACGCGCCGGAAGTGAGGAGACCGCCATCAGCGACCATGACGCCCAACTGCTGCGGGCGCTGCACGACGAGCACGCGGAGGCGTTGTACGCACACGCCCTGCGGCTGGTCAACGGCGACCGGCAGCGGGCCGAGGACCTGGTGCAGGAGACGCTGCTGCGGGCCTGGCGGCATCCCGAGTCCCTCGACCCACGACGCGGCTCCGTGCGGGCCTGGCTGTTCACGACCGCCCGCAACCTGGCCATCGACGCCTGGCGTCGACGCTCCACCCGGGTAGGTGAGGTGTTCACCGACGAGATTCCCGAGCCGCCGGCGGTCGTCGACGAGGCCGAACGCGCCGTCGAGGCGTGGACCGTCGCCGAGGCGTTGAACCGGCTCAGCCCGACCCATCGTGAAGTCCTGGTGGAGTGCTTCTACCAGGGGCGGTCGGTGGCGGAGGCGGCGGCGCGGCTGGGGGTGCCGCCGGGCACCGTCAAGTCGCGCACGCACTACGCGTTGCGCTCACTACGGTTGGTGCTGGCCGAGATGGGGGTGACGGGATGACTCGGTGCGAGTTCGCGCACGACGACGGCGCGTACGTGCTGGGTGCCCTGGCCCCCGCCGAGCGGGCGGCCTACGAGCGACACCTCGGTGGCTGCGCCTCCTGCCGGGACGCCGTCGCCGAGATCGCCGTCCTACCGGGCCTGCTCGGCCGCCTCGACCCGGCGGGCCTGGAACAGTTCCTGCCACCGCCGACCGCGCCCCGGGCGCCCGCGCTGATCGAGGAGGCCCGGGCGCGTCGGCGCCGCGAGCGTGCCAGGACCCGTCGTCGGTACGCCCTGACCACGCTGGCCGCCGCCGCGCTGGCGCTGGTGGTCGGCGTGGGAACGGCCGCCGTGCTACCCCGACCGGTCGCCCCGTCGGGTGACCCGGGAGCGCGGGGCACGTCCCGTCCCGCACCGCAGGTGTCGATGGTGGCCATGCGGCCGGTGGCACTCGCCGGTCCGGTGCACGCCGACATCGGGCTGACGGGCAGCAAGTGGGGTACCGAGGTGACCATGCACTGCGGGTACGACGCACGGACGAGCTACGGCAAGGCGTACCCGTTCCGGCTGGTGGCGAAGGGTCCGAGCGGCGCCAGCGAGCAGATCGGCTCCTGGCTCGCCGCGCCGGGCGACGACCTGGTGTTCACCGGCATGACCCGCTTCACCGACGCGGAGCTGGTCAGCGTCGAACTCCAACGAGCCGACGGCACCCCCCTCCTCACCTACGCAGTCCCCTAACCCCGCCCCCTTGCCCGCCCCGCCCCCCACCTCGTCGATCATGGAGTGTGGTGGGTGACAAAGCGCCCGAACTAGTGCTCGGCGGGCGCCACAACTTCATGATCGACCACGATGGGGCGGGCCTGGCGCGACTGGCGGGAGGCGCGGATGGCGTCCGCCGTGAAGACCACCAGTGCTAGCCAGACCAGGGTGAAGCCGGCGACGCGGGCGGGTGGCATCGGCTCGTGGAAGATCAGCACACCGCAGGCGAGCTGGAGGATCGGCGCCAGGTACTGGATCATGCCGAGGCCGGTCAGTGGCAGCCGGTTGGCGGCCCCGGCGAAGAGCAGCAGCGGGATCGCGGTGGCCGCGCCGGCCAGCACCAGCAGCGCGGTGTGCCCGGCCGAGACGTGCCCGAAGGTCAGCCCGCCGTGTCGGGACAGCCAGGCCAGGTAACCCAGCGCGGGCAGCGCCAGCACCGCCGACTCGACGAAGAGCCCCTCGGCGGCGGGCAGCCCGAGCCGCTTCTTGATCAGGCCGTAGCCGGCGAAGCTGAACGCCAGGGTCAGCGCCAGCCAGGGCGGCCGGCCGTAGTCGACGGCGAGCACCGCGACGGCCGACCCGCCGATGCCCAGAGCCACCCACTGCGCGGCCCGCAGCCGCTCCCGCAGCACCGTCACCCCGAGCAGCACCACCACCAGGGGGTTGATGAAGTAGCCGAGCGCGGTCTCCACCACCCGGTCGGAGCTGACCCCGTAGATGTAGGTGCCCCAGTTGACGGCGATGAGCGCCGCCGCGGCGACGATCCCGGCGAGCGCCGCGCGTCGGCGTAGCAGCGCCCGTAGGAAGCCGACGTTGCGCAGCGCGCCGAGCAGCAGGGCCACGAAGAGCACCGACCACACGATCCGGTGGGCCAGGATCTCCAACGGGCCGGTGGGTCGCAGCACCTTGAAGTAGAGCGGGAAGAAGCCCCAGAGCAGGTACGCGCCGATGCCGTAGAGATATCCCAGGCGGAGTGGCGTCACGACTCCAAAGTTAGGGGCGAAACTCCGTTTTGCGCCTTTTGGGTGACAGGGGTCACCGGCGGACGCCGGTCGAGGTTCATCCACCGCTCGGGAACGTCCAACGGGGTGAAGCCCACCCGCGCATAGACCTCGTGCGCGTCGTTGGTGATCAGCAGGATCCGGCGTACGCCCAGCTCGTCCAGGTGGTCGCGGACCGCGCCCACCAGCCATGTGCCCAGGCCGAGCCCTCGTGCGGCCCGGTCGACGTACACGTCGCAGAGCCAGGCGAAGGTAGCGCGGTCGGTGACCACGCGGGCGACCGCGACCTGGCTGTCGTCATCGGTCCGGTAGATGCCGAACGGCAGCGACCCCGCGAACGCCCGCACGACGCTGTCCCGATCTCGTCCCAGTGCCCAGTAAGCGTCGGTGGACAGCCAGTGGTGTACGCGGTCCAGGTCGAGTCGGGCGGGATCCGTGCTGAGCAGGTGGCCGTCGGCCCGCGTCAGGGTGAACACGTCGGCGACGCTAGCCGATCCGAGAGGTCCACCAGCCGGCCAATTCCCGAACTCTGGTCGCCGGACCGCCCCGCCCGTCGGGGCCGGGCGGTCCGGGGACGGTGGTGGTGGTCAGTCGCGGTCGAGGACGGCCCCGAGGATCCACGTCACGATGCTCACGAACAGGGCGCCGAGGACGGCGGCCGGCCAGAACCCGTCCACCGAGAACGGCAGTCCGGCCTGGTCGGCGATCCAACTGGTGAGCAGGAACAGCAGCCCGTTCACCACCAGCGCGATGAGACCGAGCGTGAGCAGGTAGAAGCCGCAGCCGACGGTCTTGATGACCGGCTGGAGCACCGCGTTGACGACGCCGAAGATCGCCGCCACCAGGATCAGCGTGGTGACCGTCCCGACGGCGGAGGTCGACTCCAGGTCGATGCCCGGAATGAGCAGCGTGGCCAGCCAGAAGGCCAGTGCCGTGGTGGCCAGCCGAATCAGCAACCCTTTCAGAAAACCCATGGCGGGGATCGTGCCACGGACCTTCCACGGGCGTAACCCGGCAGTTGACCATCGAGGACGACCGGCCCGCCTCGCGCGGACCGCGCTCAGGCCCGGGCCGTCGGACCGATCAGCTGGGCCTCGATCGGCGTCGGAGAGAGCAGCGCCCACCGCAACGCGCGACGGTTCACCACCGCCACCATGTCGTCCCGGACGCGGGTGAGCCAGTCGGCCGAGGGGCCCAGGCCCAGCGCCGCGCCGGCCAGCGTCGCCTCCGCCGGGTACAGCCGCTGGAACACCGCCAGGTCGGCGCGGCTCAACGCGTCCACGTCGGCCGGTGTCAGCTCGTCGCGCACCACGAGGGTGGCCCGCCACGCCGGACCGGGTTCGGTCTCGGCCGGCACCGGTCCGCTGTCGACGACCAGCAGCAACGGCCGTAGTGCGCCGCCGGCCGAGTCGGCGACCGGCCGGCCCGGTGGAATGAGCGGAATGGTTCCGCCCGGCGCGCCCACCCCCCGTACGAACGGCTCCCAGGCGCGGGGTCGCGCCGTCTGCACCACCACCAGCGCCCCCAGGGCCATCGCCCGCAGCGCGACGAGTTGTGCGGCACGCACCCCGCCCAGCAACAGCACCCGCGTGCCCTCCGGCCGGAACAGCCGCACGGTGACCGCGCCACCGTGCCGGTTGGTGCCGACCATCATCCCGGCCTCGCCCAGGGTCAGCTCCCAGTCGTCCAGCGTGGCCTCGGACCGCCCGGCCGACATGAGTGCCAGCGGCAGCGTGCCGGCCAGACCGTCCAGGTGTGCGCCGTCGAGCCGCCGCAGCTCCCCGCCCGCGCCGTCGACGAGGCGACCCAGTGCGTCGGCGGACACGGTCAGCTCTGCCGTCGACGTGGCGGCCAGGCGTACGGTCAGCTCGGTCACCGCGTCCGCATCCGTGGCCGGCCCCACGCAGAGCGACACGGTCGTCGCGGTCGCCGGCAGCGTCAGCAGCCGGGGTACCAGCCGCCGTGCCCCCGCCCCACCGGCCTGCGGCCAGCGGACCAGCCGGAACGTCGCCTGGACCAGAGTTCCGGTGCGCAGCGACGGCCAGGCCTGGAGCACCGGCTCGCCGTCGTGATGGGCCAGTTCACCCAGTACCCGCAGCGCCGCGGGTACGCCGAGCGGCCGGGCGGTCAGTGGTCCGAGCCGACGGATGATTCGGCGGGTCGTGCCGGCGAGCGCCCGGCGAAGCGCCTCCGGCGTCCAGCCGTCCGCCCGCAGCACCCGGACCGCCAGCACCGCCCGCTCCCGCCCGACGAGGCGACCGTCGGTGAGCTGCCGGTACGAGGTCCCGACCGTGCCACCCGCCGTGGGTACGGGCGCAGGCGTACCCGTGAGCAGCAGTTGGATCCGTACCGGTGGCACCTCCGGCCCCGGCGCCGGCAGCAGCGTGGCCGGCGCGGGGATCGCCCGGGACGCGTCGCCGAGGAGGTCGCCGGGGTCGCCGAGTTCCAGCATCACCACCATGCCGCCGGTGTCCTCCAGCACGGCCGCCGGCCCGCTGGACAGTTCGGTCGAGCCGACCACGGCGCCGGGGGCGACCAGGTCGAGCAGTTCGGCCGGACCGGCCCGCTCGCCCAACCCGCGACGGCGGGTCAGGTGCCCGGCGGCGGTCCCCAGCCACTCGAAGAGCCAGCGGCCCCGGAACCGGACGCAGACGGCCGTCACCAGAAGCGCCGCCATCAGCAGTGCGGCGATCATGATCGGGGTGCCCCGGCCGACGGCGGCGAGGACGACCGCCACGGCGATCTGCCCGGCGACCAGTTGGCCCGCGCGCAACTCCGCACCGAGCCGACCGATGGCGGCCCACCGCGCGGTGGTTCGTCGAGGGCGTACGCCGGTACCGGAGGTGCCCGGCGTGCTGCCGTCGACAGTGGTCGGTCCGACGTCCGGTGCGGTGTCGACCGGAGGGACGGCGAAGAGGTCCGGCCCGGCGTGGCTCGCCGGCTGCGCGCCTGAAGTGGTGATCGGCGGCACCGCGCCTCCTCGACCAGTCTGGACGTGCCCGGCGGCCGACCGCCCCCGGATGCCCGTCACGCGCCGCGACGGGGCTGCAGCACATCGTAGGCGACCGATGGATGGCGTGGTTGTCCACAGGGGAGAGCCGTGGGGTAGCCGAACCGCTACCGGGCCGCTACCGTCAGCCACGAAGTTCATCGCTGACCCGTGTCCGACCGTGCTCGATCGAGCGGGCCACGCGAGCGGTGCGCTCCCACCGCGGGCGCATTGACAGCCAGGCACGACCGAGGAGACGAGGTGACGTCCGGGTGTCCCAGACCCAGGCAGAGGCAGCGGTGATGAAGCAGACCGCTGCGAAGTTCGAGCAGGTGGACCAGTCGTTGCAGTCCATGCTGACCGGCCTGCTGGCCGAGTTGGAGGTGTTGCAGCAGGCCTGGCGCGGCGCCGGTGGGCGGTCGTTCGAGCAGGTCAAGCGACAGTGGGCAGACGATCAGGCGGCGTTGCACCGCGCGCTGCGGGAGACCGCCGGTGCCATTCGCACCGCCGGCCGACAGTACGACGTCTCGGACGACGAGGCGGCCAGCCGGGTGGCCGGCACCAACCGCGGCGGCATCCAGCTGCCGCTCTGACCTGCCGGGAGGGTGTTCCGATGGACAACGGTGTGCTGGTCGTCAACTTTGCCGCGCTGCAACAGGCCGGCGCGGACATTCAACGGGCGCTGAACACGCTCGACTCGCAGCTCGGCCAGCTCGAACGGGATGCTGCGCCGTTGGTGTCGGCCTGGTCCGGTGACGCCCGCCAGGCGTACGAGCAGCGCCAGGCGCGGTGGCGCTCCGCCTCGCAGGACCTACAGGCGATGCTGCGTGCCATCAAGTTGGCGGTGGACGACTCCGCTGCCGACTATCTCGACACCGAGAAGAAGAACACCGGGCTGTTCCAGTGACGTCGGTGGGCCGGGAGCGCTGACCATGACCGCGTCGGCGTCCCGGCCGCCCCCGGGCGCGGGCCACGGCGGTGACCGGGCCGGGTCAGGCCGGCTCGGCCGGTCGCCAACGTCGGCGCGCGCCCCGGGGCAGCACGAGGGCCAGCACCACCACGGCGACGGCCGTCACGCCGATCACCGCGCCGCCCACCAGGGCTCGGTCGCGGGCGGTCGCGCGACGCGCCTGGCGGGCCAGCGCGGCCTGATCGGCCCGGTCGTCGGCGAGCGCGGCGGCGGATCGGGGGCCGCTCGGCCGGCCGCCGGTCTCGGTGACCGCCCGGTAGGGGTTCAGGACGCCGGCCCCGTACCCGCCGCCGTGTCCCGGGCCGGGCGCCGGATCGGCCGTGGCGACGATCCGCTCCACCACCTCGGCGGCGGTCAGCTCGGGTCGGTACGCGCGCAGCAGCGCCGCGGTGGCGGCCACGAACGGCGCGGCATAGCTGGTGCCCTCCACCCGCTGGTGGCCCTGAGCGGGCACGGCGACCAGCACCTCGCTGCCAGGGGCGACCAGATCGACGTACGCGCCGGTCTGCGAGAAGGTGGCCCGCGCGCCGTCCGCCCCGATCGCGCCCACCCCGAGCACCCCGTCGTACGCGGCCGGGAACGGGCGCGGGTCACCGCTGTCGTGCAGGTTGCCCACGGCGGCCACCAGCACCACGTCCCGCTCCACGGCGTACCGGACGGCGGAACGGACCTGCGGGTCGTCGGCGTACAGCACCACGGAGAGGTTCACCACGTCGGCGTCGTGGTCGACGGCCCAGCGGATGGCGCGGGCGAACTCACCCGCGCTGACCGTGCGCCCCGATTCTCGGCCCTGCACCACCTGCTGCTCACTCACGCGTACCGGCAGGATCCGGGCGGCCGGCGCGAGGCCGTGGAAGGCGACGTCCGGACGCGGCGCCGCCGCGATGATGCTCGCCACACCGGTACCGTGCCCGGCACAGTCCTGGCCGCCGTCCCCACCCGCTTCGAGCAGGTCGGCACCGGGCAGCACCCGACCGGCCAGTTGGGGGTGCGCCCGGTCGACGCCGGAGTCGACCACCGCGACCGTCACCCCCGCGCCGGTGGTCAGCGGCGCGAGCCGCGCGGGGTCGTACCGCTGCTGGGGCCACGGTGTGGCCTCGACCGGTCGAACGGGCGTCAGCGGGGTCGCGCAGGCCGGAGCCGATCGGCGCGGGCCGGCGGCGACGGCCGGGCCGGTCGCGCCGGTCAGCAGCGCGACCGCCAGAGCGGCCAGGACCGGGCGCGCGATCGACCGGGACATCGACAGCCTCCGTATCGTGTCGGCTCCGGAACGGGATGTTATCGCTTCGCCGTCACCGGGGCGGACCGCCGCCGGCCAGCCATTGTGATCTTGATGCCACCTTGTAGGTTGTACGCGATACCTGTGGCCTGTTCTCGGGAGGAGAGGTGGCCGTGACCGAATGGAAGCCGGCCACGGAGGCCGAGGTGGCGATGTGGGACGCGCTGCGCGCCAACGACCAGGAGCTCTACTTCCGCCTCCTGTCCCGCACCGAGCTGCTGTTGCCCGTGTCCACTCCGGCGGCGTCCGGTCAGGCCGCCGGCTGGGGCACCTGGACGACCGGGGGTCGGACGCACGTGCTGGCCTTCACCTCCGCCACCGCGCTGCGGGCCTGCCTCGGCGAGCACGCGGGCACCCACCGGCGTGTCCCGTTCGCCGACCTCGCGCTGGGCTGGCCGAACCACGAGTGGTGGCTCGCGGTCAATCCCGGGCTGCCCGTCGAGGGGTACCTGCCGTCCTGGTTCGTGTCGCAGCTCTCCCGTGGTGACGTCCGGCTGCCGGGCCGCGCGATGGGCGCCCGGGCCCGGCTGGAGCGGGCCGAGACCCTCTCCCGGTTCCGGGCGAGTACGACCGGTCGGGAAGCCCCGCCCGCCGCCGGGTTCGTACCGCCCTCACCGCCGGTCCCCGAGGCGACGTCGCCCGGACGACCCGGGGTGAGGAGCGGGCCGCCTCCGGTGTCCCCGCCCTCCGCTCCAGGTAATCCCACCCGCTCGCCCGGCCCGGGTGACCTGCCGCGCCGCTCCGGCGCGGAGGACATGCCGGCCGCCGGGCCACCGCAGCCGACCGAATCGCCCCGCACCGCCCGCCCGGGCGTCGGCGGCGGACCGGGGGTGAGCCGCACCGCCGCGTCGCGGTACGTGCCCCTGGGCGCCGACCGCACCCGCACCGCACCGGTCGACCAGTCGATTCCCGGTGCCGGCCGACCGTCCGCGATCCGGCCGGCCGGCGAGGGCGACGGTCCTGCTCTCGGTGATGCCACCGACCAGGACGGCCGGCGATCCTTCTTCGAACCGACGTCCGGTCGTAAGTCGGGCATGCCTGCGGGCGACGGTCGGACGGGCGACCGCGCCGCGCCGCCGTCGCGGTTCGGGCGCGGCAGTCAGCCCTTCCCGCGCCGCCGCCCCGCCGACGCGCCGGGCGGCGACAGCGCGACGCAGGCCTTCGCGATGCCCGCGCCGGACGCCAGCCGCGGACCGTGGCCGCCTGCGGCCGACCTGGGCACATCCCGGGTGGTACGAGCGCCGTCGACCGACGACGAGGCCACGCAGCCGCTGCCACCGCGGCGGCCCGACCCGTTGGCCGAGGAGCCCACCCGCGCGTTCCGGATGCCCGGTCCGGTCAACGGCGGGCCGCCACCGGCCCGCACCCCGGAGCCGGCGCCCTCGGCGGACGAGACCCAGGCGATCCCGCATGGCCGCCCCGCTGAACGGCGGCGCTTCGAACCGGTGGAGGAGCTGCCGCCGACGGTCGCGGAACCGGTCTCCGGCCCGCCCGCCCCCCGTCGCGGCTTCACACCCATCGTCATCGAGGGCACCATCATCGAGTCCCGGGATCTTCCCGATCCGCCCGAGGTCGGTCCCTTCTTCGATACCGCACGCCGATCGAACTCGACCACCACCGCCCCGCCACCGTTCAGCCCGTCCGTGCCCGGCCCGTCCGCCTGGGCCGCGTCGAACGGTGGAGCGGGCCTGCTCGATCCACCCGAAGCCAGCCCGACCACCGACGCCGGTCTGGTCGGAGTCCACCCGGCCGCCGACGCCGGCCTCGGCGGTCCCGGCTCGGCCACCGAGGCCGGCCTGGGCGGTGCCCCTCCGGGCGGCGACGCAGGCCTGGGCGGTGCCCGTCTGGTCGGCGACGCTGGCGACAGCGCCGACGACGGTACCGGGCGGTCGTCCCGATCCCCGGTGGGTTACGAACCAGAGCCGGTGGACCCCGACCCCGCCGCGGAGGCCAGGATCGCTGACGCCGTCGAGCCTCCGACGGTCGACGAGCCGGCGTCGCCGCAGTTCCAGCCGGCGAACACCGTCGAGGAGGACCTGCTCGGCGCTGCCGGGGCCGGGAGCACGGACACGTTCCTGTCCACTCTGCTGCTGGCCCGCGTGCTGCTGCCGGCGGCGGCGGACTCGAAGCGGGGCAGCCGTCCCGGCGACCCGGGCTTCGTCTGGCGCACCGCTCGCCTGGACGGCGAGACGTATGTGGTGGTCTACACGTCCCCGGAGCGCCTCGCCGACCACATCGAAACCGAGGTCGACACGGTCCGGGTGAAGTTCGCCCAGCTGATCCGGCACTGGCCCGACGAGGACTGGTCGTTCGCCGTCAACCCGGGCACCCCGGTCGGGGCCAAGTTGCCCGGTGATCAGATCGTGGCGTTGGCCAACTGGGCCGCCGAGGTGGGCCTTGGCGACGACCTGGAGGTCGACCCGGTGGAACCGGCGGCCGAGGCGGAACCCGCCGCCCGTCCCCGGTACGCCCCGGCGGCGGTGGACCCGGCCCGCCCGACCGTGATGCAGAAGGCGATCGCGCCCAGCCAGCTCGCGTACTACCTGGAGCGGGGGTACGACCGCGTCTCGGGTTTCGTGCACCGGGCCGGTGAGCTGGCCCACCTGACCACGCCGGCCGAGCTGCACGACGCGTTGGGCCTGAGCTACCCCGGTTCGCCGTTCCGACGGGACGCCGAGGAGATCTACGTGCTGCGGTGGCCGGCGCACCGGCCCAGCCTCTACCGGATTCCGTACGGCGGGCAGAACGAGGCGGCGATGCGTGCCATGGAGGGCTGGGTCATCGAACGCCCGCCGTTCCGGGGCAACGGCTTCGCCCCCGGCGAGAGCAGTGACGTGGTGGCGGAGTTCAAGGTGGACAGCGCCCGTCTCCCGCACGGCGCACAGCTCTGGCGGATCGGTGGCGACGGCACCGAGCGGGTGGTGGCGGTGCTCGACACGGACGCGGTCACCTGGCGGCGGGTTCCGGAGGAGTGATGCGCGACGGTTACGTGGCCCGCTGGCAGGGCCGGGAGTACCAGGCCAGCCCGGACGGCGACGACATCCGGCTCTACCAGCCCGAGCCGGGCGAGGGCTTCGAGGAGGTCCGCGCGGGCCGCTACGTGCGGGTGCTGCCGGCGAGTGAGATCGAGGATCTGGCGTACGTGCGGACCACCTGCACCTGGCAGGGCCAGCCGTTCATCGTGCTCGGCGAGCACGACGCGTGGCTGCGCGTCGAGTACACGGGTGGTCGTTGGCCGGTGGCCGAGGCGATGCGGTTGGAGGTCTTCGACTTCGGCGTCTACCAGGGCTGGGCGCCGGCCGCCGAGGTAACCGACCTGCGTGAGCAGCGGGTCTGACGGTTATGACTTGGCCCACCGCAGGATCTCGCCGAGCACCAGCTCGGGGGCTTCCAGGTGCGGGAAGTGGCCCACCCCGTCCAGCAGACGCCACTCGTACGGGGCGACGACGTACCGGCCCGACCCGAGGGCGGTCCGTGGCAGGGCGGCGATGTCGGCCGCCCCGTGCAGTTGCAGGGTCGGGGTGACCAGCGGCTTCTGCATGAGGCGTACGAATCGGTAGCCGTGCAGCCGCAGCACCGAACGGAAGGCCCAGCGGTAGCCTTCCAGCGCGCAGAAGGCGGCCTGGGGGATGCGCATCGCCTCCCGACACCGTTCGGCGTACGCCTCGAAGTCCGCGCTGGCGGCCCAGCGTGGGCCGGCCCAGCGGCGCAGGATCTCCCCGACGCCCGCCGCGCCGTCCTTGGTGAGCACGTGCTCGTAGCGGGGGAGCTGGAACTTCAACGCCGGAGTGGAGGCGGCGAACTGCCCGCGCGGGTCGGCGAAGATGGCGGCGCGCAGCCGTAGCGGGTGGGGTGCGCCCAGGACCACCAACCGGCGGACCAGGGATGGGTGGAACGACGCCACCGTCCAGGCGACCATGCCGCCGACGCCGCTGCCGACGAGCGTCGCCGAGCGTTCACCGAGGGCCCGGATGAGGCCGGCGATGTCGGCGGCGAGGGTGTAACCGTCGTACCCCCGGGGTGGTTTGTCGCTCGCGCCGTAGCCGCGCAGGTCCACGGCGACCGCGCGGAAGCCGGCGTCGGCGACCGCGGGGAGCACCTGGTGCCAGGCCCACCAGTGCTCGGGGAAGCCGTGCAGGAAGAGCACCATCGGGCCGGTGCCGGCCTCGACCACGTGGAAGCGGCTGCCGTTGGCGCCGACGAAACGGTGCGTCCACGGTCCCTCGGTGAGGACGCAGGACTCGTCGACTGTCTCGCCGCGCTGGTCGGTCATGGTTGACAGCCTAGGACCCCGTCGGGAGGTGGCCATTTCGCCGGCCCGTGTCTGGCCCGGAGGTCAGACGACCGGGTCGATGTCGACGATGCTGGCCGGGATGCCCGGGCCGCACTCGGCGGCCGGGTCGGCGGGGCCGATGGTCACCCGGACGGTCGTGCCGACGGCGAAGGTGCCCTTGCCGGTGCCGTGGAGCGCGTACTGCCGTCCGTCGTCGGTGACGAGGCCGTAGCAGGGGCCGTCGCCGCCCCGGTTGATCCGTCCCGCCAAGGCGTTGGCCCGGCGGGCGTCGGTGGGCTTGCGCGGTGGTCCGCTCGGCGGGCGCAGGGTGGGCAGCGGGGCTCGCGAGCGCGACGGGCGGCCGGCGGGGGCCGACGGCGTGGGCCCGCCTTCGGTCGGTGCGGCGGAGGCCGGTGGTGCGCTGGTCGCCGGGGTGCCGGACGGGGTCTGTTCGGCGGACACCGGGTCTCCTTCGTTCCGCGTCCCGGCGCAGCCGGCCAGCGCCAACAGGACGGTCAGACCGACGCCGGTCAGGGTGGTACGGGTTCGCGGTTGCACGGGTGATCGGACGCGCGCTACCCGGTCGAGGTTCCCGGAAACGGGCGATGCCCGGGCAGGTGACCTGCCCGGGCATCGCCGTGGTGCGGGTGGTGCCTGATCGAAGGATCAGCTGAAGCGGACGGTGGTGTTGATGCCGTCCTGCGACATGACCTTGATCTTGGTGCCGGTGGCCGGGAGCTTGACGCCGTGGTTCGGCAGCTCCGGGAACCAGTACTGCTTGGTGTCGTCGAACAGCGGCTGCGCCGCCTGGCCACGGACGTACTGGGCCTGGCTGTTGATGTGCAGCGTGAACGAGTCCGCCTTCTTCAGGCTGAACGGCGCGTCGTAGACCTGGACGCGGGCCCGCCAGGGGGCGCCGGTCAGGTTGTAGGACGGCTCCGGGTGGGCGTCGATGATCATGTTTCGACCCTCACCCGGGTGCGCGAACGTGTCGTTGTCCGCCCACCGCGTGTTCCAGTAGGAGATCAGCAGACCCTCCTGGTACGCGTAGTGGTCGACCCAGTCCGGGCGCGTGTTCTGGTAGCCGAAGTAGTACGGGCCGGTCTTGAGGTACTTGTCGTACGAGGTGTACGACCGGGTGCCGGCGATGTAGAAGTTGTCGAACGCCTTGGTGTACGTGGCCGAGGCGATCTCGAACTTCCCGGCGAACGTCCAGCCGTTGGCGCCGTTCTCGCCGCCGTCGGTGAACACGGTCTGACCGTCGGCGGTCACGGTGATCGCGTCACCGTAGAAGCCGCCCCGGGAGACGCCGCCGTCGGTCTGGTAGCGCAGCCGGAACTGCACGACCTTGCCCGCCGCCGAGTTCATCGGGATGTTGACGTCGACCCACTTGCCGCCGCTGGAGCCGTCCAGGGCGAAGCGCCCGGCGGAGATCTCCTTCAGCGGGTTGCCGTTGACGGTGCCGGGCAGGGTCGCCCAGGTCTTGCCGCCGTCGGCCGACACCTCGAAGAACAGGTAGTCGAAGTTGGATTCGATGTTGTAGCGGCCCTTCATGGTCAGGGCGGCCGACGACTTCCCGGTGAGGTCCAGGGTCCGGGTCATCGTGCTGTTGATGTTGTCTTCGTTGCCGGTGAAGAACTGCTTGCTGCCCTCGAACGGCGCGCCGTTCGAGAAGGTGTAATCCCGCTTCGGGAGTACGACGACCGCGGCCTGCGCCTCGGGCGAGTTGTACTCCTGCGGGCCGAGGACCAGCGTCTTCTTCTGCCCCGCGACGACCGTCTCGTAGTCGAGCCAGCCGAGCTGGAGCTTGTTCCACGCGCCGAGGTCGCCGCCGCGCTCGCCGATGCCGCCGTCGTTCTTGCCACCGAGTCGGCTCTGGGCCATCAGGGTCCAGTGCTCGTTGTTGTTGTCGCCACCGTTGACGACGTTGTAGTCGTCCGGCAGACCGAGGTCGTGGCCGTACTCGTGGTAGAAGACGCTCCGGCCACCGTTCTCCGGCTGGATGGTGTAGTCACCGATCCAGACGCCGGTGTCACCGATCTCGGTGCCGCCGCCGGCGAAGGTGTCCGGGCCGGTGCTGCCCTGGTCCGAGGCGAAGGCGTACCAGCGGTGGCTCCAGATGGCGTCCTCACCCTGGATCGGGTCACCGTCGGCCTGGTCGCCGCCGGAGTGGACGATCTGGAAGTGGTCGATGTAGCCGTCCGGCTCGTTGAAGTTGCCGTCGTTGTCGTAGTCGTACCGGTCGTACTGGTCCATCGACTTGACGTCCGCGGCGATCTGGGCGTCGGTGCGGCCGGCGGCCTTCTGGTCGGCGACCCACTGGTTGGCCGCGTCGCGGACCAGGTCCCAGGTGTTGTCGCAGACGTTGCTGTCGCAGACCGCCGGGTCGTTGGCCGGGTTGGCGGCGTCGTCGTCGGCGATCGGGTCGTCAGAGCGGCCGTACCGGGCCTCGTTGTACTTGACCTTGACCCAGTCGGTGACCTCGCCCTCGACGCTGTAGCGACCCGAGGACTGGGCCTCGTAGTACTGCTTCAGCGACTCGTCGCCGGGGTTGGTGCCGAAGTAGAGCTGCCGGTAGTGGTCGGCGGTGTAGTCCGGCTGCCAGACGGTGGAGTTGTCCACCGACCGGTTGGGCGCCGGGATCTCGTTGTGCAGCGGTCCGTCGAACTTGGTCGGCCCCGCCGTGTTGGGGTCGATGTTCTTGTCCGGGTAGTCCGGGTGCCGCTCGTTGCCGAACTCGGCAAGGATCACGAAGATCTTGTCGGTCCGCTCGCGGGAGAGCTCGACGTACTGGTCTTCCGTCTGGGCCGTGCCCGCCCCGGTGGTGCGGGCGGCGGCCCCGTCGGCCTGGGTCTTGCCGACCTTGACGACCGTGCTGCCGTTGACCTTCTCCGCCTTGGCCTTGCCGGACAGGACCTTGCTCAGGCCCTCCTGGCGCAGCGCTCGCCGCTTGTCCTCCAGCGGGTTCGGCAGGTCGTGGTCGGCATGGGCGGGCTCGGCGACCGACGGAGCGGCCGTCGGCAACTTCGGCTGCGGCGCGGCACTGGCGGACGGTCCGAACGCCAGCCCCGTCGCCGTCAGTGAGAGCCCGAGCAGACCCACTGCGACTTTGCGCACGTGGTACCTCCGGTGTGAGGGAACCGACCCAACGGGGGTACGGGCCGGTGAAAGATCGATCCCACTAGTGGGACCAATGGTGAACATAGACACTGCTGGGACGGGTGGGAAGATGCGCGCGTCGATTTGTTGCAAGATTTTGTTGGGAATGCTTTTCACCGTCACACCCCCGCGCTTCATCTGCGCTCGAACCGGGGCGGACTGGTCGTCAACGTCGGCAGCGATGCATTTCGATCAATAAGATCGGCCGAAAACGGCAGTGGGGCCGGTCGCGTTCCCGCCACCGGCCCCACCATCAGTTGCCGAACCCGCTAAACCGTCACTTCTTCGCCGGGGTGACGTAGATCGTGGCGGACGAGTTGTCCTTCGCGGCCTTACGGATCGTCAACGAGACGCCGTTCGCCACGCCCGCGTCGGCCGGGTTACCCGTGCCGAGCACGATCGCGCCGCCGCCCAGCGTCACGCCGTAGTAGTCCGGCGCCGGGCTGCCGTCCGGGTTGGTCACCCGGGTCGTGTACGGCGCGTTGCCACGCGACGGGATCACCACGGAGGCGTCGTTGTCCCGGGCGTACGCCGCACCGTCGCGGATCTCGATGCCCGGGTACCAGCCCTTGGCGTCGGTGAAGCCCTTCACCGGCTTCTGCGCCTTGAACTTCGTGCAGTACGCGCTGTACGGCTCGCCCGCCGCCTCCAGGCACTCCGTGAAGGGGTACGTCTTCTGGAGCGTGAAGGCCGCGTTCGACGACTGCGGACGGCTGGGCAGGTTGTCCGTCACCGACGGGTCCTTCTCGGCCGCCACGCCGGTACGCCGGTACGGCTCGTTGTGCGAGTCGACGATGAGCAGCCCGCCCTTGGCGCCGTAGCTCGGCAGCGAGGTCATCTGACCGGTGACGTGGTTGACGTCGCCCAGCGCGCTGTCCCGGTACCACACCAGCATGCCCGGCGCGTTGTAGGAGATCCGGTCGACCTTCCACGCGTCGCGCGAGTAGATGGTGTCGTAGGCGTACTTCAGGCCGTTGTCGAAGCCGTCGAAGTTGCGCCACTCGGCCAGGTAGTACTGCGCGTGCACCTCGGTGCCGCCGGAGACCTTCCAGCCCGCGCCGGTGGTGTCGACGAAGGTGCCGCCGCTGGTCACCCAGCCGTTGGCGCCGCCCTCGACGTCGTCACTCCAGGTGGTAGCGCCGCCGCCGGTGACCGAGAAGTCGTCGACGAACCAGTTGCGCTCCTCGAACGCCTCATCGGTGGCCAGCCGCAGTCGCAGCTGGACGGTCTGGCCCGCGTACGCCGACAGGTCGACGTAGTCGTGACGCCAGCCGTCGGTGCTGCCGGTGAGGCCGTACTTCTTGCCACCGAAGTCGTGCATCCGGCCGTTCGGGTCGCCGTAGTTGTCCGGCGTCGTGACGACCGTGCCGTCCTCGGCGTACACCTTCTGCTCGGACCAGGTCGTCCCACCGTCGGTCGACAGCTCGAGGAAGCCGAAGTCCCAGTCTTCCTCGATGATGTAGTTGTTCCACATCCAGAACTTGGCGTCCGCGGCGTTGGGCACGTCGACCGAGCGGCTCAGCTTGACATCGGCCCAGCTCTGGTCGTTGTTGCTGTGCCACATCTTGGTGCCGCTGTGCGGGGTGGCCAGGACGGTCACCTTGTCCGGCAGGTCGACCTTGATGCCGTCCTCGGCGTCGATCGGCGTACGGGAGGTCTGCCCGAGCTTGACCTCACGCGGGTTGGAACCGGGACGGATGGTCAGCGGGTCGGCCCAACCGAGCACCCACTTGTCCCAGATGCCCATGTGCGTCGGCAGCGCCTGGAAGATCTCACCCGAGTGCGAACCGGAGGCCATCAGGTCCCAGAAGTCCACGTCGGAGTCGGCGTTGCCGGAGGTGTCGTAGAGGTCCGGCAGACCGAGGTCGTGACCGAACTCGTGGGCGAAGACGCCGACGCCGGCGTCCTCCGGCTGCACGATGTAGTTCGACACCTTGAGGCTGGTGCCCGGGATGGTGTAGCCGCCCGGAACCGAGGAGGAGTGCGCCCAGACGGCGTACACGCCCTGGTCGCCGCCGCCGCTCGACTTGCCCTTGCCGGCGTGCACCAGCACGAGGTGGTCGATCACGCCGTCCGGCTCGAAGAGGTTGCCGTCACCGTCGCGGTCGGCCTGGTCTTCCTTGTCGTAGTCGGCCCACGGGAAGTTCGGGTCCTTTGCGGCGAGCGCCGCGATGGCGTCGGTCGCCAGTCGGCCCGCGCCGGCCGGGTTGTCCGGGTGGCCGTTCATCGACTGCTCGCGGCCGGGTACCCAGTTGCCGTTCTCGTCCTGGGTGCAGCGGTTGGCCGCGTACCAGCCCTCCGAGTGCGGCACGGTGATCCACGGGCTGGCCTGCCCGTCGACCGTGTACGCGTTCTTGGACATCTCCAGGTACATGTTGTGCATCGTGCGACCGGAGATGTCGATGCCCTTCTTGCCGTCCGGGCCCTTGAGGTCCGTGCGGACCCGCTCGGTGATGCCCTTCTTGCTGTACAGCATCTTGTTGTAGTGCGACGGCGAGAAGTCCGGCACCCAGAACGTGTTGTTGTCCTCGTGCGCGAGCCGCGCCGGGTCCGGGAGCTTGTTGTGCTTCGGTCCGTTCTGCACGGTGCCGGGAACGCAGGTCCGGTCCTCGAACACGGTCTTCGGGACCATCACGTCGGTGAAGTCGTCGTTGGCCTTGTCGTTGAACTCGACAAGCAGCGTCAGCAGCTTCGCCGTCTGTGTGGTGGGCGCCTGCTTGATCTGGCGCGGGCTCTTGCCCGTCTTGATCGACTTGGCTTCGATCTGCGCGAGCTGGCGGGCGGTCACCGGGTTGCCGCGCGCGTGCTTCTTGTCGAACGCGCGGGCGTCGTCGGCCGCGGGGGTGTAGACGCCGTTCTTGCCCTTGACCTCACGGCCGGACGTGTCCGGCTGCACCTCGGGCTCGGCGTAGTTGATGTAGTACTCGTCAGCCCCAATCACCGCCCGGGGGGTGGTGGACGGCTGTGCCGCCGCACTGCCACTCACGGTCAGTGACGTGGCCGCGAGGGCGATGACGGGCAGCGCGACGAGTAGTCGTCGGCGCGACCCCGGATGGGAGTTTCTGTTCATGCCGCTCCGTTTCTCGGGCATGGGCGAGGGAAGCCGGCAGACACCGGGCACGCAGCGTCGCGTCGAGGGCCAGCCGACCTTCGTGAAACTAAATGAGAATCCAGCCGAACGGCGGGAACGTGATGCAGGCGTTATCCGTCGAGCCCTCGGCGGGCGGTACGCGGGAGGGTCGACGTCCACAAAAGACGACGGTGGGTGACGGTCCGTGCGGACCATCACCCACCGTTCGGGGTACGCCTGCCGTCAGTCCTCGTCGGACTTCGCTCCGCTCATCCCGGAGGAGATCAGCTCCATCACCGAAGAGTCCTGCAGGGTGGTGACGTCGCCGAGGGAGCGGTTCTCGGCCACGTCCCGCAGCAGCCGCCGCATGATCTTGCCGGAGCGGGTCTTCGGCAGCTCCGGCACCAGCATGATCTGTCGCGGCTTGGCGATCGGCCCGAGCGTCTTCGCCACGTGGTTGCGCAGGTCGGCGATGAGCTGCTCACCCGCCTCACCGCTGATGTCCGTGCTGCCGCGCGGGATGGCGAACGCCACGATCGCCTGGCCGGTGGTCGGGTCGGTCGCGCCCACCACCGCCGCCTCGGCCACCGACGGGTGCGACACCAGCGCCGACTCGACCTCGGTCGTCGAGATGTTGTGCCCGGACACCAGCATCACGTCGTCCACCCGACCGAGCAGCCAGATGTGCCCGTCGTCGTCCTTCTTCGCCCCGTCGCCGGCGAAGTACATCCCCTCGAACCGCGACCAGTACGTCTCGATGAACCGGTTGTCGTCACCCCAGATGGTGCGCAGCATCGACGGCCACGGCTCGCGCAGCACCAGGTAGCCGCCACCGCCGTTCGGCACCGACTGGCCCTGGTCGTCCACCACGTCGGCGACGACGCCCGGCAGCGGGGCCATCGCCGAACCCGGCTTCGTCGCCGTCACCCCCGGCAGCGGGGAGATCATGATCGCGCCCGTCTCGGTCTGCCACCAGGTGTCCACGATGGGCAGCTCACCCCGGCCGACGTGCTGCCTGTACCACATCCACGCCTCGGGGTTGATCGGCTCGCCGACGCTGCCGAGCAGGCGCAGCGACGACAGGTCGAAGCCGGCCGGAATGTCCTCGCCCCACTTCATCATCGTGCGGATCAGCGTGGGCGCCGTGTAGAGGATGCTCACCTGGTACTTGTCGACGATCTCCCAGAACCGGCCCTTGTGCGGGGTGTCCGGGGTGCCCTCGTACATGACCTGGGTGGCGCCGTTGGAGAGCGGCCCGTACACGATGTAGGAGTGGCCGGTGACCCAGCCGATGTCGGCGGTGCACCAGTAGACGTCCGTCTCCGGCTTCAGGTCGAAGACCGCGTGCGTCGTGTACGACGCCTGCGTGAGGTATCCGCCGGTGGTGTGCAGGATGCCCTTCGGGCGGGCCGTGGTGCCGCTGGTGTAGAGGATGAACAGCGGGTGCTCGGCGTCGAACGGCTGCGCGGTGTGCTCGGCCGACGCCGTCTCGACCGTCTCGTGCCACCAGTGGTCCTTCTCCGACCACGCCACGTCCTCGCCGGTACGGCGGACCACCAGCACGTGCTCCACGGACGGGCAGTTCGCCACCGCCTCGTCCACGGTCGGCTTCAACGCCGACGGCTTGCCCCGCCGGTAACCGCCGTCTGCGGTGATCACCACCTTGGCGCTGGCGTCCTGGATGCGGTTGCTCAACGAGTCGGCCGAGAACCCGCCGAACACCACGCTGTGCGCCGCGCCGATCCGGGCGCAGGCCAGCATGGCCACCGCCGCCTCCGGAATCATCGGCAGGTAGATCGCCACCCGGTCGCCGGCGGTCACGCCCAGGTCGGTGAGCGCGTTCGCCGCGCGGCAGGTCAGCTCGTGCAGGTCGGCGTAGGTGAGGGTCCGCGTGTCGCCCGGCTCGCCCTCCCAGTGGATGGCCACCTTGTCGCCGCGGCCCGCCTCGACGTGCCGGTCCAGACAGTTGTACGCCACGTTGAGCTGACCACCGACGAACCACTTGGCGAACGGCGGGTTCGACCAGTCGAGCACCTCGTCCCACTTCTTCGACCAGGCCAGCCGGTCGGCCTGCTTGGCCCAGAAGGCGAGCCGGTCGGTCTGCGCCTCGGCGTACGCGTCGACGGTGACGTTGGCGTGCGCGGCGAGTTCGGCCGGCGGGGGGAACTGGCGCGTCTCGTTCAGCAGATTGGCCAATGCCTCGCTCATGCCGTGACTCCTCGTCCTCGGGGTGACCTGCGTCTCGATGGGCACGAGGGTAGTCGCGGGCCACCGTGGCGGCGACCGCTGCCCACCTCATCGCGCCGAGTGGCCCCCGCCACGCGCCCGACGGCCCGTCCCGGGTCGATCGACCCGACGGTGACCGGGCCGGGTGGTCCGGGTCGCGTTGCGGGCGGGTGTGGGCCGATCGGCCCGGTGGGGTCGCTAGCGTGGCGGGGTGACCACCGACCCGCTCGCGCCGCTGCTCGCGCTCGCCGACATCGCGCCCGCCGTCGACCGAGCCCGCGAACGCTTCGACCGGGCGCTCGGGCACCGCGCGCTGCGCCGCCACGGCGGCCAGGTCGCCGCCGAGGTCAGCCTCCGTTCGGCGGTGGCCAGCGCCGCGCTCGAAGGGGCCGTCCACGAGCGCGAGGAGGTACGCGCCGGCACCGTCACCGAGCCGGTGCTCCAGGGGGCGCTACGGGTCGCCGGGGCCCTGCCCGGTCTGAGTGAACTCTGGCCGAAGGCACCCCGACAGGCCCTCGCCCGGCTGCACGTCCTCGCCGCCCGGGACATCGTGCCGGAGGCCGAGCTGGGTCGTCCGGTCGCCGACCCGGTGGTCGCCGCGCGCCTCGACGCGCTGGCCGGTCTGGTGGCCGGCGGGACGAAGGTGTCCCCGCTGGTGCTCGCCGCCGTCGTACACGGAGAACTGCTCAACCTGCGTCCGTTCGCCGGGCCGTCCGGCGTGGTGGCGCGCGGCGCCGCCCGGCTGGTGCTGCTCGCCAGCGGCCTCGACCCGCGCGGCCTGCTCGCCGTGGACGTCGGTCACGCCGAACGCGAGCCCGAGTACGTCGGCGCGGCCGGCGCGTTCGCCACCGGCACCCCGGACGGGCTGCGCTCCTGGCTGCGCCACTATATGGCGGCCGTCGAGGTCGGCGCCGACCAGCTCACCACCATCGGGGACGACATCCTCGCCGCCGCGTGAGCGGTGGTTCAGTCCCGCCGCGTGGCCCGGTTGACCTTGGCCTGTAGCGCGCGGCGGGCGATCGGCCCGAGATCGTCGACGATCTCCATGAGGAGCGCGAGCTGGTCGAGCGCGGCCATCGCCCGGTCCGCGCCCGCCGGGTCCACCCCGTCGTAGAGCTCCAGCCCGATGAAGGCGGCCGAGACCGCACGGGCCAGGCCGGGCACGTCGGCCACCTCGGCGAACGGTGACCCGGCGAGCAGCCTCCGCAGGACCTGCTCGATCTCGTCCACCCACAGTTGGAGCGCTCCGGCGGTGGGGGCGGCGATGCGCTGGTCCGCCTGTGCGCCCGCCAACATCTGGGCCAGGAAGGTGACGTTGCCGAGTTGCCGTTCCTCCTCGTGCAGGGCCCGCCCGACCGCGAGCAGTTCGCGCAGCGAACCGGTCGAGGCCAGCCGTGCCGACCAGTGCGCGACCCGCTCCGCGGTGCTGGCCCGGCAGGCCGCCGCGAGCAGGTCGTCGACCGTGCCGAAGTGGTAGAAGACCAGCGCCTGGTTCACGCCCGCGGCGGCGGCGATGGTACGGGCCGAGACACCCGCGATGCCGTGCTCCCGGATGGCGGCGATGGCACCGTCGAGGAGACGCTGCTTGGTGTCGGACATGGCTCTCCTGCCGGGCGGGACGGGTGCGGCGGTGCGATCATCGCATCGGTGACCAGTTGAGCCAGCCAGGTGAGCCCGGGCAGCCGTAACGTCCAGCCGACCAGCGCCCAGCCGAGGTGGATGTGTTCGAGCGAGCGGGCGACGGCGGCCACCCCCCGTTCCGTGTGGCCGTCGCCGCCCACGTACTCCGCTCGCCACAGCACGCGCTCGTGCTCCCGGGCCGCCCGGATCCGCAGGCCGACCGGGTGCCGACGGGCCACCATCCGCCAGGTGGCGGCGCAGGGTCCGCAGTCGTCGTCCAGCCAGAGCACGGCCGGCGGTTCTGCGGGGTACGGCCGCCAGCGGGGCCACCAGTCGCGTACCTGCCGCCGGTAGGAGCGCCAGGAGTCGCCGTACCGCGTGCGCAGGTCGTGTTGCTCGTGTGGCCCGGCCACCGCCGCGCCGAACACCGCCGCCGACACCGCGCCGAGCGCCAGGGCGACGCTTGCGGTGACTCCCGCGGTGAACAGCAGCAGTAGTACGGCGACGAGCTGCATCGGGTTCGCCAGGTACGCGTACGGGCCGGTGGTGACCAGCCGACGCGGCGGATCCCACGGATAGGGCGTGCCCGCACCCCGCACGGCGAACTCCCTGACGGCGGCCAGCGCCGGCACGGCCAGTAGCAGCGCCACCTGTGCGACGACCAGGATTCCGGTGCGGTCCAGCGCGACGAGGTCGCCCCAGGACCCGTCGCCGACCTCGAACGCCAGGGTGGGGGCGAACCAGAGCAGCAGGGCCGCGAAGACTCCCATCTGGAGGAGGGTCCGTGCGCCCAGGTGCCGGCGGTCGGCGCAGAGGCGACCGAGCAGTTGAGCGGGCAGCGCCACCGCGAGCAGGCCGACGACCTCCCCGACGAGCCAGTGCGGACCGAGGTCGACCAGCGGGTGCAGCGCCGGCATCGTCACCGCGTCCACCCAGAGGAGCAGACCCAGCGCGACCGGCAGCGGCAGCGCCCGACGGAGCAGCACCGGCAACGGGCCCCAGAGGGCCGCCCAGCCGATCCAGAGGTCCACCGGCATTCCCCGGTACGCGCCGTCGACCGCCGCGAAGGCGTACCAGCCGGTCCGGCGGGAGACCTCGTGCAGCGCGGCGATGCCGATCGCGGCGGCCAGGAACGCCAGCAGCCCGGCGGCCCGGACGGACCGGTCCCGCTCCCGGGCGCCGACGGCCAGCACGGCGGCCAGCGGCACGGCGAGGCTCAGCCAGCGAGCGACGGTCATTCGAGCGTCAGCATGTCGAGCAGGTGCCCCACCCCGGCGCCGAGCAGCACCTGCTGGATCGGACCGAAGTACCAGGACGGGTCCAGGCCCCGCGTGTAGTCGACCTGGACCCGGATCTCGGTGTGCCCGGGGTCGACCGCCCGCCAGCTCAACTCCGCGTGCCGCCAGGTGAACCAGCGCGCGGTGATGGAGCTGTCCTCGACGAAGTCGAAGCCCACCTGCCCCGGTGCGGCGCTCGCCACCTCGGCGAGCAGGTGACCGCCCGGTCCGTGCGCGCTGCCGTGGTAGCCGAACATCCACCGGTCGCCCACGTCGAGCCCGTCGCCGGTGACCTGGCCGGGCGTCGGTACGCCCAGGAGCCGCAGCGGTACCGACCGGACGTCGGTCGGTCGAGGGCCGGCGGCGAGACGTTGGGCCACCTGGTCGACCGGAAGCCCGACGACCCGGGTCACCTCGACCGTCTGCTCCGGAGCCATCCGGGGAGCGATACCGCTGCCCTCCAGGCCGGGCAGGAGCAGCAGGGGTACGGCCACGACGACGTACGGGCGGTTCGCCTCCCGCAGGGCGCGGATCAGCGCGGTGGTGCCGTGCGCCACCCCGTAGACCAGCGGGGCGGCCAGGACGACACAGATCGCGCCCTCGTGCAGGGCCACCGCTGCCACCAGGAGGGCCACCGTGGTGATCGCGAAGACCCTGCCGTGAGCCGTCCGCTGGGGTGCGAGCGCGAGGGCGGCGGCCAGGAGCACCGGGAGCACCACGAAGAGCACCGCGCTGTCGATCCGGCCCTGCCGCACCACCACGACGAAGACGACCACTCCGAAGAGAGTGATCAACCCGGCCAGGATCCAGTGCGCGCTCGTTCTCTGCGGTGTCGGTTCAGTGTCGTCGTTCATGCCCGTCTCCCCGTCTTGAGCGGTCGCTCAAACGGAGCGTACGTGTTTTTGAGCGTCCGCTCAATACGGCGTGGGACCGGGGGCGATGGAGTGTGTCGGATAGACGACTGTCGACGATGGCGGTGACAGCCGGAGAGGTGAGCGGCGAGTGAACGAACGCCTACCGAGGGTGGCGTCCTCGGCGGCGCGCCGCAGCCGCGCGTTGCCCGGGCGGGCCGCGGTCAGGCCGGGGTGGCGGCGGCGCGAGTGCGGCGGTGCCGGCCGTACCAGGCGATGCCGATGGCCACTCCCACGCCGACCCCCAGCGCGGCCGCCGCCACCGGGACGGCCGGCCGCTCCCGCCAGCGGCGGCCCAGCGGAATCGGGTGCCGGAACTCCAGCACCGGCCAGGCGTTCTCCGAGGCCAGCTTGCGCAGCTGTCGGTCCGGGTTGACCACGCTCGGGTGCCCCACGCACTCCAGCAGGGGGCGGTCGCTGTACGAGTCGGAGTAGGCGTACGAGTCGGCCAGGTCGTAGTCCCGGACGGCCGCCAGCTCGGTGACCGCCTCGACCTTGCTCGGACCGGCCGCGTAGAACTCGACCTCACCGCTGTAACGGCCGTCGCGCACCGTCATCCGGGTGGCGATCACGTCGGTCACCCCGAGCAGCTCGCCGATCGGGCGGACCATCTCCTCGCCGGACGCCGACACCAGCACCACGTCCCGCCCGGCCGCCTGGTGCTCCTCGATCAGGGCGGCGGCCTCGGCGTACACATAGGGGTTGATCAGCTCGTGGAGTGTCTCCGCGACGATCTGGCGGACCTGTTCCACCTGCCAGCCCTTGCAGAGCGCGGCCAGGTAGTCCCGTGTCCGGGCCATGGTCTGCTCGTCGGTGCCGCCCAGCCGGAACATCAGCTGCGCGTACGCCGACTTGACCACGTCACGCCGAGTGATCAGCCCGTCCCGGTAGAACGGCCGACCAAACGCCAGGGCGCTCGACTTGGCGATGACGGTCTTGTCCAGATCGAAAAAAGCGGCACTTCGGCCCACGGCGCGAAAGTCTAGCCGGATGGTCTATGGTCGGCGGGTGCCCGGGGTCAGGCCACCCCTTGGACCTGCGGACGGGTACCCCCACCACCGCTCAGCGTGACCGTGCTCACATTCGGCGAGGAGATTTTCGCGCTGAGTGGAGTGGACACCACTCGACGTGACGGGCCCGCTCAGGCAGACTTGTCCGCACGACGTGCTTTCACATCCCCGAAACAGACAGGCCCTCGGCGGTTGCACCCCCCGTGACCGCTGAGTGGTTCGGCTCGACCCCCCCGGAGCCGAACCGTTGACGACCCCCGTCTCCCCCCGACGGGGGTCGTCCCTTTGTCGGGGAGCGCTCCCGCCCGGCCTACCGGGCCGCGAGTCGGCGGGCGCGGAACAGCTCGAACAGCCGGGGCAGCCGCCTGCGCCACTCGGCTTCGTCGGTGAGGTCCCAGCGCCCGTCGGCGGGCGGCTCCGTTGGAGCGGTAGCCGCAGGCTGGGCTGCCTCAACGGCTTCCCAGAAGGCCTCCGAGTCGCCCGTCAGCCGCTCGTACGCCGCCTCTGCGGCGCACAGAAGGGCCTCGTCGCCGATCCACAGATGGCGGCCCTCCGATGCGCTGATCCGCCGTACCGCGGGATGTTCGGCGAGCGAGTCGGGATCACGCACTGCTGACTCGAACGCATCCCTGCCCAGACCGACCAGCCCCGCCTGGAAGTCGGAGAATCCGTCGTCGGAGAGGAAGCCGTACTCGATGATCCAGCAGGCCGCGCAGACGTCCCAGGTGTCCGCTCGATCGGCCACCTCGCCGAACATCTGGTCGAACGCCACGATCTGGGCCAACGGAAGTCGCGTCAGCTCGGTCACCAGGGCGTCGGCCAGCGCACTCGGCTGACCGTCGCGCTGCGGTTGGTCCGCCGCCACGCCTGCCGCAGCCCGTGCCCTCGCCACGACGCTCCAGAACTCCGCCACATTCACGGGCGGGAGTGTGCCCGACGGGTCCGACAGTTCGCGGCGCGGTAATCGTCGGGCGTCCCGCGACACAAGCCAGGGTGAGATCGCCGACGTGATGGGGGTTCGGGTGGGTCCACCGGGGAAGCGCGACGAGGTCTGGTTCACCAGCCTCTACGCCGCCGAGTACGCGCACATCGTCCGGTACGGCCTGCGCCGGCTCGGCGACGCCGACGCGTCGGCGGAACTCGCCCAGGAGGTGTTCGTCGTCGCGTGGCGGCGGCGTGGGGAAATACCGGACCGTGCTCTGCCCTGGCTGTACGGGGTGGCCCGGCGCCTGTTGGCGAACCAGTGGCGGTCCCGGCGCGCCGCGCCGGACCTGCTGCCGATCACGGAGGCCGACCTGACTCGGGCGGCCGATCCCTCGGCTGCCGACACGGCCCTGGGGGTTGCCGACATCCGGGCCGCGCTGGCGACCCTCAACGATCTCGATCAGGAGATCCTGCGGCTCGTCGGCTGGGAGGAGTTGACGGTGTCCGAGGCGGCCCAGGTCCTCGGCTGTACCCGTACGACCGCCGCCGTGCGCCTGCATCGCGCCCGCCGCCGTCTGGCCGTGGCGATGTCGAGTCGGCCGGTGCGTTCCCGCCGTCAGCTGCTGACGACCGCGCGAGAGGAGCTGTGATGTCCCAGGTGGCACGTACCCGTACCCTCATCGGCCCGGCCGATCCGGCGCGGAGCGCGACCGTCGCACCGCCTTCGGTCGCGGCCCACGAGTTGATCGACCGTGCCGGCGTCGCCGAAGCTGCGGCGCATCGTCGCGTACGCCCGACTCGCCGGCTCGTCCTGACGGCCGGGACCCTCGCGGTGGCGGCGGCTGTGGCGGCCGCGCTGCGGCCGTCCGGCGAGCGCACGCCGGACGTCCCGGGTGGGCCCGGGGACGCGGCGGGCCTGGTGCTCGTGCCGGTCGCCTATCAGTTCGACGTCGACCCGCCGGCTGCCGGCCCGCGGCTGTGCACGCTGGCCACCAGGATCAAGAACGCGGGGTACGACACCCGTGGCGGGCGCTACATGTACCACCACACGAAGGTGTGGGGTGACCCGGTGATGAGTTCGCCCGACGGTCACCACGTCGCGTTCGTCGGCGAGACGAAGGTCTGGCAGGCCCCGGACGGGACCGGCAGCCAGGCCAACACCCAACTGGAGCCGCAGTACCCCGACGAGGAGTCCCGGGCGTACTGGCAGCGCAAAATCCCCCAGGGCCGGGCGGCCGGTGCTGCCGAGTCGTCGCCGATCCCGCTGCCGCCGATGGAGCTGACGCCACCACCGGCCGAACCGGCCCGACTGCGGGAACTGCTCAGGATCGAGCACGGCCCGGGGGCGGCCAGCAAGGCGGTCGGCACGCTCTATGCCCGGTACGTCCTACCGCGCGCGATCCGAGCGGAGATCCTGCGGGTCCTCGCCGACCTGTCGGGCCTGCGCTGGCGGGGTCAGGTGACCGACCGCGCCGGTCGGGCCGGTGTCGCGGTCACCTACGACGACCGGGAACACGACGTCCAGTTCCTCCTGATCTTCGACGCGAACACCGGTGGCCTGCTCGCCCACGAGATGCTGACGCTCATGCCGGTACGGCTCAGCGCGTACCAGTTGATCATCGACACCGCCTGGACCGACCGCGTCGGCTGACCGGCGATTTTCGGGGCCGCTTCCTCGGGAGCGGCCCTGCGGTGTTTTTGCGGCAGTGCCGCTAGCTGCACGAACGCCAGTGCGCATAGCAGATCGACCGCCTCGGCGGGCGTTGTCCACAGGCCCCTGAGTTGTCCACAGGCGGCCGGGTCGAGGGCGTCGTTCGGGGTTCATCGCGAGCAGGGTCGGCGGTGCATCCGATCCCGACCGCTGGAGGCCGCGATGGCACCCCGTACCTCCGTTCCGCCGATCCGACGGCTCCCACTGGTCGTCACGGGGGACGGCGACCTGCTCGACGACCTGCTCCGACTCGCCGCCGCCGGCGGGACCGAGGTGGAACTCGCCGCCGACCCGGCTGCGGCCCGCACCCGCTGGGCCTCCGCGCCGCTGGTGCTGCTCGGTGTCGACCAGGCGCAGGCGTGCCTGCGGGCCCGACTACCGAAGCGGCCCCGGTTGGTGCTCGTCGGCAGGGCCGGCCAGATCGACCCCGGCTGGCAGATCGCCGAGCTGATCGGCGCCGAACACGTCGCCGCGCTGCCCGCCGCCGAGCCGTGGCTCGTGGACCGGCTGGCCGAACACGGCCCCGACCAGCCGGACGGCCCGAACGCGCGGATCGTCGCGCTGTTCGGTGGCCGAGGTGGCGCCGGCGCCAGTGTGCTAGCCGGCGGGCTCGCCGTGACCGCCGCGCGGGCCCGACTGCGCACCCTGCTCATCGACGCCGACCCGCTCGGCGGTGGCCTCGACCTCGTCCTCGGCTGGGAACAGCTCGAAGGGCTGCGGTGGCCGTCGCTCACCAGCGCGGACGGCCGGGTCGACGCTCCCGCGCTGGTCCAGGCCCTGCCCAGTCGAGGTGACCTGGTGGTGCTCTCCTGGGATCGCGGGGAGATGCTGGCGCTGCCCGCCGCGGCGATGGCGTCGACCGTCGACGCCGCCCACCGGGGCCGGGACTTCGTGGTGATCGACCTGCCCCGGCAGTTCGACGACGCCGCCGTGGTCGCGTTGCAGGCGGCCGACCAGGCGTTAGTCGTCGTACCGGCGGAGTTGCGCGCCACCGCGGCCGCCGCCCGGGTGGTGGCCGTGGCCGCACCACACTGCGAGGCACTCTCGGTGGTGGTGCGCGGGCCCGCCCCCGGCCGCCTGCGCGCCACCGAGGTAGCACGGGCGCTGGGCCTTCCCCTCGCCGGCACGCTGCGCCCCGAGCCTGGACTCTGCCGGGGCCTCGAACGCGGCGAAGCCCCGGCGGCGGCCGGCAAGGGCCCGCTCGCCGCGCTGTGCCAGCGGATCGTCGCCGACCTCACCGGCGCCACGAGCGGTGCGGCATGAGCGGCCGGCCGGAGGACGCCACCTTCGCGGCCCGGGTACGGCAGCGGATCGTCGCCGCCACCGACCCGGTCACCCCGGCGGCGATCGTGTCCGCCGTACGCGCCGAACCCACCGCTGCGGTGCTGGGCGACACCGCCGTGCTGCGGATCGCCGACCGGGTGCACGACGACCTCGTCGGCGCCGGGCCGCTCGCCCCGCTGCTGGCCGATCCGGAGGTGACCGACGTCCTGGTCAACGGCGTGCGCGTCTGGGTCGACCGGGGCGCGGGGCTGCACCAGGTGGCGATCCCGGTGGGCTCGGTCGACGACGTCCGCCGGTTGGCGCAGCGGCTCATCGCCGGCGCGGGTCGGCGGCTCGACGACGGCTCCCCGTACGCGGACGCCCGGCTGCCCGACGGCACCCGCCTGCACGCCGTGCTGCCTCCGGTGGCGACCGAGGGTCCCTACCTGTCGCTGCGGACGTTCCGGCATCGCCCCTACACGCTCGATGAGCTGGTCAGCCAGGGGACGGTGCCGCGACCGGTGGCACCGCTGCTCGCCGCCGTCGTCGCGGCCCGGTTGGCGTACCTGGTGACCGGCGGCACGGGCTCGGGCAAGACGACCCTGCTCAACACGCTGCTCGGGTTGGTGCCGGCCACCGAACGGATCGTCCTGGTGGAGGACGCGGCAGAACTCCAACCGGGGCATCCGCACGTGGTCGGACTCCAGGCCCGTACCGCCAACGTCGAGGGGACGGGCGTGGTCAGCCTCGGCGACCTGGTCCGGCAGGCGCTGCGGATGCGTCCGGACCGCCTGGTCGTCGGGGAGTGCCGGGGCGCGGAGGTGGTCGACCTGCTGGCCGCGTTGAACACGGGTCACGACGGCGGAGCCGGC
This sequence comes from Micromonospora sp. WMMD736, assembly GCF_049179015.1. Classification (NCBI taxonomy): domain Bacteria; kingdom Bacillati; phylum Actinomycetota; class Actinomycetes; order Micromonosporales; family Micromonosporaceae; genus Micromonospora; species Micromonospora sp. WMMD736. The sequence goes on from NZ_JBMHMI010000001.1 coordinate 4,813,449, forward strand.
ACGCTGCACGCCAACACCCCGTCCGACGTGCCGGCCCGGCTGGAGGCGCTCGGCATGCTCGGTGGGCTACCCCGCGCCGCGCTGCACGCGCAGGTGGTCGCCGCGCTTCAGGTGCTGCTCCAGGTACGTCGCGGCGATCAGGGCCGCGTCCTCGAATCGATCTGCCTGTTGCTCCCCGAAGGCCCGGAACGCCTGGCGACCGTGGTACCCGCCTGGACACGTGGACGAGGCCTGGGGCTGGCCGCTCGTACGTTCGGCGCGCTGCTGCGGGACCGGGGCGTCGCGGTCCCGCCGATCCTCAGCGAGCCGTGGCCCGGTTCGGCAGGTCCGGCGTGAACGCCACGATGCCGCTGGTCGCGGCGCTGCTGCTGGCCACCGCGACCCTTGTGGTCTGGCGGGCGAAGAGGATCAGGGACCGCCGACGTCGGGTGCTGGTCCCGTCCCGGCGTGTCGTCGTCGACCCGGACGAGGCCTTGGTCGAGTGGATCAGAGACCTCGCCCGCGCGCAGGACCGTCCGACCGACGAGGTCAGCGGCGTGGCGGCACCGGCCCAACCTGGCGTACTCGCGCAGCCGACGCCCAACACCGGGCGGACGGCGGTTGCCTGGTCCGCTCGCGACCTGGACGACGGCCCGGGCCGTTCCAGGGCGGTCGGTGGACCGGCGGGGCCCACCCGACCGGCCGGCCCGGCGCGTCCGCCGGCCCGCCGAGACTCGCGCCGCCCGGCTGCCAGCACCGGGCCGGAGGTCACGACCCTCAAGGCCGTCGACTCGCAGAACCACGCGGGCGGTGGGCTGCTCGCGGAACCGCCGGGTCCGGGGGACGGTGGGCCGCTCGTGACCCCTGCGGTACGCGCCCGACGATCACCGCGTCGCGTGCTGCTCCTGGTCGGTCTGGCGGGAGCAGGTGTCGGAACCGTGTCCGGTGGGCCGGTGGCTGCGGTGGCGATGGCCGGCTACGGCACGCTCGCTACCCGCGCCCTGTTGCGCTGGAGAACGAATCGACAGGCCGAGCTGAGTCGACGGCACACCCTGGACCTGCTGTGCGGTCTGGCGGCGGACCTCCGGGCAGGTCTGCCCGTACCGCCGGCCCTCGGGATCACCTCGGGTGCAGGAGCACCGGTGAACGGCGTCGACCGGCTTCGCGACCTGACCTCGGCCGCCGTGCGGCTGGCAGATCGGACCGGCGCGCCGCTGGCGGAGCTGATCGAGCGGATCGAGGCGGACGCCCGTGCTACCGACCGTGGGCTGGCCGCCGCAGCGGCACAGGCGGCCGGCGCACGCGCCACCGCCTGGTTGCTGGCGGCTCTGCCGATCGGCGGGATCGGGCTCGGGTACGGGATCGGGGTCGATCCCCTGGCGGTGCTCCTGCACGACACGGTCGGCGGGGTGTGCGCGGTTCTCGCCGTCGGCCTGCAGATCGTCGGCCTGTTCTGGGCTGAGCGGCTGGGCGCCGGGCCGGGACGGACCACCTGATGTCCCCGGCGCTGCCCACTCGACGAACTGCGGGCCTGCGCCGCCGTCCGGATGCGATCCGGCTCGCGGCGGGCATGGCCGGGCTTGCCGTGGCAGTGGTTGTCGAGGGCTGGTTCGGGTTGCTGGCCGCCGTTCCGGTCGCCGTCCTGCTGGATGTGTCGCTGCGGCGGATCGAGCCGCCCGCCGTACGTGCCCAGCGGTTCCGGGAAGCCGCTGACCTGCCGCTCGCCGCCGACCTCCTGGCGGCCGCGATGCGGGCCGGTGCGCCGGTGGACCGCTCGGTCCTGGCGGTGGCCGACGCGTTGGACGGTCCGCTCGCCACCCGACTCGCCCGGGTGGGCCGCACGCTGCTCCTCGGCGGCGGTCCAGCGGAGGCGTGGTCGGCGCTGGACGGTGTGCCAGGGGCGGATCGGATGGCCGCGGCGGCGTTCCGCTCGGCCAACAGTGGCGCGGCGCTGGCCGGCGCGCTGACCCGTCTCGCCGACGACCTACGGGCCGACCGGGCCACCGCCGCCGAGGCGTCGGCCCGTCGGGCGGGCGTCCTCATCGTGCTGCCACTGGGGCTCTGTTTCCTGCCCGCGTTCATTCTCGCCGGCCTGGTGCCGGTGATCGTCGCCGTCCTCGGCGACGTGCTCTGACCCATCGAGGAAGGGAAGTTCCATGCGCAAACTCATCGCCCGACTGCGCGGCGACGACGGGATGAACACCGCCGAGTACGCCGTCGGCACGCTCGCCGCGGTGGCCTTCGCCGGGATCCTGTTGAAGGTGCTGACCTCGGGCAACGTCCAGTCCGCGCTGACCGCGGTCATCGACCGGGCACTCAAGTGATCCGGCGCCGGCAGGTCGACCGTAGGCGGAACCCGGACGCTCCCGGGCACACGTTCGACGGCGCCCGGTGGGTTCACATCGTCGGCGGCGAGCGGGGATCCTTCACCGCCGAACTGGCGGCCGGCCTGCCGGCGCTCCTGGTGCTCCTGCTCGCCGGCCTGACGGTGCTGAACGCCGTCAGCACGCAGGCGAGTTGCCTGCACACCGCCCGCGAAGCAGCGCTGGCCGTCGCTCGGGGTGCCAGCGCCTCGGACGGGGAACAGACCGCGCCACCAGGCACGGAGATGTCGGTGTCGGTCGACGGTGATCGGGTGCGGGCGACCGTTCGTGCCCCGGTTCGTGCGCTTGGCGGCCGGCTCCCACGGATCACCGTGGCAGCCACCGCCGTCGCAGCCGTGGAACCTGGTGCCCAAGTGGTGAGCCGGTGATGCCGCCCCGGCCAAGGGTGCCGGCGCGCCGTAACGGCCGCGGCCCGGGCCACGGTCGATTCCGTAGCCGCAGCCCTGACAGCGGGCGAGACCCAGACGGCCGAGCAGACGGGGAGCGGGGTGGCGCGACCATCCTGCTGCTCGCGCTGGGGCTGGTGTTCGTGCTGGTCGGGACATTCGGCGCCGCCGTCGCCGCGACCGGCATGGCGGCCCAGCGGGCGGCGGTGGCCGCTGATCTCGGCGCGCTGGCCGGGGCCACCCGAGCGCTCGACGGGGACCTGACGGCGTGCGCGTACGCCACGGACATCGCCCAGCGCAACGACGGCCGGCTGGTGGACTGCGTCGTCGATGGGCTGGAGGTGCTGGTGACCGTCGAGGTGGCGTTCACCCCGGTTCCGGGTCTGACGCGGGTCGCGACGTCGACGGCCCGCGCCGGTCCGGTACGCGGCTGAACGACAGAGCCCGACTGAACGACAGAGCCCGACTGAACGGCTGCGCCCGGCCGAACGGCTGCGCCCGGCCCGGGTCGGAGTGGGTAGGGCTCGGTCGGGTTGGACTGGGCAGCGGATCGACGGCGGGGCGGGGCTGTGAGCCCTGCCCCGCCAGCCGAGCTGAGGGAGGCTCCGCCGATCTTGCACTTGGTGTCAACGAGATGTGGCTTTCGTGGCCTATGCCGGGACACCAAGTGCAAGATCGCGGGTGGGGTGGCGAGAAACGCCGGTCGGGTGCGTCAGCGAGCCTGGAGCGCGTCGAGGGCGACGGCCATGGCGATGACGAGGCGGCGGTCGATCTGCGGGTTCTGCACCTCGACGACGTACTTGTCGCGCAGGCCCCACTTCTTGACCACCGAGAAGACGGGCTGGCCGCCGGCGAGGAAGTCGAAGTGGTACGGCAGCCAGGACAGCGAGTCGACGAACCGGCGCAGCAGCGCCACCGGCAGGCTGCGCTCCTGACCCGTCACCTGCGGCAGACCGGTCTGCTCGACGTGCCAGGTGGAGCGGAGCAGGGACTGGGCGAAGTCCTTGCGGAACAGGCCGATCGGGTTGCCGGCCGCGTCGGTGACGTCGTACGTGGCACCGAGGTCGAGGCGCTGGCGGGCCTTGAAGCCGAGCAGGGGCTGCTGCTTGGAGTCGTCGGTGTAGATCGTCACCTGCTCCTTGAAGGCGAGCCGCTTCTGCTGCGCGAAGGCGAGCAGTTCGCCCTCGCTGCCGTCCGGGGCGACCGCCCGGACCTCGTACTGGTTGACCATCATCCGCAGCCGCTGGCGGATGTGGAACTGCTGCAGGGTCTGCAAGTTGTCGAGCTGCATGTGTTCTCCTCAGGGGGCGTCGCGCCGGAGTCTCGCACAACCGGGCAACCCCTGCCGGCCCGTGCCCAACCGACCCATGCCCGACCGGCACACCCACCCCGACCAGTTCGCCCCGACTGGCCCAGCTGACCGGTCCGCCCGGCCGGACCGGCCACGCGCGGTTTCAGCGACTGTCCACCGTCGAGCGCAACGACCAGGTGTTGAGCACCTGGTGGATGCTGCGCAGCCTCTCGTTGATCTGCTCCAGCCGTTCGGCCTGAGCCAGCGCGGCCAGCGCGGCCCCGAGTGCGATCTGCTGGTCGAGGGTGAGATGGTCCTGGTCGATGGTGTAGAGCAGGTCGACGGTCTCGGCGATCGTGTCGGCCACAACTTCTCCTCGGGCGCGGGGGCGAACTACAACACAAGCATCGATGGAAGCGCTCCCACACCATTGTGCCCAGTGCGACCGGGATTCATGCAAGGTGACTCAGGAGGGCAGATTGCCCAGCACCACGTCGAGGACCCGGATCGCATCCGGCTTCGAGAGCGGGTTGTTGCCGTTGCCGCACTTCGGCGACTGCACGCAGGACGGGCAGCCGGCCTCGCAGCCGCACTCCGCGATCGCGTCGCGGGTGGCCCGCAGCCACGCCGACGCCGTCCCGTAGGCGCGCTCCGCGAAGCCCGCGCCGCCCGGGTGCCCGTCGTAGACGAAGACCGTCGGTGCCTCGGTGTCCGGGTGCAGGGCGGTGGAGAGGCCCCCGATGTCCCACCTGTCGCAGGTCGCCATCAGTGGAAGCAGGCCGATCGCGGCGTGTTCGGCGGCGTGCAGCGCGCCCGGCACGTCGGCCGGCTGCACCCCGGCGGACGTCAGCGACCGCTCGGAGAGCGTGAACCACACCGCCACCGTGCGCAGCTCCCGGGCCGGCAGGTCCAGCGGCCGGGTGTCGATCACCTCGCCGGTGGCGATCCTGCGCCGCTGGTACGACACCACCTGGCTGGTGACGTCCACCTCGCCGAGGAACATCCCGACCGGCCCGGCGTCGACGTAGGAGCGCACCGACACCACGGACAGGTCCGTGACGTCCCGGGCGTGGGTGGACCAGTCCGGCTCCTCGACGTGCACCAACGCGCAGCCGTCGGCGAGGTCCAGCTCGTCGACCACGTACGAGACGCCCTGGTGCAGGTAGACCGCGCCGGGGTGGAGCAGGAAGTGGGACGAGCTACCGTCGACGGTGCCGAGCAGTCGGCCGGTGGCCGACTCCACCACGCAGACCGGTGCGCCGCCCTCGCCGCGCAGGTCCACCTCGGGGCGCTCGCGGTGCCGCCAGTACCAGCCGGTGGGCCGCTGCCGCAGCGCCCCGGCCGCCACCAACTCGTCCACCGCCTCCTTCGCCCCGTCGCCGAAGAGCGCCAGGTCGGCCGGCGTCAGCGGCGCCTCGGCGGCGGCGCAGGCCAGCTGCGGAGCCAGCACGTACGGGTTGGCCGGGTCGAGCACCGTCGCCTCCACCGGCGCACCGAAGATCGCCTCGGGGTGGTGCACCAGGTAGGTGTCGAGTGGGTCGTCCCGGGCCACCAGCACCGCGAGCGCCTCCTGGCCGGAACGCCCGGCGCGGCCCGCCTGCTGCCACAGCGACGCCCGGGTGCCCGGGTAGCCGCAGATCAACACCGCGTCCAGCCCCACCAGGTCGACGCCCAGCTCCAGCGCGTTGGTGGAGGCCAGGCCGAGCAGGTCGCCGTGTAGCAGTGCCCGTTCCAGCTCGCGGCGCTCCTCGCGCAGGTAGCCGCCCCGGTAGGCGGCCACCCGGTCGCCGAGCCCCGGCACCGCGTCGTCGAGCGCCCGGCGTGCGTTGGCCGCCACCACCTCGGCACCCTTGCGGGACCGGACGAACGCGAGGGTGCGTACCCCCTCGGCGACCGTGTCGGCGAGTAGGTCCGCGGTCTCGCGCAGCGCCGACCGGCGGACCTGACGAAGGTCGTCGTGGTCGCCCGTCGCCTGCGGGGGGACCGGGGAAGAGGAGCCCGAGTCGGGTGGCAGCAGTGGCGGTTCCCAGAGCGCGAAGGTCACCCCGCCGCGCGGCGAGGTGTCCTCGGTGACCGCGGTCACCGGCAGGCCGGTGAGGCGGGTGGCGGCGGTCGCCGGGTCGCCGGAGGTGGCCGAGGCGAGGACGAAGACCGGACTGGCGCCGAAGCGTGCGCACTGCCGGCGCAACCTGCGCAGCACGTGCGCCACGTGCGAGCCGAACACACCCCGGTAGGTGTGGCACTCGTCGACCACCACGTACGCCAGTCGGCGCAGGAACCCGGACCACTGGGCGTGGCCGGGAAGGATGCCGTGGTGCAGCATGTCCGGGTTGGTCAGCACGAAGCGGGAGTGTCGGCGGATCCACTCCCGTTCGGCGCGCGGCGTGTCCCCGTCGTAGCAGGCGGGGCGTACCCCCTCCAGCTCCAGGCCGGCGACGGCCCGCAGCTGGTCGGCGGCGAGGGCCTTGGTCGGTGCGAGGTAGAGCACGGTGGCCCGGGGGTCGGCGAGCAGCGTGGCCAGCGCCGGGAGCTGGTACGCCAGGGACTTGCCGGACGCGGTTCCGGTGGCGACGATCACGTGGCCACCCTCGTACGCCAGGGTGGCCGCCTCGGCCTGGTGCCGCCAGGGCGCGACCACGCCGCGGCGGGCGAAGGTCGCCTCCAGCTCCGGCGGCGTCCACGCCGGCCACGGTGCGGGCGCCCCGATGCGGGCGGGCACCCGCTCGACGTGGGTGACCGGGTCGCCCGCGCCCCGGGAGCGCAACCGGCGCAGCAGGTCGGCCGGCGGGGAGGTAGTCACGTCCTGCACTCTCGCACTGGTGTTCGGAGATGAAAAGCCGGGCCCGGGGGTAAGGAAGAGCCGCCGCCGGTGACCGCAGGGTGTCCCGGCGGTAGTGGTTAGATGCCCAGGAGAGTTTACGGCTCTGGCGAGGAGGACCGATGGAGCTGTCGCTGGCGACGCGTACCGTGGGCGAGCACACGGTGCTCGAGGTCGGCGGTGAGGTGGACGTCTACACCGCGCCCCGGCTCCGCGAACGTCTCCTCGAGCTGATCGACGGCGGTGCCCGGCACGTGATCGTGGACCTCGGGCGGGTGGACTTCCTCGACTCCACCGGGCTGGGCGTGCTGGTGGGCGCGCACAAGCGGCTGCGCACGGCCGGCGGCTCGTTCGCCCTGGTCTGTGACAAGGAGCCGCTGCTCAAGATCTTCCGGATCACGGCGCTGGATCAGGTGTTCCCGCTGCACGCCACGGTCGAGGCGGCGGCCGGCGCGGGCCCGAGCGGCGCCAACGCGTGATGGCGACGGTCCGGCTCTCCTTTTCTCCGGCCCCGGTGCACGTGCGTACCGCCCGCCTGGTCGGCGTGGCCGTCGCCCGGCGGGCCGGTGTCCGTGAGGACCTGCTGGACGAGGTGCGCCTGGCCATCGGTGAGGCGTGCACCCGGGCGGTCGCATTGCACCGTCAGTACGGCCTGGCCGATCCGGTGCTGGTGGAGATGTCCGACGGCGGCACGTACGCGGTGCGGGTCGTGGACCGGGCGCCGATCGAGGCCAGCATCGGGCTGGCGGCGCTGCCGCCGGACGAGTTGGCCGACGAGTCGCTGACCGACGAGGCGCTGACCACCGGTGTCGGGTTCGCCCTGCTCGCCGGCTTCGTCGAGGACCTCCAGGTGCGCCCGGTCGACGAGGGCATCGGCACCGAGGTGCGGATGGTGTGGCCGGTGGGCCGCTGACCCGTCAGGGCCACCGAATCGAGAAAGAGCAAGGCCGTGTCCCCACTGGGGATGCGGCCTTGTCATCATGGATCGGGCCCTATATCAGATTTCGTTTCATAACACAGCGACGAAGATCATCGAGACACGGTGCCCCCTGCATGTGACCTCGAACACTGTGGAGGGCTACAGTACCCGGGTTGTCAGCAAGTGATCCATCCCGCAGCCAGCGGGTATGGGTGGTCATCGCTGGTCCGCTGGGGTGGGTTGGCGCGCGCTTGCGAGTCCGCATCCAGGCGTCGACCGGTGCGTCTCCACCCGTCGACGCGAGTGTTCGGTAACAGGAGGACACAGATGTCCGAGACCTTGGCCGCCGATGGCGGCGGGCTTTCCCTTACCGGAAGCAATGTCACGTACGTCGTCATCGCCGCGGTCATCGCGCTGGTGGCGCTCGTCTTCGCCGCCGCTTTGACGAAGGCCGTGCTGGCAGCCGGCAAGGGCACCACCAATATGCAGGAGATCTCGGGGGCGGTCCAGGAGGGCGCCTCGGCCTACCTGCTCCGCCAGTTCCGCACCTTGGCGATCTTCGTCGTCGTCGCCGTGGTGCTCCTCTTCCTGCTGCCGGTGCACGACACCGACGGCAGCGAGATGGCCGTGAAGCTCGGCCGCTCGCTCTTCTTCGTGGTGGGCGCCGTGTTCAGCGCGTCCATCGGTGGTGCCGGCATGTGGCTGGCGACCCGCGCCAACCTGCGGGTGGCCGCCGCCGCCCGGGAGCGACAGGGCGGCCGCGAGGCGGCCATGAAGATCGCCTTCCGGACCGGCGGCGTGGTCGGCTTCCTCACCGTCGGCCTCGGCCTCTTCGGTGCCGCGCTGGTCGTCCTGGTCTACCGGGGTGACGCGCCGACGGTGCTGGAGGGCTTCGGCTTCGGCGCCGCCCTGCTGGCCATGTTCATGCGGGTCGGCGGTGGCATCTTCACCAAGGCCGCCGACGTCGGCGCCGACCTCGTCGGCAAGGTCGAGCAGGGCATCCCCGAGGACGACCCGCGCAACGCCGCCACCATCGCCGACAACGTGGGCGACAACGTCGGTGACTGCGCCGGCATGGCCGCCGACCTGTTCGAGTCGTACGCGGTGACGCTGGTGGCCGCGCTGATCCTGGGCCGGGCCGCGTTCGGCGAGGACGGTCTGGTCTTCCCGCTGATCATCTCCACGATCGGCGTGCTGGTCGCCATCGTCGGCGTCTTCATCACCCGGCTGCGCGCCTCCGACCGCAACGGCCTCACCGCGATCAACCGGGCCTTCTACATCTCCGCCGTGATCTCCGCGGTGCTGGTGGCGATCGCCGCGTACGCGTACCTGCCGGCGACCTTCGCCGAACTGGAGGGTGGCCTCGGCGACGTCGACCGCAACCCGCGCCTGGTGGCCATCGGCGCGGTGGTCATCGGCATCGTGCTGGCCGCCGCCATCCAGGCGCTGACCGGCTACTTCACCGAGACCAACAAGCGGCCCGTGCAGGACATCGGCAAGAGCTCGCAGACCGGCGCCGCCACCGTCATCCTCGCCGGCATCAGCGTCGGCCTGGAGTCGGCGGTCTACTCGGCGCTGCTGATCGGCGCCGGTGTCTTCGGGGCGTTCCTGCTCGGCGGCAGCTCCATCACGCTGTCGCTGTTCGCGGTGGCGCTGGCCGGTACCGGCCTGCTCACCACCGTCGGCGTCATCGTCGCCATGGACACCTTCGGGCCGATCTCGGACAACGCCCAGGGCGTGGCGGAGATGTCCGGCGACATCGACGAGCACGGCGCGCGGACGCTCACCGAGCTGGACGCGGTCGGCAACACCACCAAGGCGATCACCAAGGGCATCGCGATCGCCACGGCGGTCCTCGCCGCGACCGCGCTGTTCGGCTCGTACACGGACACCCTGCGGACCGCGTACGCGGACGCCGGGGTGGGCGACGTCGGGACCGAGATCCTCAACTCGCTGAACGTGGCCAACCCGCGCAACCTGGTCGGGTTGATCATCGGTGCGGCGGTCGTCTTCCTCTTCTCCGGTCTGGCCATCAACGCGGTGTCCCGCTCGGCCGGCGCGGTCGTCATGGAGGTCCGCCGGCAGTTCCGTGAGCTGCCCGGCATCATGGACCGCACCCAGCGCCCGGAGTACGGCAAGGTCGTCGACATCTGCACCCGGGACGCGCAGCGCGAGCTGATGACCCCCGGCCTGCTCGCCATCCTGGCGCCGATCGCGGTCGGCTTCGGCCTCGGCCCGGGCGCGCTGGCCTCGTACCTGGCCGGCGCGATCGGCGCAGGCACCCTGATGGCGGTGTTCCTGGCCAACTCCGGCGGCGCGTGGGACAACGCCAAGAAGTTGGTCGAGGACGGCGCGTACGGCGGCAAGGGCTCCGAGTCGCACTCCGCGACGGTCATCGGCGACACCGTGGGTGACCCGTTCAAGGACACCGCCGGCCCGGCCATCAACCCGCTGATCAAGGTGATGAACCTGGTCTCGCTGCTGATCGCGCCCGCCGTGGTGGCGTACAGCGTCGGCGACGACCGCAACGTCGGCCTGCGGGTGGGCATCGCGCTGGTCGCCACGCTGATCATCGTGGCGTCGGTGGTCTTCAGCAAGCGCAAGGGCATCGCCATGGACGACTCCGACACCGGCGCGGGCAGCGCCGACCACCGTCCGGAGACCGTCAACGCCTGACACCGGCGGCACCGGGGTCCCCGTCCGACGCACCCGTCGGGCGGGGACCCCGGCCATCCGGATCGGTGCCACACCTGGCCGAAGGTCGTACGCTGCAACGCATGCGTACGTGCCGGGCGTCTGCCGCCGGAAAGCTCACGGTGGTCCTGGCCACGCTCGTCGTCGTCCTCACCGGCTGCGGTGGGCCCAGCCCACGGGCCTGGGCGGCCTCGGTCTGTGGCGCGCTCACCCCGTGGCGCTCCGAGATCAGCAAGTTGACCAGCAGCACCGATCAGCAGATGACGGCGCAGACCACCCCGGCGCAGGCCAAGGAGAACCTGGTGCGGCTCTTCGGTGGCGCGGAACAGGCCAGCGAGACCGCGCGCCGCAAGGTCGAGCAGGCCGGGGTCCCGGAGACCGACAACGGCGAGGCCATCTCCGCCGGTTTCCGTGGGTCGCTGGAGAAGATGCGGGACGCCTACGGCCGGGCCCGGGACACCATCGAGGGGTTGGGCACCGGCGAACCCGCCGCCTTCTACGACGGCGTCCGCGCCGCCGTGGACACCTTGAACAAGGAGTACGACGCCAGCGCGCTGGACACCAGCAAGCTCAACTCCGAGGAGCTGAAACGGGCCTTCGACGAGGTGCCCGAGTGTCGCTGAACGGGCTCGGTGACACGCCGGCCGCGCAGTCGCTGCCGGCGTTGTTCCCCGTACCCGAGCCCGACCCGTCGCCCGCCGACCCGCCGCCTGCGGGTCCGAGCCGGCGGCGCGGCGGTGCCGACCGCTCCGAGCCGACCCTTCCCGGGCCGTCCCGGGCCGGGGACGCGGGACGGCAACTCGTCTTCTTCGGCGCGGACGCCGCCGAACCGGCGATCGCCGATCTGGCCGGGCTGCTCGCCGGGCCGGGCGAGGTCGTCCGGATGGGCGGTACCGCCCGACTCGCGGTACGGGTGGACGCCGCCTGGCGGGTGCACGTGCTCGTCGCCGAGCTGGCGCTGCGTGGGCTGGCCGCGAGCTGGGAGCCGACCGAGGACCAGCGGCACGCCGTGCGGACGTCGTACACCCGGTTGTTGAAGCCGCTCGCAGTCGCCTGGCTGGACGGCCCGGCGAAGCGTCCTCCGGCGGCCTTCCACCTGACCGGCCGGCGGCTCCGACTGTGGCTCGCCGCCGCCGGGACCCCGGAGCCGCCCAGTGGTTTCCTGCTCCGCCTCGGCGCGGACGACCAGCGGTCCTGGGACGCGATTGGCGCGGCCCTCGCCGCCGCCGGCCTGGCCGGCACGCTCCTCGGCCCCGACGAGGGCGGCCCGGCGTACCTGATCACCGGCCGCCGCCGCCTGGCCCGCCTGGCCGAGCTGGTCGGCGCCCCACCACCCGCGGCACCCACGAACGCCTGGCCCTGACCCCCGCCCGCCCCGCCCGACGCGAGCGGGGTGAGGTGTCCGGTGTTGGACAACTGGGTTGAACCGGCCGGTGGAGGGCCCGCCATCGTCACAGTGACCCGCTCCGAGCCCTACCCACGGTGTACGGTGGCGCCGTCCGGCAGTGTCGAGCACGGCGGGCGGAGTCGACCGCCGCGCCGCAGCGGATTGCCGCCCGCGAAACCCGAAACGCGGACGGCGCGTTACGTTGGACATCCGGACCGCCGGTGCCACGGCGGGGTCGAGAGCGGTCGCTGTCGTAAGGCGCCGGCGGGCCACGAGCAGGAGTGAGGTCGGGGAGAGACGTGCCGAGCAACGCTGGAACCACCCGTCTGGTCATCGTCGAGTCACCGGCGAAGGCCAAGACGATCTCGGGCTACCTCGGCCCGGGGTACGTCGTGGAGGCCAGCTTCGGTCACGTCCGCGACCTGCCGCGCAACGCCGCCGACGTGCCGGCCAAGTACAAGGGCGAGTCCTGGGCCCGCCTCGGGGTCGACGTGGACAACGGCTTCCACGCCCTCTACGTCGTCTCGGCCGACCGCAAGCAGCAGATCAGCAAGCTGGTGAAGCTGGCCAAGGAGGTCGACGAGATCTTCCTGGCGACGGATGAGGACCGCGAGGGCGAGGCCATCGCCTGGCACCTGGTCGAGACCCTCAAGCCCAAGGTGCCGGTCAAGCGGATGGTCTTCCACGAGATCACCAAGCCGGCGATCCAGGCCGCCGTGGCGAACCCTCGGGAGATCGACCGCGACCTGGTGGACGCCCAGGAGGCCCGGCGCATCCTCGACCGCCTCTACGGCTACGAGGTCTCTCCGGTGCTGTGGAAGAAGGTCATGCCGAAGCTCTCGGCGGGCCGGGTGCAGTCCGTGGCGACCCGCATCGTGGTCGAGCGGGAACGGCAGCGGATGGCGTTCCGCACCGCCGAGTACTGGGACATCCTGGCCACCCTCGCCGTGGCGAACGCCGGTGAGGGGCCGCGCACCTTCAACGCCACCCTGATCGCGCTCAACGGCGACCGGATCGCCACCGGTAAGGACTTCGAGCCCACCACGGGCAAGGTCCGGGCCGGCGCGGGCGTCGTCCACCTCGACGAGGGCGGTGCCCGGGGTCTGGCGGCCCGGCTCGATGGGCGACCGTTCACGGTCACCCGGGTCGAGGAGAAGCCGTACCGTCGCCGCCCGTACGCGCCGTTCATCACCTCCACCCTCCAGCAGGAGGCGGCCCGCAAGCTGCGCCTGTCCTCGCAGCAGACGATGCGCATCGCGCAGCGCCTGTACGAGAACGGCTACATCACCTACATGCGTACCGACTCGGTGAACCTGTCGGAGACCGCCATCTCGGCGGCCCGCCGGCAGATCGTCGAGCTGTACGGCGAGCGCAGCGTTCCGCCGGAGCCCCGCCGCTACACCGGCAAGGTCAAGAACGCCCAGGAGGCGCACGAGGCGATCCGCCCGGCGGGAGACAACTTCCGTACCCCGGGCGAGGTGGCCAAGGAGCTGTCCGCCGAGGAGTTCAAGCTCTACGAGCTGATCTGGCGGCGCACCATCGCCTCGCAGATGACCGACGCCGTCGGTTCCAGCGTGTCGGTGCGCATCCGCGCGGTCTCCACCTCGCAGGAGGAGGCGGACTTCGGCGCGACCGGCAAGACCATCACCGACCCGGGCTTCCTGCGCGCGTACGTCGAGTCCAGCGACGACGAGAACGCCGAGGCCGAGGACGCCGAGCGCCGGCTGCCGACCCTGGTCAAGGACCAGCCGCTGACCGCCGACGAGCTGGCCGCGCAGGGCCACCACACCCAGCCGCCGTCGCGCTACACCGAGGCGTCGCTGGTGAAGGCGCTGGAGGAGCTGGGCATCGGCCGCCCGTCCACCTACGCGTCGATCATGCAGACGATCCAGGACCGGGGGTACGTCACCAAGCGCGGCCAGGCGATGATCCCCACGTTCCTGGCCTTCGCGGTGATCGGCCTGATGGAGCGGCACTACCCACGCCTCATCGACTACGACTTCACCGCCAGCATGGAGAACGAGCTGGACGAGATCGCCGGCGGTGACCACGCCGCGGTCGACTTCCTCACCTCCTTCTACTTCGGCAGCACCAACGGCACAGGTGACCAGGCCATCGCGCACGCAGGTGGCCTGAAGAAGCTGGTCACCGAGAACCTGAGCGAGATCGACGCGCGCAGCGTCAACTCGATCCCACTCTTCACCGACGACGAGGGCCGCGAGGTCGTCGTCCGGGTCGGCCGCTACGGCCCGTACCTCCAGCGGGCGGTCCCCGGCGAGCCGCCGGCCGCCCCGGCCGAGGGCGAGGAGGCCGCTCCCCAGGGCGACCGGGCGCCGATCCCCGAGGGCCTGGCCCCGGACGAGCTGACCCCGGAGAAGGTGCACGAGCTGTTCCTCGGCGGCAGCGGCGAGCGCAAGCTCGGCGACGACCCGGCCACCGGCGAGCCGATCGTGCTCAAGTCCGGCCGCTTCGGCCCGTACGTCTCCAGCGGCGAGCGCAAGTCCTCGCTGCTGCGCTCGCAGACGCCGGAGTCGCTCTCCCTCGACGAGGCGCTGCGGCTGCTCAGCCTGCCCCGGCTGGTGGGCGTCGCGCCCGACGGCGTCGAGGTGTTCGCCAACAACGGACGCTACGGCCCGTACGTGAAGCGGGGCGAGGAGTTCCGCTCGCTCGAATCCGAAGAGCAGATGTTCACGGTCACCCTGGACGAGGCGCTGGCCCTGCTGGCCGCTCCGAAGACTCGGGGCCGCCGGGCCGCCGCCCCACCGCTGCGCGAGATGGGCGTCGATCCGCTGACCGAGAAGCCTCTGGTCATCAAGGACGGGCGTTTCGGACCGTACGTCACCGACGGCGAGGTCAACGCGTCCCTGCGGCGCGGGCAGACCCCGGAGGCGCTGAGCATCGAGGAAGCGTCCGAGATGCTGGCCGACAAGCGCGCCAAGGGCCCGGCCCCGCGCAAGAAGGCGGCGGCGAAGAAGGCTCCCGCGAAGAAGGCGACGGCGACTAAGAAGGCCACGGCGACGAAGAAGACGGCTGCCGCCGCGAAGTCCACCGCCGCGAAGAAGACCACCACTGCCAAGGCGACGGCGGCGAAGAAGGCGGCTCCGAGGAAGGCCACCACCGGTCCTGCCGAAGGGTGACGACCGACCATAGCCCCAAATGGGTTAAATGTCCGATTTAGTGGCGCTGATCTTGCGTGGACTGCCTAACGTGAGGGAATGTTCGCAGTCCCTGTCCCGCGCCGCCGTGTTCTCGTCGGTGCTGCGGCGGGTGCGCTGCTGCTCGCCGTGGCCGCGATCGGCATCCAAACGATGGACGCGGACGACCCCTCGCCAGCCGGCGCCACCGTGTCGCACGCTTCACCGCAGGCCGTCGCCCCCGGGTCGTCCGCCGGGCCGACCCGGAGTGCCGCCGACCGGCGGACCGTGCGACTCGTCGCCGCAGGCGACGTTCTGATCCATCCAGCGGTGACCGACCAGGCGCGCCGGGACGGTGCCCGTGCCGGAAGCATGGACTTCGCCCCGATGTTCGCCGGGGTCGCCCCGGTGGTCCGCGACGCCGACCTGGCGCTGTGCCACCTCGAGACGCCACTGGCCGATCCCGCCGGTCCGTTCGCCGGCTATCCGTCGTTCAACGCGCCCCCGCAGGTGCTCGACGGGCTGCGCGCCACCGGGTTCGACGGCTGCTCAACCGCCTCCAACCACACCCTCGACCAGGGCGCCGACGGGGTGGCCCGGACGATCCGCGCACTCGACGCCGCCGGGCTGGGACACACCGGCAGTGCCCGCAGCGCCGCCGAAGCGGCCCGACCCCGGATCTACCAGGTCGGCGACGTTCGCGTCGCGCACCTGTCGTACAGCCTGAACTTCAACGGGCTGAGTCGCCCCGCGGGCAAGCCGTGGCTGGCCAACCTGATCGATCCGCCCAAGATCCTCGCCGCCGCCCACCGGGCGCGGGTCGCCGGCGCCGACATCGTCGTGCTCAGCCTGCACTGGGGTACGGAGTATCAGCACCTGCCGGACGCCGACCAGCGGGCCTGGGCCCAACAGTTGATCTCCTCGCCCGACGTGGACCTCATCCTGGGCCATCACGCCCACGTGGTGCAGCCGTTCCAGCGCTTCGGCGACAAGTGGGTGGTCTTCGGCATGGGCAACGAACTGGCCCGGCACGAGGAGCCGATCAACGACAACCGCGAGGGTGTGATGGTCCGGGCGACCTTCACCGAGACGGCTCCGGGGCGCTGGGCGGTGACCCGGATGGAGGCGCTGCCAACCTGGACCGTCCTGACGCCGGCCCTCCGGCTGGTCGACCTGACCGCAGCGCTCGCCGACCCGGGCACCCCACCAGGTCTGCGGGGTGACTATCGGGCGGCGTACCAGCGGGTGCTCGGCTACGTCCGGGCCCTGGGTGCCGGCCCGGACCAGGTGGTGGCGTCGGGCGGCTGAGCGCCACCGCCGAGGACGCGGTTGCAGCTACCACCCGGGCGGACGCCGTCCCGTCAGGCGCCGAGGACGTGGGTCAGGTGCCCGCTGGCGAAGACGCGGTGCGGGTCCAGGCGGTCGCGGATCGCCTGGAAGTCGGCGAAGCGGGGGTACGCCTCGGCCAGGGACGCCGCGTCGCGGTAGTGCAGCTTGCCCCAGTGCGGGCGGCCGCCCAGTGCCGCCGCGACCTTCTCGAAGGCCTGGAAGTACGGCTCGTACGGCATGCCGACGTACTGGTGCACGGCGATGTACGCGTTGTCCCGGCCGTAGCCGTGGGACAGCCAGATGTCGTCGGCGGCGGTGAAGCGCACCTCGACCGGGAAGAGAATCTTGAACGGGAGTTCGTCCACGATCCGGCGCAGCGCGGTGAGCGCCTCGGGTAGCGCCGCGCGGGGGAGGCCGTACTCCATCTCCACGAAGCGGACCCGGCGCGGGGTGCAGAACACCCGGTCGGAGCGTCCGGTGTACCGGCGTTCGGTGAGCGCGCGGGCGGAGACGGCGCTGATCCCCGGGGCCAGGGCCGGCACGGCCCGGCCGAGGCGGCAGGCGCCGGCGAAGACCCGGTTGGACAGGAAGTCGTCGTCCAGCCAGCCGCGCCAGCGGGACAGCGGCCGGTCGTTGGCGGGTGACCGGTCGTTGGCCTTGACCTGGACCCGGGACGTGTAGGGGAACCAGTAGAACTCGACGTGGTCGTGCCGGCCGATCAGGGCGGGCAGGTCGCCGAGCACGTCGTCGAGGGCGGCGGGGCGTTCGTGGGCGTGCAGGATGAAGGCGTCCACGCAGCGCAGGGTCACCTCGACGAGGACGCCGAGCGCGCCGAGCGACACCCGGGCGGCGGCGAACACGTCGGGGTTTTCGTCCGCGGAGCAGCGCAGCAGCTCGCCCGTGCCGGTGACCAGGGTGAGGGCCTCGACGAAGGTGGAGAGGCAGCCGTAGCCGACGCCGGTGCCGTGGGTGCCGGTGGAGATGGCGCCGGCGATGGTCTGCGCGTCGATGTCGCCCAGGTTGGGCAGCGCGAGGCCGTGCCGGGCGAGCAGCCCGTTGAGCGTGTGCAGGGGCATTCCCGCCGGTACGGTGACCAGTCGGCGTGCGACGTCCACGCTGACCCCGGTTTCCAGCTCGGACAACTCCATACGCCGGTCGTCGGCGAGGGCGACGGCGGTGAACGAGTGACCGCTGCCGGCGACGCGGATGCTGCCTCCGGCGGCGGCGGCGTCCCGGACGGCTTCCACTACCTCGTCCGGCGAGCCGGGGCGCAGGATGGCGGTGGCGCTGCCACGCTGGTTGCCGGCCCAGTTGGACCATGCGGCGGTGAGCGGTGCGGTGCCGACCATGCTCGCTCCTCATTCATGAATGTGAACTGACTTCATATCAGGAACGTTGTCCCTGGTAAATACCGCAATTGCGGTCCGCTCGTTGTACCGGTAGTCACGGAGTCGTGACGTGGAGATATGTTCATCCGTCGAAGGGGGGTGGCGCCGAGTGTCCACACCAGCCGCCACGACCGGGCCGCTGCGCCGCGTACCGGTGCAGGGTCGAAGTGTCGCGCGGGTACAGCGCATGTTGGACGCCTGCGCCGAACTCGTCGACGAGGTGGGGTACGAGGGGCTGACCACGACCCTGCTCGCGGAGCGCGCCGAAGTGGCGATCGGGTCGGTCTACCAGTTCTTCCCAGACAAGCGGGCGATCGTGCAGGCGTTGACCCTGCGCACGATGGAGTCCTACCTGCAACGGCTCGACGAGCGCTTCGCCTCCGACGAGATGACCCACTGGTGGGACGGCGTCGACGCGGGGATCGACGAGTACATCACGATGCACCGCACCGTCCCCGGTTTCCGTACCCTGCACTTCGGCGACGTGGTCGACCTGCACCTGCTCGACGAGCAGCGCGACAACAACGGCGTCATCGCCGACCAGTTGGCGCGGGTGCTCACCGAGCGTTTCGGGCTGACCGACGTGCCGAAGCTGCGCTTCGTCCTGGAGATCGCCGTGGAGGCCGCCGACGCGCTGATCAAGCTCGCGTTCCGGCGGAAGTCCGACGGTGACGAGCGGGTCCTGCTCGAGGCGAAGGCGCTGATCCGGGAGTACCTGCACCGCCAGGTCGACGGGTGCGAGAGCGAGCAGCGCGCAGAGGCCACCCAGTCCGCCTGACCCGGCGGTGCGGGGCCACCTAGGCCGCGTGTCAAAGCCCTCGGTCGAGCCGAGGGCTTTGACGCGCGCCCTAGAGGAACGCGTGGCCCTCGCCCCGGTAGGTGGGCACCGTCGCCACGACCGCGTCCCCCTTGACGAGGTGCAGCTCGTTGACCCGTTCGCACAGCTCACCGGCCTTGGCGTGCCGGAACCACACCCGGTCGCCGACGCACAGGGTGGCCGCCGCCGCGCCGGAGAGCGGGGTCTGCACCTCGCCGGCACCCTCGGTGCCGACGAGCTTCAGGCCGGCCGGCAGCCACGGCCGGGGCAGCCGACTGTCGGCGGCCTGGCCGGAGGCGATCCAACCGCCGCCGAGCACGGTCGCCAACTCCGGCGTCGGCCGACGGACCACCGCGCAGGCGAAGAACGCCGCCGGGGTGGGCCGCCAGGCGCGGTACGCGTCGAACAGCGTCGGCCCGTACAGGCCCGATCCCGCGGTGACCTCGGTGACCGCCGGATCGGCGCTGGTCGCGGCCACGCTGCCGGTGCCGCCGCCGTTGACGAACTCCAGGTCGGCGTGTTCGCGTACCGCCGCCACCGCGGCGCCCCGGCGGGCCAGCAACTCGCGGTAGGAGCCGCGCTGGGCCAGCCTGATCGCGCCGGCCAGCAGCGTCCGCCCCGGCGGCGCGTCGCCCAGGCCGGCGATCTGCGCCTCGTACGACATGAGCCCCACCAGCCGGAAGCCGGCGCGCCCGGCCACGGTGGCGGCGAGCGCGCCGGCGGCCCGGGCGCTGTGCACCGGCGAGCGGCGGACGCCGACGTGCACGCCACGCAGCGGTCGCCAGGAGGCATCGAGGTCGAGGCAGAGTCGCAGCTCGGCGCGTTGCCCCGGGGCACGGACGGCGTCGACGAAGTCGAGCTGGCCGGTGCCGTCGATCATCAGGGTGATCGCGGCGGCGAGCGTCGGGTCGGCGGCCAACTCGGTGAGCGCCGCCCGGTCGGCGCTCGGGTACGCCACCAGCACGTCGTCACTCAGACCGGCCCGGACCAGCCAGATCGCCTCGGGCAGGGTGAACGCCATGACACCCCGCCAACCGGGTCGACGAAGCGCCCGGCCGATCAGGTCCCGGCTGCGCACCGACTTGCTGGCCAGCCGGATCGGCTTGCCGGCGGCGCGGTCGGCCAGGGCCCCCGCGTTGGCGTCGAAGGCGGTGAGATCCACCACGGCGTACGGGGGGTCGAGATGGGCGGTCGCCCGGTCCAGGCGCTCGCGCAGTTTGTCGCTTTCGATGGCCACGTGTGCACGCTAACTGTCCGACGATGAATGCGAAATACCCTCGCATACGTCCCGGGCTGCGGTCGATGGCTCCGGCGGCCTAGGCTCAGCGAGCAGGAGAATGTCGCCGGTGGGGCGGCCCCCACCGGGTCTAGAGTGTTCCACCGGGGGTGCCCAGCGATGGGCCGGCACGTGGAGGTACGGCCATCGAAAGCCAGAACAGCGGCGAGTCGCCCGGCGTGTCGCGCGCGGGTGACCAGTCGGGCAACGCCGCCAACCAGTCCAGCGGTGGTCAGGTCGACGCGTCCGGCTATGCCGCGATCCGCTCGGTACTGCGGATCAGGCCGTTCCGCCGGCTCTGGATCGTGCTCGGCGCGGCCTCCTTCGGTGACTGGCTCGGCTTGCTCGCCACCGCCCTCTTCGCCGCCTCGCAGGTGCAGGGCAGCACCGCCCAGGGTGCCGCGTTCGGCGGGGTCACCGCGATCCGCCTGCTGCCCGCGCTGGTGCTCGGCCCGGTGGCCGGCGTCTTCGCCGACCGGTTCGACAGGCGCTGGACGATGGTCATCTGTGACCTGCTGCGCTTCGTGCTCTTCGCCTCCATCCCGCTCTACGCCCTCAGCGGCGCCGCCGGCGGCCTGGTGGTCGGCTGGGCGCTGATCGCCACCTTCCTGATCGAGTCGCTCACCCTGCTCTGGATCCCGGCCAAGGAGGCCGCGGTCCCCAACCTGATCCCACGGGCCCGCCTGGAGGCGGCCAACCAGCTCACGTTGATCACCACGTACGGCCTCACCCCCGTGGCCGCGGCCATCGGCCTCGCCGTGCTGGACCGTGGTGTCAGAGGCGCTGTGGGCGGCGACCTACCCGACTGGGCCGAGCCCGCTCAACTCGCACTCTGGTTCAACGCCTTCTCCCGGCTCGCCACCGCGTTGGTGGTGGCGTTCGGGATCAAGGAGATCAGCCACGCGCAGCGCGGCGAGGCGGGGCGTTCCGAGCAGAGCATGTTCCGGCAGTTCTCCGAGGGCTGGAAGTTCATCGGCCAGACCCCGCTCGTCCGCGGCCTGGTGCTCGGCATCTTCGGCGCGTTCGCCGGCGGCGGCATCGTGGTCGGCACGGCGAAGTTCTTCGCCAACTCACTGGGCGCCGGCGACGCCGCGTTCTCGCTGCTCTTCGGCGCGATCTTCGTCGGTCTGGCGCTCGGCATCGGGCTCGGCCCGATGGTCGTCAAGGACATGTCCCGGCGTCGCTGGTTCGGCATGAGCATCGTGCTGGCCAGCGCCGCCGTGATGACCCTCGCCTTCGCCATCCACCTGTCCATGGCGATCGTCGGCGCGGTGCTGGTCGGCGCCGGCGCCGGCATGGCCTTCCTGGCCGGCACCACGCTGCTGGGCGGTGAGGTGGCCGACGAGGTGCGCGGCCGGGTGTTCGCGGTGGTGCAGATCGGCACCCGGCTGGTGCTGATCCTGGCCATCGGGCTGAGCAGCGTGCTGGTGGGCGTCGGTAGCTCGCGCAAGCTGGAGATCGCCGACCTCGGCATCTCCGTGTCCTCCACCCGGCTGCTGCTGCTCGCGGCCGGGGCCGCCGGCATCTTCGCCGGGATCAGCGCCTTCGGCCAGATGGACGACAAGAAGGGCGTCCCGGTCCTCGCCGACCTCTGGGGCTCGATCCGCGGCCGGCCGCTGACGCCGGCCGAGCCGTTCGTCTCCGCCGGTCTGTTCGTGGTCTTCGAGGGTGGTGAGGGTGCCGGCAAGTCCACCCAACTCGCCGCGCTCGCCGAGCGGCTGCGTACCGAGGGGCGCGACGTGCTGGTCACCCGCGAACCGGGGGCGACGGCCGTCGGGCGGAGGATCCGGTCGCTGGTGCTGGACACCTCCGGTGACGAGGCGCCGTCCCCCCGCGCCGAGGCGCTGCTCTACGCCGCCGACCGGGCGCACCACGTGGCCTCCGTGGTCCGGCCCGCGCTGGTCCGCGGCGACGTGGTGATCAGCGACCGGTACGTCGACTCGTCGCTCGCGTACCAGGGCGCCGGGCGTACCCTCCCGGTCGACGAGGTCTCCTGGCTCTCCTCCTGGGCCACCGGCGGGCTCAAGCCCGATCTGGTGGTGCTGCTCGACGTCGAGCCGCGCACCGGCCTGTCCCGGGTCACCGCGCGCAGCGGGGAGGCCGACCGGCTCGAAGCCGAGTCGATCGCCTTCCACGAGCGCGTCCGCTACGCCTTCCTCGACCTCGCCGCCGCCGACCCGAAGCGCTACCTGGTGCTCGACGCGTCCCGGCCGGCCGACGAGATCACTCGGCTGGTGGTCCGGCGCGTCGAGGAGATGCTCGGCAAGCCGGGCGGCATCGTGCACCCCCGACCGGCGCAGGGCCCGGACACCTCGGTCCAGCCCGAGTTATCCGACGCGGAGCTGGTGACGATGGAGCACAAGACCTGATGCCGGACGTCTTCGCCGACCTGGTCGGTCAGGACGAGGCGGTGACCGAACTGCGCCGCGCCGCCGCCGCGGCGGCCGCCGTGCTGCGCGCCGCCGCGACCGACCGGACACCCGCGCTCGTCGCCGCCGGCGAGGCCGACCCCGCGCCCGCCGCCGGCACCTCCGACCCGGCCAGCGGGATGACCCACGCCTGGATCTTCACCGGGCCACCCGGCTCCGGTCGCTCGGTCGCCGCGCGCGCCTTCGCCGCCGCGCTCCAGTGCGCGTACGGCACCGGGTGCGGCGAGTGCCCCGGCTGCCACACCACGATGGGCGGGACCAACGCCGACGTCCGGATGGTGGTGCCGGAAGGGCTCTCCATCGGCGTCGGCGAGATGCGCGCGCTGGTGTTGCGCGCTGCCAGCACCCCGTCCGGTGGGCGCTGGCAGGTGGTGGTCATCGAGGACGCCGACCGGCTCACCGAGGCGGCCGGCAACGCGCTGCTCAAGGCCATCGAGGAGCCGCCACCGCGGACGGTCTTCCTGCTCTGCGCCCCGTCCACCCACCCGGACGACATCTCGGTGACCATCCGGTCGCGCTGTCGGGTCGTAC
This sequence comes from Micromonospora sp. WMMD736, assembly GCF_049179015.1. Classification (NCBI taxonomy): domain Bacteria; kingdom Bacillati; phylum Actinomycetota; class Actinomycetes; order Micromonosporales; family Micromonosporaceae; genus Micromonospora; species Micromonospora sp. WMMD736. Next base: position 4,836,211 of record NZ_JBMHMI010000001.1, read on the forward strand.
CCCTGCGGCAGCCGCCGGCCACCGCGGTGGCCGAGGTGCTGGTCCGCCGGGACGGCATCGCGCCCGACGTGGCGCAGTGGGCGGCGGCGGCCGCGCAGGGGCACGTGGGTCGGGCCCGCCGGCTGGCCCGCGACCCGGAGGCCCGCAAGCGGCGCGAGGCGGTGCTCGCCGTGCCGCGCCGGCTGACCGGCGTGGGCGCGGCGTTCGACGCGGCGTCCGCGCTGATCGAGGCGGCCGAGGCGGAGGCCGAGGCGTCGGTCGCCGAGGCCGACGCGGCCGAACGGGCGGCGCTGGAGACGGCGCTCGGCGCGGGCGGCACCGGCCGGGGCGCGGCCGGCGCGATCCGGGGGGCCGCCGGTCAGCTCAAGGAACTGGAGAAGCGGCAGAAGTCGCGAGCCACCCGCGCCCAGCGGGACGCGCTCGACCGGGCGCTCGTCGACCTGGCCGGCTTCTACCGTGACGCGCTCACCATGGCGCTGCGCGCACCCGTCGACCCGGTACACACCGACACCGCCGCGCTCGCCGACGCCGGGGCCCAGAAGTGGGACGCCGAGGGATCGCTGCGTCGGCTGGAGGCCGTGCTGGCCTGCCGTGCGGCGATCGATGCGAACGTCAAGCCGCGCATCGCCGTCGAGGCGATGATGCTCGCCCTCTGGAAGGGCTGACCCGCAGCTCCCGCCGGTTGTCCACAGCCATCGACACGTGCGATTGCTGTGCGGTACGGTCCGGTGTGCCGTGGTGACGGTGACGGCACGCTCAGTGAGGACCCGTCCGGGAGGAGTCGCCGATGCCGCGGGGGGAGATCGACGAGGCCTGGATCGAGGAGGCGGTGCGGCGCTATCGCCGGATCGAGTCGTTGCAGGCCGAGTTCGACCAGGCCGTGTCGACGGTCGAGGTCACCGTCCGTTCGCCCGACGGGCTGGTCGAGGTGGTGGTCACCGCCGCCGGGCGCATCACCGACGTCCGGTTCCTGGGGCCACTGCACGCCCGCAGCCCCCGCGACGTGGCCGGCTCCGTGCAGGCCGCGGTCACCGCGGCGGCGGACGCGGCCGAGTGGGCCCGGGAGAAGCTGCACAACGAGACGTTCGCCGCCTACCGACCGCTCGCGGGGGCCTGACATGGACACGCTGCGCGCGCTCTCCGCCCGGCTCGACGAGGCGAGCGCCACGCTCACCACCCTGTCCCACACCGTCACCGCCAGCGACCCGGCCCAGGCCGCGTTCGGCGCGGACGCCCCGGGCCGCCCCGGCGAGATCGGTCGCGCGCTGCATCGGCAGTGGGCCGCCGCGACCGACGACCGGGCCCGCGAGGCGCGAGCCGCCGCCGGCCGCCTCGCCGCCGCCGCCTCGGCGGTCCGCGAGGCAGCCGACCGGTACGCCGAGGTCGACCGCGCGGCCCGCCGCCGGATCACCGGAGAGCCGTGATGGACCCACTGGACCGGCTCGCCGAACCTGGCCTCGACCTGCTGCGCCGGGTGGACGTGTTGCTCGCGGCCGGTGTTCCCGAAGGGCACCGGGTGTGGCCCCTGCTCCGCCGGATGCAGGTGCTGCCGGGCGACGCCGTCCGGGGCTTCCTCGATCTGCACCCGGCACCGCTCGTCAGCGCCGGGCACGCCGTGCGCCGGCTCGTCCGGGGGTACGACGACGTCGGTGCCGCCCTCACCGACCCCGTGCTCTGGTCCGGGCCCGCCGCCTCGGCGTACGGGCAGGAGCGTGCCGCGCTGCTGCGCCACCTGGACGAGGGGCCGGAGAGCCTGGTCGGGCGGATGGAATCCACCGCCGGGTACGCGGACGCGCTCGCCGACTGGGTGGAGGGCAGCCGTCTCGCCCTCGCCCGCACGCTGGCCGACCTGCTGCGCTCGGCCGAGGCGGTGGCCGTGGTCGCCGCCACCGCCGCCGGTCCACCCAACCGCTTGACGCCGGTCGGGCCGGGCGTGGCCGACGCTGCCGAGATCGCCGCGCGGGTGCTGGCGGTGCTCTGCGTCGCGTACGACGGCGCCGAGACCCTGCTGCGCCAGTGGGCGCCGAGTCTGGCCGAGTCCACCTGGCGGTCGCCGACCCAGGAGCGAGCCCGCTACGACCAGCACACCCGGGTCGGCTGGTAGCCCCATCCGGCGTCCGCGCCCGGGCCGATGGTGGTGGGTGGGTCGGCGCGCGGCGTTGCTCGGGACTGGTGGTGGTGTTGATTGGCGGGCAGACCACGGCGTCGCTCGCGGGCGCCAGAGCAGAGCCGGCGCACACGGCGACGCCGTGGTCTTCCCCCTGCACCCCCCGCAGGTCTGTCTCCACTCAACGCTGTCCGGCAGCGTTTGTCCCCTTCCCGGGCACGGATTCAACCGTCCGGGCGAGGACCATCGGCACGACGGGTGGCCCGGCAATCGGTCGAGTCGACGGTCATGAATGGAGATGGAGCATCGCCCACCGCGTTCTCCGCGGTGATCCGTCGTAGGGTGGGGGGATGGGCATGCTCTGCGCGGTCAGCTTCAACCGGTACGGGCGCCTCTACTACCTGGACCCGGGTGACCTGCGTCCCCAGGTGGGCGACCGGGTGCTCGTGCCGACCGACGACGGACCCGAGGTCGCCGAGTGCGTCTGGGCCGCCCAGTGGGTGAGCGAGGAGACCGACGGCTTCCCCCGGCTGGTGGGGTTGGCGGGCGATGACGACCTGCGCCGTGACGAGGCGCTGCGTCGTCGTAAGGCCGAGGCGAAGGTGGCTGCCAAGCGGCTGATCCGCGCGCACGGCCTGCCGATGAAGGTGGTGGCCGTCGACCATGTGCTCGGCTCCGCCGACGGCGGCGGCGAGCGCAGCACGGTCTACTTCACCGCCCCGCACCGGGTGGACTTCCGGTCACTGGTCCGCGATCTCGGCGCCACCCTGCACTGCCGGGTCGAGCTGCGCCAGCTGTCGGCGCGCGACTCGGCCCGGGTCCAGGGCGGCATCGGCTCGTGTGGTCGGGACCTGTGCTGCGCGACGTTCCTCACCGACTTCGAGCCGGTGACCATCCGGATGGCGAAGGACCAGGACCTGCCGCTTAACCCGCTGCGCATCTCGGGGGCCTGCGGTCGGCTGATGTGTTGCCTCAAGTACGAACACCCGCTGTACCAGCGCTTCCAGGAGACCGCACCCGCCGTCGGCAGCCGGGTGACGACGCCCGAGGGCAGTGGTCGGGTGGTCGGCCACAGCGTGCCCCGCGACGCGGTGACCGTACGCCTCGACGCGGACGGTTCCCGCTGTTCCTGCTCCCGCGCCTCCGTCTGCGCCCCCCGCCAAGCCCACGACCAGCACTACCCCGCCTGACCCGGCCCCGCCCTGCGGGTCCCCGGCCCCCCGCCTGACCCCGTTGATCATGAAGTTATTGCCATCGCTGTCGGCGTGTCGGAGCAATAACTTCATGATCAACGGGGGTGTGGGTCTGTCAGGTGAGGACTACCGGGGGTTCTGTCAGGTGGGGGGTCAGGGGGGTTTTGGGGAGCAGCCAGCTTGCGGTGGGGGTCTGGTCGGGGTTGACCTGCCAGTCGCGGGACACCCGGTCGACGCCGATCGGATACACGGTCAGCGTGCCGTCCGGGTCGATGCGCAGCCGCAGGAACGACTTGGAATCCTCGATACCCTGCCCGGCGAACAGTTCGTTGACGTTCACCCCGAACGCGCCCGCCACCAGTAGGTACGCCGCGACGAGCTGACTCGCCACCAGGCCGATGACCGGGCCGTACACCACGACGGCGGCGACCGCCGGCAGCGGCCACGGCCAACCGTAGAAGGGCAGCGCCAGCCAGACCCAGGTGCCCCCGGCGGCCAACGCCACATGGGCCACACCGTGGCCGACGCCGAGGAGCCAGTGCCGGGCGTGCCGCTTGCCGCTGGCGCTGGGCGGCTTGGCGAACAGGACCGCCGCGACCACCGTCACGAGCACCATCAGCACCAGCGGGACGCTGAACAGCCGTTGGTCGCTGCTGTCTCCCCAGTTGGCCGCAGCGCCCGCCATGGCAAGCATCAGCAGGGTGTGCAGGGTGCCGAGCAGGGTCGCGAAGCCGGGGTTGCGGAACGGCAGACGTCCGAAGATGCCCCAGCCGTACCGGCGCGAGCGGGCCGCGTCCGGGTAGCGGGCCACCAGGTCGTACGGCTGGGTGCGGCTGGCCCGCCGGGCCAGCGTGTCCCGCGGTGGCACCTCGAGGCGTTCGGGCAGCTTGTGCGTGGGGTACAGGTAAGCCCCACCACCGCCACAGGTGATCAACTGCCGGTCCTGCCCGGCGTAGCGGGCGTAGTGGTGCAGGTCGCCGGAGAGCAGCAACCGCACCCGTGCCCCGGTCGGGTCGATGATCGTCCGAACGAAGTAGTCGATCGAGTCGTACGCCGTCGGACTGTCGGCGGCCTTGACCCACGTCGGCGACGGCGTCGCAATGATCACCTTCGATTCGGGGGTGAGCCGCCGGGCCACCTCGTCGAAGTAGGCCAGCTGCGGATCGTCGAGGTACGAGCCGGACTGGTCGTCGACGCCGAGTAGCCACCAGCCGGCCGGCAACTCCACGGCGAAGTACGACCGCGACTGCCCGGTACGCCAGCCGGCGAAGTTACGGTCCCGGGAGCGGACGAACAGCCGCAGGAAAGCGGTCAGGCCGTCGTACCAGTCATGGTTGCCCGGCACCGCGAACAGCGTGGGACGCTCGGGCGGCGTCGCCGGCAACGCGGCCTGGTAGGGGCCCTTGCAGCGGTTCTCGTACTCCGCGTAGGCCGCCGACGGGTAGACCTGGTCGCCGCCCATCACCAGGGTCTGTGCCCGGGGCAGCCGGTGCCCGTCCATGGTCAGCTCCGGCTGCGCCAGCAGGTACGCGACGGAGTAGGTGGCGTGGAAGCCGTCCCCGAGGTCGGCCACGTAGTCGAGCCAGAGGCCGCCGTCCGGCCCGGCCTGGCGGAAGATGCCGTCGCCGAAGGCGTTCTGCAGTTCGCGTTTGTCGAGGTACGCGCCGAAGAGGATCGCCAGCAGCGTCCGGATGCCGGTGCTGATCAACAGGAACGGCGCCAGCCACGGCACCGGCTTGCGGGGGGTGAAGCCCAGTTCCAGCGGGTCGGTGGAGCGTGGGCGGCGAGGAGCCGGCTCTCCGTCGGGTTGCGCGTCCTCCGGTGCCTGGTGATCGTCGCGTTCGTCAGTCACCCGCCGCAGCGTAGTACCGCTCCGGATGCAGCGCTGTCCGGTAATTGGCCGGATGGCGGAGCTTGTCCGTTTGGCGCTGTCCGGAGCGCCAGGGGTATCCCGCTCGGCCCATGGGCGCGGGGTGCCGTACACTTGCTGATCGTTGCCGCCTTAGCTCAGTCGGCTAGAGCGACGCACTCGTAATGCGTAGGTCGACGGTTCGATTCCGTCAGGCGGCTCGGCACGCGAAGCCCAGGTCAATGGCCTGGGCTTCGCCGTTTTCCAAGGTCCACGACGCCGCCCCCGTTCCCGCCCTCATCGGCCTGCGGCTCACGCCTGGGGAGTACCCGCCGCTCGTCTTCGCAGTGCTAGCCGGCATCGTCCGGCCTCCTCGCACCCGCTCTCGGGGTGGCGGCGGAAAGCTGGGGTCCACGGGAAGTGTTCACCAACCATTGTCTGATTCCTCTGGTGGCGTTGGGCCTCGGCGTGTTCCTCACCGAGCCTGAGGAGTGACGCGGCACCCCAGCCGGTGGCGACAGGCCCGCAGCTATCGGTTTGCACGAAATTCACCTGTAGCGATGTGGCGCGGGTCTCGTAGCATAGATGCGGGACGTTGGATCGGGGTGTGACGGAGGATTGGCATGAAGTTCGACATGGGGGCGCAGACGCTTGGGAGTCTGACCAAGCAGACGCAGGGGTCATCCGATGATCTCGGTTCTCTGATCAAGCAGCTGATCGCTGCGGCCGAGCCGTTGCAGGGCAACTTCAACGGGGCCGGGCGGGTGGCATTCGATTCGTTCAAGGCCAACGCCGATTCGATCACCGCCGAATTGAACTCGTCCCTGGGCGCGATTCTGGGTGGTCAGGGCGGGATGGACTCCGCATTCGGCCAGGGTGACACCGAGATGTCGGACAATGCCAGGTCGTCCGAGGGCACCGCGAACTTCGACGCCGCCAGGTTCTCCAGCAGCCGCTGACACGGGGAGTGACAGTCATGACAGACCGACGCAGTTTCGATACCGGCACTTCCCAGCAGGTCCAGGGTGACCTCGCCGGCATCGTTGCCCGACTTGAGGCGGTGATCTCGCAGCGCAGCTCCGACGTCGCGGCGGCGATGGCCGACTTCCAGGCCGACGGTGTGTCCGAGGAGTACCGGACCGTCGAGGACCGGTGGAACCGGGCGGCGGGCGAGGTCCGCACGATCATCGACCTGGTCAAGACCACCATGACGAAGAACGACGAGACGGCGAACACCACGCTGTCCCGGGCCCGCTCTGCGGTGCAGTCGATCGGCTGAGTCGTTATCCGACGAGTTGTTGACGAGGGAGCACGAGCGTGAGCGCGTGGGACATCTCCCCCGGTGGAGTGCGCGACGTCCTGACCCGTACCCATGCCGCGGCCACCCCTTTCGAGGGGCAGATGAAGAGCTTGAACTCGGCGTTGGAGGGATCGGCCGCCGAGTCCAGTTCGGAGATCGTGGGCCAGGCGCTTCAGGGCTTCGTGGAGTCGATTCGGACGGATCTCGAGTTCGTGTTCACTCGCACGGGGGCGTGCATGCAGGCAGCGGCGCAGGCGACGAACGCCTACGTCGAAGGTGACCTGGAGATGGCGGCGAACGCGCAGCGCAGCGCGTCGGCGGCGCCCGACCCGTCGGCCACGATGCCGGGGCCGGGCCGACCGGCGGTGCCGCGATGATCAACCCGGGCGAGATCCCGCAGATCCCCGGCAACATGGATGCGCTGGCCACCCACGCGCAGACGGTTCGGACCGCGGGCGTCGATTTCGCCAACACCGGCCAGGCCGTCGACAGCACCTGGCAGGGGCTGGCGGCGGTGTACGAGGCACCGGAGGCGACGCAGCTCTTCGCCGCCACCGGCCCGGTGCGTACGGTGTCGGCCTCGGTGGGCGAGGACATCCAGGCCGTCGGGGCCGCGCTGGCCACGTACGCCACCGAGGTCAAGGAGATCAAGGCGCAGCTCGCCGCGCTCAAGGTCCAGGCGGAGCAGTTCGTCGGCTCGCTCAAGGACGACGAGGACTGGCGCGAGGACCAGGGCAAGGTCGACAAGCACAACGGTCTGATCACCGCCGTGAACACGCAGGTGGCCGCGTTCTTCGAGGCGCAGCGCAAGTGCGCCAACACCATCAACGCCCTGTACGGCGGCCGCCAGTACCGGGCCGACAACGCCGACGGCCAGGCCGAAGACGGCGAGTACGGCTTCACCGCCGACACGCTGAACGCCGCTGCCGGTGAGGACGGCGCCCTGCCCTGGGGCAGCAACGAGGAGCACGACCGCGGCTTCCTCGGTGACGTGGGGGCGTTCTTCGTCGGCGTCGGCGAAAGCTTCATGACCATGCTCGGGGACCTGGGCTCACTGATCGGCCGGGATCCCACCACCGGTGAGTGGAGCTGGGGCACCGCCGGCCAGTCGTGGCTGGGGCTCGGCAAGTTCGTGTGGGCGGTCTCGATCTACATCAACCCGGTGACGATCGTGATCGACCAGACCGTCGGCATGCCGTTCATGGAACAGCGCGAGGCGGGAAACCTCCTGCTCAACGCGGGCAAGACCATCATCGCGTACGACACCTGGGGCGAGGACAAGTCGAAGGCGGCCGGCATGGCCACCTTCAACATCGTCTCGGCTGTCGTGGGCACGAAGGGTGCCGCCTCCGGGCTGCGCGGTGCGGGCGCGGCCGTCAACACCATCCGCGGCAGCGCCACCGCCGCGCGGGTCAGCGCCGCGCTGGTGCGTACCGGTAACTGGCTCGACAAGCTGCCCACCGTCAGCGAGGTGGCGATCAACTTCGCCAGGAAGTTCGACATCAAGATTCCGCAGCTCGGTTTGGTTCCGGCGATCGCCGGCGACGTGCCGATCGGGCGTGGCTTCGAGGTCGAGATGCCTACCGTTCGCGGTGGCGACGCGATGCACATGGACGGCGGCAACGGGCCGGGTAGCCACCTGCCTGGCGGGAACACGCCGGGCGGCCACGTCCCGGGTGACCTGACGCCCGGTGGGCACATCCCGGATGGGAACACGCCCGGTGGGCACCTCCCGGACGGCAACACGCCCGGCGGCAACCTCCCCGAGGGCAACGGGCCTGGTGGCAACCTGCCAGAGGGCAACGGACCCGGTGGCAACGTGCCGGACGGCAACCCGCCTGACGGGAACCCGCCGGGTGGAGGAAACCCGGATCGCGGGCGGGATCTCACGCCGGATGAGCAACAGCGGTTCGTTCATCAGGCCGATCGGCTCAATCCGGCAGCGAAGGCCCAGGCGTTGGAGTTGCTCGCCCGTACCGACCTGCCGGACGGGGTGGCCAACCGCGCCGTCCGGGACTTCGTCGATCTGCAGGATTCCGGGCGGTTGGCAGGCAGTGCGGATCGGCAGGCCCAGGTCCTGCGCGACATGATGGATCAGTTGGGTGGGGACCGATCCGCTGCGGCGGGCGCGGCCGCTGAGTTGCGTGCCGCGAACGACGTTCTCAATAGTCCCGATCTCATGCCGGGCTCGAAGATCGGTATCAGCGTCAAGAATGAGCCAGTCGATTTCGGCACCGGTACGGTCGTCGACACCGGACGCGTCCCAGAAAGTGATCTGGTCTACCAGACCAGGGACGGCAAGGTGCATTTGGACGAGGTCAAGGCGACCGCGCAGACGGTGGCCAATAAGCTCGATGAGAAGCCCGATCAGTTGAGCCGGATGCTTGAATGGCGGGCGGCAGATCCCGCAGGGCGGGAAGTAAGCTACCGGGTCGGGACCGACGAGGGGTTGAAGGGCCTGTTCAGCATGACCAACCCCAAGCCGAAGCAGTATGCGCTCGACCGGATCGCCGATGCGGACGTGTCGGTCCAGATTGGCGGGCGTACGTTGACTCCGGATCAGCTGCGCCAACTGCGTGAGGCGGCTCTGGAGGCGTCAGTGCATCCGGCGCACCCCATGAAGCGGGGCCAAGCGGGAGCCTGGTTCGACGAACACATGCCGAACCTCGCTGCGGCACGCGACTTCCTCGAACCCTTTGGAGTTAGGTTCCTGTGAGCGACCTTCTGGTAGAGCCTGAACTGTTGGCCAGCCTGCCGCCCTCGTGGCAGGCGGCGGAGTCAGGTCGACGTCACCCCGTGATCAGAGACCTGCCGGCCGATCCTGAGCAGCGGGCGCTGGCGCTCTCGGCCCTGGAAGCGTGCCTGGCATTCCAGGTGAACTCGGCCGCTCGTTATGGCGAGGATCCGACCTGGGGGCTGCCTGAGGCGTTCTCCAACGACGACTGGTTCCTGCTGCAGGTAAGACTCAAGCGGCGGCTGCCGACCCTCGCCGACGTGACGCACACGAACGTGCGTGACTGGCTGCAGGAGGGCGACGTGGCGGAGATCCTCGACGCCACGTGGACGGAGCCCTCGGATGAGCTCATCGAGGCGGTCGGACAGATGTGGGCGACCTTCATCGTCAATGGTCTGACGGTGGATCTGCTCCGTTGGCTGGGTTGGGTGGCACGAGATCATCTGGATGTCGAAGAGCGCGCCAGGGCGCTCGACCTCCTCAAGACGGCCACACGGCGGCTGCCGTGGCGTCACACGATCGAGACCATTCCGGTGATTCTGAGTCTCGGTGGGTCGGATGAGCGTGCCTACTTTGACCAGTTGGCGAATGATCCGGAACTGCACGAGAAAACCCGCGCCGAGGCGGAGAGTGTGAGCTCATTCATCGAGCGGCAGCACGAATCGATCTAGCGAGGTCGTTCAACCCATGCGCCTCGTCAGAGGCTCTTGCATCGCAACGGCAACCTCGCCGCCCTACGGAGTTGATTTCCTGTGACCGCTTCCTGGGTAGCTCACGAAATGCTGGCCGCCGTGCCAGTTCCGTGGCGGCTGGCGGATCCCGTCGAGCGTGGCAAGGCGACGCGCGAGCTGCCGCCCGATCCGCTGCACCGGGTCGAGGCACTGACGGCCTTGGAGACCTGCCTCGCGTACCTGGTGGATGTTCGGGACCGTTACGGCGACGAGGCCGACTGGGGACTTCCGAAGGCGTTCTTCGACGACTACTGGTTCCTCCTGTACGCGCGGTTGAAGCAGTCGATGCCGACCCTTGCCGATGTCACGCCCGAGAGGGTGCGCGAGTGGGCCGAGGCCTATCTGGACCCGGAGGACGTCTTCGGGGTCACCTGGACGACGCCACCGGACGAGATGATCGACAGCATTGGTCGGTCATGGGTCTTCTTCATCCTCCGAGGGGCGGCCGAGAGCCTGGTCCGTTGGTTCCGGCAGGTGGGCCCTGATCAGTTGGACGATTCGGAACGAGCTCGGATCGTCGAACTGCTCAAAGACGCCACGCCTCGTCTGCAGTGGCGAATGACGATCATCACCATTCCGACGATCCTGGATCTCAGCGGCTCGCAGGAGAAGGACTACTTCGACCGGCTGGCGAACGATCCGGGCCTCCACGAGAAGACCCGCGCCGAGGCCGAGAGCGTGAGCTCATCCATCGGCCACCAGAACGAGCCGATCTAATTATCCGGGGGTAGATTCGTGAGTGTTTCGAGCTATTTGGTGTGTCCGTCGCGCCAGTTGATGATCGGGCTTGGTAAGCGGCTGAGAGAACAGGGTGGGACGGTCATCGGGTTCTCCATCGGCGACCACTTGACCTCCGAGGATCCGCAGCTCACGCAGGCGCTCTGGAGGTTTCTCGCTGACACCGCCGGCTCCGAACTGGTCGTCAAGTTCAGCGACGACGAGGACTTCGAGGAGATCGCGGGCTATCGCGAGATCGGCGGGGACGAGCACGGCGGCATCACGATCGAGGACTACGCGCGCGCAAGAGCCTAGAGTCGGCACCGCTGCGCAGAGCAGACCGGATTGGCAGGCAACGCGCTGATGCCGAACTACGTGCAGATCTACTTCGGGTCCACCGAGGACCGCGAACGGGTGGCCGATCAGGTCAGCTCAGCCTTGGGTGTCCCGTTCGAGCCGTCCGACCAGCCCTACGCCGATTACCTGGGCCGGACTGAGGACGTGGCGATCGACTTCACGGCGGGCCACGAGCTGGAGGACGACGCGGGGGTCCCGTTCGAGGACATGCCGTACGTGTTGACGGTGCGGGATTTCCAGCGCGGCCAGTTGGACGAAGCGGCCGCGCGGAAGATGTTCGTCGCGTTGGAGAGGCTGGGCTACCGACCCGTCTACCTGGTCAGAGGTCTCCAGGAGATTCTTGAGTCCATCGACTGATCTGACGATCAGCGGGGGACGTTCAGGCCGTAGCGGCGCAGCACCGCCCCCAGCGTCTCGTACGGCGCACCCGGACCGCCGTCCAGTCGGTACCACCACGCCCGCCGGGCGCCCCGCCCCAAGGCGCGGCCCACGACCACCTCCGGCGCGGACTCGACGGGCCGCTCATGATGGCCGACGAGGATCCCCCACGGCAACGCCGGCATGCTCGGCGTGCTCGACCGCAGCCCGCCGGACCGGCCCGGATGCACAGTCACGATCATGCTGCGGGCGGTACCCGCCAGCTTCTCGGCGAGCCCTTCGAGCGTCGCCGCGTCGACGACCGACAGGGGTGGGCCGGCCAACCGGAGTTGTTCGCGGACGCCGACGTCGACCCGCTCGACCGTCAGGACCCCGAGCGTCGCCGACTCGTCTTCGCCGCCGACGACGGTCAGGCTGGTGGGTGCCGGTGCGCGTGTTCGACAGAATGCGGTGAGTTCATGGCGCGACCACGGCTCGGTGGCCGGCTCCGCGACCCCCCAACCGGTCGGCTCGGCACCGGTGAGGGCGCGGACGGCGGCTTCGGCGCTGGCACCCAGTCGCAGTGCCTCGGTGGCGGGGTGCACGGTGACGATCTGGATCTCCAGGCCACCCGTCCACGGCGTGTCGGTGGGCAGCGATCCAGCGGATCGCACAGTGTCGGAACTGGCGAAGCGGTGACCGTCCCAGCGCAGCGGCAACCCGGTGAGCCCGTCGCGGTACTGCTCGCCCTCCCGCACCACCCACTGGCCCTGCGCCTGGGCGAGCATCGTCTCGAACGGGTACGTGATGACGCCGTCGGCCGGCGTGACGACCTGGAGCAGCAGACCGTCGCGTACCGCGTCGACGGCGGCCTGCGCGAGCCACGGTGCCAGACCGACCACCGCGCGGTCCTGGTGCAGGACGACGGCCCGGTCGCTGATCGTGTCGGTCGCGCCGGTCATCGGCTCGCCCATGTCAGCCCTCCGGTGATCTCGACCAGCGCGGCGGTGAAGCGACGGGCCACGTCCGCGGCCTGCGGGTCCGCGCCCGGCGCCCTGCTCTCCACCCACCACACCGGCTCGGGTACGTCGTCGGCGGGGGCGATGCCCAGGAGCCGCCGCGCCTCCCCGGGTACGCGCACGAGACGCGCGGCCTCGACGCTCAGCAGGAGCCGCCCGTCGACGGGGTCGAACAGCTGCACCAGCCCGGCGGCCTCGACGGTGTCCATCTTCAGCTCGGAGCCGGCCGCGAGCAGGGCTCCGAGCATCGCCGCCGCGTCGGGCTCGGCGCGGCACAGCGCCACCGTGTCGAACGTCATCACTGCTCCCTCGTCGTACCGGTGAACGCGGTCTGCACCATGCGGGGACCGTCGCCGGGGCGGATCAGCTGCGCGCGACCGGTCGGCAGGACCATGGGCCGCACACCCGAGAAGAGTTGGCCCTCCGTCCGGTCGCCGGACATGAGCAGGCTGAGGCAGCCGGCTTCCCGTACGGCCAGCGGGAACGGCTCGAACAGGCCGCGTGAGGCACCGGCCACCCGGCGGGCCATCACGACGTGCAACCCGGTGTCGCGGCCGGCCGCCACGTGCGGCACCAGCGCGCCGAGCGGCTGTGTGGCCGACGCGGCCAGGATGTCGTAGTCGTCGATGAGCAGCACGATCCGGGTACGCGCGGCCTCGGGTGACTGCCGCTTCGCCAGTTCGTCGGAGACCGCCCTGGACAGTTGCTGGGCGAGCGCCGGGTTGGGGGCGTACCCCCCGCAGTAGGAGTCGGGCACCACGTCGCTGAGGGCACGGCGCGGGTCGAACACGGCGAAGACCAGTTCCTCGGAGTCGTACTGGCTCATCAACTCCTCGGCGACCAGCCGCAGCAGGTTCGTCTTGCCGGTCCGGGGATCCCCGAGCACGAGCAGGTGCTGGTCGCGGCCGAAGAGGTCGAGGACGGCGGGGGAGAAGTCGTGCTCGTAGCGGCCGAAGGGAACCACCCCGTGACCGGAGGGGGTGCCGGCCAGGTCGGCCACGGGAAGCACGGCGGGCAGGACGCGTACCGGCGGCGGCAGCGCGCCCGTCCAGGCCGCCCGTACCGATCGGGCGGCCGCGACCAGACCGGCGACCGCCGGGTCGGCGACCCCGTCCAGCCGGGGTAGCGCCACCTGGGCGAACAACTTCTCGCTGGTCAGCGCGCGACCGGGCTGGTCCGCTGGTACGGCGCGGGCCTGCCTGCCGTCGATGCTGGACTCGGCGGGCTCGGTGAGCCGCAGCTCGACGCGGTTGGCGAAAGCGACCTGCTGGGCGGCGCGGACCTCGTTCCACCGCCGGGCCGTGCCGATGACGTGGATGCCGTAGCGACCGCCCCGGGCGAGCAGGCCGTGCACCTTGGCTTCGAGACTCTCGAACTCCGCGTTGAGCTGTCCGTACCCGTCGATCAGCAACACCACGTCGACGCAGCCGACCTCGGCGCGTACGCCTTCGTCGGCGTCGCGCAGGTCCTCGACGGTGTCGAACTGGTGTCGGCTGAAGATGCGCTGCCGGCGGGTGAGCATCGCGTGCACCTCGTCGACGACACGGCGGACACGCTCACGGTCCTCACGGCCGGCGACGCCGCCGACGTGGGGTAGCTCGGTGAGCCCCGACAGGCCGTTGCCCAGCAGGTCGATGCCGTAGATCCCGACGTCGGTGGGACGGTGGGTGGTGGCCAGGCCGAGGGCCAGGGTGCGCAGTGCCGTCGTCTTGCCGCTGCCGGGCCCGCCCAGGATGAGCAGGTTGCCGCCGCTCCCCGCGAGGTTCAGCACCCAGGGGCCCTGCCACTGGCGGGCCGGGTCGTCGAGCCGGCCCAGCGGAACCGGCAGGCCGCCGCCGGGCAGCGGGCTCATCCCCAGGCGTACGCCATCCGGTGTGGTGTCCACCCCGCCGGCCACCTCGTCGAGGGTGAGCAGGGACGGCAGGGGTGGTAGCCAGATCGCCGGGACGCGCTGCCCGCTCGCCGCGAGCTGACCGACCACCGTGGACAGCAGGGTCGGTCCGGTGGTGCGCCGGGTGGCCGTCGGCTCGTCCGGCGCGCTCTCGTCGACGTCGGCGCGGGTGGTTCCGAAGACCGGCATCGGTTTCGCCAGCGGCCCGACGATGGGGGCGAGTTCGGCGTCCGCGTCGTCGTCGAGCGGGCCGGACACGTAGGCGGCCTTGAACCGTTGGTAGATCGACACGTCGACCTTCAGGTACCCGTTCCCGGGCAGGGGCGGCAGGTGGAACGCGTCGACCGTGTCGAGGACGGTGCGCGACTCGATCTCGGTGAGCGTACGCAGGCCGATCCGGTAGGCGAGGTAGTTCTCCAGCCCGCGCATCTTGCCCTGCTCGACGCGCTGGCTGGACAGCAGCAGGTGCACGCCGATGGACCGGCCGATCCGCCCGATGCGCAGGAACAGGTCGATGAACTCGGACTTGGCGGCGAGCAGTTCACCGAACTCGTCGATGAGCACCAGGAGGTGGGGCAGTGGGGGCAGGTCGCCGCGCTCGCCCTGGGCGCGGAGCAGGTGGTACTCGGTGATGTCGGTGACCTTGCCGGCGTCGGCGAGCACCTGTTGACGGCGCTGCACCTCGCCGTCGAGGCTGGTGTACATCCGCTCCACCAGCGCCGCGTCGGCGGCCAGGTTGGTGATCAGTCCGGCCAGGTGCGGTAGGTCGCTGAACGGCGCGAAGGTGGCCCCGCCCTTGTAGTCCACGAGGACCATCGCCATCCGCTCCGGCGGATGACTCGCCGCCAGGGCGAGCACCAGGGTACGGAGCAGTTCGCTCTTGCCCGAGCCGGTCGCTCCGACGCACAGCCCGTGCGGTCCCATGCCGAGCTGCGCGGGCTCCTTCAGGTCGAGCAGCACCGGACGCCCCGCGGGGTCGACCCCGATCGGGACGCGGAGGAAGTCCCGCTCTCCGCGTGACCGCCAGAGGCTGGTCAGATCCAGCTCGGTGGGGTCGGACAGGCCCAACAGCTCCTGGAAGTCCGCCGGTGGCGTGCCGGTGCCGTCGTCGTAGGAGTCGGCGGACAGGCGCAGCGGTGCGATGCTGCGGGCCAGCCCCTCCACGAGCGGCCCCGGCGCCGCGTCGAGGGTGCCTCGTACGCTCACCACGGGGGACGCGGTGAGGTCCTCCAGGATGACCGAGTCGCCGTCGATGGTGATCCGGCGGGATACGTCGCCGGGCTCGTGCAGCCGGTCGGCGAGCAGGTGGACCACGGTGACACCGAGGCTGGCCAGTCCGACCGTCGGGTCGGGGCTGGCCAGCACGCGGGCCAACTCGCCGTGTGCGTCGTCGATGACCAGCAGGCGCGGCCGGGCCTTCGCCTCGGCTCGCCCGCCACCGTGGCGGAACGCCTTGAGCGCGCTGGTGGCCCGCTCCTCCAGGTCGTCGCGAAGTAGTTCCACGAGCGTCTGCGCGGTGGTGACCAGCAGCGGGGTCGGGCCGGACGGGCCGATCGAGGTCCGGTCGAGCAGGTGGGGCAGCCACCGTGCCCACCGCCAGTCCCGGGCCCGCTCTCCGGTGGTGATGATCGCGAGCGTCACGTCATCCGGTGCGTGGAACGCGGCGACCTGCACGAGGATCGCCCTGGCGACCGCCACCGCCTCCGCGTGGTTCGGCGCGATCACGCTGACGTCCCCGGCGCAGTCGAGGTTCGCCCGCAGCGGCAGCCCTGGTGTCAGCGCGAAGCGGCGGATCAGTGAACGCGCCTCGTGACGCATGAACGGATCGAGCGGGTTGGTGGGCGTGCTCTGCTCGCGCAGCTCGATGGGGCGCACCGGCAGTGCGCCCACACCCAGTCGGACGTGCAGGAAGTCGATGTCGGCGCGTCGGCGCTCCCACAGCCGGGCGGGGCTGCGGATGACGTCGAGCAGCCGGTTCACCGGCGGGTCGAGGAGGCTGGCCTCCTCACGCAGCCGCTGCTCGGTCTCGCGCAGCTGGTCCCGCAGTTCCTCCAGGTAGTCCTGGTAGCGCTCGCGCTGCGCGCGGCGCTGTCGGCCGGCCTTGCCCAGCTGGGTGAGGTACATCGCTCCGGCGGCGCCCAGCGCCGCCACCATCACCACCGCGCCGAGGGCGGCGAATCCCGAGCCACGCAGGAACATCATCATGCTCATGGCCACCCCCGCGCCGGCCATCGGCAGCAGCGCCTGAAGCCCCATCGCGGACCGGCCGTCGGGCAGTTGCGGTGGTGGATCCAGCACCAGCGGATCCATCGTGGACATCGGGCGGGCCATCCGGGCGGGGCGGTGCACCATGCGCGTCGACATACGGTCCTCCGGTCACGTCTGCCGGGCGCGGGTCAGGGCCAACGCGGCGGCGCGGGTCACCTCCACGAGCGTCGCCTCGCCGATCCGTGACGGCGTGATGAGCGCGCCGGCGGCCAGGTGACGGTCGTAGGGCAGCGCCACCACCGGTACACCGGTCTGCCCGATCAGCTCCCGTGCCGCGCGCTGGTCCAGCGTCGAGCGGCCGTGCGGGTTGCCCGCGCTCAGCACGACGACCACCCGGTCCAGCCAGGCCCCGTACCCGTCGTCGACGATCCGGCGTAGGGCCTGGTAGGTGCCCCGTACCCCGTCGGGTGTGGCCGCCGCGACGAGCACCACGGCGTGCGCGTCCGCCATCACCCCGGCGGGGGTACGGGCTTCCAGCCCGGGTGGGCAGTCGGTGACGGTGACGGCGAAGAGGCGCGACAGCGCGCGGGTAACCGCAGTGCACAGGTTCGCGTTGGTGGTGCCGCCCGGCAGCACCCAGAGGCCCGTCCCGGTGCGGGGCAGGAGTGGGGCCAGCTCGCGTAGGTCGCCGCCTCGTGCCGCGAGCAGGCCGGGTGCCAGCTGGTGCAGCGACGGTTCGCTCGGCACGCCGAGGCGCCAGGTCAGTGAGCCCTCGTACGGGTCGGCGTCCGCGGCGAGCACCGGATCGGCACGACGGGCCGCGAACACCGACGCCAGCAGCGCGGCGACCGTGGACTTCCCGGCGCCACCGTGCACGGAGGCCACCGCGATGCGCCGGCCGGTGTGTACGGGCGATTGGACCTCGGCCGCCAGGTCGGCGAGTTCCCGGTTCTGCCGGCCGCTGGCGAACATCTGGCTGGCGCTGCGCCAGGTACGCCGTAGCGCCGAGTCGCCGGAGGGGGGATGGCGTGCGATCGGCGGGTTGTTCGGCTCCGCCACCGGGGGACCGGCCGGCGGTGCGGTGCGCGGCACCGGTGGAGCGCTCATGCCACCCCCTCTCAAAAGGTGTCGAGTAGTCGTGAGTAGAGCCCGAACACCCCGACCGCGACGGGTACCAGCGCCATCACGGTCAGGGCCTCGACACGGTCGGCGAGCTGCCGGCCCCGCGCCAGGATGTGTGGCGGCGGCCGGTACGCCAGGATCGCCAGGGAGACCGCGCTGACACCGAGGGCCGCCACGGCGGTGGCCCACCACGTGTCGGGTCGTTGGTGTATCCAGCTCAGCAGCAGGCCACCCACGACGGTGAGCGTGCCGGTCACCAGCGCCACCACTTCGGCCGCCAGCGGGAAGGCGCGCATCCGCAGCAGCAGGGCGGCGGCCACCAGGACTGCCAGCGCCAGGGGCCACGGACCCGGCGTGGCCGCCAGGACGAGCCCGGCTATCGCCGCCGATGTCGCCGCCGCGATCGCCGCGACGGCCAGGCCTCGATGCGCGGAGTCGACGGCGGCCTGCACGGATACCCGGCTCACCGGCTCGTCGTTGCTGCGTCGGTCGTCGAGACGGGTGAGGCCCGAGGTGATCAACGCGAACCGGGGTAGCAGCCCCAGTACGCCCACCGACGCGATGGCCATCACCGCCGCGGTCCGCTCGTCGGGAACGCCGATCAGCAGCGGGGTGCCCCAGCCCGCGACCAGGAGGAGTGCTGTCCCGCCGCCGAGGAGGCCGGCGCGGCCGTTGCCCGTCGCCGCACCCACGGCCAGGACGGTGCAGCCGATCACCACGGCCCACAGCGCCAGCTGTCCGGCGGTGGTGTCGGTCCAGCCGGGCACGGTGGTCGCCACGATCGCGGCACCGCTGAGCACCACCGCCACCCCGACGGCCCGGCGGCCCGCCACCCCGAGGAGGAGGCCGGCCAGGGCGACCGCACAGCCGACGACGCTGATCAGGGCGGGACCGAGTCGGGGGCCGGAGAGTAGTGCGGCCGTGGTGGCGGCCACCAGGCAGGCGGTGGTCGCGGTCCACCTCCGAGGAACGTCACCCCACCGGCCGCGTCGGCGCGTGAGGTCGTCGCCGACCTCGTCGGAGACATCGTGGACGATCGCCGCCGGTGGTGCCTCCGAGATCGGGTCGACCCGTAGCAGGGCTCCGTCGGGTACGGCGGCCTGCCGCAGACTGCCGGCGGGATCGAGCACCGTACCGTCGAGGGTGCTGATCTGGTAGCCCCGCGAATTGTCCGTCGGTGGGTGACCCACCAGGGCGACGACCTCGGGCAGCAGCAGGCCGAGTGGCTCGTCGGCGGGCAACACGAGGTCGATGCGGCGGTGTGGCCCAGCCAGGGTCACCCGACTGAGATGACCGGTGGACGCGAGGGTCTGCGGGCCGGTCATCGCTGGCCCGTCGGCTGGACGGCTGCCGGGTTGCGTGCCTTCTGCTGCTCGGCGACGACGTTCTGCAGGAAGGACCAGCCCACACACACGGCGCAGGCCACCGCCGCCAGCACGAGACCGGTCCGCAGCCAGCGGAACCCGTCGCCGGTGGCGCGGACGCGACGCTGCCGGCCCCAGAGCAGCAGCTCACGCATGCGGGCGCGGCGAACCGCGACCGACTCGATGAGCTGAGTGTCGAATTCCCGGGCCACGGCTCGATTCTATCCATCGGAGCTAATGTGATCAGGGTAGGCAATCGCGCGCTGCCGCGTGGGCCTGCCATGGCGACGCGTCGATGTCGATCGGGCCCCTACGAGCGGCTGGTCGCGTCGAGCGCGGCGGCCACCCGTGGCGCTTCGTGCCGACCCTGGTCCCGGCCGGCGGCCACGAGCGTCGGCACGACGGACCGGTCCATCACGCTCGCGCCCTGCGCGCGCTTGGATGCCGTGTCGCGGAGCAGCAGCTCGACCGGGCGACCCGGGTCCAAGGCGGCTCGCTGCTTCTCGATCCGGGCCCACGGCCCGATGGCAGCGGTGCTGGGCGCGAGGGCGATCACCGGGCCGTGCCCGGGTGCGAGGTCCAGGTTGAGGCTGGAGCGCATGCCACCGTCCATGTACCGGCGGCCGCCGATCGTCACCGGAGCGGCGGACTGCGGCACGGCGCAGCTCGCGGCGACCGCGTCCACGAGGGGTACGCCGTCGTGCCGCGTGAAGAGGCGCAGGACGCCGGACTCGGCGTCGACGGCGGCGATGCGGAGGTCGGCGTCCTTCCAGTCGTGGTCCGGGAGGCGGGCCTCCGCGATCCGGCGCTGCCGTGACGGGTCGTCGATGCGGGCCGCGAGCGCGAGCTTGCCGATGCGCCGGGCGGCCTGCTCGGGGCTGCGGGCGAACAGCTGTGCGCGGGCGAGCCGCAGGAGGCCGAGCAGGCCCAGCGCGGGCGCGGTCTCGTGGGGCACGCCCTGACGCTGGCGCTCGTACAGCTCAGGCAGGGGTGTGCCGCTGGCGAGCTGGGCGCCCACCACGGCACCGGCGCTGGTGCCGAGCAGCACCGCGTCCGGGGCCATGGTCAGCCCCTCGTCGGCGAGGCCGGCGAGGACGCCCACCTCCCAGGCGATGCCGGCGACTCCGCCGCCACCGAGCACCCAGACCGGCCGCGTGTCGTCCGCCATCGCCATCCTCCCGCCGCGTTACTGCTAACGCCGTTCGCAGTTTGACGGTAGCAGGGGATCTGGAGGGCTGACAACCGGTGGCTCAGGGCTTCCGCCGGCCGAAGATGATCCCGCCGAGCTTGCTCTCCGGTGAGGTGACCGTCATCTCGGCCTCGACCGCGAAGCCGTGGTCGCGGAGCCAGTCCGACATCCGCGCCGGCCGGCGGCGGTGCACGTGGATCCGCATCGGATGGCCGCCGTACCCCTCGGTCTTGAGGGTCGTCTCGTCGCCGACGTGGAAACCGACCAGCAGCGGGCCGCCCGGCCGAACCACCCGGTGGAAGTGCGCGAGGACCTGACCGAGCTGCCGGTCCGGAACGTGGATGAGCGAGTACCAGGCGAGCAGGCCGGCCACCGAGCCGTCGGCCAGGTCGAGGTCGGTCATCGAGCCGACCTCGAATCTGAGCTGGGGGTTCTCGCGCCGCGCCACCGCCAGCATCCCGGGGGACAGGTCGATGCCGAACACATCGAGACCCAGTCCGTGCAGGTGAGCGGTGATGCGGCCGGTTCCGCAGCCCACGTCGGCGACCGGCCCGCCGCCACCGGCGCGCACGAGCTCGGCGAAGAGCGCCAGCGCCGCCCGCTCGTACGGCGCGCTCGCCAGAAAGTCACGGACGAGCTCGGCGTAACTGACCGCTACTGTGTCGTACGAGGTACGTGTGTCGGTCAACCAGTCGTCCGCGTCCATCCGGGAAGGCTAGACGCACATCGTGTCGTCACCACACCCCACGGAGGCTTCTGCCCATGCCCGTTGCGCCAGTGATCCTCAGCCTGCCAATCGCCGACCGCTCGGTGTCGTACCGCTTCTACCGGGACGGCCTCGGCCTCGACGCGGTGGGCGAGCCGGCCGACGACGGCCTGCCGGAGCCGTTGCAGTTCGTGGTGAACGACGGGCTACGCCTGATGCTCGTCCCGACCGGCGGCTTCGGCTGGGTGATCGGCCCGCGCGAGGTCGCCCCGAGGGGGCAGAGCGAGTGCCTGCTCGGCCTCAGCGCCGACAGCACGGAGGAGGCGGACGCGATCGTCGAGCGGGCGCGCGCCGCCGGCGGCGAGGTGGTCACCGAGCCGAAAACACAACCCTGGGGGTACGCGGGCGTCGTCGCCGATCCGGACGGTCACCTGTGGATGGTGTCGGCCTGACCGACTAGACGTAGATCTTCTTGGCGTACTCCGGGCCGTAGTGCTGCTCCAACTCAGCCAGGCTCTCGGCGGGCGCCTCGACCTCCTTGATCAGGCGGGCGCGGGACGGCAGGACGTCCGGCTGCCAGGTCTCCGGCTGCCACAGCGCCGATCGCAGGAACGCCTTCGCGCAGTGGTAGAAGATCTGCTCGATCTCCACGACCACGGCCAGTACCGGTCGGTGCCCCTTGACCACCATGTCGTCGAACCAGGGCGCGTCGCGCACCAGGCGGGCCCGACCGTTGATCCGCAGCGTGTCGGTGCGGCCCGGGATCAGGAAGAGCAGCCCGACATGCGGGTTGTCCAGGATGTTCCGGTAGCCGTCCGCGCGCTTGTTGCCCGGCCGCTCGGGCAGCGCGATCGTCGTGTCGTCGAGCACCAGCGCGAACCCGGCCGGGTCGCCCTTGGGGGAGACGTCGCAGGTGCCGTCCGCGCCGGCCGTCGCCATCAGGCAGAACGGCGCGGCGGCGAGCCACTGCCGGTCGCGTTCGTGCAGGCGGGGGCGGTCCTTGTTGGCGGCCCGGGGGTGCGGCGTCCCGAGCAGCTCGCGTAGTTCCTCGTGCGTGGTGATCTCCACCGTCACGTGATCCTCCCTCAGCCGTTGAGCTGGTGGCGGGCACCACCGACGTCAGCCTAGGCCGACGTGGCCAGTGCGAGGTTTGCGCATTGCCGCCGGGGGTACGGCCCCACCCGACACGCCCGCCGCACGTACCGTCCGCAGGAACGCCGACCAGTGGAGGCCGGGAGATGGAGAGCCGACTCAAGGTGCTGGGTCACCCAGTCCACCCGATGCTGGTCATGTTCCCGGTGGCGTTGCTGGTCACCGCGGTGCTGTTCGACATCGTCGACACGGTCGGCGGCCCCGACTTCCTCGGTGAGGTCGCCTACTGGAACATCACCGTCGGTCTGATCGGCGGCCTGCTGGCCGCGGCGGCCGGCTCGTTCGACCTGCTGGCCATCCCGACCGGCACCCGCGCGAAGCGGGTGGGTCTGCTGCACGCGGGCGCGAACATCGCGGTGGTCCTGCTCTTCGCCGCCGTGTGGGTGGTCCGGCTCAACGCGGACTCACGGGCCGCGGGTGGCGCGCTGATCGCGATCGAGATCGTCGCGGTGGCGATCCTCGGCATCAGCGCCTGGCTCGGTGGCGAGCTCGTCGACCGGCTCGGTGTGGGCGTCGACCCCGACGCCGATCTGAACGCGCCCAGCTCACTGCGGCCCACCACCCAGCGGATCGGAGACGCGCGATGAGCGAGCAGCAGGCCGGTGGATTCGGCCGGGGATGGCGTAGCCGGCAACAGGGCTGGGATCCGATGGGCGAGTTGCAGTCGCTGCGCGCCGAGCTGAGCCGGCTGGTCGGCGGCCGGGCCGGGGCGTCCGACGTCGAGCTGACCGAGACCGCGGACGGCTGGCAGGTCATCGTGCGGCTGCCCGGCGTCGCGCCGGAGGAGGTCGCCGTCGAGCTGGACGACCGCGAGTTGTGCGTGCGGGGCCGCTCCGAGGCCGAGGTCAACGCCGACCAGGGCATCCCCGGTGGCTTCGAGACACGCGGTTTCGAGTACCGCGTCGACCTGCCCTCACGGGTCGACCCGGAGGGCATCGACGCGGTGATGGACCACGGGCTGCTCCGGGTCCACCTGCCCCGGGCGGCGCGGCCAGCGCCGCGCACCATCACCGTCGGCCGCAGCGGGCCGCGCTCCGGCGGCCTGTCCGGGGGTACGCCGGTTCCGGCCGACCCTGCGGCCGGCCGGGAGCTGCACCACCCGGACGCCGTCGGCGAGATCGACCGGCCGTAGCGGGCCAGGTGGTCACCCCGTCCCTGCTCGGCCCGACGGCCGGGCGAGTCGAAGACGTGCGGAAGATCGCGGTGCTGCGCGCCAACGCCCTCGGCGACTTCATCTTCGTCCTCCCGGCGTTGGAGGCGCTGCGTGCCGCGTACCCCTCGGCGGAGATCGTGTTGCTCGGGGCGCCGTGGCACGCGGCGCTCTGGCGCGACCGGCCCGGCCCGGTGGACCGGGTGCTGGTGGTGCCGCCGGGGCCCGGTATCCGCGAGCCGGTGGCCGACGAGTCGACCTCGACCATCGACGACTTCGTGGCGGCGGCCCGGGACGAGGGCTTCGACCTGGCGGTACAGGTCCACGGTGGTGGGGCCAACTCCAATCCGTTCGTCAGTCGGCTCGGGGCCCGGGTGACCGTGGGGTTGCGCGCCGAGGACGCGCCGCCGCTGGACCGGTGGGTCCGCTACGTGTACTACCAGCACGAGGTGATCCGCTACCTGGAGACGGTGGCCCTGGTGGGCGCTCCGGCCACCACGATCGTGCCGACGCTGGCGGTCACCGACGCCGACCGGAGCGAGGCGGAGCGGGTGCTCGGCCCTCCGGAGCGGCCCCGGGTGGCGTTGCATCCCGGTGCCAGCGACACCCGACGGCGCTGGCCGGCCGAGCGGTTCGCCGAGGTGGCGGACGCGCTGCACGACGACGGCTACGAGGTGCTGGTGACCGGTACGCCGGCCGAGCGGGACGTCGTGGACCGGGTGGTCGCGGCGGCCGTGGCACCGGTCCGGCCGCAGGTCGGCACGCTCAGCCTCGGCGGGCTGGCCGGCTGCTACGCCGGTTGCGCGCTGGTCGTCTCGAACGACACCGGCCCGCTGCACCTGGCCGCCGCGGTGGGTACGCCGACGGTGGGCATCTTCTGGGTCGGCAACCTGATCAACACGGCGACGCCGCTGCGCGGCCGGCACCGGCCGATCACCTCCTGGATGGTGCACTGCCCGGTCTGTGGGGTGGACTGCACGCCCGGCATCTACCCGCACCGGCCCGGCGACGGCGAGTGCCCGCACCGCGACTCGTTCGTCACCGACGTGCCGGTGGCCGAGGTGCGCGAGGCGGCCCGCGAACTGCTCAACCCGTAGCGGCGCCCTCGTCGGCGAGGACGACCTCCCACGCCTCCACGTCCCGTTCGGTGACCGTGGTGGGGGTCTCCAGGTGGTAGGCGCCGCTGGGCAGGATGCCCGCCCCGCCGTGCCGGGCCAGCACCGCGAGCTGGGCGGCCACGTCCTCGCCCTGATGTCGCTCCTGCACCCGCCGCCAGAAGTCGAACCCGCCCGAGTCGAGGAGCTTGGCCCGGTCGTAGAGCACGCAGCCGCCGATCCAGGACACCTTGTACGCCCGCCACGCCCCGGATGGCAGCCCTGCCCGGGCGGTGACGTGCAGCAGGTTGGCCGCCGAGTGGATCCGGGCGCGGTCCCATTCGACGCTGCCGGGGCGGATCCGCTCCGGCGCGGGCGGTCCCGCCCACTCCTCGTAGTGCCCGTGCGTGTCCGGGCGGACGTCGTCGACGTACGACAGACCGTGCACGCCGTTGCCCACGAACCCGCAGCCCAACTCCTCGATCGCGGTGACCAGCCGGCGCAGCGCCCCCGGCTCCAGCCAGACATCGTCGTCGAGGTTGAGCACGTACCGGGCGGCCGACGCGGCGAGCAGGTACGCGCGGTGCTCGGCCAGGCCACGACGCGGCAGCCGGCGGGTCAGCAGCACCGGGTGGCCGGCGTGCCGCAGCGCCCGGACCATGGTGGCCGCAGCCGGGTGGGCGTACGCCGGGTCACCGTCGGACTGGTCGCTGACCACCACGCCGAAGCCGGGAACCCCCTCCTGCGCGGCGAGCCCGGCCAGGGTGACGGCCAGCTCGGTGGGCCGGTTGCGGGTCGGGATCAGCACGTCGACGAGCCGGTCGACGCGGAACTCCGCCGGGACGCCGAGGGCGAGTGGCCGGTTCACGACGACTGGGTACGGGTGCTCAACGACGGGTCGGAGGCGTACGACGACGGGTCCTGACCGTGTGACCGGATGCGTTCGATGATCGCGGAGGTGGACCGGTCCGCCACGTACCCGAGGGTGCGCACCTGACCGCCGAGCCGCCGCACCAGCGGCGCTTCCGGCACCAGCTCGGGCGGGTAGTCCCCGCCCTTGACGTAGACGTCCGGCCGGACCGCCTCGATCAGCGCGGCGGGCGAGTCCTCCTCGAAGACCACCACATGGTCCACGCAGGATAGCGCGGCCAGCAGGGCGCCGCGGTCCTCGACCGGGTTGACCGGCCGGTCCGGACCCTTGAGCCGGCGTACGCTGCCGTCCGAGTTGACCGCCACGATGAGCAGGTCGCCCAGGGCGCGGGCCTGCTCCAGGTAGCGCACGTGCCCGGGGTGCAGCACGTCGAAGCAGCCGTTGGTGAACACCACCGACCGTCCCGCCTCGCGGTGTTCGGCGACGATCGCGTCCAACTCGTCGGTGCCGACCACCGCCGGGTGCCCGCTGGCCTCCGACGGCATGTCGAGCGCGGCGAGCAGGTCGTCGCGCAGGCACACGCAGGTGCCGGTGTCGGAGACCGTGATGGTGGCCGCGAGCTGGGCGAGTTGCGCGGCGGTGGGCAGCGGCGCGGCGGCGGCCAGGGCCAGCGTCATCGCCGCCAGGTAGGCGTCTCCCGCTCCGACGGCGTGGCTCGCCGGGACCGGGGTGCTGTGGCTTCGCCGCCGCTCGCCGTCCGCGCCACCGACCACCGCGCCGTCGGTGTCCAGGGTCACCGCGACCACGTCCGCCCCCGTGTGGGCGTGCAGCTCCGCGAGGCGCGACTCGGCCAGCACGGCCCGGTCCACGCCCGCCCCGGCCTCGGTGTTCACGGTGACGCCCGTGCCGGTGACGCTGAGACCGTCGCCGGTGAGGGCCACCCGACTCTCGCCCGGGGTGGGTTCGCCGACCGGGCCGGGACGGTCGTCGGCGCGGGCCCCGCCCGGGGCGGCACCCACGCTCAGCTCGGACGGCCCGTCGGCCGGGTCGAAGTCGGGGTGTTCCAGGTGCAGGTCGGTGCCGGCCGTCGTACGGGTCGCACCACCGGCGCGGGCCAGCAGCCGGGTCGCCTCGGCGAAGCTCGGGGTGACCACGGTCGGCGCGAGCCCCCGCCAGTCGGCGAGGTCGTGGGCGTCCAGCGCGACCGTGGCGTACCGCTCGCGGTGCTCGACCAGCCACGCGCGGACCGGCGCGGGCAGCGCCCCCAGGCCGTAGTCGCAGACCACCAGGGTCGGCGCCTCGCCGTCGGCGGCGGCGCGCAGCTCCTCGGTGGCGCAGTCCAGCGCCGTGAGCAGCCGGGCCACGCCGTCCGGGTCGAGCGCGTCGTCGGGGTCGCCCGAATCCTCCCGGAGCAGGATCTGGTTGCCGGCCAGCATCCGCCGCTTCACGGGGGTGGGTCGGCCGGGTTGGTTGACGGTACGGTCCCAGACGCCGGCCCGGTCCAGACAGTCGTGCAGTTCGTCCCCGGCGACGTCCGCGCCGACCGGCGCCACCAGCACGGCCCGACCGCCGAGGGTGGCGACGTTGACGGCGGTGTTCGCGGCCCCACCGGCGGCGGAGATCCGCCGACGCAGGGTCAGGACCGGGGCGGGCGCCTCCCGGCAGAGCCGGTCGGACTCGGCGAACCGCCACTCGTCCAGCATGGCGTCACCGACGATCAGGACCGGACGCCCGAGCCAGCTCTCCACGACGGTGGCGAGCGTGCGCTGTTCCGCTGCTGCTCCTGCCATGCCTCCCCGGGTCCCCAGCGGCCTCGGGGACAAACCTGGGCCCATGTGACGTCCCTCGTGGGGTGTTTCGGGCGGTAGGTCGCGGGAAGGGAACTGAGGTACCCCGGAGAGGAGATGTACCGAGATGGCAGCGACATTGCAGGGTAAGAGGATCGCGTTCCTGGCCGCCGACGGTGTCGAGGAGGTCGAGTACGTCCAGCCGCGCGAGGCGGTCGAGAACGCCGGCGCGACCGCGGAGCTGGTCTCGCTCAAGCCCGGTTCCATCCAGTCCTTCAACCACCTGGACCAGTCCAAGACGTACGACGTGGACGTCACCGCCGACAAGGCGGACGCCGCCGGGTACGACGCGCTGGTGCTGCCAGGCGGGGTGGCGAACCCGGACTTCCTGCGGTCGGACCCGGACGCGGTCCGGTTCGTGAAGTCGTTCTTCGAGGCAGGTAAGCCGGTCGGGGTGATCTGCCACGGCCCGTGGACGCTGATCGAGGCGGACGTGGTGCGCGGCCGCAAGATCACCTCCTGGCCCAGCCTCCACACCGACCTCACCAACGCCGGCGCAACCTGGGTAGACGAGGAGTGCGTAACCGACGGCAACCTCGTCAGCAGCCGCAAACCAGACGACCTCCCCGCCTTCTGCGCCCAGATCACCAAATCCTTCGCCGCCTCCTGACCCCAGGCCCGACTCGCCCCGTTGATCATGAAGTTATTGCCACCGGTTTCGGCGTGTCCGGGCAATAACTTCATGATCAACGCCGATATGGGCGGGGGATGGGTGCATGTTCTGGGGTGGGGCGGATAGAAGGGCGTATGACTGCCGACGCGTCCGCTACTCCGGTGTTGAACCGCCAGCAGATCAGGCTTCTCATGCTGGGTCTGATGACCGGCATGCTGCTGGCCGCCCTCGACCAGACCATCGTCGGTACGGCCCTGCCGACCATCGTCGGTGAGCTGGGCGGGATCAACCACTACTCGTGGGTGGTCACGGCGTATCTGCTCGCCTCGACCGCGTCGACGCCCCTGTACGGCAAGATGGCCGACCTGTACGGGCGTCGCCCGGTCTTCCTCTTCTCGATCGGGACGTTCCTGCTCGGGTCGCTGCTGGCCGGGCTGTCCCAGAACATGACCCAGCTGATCGTCACGCGCGGCATCCAGGGACTGGGCGCGGGTGGTCTGCTGACGCTGGCCTTCACGATCATCTCGGACGTGGTGTCACCCCGGGAGAGGGGCCGCTACCAGGGTCTCTTCGGCGCGGTGTTCGGCATCGCGTCGGTGGCGGGACCGCTGGTGGGTGGGTACTTCGCCGAGACCGACTGGCGGTGGATCTTCTACATCAACGTGCCGCTGGCGATCCTGGCCATCGTGGTCTGCTACCACGTGATGCGGCTGATCCCGTTCGAGCGGCGGGACCACGCGATCGACTGGCTCGGCGCGGGGCTGCTCGTCGCCGGGGTGAGCTGCCTGCTGCTCGCGCTGAGCTGGGGTGGCAACGAGTACGCGTGGGGCTCCGGCGTCATCATCGGTCTCTTCGTCGCCGGTGCCGTGCTCGCCGTACTGTTCGTACTCCAGGAGGCGCGGGTCGCCGAGCCGATCCTGCCCCTGCGGCTGTTTCGCAGCGCGACGTTCGCGCTGGCCAACTCGGCCGGCTTCGTGCTCGGTCTGGTGATGTTCGGGTCGATCATTTTCATCCCGCTGTACCTGCAGATCGTCAAGGGCGCCTCGCCGACCCGCAGCGGTCTGCTGATGCTGCCGATGATGACGGGCATCATCGTCACCTCCATCATCACCGGACGCGCGATGAGCCGGATCGGCCGCTACAAGTGGTTCCCGGTGGCCGGGTCGGTGACGCTGCTGGTCGGCATGTTGCTGTTCACCCAGCTCAGGGTGGGCACCTCGCTCTGGCTCGCGTTCGCCTTCATGATCGTGATCGGCGTCGGCCTGGGCCTGTGCATGCAGTCGCTGGTCCTCGCCGTGCAGAACGCCGTCTCCGTACGCGACCTGGGCGCGGGCACCTCGTCGGCGACCTTCTTCCGGTCACTGGGCGGTTCCTTCGGGGTGGCGATCCTCGGCGCGGTGCTCTCCACGCGACTCGCCGGGGGCCTGTCGGACCGGCTGCCGGCCGCGATCGCCCAGCTCCCGCCGGAGCAGCGGGCGGCGGTCGCGGCGAGCGGCGGCACCAACATCTCGATCAACGACCCGGCGACCATCATGGCGCTGCCCGGACCGGTGCGGGCGGCGATCCAGAACGCTTTCGTCGACGCGCTGGACATGGTCTTCCTGACCGCCGGGCTGGTAGCCATCCTGGCGGTGCTGGTGACACTGGCGATGCCCAACAAGGAGCTGCGAGGCACCGGCCCGCAGGGCGCTAAGGGCGGGGCCGACCCGCTCGGCGGTGAGGCTCCGGCACCGGGCGGCAAGCCGCTGACGCGGGAGTCCAAGGAAGAGGCAGCCGCCGACATGGAGGCCAAGTCCCAGACGATGATCTGAGGTGGGGGCCCCCAACTTCCGTCTGAGCGTGATGCCGGTGAGTCATCTTGATGCCTCACCGGCATCAGCCTCTTCGGGGCGGACGCGCACGCAGCGCACCCGCCACCGCGCTACTTGAGGATCAGCCGGTTCGTCTGCTCGAAGACGTCCAGGTCGGCCAGGGTCTCCAGGACCGACGCGGAGAGTGGGGACGGGAAGCGGTCACGGGCGAAGAAGCCCGCGTCGGTGGTCTCGTCGGTGACCCGGGTCAGCTCCCCGTCCCACTCCTCCACCTTGAACGCGGTGGTGAAGACCTGGTAGGTGTGCCCGTACATGTTGGTGCTGGTCCGGTCCGGGCCGGTGTAGAGCGCGAACGCGCAGACCCTCAGTGCCCGCAGCCCGGTCTCCTCGCGCACCTCGCGTACCGCGCAGTCGGCGATGGACTCGCCCAGCTCCATGGCACCGGCGGGCATGGCCCACTGGCCGTTGTCCGAGCGTTGAATCAACAGGATGCGTCCCGCGTTGTCGCTGACGACGGCGCGGGCGCCGACGAACATCAGCGTCCGGTCCCCGGCGAGCGCGCGCAACTGCCCCACGTACGAGTCGGCCCAGGAGATGCTCACCTGCGACAATTTACGGGGGTTCCCAACGTGTGACCGCCGACACTAGCTTGTTACCCATGCGTAGCACGATGATGGACGCTCCCCTGCAGGTCTCCCGGATCCTCGACCACGGCGCAGGGGTGCACGGCACCGCCGAGGTGGTCACCTGGACGGGCGCCGAGCCCCGCCGGATGACGTACGCCGAGGTGGGTCGCTCGGCAGCCCGGCTGGCCCACGCGCTGCGCGACGCGTGCGGGGTGACCGGCGACGAGCGGGTCGCCACCTTCATGTGGAACAACAACGAGCATCTGGTGGCCTACTTCGCGGTGCCCAGCATGGGCGCGGTGTTGCACACGCTCAACATCCGGCTCTTTCCCGACCAGGTCGTCTACATCGCCAACCACGCGCAGGACCGCGTGGTGCTGGTCGACACCACGCTCATCCCGCTGCTGGCCCGGGTGATCGGCGAGTTAAAGACGGTGCGGCACGTGGTGGTGGTCGGCGGTGGCGACCCGGCCCCACTGGTGGCGGCTGCCGGCGACCGGATCACGGTGCACCACTGGGACGCGCTGCTCGCCGACCGTCCGGACGTCTACGACTGGCCGGAGGTGGACGAGCGGGACGCCGCCGCGCTCTGCTACACGTCCGGCACGACCGGCAACCCGAAGGGCGTCGCCTACTCGCACCGGTCCATCTACCTGCACTCGTTGCAGGTCTGCATGCCGGAGGGCTTCGGTCTCGGGCCGACCGACCGGGAGTTGGCCATCGTGCCGATGTTCCACGCCATGTCGTGGGGCCTGCCGTACGCGGCGTTCCTCTCCGGCGCGTCGTTGATCATGCCGGACCGCTTTCTCCAGGCCGCGCCGATCGCCGAGATGATCGCCGCCGAGCGGCCCACCCTGGCCGGCGCGGTGCCGACCATCTGGACCGACCTGCTGGCCTACCTGGACAGCCACGACGTGGACAGCTCCTCGCTCACCGAGGTGATCGTCGGCGGTTCGGCCTGCCCGCCGGCGCTGATGCACGCGTTCGACGAGCGGCACGGGATCGACGTCATCCACGCCTGGGGGATGACCGAGATGTCGCCGCTGGGGTCGGTCTCGCGTCCGCCCGCCGGGGTGGCCGGGGACGAGGCGTGGCGCTACCGCTACACGCAGGGGCGCGTGCCGGCGGGCGTGCAGGCCCGGATCGTCGGCCCGTCCGGCGAGCCGCTGCCCGCCGACGGCACGGCCGTGGGCGAGCTGGAGGTCCGTGGGCCGTGGGTGACCGCACGGTACGTCGGTGACGACGCCCCTGATCCGGAGAAGTTCCGCGACGGCTGGCTGCGGACCGGCGACGTCGGCACGCTCTCCACGGACGGGTACATCAGGCTGACCGACCGCGCGAAGGACGTGATCAAGTCCGGCGGCGAGTGGATCTCGTCGGTCGAGCTGGAGAACGCGCTGATGGCCCATCCGGCCGTGCTGGAGGCGTGCGTGGTGGGTGTCCCGGACGAGCGGTGGGACGAACGGCCCTTGGCGACCGTGGTGGTCCGGGAGGGCGCCTCGGTGACCGCCGAGGAGCTGCGGGACTTCCTGGCCGGCGCGGTGGCCCGCTGGCAGTTGCCCGAGCGGTGGGCGTTCATCGACACCGTGCCGAAGACCAGCGTGGGCAAGTTCGACAAGAAAGTCGTCCGTTCGCGGTACGCCGAAGGCGAGCTGACTGTCCGGGAGCTGACAGCACCGTAACGTTTGACCGGGCACCGTCGCCTATGGGCAGAGGAGTACTCCTGACATTCCTCCCCAGAGGGCGGCCCCGGCGTTCGCACCGCGCCGGGGCCGCCCGCTCCACGCGGGTGATCCCGCACCGTCATTCTTGCGAAAATTGTTCGCCTCTGTCCTGGTGACGGGGAAATCCGGTGCCCGACGACCCGTTCAGGCGTCGCTGGTGCTGATCAGCACCTTGCCGACCGCCGAGTCCTCGACCGCCTGGTGCGCCGCGGCCGTGTCGGCGAGCGGGTAGCGGTGCAGCGGCAGACCGGCGTCCGCGCCCACCCGGATGCCGCCCTGGTTGGCGGCCGCCGCCACGTCGACGACACCCTGCGCCTTGGCCCCGTTCGGCTCGGTGTAGACCAGCACGAACTGCCACCGGGCGTTCATCGCGAAGAGCGAGCCGAACGGGATCGTCAGGTCGGATCCGCCGCCGTCGCTGGCGTACATGCAGACCGCGCCTCCCTGCCGGATCAGCTGCGCGTCCATCGCCGCGTTCGTGGTGGGGGAGACCTCCACGATCGTGTGGACCCCGTCGGGGGCGATCCTCCTGACCTCCTCGACCACGTCCTGTTCGCGATAGTTGATCACGTACGAAGCGCCGGCTGATGCCGCGAGCTGCGCCTTCTCGGCACTGCTCACCGTGGCGATCACCGTGGCGTCGGCCCAGCGGGCGAGCTGGATCGCCGCGTTGCCCACCGCGCCCGCACCGCCCTGCACCAGCACGGTGTGGTCGGCCAGCGCGCCGGCACGCAACGCGTCCGGCATGAACTCGCCGGCCGTCAGACAGCGGTGCGCGGTGAGGAACGGAATGCCCAGGCTCGCCCCCAGCTCGAACGACGCGTCGCCCAGCGGCACCGTCTGCCGCACCGGTACCAGCGTGTACTCCGCGCTGGTGCCCCACGGCCGCTGCCAGGCCGCCTCCCAGATCCAGACCCGCTCGCCGATCAGCTCGCGGTCGACACCCGAACCGACCGCCTCGACGACACCCGCGCCGTCCTGCCCCGGAATCTGCCACCCGTCCGGCGCGGCCGAGCGGCGCGACTTCCAGTCCGTCGGGTTCACCCCCGAGACCGCCATCCGGACCAGCACCTCGCCCGGGCCCGGCTCGGGCACCGGTCGGTCCACCAGTTTCAGCACCGACGGATCGCCGGTGCGCTCGTACACGATGGCCTTCATCCGTGGGTCTCCTCGCTGGCCGGCGCTGCACGCGGGCGGCGTGTCGCGGCTGCTGCGGTACCCCGCGCCGATGCCGTCATGCCAAGCCGTCGACCACCTCCGGGGTCAACTCGCCGATCGACCTCAGCGTTACGGCCGCGAGCCCGGCGGCGTCCGGATCGAGGGGGTACGACGCGTGCGGCACCGCCACCACCCGCATCCCCGCCGCCGCGGCCGACCGTACGCCGTTGGACGAGTCCTCCACGGCCACACAGCGGGCCGGGTCGACGCCCAGGCGCTGCGCGACGCTCAGGTACACGTCCGGCGCCGGCTTGCCCCGCTCGGTCTCCTCGGTCGACAGGGTCGCGCCGAACGCGTCGGTCAGGCCGGTGGCCTCCAGTGCCGCCGCGATCAGCCGGGTCGGCGAGGAACTGGCCAACCCGAGCGGCCACCGACCGGCCAACCGGCGTACCACGTCGTCCGCGCCGTCGATCAACGGAACGTGCTCCCGGTAGCGCTGCGCCATCTCCCGCACCACCTCGTCGGCCACCTGCGCGGCGGTGCGCCGCACCCCCAGCTCGCCGCTGAGGTAGTGGGCCCACTCGCCGGTGCTCATGCCCATCAGCCGGCGCTGGGTGTCGGGCTGCCACGTGCCACCGTGTGCCGCCACGTACGCCCGCCGGACCTCCTCCCACACCGGTTCGGAATCCACGATCACGCCGTCCAGGTCGAAGACCACCGCATTCGCCACGGGCCCATCCTGCCCGACGGTGGGACCTGCGGTCAGCCGGCCAGCGCGGGCAGCCCGATCGGGCTGTCGGGCGGGATCACCGTGTGGCAGGACCGGGCCAGGGGTTCCAGCAGTTCACGAAGGCGATCGGTGTCGCCCGGGCCGAGCGCCTGCCACGGATGCCCGGCGGCGCGGTCGGTGGCGTCCTCGATCGCCTGGAATTCGGCGTGGCCGGCGTCGGTGGGGCTGCCGTCCCCGGCCAGCCAGCCGCGCTGCGTCAGCCGCTCGCGGGCGGCCTGCCACTGCTCCTCGGACCAGCCCCGACCGAGCAGGTTCTGGGCCGACATGTCCACCGCGACGCGCCAGGCC
This sequence comes from Micromonospora sp. WMMD736, assembly GCF_049179015.1. Lineage (NCBI taxonomy): Bacteria > Bacillati > Actinomycetota > Actinomycetes > Micromonosporales > Micromonosporaceae > Micromonospora > Micromonospora sp. WMMD736. The sequence goes on from NZ_JBMHMI010000001.1 coordinate 4,870,179, forward strand.
AGCACCTCCACCGGGTCCAGGCCGGCGGACACCAGGGCGGCGATGTGTCCGTCGCCGCGCAACTCCCGCAGCGTGGTGGCGGCCTGCCAGAGTCGAGCGAGCGGGTACTCCCCGACCGGCAGCGCCGCGTTGGCCGCCCCGAGCACCCGACCGGCGGTCTGCGCCGCCGAGGCGGCCCGCTCCAGCAGGTCGGCGGCCTCGGCCAGGTGCCCCTCGGGCAGCTCGTAGGTCAGCTCCGCGAGGGCCTGCACCGCGCCGGTCAGCCGGGCGCGCAACGCCTCCGACGGGGTGGCCAGCCGCCACACCGCGGGCAGGGCCCGGCTCACCATCGGCGGTGCGAAGCTGAAGAAGGCGGCGACCACCGGCGGGGCCTCGGCGGCGCCCAGCGGCGCGGCCCGACCGGCGAAGTAGCCCCGCCAGTAGCCGCGCAGTCCGACCGCCTCGTACGCGGCACGGGCCCGAGGGTGGAAGTAGGTGACCGCGTGCACCGGCTCGAAGTACGTCCACATCACCCGGGTGGTACGCCCGAGGTCCTCCAGCGCCGTCACACGTACCTCCACCGTCCCGCGTCCGCGTCGTCACCCCGGGCTGTGGCCGCCCGGGGTGACGCCGAACCTACTGCCGGAGGGTGACGGTCAGGAAGCCCCATGTGAACAAGTCCATCGCGCCGGGGTGACAACCGGGGCGATCCGGGCGGATCACTGGGCGGCGAGCACGTCCACCACGAAGCGCAGCGGACCGGTCGGACGGCCGCCGGCCTTGGCCTCGTCGTTGCCGTACGCCAGCTCGCCCGGGATGTCGAGCTGCACCCGGCTGCCCACGGTCACACCGATCAGGCCCTGGTCCCACCCCGGGATGACCTGACCCACGCCGATCGGGAAGGTGGCCGGCTGGCCGGCGTTCCAGGACGAGTCGAACTCCTTGCCGTCCTTGTAGAAGACGCCCACGTAGTTGGTGGTGATGTTCTGCCCCTTCTTGACCGCCGGGCCGGTGCCCTTGATCATCGGGGTGACCGTGAGCTTCTTCAGCTCGCCCGTGCCGGCCTTCACCGTCGGCTTGCTGCCCAACGCCGGGTCGGCGCCCTCGGGAAGCTGCGGCGCGGGCGGCGCGGTGGGGGCGTCCTGAGCCGGGGCGTCCGCCGGGGCGGACGCGGACGGGTTGGCGCCGGAGGCGTTGCTGGGCTTGTCGTCCCGGTTGCTGTCGATCCAGACGAAACCGCCGATCAGCAGCGCCATCACGGCGACACCGGCGAGTCCGCCGGCCCAGGCCTGGCGGCGGCGCTTCGCCTCGGCCGCCTTCTGCGCCGCCAACTGGGCGGCCAGCCGCCGCCCCGCCTTCGTCGCCGGGCTCTGGCCCTCCGACCGGTTCTCCTGCGTGCGCTCGCTCACGTCGTCGACTCCCTGCTGCGAAGGTGTGGCCGGCACCCGGTGCCGGGGGGAAAGCCGACGCACACGGTACCCGCCCAGCGGCCCGCTGTGCCCGCCCCGGACGCCTCGAATCGTCCAGAAACGCCGTCCGCAGGACGTTACTCCGGGACCACCATGAAGTCGGTCACGAACGAGGTGACCTGCCCGTCGGCGGTCCGCCCGATCCAGGTGCCGTAGCAGCCGTCCCCCCAGCCGGTGGCGACCGTGACGATGTTCGCGCCGGTGACCTCGTCCAAGACGGCCGTGATCAGCCCCGGAACCGGCGACGAGGGCAGCTCGGCGGGGATGAAGACGTCCTCGATCCGCTCCTCGTCCCAGCTCTCCAGGGCGGCGAGCGCGGTCGGGTCGGCGAGCGTGCCGGCGCCGGCATCCACGCCGTACCCGAAGTAGTCGTCGTCGCCGAGGTCGGCGACGTCCTGGTCGCCCACCACGGCCGGCTCCCACCGGGTGGTCGGCTCGGCGCTGATCACCAGCTCCAGCGCGGCCACCCGCCGGTCCACCTCGGCGTCCTCCCGCAGCACCACGGCCACCCAGGCGCGGGCGGGGTACCGCCCCGGCGCGACGGTCACCGTGTACGGCTCGGCCTCCGACACGACCAGCGGATCGCACCCGACGACCCGGCCGGTCGGCAGTACGACGTCGCCCAGCGGGTGGGCCTCGACGACGTACGCGCCGTGTTCGTCGGTGAAACGCGCCCCGGGCGTCAACAACCGGTCCAGGTCAGGGGTGTACGACATGAGGGCTCCTCCGGTGGCCGACGGCCGGCGGAGCGTACCCGCTCTGGCGGACACCGTCGGTGCCGCGTACCTCAGGCGCTCTTGCGGGGTGCGGTCTTGCGCGCGGCGGTCTTCTTGGCCGGCTCGGCCTTCTTCGCGGCGGTCTTCTTGGCGGCGGTCTTCTTCGCCGGCTCGGCCGCCTTCTTCTCGGCGGTCTTCTTCGTCGCGGTCTTCTTCGCGGGCGCCTTGGCGGCCTTCTTCTCCGCCGCCTTCTGCGCCGAGCGGGCCGACGAGATGGGCGTCGGCTCGCCGCCACCACCTCGGGACGGCTGTTCGCCGCGCGCGGCCCGAGCCCGGTCCACCGACGCCTTCAGCGCGGCCATCAGGTCCACCGCCGCGGCCGGCGCCTCCTCGACCTCCTCCGGCTGGACGACCTCCCGACCCTCCACCTTGGCGTCGATGACCTCCTGCAACGCGGCCCGGTAGTCGTCCGTGAAGACGTCCGGCTCGAACTCGCCGGTCATCGAGTCGATGAGGGAGCTGGCCATCGCCAGCTCCGGCGGCCGCACCTTCAGGTCCTCGTCGAGGAAGCCGAAGTCGGGGGTACGGATCTCGTCCGGCCAGAGCATGGTGTTGAGCAGCAGCACACCCTCGCGGACCCGCAGGGTCGCCAACTGCTCCCGCTGGCGCAGCGCGACCTTGACGATGGCCACCCGCTCCGAGTCGAGCAGCGCGTCCCGCAGCAGCACGTACGGCTTGGTGGCGGTGCCCTCCGGCTCCAGGTAGTAGGCCTTGTTGTAGAGGATCGGGTCGACCTGCTCGGCGGGGACGAACTCCAGCACGTCGATCGCCCGGGAACTGGTCAGCGGCAGGTCGGCGAAGTCCTCGTCGGTGAGGATCACCATCTCGCCGCCGCCGATGTCGTAGCCCTTGGCGATGTCGTCGTAGGTGACCTCCTCGCCACAGACCGAGCAGGTGCGCTTGTAGCGGATGCGGCCGCCGTCCTCGCGGTGCACCTGGTGGAACCGGATGTCCTTCTCCTCGGTCGCGGAGTAGAGCTTCACCCCGATCGAGACGAGCCCGAACGACACGGCTCCCTTCCAGATGGCACGCATCCTGCGCTCCCTTCCCCGGTATCGACCATGCTCGCATCCGCAGGAACTCCACGCGAGGTGTTCGGCCTGCTACTACAGTCGGGTCGTGCCCGGCGCGCCGCTCAAGCCGATGCTCGCGATGACCGGGCCGCTCCCGGCGGGTGACGGCTGGGCGTACGAGTTCAAGTGGGACGGGGTCCGGGCGCTCGCCGACATCTCCGGCGACGCGCAACACCTGTATGCCCGCTCCGGCGTGGAGATCACCGCCGCGTACCCCGAACTGGCCACCCTGTCCGAGCAGATCGACGACGCGCTGCTCGACGGCGAGGTGGTGCTGCTGGGCGAGGGCGGGCAGCCGTCGTTCACCGCCCTCGCTGAGCGGATGCACGTGCGGGACCGCACCAAGGCCGCCCGACTGGCGGCGGTCATGCCGGTGACGTACATGATCTTCGACCTGCTGCGCCTGCACGGCGACGACCTGACCGGCTGGTCGTACGAGCGCCGCCGGGAGGCCCTGGACTCGCTCGCGCTCGGCGGCGCGCGGTGGGCCGTGCCGCCGGTCTTCGCCGACGGGCCGGCGACGTACGAGGCCGCCGGGGAGCACGGCCTGGAGGGCGTGATGGCCAAGCGGGTCGGTGCCGTCTACCGCCCCGGGGTGCGCTCCCCGGACTGGGTGAAGGTCAAGCTGGAGGTGACCGGCGACTTCGTGATCGGGGGCTGGCGGCCGGGCGCGCGCCGCATCGGCGGGCTGCTGGTCGGGGTGCCCGGCCCGGACGGCCGCCTGATCTACCGGGGCCGGGTCGGCGGCGGGATCGGCGCGGCCATCGAACGGCAGCTCCTCGCCGAGCTGGAGCCGCTGCGCTCCGGCACGTCACCGTTCGCGGCGGGCGTGCCGCGCGAGGATGCCCGGGGCGCCATCTGGGTAGCACCCCGGGTGGTGGTGGAGGTGAAGTACGGCCAGCGCACCCCCGATGGTCGGCTGCGCTTCCCCCGGGTGCTGCGGTTGCGCCCGGACAAACCGCCGGAGGAGGTCGACGATGCCGGCTGAGAAGCTGCGGGTGGACGTAGAGGGCCGCGCGCTGGAGCTGTCCAACCTGGACAAGATTCTCTATCCGGCCGTCGGCTTCACCAAGGGCGAGGTGATCGACTACTACACCCGGATCTCGCCGGTGCTGCTGCCGCACCTGGCCGACCGGCCGGTGACCCGGATCCGCTTCCCAAACGGAGTCGACGACAAGTCCTTCTTCGAGAAGAACAAACCGGCCGCGACCCCGGACTGGGTACGCGTCGAGACGTTGCCCGCCCCCGGCTCGACCAAGGGCCGGGAGACCATCGACTACGTGGTGGCCGACGACCTGCCCACCCTGGTCTGGCTGGCGAACCTCGCCGCGCTGGAACTGCACACGCCGCAGTGGAAGGTCGACGAGCACCCGGACATGATGGTGGTCGACCTGGACCCGGGGCCGCCCGCCGGGCTCGCCGAGTGCTGCCCGGTGGCGGTGCTGATGCGCGACCGGCTCGCCGACGACGGCATCGACTCGTACCCGAAGACGTCCGGCAAGAAGGGCATGCAGCTCTGCTGCCCGATCTCCGGCACCCAGTCGTCCGATCTTGTTTCTGGATACGCCCGGCGAATCGCCCAGGAGTTGGAGCAGGCGCACCCGAAGCTGATCGTCTCGAAGATGGCGAAGAATCTGCGCCCGGGCAAGGTCTTCATCGACTGGAGCCAGAACAACGCGGCGAAGACCACCGTCGCGCCGTACTCGCTGCGCGCCCAGCGGACGCCGTCGGTATCGACGCCGCTGACCTGGGACGAGGTCGAGGCCGGCGCTCGCGGCCGGAAGCCGGCCGTGCGCCAGTTCACCGCCGCCGAGGTCCTGGACCGGGTCGAGGAGTACGGCGACCTGCTCGCACCGCTGCTCGACGACGGCCCCGAGTTGCCGTCCTAGGCCCGCCACCAACGGCGGTAGCCGCGCACGACGAGGAGCACCACGACGGGAAGCAGCCAGGTGTACTCGGCGGCGGTCGTACTGGCGAACGCCACCGGGATCGAGACCGCGAAGGCGAGCACCGGCACCGCGATGGCCCGCGCGGCCCCCCGTACCGTCTCCGGCGGGGCGTCCGACCGGAGCAGCCCAGCGCGGTGGAGCTGCCAGAGCAGCAGCAGCAGGCTGACGCCGACGCCGACGACCACTGCGGCGTACACGACGACGCCGACCTGTTCGGCGCCCTCCTGACGGTGCAGTCGGGTGGCGAGTGGCAGGACCACGATGGTGAACAGGAAGATCAGGTTCAGCCAGGCGATCCACGGGCCCATCCGGGCCACCCGCTGGAAGAGCCGGTGGTGTACCGACCAGAAGGCGCCGATCACCACGAAGCTGAGCAGGAACGACAGGTACTCCCCGGTGACAAGCTCGCCGAGGGAGCGCCAGCGGGCCGCGTCGTCGTCGCCTTCGGGAAGTGGCAGCTCGATCGCGAGCAACGTCATCGCGATGGCGATGACCGCGTCCGAGAAGAAGACCAGGCGGTCCAGCCCTCGGTCGGTGCCATCGGTCTCGTTCGCAGGGGCACTGTCGCGAGTCGCTGCCGTCACGGCGATCAGTCTGCCACCTGCTTGGCCGGCGGCAGCGCCGCGCCAGACCGCAGAGCCTTCGCCATGCTGCTCAGCGGTGATCGACGGCGGGCCCAGAGGGCGATGGAGAAGTTGGACCGCGCTGCCCGACGCCCACTCCGGTGGGCGCCGGGCAGCCGACGGTCAGTGGCGGCCGAAGACCTTCCGGCTCACGCCCAGCCGAAGGAGCACCGTCTCGCCGGTGGCGTCCTTGACCCCGTCGTTGTCGGTGATCGCGTACACCTCGCCGCTGCCGGCCACGGTGAGACCCTCCAGCTTCTCCTGGGTCCAGCCGTTGGAGGCGCGGAGCGCGGGCAGCACGTCGACGGCGAGCGTCTTCGGGAGCACGGTCAGCGGGCCGGTCGCTGCGCCGGCCGGCATCGGCACCGTGTAGATCCGCTTCACCGTGGCGGCCGGGCCGTTCAACTTGTCCCGCTCGATGACCGCCAACCGGTCGCCGACCACGGTGATTTCGGACAGGCCCAGCCAGTCACCCGGCACGGAAGTGCGCTCCAACTGGTAACCGAACCAGCTCCATGTGCCCGCGCTGACGTCGTACCGGCCGAGACGCACGATGCCGGCCGGGTCGGTGCTCAGCTCCCGCTGCACGGCCACCCAGACGATCTCCCGGCCCTGCCGGTCGGTCGTCGCCGTGACGCCCTCCAGGCCCTGCTTGCCCAGGCCGGCAGCGACCTCGGCGGGCAGTGCGACACTCTGCCGGGTCACCCCGGCCGCGTCGAGCCGGACCAGTCTGTTCTCCGTGCCCGTGGCGCCCTCGACGGCGAGCCAGAAGCCGCCCTGCGGCCGCGCGAAGATTCCCTCCGCGTCGTATCCGACCGGAGCGCCGGCCGCGTCCGTCACCGGCAGCGCGCCGGTGATCACGGCCGGGGACCGTTTCGCGTCGATGGTGAGGATCCGGGTCCGGCTGTACGCGGCGTCGGTGACGCTGTAGAGCTGGTCCCGCTTCCCGGGAACGGCACTCAGCGCGCCGAGCGCGCCCCACCCGATCGGGGTGCCCGAGGCGTCCGAGGCGGAGACGATGCTCGGGAACGCCGGGGTGCCCTTGCCGAGTTGGAAGAGCGACACCGAGGCGCGGACGTTGACCGAAGCGTCGTCGACCTCGCTGGAGACCGCGAGCAGCCCGCGCGACGGGATCGGCAGCAGCCCTTCCGGGCCGTTGGTGGTCGGCAGGATCTGCCGGAACACCGGCCGGGTGGGGTCGCCCAGGTCGTACACGGCGACGAAATTGCTGCGCTCCGAGCCGACGAACGCGTACCGCACGCCGTCGTACTCGGCGATGGCCACGCCCTCCGGCTCGGTGCCCTTCTTGGCGGCCCGGTCCTCGTTGTGCAGCCCGTACGTGACGGCGAGGCGCTCGAAGGTGTTACCGGCGTCCCAGGCGACCCGCCCGGTACGGCTGTCGAAGATCGACCAACCTCGGGTGCCCCCGCGCCAGTCACCCTCGTTGGCCGTGGCGAGGTAACGGTCGTCGACCCAGGCCACCGCGTCCGGCTCGCGCGGCACGTCGGTGATGCTGCCGGTCAGGTCGATGACACCGTCCTTCTTGGTGTCGATCCCGCTGATCGTGGCGGTGCCCGCGCTGAACACCTTGGTGATCCGGCCGGTGGGGAGGTCGATCAGGGCGACGCCGTTGTTCTCCTGGAGCGTCACGGCCACCTCGTTGCGGCTGTTGATCGAGACGTACTCCGGCTCCGGGTCGGTCGGCGCGGCGAGGCCCGCCTTGACCAGGGCCGGTAGCGCGCTGCCGTCGGCGCCGGTCAGAGCGACCGGACGCAGCCGCCACCCGGCCGGGGACTTCCCGGTCAGGTCGACGATCTGCACGAAGCCGGCGGGTGCCTGGGGAAGGTCGCCCTCCTCGCCGCCGGGCGGGGTGGCCTCCTCGTCGCGCTCGTTCTCGATGGCGATCGCGGCGTACCGCTTGTCCTTGCTGATCGCGATCGAGTCGGGCTGGCCACCGAGGTCGAAGCTCGCCACCCGCTGGCGGCTCGCCAGGTCGATCACGTCGAGTCGGCCGGACGGCTCGGTGTAGCTGCTGCTGGTGTTCACGACCACCAGCACGTATTTGCCGACCACGGCGACCGAGGTGGGCTCGTCCTCGGCGTCGCCGAGTTGCGCGAGGGCGAGCGTGCCGAGGCCCTGCGGCCGGTCGGCGCGGGAGATGTCCAGGAAGCCGATGCGCCGGGCCAGCGCGTCGGTGTAGATCAGGGTGCGGCCGTCCTCGCTGACCGCCGAGATCTCGGCGACCGTCGCGGTCGCCGGGCCCTCACCGGCCGGACGGTTCTGGAACACCGGGTACGTGGCGACCCGGTCGAAGGCGAGCGACGGGTGGTGATGTCCGCCGGCCGACGCAGGCGTGACGCCGGTCAGGGTGACGGCGGCGACACCGGCCGCGGTCAGCGCGGTGAGTGCTCTGCTGAGTGTCAAGAACTTCCTCCGTGTAGGTCGTACCCGCTCGGAGGCTGGCACCCGCCAGGAAGCGTCAGCTTGCGCCGACGTGAACAGCGGGCAAATCGCCGCGCTGCCGTGAGACGCCGCGACGATGTTCAGCCGCCAGAGTGCGCCGGCCGATCGTGCTCAGCGTGCCGCCTCCGCCGCGTCGGCTGGTACGAGCGACTGGGCCAGTCGGGCGTAGCTGTCGCCTCCGTGGCCCGCCGCGACCGCCCGTTCGATGATCGACTGCACGGCCTGGAGCGGCGCGGGGTCGACACCGCGCGCGGTCGCGGCGTCGCGGACGTGGGCGACCGCCGAGCCCGCCGACGCGATGGTGGAGATGTCGGCGGCGAAGGTCCCGGACGTGAGTTGGTCGGCGAACCGGTCGGCCAGGTCCGGCAACAGGCCACCGATTCCGCTGGCGAAGCGGGCGAACGCGGTCGGGGCGATGCCCTCGGTGATGGCCAGGGCGAAGGCGTGCGCGAGGCCGCCGACGGACATGGTGAACAGGTCGAGCAACGCCATCTCGTACGCCGCCGCCGTGCCGACGTCCGCCCCGAGGTAGGCGCGCGATCCACCGAAGCTCTCCAGCCAGGGAAGACTCTCGTCGAAGAGGGCCCGTGGTCCGCTGTAGAGGATTGTCGCGGCCGCTGTCCCGATGGTCGGCGCGGGCGTCAGGATGGCGCCGTCGAGGTAGTTGACGCCCCGCTGCGCCGCCCAGCTCGCCATCTCCCGTGCCTCGGCGGCGTGCCCGCTGCTGAGGTTGACGAACGGTCCGCTCGGCGGGCGTTCGAGTCCCGACAGGACGGCGCGGACCGCCTCGTAGTTGATGACGCACGCGATGACGACCGATGCCCGTTGTGCCGCGTCGGCCACCGTCGGAGCGAGTACCGCCCCCTGGGCCACCAGCGCGGCCGCCTTGCCGGGTGAACGGTTCCAGAGCACGGTGGGGTGGCCGGCGGTGAGGGACGCGGCGGCCAGCGCCCGCCCCATCGGGCCGAGCCCCAGGACGGCGACGGTGCCGGATTGATTGTTCAGGTTTCGGTGTGTCACAGCCGCGACGCTAAACCTTCACGTTGACGTGAAGGTCAAGCCCTGATCTGCTGGCGGGATGCGGATCGGCGAACTGGCGCGGGCGGCCGGCACCACTCCACGCGCCCTGCGCTACTACGAGGAGCAGGGCCTGTTGCGGCCGGCCCGGCTCGCCAGCGGCTACCGTCACTACGACCCGCAGGCCGTGGGGACGGTGCGGCACATTCAACTGTTGTTGTCCGCCGGCCTGAACACCGCGGCCATCGCCGAGATCCTTCCCTGCATCCCCGACGACGTGACCGTGCTGGCCCCCACCTGCCCCGAACTGCTCGACGCGCTGGCGGTCGAGCGCGCCCGGATCACGGCGTCCATGGATCGGCTCGCTGCCGCCCGCGCTGTGCTGGATCGGCTCATCCAGGCCGGCCCGGCGGACCGCGACCAGTCCTGAGCATCGTCCGCCGCTGTACCTCCGGCCCGCCGCAATCTTTCCGCGCGTCAGCCCGAGGCGGGATGAACGGCCGGCGATGGGCGGCGCAGCCGCCACCACGCGCCGCCGACCAGGGCCAGGGTCACGACGCTCACCGCGACGTCGCCGGCCAGGGCCGCCGCCGGGCTCGCCGGGGAGTACGGCGGCACCAGGTACGCGAACGCGGCGGCGCTGACCACGTTCGCCGAGGCGGCGGCGAGCACGTGCCGCTGCCCCCAGCGTTCGCTCGCCGACCAGTACACGACGAGTGCTCCCAGCGCGGCGGTGAGCGCCAGCGCGACGGCCACCCCCGGCCAGCCGGGCGTCGGGTCGGTGAAGAGGTGGGCGACGACGATCAGCAGGCCGACCCAGAGCGGGTGCGGCACTCGCCAGACCCGGCGCGGGCGGGTACGACGCCAGCGGGGCAGCAGGGCCACCGCAACCAGGGCGAGGACGAGAACCGTGGCGAAGCTCAGTTGCAGCGGGCTGGCCAGGAAGTTCTTGCGGCCCTCGGGCGAGGTGAAGACCAGCAGGCTGCCGAGCAGGTAGAGCACCCCGACCACGGCCAGCCCGGGTCGCCCGAGCCACGGCCGATGCCGCCGCCTCGGACCGAGGAACGACTCGACGAACACGATCGGCGCGCAGATCGTCAGCAGGATGTGGTTGCCCACGTAGTCGTACGCCTGCCGGAGGCTGAACCCGAGCCCCGGCACGAGTGACGCCTCGGCGGTGGCGCGGGTGTCGGCGTACTGCGTGTCGTCAAGGTAGCCGGGGTTGAACAGCGACTGGTCCACCAGACCGGCCTGGAGGACGCCGAACGCGGCGGCGAGCAGCACGATCGTCGGCCATCCCGCGCCGAGGCGTCGGGCGGTCTCCCGGATCAGGATCGCCGCCCCGCCGTACATCGGACCCAGGCCGATGATCACCGGGAGGAAGTCGTCGATGGCGAAGCCACCCCACGAGCACTCGGCCGCCCAGGGCGCGAGCAGCAGCAACGCCACCACCGGCACGAGCCGTCGGCGCAGCGGGAGACGGTCGGTGGGGTCGGGCTCTGTCGGCACGGACGCTCCTCGGTGGCTCGGTCGGGGGTCACCCGTCACCGTGCGGAAGCCATCCGGCCAGCCGCTACGGCCATCGGCCGACGGGGACGGCGACCAAAGTCGTTGCGTAGGGTGGTGCGGACGTCGTCACCACCGGGAGCACGCGGATGCAGCCACACGCCACGGCCGACCTGACGGTTCCGCCCACCGCCGCCGAGAGTCCGCTGCTCAGTTACCGCGACGAGGCGACCGGTGAGCGTGTCGACCTGACCGCCCAGCAGGTCGGGGCGTGGTCCGCGCGCAGCGCGAGCCTGCTGCGGGACGGCTGCGGGCTCGGCCCCGGCAGCCGCGTAGCGGTGTTACTGCCGCCGCACTGGCGTACCGCAGCGGTGTTGTTGGGGGCGTGGGCGTGCGGCCTGGCGGTGTCGTTCCGGCCGCGCGCCACGGCGGGCCTGCCGGTGCTGGAGCCCGGCGGCGACCGGCCGTTCGACGCGGTCTTCGTGACCCCCGAGCGGCAGGATGACTGGTTGGAGGACGTGCCGGACGCGCCGCACCGCTACCTGGTCGGCACCGGACCGGGCCGGCTCGCCGACGTGCCGCTGGGCTGGTTGGACTGGTCCGCCGAGGTGCTTCGCCACCCGGACGTGACGCCCGACCACACCGCCATCCACCCAAACGATCCGGCCAGCGCGGACGGCACCACCTACGGGCAGTGGGGCGCGCTCGCCCGGGAGGTCGCCGGGATGCTCGACCTGCGGGCCGGCGACCGGCTGCTGGTCGACGCGGCCGAGTACGAGCAGCCGCTGAAGTGGTTGCTCGCGCCGCTGTCAGCGGGCGCGTCGGTGGTCATCAGCGCCAACCTCGACCCGGCCCGCCGGGACGCCGTCGTCGCCGCCGAGCAGGTCACCCGAATTCTGACCTAGACCTGCGTTCTCGCCTCTTCGATCTGCCGCACGATGGCATGGGCGCCGTGCGCCTGCGCGATGGCGTACGCCTCGTCGAGGGTCGCGACCGCGTCCGCGTAGCGGTCCTGGGCGGCGGTGACGTAGGCCAGCCCGACCATGTTGGCGGCCACGCCCGGCAGCGCTCCGATCTCTCGGCGCAGCCGTGACGACTCCTCCAGCCGCTCGCGCGCCTCATCCAGCCGACCAGCCAGGTGCGCGGCGATGCCCAGGTGACGCAGAGCCTCCGCCTCGGTCGACCGGTCGCCGACCTGCGCCGCCAGGTGGCGGGACCTCTCGAAGTGCGGAACCGCGGTCTCGTTGTCGCGCCGGATGATCTGGTGCAGGCAGCCGATCCAGAACAGCGCCTCGGCCTGGCCGCGCGTGTCGGCGAGGGCCTGGTACAGCTCGCTCGCGCGCTCGAACAACGGCAGTTCGGCCGGGTCTTCGACGGGTGACGTGTCGCCCCGGGCGCGTTCGTCGAGGTACCGGGCGTGCAGGATCCGCCCGCGGGCCAGTGCGGCGTCGGCCTCCACCGCGTCCAGGTCCCGTTCGGCGTCGGCCAGTACGCGGCCATCGCCGCTGTACACGGCCTGTTCGTAGAGTTTCCGGGCCCGTTCGATGCGATCCTCGGCATTCATCAGCCGCCCCCGTCCTGGCATCGCCACTGCGTGCCGGATCAGCAGCCTAGTGGTCCACAAGCGCGCGGAGCGACCCCAATCAGCGCCGCCCGAACCGGTTCCGTTACATCGCCATCTGCCCTGCTCAGAGGGGCTTTTGTGGACGTCGTCGGCGTGTTCTCATACCGAAGCGACGGCATCGTCGACATCGCACCGCTCCCTCACCGAAAGGTGCACCGATGCAGAGCAGATCCCCCTTCCGGCTGGCGGTCCTCACCGCCACCGCCGCCACGTTCCTGGCGTCCGGCGGCGCGTCCGGGGCGCTGGCCACCGCCGCCCCGGTGACCGCCTCCCCGGGCGTCGCGGCCTGCGCCGGCGAGCAGAGCGCCGCCCGGGTCACCGCGGGAGCGACCGCCCAGGAGCCGGCGCTGTACTCCAAGAACGAGGCCAACGCCTACGGCGTGATCAAGGACGCCCCGCGCCTGCCCAACGGCAGCGTCACCGTGCCGACGGTCTTCCACATGGTTTCCGACCACCAGTTCACCGCCGCCGAGACGGCCCGCTGGAAGACCCTCATCGCGGCACAGATGACGGTCCTCAACGACTCGTACGCCGGCCGCACGTCGGCGGACGCCTCCGACACGCCGTTTCGGTTCTCGCTGGTCGACACCACGTGGACGGTGAACAGCGCCTGGTACACGGTCGAGCCGGGCAAGAACGAGCGCGACATGAAGAAGGCGCTCTACACCGGCGACTCGCGCACCCTGAACGTGTACGCGGCCAACATCGGCGGTGGGCTGCTCGGCTGGGCGTACTTCCCGAAGGGCTACAACAACGGCCGCGACTACATCGACGGCGTGGTGATGCTCGACGATTCGATGCCGGGCGGCACGGCCGGCAAGTACGCCCTCGGTGACACGCTGACGCACGAGGTCGGGCACTGGCTGATGCTGGAGCACACCTTCGCGCACGGCTGCTCCGCCTCCGGCGACTTCGTGGCGGACACCCCGCGCGAGGCGGCACCGCAGTTCGACTGCCCGGTCGGCGCGGACACCTGCACCGCCCCCGGGTTGGACCCGATCCACAACTTCATGGACTACACGCAGGACTCCTGCATGGACATGTTCACCCCCGGCCAGGCCGACCGGATGAGCGACGCCTGGGTGGCGTTCCGCGCCGGCTGATTTTCTGGGCTGCCGTGCAGCTTGAGTGCGTTGATCAAGAGGTTTGCGTCACCGGAAGGCTGATCGGTGACGCAAACCTCTTGGTCATCTCCGGAAGAGGGCCCGCCGGGAGCAGGGCGCGGTGTGGTCGGTCGGTAGCGCGCATCGGCCGCCGCCGGGTAGTCGCTGATCGCAGAAAACCCAATGGCGTACGCACTGCTGGTCCTCGGCCGACACGGTCACCCCGCCCGGCTCGACGCGGACGCTGAGCCGGGCCAGCACGCGGGCGGCGGTCCGGGCGAGAATCCGAGCGCGGAACAGGTCAGGCGCGGTCACCGGCAGGTGGATCACCCAACGCTCGGTCATCGGTCGTGACTTGCTGCCGTCGGTGGTCGCTGCTTGCGTCGGCCCAGCGGCCGGCGGATCGGGTCGCGCATGGGGGGACTGCCCTTCGTCGGGTCGCGTCGAAGTGGAGGGGGCGGCCTCCGCCGGTTGCGGGCGGCGGAGACCGCCCCACCCTGCGACCGCAGCCTCTATCGGCGGTACGGCAGCAGGGCCGCGCCGGGGGAGCGCGGAGGGTGGGGTCTCGGCGGCGATGCGAGACCGGTACGAAAGGCGCCAACCGACCGCAGCAGCACCGCATCACCGACAGTGACGCTACCGATGCAGCATCACCTACGTCAAGTAAGGCTTCATCTTCTTTTACTGAACCATCATCACCTTCAGCTATATCACCACCATCACCTCTTTCAGTACATGCATTGCCTACATCGAGGGGGTGGATCAATACTGGGTGGGCCAACCGACTGCAAGGGGCCGCATCGTGCCTATCCCGCCCACTATGGACGAGCTGCTAGACGACCTGCGAGGCAAGATCAAGGACGGGACGTATCCGCCGGGCAGCCAGTTGCCCTCGGGTCGCGCGCTTGCCGACTCCTACGACGTTTCGCACTCGACGATCCAGCGGGCGGTTGCCACGTTGCGGGAGCAGGGTGTGCTGGTTGGTCGCCCTGGGCGCGGCGTGTTCGTCGCTGAGTCGAAGAGGGGCTGACCTTACTGAGACCCGGTGTCGAACGGGGTTGCCGGCGTGTCCGGTCTCAGGACCTCCGTGACAGATCAGTCTCGGGACATGTGTGACAACCGTGGCTAGAAGTTGGCCGGGCCTAACATCTCATATGTGCCCGGTCGCTGGAGCCTCCCCCCGGTACCGTGAATCGCCTCCACCGCGGTGTCCTGGCGCCAATTGGCTTCGAGCGTCACGGCAACAGCTGCAGGCGGGCGGAGAACGGACTCCTCCGAGGGGTGCGGTTCTACGCGCCTCGGTGGGGTGACCCCGCCACGAAGGGGATCCAGGTGTTCCTCGGTGTTCGGATAGTGGATTTGCCGGAGCCACTGGTGGAGTTCCGCCTGCGTCAAGGTCCGCTTGACGTTGAGGGCCCGCGGTCGGCCGACTCTCCCGAATGGGCGGGTCGAGGCAGACGGGATGGTAGGTGCCACAGGTGATGACGACCGCCAGCGCAGAGCGGGGTCCGTTGGTGCCCGGTTACTTGGGCCCCTCCGTGGCTCAGCTACCACCGGCCCGGGCAACGCTCGAAGGCCGCTGTAGTTGAGCGGCCGGATGTGACGGTAACTTTCTGGCCCACGGAAACATGCTCTTCGCCACGCACGCACGGGCGACAGCGGACAACGGTGCGTCAGGCCTGAGCATTCGACACACCAAGGCGATCCAATCCTCAGCCGTTTTGTCGTCCCGACGCCGATGCTCGCCAGCTGGGACGCTGATCGCCTCTGCCGCACGTTGAAGTGCTTCCTCGCATTCTCTCCATACACGCTGCCGCGCCTCGACCATTCGGACCGCATCGAGGTGAAGCAGGCGGGTTGTGACTCGCACCCGCTCGCCGTTCCATCCCGCTGCGGCTGGTACGGGCATCCCCATCTCATCGAAATCTATAAGCATGACGTCATAACTACTCAACGGATCGAGCAGTACAGGAATCTCTGCGCTCAGATCCTCATCGACGCCAGCTGGCGTATTCCCAGGAGCGAGAGGAAATTGGTCACGCTTGCCACGGACGTCGCCGGCAACGCTCCTATGGGGCGAATTTGCATACGAGACGGCAATTCGGTAGTTTAGCCAGTCGAACGCGAGCCACCAGTAGCCCTCTCGCATTGGCTCGCCGTCGTTTGCCACGCGCCCTTTCGGCCGGAAGTGGTCGACGTGATAGTCGGATCCGTCTTCCCTCAATTCCGAGTACCAGCACTTCTGGTACGACCATCGAAGGAGAACATTCTTTAGCTCGGACCACATCCGTGAATTGTCGTCGATGATCTTCTTGCGCTTCTCCGCTGCGGTAAGCCTATCCTTTTCCGGCACGTCGTCGCCGTCGTCGCGGCAGGCCTTCAGTTTTGCGGTAAGCGCGCTCGCCTTTTCTAGCCATGCAGGCGGGATGTCTTCGGGACGAACCTCGATTTTTATCACGAGAGCCTCCCAAGAAGCTCGTCGAGTATCTCGTCGACCACCCGCTCCTGCTCTTCCATCGGCAAGGACGCGATCGGAATCCCGCGCGTCTTCTCCCATCGGTGGCGCGCCTCAAGATAACGCCTGTAGTCGGGGTCCCGAGCCTCGTAGGCCAAGCCAAGCTCAGAGAGTTCCTTGGCAAGGATGCTAAGGCGGTCCTCCTGCTCTCGCGTTCGGGTGACGAGACGAGCCAGCCCATTTCGCTCATCAATTTTGTCTTGGGTCTGCGGGTCAAGCGTCGTCGGTAGCCCGAACATGTGGATGAGCACCCCTGCTACGCCCATGCCGCGCGGATCCTCCTGAGGCTGATGGGCAACGGTCGAGATTTCCCGACGCTCGAAGATCTGCACCTGCGGGGCTCTTAGTCCAGCGATAGTAAGTGGATCGTGTGTCGTCATGAGCAATTGGCTTGATTGGTCAGGCTGGGACTGAGGCGCTAGGGCGCCGTCGTCAGCGGCGTCTGGCAGGCCAACTTGTCGGGTGAGCTCTCGGAGGTAGCGTAGCTTCCACATCGGGTTGAGGTGTGTGTCCGGCTCATCAAGCAAAAAGAGCGACTCTTCGTGACGCGTAAACTGCATAAGCCCGATCACCGTGAGGAGTTGCTGTTCTCCCTCACTCAATTCGGAGAACACAATCGACTCACCTCGTCGGCGGACGCGAACGCGCACATCTCGAATCAAGTTTGATATCTCAGTACTTTCAAGCGCCGCGAAGAAGGCTGCTTCGTCGGGGTAGGCACTATTCAGCCGCTGTAGCGATGCCAAATCTTTAAGGTATAAGTACAGTCGCTCCTCTTGGACAGGCCTGGTCCGGTAGTCCTCTTGGTGATCCTCCGTCACATACATCGGAGCAAGGGCTTGGTCCCAGAGTCTCTGGAGAAATGTCTTCACCACCCCCCGGGACCACCAGAATCGTGCGTCGCCAAGTTCGGCAATGCGCTTGGGCGGGGGCCGTTTTGCTGTCCAGTTGTTGGCCCATGACGGTCGTTTGAGCACCAACAGCGCTGAGTCGAACCCGTCGATTCCGAAATGCTCTTTTACAAAGTCCGGAGGCTCCTCGCCGCGAAGGAAGTACGCGAGGAGGACCCACCGACTGTGCTCGGGCAGACAGTAGAACAATCGTCGAATAGGTGGAGCCTTGCCCGTGTCATCCTTCAATAATGCGTCATAAAACCGCTTTTGGTGCTGCTCGAAGTAGGATCTAAGCCGACCAGAGGGGCCCGAGTAGTATGCGAACACATATCGTGGAAGTAGCTCCTCCTTGCGCTCCTCGAAGCGCGACCACGTCAGCGTTTCCTCGACACCCTGGTCGCCTACCTTTACGATTTGACGTCGGCCGCGTTCAGCCTCCACCTGTACGCGTCGGCCTCGGCATCGGTAGGTGATTTCGTACCCGAACGGCGGCAGCTGGCCCAAGTCGAGGTCGCGAAAAATGAGTACAATTGCTTCAAGGAGATTGGATTTTCCGGTACCGTTCTCGCCGATGAGTACGGTGGAAAATCTCGTCTCATCGAAATCGATCCGAAAGTCGCGTAGGTTTCGGAAGTCGAGGATCTTTAAGCAATCAATCCTCATGCTTCGGCCTCAATTATTGTTCTTGGCTGGCTGTCCGTCACCTCGCGCAGAAGCCCTTCGTCGATTTCTCTGCGTAGCTGACTATAGAACGCGTCGACAGGCAGGTCTGACCTCTCCCATAGCGCCTTCACGGCGGCGCCGCCCGCGATGCTCCGGACGATATGTGTCAACGGGGCATCCGCAGGCACCGACTGCGCATCGGTCGCCTTCTTACTTGCCGCGCCTTCTCTTGCTTGCTCAGCGCGAACCGCGCGCCGCTGTCCTTCATCGGTACTGTCAGGAACGGCGATTGGAAGCGCCCTGCCGCCTTGACGAGGAATTTGCCTCGGCGATCTAGGGAGTGATGGTTCGGCCGACCCATGCATGAGCTCCTCCAGCGCTGCAACGGAAGCAAGCCGGACATTCTCCTCCGCAATTGCGAGCGCCTGACCGACTTCTGCGCGAAGCTGAAGTAGCCGGGAGACCCGGTTTATGATTTCTTTCTGCTCAGCAAGGGCAGGGATTGGCAATGGCATGGCTGCCAGTTTTGAACTATTGATGTTGGACTGGCTGACTCCATCGCTCTTGACCAGCTGGGCCCACGCCCGTCCCCATGCCGAGTTAATCCAATAGGCAACGAACTCTGGTTCTACAATCTCCTCGTCGAGTCGTACGCGAATTAGGTAGGACGCGAAGCTCATCTCCGTTTGTTCGCGGAATACCGCAGTCTTTCCGACCAATTCGGCGCTATTGGTCCGGTTGAACAAAAGGTCTCCAGGATGAAGGATCTTTTTGGATACCTCATTGTCGACTCGGCAGTACTTCAGACTCGAGAGATCCAGCTTCCCATTCTGGATGTTCCCCATGCGCAGAACTGGGATGCTCCCGTCGAACGCTGTGGCTTCGGCCCTTTGGGAAGTCCCGTAGTCGATTTGAACCGCCACGTCACCAATGGTGGCCGTTGCAAAGCCGGATGGTAGGTCAGGCAGGGGAAGGTTAACGGCCGCGGCCGGCCGCCTGCCGCGGCCGGCCCTTTTTACCTTCGCAAGTAAAGCTAGCCGTTTTTCTACAGGCTGGGTTTGGTGACGTTGCTGCACGGCCAGGTCTTGAGTGAGGTTACCGATGCAGGCCGACGAAATCAGCGCCTGACTGAAAGAAGACAAATTGGCCTGGGCCTCGGCCAGGTGGTTTCGTCCGCGTCGCGCCTCAAGCTCGACTGCGTCGAGGGTTTGAGCGATCCGACGCTGATCCTCAAGCGAAGGGTAAGCGATCGGAAGAAGCGCGAGGGCTCCTCCGGAGATTTCAGCAAAGATTGTTCCGCTCGCGCGCTCTCTCGCCAGCGGGGTAAGGTACTTGAGAACGTGGTATAGATAGTTCGAGTCGATCACTTCTGACGGCACCAGGCTACGAAATCCCTGGTTAGTTGTCAGGGATTCAGAAGCAATGGCTACATACCCGATGGGTGCGCGGGTGGAGTAGAGAACCGTTCCTGCCGGCACGTACCTTGCTGAACACTTTTTCAGGCCCTGCTGAGTCAAGAAGCGCCGTCCACGACTGATGTACTTCTCGGTATAGCCCGTTAGATCAGCTGGTGTGACCCAAGGGTGCCCTGAAACCTCCGAGAAGTTTGCCGGGTCGGATGTAGGGGGCGTCCCTCCGCCGACCACCTCTGCAACATCGCCCAGCGTTGACAACTGCCAACCGTCGGGTAGAGAGGAATGCTCGCTCCAGTTCATGTGGCAGCCTCAAACTCCGTCAAAAGGCGGTCGATTTCAGCTAGGTTCTGCATGCTGGCCTGTAGCTGTACGATCGCCTCTTCTATAAATTCGTCAGGCCGACGACCCTCTGTCTCGCCGAGGACCTGCTCGCCCATCCACTTAAAAGAATCGAGCTTGAAGTCGTTCTGGCGCACTTCGTCGATCGAGAAGGGCCTCCAGCGACCTTGCTTACTCGCCTTGGAAGATCTCTTTGACGTCCCGTTTGGATCGTCGCCATAGCAGGCTTCGAACTCTCTAAACAGATCCTCCGTCAGTGGACGGCTCGTCTTATTTATCTTTGGTACATCCGACCGCGCGTCATAGATCCACACATCTTTCGTAGACCGACCCTTGGTAAAGAAAAGGACGTTGGTATTGGTTCCGTCGGTGTATGGGTTGAAGGTGCCACGCGGGCAGCGCAACAGCGTATGCACATCGGCCGCCTCCATCAGACTTCGGAAGACCTCTCCGGCCTGATCGGCGAACAGGACATTATCCGGGATCACGACTGCTGCTCGGCCGTCAGGCTCAAGAATCGTGAGAACGTGTTGCAAGAAGTTCAGTTGCTTACTGCTGGTGGCCACAGAAAAGTCCGACCTGGTTGGGCTCCCAGCAATCCCCTTATTGCCGAATGGAGGATTTGTCAGAACGACAGTATATTTGCGGGGTCCGACCGCTCCATAGATGGCGTCTTTAAGTTCGATGTGCGGCTGGACCTGATGAAGGAACATATTCATCAATGCAAGCCGTCGAGGCCTCTGCACCAACTCCGTTCCAAAGTACGTCCGTTCCCGTACTCGCCGCGCGATGTGCGACGGGAGAGTACCTCCCACCTGGCTGGCAAACCATTCGTAGGCGGCGACAAGAAAGCCGCCTGTCCCGCATGCCGGGTCCATGACCTTAAAGTCTTCTGCCTCACGGGGGTCCGGCTTCATAAGCCGGACCATCACCTTGATCAGAGGGCGCGGTGTGAAATACTGGCCAGCCCCTCGCTTGCCTTCGGCTGCAGCCTTCTCCAGTAGTCCTTCGAAAGCCGCAGCCTTGACGTCGACATTTAGGGCGGTCCACTGCATCTCGTCTATGAGCTGAAGCAGCTTCCTCAAGTTCTCCGAGTTGCCCAAGCCGGTCCGGGCACTGCGGAAGATCTCTCCGAGTATCCCGCCCTCTTCGCCGAGTCGCTGCAGGGCGGACCGATACTGCGGAAGCAGGTCCTCATCCTCAGCTGCTATGAGATCAGGCCATGCTGAGCCAGCGGGAAGATTTACGTCGCGCTCATCGGCCATCTTGAGGAAGAGCAGGTACGTTAGCTCCTCGATGTAGTCTCCGTAGTCGATGCCGTCATGGCGCAGGACGTGGCAGAAGCTCCACAACCTTGCTACGAGGTCTGCCATGAGTCTTGTCACTCCTGTTGTCAGCTTTGCAAGCGCGGCCAGTCCCGTGGTGGAGTCACCCTGGGGGCTTCCTGGTAGGAAGGCTTAGCCTCGACGAGGCTACCGACCGGGTGGATCAAAAGCACTACCAGGCGGTACACCAGCGCGTCCGGACCAACCGGGTAGTCCAGAGGTCGTGCCGGCGTGAGCCGCACCAAGTCGGGCAGGACCAGGCCGTCGCGGGAGCCGGCCGCAGTTTGCCCACCCCTCACTGGTCCCTGTGCACGACAGTCGAGGAAAGCAGGCTGTAGGTGCCGTCCGGGTTCTGATAGAAGTACGCGGTGTAGCCACCTGGGTTCCCTTGCCGATGCTTCGGCAGGAAGACGCCATACGTGTGCTCTGCCCAGCCGGGACAGCCGCGACGGACGTCGTCCGGACGGAAGCGGTCACCCAGCCGGCCGGCGGCTCGAGCCTGGCGGATCTCATCAACGAAGCGGCTCACGGATACAAGTGTGGCCGGGAGGTTCGTGGGCGCGATAGTCCTAACGGAGTCTTCGTCGGCTGCGGGTGCTGGCGAAGGCGCCGTTCAGCAACGCTGACAGACGACCGGGCCCCGGACGGCAGCATGTGACGAGCACTGGCATCGACGAGGCTCCGAGCGTGCGGCCGTTGCCGGACGCCTGCCGAAATGCACACAGCTCAGACGGAAGTAGCTCTAGGCGTGACTGAGATGAACCACTCTCTGCTACTTCCAGGCAGCCGGGCGCCGCGCCAGTGGCATGTTCCTCTTGTAAGCGAGGCATCAGGCAACGAGGCAGCAAGAAGGCAGCGCGAGCTCTGATGCGGGCCGAAGCCGAACGTCAACCGCCGACGTTCGGCACCTGCTCGTCGACGCGGGTCGGCACTACCTGGCAGTAGCCGACAGCTTGAGTCCGCATCCCCCCGGCGGGGTCAAGTCCTAGCCTAGAGACGTTAGCGGGACTCATCCCGGAAGCTCAGCGCTGCCTGAGCGGTCGGGCAGCCTGCGTGGTGCGTTGAAGAGCGCAGTTGATCAACTAACTGTTCACCCTCGCTGCGCCCGCTCCTCATCGGGCCTGCGCGGCGAGTTCGCCAACGGCCGGCAGGGTCACTGGACGGTCGCGCCCACCGGCGTGCCACAGCACCTGTAGACCGGAGCGCTGGCATGCCCGTAACCGCTCGGTGGCCCCGCCGTGTCGTGATCTCGGCGGCGTTCACCCTCACCCTGCTCGCCACGGCGGTACCCGCCGACGCCCACCCGTACGGCTATCCGCAGACCGTGACCGTCACGCCGGACGCGGCCCGCCCCGACGTGGTGCACCTGAGGTGGAAGCCAGGCGGCGTCGACGAGCTGACAGTGCTCGGCGTACACCTTGGCCTGTTGCCGCAGGACCGCGTCCTGCTCGACGGCGCGGTCGACACCCGGGACACGGACGCGACGATCCTCGCCGGAGCTGAGCCGTTCGCGGACTACCTGCTCAAGCAGATGACCGTCAGCAGCGACGGCCGCGCGTGCGCCGGCGTCGTCGGAAAGGCGAGCGATTCCGGTGTGGACGTCGACTACGCCTGCCCGGGCCCGGTCGGCGTAGCCCGCATCGAGATCCGGATGCTGAGCGACCTCGACCCCGCGTACCGCACGGTGGCGACCGGACCCAAGGGCAAACGCCAGGTGTACGGCACCGACGGTTACTCCCACGACTGGGTGCTGGGCAACGCGCCCCCAACGAGCGCGGCTGATCACGATCCCGCCACCGCCTGGAAGGTCGCCAGAAGCGTCAGCCCCCTGCTGCTCGTCGCGGCCGTCGGGTCGTTGCTGCGACGCCAGCTACGGCGTCGACGGATCACCCGCGTCCGACCGTCGTCCTGAGACCGGCCGCCATCGGGGCGGCCCCCTCTGCCCGCCGCGGCCGGCATCACGGCGTCGGCGGTTCTCGCACCCAACGAAGGAGAAACCCCGCCATGACGCACGACAAACGTGCGCGCCGGAAGCGAACACGCGGACTGCTGTCCGCGATGGCGCTCGTCCTCATTGCCGGACCGGCGACGACCCTGCATCCGGCGCTGGCCGGAGCGGAGGCCGTGCCGGCCAGCGCCACCACGCCGCTGATCAACCTGAGCGCCGGGCAGAACGTCGAGGGCACGCTTCCCGTCGTCGTCGAGCCGGTCACCGAGAACGACTCCGTGACCACGCTCGCGGTCGACGGCGACAAGATCAGCGCCGACAAGACCGCCGGTACCGCCCACTTCGCCTTCGAGATGGGCGGCAACGGCACCGAGGCCCGCTACCGCAACTACCTCACCGTCAACGGGCACACGGCCGAGGCCGACCGGGTCTACTTCCCGGACATCCCGGGCGGCCGGGTCGGCACCCTCGACTTCCCGGGCGACTGGCTCAAGCCCGGCCCGAACACCGTCTCGGTGCACGCCGGAGCGAACTGGGTCGACACCACCACGAAGACCGCCGTCGGCTACCAGGAGCTGCCGAACGGTGAGGGTGGCCGCTGCCCCAACTACGACGACTACGCGCTGAGCAGCATCAGCCTCAGCCTCCTCGGCGTGGTCGCCGACGGCGAGCAGAACCTGTTCAGCTACAACTTCGGCGACGGCACCTGCGGCAGCTCGGCGAAGCTGCTCAACCAGGACCTCACCTTCGTCATCTCCGGCACGCCGGGCAGCACGTCCGGCCTGCGTACCGACCTGGACACCACGAAGCTCACCAACGGTACGCACACCGTCAGCGCGACGGCCCTGTCGGGCGCGAAGACGAGCGTCACGGTCGACGTCAACAACGCCCCGGCCGGCGCGGCAGTCGTCACCCCCGGCGACGGTGCCCGGGTACGCGGAACGCAGCCGGTCATCGCCGCGCTCGCGACCGACGGCAAGGACCGCGTCGAGTCGCTCGCGATCGACGACAAGCCGGCCGAGACCGCGGAGACGCTGGCCACCGGCACCGCCACCCTCGGCCTCGCGGTCGAGGCTGGCAACTCGATCGAGGCCCGCTACCAGAACTACGCGCTGGTCAACGGCCACCGGGTCGACCTCGGCGGCGACTACGGCGCGCTCGGTGCGGAGGCCGTGAAGCTGGCGTTCCCGAACCGGTTCCTGCACCTCGGCGACAACGTCGTCCAGGTGAAGACGGGCGACTACAACGGCACGCTCAACGGTGCGACCTGCGCCAACCACGACGACTTCAAGCTCACCCGGGAGGCCACCAGCCTCACCCTGAGCACGGCGGGCACGGTCACGCCCGGCACCACGTACCTCGTCACCACCAGCGGCACGACCGTGACGAAGGCGGAGACGACCGCCGCGTCCCTGGCGCTGGGCGACGGCACCTGCGGGCCGAACAAGGACGCCGAGTTCCACTTCACCATCGCGGACGCGCCGACCACCCGCACCGTCGACACCCTCGCCGCCGCCGGCGACGCGCACCTGAAGATGTTCGTCGGTGGCAACGGCAGCGACAACGGGTACGACAACAAGGTGCTCGTCAACGGCATCCCGCTGGAGATCGGCATGTGGGAGAAGGAGACCGCCGACCTCACCTTCCCGAACGAGTGGCTGGTGCCGGGCGTCAACGCCCTGGAGTTCGTCGCGGGCAGCGACCACGGCAGCGCCAAGCCCGGTGGCTGCGACAACTACGACGACTTCACGCTGCGGGACTTCGAGTTGCTGCCCAGCGGCGCGAAGGCGACCCGGTTGACCCGCTCGGTCGCGCAGACGACGGTCACCATCGGCTCGGCCACCTACCCGGCCGGCTCGCCCGTCACCACGTACGTCGGCGACGGCACCTGCGGCAGCAGCTTCAACGGCGTCCTCACCACGATGGTCCTGTTCGACGTCACCGCCTCGGACGGCTCGGCACTGCCGGCACTGGGCAAGCGCGCCGACGTGGACAGCACGACGATCGCGGACGGCGCCCATACCATCAAGGCGGTCGTCGGCGACAAGACCTCCACCCGGCGGTTCACCACCGACAACACCGCGCCGGAGATCGCCAGCAGCGTCCCGGCGGCCGGTCAGCGGCTGACGTCGACCGTGGCGCTCGACCTCACGGTCAAGGACGCCTCGGGCGTGGTCGGCACGCCGGCCATCACGCTCGACGGCGCAGCCGTGAAGCAGGGCGACCAGATCGGTCACGGCCTGCCGGCCGGCGAGCACACCATCGCGATGACGGCCACCGACGCGCTCGGCAACACCGCCACCCGCGAGGTGCGGTTCAGCAGCGCGAGCATCCCGGACGTCCCGACCGAGCTGAACGCCACCGTCCGGAACACCGACCCGCTCTCGGCGGAGCTGTCCGCCCGGATCCCCGGCACCGAGGGCGTCGGGCTGACCGCGACCTTCACCAAGGCCGACGTCGTCCTGCCCACCAAGGGGTACCAGGGCGAGGCGGCCGACGTGCCGACCACGCTCGACGTCCAGCACGACAGGAGCGTGGACGTCACCACGCTGCGTCCGCTCGACGGCGCGACCATCGACAGCCCGTCCAGCCGTGGGGTGGTCTTCCAGCGGTACGACCTGGCACTGGGTGCCACCAAGCAGGAGCCGACGCTGCGCTGGTCGGGCAGCATCGACCCGGCGCGGATCGTGGCGCTGCGGGCGTGGAACCCGGCGACCGGGAAGTGGGTCGTGCTGACCAGCTCCCGGGGGAAGGCCGGTCAGGACACCGTCCTGACCGCGCCGGTCGAGGCCGGCTACCGCGACGGTGGTGTGGTGCACGTGCTGGTCACCGGCGAGGACCCGTTCGCCGACGACCTGTCGCCGCGCGACTCGACGGCGCAGAACGACAAGGACCGCTTCGAGGACCCCGCGTCGTACGACTTCTCGTTGGCGCACTTCACCGACACCCAGTACGTCACCGAGGGCGCGGCCGGCGGCACGTACGACGACTTCGACGGCAACGCCGAGCCCTCCGACGTCGAGACCGCCGAGGAGCAGGCGATCTGGTCGGCCGCGTACCGCGACCAGATGCAGTGGATCGCCGACAACGCGGACAGCCGCAAGATCGCGTACGCGGCGCACACCGGTGACGTCATCGAGAACGACTACTACGACCCGCTGGCGAAGAACCCGGACGGCTCGCTGAAGCGGCCCGGTCTGCACGAGCAGGTGGAGAAGGAACTCGCCACCGCCTCGGGCTTCCAGAAGATCCTCGACGACAACGGTGTCGTCAACCAGGTCATCGCGGGCAACCACGACGACCAGTTGGGCGCCGAGACCGGCCCGACCTCGCGGTTCAGCCGTACCTTCAGCGCCGACCGGTACTACGGGACGGCGAAGGCCTGGCCCAAGGGCACCGAGTACCACGCCTGGGACGAGAAGACGAACGCCGACGGCTCGGTCACCCCGGGCAGGGACAACCAGAACAACTACCTGCTCTTCTCCGCCGGTGGCCTGGACTTCGTGGCGGTCGGCCTGTCGTACGGCGTCACGCCGGCCGAGGCCAAGTGGGCCGACTCGATCTTCAAGCGGTACAAGGACCGCAACGGGATCCTGCTCTCCCACGACTACCTGAAGCCGTCGGCCAACCCCGACGGACGGGGTGCGGACTTCTCCGCCCCGGACGGCTCGCCGCTGTTCAAGCAGGTCGTCGAGACCAACCCGAACGTCTTCCTGGTCCTCGCCGGTCACGAGCACGGCGTCGGCACCAACCTGAAGTCGATGATCGGCGTGACGGTCAGCCACGACGTCGTGGAGCTGCTGGCCGACTACCAGTTCTACACGGTCACCGCCGCCGAGCTGTGGCCGAACCAGGTCGCCGCGGACGGCACGATCGACGTCAACGGGGACGGCACGCCCGACCACAAGGCCACCGACCGGTTGCAGTTCGGGGCGAGCTTCCTGCGGCTGCTCCAGTTCGACGTGGACCGGGCCGAGATGCACATCGACACGTACTCGCCGTTCCTCAAGAACTTCGGGGCGACCGAGTACGACATCCGCCAGGACGGCAGCCAGACCAAGCCGCGCTACAACGGCGCGGAGGACAACCTGACCCTGCCGGTGGACCTCACCACCCGCAAGACGTCGTTCACCACCGACTCGCTCGCCGCGTACGTGCCGGCCGGCACGATCGGCACCGACGAGGTGACCTCGAACGACGTGGCCACGACGACGTGGGACAAGCTCCTGCCGGGCAGCTCGTACGGCTGGATCGTGTCGGCGCGCAGCGCCGACGGCGGCGAGGCGGTGGCCCAGCCGGCGGTGTTCACCACCGCCAAGAAGGTCCCGACGATGACCGTCACCACCACCCCGACCGCCTGGGGTACGGCGGCGACGGTGACCGTCACGGTCGCGGCCGGCAGCACGCCGGTCACCGGGGCGGTGGAGCTGCGTGAGGGTACGACCGTGCGCGGCTCGGCCACGCTGACCAACGGCTCGGCGACGTTCACCCTGCCGGTGGGCCTGGCCGGCGGTCAGCACACGCTGACCGCGTCGTACGCGGGTGACGACCACCTCGCCCCGGTCGAGGCCACCGCGGTTCTGACGGTGACCCTGCCGGCCGAGTGGAGTTCGTCGACGGTCTACAACGACGGCGACCGGGTGACCTACCAGGGCCGGGTCTTCCGGGCCTCCTGGTACACGAAGAACCAGAAGCCGGGCGCGGACGCCAACGGCGCGTGGCAGGAAATCGCCATGACCGAGGACGGTACGGCGATCTGGACCGCGTCGCGGATCTTCAACTCGGGCGACTTCGCGATGTACGACGGTAAGAAGTGGCGGGCCCAGTGGTACAGCCGCAACCAGAAGCCGGGTGACCGTAACGGGCCCTGGGAGGAGATCGCCCCGACCCCGCCGGACAACAGCCCGGCCGCCTGGACGCTGACCAAGGTGTACACCGCCGGCAACCGGGTGTCCTTCAAGGGACACGTCTACGAGGCGAAGTGGTGGACGCGCGGCCAGGAGCCGGGCGACCCGAACGGCCCCTGGAAGCTGATCAAGTAGGCAGGTTTCGTGTGAACGCCGGCCCGGGACCGATGCTGGTCCCGGGCCGGCTTGTTCGTTGATCGACTCGGGTTCCTGGAAGCCGGGGTCTCCCGAGCGCTCCGACACCCCGACTTCCCGGAAGCCGAGTCGATCGAGGCCCGGGGCGAAGATCCTCCAGGGTGCGACGGACCGGCACGTCGACCACTGGCGGGTGGGCGTGGTCGGCGGTTCGACCGTGCCGGGGGAGTTCTTCCGGTTCCCGCTCGCGCTCGGCGACATCTACGTCGACCAGCGCGACCCGAGTCGATGGGTGCAGGTGTTGCAGTTCGGCCTGCAGAACCTCTTCGACCCCGAGCTGGACGAGTGGTTCACCCTGGACACCTTCGACCACCAACCCGGCGAGGTAACCCTCCCCGACCGCTGCCCACCCCCCACGCCGTAACCGCGTCAGAGGGCGAAGAGGAGGGCGGCGTTGAGGAGGACGACCAGGGCCGTCGCGAAGTGGACGCCGAAGGCGGTGGCCTTCGTGCCGCCGTTGCGCAGCACGATGAGGGTGTCGCCCAGCGGGACGAGCGCGACGACCAGCATGTACCACGCGACCGCGTCGGCGTTGGTGAAGGCGATCAGAGCGAGGCCGAGCAACCCGAACGTCAGATCTTTGAGCCCTTTGACGGTCAGGTAGGCGGAGTCGCCCGGCCGGGCCGGCACGCCGTACCCGGCGGCTGCGGCCTGCGGTACCAGCAGGAACCGCGCCCCGATGAAGACGACGAAGAGGCTGAGGACGACGGCGAGCCCGTAGGCCAGGGGTGACAACATGATCCGCTCCAATTTCTAGCGCCGCTAGGTATGTGAGCGACGCTAGCAGAGCACCGGCAGAATCGCTAGCAGTGCTAGCATGAGGTCATGTCGACGCAAGCACGCCGGGAACGGGAGCGGACGGAGCGGGAACGCGCCATCGTCGCCACCGCCCGGGAGTTGGCCCTGGCGGAGGGCTGGGACGCGGTGACCACCCGGCGGCTCGCCGCCGAGATCGAGTACAGCCAGCCCGTCCTCTACAGCCACTTCAAGGGCAAGGACGCCATCATGGCGGCGGTCGCCGTCGAGGGCTTCGCCGAGCTGGCGACCTCGCTGGTGACCGCCCGCGCCTCGGCAGCCGACCCGCAACAGGCGGTCGCCGACGTCGCGGCCGCGTACGTCGCGTTCGCCGAGCAGCGGCCCGCCCTCTACGACGCGATGTTCACCCTCGCCGTGGACCTGCCGTTCGCCAGCCAGGACGTCCCGACCGACCTCGCCCGCGGCTTCGCCGAACTGGCCGAGACGGTACGACCGTTCGCCGGGGACGGTGACCTGGAGATATTCACCGAGACGTTCTGGAGTGGCCTGCACGGTCTGGTCACGTTGATGCGCAGCGGCCGACTTCGTCGCGAAGGCCACGAGCGCCGGCTCGCCGCGCTGGTCGACCGCTTCTCCCGCTGAGCTTGGTCAACTCGGGTTCCCGGAAGGCGGGGTGTCGGGGCGCCGGGACACCCCGACTTCCAGGAAAACGAGTCGATCACAGGGTCAGTCGAAGGACGGCAGGGACGGGCCGAGGACGTCGTCGGCGTCGACGATCGTGTACGCGTACCCCTGCTCGGCCAGGAAGCGCTGCCGGTGCGCCGCGTACTCGGTGTCGATCGTGTCCCGGGAGACCACCGTGTAGAAGTGCGCCTGCCGGCCGTCGGCCTTCGGACGCAGCACCCGGCCCAACCGCTGGGCCTCCTCCTGGCGTGACCCGAA
Source organism: Micromonospora sp. WMMD736 (assembly GCF_049179015.1). Classification (NCBI taxonomy): domain Bacteria; kingdom Bacillati; phylum Actinomycetota; class Actinomycetes; order Micromonosporales; family Micromonosporaceae; genus Micromonospora; species Micromonospora sp. WMMD736. The sequence continues at coordinate 4,899,659 of NZ_JBMHMI010000001.1, forward strand.
CGTGCCGGACACCTGGATCGCCACCGCCGCCTCGGGCAGGTCGATGGAGAAGTTACCGACCTTGGAGATCACCAGCGTGCGTAGCTCGCCGGTGCGGAACGCGTCGAACAGCCGCTCGCGCTCCTTGTTCGTGGTGGAGCCCTGCACGATCGGCGCGTCCAGGTACTCGCCGATCTGGTGCAACTGGTCGATGTACGCGCCGATCACCAGCACCTGGTCCTGGGGGTGCCGGTCGACCAGCGCCTTGACCACCGGCAGCTTGGTACGCGCGGTCGCCGCCATCCGGTAGCGCTCCTCGGCCTCCGCCGTCGCGTACGACATCCGCTCCGCGTCGGTGAGCGTCACCCGTACCTCGACACACTCGGCCGGCGCGATCCAGCCCTGCGACTCGATGTCCTTCCACGGCGCGTCGTACCGCTTCGGCCCGATCAGGCTGAACACGTCGCCCTCACGGCCGTCCTCGCGTACCAGAGTGGCCGTCAGGCCCAGCCGACGGCGGGCCTGGAGGTCCGCCGTGAAGCGGAAGATCGGCGCGGGCAGCAGGTGCACCTCGTCGTAGACGACCAGGCCCCAGTCGCGGGCGCCGAACAGGTCCAGGTGGGTGAACGCGCCTCCCTTTCGGGAGGTGAGCACCTGGTACGTGGCGATGGTGACCGGGCGGATCTCCTTGCGCTCGCCCGAGTACTCGCCGATCTCCTCCTCGGTCAGCGACGTACGGGCGATCAGCTCACGCTTCCACTGCCGGCCGGCGACCGTGTTGGTGACCAGGATCAGTGTCGTCGCCTTCGCCTCGGCCATCGCCGCCGCGCCGACCAGGGTCTTGCCGGCCCCGCAGGGCAGCACGACCACGCCCGACCCGCCGGCCCAGAACGCCTCGACGGCCTCGCGCTGGTACGACCGCAGCGTCCACGGCTTGCGCCCGTCCTTGCCGGCCTCGGCCAGCTCGATCGGGTGCGCCTCGCCGTCGACGTAGCCGGCCAGGTCCTCCGCCGGCCAGCCCAGCTTGAGCAGCGCCTGCTTGAGCCGGCCCCGCTCGGACGGGTGCACCCGGATCGTGTCGTCGTCGATCTTGTCGCCGAGCATGCCGGCGAGCTTCTTGCTCTTGGCCACCTCGATCAGCACCAGCCGGTCGAGCGCCCGCAGCACCAGACCGTGCGCGGGGTCGTTGGCGAGCTGGAGCCGGCCGTACCGGTCCATCGTCTCGGCCACGTCCACCAGCAGCGCGTGCGGCACCGGGTAGCGCGAGTACTTGATCAGCGAGTCGACGACGCCCTCGGCGTCGTGCCCCGCCGCGCGGGCGTTCCACAGCCCCAGCGGGGTCAGCCGGTACGTGTGCACGTGCTCCGGGGACCGCTCCAACTCGGCGAAGGGCGCGATCGCCATCCGGCAGGCCTGCGCGTCGGGGTGGTCGATCTCCAGCAGCAGCGTCTTGTCCGACTGCACGATCAGGGGTCCACCACTCACGCCAGCGTCCTCTCCTCGGTTGGCCGTCGGGCTGCGGCTCATGACCCGCCGCAGGCCGACCATCCAGTGTTGCACGGCGGAGAACGTCCCAAGAAAGATGCTCACCGGATGCAACCAGGACGGCACTTACGAACGTCTAGGAAAGGGACAACTGTCCAGGGAGGGTGCCACGCCGCGTGTCCGGCGCACTTCCCGGCTGTTTGCCCTGGTGGTGGTCGTGCTGGTCGACACCGGCGCGTGCACGCTCGATCCGCGGTCCGGCGGGAGTGGTGGCGGGGGAGCCGCCCCGGTCGTGCGGCGGAGCAGGCATCGGGGGCGAGCGGGCACGTCCGGGTCGACCAGCGCGGCGGGCCCACCGCATCCTCCGCATGTCGACGTCGTCTGAGCGACACGCCCCAATTCTGGGTTTTATTCCCTGTCACACCGGTCGCAGGAGTGTCACGCTGGGAGTCCAGGACCGGACCGGGCGGGGAGGCTGGGTATGACGGTCGACCGTGAAGTGGTGACGCAGTACGAGCAGGCACCGCCCGACGAGGTGTCCCGCGCGACCGTGTTCGCGTACGCCTTCGCGGCGGCGCTGCTCTTCGGGTGGTTCCTCTTCGGGTGGTTGGTACTCCGACAGGGCTTCGTCGACTCGGTAGGCGAGTCGGCCGGAGCCGGCTTCGCCCTTCTGCTGGTCATCTCGGTGGTCGGCACCGTACGCCGCAGCCGCCGCTGACCGATCACCGGAGAAACGGAGCCGCTCAGTCCGCCAGCACCGCCGCGGTGATCCGGTGCAGGGCGAAGGTGTGCAACATCTCGGTCCGCTCGTCCTCGGCACGCAGGTAGCCCGCCCCGATCGACACCGGCTTCACCAGCCGCGACGCGGTCGCCCCGTGCGCGTCCACGTACCCGACCCAGACCAGCGCCCGGTCCCGGACCGCCTGTTGCAGCACGGCGAGCGCCTCGCTGTGCGTGTGCGCCGGCACCGGACCACCGCCCAGCCCCGCAGCCCCACCCCGGACCACCGCCGGGGCGCGACGGGCCGCCCGCGCCGCCGCCTCACCCCGCCGGATGTGCTCCACCACCCCGAGCAGCCGGGGCATCGGCAGCTTCGGGGCGGCCAGCGGGTCCAACGTCCTGGTGGTCACCGTGACCCGCGCTGGAGCGCGTCTTACCCGTGGCCGGGTCAGCATCGTGCTGCCCGTGCCGTCCTCCTGCACCGGCGCGTACCCGGCGTCGCGCAGCGCCGTGAGCATCCGGTTGACCTGGTAGTGGGTGCTCAACACCGTGGGCGCGAGCCGGCGCAGCGTCAACGACTCCAACCGCCGGTCGGCCAGCACCTCGGTGAGCAACGCCTCGTCGTCGCTGCGCAGGTACGCCCCGGCCGAGCCGGCCCGCAGCCCACCGTGCTTACGGGCCACGTCGTCCACCAGGTAGCTGAGCCCCTGCGGCACCGGGGTACGTGACCGCCGACGGAACAACTCGTGCAGGTCGTCGGCCGTGTAACCGGCGTCCAACGCCCGTCGGACGCTCGCCGTGGTGACCCGGTGCACACTCGCCCCGCCGGCCGACTCGAGTTCGGTCGTCGCCTCCAACTCGGCGGCCAGCGCCGGCTCGGGCGGTCCGGGCACCACCACGGTCAGGTCGGCCTGCACCAGGAAGTGGTCGACCGGGGCGGGCAGCAGCGCGTCCAACGCCCGCGCCGCACCGGACGGGTCGCCACTCTCGGTGTCCGCGTGCAACCCCAGCGGGTCGTCGCCGGACTCGTCGGTCGACGTCAACTCGCCCAGCAACAACCGTCCGTACGAGGTGAGCGCCCCCAGTCCGGTCATGCCGAGCTGCGCCGCCTCGGCCAGCACCTCCCGATGGGCGGCCTCCCGACCCCGGCTGCGCCGTGGCGTCCGCCAGTCCAGCAACGCCTGCAACTCCTCCGGGGTGGGCGCGGTCGCCGGCTCCAGGTCGGCCAGCACCCCGAGCACCGCCCGACGGGTGGCGGGCGCCCCGGCCCGCTCGGCCTCCGCCGAGAGCGCGGTGATCGGCCGGTCCCGGTCGTCACGCCGTCCGACCAACCCCACCTGTCGGGTCATGGTCAGCCAGGCGCGCGCCAGGTGCTCCCACCGTTGGGCCAGCGACCCGGCCCGCCACACCTCGTACCCGCCGGTCGGCAGCACCTGCTGGTCCGCCCCGTACCGACCGGTGGTCGAACCGGTCAGCTCCATCTCACCGGCGAGCCCCGCCGCGTACGCCACCTCCAGCAGCAGCGCGGTGGTCGGCTCGTCCAGGCCAGCGGTACGGGCCAGCCGGCGCAGGTCACGAACGCCGATGCCACCCGAGCGCAGCACCGGGGCGGGTTCGGCGGCGAGCTGTTCCAGCAGTCCTTCGGTGTGCCGGACCACCTCCATGGTCTGCCCGGCGCCGGCCGAGTCGACCATCTTGGGCTCGCGGGGAGCAGCAGCCACCGACGGCGGGCCGGTCTGCAACGGCCCGAGCGGACCGCTGTCCCGCCGCAGCAGGAGGCCGACCTCGCGGGGCAGCTCGACGGTGCCACCGGCGGTCGCCGAGCCGGCCGAAACGGTCACCAGCAGCCTGTTGTCGACCAGCCAACGCACCGGTGAGCCGGTGGGCGCACCACCGTTGGTCGGGTCGGCGAGGACGGCGTCCTGCGCGCCGATCGCCGGTGCATGCAACGCGCCCGGCGGCACGCTGCCGACCGGCGGCCCGGCCGCCAGCCGGTCCAGGATCGCCCGGGCCGACGGGGGCGCCGCGAGCAGCGTCCGGCGTAACTTCGCCGGGTCCGCGCAGAGGGCGGCCGCGCGAACGTCCAGGTCCGCGGCGGGTCGACCGAGCCCAGCGGGGTACGGGGAGACCTCGTCGACGGCCGCCGCCACGTGCATGGCGTGCTCGGGGCCGTACAGCAGAAAAAGCGCCCTCAGCCGGCCCACGGCGGCCCGGACCGCGGTCGGCGCCGGCGGGTGCGGCCCGGCGGTCGCCATGGCGAGAATCGAGTCGGTGGCGGTCGTGCCCTCGTCCGGGTGCCGGGTAAGCCGGCCGGCGTCCAGGATCAGCAGCGTGAACTGGTCCAGCCCGTCCAGGGCGCGGGCCACCGAGACCCGGGACTGGGCGCGGATGGCCAGGGCGGAGATGTCGGCCGGCACGGGCACGACGAGGTCCGGCCGCAGTTGCAGGAGTGCGGCCAGGGACTCGTCGGGCAGCGACTGCAGATGGTCGGCGAGTGAGGTGGTCATCGTCTTTCCACGCTAGCCCGGGGTGGGCCGGTCGCGCCCCTCGGATGTACGGCCGGTCTGCGGTCGCCGGGTACGTTTCTCGACATGCCCGCACTGACCGTCGGCTTCGACCTCGACATGACCCTGGTGGACTCCCGCCCCGGCATCGCCGCGGCCTACCGCGCGTTGACCGCGAAGACCGGCGTTCCGGTGGACGCCGACCTGGCGGTGTCCCGCCTCGGCCCGCCGCTGCGCACCGAGATCGCCCACTGGTTCCCGCCGGAGCAGGTCGAATCGGCCGTCCTGCTGTACCGCGAGCTGTACCCCGCGTACGCGATCACCCCGACGGTCCCGCTTCCCGGCGCCCGGGAGGCCGTCGACGCGATCCGCGCCCGGGGCGGCCGGGTGCTGGTCGTCACCTCCAAGGTCGCCGGGCTGGCCCAGTTGCACCTGGACCATCTCGGCCTGGTGGTGGACGAGTTGGCTGGCGATCTGTTCGCCGAGCAGAAGGCGACCGCCCTGCGGGAGCACGGCGCGACCCACTACGTGGGCGATCACGTGGCGGACATGGTGGCGGCGGGGGTAGCCGGGGTGCCCGGAATCGCCGTGGCCACGGGCCCGTGCTCCCCGGATGAGCTGCGCGCGGCCGGGGCGAGCGTGGTGCTTGACGATCTCACCGGATTCCCAGCGGCGCTCGACGGCATGATCCAGCTAGCCTTGGAGCAGTAGCGGCTCAAGTGAAGCAGGGGTTTTCAGGTGCCTACGGGTCGAGTGAAGTGGTACGACACGGCCAAGGGATACGGCTTCGTCACCAGCGACGAGGGCGGTGACGTGTTCCTGCCCAAGGGCGCGTTGCCGGCGGGCGTCACCGACCTCAAGGGCGGTCAACGGGTCGACTTCAGCGTGGTGGACAGCCGCCGTGGCGCGCAGGCCATGGGCGTCAAGCTGCTGGACGCGCCGCCGTCGATGGCGGAGCTGCGGCGCCGGCCGGCCGAGGAGCTGCACGGCCTCGTCGAAGACATGATCAAGGTGCTGGAGGCGAAGGTCCAGCCGGACCTGCGTCGGGGCCGGTACCCCGACAAGAAGACCGCGCAGAAGATCGCTCAGCTGGTCCACGCGGTCGCGCGCGAGCTGGAGGTCTGAGGCACCAGCCCGGCGGTGGCGGCGCGGTCGAGGAGCGCCGTCACCGCGGCGAAGCCGGCCTCGCCCAGGTCGGCCGTGAACTCGTTGACGTAGAGGCCGATGTGCCGGTCCACCACGTCGAGCTCCATCTCCTGAGCGTGCGCGAGGACGTACTCCCGGCTGGCCGTCGGGTCCGCCCAGGCCTGCCGGACGGACTCGCGGATCCAGCCGGCGGCGGCCTCGGGGTCGACCGCGCCGCGACGGGCCAGGATCGCGCCGAGGGGAATGGGCAGGCCGGTGTCGGCCTCCCACCACTCGCCGAGGTCGACGAGCGCGGTCAGGCCGTGCCGGTGGTAGGTGAAGCGGGCCTCGTGGATGACCAGGCCCGCGTCATAGCGACCGGCCGCGACGCCCGGCATGATCTCGTGGAACGGAACCACCTCGATCCGGGCCGGCGGCCGTCCGGCCGACCAGAGCCGGAACAGCAGGTACGCGGTGGTCCGGTCGCCCGGCACGGCCACCGTGGCGCCGGTCAGGTCGGCACGGTCCGGACCGCCGTCACGGTCGCCCCGGGTGAGCACCAGCGGCCCGCACCCGCGACCGAGCGCGCCACCGCAGGGCAGCAGGTGGTAGTCGTCGAGCAGCCACGGCAGCGCCGCGTAGCTCACCTTCACCAGGTCGAACGTGCCCCGCTCGGCCGCCGTGTTGGTGACGTCGACGTCGGCGTACGTAACCTCGACCGGCGGTGCGCCGGGCACCCGCCCGTGCACCAGGGCGTCGAACACGAACGTGTCGTTGGGGCAGGGCGAGATCGCCAGAGAGAGCGCCACGCCCCTCACGTTAGCCCCGCCCGCGCGGCCCGTCGGTGCGCCCCCGTGTCTGGTGATCCGCGACAAACCAGTTCGCTGCACGTTCCGTGCCCTCCCTCGCCGCGCCCGCCGGGCATGGGGTGGGGGTGGATGGTGTGGTCGCCTCCTGTCGAGCTGCCCCAGATACGGGGCGACAGGGTGCCGGCGGGGGCAGAGCACCGGTGGCGGTCTTGGCGGTGGCGGTTGGTGGCTGATCGTGGCGGCCGTGGCGTTGGTGGTGTGGTCGCCTCCTGTCGAGCTGCCCCAGATGTGGGGCGACAGGGTGCCGGCGGGACAGAGCACCGGTGGCGGTCCTGGCGCTGGTGTTGGCGGCGGTCGTGGCGCTGGGGATTGGTGGCTGATCGTGGCGCTGGTGGATGGTGGCCGGCGTCGGACGATGGGGTCCGCCCCACTTCTGGGGCAGCTCGACAGGGGCCGACCACCCACAGGGATACCCACAGCCCCAGCGCGTTGTCCACAAGGTTATCCACAGACGGAGGAGGCTCTGTTGACGACGCTCGACGTCCGGAAAACCATGAACGGATGGGAGTTGGCGGGGATGCGCCTGACGTGGGAGCCGTGCTGCGCGATCTTCGTCGACGCGCGGACCTGAGCCAGCGGGAGTTGGCCGAAAGGTCCGGGGTGCCGAAGAGCACGCTGGCCCGGATCGAGGCCGGGCAGGGTGGCGAGCCGGCGTTTCGCACGGTGGCGCGGCTCGTTCGGGCGGCAGGCGGCGAACTCGCGTTCCGGTTGCCCGGTGACCATTTCGCCACCGCGCGCGGCGTTCCGGTGGGCATGCCTGTCGACGAGCCACGGGACGAGGCCGACCGTCGGTATCCGGCGCACCTTGACGTCCGCCGGGTGCGGACGCTCAGGGACTGGCCGGGTGCGTGGTGGGCGCACTCGTACACACTGCCGCAACGATCGTGGCCCTTGCGGGTGCCCGAGTTGACCTACGACCTGGACCGGGCCCGGCGGGACAAGCGACGGTGGCGGCAGGAGACCCGCGCGCGGGTTACCTTCCGGCGCGCGTGCGAAGACCTGCCGGCCACGTCCTGGCGGTTGCTCGCCGAGGTACCCGACGCCGGACCGGTGGGCGAGCTGCGGGCCCACGAGCGGAGCGCCGACCTTCTGCTCGGCGAGGATCTGGGCGACCGGCGTGACGTGGTGCTCGAGGGTCTTGTCGTTGCTCCGGACCTGCGATTCCTCGGCATCGGTCGACGACTGGTCGAGCTGTTGGCGACGGAGGTGGCGCGGGCCCACATCCGGAGCGTCCATGCGGTCGCCGAGTTCGGCGCCGTCGAATTTCTCCTCGCCTGCGGATTCGAACTGCGGGCGAGCCGACCGTCGGCGCTGCTGCTCGACGTCCGAGGGGAGCCCACGGTCAGCCCAGCGCCGAGGCCGCCTTCGTCAGGGCGGTGAGGGCCTCGCGCAGCCGCCAGGCGTCGCGGTCGCGCGGGCCGATCGGGTTGGAGATGGTGCGCAGTTCGGCGAAGGGCACTCCGGCCTGCGCGGCGGCGACGGCTACCCCGTACCCCTCCATGGCCTCGGCCACCGCCTCCGGATGCCGTCGGCGTAGCTCGGCGGTGCCGGCGGCGGTGCCGGTGACGGTGCTGACCGTGAGCACCGGTCCGATCGTGGCCACCGGTAGGGCGGCCCGCAGCGTTGCCAGTAACGCCGGGTCCGCGGGTACGACGCTGCCGCTGCCGAGCAGCGCGGGCGGCATACCCAGATCTTCGATGCCGATGAAGCCGTCCGGTGAGTCGGCGCCCAGGTCGGCCGCGATGCTCGCGGTGCCGAGCACGGTGTCGCCGACGGTTGCGCGCCCGGTGAAGCCGCCGGCCACGCCGGCACTGACCACCGCACGGTACGGGCGACCGGCCGCCTCGGCCAGGGTCAGCAGCCGCGCCGTGGCGGCACCCGCGACGGCCGGGCCCACCCCGACCGGGGCGACGGTCACGTCGGTGGCGGTCAGCCCGGCCTGCACGGCATCCGCCTCGGCCGGCACCGCGGTCACCACCAGCAGACCGGTCACGAGAGCGAGCCGGGGGACTCGCGGCGGGTCTCGTCGTCCGCGCCCCCACCCGGGCCGCCGACCGACGACGAAGGCCGGTAGATGTGGTAGCCGGGCGGTGCGAGCCCCGCTTCGTCGTGGCGCTGCGACGTGGCCTGAGGTGGCGCCGGCGAGGTGGGCGCGACGGTTTCGGGCGCGACGGTCTCGGGCTCGTCCTTGACCAGTTCGTCGTCACCCAGCGGCCGGCCGGCCAGCTTCTCGGCGCGGAGCCGAGCGGCCACCAGCACTCCGCGTACGGCGGCCACGATGCCCACCCCGGCGGCGACCGCGATGCCGGTCCGGCCGGCGAACGGCACCAGCCCGAGGCCGCCGCCCGCGACGAAGGCGAGCATGAGCACCGTCTCGGAGTGGGCGAACGAGCTGGCCCGCAGCCGCTCCGGGATGCGCTCCTGGATCGAGGCGTCCACGGCGAGCTTGGCCACTCCGCTGACCAGCGCGGTGACCAGGCAGAGCAGGGCCACCATCAGCAGCGAGAACTGGATGACGGCGAGTACCCCCACCCCCGCCACGATGATCATGCTGCTGGACTGGATGGCGGTCGGCCGGTGGATGCGCAGCCGGGTGCCGACGGCGGTCGCCAGGAAGCTGCCGACGGCGAGGGCGCCGCCGATCAACCCCAGCGCCCACTCCGCGCCCAGGTCCCGACCGAACACCCCGGTGGTCAGATCACCCTTCTTGATGGCGAACGCGAGGAAGAGCAGGAGGAAGCCGTACACGGCACGCAGAGTCGCGGCACCGATCAGGGTGGCGATCACCAGCCGTCCGGCGGGCCGACCCCGGCCCAGCGGTCGGTCCTCACGGCGGCCCAGGGCGCGGAGCGCGCGGGGGACGCGCTCGGGAGGCTCCGAGTCCGCCTTCGGGGGCAGCCGTAGCGAGATCACCATGCCCATCAGGAAGATCACTGACGCGACCCGCAGCGGCCACTGCGGCCCGAACCAGAAGGCGGCCAACCCGATCGGGGCCACCAGCGCGCCCGCCACCGTGCCGTACACGCTGGCCCGGGCACCCACCTGGGAGAGGCCCAGCCCTTCCGGCAGGAGCCGGGGTACCGCCGCCGAGCGGGCCACGCCGTAGGCGCGCGACAGCGCCAGCACACCGAACGCGGCCGGATAGAGCCCGAAGCCGTGGATGTAGTCCGAGATCAGCCAGGCCAGGAACGCCCGGCCGAGCATGGTGGCGGCCAGCGCGTACCGCCGGCCGTGCCGGAAGTGGTCCAGCAGCGGCCCCACCACGGGTGCGAGCATCGCGAACGGCACCATGGTCACCAGCAGGTAGAGCGCGACCTTGCTGCGGGCCTCACCCAGCGGCACGTTGAAGAAGATCGTCCCGGCCAGGCCGATCGCGATCAGGGTGTCACCCGCGCAGGAGAGCGCGTGCAGGTCGAACAGCCGGACCATGCCGACCTCGCCGCCGGCCCCTCGGGCCCGGGCGTGACTGGCCCGGCGGGTCACCCAGCGGCCGCTGCCCACCGAGCCGCGCAGAAGCAGACGGATGGCCCTGATGCCGGTGCCGACGGTCCGCCCGAGGAGGGATCGCCCGGAGTGGGAGTACGGCGGCATGTGCACCATCCTCGCCCATCCGACGCAGGTGTGCCGCATCAGTCGCGGCGAAAGGTTCCCCGGGAGTCCCTGTCACCCCTGCGGGGAGCATGGGGAACAATGGTCGGGTGACCAGGCCCGCCTCCACCCGTGCCGCCCGTCTCGACCAGGTCTGCGCCGCCGCCGTCGAGGTGGCCCGTGCCGGCATCACCGAGGTCGGTGCCGACGACGTCGGCGACCACCTCCAGGTCGTCTCCGAGGGCGAACGGCTGGTCACCCACTACTTCGAGTGCCGCCTCGCCGGCTACCGCGGCTGGCGGTGGGCGGTCACCGTCACCCGCGTCCCGCGCAGTCGTACGGTGACCATCTGCGAGACGGTGCTGCTGCCCGGCCCGGACGCGCTGCTCGCGCCCGGCTGGCTGCCCTGGCAGGAGCGGCTCAAGCCCGGTGACCTCGGCCCGGGTGACCTGCTGCCGACCGCTCCGGAGGATGAGCGGCTGGTCCCCGGCTACCTGCTCTCCGACGACCCGGCGGTCGAGGAGACGGCCTGGGAGTTGGGTCTCGGTCGGGCCCGGGTGCTCTCCCGGGAGGGTCGGGCCGACGCGGCGCAGCGTTGGTACGACGGTGACCACGGCCCGACGGCGGCCATCTCCACCGCCGCCCCGGCCGCCGCCCGCTGCGGCACCTGCGGCTTCTACCTTCCGTTGGCCGGGGCGATGCGGCAGGCGTTCGGCGCGTGCGGCAACTTCTACGCACCCGACGACGGCCGGGTGGTCAGCGCCGACCATGGTTGTGGCGCGCACTCCGAGACGCTGATCGAGGCCGCCGAGACCGCGGTCGAGGACCTACCAACGGTGTACGACGACAGCGCCGTGGAGGCCATGTCGGTCAGCCGTGCGCCGGGTTCGGTCGAGGCGGCGGAGCCGGCGGAGCCGTACGGGCATTCCTGAGCCGCGCTCCGGCGCGGGCCGGTGCGTTCAGCTCGCCCGGCGCCGACGTCGGTTGGCGTCGTGCCGCATCATGACGGCGAGGCCGGGGAAGCCCCACAGGAAACCGGCGAGGCAGGTCCAGAGCCAGTTCTCGTGATGGTGCTCGGTCAACCAGCCCCGGAAGAACACCAGCAGCACCAGTCCGACGACCGCCCAGGCGATCAGGCCGGCGACGGCGAACGGCACCATCGGCGGGTCCAGCGGCGCGGGGCGCGGTGGCTGGTCGTTCGGCATCGGGCAAGCGTACGCGATGTACTTCCCCTGCCCGCCGGCGATCTGGGACGATGCGCGCGACAACCGGAAGATCACCTGTGAGGGTCCTCATGGCAGTAGCGCCGCCCGAGAACGACACACCTTCCCACCCCGCTCAACCGCGTAACGGCTTCGACCGGTTCTTCGAGATCTCCGCCCGCGGCTCGACGGTGAGCCGTGAGGTACGCGGTGGTCTCGCGACCTTCTTCACGATGGCGTACATCGTCGTGCTCAACCCGCTGATCCTGGGCGGTGCCGTCGACGGTGACAACAAGACCCTTCCGATTCCGGCGCTGGCCGCCGCGACGGCACTGGTCGCCGGCCTGATGACCATCCTGATGGGTGTCGTCGGCCGCTTCCCGTTGGCGCTCGCCGCCGGTCTGGGCGTCAACGCTCTGGTGGCGTACGAGATCGCCCCCGAGATGACCTGGGCCGACGCGATGGGCCTCGTGGTGATCGAGGGTGTGATCATCGCGGTGCTGGTGCTGACCGGTCTGCGTACCGCCGTGTTCCGATCGGTGCCTACGCAGATGAAGACGGCGATCGGCGTCGGCATCGGCCTCTTCCTGACCATCATCGGCCTGGTGGACGCGGGCTTCGTCCGGCGACTCCCGGACGCCGCCAACACCACCGTTCCGGTCGGCCTAGGCGTCGGCGGCAAGCTGGTGAGCTGGCCGCTGCTGGTCTTCGTGGTGGGCCTGCTGCTCACCCTGGTGCTCGTGGTGCGCCGGGTCCGGGGCGCGATCCTGATCGGCATCCTCGCGTCCACCGTGCTGGCGGTGATCGTGGAGGCGATCGGCAACATCGGCCCGTCGTTCGTGGACGGCAAGCCCAACCCGAAGGGCTGGGCGCTGAACGTGCCGGAGTTGCCCAAGACCGTCGTCGACGTGCCGGACCTGTCGTTGCTCGGCAAGTTCAACGTGCTCGACTCGTGGGGTCGGGCCGGCTGGGTCGTCGTGCTGATGTTCATCTTCACGCTGCTCATCACGGACTTCTTCGACACCATGGGCACGATGGTGGCGGTCGGCCAGGAGGGTGGCCTGCTGGACGAGAAGGGCACCCCGCCGAAGGCCAAGGAGATCCTGCTGGTCGACTCGATCGCGGCGGCGGCCGGCGGTGCGGCCAGCACGTCGAGCAACACGTCGTACATCGAGAGTGCCGCAGGTGTCGCGGAGGGTGCCCGGACCGGCGTGGCCAACCTGGTCACCGGCGCCCTCTTCCTGCTGGCGATGTTCCTCGCGCCGCTGGTGGTGATCGTGCCGTTCGAGGCGGCCTCGACGGCGCTGGTGGTGGTCGGTTTCCTGATGATGACCGCGGTACGGACGATCGACTGGTCGGACTACGAGATCGCCATCCCCGCGTTCCTCACCATCGTGCTGATGCCGTTCACCTACTCGATCTCGAACGGGATCGGCGCCGGTCTGATCACCTTCGTGGTGGTCAAGCTGGCCCGGGGCAAGGGCCGGGAGATCCACCCGCTGCTGTACGGGGTGGCCGCCCTCTTCGTGCTGTATTTCCTGCGCGGGCCCATCGAGTCGCTGGTGCTCTGACAGCCGTCGTCCGGGCGGGGGTCGACGGTGATTCCCCGCCCGGAACAGCACAAACATCCCGGTGAGCCTGGTCATAACAGATGTCGTTAGCCAGGCTCATTAGTTAAGCTAACTAACGTGACGGAGCGGACGGTGACGGCGGAACGCGTGCCACCGGCGCAGCTGGCTCCCCAGCTGCGAGATGCGATCACCCGACTCAACCGGCGGGTCCGACGGGCCCGGCCGGTCGGCGACCTCACGGTCACCCAGGTCTCCGCGCTCACCAGCCTGCGGCTGGCGGGCGCGATGACGCCCCGGGAACTGGCCGAGATCGAACGGGTGCAGCCGCCGACGATGACCAAGATCGTCGCGAAGTTGGAGGACCGTGGCCTCGTGCGACGGACCCCCCACCCGACCGACGGCCGGCAGGTCATCCTCGCGGCGACCGAAGAAGGGCAGGCCGTGCTCGACCAGTTCGAGCGGGCCCGCGACGAATGGCTGGCCCACCGGCTGGCCGCGCTCGACGAGGACGAACGGGCGACCCTGCACCGGGCCGCCGAGATTCTCCAGCAGCTCGCTCGCGCCTGAGCTCGCGCCCGCGCCACCGGGCCGTGCCGTCACCTGACGATGACGCGTACGTCCTTGAGGAGGCGCACCGAGAGTGCAGGCCAAGCTGAGCACGATGTTCCAGTCCCTACAGGTCCGCAACTACCGCCTCTTCGCATCCGGGCAGCTGATCAAACTCATCGGCGTCTGGATGATGTTCATCGCCCAGGACTGGCTCGTCCTCGATCTCTCCGACAACTCGGCCACCGCGCTCGGCGTGGTCACCGCCTGTCAGTTCACGCCAGTGCTGCTGCTCACCCTCTTCTCCGGTCGCCTCGCCGACCGGTACGACAAGCGGGTCCTGCTGTTCGCCGCCAACAGCTTCTGGAGCGTGCTGGCGCTCGTCATGTCGCTGCTGGTCCTCACCGACCTGGTGCAGCTCTGGCACGTCTTCGCCTTCGCCGCGCTGCTCGGTACCGCCAACGCCGTGGAGACCCCGGTCCGGCAGGCGTTCGTCTCCGAGTTGGTCGGCACCCCGTTGCTGCCCAACGCGCTGTCGCTGAACGCCGCCGTGTTCAACTCCGCCCGGATCGTCGGTCCGGCCGTCGCCGGTCTGGCCATCGCCGCCTTCGATGTGGGCCCGGTCTTCCTGTTCACCGCCGTCAGCTCCATCGCGCCGTTGGTGAACGTCGTCCGGATGCGGACCGCCGAACTACAGCGTGACGCGCTCCCGCCGCGCGACGAGCGGGCGTCCGCGAAGGTCGTCGACGGGCTGCGGTACGTGTGGCGGCGGCCGGACCTGCTGCTGCCGATGGCGGTGATGTCGGTGATCGGCATGTCGCTGTTCAACTTCCAGCTCACCCTGGCCGCGCTGGCCAAGACGGTGTTCAACACCGGTGCCGCCTCGTTCGGCCTGTTCAGCACCGCCCTTGCCGTGGGCGCGCTGGGCGGCGCGCTCAGCGGCACCGGTCGGCGCAGCCGCCCGTCGGTGTGGCTGGTGCTCGGCGCCGCGATCGGCTGTGCCAGCTTCGGCACCCTGGTCGGCTTCGCGTCGACGTACTGGCTGGTCGTGGCGCTGCTGGTGCCCACCGGCTTCTTCATGGTCTTCTTTGCCCAGGCCGCCAACCAGCGGGTCCAGCTCGGCGTGGACGCCGCGTTCCGGGGACGGGTGATGGCCCTGTGGGTGCTGGTGTTCCTGGGCACCAACCCGGTCGGTGCGCCGCTGATCGGCTGGGTGGCCGAGCACTTCGGCGCCGGCGCGAGCATCTGGATGGGCGGGCTGATCTCGCTGGCCACCGCGCTGATCGCGCTGACCTGGCAGCTGCGCCGCTCCGGTGCGCGGCTGCGCTTCCGGGTGCTGCCCATGCCCCGCTTCTACGTCACCTCCGCCGACTGCTGACCCGCGCGCTCGGGGCCCCCGCCAACCGGGCCGGGGCCCCGAGCGCGGTCCGGATCGACTGACACGCACGGATGCGGCCAAATCGCTGGCGAGGTGGCACGACGGGGCTTAGCGTCGATATGTGGGAGTCGGACGCGCGCTGATGCTGGCCCTGGCGTTCCTCGCCGTGGCCAGCATCCCGGCGGTGTTCGCCCTGCTCTTCTGCTACGACGAGATTCTCGACCGGGTGGTCTGCGGCTGGGCCGAGTGGCGGGAGCGCCGACGGGAGCGGCGTACCATCGCCCGCCTCGACCGGGCCATCGAAGCCGACGCGTTGACCCGGGACATCGACCTGAGCGAGTTCGACCGTACCGACCGTCGTCCCCTGGAACAGCTCGCGGCCGACCTGCGCCGCCTCGGCGGGCAGCGGATCGGCGGCATCGGCCGGCCGGTGGTCTGGCACCCAGCGGTGGTCCAGGCGTACGACGACCGGCTCCGGCTGGCCTGCCGCGCCCTCGGGATCACCGAGCATCTCGCCGAGCTGACCGGCGTCGACGAGGAGATCGAGCGGGTACGCGTCGAGGGCGTGCTGCACGCCGCCGGCCTGACCCTGCCGGCCGCCCGAGCCGGGCACCGGCAACGGCACCGCTGAACGGTCCTGGATGCGGCTCTTCGTGGCGGTCTGTCCGCCCGCCGAGGTGGTCAGCCATCTCGGCACCCAGATCGCCCGGCTGCGGGTCGGCGCGGCGGCGGCCGCCGGCGCCCGGGTGCGGCTCGTCGACCCGTGCGATCTGCACCTCACCCTGGCGTTCCTCGGCGACGTCGAGACCGCCCGGCTGGTCGACGTGGAGAGTGCGCTCGGGCTCGCCGCCGATTCGTTCCGCGCCGGCCGCGAAGCCCCGCCCCGGCTACGTCTCGGCGGTGGTGGCGTGTTCGGCGACAGCCGGCGCACGTTGCTCTGGGTGGACGCCCGGGGCGACGTCGAGGTGCTGCACGGCCTGGCCCGGCTCGTGCGAGAGCGGCTACGCGTGGCCGGGTTGCCGTACGACGACAAGCCCTTCCGCCCGCACCTGACCGTGGCCCGGCCCGGCGACCGGATGGACCCGACCGCCGTCGAAGCCGACCGCACCGACCTGGACGAGTACGCGGGACCGGAGTGGCGGACGACGGAGTTGCTGCTGATGCGCAGCCGCCTCGGGGCGGCACGCCCGCGCTACGAGCGGCTCGCCGCCTGGCCGCTCTGACGCGTCGATCCCGCGTGAACGGCTCGACGATCTGCTCACCGCCTGAGGCGTGATCCACTCGGGTTCTTGGAAGTCGGGGTGTTTTGCGGGCGCTGACAGCCCGACTTCCGTGAACCCGAGTGGATCAAGCAGTGGCTGCGTCAGGAGGACTCGCGGGCGGCCGGACCGCTGCCGAAGAGGACGTCGTCCCAGCTCGGCAGGCGCTTGCGCGGCTTGCCGCCGGCCTCGGCGGTCTCGCCACCGGCTGCCGCCGCGGCCGTACCGGTCCGCCGGGGTCGCAGCACCGCCAGCGACGGCACGGCCGGGACCTCCTTGGGCGCGTCCGAGTCGTCGTCGAAGGCCGAGCCCTGGCCGCCGCCGAGCAGCGCCGCAGCGCCACCGCCGACCGGCCGCTGCCGGGGTGCGTCCGGCCCGGCGAGAGCAGCCGGGGTACGCGGTTCGAGCCCGCGACCCGACGAGGCCCCGAGCGGACGGTCCAGCGAGGCGAGCAGGGCGTCCCGGCCGGCCCGGATCGGATCGCGGCCCGGACGCGGGTGCTCGGACGCCGCCGGCAACCCGTGCCCACCGCGACTCGGCTCACCACGCGACGGACCGGGCAGGCCGTGCCCGCTGCGCTCCGGCGCCGGCTCCTGGCCGAGGATCGGCGTGGGCCGCTCGGCGCACAGATATTGCGCCATGTCGTCGTGCGGGGTGACCACCTGCCGGGTCTTGTCGAGATCCCAGATGGCCTGGGCGGTGGCCTTGCCCGACGGCCAGGTGGCGATGATGCGCCAGGTGCCGTCGTCGCGCCGGTACGCGTCCCAGGAGATCTTCTCGGTGTCGATGCCGTGCTGGCTCAGCCGACCGTTGACCACCTCGGCCAGTGGGGTGGGCTTCTCCGCGCCCTTGAGCCGGGTGCGACGGGCGTGCTGAGCGAGCATGGCCCGCTCCTGCAACACCGGCCCGGCGTAGCGCAGGACCCGGTCGACCGGCACCCCGGCGATCCGGGCGACGTCCTCGGCCGACTCACCGGAACGGATGCGGGCCTGGATGTCCCGAGGAGACAGGGACGGAACGGGGTCGGCGGCGGTCGGCGCCACCGCGAGCGGCGTCGCGCCGGGCTCCGCGTGCAGCGCACCGGCGATCCGCTCGTCGATAGGGAGGGCGAGCAGCCGCCCGACCTCGTCGGCGAGAACCAGAGCATGGCCGTCCTCGGAGAGGGCGACGAAGCGTACTGGGCGCATAACGTTGCCTCCGTCCCGCTTCGCTGGCCGCACGCCACGAGTCGGCCACCCAGGCGTCTCGGACCACCGTACGCGCATCTGTCTCAGGGTGGGGGAAGCGACACCCCGCATGTCGTGACTGAGCTGCGGCAATGATCACGGTGGGTGTCCATCGAGGCGTCGACGGACACCCACCGTGACGAAGCTCAGAGCCGCTCGACCACGTAGTCGATGGACGCGGTCAGGGCCTCGACGTCGGACGGCTCGACGGCCGGGAACAGCGCCACCCGCAACTGGTTGCGGCCGAGCTTGCGGTACGGCTCGGTGTCGACGATGCCGTTGGCGCGCAGCGCCTTGGCGATCGCGGTGGCGTCCACCCCGTCGGTGAAGTCGATGGTCGCGACCACGTTGGACCGCAGCGCCGGGTCGGTGACGAACGGAGTGGCCACCGTGGACCGCTCCGCCCAGCCGTACACCGTGGCGGCGCTCTCCGCCGTGCGCTTCGCCGCCCAGGCCAGGCCGCCCTGCGCGTTCATCCAGTCGGTCTGCTCGGCGGCCAGGAAGATGGTGGCCAGCGCCGGGGTGTTGTACGTCTGCTCGAGCCGCGAGTTGTCGATCGCGGTCGCCAGGTCCAGGAAGGCCGGGATGTAACGGCCGGACGCCTTGATCTCGGCGGCCCGGTCCAGCGCGGCCGGCGACATCAGGGCCAGCCAGAGGCCGCCGTCCGAGCCGAAGCACTTCTGCGGCGCGAAGTAGTAGACGTCGGTCTCGCCGACGTTGACCTCCAGGCCGCCCGCGCCGGAGGTGGCGTCGACCAGCAGCAGCGAACCCTCGTCGGCGCCGGCCACCCGGCTGATCGGCACGGCCACGCCGGTCGAGGTCTCGTTCTGCGGGGTCGCGTACACGTCCACGCCGGCCTCGGCGACCAGGGCCGGGGCGCTGCCGGCGGCGGCCTTGCGGACGGTGGGCTCGCCCAGGAACGGCGCGTCCGCGACCGACTTGGCGAACTTCGCGCCGAACTCGCCGAAGCTGGCGAACTGGGCCCGGTCACGGACCAGGCCGAAGGTGGCGACCTCCCAGAACGCCGTGGTGCCGCCGTTGCCGATCACGACCTCGTAGCCCTCGGGCAGGGAGAAGAACTCGGCGATGCCGGAGCGCAGCCGGGCCACCTGGTCGCGGACCGTCTTCTGCCGGTGCGACGTACCCAGGTAGCTGGTCGCCACCTCGGCGAGCGCGGACACGGCCGCCGGACGGACCTTGGACGGGCCGCAGCCGAAACGGCCGTCGGCGGGCTTGATCTCGTCGGGAATCCGGATGATCGGTGCGTCAGCCACGGTTCTGAAGATCCTTCCGCAAGGGCGAGGGCGGGCCCGGCGACACTGCCGGCCCTCATCCTCGCACCCTGGGTCGGCGGCGACGGCCGGGGTCCCGACCGGCGGTCTGAGTCCTTCGCCACACCGCCGTGCTCGGGCGGGCCGCGACGCGAAAGGGCCCCCGTCCGACGCGGAACGTCGGACGGGGGCCCTTTTACGCAGCTCAGACGCCGTGCGGGACGGCGCCCCAACCCTCGACGTCGGACGGCTTGCGGGTCTCCGGACCCACGTAGCGGGCGGACGGCCGGACCAGCCGCTGGAGGCGCTTCTGCTCCAGGATGTGCGCGCTCCAACCGCCCATCCGCGCGCAGGTGAACATCGACGTGAACATGTGCGCCGGTACCTCGGCGAAGTCCAGCACGACGGCCGACCAGAACTCGACGTTGGTGGCGAGCACCCGGTCCGGACGGCGGGCCTGAAGTTCGGCGAGGGCGGCCTTCTCCAGCGCCTCGGCGATCTCGAAGCGCGGCGCACCCAACTCCTTGGCGGTGCGCCGGAGCACGCGGGCCCGCGGGTCCTCGGCACGGTAGACGCGGTGGCCGAAGCCCATCAGCCGCTCACCGCGGTCGAGGACACCCTTGACGTACCCCTCGGCGTCGCCGCTGCGCTCCACCGCCTCGAGCATGCTGAGCACGCGCGAGGGCGCGCCGCCGTGCAGCGGGCCGGAGAGGGCGCCGATGCCCGACGAGATGCAGGCCGCCGCGTCGGCGCCGGTGGAGGCGACGATGCGCGCGGTGAAGGTGGAGGCGTTCAGGCCGTGCTCGGCGGCCGAGATGAAGTACGCGTCGACGGCCTTGACGTGCCGCGGGTCCGGCTCGCCCCGCCAGCGCTTCATGAACCGCTCGACGATGGTCTGCGCCTTGTCGATCTCCTTCTGCGGCACGGCCGGCAGGCCGAGACCGCGCGCGGACTGGGCGACGAAGGAGAGCGCGGTCACCGACACCCGGGCCAGGTCCTCGCGGGCCTGCTCGTCGGAGATGTCCAACAGCTGGTTGAGGCCCCAGTAGGGGGCCAGCATGGCGACCGCCGACTGCACGTCGACCCGGATGTCACCGGAGTGCACCGGCACCGGGAACGGCTCCGCCGGCGGCAGGCCCGGCCCGAACCGGCCGTCGACGAGCAGCGCCCAGACGTTGCCGAACGAGACCTGGCCGATCAGATCCTCGATGTCGACCCCGCGATAGCGCAGCGCGCCACCCTCGCGGTCGGGTTCGGCGATCTCGGTCTCGAAGGCGACGACGCCCTCCAGACCGGGTTTGAAGTCGGCCATGTCGTTCTCCTGGATCTGCTCGGTGCGCCCGATCAGCTGATCCGGCCCGGTCGGCCGAGCGCCTTAGGCGACCCTCAGGGATGTGTTCGGAACATCTTGCCTGCTGGGTAACCGGATACGCGACCCAGTGCGACTGTGCTGCACGCGACATCTCCGGGCGCGCATTCTGCGCGTCGGTCGGTGAGACTGGGCGAAGCGGTCTGGCCAGCGCGGGAGGGCACCGGTCGGCACGCCGAGAAGGAGTGGGAACGTGACGGGCGACACACCGACCCCGGCCGCGATGCGTAACGAGTACGCCGCGGACCTGGGTCTGACCGAGGCTGACCTGGCCGCCGACTGGTACACCCAGTTCGACAGGTGGTTCGCCGACGCGGTGGCCCACGGGCTACCCGAACCCAACGCGATGGTGGTGGGCACGGCCGACGCCGCCGGTCGACCGAGTGGGCGGACGGTGCTGCTCAAGGGGTACGACCCGGACGGCTTCGTCTTCTTCACCAACCACCTGTCCCGCAAGGGCGTCGAGGCGGCCGGCAACCCGTACGCCAGCCTGGTCTTTCCGTGGTTTCCGATGCAGCGGCAGGTGGTGGTCGCAGGATCGGTCGCCCCGGTCGATCCGGCGGTGACCGAGTCGTACTTCGCCAGCCGGCCGCGCGGATCGCAGGTGGGCGCGTGGGCCAGCCCGCAGTCGTCGGTGGTGCCGGACCGGGCCACGCTGGAGGAGAGCTACCGGGAGGTGGCCGAACGGTACGCCGACGAGAGCGTCATCCCGCCCCCGCCGCACTGGGGTGGCCTGCGCGTCCGGCCGGACTCGGTGGAGTTCTGGCAGGGCCGGGCCGGTCGGCTGCACGACCGCCTGCGCTTCCGTCTCGTCGACGAGGGCGACTGGATCGTCGAGCGGTTGGCACCGTGACCGGTGTGCAGGAGGCCCGGCCGCGTGGAGCGCGCCGCTGGGCGATCGACGTCCGCCCACTGCGCGTACCGGCGTACCGGCGGTTGTGGCTCGGCAACACCGTGGCGATGTTCGGCTTCCAGTTCACCGCCGTCGCGGTGCCCGTCGAGATGTACGCCCTGACCCGGGACTCGTTCTGGGTCGGCCTGCTGGGCGTGGCTGCCTTCGTACCCCTGCTGATCTTCGGGCTCTGGGGTGGCGCGGTCGCCGACGCCCGCGACCGCCGTGCCGTGCTGCTCGGCGGCTCATTGTTGCTCTGGGCATCCACTCTCGGGCTGCTGGTCCAGGCGCTGCTCGACGTGGGCAGTCCGGTGCTGCTGCTGGTGTTGATGGCGGTGCAGTCGGTGGCGTTCGCGATCACCTCGCCGGCCCGCAGTGCCATGCTGCCCCGCCTGGTCCCCGACGACCTCGTCCCGGCCGCCAGCACCCTCAACTACACGACCTTCACCGCCGCGTCGGTCGCCGGCCCGCTCGCCGCCGGCCTCATCCTCGCCGCCTCGTCGGACACCCGGGTGGTGCTGCCGATCGCGTACGGGCTGGACGCGGTGCTGTTCACGGCGATGCTCTGGGCGGCGCTGCGCCTGCCGGCGCTGCCGCCCGAACCGAGCGCCGACGGTCAGGTCCGCCGGGCCGGCCTGGCCAGCGTCATCGACGGCTTCCGGTACCTGGCCACCACACCCGTCCTGCTGCTCTCCTTCGGGGTGGACCTGATCGCGATGATCCTGGCCATGCCGCGGGCCCTGTTCCCGGAGATCGCCAACGAGCGGTTCGGTGGGGGCGGCTCGGTCGGCCTGCTCTACAGCGCCATCGCGATCGGCTCCATGATCGGCGGACTGACCTCCGGCTGGATCGGGCGGCTGCGCCGGCAGGGCGTCGGCCTGGTCGTCGCGGTGGTCGGCTGGGGCCTCGCGATCGCCGCCGCCGGGTTGGCCCACCAGCTCTGGCTGATGGTCCTGCTGCTCGCCGTGGCCGGCGCCGCCGACCTGGTCAGCGCCGTCCTGCGGCAGTCCATGCTGCTGGTGTACGCGCCGGACCGCATGCGCGGCCGGCTCCAGGGCGTCAACACGGTGGTGGTGGCCGGTGGACCACGCCTCGGCGACCTGCGGGCCGGCACCATGGCGGCCGGGTTCGGCGGCGGGGTGGCCTGGGTCGCCGGTGGACTCGCCTCGGCGGTGCTCGTGGTGGTGCTCGCCGTCGCCTTCCCGGCGCTGCTGCGTTACCGCGCCACCACGGCGTCGAGCGGCGACCGGCCGTGACCGGTTAGGGTCGCCGGCATGGAAAGCCCCGAGCAGCGCCCCTTCTCCGGCGCACAGTGGACCATCGCCGCCGCGGGCCACGAGGCCGTCATCGTCGAGGTGGGCGGCGGGCTGCGGACGTACCGGCACGACGGCGTCGACCTGCTCGACGGGTACGGCGTCGACGAGGTCTGCCCCGGCTGCGCCGGACAGGTGCTCGCGCCCTGGCCGAACCGGATCCGGGACGGGCGCTACGCGTACGGCGACCGGACGCACCAGCTCGCCCTGACCGAGCCGGAGCGGCACGTCGCCATCCACGGGCTGGTCAACTGGGTGTCGTGGCGGCTGTTGGAGCAGTCCACGGACGCGGTGACCCTCGGCTACGACCTGCCGCCGCAGCCCGGCTACGAGTGGCCGCTGCGGCTCGTCAGCCGGTGGAGCGTGGGCGCGGACGGGCTGCGGGCCGAGCACGAGGTGACGAACGTCGGCACCGAGGTCGCCCCGTTCGGCTTCTCCGTGCACCCGTACCTGCAACTGCCGGGTGTCGCCGTGGACGACCTGGTCATGCGGCTTCCGGCGCGTACCCGGATCATGGTGGACGGCCGGTTGCTCCCGGTCGGCGCGACGCCGGTGGCCGGCACCGAGTACGACTGGATCAGCCCGCGCCGGATCGGCGACGCCGAGTTGGACCTGTGCTTCGGCGAGGTCGTCCGCGAGGCGGACGGCGGCTCCTCGGTGAGCCTGGCGGCACCGGACTCCTCGTCCGGGGTGAGCATCTGGGCGGACGCGGAGTTCGGCTGGTGGCAGGTCTTCACCGGCGACGCGCTCACCGGCGAGCGACACCGCCGGTCGGTGGCGATCGAGCCGATGACCTGCCCGCCGGACGCGTTCCGGTCGGGCAGGGACGTGCTCGCGCTGAAGCCCGGCACGACCTGGCGGGGTGCCTGGGGCATCCGTCCCGGGGCCTGATGGAGTTCGCCGAGGTCGTCCGCCGTCGACGGATGGTCCGCAACTACGACCCGGACCGTCCGGTCCCGCCCGACGTGGTGGACCGGCTGCTCGACCACGCCGTACGCGCCCCGTCGGCCGGCTTCGCCCAGGGCTGGGGATTCCTGGTGCTGGAGGAGGCGGCCGACCGGGAGCGGTTCTGGGCGGCCACCACGCCGGACGGCGGCGGACGGGAGCGCTGGCTGGCGGGGATGCGCCGCGCGCCGCTCATCGTGGTGCCGCACGCCAACGAGTCCGCCTACCTGACCCGGTACGCGGAGCCCGACAAGGGCTGGACCGACCGGTCGACGGACCGCTGGCCGGTGCCCTACTGGTACGTCGACACCGGCTTCGCCGCGCTGCTCATGCTGCTCACGGCGGTGGACGAGGGGCTGGGGGCGTGTTTCTTCGGGATCCCACCCCAGCGGCTGGCCGCGTACCGGGAGAGCTTCGGCGTGCCGGTGGAGTACCAGCCCATCGGTGCCGTCACAATCGGTTACCGCGCACCGGACCATCGGTCACCATCGTTGCGTCGTGGTCGTCGTGGAATCGACGAGGTGGTGCGGCGTGGCCGGTGGAGTTGAGTGCGGCGTCCCGTTCGTCCGGTTGAGGATCGGACGAGCGATGGCGAAACTGACATCGGGGAGCAGAACGTCGCGTGCGTGGGGCCGCTAGGCTGGCACGGTCATCGGCGCCGCGCCGCGCGGCGCCCGTCGCAGCCCGGCTCGGCGCCGTCGGTCCGTCCGGTCACGGGGAGGGGAGCGTGCCGTCGTGATCTTCAGAGCGGTCCGGGATGGGCGTCCCTACCCGGAGCACAACCTGACGCTCAAGCAGTGGGCGGAGATCCCGCCCCGTCCGCTGCGTCTGGATCAGTTGATCACCACCAAGCGCGAGTTGGCGCTCGACAAGCTCCTCGCCGAGGACTCGACCTTCTACGGCGACCTCTTTCCGCACGTCGTGCAGTGGAGCGGTGGCCTCTACCTGGAGGACGGGTTGCACCGCGCGCTGCGCGCCGCGCTGCAACAGCGCAACCAGATCCACGCCCGGGTCCTGGTGCTCGCCGAGCCCGCCGACTGAACGGCGCGGCCATCGGGTGAGCGGCGCGGCCATCGACTGTGCGGCGCGGGATCGACTGTGCGGCCCGGCCTGAGGCTTCACTAAGGTGGCGGCATGACTGCCCTCGATCTGCTCGACCTGGACCCGTCGCTCACCGAGGAGGAGCGGCAGATCCGCGACGTCGTCCGCCGACTCGTCGACGACCGGGTCCGCCCGCACGTCGCCGACTGGTACGAGGAGGGCCGCGTGCCGGCCCGCGAGCTGGCCCGGGAGTTCGGCAAGCTCGGCCTGCTCGGAATGCACCTGAGCGGGTACGGCTGCGCGGGAGCGTCCGCCGTCGCGTACGGGCTGGCGTGTCAGGAGTTGGAGGCCGCCGACTCCGGTGTCCGCTCGCTGGTCTCGGTGCAGGGCTCGCTGGCCATGTACGCCATCTGGCGCTACGGCAGCGAGGAGCAGAAGCAGCGCTGGCTGCCCCCGATGGCGACCGGCGAGGCGATCGGCTGCTTCGGCCTCACCGAGCCGGACCACGGCTCCGACCCGGGTTCCATGGCCACCCGGGCCCGCCGGGACGGCGACGACTGGGTGCTCACCGGCGGGAAGATGTGGATCACCAACGCGCCGATCGCCGACGTGGCCGTGATCTGGGCGCGTACCGACGACGGGGTACGCGGTTTCGCCGTACCCATGGACACGCCCGGTGTCACGGCGCGCGAGATCCGCCGCAAGATGTCGCTGCGCGCGTCGCTGACGGGCGAGATCGTGCTCGACGACGTCCGGCTCCCGGCCGACGCCCAGCTGCCCGAGGCCGTCGGGCTCAAGGCCCCGCTGAGCTGCCTGACCGAGGCCCGCCACGGCATCGTCTGGGGTGCCGTCGGCGCGGCCCGCGACTGCCTGGAAACCACCCTGGCGTACGCCATCACGCGGACCCAGTTCGGTCGACCGCTCGCCGGGTTCCAACTCACCCAGGCCAAGCTCGCCGACATGGCCGTCGAGCTGGTGAAGGCGCAACTGCTCGCGCTGCACCTCGGCCGGCTCGCCGACGCCGGCCGGCTCCGCCCCGACCAGGTGAGCGTGGGCAAGCTGAACAACGTGCGGGAGGCCCTGGCCATCGCCCGGCAGTGCCGCACCATCCTCGGCGCCAACGGCGTGTCCGGCGAGTACCCGGTGCTGCGGCACGCGAACAACCTGGAGAGCGTGCTGACGTACGAGGGCACCTCGGAGATCCACCAGCTGATCGTCGGCCAGCGGCTCACCGGGCTCTCCGCCTTCGCCTGACCTGCCCGTTTACGCATTCCCGCCGCTCGCCGCGCGGCTGTCGTACGGGGGCCGTACCGTCATTGACAGACGACGTGTCTGACGAGGACGGTGAGTGTGATGGCTCGCGACGCTGACATCAACGAGCCCACGAGGGAGTTCCCCGGTTACCCGACCGGCGACGACCTGCGGGAGCGCTCGGCCGCGACACCCGACCCGACTCCGGGCGGCCCGGATGGCCCCGATGGTCCTGGCACCGGCGGGGGCGCGGGTGGGGGTGCGGCTCGTGGGCTGCTCCTGCTGCTCGGTGCCGCCGCGCTGGCCGTGGTGGTGCTGCTCGGCGTGCAGGCGACCGGCTTCCTGCCGGACTTCCGCAACCCGTTCGCCAAGGAGCAGACCGACCGCAGTCAGCCGCCACTGCTGAAGTCGATCCAGGATCTGAGCCGCTACGTGGCGGCCGAAGGCAACTTCCAGGTCGTGGTGGACACCCAGAACGACCGGCGTAACGTCCCGGACTTCCTGCTCAACGAGCGCACCCTGTTCGTCGGGGCCGGCAGCGTCGAGGCGTACGTCGACTTCACCAAGATCGGTGAGGGCGCCATCGTGCAGTCGGCCGACGGCAAGTCCGTCGAGATCAAGCTGCCCGCTCCGCAGCTCGGCGAGACCAACCTCGACATGGAGAAGAGCTACGTCTTCGCCGAGCAGCGCGGCCTGCTCAACCGGCTCGGTGACCTGGTCGGCAACGACCCCAACAGGCAGCAGCAGATCTACCAGCTGGCCGAGGAGCGGATCACCGCCGCCGCCCGGGACAGCGGGCTCTCCGCCCGCGCCGAGGCCAACACCCGCAAGATGCTGGAGGGGCTGCTGCGCTCGCTGGGCTACCAACAGGTCACTGTCACCTACACCGCCCCCTGACCTCGGCGCCTCGGCGTCTGGTCTTCGGCGCCCTGGTCCTACACAGCGCCCGCCCCGACGATGGTCGAGGCGGGCGCTGCCCCGTCTGCCGTGTCGTCCGCCGCCGCTGCCCGGTCTGCCGCGCCTCCGCTGCCCGGTCTGCCGCGCCTCCGCTGCCCGGTCTGCCGCGCCTCCGCTGCCCGGTCTGCCGCGTCGTCGCTGCCCGGTCCGCCTGCGCTGGCCGGTCTGCCGCGTCGCCGTTGCCCGGTCCGCCTCCGTTGGCCGGCTTGCCGCGCCGCCGAACGGGATGATCCACTCCACATCACCGATCTCGGGGTATCACCCGCCCGCGGAAAGCCCCACATCGACGATGTCGAGTGGATCAAGGGCCCGGCGAGCGACGGGCTGCCAAGATCCGCGCAACTTCGGGGATCCTGCTGCCTCCGACGATCGGGAAGCAGCAGTATCCCCGAAGTTGTGACTGGCTGCGGCCGGCCTGCATCGGGGCAGGGGGTGGGTCAGTGGCCGGTGGAGGCCAGGTAGCGGTCCTCGTTGGGCATCAGGATCCAGAGGATCAGATAGACGACCACCTGGGTGCCGGGCAGCAGCAGGGACAGCAGGAACAGCAGCCGGACCATCCCGGCGGACATGCCGAACCGCTGACCGAGGCCGGCGCAGACACCGGCGAGCATGCGCCCCTGGCGGGGCCGAACCAGTTTGCGACTCATCGTCGTACTCCCACTCTGCGGCGCTGCGCCGCGTCTGCAATCCACGGTAGAAAGGGGCGGCCGCTCCGCCCTCGGTCCCGAGGAGGATCGGCGACCCGTGGACCCGTAGGTGCTTACCCGTGCGGCCTCCGCCCGACGCCTCCACGTCCCCTCGCGCCCGACGCCTCCGCGCCCGCGCCCGCGCCCGACGCCCCCGCGCCCCCGCGCCCTCGCGCCCTCGCGCGCCCTCGCGCCCCTCGGGCGTCAAGGTCGTGCTCGACCCGGGATGTAGTGGCCATCCGCCACGCCCGAGGCCACTACAACCAGGTTCGAGCGCGATCATGCGGGCCGGCGACCGTGCGGCGGCGGCGACCGTGCGGCAGGGGGCGACCGTGCGGCGGGGGCGACCGTAAGGGGTGAGCTGGGCAGGTAGGCTGACAGGTCAGGCACCCGTACCCCGGGTGACCGGCGGCCACCCGACCGGGCGGCCACGAGCGGGGCTGCCGACCGGCGGCCACGACCGGGCGGAATCCCCACACGGGTGGACGCCGAGGAAGCGCAGTCATGATCAGTGTTTTCGACCTTTTCAGCGTCGGCATCGGGCCGTCCAGCTCGCACACGGTGGGGCCGATGCGGGCGGCGCGTACGTTTGTCGCCGGGCTCAAGGCCGACGGGCTGCTCACCGACACCGCCCGCGTGCAGGCGGAGCTGTTCGGGTCGCTGGGCGCCACCGGGCACGGGCACGGCAGCGGGCCTGCGGTGCTGCTGGGGCTGGCCGGCGAGTCCCCGGAGACGGTCGACACGGACACCGTCGGGCCGCGCGTCGAGCGTATCCGTGCCGAGCGGCGGATCAGCCTCCTCGACGCGCACGAGATCGACTTCGATCCCGATCGGGATCTGACACTGCACCGTCGCCGGTCGTTGCCGTACCACCCGAACGGGATGACCTTCGCGGCCTTCGACGCGGCCGGCGAGGAGGTCAGGACCCGCACCTACTACTCGGTGGGGGGCGGTTTCGTGGTGGACGAGGCGGCGGCGGGCGCGGACAAGATCAAGCCGGACAGCACGCGGGTGCGGTACCCGTTCCTGACCGGGGCGCAACTCCTCGACGTCACGTCCCGCACCGGCCTGTCGATCAGCGAGGTGATGCTGGCCAACGAGCGCTCGTGGCGCAGCGAGGCGGAGATCCGGGCGGGCCTGCTGGAGATCTGGCGGGTGATGCGGGAGTGCGTGCAGCGGGGTTGCGAGCGGGACGGCGTACTCCCCGGGGGTTTGAAGGTCCGGCGGCGCGCGGCGGAGCTGCGGCGCGGCCTGGAGGCGGACGCGGGGACGGCCGACCCGCTGCACGCGATGGACTGGGTGACGCTGTTCGCCCTGGCGGTGAACGAGGAGAACGCGGCCGGGGGTCGGGTGGTGACCGCCCCGACGAACGGCGCGGCGGGGATCATCCCGGCGGTGCTGCACTACTACAGCCGGTTCGTCGAGGGCGCCGACGACGACGGTGTGGTGCGGTTCCTGCTGGCGGCCGGCGCGATCGGGGTGCTGTTCAAGGAGAACGCGTCGATCTCCGGCGCGGAGGTCGGCTGCCAGGGTGAGGTCGGCTCGGCGTGTTCGATGGCGGCGGCGGGCCTGGCCGAGGCGCTCGGCGGCACGCCGGAGCAGGTGGAGAACGCGGCCGAGATCGGGATGGAGCACAACCTCGGGTTGACGTGTGACCCGGTGGGTGGCCTGGTGCAGATCCCCTGCATCGAGCGCAACGCCGTGGCTAGCATCAAGGCGATCACGGCCGCCCGGCTGGCGCTGCGCGGCGACGGTGTGCACGCGGTATCGCTGGACAAGGTCATCAAGACCATGCGGGAGACGGGCGCCGACATGAAGGTCAAGTACAAGGAGACGGCGCGTGGCGGTCTGGCCGTCAACGTGATCGAGTGCTGAAGCTGGTCGATTCAGGGCATTCGTTCACCGACTGCTAACCTGGCGTCCGTTTGCGGGAGGCGGGAGGCGGCGGTGACCTCTGGCGTCGCGGCCCTGTGGTCGCACCGCAACTCGCTGCGCATCCTGGTCCGACGGGATCTGGCGGTGAAGTACCAGCAGTCGGTGCTGGGCTACTTCTGGTCGCTGATCGAGCCGCTCGGCATGGGCGCGATCTACTGGTTCGTCTTCGGCGTGCTCTACTCCCGCGACACCGGCCGGCACCTGGGCGAGGCGGCCGGGTCGTACCCGCTTTTCCTGATCACCGGCATCTTCGCCTGGATGTGGACCAGTTCGGCCCTGAGTGAGGCGACCAACGCGCTGACCGGCCAGTCCCGGCTGATCACCACGATGAACGTGCCCCGGCAGGTCTTCCCGATCGGCCGGGTCAGCGGGCGGTTCGCCGAGTACGCGGCCGGCCTGCCGATCCTGGCCGCCATCGCGGTGATCTACGCGGCGCACGGGCGGATCCACCCCGGCTGGTCGCTGCTCGCCCTGCCGCTGGCGGTGGCCGTGCAGGCCGTCCTGTTGATCGGGCTCGCCCTGCTGCTGTCGGCCTGGAACGTGCTGATGCGCGACGTGGAACGGCTGATGCGGCTGATCATCCGGGTGCTCTTCTACGCCACGCCGATCATCTATCCGCTCAGCCTGGTCCGGGAGTCCGGCCTGCCGCACTGGCTGAAGGTGGTGTACGAGCTGAACCCGCTGGTCGGGATCTTCCAGCTGCACCACGCGATCTGGTACCCGGACGAGTTTCCGGACGCCCGGCTGCTCGCCACGACGATCGCCGGCAGCCTGCTGGTGCTGGCCGCCGGCTGGTGGTCGTTCCGTCGCTTGGAGCCCGCCGTGCTCAAGGAGCTCTGACGTGGCCGCGCCGATCATCGAGGCGGACGGTCTGGGGATCCGGTTCGTCCGCAACCGTCGCCGTCAACTGCGGCTGCGGGAGCTGTTCATCCATCGGGGCGGGCGCGGCGCCCTGCCCGGCCAGTTCTGGCCGCTGCGCGATGTGTCGTTCACCGTCGAGCCGGGCGAGACGGTCGGTGTGATCGGGCGCAACGGCACCGGCAAGAGCACCCTGCTGCGGCTGATCGCCGGGGTGCTCATCCCGGACGAGGGCGAGATCCGGGTGCGTGGCGCGG
Organism: Micromonospora sp. WMMD736; assembly: GCF_049179015.1. Taxonomy (NCBI): domain Bacteria; kingdom Bacillati; phylum Actinomycetota; class Actinomycetes; order Micromonosporales; family Micromonosporaceae; genus Micromonospora; species Micromonospora sp. WMMD736. The sequence goes on from NZ_JBMHMI010000001.1 coordinate 4,929,886, forward strand.
TGGCGCCGCTGCTGGAGTTGTCCGCCGGTTTCTCCAACGACCTGACCGGCCGGGAGAACCTGCACCTGGTCGGTGGGCTGCACGGGCTGTCGACGAGCTACCTGAAGCGGCACTTCGACGAGATCGTCGAGTTCGCCGGTGAGCAGGTGGAGCGGGCCATCGACACGTCGGTGCGGCACTACTCGTCGGGGATGAAGGTGCGGCTGGGCTTCGCGATCATCTCGCACCTGCCGCACCCGATCCTGCTGATGGACGAGGTGACCGCGGTCGGGGACGCGGAGTTCCGCAAGAAGTGTTACGCGACGATTGATCGTCTGCTCGGGGAGGGGCGCACGCTCGTGCTGGTGTCACACAACGAAAAGGACCTGACCCGGTTCTGCCGTCGGGGGTTGTACCTCGACGCGGGCCGGTTGACGCTCGACGGCACCATCGCCGAGGCGCTCGACGCGTACCACGCCGCGGTCCCGCGGTGACGCTCGCGATCGTGCTCGCCGCCGGGACGTCCGCGGCGGGCCTCACCACCGCCAGCGGCGAGCCGCTGGCCGACCGGCTCGCCGACCAGCTGCGCCGGGCCGGGGCGGCCGAGGTGCGCTTCGCCGCCACCCTGGACGAGCTGGCCACGCTTGCCGACGCCGCCGACGGTCCGCTGCTGGTCACCGGTACCGACCTGGTGGCGCACACCGCCGTACTGCGGCACCTCGCCACCAGTCCGGTGGGACCGACCGTGGCGCTGGTGCTGGGTGACCCGCCGGCGCCGGGTCGGACGGCCGTGCGGGAGGAGCGCGGCCAGGTGGTCGACGCCGGCCCGCTGGACGCCCTCGACGGCGACGCGACCGGCGTGTTCGGTGGCGCGCTCCGGGTCGGCGTGGACGACCTGCCGACCCTCGCCGCCGCCGCGCGGGCCGCCGCCGTCGGCGCGCGTCCCGTCGCCCCGGTCGGCCCGGCCGGCGACGTCGCGCCGCTGCCGGCGGGCGGGTCCGCCGGCCACGACCCCGGGTCCGCCGTGGACCGGCTGGTCGCGGGTCTCGCGGCCCTCGGCACCCTGATCTTCGCCCAGCGGGTACGTCTGCTCGTGGCGCACCGGGTCGACGACGAGGCCGCGCTGGTCGCCGCCGAGGCGGCGGTGACCTCCGTCGACGAGGACCGGGCCGAGCTGCGGCTGTCGGTGAAGGAGCGGGACGACTTCTTCTCCACCTACTTCGTCAGCACCTGGTCGCCGTACGTGGTGCGGTTGGCGGCTCGGCTGCGGCTCACCCCGACCGGGGTGACGGTGATCTCGGTGCTCTTCGCGCTGGCCGCCGCGGTGCTGTTCGGGGTCGGTGGGCGGCTCGCGCTGGTCAGCGGCGCGGTACTGCTCTACCTGGGCTTCGTGCTGGACTGCGTGGACGGCCAGTTGGCCCGCTACACCCGACACTTCAGCGCCTGGGGCGGCTGGCTGGACACGATGGCCGACCGGGCCAAGGAGTACCTGGTCTACGCCGGGCTGGGCTTCGGCGTGAGCCACGCCGGGCTGGGCAACGGCTGGGCCCTCGCCATCGCCGCAATGACGTTGCAGACCGTCCGGCACATGACCGACACCTGGTACGGGGTACTGCACGACGAGGCGGCGCGTCGACCGCGGACCACGACGGGCGCCAGCGGCGGGATCGGTGACCGGCTGAACGCCGCGTCCACCCGGGTGCAGGCGGACACCGGCTCGGTGTCGTACTGGCTGAAGCGGACCGTGGTCTTCCCGATCGGGGAGCGGTGGGCGCTGATCGCGCTGACCGTGGCGCTGTTCAACCCGCTGGTCAGCCTCGTCGCGGTGTTGGTCTGGGGTGGGCTGGCATTCGCGTACACCGGTGCCCTGCGGACGCTGCGGGCCCGCTGGATGTGGGTGCCGGTGCTGGACACGGTCGACGCCACCCTGCACCGCGACGACGGTCCGTTGGCCCGTCGACTGCCGGTGGTCCGCCCGATGGGTCCGCTGACCCTGGCGGTGATCGCCGCGCTCGGCCCGGCGGCGCTGCTGGTCGCCGCCGGACTCGGCGACGCGCCGGACGGGCTGCGCTGGGCGGTGCCGGTGGCGTTGCTGGTGCTGCTGGCCGGCGGCCTCGGCGCGGGGGCCGCGCACAACGGGCCGTTGGACTGGCTGGTGCCGGCCGCGCTGCGGGCCGCCGAGTACCTGTTCGCGATCGCGGTCGGCGTGGTCGGTGGCGCCCCGGGATGGCTGATCTTCGGGTACGTCTTCGTGCTCACCGTGCACCACTACGACCTGACCGCCCGGTTGGAGAAGCGGCAGGCCGCGCCGCCGCTGCACGCCGCCACGCTGGGCTGGGACGGACGATCGGTGCTGCTCGCCCTCCTGGGGATTGCCGGCGTCGTGAGTATCGGCATGGCTACACTCGGTGCGTACCTTCTCGTGGTTTTCGTGGTGAGCGTCGTCCTGGCCTGGTTCGTCCGGCCGGCGCGTAGCGCGCGGGCGTCGGCCGCGACGGTGGGCGCGGGAGGTGTCGCGCCGCGCTGACGAAAGGGACCGCCGGATGACCCTGATCAGTTTCGTGGTGCCGGCCTTCCGGGTGCAGGGTTATCTGCGTGAGTGCCTGGACTCGATCCTGGGCCAGCCGGAGACCGACCTCGAGCTGATCGCGGTCGACGACTGCTCGCCCGACGCGAGCGGCGAGATCATCGACGAGTACGCGGCCCGTGACCAGCGGGTCCGGGCCGTCCGGCTGTCGGAGAACGTCGGTCTCGGTCCAGCCCGCAACATCGGGTTGGACCGGGCCGTCGGCGAGTACGTGTGGTTCCTCGACGGGGACGACTGGCTGGCGCCGGACTGCCTGTCGGAGGTGGCCGAGCGCCTGCGGGCGACCCGTCCGGACGTGCTGTTGGTGGACCACGTCCGGACACACTGGAACGACACCGCCACCCGCAGCGCCATGGTCGAGGTGTTCCCGGAGTCGCCCGGTCCGGAGACGTTCGGGCTGCGGGAGCGGCCGGAGGCCATGCGGCTGCTGCACACCGCCTGGAACCGGCTGGTCCGCCGGGAGTTCCTGGTCGACCTGGGTCTGCGCTTCGCGGACGGTTGGTACGAGGACGTCTCGTTCAGCTACCCGGTGCTGATGGCGGCCCGCCGGATCGGTGTACTCGATCGGGTGTGCGTGAACTACCGGCAGCGCCGCGCCGGCGCGATCACCAAGACCCGGGGCGACCGGCACTTCGAGGTCTTCGCCCAGTGGCACCGGGTCTTCCGCCTGTTGGACGCCTGGTCACCGGCGGTGGACGCGCTGCGACCGGCGGTCTTCGAGCGGATGATCTGGCACTACCTCACCGTGCTGGGCAACGGTCAGCGGATCGCCCCCGAGCTGCGGCCGGCGTTCTTCGCGCAGATCACCGCGGACTACGCGCGGTGGCTGCCGGTCGGGGGGTACCCCGTGCCGGAGGGCGTCGAAGGGGTGAAGCACCGGCTCGTCGCGAGTGGCCGATGGCGGACGTTCAGCGCTCTGCGGGCCGCCAGCCGGGCCCGCGACACGGCCCGCACGCAGGTGCGTACCGCCCGGCGTCGGCTCGGCCCGGTGGCCCGGCGGGGTGCCCGGCTCACCCGCGACGGCCTGCTGCGCGAGTACTACCGGGCGGAGCTGCGCCGGCCCGTGGACCCGACGCTCGTCGTGTACGCGGCCTACTGGTTCCGGGGCTACTCCTGCAATCCGGCCGCGATCTACGAGGCCGCCCGCCGGCTGGCCCCCGAGGTGCGCGGGGTGTGGATCGTGCGCCGCGACCGGGTGGACTCCGTGCCGGACGGGGTGGAGTACGTGGTCGCCGGCACGCCGGCCTACTACCGGGTGCTCGCCCGCGCCCGGTGGCTGGTCAACAACGTGAACTACCCGGACTTCGTCCGTAAGCGGCCGGAGCAGGTGCACGTGCAGACCCATCACGGCACGCCGGTCAAGGTGATGGGGCTGGACCAGCAGCGCTATCCGATCGGCGCGGGCCGGATGGACTTCGCCGGCCTGCTGCGCCGGGTGGACCGTTGGGACTACAGCGTCAGCTCCAACAGTTTCTCCACCCAGATGTGGGATCGGGCCTATCCGGCCACGTACGCCACGCTGGAGGTGGGTTATCCGCGCAACGATCGGCTGGTCACTGCCGGTCCCGACGAAGTGTCCCGGCTGCGCGCCGAGTTCGGCCTCGCCCCCGACGAGCAGGTGGTGCTGTACGCCCCGACGCACCGCGAGCACCTGCCCGGTTACCGGCCGCCGTTCGACCCGGACCGGTTCGTCGACGTGTTGGGTGGCTCGGGCCAGCTGCTGATGCGCAGCCACTACTTCCATGACCGGGAGCGCCGGCCCGGCCGTCCGTCGGAGTTCCACCGGGTCCGTGACGTCAGCGGCCACCAGCGGGTGGAGGACCTCTACCTGGTCGCCGACGTGCTGGTCACCGACTACTCCTCGGCGATGTTCGACTATGCGGTGCTGGACCGGCCCATCGTGCTCTACACACCGGACTGGGAGGCGTACCGCCTGGCCCGGGGGGTCTACTTCGACGTCACGGCGGAGCCACCGGGCGCGGTGGCCGCCACGTTCGCCGACCTGCTCGACCTGTTCCGCACCGACGCGGTGCGTTCGGACGCGTCGAACAAGGCCCGCGAGCGCTTCCGCAGCCGGTTCTGCGGGCTGGACGACGGGCGGGCTGCCGAGCGGGTGGTGCGCCGGGTTTTCCTCGGCGAGCTGCCTGAACAGCCGCGGGGCTGCTGACCGCTCGGTCCCCCGTACGCCGTGTAATGGTGGCGTCATAAGCCGAACATGAGACGTTTACCCGATGTGCGGGACCAATGTTCCTGGTCACAGTCATCAGGAGTTCGGCCGAGAGACGTGGGGGACATGACGGTGAGCACCGTCGCACTCAAAGATGTGACAAAGGTTTTCAAGGACGGCACACTCGCCGTCGACAGCATAAATCTGGACGTGAACGACGGCGAGTTCATGGTCTTGCTGGGGCCGTCGGGCTGCGGCAAGTCCACAGTGCTGCGCATGATCGCCGGTTTGGAGGACCCGACGCAGGGCGCGGTGCTGCTCGACGGCGAACTCGCGAACGACCTGCCGCCACGCGACCGCAAGATCGCCATGGTCTTCCAGGACTTCGCGCTCTACCCGCACATGACCGTCGGCGACAACATCGCCTTCCCGCTGCGGTTGGCCGGGGTGGAGCCGGAACCGCGCGGCGAGCGGGTCACCGACGTCGCGAGCGCGCTCGGCATCAGCGACGTGCTCGGCCGCAAGCCCGGCCAGCTCTCCGGCGGTCAGCGCCAGCGGGTCGCCATGGGGCGCGCGATCGTCCGGCGACCCGGGCTGTTCCTGATGGACGAGCCGCTGTCGAACCTGGACAGCGGGCTGCGCGCCGAGCTGCGGGCGGAGATCTCCGGGCTGACCCGGGAGCTGGGCGTCACCACCGTCTACGTGACCCACGACCAGGCCGAGGCGCTGACCATGGCCGACCGGGTGGCGATCATGCGTCGTGGTGTGCTCCAGGACGTCGGCACGCCCACCCAGGTCTACGGCCGACCGGCGACGCTCTACGTGGCCGCGTTCCTGGGCAGCCCCCGGATGAACCTGCTGGAGGCGTCGGTCTACGTCCACCTCGACCGGTACATCGCGCTCAACCTCGGCGAGCAGTCGCTCTACCTGCCCTGGAACGACATCCGCAGCCGGGCCGTGGCGCACTACCACGGCGAGCGGATCGTGGTCGGCATGCGGGCCGAGGCGCTCACCCCGGTCGCTCCGGACAGCCCCGGTGACGTGCTGCGCGGCCGGATCCGTTACCTGGAGCACCACGGGCACGAGTCGCTGGCGTTCCTCGACATCGGGGCGACCGCGATCATGGTGGACGAGATGGGCGCACCGCTCGACCCGCCGCCGGTGGGCCAGCGGGGTCTGCGCCGGTTCGGCGCGGTGATGCAGCGGCTCACCGGCAAGCCGGTGGAGTCCGAGGAGGTGCCGAACGCCTCGTCGCGGACGACCAGCGTGCTGCCCGACCCGGGTCGGCACCACCGCCGTCCGGCGGAGCTGGCGGTGCGACTCGCGCCGTACCCGGCGGTCACCGCCGGGCATCCGCTCGCCGTGTCGGTCCGGATGGACGCGCTGCACTTCTTCGACGAGCGCGGCGCACGCATCGACGTGGGATGGCGGTGACGCCACGCCGGAGCGGGGTGGCGGCCCGCCCGTCCGGTGCCCTACCGTCTGCGCACCCAGTCCATTTAGTGCCTGACCGAGAGGGGTGCCCCCGTGTCGGGTGACCGTCCCAGTCCGCTCGTCATCGAGCGCATCCTGCGGGACCGCCAGGGCATCTGGCAGCAGATCGTGGCCGAGGGCGACCTCAACGCCCTGACCGGGCGGATGCTGGCCAGCTCCGCCATCGCCCTGGCCTGTTACGGGGCGGTGCTCGGTGCGTTCCACAGCCCGCTGATGGCGTTGACGTCCGCGCTGAAGCTGCCCCTGCTGTTCCTGGTGACGCTGGCCATCTGCCTGCCCACGCTCTACCTGTTCAACCTGGTGTTCGGCGCCCGGCTCTCGGTGCGTCAGTCGTTGGCGCTGGTGATGGTGGCGATCACCGTCACCTCGATGCTCGCGGTGGCGTTCGCGCCGATCAGTCTCTTCTTCCTGATCACCGCACCGGACTACGGCTTCTTCAAGCTGCTCAACGTCGCGATCCTGACGCTGTCGGCGCTTGTCGGGCTGCGCTTCCTGACCGGTGGCATGCAGGTGCTCAACGACCACGGCCTGCTCGCCCCGGCGACGGGCGCGACGGCCACGGCCAGCGCCCCGGCCCAGGTCGCCGCCCCGGCGGCGGCCAGCGCGCCGGCCCAGGTCGACGCTCCGGTCGCCGTGCCCGCCGGGGGCACTCCGACCACTGCGACGGCGGGTGCCGCCGAGCCGGTGGCGGTTCCGGCCGGCGCGGCGGCCGCGTCGGCGGCGAACGGTGCCGCGCCCGACGGCGCGAGCGCCACGACCACCACGCCGGCCCCGGCGACTGTTCCCGCGCAGTGGGGCGGACAGCCCGGTACCGCGTTCCCGCCCGGCATGGTGCCGCCGGGCTACCCGGCGCAGCAGCGCCACTGGGTCAACCCGCCGGCCCGGCGGGTCGAGCCCACGCAACGCCCAGCCAGCATGACGCTGCTCTACATCTGGATCCTGCTCTTCGGCTTCGTGGGCACCCAGTTGGCGTGGACGCTGCGTCCGTTCTTCGGCGACCCGGGTCAGGATTTCTCGCTCTTCCGCAGCATCGACGGCAACTTCTACGCGGAGATCCTGCGCACGATCGCCAACCTCTGACCGGGTCGAAGTCGGGGAGATCCCTGGTTGCCGGCTTGGTTACCGGGAAGTAACGTCAGCTCATGACCATCGACTCCCGCCAGGTGGCGGCCGGCATCCTGCAGGCGGTGCCGTTCGCCCGCACGCTCGGCATCGAGTTCGTCGAGGTGGCGCCCGAGGCGGACGGCGGCGTGCGGGCCGTCGTCCGGCTCCCCGACACGCCCGCCACCCACAACCACGTGGGTGGCCCGCACGCCGGGGCGATGTTCACGCTCGGCGAGACGGCCTCCGGCGCGGTCGTGCTGGCCGCCTTCGGGCAGCTGCTCGACCGGGCCGTGCCGCTCGCCGTCCGGGCCGAGATCGCCTACCGCAAGCTGGCCCTGGGGGCGGTGCGGGCGACCGCGCGACTCGCGCGTCCGGCGTCGGAGGTGGTCGCGGAGCTGGAGTCCGGTCAGCGGCCCGAGTTCGGAGTCGAGGTGGAGATCGCCACCGAGGACGGCACGCCCACGTCGGCCATGACGGTGATCTGGACCCTGCGGCCCAACTGAGCCGGCCCGCCGGCGGCGCAAAACGGGTTTGCGGACCCAGCCGGGTGGTTAGATTCGTACCGTGCTGGGCCTACCTGCTCATGTGACCGCCTGTCTCTTCGATCTGGACGGTGTGCTGACGCAGACCGCCCGGGTGCACAACGCCGCCTGGACCGAGACGTTCGACGAGTTCCTGCGCAAGCGCGCCGCGGCAACCGGGCAACCCTTCCAGCCGTTCGATCCCGGCCCCGACTACAACCGCTACGTCGACGGCCGACCCCGTGCCGACGGCGTCCGGTCGTTCCTCGCCTCCCGGGGGATCGTGCTCCCCGAGGGCAGCCCGGACGATCCGCCGGACGCCGACACGGTCAACGGCATCGGCAACCGCAAGAACGTCCTCCTGCTGGACCGGCTGCGCACCTCCGGCGTCGAGGTGTACCCGGGCTCGGTGCGCTACCTGCGGGCGGCCACCGCCGCCGGGCTGCGACGGGCGGTGGTCACCGCGAGCGCCAACGGACGCGAGGTGGTCGCCGCCGCCGGGCTCGCGGACCTGCTCGAAGCGCGGGTCGACGGGGTCGTGGCCCGGGAGCAGCAGCTGCGCGGCAAGCCGCACCCCGACACCTTCCTGGCCGGCGCCCGGATCCTGGGCGTCGACCCGGCGCAGGCCGCCGTCTTCGAGGACGCGCTCTCCGGGGTGGCCGCCGGCCGGGCCGGCGGCTTCGGGTACGTGGTCGGTGTCGACCGGGTCGGGCAGGCCGACGAGCTGCTGGCCCACGGCGCCGACATCGTGGTGCAGGATCTCGCCGACCTGCTCGACGGGGGCGACGCCGCGCCCGGCGATCGGGGGCACGCGTGATCCGGGAGCGGGCCTATCCCGTCGAGCCCTGGCACATCCGGGAGACCCGCCTCGACATGGACGTGCTGGCCCAGTCGGAATCGGTCTTCGCGCTCTCCAACGGGCACGTCGGCCTGCGCGGAAACCTCGACGAGGGCGAGCCGCACGGGCTGCCCGGCACCTACCTCAACTCGTTCTACGAGCTGCGTCCGCTGCCGTACGCGGAGGCCGGTTACGGCTTCCCCGAGTCGGGGCAGACCATCGTCAACGTCACCAACGGCAAGCTGATCCGCCTGCTCGTCGACGACGAACCGCTCGACGTGCGCTACGGCGAGCTGCTGTCCCACGAGCGGATCCTCGACATGCGGGCCGGCACCCTGCACCGGGAGCTGCACTGGCGCTCGCCGGCCGGCCGCGAGGTCAAGGTCCGCAGCACCCGACTCGTGTCGTTCACCCAGCGGTCGGTCGCCGCGATCAGCTACGAGGTGGAGGCCGTCGACGGCCCACTGCGGCTGATCGTGCAGTCCGAGCTGGTGGCCAACGAGTCGCTGCCCGCGCAGAGCAAGGACCCCCGGGTCGCGGCGGTGCTGGAATCGCCGTTGCAGGCCGAGGAGGAGCTGACCACCCCGGACGGTGGCCAACTCATCCACCGGACGAAGGTGTCCGGGCTGCGGGTCGCCGCCGCCATGGAGCACGAGGTGCACGGTCCGGACCACACCACCATCGAGTCCGAGGGGTACGAGGACTGGGTGCGCACCACCATCGGCTGTGTGCTCCGGCCGGGCGAGAAACTGCGGGTGGTCAAGTATCTGACGTACGGCTGGTCGAGTCGGCGGTCGTTGCCCGCGCTGCGCGACCAGGTCGGCGCGGCGCTGGCCGGCGCCCGGCTGGACGGTTGGGACGGGCTGCACCGGGAGCAGCGTGCCTACCTGGACGAGTTCTGGGACGCGGCCGACGTGCTCGTCGAGGGGGATCCGGAGATCCAGCAGGCCGTGCGCTTCGGGCTGTTCCACGTGCTCCAGGCCGGTGCCCGGGCCGAGCAGCGGCCGATCTCGGCGAAGGGGCTCACCGGCCCCGGCTACGACGGGCACGCCTTCTGGGACACCGAGATGTTCGTCCTGCCGGTGCTCACGTACACCCAGCCCAGCGCGGTGCGCAGCGCCCTGCAATGGCGGCACAGCACCCTGGAACAGGCCCGGGAGCGGGCGGCGACGCTCGGCTTCAAGGGCGCCGCCTTCCCGTGGCGGACCATCGAGGGGCCGGAGTCGTCCGGGTACTGGCCCGCGGGTACGGCGGCGTTCCACATCGCCGCCGACATCGCCGACGCGGTCCGACGTTACGTGCTGGTCACCGGGGACACCGCCACCGAGCGGGAGATCGGGCTGGAGCTGCTGGTGGAGACGGCCCGGCTGTGGCGCTCGATCGGGCACCACGACCGGCACGGTCGGTTCCACATCGACGGGGTCACCGGTCCGGACGAGTACACCGCCGTGAAGAACGACAACGTCTACACCAACCTGATGGCCCAGCGGAACCTGCTCACCGCCGCCGACGTCGTCATGCGCTACCGGGACGAGGCGTTCCACCTCGGCGTCACCGACGAGGAGGCGGCGAGCTGGCGGGACGCCGCCACGTCGATGCACGTGCCGTACGACGACGAGTTGGACGTGCACCAGCAGGTGGAGGGGTTCACCCGGTTGCAGGAGTGGGACTTCGCGCACACGCCCGCCGAGAAGTACCCGCTGCTGCTGCACTATCCGTACTTCGACCTGTACCGCAAGCAGGTCGTCAAGCAGGCCGACCTGGTGCTGGCGATGCACTGGCGGGGGGACGCGTTCACCCCCGAACAGAAGGTTCGCAACTTCCTCTACTACGAGCGCCGGACGGTGCGCGACTCGTCGCTGTCGGCCTGTACCCAGTCGGTGCTCGCCGCCGAGGTGGGCCATCCCGACCTGGCGCACATCTATCTGCGCGAGGCCGCGCTGATGGACCTGCACGACCTCAACGAGAACACCCGCGACGGCGTGCACATGGCCTCGCTGGCCGGCGCGTGGCTCGCCCTGGTCAGCGGGTTCGGCGGGCTCCGCGACCACGACGGCGAACTGTCCTTCGCGCCCCGGCTCTCCAGCCGACTCAACCGCCTGGAGTTCTCCCTCCAGTGGCGTGGGCTGGCGCTGCGGGTCGACGTCCGCCCGCACCAGACGACGTACTCCCTGCGCCACGGTGGCCCGGACGACGTCGTCGAGCTGCGGCACCACGACCAGATGGTGCGGGTCACCTGTGACGAACCGGTGACGGTGCCGGTGCCGCCGGCCGAGCCCTCGGGGCCGCCGCCGGAGCAGCCTCCGGGGCGCTCGCCGCTGCTCCGGCTTCCCGAGGACAAGCAGCAGTGACGGCCGGGGCGGGAGCACTCCCGTCCCGGCCGTCGCGCGCGTACGTCAGACCGGCTCGCCGGTCGACGGGCGTCCGATCGCGTCCCGCGGCGCAGCCGCCTTGGGATCGTCAGGGAGGCGGGCCGACGCGGCCTGGTCACCGAAGTCCTGGTCACCGACGTCCTGGTTGCGTTCGGCGTCCTGTTCACGCTGGGCGCGTTCGGTCATCTGCTGCTGCCGGGAAATCTGCTGCTTGGCCATCGTGATCCTCGCGATCCGTCGGGGCGCGGCTGCGCCTACACGGTCTGCGGTCTCCTCGTCGCGTACCCGGCGGCCCACCCGGCAAACGCCGCGATCCGGCCGCCTCCGCCGGGCGCGTGCGACGCGACGGGCGGGGTAACCCGAGCACGGAGGTGCGGCATGGACGAGCAGCACGACACGATGACCATTCCGGTTCGGGACGCCCAGCTCCCCGCCGATCTGCTGCTACCCGCCCAGCCGGTGGGCGTGGTGTTGTTCGCGCACGGCAGCGGTAGCTCCCGGCACAGTCCGCGCAACGTCGCGGTGGCGCGGGCACTGAACTCCCGCGGCCTCGCGTGCGTCCTGGTCGACCTGCTCACCCCGGACGAGGAGGAGGTGGACGCCCGGACGGCCGAACTCCGGTTCGACATCGGCATGTTGGCCAGCCGGCTGGCCGGGATCGTCGACTGGTTGGTGGCCGAACGCCCGGCGGGTGACGTGCCGATCGCTCTCTTCGGCGCGAGCACGGGTGCCGCCGCCGCGCTGGTGGCCGCCGCGTCCCGCGCCGACCGGGTGGGCGCGGTGGTCTCCCGGGGCGGCCGGCCCGACCTGGCGGGCACCGCGCTGGGCCAGGTGCGGTCTCCCACCCTGCTGCTGGTCGGCGGCCTGGACGAGGAGGTGCTGGCGCTCAACGAGCGGGCGCTCGCCGAGCTCGGGGACGTGGGCGAGCTGTGGGTGGTGCCGGGCGCCACCCACCTCTTCGAGGAGCCCGGCACGCTCGACCAGGTCGCCGAGCACGCCGGCGCCTGGTTCACCACCCAGCTGACCCGGGCGACAACCGTGACCCGTCGCGGGTGAGGGGGCGGCGCGGCGTCACCCGGCAGAGCGGCGGCGCTGCACGGTGTCGACCACGCGCCACAGGACGGCGGTGATCGGGACGCTGACGAAGGCGCCGGCGATGCCCGCGACGAGGGTGCCGGCGGTGACCGCCACCAGGATCACGGCGGGGTGCAGACGTACCTGGCGCTTCATGACCAGCGGCTCCAGCAGGTTGCCCTCGATCTGCTGCACCGCGACCACGGCGGCGAGGGTGAGCAGAGCGGTCGTCGGGCCGTTGGCGGCCAGGGCCACCAGCACCGCGACCGCGCCCGCGACCGTCGCCCCGATGATCGGGACGAAACCGCCGAGGAACGTGATCAGCGCCAGTGGCAGGGCCAGCGGCACCCGTAGCACCACCAGGGCCAGGCCGATGCCGATCGCGTCGATGGCCGCGATCATCATGGTTCCCCGGCTGTACGCGCCGAGGGTCTGCCAACCGTTCCGGCCGGCCTCGGCCACCAGGGGTCGGTTCGGGCCGGCCATCCGGGACAGCGTCCAGTGCCACATCGACCGGCCGTCCTTCAGCAGGAAGAAGAGCAGCACCAGGGCGAGCAACGCGGAACCGACGACCTCGCTGGCCGTCCGGGCGCCGGACACCGGATCCGGAGAGCTGCCGCTGAGCCCTTCCCGGGCCTGGTCGATGAGTTTGTCGAGTTGGGCCTCGCTGACCGGCAGGGTGGACGTGACGAAGTCCCGGCTCCGGTCGAGCCCCTGGGTCAGTTGTTGACTGAGCTGGTCGAACTGGCTGGCGGTCAGGTTCCACACCAGCGCTCCGACGCCCACGAGGATGCCGAGCAGCAGCAGGACGGTGAGCAGTGCGGCCAACGCCGCCGGTAGGCGCAGGCGACGCAGCCGGAGCAGCACCGGGTCCAACAGCGCGGTGAGGAAGATGGTGGCGGCAAGGGCGATGGCGAGCGGGGCCAGCAGGACGGCGATCCGACCCAGCAGGTAGAGCCCGGCGACGATCACCACCAGGCAGGCGCTCCAGAGCACCGCGGTCCGTACCGGCCACGGCAGCCCCGCCCACGCGTGCCGCGCCCCGGCGTCACCGACCGCCGCCGTACCGCCGGGTGCCGCCGCCGTGGTGTCGGTCTTCTGCGTACCGCCGGTTGCCGGCGCGGCATCCGCCCCGGGTTGGTCTGCCGTCATCTCGGCCCTCCTCGATCTCGGCGAGGTCGGTACCCGGCCGGCCGTGCGCCGACACCCGGCCGTCCGCGCGGATCGTACGCCGGCACGGGTCCGCTGGCCGGGCCTTCGCGGTCTACGCCCGGACGGAAAGCGTTTGCGCTGTCGGGACCAGGGAACGCGAGAGGGAACGACCCGAGGAGGAGGAGCGCCGTGGGTGACTTCATGGACAAGGCCAAGGACTTCGCCGACAAGCACGACAAGCAGGTCGACCAGGGCATGGAGAAGGCCGGCGACATGGCCGACAAGCGCACCGGCGGCAAGTACGGCGACCAGATCGACAAGGGCGTCGACCAGGCCCAGGCGCGTACCGGCGAGGGTGACCAGGTCCGCTGACGTACCGGACGTGTCCCGGGCCGCCGAGAGATCGGCGACCCGGGACCGTCCTGTGCGGAGCGTCCGTCGATCAGCGCTGCTGCTGCTGCTCGCGTAGCTCGTCCATCGAGGTCGGCCGGTTACTCAGCGCGTCCCGTATCCGGTCGATCATCCCCGTTCCGGGGGCGAGCAGCTTGTTCGCCGGTGGGTGGTCCGGTGCGCTCGGGTGCGGGCGGGTCGGCGCGATCTTCTTGAACGCGGTCACCTTGCCGGCCAGCTCGACCAGCTCCTCCCGGGCGGTGGCGGCGCGTAGCCGAGGGAAGAGATCGTTCTCCTCGTCCTGCACGTGGTGACGGATGGTGCTGGTCAGGTGGGCCAGCAACTCGTCGAAGCGGGGATCGGACGGGTCCACCGACTCCAGGTCCTTCATCGTGCGCTCGGCGTCGGAGTGCTCGGTGATCTCGTGCTCGGCGATCTGGTCGCCGTCGGGCAGCGCCTTGCGGGCCGTCGGATAGACGTACGCCTCCTCGGCCACGGCGTGCCGGACCAGCTCGGCGATCACCACGTCGGCGAGCTGACGGCGGTACTCGGGCGTACCCTGCCGCGTCTCCAACTCGACGAAGAGGGTCTCGACCTCACGGTGGTCGGCGACGAGGACGTCGACGACATCCTGCTCCCCGGTGCTCTGTGGACTGCTCATCTGGGCCCCTTACCGGTTGCGGATCGGTGGGTGTGTGGCCCCTGGTACCCCCCACCGATCGAGCAAACCTACGAACGCCGATGGATTCGCGCTCCGGTCACCGCTGGTGCCGCCGGTGCCGCTGGGTACCGTGGGGCGCGACGGCACGATTGACCGGGCTTCCCGGGGGTAACCGCCGCCATGCCCGAGGACCGTCCACCGGCCGACCGTGACCTGTCGCGGCTCGACGAGGCCGCCGAGCGCGGCGGCCGGGCGGTCGAACGGGTGCGGCACCGCAGCGGCCAGGCTGGCCGGATCCGTGCCCGGCAGTGGGAGATCACCCTGGTGATCGCCGTCCAGAGCGGTCTGGCGGCGGCGCTCGCGGCCCAGATCGCCACGCACTTCCTCGGCCCGGGATCACACGTCTTCGCCCCCGCCGCCGCGGTCGGCACCATCGCCACCGCCATCGGGCAGCGGGCCCGGCGCACCTTCGAACTGCTAGCCGGTGTCGGCCTGGGCATCGTCATCGGTGACACGCTGCGCGTCATCTTCGGCTCGGGACCGTGGCAGACCGGGGTCATCGTCGCCCTGGCCATCGCCAGCGCCCTCCTGGTGGCCGGAAAGGGCGGGCCGCTGGTCGGTCAGGCCGGCGGTACCGCCGTACTGATCGCCACGCTGGCCCCGATGGACCGCGGCCTGGAGGTACCCCGGATCGTCGACGCGCTCGTGGGTGGGATGGTCGGTCTGGTGGTGGTCGCACTGCTGCTGCCGGTCAACCCCATGCGGGTGCTGGACCGGGCCGCCACACCGATCTTCACGATCCTCTGCGAACAACTCGACCAGCTGGGGCAGGCGCTCCGGCAGCGCGACAGCGGTCGGACGAGACGCGTCCTGGACAGGCTGCGCGGCACCGAGGGGGACATTGGTCGACTGCACGACGCGCTCAGTGGCGCGGAGGAGGTGGTGACGATCGCACCCGCCCGTTGGCACCGCCGCCAGCAGTTCCACAGGTACGCCCGCAGCGCCGAGAACCTCGAACGGCTGCTGCTGGACAGTCGCGCCCTCGCCCGCTGGTCGACGACCGCCCTTCAGTACGACGAGCCGATCCCACCTGAGTTGCCGGACGCGGTCGGCCGGCTGGGACAGGCGGTGGTGGAGATGCGGACGGAGTGCCTGAGCAGCGGTGATCCGCAGCGCACCCGGGAACTCGTCGAGGAGTGTGCCGAGCTGGCTGGTCGAGCCGGCGCGAAGGGCGTCAGGTCGTTCGGCGACGCGATCGTCACCGGACTGCGTACCGCCTCCAGTGACCTGCTGCGGGCGGTCGGCTACGACGCGGACGACGCCAACCGGATCGTGCGCAGGGCGGCCGGCGCCGGCGGGTCGGCCGTCTCGCCGCCGGCCCGCCGTCAGCTGCGCCGGGCCCGGCCGACGAGAGCCGCCCGCGCACGTCGGCGGGCGCATCTCGCCAACCGGAGAGGCGACCGGGCCGGCTCCTCCGCAGGGGAGAGGCCGGCCCGGTGAGCGTCGGGTCAGGAGGAGTAGCCGCGCTCGGCGATCCAGTTGGCGACCTTCGGCAGGGTCATCCAGTACTCGCCCAACGCCGGGTCGGCCGGGTCGGCGACCCGGACGAGGTCGCCACCGTCGCGGTAGCCGACGAGCGTCAGGTAGTGGCCACCCTCGTACGAGTGCGGGTTGCCGTCGGTGTCGACGGTCGTGCCCTTGATGTTGGCGACCACCGGGCGACCGGCGTCGATGGCGGCCAGCACGTCCCGGCGCAGCTGCTCGACCTGGTCGGGGCGGGCCACCGAGTCACGGATCTCGGTGGTCCGGTAGTGACCGCCGGTCAACTCGTTCAGCACGCGGGTGGTGTCGAGGGCGGACGGGGTGCCCGCCTCGGTGGTGCCGAGCAGCTTGGCCACGTCGTCCTGGGAGAGCGCCTTGCCCTGGGCCGAGAGCGCGATGCGGGTCGCGGCCGGGCCGCAGTAGAAGAAGTTCGGCTGGGCCTGGTAGTCGATGTCGAGGATCCGCTCGGCGCTGCGGTTGGTCTGGCTCGACGTGGACGGGGTGGCCTGCGCGGGGGCGGCCTGCGCGGCGACGGCGGGGCCGAGGGCGCAACCGCCGGCGACGAGCAGGCCGACGACGGACAGGCCGCTCTTCTGCACGATCGGGTTCATGGTCGAGTCTCCGTTCGGGGGTAGCCGCCTCCGTGGCGGTCTCGGCCGTGGTTACCGGGGACGTAACGGCCCTGCTCCGGGCGGCATTCCACCGCCGGCTGCCGGTGTGGGCCGTCGCGACCTGGCGTAACGACCGCCGACGGTGCGGGATTCCGCGTGGCGTGTGGCGCACGGTTACCACCCCGCAGGGCGGGATCAACCCGACATAAGTGACGTAAGGGACGTCAGAGGCTGCCGAGTAGCCCCGTCACGGTGATCTCGATGACCACCCGCTCCGGATTCGGGCGCGGGGTCCGATACCGCTCGGCGTACCGGCGCTCCGCCTCCGCGACAGAGGCTCGATCCGATCGGAGCACCGCCCGGCCCTCGATCGTCAGCCAGCGACGGCCGTCCACGTGGCAGACGGCCACCGGAGTGCCGTCCGCCCCGGCGGCGGCCACCCGCCGAGCCTTGCGGGACGTACCCGAGGTGATCACGCGGGCCAGCCCGGCCGCCGGATCGAGAGTGACCCCGACCGGCACCACGTGCGGGGTGCCGTCGGCGCGCACGGTGGTCAGCGTCGCGAGGTGCCGCTCAGCGCAGAACGCCGCCACCCGGTCGTCGTGGATGTCCAGTCGATGATCACCGGCCACCTGCGTCTCCCGTCCTGCGCGCCAACCTGATCATCGTACGGAGCGGGTGCGGTCCGGGGTCGACGGACCGTCCGGCTGCCCGGGTAGACGACGGCCCTCCGACCGGCGCTTGTGCACGAGCCGCGTGAGGTAGATCAGCGCGCCGGCCAGGACGCCCATGTCGTCCAGATAGATCGGGTCCGGGAGGATGTCCACCGGGAAGATCGTGTAGATCAACGCCCCGTAGAAGGCCACCTTGCCGCCCGCGCCGAGCCCGGTGAGCAGCCGCCTCGTACGCACCACCCGCACCGCCAGCACCACCGCGCCGACCAGTGTGGCGAGCGCCAGGATGCCGGCGACCACCACGAGGACCCACGACTGTCGGGACATGCCGTCACGCTAACCCACCGACGCCGACCCGGCCCGGAACGGCCGTCCCGGGCGAATCGTGAGCCGCGCCCGGGTCAGAACGCCGGCACCGCCGCGCGGCCGCGGGCGACCACCGCGTTCTCCCGGGTCTGCTCGACGGCGGGCCGCAGGACCTCGCTGAGCGGCAGCACCGAGGCCGACTCCGCCGTCCGCCGTCCGGTGGCCGCGTGGACCTCCACACGGAGGCTGCGCGCCGCCGCCACGGCCAGCTCCGCAGCCCGCCAGGCTGCCTGCTCGGTCTGCACCGCGGCCGCGTGCTTGGCCGAAAGGTTGTCGCGGATGGCCCGTTGCAGCACGAGCTCCTGCTCGACGGGGTGCAGACGCGGATCCCAGCCGTTCCGGTGGGCGAAGACGTCACTGAGTTGCTCCACCGACAGTTCCCGCCGCCAGTACGCGTCCAGCGCGGCCCGGTGCAGGTAGCGCTCGCGGTCGGCGTACTCGGCGGGTGTCCGGGTGGTCTGCGGCAGCGGCATCGCAGCGGCCCCGCCGAGCCGGCGTACACCCGCCTCGGCGGCCTCCAACGCCTGCCAGGCGACCTCGACGGTCTCCTGCGCGGCCACCCACTCGGCCCGACGGCGCTGGGCCGTGGCGGTGGCGCGTTCGGCGGCCACCGCGATCTCCTGCGCGTAGCGGCGCTGTTCCCGCTGCTCCTGCACCTGTTCGAGGTGGCTGGGCATGGCCGCGTCGCGGATGCGGGCGGCCGGGTCGAGGCGGAGGCGTCCGGGTCGTACCAGGAGCGCGGCGACGGCGAACACGACCACCCCGAGCAGGCTCAGCCAGATGGCGGCGGCCCGGGGTACGTCGGGCAGGACGGCGGAGAGGACGGTCTGCATGATCAGCACCTCGCGGTCGGATGACGGTGTCGAGGAATGGGTCCCGACCGCAACGGGCCGTCGCTTCGACGCGTCGGGCTCCGAGTGGTCGGGGATGAGCTGTTCCGATGGCGGGCCGGGGCGCAGAGCCGTCGCGGGGCGGGGCGTGCCCGAGCGGGCGCGGCTGCGCGTCAGGCACCCGGACGACGACCCGGATGCGGGTCGGGCGAAGCGGTGGGTGACCTGGCGGACCGGGGTCAGCGGGCGGGAGGGCCGCGTCGGGGCGGGATACCGCCACCGGGCACCTCAGCCGGCGTGTGCTCCGCGCCCACGAGGGCCGGGCCGGCCGGTGCGGCGGCGATTCCGTCGACCAGCTGGGCAGGGGCCGGCTGGCTCGTCCGCTCGGTGGCCGGTGCGGCGTCGGGCCGGACGGTGTCCACCCGGCTGCTCACGGCGGACGGACGCAGTTGCGCCTCCGCGGGCGGGGTGGCGGCGAGCGCGCCGCCGAGACCGATCGCGAGCACCAGCGCGGTGACCGCCAGCCGGGTCAGCTCCCGTAGCGACCGCAGCACGGCCCAGCGGGCCGGGCGGACCAGAGCTACGGACGACACCCGACCAACCTATCGCCCGTCGGGGCGCGGCGCAGCACGGCGGTGGGCACAACGGGAGTGACCACGGCCACCGCCGACACTGTGGACGGTGCCGACCCGGTGTCGAGCGGCGGGCCGGAACACGTGACCCCCGCCGGAGCGGGTCCGGCGGGGGTCACGTGCGCTCGTCTGCGGTGGCCGACGGTCAGCCGCCGGTGCCGAGTACCGGCGGCGCGGCGTCACCGCCGTCGCCCCACACCATCTCGTCCTCGGTCAGCCAGGTCAGCCGGTCGTCGGACTCGTCATCCTCGGCACGGCCCTGACCGCCGAGCACTCCGGGGCGGCCGGCGGCCCGACCGTTGCCCGTCAGGCCCTGCCGACCGGCTCCGGCGGCCCGACCGGGCTCACCGCGTCGGCCGTCGATGCTCCGCCCCACGCCGCTCGCCGAACGGCTCTCGGCCCCGGCGGCGCCGCCGGTCGGACGGGCCGACGTGGTGGGAGTGCTGCTGGAGCCGGCGAGCGCGGAGGTGCGCAGCACCCCGCCGGCCGGTGCGCCGCCCGGTGCCCCGAAGAGCAGGCTCGGGCCGCCCCCGGCGCTCGCGGGCATGGTGGTCGGCCCGGACAGGCCGGCCAGTCCGGCCGCCCCGCCCGCGAGCAGCGCCCCGCTGACCAGCGGGTCCGCGCCGGCGAGGGAGGTGGTGCCCGACGGGTCGCCGTCGACGCCGCCGGGGCCGATGACGACGACCGACGTGCCGCCGTCGTGGCCGGGAACGGAGCCGCCCCCGGTGGTCGGCGCCGGGGCCACGCCGTCGGGTGTTGCGATTGTCGCGCCGCCCGGGTGCCCGGTGAGACCGGTGGCGGTCGGAGCGGCCGACGGCGTCGTGCTGGCCGGACCGCTGCGCGGCGTCGGCCGGTCGTCGTTGACCGTGCGCGGCGTCTCCGGGTCCGGCGGAGGCGGGTCCACCACCCGGTCGTACGCGGAGAGGTCGTAACCGGCGGCCAACTCGGCCACGAGGTTCACCATCCGCTGGTGGGCCTTCTCCTGCTCTTCCTTGTCCTGCTGGTGACCCATGATGCCGCCGACCACCGCGCCGGGCACGCCGAAGATGGCGCCCTTGAGCGCGCCCGAGACGGCCTGGTCGTTGTCGTCGGTCTCCTCGGGGCTCTCCGCCTTCTGGTGCGCGGTACGCAGTTGACCGGCCATCATGGTGAGACCCTGCTTGACGCCGGACATGCCCTCACCGAGGGCGTCGGAGTGGTTGACGATCAGCGTCAGCCGCCGCTGGAACTCCCGGCCCGCCGGGCCCGTCCAGGTGTTGCCGAGCTTCTCGAGGTCGCCGCTCAGCTCACGCCCGAGGCCGTCCAGGATGCCCTTGAGAGCGGCCCACTGGGCGGCGATCCCTTCGATCTGCTCGGGCTTACCGGCCATCACCGCGTCGTACAGCTCCTGGTGGCTCCGACCCTGGTAACGCTGGGTGTACTCAGACACGCCCGTCCCCCTTCGGCTGCAACGCCCGATCGACCCCGGTCAGCGCCGCGGTGATGTCGGTGGCGTTGGCCGCGTTCCGTGCCTCGGCGGTGCGGTAGTTGGCCAGGATGGTGCCGGTCGCCTGCTGTGCCGCCTGCACCGCCTGCCGGAGCCGCTCGGCCTGCTCCACGTACGACTGGTGGACCTCGCTGTAGCGGCGCGAATTCTGGGTCGCGTCGGTGAAGGAGCCCAGGGCCGGCGGACTGCACTGCATCTCGGTGTTGAGCTTGCGCAGCACCGACTCGGCCTGACTCAGCCGCAGCGCGAGGTGCTGGTGGAAGTCCTCAAGGGACAGCAGGTCGACTTCCGTACGCCCGGTCATGGCAACATCCCCGTCGTTCTGGTTGACAACCGTCAGCGGACCCAGGTTAGTCCACCTCGGCGAGCCGGTGCGACCCGTCCGAACCGCTCAGTCGTGGGCGCCGGTCGATGCCTCGGGGGCCCCGCCGCCGGTGCCGTCACCCGCCGGGGCGCTCGTGCCGGGCGTCGACGCGCTCGATTGCGACGGCGGCGTGGTCGCTCCCACGTCACCCGGCGCGAACTGCGCGAGCGCGGACTCCTGGTCCAGGGTCGGCCCGGTCGGGATCAACGCGAGCAGCGAGCCGGGCACCGCCAGCGGGGTGACCCCGTCGTAGCCGAGGGCGGACCGCGCCTCGGGCGAACCGATCGGGTACCGGACACCCTGAGGGCTGATCAGGTAGACCGTGCTGCCGGCGGCGCCGGAACCGCTGGTGCCGGCGCCGGGCGCCGCCTGGGCCAGTACGCCCTTGCCGCCGGGCAGCAGCACCGACTCGGCCGTGCGCACCGCGTCCCGGGCGCCCTGGCGTACCGGTACCGAACCCGGCTCGGTGCCCGCCAGCTCCGCCGGCACCCGGTCGAAGACCTCCAGCGTGGTGGTCGGCGGGCCACCGGCGGTGCCCTCCCGGTACGTCGCGCAGAGCAGGGTCTGTCCGGCCCGGGCCGGATAAAGGGTCGGCAGCGTCCTCGGCATCCCGTCCGCGTCCACACGCTGCTCCGTCAGGAGACGTCCGGCCTGGTCGGGCGTGATGTCGGTGATCCGACCGCCGCCACTGATGAGCAGCAGTGCGGTGATCTCACTGACCGAGACGAGACCCTCGCGCGCCAGCACGTAGTGCTGACCGGCCGCCTGGAAGACCTGGCCGATGGTGGCGGGCCGGCCGGCCACGCTCAACCCGCTGCGCTCACCCAGGCCGGGCAGCGACGGCTTGCGCAGTGGCGGCCCCGCCGGTACGGCGTTGAGGAGCTGCTGCCCGACCGGCAGCGGAGCGGTACCCGTCATCCGCAGCGCCGCGACGGCCTGGTCACCGCCGCGCATCTCGAGTCGCGAGTCGGCGGCGAGCAGGTGCCGTTGACCGTCCACGGTGACCAGCACCGCCCGGTCACCGAGCGGCGTGCCGCCGGGCAGCGCCCGATTGATCACGACCCGGGTGGTGGAGTGGCGCGGGTCGACCGGGTCGGGCACGTCGCAGACCGACCACGGCAGGCCGGTCAACGACTTTCGGTCCGGCAGCGCGTCCGGCGCCCCGACGATGCCGACGGTACGGCCCCGTGGCCGGTCCCGCAGCGACGCCTGCGACATCGTGCGCACCGTGGGATCGGGCTCGTTCAGGATCAGCCGCGCGGAGGTGTAGTTGAGCGTCGGGTGCAGCTGCCCCTGGGCGAACACGTAGGTGGCGCCGGTTTCCCGCTCGATGACCAGCGTGTTCTCGTCCAGCGGCGCGGTGTTTCCGGTCAACTGGCCGTACGCGCCAACGCCGCCGAGGACCACGGCGGCGGCGATCACGCTCCCGAAGACCGCCATGCCGAGCCGGCGCATCGGCAGATTGGTGGTCTCCGGATCACCCGACATCAGCGCGGAGACGATCCGGCGGGTGACGAAGCGGTACGCCTGCACCTGATCGCGGCGGGTCCGCATGACTTACCTCCGGCGGGGTGGATCCGCGACGATGTCCTCGGGGTGCCGTCGCGGGCTTCCCTACGATAAGGGGCCGACGGCCGGTCCTCGGGGCCGCCGCCGGTCCACCCCCGGCACCGGGCCGTACCGTCCAGGAGGGACAGTCAGCGATGACGCAGGTTCAGGCGCCACCCGCGGATGCCGCCATGCGACCTACCGGTGATCCAGCGCGGGTCACCCCTGCGGCCGACCGAGCGGGTCGGGGGCGCATCGGTCCCGTCCTGGTCGGCCAGCTCGTCGTACTCGAGGTCTGTGCCGTCGCCGTCTGGGCCGCGACGGCCGGTCCGAGCTGGCTGCTCGCGACGGTGGCCGTCGTGGCGGCGGTGATCGTGCTGTCTGCGTTCGCCCGGCGCGGTGGTCGGTGGTGGTTCGAGGACGTGCTGCTGCGCCGCCGGATGCGTCGCCGCCGTGAACGGGCCGCCGCCGCCCTGGCCGGCGGGGCGGCCGTCGACCCACGGCTGGCCGCGCTGGCACCGGAGCTGGGCGTGATCGAGCTGACCGACCGGGGCACCCGGCTGGGCATCGGGCAGGACGAGCAGGGTTGGTTCGCGGCGGTCGCGTTGCAGCCGGCCACCGGCGCCGCGGTCGGCTCGGTGGAGGCGTCGACCGTCGACCGGGCGCTGCGGGTGCTCGCCGACTTCTCGGCGCCGGTCTCCCGAGCCCAGGTGGTCGCGCACACCCTGGTCTGGTACCCCGCTGCCGGCTCGCCGCCGGCCGCACACCGTACCGTCTGGGTGGCGCTGCGGCTCACGGTCCGTGACGCACGGGTCGAGACGGTGAGCCGGGGCGGCGGTCTGCCGGGCGTCCACCGCACGTTGGCCGCCGGGATCGGTCGGTTGGGCAAGGCGTTGACGGCGGCCGGGCTGACCCACCGACCGCTGGGCCGCGACGAGCTGCGCGCCGCCGTGGTCTCGGCGGCCGGACTGGACCTCGTGCCCGAGCCACCGACGGAGACCTGGTCGGGGCTGCGGGGCGGTGGCTGGACGCACCGCTGCCTGGCCCTGCGCGGTCGGCCGGACGCGCCACTCGGCCCGCTGGTGGACGCGGTCACCGCCACGTCCGCGCCCTCGCACACGGTGGCGGTGGCGGTGTCGCCCGACGGGCGTGCGGCGGCTCCGCTGCTGCGGGTCGCGGCCATGGACAACCACGTCGAGGCGCTGGTCAAGGTCGTTCGGGACATGGCGCACCGGGCCGGCATGCCGGCCCGGCCGATGGACGGCCAGCACGGGCCGGGCGTGTACGCCAGCGCGCCGGTCGCCTCGGCGTTCGGCGGCCTCGGCCGCCGGCAGCCCCGCTGACGGTCCCGTCAGGGACGCAGGTTGACGATCCAGTCGTACATACCGC
The DNA here is from genome assembly GCF_049179015.1 of Micromonospora sp. WMMD736. NCBI lineage: Bacteria > Bacillati > Actinomycetota > Actinomycetes > Micromonosporales > Micromonosporaceae > Micromonospora > Micromonospora sp. WMMD736. Next base: position 4,953,667 of record NZ_JBMHMI010000001.1, read on the forward strand.
AGACCCAGACGGCGAGCGGCACCAACGCGATGATCAGCAGGATCTCGACGATGTCGAGCAGCCGACCCCACACCGGTGAGATCCGCTTGCCGGCGACGGACAGGCCGTAGATCAGGCTGACCACAGCCGCCAGCAGCAGCCCACCGAGGATGAGACCGAGCCGGACCGCCAGCGCCCCGCCCGCGAAGGTGGCGGCGGCCGCCAGGCCCAGCCCGACGGTGCCGGCGAGCAGCACCGGAACACGCTGCGCCCGGCCCAGCAGCGGACGCGCTCGCAGCAGCGACAACAGGGCCAGCACCAGACACAGCAGTACGGCCGCCAGCCTGCCGTCCAGGGCCAGCACCAGCTCCGCGCCGAGGACCAGCAGCGACAACGTCCACAGCAGAGCGGTGAGGAACGCGTCGGCGCGATCGCTGCGTTCGAGCACCCGCCGCCCGTCCACCGTCTCGCTGTCGGTCTTCAGGTCGTCGGGGCCGGTGGGGATCGACGGCACCGGCAGGCGGGCCAGCCGGTAGGCCACCATCGGCAGCGCCGGCACCAGACCGAAGGCGACGGCCGCCACCACCGCGGCACCGGCCGCGGCGTCGATGTCGAGGAGCAGGCAGAGCAGCGCGCCCACGCCGGCCCCCGCCCCCAGGCCGATCGCGGCGAAGAAGAGGGGGTACCGGTCGTCGCCGACGGCCAGCACGGCCACCGCCCCGGCGACCACCAGGGCGGTGGCCGCGAGCAGGACGTGCGGGCTGGCCAGCTCGGTCAGCTTCCGGTCCCCGGCGAGCAGCAGCAGACCACCGGTACCCGCGTAGAGCAGCCCGGCCATCGCCAGCACCGAGCCCGTCCGGCTGTCGCCCACCGCCCGGGCGAGCACCGCCGCGCCGACCAGCAGTGCCACCGCGACCAGCAGGGCAGCCAGCGCGGCGGGCAGGTGTGGCGGGCCGGTGAACAGGGCCGCCACCGCGCCCGCGCCGAACGCCGCCGCGGCGAACAGCACGGCGAACGACCGGGTCGAGTCGACCTGCCAGGAGCCGGGCCGTTGCGTGGTGGCGGTGGCGACCGCGTCCACCACGTCGTCGAAGACGATCTCCGGGGCGGCGGCGGAGCGCGGGTTGAAGTACAGCACCTCGCCGTCGCGGACACCGAGCTGCGCGGCGGTACGACCACCGTCCAGGGGCGCCGCGCCCAGGCGGGACAACGCCCAGCCGCCGTGCCGTACGCCGTCGTCGGCCAGGTCCTCCCCCGCGTAGCGCAGCAGGGTGGGCAGTAGGTCGGCCATCGGCACGTCCGACGGCAGCGCCAGGTCCATCCGGGTACGGGGGGCCACAATGGTGATCCGGCTCAGACCGCCGGTCGCCGACTTCGTAGCCACAGTGGCCTCCTGGTGTCCATCTACGATCAGCGGGCCGCGGCGTATCGGTGCGGGTGCACCGCGCCCACGGGAGATTACCTACGATGACGGGCACGTACAGTGCCCACCCGCGAGCTTCGCGCCGCGCCGGCACGACGGCAGGGCCGCTTCTGGGGAGGAGACAGCCGTGAGCACGGTGGTGTTCCGCCGACCTCCGCGCCAACCGGGGCCGGCGTTGCCGCGCGGCGAGGTGGTGCTGGAGTCCCCGCCCGAGCTGCCCGAGCCGACACCGCGCGGGATGGGGCAGCTGCTCATGATCCTGCCGATGGTGTGTGGCGTCGGCGCGATGGCGTTCCTCTACGCCGGTCGGGGCGGCGGCATGATGACGTACGTCGCCGGCGGCCTGTTCGGTGTGTCGATGCTCGGCATGGCCATCGGCTCGCTCAGCAACGGCGGCAACGACAAGGCCGAGTTGAACGCCGACCGCCGCGACTACATGCGGTACCTGGCGCAGATGCGCAAGCGCACCCGTCGTGCGGCGGGGCAGCAGCGCGATGCGATGGACTGGCGGCACCCCGAGCCCGACGCGCTCTGGTCGATCGCGGCGTCCCGTCGGTTGTGGGAGCGGCGGATCACCGAGCCCGACTTCGGCGAGACGCGGATCGCGGTGGGCCCGCAGCGGCTCGCGGTGGAGATCGTCCCGCCGGAGACCAAGCCGGTCGAGGACCTGGAGCCGATGAGCGCCATCGCGCTGCGTCGGTTCGTCCGCGCGCACACCACGGTGCCCGACCTGCCGACCGCGCTGTCGGTCCGCGCGTTCAGCCGAGTGGTGCTGCGCGGCGAGCGGGAGCCGGTGCTCGACCTGACGCGGGCGGCCCTGGGCCAGCTCGTGACCTTCCACGCCCCCGACGACCTGGTGGTCGCCGTGGTCGCCGCGCCCGACCGGCAGCCGGCCTGGGAGTGGGTGAAGTGGCTGCCGCACGCCCACCACAGTGGCCGGACGGACGCCGCCGGAGCGCGTCGTCTGGTCTTCGCCAGCCTGGCCGAGGCCGAGGACTCCCTCGCCGCCGAGCTGGCCGGGCGACCCCGCTTCGCGGCCGAGGCGAAGCCGTTGACCACCGTGCCGCACCTCGTCGTGGTGGTCGACGGTGGCGAGATCTCCCCGACCTGCCAGCTGGTGGGTCAGGGCCTGCTCGGCGTCACCCTGATCGACCTGTCCGGTACGGTGCCGCGCGACGCCGGCCGCTGGTTGCTCTGCCTGGACGCGGGTGACGGCACCGCGCTCGACCTGATCCGGGGCAATTCGACCTCCCGTCTCGGTCGACCCGACCGGCTCTCCGCCGAGGCCGCCGAAGGGCTGGCCCGGCAGATCGCGCCGTACCGGCTGTCGCAGCAGCAGACCAGCAGCGAGGAGCCGCTGTCCCGCAGCATGGAGCTTCCGGACCTGCTCGGTGTCGGCGACGCCGCGGCCGTGGACGTGCACCAGACGTGGCGGCCGCGCGGTCACCGCGACCGGCTGCGTATTCCGCTGGGTGTCGGCCCGGACGGCAACGTGGTCGAGCTGGACTTCAAGGAGTCCGCGCACGAGGGTATGGGCCCGCACGGCCTGGTCATCGGCGCGACCGGCTCCGGCAAGAGCGAACTGCTCCGTACGGTGGTGGCCGCGCTCGCGGTGACCCATTCGTCGGAGGAGCTGAACTTCGTCCTGGTGGACTTCAAGGGTGGCGCGACGTTCGCCTCGCTGGAGGCGTTGCCGCACACCAGCGCGGTGATCACGAACCTGGCGGACGAGTTGCCGCTGGTCGACCGGATGCGCGACGCGCTCGCCGGTGAGATGGTGCGTCGGCAGGAGTTGCTGCGGGCGGCGGGCAACTACGTCTCGCGGTTCGAGTACGAGAAGGCGCGTGCGGCGGGGGAGCCGTTGGCGCCGATGCCGAGCTTGTTGATCATCTGTGACGAGTTCAGCGAGTTGTTGGCCGCCAAGCCGGACTTCATCGACCTGTTCGTGATGATCGGCCGGTTGGGTCGGTCGTTGGGTGTGCACCTGTTGCTGGCCTCGCAGCGCCTGGAGGAGGGCAAGCTGCGGGGTCTGGACACCCACCTGTCGTACCGGATCGGGTTGCGGACCTTCTCGGCCGTGGAGAGCCGGATCGTGCTCGGCGTGCCCGACGCGTACGAGCTGCCGAGCGCGCCCGGGCACGGCTACCTGAAGACGGACACCAACACCATGCTGCGGTTCCGGGCGGCGTACGTCTCGGGGCCGTACCGGGCGCCCGGCCAGCAGGCCTCCGCGGCGCAGGCCCTCGTGCAGCGCCGGATCGTGCCGTACGGCGTCAACTTCATCCCCGCGCAGGTGCCGCAGGTGTCGGTGGACACCGCGCCGGAGCCGGAGCAGCCGGCCGACGGCAAGGCCGTGGCGATGCTGGACGTGCTGATCGACCAGCTCAAGGGCCGGGGCCGACCGGCGCACCAGGTGTGGCTGCCGCCGCTGGCCGACCCGCCGGGCCTGGGCGAGCTGCTCGGCCCGCTGGCCGTCGACCCGACCTACGGGTTGTGCACGGCGTCCTGGCCGGGCCGGGGACGCCTGACGGTGCCGGTCGGCGTGGTGGACCGTCCGTACGAGCAGCGCCGCGACCCGATGATGGTCGAGTTGGCCGGCGCGGGTGGCAACGTGGTCATCGTCGGCGGTTCGCTCAGCGGCAAGAGCACCATGCTGCGGTCGCTACTGGCCTCGTTGGCGCTCACCCACACGCCACGCGAGGTGCAGTTCTTCTGTCTGGACTTCGGCGGCGGCGCGCTGCGCAGCCTGGAACGGCTGCCACACATGGCCGGGGTGGCCGGCCGACGGGACGTCGAGGCGGTACGCCGCACGGTGGCCGAGGTGGTCGCGGTGCTGGACGACCGGGAGACGCGTTTCGCCCAGTACGGCATCGACTCGGTGGCGAGCTACCGACGTCGGCGGGCGGCCGGCGAGTTCGCCGACGACCCGTTCGGCGACGTGTTCCTGGTGGTGGACGGCTGGAACACGCTGCGCCAGGACTACGAGGAGCTGGAGCAGACCATCACGACGCTCGCCAACCGGGGCCTCGGCTTCGGGGTGCACGTCGTGCTCACGGCGGTGCGGTGGGCGGAAATCCGGATCAACATGCGGGACCTGCTCGGCACCAAGCTGGAGCTGCGCCTGGGCGACGCCGCGGAATCCGAGATCGACCGGCGCTCGGCGATGAACGTGCCGGAGAAGTCGCCCGGTCGCGGCCTGACCCGGGACAAGCTGCACTTCCTGACGGCCATCTCGCGGATCGACGGTCGGCGCGACATCGAGGACCTGAGCGAGGCGTCGGTCGCGCTCGCCGGGCACGTGGCGGCGAACTGGCCGGGGCGTCCCGCGCCGAAGGTACGGCTGCTGCCGCGTCGGCTGCCGGTGTCCGAGCTGGCCCGCATCATCGACCGGTCGGCGCCCGGCCTCCCGATCGGTGTCAACGAGTCGGCGCTCGCGCCGGTCTACCTGGACCTGGCGAACGAGCCGCACCTGACCGTCTTCGGGGACGCCGAGTGCGGCAAGACCAACCTGCTGCGGCTCATCGCCCGGGGCATCGCCGAGCGGTACACGCCGGCTCAGGCCCGGCTGGTGATCGCCGACTACCGGCGTGGCCTGCTGGGCGCGGTGGAGGGCGATCACCTGCTCGACTACGCGCCGTCCAACCAGGCGTTCGCGCAGGGGCTCGGCTCGATCCGCAGCGCGTTGTCCAACCGGTTGCCGGGCCCGGACGTGACCACCGCCCAGCTGCGGGACCGCAGCTGGTGGAAGGGCCCGGACCTGTACATCCTGGTCGACGACTACGACCTGGTGGCCTCCGGCGGCAGCAACCCGCTGAGCGCCCTGCACGAGCTGCTGCCGCAGGCGCGCGACATCGGGCTGCACTTGATCATCACCCGTCGGGTCGGCGGGGTGGCCCGGGCACTCTACGAGCCGGTGCTGCAACGCCTGCGTGAGCTGGATTCTCCCGGTCTGCTGATGTCCGGCAACCGGGAGGAGGGCGCGGTGTTCGGCACGCTGCGCCCGAGCCCGCAGCCACCCGGTCGGGGCACGCTCGTCCGGCGGCGGGACGGCCAACAGCTCATCCAGACCGCCTGGTCCGAGCCGGCCTGACCGAGCCGGTCGGCTGGCCCGTGCCTGCCGGTACGGATCGCGCAACCGGCCCGATCCACCACCATCCATCGAACGGCCCCGGTCAGGGCTGCGGTGGCTGGACCGGTTCCGCTACCGTCTCTGGTGGAGTGTCCGTCGGTGGGGTGTTGCTGCCTTGCCGCGGGGGAGGGGCGCGGCAGAGCCGACGCCACACAACATGACGGAAGGGTGTGAAGCATGGCGTTCGAGGTCGAAGCTGCGACTCTGCATACCGCCGCGAGTGACGTGCGGTCCACGCGCAGCGAGGTCGACGGCGAGCTGAAGAAGCTGTGGAACGTGGTCGACGACCTGGCCATGGCGTGGAAGGGTCAGGCGTCCACGGGGTTCCAGTCGCTCATGACTCGCTGGAACGAGGACACCGTGAGTCTGCTGACCGCGATGGACAACATCGCGGACCTGCTCGACAAGTCGGGTACGACGCACCAGGTCAACGACGAGGAGCAGCAGCAGATGCTGGACAAGTTCCACTCTGCTCTCAACCCGTGATCCGTAGCCAGCAGAGGAGGAAGTCGTGACGATCAAGGTTGACTACGCGGTCCTCGAGAGCAGCAACCAGCAGATGCAGGCCATCTCGAAGACCATCGACGAGAAGCTGGACACGCTGCGGTCGATGCTGTCCAAGCTCCAGTGGGAGGGCGAGGACCGCGCCGCCTACGAGCAGCACCAGGCGAAGTGGGACTCGTCGGTCCGGGACATCAACCGGATCCTCAACGAGATCGGTGGTGCCGTCGGCATCGCCCGCGAGAACTACGTCTCCACCGAGATGAGCAACTCCAAGGTGTGGGGCTGACACAATCACCGATGCGGCTCCGGTCCGGCTCGACCGGGCCGGAGCCGCATCGTGTTGGCGTCGGCGAGATACGGGAGAGCGATGCGTACGGGGAAGCCTTTCCGATCGGCACGGGCCGTGGGTGCGGCCGCGTTGGCGCTGTGCGCCGCGCTGGCCTCCGCGGTGACTGTCGCGCCGACGCCGGCTCGGGCCGCTGATACGGTCCGTGGCCTCCAGTGGTACCTGGATTATCTCAAGATCCCCGCCGCGCACCAGATCACCAAGGGCGCGGGTGTCGTGGTCGCCGTCGTCGACACCGGGGTCGAGGCCAGTCATCCTGACCTGCGCGGTCAGGTGCTCGCGGGGCACGGCACCAATGCCATGGCCGCCTCGGACGGCCGGCGTGACGATGACAAGGTGAAGGGCCACGGGACCTCGATGGCCGGCATCGTGGCCGGGCGTGGCGGTGGTGCGATGCACCAGCTGGGCATCGCTCCGGCCGCGAAGATCCTCCCGGTCTCGATGAGCGACCGGTTCAATGACCAGGACCTCGTCCTGGGCATCCGGTGGGCCGCCGACAACGGCGCCGACGTCATCAACGTTTCGATCGGCGGCGGTAACCGTACGGCTTCTCCAGAGGTGGTGGATGCCGTCAACTACGCGCTGAGCAAGGACGCCGTGGTGGTCGCCTCCGCCGGCAACCTCGAGCAGGGCGACCGGCAGGTCACCTCGCCGGCCAGCATCCCCGGTGTCATCGCCGTATCCGGATTCGACAAGCGTGGTGGCTTCTTCGCCGGTTCGGTGCAGGGTCCGGAGACCGTCATCGCCAGTCCGATGGAGAGCATCATCAGTCCGGCGCCCAAAGCCGTCTCGCCGAACGGCTACTCGGTGGGCAGCGGCACCAGTTCGGCAGCCGCCATCATCTCCGGCGTGGTGGCGCTCATTCGCGCGAAGTACCCGAAGCTCGACGCGCCCAATGTCATCAGCCGCTTGATCGAGACGGCCCGCGACGCCGGCCCGGCTGGCCGGGACCCGCAGTTCGGCTTCGGCCGGGTCGACCCGGTCGCCGCGCTGACCCGCTCAGTGCCCGCGGTGACGGCGAACCCGCTGTTGCAGGGCGAGGCGGCCGGCCCGACCCGCCCCGGCGGCGCAACCCGACCGGGCGACGACGACGGCCCGGCGGTCGAGTTCGGCGTCTCGAACAAGACCGGCGCGATCGTCCAGGCAGGCCTGTGCATCGGCGTACCGATCATCGGGTTGATCGTGCTGTTCGTCGTGCTGCGACGGCGCAAGCGGCGCACGACGCCGGCGGCCGTCGGCCCGTACCCGGGCGCACCCGGCGTGCCGCCACCCGGCTGGCCCGCCACCCAGCCGCCGCCGGCCGGCTACGGCCCGCCGCAGCAGCCCGTCCCGGGGTACGGCCCGCCACCGGGCCAGCCCGTCCCGGGGTACGGTCCGCCGCCGGGCCAGCCCGGCCCGGGGTACCCGCCCGGCCATCCCGTCCAGGGTTATCCGCCGGCGCCGACCGCTCCGGCGACACCGCCGGCCGGGTCCGGCTGGCCAGGCTCGGGCCCGCCGTCGCCGGGCCCGCATCAGCAGCAGTGAGCGCACACCACCAGTCAGGGTTTCGGGGAGGGGACCGATGACGGACGACAGGACCACCCAGCCGGAACGGTACGTGAACGACGACCTCTACATTCCGGTCCCGGTTGGCGCGATGCCGACGTCGGGTCTGGCCGTGACCGGCCTGGAGATCGACAACGTCAACCACGCCGCGACGCCGGAGGGCCTGATCGCCGCGCCCGGTGAGGCCGGCGTCAAGACCGAGTGGGACGCGACCAGCCTGGATTCGGCCATCACCTGGTTGGAGACCCACGCCGCGTACCTGAACAAGCTCTCCTACGACATGGTCGACATCCAGGACCTGATGGGTGGGGCGGCCGGCGGCATGGCGGGCGGGGCCGGCGGTCAGCCGAGCCCGCTCGGGGGGTTCGACTGGGCGGCCCGGCTGGCGGCCAAGCACCAGGGGCTCTACCAGGGCACCGAGTCCGGTGTCCGCAAGCTCTCGCAGAGCCTGTACGACGCGGCGGAGGCGCTGCGCCAGGTCAAGCAGAACTACGAGACGGCGGAGGAGCAGAACAGGATGTCCGCCGCCGAGATGCAGCGTGTCTTCGGCGACGTGGCCGGCAACGGCGACGGACGCTAGGACGGGGGAGGACGGCAGATGGGCCTGAGCTGGGAAGAGATGTGCCAGAAGGTCGTCATCGACGGCCGACCGGGTGACGTGGAGAGCGCCGCACTCGGTTGGGAGCAACTGCTCAAGAATCTCAACAACGTCAAGCAGAGCCTCGAGTCCAACATCAAGGATCTGGGCACGACCTGGAAGGGCCCGGCGTACGAGGCGTTCAAGGGCCACGTCGAGCAGATCGCCAAGGACACCGGGCAGATCGTGGCGGACGCCGAGAAGGGCACCGGCATCGTCCAGTCGCTCAAGTCGGCCGCCAACCAACTCACCGCCGCCCAGCGGGACTTTCCGATCCCGGCGACCTGCGTCAACGACGTGCTGGAGGCGCGCAACGCCAAGCTGACCCTCGGGGTCGGCTTCTTCGAGGCGAAGGTCTCGCCGGATTTCCTGGGCTGGTTCGACCCGGTGACGGCCATCGCCGACTGGATCAACGACCAGTCGGAGGACGCCGCCCGGGTCTACGAGAAGGTGCGGGACGACTACCAGACCACCGCATCCGGCGCGCCCGGCGACACCACTCCCAACCTCCTCACCGGCGACCCCACCCGTCAGGTCCCCAACCTGGACACCGGGGGTGGCGGTGGTGGCGGTGGCGGCGGCGTGCCGAAGCTCGGCGGCGGTGGCGGCGGTGGTGGCGGCCTCGGTGCCACGCCCTCGATCGGTACCAGCGACCTGCCGGGCACCGGCAACCTGCCCAGCGGGTCCGGCACCCACCCCGACCTCTCCGGCGGGTACGACACCGGCACGGGCGACTACCCGGGCAGCGGCGGCGTTCCGGGCGTCGGGGGCGTGGACGACGAGTTCAGCAGCGGCCTCGCGGGCGCGGGCGGTGGCGGTTCCCCCGGGCTCGGCTCGGGGCTGGGCGGCGGACTCGGCTCCGGTGGCCTCGGTTCTTCCCCCGGGCTCGGCGGCGGTGGCGGCCTGGGCAGCGCCGGGGGCGGTGTCGGCGCTCTCGCGGGTGGCGGCGCGCTCGGTCGGGCGGTCTCCCCGGGCATGGGCCCGATGATGGGTGGCGGCGCGGCGGGTGCCGGTCGCGGTGGCGGCCGGGGTGCCGGCGGTCGGCTCGGCGCGGGCGGCAAGCTGGCCGGTGGCATGGCGCCGGGTATGGGTGGCGTCGCCGGTGGTGGCGGCGGTGCCGGTCGTGGCGGTGCCGGTCGTGGCGCGGCGGGCGCCGCAGGGCGTGGCGCGGGTGCGCGCGGCGTCGGTGGCGTGGCCGGCACGGGTGGCGGTGCCGGTTACGGCGAGGAGGACACCGCCCGCAACACCTGGCTGGAAGAGGACGAGGACGTGTGGGGCGCGGACGGCGGCGGCACCTCGGGCATCCTGCGCTGAGCGTTGCGGCACGGCGCTGGTGTGGTCGACCGCAGCAACGCCGTGACCGCGCTCAGCCGGTGACCGGCTCGTCCGCGCGGCGGCCGGCACGCCAGCCGCGTCGGCGGCCCCGCGCCACGATCGGCCGGGTGATCAGCAGCAGTACGGTGAGCAGGGCGCCGACCACGGCCGCCCAGAGCGCCGCGGTGCGCTGCCAGCTCAACGGATCGGGTTCGGGAGTGGGCGGGGCGAGCGCGCCGACCGGCGGGTCGGTGCGGGTGCCCAGCAGGCTCGACACCGCCCGGTACGGGTTGACCACGCCGTACCCGACCTCGGCGTTGCGGCCCTGCGGCGGGTTGTCCGCCGTACGTTCCAGCCGGTCGGCTACCTGCTCCGGGGTGAGGTCCGGGTAGGCGGCCCGGACCAGCGCCGCCGTGCCCGAGACGTACGCGGCGGCGAAGCTGGTGCCACCCGTCGGCTCGGCGCGGTAGCCGGCCCCACCGGGCGCGGGACCGACGATGTTGAGGCCCGGCGCGGCGACGTCGACGTAGCTGCCACTGACCGAGGTGCCGACGTGCCCGCCCTGCTCGTCCACACCGGCGACGGCGATGACGCCTGGGTAGGCGGCCGGGTACGCCGGCTTGTCCTCCTGCGTCTCCTGCCGGTTGCCGGCGGCGGCGACCAGGATCACCCGCTTGGCGAGGGCGCGTTCGACGGCCTGAGCCAGTTCGGGTCGGGGCAGGGTCACCAGGGACAGGTTGATCACGTCGGCGTCGTTGTCGACCGCCCAGTCGATGGCCGCGGCGATCTGGCCTGGCAGCGCCTCGTCGTTGGTGCCCTTGGCGTCGGGCAGCACCCGGATGGGCAGGATGCGGGCGGCCGGGGCGATTCCGCTGAACGGCGCCCCGGTGCCGTCCTGGCCGGCGATGATGCCGGCGACCATCGTGCCGTGGCCCGCCAGGTCGCACTGGCCCCGGTTGTCGGGCAGGTTGTTGAAGTCCCGCCCGGCGAGGACCTGTTTCTTCAGGGCCGGGTGGACGGCCGAGACCCCGGAGTCGATGACCGCCACCGTCACCCCGGCGCCCCGCGAGATCGGCCAGGCCGAGACCGGATCCAGCCGACGCAGCGCCCACGGCATCTCCACCAGGCCGTCCTCACCGGCCGGGCCGCAGACGGGTGCCGCCGCTGCGGCCGGCCCGCCGGGCGTCACCACCAGGGCGGCCCCGAGCAGGGCCGCGAGCGTTCCACTGAGGACGGCGCGGACGGTACGGCGGGGAGGCTCGGTCGCGCTCGGCGGCAGGCATTCGCGCACCCGCAGAGATTACCGCTGCGCCGCGTCGGGCAACGGCCCGGCGACGTCGGCCCGGGTCGGGCTGCGACGTCGGCCCTGGTCGGGTTGCGGCGGTGGCCCGCCGCCGTTCAGGGAGCGCGGCGCAGGCCGATCAGGAAGCGTCGTCGGCGGCGGGTGCGGTGAACAACGCGAGGAGGTCGCCGACCTGCACCTCGGCCTCGGCGGGGTGCCGGAACCGGCCGGCGGGGTTGAGGGTGTACTCGTTGCGACGCCCCACCCGGGTGCGGTGCAGGTAACCCTCGGCCTCCAGGTCGGCGACGATGGCCTGGGCGGCCCGCTCGGTGACGCCCACCTCGGCCGCCACGTCACGGAGCCGGGCGGTGGGGTCGCGGGCGATGGCGAGCAGCACATGTCCGTGGTTGGTGAGGAATGTCCAGTTCCGGCCGCCTCCGGCCGTCGTGCTCGCCATCGTGGGCCGCCTTTCCGGGAGTCAACGTATGAAATCTAAATCACGCATATCTTGACGCATCTTGCCGTGCGTGTGACCGTTGAGCGCGAGCCAGCGCCCGCCGCCGGCCCGGCTGAAAAGCCCGTTGAGCAGGTCAAACGCGTGGAGACGAGGTGCGGGGATGAGCCTTTCCGGTACGTCCGGCGGGCAGCCGGGCACGCAGCGGACCGTCGACCAGTCGCCGGTCGCGAGCGAGCCGGCCCGAGCGTACGCCGAGCTGGTCTCCGGCAACCGGCGCTTCGTCGCCGGAGAGCCGCGCCACCCCAACCAGGACGCCGGGCACCGCGCCGCCGTGGCGGACGGGCAGCACCCCTTCGCGGTGATCGTCGGCTGCTCCGACTCGCGGCTCGCCGCCGAGATCATCTTCGACCGCGGCCTGGGTGACCTCTTCGTCGTGCGGACCGCCGGGCACACCACCGGCCCCGAGGTGCTGGGCAGCGTCGAGTACGCGGTGGCTGTGCTCGGTACTCCACTCGTGGTGGTGCTCGGCCACGACTCCTGCGGTGCCGTGCAGGCGGCCCGCGAATCGGCGGCCACCGGCGTCGCGCCCCCGGGGCATCTCCCGGCGGTGGTCGACGCGGTGCTGCCCAGCCTGCGACGCGCCACGGCCGAGGGCGTGCACGACATCGACGGCATCGTCGACATCCACATCGCGCAGACCGTCGAGACGCTGCTCGGGCAGTCGCCCCTGCTGGCCGACGAGGTGGCGCGGGGGCGGTGCGCGGTGGTCGGGATGTCGTACCGGCTCGCCGCCGGGGTGGTGCGACCCGTGACCCCCGTACCGACCGGTGCTCCCACGGGCGACGAGCCGGCCGCGACCGCCGCCGCCTGAACCACCGAGGGCCGCCCCGCCGGACGGCGGGACGGCCCTCGTACTGCTGGGCGTCGGATCAGAGCAGCGACATGTGTACGTGGTCGGTGTGGTTCGACGGCCCGCTGTACGACTTCCAGCCGGTCGCCGGGAACCAGATCTGCCGGTTCCAGATCACGTAGTAGATGCCGAGCCGGTCCGCGTTGCGGATGAGGAACGCGGCCACGTTGTTGCCGTACATCCGGGTGTCGTCGTTGTGCCACGGGCTGAAGCCGCTCTTCTGCAACGACCAGTCACAGGCGCGACCCTTGGGGTGCTCGTACGGTCCACCGTTGCGGTGGCAGCCCACGAACCGGTTGAACCCGGCCCGCTTGACCTCCTTGTACGCGTGCAGGGTGCGCGGCGTGACGCAGCCGGAGGTGGTCGGGTCGTCCTCGCTGCACGACTGCGGCTTCCAGTCGCCGTCGGCGGTGCGACCCGGGCCGATCCGGGCGACCGGCGAGGTGGCGTCGACCAGGCCACCGGTGAAGCCCTTACCGCCGACCAGGGCGAGAGACTTCTCCGCGTCGCGCTTGTCCTTCGCCATCAGCGCGGTCTGCTTCTGCTGCTCGCGTACCTCCGCGTCGAGCGACAGCTTGGCCTGCTCGGCGCGGGACTTCACGGCGTTGACCTCGGCGAGCTTCTTCCCGTTGACCATGTTCATCTCGTCGAGGGCCGCCGCCCGCTGGACGAACGAGTCCGGGGCGTCGCTCTCCAGCAGCATCGCCATCGCGCCGATTCGCCCGGTCCGGTACGACTGGGCGGCGATCTGCGCGACCTGCGGCTCCAGCGCGGCCAGGTCGGCCTTGGCCCGCTCGACCTCGGCTGCCAGTTCGAGCTGCCGCTTCTTCGACTTGTCCAGTTTGGACTTGGCCGCCACGTAGTCCCGGTTCGTCTGCTCGATGACGTCGGTGATCAGTGTGGGCTCGTCGCTGTCCTCGTGCCCGGAGGGTGTGGGGGGCGTCGGGGCGGCGTGGGCCGGGAGGGGCCCGGCGAGCACGCTCAGCGCAGCAAGCACGGCCACCACAGGTGTCAACCAGCGGCGTAGGGGTGCCGTCACAATCTTCCCTTCCGTCGACCGCCGACCGGGTTAGCTGACGGGTTCGGGGCGGAAGAGGCCCCTACCGCTGTCGCGGATTCACCCCACGTGCCTGGGTCCCCGGCTCGCCGGTTGGCGATTGGGCGGTGGCACCGCAGGCGCCGCTGCGCGCCTTCGTCGGTGACCGGCAGCGAGGTTACCCGAGAGTCCACCGCCTGAGCTACGTCCTGATGCCGACTAAAAGCGTCATTTCGCCATGGCGTTGAGTGACCAGTGACGCGGTTCTCAGGGCGGGTGCCCGATCCGGTCACGCTGAGGAGTGTCACCATGCCGTATCCGTGCTCCTGTTCGGCTCTGGCCACCCGGTGGTGGCGGTGGATGGGGGTGCGTCCCGCTGCGGGTCGGGCCCGTCGGCCCGACCCGTCGGCGGGGAACTCAGAGCGGCCAACGCCTCCGTGCGATCCGCGCGTGGGCGCGGTGGCGGGGCGTCCGCGTCCGGCGTGGCCGACGATCCGGCCGCGGTCACCACCGCGGCCAGCCCGGTGGTGAGGGGTACGGCGGCGATCAGGCCGAGTGTGGCGACCGCGCTGCGGACGATCTCCTGTGCGAGGAACTCGCTGGTCAGGATCTGCCCGATGGGACGCGAGTCGGCGGTGAGCAGAAGCAGCAGCGGCAGTGACGCGCCCGCGTACGCCAGCACGATGGTGTTGACCGTGGAGGCGATGTGTGCCCGGCCCACCCGGGTGGCCGCCCGGTAGAGCTGTCGTCGAGTCAGCCCGGGGTTGGCGTGCGCCAGCTCGGTGACGGTGGCGGCCTGGGTGACGGTCACGTCGTCGAGCACCCCGAGTGAGCCGATGATGATCCCGGCGAGCAACAGGCCGCGCAGGTCCACATCGGTCTGGAGCATGGAGAGGGTGGTGGCGTCCTCGCTGCCGAAGCCGGTGAGCTGGGTGGTGGCCGTGGCGACGGCCGCGAGCACGCCGGTGAGCACCAGGCTGCCCAGGGTGCCGAGGACCGCGACGGAGGTCTGCGCGGTCACTCCGTGTGTCAGGTAGAGCACCACGAACATGATCAGTGCCGCGCCGACCACCGCCACCAGCAGTGGTGACCGGCCCGCGCCGATGGCCGGCAACACGAAGGTGAGCAGGATGGCGAAGCTGGCGGCCAGGCCGGCGAGCGCGGCCAGGCCCCGCCACCGGCCGAACGCCACGATGGCGGCGGCGAAGACCACCACGAGCCACACCAGCGGCGTACCGCGCTGGTGCTCGGCGATGTTCCAGGTGCTGGTGGTGGGATCGGTCGGGTCGGTCAGCTCGACCAGGACGACCTCGTCGCCCACCTCGACGCGCGGCGCGCCGGGCCCGGCGGGGATGGGCGTGCTCACCTGCCCGCCGGCTTCTGGACCGTCGTCGACGCGGACGTCCACCGTGCCGCACGGCCCGCCGGTCGGCGTGCCCTCCGGGCCGGTCACGGGTGGGCATGGTTCGGTCACCACCCGGGTCACCGTGCCGTGGTGGCGCGGCGTGTCCGCGCCGCCGCCGCTCGCCGGCGCGCCGTCGCGTGGCCACAGCACCACGGCGGCGACGACGGTGGCCACGAAGAGCGGCACCACCGTCGCGACGAGGATCCGTCGTACCCGGGGCGGGGCGGGCCGAGCGGAATGACTGTGGTCGGAACCCAATGCGAGACTCCCAACGATCCGGTGCGGGGTACGTGCCGGCGGCCTGTGCGGTTCAGTTCCGCCGGACGAACCCGGGCAGGAGCGCGTCGGCTCGCCGCCTGACGATCCGGCAATTACGGAGAGTGATGAAGCGACCCGGTCGGCGCGGTACGGGGCCGCGCCGTGGCGGCGCCGTCGCCCGTCTCGGCGGCGGGATCCGATGGGTCATCGCTGGACGATGCTAACCAGCGCGACGGGGTGTCGCAGGTCGTGCGGACGTGTCGGGGGAGTCGAACCGCTGACACTGCCCCGGGCGCGCGGGATGGTGGAGTCATGCCTGAGCCATCCACAGCCCACCGGCAGCACGACAAGCACGCGGGGCACGACCCGGCCATGTTCCGTCGCCGGTTCTGGGTCTGCCTGGTGCTCACCGTGCCGGTGGTGTTGACCAGTCACCTGGTGGTGGACCGGCTCGGGCTCCGGCTGGACGTGCCGGGTCGCTCCTGGGTGGGGCCGGTGCTCGGTTCGGTGGTGTTCCTCTGGGGTGGCTGGCCGTTCCTGGTCGGCGCGGTACGCGAGGTGCGGGACCGCGCGCCCGGCATGATGCTGCTGGTCGCGATGGCGATCACCGTGGCGTACACGGCGTCGCTGGCGACCAGCCTGGGCGTCTTCGACCTGGACTTCTGGTGGGAGCTGGCGGCCCTGGTCACCATCATGCTGCTCGGGCACTGGCAGGAGATGAAGGCCATCGGGCAGGCCCGCGGGGCACTCGCGGCACTGGCGGCGCTGCTGCCCGACGAGGCCGAACGGGTCGCGGCGGACGGGCGGGTCGAGCGCGTACCGGTCGACGGGCTGCGGGTCGACGACGTGGTGCTGGTCCGACCCGGGGGCCGGGTGCCGGCCGACGGCCGGGTCGTCGACGGTGACGCGGAGTTGGACGAATCGATGATCACGGGCGAGTCGCGTCCGGTCGCCCGGTCGACGGGCGATCGGGTGGTGGCCGGCACGGTCGCCACCGATTCGGCGATCCGGGTCCGGGTCGAGGCGCTTGGCGACGAGACCGCGCTCGCGGGCATCCAGCGCATGGTCGCGCAGGCGCAGCGCTCGGGTGGACAGGCCCAACTGCTCGCCGACCGGTTCGCTGCCGCGCTGTTCTACGTGGCCACCGGTACCGCCGTGCTCACCCTGGTGGTCTGGACCGCGCTCGGTGAGCCCGACCAGGCGGTGGTGCGTACCGTCACCGTTCTGGTGATCGCCTGCCCGCACGCGCTCGGGCTGGCAATTCCGCTCGTCGTCGCGCTCTCCACGGCGCTGGCGGCGCGGAGCGGGATCCTGGTCAAGGACCGGCTCGCGTTGGAGCGGATGCGGACCGTCGACGCCGTGTTGTTCGACAAGACCGGCACGCTGACCCGGGGCGAGCACGCGGTCACCGATCTGGTGACGGCCCCTGGCGTGAGCCGCGACGAGGCGGTGCGGATCACCGCCGGTGTCGAGTCCGACAGCGAGCACCCGATGGCCCGGGCGATCGTGGCCGCGGCCGGGCCGGGTGGTCCGGCCCGGGCAGCCGGCTTCCGCTCGCTGCCGGGCCGCGGGGTGCGGGCCACCGTCGACGGTACGGAGTACGCGGTGGGCGGGCCGGCCCTGCTGGGTGAGCGGGGTGGACCGCTGCCGGACGAGATGCGGGAGGCGACCGGTGGCTGGTCGGCACGCGGCGCCGTGGTGCTGTATCTCCTGCGGTTGCCGGACACGGTGCTCGCGGCGTTCGCGCTCACCGACGCGGTACGCCCGGAGGCCCGCGAGGCCATCGCCGAGCTGCGAGCGGAAGGCGTCCGCACCATCGCCATGATCACCGGCGATGCGCGGCCGGTGGCCGAGTCGGTCGCCGCCGACCTCGGCTTCCGTGGCGGTATGGACGAGGTCTTCGCCGAGGTGCTGCCGGCCGACAAGGACAGCCGGGTGGCGGAACTCCAGCGGCGTGGGTTGACCGTGGCGATGGTCGGTGACGGGGTGAACGACGCTCCGGCGTTGGCCCGTGCCGACGTGGGCATCGCGATCGGGGCGGGCACCGACGTGGCGATCGAGTCGGCCGGGGTCGTGCTGGCGTCGTCCGACCCGCGCGGCGTCGGGGCCGTGGTCCGGCTCTCCCGGGCGTCGTACCGCAAGATGCGGCAGAACCTGGCCTGGGCGGCGGGCTACAACGTGGTGGCGCTGCCGCTGGCGGCGGGGGTGCTCGCCGGGGCCGGGGTGGCGCTGAGCCCGGCGGTGGCGGCGGTGCTGATGTCCGCGTCCACCATCGTGGTGGCGCTCAACGCGCAGTTGCTACGCCGGGTACGGCTCGACCCGGAGCGGACGTGACCCTCAGCCGCGCTTCATGAGCCGGCCGACGGCCGCCATCATCTCGCTGGCCATCTCGTCGGCTCGGCCCTCGGCCGCCCCCTCGTGCATGCAGTGCCGGGCGTGCCCGTCGAGCAGGCCCAGGGCCACCTTGTCGAGCGCGGCCTGGATCGCGGAGATCTGGGTGAGCACGTCGATGCAGTAGCGGTCCTCGTCGACCATCTTCTCGATCCCCCGGACCTGCCCCTCCACGCGGCGGAGCCGCGCGAGCAGTTGGTCCTTGCTGGCGGTGTACCCGCGGATCGGGGTGGGTGCGGTCATGGCGACGAGGATAGCGTACCCCAGGGGGGTATGGTAACCTCCGTTCCCGTCAGATACCCCCACCGGGTACCGGTACCACGAGAGGAGCCTCCGATGGTCGAGACGACGTACCAGGTTCAGGGCATGACCTGCGGGCACTGTGTCAGCGCGGTCAGCGCCGAGGTGGGCGCGATCGAGGGCGTACGCGACGTGCGGGTCGACCTCGCCACCGGTCAGGTCACCGTCAGCAGCGAGCAGCCCGTCGACACCGAGGTCGTGCGGGCGGCGGTCGACGAGGCCGGCTACGACCTCGTCGAGGCGTGAGCGGAGGGCCCGGCATGACCACGGTGACCAGGCTGGGCGCGTTCGCCCTCGGTCTCGCGGCGGTCTTCGGTGCGGCGTACGGGGTCGGTCGGGTGGTCGATCCGGCCGACCCGGTCGCGCAGAGCCGGCCGGACGTCGTCCGCACCCCGGGCCCCGCCACGAGCGACGAGGCGGCCGACCTCGTCCCCGGTGGGCTGCTCGTCTCCGACCGGGGCTACACCCTCCAACCGGTCACCGCGCCGCCGGGCGAGTTCGCCTTCCGGATCGACGGGCCGGACGGCCAGCCGGTCACCAGGTACGACGTCGCGCACGACAAGCGGATGCACCTGATAGTCGCCCGACGGGACCTGTCCGGCTTCCGGCACGTGCACCCCGATCTGGCCCCGGACGGCACCTGGCGGGTCGCCACCCCGCTTGCCGGTGCCGGGCAGTGGCGGGCGTTCGCCGACTTCACCCCGACCGGCGGCGAGCCGTTGACCCTCGGCGTGGACGTGGCCGTCCCCGGCGAGCTGACCGAGCGGGCGCTGCCCGCCCCGGCGACCAGCACCACGGTCGACGGTTACACGGTCACCCTGACCGGTACGCCGCAGCCGGGCCGCACGTCGGCGCTCACCCTGACCGTGAGCCGGGGCGGGCAGCCGGTCACCGACCTGGAGCCCTACCTGGGTGCGTACGGGCACCTGGTGGCGCTGCGTCGGGGTGACCTGGCGTACCTGCACGTGCACCCGGACGGCACGCCCGGCGACGGACGCACCCCGCCCGGCCCCGCCGTCACCTTCCACGCCGAGGTGCCCTCGGCCGGCACCTACCGGCTCTACCTCGACTTCCGGCACGGCGGGCGGGTGCACACCGCCGAGTTCACGATCGTGGCGGGCGCTGCCCCGGCCGCGGCGGGCGAGCCGACACCGACCGGGAGCGCCGACCACGGCACCCCCGGGCATGGGCACAACTGACGGGACCGGACGATGACCACCACCAGCAGACCGCTGCCCGAGGCGCCGAACCGGATCGAACTGGCGATCGGGGGGATGACCTGCGCCGCGTGCGCCGCGCGGGTCGAGAAGAAGCTCAACCGGATGGACGGGGTGAGCGCCACCGTCAACTACGCCACCGAGAAGGCGACCGTCCGGTACGCCGACGAGGTCACCCCGGACGACCTGATCGAGACCGTCCAGAAGACCGGCTACACGGCGGCCCTGCCGACGCCGCCGACCGCGGAGGCGCAGGTAGAGGACCCGCTGCGCGGTCCGCGTACCCGGCTGTGGGTCTCGGCGATCCTGAGCGTGCCGGTGGTCCTGCTGGCCATGGTGCCACCCTGGCAGTTCGACTACTGGCAGTGGCTCTCGCTGACCCTGGCCGCCCCGGTGGTCGTCTGGGGTGGGCTGCCGTTCCACCGGGCGGCCTGGACCAACCTGCGGCACGGCGCGGCCACCATGGACACGCTGGTCTCGCTCGGCACGCTCGCCGCGTTCGGCTGGTCGCTCTGGGCGCTCTTCCTCGGTGACGCCGGCATGCCCGGGATGACGCACCCGTTCCGCTTCGCCATCACCCGCAGCGACGGGGCCGGCAACATCTACCTGGAGGCCGCCGCCGGGGTCACCGTGTTCATCCTGGCCGGTCGCTACTTCGAGGCCCGGTCCAAGCGGACCGCTGGCGCGGCCCTGCGCGCCCTTCTCGACCTCGGCGCGAAGGAGGTGGCGGTGCTGCGGGACGGGGTGGAGACCCTGGTCCCGGTGGACCGGCTCGCCATCGGTGACCGGTTCGTGGTCCGCCCCGGCGAGAAGATCGCCACCGACGGTGTCGTCGACGAGGGCACGTCCGCCGTCGACGCCAGCATGCTGACCGGCGAGTCGGTGCCGGTCGAGGTCGGTCCGGGCGACGCCGTGGTCGGCGCGACGATCAACGCGGGCGGTCGGTTGATCGTCACCGCCACCCGGGTCGGCGCGGACACCCAACTCGCCCGGATGGCCGACCTGGTCGAGCAGGCGCAGAGCGGCAAGGCGGCGGTGCAGCGGCTGGCCGACCGGATCTCCGGGGTGTTCGTGCCGATCGTCATCGCCCTGGCCGTGGGCACCCTCGGCTGGTGGCTCGGCACCGGCGCCGGCCCGACGGCCGCGTTCACCGCCGCGGTGGCCGTGCTGATCATCGCCTGCCCATGCGCCCTGGGCCTGGCCACGCCGACCGCGCTGCTGGTCGGCACCGGTCGCGGGGCCCAGCTCGGGGTGTTGATCAAGGGGCCGGATGTGCTGGAGTCGACCCGCCGGGTGGACACCGTCGTGCTGGACAAGACCGGCACCGTGACGACCGGCCGGATGACCCTGGTGGACGTGGTGCCGGCCAGTGGCGAGGACCGGGCCGAGCTGCTCCGGCTCGCCGGGGCCGTGGAGGCCGCCTCCGAGCACCCGATCGCCCGGGCCGTCGCCGTGGGCGCCGCCGAGGCGGGCGAACTGCCCCCGGTGACCGGCTTCGCCAACCTCGAAGGGCTGGGCGTGACCGGCACGGTCGACGAGCGGGTCGTGCTGCTCGGCCGGCTCCGGCTGCTGCGCGACCGCGGTGTCGACGTACCGCCGGAGGTCGAGTGGGCCGTGCGGGACGCCGAGGCCGCCGGGCGGACAGCGATCGTCGCTGGCTGGGACGGGCGGGCCCGGGGCGTGCTCGCGGTCGCCGACGTGCTCCGGCCGACGAGCAGGGCGGCCGTGGCGCGGCTGCGTGCCCTGGGGCTCACGCCGGTCCTGCTGACCGGCGACAACACCACCGTGGCCCGGGCGGTCGCCGCCGAGGTGGGCGTGGACGAGGTGATCGCCGAGGTGCTGCCGGCCGGCAAGGTCGACGTGGTCAAGCGGCTCCAGGCGCAGGGGCGGTCGGTGGCGATGGTCGGTGACGGCGTCAACGACGCCCCGGCGCTGGCCCAGGCCGACCTGGGGCTCGCCATGGGCACCGGCACCGACGTGGCGATCGAGGCGTCCGACCTGACCCTGGTCCGGGGCGACCTGGACGCCGCGGTGGACGCCATCCGGCTGTCCCGGCGCACGCTCGGCATCATCCGGGGCAACCTGTTCTGGGCGTTCGGCTACAACGTGGCGGCCCTGCCGCTGGCCGCCGCCGGGCTGCTCAACCCGATGATCGCGGGCGCGACCATGGCGTTCTCGTCGGTCTTCGTGGTGGCCAACAGTCTGCGGCTGCGTCGCTTCCGGTCGGCCGCTGCCGACCTGTGACGCACAAGATGGTTGGACCTGCGGCGACGGGGGTACCTCTGCTGTCGTAGCGACGCTTGCGATGGAGGTTGGCAATGGGATTCGACGACAAGGTCAATAACGCCACCGAGGACGCGGCCGGCAAGCTGAAGGAAGGCGCCGGTCGGGCCACCGACAACGAGCAGCTCGAGGCCGAGGGTCGCGCCGACCAGTCCACGGCCAAGCTCAAGCAGGCCGGCGAGAAGATCAAGGACGCCTTCAAGAGCTGACGTACGACGTCACCCGCACGCCGGGCCAGTGATCTCACTGGCCCGGCGTGCTGTCGTGTCCGGACCTTCTCGCGACCCTGAGATCCCCCTGATTCCGCTTCCGTGCCGCACTGCCGCGTCGCCTCACCTGCTAACTTCTGTTGGCATGTGCAAGGGCTGGTTATGAGCGCGGCTCCGCCGCCGATCGGCGACGACCTGGTCCGGGTGCTGGCCACCCTGGCCAACCCGCACCGGCTGCGGGTCGTCGCCGCGTTGGCCCGCGAGCGCGCGTACGTCAGCGGGCTGGCCCGGCAACTGGGCATCAGCCGCGCGCTGTTGCAGGTCCACCTACGGAAGCTGGCGGCGGCCGGACTGGTCACCGCCCGCATGGAGTTGTCGGAGGACGGGAAGGCCATGAACTACTACGAGGTGGAGCCGTTCGTGCTCACACTCACCCCCCAGGTCATCGCGGCGGCGGTCGAGACGCTGACCGTGCCGGAGTCGGGCGAGCAGCCGGAGGCGCGGTCATGAGCGAGCACGACTGGACCGAGGTCGTCGGCGCGTTCGGCGTGTTCGCGCTGCTGATCAGCATCTTCAGCGTGACCGTCGTGCAGTTCGCCAAGACCCGGCGGGCCCGGTACGAGGCGGACCGCGCGGACGACTACCGCAAGCTCGCCGAGACCGCCGCGCAGGCGCAGGCGGAGAACGCCCGACTGCTCACCGCGATGGACGGCCGGCTGGGCGGGATGGAGACCCGAATGGTCAATCTCGAACGCGTCCTGCGCGAGGTCGACTGATGCTGCGCGTACGCAAATCCGGAGTGGCCTGGGCGGTCGCCCTGGCCCTCACGGCCGCCGGCCTGACACCGGCGAACCCGGCCGCCGCCCGACCCGCCATCAACTGGCACCCCTGTGCCAACGGCGTGCCCGAGGAGGAACCGCCGACCGGTCCGGCCCCGGCCGAGTGCGGCAGCCTGTCGCTGCCGGTCGACTGGAACCGACCCAGGGGGGAGCATTTCGAGCTGGCGTTGGCCCGCCGGGTCGCCACCGACCCGACCGCCCGGCAGGGCACGCTGTTCTTCGGCCCCGGCGGGCCGGGCGACAGCGGGGTCGACCGAGTGGTGAACGGCATGTCCCGGTTCAGCGCCGACCTACAGCGCCGGTTCGACATCGTCAGCTTCGACCCGCGCGGCACCGGCGGCAGTCACCCGGTGCGCTGCTCCCGCGAGCTGCTCGGTCGGCAACCCCAGGTGATCGCCGACCAGGCGCAGTTCGACGCCATCCTGGCCACCAACGCGCTGCTGCGCGCCGACTGTCGGGCCCGGACCGGCGCGCTCTACGACCACGTGGACACCACGAGCGCCGCCCGTGACCTGGACGCGGTCCGCGCCGCGCTCGGCGAACGGCAGCTCACGTTCCACGGCAGCTCGTACGGCACCCTGCTGGGCGAGCGGTACGCCGAGCTGTTCCCCGAGCGGGTCCGGGCCATGGTGCTGGAAGCCGCGATGGACCACAGCCTCGACACCCGCGCCTTCCTCGACACCCAGGCCGTCGCCGCCGAGGACGCGTTCGACGAGTACCTCGACTGGTGTGCCCGATCCGTCGATTGCGCCCTGCACGGAAAGGACGTGCGGGCGATCTGGGCCGGGCTGCACGTCCGGGCCGAGGCCGGCACGCTGACCGACCCGGACCGGGCCGGCGCCCCGCTCGCACCCTTCGAGCTGAGCCGCCTCGCCCACAAGAAGCTCTACGAGACCGACCGGTGGCCGGGGCTCGCCGAGTGGATCGACAAGCTGGCCGCCGCACCGACGCCGGGCGTCACCGCGCTGGCCGACGACGCCGTGGTCCCGTACCCCTTCGCGGTCTTCTGCCAGGACTGGAGCCTGCCGGTCCGCGACTACGCCGAGTACGACGCGCACCTGCGCCGCAGCGCCCGGCTCGCGCCCGACCTGCGCTACCCACCGGCGCTGTTCGCCCTGGTCACCTGCCTGGGCACCCCCACGGTCGCCAACCCCCAGCACCGGCTGCGGGTACGCACCGACGTGCCGCTGCTGATCGCCGCCACCGTGCACGACCCGGCGAGCGGCTACGCCTGGGCCCGTGCGGTGGCCCGGCAGTTGGGTCGGCACGGGGTGCTGCTCACCTACCAGGGCTGGGGGCACGGCAGCTACTCCACCAGCCCGTGCGTGGGTCGGGCCGTCGACTCCTACCTGATCAATGCGGTCGTGCCGGCTCGCGGCACGAGCTGCCCGGCGGTCGACGTCTGACGGGCGGGCGGCGCGGCGCTCACCGCCGCGCCGCCAGCCGGGCGGCGCGCAGCTCCAGGTAGCGCTGCTCGGGCAGGCTCGTGGTGCCGCGCGCCGCCGCCAGGTACGCCTCCCGCGCGGCCGTCGGCTCGCCGGCCAGCTCCAACAGGTGCGCCCGGACCGCGGCGAGCCGGTGGTGCCCGGCGGTGCGCTCGTCGGCGTCCAACGGGGTGAGCAGGGCGAGCCCGGCCCGGGGCCCGTCCACCATGGCCACCGCGACCGCCTGGTTGAGCGTGACCAGCGGGTTCGGGGCGATCCGGCCCAGCAGCCGGTAGAGCGCGACGATCTGCGGCCAGTCCGTCTCCGCCGCCGTCGACGCCTCCGCGTGCACGGCGGCGATGGCGGCTTGGAGCTGGTACGGGCCGGGCGGCGACCAGGTCAACGCCTCGGTGACCAGGGCGATCCCCTCCGCGATGGCGGCCGCGTCCCACCGGGAACGGTCCTGCTCGGCCAGCGGCACCAGCTCCCCGTCCGGGCCCACCCGTGCCGCCCGGTGCGCGTCGGTGAGCAGCATCAGCGCCAGCAGCCCGGTCACCTCGCCGTCGTCCGGCAACAGCCCGTGCAGGATGCGGCCGAGTCGGATCGCCTCGGTGGTCAGCTCGGCCCGGTGCAGGTCCGGCCCGCTCGACGCGGTGTACCCCTCGTTGAAGATCAGGTAGAGCACCCGCAGCACCGTGCGCAGCCGCTCCTCCCGCTCGGCCGGTCCGGGCATGGCGAACCGTGCGCCGGCCGCCTCGATCCGCTGCTTGGCCCGCCGGATGCGCTGGCTCATGGTCGCCTCCGGCACCAGGTGCGCCCGAGCGATCTGCGCGGTGCCGAGACCACCCACCGCGCGTAGCGTGAGCGCCACCTGCGCCGACCCGTTCAGCGCCGGATGACAGCAGAGAAACAGCAGGGTCAGGGTGTCGTCCGCGTCCGGCACCGCCGGCTCGGCGTCGGCCGGGGCCGCCACCTGGGCGTACCCCGGCTCGCGCAGCGCCACCGTGACCTCGCGCTGGCGGCGGGCGCTCTCGCTGCGCCACTCGTCGGTGAGTCGGCGGGTTGCCACGGTGAGCAGCCAGGCACGGGGGTTGTCCGGTACGCCCTGCGCGGGCCACTGCGTCGCGGCGGCCAGCAGCGCCTCCTGGACCGCGTCCTCGCACCTGTCGAACTGGCCGTGCCGGCGCACCAGCAGGCCGAGGACCTGCGGCGCGAGGGTGCGCAGCAGGTCCTCGACCGTCCGGTCGTCGGTCACATCTCCGTCCCGGCCTCGTCCATGATCGGGCGGACCTCCATCGCGCCGCCGAAGCGTACGTCCGGCCAGCGGGCGGCGATCTCGGCGGCCCGCTGCGGGCTGTCGCACTCCACGGCCAGGTAGCCGGCGAACTGCTCCTTGCTCTCCATGAACGGCCCGTCGACGATCTCGGGGTGACCGCCCGCGAGTCGGACCGTCTGGGTCTGCGACGGGTCGGCCAGCGCCTGGCCGCCGATCAGCTCGCCGCTCTCGGTCAGCTCCTTCATGATCTCGTCGACCTCGCCGAACAGGGCGGTGCGGTCCTGTTCGGTCAGCTCCTCGGTGAAGCCGGGCCGGTTCCAGATCAGCAACATGTACTTCACGGGGATGCTCCTCGGTTCCTGGTCGCGCCCCGGCCGGGGTGCGACTCACGGGAGGGTCGGAGCCGTCACCCCGTTCCCTACCGCGTACCGAAGAAAATCGCAGAAACCTCTGCCGGTGGCGTTCCCACGCCGCTCGGATCAGGGTCGGCCCGGCACCTGCCGAGGCTTGGAACCGCCGCCGACGTCCAGGGACGCCCGGTCGGCGGCCGAGGTGCCGGACGACCAGCCCTCGGCGTCGCGCACGCTGAGCCGGTGCCGGGTCACGCCGGGGAACAGCGTCTCCAGCCGCTCGCGGACCGCCTCGCCCCGCTCGGCGAGCACCGGCAACAGTCGGTCCGCTCCGGCCTCCGTCTGGCCCGCCGCCTCGGTGGCCGCGTCGGTGGCCGCGCGCAGCCGCTCACCGATGCGCAGGGCGAACGCGTTCAGGAAGGACTCGTCCCAGACCTTCGTCCGGCGGCCCGATCCCGGCCGCCGCTCGGCACGCCCGCGCAGCATCGCGGCCGTCGCCTGCACCAGCAGCGACGTGTAGAGCAGCTCCACCGCCACGAGGTCGGCCGGCCACCCCAGCACGGTGGTGAAGCCGAGGTCGTCGGACCAGATCGCCTCGCACCGGTTCGCGGCCGCCACCTCCTGCACGAGCAGCGCCTTCGCCCCGGCGTACGGGGTCTCGACACCCAGGCGTACCCCGCTCGGCAGGTCACCCCGCTCCGTACCGGCGGCCAGCAGCGCCTCGTCGATGCTGTGCCGGGCGATCAGCTCCTGCGCCTTGGCGGTCAACGCCTCCGCCTCGGCCGGGAAGGTGGTCGACTCCGCCTTGGCCAGCAGCGCGCGTACCCGGTCCAGCATCGGCGAGCCACTGCGGGCCGTACCGGCGGCGCGGGCGAGCACCGTTGGGGTCGAGCCCGGCGGCGGGCGCAGCACCGCGATCGGGGGCAGGCTCTCCACCAGCGCGAGCACGTCGACGGCCACGCGCAGCGCGTCCACCCGGTCCAGCCCCTCCGCGCGGGTCCAGGCGGCCACCAGGTCCTGGCCATCGCCTCGGCCCTCGGCGGTCAGCGCGCGGAGCTGGTCGTCCCACCAGGCGGGGACCGGCTCGGCCTGCTCGCGTCGCTGCGCGGCCAGCGCGTCGCGGACCAGTCGGGCCGCGCCGGCATCGAGCCGACGCAGAACGATCCGGTGTACGTCCACCGGCTGCCAGCCGCGCGGCCAGAGTCGTCCAAGGTCGCGGACCAGCCGCCGCGCCAGGGCGGCGTCCACCGCCGTCGCGCCGTCCGCCGTCCCGGTGCCGACCATCAGCCGGTCGAGCTGCCGTTCGGCCTGGCGTACGTCGGTGCCGCGCACCGCCGCCAGCGCGTCGGCGACCAGGTCCTCCGCGTCCAACACCGGCACCCCCTCGGCCAGGGCGACCCACGCTGACCCGCCCCCACCATGATCATGCCGCCCCGCCCCCTTCGTGGCGTGATCGAGAGGTTCGCGTCACGGCGCCGCCGTTCTCTGACGCGAACCTCTTGATCAACCTTGGGGCGGGGTGGAGGCCAGGGCGGCGGACAGCCGGCGGAGGAACGCGCGGATGTCGTCCTCGCTGTGGTGCGTCTCGGCCTGGTCGTTGAGCGGGCCCGGGTAGCGCAGCGCCTGATCCAGCGCGTCCCGCGTCCCGGCCCGGTCGCCCGGGTAGTGCCCGGCGGCCACCCCGTCGGCGACCCGGGTCACCACCGCCTCGTCGAGCGCGCTGTCGAACTGGACCGCGTACAGGATCCCGTTGACGTGGCCCTTCCAACTGTCCGTACCCATGCGCTGACTCCCCCCGGACCGTCGGTGCCCGACCGTATCAACGCGACCCCCGTACGGCTGCCCCGCCGGCTACCGCCACGCGGTCAGGATCGCCTCGACCGGCGACACGTCCCGCTCCGGGTCGGGCGCCGGAAGCGGCGGGCCCGTCGGCGTACGGTCGAAGCGCGGCGCCGGTGCCGGTTGCACCTCGCCGTCCACCTCGACGAACGTCCCCCGCGCCGCGTTGTGCGGGTGCCGGTACGCGTCACCGGGGGCGAGCACCGGGACCACGCAGGCATCCCGGTCGGCGAAGATCGCCGTCCACTCGTCCCGCGTCCGCTCGGCGAACCGCTCGGTGAGCCGTCTGCGCAGCTCGTCCCAGCCGCTCGGGTCGTACTGGTGGGGCAGGTCCGCGTCAGCGAGGCCGAGACCCGTCAGCAGTTCGCCGTAGAAGGCCGGTTCCAGCGCCCCGACCGCCATGAAGCCGCCGTCGGCCGTGGCGTACGTGTCGTAGAAGGGCGCTCCACCGTCGAGCAGGTTCCGCCCCCGCGGGGCCGACCACAGGCCGGTGCCGAGCAGCCCGTGCAGGAACGAGGTGAGCAGCGCCGAACCGTCGACCATGGCCGCGTCGACGACCTGGCCGAGGCCCGAGCGTTCCCGTTCGAGCAGCGCGGCCAACACGCCCACGGCCAGCAGCATGCCGCCACCGGCGAAGTCGCCGATCAGGTTCAACGGCGCGTGCGGCCGCTCACCGGCCCGGCCCAGCGGTTCCAACGCTCCGGCGACCGCGATGTAGTCGATGTCGTGGCCGGCCCGGGCGGCCAGCGGGCCGTCCTGGCCCCAGCCGGTCATCCGCGCGTACACCAGGCGGGGGTTGCGGTCCCGGCAGACGTCCGGGCCGAAGCCGAGCCGCTCGGCGACCCCCGGCCGGTACGCCTCGACCAGCACGTCCGCCCGCTCGACGAGGCGCAGCAGGTCCGCCACACCGGCCGGGGACTTCAGGTCCAGCGCGGTGACCCGCCGGCCGCGCTGCAACGGTCCTCCGCTCGGCGCGGCTAGCCGGCCGGCCCCCGGGCCACCCGGCCGGTCGACGCGCACCACGTCCGCACCGAGATCGGCGAGCACCATGCAGCCGAACGGCGCCGGCGCGAGACTGGCCAGCTCGACCACCCGTACGCCGGCCAGCGGTCCGCCCCGCGACGATCCGTCCGTGCCGCGCGTGGACGCCTCAGAGGGCACGGGCGATCAGCTCCTTCATGATCTCGTTGGTGCCGCCGTAGATCTTCTGTACCCGAGCGTCGGCGTACATGCGGGCGATCGGGTACTCCGTCGTGTAGCCGTAGCCGCCGAAGACCTGGAGGCACCGGTCGACGACCTCGCACTGCCCGTCGGTGAGCCACGACTTGGCCATCGCCGCGGTCGCCAGGTCCAGGTCACCACGCGTGTGCCGGACGACGCAGTCGTCCAGGAAGACCCGACTGACCCGGGTACGCGTCGCACACTCCGCGAGCACCATCCGGGTGTTCTGGTGGCCCATCAGCGGCTTGCCGAAGGCGGTGCGCTCCTTGGCGTACGCGACGGTCAGCGCGAGCGCCCGTTCCATGGCCGCCACCGCGCCGACGCCGATGACCAGGCGCTCCTGCGGAAGCTGCTGCATCATCTGGACGAAGCCCAGCCCTTCGACGCCGCCGAGCAGGTTGGCCGCCGGCACCCGGAACTCGTCGAAGAACAGCTCGGCCGTGTCGTTGCCGTGCAGCCCGATCTTGGACAGCAGCCGGCCGCGACGGAACCCCTCGGGGTCGCCGCCCACCTCGCAGACCAGCAGGGAGATGCCGGCCGCCCGCTGCTCGGGGTCGGTCTTCACTGCCACGATGACCAGGTCGGCCAAGCCGCCGTTGGTGATGAACGTCTTCGCGCCGCTGACCAGGTAGTCGTCGCCGTCGCGGACCGCCCGCGTCCGCATCGCCTGAAGGTCCGAGCCGCCGTCCGGCTCGGTCATCGCGATCGCACCCACCAGCTCACCGCTGCACAGGCCGGGCAGCCACCGTCGCTTCTGCTTCTCGCTGCCGTACGCCACGAGGTAGCCGGTGACGATCCCACTGTGTACGGCGAGTCCGAGGCTGCCCTCCCCGGCGTACGTCTGCTCGTGCAGCACGACGGCCTCGTGGGTGAAGTCGCCGCCCCCGCCGCCGTACTCCTCGGGCACGGACAGGCCGAGCAGCCCCAGCTCACCGGCGCGTCGGTAGTGCTCGCGGTCCGGGTGCCCCTGTGCGGACAGGCGTTCGGTGTGCGGCAGCACCTCCTTCGTAAAGAAGGTGCGGGCCAGCTCGGCGAGGTCGTCGTGTTCGGGCCGCCGCCAGGGTGAGGGTGAGCCATCGGGCGTGGGCATGGCACCACCCTCGCGCCCTGTTGGCAGCATGTCAACAAGCCGTCGACGCCTTGATCGACTCCGCTTCCGGGAAGTCGGGCCATCCGTCCGAGCGGGACACCCCGCCTTGCAGGACGTCGAGTCGATCAAGCGGCCCGGGCGCGAGCGATCGGATACGCCCAGCTCGGCGATCTCGTGTGGATCACGTCGGGCAGGTGCTACTCGGCCTCGTCGCCGTCGGTGGGGCGCGGCGGGCGGTGCTCGGCGATCCACGCCTCCACGTCAGCCCGCAGCCAGACCTTCATGCCGCGAAGCTCCTGGTAGGGCTTCGGGAAGCTCGGCCGCATGGCGATCTGCTGAAACCTGCTCCGGGACACGTTGAGCCGTTGACCGATCTCATACGGCCCCATCAGCTCGCCCGGACCCTTGTCGCCCACACCTGGACACTAGGCACGTTCGCGTATCCCCGATCAGCCCTCCCCGAAAGGGGGTCTCCATATTGACAGGGGCGTTCGATGGGGCGAGAGTGGTCGTCAGAGGCGGCCTGCGGCGGATGGGCCAGGTGGGTGCGGTTCGCGAGGGGTGGGCGTGGTAATCAGGCGAGGGAGTTGGCGTGGTTGCGGGAGCGGGTCGGGGGACTGGAGACGGCGTTGCACTGCGCGCGGCGGGAGCTGTTCGACCTGCGGTGTCGGCTGGCGTTGATCGGCCGGGTGGTGCAGGACGTCGACCGGGTGCAGCGCGCCCCGGGGGTCGCGGTCGGTGCGATCAACGCGGCGCTCTACTCCGAGACGTCCAACCTGCGGCACCTCGGCCGACACCTGGTCCGCCGTCGACGGCTCCGATGATCACTTGATCCTCACGAGTTGTCAGAGCGCTCGCGGAACTGCTGAGCAGCAAACGATCACGGAACGGAACGGATCGAGACGAGGGTGGTGGTGCTGCCGCTAGGGTCGGGCAGATGAGTGTCGAGACCGCTCCTCGCCGTCGCCGGTTGGAGCCGGACGCCCGGCGCGGCCAGATCCTGGCCTGTGCGGTACGGCTGTTCGGCGAACAGCCGTACGCCGACGTGTCGACCACCGACGTGGCCCGGGAGGCGGGCGTCGCACGGGGCCTGGTCAACCACTACTTCGGCACCAAGAAGGACCTCTACCTGGAGGTCGTCCGGGTCATGGTGACCATCCCGGAGGTCGCCCTCGAACGGCTGCCGAAGGGTGATCTGCGGACCCGGGTCGACGCCAGCGTCTCGTGGTTCCTCGACGTGGTGTCCCGGCACAGCACGTCCTGGCTGGCGGCGGTCACCGCGCGGGGAATGGGCGGCGACGCCGACGTGGAGCGGGTGCTGGCCGAGGCCGAGGAGGTCGCCGCGGACCGGATGCTGGTCGCCGTCGGGCTGGCCGACGAGGCGGAGCACCGCGAGGAGTTGCGGGGGATGGTCCGGGCGTACGGCGGACTGGCCACGTCGACGGCCCGGGAATGGCTCCAGCGGGGAGCGCTGACCCGTGCCCAGGTCCACCTGCTGCTCACCACCACGCTGCTGACCATCGTCGAGCAGGTCATCCCGCAGGTCATCGCCGCCGAGGCGCCCGCGCACCCGGTCGACCCCCGCGCCTAGTCAGCGGCAGGGCACCGCTCCTGGAATCAGGCCGCCCGTCGGTCGGTCCGTGCCGCCGGGGCGGCGTACCGGTCGGCGGCCTGCGCGGGGTACGCCCCGGAGTTGACCACCCGCAGCGGCCGTTCGCCCTCGTCCGTGCCGAAGCGCCAGCGCGACGGCGTCGGTTGCCGCTGCGGCGCGGGCCCGCCGGGACGCAGCCCGGGGCGGGACAGCAGCACGGTGATCAGATAACCGACCACCAGGAAGCCGTGGCTGACCAGCCGTTCGCCGCTCACCGACCCGGTGGCCAGGTCGTTGACCGAGAGCAGCAGCAGGGTGCCGACGAACGCGCTGAGCATCGGCAGCAGACCCGCCGGTGGGCTGCGGCGTACCGCCACGAAGAGGAAACCGGCCCCGACCGCCACGTTCCAGGCGGCCGACTCGTGCCACAGGTGCTGGCCGGAGGCGTGCAGGTGCTCTGCGGTGGCGCCCCGGCCCACCTGGGCCAGGCCCAGCACCAGTTGGACCGCGCCGAGCAGCCCGAGCGCCGCGCGCAGCCCGAAGACCAGCGCGCCGAGTCCGGGCAGGTGGGGCCGCCAGCGCGAGCGCCGGGCCGCTGGCGCGGCGTCGGCAACCGCGCCGGCATCGACAGTCGCATCGGCCGGGACGCCGCCGATGGCGGCCAGGATCGCGTCGGTCCGGTCGGGGACATCGGTGACCAATCGGGTACGAACCCGGCGCGTCACCGCCGCCGCTGTCGCGAACCACGCCCGGCACGCGGCGCACTCGTCCAGGTGCCCCTGCGCCGCCGCCCCTTCGGCGGCGGTCTCCTCCCCGTCCAGCTGCGCGGACAGGATCTCCCGCCACTGCTCACACCCCATGTGTGGGTAGTCGGTCCGGGCGTCGCTCCGGTTCCCGGCGGTCGTCACGCGTTGTGGAATACTCGCCCGATCATGACGCGCTACGGCCTGCTGATCCTCCCCGCCACCAATCGGGTGTACGCCCGCTCCGCCATCGACCTCACCCGGGCCGAGCTGGAGATCTTCGGCCGCTCGGCGCTCGACGGTCGGATCGGCGAGTTGGCCACCGATGTCGTGGGTGGCGCGACGTACGTCACGTTCGCGGGTGACGGGCTGACCGAGCGCGACCTCGCCGTCCTGGGCAACCTCTCCGCCGGGTACGCGCTGTTCGAGATCGTCGGTGACCTGCTACGCCCGGTCGAGTGGAGCCGGCTGGACCGGTACGACGACGACCTGCTCACCATCCAGAAGTACGTGGGCAAGACCAACGAGCAGTTCACCAAGCTGCTGCTCAACGTCACCCTGCTCGCCTCCGACTGGGCCGGTGAGCTGACCGAGCGCCGGTTCCGGGTGCTCGACCCGCTCTGCGGTCGGGGCACCACCCTCAACCAGGCGCTGATGTACGGCTTCGACGCGGCCGGGATCGAGCGGGACCAGAAGGACGTCGAGGCGTACCGGGCGTTCGTCACCACCTGGCTGAAGCAGAAGCGCGTGAAGCACCGGGTGCTGGAATCGGGTCCGGTGCGGCGCGAGCGCAAGGTGGTCGGCCGGCGGGTACGCATCGAGCTGGCCCCGACCCGCGAGGAGCACAAGGCGGGCCGCACGCAGTTGTTGGACGTGGTGAACGCCGACACCACCCGGGCGGGCGAGTTCTTCCGCCCGGAGACCGTCGACCTGGTGGTCGCCGACGCCCCGTACGGCGTACAGCACGGTAGTCGTACCGCCGATCAGGGTTTGTCGCGCGACCCGCTGGCGCTGCTCGCGGACGCCGCGCCGGTCTGGGCGCGGGTGCTGCGGCCCGGCGGCGCGCTCGGGATCTCGTGGAACACGCACGTCGCGAGCCGTGACGACGCGGCAGCGGCGCTGGCCGACGCCGGCCTGACCGTGGTCGACGACGAGCCCTACCGCGCGCTGCGGCACCGGGTGGACCAGTCGATCATGCGCGACGTGCTGGTGGCCCGTAAGCCGGCCTGACCCCGCCGCCAGCCCGCCCCCGCAGCCCGCCCCGCAGCTCGTTTCCGCGGCCCGTCCCACCGGCCCGGACCGTCCCCGGTTCGGACCGCCCGCCCCGGACGGCCCCCGGCCACCCTCCTCCGGCCCTTTGCTCTGCTTCAACCGACGCAACAGTTCCGGTGCCTCGGTGTTGCCTCCGTTGAAGCAGAGCAAAGGGCGCGCGACCACCCCTGGCCCCGCCGGCCTCCGCGCCGCTGTGCCGCGTTTCACCTGATCAGGCGCGCGTGTGAAAACCGCGTCAAGAAAACCCGCACCCCCGTCACGGTCGCGTTATGACCCGTGCCGTGCGGTGGGCACGCGGGCTTAGCTTGCCGGGCGCGATCGGAAGGCGGTCGCGACGAACCTTTCCGGTAAGAGGAGTCAGCGTGTCTGACGTGGTGTTCGTGGTCCTCACGGTGGCGCTGTTCGCAGTGCTCGCCCTGGTGGTCCGGGCGGTGGAGAAGCTGTGAACGCGGTCAACGCCGTCGGTCTGGTGCTCGCGGTCGTCCTGGGCGCGTTCCTGGTGTTCGCCCTGTTGTTCCCGGAGCGCTTCTGATGACCATGACAACAGCGGGCGTCATCTTCGTGCTGACGCTGGTGGCGGCGCTCGTCGCCGTCTACAAGCCGTTCGGCGACTACATGTTCCGGGCGGTCTCCGGCGCGAAGCAGTCGCGGGTCGAGCGGGGGATCTACCGCCTGGTCGGTGTCGACCCGGCCGGCGAGCAGACCTGGGGCGTGTACGCCCGCAGCGTGCTCGCGTTCTCGGCCGTCTCGATCCTGTTCCTGTACCTGTTCCAGCGGGTGCAGAACCACCTGTGGCTGTCGCTGGGCTTCGACCCGGTGGTGCCGCACGGCGCCTGGAACACGGCCGTGTCGTTCGTGACGAACACGAACTGGCAGTCGTACTCGGGCGAGTCGACCATGGGCCACCTCGTGCAGATGGCCGGTCTGGCCGTGCAGAACTTCGTCTCGGCGGCGGTCGGCATCGCGGTGGCGGTCGCGCTGGTCCGCGGCTTCGCCCGCAGCCGCACCGGGCAGCTCGGCAACTTCTGGGTCGACCTGACCCGGATCACGCTGCGGATCCTGGTGCCGATCGCGGTCCTCGGCGCGATCGCGCTGATGATCGGCGGGGTGGTGCAGAACCTGTCCGGCGGCACCGACGTGAGCACGCTGACCGGCGGCAGCCAGACGATCACCGGTGGCCCGGTCGCCAGCCAGGAAGTGATCAAAGAGCTGGGCACCAACGGCGGCGGCTTCTACAACGTCAACAGCGCGCACCCGTTCGAGAACCCGACCACGTGGACGAACTGGCTGCAGATCTTCCTGATCTTCCTGATCCCGTTCAGCCTGCCCCGGGTCTTCGGCCGGATGGTCGGGCAGAACCGGCAGGGCTACGCCATCGCCGCGGTGATGGGCATCCTCGCCTTCCTGAGCGTCGCCATCACCAACGTCTTCGAGCTGGCCGGCCACGGCACGGTGCCGCAGGCGGTCGGCGCGGCGCTGGAGGGCAAGGAGGTGCGCTTCGACGTGTCGAACTCGGCCACCTTCGCCGCCGCCACCACGCTCACCTCGACCGGTGCGGTGAACTCGTTCCACGACTCGTTCACCTCGCTCGGCGGCATGATGACGATGGTCAACATGATGCTCGGCGAGGTCGCGCCGGGCGGCACCGGTTCGGGCCTGTACGGCCTGCTGATCCTCGCGGTGATCACGGTCTTCGTGGCCGGGCTGATGGTGGGTCGCACCCCCGAGTACCTGGGCAAGAAGATCGGCTCGCGCGAGATCAAGTTCGCTTCGCTCTACTTCCTGATCACACCGATCCTGGTGCTGGTCGGCACGGCGGCCGCGTTCGCCACCGGCAACAACTCGACGGCGCTCAACGTCGGCCCGCACGGCCTCTCCGAGGTGCTGTACGCGTTCACCTCGGCCAGCAACAACAACGGTTCCGCCTTCGGCGGCATCACGGTCAACACCGCCTGGTGGGACACCGCGCTCGCGATGTGCATGCTGCTGGGCCGCTTCCTGCCGCTGATCTTCGTGCTGGCGCTGGCCGGCTCGCTGGCCCGCCAGGCACCCACCCCCGCGTCCGAGGGCACCCTGCCGACACACCGACCCCTGTTCATCGGGATGGTCGTCGGCGTAACGGTGGTCCTGGTCGCGCTGACCTTCCTGCCCGCGCTCGCGCTCGGCCCGCTGGCAGAAGGGCTCTGACCATCATGAGGAACGAGGACATGTCCGTGACATCCGGGCAACTCGCCGCCGGCGGCAACCGGATCGGCGGGGGCCTGCTCGACCCCCAGCAACTCGTCCGGTCCCTGCCGGACGCCGTCCGCAAGCTCAACCCGGCCACCCTGTGGCGCAACCCGGTGATGCTGATCGTGGAGGTCGGCGCGGCCTTCACCACCGTCCTGGCGGTGACCGACCCGTCGGTGTTCGCCTGGGCGATCACCGCCTGGCTGTGGCTGACCGTGATCTTCGCCAACCTGGCCGAGGCGGTCGCCGAGGGCCGGGGCAAGGCCCAGGCCGCGACCCTGCGGCAGGCCAAGAAGGACACCATCGCCACCCGGCTGGTCGACTGGCAGCCGGGCGCGCGGGCCAACACCTACCGCGACGAGGCGGTGCCCGCGCCGGACCTGCGCCAGGGCGACATCGTGCTGGTCGAGGCCGGCGGGATCATCCCCGGCGACGGCGACATCGTCGAGGGCATCGCCAGCGTCGACGAGTCGGCCATCACCGGCGAGTCGGCCCCGGTCATCCGCGAGTCCGGCGGCGACCGCAGCGCGGTCACCGGCGGCACCAGGGTGCTCTCCGACCGGATCATCGTGAAGATCACCCAGAAGCCGGGAGAGAGCTTCATCGACCGGATGATCGCCCTGGTCGAGGGCGCCAACCGGCAGAAGACCCCGAACGAGATCGCGCTGAACATCCTGCTCGCCGCGCTCACCGTCATCTTCCTGCTGGCCGTGGTCACCCTCCAGCCCCTCGCCATCTTCTCCAAGGCGTACCAGGCCGCCGCTCCGGACAGCGGGGCGATCACCGGCTCCGGCGTGACCGGCGTCGTGCTGGTCTCGCTGCTGGTCTGCCTGATCCCCACCACCATCGGCGCGCTGCTGTCGGCCATCGGCATCGCCGGCATGGACCGCCTCGTCCAGCGCAACGTGCTGGCCATGAGCGGCCGGGCCGTCGAGGCGGCCGGCGACGTCAACACCCTGTTGTTGGACAAGACCGGCACCATCACCCTGGGCAACCGGCAGGCCGCCGAGTTCGTCCCGGTCGAGGGCGTCGACGCCGCGGCCGTGGCGGACGCCGCCCAGCTCTCCAGCCTGGCCGACGAGACCCCGGAGGGGCGCTCGGTGGTCGTGCTGGCGAAGAACGAGTACGGGCTGCGCGAGCGCGAACCCGGCGTCATGCCACACGCCACCTTCGTGCCGTTCACCGCGCAGACCCGGATGAGCGGCGTCGACCTCACCCCGGACGCCAGCGTCGACGGCGGCGCGTCGGGCGCCGGCCGCCGGGTCCGCAAGGGCGCCGCCGCCGCCGTCATGAAGTGGGTACGCGAGAACGGTGGTCACCCCACCGAGCAGGTCGGCGAGATCGTGGACGCGATCAGCGGCACCGGCGGCACCCCGCTCGTCGTCGCCGAGCACGTCGACGGGCAGCCCGCCCGTGCGCTCGGTGTCATCCACCTCAAGGACGTCGTCAAGTCCGGTATGCGCGAGCGGTTCGACGAGATGCGCCGGATGGGCATCCGCACCGTGATGATCACCGGCGACAACCCGCGTACCGCGAAGGCCATCGCCGACGAGGCCGGGGTGGACGACTTCCTCGCCGAGGCGACGCCGGAGGACAAGCTCGCGCTGATCAAGCGGGAGCAGGAGGGCGGCCGGCTGGTCGCGATGACCGGTGACGGCACCAACGACGCGCCGGCCCTCGCCCAGGCCGACGTCGGGGTGGCCATGAACACCGGCACGTCGGCCGCCAAGGAGGCCGGCAACATGGTCGACCTCGACTCCGACCCGACCAAGCTCATCGAGATCGTGGAGATCGGCAAGCAGTTGCTGATCACCCGGGGAGCGCTGACCACGTTCAGCATCTCCAACGACATCGCGAAGTACTTCGCGATCATCCCGGCCATGTTCGCCGGCCTCTACCCGAGCCTGGACGCCCTGAACGTCATGCGGCTGGCCAGCCCGGAGTCGGCGATCCTGTCCGCCGTCATCTTCAACGCCGTGGTGATCATCGCGCTGATCCCGCTCGCCCTACGCGGCGTGCGGTACCGGCCGGCCGCCGCCTCGAAGCTGCTCAGTCGCAACCTGCTCGTGTACGGCCTGGGCGGCATCATCGTGCCGTTCATCGGGATCAAGCTCATCGACCTGCTCATCCAGTTCGTCCCGGGGATTTCGTGATGCGTCTACCCACCTGGATCGCCCAACACCTCGCCGCCCTGCGCGCCCTGCTCGTCTTCACGGTGCTGCTCGGCCTCGTCTACCCGCTGGCCCTGGTGGCGCTCGGTCAGCTACCCGGCCTGCACCACAAGGCCGACGGCTCGCTCGTCACCTCGGGCGGCACGACCATCGGCAGTTCCCTGATCGGCCAGTCCTTCACCGACGCGGACGGCAACCCCGTCGCCCGCTACTTCCAGTCCCGCCCCTCGGCGGCCGGCGACGGCTACGACCCCACCTCCACCTCGGCCAGCAACCTCGGCCCGGAGAGCGTCGTCGACACCATCGCCACCGACCCGGAGGAGTCCAGCGAGAGCCTGCTCACCCAGGTGTGCGCGCGCAGCAAGGCCGTCGGGGAGCTGAACGGCGTCGACGGGCGACGCCCGTTCTGCACGGACGACGGGGTGGGCGCCGTGCTCGCCGTCTTCCGCGCCGACGGCCTGACCGGCCCGGTCACCCGGGTGGTCAGCGTCAACCAGGTCGCCCCGGCCACGCCGTTCGTGTCCTCGTACCAGGGGGTGCCGGTGGAGCTGGCCAAGCCCGGTGCGGACTACGTGGCGGCCGGCGGGGTGGTCACCCCGATCCGCGGCGACGCGCCGGCCGACCCGGCCGTGCCCGCCGACGCGGTCACCGCCAGCGCCAGCGGCCTCGACCCGCAGATCAGCCCGGCGTACGCCGAGGTGCAGGTGAACCGGGTCGCGCGGGAGCGCGGCGCGGACCCGGCGGCGGTCCGCGAGCTGGTCAAGGAGCACACCGACGGGCGTGGGCTCGGGTTCATGGGTGCGCCCGGGGTCAACGTGCTGGAACTCAACCTCGCCCTCGACAAGCGGTTCGCCGCGCGCTGAGTCGATCGCGGGCGGGGCCGTGCCCACCGGGTGCGGCCCCGCCCGCCACTGTGACCAGGGAGGATGGTTCCCGTGCCACGCGGAGAACTACGCATCTACCTCGGGGCCGCTCCCGGCGTCGGCAAGACGTACGCGATGTTGGAGGAGGCCCAGCGGCGTGCCGCGCGCGGCACCGACGCGGTGATCGGCTTCGTGGAGACGCACGGCCGGCAGCACACCGCTGCGATGATCGGCGACCTGGAGCAGGTGCCCCGCCGGACGATGACCTACCGGGGCGTCGAGTTCACCGAGATGGACGTGGACGCGGTGCTGGCCCGCCGGCCGGAGATCGTGGTCGTCGACGAGCTGGCCCACAGCAACGTGCCCGGCTCGCGGCACGACAAGCGCTGGCAGGACGTGCAGGAGCTGCTGGACGCGGGGATCGACGTGCTCTCCACGGTCAACGTGCAGCACCTGGAATCGGTGAACGACGTCGTCGCGCAGATCACCGGCACCACCCAGCGGGAGACCGTGCCGGACGAGATCGTCCGCGCGGCCGAGCAGGTCGAGCTGGTCGACATGACCCCCGAGGCGCTGCGTCGGCGGATGGCGCACGGCAACATCTACCGACCCGACAAGATCGACGCCGCGCTGGGCAACTACTTCCGGGTCGGCAACCTCACCGCGCTGCGCGAGCTGGCGCTGCTCTGGCTGGCCGACAAGGTCGACGAGCAGCTCGACAGGTACCGCAGCCAGCAGGGCATCGCCGCCACCTGGGAGGCACGCGAACGCGTCGTGGTGGCGCTGACCGGCGGGCCGGAGGGCGAGACGCTGATCCGGCGGGCCGCCCGGATCGCGGCCCGCAGCAAGGGCGCCGACCTGCTCGCCGTGCACGTGGCCCGCAGCGACGGCCTGGCCGGTGCCGACCCGGCCCAACTGGCCCGCCAGCGGGTGCTCGTCGAGAGCCTCGGCGGCACGTACCACCAGGTGCTCGGCAGCGACGTGCCGGCCGCGCTGCTGGACTTCGCCCAGGGCGTGAACGCCACCCAACTGGTGCTCGGGGCCAGCCGGCGGGGCCGCCTCGCGCAGATCTTCGCCCGCGGCGTCGGGGTGACCACCACCGCGCTCTCCGGCTCGATCGACGTGCACCTGGTCACCCACAAGCAGGCCGGCAAGGGCCGCCGGGCGGCGGCGGTGCCGGCGGCGCTGTCCCGCCGCCGCCGGCTGCTCGGCTTCGGCCTGGCGGTGCTCGGCATGCCGCTGCTCACCCTGCTGCTGAAGGCGCTGCCCGACCTGACGCTGACCAACGACATCCTGCTGTTCCTCGCCGGGGTGGTCGGCGTCGCGCTGGTCGGCGGGGTGTGGCCGGCGCTGGTCGCGGCGCTCGGCGGGTCGCTGCTGCTCAACTGGTTCTTCACCCCGCCGTACCGGACGCTCACCATCGCCGAGGCCGACAACCTGCTCGCGCTCGCCGT
Source organism: Micromonospora sp. WMMD736 (assembly GCF_049179015.1). Classification (NCBI taxonomy): domain Bacteria; kingdom Bacillati; phylum Actinomycetota; class Actinomycetes; order Micromonosporales; family Micromonosporaceae; genus Micromonospora; species Micromonospora sp. WMMD736. Next base: position 4,993,654 of record NZ_JBMHMI010000001.1, read on the forward strand.
CTTCGTCGGGGTGGCCCTCGCGGTGAGCTGGATCGTCGACGTGGCCGCCCGGCGGACCCGCGAGGCCGCCCGGGCCGCCGCCGACGCGCAGACCCTCGCCGCCGTGGCCGGTGGGGTACTGCGCGGCGAACGCCCGCTGCCCGCCCTGCTCGACCAGCTCCGCGAGACGTTCGGGCTGCGCGCGGTGAGCCTGCTGGAGCTGGCCGAGGGGGCGATCGGCCGACCCGAGCGGGCCCGCGAGGAGCACGCCTGGTGCGTCGTGGCCAGCGTCGGTGAGCAGCCGGCCTGCACACCCGACGACGGCGAGACGGCGGTACCCGTCGACGAGCGCATCACCGTGGTGCTCAGCGGCCGGCGGCTGGAGGCCGCCGACCGGCGCATCGTCGAGGCGTTCGCCGCCCAGGCCGCCGTCGCGCTTCGCCAGGAACGACTCGCCGAGGAGGCCGCCACCGCCCGGCCCCTCGCCGAGGCCGACCGGATGCGCACCGCGCTGCTCGCGGCGGTCAGCCACGACCTGCGTACGCCCCTGGCGTCGGCGAAGGCGGCGGTGACCAGCCTGCGCAGCCACGACATCGAGTTCGATGAGGCCGACCGCGAGGAGCTGCTGGAGACCGCCGAGGAGTCGCTGGACCGCCTCGCCCGACTGGTCGCCAACCTGCTCGACATGAGCCGCCTCCAGGCCGGCGCCCTGGGCATCACGGCGACCACCATCGGCCTGGAGGACGCCGTACCCCTGGCCCTGGACGAACTTGGTCCGGCGGCCGCGACCGTCGCCACGGACATCCCGGCCGACCTGCCGGCCGCCACCGCCGACCCGGGCCTGCTGGAACGGGTGCTGGTCAACGTCATCGCCAACGCGCTGCGCTACAGCCCGCCGGACCAGCCGCCCACGATCACCGCCAGCGCGCACGCCGGTCAGGTCGAGCTGCGGGTCATCGACCGTGGGCCCGGCATCCCGGAAGACAAGTGGGAGCACGTCTTCCTGCCGTTCCAGCGCCTCGGCGACCGGGACAACCAGACCGGCGTCGGCCTCGGGCTCGCCCTGTCCCGGGGACTGGCCGAGGCCATGGGTGGCAGCATCACCCCCGAGACCACCCCCGGCGGGGGTCTCACCATGGTGCTGCGCCTGCCCGCCGCCGCCCAGACCACCTCGGAGGAGCCGCAGGAATGACGCGCATCCTGGTCGTCGACGACGAACCGCAGATCCTGCGGGCCCTGCGGATCAACCTGCGCGCCCGCCGGTACGAGGTGGACGTCGCCGCCACCGGGGCCGCCGCGTTGAAGGCCGCCGCCAGTCACCCGCCGGACCTGGTGGTCCTCGACCTCGGCCTACCCGACATCGACGGCGTCGAGGTGATCCGGGGTTTGCGCGGCTGGACCGCCGTACCGATCATCGTGCTCTCCGGCCGGGCCGGCAGCGAGGACAAGGTCGCCGCCCTGGACGCGGGCGCGGACGACTACGTCACCAAGCCGTTCGGGGTGGAGGAGCTGCTGGCCCGCATCCGCGCGGTGACCCGGCGACTCGGCGCGCCCAGCGAGGCCGTGCCCGCGCTGCGGATCGGCCGGCACACCGTCGACCTCGCCGACCACCGCGTCTGGGCCGACGACGACACCGAGGTCAAGCTGACCCCCACCCAGTGGAGCGTGCTGGAGAAGCTGCTGCGCCACCCCGGCAAGCTGGTCAGCCAACGCCAGCTCCTGCAGGAGGTGTGGGGGCCGGAGTACCAGAACGAGACCAACTACCTGCGGCAGTACCTGGCCCAGCTCCGGCGCAAGCTGGAGGACGACCCGGCCCGTCCCCGCCACCTCATCACCGAGCCGGGCATGGGCTACCGCTACCGCCCCTGACCGTTGACACCCGCCGGCAGAGATTGAAGAATTTCGTACCGCAGCGGCAGCGGCGTGCTTCTGTAACCGTCCCCTCCGGTTACCCCGATGGAGTTCGCCGTGTCCATGCCCCTGTCCCGTCGCCGGCTGTTGACCGCCGGCGGCGCCGGTCTCGTCCTGGCCGGCCTGGCCGATCCGTTCCGCGCGGGCCCCGCCCGGGCCGCCGTCACCACCGCCGACCTGGTCGTCTACGGTGCCACCTCCGGCGGGCTGGCCGCCGCGATCACCATGCGCCGGCTCGGCCGCACCGCCGTGGTCGTCGAGCCCACCAGCCACGTCGGCGGGCTGAGCACCGCCGGGCTCGGGGCCACCGACACCGGCGTCCAGGCGTCCATCGGCGGGCTGGCCGCCGAGTTCTACCGCCGGGTGTACGTCAAGTACCACGGCGGGACGCTCACCCCCACGTCCCCGCTGCGGATGACCTTCGAACCGCACGTCGCCACCGAGGTCTTCGCCGAGATGCTGGCCGAGGCGGGCGTTCCGGTGGTCGTCGGCGCCCGACTGTCCAGCCTCGGCCGCGCCGGCAACCGGATCACCGAGCTGCGCACCGAGGACGGCTCGGTCTACTCCGGCGGGATGTTCGTCGACGCCACGTACGAGGGGGACCTGCTCGCCATGGCCGGGGTGGGCTTCACCGTGGGTCGGGAGTCCAACGACACGTACGGCGAGACGATCAACGGGGTGCAGTCCCGCAACACCCACCAGTTCGTCTACCCCGTCGACCCGTACGTGACGGCCGGCTCGCCGGCCAGTGGCCTGCTGCCCGGCATCTCCACCACCCCGCTCGCCCCGCACGGCAGCGGCGACGACCGCATCCAGGCGTACTGCTTCCGGATGTGCCTCACCCAGGCCGCGAACCGCATCCCGTTCGCCAAGCCGGCCGGCTACGACCCGATCCGGTACGAGCTGCTGCTGCGCCACATCCAGGCCGGCTACGCCGGGCCGTACTTCACCACGCACTCGATCGGCGGTGGCAAGACCGACTCCAACAACAACGGCGCGGTCTCCACCGACCACATCGGCCTCAACCACGCGTACCCGACGGCGAGCTGGGCCGTCCGGGGGAGCATCATCGCCGACCACCGCGCGTACCAGCAGGGGCTGATGTGGTTCCTGGCCAACGATCCGCGGCTGCCGGCGACCGTGCGCGACTCGACCGCCCGGTGGGGGCTGCCGGTCGACGAGTTCACCAGCACCGGTGGCTGGCCGCCGCTGCTCTACATCCGCGAGGCCCGCCGGATGGTCTCCGCGTACGTGATGACCGAGGCCGACTGCCGGGGCCGGGTACGCGCCGCCGACTCGGTGGGCCTGGCCAGCTACACGATGGACTCGCACAACTGCCAGCGGGTGGTGGTCGACGGCAGGGTGCGCAACGAGGGCGACGTGCAGATCAGCGTCTCGCAGCCGTACCCGGTGAGCTACCGCGCCATCGTCCCGCACCAGGCCCAGTGCGCCAACCTGCTCGTGCCCGTCTGCCTGTCGGCCAGCCACATCGCGTACGGCTCGATCCGGATGGAGCCCGTGTTCATGATTCTCGGGCAGGCGGCGGCCACCGCTGCGTCACTGGCGCTCACCGGCAACCTCGCCGTGCAGGCCGTCTCCGTACCGGCCCTCCAGGCCCGGCTGCGCCAGGACGGCGCGGTGCTCGACTGGGGGACACCCGGCGAGGTGATCCTGGACAACGCGGCGACCAGCGGGATCACCCGCGCCGGGACGTGGCTGCGCAGCACCAGCATCGGCGGCTACTACGGCGCGGACTACGAGCACGACGGCAACACCGCGAAGGGCGTCAACCGGCTGCGGTTCCGCCCGGCACTGCCCACCGCCGGCACGTGGACCGTGCACCTGCGGTGGACCGCCGACCCGAACCGGGCGACGAACGTGCCGGTGGACGTCGCGTACGCAGGTGGGGTGACCACCCGCACCGTCGACCAGCGGCAGTCCGGCGGCCAGTGGGTGTCGCTCGGCGCCTACCCGTTCACGGCAGGCAGCGACGGAAGCGTGCTGATCCGTACGGAGGACACCGACGGCTACGTGGTCGCCGACGCGGTGCGCTTCGTACCGGCCTGAACGGGGGTGGTCGGCGCGGCCCGGTCGCCGACGCTCGGGCTCAGCGGCGGCGCCACCAGCAGGGGGTCGACCTGGATCCGATCGATGCCGAGCGGACGCAGCATGCCGCGCAGCGCCGACTCGCACAGTTCCTCCCAGGGCTGGTCGGCGCCCATCGCGGTGACCAACAGGTCGGGTCGGCTGAAGGCGATGCCTACCCGCTCACCCTGCGGCGTCCGTCCGGTCCGCACCGTTCCCACCGGCCGTCCGGGCAGCTCACGCACCGGCACCGCGTAGATCATCGGGCCGTCGTCCACGGCGGTCCTTCCGTCAGCGCCGGGGCGGCTCATGCGGCGGACACCGCCCATGCCGGGACGTCACGGCGGCGCTCGGCCGACGCGGACAGGTCGAGGGCACGGAGGATGTAGTTGGCCTCGACCACCTCCACCCCGGCACGCAGACGCAGGTCGGCCACGGCCCGGTGCAGCATGGTCACGCTCGGCGCGGAGAGCCGCACCACGGCGTCGACGTCGGCGGCGATCCACCACGCGTCGACCGCGCACGGCTCGTGCCGCAGGTACTCGACCAGGTGGCTGCCGGGCGCGGACGGGCCGAGCCGGACGCTGACCAGCGCCTCGTGTCGGCGTTCGGGCCCGTCCGCGTCGGGGGCCGGCTCGACCGGGTCGGTGTCGGGCGGTGGATTCCCGCGTTCCCAGCGTGTCATCCGCCAAGGACTCATGGACCCATCGTCACCGCCGGAGGGCGGCGAGAGGCCCGCCGATACGCCGTTTCGACGGGCCTGCGCCGATTCTTGACGCGCCGTTCACGCGGGCGCGTTGCCACTCAGTACGCGACGCCCACCAGCCGTTCGGAGACGGTCCAGAGCCGGGCCGCGTCGTCGGTGCTGCGGGCCGAACGGTAGACGGCCAACTCGGTCGGCGCTCCGGTGAACTGCCCCAGACCGTCCGGCCCGTAGAACCGGCCGCCCTGCGCCCGTTCGCTGGTGGCCGCGTAGAGGGCGGGCCGCAGGCCGGCGTCCACCGACTGCACCAGGATGCCCCAGCGGGCCAGTCGGCTCATCACGGCGTGGTGCGCCGAGGGGCGACTGCGGCCCAGGTTGGGCCCGGACGCGTACAGGTTGGTCATCGTGGTGCCGGGGTGCGCCACGTTGCTGGTGACGCCCCAACCGCCGGCCCGACTGCGCCTGTCGAGTTCCAGCCCGAAGTGCAGCGTGGCCAGCTTGGAGGCGTTGTATGCGCGGACCGCCCCGTACCGCCGGGTGCTCTGCAGGTCGTCCCAGTCCAGCTTGCCGGAGCGGGCGGCGCTGCTCGACATGGTGGTGACCCGGGCCCGGCCGGCCCGCAGCAACGGCAGCAACCGTCCGGTCAGCGCGAAGTGGCCGAGGTGGTTGGTGCCGAACTGCAGCTCGAAGCCGTCCGCGGTGGTGTGTCGGGTGGGTGGTGCCATCACACCGGCGTTGTTGATCAGGATGTGGATCGGTCGCCCCTCGCCGAGCAGCGTGTCGGCGAGTGCGGCCACCGAGTCCAGCGAGGCGAGGTCCAGCTGCCGGGTCGACACCGCCGCTCCCGGCGTGGCGGCCCGGACGGCGTCCAGCGCGGCGGCGCCCTTGGCCGGGTTGCGGACCGGCAGCACCACCTCCGCGCCGGCGCGGGCCAGCCGACCGGCCAGGGCGAGCCCCAGCCCGTCGCTGCCGCCGGTCACCACGGCAAGCCTCCCGGTCAGGTCTCCAACGGTCTCATCGAGCACGACAACCTCCACGTCGCGGCGTCCTTCATCGGTCACCGACAACACTGGGTCGGTCGCCGCCCGGCATGCAGGGTGGGCTTGTCCAGGGATCACCGGTCCCTGTCTGGACACCCAGGTGGGGGGAGTAGCGTCCGGAACGGACCAAGATCGGCGTACGAGGAGGCTCGGTGCAGACGACGACGGTGGACATCCCGACCAGCGACGGAACGGCGGACGCGAGGCTGACCCGGCCCGACGGCGACGGCCCGTTCCCGGCCGTGCTCCTCTTCATGGACGCCTTCGGCCCCCGGCCCCGCCTGGTGGAGATGGCCGAGCGGATCGCCGAACGCGGTTACCTGGTGCTCACGCCCCACCTGTTCTACCGGGCCGGCCGGGCGCCGCTGTTCGACCTGTCCCGGCTCGGTGAGGCCGACCAGCGAGGTGCCCTCTTCGAGAAGATCGTGCCGCTGATCGGGGCGTTGACCCCCGACGTGATCAGCCGGGACACCGCCGCCTACCTGGACTTCCTGGCCGCCCGCGAGGACGTCCGGCCGGGCCCGGTCGCGATCACCGGCTACTGCATGGGCGGCACGAACGCGTTGCGGGCCATCGAGGCGTACCCGGACCGCATCGCGGCCGTCGCCAGCTTCCACGCCGGGCGGGTCGTCACCGACACGCCGGACAGCCCGCATCTGGGCGTTGGCTCGATCACCGGCGAGCTGTACTTCGGGCACGCCGACGCGGACCAGTCCATGACCCCCGAGCAGATCGCCACCCTGGAGCAGGCGCTGGACGCCGCCGGGGTGCGCTACCGCTCCGAGGTGTACGAGGGCGCGCACCACGGCTACACGATGGCCGACACCCCGATGTACCACGAGCAGGCCACCGAGCGGCATTGGGCGGCCCTGTTCGACCTGCTGGACCGCACCCTGCCGGCGAACTGAGTCAACCGAGGCTGTCCCGTGCGTCACGCCGTCGGCCGGGCGTACGCGTGGTGACGCTGAACCGCCCGTCGGCCTCCATCCGCACCTCGCGGACCTGGTCGAGGTCGACCACGCCCTGCTCGCGCAGCAGGGTGTGCAATTCCTCGTCGGTTATCAGCTCCCGGCGCATGTTCTCCCGCAGGATCCGTCCATGCCGCACCAGCACCAGCGAACTGGGCCGGATCAGTCGGGCGGCGGCCTGCCACCGGTACGCGACGGCGTTCAGCAGGTACGACCATCCGATGATCACGCCGACCAGCAGCACCCCGTCGGTCACCGAACTGTAGCCACCGGACATGCCGTTCTGGGCGGCGTCGGCGAGCAGCACGATGACCAGCAGGTCGGTGACGCCGGTGGTGCCGCTCTCCCGCTTGAGGATGACCCGCAGGAGGGTGAACAGCGCGAGGTACATGACGCTGCCCCGGACCACGATCTCCAACAGCGGGGCGTCCGGGACGAACAGCTCCTGCCAGTCGGCCACCCGACGGGCTACCCGCCGCCCGCGTGGCCATGCCTACCCGGTCAGCGGTGCAGCAGCACCGGGCCGGCGTCGATCCGCACCCGGAACAGCGCGTACGGCTTGCGGCGCAGGTCCTGGCCCCGCTGGTACTGCGGCTGCCGGTGCAGCTGGTTCGCGGTCACGTAGAGGTGCCCGTCGGCGGCCACCGACATGGTGTCCGGCCACAGCAGGCGCGGATCGTGTACGAGGGTCTCGTACTCGCCGTCCGGCAGTCGCCGCAGCACCGCGTTGTGTTCGTACGAGGTGAAGTAGAGCCGCCCCTTGTCGTCCGACTCCAACCCGTCCGACCCGGTGCCCTTGTCCCCCTCGTCGACGACGGTCGCCGCGACCGCCTCCTGGGTCACCGACGGGTCGGCCAGCGCCTCGGCCGAGACGCTGTGCAGGTGCCGGGACAGCAGCGGGGAGTAGTAGAGCCGCGCGCGGTCGGCCGAGATGGCGATGCCGTCGGAGCCCATCGTCAACGGCTGCGGCGGGCCGTCCGGCGGGCGGGTCAGGAGCGGCCGCCCCTCGACGAAGGGGCGGAAGGTGGTCAGCGGGTCCGCCTTGGTGGACGGGTGGTCGTGCAGCCGCCGCCAGGACGCGCCGCTGGCCAGGTCCACCACGATGATCCCGTTCGGTCCGGAGTCCGCCGAGTCGGTGATGTACGCGACCCCGGCCTCTCCGCGACGCAGGTCGAAGCGGACGTCGTTGAGGTACGTCGTCGGAAGCGCCACGTCCTGCGGGAAGGTGATCACCTGGGCCACCGTGTCGGTGTCCAGGTCGATCCGGACCAGCTTCGGCCCGCCCGGCTTCGTGGGCTGGAACATCGGGCTGCCGGTGTCCAGCACCCAGAGCCGGTCCGCCGGGTCTACCACGATGCTCTGCACCGACACGAACGCGCCCGCGTCGTCGACCCCGGACGGGCTGTTCCACGCCTCGTCGGGGTAGGGCACCTCCTGGCCGTCGCGCAGCTCGACGACGGTGGCCGGCGGCTCGTCACCCCACTGCGGGAAGTTGACGAAGATCCGCCCCTGGTGCGAGACGCTCACCCCGGTCGGCATCGGACCCGTGAAGGTGTGCACCAGTTCCAACTCGCCAACCGGCTCGTCACCGACCGGCCCGTTCACGACGCACGATCCACGGTGTTCATCGTCCAGCCCCCAGTCGGTCGACCCCACTGCCGCTTCCGGAGTGGCTATTCCCGCCCCGACGTCCGATATGCCTCCGCCCTGCCGCAGTGGGGACACACCTGGCTGGCGTCGGGTCAGACCGGGTGGGCGGGGGAGATGGGCAGGCCCGGGACGGGAACGTCGACCGCGAGCAGCGCGCCGTCCGCCGGACCGACCGACGTGAGGCCGACCGAGGCGGTGCCGACGAAGAGTCGCCGCAGGTCGGGGCCGCCCAGGCAGATGCCGGCCGGCTGGGTCGCCGGTAGCCGGATCTCCCGATCCAGGGTGCCGTCCGGACGGTAGCGGCGGACCGCCGAGCCGCCCCAGAGCGCGACCCAGAGGTGGTCCGCCGCGTCGACCGTCATCCCGTCCGGGCTGCCCTCGCCCGGGGCGAGACGCACGAACGGCGTCCGGCCGTGTAGGTCACCGGTGGCCGGGTCGACGGTGAACCGGTCGATCTCGCCACGCGGTGTGTCCGCGAGGTACATGGTGGTGCCGGCGGCGTCGAACGCCGGCCCGTTCGGGATGGCCATGTGGGTCACCACGGACACCGGAGCGGCGCCGGGGTTCAGCCGGAAGAGCGTGCCGCCGCCGGGCGTCTGCGCGTACGCCATGCTGCCGGCCCAGAAGCGGCCGTGCGGGTCGGCGACGGCGTCGTTCATCCGGGTCGGCTCGGGCGCGTCGGCGACCAGTTCGGCGACCGGCCGGGGAGCGCCGGCAGCGGGCAGCACGGCGACGCCGGTGCCGGCGGCGGCCAGCCATTCGCCGGGCCGGTCGGCCACCGGGGCGACCGCGCCGAGCGGGACGTCGAGCCGGCGCAGCTCCCGTAGCGGGGCGGGTCGATCGCCGTCGGTCTCCAGCAGACGCCCGGCCAGCAGGTCGACCAGGACCAGCCGGTCGTCGACCCAGCGCAACCCCTCGCCCAGCTCCAACCGCTCCGCGTTCCAGACGGTCGGTTCGGTCAGCTCCATCTCGCTCCTCCTGCGGCTCTACGGCGGCGGCAGGGGTCCGTGCCGTTGCGCGGACCGTACCCCGCCGCCCCACCGGCCACGCTCCCGTGCCGGCTCAGGCCGGGATCAGCTCCCGGCAGCGGCGCAGCGCGGCGAGAGCGAGCGGCGCGTCCCGGCCCGCGATCCCGGCCTCCAGTTCGGTGACCGCCCCTGCCGCGCGGGCCGGTTCACCCGCCGTCACGGCGGCCTCGGCCAGCACCAGCACGGCATCGGCGGCCCACGCCAGGATGCCCTTGGCCCGCACCAGGGTCAGCGCCTCGGTCGCGTACCGCACGGCCTCGTCGGGCTGCCCGCGCAGGACCAGCCGAGCCAGCGTCGAGAGCGCCTGCACCAGTGGCCAGATCGCGCCCACCCGCCGGGCGTCCGTCACCACCGACCGGAGCGCGTCGTCGGCCGCCCGTACCTCGTCGTCGCCGGAGGCGGTACGGGCCAGCACGGTGGCCAGGTCGGCCCGCGCGTCGAGCAGGGTCACCGGCATCCGCTCGGCACTGACCACCAGCCGGGACAGCCGTTCGGCCAATCCGTCGAACCGTCCGGCGGCCCGGTCCAGCGACAGCTCGGTCGCCTCCACCAGGGGCGCGAGCCGCTGGTAGCCGGTCTCCTCGACCAGCTCGCGGCCATCGGCGAGCAGCGCCGTGGCCCGGGCCAGGTGCCCGGCGTGCAGCGCGCCCTGCGCCCAGTTCAGGCAGGCCCGTGCGTGTTCGCGGGGCCGGTCGACCAGATCGGCGGAGCCGCGCAGCTCCTCGACGATCGCCCACGCGCCCGGGTCGCCCAGCTCCAGCAGCAGCGAGGCGCGGGCGATGCGTACCGCGAGGTGTGCCGCCGGGTCCCGGCTGGCCGCTGCGGCGACCTCCGCCTCCGTGCACCGCGCCAGGTGGTCGTCGACGTGCCGTCCGACCACCGTGTCGGGTGCCGCCAGCACCGCGAGGGCCGGGGCTCTGCGGCGCGGTGCCCGCAGGTACGGCACGGCCCGTTCGATCTCGGTGTACCCGCGCAGCGCCTCGCCCTGCTGACGCAGCATCCGGCCGAGCACCAGACCCAGTTCACCCCGGGTGCCGGGCGGCAGCCGGCGGTCGGCCAACAGCCGTTCCAGGACCGGAATCGCGGTCGCCTGCCTGAGCCCGTCGATGGCGGACCGGCCGAGTTTGCCGGCCAGCCGCGCCCGTACCGGGCGGGGCAGCTCGGCGACGTCCATCGTCTGGAGCAGGAAGCTCGCGGCGGTCGCGTCGTCGCCGCGCTCGGTGGCCAGGTCGGCGGCGGCCTCGGCGTTGCGGACGAAATCGGCGCCGCTACCCGCCAGCCGGTAGTGGTGGGCGAGCTGGGCGACCGGTCGGGGCAACTCCTGCTCCAGCACCCGTGCGACGCGCAGGTGCAGCCACTCCCGGGTCTCCCGGGGCACCAGGTGGTACACGATCTGGCGGGCCAGGTCATGACGGAACCGCAACCCCTCGCCGTCGTCGTGCAGCACACCCGCCCGGTGCGCGGCGGCCAGCGCCGCGCCCACCGTGGCCCGGTCCTCGGCGAGCGCCGCGGCGAGGACACGCTGATCGGGCGCCCGACCCAGCACGGCGGCGGCGCCGAGCACCTCGCGGGTGGCGTCGTCGAGCGGGCGTAGTCGCCAGAGCAGCACATCCTGTAGGACGAACGGCACGCTGTCGTCGGCCAGTGGGTCGCCGCCGCGTTCGGCGAGGGTACGCAGCACCTCCTCCACCACGAACGGGATGCCGGCGGTGCGGTCGAGCAGGGTGGCGGTGAGCCGGGGCGACGGATCGTCCAGCCGCAGGGTCCGGGCGGCCAGTCGATGCACGTCCTCGGCGTCGAGTGGACCCAGCGGAACGCGGGTGACCGTCCGGGGCGTACGCGACAGCACGTCGTGGATCGGTGTGCTGCCGCCCGGCGGCGGCGTGCGGGCCGTGAGCAGCACGGCCAGACCGTCCACCGGACGGGCGCCGAGGTAGCCGAGGAACTCACAGGTCGCCGGGTCGGCCCAGTGCAGGTCCTCGAGCAGCAGGGTGGCCGGGCTCAGCGCGGCCAGCACCGCGGCGATGGCCCGCAGCAGCCGGTGTCGTTCGGCTACCGGGTCGGCCAGCGGTGGCGGCGCGGCGGGCAGCACGTCGGCCAGTTCGGGCAGGAGCGGTGCCAGCGCACCCGCCACCGGGTTGAGCGCGTCGACCGGTCCGAGTCGGTCCGCGCCCGCCCGGACGGCGTCCAGCAGGACGCCGAAGGGGAAGGGCTCCGGCACGTCGTCGCACTCGCCGACGAGGTGCCGTCCGCCGAGTGTGGCGAGGAGTTCGGTGACCAGCCGGCTCTTGCCGATGCCGGGCTCGCCTTCGAGCAGGACCAGGCACGGTGGGGTCTCGACGAGGCGGCGTAGCTGGGCCAGTTCGGCGCGGCGTCCGACGAACTCGACGGCCCCGCGCAGGCGCGCGGGGCGAACGAAGGTGGTACCCCCGCCGCCCCGCGTCGTGTTGTCGTCGCCGCCGCTCACCGTGAGGCGAGCAGATCACCCCCGCGTGGGCGGTCGGCCGCCCGGCGGGCCGGTGGTGACCCAGGTCACACGCCGGTCCGCCGGGCCGTTGTTGCTCTCAGGACTGGACGGTGACCGGCACGGTCTTGAGCGACCCGTCGCCGGTGCGGAACTCCAGCACCCCGAGGTAACGCCGTCCGGGCAGGAGCCCGGACCAGTGCAGGGTGAGGTTCGCCGTCGCGCCCGGCTGCACGCTGCGCTGCTTCGGGTCGATGGTGGACCGGCCGGTCGAGGTGCCCGGCGCACCCGGAAGGTAGCTGGTGACGGTGTACGCGTTGGTGCCGTCCGGGACGTTCTCGGTGAACGCCTGCTCGACGACCACGATGTAGTCGCCGGCACCGTCCGGCAGCGTCACCTTGGCACCGTCACGGCCACTGACGGTGGCGGTGACGAACTTCCCGTCCTTGTCGTAGACGTCGACGCTGAACTCCGTGCACTCCATCACCCCCTCCTCGTCGTCCCAGTCGATGTGGGAGCAGGTGGGTCGCGCCGACGTCACCTGCACGATCGGGCTGCGGGTGCCGGCCGGTACGTGCAGCGTGCTCCTGCTGATCGACGCGGGCAGCGGGACGGGCAGGTTGTTCGACGTGCTCCAGTCCCAGCTCGGTGCGTCACCCTTGAGGGTCACCGTGTTGCTGGTGCCCGACGTCAGGCCGGAGAGCTGGGAGATCAGCTTGCCCCGGTAGCCGACCTCGGCGGCGATCCGGACGCTGCCGGAGGTCCCCTTGCCCACGATGGCGTCGGGGGCGACCAGGCCGGAGTTGTGCACGATCAGCGGGGTGCGTACCCGGTGCGTGAACTGGTCGCTCCAGGTGAGCGAGCCGTCCGCCCAGGTGTCGAACGCACCCCCGGTGTTGGTGACCTCCACGCTGAAGCGGGCGGACTTACCGGGCCGGATCTGCATCTTCGCCGGGGTGACCTTGACCTTGTAGCCCGGCGGGGCCTGCACCGACGAGGTGTAGGTGCTGGTCTTGTCGCCGACGTTGGTGACGGTCCGGGTGACCGTCTGCTTGCCCACCATCCGGCCGAGCGCGATCGACGGGTAGTTGAGCTGCGCGGTGTCGATCGAGCCGATCGTGTCGCAGCCCGCCAGGTCGCCGAGGCCGAAGTCGCCGCCACGGTCGGCGGATACCCCGCACAGGTACTTGAGCCAGTCCTGCTGGCCGGAGTCGTACACCAGGCCCGGGTCGAAGGCGTCGCCCGGCTTGACCTGACCGGACCCGTAGTTGAGCGGGGTCGCGTCCCGGGTGCCGATCTTGATCGGGTTGCCCTTGTCGGTCTTGTCCGTGGCGCTGGTCATCAGCGCGGAACGGACCGCCGCCGGCGACCAGTCGGGGTGCTTGGCCAGCAGCAGAGCGGCGATGCCGGCGATGTGCGGCGACGCCATCGAGGTGCCGGACTCCAGGGCGAAGTCGTCCCCGCCGATGGACGGCGAGAATGCCGCCACGATGTCCTGCCCGGGCGCGCTGATGTCGGGCTTGAGCAGTTCACCGGCGTTGAGGTTCGACGGTCCCGCCGACGAGAACGCGGCGACCGACGGCGCTTCGACGATCTCCAGCTTGGCCGGCGAGATGCTCGCCGTGGCGTTGCCCTTGGCGACGTACGCGGTGACCGTGGCCAGGTCCACCTCGTTGATGTGCACGGTCGGCACCGTCTGGACGTCGGCGTTGAGGGAGTTCAGCTCGTCGTTGTAGAGCACCATCCCGATGCCGCCGGCCCGGGCCACCTCGATGCTCTTGTCGGTCCGCGGGATCTCGCCGCGCAGGCAGAGCACGATGGCGCCCTTGACCTTGGCCGGGTCCAGGGTGTCGTCGGCGCAGAGGCCCGCGCCGTACGTGCCGTCCGGATCGAGCGCGCTGTCCCGCGCGAAGACCAGCCGCGCCGGTCCGACACCGGTGTCGCCCAGGCCCGCTCCGGTGATCCGGGTGCCGTCGCCGAGGGTGAGCGTCCGGTTGTTCTGCCGGTCGGTGGTGCTCGCGGCCACCGTGGTCACCCACGGCGTCGAGTTGTCGACCGTGTTGGGGTACGGGCCGGAGTTGCCGGCGGCCGCCGCCACGAACACCCCGGCCGCCGCCGCGTTGAAGAACGCCGCGTCGACCGCGCCGAACTGCTCGCTGTCGTCACCGATCGAGTAGTTGATCACGTCCACGCCGTCGGCGACCGCGTCGTCGATCGCGTGCACGATGTCGATGTCCGTACCGGACGCCGAGCCGGCGCCGTTGTCGTACAGCGCCTTGTAGATCGCGAGCCGGGCGGCCGGCGCCATGCCGGAGATCGTGCCGAGGTCACGGCCGCCCTGGGTCGCCCGTACGCCGTGGTTGCCGGCGGCGGTGCTGGCGGTGTGGGTGCCGTGGCCGTTGCGGTCCCGGGGCGAGGCGTAGTCGTCCGGGAACGCGTCGGCGATGCCGCTGTCGTTGTACCAGCGCGCACCGATCACCTTGTTGTTGCAGGTGACCGGCGCCTCGACGCCGACATCGCAGGTGCCCTTCCACTTGGCGTCGATGATCGCCTGGTCCGGCCGGGGTGTGGGCAACGCCGCGAAGCTCGCGCTCTCCGGCCAGTACCCGCTGTCGATGACACCGACGATGACGCCCTCACCGGCGTGGGAGTCCCCACCGAACTGCTGCTGCCACGCCCCGCCCTTGCCGGTGAGGCCGAGGTAGTCGGGCGTGTGCGAGGTGGCGGCGTGCACCGTGCGGCTCTCGTACACCGCCCGCACGCCGCGCGTCGCGCGCAGCCGGGCCGCCTGCGGTCCGGTCAGGTCGGCGGCGAAGCCGTTGAACGCGGTCTCCAGGGTGACCCGGGTGCGGTCGGCCGGCACGCCGACGCTGGCCAGGACAGCCGAGCGCTGCTGCCGTAGGTGCGCCCGGTAGGCGTTGGCGGTGCCGGAGGTGCGGTTCAGCTTGCCGCCGGGAGCCGGCTTGGTCGCCGCGATCCCAGGGACCCCACCGGCGTACGTCGCCAGCGGCTCCTCGGCGAGCTGGACCAGGTAACGGGCCGTCGGGCCACTGCTGGTCGGGGCGGCGGTGGCGCTACCGGGCAGGCTGGTCAGGCCGGCCGCGGTCAGCGCCACGGCGGCCAGCATGCTGACGCCGCGTCTGGTCCGTCCGGGCCGATGTGTGATCGGTTGTGGCACGTTGCCTCCACGTTCGGTGCCGGCCGTCACGACTGATGACGGTGGCCGAAACGTAGGATCGGCGCCGATCTTCGAGAAGCGCTCGTAACCTCGTTGTCATCTTGGAAACAAGCTCGTAACGCAGCGGGTACTTTGCGCGTCGTTTTCACTGGCGATCCGCCCGCTGCCTGGGCGCGGCGTCACTGCCGGCGGATCAGGCCCGGACCTGCGGTGATGTCGATCTCGCCATCCGCGACGTCGTGTCCGGCGGCGCAGCGGAGCACCGCGCGGACCGGTTCGCCGCAGTCGTGGTGGATGGCGCGGATGCCGGGCCCGGCTTCGCCGGCGCTCCAGGTGTCGCCCCAGTTGCGCAGCGCGGTGATGACGGGCAGCAGGTCGCGGCCCTTGCGGGTGAGTTGGTACTCGTGGCGGGTGCGCTGACCCGGCTCCCGGTAGGGGATCCGTTCGAGGAGGCCGGCGGCGACCATCTCCTTGAGTCGGGCGGCCATGGCGGGCTCGCCGACTCCGACACGGCGGACGAAGTCGTCGAACCGCCGCGTGCCGAGCAGCGCCTCCCGCAGGATCAGGATCGTCGAACGGCTGCCCACGACGTCCATCGCCCGGGCGACGGAGCAGTTCTCCATCGACCAGGATTCGCGGTCTTCCCGTAGGTCCTCCATGTCGTCCAGCTTACCTGGCTTGCGTTGACGCTAGCCAGGGGAATCGTCCGGCGTTACGCTGGCTTAGCTATGCATAAGTCAGCCAAACTCCGACCCGAGGACGCTCAGTGACCACCAGCAACACCACTGCTCCGAGTGGGCCGACCGTCAGCACCCGCGCGACCGTGCGCGGTTCCCGCCCGGTGACGCTGATCGCCATGTGTCTGGGCGCGATGATCACGTTCCTGCAGATCACCGCCACGGTCTCCGCCCTGACCACCATCCAGGCCGACCTGCGGGTCGACCCCACCACCGTGATCTGGATCCCCAGCGCCTACACCCTGGTCGTGGCGAGCCTGGTGCTGTCCGCCGCCACCCTGGGCAACCGCTACGGACGCCGGCGCATGTTCGGCGGCGGCATCCTCGCGATGATCGCGGGTGGCGTCGCGGTGGCCAGCGCGCCGACCGTGGGCTGGGTGATCGTCGGGCAGTTGGTGGCCGGCCTCGGTGGTGCCCTGATCCTGCCGAACAGCCTGGCGATCCTCGGCGCGACGTTCACCGACCCGCACCGCCGCACCGAGGTCATCACCGCCTGGTCGGCCGCCTCCGGCATCGGTCTGGCGGTGGGCCCGCTCATCGCCGGTGCGCTGCTGCGTCAGCACTCCTGGCACAGCGTCTACGTGTCGACGATCGTGCTCGGCGTGGTCACCCTCGTCGTCACCGCGATCGGGGTGGCCGAGTCGCGGCCCAGCGCCGGACGGATCGACCTGCCCGGTCTGCTGCTCGGCACCGTCGCCATCGCCGCCGCCGTCTACGCCATGATCCAGGGCGGACATGACGGCTACACCAGCGCAGTCGTGTCGACCGCGTGGATCGTCTCGGCCCTCGCGCTCGTCGCGTTCGTGCTGGTCGAGTTGCGCAGCAGCGCGCCGATGCTCGACGTACGGCTGTTCCGCTCGGCGTCGTTCAGCGCCGTCATGGTCGTCGCCGCCGTGTCGCTGTTCGGCTTCACCGGCGTGGCGATCCTGCTCGTCCTCTTCCACGAACGTGCCCAGGCGCTCAGCCCGCTGGACACCGGCTGGCGGATGCTGGTGCTCTTCGGCGCGTACGTCCTGATGGCCTTCGCCGCCGGGCGGACCATCCGGCGTACCGGATTCAAGGCACCGCTCACCGTCGGCCTGGTGCTCGGCGCGGTGGCCACCTTCGGGCTGGCGGCGCAGGGTCCGACCACGACGTTCGACCACCGCTGGGCACTGTTCGTGCTGTTCGGCGCCGCCAGCGGTCTGGTGGTGGCACCCGCCACGGCGGCGGCGCTGGCCAGCGTGGCTCCCGCCCAGGCCGGCATGGCCTCCGGCGCGGTCAACGCCTCCCGCCAGGTCGGTTCGGTGCTCGGCTCGTCCCTGCTGGGCACGCTGCTCACCACCACGATGGCGGCCGACCTGCCCGACCGGCTCGCCGCACACCAGGTGGGCGAGCCCACCCGCAGCGCCGTACAGGCGGCGGTCGCGGCCGGCGCGACCGGCGACCAGCCGCTGCCCGAGCCGGTCCGGTCGGCGCTCGCCGAGGCCATGACCTCCGGAGTCCAGGCCGGTCTGCGGATCAGCGGCATCGTCTTCCTCGTCACCGCCGTCCTCGCGCTCACCCTCATCCGCAATCGCCCTCACCAGCACTGACGCGGTGCGGTCATGTGCACGACGACTCTCCTCCGATGTCCGGCCTCGGAGGAGAGTCGTCCGGAGGTGAGGTTGACGCGGCTCTGTTTGTGAGTGCACACTTACAAACATGCGATCCACCGCCGAGGCCCGTCGGGCCGTCGTTCTGAACGCCGCCGTGTCGGCCTTCGCGCGTACCGGCTTCCACGCCACGCCGGTCACCGCGGTCGCGGCCGCCGCCGGCATCTCCGAGGCGTACGTCTTCCGGCTGTTCTCCGGGAAGCTCGGGTTGTTCGTGGCGGCGACCGAGGCGTGTTTCGAGCGGATCGTCGCGGCGCTGGAGATGGGCGCGGAGCGCGCCGGGGACGCCGGTCCCGACGAGATCCTGGACGCGATGGGTGACGCCTACGCCGACCTGATCGCCGACCGTGATCTGCTGCTGCTCCAGGTGCAGGCGCAGGCCGTCACGGACGTGCCCGAGATCGCCGAGGCGGTGCGGGCCGGCTACCGGCGCGTCGCCACCTTCGTCCAGAGCCGGTCCGGTGCCGACGATGCCCAGGTGCAGCAGTTCTTCGCGTACGGCCAGCTCTGTCATTTGATCGTGACGGCCGGCTTGGAGCAGGTGCCCGAGCCGTGGGCTCGGGCGCTGACCGCCGGCTTCCGGCATCCCTGATTCCCTCGTCCCACCACGGGCCGCTGCGGCGGCCCACTTTTTCCACCTCACATATGAGTGAGTGCACACTCACAAACAAGGAGAGAAGCGATGACCAGCAGTGACATGATCACCGAAGTGGTGCTGCCCGGCGTGGTCGAGCCGGACGGGCTCCAGGTCGAACGACGCCCCATGCCCGTTCCGTCCGCCGGGCGGGCGCTCGTCGAGGTCGAGGCCACCGGCATCTCGTACGCCGAGCAGAGCATGCGCCGGAACCTCTACCCGGGCCAGCCGGCGTTCCCGTTCGTGCCCGGCTACGACCTGGTCGGCACCGTCCGCGCGGTGGGACCGGGAGGGGACGGCTCGCTGGTCGGTACCCGGGTCGCGGCGGTCACCAAGACCGGCGCCTGGACCACGCACGCCGTCGTGGACGT
Source organism: Micromonospora sp. WMMD736 (assembly GCF_049179015.1). Classification (NCBI taxonomy): domain Bacteria; kingdom Bacillati; phylum Actinomycetota; class Actinomycetes; order Micromonosporales; family Micromonosporaceae; genus Micromonospora; species Micromonospora sp. WMMD736. Next base: position 5,012,036 of record NZ_JBMHMI010000001.1, read on the forward strand.
CGACGACCTCACGCCCGTACCGCCCGGCCTGGACCCGGCCGCGGTCGAAACCGTCGTGGTGAACGGGGTCACCGCCTGGCAGCTGCTGGACCGGGCCCGGTTGCGGGCCGGGCAGACGATCCTCGTGCACGGCGCGAACGGCGGTGTGGGGACGGTCCTCGTCCAACTCGGCCGCCACCTCGGGCTGCGGGTCATCGGCACCGCCGCCCCGCGACACCACGAGGCGCTGCGGGCGCTCGGCGTCGAACCGCTCGACTACCGCGCCCCGGACCTGGCCGCGCGGGTCCGGGAGCTGTCCCCCGACGGTGTCGACGCCGTCTTCGACCCGGTTGCCGGACCGGGCGTACGCACCTCGTACCGGCTGCTCGCTCCCGCTGGCACGCTCGTCGTCTACGGCACCGCGTCCGCCACGGGCACCGCACGGTCGATCGCCTGGGTCTTCGTGAAGCTGCTGGCCCGCCTCTACACGTGGAACGCCCTGCCGAACGGCCACCGGGTCGGCTTCTACAACTTCTGGGCCGGCAGCCGTACGCGCGGCGCGGCGTTCCGGCGGCGGCTGCGTACCGACCTCGGCATCGTGCTCGACCTGCTCCGGCAGGGCGTGCTCGTGCCGCAGATCGCCGCTCGCTATCCCCTGACCGAGGTCTCCGCCGCGCTGGCCTTCGCCGAGGCCCGCACCCGGCCCGGCAAGGTGGTGCTGGAGCCCTGACCCGGCCTCAGCCGACGTCCGGGGAGAGGTGCTGGCGCAGGGTGGCCAGCGACCGCGCGAGCAGCCGGGAGACGTGCATCTGGGAGACGCCGATCCGCTCGGCGATCTGGGCCTGGGTCAGGTTGCCGTGGAACCGCAGGCTGAGGATCCGGCGTTCACGGTCGGGCAGCGTGGCGAGCGCCGGGCCGAGGGCGACGCGGAGGTCGACGAGGTCCAGCTCGTGGTCGTCCACCCCGAGGGTGTCGCCGAGTTCCAGGGTTCCGTCGGCGCCCACGGGCGTGGACAGGGAGGTCGTCCGGTACGCCCGGGCGCCCTCCAGCCCTTCCAGCACGGCCTCCTCGGAGACGTCGAGGTAGGCGGCGATGTCGGCGACCGTCGGCGAGCGGCCCAGGGAGTGGGTCAGCGTGCTGTTGGCCGCGCTGATCGACAGCCGGAGTTCCTGGAGGCGGCGAGGCACCCGTACGGCCCAGGTGCGGTCCCGGAAGTACCGCTTGATCTCGCCGGCGATGGTCGGGATGGCGTACCCGCTGAAGTCGACGCCGCGGTCGGCGTCGAAGTGGTCGACGGCCTTGACGAGACCGACCATGGCGGTCTGCGTCAGGTCCTCGTCGGGCACGCCGCGCCCGGAGTAGCGACGGGCCAGGTGGCGGGCGAGCGGCATCCATGCCTCGATGGCGCGGTCCCGCAGGGCCGGTCGGCGCGGGTCGTCGGCCGGAGTGGTGACCAGTTCAACGATGATCTCGTCCGTGCGCCGATGGTCCTGAACAGTGTCGGTCGTGGTGGCCACGGGACGGTCCTCTCCTGCGTGCCCGTCTACGAGGCCGACCGGAGAGAGATCCGAACCGGCTGCCGCCGGAGCGCATGGACGGACCGGATGCGCTGTCGAAGGGGGTCACAACCCGGGCCTCGCCACCGCGTCATGTCGTTCGTGTGCCAGCCACGACGCTACCCGAAAGTTTGAGTAATTACTAGCCGAAAGTATGAGTGGCCGAAGGTGGGGCGACGATCCGACGCCGAGTGGGATTTTGCACTCCGAGTGCACTTGTCTCCGGGTCGAGGGCTGTCTAGCGTCACACCATGGCTGACTCGTGGACCTTCGCCGTGGCCCGTGACGACCTCGGGCGCACCACCCTCGCCGACGGCGACGTGCCCGCCCTGCCCGACGGCGCGGCGCTGCTGCGCGTCGACCGCGTGGGCCTCACCGCCAACAACGTGACCTACGCCGTGCTGGGTGAGGCGATGCGCTACTGGGAGTTCTTCCCGCCCGGCCCGCGCGGGCTCGATCCACAGTGGGGGCTCGTGCCGCTGTGGGGGTTCGCCGAGGTGGTCGCGTCGACGGTCGCCGACGTCGAGGTGAGCCAACGGGTCTACGGCTATCTACCGTCCGCCGGCCACCTGGTGGTCCGGCCGGACCGGGTGGACGCGTCCGGGTTCCGCGACGCGAGTCCGCACCGCGCCGGTCTGCCCTCGCCGTACAACGCGTACCGGGCGACCGACGGCGACCCGGCCTACCGGGCCGAGCAGGAGGATCTGCTGATCCTGTTCCGGCCGCTCTTCTTCACCTCGTTCATGCTGGCCGACCAGGTCGTCGACAACGACTCCTACGGCGCACGGGCGCTCGTGCTGTCGTCGGCGTCGAGCAAGACGGCGTACGCCGCCGCGTGCGAACTGCACGGCCGCGGCACCCGCCTGATCGGGCTCACCTCACCGGGCAACCTCGCGTTCACCCGGTCACTGGGCTGCTACGACGACGTCCTGCCGTACGACGCGGTCGACACCCTCGACGCGGTCGACACCGTGTACCTCGACCTGTCCGGCGCGCCCGCGACCCGGGCCGCGCTCCGCGAACACCTCGGCGACCGGCTCGTCCGCGACATCGCCGTCGGGCTCACCACCCAGACGCCCAACGCCGAGGCCGCCGGGGAGGTCTTCTTCGCGCCCGTACAGATGCGCAAGCGCAGCCAGGACTGGGGGCGCGACGGGCTCGACGCGCGGTTCACCGACGCCTGGCAGCGGTTCGTCCCGAAGGCGAGCGGATGGCTCGACGTGCGGGTCGGTCACGGTCCGGAGGCGCTGCGGGACGCCTGGCTCGACGTCCTCGCCGGCCGTACGCCCGCACGGATGGGCCACGTCCTCCAGTTCTGAGGGGCCCGGCCGCCGTTACGGCACGATGGCGTCGACGTAGCCGCCGTCGACCCGGACCGCCGCGCCCGTCGTCGCCGAGGCGAGCGGAGAGGCGAGGTACGTGACCATGTTGGCGATCTCCTCGGGCTCGATGAGCCGCTGGAGCAGCGACTGTGGCCGGTGCAGCCGCATGAACTCCCGCTGGGCCTCCTCCCAGGGGAGGCTGTCGCCCACGAGTTCGGCCACGAGGTCCTCCACGCCGCCGGTGTGGGTCGGCCCGGCGAGCACCGAGTTGACGGTCACGCCGGTGCCGGCCGCGGCCTTCGCGAACCCGCGCGAGACGCCGAGCAGGGCGGTCTTCGAGACGCCGTAGTGGATCATTTCGGCGGGGATGACGACGGCCGAGTCACTGGCGATGTACTGCACCCGACCCCAACCCCGGTCCATCATCGCCGGCAGGTAGGCGCGGGTCAGCCGGACGCCGGCCAGCACGTTCACCTCGAAGTACCGACGCCACTCGTCGTCCGAGATCTCCAGCGGCTCGGTGGGCCCGAAGACGCCGAGGTTGTTGACCAGGATGTCGACGCTGGGCAGCAGGTCGAGCGTGCGCGCCGCGCCCTCGTCGGTCGACACGTCCGCGTCCACCTCGACGACCTGCGCGCCGGGGACCTCGTCGCGCAGCGCCTTCGCCGCGCGCTCCACGCTGGCGGCGGTCCGGCCGTTCACGGCCACCCGCGCCCCCGCCCGGGCGAGCCCGACCGTGATGGCCGCGCCGATGCCCTGGGTGGAGCCGGTGACCAGCGCGGTCCTACCGGTGAGGTCGATCTGAAGCGTCATGTTCCGTCCCCATCCTCCGCTTGCCGCAGCCTCGACCGTAACGGTGTCTGCCGGACCCGGCAGGGTGAGTCGGGCAGATCACGCCCGACGGCCGCGGCCGGTGTCCGGTCCGAGCAGAAAACCGTAATCTGACCTGCCACCGCTCGTCTCCGATCAGGAGCGGTCAGCGCGCACCGGCGCTGTTCTCGTCGAGCGCACAAGGAGTGAGACCCATGTCGTCAGCCGGTCGGGCAGTTGCCGATCCCGGGTTGGTCGTCGCGGCGCGACAGGGCGACCGGCGCGCTCTCGACGACCTGGTGGCGGCCTCGCTTCCGCTGGTCTACAACATCGTCGGGCGTGCGCTGCGCGGCCACGCCGACGTCGACGACGTGGTCCAGGAGACTCTGGTACGGGTGATCCGGCACCTGCCGAGCCTCAACGACCCGACGGCGTACCGGTCCTGGCTGGTGGCGATCACCATCCGGCAGGTACGCGACTGGGACCAGCGGCGACGGGTGGCCCTCAACCGGGATGCCGGGCTGGACGCGATCCACAACGTGCCCGACCCCGCCTCCGACTTCGCCGGGATGACCATCCTCCGGCTCGGCCTCACCGACCAGCGACGTGAGGTCGCCGAGGCCACCAGGTGGCTCGACCCGGACGACCAGGAACTGCTCTCGCTGTGGTGGTTGGAGGAGACCGGCGAGCTGACCCGTACCGAGATCGCCGAGGCGGCGAATCTGTCGCCGGGGCACGTCGCGGTCCGCATCCACCGGATGAAGGAGCAGATCCAGAGCGCCCGAGGGGTCGTCCGCGCGCTGCACGAACGACCCGGGTGCCCGGACCTGCACGCCCTGACCGCCGAGTGGGACGGCAACCCCAGCCCGCTGTGGCGCAAGCGGTTGGCCCGACACGTCCGCGACTGCGCGTTCTGCGGACGCCTGGGCGCAGCCTTCCTGCCGATCGATCGGCTGCTCGCGGGGATGTCGCTGTTGCCGGTGCCGGCCGGCATCAGCGCCCAACTCCCCCAGGCGACCGCGCCCATGGTCGTCGCACCGGCCGTCGGGCCGTCGGCGAGCGTCACCGGCCTGGCGGCGCACGCGCCCGGTGGACTGCTGCCGTCCCTCGCCGCTTCGGTGGCGGCGGCGGTCGCCGCGATCACCGCGGTGGTGGTGCTCCTGCCGGCTGATCCGGCCGCCGCGCCACAGGCCGCGCCCTCCTGGGCCGCAGCGCCGCCCGCCTCGCCCACCGTCGTCGCCTCCCCGAGCAGGGCGCCGTCACCGAGCGTGCGCCCCTCGCCCTCGAAGGCGCCGGTGGTGCCGGCGGTCAGCTCCGCGCGCAAGGGCGTCGGGGTGTGGAACTTCGCGGGCGCGAGTCAGGCGCTGGCCAACTCGAAGGCCGGTTGGTACTACACCTGGGGCACCCAGCACTCCGGCATCACCACCCCCAAGGGGGCGACGTTCGTCCCCATGATCCGTAGCGCGGAGAACGTCAACGCCGGCGAGCTGGCCCGGGCCCGGGCCGCCGGGCCCTACCTGCTCGGCTTCAACGAGCCGGACCTGCCCGAGCAGGCCAACATGACAGTCGAGCAGGCACTGGACCTGTGGCCGCAACTGATGGCGACGGGCAGCAAACTGAGCAGCCCGGCGGTCGCCTTCGGTGGCGCGGATCCGCAGGGTTGGCTGGGCAGGTTCATGGCCGGCGCCGAGGCCCGGGGTCATCGCGTCGACTTCATCGCCCTGCACTGGTACGGCGGGGACTTCACCACGGCCGCGGCGGTGGACCAGCTCCGGCAGTACCTGCAAGCCGTCTACCAGCGCTACAAGAAGCCGATCTGGCTGACCGAGTTCGCGCTGATCCGCTACGACGGCGGGCGTCAGACCTTCCCCAGCCAGGAGCAGCAGGCCGCCTTCCTCACCGCGGCCACCAGCATGCTCGGCCAACTCTCCTACGTGCAGCGGTACGCCTGGTTCGGCCTGCCCGCGACCGACAAGGACAAGTCCGGGCTGTTCAGCGACGGCAACAAGGCGACGGCGATCGGCCGCGCGTTCCAGGCCGCGCGCTGATGGTCACCCGCAAGGCTCCCGCCTGGCGGATCGCCGGCGTCGCCGTCACCCTGGCCGCGACGACGCTGGCGGTCGGTCTGACCCGGAACGCGGGCCGCACCGATCAATCCACCGCGCCCGCGTCACCGGCTCCCGCGCCGGCCGCGTCGGTGCTGCTCAACGGCACCGACGACGCCTTCATCCAACTGCTCCTCCCGATGGACGAGGGTGCCCTCGCCCTGATCGACCACCTCGACACCCGTCCGTCGGCCACCGACCCCGCGCTACGCGCCGTCCTCGGTGACATCCGCACGGCGCACCGGGCCGAGGCGTCGGAGCTGCGGCGACTACTGGCCGCCGGCAACGTCCCGGAGCAGAACATCCACGAGGGTCACCAGATGCCCGGCATGGTGACCGACGACCGCCTCGCGGAGCTGCGCGCCGCCCCCGACGCCGAGGTGCCGTCCCGGGCCGTGGGTCTGCTCCGGGCGCACCTGGAGCAGACGGTCGTGCTGTGTCGGGGCGAGCAGAACGCCGGGGGTAGCCCGGAGGTGCGGGCGCTCGCCGGCCGGATCCAGGCGACGCGGGCCGCCGAGCTGAGCGCCCTGGCGGGTCGCCCCGGCGCGACCGACGATGCGGACCACTGACCGGTACGACACCGTGGGCGGTCCGGCGCGGGTGTCGCGGGCGGCCCATCGTGCCGTGACGACCGGGTACCCGGGCAGCGTCCGACGAGGTCGTACCGGTGCGGCGGTGCCGCCCCGTCGGGGTGCGGCGACCACACGGACGGCGGGCTGGCGCGGTGGGCACCGCCGTGCCGCCGGCCACGCCACCCTGGTCGGAGCGAGCGGGCTGGTGGGCCTCGGGTGGCTGCTCGCGGTCCTCGCCGCGCCGCACGTCACCCTCTCTCCGGGCGGGCGGATGCTCGCCCTCTTCTGCCACCTGACCTGCCTGGTGGTGGGCTTCGGCGCGGTGCTGACGGTGGACTGGTTCAGCCTGCGCTGGTTGTTGCGCCGCGAACCGCTCGACGCCGTGCTGAACGCGGCACGGGCAGCTCACCCGCTCATCTGGCTGGGTCTGGTCGGTCTCGTCGTCAGCGGCGTCGCGTTGGGGCCGGACACGTCCTCGGCGCTGGTGTGGGTCAAGCTCGTCGCGGTGCTCGTGGTCGGCGTCAACGGTCTCTTCCTCGGCCGGCTGCGGGATCGACTCGTCGCGGTCCAGGGCGACCCGCACTGGACCGCTCTGCTGCCCGGCGTCGCCGCCGCCCTCACCTCCCAGCTCGGCTGGTGGGCCGCGACGCTGATCGGCTTCTTCAGCGCGAATCGCTGATCCGGTGGTCAGGCGGCCGGGTGGTCGGCCGCGAAGCGGGACCGGGTGAGGAACGCGAGCTGGGCGCGCTTGTCCGGCATGTCGATCTCGGCGTCGAAGGTGAACCCCTCCATCTCCAGGCGGCGCAGTGCGAGGTGGTTGCGGACGTCCGGCTCGACGACGATCCGCTGCGCGGCCGGGTCGCGGAACAGGAACCGGGCCAGGGCCGGGCCGACCGCGTCGGTGAGGCCACGGGCGAGGTGCCGTGGCGGGTTGAGCAGCAAATGCATCCCGACGTCCCCGGGCTGTACGGCGTACCGCTCGCCGACCGGGTCCGCCTCGGGCTGGTAGGTCTGGAACAGGCCGACCGGCTCCCCGTCGACGTGGATCAGGTACGCGTGGTGCGTGGGCAGGCCGTCGACGAAGGTGTAGATCTCGTGGACCTCGTCGAGGGTGTGCGCCCCCATTCCCCAGAAGGAGTTCCGGGGCAGCGTGACCCAGCGGTGCAGGAGCGCCGCGTCCCGGTCGGGCACCACAGGTGTCAGCGTGAACTCGCCGAGGTCGACGATCTTCTCCTGGTATGTCATGTCGTGGTCCTTTGCTGAGGGAGTCGAGAGAGGGGCACGCGTTCCGTCTGCGGCGAAGGTAGGTTAGCCTGCCCTAACGAAGGCTGGCCTTACCTGGAGGGGTGCGTGAAACGGAACTGGGAAGCCCTGGTCCTCAAGGCCATGGGAGGCCGGGACTTTCAGTTGACGGTGCGGGCCACCGAGTCGGTGGACGGGCACTACCAGCGGCTGCTTTTGGACGACGGCGGCCTCCTGGCGGAGTGCGGCGTCCACCCCACGATGTGGGTCCGACTCTGGTTCGACAACGACGGGCGGGCGCACCAGCGGGCGTACACACTCGTCGACCCCGACCCGGCCACCGGCCGCTTCAGTCTCGAATTCGCCATCCACGACGGCTGCGCCGCCCGCTGGGCTACCTCGGCGCAGGTGGGCGACACCATCGTCGCCACCGTGCAGGGCAGCGCCTTCGCGCTGCCCGAGCCCGCGCCGGAGCACCTCTACCTCGTCGGCGACGCGGCCTCCCTGCCGGCCGTCAACAGCCTGCTCGACGCCGGCGCCGACATCCCGGCGACGATCTGGCTCGAGTACGCCCACGAGGGCGAGAAGGCCCTCGCGCCGCGCGCCCGCGCACACCACGACGTCACCTGGGTGCCCCGGGACGCCGACGGCCAGCACCTCGTCGACACTCTCCGCGCCGACCTGCCGGCGAACGACGCGGCCCACTACTGGGTCGCCTGCGAGGCGGCCACCACCCGGGGCATCACCCGGCACATCCGCCGGACGTTGGGCGTGGACAAGAACCGGCTGACCTCACTCGGCTACTGGAAAGCCCCGTGAGAGGCCGGCTCGGCACCCTCACCGCGCTGTACGTCACCCAGTACCTCGGCATCGGCTTCATCACCGTCGGCCTGACCGCCATCCTGCGCGACGGCGGCACCTCGCTGGACACCCTCGCGCTGCTCCAGGTCGTCGGCGTGATCTGGCCCGTCAAGTTCCTCTGGGCGCCGATCCTCGACCGGTACGGCTCCCGTCGCCGTGGCCACTACCGGTCCTGGCTGCTCGTCCTCCAGAGCGCCCTGGTGCTGGCCCTGCTCGCGCTCCTGCCGTTCCCCCGTCCGGCCGACGCGCTCGGGCCGGTCATCGCCATCTGCGCCGCGTACGTCTTCTTCTCCGCCACGCAGGACATCGCCGTGGACGCCGTGGCCGTGCGGATGCTCCACGAGGCGGACCGGGGGACCGGCAACGGCATCCAGGTGGCGGCGAGCTACCTCGGCAACCTGCTCGGCGGCGGCGCCTGCGTCCTGGTCTACGACCTCCTCGGCTGGGTGCCGGCGGTCGGCCTGCTGGCCGCGCTGACCGCGGTCGGGCTGCTGGTGGTGTGGCGGTTCTCCGAGCCCGCCCGTACCGACCGGGTCGAGCGCGTCGGTACCGCCTACCGGGCGCTGCTGTCGGTGTTCGGCCAGCCCGGCTGCCGGCGGTGGACCTTCGGCGTCGTGCCGCTGGTCTACGTCGGCGCGGGCATGGCGTACGCGCTGGTGACGCCCGCCCTGGTGGACGCGGAATGGTCGCTGGGCCGGATCGGCGTGGTGACCGGTGTGGTGACCAGCGCGCCGGCCATCGTGGCCGGGCTGGTCGCCGGGGTCGGCGTCGGGCGGTACGGCCGCGGCGCGATGCTGGTGGTCGGCGGCGTGGCCCTCGTGGTGTCCACGACGATGCTGCTGCCGTTGCTGAACGGCCGCGCCCCACTGGGCGGCACCGTCACCGCGCTCTGCTGCTTCATGGTGGCCTACACGATCGCCAACGTCGTGCTCTACACGGTGAACATGGACTACTCGCGACCGGGAACCGGTGGCACGGACTTCACCGTCCTGTCGTCGTTCGGCCTGGTGTGCTCGTTCGTGGCCTCCTCGGTGGGCCTGGCGGCGGCGGACCGGGTCGGTTACCCGCCGGTGGCGGTCGCCGCCGTCGTGCTGGTCGCCGCCGGGGTCGCCCTCGGTCTGGCGCACCAGCGTCGGTTCCCCCGCACGCCCCACACCGCCTCCGGGTCGACGACCGGGCAGCGTTCGACCGGCGTACGGGCGGCGGTGTGACGCTCACCCAGCCGGTCGCCGTCCCGGCGGCGACGGTCCGGCCACCACACCGTTGGCTCGTGCTGGCCGTGCTGTGCACCGCCCAGTTCGTCGTGGTGCTGGACAACACGGTGCTGACCGTGGCGGTGCCGGTGCTCACCACCGAGCTGGGCGCGAGCACCGCCGACGCGCAGTGGATGATCAACGCGTACGCCCTGGCGCTGTCCGGACTGCTGCTCACGGCGGGTGCCGCCGCCGACCGGTACGGCCGTCGTCGGATGCTGCTCGCCGGGCTCGTCCTGTTCGGACTCGGCTCGCTGGCGGCGGGCCTCGCGAGCAGCAGCGGTCAGTTGATCGCCGCACGGGCGGGGATGGGCATCGGTGGCGCGCTGCTGGTCACGTCGACGCTCGCGGTGGCGATGCAGGTCTTCGACGGTCCGGAACGCTCCCGGGCCATCGGCATCTGGGCCGCCACCAGCGCGTTCGGCTTCGCGGTCGGCCCGCCGATCGGCGGCACCATCCTGGCCCACCTGCCGTGGGGCGCCATCTTCCTGCTGAACGTGCCGATCGTGCTGGTCTGCCTGCTCGTCGGGCGGGCACTCGTGCCGGAGTCCCGCAGCACGATCGGCGGCCGACTCGACGGGTGGGGAGCGACCCTCTCCACCGCCGGGCTGAGCGCGGTCGTCTTCGCGATCATCGCCGGGCCGGAGCGGGGCTGGACCTCGACCGAGGTGATCGGCACGGCCGGTGTCGGCGTACTCCTGCTCGGGTTGTTCGTCCGCTGGGAGCGGCGGATCGCCCACCCCATGCTGGACATGCACTTCTTCCGGAACCGGCGGTTCGTCGGCGCGGTCTCCGGGGTCGTCCTGGTCACCTTCGGGGCGACCGGCGCGCTGTTCCTGCTGACCCAGCACCTCCAGTTCGTCCGTGGCTATCCGGCCTGGGAGGCGGGCCTGCGCATGGCCCCCTTCGCCCTGTCCATCGTGCTGCTCAACGTCAGTGGGGTGGCGGCCGTCGTGATCCGCCGCCTCGGGCTGGCCGCCGCCATCGCCGTCGGCATGAGCCTGCTCGCGGCCGGCCTCGCGGTGGTGACCCTGCTGTCCGACGGCGGGTACGGGGTGCTGCTCGGTGGCCTGCTCGTCATGGGCGTCGGTTGCGCCCTGGCCAACCCGGCGATCGTGGAGGCGGTGATGAGCGCGATCCCGGCCGACAAGGCCGGTGCCGGTGCCGGAGTGGACGGGACCATGACCGAGGTCGGCAGCAGCCTCGGCATCGCCGTACTCGGTGCCGTCCTGAACGCCCGGTTCGCGGCGCTGCTGCCCGCCGCGCTGGCCGGCGCGGACTCGTTCCCGGCGGCGCTCGCGGCTGCGCGGGAGGGACCGCAGCGGGCGGCCGTGACCAGCGCCTTCGCCTCCGCGCTGGAGACCGGGCAACTGGTCGGCGCCGCCGCCGTCCTGGCCGGTGGCCTGCTCGCCGCCGCGCTGCTGCGCCGCGCGGACGCGGAGCGCTCCTAGGCCGGCGGCTCGACGGCCTCGGCGAGCACCTCCAGCACGTGTCGGTACGGCTGCCCGGTGGCCCGGCTCATGCCCATCTCGCAGGTGCGGTTGCAGGAGGCGTACGCGTCGTGCGGGCGCTGGTTCACCTCGGCGGCCTGGGCGGCGGTCGCACCGGCGGTGACCTCGGGGTGCAGCAGCCCCCGGTCGCCCGCGAAGGCGCAGCACCCCCAACTGTCCGGCACGGTCACCGTGTCGGCGACCGCCCGGGCCACCGTGTGCAGGTCGTCGACGCCGTCGAGGTGCACGGTCGAGCAGGTGGGGTGCAGCGCGAGCGACCCGAGTCGCCGGGGCTCGGGCAGCGTCGGCAGCAGGTGCTGCGCGGTGAAGGTGACGCTGTCGACGAAGCGCAGCCCGGCGTACTTCGCCTGGTCCTCGACGGCGAGCGCGGCGGTCAACTGCGCGAGGCCGTGGGTGCAGGACGACGCGTCGCACACGACGGGCAGTCGGCCCTGGTCGCTGGCGGCCCAGAGCACGGCCAGGGTGCGCTCGGCCATCTCGCGGTGCCCGGCCGGGTAGCCCTTGGACTGCCAGGGCGTTCCGCAGCACAGCCCCGCCGTGCCGGCGGGTACGACCACCGGCACCCCGGCCAGCTCGCACAGCCGCAGGAACGCCGCCGCCGACCCGCCGGACGGGCCGTCCTGGGCCGCGAAGACGCTGCCGATGCAAGCCGCGAAGAACACCGCCTGGGCGTCCGGCGTGCTGCGCGGCGCGGGACGGGGAGCGCCGGCCCGCGGGACGTCGTCGCTCCACTGTGGTACGAGTTCGGTGCCGCCGAGGGACCGGAGCACCCCGGTGGCGGCGCGGACCACCGGCGTCGGGGTGACGTGGGCGGTGTTCAGTCCGACCCGGACGCCGGTCACGGCGGCCTTCCAGTGCCGGGCGACACCGGCGGCCGTTCGCTGGGCGCGCGGGCTGTGCCGCTCGGCGCGCAGCCGCTTCATCGCCGCCCCGGTGTCGATGCCGACCGGGCAGGCGGTGACGCAGAGGCTGTCGGCGGCACAGCTGTCCACCGCCGCGTACGCGTAGTCGTCGGTCAACTCGCGGCGGCGCTCCTCGTCACCGGCGGCGGTGGCGAGGGCGATCTGCCGTTGCAGCACGATGCGCTGCCGGGGCGTGGTGGTGACGTCGGCGGTGGGGCAGACCGGCTCGCAGTAGCCGCACTCCACGCAGGCGTCCAGCTCCTCGTCGACCGTCGGCACGGCCTTGAGCTGCCGCAGGTGCACGCTCGGGTCGTCGTTGAGCAGCACGCCCGGGTTGAGCAGGCCGCTCGGGTCGCACAGCCGCTTCAGCTCGCGCATCACGTCGTACAGCTCGTCGCCGTACTGCCGGCGGACGAAGGGCGCCATGGCCCGGCCGGTGCCGTGCTCGGCCTTGAGGGTGCCGCCCTCGGCGAGCACGAGGTCGACCATGGCGTCGGTGAACCGCGCGTAGCGGTCGACCTCGGCCGGCGTGTCGAACGACTGGGTCAGCATGAAGTGCAGGTTGCCGTCGCGGGCGTGCCCGAAGATCACCGCGTCGGCGTAGCCGTGCCGCTCGAACAGGTCGATCAGCCCGTCGCAGGTGCCGGTCAGCCGGTCCATCGGCACCGCGATGTCCTCCAGCAGGGCCGTGGTGCCGGGCGGGCGGGCCCCGGCCACCGCCGTGTAGAGGCCCTTGCGCAGGTGCCAGAGCTTGGCCCGCTCGCGCGGGTCACGGGTCAGCTCGGTGCCGGTGACGGCGGGCAGCCGGTCGAGCACACCCCGGGCGTCGGCGAGCGTCGCGGCCAGGTGCTCCGCGCTGTCCTCGGCGAACTCGACGAGCAGCGCCGCGTGGCCGGTCACGGTCAGCCCGCGCAGGGCCGCGCTCGCGCCCGGGTCACGCTGGCTGACCCGCAGCGCGGCGGCATCCAGCAGTTCGGCGGTACGCGCGCCGGCGGCGAGCAGGGCGGGCAGCGCGTCGGTGGCGTCGGTGAGACCCGGCAGGATGAGCAGCCCGGTGGCGGCATGCGGGCGGATCTCGACGGTACGGAAGACCGCCTCGGCCACGAAGCCGAGCGTGCCCTCGCTGCCGATCATGAGGTGGGCGAGCATGTCGACCGGGCTGCTGTGGTCGAGCAGCGAGTTCAGCCCGTACCCCATGGTGTTCTTCATGGCGAACAGCCGCTCGATGGTGGCCCGCGAGCCGGGGTCGGACCGCACCCGGTCGCGCAGCCGCAGCAGCCCGGCGTGCAGCTCGGGTTCGGCGGCCCGCAGCCGCTCGTCGGCGTCGCGGGCGGCGGAGTCGACGACCGTGCCGGACGGCAGCACGAAACGCAGCGACTCCATCGTGCGGTACGCGTTGTCGGTGGTGCCGCAGGTCATCCCGCTGGAGTTGTTGGCCACCATGCCGCCCACCGTGCAGGCGGCCTCGCTGGCCGGGTCCGGGCCGAGCCGACGGCCGTAGCGGGCCAGCCGGGCGTTGGCCTGCCGGATCGTCAGCCCGGGTTGGAGCCGGATGCGCCGCCCGTCGTCGAGCACCTCCGCGTCGCGCCAGTCGGTGCGCACGTCGATTAGGACGCCCGCGCCGCCGGCCTGCCCGGCGAGGCTGGTGCCGCCGCCGCGCAGGGTCAGCGGCACCCCGGCCTCCCGGGCGCCGGCCATCAGCGCGCCCACCTCGGCCGCCGAGGCGGCGCGGACCACCGCCTGCGGCTCGAACAGGTACGGCGAGGCGTCGTGCGCCGCCGCGAGCCGCCGGGGCAGCTCGGCGCTGGCCCGGCTCGGGTCGTCGAGGCGGGAGCGCAGCAGGTCGGCGACCTCGCGGGCCCGGACGCCGGCGGCGGTCGGCGCGGGTACGACGGTGCTCATGGGCGGATCCTCCCGTGCGGGGGCGGTCAGTCGGACGCGACGATCAGCAAGCGGGTCGGGGCGGTGCCAGCCGGCGCGGGCAGCCGCAGTGGCTCGCGGCCGGGGGTGATGCTGCCGAGTACCGAGGCGTGTCGCGCTCCGGTGCCCGAGGGCAGGGTGCCCGGCAGCCCGTGCACGGTCAGGTAGCCCAGCAGCGCGAACGCCAGCGCCTCCTTGGCGTCCGACGGGACACCCACCTCGTCGCTGGACGTCAGGTCGACGTCCGGCAGCTCGTCGACGAGCATGCCCATCAGCGTCGGGTTGTGCGCCCCGCCGCCGGAGACCACGAGCCGGGTGACGCCGTGCGCGCGGCAGGCGTCGGCCACCGTGACCGCCGTCAGCCGGGTGAGCGTGGCCAGCACGTCCCGCGAATCCGGGGTGGGCACGTCGGCCAGGGCGGCGAGCAGGTACGGCAGGTGGAACAGCTCCTTGCCGGTGCTCTTGGGGCCGGGCAGCCGGTAGTACGGCTCGTCGAGCAGCCGCCGCAGCAGCGCCGGGCTCTCCTGCCCGGCGGCTGCCCCGCGCCCGTCCCGGTCGTACTCCTCGGCACCACCGGTGAAGTGACGTACGGCGGCGTCGAGGAGCGCGTTGGCCGGTCCGGTGTCGAACGCGAGCGGGTCGGCGTCCGGCCCGACGACGGTGATGTTGGCGATCCCGCCCAGGTTGAGGGCGGCCGGGACGCCCGGCAGACCGCGCAGGAGCAGCGTGTCGAAGAGGGCGACCAGGGGTGCGCCCTGGCCACCGGCGGCGACGTCGCGGGTGCGCAGGTCGGCCACGACCGGAAGACCGGTGGCCTCGGCGATCCAGGCCGGCTGCCCCAGTTGCAGGGTGCCCCGGACGGTGCCGCCCTCGACCCAGTGGTGCATGGTCTGGCCGTGCGAGACGACCAGGTCGGCCCGACCGTCGCACAGGTCGGCGAGGGCCCGCGTGCCGGCCTCGGCGAACGCCTGGCCGATGCCGGTGTCCAGCACGCAGATCGCCTCGGTGCTGGTCGGCGCGGGTGGCAGGGCAGCGGCGATCCGAGCCCGCAGCTCGTCCGGGTACGGGTGGCCGAGCCGGCCCAGCGGGCGCATCCGCAGGGTGTCGCCGTCCAGCTCGAACTCGGCCGCGGCGGCTTCGATGCCGTCGTACGAGGTGCCGGACATCAGGCCGATCACGCGCATGGCGGTCTCCTTCATGCCCGGCCCACGGGTGCCGCCGTCGTCTCGTCGTCATCGTCGACGCGGCGGTGGTCGTACGGCGTCGGGGCCGGGTGGAACCAGCTCGACACCGCGCCGACGGCCAGGGTGATCAGGACGCCGATCGGCACCAGCCACTGGGCGGCGATGGCGGTCGCGGTGGTGGTGCCGGCCGTCGTCACATCGATCTTGACGTAGCGGACGATGTAGGTCATCACCGCGACGGTGACGAGGAAGGCGATCACCGCGTCGACCTGGTTGGCCCGCTTCACGAGGCGGCCGAGCAGGAACGCGCCGAGCAGCGCCCCGTAGGTGTAGCCGGCGATGGTCAGACCGGTCAGGTAGACGTTTCCGGTGCTGGAGCTGAACGCGCAGGCGAAGATCGCCATCAGCACCGCCCAGACCAGGGTCATCACCCGGGCCAGCCGGAGCATGGTGTCGTCCGACGGGACCTTCTTGAAGAAGCTGTGGATGAAGTCGGCGACGGTGGAGTTCGACATCGAGTTCAGCGCCGACGACAGCGACCCCATCGCCGCGCCGAGGATGCCGGCGACCAGCAGGCCCGAGATGCCCACCGGCAGGGCGTGCAGGATGAAGTTCGGGTACAGGTTGTCGGTGCTGTTCAGGCCCAGCTCCTTGAAGGTCTGGCCCTTGTTGTACGACCACAGCAGCGCGCCGACCAGCGAGAACGCCGCGAACTGGATGACCACGAAGATGCCCGAGGAGACCATCGCCAACTGGCCCTCGCGCAGCGTGCGGGTCGACAGGATGCGCTGGACGATGAGCTGGTCCGACCCGTGGCTGGCCATCGCGAAGATCGCGCCACCGATGATCGCGGTCGGCAGGGCGAACGGGCTGGTGAGCACGTGCGCGAGGTCGAAGTTGGTGTCGAAGAGCTGGAACTTGCCGGCGTCCAGCGCCTGCGAGTAGCCGTCGAACCCGATGGCGTGGCTGAGCACCGCGATGGCCAGGATCGCCCCGCCCAGGTAGAGGCCCATCTGGATGGCGTCGGTCCAGATGACGGCCTTGATGCCACCGAGGTAGGTGTAGACCACCGTGATCAGCGTCAGCACGATGATGATCGCCTGGTAGCCGACGTTCAGCCCGAACTCGTCGAGGAGCAGCTTGATCGGGATCGCCGAGGCGAACAGTCGTACGCCCTCGGCGAGCAGGCGGGTGAAGACGAAGGTGACCGACGCCAGACCCTGGAGTTTCAGGCCGAACCGCTCACCGAGGTACTGGTAGGCGCTGACGAAGCCACCCCGCTTGTAGAGCGGGATGAGCACCGCGGCCACGATCACGCGGCCGATCACGTAGCCGAGCGCCAGTTCGACGTTGCCGAAACCCTGACTGCTGTACGCGCCGCCGGGCACGCTGATCACGGTCAGGACGCTGGTCTCGGTGGCGACCACGGAGAACGAGACGGTCCACCAGGGCAGCTTTCCCTCGCCCACGAAGTAGTCCTTGGACGACTTCTGTTTACCGGACAGGCGTAGTCCGACAGCGGCGATCACCACGAGGTACAGCACGATCACGACAAGGTCGAGTTGACGCACGGTTCACTCCCAACCAGCGGGGTTGTCAATAAGTGACGTTGGCCCACACTATCGCGAAACTTTTTGCCAGTGCCCGTCCGGTCTGGTTACGCTGTGGTCTCAGCTTGCCGATACGGGGCGGACGCGAGGCCCAAACGGTGCGTTGCCGGCGGATTCTCAACGATCTGGCGCGCGTCGCCGAACTGGTCAGGGAGCACTCGCCCGGTCGGCGACTGAGTCACCAGCGAGAGGAACGAACACCCCGTGGACCTCAGCACCCTCGGCACCGAGACCCGCAACGACAAGACCACCGACCTCGACCGCATGTCGCCCACCGAGATGCTCCTCGCCATGAACGACGAGGACCGCACGGTGGCGGACGCCGTCCGCCGGGCCGTGCCGGACATCGCGGCCGCCGTCGACGTCGTCGTGGCATCGCTGCGCCGAGGTGGCCGGTTGATCTACCTGGGCGCCGGCACCAGCGGCCGGATCGGCATGCTCGACGCCGTCGAGTGCCCCCCGACCTTCGGTACGACGCCCGAGCGGGTCATCGGTCTGCTCGCCGGCGGGGCCGGCGCGTTCGGCGTCGCCGTCGAGGGTGCGGAGGACGACCCGGCCCGCGCCGTCGCCGATCTCGACGCGATCGGCGTCGACGACCGCGACACCGTGGTGGGGCTTGCGGCCAGCGGTCGTACCCCGTACGTGGTGGGTGGGTTGGCGCACGCCCGCACGCGCGGGGCGACCACCGTCTCCGTCGCCTGCAACACCGACGCGGTGATCAGCCGGCACGCCGACGTCGCCATCGAGGTGCCCACCGGCCCCGAGGTGCTCACCGGCTCCACCCGGCTCAAGGCCGGAACCGCCGAGAAGCTCGTCTGCAACATGCTCTCCACCGCCACGATGGCCCGGCTCGGCAAGGTCTACGGCAACCTGATGGTGGACATGAACGCCACCAACGCCAAGCTCGTCGACCGGGCGCGTCGCATCGTCGCGGAGGCCGCCGACACCGATCTCGACACGGCCGCGGGGGCGCTGGCCGCAGCCCAGGGCCACGCCAAGACCGCCATCGTGCTGCTGCTCGCGCACTGCTCCGCCGAGGAGGCCGCGACCCGGCTGCGCGAGGCCAACGACGACGTCCGGGCGGCCGTCGCGGCCTGACCGGCCGCCGCGTCGGGGCGGTCAGCGGTTGACGTACGCGGCGAGGCCGCCGAGTTCCTCGTTGGCGATGAACACCGACCGCACGTTGAGGATGGCCTCCTCCACGTGCGTGTCGCAGCCCCAGGCCGAGTCGCCCCACGAATCGGCGATCTTGACCCTGGCGGGTGCGGAGCAGCCCTGGACACCGCCGAGTTGGCAGTGCTCCGGATGCGGTCGGGCGGCCTGGGTGGCGGCGGCGTCACGCATCCGCTCGGTGAGCTCCGCGGCCGCGGCGGCCCGCTGCTCCGCCTCGGCGCGCAACTGCCGCTCCGCGCGTACCGCCCTGGCCAGCTCCTCGTGGGCCGCCCTGGCGCGCGCCTCGGCGGCCGCCTTCTCCTGCTCGACCCGGTGCCGCTCGATGGCGAGCGCCGCGGTGTCGGCGAAGACCCGGGCCAGGGCCAGGTCGGTGTCCTGCGGGACACGCGGCGTGCGGTGGTACATGGCGAAGGTGCCCAACAGGCCGCCGTCGCGAGCCAGGATCGGCATCGACCAGCACGCGGCGAGACCGGCCCGCTCCGCCAGATCCCGGAAGTCCACCCAGAACGGGTCGGTCGCGATGTCGGTGACGATGACCGGCTCCCGCCGGTACGCCGCGGTGCCGCACGAACCGACACCCTCGCCGGTGGCGATCCCGTCGATCTCCTCGTTGTAGAACTCGGGCAGGCTCGGCGCGGCACCGTGGCGCAGGTGCCGGCCGTCCGCGTCGGCGAGCAGCACGGAGACGAGCACCCGCTCGGGTGTCAGACCCTCGATGCAGCGGGCCATCCCGTCCAGCACCTCGGTCAGGGGCGCCTGCCGGGCGATCTGCTCCAGCAGGGCGCGGTGCTCGACCATCAACCGCTGGGCGTGCTTGACCTGGGTGATCTCCACGCCGATCACGCGGATCCCGGTCACCGTGCCGTCGGCGTCGCGGCGCGGCTCGTAGGTGAAGTCGAAGAACGCCTCCCGCGCGTGCGGGCCGACGCCCAGCACGATCCGGGCGTCCCGACCGGTGTACGGCTTGCCGGTGCGGTAGACCTCGTCCAGCAGGTCGAGGAAGCCCTGACCGGCCAACTCGGGCAGCAGCTCGGCGACCGTGATCCCGGTGCGCGCGCGTTCCGAACCGATGGCGGCGAAGAACGCCGGGTTCGCCGCCTCCACCACGTGCGTGGGCCCTACCAGGGCGGCGAACACCGCGATGGACTGCCCGAACAGCGCTCGCAGATCGTCCTGCGCCGCCTGCCCGGCGTCCGACGACCGTACGGCGGTCGCCCGCTGGTCCGGTACCGCCGTCATGCTCTGGTCGCCCCTCTCCGGTGCGGCGCGTCGGACGCCCACGCCCGCCAGGATACGGAAAGAGCGGCGGGGTCGCCGAGTAGGGCGGGGTCAGCCGCTCTCGTCCACGAACCTGTAGTAGCTCATCCGGAAACGTTGCAGCAGGGCGCGCATGAACTCCGGACCGGCCTCCGGCGACACCCGCTGCGCGCCGACCGGCACGCCGTTGTCGTAGAAGTCCTGTGCGAGCGCACCCCACTCCGGGTCGAGGACGGTCAGCGACACCGGCTGGCCGGGCTGCCAACGAAACTCGGCCACCCGACGATTGGTGTGCTGGGCGAACGTGTACAGCGCCACCCTGGTCGCCGCCTGCTCGGTCATACCTGCCTCCTGGTTCACCACGGCTCACTCAACACGGGTTCGGCGGGCGGAAGCTCTCGGCCACCTGCGGCGCGGCCACCACACGATACGCCCTCACCCTCCGACGTGGAGCCCGCGCCGAAACGGCGACTCCCGGCCGCTCGGGTGAGCGGCCGGGAGCCATCAATCCGGTACGACGCCCGGGTGCGGACGACCGTCGATCAGCCGCGGATCCACTGCTGGTTGCTGCCGCCGGTGCACGTCCAGATCTGCACGGCGGTGCCGTTGGCGGTGCCCGCGCCGTTGACGTCCAGGCAGAGCCCGGAGGCTACCCCGGTGATCGTGCCGTCGCCGTTGACGCGCCACTGCTGGCCGCCGCCGCCGTTGCAGGTCATGATCCGTGCGCGGCTCCCCGTCGCGGTGCTCGCCACGTCGAGGCACTTGTTGCCGTAGACGGTGAGCTGGTTGCTGCTGGTGAGCGTCCACTGCTGGTTGGCTCCGGCGTTGCAGTCCCAGATCTGCACGACCGCGCCGTCGGCCTGGCTCTGACCGTTGACGTCCAGGCACCGGTTGGAGCCGGCGCCACGGATCGTCCCGGTCGGGCCCGGCTCACCGGAGTTGCCGACCGGCGTGACGGAGAGGTTGTCGAACTGGGCGCTGACTCCCTGGCCCGTCCCATACCCGATCTGGCCGGCGACCCAGGTCGAGTCGGAGGCCGTGCCGACGGTGGTGCCGTCGATGCTCGCGGTGAGGGTACTCCCGTTGAGCGTCAACGCCAGGGTGTGCCAGCGACCGGTGCCCAGCGCCGAGGTGTTGCCGCTGGCCAGCGTGCGCCAGTTGCCGCTGGTGTTGTTGCTTCGGATCGACCACGCGCCTCCGTCGGTCACCCGGAAGTAGTAGCCGTTGAGGTTCTGCGGCCCCTGGTGGTTGTACGTGTTGGCACGCCCGATGAGCTGCGCGTAGCCGGACTTCTCCAGCATGACGTCGGAGGAGAGCGTGTAGTTGCGCCAGCTCAGGTCACCCAGCAGCGTGAACGGCTCGGCGTGCCCGGACGTCCAGAAGATCGGCGTCTGCTCCGACATCTGCCGGACGCACCGGCCCGAGTGCCCGCCCCCGCAGGTGGCGATCTCGAACGAACCCTGCTGGTCCATCAGGTACTTGGCCTCACGGCCGACGTCGTAGCTGTCGAAGGTGTCGCTGTACGGCAGCTTCAGGGTGCCCTGCGCCGGGCTGGTCGCCGTGCCCTTGCCCTGCCCGCTGGTGGTGGTGATGCTGTAGACGTAGCCGGGCTGGACGGTCAGCGAGAAGCGGCCGCCGTTCGGCGTGAGGTCGCTGCCCCGGACGAAGTGGTCGGCGGTGTTGTTCGACCTGACGTTCGTCGACCAGACGCGCACGGTCCCGGTGGACAGTCCGCCGGTGACGGTGAAGTCGAGGGTCTGCGCCGATCCGGCGTCCATCGTCTCGATGATGGTGCTGTAGTCGCTGTTGTTGGTGGACTTGAGCGACACGTAGCTGCCGTTGTTGCGGTTGCCGCCGAGGTAGCCGCTCGATCCGTCGAGATACCGCCAGCCCGGCGCGGTGAACTGCGTGGTCTGTGCCATCACCCAGGCGCTCTTGCCGATCGAGTAGGCGCCGGACCAGGGCTGCTGGGCCACCGCAACGCCCGTGGTCGCCCACGGGATGTTGGGGGTGATGGCGGCGATGGCGGGCCAGTTGATGTAGCCGGTCATCTTGCCGTCGATGTAGCCACGGTTGATGCCCCGGGCGAGAGCCTGCGCGCCGGCGTTGTAGTCGTCGGAGCCGTTCTCGCTGGCCCAGAGCGCCTTGCCGGTGGAGATCGCGTTGTTCGAGCTGGGGCAGCTGGACTGGGCGCTGCGGTAGCCGCAGACGTAGTGGCTGCCGAAGACCTGTACGGCGTTGGCGAACGCCGGGTCGCGCAGCGACTCGTCGGCGGCACCCCAGCCGAAGTCGTCCGAGGCCACGATCTTGACGCTGCTGTAGCCCCGGGAGTTGAGGGTGGAGCGGAGGTTCTTGTACCAGGTGGCGTTGTAGCCCTTCTCGTTCCACCCGCCGAGGTAGTTGATGGTCAACCCGTGGGTCGCCGCGCAGTCCAGCCAGGCGACCAGGTAGTCGATGGAGTCGTTCGACCAGAAGTTGCCGTTGCCGATCCAGCCCGGCGCTCCCCAGGCGAGGCCCGCCAGGGCGATGTTGGCGTTACGGGCCCGCGCCTGCTCCATCAGCCACCACTCGTAGCCGCGGTTGCAGTTGATGGCGCCCCGGGTGTGCTCGTGGCTGGGCTCCGCGCCGGAGGTGGAGTTGGTGTCGCCGCCGATCTCGGTCTTCAACAGCTGCATCGCGGCACCCCGGCCCGGCTTGAACAGGTAGTCCAGGATGTCGCTGCGCTGCGGTTCCGGGTAGTCGATCAGCAGTCTGCTGTTGCCGCCGCCGCCGCTGACCGCGCCGACTCCGTCGAGTGCCCGCCCACCGGAACCGCCGTTGATCGTGATGGCCGTCGCCGCCTGCGCCGGGGTGGCGACGGCGGTCAGCACGGCTGCCGCCCCCACGAGCGCCCCCGCCAGCGCGGCCGTTAACCGACGTGGCCGCCGCGTGTGTCGCCATGACTGGCGTCGTGCCGCCTCGCCGGCGCTCTCTCTACCGAACATCTGATTCGCCTCCCGGACCGTCCCGACACCCGAAGCCGTACGGCAGGTTGTCGAGCTGTCGCAAGGCACAGGGGCCGATGATCGAAGATCGTTGATGAGCAGACGTCGTATGTTAGACACCGCATGGATCGACGGTCAATGCCGCTTCCTGGCTCAATTACCGCCATTTGCGTCGACGGACTTCGAGTGGCGGCCATGAAAGATTCGATGAATGGCTCGGTGGCGGAGCCTGATGGTTCCGCCACCGAGCCGGACCGTGGCGCGGCAGCAGCACGGTCCTACCGTTGCGCGACCGCCAGGCTCAGCTTCGGGTCCACCGCTGGTTGGCGGCGCCGTTGCAGTCCCGGATCTCGGCACGCGTGCCGTTGGCGGTCCCGTTGTTGACCAGGGCGAGGCACCGACCGGACCCGACCCCGGTGATCGAGCCGTCCGAGTTGAACCGCCACTTCTGGTTGGACTGGCCGTTGCAGTCCCAGATGATCACCGAGCTGCCGTTCGCCGTGGCGGCGCCGTTGACGTCGAGACACTTGCCGCCGAACACCCGCAGTTCCTGCGACGCCGTCGAGGTCCAGCTCTGGTTGCTCTGGCCGTGGCAGTCCCAGATGATCGCCGCCGCGCCGTTGGTCTGCGAGGCGCCGTTGACGTCCAGGCAGCGACCGGAGGCGGTGTTGCGTACCGCCGACGTGCTGCTCGGTGGCGGGGTGGTCGGATTGCCGGTGGGCGAGACGGTCGGGCTCGGCGTCGGGTCGGTGCTGCTGAACTGCGTGAAGAACCGCCACACCTCGCCCTTGGTCCAGGTCCGCGCGCCGCTGTCCCCGCCGCCGTCCACCGGGCCGGGGGTGTGCCCGCCGTCGAAGGCGGCCCAGACCACGGGATAGCCGGACCGGCAGCCGGAGTACGTGGTGGTGATGTGGGTCAGGCTCCCCGCTCTCGGTTCGGGCGGGCTCTGCGCGGTGCACCCGTTGTTCCGGACGAACGTGTCGCGCAGGGACCGCCCGGCGGAGACGTTGAGCACCGGATCCCCGATGCCGTGGATGCCCATGTACGCGATCGGCTGGTTGCCGCCGCTGCACCCGCTGAGCTGGCCGCCGGAGTAGACCGCGACGGCGCGGAAGACGTTGGCGCGGGAGCAGGCCAGCGAGTAGCTCATGCCTCCGCCGTAGCTGAAGCCGAGCGCGAAGAGCTGCGACGTGTCGACACAGAGGTCGGCCTCGATCAGGTTGATCATGTTGTCGACGAAGGTGACGTCCTGGCCGCCGGGGTTGGCCCAGCCGTTCCCGTTGCCCTGCGGAGCGACGAAGATGGTGCTGTTGTTGGCCTGCTGGCGCAGGCCGTAGTAGGACCAGGCCGCACCGTCCGACCCGCCGCCGTCGACGTCGTTCATGGTGCCGCCGTTCCAGTGGAATCCGAAGATCAGCCGGTACGGGTGGTTCCGGTCGTAGTTGTCAGGGATCCGCAGGATGAAGCTACGGTTCTGACCGCTGCTCTGGATGGACCGTTGACCGCTGGTCAGCGTGGGTGCCTTGCCGCACCCGGCGGTTCCTGCGGCCGCTGCGACGTTCGCGGCCGACGCGGTGGTGCTCGCGCCACCGGTCACTATCGCCGCACCCACGGTCGCGACGACGAGCGCCGCCGTCGCAAGAGAACCGAGGATGGGTCTACGTCCTGTCATGATGGGCTCCCGCCAATCGGCACGAAGGAAACAGGTGAGGGGATCCACGGCGGCCACGACACGCCACCGCTCACCGCTGCCGACGCCGCTCGGCGCGGACGAAACCCCGACGCGGTGTGCCCACGACGACCGATCGGCTCGTCGCCACGGGTGTGCACCGCTGGTCTCGCTGCCCAGGCGGACCAGAGGGTCGTCGAATCGTCGGTGGCCCTTGTCGTACGCCCGAAACGCCACCCGACCGACCGTCGTTACGGCCGAATCGATTCGGCCCCGACGCTAGATCTGGCAGTGAAATATGTCAATGCTGTGTCGAGTGGGTTGCGACCCGACGGCAAGGGCCGGCGCTACGGCGCTGTTCGTACCTTGCTGAGGTTCTTGGTGATGCGCAGCAGCACCTCGTCCGCTGGTCCGTCGACGAAGGCGGCCGTGTCGGAGAGCGCGGCGATCAGCGGCAGTCCACGGCCGCCGATGGTCAGCGGCGCGGGAAGGTCGGCGTCGAGCTTGGCCGCGTCCGGGGTGCTGCCCCGGTTGCCGACTTCGAGCACACACACGTCGTCGTCGATGCTGATCCTGAGGTCGACGACGCTGCCGGGATCGGCGTGGATCACCGCGTTGGAGCACGCCTCGCTGATCAGCACCGCGAGGTTGGCGCGAACGTCATCGTCGACGTCGGTCAGGCTCAGCAGGGTGGCGAGGATGTGCCGGGCGCGGGCCACCGCCGACGGCTGGCGCGGGAGCGACACTGTCATGCCCACCCGCATCGCGAAGCCCCCTCCCAGACCCGTGCGTCGCCAGCCCGGACCACCCTGTCATACCCACGGCCGGGTGCCCCGATACCCGTGTCGCACGAACGGATCCGGAACCTTGACAGGGCGGTAGGTGGCGGCATCTGGCACGGTAGGGGGCGAGCAGGCACCGCACAGCGGGCCGACGCAGCACACGTGAGGGGGAGTGGTGGATTTCGCGTTGGCAACCCGGCGAGGGCGCGTCGGCACGGTGGTGGAGGTCGCCGGCGATCTGGACATGAGCACCACGCCGCGTCTGCGAGACGGGCTGCTGGAGGCGGTCGAGAGCGGTGCCCGGGTGGTGGTGGTGGACCTCGCCGCCGTCGGGTTCATGGACTCCAGCGGCCTGGGCGCACTCGTGACCGCCTACAAGGCGATGCGGGCGCGGGACGGCTGGCTCGGCCTGGCCGGAGCCCAGCCGCCGGTACGCAAGGTGCTATCGATCACGTCGGTGGACCGGGTCATCGAATCCTTCGACACCGTGCAGGACGCCGAGGCGGCGTCCCCAGCGGCGTCCTGAACGTCGTCTCAGTGGCTGCTGGCCCGGTCGACATCAGCGCCGGCGGTGCTGCGACGCGGCCCGTGGCCGTCGTACCAGTCGATGATGAGCAGGGTCGCGTCGTCGGCCAGCACCGGGCCGGCGGCCGCCAGCACCGCGTCGGACAACGCCCGGACCGCCTCGCGCGGATGCAGGTGGGCGATCTCGAGCAGCGCCGCGGCCAGGTCCAGGTCGGCGGCGTTGCGTTCCCGCACCCCGTCGGTGACGATCACCAACCGGTCGCCGGGGCGTAGGGAGATCTCGCCGCTGCGGTAGCTCTCCTCGGGGAACATGCCCAGCGGGAAGTTGCTGGGCAGCTCCACCGGTACGACCTGGCCACCCCGGACCAGCAGCGGCGGAACGTGCCCGGCGTTGAGCAGTTCGCAGTGACCGGTACGCAGGTCCATCCGGCCGAGCACTGCGGTGACGTACGCGCCGGGCACGTTGGCGTGCTCGGCGACGGCCCGGTTGGCCTGGTCGGCCTGCGCGACGAGGCTGTCGCCACGACGGCGGGTGTTCCGCAGGCTGCCCACCCCGAGGGTGGCGGTCAGCGCGCTGGCCACGCCGTGCCCCATCGCGTCGGTGACGCTGAGGTGCAGCAGGTCCCGGGCCAGGCTGTAGTCGAAGGTGTCCCCACCGACACTGGCCGCCGGTTCCAGCCATCCGGAGAGCGCGAAGGCGCCGGCCTCGCAGGTGAACGCGGCGGGTAGCAGCCGGCGCTGGATCTCCGCGGAGAGGGTGAACGGGGTGCTGCGCTGACCCCACTCGAACAGGTCGGTGTGCCGGCGGTTGGCGATGACCACGAACGCCAGCGCGTGCGCGGTGCGGGTGATCTGCGCGATCACCGACTCGTCCGGCTCCTGCGGAAGGTCGATCTCCAGCAGGCCGATGGCCTCGCCGCGCTCGGTGACCGGCGCCAGCACGGTCCACCGGTCGTCGCCGATGAGCACCTGGGTGCTCTGCTGACGGATGACCTGCTCGCGGGGACCGCCGTCGAACGGCAGGACCTCGGCGGCCTCCTCGTCCTGGCGACGGCCGGGACCGCCGGGGGCCGGTTGGTGGGTCAGCCGGACCAGCGCGCGGCCGCTGAGGTCGGCGATCAGCAGCGACACACTCGACGCGTGCAGCGCCGCGGCGATGGTGCCGGTGACTGCCTCGACCGCCTCCACGGGGGCGGCGTCCTCGGCCGCCTGCAACACCCCGGTCAGCACCGCCTGCCCGCTGTCGTCCACCCGTCGAGCATAAGCACCCGTCCGCAGGCCCGGGTGGGCTGCATCGGCTCTCGGGACGCCGTTCGGGCCCGGCGCACCAGGCGGGCGTCCGGCTCGAACGACCGCAGCAGCCCGTGCGACCCATCGCTGCGTAGTCGCACAACTACTTGGCCGGTCGGTGCAACTTCCCGGTACGGCGGCTCCGTTCTACCTCCGTCACGAGGAGGCGGTCGACGTGAAAGCCGAAGACGAGCAGGCATTCCGCGAGTTTGTGACGTCAGAGATGGCGTCCCTGCGCAAGCTGGCGTACGTGACCTGCGGCGACTGGCACACGGCAGAGGACGCCGTCGCCAACGCGCTGGTCAAGCTCTACCCGCGCTGGCGCAAGCTGGACCGGCCCGACCTGTACGTCAAGACCATGGTCTACCGGGCCGCGATCGACGAGACCCGTCGGCCGTGGCGGCGTGAGCGACCGACCGGTGATGCCATGCCGGACGTGGTGGTGCGGGACCCGGCCGTCGCGACCGACGAGCGAATGCGCCTGCGGGTGGCGCTCGACGCGGTGCCGGCCCGGCAGCGGGCCGCGGTCGTGCTCCGGCACTACCTGGGTCTCAGCCTGGAGGAGACGGCCGGCGTCCTCGACTGCACGGTCGGCGCGGCCAAGAGCCAGGCCTCGCGGGGCCTGGCGAAGCTGCGCGAGTCCCTCGCCGGCGAGCGCGTCAATCTCACCGGGAACCCGATGGAGGAGTGGACCAATGCAGTTGCGTGACCTCGTGGACACGGTGACCGGCGACGAGCCGCCGATGACACGTACCGTCGACGACATCGTCCTGTTGGGGCGGCGGGCGGAGCGGCGTCGCCGCGCGGGGTTCGCGTCGGCCGGCGCGGCGGGTCTGGTCGCGGTCGCGGTGGCCGGTGTGCTCGTCCTGCCCGCCCTGAGCACCGAAAAGAACACCACGCCGGCTCCGGCCGGCGCGACGGCGTCCAGGCCCGGTCCGGCCGTCTGGTCCGACCCCGCGCCGTTCACCTTCACCTTCACCGGGTACGACGCCGGTCGGTTGCACGTGCAGGACCCGATCGTGGTGTCCACCGCCTACCAGATCGCCTCCGTCTACTCCGACGATCACGACACGAACGACCGGCCGGTGAGCGAGGAGGATGCCTCGCCCCCGGACGCGGGCCTCAGCGTCGAGCAGCAGAAGAAGGTGGCAACCGACGACAAGCCGAACCTGTGGGCCTACCTGACCGTCTACCGGCCGGGTGCCTTCGACCCGGCCCGAATCAAGGGCGGCAGCCACATCACGGTGGACGGCCGTAGGGTCATCCGGGCGACGCTGCCGATCGGCCTCGACCCAGAGAGGGAGCTGAACCCGCGCAACAAGCTGGTCGCCTGGGAGTACGCCGACAACGCCTGGGCCGCCGTCAGGTCGATCTCCACCGACCCGGCGACGCCGAGCTTCGAGGACCTGGGCGGCCTCGTCGAAGGACTGAAGCCCAGCACGCCGAAGCCGGCCCTGGTGCCGTTCACGGTGGGCTATGTGCCGGCCGGCTACGCACCGCTGCAGATCGGCACGCACGCCATGCCCGGCCTCAGCGGCATCGCGGCGGCCCGCGCTGGTGACTACGGCGGCGCGACGTACACCAAGCCATCCGCGCCCACCTCGGGTCTGACGGCGCCCTACGACTCGACCGGGGACGGCATCGCGGACGGGTTCCACATCTTCGTCACCCCGAACGCCAGCTCGAACCAGTCGCCCGAGCCCGGTGCCACCAGGTGTCACAAGGGGTCCGACCGCAGCGGCGGGAACGCCGGCGGCGGCTTCTGCAACATCTGGAGTGCCGACGGGACGTTCGTCCTCCAGGTCAGCTCCGATGGTCTCGGCGGTCACCTGTCCCTGGCCGAGCTGGAGAAGATCGCCAAGGGGATCACGGTGGCCGAAGTCCGCAACGAGTCGACCTGGACCCCCGCCGCGCGGGCGCTACGGCCGTAGTGGGGGTACGTGTGCCGTCGACCGACGTCCGGTCCGGCGTCTACTTCTGCTCGATGGCGAAGGCGCCGCCGCTGGTCGCGGCGCGTCCGTCGAGGTCCCCCCACGCGGTGCCGTCGAGCCCGAGAACCTTCAGGAGGTACGCGGAGACGGCGTCGGCGACGAGCGCCACCCGCGCCGGGTCCTCGTCGGTGGTCTCGGCGACGCTCTCGCCGGCGATGCCGCCGAGGGTGTGGTGGCCTTCGGTGATGGTGAGCATGCTCTTGGGCGCGGGGCTGAGGTGGTAGGCGTCGGTGAACCAGTCCGGCCCGCGGGTGGACATCGCCGACCGGTCCTCGCCGCCGGTGACGACCAGGGCCTGCGTGGTCATGGTGGAGTAGTCGGGTCGCATGAACGGCAGGTGCTCGGCCGCGAACGGGGTGAGGGTGTCGCCGGTGCCGGTCGCCGCGATGAGGACCCCGGCCGTGACCGCGCGGTGGGAGAAGTCCTCGCCCGGCGTGCCGTCGGCGTCGAGCACGCGAGCGCCCAGCAGGGTGCCGACCGTCTGGCCGCCCCAGGAGTGCCCGACGGCGGCCACCCGTGCCTCGTCGGCGCGGCCGCGCAGGCCTGCCTGGTCGAGAAGTTCTCCGAGGTTGTCGAGGATCGCGTGCAGATCCGCGATCCGTACGCGCCAGATGGTGCCGAACCGTGGGTCGTCGAACCCGATGCCGTTGCGCCGGGAGTCGAGGTGGGTCGGCTGGACGACGACGAATCCGGCTGCCGCCCACCGGTCGACGAGCGGTTCGTAGCCGTCCATCGACCAGGCGTTGCCGTGCGAGAACACGATCACCGGGAGGTCTCGCCCGGATGCCGGCGCGGTGACCTTGACCGGTAGGTCGATACCGCGTCCCTCGGTCGGCACGAGGATCGGCTTGATCGCGATGATCCGCTGGGTGGCCTGCTGTCCGTTCATGGCGCGCTGCTTCCTTGAAGTCGGGGACGGGTCTGCCATAATTTGGCGGAACCGTGTTCCGTCAACAGTAGCGGAACAATGTTCCGTCAACAAGGAGGGGCTGTGACCGACCAGCTCGGCGCACGTCAGGCAGGTGCACGGCGTACCCGCGAAGCACTCCTCGCCGCCGCCGCGGCCGTCTTCGTGGAGCAGGGAGTGCAGGCGCCCATCCGGGACATCGCCGGGCGTGCGGGCGTCGGCCTCGGCACGGTCTACCGCCACTTCCCGAGTCGGGCCGAGTTGGTGGTCGGGGTCTACCGTCACCAGATCGACGAGTGCGTCGCGCTCGCCGCCACGCTGCGGGACGAACCCATTCCCGCCGTAGAGTCGCTGACGCGGTGGATCGGCTCTTTCGTGGAGTTTCTGGTGACGAAGCACGGTCTGGGGGTTGCCCTGCAATCCGAGGACCCGAGCCTGCTCACCCTGCACGCCCTGATGCTCGAGCGGCTCGTCCCCGCGTGTGCTTCGCTGATCGACGCAGGCGTGGCGGAGGGCGACATCGACCCGACGGTGACCGCGCACACCCTCATGCGCGCCGTGGGGAACCTGTGCATCCTCGGCCCCGGGTACGAACGTGCCGACGCACAGGCCATGGTGGCCCGCCTGCTCATAGGGTGCCGCCGCCGACCCTAGGGGGCCGGCCCTTCACCTTCCGGCGTCGATCTTGCACGAAATGTCGCCGCTTTGCCTTCTTCGCCTCTTTTGTGGCGACAGGAAGTGCAAGATCTGTGAGGGTTGCTGTCAAGCGGTGGCTTCGAGGATGCGCCAGATTTGGCGGGCTATGTAGCGTTTGAGGCTGCGGGTGATCTCGGCTGGGGTGTGGCCTTGGGTGGTGCGGCGGTTGACGTAGTCCTTGGTGGGTTGGTGGCAGCGTTGTCGGGCTTTGGCGATGGTGTGCAGGGCGGCGTTGAGGGTGCGGTCGCCGCCTCGGTTGAGGCGGTGGCGGACGGTGCGGCCGGAGCTGGCGGGGACGGGGCTGACGCCGGCGAGTGAGGCGAATGCGGCTTCGCTGCGGAACCGGCCGGGGTGTGACCAGGCGGTCAGGGTGATCGCGGCGGTGACGGGGCCGATGCCGGGTTGGTCGAGCAGGGTCGGGCAGAGTTTGTCGACCAGGGTGCGGATCTCGGTGAGGTTGGCTTTCAGGAGCCGGTCGAGGGTCAGGATCTGCTCGGCGAGGGCTGCTAGTTGACTGCGGCGTAGGTGGTCGCCGCTGTTGTCGTTGGTGAGGGTGGTGGCGTGCTGGACCTGCCGCAGGGTGCTCAGGCCACGTAGTTGGGTGCGTAGGTCGTCGTCGGCGGTGAGGATCACCGATTTGAACAGGTTGATGGTGGCGGTACGGGTGTCGCTGTAGTGGCGGCGGCAGACGTGCAGCAGGCGCAGGGATTCCCGGTCGCCGTCGATGCGGGGCACGGCGACGTGATCGGCGGCCAGCACGGCACGAGCGGCGTGCACGGCGTCCAGCGCGTCGGACTTGCCGCCTCGCCGGCGGCGGCCGGTCGCGGGTTTGGGTGCTTCCAGGACATCTTCACCCGCGGCACGCAGGACCCGTAGCAGGCCGACACCGTGACAGCGGGCACCGTCCAGGGCCCAGGCCCGCCGGCCCGTTCCCAGCACGCTCGTCTGCTGCCGGGCCCAGGCCAGCAGAACAGCGGCACCGTCGGCGGTGGCCGGCACGGTGATCTCGGCCAACACGGTCCCGACCGGGGTGCTGACCACAGCGGTGTGCGTATCGGTATGGGTATCCACACCGATAACCGCGTCGACACGGTCGGCCAGGCGATCTGTCAGGATGCAAGACACGGACGCTTCTCCCTTGCACGGGACGACGTTCGGACGGCGTCGGCCCGGGAGACGATCACCCGGCGGCATATCTGTGATGAGTCACGCGATACCAGTCGCGGACAGGCTTCTGATCAGGCCAGCAAGGTGGGCCGGGCCGACGCCGGTAACCCACGAGGACAAGTCGCACTCCACGGCACACCCTCTGACGGCGGCCAGATCTTGCATGAGTCACTCGTCGATCACCGACGTCGAACCCTACCGATGCCAGCCTCCCGGAACCGGCCCACCTATAGAAGCGTCGACGCGGGGTCGGGTGTGCGGGCACCGGAAAGTTTCGCGCACCTTGGCAGCGGCGCGCGCCTCCGCTACCTTCATGGGAACGCTCCCATGAACTTAGATACATCAATGTGATCAGGAGGAAACACGACGTGGCTATCCTCTCCCTCCGGCGACGCAGATCCACGGCACTCGGCGTGGCTGCGGTCGCGGCCGCCACCGCAGCCGGCGTCTGCCTCGCCGTCGGCAGCGCGTCCGCCGGCACGATCTCCGGGCCGCTCTACCGCGACCCGACTTCGGCGGTCGTACGCTGGGTCGCCGCCAACCCCGGCGACTCGCGCGCCGCCGTCATCCGCGACAAGATCGCGAGCCAGCCGCAGGCCCGCTGGTTCGCCAACTTCAACATCTCGACCGCGCAGTCCGAGGCCGCCGCGTACGTCGGCGCCGCCAACGCCGCGCAGCAGATCCCGGTGATCGCGGTCTACCAGATCACCAACCGGGACTGCGGTGGCGCCAGCGCCGGTGGTGCGCCGGACCTCAACCAGTACCAGAGCTGGGTGTCCAACTTCTCCCGGGGACTGGGCAACCAGACCGTGATCATCATCCTGGAGACCGACTCGCTCGCCCTGCTGACGTGCCTGAACAGCAACGAGATCAACGCCCGTAACCAGGCGATCTCGACGGCCACCCGGACCATCAAGTCGGCCAATCCCAACGCCAAGGTCTACCTCGACGCCGGCCACTCCACCTGGAACAGCGCGGGTGAGACCGCCAACCGGCTGCGGGCAGCCGGTGTGCAGTACGCCGACGGATTCTTCAGCAACGTGTCGAACTACAACTCGACCTCCAGCGAGGCCAACTTCGGTCGGGCGGTCATCTCCTCCCTCAACGGCATGGGCATCTCGGGCAAGCGCCAGGTGATCGACACCAGCCGCAACGGTGGGGCCAGCGGAGACTGGTGCGGCGACGACAACACCGACCGGCGCATCGGGATGTACCCGACGACGAACACCGGCGACAGCAACATCGACGCGTACCTCTGGGTGAAGCCTCCGGGTGAGGCGGACGGTTGCCGGTTCACCGCCGGTTCGTTCCAGCCCGACCTGGCCTACAGCCTGGCCAACGGCGTGCCCAACCCACCCACGACGGCCCCGCCGACGACTCCTCCGCCGACCACGCCGCCGCCGACGACCCCGCCGCCCACCACCCCGCCGCCCACCACGCCGCCGCCCACCACGCCGCCGCCGACCGGTAACGGCTGCTCCGCGTCGGTGGCGCTCAACCAGTGGTCCGGTGGCTTCACGGCGAGCGTGACGGTCACCGCCGGTTCCGCGGACATCAACGGCTGGACCGTGACCATCACGCTGCCCAGCGGCGCTGCGGTGACCGGTGTCTGGAACGCGCAGGCCAGCGGCAGCAGCGGCACCGTCCGGTACACCAACGTGGGCTACAACGGACGCGTGGGCGCCGGCCAGTCGACCAACTTCGGCTTCCAGGGCACCGGCACCGGCCCGGGCGCGACGGCCAGCTGCGTGGCCGCCTGACCCCAACCGAACTCACTGGCCCGGCGCGGAGGACCACCTCCGCGCCGGGCCAGCACCATTGGGGGGGGGGTACGCCCCGGAGCGCCCAGCGTCGCAGTGACGATTCAGCAACCGCTCCCGTACGGCGGCCCGCTTCGCGCGTACTCAAGCGTGAGTTGCGGATCGTCCGATCGGTTGCGGCTCGGCAGCACGGCGGGCCGCTCCGTCCGTTCGTCTTCGGCGGGACATCTCGTGGCCGGCGAGCATCGCCAACGCCGCGGCGGTCAGCAGCGCACCGAACAACGGGACCACGCGTACCCCAGCCGTCGCGAGCAGGCCCGCCCCGATGAGCGAGCCGGCCGCGAGGCCGACGTTGAACGCGACGCTGAGGCTGGCCGACGCCATGTCGGTGGTCGACGGGGCGACCTGCATGATGCGGTGCTGGATCCCCGCTATCAGCGAGCTGAAGGACATCCCCGCCACGGCGAGCAACGGGATCGCCGCCAGCTTGCTCGTGCCGATCCCCCAGAGGCCGAGCATCGCGGCGGTGAGGAGCCCCAGCAGGCTCAGTACGACACCGAGCGGAAACCGGTCCAGGACTCGGCCGACCGCCCAGGTGCCGACGACACCGAACGAGCCCTGCACGAAGAGCAGCATGCCGAGCGACGCCGTGGCGAACCCGCTCACGTCGAGGAGGAAGACGGTCATGTACGTGAATGCGCCCATCGCGCCCGTGACCGCGAGAACGGTGGCGACGAGGAGCACGACGAAGCGCTGTCGATCCGGCATCGGCCCGACGTCTCCCGCGCTCTGTCGCGGTGCTCCGCCCGGCAGGAGCAGGGCTATCGCCAGGCAGCTGGCGAGGCCGAGGACGGCCATCGCGGCGAAGGCGCTGCGCCACCCGAACTCCCCGCCCAACCAGGTGCCCAGCGGTACGCCAAGGACCGGTCCGAGCGCGTTACCGATCGAGAGTCGAGCCACCACGCGGCCTCGGACGCTCGCGGGGAACATCGAGATCGCTACGGGAAACACCACTGCCCAGAAGACGCCGTTGGTGGTGGCGGACACCAGTCGTGCGGCGAGCAGCACCTCGTAGGAGTCGGCGAGCGCGGACACCGTCGTCGCGGCGGCGAAGAGACCCATGGTGCCGACGAGTAGTGGACGCCGTGGCACTCGCCGGGTGACCCGGGTCAACGGGAGGGCCACGATCATGACCACGACGGCGTACCCGGTCACCAGCAGGCCGGCCTCGGACCTGGAACGGCCCAGGTCCGGCGCGATCAGCGTGAGCAACCCGATCGGCAGCACCTCGGTGGTGACGTAACAGAACGTGGCGGCGGACAAGGCGACGAGGGCATGGACCGCGCGTCGAGGGTGCGCCATCGGCTACCTCCCAATCCTGAATGGAGGGTCGACCCTTCGGCGATACCGATCGGGCCGGAGTGTGATTCCACCTAAGCACGTTTAGACGGTAGCGTGAAGTCCATGGATGCGCTCTACTATCAACAGTCGCTGCATCGGCGCTACCGTCTTCAGTGGCATAAGTGGTAGCGTCGTCGATATGCCCCTCGACGTGTCCGAGCTGCCGCTGGTCGGCGGGCACCCGGCGCTCGACCTGGTCAACACTCTCGAGCGAGGCGGCAACTCGCCACCCCACGACTTTCTGACCGACAGCTCCGCCCTGCTGAGCTGGTCGCTCCGGGTGGGGATCATCCGCGACGCGGAGGTCGACCAGGTCGACCGGGCGTGGCGCGACGAGCCGGCGGCGGCGCACGCGGGGCTCGCCGCCGTACGGGACATTCGTGAAGCGCTCCACCTCGTGCTGCTCGCGGTCGTCACCGACGCGGACGGTGACGCGGCGGGTGACCCTGTCGCGGCCCGTGCCGCGCTGGTCGGACTGCACGAGCGTTGGTCGGGAGCGGCCGCTCGCGCGAGATTGGTGCTCGACTCGTCGCGGGTGCGGCTGGCCTACGGCACGGTGCCCGCCATGTTGGTGCCGGA
This sequence comes from Micromonospora sp. WMMD736, assembly GCF_049179015.1. Taxonomy (NCBI): domain Bacteria; kingdom Bacillati; phylum Actinomycetota; class Actinomycetes; order Micromonosporales; family Micromonosporaceae; genus Micromonospora; species Micromonospora sp. WMMD736. The sequence goes on from NZ_JBMHMI010000001.1 coordinate 5,047,044, forward strand.
CCGGATCGCCGAGGCCGTCTTCGACATTGTGCTGACCGCCGAACTGACCCGGGTGCACCGCTGCCCGGTGCGCGAAGGTGGCTGTGGCTGGCTGTTCCTCGATCAGAGCCGCAACGGTTCCCGTCGCTGGTGCCGCATGGCCGACTGCGGCAACGTGGTGAAGGCGCGCCGGCTCACCGAGCGCCGCCGGGCAGCCCGGTCCTCGCCCTCGTAGGCATCGGGGGAGGCTCGACAGGCCGTGCGGCACGGCTGCGCCCGGGAGCGGTGAACGCCTCGATGCCACCGGTGTCCGGGTTGAACTTGAGTGTCTCCGGTGTGGCCACCACTTCGGGCGGCGGAATCAGCCGATGCCGTCGACCGCGGCCCTGAGCGCATTGATCGACGGGTCCCAACTGAAGTTCAGGACGGGGAGGCCGGAAGCGGCGGCGTTGCTGTCGCCGCCGAGGACCACCGCACGTGGCTTGCTGGTGCCCTGCGGAACCACCAGGTACCAGTTGCCCTTCACGTTCGCGATGAACACTTCGTCTACCTCCTGGTCGGGCGGGTTCGGGGAGGTGAGGTCCCCGACGTAGCTCTCGAAGTCCACTGTCGCGCGGAAGTTCGTCGGGCTGCCGGTGTTCAGCCAGAGGCTCGTGTGCACGTGCGGTCCGACGCCGGAGTCACTGCCGTTCGCCGAAGCGCCGGTGTACGCGATGGTCTGACCCCGCGATACCCGTTGACCGGTGGCGACCGTGACCGTCGACAGGTGCAGGTGCCGGCTGTAGTTGCCGTCGTCGTGGGCCATCCCCACGACGCGTCCGGTCGCGGTCGAGGTGTCGGTCTTCACGAAACGGATCGTGCCGTTCGCCGCGGCCATGACGGGGGTGCCGATTCCGACCGCGTAGTCGGTACCCGGCTCCCCCGAGGGAGGCGTCCGGTTCCGGTGATCCTGCCAGGAGCTTGAGATCCGCACGCTTCCGCACGGCCGCTGATAACTGCCACCAGCCTGAGCGGATCCGGGCAACAGGCCGAAGGCGGCCGACAGCCCCGAGGCCGCCAACGCGGCGCTCGTGAGGAACCCGCGCCTCGAAAGTCCACGCAGGTAGGTGAGGCCGTCAAGATCCTCGGGCCGCGGACCGCCGTGGCTCAGGTCCAGGACAGGGCCACGTCGAGGCTCCTCGTTGAGGATCATCGATGCAACCTAAGGCCTGACCACGTCGAAGGGCAAGGATCCGTTGCGGCCACCTGGTTCGGTCGCGCTTCCTACCGGCTGCCTGGTTCGATTTCCATTGTATTTCGGCGGCAGGTCGTAGTTGACCAGGACGAATCATAACCGAATTCCAAATCCCTACTCATCCAGCGAGGAATGCACCCGCACGGTTCAGGGGTCGAGTGCAGTTTCCCGCATCCACGAAGAGACCCTGGGTTGGCGCGGACGGAGCGGACGGGCTGGGGTGCGGCGGCGAGGGCCCGGGTCCCGGATGCGCTCCGGCAGCACGCCGGGACCGTCAGTGAGCGCTGTATCCCCAGGTCAGCGGCTATTTTGCGGCGCTCACGTGATTTTGTTCACGCGGCGGCTTCGGGTATCTCTCTTGCTTGAGCCATGGGTCCCTCATAGAGTTTGGTCGCTGGATGACTCGGCTCCAAAGTGGATGTTGAGGTGCACTGCACCGTTACGGGGGGAAGACTCACTCCATCGGAGTGCGTAGTATTGGCAGACGCAAAACGGGGCGTTGGGCCAGCCGTGTCGCTGTGTTCAAACGGGGAAATTAAATTGACAGTGGACTTTGCAAACGCGGTCTCTGGCAATCGGGCTTCGGGGGCTGACGTCCGCCGGCAGTTGGCGGAAATCTTCGACACCGACTTGTTCCAGACGGACGGCGACGAGAGCGGCCTCGACCGGGCGTTACTGGCGTATCGGCGGCTGAAGTACGTCACCGCGGCACTCGACCTCGGTGAGCCGCTGCTACAGCGGCCGGAGTACCTCCATCCCCTACTCGAGTGGGCCGCGATACGCGATCCCTCGTTGTTCCACGTTCTGATGCTGCACCACTGCATGGCGACCGGCGCGGTCCTCGACTTCGGCGCCGCACACGCCGCGGGACACCTCGCGGCGTTGGTGCAGGCGGACGCCGTCGGTGCGGTGCTGCTCACCGAGCTCGGACACGGCAACAGCAACGTTCGCGTCGGCACCACGGCGACCTATGATCCCGACCGGCACGGATTCACCCTCCGGACCCCGGGTCGGGCGGCGGTGAAGTACCCGCCAAGCGTCGGCGCGGACGGTGTTTCCCGACTCGGGATCGTCGCCGCCGAGCTGATCGTCGACGGCCGGGAGTGCGGAAGCTTCCTGTTCGCGGTCCCCATCCGCGACGAGGATGGACCGTGCGAGGGCGTAGGCGTCCAGGCCCAGCCCGCCACCGCGTTGTTGCCGATGGACTACGCCGCCGTGGCGTTCGACGACGTGCGGCTGCCCTTCGAGGCGTGGTTGCCGCACGTCGCGCGCATTGCGCCGGACGGTGGGTTCAGCGATCCGGTCGGCAGCCCGGAGATCCGCCGTCGGATCACCCTGACGCTCACCCGGTTCGCCTGGGACGCGGTGGTGATCGGGCAAGCCGCAGTCACCCGCGCCGCCGTCGCCATCGCCCTGCCGCACGCGTACCGGCGAACGCTCGTGAGCCGTGCCTTCGACCGTCCGGTGCCGGCCATCAGCATGGTGAACCAGCAGCACACCCTGCTCACGGCGCTGGCCGGCGCCCGGGTGGCGCAGCTCATCGCCGACGCCGTACGGCGCACCGTCTCGCTCAAGCTCAATCTGGCAACCCTGCGGGTGACGTCGCTGCGCAAGGTGACCGTCACCCGGCTCGCCGAACACACCATCGCGCTCTGCCGGCAGTCGGCCGGTGCACTCGGCTTCTTCTCGATCAACCGGTTCGTCGACTACCAAGGGCTGGCCCAGGCGTACAACTCCGCCGCCGCGGACAACCAGATGTTGTTGATCGAGGCCGCCTGGGGCATGGTCAGCGCCCCCGGATACGACGTGCCGGAGAGCACCCCACCGGTCGCCGGGGACGACCTGCACGCCCCGGCGACCTGGCTGCGGCTGGCGTACGCCCGGGAACGGGAGCTGCACCGGCAGCTGCTGGAACGCCTCGACGGATCGGTAACCCCCGCTACGTTCAACGCGCAGCTGGTGCTCGCCGAGCGGTTCGCCGAGGCGGTCGCCTTCCGGGACACGGTGCAGCTTCTCGGCGAGGAGGCCGACCCCGACCTGCTGGCGATCCACGTGTTGAGCACGATCATCCGCGACGCCGCCGACTTCGTCGGTGCCGTACCGGCAGAGCTGCTGCGCGCCCTGCCCGACGCGCTCAACGAGGCGTGCGAGCGGGTCGCACCCCGCGCACTCGAGCTGGCCGCCGGCCTCGACGTGCCACCGGGGCTGACCCGCGCCGCCCTCGACCACGACTACATCGGCGCACATGCCGCAGGCGTCGCCTGACGCAACTGATCTGCTCATCGAAAAAACCACGGGGGGTTTTTGTGCGAGACGATCTTATTGCCATCGTGGGCATGGCCTGCCGTCTACCCGGGGCCGATTCACCGGCCGAGTACTGGCGGCTGCTGAGCGACGGTGTGGACGCGATCACCGACACGCCGGACGAGCGGCGCCCGGCCGACGGGTCGGTGCCGCTTCGTGGCGGCTATCTCACCGACGTCAAGGGCTTCGATCCGGCCTTCTTCGGGATCTCGCCCCGCGAGGCGGCGGCGATGGACCCGCAGCAGCGGCTGACGCTGGAGCTCTGCTGGGAGGCCGTCGAGGACGCCGGTATCCGGCCCGACGCGCTTGCCGGCACCTCGGCGGGCGTCTTCGTCGGCGCGATGTCGGACGACTACGCGGCCCTGCTGCGCCGCGCCGGCACCCCGGCCGGGCAGTACACCGTCACCGGGCTCAACCGAAGCATGATGGCCAACCGGGTCTCGCACACGATGGCGCTGCGGGGACCGAGCCTCTCGGTCGACACCGGCCAGTCCTCCTCGATGGTGGCGGTGCACCTCGCGGCACAGGCCCTCCGGGCCGGCCAGTGCGACGTCGCGCTGGCCGGCGGCGTACACCTGATGCTCGACCCCGAAGGCACCGTCGCGGTCGCCAGGTTCGGGGCGCTCTCCCCGGACGGCCGCTCCTACACCTTCGACGCCCGGGCCAACGGGTACGTGCGCGGCGAGGGCGGCGGCATCGTCCTGCTCAAGCCGCTGAGCGCGGCGGTTGCCGACGGTGACCGCGTCTACTGCGTCATCCGTGGCTCCGCGACGAACAACGACGGTGGCGGGGAGAGCCTGACCACGCCGAGCCGGACCGGTCAGGAGGCGGTGCTGCGCGACGCGTACGCGGACGCCGACGTGGCGCCCGCCGAGGTCCGGTACGTCGAGCTGCACGGTACGGGAACCCGGGTCGGCGATCCGATCGAGGCGGCGGCGCTGGGCTCGGTGCTCGGCGCGGCCCGTGGCCCGGAAGCCGATCCTCTGCTGGTGGGCTCGGTGAAGACGAACATCGGCCACCTCGAGGGCGCTGCGGGCATCGCGGGGCTGCTCAAGACCGCTCTCGCCCTGGCCCATCGCACCATTCCGGCCACCCTGCACTTCACCACCGCGAATCCCGACATCGACCTGGACCGGCTCCGCCTCAGGGTGGCCACCACGCCACAGCCCATCGACGGCGCGGTGCTGGCCGGCGTCAGCTCGTTCGGGATGGGTGGCACCAACTGCCATGTCGTGCTCGGCAGTCAGCAGTGCCCCGATCCGGCGGCAGCGGAGGAGGGCGTCGCGGACGGCGGGTCCGCCGTGTTGCCGTACCTGCTCTCCGCGCGGTCGGAGGCCGCGCTGCGCGGCCAGGCCGCCCGGCTCGCCGATTGGCTGGGCACGCGCCAACCGCACCCGGCCGACGTCGCCGCCGCGTTGGTCCGCACCCGGACCCCGTTCGAGCACCGCGCCGCAGTCGTCGCAGGAAGCCGCGACGAGCTGCTCGCCGGCCTCGCGGCGGTGGCCGGGAACCGGCGGGCGAGCGGTGTGCGGACCGGCGTGGCCGCCGCGTCACCGCGGATCGCGTTCCTCTTCACCGGCCAGGGCAGCCAGCGGCCCGGGATGGGCCGCGAACTGGCCGAGGCATATCCGATCTTCGCCGCCGCACTGGACGAGGTGTGCGCGGCGCTGGACCCGCACCTCGACCGGTCGATCCGTGACCTGATGGTGGCCGCGCCGGGCACTGCCGAGGCGGCGCTGCTGGATCAGACCGGCTACACGCAACCAGCCCTTTTCGCGTTCGAAGTCGCACTGTTCCGCCTTGTCAGCTCCTGGGGTGTCGCGCCGGAACTGCTCGCCGGACACTCCATCGGCGAGATCACCGCGGCCCACGTCGCCGGTGTTCTCGACCTTGCCGACGCGGCGGCCCTGGTCGCCGCGCGCGGCCGGCTGATGCAGGCGCTGCCCGAGGGTGGCGCGATGGTGGCCGTGCAGGCCGCCCCGGACGAGGTGCTGCCCCTGCTGGCGGGGATCGAGGACCGCGCCGGTCTGGCCGCCGTCAACGGCCCGCAGGCCACCGTCCTGTCCGGTGACGAGGACGCGGTGCTCCAGGTGACCGCCGCCCTGGCCGCCCGTGGTCACAAGACCCGGCGGCTCACCGTGAGCCACGCGTTCCACTCGCACCTGGTGGAGCCGATGCTCGACGAATTTCGCCAGATCGCGGCGTCGCTGACCTACCGGCCGCCGACGCTGCCGATCGTCTCCACGGTGACCGGTGCGGTCGCGCCGGCCGAGCAGCTCCAGGACCCCGAATACTGGGTGCGACACGCCCGCGCCACCGTTCGGTTCCACGCCGCCGTCGAGGAGATGGTCGCCCAGGGCATCGACACCTTCGTCGAGATCGGCCCGGGTGGCGTGCTCACGGCCATGGCGCGGGACGGTTTCGCCGCCGCCGATAGATCGGTGACCTGCGTGGCCACGCTGCGCGGCGACCGATCCGAGACCGCCTCGCTCGCGGCGGCGGTCGGCCAGCTCCACGTCGCCGGGGCATCCTTCGACGACGCCGCCCTCTTCGCGCCGCACCGTCCGCGATGGACGGAACTACCGACGTACGCGTTCGCCCGGCGCCCCTACTGGCTGCCCGACGGAACCGTAGCCGCGGTGACCGCCAGCTCGCCCGAGCCCGCCGGGGACGAGGAGCCCGAAGTCGAACACCCCGGCGCTGCCCTGCGCGAACGGCTGGCCGGGCTGCCGGCGGCCGATCGTGAGCGGACGCTGCTCCGCCTGGTCGCGGAGTGCGTCGCGGCGGTGCTGGAATATTCCGATCCGGGCGAGGTCGCCCTGCGGCGTACGTTCCGCGACCTCGGCTTCAACTCGTTGACCGTGGTCGAGCTGCGCGGCGAGCTGAGCCGCTCCACCGGTCTGCCGCTGCCCGCGACCATCCTCTTCGACCGGCCCACGCCCGCGGACGTGGCCGCCCTCCTCGACGAACTGCTCGTCGGTTCGGCGGGGGTGGTTGATGTGCCGGTGGTGCGGTCGTCGGATGGTGATGATCCGGTGGTGATCGTGGGGATGGGTTGTCGTTTTCCGGGTGGGGTGCGGTCGCCGGAGGATTTGTGGCGGTTGGTTGTTGATGGTGTGGACGCGGTTGGTGATTTTCCGGCTGATCGTGGGTGGGATGTGGAGGCGTTGTACGACCCGGATCCGGGGGTGTCGGGGCGTACGTATGCGCGTCGTGGTGGGTTTTTGTATGACGTGGCGGAGTTTGATGCGGGGTTCTTTGGTATTGCGCCGCGTGAGGCGTTGTCGATGGATCCGCAGCAGCGGTTGTTGTTGGAGACGTCGTGGGAGGCGTTGGAGCGGGCGGGTATCGATCCGGTGTCGCTGCGCGGCGGCGACACCGGCGTCTTCGCCGGGCTCACCGCGCAGGAGTACGGCGCGCCTTTGCACGAGCCGCTTGCCGAGACCGAGGGTTATCAGTTCACCGGCAGCACCGCGAGCGTAGCCAGCGGTCGGGTGGCGTACGCGCTGGGTTTGCAGGGTCCGGCGGTGACGGTGGATACGGCGTGTTCGTCGTCGTTGGTGGCGTTGCATTTGGCGGTGCAGGCGTTGCGGGCGGGGGATTGTTCGCTGGCGTTGGCGGCGGGTGTGACGGTGATGGCGTCGCCGGGGATGTTCTTGGAGTTTTCGCGGCAGCGGGGGTTGTCGGCGGATGGTCGGTGCAAGGCGTTCGCGGCGAGCGCGGATGGTACGGGTTGGGGTGAGGGTGTCGGTGTCCTGGTGGTCGAGCGGCTGTCCGACGCTCGGGCGCGCGGACATCGGGTGCTGGCGGTGGTCCGCGGCTCGGCGGTCAACCAGGACGGCGCCTCCAACGGTCTGACCGCACCCAATGGCGAAGCCCAGCAGCGGGTGATCCGGCGAGCGCTGGCCTCGGCGGGTCTCGGTGCTACCGAGGTCGACGCGGTGGAGGCGCATGGGACGGGTACCCGGTTGGGTGATCCGATCGAGGCGTCGGCGTTGTTGGCGACGTATGGGCAGGGTCGTGGGGGGCGTGAGCCTCTGTGGTTGGGGTCGGTGAAGTCGAACATCGCGCATCCGCAGGCGGCTGCGGGTGTGGCTGGTGTGATCAAGATGGTGTTGGCGTTGCGGCATGGGGTGTTGCCGGCGACGTTGCATGTGGATGAGCCGTCTCCGCATGTGGATTGGTCGGCGGGTGCGGTGCGGTTGTTGACCGAGGCCCGTGCCTGGCCGGAGACCGGCCGCCCGCGCCGCGCGGGCGTCTCCTCCTTCGGGGTCAGCGGCACGAACGCCCACGTCATCATCGAGCAGTCGGAGCCCGAGCCGGAGCCGGTCGCGGCGGAGATGGAGCGCGCGGGCGGGCCGGTCGTCTGGACGGTGTCCGGCCCGACCGAGTCCGCGCTGCGCGCTCAGGCCGGCAACCTGGCCGCCTTCCTCGCACGGAACCCGCAGCTTCACCCCGGCGACGTCGGTGCCGCCCTGCTCCACCGTTCGCGTTTTGAGCGTCGGGCGGTGGTGGTGGGTGGTGATGGTGCCGCTTTGGTGGCGGGTTTGGGTGAGGTTGCTGCTGGTGGTGGTGTTTCGGGGGTGGCTGGGGATCGGTCCGGGGTGGTTTTTGTTTTTCCTGGGCAGGGTTCGCAGTGGGTGGATATGGCGGTGGCGTTGTGGGGTTCTTCGGAGGTGTTCCGGCGGCGGTTGTCGGAGTGTGCCGAGGCGTTGGCGCCGTTTGTTGAGTGGTCTTTGTTGGATGTTTTGTTGGGTGTGGAGGGTGCGCCGGGGTTGGATCGGGTGGATGTTGTCCAGCCGGTTTTGTTTGCGGTGATGGTGTCTTTGGCGGCGGTGTGGGAGTCGTTGGGGGTGCGGCCGGCGGCGGTGGTGGGGCATTCGCAGGGTGAGATCGCGGCGGCGTGTGTGGCGGGGGTTTTGTCGTTGGGGGACGCGGCGCGGGTGGTGGCGTTGCGGGCGCGGTTGTTGCTGCGGTTGTCGGGGTTGGGTGGCATGGTGTCGGTGAGTTTGCCGGCGGAGCGGGTGCGGGGGTTGTTGGCTGGTTTTGGTGGGTCGTTGTCGGTGGCGACGGTGAATGGTCCGTCGTCGACGGTGGTGTCGGGTGAGGTCGCGGCGTTGGAGGAGTTCTTCGCGTCGTGTGAGGGTTCCGGGGTGTCGGTTCGGCGTATTCCGGTGGATTATGCTTCGCATTCTGCTCAGGTGGAGTTGATTGAGCGGGATCTGGTGGAGGCGTTGGCGGGTGTGGTGCCGTCGGCGGGTGTGGTGCCGTTGTATTCGTCGGTGTCGGCGAAGCCGGTCGATGGTGGTTTTCTGGGTGCGGATTACTGGTATGAGAATTTGCGTCGTCCGGTGTTGTTCGAGGATGCGACGCGGGCTCTTCTGGCGGATGGTTTTGATGTTTTCGTGGAGGTGTCGCCGCATCCGGTGTTGGTGATGGGGGTGCAGGAGACCGCGGAGGTGGTGGGTGCCTCGGTGGTCGCGGTGGGTTCGTTGCGTCGGGACAGTGGTGGCTGGGAGCAGGTGCTCACCGCGGCGGGAGAGTTGTTCGTCTCCGGTGTGCCGGTCGACTTCTCGGCCCTGTTCACCGGCGCCCAACCGGTCGACCTACCGACGTACGCCTTCGAGCGCCGGCGTTACTGGCTGGAGACCACGCGTTCCGAAGCCGCTGGGGACCCGGCCGAGGCGAGCTTCTGGGACGCGGTCGACCGCGCCGACGACAGCGCCCTGCGCACCATGCTCGGCCTGGTCGACGATGACGTCCTGGCTCCGGTGCTGCCGGCCCTGTCGGCATGGCGGCAGCGTCGTACCGGCGAGTCCGCCGCGGCCGGTTGGCGGTACCGGATCAGCTGGGCCCCGGTGGTGTCCGAGCCCGCCGCTACGGTCCTGACCGGGACGTGGTTGGTGGTACGGCCGGAGGACGGGCCCGTACCCGGCGTCGTCACCGCTGCGCTCGGTGACCTGGGCGCGCGTGCCGTGGAGGTCGTCGTGCCCGCCGGCACCGACCGTGCCGACATGACCCACCTGCTGGCCGGGGCCGGCGACGTGGCCGGGGTCGTCTCGCTGATGCCCGCTGTGGTGCCGACGGTCACCCTCGTGCAGGCGCTCGGTGACGCCGGAGTCGACGCTCCCCTGTGGCTCATGACCCGGGGCGGTGTGTCCGCGGACAGCGCTGAACGCACCGAGCCGGAGCAGTCCGCGCTCTGGGGCCTCGGCCGGGTCGTCGCGGTCGAGCACCCCGACCGGTGGGGCGGCCTCGTCGACCTACCCGACCGACTCGACGATCGTGCGGCCCAGCGCCTGGGGGCCGTGCTGTCCGGTACGGCTCGCGAGACCGAGGTGGCGATCCGGCCCGCCGGCCTGTTCGCCCGCCGGCTCACCAGCGCGAGCGGCGCACGACCGGCCGGATGGCGGCCCCGCGGCACCGTGCTGGTCACCGGCGGGACCGGAGCGCTCGGCCGACGCGTCGCCACCTGGCTCGCCGAGCACGGCGCCGAGCACCTCCTGCTCGTCAGCCGGCGTGGCGCGAACGCGGCCGGCGCGACCGACTTCCGGGACGAACTCACCGCCCTCGGCGTACGAGTCACCCTTGCCGCATGTGACGTCGCCGACCGTGCGGCGCTCGCCGCGTTGCTGGCCGGCCTGCCGGCCGAGGACCGGCCGACCGCGGTGGTGCACGCCGCCGGCGTTCTGGACGACGGTGTGCTGGACGGCCTCGACCCCGAGCAGATCGCCAACGTGCTTCGCCCCAAGGTGGTGGCCGCCGCCAACCTCGATCAACTCACCTCCGACCTGGACGCGTTCGTTCTCTTCTCGTCGGTGATGGGCGTCCTCGGCAACGGCGGGCAGGCCGCCTACGCGGCGGCCAACGCGTACCTCGACGGCCTCGCCCGGCGCCGGCGCGCTGACGGCCTGCCCGCTACCGCGATCGCCTGGGGCATCTGGGGCGGCGCCGGCATGGCCGCCGAGAGCGCGCAGACGAGGATGCGCGGGCGCGGCGTGATCGCGATGGATCCGGGCCTCGCCGTGGAGGCGCTCGCCGATCTGGTCGGTGGGGCGGAGCCCTGCCCGGTCGTCGCGGACCTCGACCCGGACGCCCTCTCCGCCGCCGCTCCTTCCCGCGACCGGCTCCTGGCCGAGCTGGTGGCACCCAGCTCGGACACCACCGAGGAACCCGAGCAGAACGGCTTCGCCGGCACACTGCACGGCCGCTCCGAGGCCGAACAGACGCAGGCCCTGCTGGACCTGGTGCGTACCCATGCCGCCGCGGTGCTGGGTCACGGCGATGCCGGGGACGTGCCGGCCGATCGAGCCTTCAAGGACAGCGGCTTCGACTCCCTGACCGTGGTGGAACTGCGCAACCGGTTGAGTCGTGTCGTCGACCGGAAGCTGCCCACCACGCTGCTGTTCGACCATCCCTCGCCCGAGCGGCTCGCGCGGCATCTGCGCGAGGAACTCGTGGGTTCGGCGGGGGTGGTTGATGTGCCGGTGGTGCGGTCGTCGGATGGTGATGATCCGGTGGTGATCGTGGGGATGGGTTGTCGTTTTCCGGGTGGGGTGCGGTCGCCGGAGGATTTGTGGCGGTTGGTTGTTGATGGTGTGGACGCGGTTGGTGATTTTCCGGCTGATCGTGGGTGGGATGTGGAGGCGTTGTACGACCCGGATCCGGGGGTGTCGGGGCGTACGTATGCGCGTCGTGGTGGGTTTTTGTATGACGCGGCGGAGTTTGATGCGGGGTTCTTTGGTATTGCGCCGCGTGAGGCGTTGTCGATGGATCCGCAGCAGCGGTTGTTGTTGGAGACGTCGTGGGAGGCGTTGGAGCGGGCGGGTATCGATCCGGTGTCGCTGCGCGGCGGCGACACCGGCGTCTTCGCCGGCATGGTGTACCAGGACTACGGCTCCCGCTGGCACGAGGCGCCGGAGGGCTTCGAAGGCTTCTTGGTGACCGGCAAGTCGTCAAGTGTCGTCTCCGGTCGGGTGGCGTACGCGCTGGGTTTGCAGGGTCCGGCGGTGACGGTGGATACGGCGTGTTCGTCGTCGTTGGTGGCGTTGCATTTGGCGGTGCAGGCGTTGCGGGCGGGGGATTGTTCGCTGGCGTTGGCGGCGGGTGTGACGGTGATGGCGTCGCCGGGGATGTTCTTGGAGTTTTCGCGGCAGCGGGGGTTGTCGGCGGATGGTCGGTGCAAGGCGTTCGCGGCGAGCGCGGATGGTACGGGTTGGGGTGAGGGTGTCGGTGTCCTGGTGGTCGAGCGGCTGTCCGACGCTCGGGCGCGGGGACACCAGGTGCTGGCGGTGGTGCGCAGTACCGCCGTGAACCAGGACGGCGCGTCGAACGGCCTCGCGGCGCCGAACGGTCAGGCACAGCAACAGGTGATCCGACGGGCGTTGGCGGTCGCCGGCCTGGAACCCGCTGATGTGGACGCGGTGGAGGCGCATGGGACGGGTACCCGGTTGGGTGATCCGATCGAGGCGTCGGCGTTGTTGGCGACGTATGGGCAGGGTCGTGGGGGGCGTGAGCCTCTGTGGTTGGGGTCGGTGAAGTCGAACATCGCGCATCCGCAGGCGGCTGCGGGTGTGGCTGGTGTGATCAAGATGGTGTTGGCGTTGCGGCATGGGGTGTTGCCGGCGACGTTGCATGTGGATGAGCCGTCTCCGCATGTGGATTGGTCGGCGGGTGCGGTGCGGTTGTTGACCGAGGCCCGTGCCTGGCCGGAGACCGGCCGTCCCCGCCGCGCGGGCGTTTCCGCCTTCGGAATCAGCGGCACGAACGTGCACGCCATCATCGAGCAGGCGCCACCGGCGACCGACGTGCCGGATGCCCCGGCGTCCGACCGGGTCGTGCCGCTGCTTCTCACTGCCCGCACCGACGACGCCCTCCGTGCGCTGGCGGCCCGGCTCGCCGATTCGGTGCCGGGCCTGCCGCCCCTCGACGTGGCCGCTTCGCTCGCCCACCGTTCGCGTTTTGAGCGTCGGGCGGTGGTGGTGGGTGGTGATGGTGCCGCTTTGGTGGCGGGTTTGGGTGAGGTTGCTGCTGGTGGTGGTGTTTCGGGGGTGGCTGGGGATCGGTCCGGGGTGGTTTTTGTTTTTCCTGGGCAGGGTTCGCAGTGGGTGGATATGGCGGTGGCGTTGTGGGGTTCTTCGGAGGTGTTCCGGCGGCGGTTGTCGGAGTCTGCCGAGGCGTTGGCGCCGTTTGTTGAGTGGTCTTTGTTGGATGTTTTGTTGGGTGTGGAGGGTGCGCCGGGGTTGGATCGGGTGGATGTTGTCCAGCCGGTTTTGTTTGCGGTGATGGTGTCTTTGGCGGCGGTGTGGGAGTCGTTGGGGGTGCGGCCGGCGGCGGTGGTGGGGCATTCGCAGGGTGAGATCGCGGCGGCGTGTGTGGCGGGGGTTTTGTCGTTGGGGGACGCGGCGCGGGTGGTGGCGTTGCGGGCGCGGTTGTTGCTGCGGTTGTCGGGGTTGGGTGGCATGGTGTCGGTGAGTTTGCCGGCGGAGCGGGTGCGGGGGTTGTTGGCTGGTTTTGGTGGGTCGTTGTCGGTGGCGACGGTGAATGGTCCGTCGTCGACGGTGGTGTCGGGTGAGGTCGCGGCGTTGGAGGAGTTCTTCGCGTCGTGTGAGGGTTCCGGGGTGTCGGTTCGGCGTATTCCGGTGGATTATGCTTCGCATTCTGCTCAGGTGGAGTTGATTGAGCGGGATCTGGTGGAGGCGTTGGCGGGTGTGGTGCCGTCGGCGGGTGTGGTGCCGTTGTATTCGTCGGTGTCGGCGAAGCCGGTCGATGGTGGTTTGCTGGGTGCGGATTACTGGTATGAGAATTTGCGTCGTCCGGTGTTGTTCGAGGATGCGACGCGGGCTCTTCTGGCGGATGGTTTTGATGTTTTCGTGGAGGTGTCGCCGCATCCGGTGTTGGTGATGGGGGTGCAGGAGACCGCGGAGGTGGTGGGTGCCTCGGTGGTCGCGGTGGGTTCGTTGCGTCGGGACAGTGGTGGCTGGGAGCAGGTGCTCACCGCGGCGGGAGAGTTGTTCGTCTCCGGTGTGCCGGTCGACTTCTCGGCCCTGTTCACCGGCGCCCAACCGGTCGACCTACCGACGTATCCCTTCCGGTCGGAGCACTACTGGCAGCGCACGTCCGGGCTGGACGGGGCCGGCGCGGGTGAACCGACCGCTCTCGGCCTCGCCCCGGGCGGCCACCCGCTGCTCGGCGCCATGGTCACCCAGCCCGATGGCACCGCCACCTTCACCACCCGGCTGACCCTGCGCGAGCACCGCTGGCTGGCCGAGCACGGAGTCGCCGGCACGGTCATCCTGCCCGGCGCCGCGATGGTCGAACTCGCCCGGCACGCCGCCGACGCGGTCGGCTGCGACACGGTCGAGGAGCTGGTGCTGCACGAGCCGGTCGTCCTGCCGTCCAGCGGAGGTGTCGACCTGCAGGTGACGGTGCGGCCCGGCGCCGACAGCCGCTGGGAGCTGAGCATCCACTCCCGGGCCGGTGATTCCGGACCGCCGTGGACCATGCACGCCAGCGGCCGGCTGGCAACCGACGCCGTCCCGGCGCCCGGACTGGCCGGCCCGTGGCCGCCGGTGGATGCCGTCCCGATCGACGTGGACGACCTGTACGCACAGTTCGCCGAGGCCGGATACGAGTACGGCGAAGCGTTCCGGGGCGTCCGGGCGGCCTGGCGCCACGGCGACGACATCCTCACCGAGGTCGCTCTCGCGGCGGACCTCGCCGAGCACGACGGGTACGGCGTACACCCGGCGCTGCTCGACGCCACTCTGCAGGGCACCTTCCTCCTCGGCGCTGGTGACCGGCGGCTGCCCTTCTCCTTCACCGGCATCAGCCTGCACGCGACCGGTGCCACCGAGCTGCGGGTCCGCCTCACCACCTCGGACGGCGGCGGGTACACGGTGGCAGCCTTCGACGGCAGCGGCGCCGCCGTGCTGACCATCGACGCGATGGTGTTGCGCCCGGTGGCCGTGGAGCGGCTCGCCGACGAACGCGCCGCGGCGTCGGTCTTCCGCCTGGACTGGAAGCCGGTCCCGGTCGACGGCGCCGCCGCCGGCCAGGACATCGTGCTGATCGGGGCGGAATCGGGCCTGACCAGCGGCCAGTACGCGGGCCTGCCACCGCACTACCCCGGTATGGCCCAGTTCGCCGAGGCGCTGGCCGCGGGTGCCCGCCGCCCGGCCGTCGCCCTGCTGCCGCTCGACGTCGTGTCGGACGTGAACGGCTCGGAGGCGGTCGCCGAGCAGGTGCATGGCGTGGTCCGCGCCGCCCTGGCCGAGCTGCAGGCGTGGCTCGCCGACGAACGCTTCGCCGGGATCCGCTGCGTCGTGCTGACCCGTAACGCGGTCGCGACCGGCCCGGCCGATACGCCGAGCCTCACCGATGCCCCGGTGTGGGGTCTGCTGCGCTCGGCGCAGGCGGAGCATCCCGGCCGGTTCACGATCGTGGACCTCGACGACGGGTCCGGTACGGCCAGCGTCCTGCCGGCCGCCCTCACCGCCGACGAGCCGCAGTTGGCCATCCGCAACGGTGTGGTGCTGGCACCGCGGCTGGCCCGGCTCCATCCGGCACCGGACCAGCCCACCCCGTTCGGCCCCGACGGCACCGTGCTGGTGACCGGCGCGGCCGGCACGCTTGGCGGTCTGGTGGCCCGACACCTGGTCCGCGAACACCAGGTGCGTGACCTGCTCCTGGTCAGCCGGCGTGGCGACGCCGCCGAGGGTGCCGAGCGGCTGAGCGCCGAACTGGCCGAGCTCGGCGCCCGGGTTCGCTGGGCCGCGTGTGACGTGGCGGACCGCGCGGCGGTGGCCGACCTGTTGACCGGGATCGACGCCGAGAGTCCGCTGACCGCGGTCGTCCACACCGCCGGCGTGCTCGACGACGGGGTCCTCACCGCGCTGACCGGAGAGCGGGTCGACGCCGTCCTGCGTCCCAAGGTCGACGCGGCGCTGCACCTGCACGAGCTGACGCGGGGTCACGATCTGCGGGCGTTCGTGCTCTTCTCCGGTGCGGCCGGCACATTCGGCACCGCCGGACAGGCGCACTACGCAGCAGCGAACGTCTTCCTGGACGCCCTCGCGGCACACCGCCGAGCCCTCGGCCTGACGGCGACCTCGCTGGCGTGGGGCTTCTGGGGCGTCCGCAGCACCATGACCGAGCACCTCGACGAGGGTCACGTGCGTCGACTGGCCCGGCTGGGCATCGCCGAGATGTCTGCGGCCGAGGGGCTGGCCTCCTTCGACGCGGCCGTACGGTCGCCCGAGGCGCTGCTGCTGCCGATGCATCTGGACCCCGCCGCGCTGCGGCCGGCCGACCCCGCGACGGCTCCACACCTGCTGCGGTCGCTCATCCGGGTTCCGGCACGCCGGGCGGCCCGGGCAGAGGCCTCGGCCGGTCGCCTCGACCGACTGGAGACCCGCCCGCCCGAGCAGCAGGAACGCCTGCTGCGTGAGGTGGTCGCCGAGGAGATCGCCGAGGTGCTCGGGTACGCCTCCGCCGCGGCGGTGCCGGTCGGCCAGCCGCTCAAGGAACTCGGCTTCGACTCGCTCACCGCACTGGAGTTGCGTAACCGGCTCAACCGGGTGTCCGGCCTGCGCCTCCCGGTGACACTCGTGTTCGACCACCCCACCGCCGAGGCTCTCGCCGAGCGGCTACGGGCCGAACTGGTGCCCGACGCGGCACCCGATCCCGAACAGTTGCTTGCCGGCATCCTGCGGCTCGGCCGCTTCGTCGCGGACGTCTCGCCGGACGACCCGCTGCGGCAGCGGATCAGCAAGGAACTCGGCGGTCTGCTGGACACCCTCGGCGGCGTCCCGCCGGTCGGCGACGCGCCCGAATCGTTCGAGACCGCCAGCGACGACGAGCTCTTCTCCTTCCTCGACAACCAGGTGTGACGACGGGACAGGTGCTGTCAGCGATGAGCAACGAGGAGAAACTGCGCGCGTACCTGCGCCGGGCGTCGGCCGACCTGGCTGAGACCAAGCGCCGGTTGGCCCAGCTGGAGGAGAGCGGTCGCGAACCGATCGCCATCGTGGCGATGGCCTGTCGGTTCCCCGGGGGCGTGGGCTCGCCGGAGGACCTGTGGGAACTCGTACACAGTGGCACGGACGCGATCGGCCCCTTCCCGGCCGACCGCGGCTGGGATCGGCACGGCTTCGCCGGCCGCGCCGCCGGTGGCTTCCTCTACGACGCGGCCGAGTTCGACGCCGCCCTGTTCGGCATCTCGCCGCGCGAGGCGACCGCCATGGATCCCCAGCAGCGGCTGCTGCTGGAGACCGCCTGGCAGGTCTTCGAACGGGCCCGGATCGACCCGCACGCCATGCGGGGCACCGACACCGGTCTGTTCGCCGGCTTGATGTACCACGACTACGCGGCCCGGTTGCCCGCCGTACCCGACGATCTGGAAGGTTTCCTGATCAACGGCACCGCGGGCAGTGTCGCCACCGGCCGGCTGGCGTACACCTTCGGATTGCAGGGCCCTGCGGTCACCGTCGACACCGCCTGCTCCTCGTCACTCGTCGCAATCCACCTCGCCGCCAACGCGCTGCGGAACGGGGAGTGCTCGCTGGCGCTGGCCGGCGGTGTCACGGTGATGGGCACCCCGGCGATGTTCCGGGACTTCGACAGGCAGGGCGGGCTGGCCGCGGACGGCCGGTGCAAGGCGTTCGCCGACGGCGCCGACGGCACCGGCTTCGCCGAGGGCGTCGGGCTGCTGCTGCTGGAGAAGCTCTCCGACGCGCGCCGCAACGGGCATCCGGTCGTCGCCGTGTTGCGCGGCAGCGCGGTCAGCCAGGACGGCGCCACCAACGGGCTCACCGCCCCGAGCGGCCCCGCCCAGCAACGGGTCATCCGGGCCGCGCTGCACAACGCGGGACTGGTCACCGCCGACGTCGACGCGGTCGAGGCGCACGGCACCGGTACGTCGCTCGGCGACCCGATCGAAGCCGGCGCGCTGCTGGCCACCTACGGCCGCAACCGGGAGCCAGCCACACCACTCTGGCTCGGTTCGCTCAAGTCGAACATCGGCCACGCGCAGGCCGCCGCCGGTGTCGGTGGCGTGATCAAGATGGTGATGGCGCTGCGGCACGGAATCCTGCCCCGCACGCTGCACGTCGACCGTGGCACCAGCCACGTGGACTGGTCCGCCGGGACGGTCCGGCTGCTCACCGAGGAACAGCCGTGGCCGGCCACCGACCACCCGCGCCGCGCGGGAATCAGCTCGTTCGGGGCCAGCGGCACGAACGCCCACCTCATCGTCGAGCAGGCGCCCGACGAGGAACCGGCGCCGGTCGGGTCCGACGTGCGGTCACTCGCACCCGTGGTCGTCTCCGGTGGCACTCCGGACGCGCTGCGCCGCCAGGCCCGGCGGCTGCGGGATCACCTGACCGATCGCCCTTCGTACGCCGTCGGGGATGTCGCGCGGTCCACCCTGCTGACCCGGGCGGCGCTGCCCCACCGCGGCGCGGTGCTCGCCGCCGACCGGGCGGACCTCCTCGACGCTCTCGACCTGCTCGCCGAGGGGCGGACCGCCGCTGCCGTGGTCACCGGCGTCGCCGCCGGTGGCGGTACCGGCCTGCTCTTCACCGGTCAGGGTGCCCAGCACCCGGGCATGGGACGGGCGCTGTACCAGGCGGTGCCCGCCTTCGCGGCGGAGTTCGACGCAGTCTGCGCCGAGCTGGACCGGCACCTCGACCGACCACTGAAGGACGTGCTCTGGGCGGATCCGGCAGACGGCCTCATCGACCGGACCGAGTACACGCAGCCGGGCCTGTTCGCCATCGAGGCGGCGCTGTTCCGGACCCTCGCCGGATGGGGTGTGACGCCCGCTGCGGTCGCCGGCCACTCGATCGGCGAGGTGGCCGCCGCGTACGCCGCCGGGATCTTCTCCCTGGCCGATGCCGCGGTGCTGGTCACCGCCCGGGGCCGCTTGATGCAGGCCCTCCCGGCGGGCGGCGTGATGATCGCGGTCGAGGCCACCGAGGACGAGGTTTTGGCATTGATCGCCGGGCGGGAACGGGAGTTGGCCGTGGCCGCGGTGAACGGGCCGCGCGCCGTCGTCCTCTCCGGTGACGGGCCGGCCGCCGAGGAGGTCGCGGCGGAGCTCGCCGGACGAGGGCGGCGTACCCGCAGGCTCGCGGTCAGCCACGCCTTCCACTCACCGCACATGGACCCCATGCTCGACGAGTTCGGGTCGGTGCTGGCCGATCTGACGTTCCAAGAGCCCCAGATGCCGGTCATCAGCAACCGGACCGGTGCGGTCGCCGGTGCGGAGATCCGTACGCCGGAGTACTGGACGCGTCACGTCCGCGAGGCCGTCCGATTCGGCGACTGCCTGGACCGCCTGGCCGCCGACGGCATCACCACCCTGGTCGAGTTGGGTCCCGACGGCGTCCTGTCGGCGCTGGCGGCGGCTTCGCTCGACCCGGAGCGCGCCGTCGCGATCCCGACGCTGCGCAAGGACCAGGACGAGGAGTACGCGCTGCGGGCCGCCCTCGCCCACCTGCACGTCCGGGGTGTGCCCGTCAACTGGAGTGACGTCGCGTCCGGATCGATGGTGGATCTGCCGACGTACGCCTTCGAGCGCGAGCGGTTCTGGCTGACTCCGGCCGGGGATCCGGCCGGGGGTGCGGCCACTCTCACCTACCGATCGGAATGGCGCGGGGTGACCGAGCCGTCGGCTCCGGCTCTGTCCGGTCGCTGGCTGCTCGTCACCGGGACCGGCGAGGACCCCCTCGCGGACGCGGTCGCCGCGGCGCTGACCCGGGCGGGCGCCCAGGTGGACATCCGGGACGCCGCCACCCTCGGCACCATTTCGCAGCCGTTGGCCGGCGTCGTGTCCCTCGCGACCCTCTCCGATCGCCCGCACCCGGACCACCCGGACATCGGTCACGATCTGGTCGCCACCACCACGCTGATCCAGAAGCTCTCCGCGACCGGGCTGGCCGTACCACTGTGGATCGTGACCCGGCGGGCGGTGCAGGTCGCCACGGAAGCACCCGCGCCCGACGCGGCCTCGGTGTGGGGATTCACGCGGAGCGCCTTTGTCGAGATGCCCCAGCTGCGTGGTGGTCTGATCGACCTACCCGCGGAGGCTGGCGCCCGGGACGCGCACCGGGTCGTCGCACTGCTCGGCGCGGCGGAAGAGGGCGAATACGCCCTGCGCGCGGCGGGAACGTTCACCCGGCGGCTGGTCACGGTGCGGGGCTCGGTGGAAGCACCGACCTTCGCCTGGCCCGGCCGTACGGTCCTGATCACCGGCGGCACCGGGGCGCTCGGTGCCGTGGTGGCCCGGCGGCTCGCCGCGGCGGGCACCGGGAACCTCGTCCTGGTCAGCCGGCGTGGCCTTGCCGCGCCCGGCACCGACGCACTCGTGGCCGACCTCCAGAAGCTGGGGACCGAGGTGAGCGTCGTGGCCGGTGACATCGCCGAGCCCGACACGGCCGCCGCCGTCCTCGCCCAGGTGCCCGCCGACCGGCCGTTGGCGGCCGTCTTCCACACCGCTGGCGTCCTGGACGACGGTGTCGTGGAAGGGTTCGACCCGACGCGCCTGGCGACCGTCGCCCGCGCCAAACTCACCGGAGCCCGGCACCTGGACGAACTCACCCGGGAGTTGCCACTCGACGCCTTCGTGCTGTTCTCCTCGATGTCCGGCACCACGGGGGCGGCCGGGCAGGCCAACTACGCGGCGGCGAATGCGGCGCTGGACGCGGTCGCCGAGGCCCGGCACGCCGCCGGGCTGCCCGCCACGTCCGTGGCCTGGGGTGCCTGGTCCGGCGACGGGATGGCCGACCGGCCGGAGGTGGAGCGCCGCCTGAGCCACACGGGCATCCGCCCGATGCCCCCCGAAGCCGCGCTCGACGCCCTGTCGAGCGCCCTCGGGGACGGCCTGCCGACGGTGGTAATCGCCGACGTGGACTGGCCACGGTTCGCCGCGACCGGGACGGGCTCCCTGCTCGGCGACCTGGTGCCGGCGGTGGTTGTGTCCGCGCCGACGCCGGTGCCGGTGGTCCCGGCCACGGACTTCACGCGCCTCACCGAAGCCGAACGCGACGCCACGCTGCTGCGGCTGGTGGCGGAGCACGCTGCCGCCGTCCTCGGCCACCGCGACGAGCGAGCCATCCGGGCCGACCAACCGTTCACCGCGCTCGGGTTCACCTCGCTGGCGGCGGTGGAGTTCCGCAACCGGCTCGGTGCCGCCATCGGTCGTCCGGTGGCCGCCACGGCGGTGTTCGACCATCCGACGCCCGCGGCCCTCGCCGAACACCTCGGCGACCTGGTGCGCCCGGCGGCTCCGGAGAACGACGAGTCGCCGCTGCGCTACGTCGAACGGCTGGAGGCCGCATTCGCGGCCGACCTGGAGGAGAGCACCCGGGCCGAACTGGCGGACCGTCTGCGGGCACTCGTGAATGGTCTGCCGATCCCGCGTCAGCGCACGACGGACGATCCACCGGAGTCGGCCGACGACATCTTCGCCTACATCGACGACAAGTACGGGGCTCGGTGAATCTGCGCATGTCCAACGAAGAGAAGCTGCTGCAGTATCTCAAGCGGGTCACCGCCGAACTCGACGACGCTCACGAGCGCCTCCGGGAAGCCGACGAGTCCAGCCGTGAGCCGATCGCGATCGTCGGCATCGGCTGCCGGTTCCCCGGCGGTGTGCACGACGTCGACAGTTACTGGGACCTGCTCGCCGCCGGACGCGACGGCCTCTCCGGCTTCCCCACCGACCGTGGCTGGGACCTCGAGACACTGAGCGACGCCGATCAAAGCCGGCCGGGCACGTCGGCCACCCAGATCGGCGCGTTCCTCGACGACGCGGCGGGTTTCGATGCGGAGTTCTTTGGGATTTCGCCGCGTGAGGCGTTGGCGATGGATCCGCAGCAGCGGGTGTTGCTGGAGGTGAGTTGGGAGGCGTTGGAGCACGCCGGCATCGACCCACGGACGCTCAAGGGCGACCGGACCGGCGTCTTCATCGGCACCAACGGGCAGGACTACGCCAGTGTCACCGCCGACGATCCGCAACTGGAGGGCTTCCGGGGCATCGGTAGCGCGGCGAGTGTGTTGTCGGGGCGGGTGTCGTATGTGCTGGGTCTGGAGGGGCCGGCGTTGACGGTGGACACGGCGTGTTCGTCGTCGTTGGTGGCGCTGCACCTGGCCGCTCAGGCACTCCGTCGCGGCGACTGCACGTACGCCCTCGTGGGTGGCGTGACCGTGATGTCCACTCCCCAGGTGTTCACCGAGTTCAGCAAGCAGGGTGGGCTTGCGGTGGATGGGCGGTGTAAGTCGTTTGCTGCTGCTGCGGATGGCACTGGGTGGGGTGAGGGTGCTGGTGTGGTGGTGGTGGAGCGGTTGTCGGTGGCGCGGGAGCGTGGTCATCGGGTGTTGGCGGTGGTTCGGGGTTCGGCGGTTAATCAGGATGGTGCGTCGAATGGGTTGACGGCGCCGAATGGGCCGTCGCAGCAGCGGGTGATTCGGCAGGCGTTGGCGGTGGCTCGGTTGGGGCCGGGTGATGTGGATGTGGTGGAGGCGCATGGGACGGGTACTCGGTTGGGTGATCCGATCGAGGCGCAGGCGTTGTTGGCGACGTATGGGCAGGGTCGTGAGGGGCGTGAGCCTCTGTGGTTGGGGTCGGTGAAGTCGAATTTTGGTCACACGCAGGCGGCTGCGGGTGTGGCTGGTGTGATCAAGATGGTGTTGGCGTTGGGGCGGGGGGTGGTGCCGGCGACGTTGCATGTGGATGAGCCGTCTCCGCATGTGGATTGGTCGTCGGGTGGGGTGCGGTTGGTGACGCGGCGGCGGGAGTGGCCGCGGGTGGGTCGGGTGCGGCGGGCGGCGGTGTCGTCGTTCGGTATTTCTGGCACGAATGCTCATGTGGTGTTGGAGCAGGGTGATCCGGAGCCGGCGGTGGTTTCGGGGCCGGCGGGGGTTTCGGGGTCGTCGTCGGGTGTGGTGGTGCCGTTGTCGGCGGGTTCGGCGGCGGGGTTGCGGGCGGTGGCGGTTCAGGTTCGGGGGTTGTTGGCGGGTCGTTCGCCGGTGGATGTGGCGTTGTCGTTGGGGTTGTCGCGGTCGGGGTTGCCGGTGCGGGCGGCGGTGGTGGCTGCTGATGCTGGTGAGTTGGATGCGGGTTTGGCGGCGGTGGCCGCGGGTGGTGTGGCTGCGGGTGTGGTGCGGGGTGTGCCCGCGGGTGCTCGGGTGGCGGTGTTGTTCTCGGGTCAGGGTGCGCAGCGCTTGGGGATGGGTCGGGAGTTGGCGGGGGAGTTTCCGGTTTTCGCGGCTGCGCTTGGTGAGGTGTGCGATGAGGTGGATCGGTGGTTGCCGGGGTCGTTGCGTGAGGTGATGTGGGGCGGCGACGAGGAGTTGCTGGATCGCACGGGGTTCACGCAGCCGGCGTTGTTCGCGGTGGGGGTGGCGCAGTTCCGGTTGTTGCGTAGTTGGGGTGTGGTGCCGTCGTTTGTGGGTGGCCATTCGGTGGGTGAGTTGGTGGCGGCTCATGTGGCGGGGGTGTTGTCGCTGTCGGATGCGGCGCGGTTGGTGGCGGCGCGGGCGCAGTTGATGCAGCGGTTGCCGGCGGGTGGGGCGATGGTGGCGGTGGATGCTGCGGTGGCCGAGGTGGGTGAGTTGCCGGTGGGGGTGTCGCTGGCGGCGGTCAATGGTGTGTCGTCGGTGGTGCTCTCGGGTGAGCGGGTGGTGCTGGCCGGGGTGGTCGCGGGGTTGCAGGCGGCGGGTCGGCGGTGTCGGTGGTTGCGGGTCAGTCATGCGTTTCATTCGTCGTTGATGGATCCGATGTTGGATGAGTTCGCGGCGGTGGTGGGGCAGTTGCGGTTGGCTCGGCCGGTGGTGCCGATGGTGTCGAATCTGACTGGCCGGTTGGTGTCCGACGAGGTGACGGATCCGGCGTACTGGGTGCGGCATGTGCGTGAGGCGGTGCGGTTCGCTGATGGGGTGGCGGCGCTGCGTGAGGCGGGTGTCGACACGTTCGTCGAGGTTGGTCCGGATCCGGTGTTGAGTTCGTTGATCCGGGGTTCTCTGCCGGCTGATGCTCAGGACGCGGTGGTGCCGGTGCAGCGTCGTGGTGTCGACGAGGTACGGGCGATCCGCTCCGCGGTCGCGCAGTTGTGGACCCGTGGCGTGCCGGTGAACTGGTCCGTGCTGCAACCGGGCCAACCGGTCGACCTGCCCCCGTACCCCTTCCAACACACCCACTACTGGGCCCGTCCCCGGTTCTCCGTCGGCGACGTCACCGGTTCTGGACTCCGACCCGCCGACCATCCCCTGCTCGGCGCGATCACCACCGTCGCGCACGAGGACGCGATGCTGCTCGCTGGCCGGCTCAGCCCGGCCGCCCAACCGTGGTTGGCCGATCACCGGGTGCTCGGTGCCACCGTGGTGCCCGGCACCGCGCTGGTCGAGATGGCGATGTGGGCCGCCGATCAGGTCGGCTGCGCCCGTATCGAGGAGCTGACTCTGCAAGCCCCGCTGGTACTGCCCGAGCAGGGCGGGGTGGCCGTGCAGGTCTGGGTGGAGGCACCCGACGACGCGGGCCGCCGCCGGATCCAGGTGAGCGGCCGGCCCGACGCCCGGCCGGACTCGGATTGGGTGCACCACGCCGCCGGGGTGCTGGCCGTCGACGCCGTGCCGGAGGAGACCTCGTCCGAGGCGATCTGGCCGCCGCCGGGTGCGCAGCAGCTTCCACTCGACGGCTTCTACGAGCGCCTCGCCGCCGATGGCTTCGAGTACGGCCCGGTCTTCAAGAACCTGCGGGCCGCCTGGCGTGACGGTGCCGATGTCCTCGCCGAGGTGGAGCTGCCCGAGGACGCCGACCCGGGCGCGTACGGCCTGCATCCCGCGCTGCTCGATGCCGCCCTGCACGCCGTCGGCCTGGGCGTGCTGCCCGACGGGGGCCGGGTGCCGTTCTCCTTCTCGGACGTGACGCGGTACGCCGACGGCGCCGCCTTCTGCCGCGTCCGGATGTCGATGAGCGGCCCCGACCGGGTGCGGGTCGCGCTGAGCGACGGCACGGGCGCCCCCGTCGCCGTCGTGGACTCGCTGGCGTTGCGTGCGGCCGACGAGTTTGCCGTCCCCGTCGGCAGCGCCGGCCGCGACCTGTACCGGGTCCACTGGCAGCCGATCACGGTGCCCGCCGAGGCCGCGACCGCCAGCTGGGCGGTCCTGGACGGCGTCCCGACCGGCCTCGACGCCGACGTCGTGGTCCTGCCGCTGCCGCCCGAGGAAGCGGGTAGCGGTCCGGAGGCCGTGCACAGCCGGTGCCGTTCGGTCCTGGGTCGGGTGCAGGACTGGCTGGCCGATGAGCGGTTCGAGGCCGCTCGTCTGGTGGTGGTCACCGGCGGCGCCGTGGCCACCCGCACCGACGAGCCGATCGGCGACCCTGCCGGCGCGGCCGCGCTGGGACTGCTGCGGACGGCGCAGACCGAGAACCCCGGGCGGATCGTCCTGGTCGACGCGCCAGACCCGGTGGCCCTCGACGGGACGGGTCCGCTCGCGGCCGCGGTCGCCACCGGCGAACCGCAACTCGCGATCCGCGGTGACGACCTGCTCGTGCCACGGCTGGTAGCTGTGCCAGCGGAAGACCCGTCGGCCGGCGCGGAAGAACCGGCTGCGGTCTTCGACCCGGGCAGCAGCGTGCTGATCACTGGGGCGAGCGGATCCCTCGGCGCCCTTGTCGCACGTCACCTGGTCACGACGTACGGGGTCGGTTCGCTGCTGCTGCTCTCCCGTCAGGGCGAGCACGCACCGGGCGCGAGTGCCCTCCACGAGGAGCTGACCGGTCTCGGTGCCGCCGTCGAGTTCGCCGCCGTCGACATCGCCGACCTTAAGGCGCTGCGCGAGGTGCTGACCGGTCGGCCGATCACCGCAGTCGTGCACTGCGCCGGCGTGACCGACGACGGTGTGTTCCGGGCGCTCACGCCGGAGCGTCTCGACGCGGTGCTCCGGCCCAAGGTGGACGGCGCTCTGCACCTGGACGAGCTGACGGCTGGATGCCCGCTCACCGCCTTCGTGCTGTTCTCCTCCGCGGCCGGTGTCTTCGGTGCCGCCGGGCAGGCCGGGTACGCCGCCGCCAACGCGTTCCTCGACGCCCTGGCCGTCCGCCGTCGGGCGGCCGGACGTCCGGCCACCTCGCTGGCCTGGGGTCTGTGGCAGTCGCAGAGCACGATCAGCGGCCGCCTCACCGACGTGGACCGGGCCCGTATCCGGCGTTCCGGCGTTACCCCGCTGCCCTCCGCGGACGCGCTGGCGCTGTTCGACCGTGCCTGCGCCGGTGCGGATCCGGTGGTTCTGCCGGTCCGGCTGGAGCTCGGCGCGCTGGACGAGGAATCCGTACCGGCGCTGCTGCGGGAGCTGCGACCCAGCCGTGCCCGCCGCACCGCGCGGCGGGCCGAGTCGGCCGGCGGCCGACTCGCCGACCGGCTGGCCGTAATGGACGAGAGTGAACGGGTCCAGGTCCTCACCGATCTGGTCCGCAGCAGCGCGGCCGCAGTCCTGGGGTACGACGCCAACCAGGTTTCGGCCGAGCGCGCCTTCAAGGATCTGGGCCTCGACTCCCTGACCGCGATGGAGCTGCGCAACCTCCTGGCGGAAGCCACCGGCACCCGATTGCCGGCCACCCTCGTATTCGACTACCCGCGTCCGTCCGTCCTCGCCGTGCATCTCGCCCGCGCGCTGGCGCCGGCCGTACCCGCCGGGCCGGCGCCCGCTCAGCCCGTCGTGGGGACCCCCGTCGACGACGAGCCCATCGCGATCGTCGGCATCGGCTGCCGCTACCCGGGCGGGGTCCGTTCGGCGGACGACCTGTGGCGGCTGGTCGAGGCCGGGACCGACGCGATGTCCCCGTTCCCGGTCGACCGGGGCTGGGATGCCGATCTGGGCGACGGCCACCGCGCTGAGGGCGGCTTCCTCGACGACGCGGCGGGTTTCGATGCGGAGTTCTTTGGGATTTCGCCGCGTGAGGCGTTGGCGATGGATCCGCAGCAGCGGGTGTTGCTGGAGGTGAGTTGGGAGGCGTTGGAGCACGCCGGCATCGACCCCACCACCGTTCGCGGCAGCAACGCCGGGGTCTTTGCCGGCGTCATGTACCACGACTACCTCACCCGGCTACCTCGACTGCCGGAACACGTCGCCGGCTACTCCGGAACCGCGGGGGCGGCGAGTGTGTTGTCGGGGCGGGTGTCGTATGTGCTGGGTCTGGAGGGGCCGGCGTTGACGGTGGACACGGCGTGTTCGTCGTCGTTGGTGGCGCTGCACCTGGCCGTTCAGGCGCTCCGCCGTGGTGAGTGTTCCCTGGCGCTGGCCGCGGGCGTCACGGTGATGCCGACGCCGGGCACCTTCCTGGACTTCCTGCGCCAGGGTGGGCTTGCGGTGGATGGGCGGTGTAAGTCGTTTGCTGCTGCTGCGGATGGCACTGGGTGGGGTGAGGGTGCTGGTGTGGTGGTGGTGGAGCGGTTGTCGGTGGCGCGGGAGCGTGGTCATCGGGTGTTGGCGGTGGTTCGGGGTTCGGCGGTTAATCAGGATGGTGCGTCGAATGGGTTGACGGCGCCGAATGGGCCGTCGCAGCAGCGGGTGATTCGGCAGGCGTTGGCGGTGGCTCGGTTGGGGCCGGGTGATGTGGATGTGGTGGAGGCGCATGGGACGGGTACTCGGTTGGGTGATCCGATCGAGGCGCAGGCGTTGTTGGCGACGTATGGGCAGGGTCGTGAGGGGCGTGAGCCTCTGTGGTTGGGGTCGGTGAAGTCGAATTTTGGTCACACGCAGGCGGCTGCGGGTGTGGCTGGTGTGATCAAGATGGTGTTGGCGTTGGGGCGGGGGGTGGTGCCGGCGACGTTGCATGTGGATGAGCCGTCTCCGCATGTGGATTGGTCGTCGGGTGGGGTGCGGTTGGTGACGCGGCGGCGGGAGTGGCCGCGGGTGGGTCGGGTGCGGCGGGCGGCGGTGTCGTCGTTCGGTATTTCTGGCACGAATGCTCATGTGGTGTTGGAGCAGGGTGATCCGGAGCCGGCGGTGGTTTCGGGGCCGGCGGGGGTTTCGGGGTCGTCGTCGGGTGTGGTGGTGCCGTTGTCGGCGGGTTCGGCGGCGGGGTTGCGGGCGGTGGCGGTTCAGGTTCGGGGGTTGTTGGCGGGTCGTTCGCCGGTGGATGTGGCGTTGTCGTTGGGGTTGTCGCGGTCGGGGTTGCCGGTGCGGGCGGCGGTGGTGGCTGCTGATGCTGGTGAGTTGGATGCGGGTTTGGCGGCGGTGGCCGCGGGTGGTGTGGCTGCGGGTGTGGTGCGGGGTGTGCCCGCGGGTGCTCGGGTGGCGGTGTTGTTCTCGGGTCAGGGTGCGCAGCGCTTGGGGATGGGTCGGGAGTTGGCGGGGGAGTTTCCGGTTTTCGCGGCTGCGCTTGGTGAGGTGTGCGATGAGGTGGATCGGTGGTTGCCGGGGTCGTTGCGTGAGGTGATGTGGGGCGGCGACGAGGAGTTGCTGGATCGCACGGGGTTCACGCAGCCGGCGTTGTTCGCGGTGGGGGTGGCGCAGTTCCGGTTGTTGCGTAGTTGGGGTGTGGTGCCGTCGTTTGTGGGTGGCCATTCGGTGGGTGAGTTGGTGGCGGCTCATGTGGCGGGGGTGTTGTCGCTGTCGGATGCGGCGCGGTTGGTGGCGGCGCGGGCGCAGTTGATGCAGCGGTTGCCGGCGGGTGGGGCGATGGTGGCGGTGGATGCTGCGGTGGCCGAGGTGGGTGAGTTGCCGGTGGGGGTGTCGCTGGCGGCGGTCAATGGTGTGTCGTCGGTGGTGCTCTCGGGTGAGCGGGTGGTGCTGGCCGGGGTGGTCGCGGGGTTGCAGGCGGCGGGTCGGCGGTGTCGGTGGTTGCGGGTCAGTCATGCGTTTCATTCGTCGTTGATGGATCCGATGTTGGATGAGTTCGCGGCGGTGGTGGGGCAGTTGCGGTTGGCTCGGCCGGTGGTGCCGATGGTGTCGAATCTGACTGGCCGGTTGGTGTCCGACGAGGTGACGGATCCGGCGTACTGGGTGCGGCATGTGCGTGAGGCGGTGCGGTTCGCTGATGGGGTGGCGGCGCTGCGTGAGGCGGGTGTCGACACGTTCGTCGAGGTTGGTCCGGATCCGGTGTTGAGTTCGTTGATCCGGGGTTCTCTGCCGGCTGATGCTCAGGACGCGGTGGTGCCGGTGCAGCGTCGTGGTGTCGACGAGGTACGGGCGATCCGCTCCGCGGTCGCGCAGTTGTGGACCCGTGGCGTGCCGGTGAACTGGTCCGTGCTGCAACCGGGCCAACCGGTCGACCTGCCCCCGTACCCCTTCCAACACACCCACTACTGGCTCGACGCCGAGCCGACGTGGGACGGCGATCTGGCCGGCGCGGGGCTCGACACGACGGGCCACCCACTGCTCCGTGCGGTGGTGGAGGTGCCGGACGAGAACGTCACCGTCTACACCGGCCGGATCGATCTGCGCGTCGCGCCCTGGTTGGCCGATCACCGGGTGCACGGCGCGGTCGTGGTGCCCGGCGCCGTCCTCGCCGAGTTGGCCCTGCACGCCGCCGAGGCGGCCGGCAGCCCGGGTGTCGAGGAGCTGACCCTCCTGGCGCCGCTGGTGCTGACCGGCGACAGCGTCCAACTCCGGATGACCGTCGGTGCGGCCGACGATGCCGGGAGCCGGCCGTTCACCATCCACTCACGACCGTCGGACGACGTCGCGGAGTGGACCCGCAACGGCAGTGGCACACTGCTGGCGACGCCACCCGCGCCGCTCGACGGTCCCTCCGCCTGGCCACCGGCGGGTGCGGTGGCCGCGGATGTGGGCGAGCTCTACGAGACGCTGTCCGGGGCGGGTCTCTACTACGGCCCGGCCTTCCGGGCGGTCCGGGCGGCCTGGCGTCTCGACGACGAGATCTTCGCCGAACTGGCGCTACCGGCCGGCCTCGACCCCGACGGGTACGCCGTCCACCCCGTCCTGTTGGACGCTACCCTGCACAGCCTCGGCCTCGGCATGACCACCGACCCGGACGGGCGGGTACGCCTGCCGTACTCCTTCACCGGGCTGACCTGGACGGGAACCGGGAGCGACCTACGGGTCCGCCTGGTGCTCGGCGCGGACGGCGCGGCGTCGGTGCAGGCCGTCGACCCGGACGGTGCCACGGTGGGCGCTGTCGCGACGCTGGCCACCCGGCCGGTCGCAGCCGAGGCGGTCCGCCCGGCCGGCGCCCTCGACGACTCGCTCTTCGCCGTCGACTGGACCCCGGCGGCCGTCGCGCCCGCCGCCGCCGGACGATGGACGGTGCTCGGCGGCGATGGACGGATCGTCGCGGCGCTGGCCGGCACGGGTGTGACCGTCGACGAGCACACCGGCGAATCGCTGCCCCCGATCGGCACCGAGGCCCTCCTGTTGCAGAGCTGGCTGATGGCCGTCTCCGGCGATGCGGCTGCCCGCGCCCACCAGTGCACCAAGGCGGTGCTGGAGTTGCTCCAGCGGGTGCTGGAGCGCGAGGACGCGGCGCCGCTCGTCATCCTCACCAGGGGCGCCGTGGCCGTGGAGCCGGATGCCACGGTCGACGACCTCGCCGGTGCCGCGGTCGGTGGTCTGGTCGCCGCAGCGCAGGCCGAACGGCCGGGTCGGTTCCGGTGGATCGACGTGGACGACCTCGACGCGTCGTACCGGGCGCTGCCGGCGCTGCTCGCCAGCGACGAGCCTCGGGCGGCGGTGCGGGCCGGCCGGGCGTACGTACCCCGGCTCGTCCGGGCCCCGAAGGCCGTCACCGAGCCACCGGCGATGACCGGCACCGTCCTGGTCACCGGGGCGACCGGCGGCCTCGGCCGCCGGGTCGCCCGGCACCTGGTCACCACACACGGGGTACGGCATCTCCTGCTCGCCAGCCGCGCGGGCGCCGCCGCACCGGCCGCCGTCGCGCTGGAGCGGGAACTGACCGAGCTGGGCGCCGACGTCAGCATCGTCACCTGCGACGTCGCAGACCGCGAGGCGGTACGCGGGATGCTCGCGCAGGTGCCGGCCGAGCGGCCGCTGACCGCGGTGGTGCACTGCGCGGGCGTACTCGCCGACGGTGTCGTCACGTCACTGACACCCGAGTCGGTGGACGCCGTCCTGCGGGCCAAGGTGGACGCGGCCCTGCACCTGCACGAGCTGACCGGAGAACTGAGCGCGATGGTGCTGTTCTCCTCGATGGCCGGGGTGTTCGGCTCGGCGGGTCAGGGCAACTACGCCGCCGCCAACGCCTTCCTCGACGCGCTGGCCCAGCAGCGGCGCGCCCAGGGACTACCCGCGGTCTCGCTCGCCTGGGGGCCGTGGGAACAGGCCGACGGCATGGCCGGTGAGCTTGGCCGTGCCGACCAGCAGCGGATCCGCCGCGCCGGGGTACGCCCGCTCGGGGCCGACGAGGGCCTGGCGCTGTTCGACGCGGCGCTCAGCCGGGACCGGGCGCTGCTGATCCCGGTGCACCTGGATCCGGCCGCGGTGCCCGTGGACGCGGTGCCCCCGCTGCTGCGCGGCCTGGTGCAGCGGCCGGCGAGCGCCCGGACGGCACAGGCGGAGCCGGTGTCGCTGGCGACCGCCCTGCGCACTGCACCGGACGAGCAGGCCCGCAACGAGCTGGTGCTGGACGTGGTCCGCAACCATGTGGCATCGGTGCTGGGGCACGCCGACGCGGAGGTCGTCGAACCCGACCGGCCGTTCCGGGACCTGGGGTTCGACTCGCTGACCGCGGTCGAGCTGCGCAACGCCCTGAACACCGCCACCGGACTGCGGCTTCCCGCCACCACGGTCTTCGACCATCCGACGCCGCTCGTGCTCGCGGCCGAACTCGTACGCCTGCTGGAGCCGGAACCGCAGGCCGACGGTGACGTCCTCGCCGTGCTCGACCAGGTGGAGAAGCTGGCCGCCGGCCTGCCGGTGGGTGACCCCGACCGGGAGCGTGCCGTGCAGCGAATGCGCGACCTGCTGACGCGCCTGACGCCGGCCGACGCCGAAGACGATCTCG
Organism: Micromonospora sp. WMMD736; assembly: GCF_049179015.1. Classification (NCBI taxonomy): domain Bacteria; kingdom Bacillati; phylum Actinomycetota; class Actinomycetes; order Micromonosporales; family Micromonosporaceae; genus Micromonospora; species Micromonospora sp. WMMD736. Next base: position 5,078,546 of record NZ_JBMHMI010000001.1, read on the forward strand.
CCGGTGCCGGCGCCGACGAGTTGCTCAGCCTCATCGACCAGGAGTTCGGGCAGCTGTGACCCGGTCCGACAACAGCCAGGAAGGGTGACAGATGACCGACGACTCGAAGATCGTCGATTACCTGCGCAAGGTCACCGGGGAACTGCGCAGGGTGAGCCGCCGTCTCGAAGAGGTGGAGGGGGCTGCAGCCGAACCCATCGCCATCGTCGGCGTCGGCTGCCGCTACCCGGGCAGAGTGACCACACCCGACCAGCTCTGGCACCTGGTGGAATCCGGTGTCGACGCGGTCGGCGCCTTCCCCGAGGACCGGGGCTGGGCGGCCGAGCTACCCGACGGCTATCGCAGCGAGGGCGGCTTCCTCTACGACGCGGCCGAGTTCGACGCCGGGTTCTTCGGCATCTCGCCGCGCGAGGCGACGGCGGTGGACCCTCAGCAGCGCCTGCTGCTGGAGGTGTCGTGGGAGGCGATCGAGCGGGCCGGGATCGACGCCGCCGCCCTGCGCGGCACGGCCACCGGGGTGTTCGCCGGGCTGATGTACCACGACTACGCCGCCCGCTTCCCGGTCGTACCGCCCGGCCTCGAGGGACACCTCGGCAACGGGAGCGCCGGCAGCATCGCCTCCGGGCGGATCGCGTACACCTTCGGCTTCGAGGGCCCGGCGGTCACCGTCGACACCGCCTGTTCATCGTCCCTGGTCACGCTCCACCTCGCGGTGCAGGCGCTGCGCCGGGGGGAGTGCTCGCTGGCACTCGCGGGCGGGGCCACGGTCATGTCCACCCCGGCCACGTTCGTCGACTTCAGCAAGCAGGGCGGGCTCGCCGCGGACGGGCGCTGCAAGTCGTTCGCCGAGGACGCGGACGGCACCGGCTGGGCCGAGGGAGTCGGCATGCTCCTGTTGGAGCGGCTCTCCGACGCCCGTCGCAACGGTCGGCAGATCCTCGCCGTCGTCCGGGGAACCGCTGTCAACCAGGACGGCGCGTCGAACGGCCTCACGGCACCGAACGGCCCCTCGCAGCAGCGCGTGATCCGGCAGGCGCTCGCCGACGCACGACTGCGGCCCGCCGACGTGGACCTGCTGGAGGCCCACGGGACCGGGACCCGGCTCGGTGACCCCATCGAGGCGCAGGCCCTGCTCGCCACCTACGGCCAGGACCGTGCGGAGGACCGGCCGCTCTGGCTGGGTTCGGTGAAGTCGAATGTCGGCCACACCCAGGCCGCCGCGGGGGTGGCCGGGGTGATCAAGGTCGTCGAGGCGATCCGCCGACGGACCCTGCCGAAGACGCTGCACGCCGCTCGCCCGAGCACCCAGGTGGACTGGAGCGTCGGCGCCGTACGCCTGTTACAGGAGAACCACCCCTGGCCGGCCGACCAGCCCCGACGCGCCGCCGTCTCCTCGTTCGGGATCAGCGGTACCAACGCGCACGTCATCCTGGAACAGGCACCTGAGCCGGAGCCGGCGGAGGATCCCGCCGCCGCGCGGACGCAGGACGGGCCGTTCCTGCTCTCCGCCCGCACCGGTCCCGCTCTGCGCAACCAGGCGGGGGCGCTGCTGCGGCACCTGAACGAGCGTCCGGACGCCACGGACGCCGTGGTGGCGGCCACGCTCGCCACCGGCCGGGCCGCCTTCGGGCACCGCGCGGCGCTCGCCCCGGACAGCCGCGAGGAGTTGCTGCGGGGACTGGCCGCACTGGCCGACGGAAGCGCCCCGGCCGTGAGCCGGCGCCCCGGCAAGTTGGCCGTCCTCTTCACGTTCCAGGGTGCGCAGCGCCTGGGCATGGGCCGCGAGCTGTACGAGCACCACCCGGTCTTCGCCGAGGCGTTCGACGAGGCGTGCGCCGCGCTCGACGCACACCTCGAACATCCCATCCGGAACGTGATGTGGGCACGACCCGGCACCGTCGAGGCGGCACTGCTCGACACCACCGGTTACTCGTCGCCGGCCATCTTCGCGCTCGAAGTGGCACTCTTCCGACTCTTCACGCACTGGGGAGTCAAGCCCGACTACGTCGCTGCCGGCTCGGTCGGTGACCTGGCCGCGCTGTACGCCGCCGGTGTGCTGTCCCTGTCGGACGCCGCGCTGGTGGCGGCCACCCGGGCCAAATTGATGAACGCACTCCCGCCGGGCGGGGCGATGGTCGGCGTGGAGGGGACCGAACAGGAGATCCGTGACCAGATCGCCGACCGTACCGGCCGGGTGGACGTCGCCCTGATCAACGGTCCGCGCTCGATCGTCGTTTCCGGGGACGCCGCCTACGTCGACGAGTTGAGCGAACGCTGGGCCGCCGAGGGGCGGGTGATCCGGCAGCTCCGGGTCGGTCACGCCTTCCACTCCCCGCACATGGATCCGATCCTCGCCGACTTCCGGGACTTCATCGCCACCGTGACGTTCCACGAGCCGGTCATTCCGGTCGTCGACTCGCTCACCGGCGACCTGCTCGACCTCGCCACGGTCGCGGACCCCGCCTACTGGGTGCGGCACATCCGCGACGCGTCCCGTTTCCTGGACGTGATGGCGCGCCTCGACCGGGAGGGCGTCGGCACGTACCTCGAGCTCGGGCCCGTCTCGATGCTGACCGTGATGGGGCGGGACAGCCTCGGCGAGGAGAATCCGGCCGAACTGATCCCCACCCTGCGCCGCGATCGGACCGAACCGGCGGCGCTGCGTACCGCCCTGGCCCGGCTGTTCACGGCGGGTGCGCGGGTCGACTGGGCCGCCTACTTCGGCGCCACGCCGGTGGACCCGTCCGGGCTGCCGACGTACGCCTTCGACCGGGAACGTCACTGGCTGGACGCGCCGCCGCTGCTGGACGCGGCTGCCGCGGCTGCGGGCCTGGGGCTCGACGGCACGGGGCACCCGATGCTCGCCGCGGCGGTCAGCGTGGCAGGCCACGACGCGGTGCTGCTGACCGGCCGGTTCTCGCTGCGGAGTCAGCCGTGGCTCGCCGAGCATGTGGTCCGGGGCGCGGTGACCGTGCCCGGATCCGCCCTCGTCGACCTGGTGCTACGGGCCGGCGAGCAGGTCGGCTGCGACCTGATCGAGGAACTGACCCTGGAAGCTCCGCTCCTGGTCGAGCCCGGCGCCGAGGTGACCGTGCAGGTCTGGTTGGAACCGGAGACGGACACGGGCGTGTACGCCGTCCGGGTCTTCGCCCGGGTCGGTGACGAGCAGCCCTGGGTCCGGCACGGAAGTGGGACGCTCGCGGTCGCCACCGCACCGCCCACGTTCGACCTGCGGCAGTGGCCGCCGGCCGGGTCGGTGCCGCTGCCGGTCGACGACTTCTACGACCGGCTCGCCTCCGCCGGCCTGGAGTACGGTCCGCTGTTCCAGGCGGTGCGGACCGCCTGGCGCAGCGGCGACGCGGTCTGCGCCGAGCTGGTCCTCGATGCCGCCGCCGACGAGGGGTTCGGCATCCATCCGGCCCTGCTGGACGCTGCGGTCCAGGTCAGTGGCCTGGCCGGAACGGGCGACGGAACGGCGTCGGTGCCGTTCTCCTACCGGTCGGTGGTCCTGTACGCCTCCGGCGCGACCGCGCTGCGGGTCCGGTTCGGCGCCGACGGGGAGGTGCAGGCTGCGGACGTGACCGGTGCGCCGGTCCTGGCTGCGCGACGCGTCACGCTGCGCCCGGTGTCCGCCGGCATCGTCGGCGACGTCCTGCACACCGTCCGGTGGCGGTCGCTGCCGGTGGTCGACGGGCACCCGGGCGGTGTCGCGTTCCTCGGCGCGGTTCCGGACGAGCTCAGCGCCGCCCTCGGGCCGGTCGACCCGGCGTCGGCCATGGTCGTCACCGCGGTTCCGGTCACCGGTGACGTGCGGGAGGCGGTCCACCGGACCCTGGACACGGTCCAGCGCTGGCTCGCCGAGGAACGCTCCGGCCGGCTGGCCGTGATCACGCGGGATGGTCTGCGGTCGGTGGCTGGGGCCGCGGTGTGGGGCCTGGTGCGCTCCGCCCAGGCGGAGAACCCGGATCGGATCACGCTCGTCGACGTGGACGGCTCTGCGGCCTCGTACGAGCGCCTACCCGCCGTGCTCGCCGCCGGAGAGCCCCAGGTGCGCCTGCGCGACGGCAGAGCCGAGTCGCCGGAGGTCGTCCGGGTGACCGGTGCCGGCACCGGTGCGGGCTGGGCGTTCGACCCGGAGGGCACCGTGCTGCTCACCGGCGGTACGGGAGCGCTGGGCCGGCTGTTCGCCCGGCACCTGGTGGCCGTGCACGGCGTACGCCATCTGCTGTTGGTCAGCAGGCAGGGAGCTGACGCGCGGGGTGCTGCCGAACTCGCCGCCGAGCTCGGCGACGCGGTGCGCTTCGCCGCCTGCGACATCAGCGACCGTGCCGCGCTGGCCGCGTTGCTCGCGGACATCCCGGCCGAGCGACCTCTGACCGCGGTGTTGCACGCCGCCGGTGTGCTCGACGACGGGACGCTGAGCAACCTCACGCCGCAGCGGATCGACACCGTGCTCCGCCCCAAGCTGGACGCCGCTGTCCACCTCGACGAGCTGACCCGCGACCTCGACCTTGCGGGATTCGTGCTGTTCTCGTCGGCCGCCGGGGTGCTGGGCGCGGCGGGACAGGCGAGCTACGCGGCCGCGAACGCCGCCCTGGACGCCCTCGCCACCCGCCGCCGCGCCGCCGGTCTGCCCGCGCTGTCGCTCGCCTGGGGCCCCTGGAAGGGGGCCGGTGGCATGGCCGACGAGCTGGACGGCGCCGGGGCCGGACGGATGGCGCGCGCCGGAGTGCTGCCGCTCTCCGCCGAGGAGGGCCTCGCCGCCTTCGACGCGGCACCGGCCACCGGAGAGGCGGTGCTGGTCCCGATCCGGCTGGACCGGGCGGTGTCCCCGGCCTCGTCGCGCTCGGCGGCACGCCGCCGGGTCGCCACGACCGCCGCCGGTGCCGACACCTTCGCGCAGCGGATCGCCGCGACCCCCGAGGCGGACCGCCACCGGATGGTGCTCGACGTGGTGCGGGCCCAGGTCGCCGACGTGCTCGGGCATGCGGGCCTGGAAGTCGTGGGGCCGGACACGGCCTTCCGGGACCTGGGCTTCGACTCGCTCACGGCGATGGAACTGCGCAACCGGCTCACCGAGCTGACCGGCAACCGACTGCCGGCGACACTGGTCTTCGACCACCCGACGCCGGACGCCCTCGCGGCGAACCTGCTCGAGGGGTACGAGCCGGCGACCGCAGACCAGCGGTCCGGGTTCCCGTTCCCGGACGTGACTTCCGGGCGCTCCGACGAGCCGATCGCCATCGTCGGCATCGGCTGCCGTTATCCCGGCGGTGTGCACACCGCGGAGGACCTGTGGCGGCTGGTGGCCACCGGGACGGACGCGATGGGTGCCTTCCCGCGTGACCGTGGTTGGCGGATTCCGCGGAACGCCGACTTCGAGCCGGTCGGTGGGTTCCTGCACGACGCGGCCGAGTTCGACGCCGGCTTCTTCGGCATCTCGCCCCGCGAGGCGGTGGCCATCGATCCGCAGCAACGGCTCCTGCTCGAAACCACCTGGAAGACCTTCGAGGACGCCGGTATCGACCCGCTCCGGCTGCGCGGATCGCGGACCGGGGTCTTCACCGGAGTGATGTCGACCAGCTACCTGAGCCGGCTCAAGTCGGTCCCCGAGGAACTGGCCGGCTACCTCGGCACGGGCGGCTCGGCCAGCATGGTCTCCGGGCGGGTCGCCTACCTGTACGGCTTCGAGGGCCCGGCGATCACCATGGACACCGCCTGCTCGTCCTCGCTGGTGGCCCTGCACCTGGCGATGGAGGCGCTGCGCCGTGGTGAGTGTGAACTGGCGCTTGCCGGCGGCGTGACGGTCATGTCCACCCCCACCACCTTCCTGGACTTCGGCAAGCAGGGCGGCCTCGCCGGAGACGGGCGGTGCAAGGCCTTCGCGGCGGCCGCCGACGGCACCGGGTGGGGCGAGGGTGTCGGCGTGCTGTTGGTCGAGCGACTCTCGGACGCTCTGCGCAACGGCCGGCGCATCCTCGCCGTGGTCCGCGGCTCGGCGGTCAACCAGGACGGCGCCTCCAACGGTCTCACCGCGCCGAGCGGGCCCGCCCAGCAGCGGGTGATCCGGGCCGCACTGGCGTCCGCCGGGCTCACGCCCGCAGATGTCGACGTGGTCGAGGCGCACGGCACCGGCACCTCGCTCGGCGACCCGATCGAGGCGCAGGCGCTGCTGGCGACGTACGGCCAGGACCGCGACGCGGACCGGCCGCTGTGGCTGGGCTCGGTGAAGTCGAACATCGGCCACACTCAGGCCGCGGCCGGCGTCGCCGGCATCATCAAGATGGTGATGGCGCTGCGCCACGGCCGGATCCCGCGCACCCTGCACGTCGACGCGCCGACCCCACACGTCGACTGGGCTGCCGGTCACGTGCAGTTGGCCACGGCCGAGCAGGAGTGGGTCGAGGCCGGCCGGCCACGCCGGGCAGCGGTCTCCTCGTTCGGCATCAGCGGCACGAACGCCCACGTCATCATCGAGGCGGCGCCTCCGCGCGAGGTTCCGTCCGGCGACCCGCAACGTCCGGCGACGCTGCCCTGGGTGCTCTCGGCCCGCAGCGAGCAGGCCCTGCGTGACCTGGCCGCCCGGCTCATCGTCCGGCTCGACGGCGAGGCCGAGGTCGTCCTGGACGACGTCGCCCACGCGCTGCTCACCGGTCGGGCCGCGCTGGAGCACCGGGTGGCCGTGCCGCCCGGGGGTCGCCAGGAGATGCTGGCGGGGCTGGCAGCGATCGCGCGCGGCGAGGTACCGGGAACTCGGTCCGGCAGCGCGCCCCGCCTGGCGATGCTGTTCACCGGCCAGGGTGCGCAACGGCTGGGCATGGGGCGCGAGCTTGCGGCCGCGTACCCGGTCTTCGCCGCCGCCCTCGACGAGGTGGCGGCGGCCCTGGACCCGCACCTGGAGCGGCCGATCCGGGACGTCATGTGGGCCGCGGAGGATCCGGACGGCCTGCTCGACCGCACCGGGTGGACCCAGCCGGCCCTCTTCGCCGTCGAGGTCGCCCTCTTCCGGCTGGTGCAGAGCTGGGGCTTAACCCCTGCGGCGCTGCTCGGTCATTCGATCGGCGAGCTGGCCGCCGCGCACGTCGCCGGTGTTCTCACCCTGCCGGACGCCGCTGCCCTGGTCGCCGCCCGCGGCCGGCTGATGGAGCAGCTGCCGTCGGGTGGCGTGATGGTGTCGGTCGTCGCCACCGAGCAGGAGGTCCAGCCGCTGCTCGCCGGCCGTGCGGGAGAGCTCTCCATCGCCGCGGTCAACGGTCCGAACGCGGTGGTGATCTCGGGCGACGAGCAGGCCGCCGCCGAGGTGGGCGACCACTTCGCCGCGCTGGGCCGCCGCACCCGCCGGCTCCAGGTCAGCCACGCATTCCATTCGGCTCGGATGGACGGGATGCTCGACGACTTCCGTGCCGTCGCGCAGGGCATCACCTACCATCCGCCCCGCATCGCCATCGTCTCGACGCTGACCGGCGGACGGGTCGGCGACGAGATGGGCACGGCCGAGTACTGGGTGGATCAGGTGCGTTCGACGGTACGGTTCCACGACGGCGTCCGGCAGTTGCTGGCCGACGGGATGACCGCGTTCCTCGAACTGGGCCCCGACGGGGTGCTCACGGCGATGGGGCAGCACTGCCTCGCGGCGGACGAGGACGCCACCTTCGTCCCGCTCCTCCGTCGTGAGCAGGGGGAGACCGCCACGGCGGCGGCCGCGGTCGCTGCCCTTCACGTTCGTGGGACCAGCCCCGACTGGGCGGCCTTCGCCGGGGCTTTCACGGACTGGAACGCGTTCGTCGGCGACGGCACGCACCGGATCGACCTGCCGACCTATCCCTTCCAACGCACCCGGTTCTGGCTCGACGTGCCCCCGGAGACGGGGTTGGGCGCCGGGTTCAGCGCGGTCGGGCACCCGCTGCTGTCCGGCCGGCTCGCGCTGCCGGACAACGCCGCCGTCCTGCTCACCACGCGGCTCTCGGTCGCCACGCAGCCATGGCTGGCTGACCATCGGGTGGGCGGCGAGATCCTGGTGCCGGGTGCCGCGTTGGTTGAGATGGCCCTCGAGGCCGGCCGCCAGGCCGGCGCCACCCGGCTGGCTGAGCTGGTCATCGAGGCGCCCGTGGTGCTCCCGCCGGACGGCGCGGTGGAGCTGCTGCTGCGTGTCGCCGAGCAGGACGAGCAGGGGACGTTCGCGCTGAGTGTGCACTCGCGTTCGGCCGACGCCACCGACCCTGCCTGGACCCGTACCGCGACCGGGCTGCTCGACGCGCGCAGCGATCCCGCCGAACCGATCCCGTGGGCCGGGAGTGGCGACCCGGCCGACGTGGCGGACCTCTACGACCGGATGGCCGAGGGTGGCCTTGAGTACGGGCCCGCCTTCCGTGGCCTGCGCGCCGCCCGACGTGCCGGCGACGAGATCTTCGCCGAGGTCACGCTTGGGGCGGACATCCCGGTCGCGGGGTACGGCATCCACCCGGCCGCTCTCGACGCCGCGCTGCACGCACTCGCCCTCGGAGGCGTGTTGGACGGGCCGGCCGGGACACGTCTGCCGTTCTCCTGGCACGACGTGACCGCGCACGGGCCCGCGACGACCACGCTGCGGGTACGGCTCGGTCCGGCCGGCGGCGAGAGCGTCCGGCTGCGCATCGACGACGAGGCGGGACAGCCGGTCGTCACCGTGGGCCGGCTGGTGCTGCGGGCGCTGCCGGCCGGAAAGGTACCGGATCGGGCGCCGCTCTACCGGATCGACTGGGCGCCGGTCGAGGCGGCGTCCACGCCGCCCGGTGAGTACGTCGTCCTAGGTGAAGACCGAGCCGGCACCGCCGCGGCGTTGGCGGAGGCGGGCTTCACGGTACGAAGTGGGGCACGCCTGGCGGAGGTGGACCCGGTACCGTCGGCCGTCTTCGTCGACTGCCCCGCCGGTGCCGATCCGGCTCCGGCGCTGGAAGCGGCGCTGCGCCTGGTGCAGGAATGGCTGGCCGCCGAGCGTTTCGCCGACTCCCGGCTGGTGCTGGTCAGCCGTGGGGCGGTGGCGGTCGGCGCGGAGGAGCCACTCGCGGCCCCGGCCGCCGCGGCCGTGTGGGGTCTGGTCCGGTCGGCGCAGGCGGAGAATCCGGGCCGCCTCGTGCTGGTCGACCTCGACGGCCCGGTGTCCGGTGCCCTGCTGGCCGCAGCGGTCCGACAGGACGAGCCGCAGCTCGCGGTACGAGCCGGAACGCTCCTCGCGCCGCGGCTCGCCACGGGGATGCTCGACGGTGTGCTCGCGACTCCCGAGCGCGAGTGGCGGCTCGGACTGTCCGGCAAGGGGACGCTGGAGAACCTCGCCGTCGTGGCGGCGCCGCGCGAACCGCTGGACGCCGGTCAGGTACGCATCTCCGTTCGCGCGGCCGGCCTCAACTTCCGGGACGTGTTGCTCACCCTCGGCATGTACCCGGGCGACTTCGTCCTCGGCGGCGAGGGTGCCGGCGTGGTCACCGAGGTCGGACCGGGCGTGACCGGCCTGGCCGTGGGTGATCGCGTGATGGGCATCTTCGACGGCGCGTTCGGTCCGGAGGCGGTCGCGGATCACCGGACGGTCGCGCCGATCCCGCGCGGCTGGTCCTTCGCCGAGGCCGCCGGTGTGCCCATCACCTTCCTCACGGCCTACTACGGTCTGGTCGAACTGGCCGAGCTGCGGGCCGGGGAGTCGGTACTGATCCACGCCGCAGCGGGCGGTGTCGGCATGGCGGCCGTGCAACTCGCGCGCCACCTCGGTGCCGAGGTGTACGCCTCCGCCAGCCCCGGCAAGTGGGATGTGCTGCACCGCCTCGGTCTCGACGCGGCGCACCTCGCGTCGTCACGGACGCTGGATTTCGAGGACTCCTTCCGGGCGGCCACCGGGGGTCGCGGCGTGGACGTGGTGCTGGACTCGCTCGCCCGCGAGTTCGTCGACGCGTCGCTGCGGTTGCTGGCACCGGGAGGCCGGTTCGTCGAGATGGGCAAGACGGACATCAGGCGTCCGCAGGACGTGGCGGAGGCCTACCCCGGCGTGCGCTACACCGCCTTCGACCTGCTCGACGCCGGGCCGGACCGGATCGGGCATATGCTCGACGCCCTGGTCCAGCTCTTCGGGGACGGTGCGCTGCGGCCGTTGCCGGTCACCGCCTGGGACGTGCGGCGTGCACCCGAGGCGTTCCGCTTCATGAGCCAGGCCCGGCACGTCGGCAAGATCGTGCTGACCGTGCCAGCCCCGCTGGACCCCGATGGAACCGTCCTGGTCACCGGCGGCACCGGGGCGCTGGGCGCGGTGCTGGCCCGTCACCTGGTCCGGGCGCACGGGGTACGTCGGCTGCTGCTACTCAGCCGGCGCGGTCCGGACGCGCCCGGCGCCGCCGAGCTGAGTTCCGAGCAGGTAGGCGCCGAGGTCCGGATCGTGGCCTGTGACGTGTCCGACCGCGACCAGTTGGCTGCCGTGCTGGCGACGGTGCCCGCTGAGCATCCGCTGACCGCGGTGGTCCACACCGCAGCGGTGCTCGACGACGGTGTGGTGACCGCACTGGACCCCGATCGGCTGACCACTGTGCTCGGTCCCAAGGCGGACGCCGCGCGACACCTGCACGAGCTGACCCGGGACGAGGATCTCGCCGCGTTCGTGCTGTTCTCCTCGGCGGCCGGTGTCTTCGGCAACCCCGGCCAGGGCAGCTACGCCGCCGCGAACGCGTACCTCGACGCACTCGCCACCGCGCGTCGTGCGCAGGGCCGGCCGGCTCTCTCGCTCGCCTGGGGCCTGTGGGCGCAGGAGAGCACGATCAGTGCGCAGGCCGACCGTCGACGGCTGACGGCGCTCGGCACCGAGGAGGCACTCGGCCTCCTCGACATGGCGATCGGCGTGCCGCGGCCGGTGCTCGTACCGGCCCGGCTGGATCTCGGCCGGAGCACGTCGGTGGCGCCGCTGCTCCGCGGCCTGGTGCGACCGGCCCCCCGGCCCGCCGGTCCGGCGGTCGCACCGGTGACCGACCTGTCCGGGCTTCCGAGGCAGGAGCGGCAGCGGGCGCTGTTGGGGATCATCCGGGCGAACGCCGCCACGGTGTTCGGCCACGCCTCAGCTGCCGAGGTCGGGCCCAACCGGACCTTCAAGGATCTGGGCCTGGATTCGCTGACCGCCCTGGAACTGCGCAACCGCATCGGCCTGGCGACCGGGCTCCGGCTGCCGTCGACCGTGGTGTTCGACTTCCCGACCCCGGCGGCGCTCGCCGGTGAGCTGGCCGACCAGGTCGGCCCGTCGGAACCGGCCGCCGAGCCGGCCCCGGCGCTCCACGACCAGGTCGACCGCCTCGAGGAGGCGCTGCGCACCGCGGCTCCCGATCCGGCCCTCGCGGCGCGGCTGCGCTCGGTGCTGGCCCGCTGGGCGGGCGAGGCGGAGACCGACACCGGGGGAGCGGAGCTGGAATCGGCCACCGCCGAGGAGATCTTCGATCTCCTCGACTCCGAGTTCGAGAACTCCTGACCGGGTGGATACGGGGAGCTGTCAGCGTGAGCAATGAAGAGAAACTGCTCGAGTACCTGAAGCGGGCCACGGCCGAACTGCGCGACACCAAGCGCAGGCTGCGGGAGAGCGAGGAGAGGGCGGCCGAGCCGGTCGCGATCATCGGTATGAGCTGCCGCTTCCCCGGCGGCGTCCAGTCGCCGGACCACCTGTGGGAGCTGGTCGCCCAGCGGCGTGACGCCCTCAGCGGCTTTCCGGACAACCGTGGCTGGGACCTGAACGCCCTGACCGGTGACCCCGCCGCCCCCGGCACCTCGCACACGCTGCGAGGTGGGTTTCTGCACGAGGCCCCGGACTTCGATCCGGGCCTGTTCGGCATCTCGCCGCGTGAGGCGCTCGCGATGGACTCCCAGCAGCGGTTGCTACTGGAGACGTCGTGGGAGGCGGTCGAGGACGCCGGCATGGATCCGCTCTCGCTGAGTGGGGAGGAGGTCGGGGTCTTCGCCGGTCTGATCCACCACGACTACGCGACCCGGCTCAGCGCCGTACCGGACGATCTCGGCGGCCACCTCAGCACCGGCACCGCGGGCAGCGTCGCGTCCGGGCGAGTGGCGTACGTCCTCGGCCTGCAGGGGCCGGCCGTCACCATCGACACCGCCTGTTCGTCCTCACTGGTGGCGCTGCACCTGGCCGCGCACTCGCTGCGGGCCGGTGAATGCCGGCTGGCGCTGGCCGGCGGGGTGACGGTGATGTCGTCACCGGGGCCGTTCATCGAGTTCAGCCGCCAGGGCGGCCTGGCCCGCGACGGACGGTGCAAGGCGTTCGCGGCGGGCGCGGACGGCACCGGCTGGGGCGAGGGCGCCGGCCTGCTGCTCCTTGAGCGGCTCTCCGACGCGCGGGCGAATGGTCATCCGGTGCTCGCCGTCGTACGGGGCTCGGCGGTCAACCAGGACGGCGCCTCCAACGGCCTGACCGCCCCGAACGGGCAGGCCCAGCAGCGGGTGATCCGGGCCGCGCTGGCCGCTGCCGGCCTGTCGGCGTCCGAGGTGGACGTGGTGGAGGCGCACGGGACCGGTACCCGGCTGGGCGATCCGATCGAGGCGTCCGCGCTGCTCGCCACGTACGGCCGGGAGCGCGGCACCGCCGATCCGGTCTGGCTGGGGTCGCTGAAGTCCAACATCGGCCACACCCAGGCCGCCGCCGGCGTGGCCGGGGTGATCAAGATGATCATGGCGATGCGGCACGACACGTTGCCGGCCACCCTGCACGTGGACGAGCCGTCGCCGCACGTCGACTGGGACGCCGGGGGCCTGCGGCTGCTCACCGAGCAGCAACCCTGGCCCACCATCGAGGGTCGGGTCCGCCGGGCCGCGGTCTCGTCGTTCGGGATGAGCGGTACGAACGCCCACGTGATCCTGGAGGAGCCGGCGGAGCGGCCCGAAGTCGTGCCGTCGTCCCCGGCCACCGGGCAGCCGGTGCCGTGGCCGATCCACGGCCGCACCGAGGCCGCACTACGGGACCAGGCGTCCCGTCTGCGGGATCACCTCGCCCGGCACCCGGATCTCGATCCCCGGGACGTCGGCCTTTCCCTGGCGACCACCCGCTCCCGGCTGGAGAACCGCGCCGTCCTGATCGGCGCCGATCCGGCGGAGCTGCTCGACACCCTCGCCGCCGGTGAGCCCGCGCCCGACGTCATCACCGGTACGGCGAACGGGGACCTGGCGGAGGTGGCCTTCGTCTTCCCCGGCCAGGGCTCCCAGTGGCCGGAGATGGCGACTGCGCTGATGGCCGAGTCGGAGGTCTTCCGCAGCAGGTTGTTCGACTGCGAGGCGGCGCTGCGACCGCACACCGACTGGTCGCTGCTCGGGGTGCTGCGCGGCGATCCGGGGGAGCCCGGCCTGGATCGGGTCGATGTCGTGCAGCCGGTGCTGTTCGCGATGATGGTCGCCCTGGCCGCGCTCTGGGAGTCGTACGGGGTGCGGCCCTCCGCCGTGATCGGCCACTCGCAGGGTGAGATCGCCGCCGCCTGTGTCGCCGGGGCGCTCAGCCTGCCCGATGCCGCCCGGGTCGTCGCCGTCCGCAGCCGGATCATCCGGTCGATCGCCGGCACCGGCGGGATGGCCTCGGTGGCGCTCGACGCCGCCGGACTGGCCGCCCGGCTGGCGGAGTACCGGGGCGAGCTGTCGATCGCCGCGATCAACGGTCCCGGCTCGACAGTCGTCTCGGGTACCGCCGACGCGCTCGACGACCTCGTGGCCCGACTCACCGCCGAAGGCGTACGCGCCCGCCGGATCCAGGTCGACTACGCCTCCCACTCGGCTCACGTGGAGAGCATCCGGGAGACGTTGCTCGCCGAGCTGGCGGGCATCGAGCCCCGGCCGTCGGACGTCCCGTTCTGCTCGACGGTCACCGGCGATCTCCTCGACACCAGCGAGCTGGGTCCGGCGTACTGGTACCGCAACCTGAGGGAGACCGTCGCGCTCGACAGTGCGGCCCGGGCGGTGCTGGATCGTGGTGTGTCCGTACTCGTCGAGGTCTCGCCGCACCCGGTGCTCACGCTCGGCCTCAGCGAGACCGTCGCGGACGCGGGCGCGGGTGCGGTGGCGATCGGCTCACTCCTGCGCGACCAGGGCACGTCGGCGCAGTTCCTGCGCTCCGTGGCCCAGGCGTACGTGCGCGGGGTGCCGGTGGACTGGACTGCCGCCTACGGCGACGCCCGGCTGGTCAAGCTGCCCACGTACGCGTTCCAGCGGCGCTCGTACTGGCTCGGGGAGGGGCGCCGCAGCGGTGACGTCGGCTCGATCGGTCTGGAACCGGTCGACCATCCGGTGGTCGGTGCGGTGACCGGGAGTGCGGACGGCAACGGTCTGCATCTGCTGGGCCGGATGGCCGGCCCGCTCACCGCCGCCGCGCTGTTCGAGGTGGCCGTCACCGCCGCCGACCTGGCCGGCGCCGCTGGCCTCGCCCGGCTGGAGGTGACGGACCCCGCAACCGTGGCGGCGGGCGACCTCCGGGTGCGCGGGGAGGTCGACCCGGACGGGGCGCTGCGGTTGCTGGTCCAGCCCGTCGGAGCCCCGCTGGGCACGCCTTGGACGGTGGCCGCCAGCGGATCGCTCGCCGCCGAGCCGACCGGGACCGCTCTGCCGGCGACGGCGTGGCCGCCACCGCGCGCCGAACCGATCGGGCTCGACGAGGTGGACGCGCGTCTCGACCCCCCAGCGGCGGAGGCGGTGCAGGCCGTCTGGCGTGACGGCGCCGCGCTCGTCGCCGAACTACGGGCCCCGGAGTCCACCGACTCGGTGAACCCGGTGCTCATCACCGCCGCACTGGGCCTCACCGTGTTGTCCGGCGCCGGCGGACCGTCGCCGTCGGCGGCGCGCTGGGAGGACGTGACGCTGCACCGCCGCGGAGCAACCGAGGTGCGGGTCCGGATCGCACCGACGGACTCCGGCACGATCACCCTCGCTATGTCGGACGTCTCCGGTGCGCGGGTGTTGACCGCCGGGGCGGTGAGCCTGCGGACCGCCGAGCCGGCGACGGGCGGTACCGAGCCCGGCCCGACCCCGGTTCGTCGCCGGGTCCGGCGGTCCGCTCCGGCGCCGACCGGCCCACGGCTGGCCGCCCTGCCGGAGCCCGAGCGTCGCGCCGCCCTGCTGTCGATGGTCCGGGCCGAGGCGGCCGCTGTACTGGGTCACCCGGACCAACAGGAGGTCACCGACGACCGGCGGTTCACCGATCTCGGCTTCGAGTCGATCACCGCCGTGCAGCTGCGCAACCGGCTCGGTGAGGTGCTCGGCCGACCACTGCCCGCGAGCCTGGTGTTCGACCATCCGACCCCGCAGGCGCTCGCTACCGAACTCGCCGATCGGTTGACCGGTGACGATGCCGGGCAGGACGGAGGCTCCACCCTGGCGACGCTGTTCCGGCATGCGGTGGCGACCGGTCGCTCTGGTGCCGCGGCCGATCTGCTCATCGCGGCCTCGGGGCTCGTACCCGCGATCGACGCGTCGCCGGCCGCGGTCGACCCGATCCGTCTGGCCGAGGGGCACGACGGGCCGCCGGTGGTCTGTTTCCCGTCGCTCGGCGCCACCTCCGGTCCGCCGGAGTACCTGCGGTTCGCGGGCGCACTGCGTGGCCAACGGGAGGTGTGGGCCGTGCCGCTACCCGGTTACCGCGCCGGGGAGGAGTTGCCGGGAGACCGGGACGCTCTGGTCGAGGCGCTGGCCGCCGCGGTCGCGCCGATCGGGGCCCCGGCTCCGCTGCTGCTCGGCCGGTCGTCCGGTGGCTGGCTGGCACACGCCGTCGGGGCCCGGATGGCCGCCGCCGGCCGTCCGCCGTCCGGCGTGGTCCTCGTCGACACCTACTCCAGGAACGCCGACCACCTCGCCCTGCCCCGGATGGCCGAGCAGCTCACCGGAGTGGACGGTCCGTTCGCTGAGTTGACCGACGCGCGCCTGCTCGCGATGGGCCGCTACCTCGACCTCTTCCGCAGCTGGGTGCCCGAGCCGGTCACCGTCCCGACGTTGCTGTTGCGCGCCGCCGACGATCCCGGTCGACCGCCGTCGTGGGAGTACGCCGGCACCGTCGCCGACGTGCCCGGCGACCACTTCAGTGTGCTCGCCGAGCACGCGGAGAGCACGGCCCGGGCGGTCGCAGCCTGGACCGCCGACCGGGTCACCGACCCGTCCATGCCCGCACCACGAGAGGTGATCGATGCCCGATGAGCGTTCTTGACCTGACCGAGCGGGAGGGTGTCTGGCTACGCCGGTACGGACCGGCCGTCGACAGCGGACTCAGCCTGGTCTGCTTCCCGCACGCGGGTGCGGCTGCGAGCGCCTGGCAGCCGCTCACGGCCCACGTCGCACCGCCGCTCGACATGCTCGCCGTGCAGTACCCGGGCCGGCAGGACCGACGCCGTGAGCCGGTGCGGACCCGGGTGGAGGTGCTGGCCGACGAGGTCACCGCGGTGCTGCTGCCGTTGGCCGGGCAGCGGCCGATGGCACTGTTCGGTCACAGCATGGGCGCCACTCTCGCGTACGAGGTCTCGCTGCGCCTGCAGGCGGAGGGCGTCGAGCCGGTGGCGCTGATCGTGTCGGGCCGGCGGGCGCCGAGCACGTACCGCGATGATCGGATCCATCTTCGCGACGACCACGGTCTGGTCGATGCGATCCGCAGCCTCGGCGGCACCGACCTGCGGGTACTCGACGACGATGAGATGGTGCAGATGATCCTGCCGGCGGTCCGCGGTGACTACACTGCCATCGAGACCTATCGTGCCGTTCCCAACACCGCCGTGCACTGTCCGCTGATCGTGCTGAACGGCACCGAGGACCCGCAGGTCACCCGGCAGGAGGCCGAGGCGTGGCGAGAGCACACGACGGCGGCCTGCACGGTGCGCTGGTTCCCCGGCGGTCACTTCTACCTCAACGGCCTGCTTCCGCAGGTCGCCCAGGCCGTCATCGCCGGCCTTGGAGTCACTTCCAGCACCACGACACGTGTCTGACCATCGATCCCCTGGAGATACCCGTTGTCCTCGCAACCTCGGACCCGCTCGTTTGGACTGTCCGTGTTCGCGGCGTCGCTGCCGATGTTCATGGTCGCCCTCGACAACCTGGTGGTCACCAACGCGCTCAACGAGATCCGGAATGATCTGAGCGCCTCACTCACCGAGCTGGGCTGGGTGAGCAACTCCTACATCCTCGCCTTCGCGGCGTGCCTGCTGGCGGCCGCGGGCCTCGGGGACCGGTTCGGCCGCCGTCGGGTGTTCCTGATCGGCATCGTGGCCTTCACCCTGACCTCGATCGGGGCGGGCCTGGCCGGCTCGGCGGAACTGTTGATCCTGTTCCGGACGCTGCAGGGTGTCAGTGCGGCCGCCATCATGCCCCTGTCGCTCACCCTGCTGGCCACCGCTGTGCCGCCGGAGCGCCGGGGTGCGGCGATCGGGCTGTGGGCCGGGGTGAGCAGCCTTGCGGTCGCGGTGGCGCCACTGCTGGGCGGTGCGATCACGACAGGCCTCAGCTGGCACTGGATCTTCCTGATCAACGTCCCGGTCGGCATCGTCGCCCTGCCGCTCGCGCTGCGCGGCCTGAACGAGTCCGAGCGGCTTCCCCGCAGGCTCGACGTGCTCGGCATCCTGCTCGCTGGCGTGGCGGTGCTCGCGTTGGTCTGGGCCGTCCTGTCCGCGCCGGACCGGGGCTGGACGTCCGCCGCCGTGCTGGGCGCGTTCGTCGGCGCCGCCGTACTGCTCGTGGTCTTCGTGCTGTGGGAGAAGCGGGCCGCCGATCCGCTGCTGCCGCTGCGCTTCTACCGCAGCCGAGCGTTCGTTCTCGCGAACGTCATCTCGTGGGCGGTCTACTTCGCCATGTTCGGCGCGGTCTTCCTGATCGCCCAGTTCCTCCAGTTCGCCCAGGGGCGCAGTGCCCTGGCCGCCGGCCTGTGGACGCTGCCCTGGTCGATCATGCCGATGCTGGTGGCCCCGAAGGCCGGCGCCATCGCCGGCCGGATCGGCGGCAGCCGGTTGGTCGCGATCGGCCTGGCGCTCTGTGCCGCCGGGGTGGCCTCGTTCGCCCTGGTCGTGTCGCCCGACGCGGCGCCGGGCCTGTTCGTCGTGCCGTTCATCCTGGCCGGTACCGGCATGGGTCTGGTCTTCGCGCCGATCACCACCGTGGTGCTCTCCGCCGTGGGCCCGGCCGACTTCAGCACGGCGTCCGGTGCCAACACCACGGTGCGCGAGCTGGGTGGCGCGTGCGGTATCGCCGTGCTGGCCAGTGTCTTCGCCGTGAACGGAGGCTTCGGCAGCGCGGCGGCCTTCACCGACGGCATGGTGCCGGGCCTGTGGATCTCGGTCGCGGTCGCGGCGGCCGGCGCCCTGGTGGCACTGGCGATCCCAGGCCCGCGGCCGGCTCCCGCGCCGGTGCAGACGGCCGCCAAGCAGGAGAGCGCCTCTGCCTAGCAGAGCGACAGTTTTGAGAAAGGATGACCGTTGCTGACCGAATCACCGTTGACGGCTCCGTTCGACGAGGACTACTTCGCCGACCCGTACCGTCGGTACGCCCAGCTCAACGACGTGGCGCCGGTGCACCGCATCACCACTCCCACCGGCGTGCCGGTGTGGTTGCTGACCGGCTACGAGGAGGTGCGCGCGGCGCTCACGGACAAGCGTTTCGCCCGCGGCGTCCGCTACGCGGGGCCGGGGTACGTCCAGGACGTGCTGCCCGGACCGCTGCGCTCCGGCAACGTGATGACGGAGGACCCCCCGGAGCACACCCGGCTGCGTCGCTTCATCAACTTCGCCTTCCTTCCGAAGCGCGTCGCCGCGCTCCGTCCGAACATGCAGCAGATCGTGGATCAGTCGCTGGACGCGATCGCCGGCTCCGGCTCGGCCGACCTGATGCCGACGCTGGCGGCACCGCTGCCGATCACCGTCATCGGCGACATCCTCGGTGTCCCGGACGCCGACCGGGCTGACTTCGGTGCATGGATGGAGGGGTTGTTCGGCGGGGATCCGGCCGTCATGCAGGAGGCCGGCGTACAGATGGTCGGCTTCCTGCACCGGCTGCTCGCTCTGAAGACCGCCACGCCGGGGGACGACCTGCTGTCCCACCTGGTGACCGCGGAGGACGAGAACGGCGAGCGGCAGACCGAACAGGAGTTGATCGGGCAGGCGTTCGTGTTGCTGTTCGGGGGCTACGACACCACGTACGGGATGATCGGTGCGGGAGCGATCACCCTACTGCGCGATCCTGAGCTGTTAGAGCAGGTGCGGGCGCGGCCGGAACTGCTGCCCCGCGCGATCGAGGAGGTCCTCCGCTACTACGGCACGGCGCACACCGGGGTCCGTCGCTTCGCCACCGAGGACGTCACGATCGGTTCGGTGACCATCCCGGCCGGGGACACCGTGCTGCTCTCGCTCGCTGCCGCCAACCGTGATCCCCGCGAATTCCCGGTGCCGGACAGGGTGGACATCCACCGGTCGAATCTGCACCACCACATCGCCTTTGGACGAGGGCCGCACCACTGTCCCGGCTCCGAGCTGTCCCGGCACGAGTTGCACGTGGCGCTCGAGACATTGCTGCGGCGGTTCCCCAAGCTGCAACTCGCGGTGCCGGCCGAGGAGATCGCCTGGAGACCGAGCTACATCTTCCGGGTGCCACTCAGCGTTCCGGTAACGTTCTGAAACCGCGCCGCCCCAGGGTGTTCCGCCCTGGCGGCGCGCCAACTGCGACCTGGTAGACGAGGGAAGGGCGGAACGGTGGCAGATCACGATCCTCAGCGCCGCACCGATCACTTTGACCTGATCGTTCTTGGTGCCGGCCCCGGTGGCTACGTCGCGGCCATCCGCGGCGCGCAGCTCGGCCTGCGGACGGCGGTCATCGAGGAGAAGTACTGGGGCGGAGTCTGCCTCAACGTCGGATGCATCCCGTCCAAGGCGTTGCTGCGCAACGCCGAGCTGGCGCACATCTTCACGCGCGAGGCGAAGACCTTCGGGATCTCCACCACCGGCGAGGTGTCCTTCGACTTCGGGGTGGCCCACCAGCGCAGCCGCAAGGTGGCCGACGGCCGGGTCAAGGGCGTCCACTACCTGATGAAGAAGAACGGGATCACCGAGATCCACGGCCGGGGTACCTTCGTCGACGCCGGCACCCTGCAGGTGGAGGACCGCACCATCACGTTCGGGCACTGCATCGTCGCGGCGGGGGCCACCCCGCGACTGCTGCCGGGCACCGCCCGCTCGGAGCGGGTCGTGACCTACGAGGAGCAGATCCTGACCGACACGCTCCCGGAGAGCATCGTCATTGTCGGCGCGGGCGCGATCGGTGTCGAGTTCGCCTACGTGATGCACAACTACGGCGTGCAGGTGACCATCGTCGAGTACCTCGACCGGATGCTTCCACTGGAGGACGAAGAGGTCTCCGCCGAGCTCCAGAAGCAGTACCGGCGCCTGGGCATCGACGTGCTCACCGGCACCAAGGTCGAGCAGATCGACGAGAGCGGCGACAAGGTACGCGTCACCGTCTCCCGCGCGGGGCAGACCTCGGTGCTGGAGAGCGACAAGGTGTTGCAGGCCATCGGCTTCCGACCCAACGTCGAGGGCTACGGATTGGACAAGGTCGGTGTACGGCTCACCGCGGGCGGCGCCATCGAGGTCGATGACAGATGCCGGACGAACGTCGCGAACATCTACGCGATCGGCGACGTCACGGCGAAGCTGATGCTGGCGCACACGGCTGAGGCGATGGGCATCGTCGCCGCCGAGACGATCGCCGGTGCCGAGACCATGGCGCTGGACTACGCGATGATTCCCCGAGCCACCTACTGTCAGCCGCAGGTGGCCAGTTTCGGTTACACCGAGGCGCAGGCCCGGGAGCGCGGCTATGACGTCCAGGTCGCGAAGTTCCCGTTCATGGCCAACGGCAAGGCGCACGGCCTCGGCGACACCACCGGCTTCGTGAAGCTGATCAGCGACGCGAAGCACGGCGAGCTGATCGGCGGTCACCTGATCGGGCCGGATGTCACCGAACTGCTGCCCGAACTGACTCTGGCTCAGCAGTGGGACCTGACGGTCACCGAGCTGGCACGCAACGTCCACGCCCACCCGACCCTGGGGGAGGCGGTCAAGGAGGCCATTCACGGCCTGGCCGGGCACATGATCAACATGTGACGGCGGCAGCGTCAGAGGCGGGTGCCGGGCCCGGTCCGTCGTGCGGACCGGGCCGGCCGCGTCTCTCCGCCGTCCGAGGCGGTCAGTTCCAGCAGCATCGCGTGGTCCGGGTTCGCATCGAACAGATGTGGTGACGCTGGTCCGCCCGCACGCCAAAGGCGCAGCACTTCCGGTTGTACACCGCCGTCATGTGTACTGGCATTCCCTGGCACGCCTGGCGCTCAACGACGAGTACGTCCAACGCTGCGTCGTAGAGATCACCGCGTTCTGGCACCGGAATGCTCCGAGACTGACCTTCGTCATCGGCTGATCGACCCGATCAAGGAGACCGCCGTTGTCGCACACGCCGCCTGATCTGCCCGGCTCAGCAGCCGCGATCGGGCTGACCATCGACACGGTGCTACGGCGCACGGCTAAGATCCTGCTGGCGCGAGACTCGTTCCGCGGCGAACCGGCAGCGCCGAAATACCTGATCGACCCGGATCCGTTCTGGGCGGCCAAGTGGCGGCACGAGCTGGACGTGTACGAGGTCTTCGGTGACACCACCGCGCCGGTCCGTGTTCCTCGGCTGCTCCATAGCGACCGTGACCGGCTGCTGGTCCTGGAATGGGTCGACGCATCGCCTGTCGCGGTCGAACGCTACCCCGAGCGGGAGCTCGATACCCGGGAGGTCGATGCCATCCTGGACTGCATCGCCGCGTTGAACGAGTGGACCTACCCCGCCGCCCGGTTCTCGCCCACCTTCGACTACTCCGAGCGCGTGGCTCGGTACCAGGCCGAGGGGTACCTCAGTGAGGGCCAGCGAGAGGCTCTGGACAGTCTGCTGGCCCGCTGCGACGCGCCGGCACAGCTCAATCACGGCGACATACCGCAGGCCGCTGACCTGCGGCTTCTCTGCCTAGGTCGCCTACTCGCTGGTCGCACAAGCACGCTGCTGTGCTCGTGTGCTTGGGCTCTGCAGGCGTGGCTCGGTCCGGCCGAGCTGAAGCACAACGAGGGCAGCTCCGCCGCCTCGCGGAACGACCTGGTGCGGCATAGGGCGCTACCCGGCAGGCGCTAGAAGCGGCTGATTTCCTCGGCACCAGTACCTGGCCCATGTACGCCATCACCCTCCATCAAGCCAGGAATCTCGACTCAGTCGGGTCTCGCTCGGACGGGTTGGTTAGCGGCCGGTTGGATGTCTGCGGTGACACGCCGCGCGAAAGCGGAGAACTTTGACATCTGCGGGTGCGTTTCCGCCGACTTGCTGGACTGCTATGACGCGGCTCATGCCTGGCGGCACCTGGGAGGAAGGGGCTGCACGGGCATAGGGGGCCGCAGCCGACGGTCGGCCGAGGCCGTCACCCGACGACATAGCGGGTGGGATCCCGGTCGATTAGATCTCGCTGTTCCTGCAGCCACCGCTCGAGCAGCATTCCGTGAAGGTCTATATGGGCGCGGGACTCCCGTTCAGCCTTCTCTGTTGCAGCTCTGGTTCCGGCGAGGAGGCGAGCGTCTTCTTCCTCCTCCTGGATCAGGCTCTGGGTTCGGGAGCGTTGAACCTCACGCGCCTCCCGTAGCTCGCGGATCCGCTCGTACGTTGTCACCGGACCGAGGAACACCAGCAGTTTCGCCAGCACGGGCAACATCTCCAATGCGGTAACCAGCAGCATCAGCGCCAGGTAGGCGAGGCCCAGCGTCGCGTCGCGCTCGCGCAGATCGTCCAAGGCGTCGATGCGGGCCAGCAGGCCATCGTCGTTGCTGAGCCGCGCGGAGTATTCCGCCTCCTCGAACCGTCGCTGTCCCCCTAAACGTTCCAGTTCCTCGCGTACGGTCTTCAGCTCGGCGGCGGCGCTCACCCGGGCATTTGCCTGGTCGCCGTTGAGCGTCCGCTGCGCGTCGACACGAGCGGCGGCGAGTGCGCCCCGCGCCTGCTCACGCTCGGTAGCGAGTCGGTTCCGGCGGTCAAGCTTTTCCTGGTATGCGGGTCCTGCGCCGGGCTTTCGGCTACCGCATCTGCCCTCCTTCTCGCACACCACCGCCTTGTCGGCGGTCTCGTAGTCGGCGTTGATTCGCTGGTACTCGGCGCTGAGCCGCTTCACCGTCGGGTCGTCGTCGACGCTGCCGCCGCCGACTTCATCCACGGTGGATTGCAACGTGGCGGCCCGCATCGTCAGCTCGGGAATCGCGGTAAATCGAGGGTCCTCGGCGATGTCTCGTGCGAAGGCCTCGCGCGCGACCCGGTGATTGAACTCCAGTTGGGTGTTGATCTCGTCTTGAAATATTCGGAGAACCAGCGGAGTCGAGATCACCGTACCGATCAGCAGTGCCAGGGCAAGCCGGGGCAGGGCGGCGACCAGGTTGGCACGGGCGGTGGAGCGGCGGGTCACTCCCGCGATGAGCATCCGGTCGATGGACATGATGGCCAAGCCCCAGAACAGGCCGCCCATCGCCGCCCAGCCCATCGGTATCCCAACCGCCGTGTTCAGGGCAAATGCCCCAGAGACGGCGCCGAGGACTGCGGTGACGAGCACCGCCGCGCCGGTCGTTTGGTAGCGGTGCCGCTCGCTCGGGCAACTGTCGAGGATGTCGGCGTCGGCGGCGGCAAGCCAGACGAAAATGCGGTTGGTCACGAGTCCTCCCTGGGATCGGGAACGAACGGGGTGGTCGGCGATGGCGGCATCGGGCACCGCAGTGCCCGACCGATCCGGAAGCGCGGCACGTCTGGCGGGGTTCCAGGGCGGGAGGTGGGGCGGGCCGGTCGTAGGTCTGGCCGGGCCACTGCGGCAGCCGGAGCAGCCACCTGACAGACGGGCGGCAGCGGGACGGCAGCCCGCCAAGGCGGTACGGCCAGCACGGTAACCGCGGTGGACGTCGCCATCACCGAGCCCAGCGGCCCGGTCACCCACAGCCGTGCCGGACCGCTGCGTGTCGGGATGAGCTGGATCGAGCCGCTGGTGTCGCCCGTCACCACACCGTGGCCCTGCGCGGCGACGAGCACGCGCTCCGCATGCCGGGTCCGCCAGGTCAACGTGACGGGCTCGCCCGCCACGACGTACGAGCGGTCCACCTCGAACAGGTCGACCTCGGGTGGCCCGCCCCAGCGTCCCAACTCGGCCGCCCACCGCGCTGCCGTTGGACGGGCCTGTCGGTCGGCCCAGCCCGTGCCAAGCACCTGACGGAACAGGTCGGCCACGATGGGCGGGAGAGCGGCGAATTCGCTCCGCCACCAGTCCCGGTAGGCCCGGAAAGCCGGGTCGGGTGGCGGACCGAGCGGCCTTGACCGGGCCGCCCGGAGCGTTGCCGGGGCGAGGTCGGGCAGGTGACAGTACGGATGTGTGCCGAAGAGCACGTGGTAGAGCACGACGGCGAGCGCCCAACTGTCGGTGGTCGAGTCGGCCATCTCCGGATGCACCCCGCAGCCGTCGTACGACTCCGCTGCGAGGTGACCGTCGAGCATCGGCAGCCGTGTCGTCCCCGACTGACCGACCGTTCCCTCGTCGACCCCGGTCAGTACCGCCGTCGACCTCTCCTGGCCGACCAGCACGGTTGCCGTGCTGATCCCGCCGTGAACCAGCGGCACCGCGCCGAGCGCGGCGACGGCCGCAGCGACGTCAGCGGCCAGTCGCAGCCGTTCCCAGAACGGTCGGGCGAGATACCTTGACGGCTCCGTGTCGAGGAGGTCGTGCAGCGAGCAGGGGTGGTCGATGTGCGGGTCCACGCCGAGCAGGGCGATCCGCTCCCGGCCCGTGGCGTCCCGCACCGCCCCCTGCCAGGCTGGCACGGCACCGAACGCGCCGGGGTGCGGGTCGGGCATCTGGTCCAGCCGGGCGTGCAGCTCGGTCAACCCATGTCGGCCCTGGCGCACCCACGTCAACCGGGCGGCCCGGATTGGCTCCCCGGACAGCTCGAACACCCGGGCGGTTCCGGCGTCCCCGTCCGTGGGGTCGTACCCGAGCACGTCCCCGGGTGTGGGTAGCCGGGGCAGGCCCGCCGACACCAGCCGGGCCGACCCCGAGACCGTCCGCACGACTTCGACCCGCATCGTTTTATCTGTCACGAGTCACCCCAGCACCAGGCGGGGACGTCGCCGAGCGGCGTTCCGGCTGCGGGCCGCCGTCCAAACGGCAACCAGATCCGGGCCGGAGATCCGGGTGTGATCGAGACCGTCGGGGGCGGGGCCCGGCTCGCCGTACCCGGCGATGGCCAACTGGACCCGGTAGTCGCTGGCGACCTCGGTGTGCCCGGGACCGCGGCAGTCGCCGTGTGGTCCCAATACCGCCAAAAGGTCCACCGCCGCGGGCAGGCCGTCATCCCGTTGGTCCAGGAACGACCGGGCCATCTGGTACGCCGCGGCGAGGCCGGCGTCCAGGGCAGCCGGGGATGCGGCCGGACCGGTGAGCAGCCGCCGGGCGGTGCCGGCAAGGGCGCGCCCCGAGAGCTGGCCCTGCCACCCGCACAGCCCGCGCACCGTCGTGTCCAGCAGCACCCAGGCGAAGCCGTGGTTGGGGGCGGCAGGGGAACGTCGGGCGGCGGCGACCACCCCGTCGACGCCCGCCGCGAGCCACGGTTGATGTACCACCGAGCCGTCGACGAGGAAGACCACGAGTTCGTGCCCCGAGCGGGGCGGGGGCGGCAAGATCATGGTAGGACCCCGTAGCGTCCGACGTAGCGAAGCAGCTCGCCCACTCGACGTCCGCCGAGCGCGTCGCGCGCCGCACGGAAACCGGCACCGTAGACGGGATCCGGCGAAGTTGCGATGGCCCGTCGCAATAGCCCGGCCCGCGGATCCGACTGCCGGCGCAACCACTCGTCCGCGGCGAGTTGGCAGAGCCCTTCCTCGACTGGCGGAGCGAGCGGCGGGATCCGGTGCTGATGGATCCAGACGTGCAGGCTTTCGTGCGCGATTGTCGACCCGAAGGACATCCGGGGCAGTCCGGCGCGGATGGTGATCCCGGTGGGGGTGCCGTCGAGCAGGTGAGTGACGCCGACTGTCACCGATCCGCCCTGTCCCGTGCCGGCACCGCCACCTTCGGTCCCCGCACCCAACCGTACCCGTACCGGGTTGCCGAGCCGGACTCCCATCCGGTGTAGTTCGGCCCGGACCTCCGGTAGATAGCGGCGGAGCTCGGCGGTCGAGTCGATGGCGGTGGCCCGGCAGCCTGCGCAGTAGTGCCCGGTGGGAGCGCCGGAGATCGGCGCCGCGCAGAGCCGGCATGCCGGGGCGTCTTCGTGAGCCAGGCAGAAGCGTTCGCCCAGCTGGCTTTCCTGCCAACGGTTGCCCAGGACTAGCCCGCATAGCCCGCACCGATGCGGTTGGTTAGCGGGCAGGAATCCAGACACCGTCGGCGTCCCGTCGCCAACCATCCGTCGTCACCACCTTCCGGGCTCGTGCGGGTACGACTGCCGGGGCTGGCGGTATCAGTGGAGCCCCGAGCCGCTCCCGCAGATGGAACAGCCACTCGCGCGCTTTGGGACGGTCCCTCGGGGGCCCATCCAGCGCGGCGCGCAGCAGTTGGGTGCCGGCCCGGCCGAGTGCCGGTGCGGCCACCGACCAGTCCCGGTTGACCGAGGAACCGCGACCGGGGGTTAGGCAGCGCAGGATGAACAGGGCCAACTTGTAACGGTCGGTCACCTGGCTCTGGGGAATCGGGCCGTCCGCCCGTTCCGGCGGCTCCCAATCCGGGGTGTCCAACTGTCGGTTTACAGCCGCGCTGCCACGCACTCTGGCCGCGTCGCAGTCCACAAGCAACACCGTGGGCCTGGGCCGCAGCCCGTAGAGCACGTTCCGAGCGGAGAGGTCGCCGTAGACCAGGTCGGCGCCGTGCATCAGCGACATCGCGTACGCCATTCGGGCGCAGACGGCCATCCGGGAGCGCACGTCGCCGTCGGCGGGCACGTCGATCTCTCTCCGGCGGGCGGTAGCCGCGTCGAAGATCAGGTGCTGTACCTCCCGTGGAATGCGCTCCCGGCTCCCGGAGGGCAAGGCGATCTCCTGCATGAAGTCGTCAGGGATCAACCGCATCAGGACGCCGGCTGCTGTTCCACCATCGATCACCACCCGCAGCGGCCAGACCGTCAACTCGTCGAAGACGGCCCGTCGCTGCGGTTCCATCCGGTGCCGGACCGCCACGAGGTTCTGCAGACCACTCAGCGACACCGCCGTCGAGTGGAGCTTGTACTCCTTGAACACCAGTGGGCCCGGCACTCCCGCGAGCTGCATGCCTGGCAGCAGATGGATGGTGCCGTTGGCGCCCGAGTTGAGCCGTTGCCGTGTGCCCAGGTCGGCGACCGAGACGGTGGTGGGTTCGGGTTTGCCGCTCACGCCAGGAATCCCTCCGGGTCCCAGACACCCACCACCGTCCGATCGTCGTCGAAACTCTTCCGGCCGAAGCCCACCTGAAGCGCGAAGTCCAACGCCGACGCCGGAGGCCCGGACCACGCCTGGGTCAGCGCCGCCGCGACCTGGCCCGTGCCGTCGCCAAGGGGGTCCCCGACCCCGTCGCTCATCGCCAGCAGCACGGCCTGGACGGGGACGAGTTCCTCGCGTACGGAGAGCATCGCCGGATCCTCGGGCAGCTGAGGCAGGGCGACGACCGCCGAGGAGCTGACCTCGCTACCGGCTCCCTTCACCGAAGTGAGGCAGGACCACGTCCGGTCGGGCTCGATGATCCAGGCGGGCGAGTCGCCCAGCCAGGCGACCTGGACCCGTCGCTGGCCGTCCACCGCATCGGTCGGGCAGAGCACTATGGTCGCGGTGGTCGCCATCACCGCCGCCACCTCGTTCAGCGGTAGCTTGAGCTTCTGCGCACCGGTGCCGAGGATCAGCCGGGACAGCTCCTCGAAGAGCTCGTACCACTCGGTCCGGCTGGGCACCTCATCCCGTCCGTCCATCATCCGCCCTACTCGCCGGGTGGCGTGGCGGGCCACCATCTGTGCGGCACGGTGTGAATGACGGCCGGCGGACACACCGTCCGCGACGGTGACCACCAGCCATCGACCGTCCTTGGACACCCCCACCCCGTAGGCGTCCTGCCGAGGTGTGCCGGCCTGCCGGTGCGACAGACCGCGGACGCTCGCCGCGTACACGGAGAACGGCCCGACCTGACCGCCGTCCAGGATGGTGTCCGGAGCGTCGAGCGCGTCCCCGATCAGTGGGTGGACCTCGGTGAAGGAGCGCCCGGGGTCACCGATCCGCCAGAACCGTACGGGTGGTGGCGCGTCCACCCGCTCGTGGCCCGCTGGCCTCACGGGTTCCCGGGCGCTCTTCGGGGGCTCGATCGGGGCCCCGGCCTCCGGCCGCCGAGCAGCCCGGGTCGGACCGGCGCCCGCAACTGCCTGCCCGGGCCAGGGCGTGCTGCGGGGCTGCCCGTTCATCCGTCGTTCCTCGGGTTGGGGAGCGACGTCGGACGCGCGCTGTGCTTCCTCCCGCCGACCCAGATCGGGGGCCGGGTCGACGTCGCGATCCCCGGCCCCCCCTCGGATTGGGTAGGGGCGTTCGGGATGATCCGACCACCAGACCTGCTCGCCGCTGGCGGTCCTCCCGGTGGTGCCGGCGGCGTCACCCTCCGGGACGGGTGTGACAGCGGCCGGCTGTGCGCTGTTCGGCTGCTCCATCGTCAGTCGAGCCAGTCGTCTTCGACGTCCAGGTCGGCCGGCACGTCACCGGGACCTGGCAGGATGAGTCCGGAGTCGCCGCGGGCGATGCTCTGACCGGAGGCCAGCACCGAGGAGATCAGCACCTCGGTCATCGCCCGGATCGCCCCGGCGGCGTCAGCGCCGGTTCGCATCATGTAGAGCTTGCTCTTCTGCGGCGGGTAGACGAGTTTCCGTAGAACGTCTCGATCGGCGGTGTCCACCCCGCAGGGGACGAGCACCGGATACCAGCGGAATCCCGTCCCTGCCTCCCGGTCGTACTCCGTGAGGGCCGAAAAGGCGTCGTGCCAGTCGTCGAGCGGCTCGCCGTCGCTGATGAAGAAGACGGCCGGGCGGTGCACCCGATAGCCGTCGCCGCGCAACTGGGTCACATCTTTGAAGATCTGTTCACGGAGGGTACGGAACGCTTCCGCGTAGCTGGTACCGCCGCGGAGCTCCAGGCTGGGCAGTGTGCCCTGCTGAGACAGGTCGCAAAGCGGCACGAGAACCTGCGCCTCGTCGGCAAAGTCGATGAGGCTGAACCTGACCTTGTCGTTGAGGATCGGGTTCTTCGCGAGCGTGTTCGCGACAGTCGGCAAAATCTCGCGGGCCGCCTCGAGCTTGTCTCCTTTCATCGACCAGGACACGTCGACGACGAGGTAGAAGGGGAGCAAGATTCCCTGATCAGGCATTGGTTGTCTCCGTCCTTGTTTTCGGTCAGGTGCGAGGGCCGGTGCCGAGCTCCGGGCTGGTGCTGTTGGCGCCCTTGTCGGCGAGTGCGGTCAGGAGCTGGGCGAGCAGGGCAAAGAAGACGGGCTGCTCCTCGGGGGAGGGCGCGTCGGCGGACCGGAGGCGCACGTCGCCGTCCATGAGCTTCCGAAACAGCTGTTCCATCAGGTCCGAGCGTTTCTCGGGGTCAGTTTCACCAACCGCGAGGATGAGCTTGGCGAGGTAGTGCTGGTCCACGCCGAGCTGCCGTTCATGGGCCCGGTGCCCAGCTGACTCGCGCAGGCAGAGCGCCATCAGATAGGTGGCGGTCGTGGTGATGCCGAGCGAGGCGACAAGCGTGGGCCAATGCGGAGCGTTCCGGTGGGCGAGCGCGCCGGCGACCAGGACGACAAGTCCAAGAAGGCCGAAACCAATCCCTACATGACGCCACCGGTCCGCCTGCCGGCGCTCCCGGTCCCGGGTGCCGTCGTCTGTACATAGGTTTGCCCGATGTACCTGCAGGTCGGCGCTTAGCCGCCGGGCCTCCTCGCGTAGCTTGCCGACGCGCTTCAGTTCCTGGTCGTATGCGGCGCGTTCCTGGTGCAGCAGCTCTGCGACCCGCTCGTCGAGGGTTTCCTGGAGATCGGCAGTCCTCAGCTCGTGCTCGGCGCTCATCTGCTTCAACCGCTCGTCGGTGCCGCGGCTTCGGCGGAGCGCCTCCTCCAGCCGTTCGACCTGCGAATCCACCCGGTCGGCCGTCTGACCGAGCGCACGCTGCTGTGTTTCGACGAGCAGCCGGAATCGTCGAGTGCGGGGTTCGCCCTCGGGGTCCGCGAGCCGGAGCAACTCCTCGAGGCTTCGCCCGCTGTCTCGGATGTCCTGGTTGAGCGCCGTGACGAGCCTCAGTTGCTGCCGATGCCCGGCGCCGCCGACTCGGATCCAACAGAGTTCCACCATCGTGAGTAGAGCACCGATCCGGTTGGCTGCGGCGGGGGTGCCAGTGAGGTCCACAGGCATCTCCTGCAGCCGGTCGAGCAGCAACCGGAGTAGGCCGATGCCATCGGAGAAGGCCATCTGGTGCGAGAGCGACAGGTCGTCGGTCAACTCCGTCAGATAGTGGCGGGCGTCCGCCACCCGCTTGCCGAACGGTGCGGGTGTGGCGGCTGTGGGCCTCGTCATGCTGGCTCCGGTCGGCGTAGTCCCGCAGCGGCGGCCAACACCGCCGGCGCCTGCTGTGCGTTGCTCACGACGAGGCCCAGCAGGGGCTGGAGCTCGACCGAATCCGGGTCGTCCACGAGCAGTACGCGCAGCTGTCGAAGAGCCCTCTCGACAAGTTCGGGATGCGTCAGCGCATCGCGTTCCGCCCGGACCGCAGCGGCCAGCCGGTCCAACGGGTCACCTGGGCTGGAGTCGTTGGTGGCCTGCGCGTTGTCGCCGATGGCCAGGGCATTCGCGTTCGCCTGCCCGACGTTGTAGGTGCTCATCTCGGTCTCCTGCTCGGTTGGAGGGGTCACGGGGTGCCCGCCCACGGTGGGTCGGCCGGTACGGAGCCGGCGGGGGGTGCGCCAGCGGTGCCCGCTGCGGCGGGCTGCGTTTGCCCGGTGGGGCCGAC
Source organism: Micromonospora sp. WMMD736 (assembly GCF_049179015.1). Taxonomy (NCBI): domain Bacteria; kingdom Bacillati; phylum Actinomycetota; class Actinomycetes; order Micromonosporales; family Micromonosporaceae; genus Micromonospora; species Micromonospora sp. WMMD736. Next base: position 5,109,593 of record NZ_JBMHMI010000001.1, read on the forward strand.
GACCGCGTTGGTGCCGATGGCCATGGCATTGGCCAGGGCGGTCCCGATGTTGTAGTTGGTGTTGACGATGTTCAACTTCTGCTGGGTGAACTGGGTGGTGTCCACTCCGTGCTTGTCCAGGAACTGCTCGACACCGCTGAGCATCCGCCGGCGCAGGGCGTTGAGGATCGATTCCTCGTCCGAGAGCGCGAAGAGGTAGATACGGTTCCGGTCGGCGACCAGGGCGCGGATGCTCGTGTCCGCGCCCCGGTCGAGGATCTGGGCACGGAGGACCCGCCTTCGATCGACAGCCAGCGCGCGGGACCGGGCGAGGTGCAGCATCCCGATCCGCAGCAGGTCGAGCGGGCTGCGTCCGAGCTGGCGCCAGGCCGACCGGAAGGTGTCCCGCGCGGCGTACCAGAGAATCTCGCGGGTGTTGCGGGCCAACCGGTCCAGCCCGCACATTTCGGCCCGGACCGGCAGCAGCACGAAGGCGTGCCCCTCGACGAAAAGGTCCCCGGCGACCAGCCCAGCCCGGACGAAGAGACTGACCACCAACTCGCCGTTCCAGGACACCTTCTCCATGCACAGATAGGTGCGGACATCGGGTCGCGGCCGGGCGATGCCCAGCCGGAGCGCTTGCGGGCTGACCCGGGCCGCGGGCCGGTCCATCGGATCGGGGAGCAGGGTCGGAACCGCCGCCAGCCCGGTCCCACCGACGAAGAGTCGGTTGTGCACGCGCAGGTCGGGGATGCCGGCCGCGCGCACCGTCCGGGTCAGCTCCCGATGCAGGTCGACGGGGTCGAAGGGCATGACCTGCCGAGGGTTGCCGGCCGGGTCCAGAGCTGGCTTCGTGGCATCCACGTCGATCGACCAGCTGCCCAACGGAAGGCCGCAGCTGCCGAACGGGAAACCGCCCCGGAACACCACCACGTTGCCGGTCATCACCTCACCGAGCCGTCGTTCCAGCCGAGGGTCGACCGGGCGGACGAGGTCGCGCAGATCGGCACCGGCGGAGTTGATCCGCTGCGCATACCGGTGCGCGTCGAGCATGCTGGCCAGGATGACCGCGTACGGCAGGACTAGACCGGTCATGACGGCGACCACCGCGAAGCCGCCGACCGCGTCGCCGTAGGGCAGGCTGCCGGAAACGAGGAGTAGCAGCACCGCCATGACCAGGCCGGCGAGGTCGGCCGACAGGAGTACTCGCATCCACATTGCCCGCCGGTATGCGGCGGTGGCGTGCCGAACCAGCGCGATGAGATCGACCCCAAAGGACTGTCCCGTGGACCGCAGGCTGGGCGCGCCCAATTCCGTGACCACGTAGCGGGCGAACGACGGTGACAGGTGGGCGTGCGAGCAGAGGTACCGGTCCACCGCGATCGCCGTCCCGCCCGGAGGCAGGGAAGTCGGGTCACTCGTCATGGTCGGTAGCCCTCGATCCGGCGTCAGCCCAACTTCGGCCACCGTTGTGGATCCAGGCGCGTGCGGAGTTGAGGACGACACCGGCCGGCGGGCCGCCCGTATCCGTCCGGTCCGGCCCGCCGTCCGCGGTGTGCCGATCCCCGGGCTGGGCGCCGATCGGCCGTCCGGTGTCGGGTCGCCCCGCCAGGTACGCCCAAGCGTGGGTGCTGGTCTCCTTCACCACCACCGGAATTCGCTGGAAGTCCTCCGGGGCCGGTCCGTAGCCCTGCCGCACCACCGCCTCGAAGACCGCGTCCGAAACGACCACGACCAGGTCGGCATCGGGTGCGTCGGCGATCAGCTCCCGCGCGGCCGGCGCGTCGAGCAGCCGGGCGCATTCGCTCAGCGTCACACCGGACAGCCCACCGCTGTCCTCGCGGTTCAACAGTCCCATGTGGATCGCCAGCCGCAGCCGGAGGCGGGAACGTTCGTTGGCGGACTGCCGGTGCACCCGCAGTTCGGTCGCGAGGTTATGCAGGAACGGGCTGACCATGGACAGGGGGGAGACGCTCGATGGCGCGTGCAGCCGGAAGCCGTCACCAAGGTCCGCTGGCGTGAGCCCGTCGATGTTCAGGCCCTGTCGCCGTAGCGCCCGGCCGAGTAGGTCGAGCAGGTCGGTGCGCATCTTGAGCTGAAGCTGGTCGTGCCGGATGCTGGAACCGACTACGTCGGTGGCCACGACGGTGTGATGGAACGGTTGAAAATTCATGACGCCTCCCGCGATCCAGTGCCATTCACTCTTAGTGGGGATTTGTTTGACGTTCTGTGTACGGAGACACAGAACGCTCCCGGTCCGCCGGAATGGTCAGGCTTCGCTGGCGATCAGGTCGGTCCGCAGCACCACAATCCGGGAGCGGCCGGTGCGAACGGCTCCTGATTCGCGCAATCGGCGCAGCTCCCGTGCCGTGGCCTCGCGGGAGACCCCCGCCAGGTCGGCCAGGTCCTGCTGAGCCAGGGGTACGACGGTGGAGCCGGGTGCCCCCCGAAACAGGTGCGCCAGGTGGAGCAGGGACCGTCGGACCCGCTCTGGTGCGTCGTAGGCGAGGTGGTCGAGTAGCCGGTGATCCGCCTCTGCGGTCTGGCAGCCGATGCTGTCCAGCAGCGGTGCCGCGAGCCAGGAGTGATCGCGTACCACTGCGGACACCTGTGAAGTCGAGACCGTCACCAGGAGGGAGGGCAGCACCGCCACCACCGACCGCCGGACCGCGGTGGGATCGCCGAAGTGGCTGACAATGCTGCCCGCCGGCCGGACGGTGAGGGTCGCGGTGGTGCCGTTCTCGGCTAGGCCCACCTCCTTCACCGCACCCTCCACGACGAGCGTGATGGCACCGGTTCGCTGGTCCGGGGATGGCAGCGTGGCGCCGCCGGTCAGCGGGCGGCGGCGGCCTGCCGCGCTGAGGATCTGCCACATCCGGGGATATCGGTCCCGGTCGGTTTGCGGCGGCGGAGATGGCCGCGCGTCGGTCACCCGTCCGGTGGCGGGCCGGCGGTCGGTGAAGCGTCGGAGTCCGTGGCTGGTCGAGCCCATGGCAGCAGCGTGTACGAGCGCGTGCGGGCTGACGTGTTCGTCGATCACAGTCTCTATGTGTCCGTTGGCACAGAGCGGCAGAGAGACCGCAACACCTCCGGTCGCACCACCACTATCCGCTGGCGGCTGGTTTGCACCACGTCACGTTCGCGGAGCGCCCGCAGCGTACGGGCTGCCACCTCCCGGGAGGTGGCAGCGGCGGTGGCCAGTTCCCGCTGTGACAGCGGCAGGTCGATGACCACCCCGTCAGGAGTGTGGGTGCCGTGCCGGGCCGCCAGTTCGAGAAGACGAGCTGCGATCCGTGCCGAACTGCTCGTGGAGACGTATTCCAACCGGTGGCGATCGGATTCCCGCAGGTTCCGGGAAATATGACGGAGGAGCGCAAGAGCGATGGGAGGATGTTTTGTCAAGAATCCGACAAACCGCTCCCCGTCAATGACGATTGCTGTTATCTGCAACAGCACATGGGCAGCTGCAGACCGAGAGCCGCCATCAATTGCCGCCAATTCCCCGAGTATGTCTCCCGGCCCTCGGAGGGCCAGAAGCGCTTCTTCGCCGGTGCGGGACGTAGAGGTGACCTTCACCCAACCGTCCAGGATGAGCACCACGTGTCGGGACGGATCACCCTGGTGGAAGAGGGTGCTTCGAGGTTGGTAGGACAGTCGAGCGCCGAGAGACTCAAGCGACTGGCGGACCTCGGGCTCCAGCGCCGTCAGGAAGGAATTCGGATGTGTCGCCTTCTTGTGCATGGCGCTCCCGCGTGTTCGATGACGTGAGGTGTTCCCACCCTAGGGCACCGCGAATCGTGCAATCGTCGTCCGTCGGGTCGGTCACGTTGGCCGCCCGACTTATCAGTGCGCGTTTCCGCTCAGGCCCAGTTAGCCATTTGACACACTTCTTGGCACGACATCGGCGTCGCCGCTCGGTCTTCAGCCAGCGAGAGTGGGCCGTATGGCGCGCAGAAGCGGACGGACCCGAAGGTTCGATGGTGCGGCAAGGGCGACGGCAACTGCCGCGCCCAGCACCGACCCTGAAGAGGAACAGTTGGTCCGCGCGGCGGATCGGCTCCTGAGTCAGGCGCGCGAGGAGCTTCGCCGGGCAGACGGCAAGGCCCTGCAGGGCCTTGCCGTAGGAGGGGCGATGGCTGTGCTCTGGTCCTCGTCGTTGGCTCAGGGAACCTGGCGGCCCGAGGAACTCGACCGGCTGAGTCGGCTCAGTTGGTGGTTGGCCTGTGTCTTCTGGGCTACGGCTTCGGCTGCTTTCGGCGTGGCCGCCTATCCGTGGCTCGGGCGGGCATGCACAGACCGGGTCACCTATTTCGGCGATGTGAGCCGGCTGACCGACGATTTGAGTCAGTTGTCCGCCGCGCTGCGCGACAGCGCCGCCGCGCCGCTCGACGTGCTCTTGGCCGAGCTGGCCTGGACTGGCCGGACAGCGATGCGGAAGTATCAGTTGGTCCGGGTCGGATTCGCCGCCATCGGGCTCGCCGTGGCCGGAATGCTGATCGCCCTGCTCTGACCGGTGGTCCGTACCCGGGTACGCCCGCCGGTAGACTGGCTCACGACGAAGGACAACTTGAGGTCCCCAGCGCCGAGCGCTCCCTATCCACCGCGGCGCGTGCACGTCATCAAATCCGAACAGGCCGAGTTCGGCTCACCCAGGCGGAGGCACCTACCCTCGCTGTGCACCGGCGGCAGTTCGTCCAGACCGCATGTCCCTGTCGAAACGACATGGCCGCGGAAGCCCATCGAGGTGTGATCGTTCAGATCATCCGGCGAGGCTAACGAAGGGACGCGGATGGCTGTCGAGTACCGGTTGACGCTGGCTGGCGACATCCCACTCGAGCAGCTGGCGCAGCTTGCTGCTCCCGGAGCGGTCGAAACGTCCACGGCGTCCGGCGGCAGGATGCTCAGCGGCGACCTGAACGACGAGCACGGGTACGTCGTGGACGTCACCGGCGGCCGGCGCGGCTACTGCAGCGCCGAGGACGACGGTGGTGCTCTGTGGGAGTGGGAGCCCGAGCCCTACGTCGATGTCAACTTCTACATCCGCAAGGACACCCTGGTCGACAGGGGTAAACCCCAGATGCTGGCGACGGTGGCCAGGATCCTCGCCGGCACGGCCGAGGATGCGGCCCTGACTCTCAACGGCGACGTGCTGATGCTGACGCGCGTCGCGGGCAGCCTTCGAAAGCACAACACCGACGGCTGGAGCGACGAAGACTACGACAGGATTCTCCACCCCTGAAGGGCGTGCGCCTACCTGCCTTACTCTCCCTGCGTGGAACTATCCCTGGACTCTGCGTTCGCGATCTTCGACGCCCAGGACTCCGGGTGCGTCTCCTACGGCGTCGAGGCGTCCGGGCGCCGCTGGTTCGTCAAGACAGCCACCACCGCGCCCAGTCGCCGTTCCTTGCTGCGAGCCGCCCAGTTCCACGCCGCGGTCCAGCACCCGGCGATCGTGCGCCCCGAGCAGGTCCTCGACGGGCCGACGCTGGTCTACCCATGGCATGACGGCAGCGTGCTTAACCACGCCACCGTTGACGGTTCGGACCGCAGCGCACTGCACCGGTTTCAGCAACTACCCTTGCCCGACGTTGAAACAGCCATCAACACCATCCTCGACGCACACCTGGCCGTAACCGTCGCCGGATATGTCGCGGTCGACCTCTACGACGGCTGCTTCCTCTACGACTTCCACGCCCGCCGACTCCGCCTGATCGACCTCGACGAGTACCGGCCCGGGCCGTTCACCCTCGGCACAGGCCGCCTCCCCGGATGCCGCCGCTACATGGCTCCCGAAGAATTCGTCCGCGGCGGCGTCATCGACCAGCGCACCACCGTCTACACCCTCGGCCGCACCATCCACCACCTCCTCGACTCCCCATTGCTCTCCAGCGGATGCCAACCCGGGTGAACCGGTGCCAACGCGGGTCACCGCCGCCGACCGCCGGTCGCAAACCGGGGTTCGTGTGCTCGAGCTGTGGTCCTGGGCTGGGCGAACGACAGTCCGGGTGACGCGGGCGAACGTGGGCCACTCCCTGCCACCCCAGGTGAACCCCCAGGTCGCTAGACTAGGCCCTCGCGCCCTCGTAGCTCAGGGGATAGAGCATCGGTTTCCTAAACCGTGTGTCGCAGGTTCGAATCCTGCCGGGGGCACCAGGTCACAGCCTGATCAACGCACCCTGTCCGCCTCCTGGGGCTCGCGCATCAGCTGAAGCGGGCCGCTCGTAGTGGGATCGCGCCAAGATCAAGCAGTACTGACAACGCCCCTGCCTCAGCTGGACCCGGACAAGAAGGCGCGAACAGCGGCGGCGAATTGCGCTTGAGCGTCGTGATGCACCACGTGACCGGCGGGCAGCTCGATCAGACGAGCCTGGCCGTCGCGACGGGCGATCATCTCACGAGCGTGGCCGGCCGCCAGTTCATCGCTGCGCGTTCCACGAATCAGAAGAGTCGGGCAGCTCACCGAGATCCAGTCCGTCCAGTGGTCGCCGCTGAGTGCTTTCTGGGATGCCACCGTGTCGTCGATGTCGAATGAGAAGCCCCAGCCGTCCTCGGACTGGCGGAGGGAGCATTCCAGGTAGGGCGCCGCTGCACCAAGGGCTGCGGCCAGCGCATCGCGCGACGGCGCGTGGCGGGGGAGGCTGGTCGTGAACGACCAGTCGACGTCCACGACCGCGCCGATGTCCTCGACGATCAGCGCGCTGACCTGGTCCGGGTACCGCCCGGCGTACTGGTAGGCGTTCACTCCGCCGAGTGAATGGCCCAGCACCGCCACCGGGCCGACCTCCAGATGCTGGTGGAACGCGGCGACATCGGCAACGTAGTCGTCACGCTCGTAGCTCTTGGCACGGTCTGATGCTCCGTGGCCGCGCTGGTCGAGCGCGATCACCCGCCACTGCGGCGTCAGCGCCTCGGCCAGTGGCGCGAATGCCGACGCCTCGTTGTAGTGCCCGTGCAGGACCAGGAGCGGGGCGCCCGGACCACCGAAGTCCAGATAGGAGAGCTTCCGGCCCTCGACCGCGAAGAACTCGCGCGCGACCCCCGTCACAGTGGGTCGAGGCGGCGCTTCAGCAGGCAGAACTCGTTGCCTTCCGGATCGGCGAGGACGTGCCAGGACGCGTCCGCAGGCTGACCGATGTCGATCGGCCTGGCCCCGGCGGCCAGCAGGCGTTCGAGTTCGGCGGCCTGGTCGCGGTCGGTCGGGTTGACGTCGATGTGCAGGCGGGCGGGGCCGTTCTTCGGCTCGTCGTCGCGGATGAGGAAGATCGTCGGTTGCGGGCCGCCGAACCCTTCGCGTGGGCCTACCTCGATGTAGACCCCCTCCTCGCGGTCGAGTTCCACGAAGTCGAGGACCTCGCACCAGAACCGTGCCAGCACCTCGAGGTCGCGGCACTTGAGCACGATCTCACCGATCCGGCATGCCATTGACGGAACCTACTCTCAGCAGTGCGAACAGGCTCGCGATCGTACCGGGAGGGCGCCTCGACGGTCACCGGTGGTAGGCCAGGTTCACCACCAGCGCGGCCAGCACGGTGACGAAGAAGATCGCCCATCCCACGAGTTTGCGGGACCCCACGCGCAGGTGTGCGATCAGCGCTCCGACGAAGTACAGCACCAGTCCCGTGGCCGCGAGCGTCCCCAGCAGCGGTACGGCGAAGCCGGCCAGCAGCCCTACCGAGCCGGCGGCCAGCAGCGTGCCCAGCACGGGCAGCCAGGAGTGTGGCACCCGCTTCATGTCCGCCTGGGCCTTGGGGTAGTCGTGGCCGATCAGGTAGGTGACCGCGGCGATGGCGGTGAACACCGAGGCGATGATGGTGACGGTCACGTAAGCGGCGAACATGGATCCTCCCTGGGGACAGCGCCGCGAGAGTCACGGGCGCAGGAGAGCCGGCAAGCAAACGTTGCCCTCCGGGTCGTCCCGGAGGGCACCTCGTCGTCGTAGGGGTCAGAGGAACTTGTACATCTCGGCGGAGGCGGCCTCGGTGTCGGCGGCCGGCGGGGCGGTCACGGTGACCTTCTCGCCGAAGCCGCTCATCTTCATGTTGGTGACGAGGTCACCGAGGCTCTTCGTGGCGACCGTGTAGGACAGGGCGGTGAGTCGGCCGTCGGCGTCGACGGTCGCCTCGAAGGGGATGGCCTTGGGGTCCTTCGCCAGCTTGGCGGTCGACTCGAGGCCCTCGCGCATGCCGCCGTCGCTGCTGGCGGTCTCGGCGGCCTTGTTCAGATCGGCGGTGCCGCTGTAGCGGCCGGGGCTGACCTCCTGGGCGGTCACGATGCCCCCGATGAGGCCGGTCTGTGCCTTCAGGTCGAACGACTGGCGCAGCGAGCTGGTCGGCCGGAGCTTGTTGAGATCGATCTTCATCCAGGGCTTCTCGCCGTCGAGCGAGTCCGACTTGATGTAGGCGACATCGCCGATCAGCCGGGCCTCGACCGGCTCCGGGGCGGTGCCGGTGACGTGGATCGCCTTGGCGGCGGGGTCGACCTTGCCGCTGAGGCTGATCGACTGGCCGCCGGCCTTGACCGAGGCGTCCATGGTGACCGTGCCGGCGAGACTGCGGTCCATGGCCTGCCGGACGGCGGCGGTCGGTTCGAGCTTGGGCGTGGTGGGGGCCGCGGCCGGGCCGGACCCTCCGGTGTCGCCGGAAGTGGTGTCGCAGCCGGCCACGAGGGCGGCGGCGAGGGCAATCGAGAGGACAGGGATCAGTCGACGCATAGACGCGACCCTAACCAACAAGGTCCACTCTGGGGGGCCCGGCCGACACGGTGGGTCAGTCCGCCGGCAGTTGTTCGGCGTGGGTGAGCACCCGGTCGACGATGCCGTACTCCCGGGCCTGCTCGGCGGTGAACCAACGATCCCGGTCCCAGTCGCGCTGGATCTCGTCGAGGGTTCGCCCACTGTGCTCGGCGATGAGCTCCTGCATCGTCCGCTTCACGTGCAGCATGTTCTCGGCCTGAATGGTGATGTCGGCGGCGGTTCCGCCCATCCCGCCGGACGGCTGGTGCATCATGATCCGCGAGTGCGGCAGCGCGTACCGCTTGCCGGCCGCGCCGGCGCAGAGCAGAAACTGTCCCATCGAGCCGGCGAAGCCGAGCGCCAGCGTCGCCACGTCGTTGCGGACGTAGCGCATCGTGTCGTAGACCGCCATCCCCGCGCTCACCGAGCCGCCCGGCGAGTTGATGTAGAGGTAGATGTCGCGGTCGGCGTCCTCGGCCGCGAGCAGCAGGATCTGCGCGCAGATCTGGTTTGCCGACTCGTCGGTCACCTCGGTGCCGAGGAAGACGATCCGCTCCCGCAGCAGCCGCTCGAACACCTGGTCACCGAAGGTCGGCTGACCGCTGTCCAGCATCCGCACGTCGTACCCGATCATGTGTCGCCGCCTTCCGCGGTGCCGGCGGGCGGCGGAACCGCCCGGGGAGCCGGCTCCTTCAGCGTGCGCGCGGCGGCGGGCGCGGCCCAGGGTTTCTGCCGCCGGCAGATCGGCCCAGGGCAGAACCCCGCCGACCTACACGCGGGTCAGCCGCCGCCGGCCCGTCCGGGCCCGGCGGCAGGCCAGCATCTTGGAGGTACGCGGACCGGGGCACCCGGCCGGCGCGGAGGCGATCAGTCGGACCCGCAGCCCAGCGCCTCCGACGGTCGACCCGACGGGCGAGGCTGGACCGCCGACGTGCAGGATCGGCCCGCCCAGCCGCAGCACCGGTCCGGCCGGTTGCGGTGCGGGGGCCCCGACGACGGCCACGGGTGGCGTCGCCCCACCGGGCTGAAAGCCGATTCGGAGCGCGGGGCCGGTCTCGTTGCGTGGGGCGGGCACCTGCTCCAGCCGGGCCAGCGCGGCCCGGGGCGCGGCGGGGATGCGCCGCTCGACCCGGCGCAGGTCGTCGCGGGCCGCTTCGAGCAGGTCGGAGAGTTGGATGCCGAGCGCCCGGCAGATCGCCGCCAGGACCTCCGACGAGGCCTCCTTGCGTCCGCGCTCGACCTCCGACAGGTAGGGCACGGAGACCCCGGCCGCCTCGGCGACCTCGCGCAGTGTGCGGCCCTGGCTCTGGCGCAGCCGGCGCAGCACCCCGCCGATGACTCGTCGTAGCAGCGACATGCGGACCTCGCTCTCGCGGTCGTCGTCGGGAACATTCTCATCATGCCTGTTCCCGGCCGTCCGGGCCGACCCATGCGGGCCCGCGCCGCTCGTTCGGCGCGGGCCCCGGGGTGTCATCAGCGCAGGTGGGTGTGCGCGGTGCCCCTCGCTGTTCACGAGGGTCGTGCCCGCTCCGTCTGCCGGTCCGCACCGGTTCGTCGTTGTCGTCCTGTAGTCGGGCGTGAGGCCGGTGTCGGTTGCCCGCGAGCGACCCGGACGTGCGAACCGCGCCGTACCCGCTATGTTGTGGACGTGCAGGCGACGGCGGCGGAGCAGGTTCGACGGTGATCCATTTTCCCGCGCAGCGCCGGGGCCCGCTGAGCGCGCTGAGCCTGCGGCTCGCGGCCGCCCTTGCGCTGGTCTTCGCCGTGGTGGCGGCGGTCTACCTGGATCGGGACGGCTACCGCGACGTCAACGAGGACGGCCTCACCCTGCTCGACTGTTTCTACTACGCGGTGGTCTCGCTCTCCACCACCGGCTACGGGGACATCACCCCCGCCGCGCCGTCGGCCCGGCTGGTCAACGTCCTGTTCGTCACGCCGGCCCGGGTGCTCTTCCTGATCATCCTGGTCGGCACCACCCTGGAAGTCCTGACCGAGCAGTACCGGACCGGCCGTCGCCTGTCGCGGTGGAGGAGAACCGTGAAGGACCACGTCATCATCTGTGGCTACGGCACCAAGGGTCGCAGCGCGGTCAACGCCCTGATGGAGAACGGCCTGGACCGGTCCAGGATCGTGGTGGTGGAGCGCAGCAGCGCCGCCCTGCGGCAGGCCACCTCGGCGGGGTTGGTGGCGATCGAGGGCTCGGCGACCCGTTCGTCGGTGTTGAACGAGGCGCACGTCAAGCACGCGAAAGCAGTGATCATCGCGACGGACAGCGACGACGCCTCGGTGCTGGTGGCGTTGACCGTTCGGCAACTCACCGCCGGTCAGGTCCGGATCATCGCGGCCGCCCGCGAGGCGGAGAACGCCCCGCTGCTCAAGCAGAGCGGCGCGCACCACGTGATCGTCTCCTCGGCGACCGCCGGCCGGCTGCTCGGTCTGTCGACCTCGGCGCCGCCGCTGATCGACGTCGTGGAGGATCTACTCACTCCGGGGCAGGGGATGGCGTTGGCGATGCGCTCGGCGGAGCGGGACGAGGTCGGCCGTTCACCGCGCGAGCTGGACTCACTGGTGATCGCCCTGGTGCGACGGGGCAAGGTGGTCACCCTGGCCGACAAGGCCGGCGCGGTGATCGAGACTGGCGACATGCTGGTGCACGTCCGCGACGACCGCCCGCAGTCCACGGCCACCGTCTGACGCGGCGCGTCAGCAGGCGTCCGCGTCCACCTCGCTGAGGGCCCCGGTGCAGGCGATCGGCGTCGTGGTGGCCGCCCGCCGCAGCAGGTTGTAGAGCGTCTCCCGCTCGGCCGGTTCGAGCGCTCCCAGCACCTCGTCCTCGGCCCCCGCGAGGGCGCATTCTGCCTCTTTGAGGCGTTTTACCCCGTCTTCGGTGAGTTCGACGACGTGCCGTCGACGGTCCTGCGGTGAGCGCCGCCGCTCGATGAGTTCCTTGGCCTCCAGGTCATTGAGCAGCCCCACGATGTTGGTGCTGTCCATCTCGAGGGTGCTCGCGAGCGCCTGCTGACTGATGCCGTCGCCCGCGCGCAGCACCGTGAGCGCGACCAGGTGCCGGGGGCGCAGGCCCAGCGGCGCGAGCACCGACTCCGCCCGCAGGCGCATCCGCCGCGCCAGATGGTCCAGCAGGGCACCCGAGCGGTGCTCCGAGGGATCCAGCGGCAGGGCGGACATGTGACCCAGTCTACCGACGCCCCGGAACATCTGCCTGCTATAAATAGTTGGTGCAACACAGACGATCCTTGGAGGAGGAATCATGAACCTGCTACATATCGATTCGAGCATCCGGGGCGACTGGTCGGTCAGCCGGCAGCTCACCGCGCGGGCCGCCGCGGCCTGGCGTGCCGCGCACCCCGACGGCACCGTGACCTACCGCGACCTGGGCGCCGAGCCGCTGCCGCACCTGGACTCCGAAGGCGGGCTCGCGCGAATGACGCCGCCGGACCAGCACACCCCCGCCCAGCGCGCGTCGTGGGAGCTCAGCCTGCGCGTCGTCGACGAGGTGAAGCAGGCCGACGTGGTCCTGCTCGGGCTGCCGCTCTACAACTACGGCGTACCGAGCAGCGTCAAGTCCTGGGTCGACCACCTGATCGTCGCCGGCCTCACGTACGACCCGGAGACGCAGGAGGGCCTGCTCACCGGTCGTGAGTTCGTGGTGGTGGCCACCCGGGGCGGCGGCTACGGCGAGGGCACCCCGCGGCACGGCTGGGACCATGCAGAGCAGTGGCTCCCGCACGGCCTGTCGATGACCGGCCTGGAGCCGCGTTTCATCAGCACGGAACTGACCCTGGCGCCCACCGTGCCGGCGATGGCCGAGCTGATCCCCCTGCACGAGGCCAGCCGCACGGCGGCCGAGAAGGAGATCGACAACCTGTGGACGCCGGCCTCGGCGCAGCGCTGAGACGGCACCTGACACGACGAGAGCGGCCGCCCCGGATCGGGGCGGCCGCTCTCGTTTCAGGTCGGACGGGTCAGAGGATCGTCCAGGTGTCGCCACTGCCCAGCAGGCCCGCGAGCTGCTGCTCGGGGGTTTCGGTGACCTTCGCCTTCGCGGTGGCTAACTGCTCCTGCACCACGCTGTCGTAGGACGGCCGGTCCACCGAGCGGAACACCCCGATCGGCGTGTTGCGCAGGTCCAGGCCGGGCAGCCGGGACAGCGCGAACGCGTACGCCGGGTCGGCCACCGTGGCATCGTGTACGACGATCTCCTCGGGGCGTACGGAGCTGGTCTCCCGGACCTCCAGCCCGAACGCGCCCGGCGGGTGCACCACGCAGAACCGACCGTCCGCCCCGAAGGTGATCGGCTGGCCGTGCTCCAGGCGGATCAGGTAGTCGTCCCGGGTGGACGGGTCCTTGAGCTGCTCGAACGCCCCGTCGTTGAAGATGTTGCAGTTCTGGTAGATCTCCACGAACGCCGAGCCCTGGTGCTCGGCGGCGGCCCGCAGCACCGACTGGAGGTGCTTGCGGTCCGAGTCGATGGTGCGGCCGACGAAGCTGGCCTCCGCGCCCAGGGCGAGCGAGAGCGGGTTGAACGGCGCGTCCGCCGAGCCGGCCGGCGTCGACTTGGTGATCTTGCCGACCTCGGACGTGGGCGAGTACTGCCCCTTGGTCAACCCGTAGATCCGGTTGTTGAACAGCAGGATCTTGAGGTTGACGTTGCGCCGCAGCGCGTGGATCAGATGGTTGCCGCCGATGGAGAGCGCGTCGCCGTCGCCGGTGACCACCCAGACCGACAGGTCTGGACGGGACACCGACAGACCGGTCGCGATCGCCGGCGCGCGACCGTGGATCGAGTGCATCCCGTACGTGTTCATGTAGTACGGGAAGCGCGACGAACAACCGATTCCGGAGACGAACACGGTCCGCTCGCGGGGGATGTTCAGCTCCGGCATGAACTGCTGGATGGCCGCCAAGATGGCGTAGTCACCGCAGCCGGGGCACCAGCGCACCTCCTGGTCGGACTTGAAGTCCTTGGCGGTGAGCTTGAGGGCGACGGGCTCAGACATTCTTCAGGACCTCTTCCAGCGTCGTCTCCAGCTCGGCGGCCGTGAACGGCAGGCCGCGGACCTGGTTGTAGCTGATCGCGTCGACCAGGTAGCGGGCCCGGATGACGTGGGCGAGCTGGCCCAGGTTCATCTCCGGAATGACCACCTTGTCGTAGGAGCGGAGCACCTCGCCGAGGTTCGCCGGCATCGGGGCCAGGTGCCGCAGGTGCGCCTGGGCGATGGAGAGGCCGCGCTGGCGGACGCCACGGCAGGCCGCGCCGATCGGCCCGTACGTCGAGCCCCAGCCGAGCACCAGCACGCGGGCGTCGCCGTCCGGGTCCTCCACCTCGATGTCCGGTACCGGGATCGTCTCGATCCGGGCGGCCCGGGTGCGGACCATGAAGTCGTGGTTGGCCGGGTCGTACGAGATGTCGCCGGTCTTGTCGGCCTTCTCCAGACCGCCGATCCGGTGCTCCAGACCGGGGGTGCCGGGGATGGCCCACGGGCGGGCCAGGGTCTCCGGATCGCGCAGGTACGGCAGGAAGGTGGTGCCGTCCTCGCCGTTGGGCGCGGTGGCGAATTCGACGCGCAGGTCGGGCAGCGACTCGACGTCGGGCAGCAGCCACGGCTCGGAGCCGTTCGCCACGTAGTTGTCCGACAGCAGGATCACCGGCGTGCGGTAGGTCAGCGCGATCCGGGCCGCCTCCAGCGCGGCGAAGAAGCAGTCCGACGGCGATCGGGGCGCGATCACCGCGACGGGCGCCTCGCCGTGCCGGCCGTACAGCGCCATGTTCAGGTCGGCCTGCTCGGTCTTGGTGGGCATGCCGGTCGACGGGCCGGCCCGCTGCACGTCCACGATCACCAGCGGGAGCTCCAGCGCCACCGCGAGGGAGATCGTCTCGCTCTTGAGCGCCACACCCGGACCGCTCGTGGTGGTCACGCCGAGCGAACCGCCGTAGGAGGCGCCCAGCGCCGCGCCGACCGCCGCGATCTCGTCCTCGGCCTGCATGGTCAGCACGCCGAAGCGCTTGTGCTTGCTCAGCTCGTGCAGGATGTCCGAGGCGGGCGTGATCGGGTACGCGCCGAGGAAGACCGGCAGCCCCGAGCGGACCCCGGCGGCGACCAGCCCCAGCGACAGCGCCGCGTTGCCGGTGATGTTGCGGTAGGTGCCCGGCTGCATCTTCGCCGGCTTGACCTCGTAGCGGACCGCGAAGTCCTCGGTGGTCTCGCCGAAGTTCCAGCCGGCCTTGAAGGCGGCGACGTTCGCGGCGACCAACTCCGGACGCTTGGCGAACTTGGTCTCCAGGAAGCGCAGGGTCGACTCGTACGGCCGGGAGTACATCCACGAGAGCAGGCCGAGGGCGAACATGTTCTTGGACCGTTCGGCGTCCTTCTTGGACACCTGGTGTTCGGCCAGCGCGCCGACCGTCATCGAGGTCAGCGCCACCGGGTGCACGACGTACCCGGCCAGCGAGTCGTCGTCGAGCGGGCTGCTCTGGTAGCCGACCTTGGCCAGGTTGCGCTTGGTGAACTCATCGGTGTTGACGATGATGTCCGCGCCGCGGGGTAGGTCGACCAGGTTGGCCTTGAGAGCGGCCGGGTTCATCGCCACCAGCACGTTGGGCGCGTCACCCGGGGTGAGGATGTCGTAGTCGGCGAAGTGCACCTGGAAGCTCGACACGCCCGGCAGTGTGCCGGCGGGAGCCCGGATCTCGGCGGGGAAGTTCGGCAGCGTGGAGATGTCGTTGCCGAGCTGCGCCGTCTCCGAGGTGAACCGGTCGCCGGTCAACTGCATGCCGTCGCCGGAGTCACCGGCGAACCGGATGACCACCCGGTCGAGTTGACGGATCTGCTTGGTCACTGTGCCACCTTCGTTCGCGACTGCGGGCTCGCAAGCGCTGTCGTTCCCCACCCAGAGCCTACGTCGAACGGACCCCCGGGCCTCCCCGGAGGTCCGCCGACTGGGACCGGATCAACGCCGAAATTGCGGTGTAATGCGGGGTTTCGTACCGCCCGCCGTAATTCAGATCACCGTATGTCGGCCCGGGACGACCCCGAGCGGTGATGGCCAGGGTCGTCGATCGATCAGTCCGTGGGCGGGGGCGTGGGCTCGGCCGTCGAGCCGCCGAACCGGCGACGCAGCGAGGTGGTGGCCAACGTGAGGGCCAGCACCACCAGCAGCGCGGAGACCGCGACCAGGATGACCGCGGTGCGCTGGACCGAGGTCATGCCGTCGTCGGTGGTGGCGCCCGCCGGCAGTACGCCCTGGGAGCCGGTCGGCGCGGGCGGCGAGACGACCGGCGTGGCCAGCGCCGCCGCCGCGGTGATCCGGAAACTCATCTGCAACCGCCGGGTCGCGCCGTTGCGTGGGTCGAGTTGACCGATCACCGCCCCGGACAGCGGCGCCTCCCGCTGGGCCTGTGGCGTCGCCTCCACCGGTAGCCGCAGCTCACGGGTCTCGCCCGCGGACAGCAGACCGGCGTCGCACCGGGTACGGGACGCGTCGAGCGCCACGCAGCCCGCCGGTGGGGCGGGCGCGCTCACCCCGGACGGCAGGACCACCTCCACCAGCCCGGTGGCGTCCACCGTGCCGGCATTGCCCAGCCGCACCGCGAGGGTGCTCTGCGCGCCGCTGATGTCGAACGCGACCTCGTCGGCGGCCAGCGAGATCCCGGGCACCGGCGGGCCGGGCGGGAACAGCACCGCGAAGCCCTGGTCGTCGGCCACCTCGCCGGGCGTACCCGGCACGTCCGCGACGACCCGCACGGTGCCGCTGAGGGGCATCCGCTCCCAGGCGGCGCCGGCGACCCGTAGCCGGATCAGGCTGCTGAACCGGGTGCCCGCGTCGGTCGTCCACGCCCCGCAGCGGTACGTGCCGCCACCCTCTTCGACGCAACCGTTCGTGCCGGCGTCGCTCACTCCGGGCGGCAGGGTGTACGACAGCCGGACCCGCTGCGTGGCCGTGCCGGTGTTGGCCACGGTGACGCGCAGCGTGGTGGTCGTGCTGGGCGCGTTCCAGTACGCCTCCGAGAGGGCGACGTCCTCGGTGGTCACCTGCACGCCCAGCGGGCTCGGCGGCGCCTGCGTGCCGCCCGGCGGGGGCGGGTTGACCGGTGGGACACCGGGTGGGGGTGGCCCGAGCGTCGGTCCCCGGGTGGCGCCGCCCGGGGCGGGGGCGCTGGTGGCCGGTGGTGGCGGCGCGGTGGTCGGCGGTGGCGCCGGTGGCGTCGTCTCCGGTGGCGGCGCGGTGGTCGGTGGGGCCGGGTCGGTCGGTGCGGGGTCGCCGCCCGGGTCGACGGTCGGGGTGGGCTCCTGCGCCGGAGTGGTCTCCGGATCCGGTTCGGGCGCCGACTCCGTCACGGCGGCGACCGGATGGGTGTGCGCTGCCGCCGTGCCGGCGAGGGCCGGTGCGACGGCGAGCGTCGCGAGCAGCCCGAGCGCGAGCGCGGTTGCTAGCAGGCGGGTGGGATGCCGCCCTGCGGCCCAGCGATCGGGCGAAACCTTCACGCGGGCCATCTGTCCTCCGGTTGCAGGGTGGGAGTCCAATATTCTTAATAGTTGCCCCGGTGCACTAGTCTCACCTGGAAACAAATCCGTAACGTGTTGGGGACGGCCCCTCCAGGGCGGGCGGTAGGCTCCGGTCGTGACCGGTTACCTGGGCTCGTACGCGACGCTCGGGCTCTTGCTGCTCGTGAGCGTCCTGTTCTTTGTGACGGCGTTCTCGGCCAACCGGGTGTTACGTCCCGCCCGCCCGGCCGACCCGTTCGGCAAGCGGGCCAGCTACGAGTGTGGGCTCGACCCGGTCGGCGCGGACTGGGCGCAGATGCAGATCCGCTACTACGTCTACGCGTACCTCTACGTGCTGTTCGCGGTCGAGGCGGTGTTCCTCTTCCCGTGGGCGGTGGTCTTCGACCGGCCCGGCTTCGGCCTGGTCACGGTGGTGGAGATGGCGATCTTCGTGGCGGTGCTCGCCCTCGGCATCCTCTACGCCTGGCGCAGGAACATCCTCCGCTGGACCTGAGCGCCCAGTCGCGTTGATCATGAAGTTATTGTCCCGACACGCCGCACGGCAGGGCAATAACTTCATGATCAACGGGGGTGGACGGGGTTGGCGTCAGGCCAGGCCGCGTCTGGTGGAACTGGGGGGGCGGTCGCCGCGGATCGAGGCCACCATGTCCAGCACCCGACGGGTCGGCCCGACCTGGTGGGCCCGGAACACCCGGGCGCCCAGCCAGGCGGAGACCGCCGTCGCGGCGAGCGTGCCCTCCAGGCGCTCACCCACCGGTAGGTCGAGCGTCTCGCCGATGAAGTCCTTGTTGGAGAGCGCCACGAGCACCGGCCAGCCGGTCGCGGTCAGCTCACCCAGCCGGCGGGTGATCTCCAGCGAGTGGCGGGTGTTCTTGCCGAAGTCGTGCGCCGGGTCGATGAGGATCCCGTCGGGGCGTACCCCCGCCGCCACCGCGCGCTCGGCGAGCCCGGTCACCGTCGCGACCACGTCGGCGACCACGTCGTCGAAGGCGGCGCGGTGCGGCCTGGTCCGGGGGGTCAGGCCGCCGGCGTGCGAGCAGACCAGCCCGGCGCCCGTGCTCGCCGCGACCCGGGCGAGCGCCGGGTCGACGCCCGACCAGGTGTCGTTGAGCAGGTCCGCGCCGGCCGCCACGGCCTCCGTCGCCACCTCGGCACGCCAGGTGTCGATGGAGATCACGACCTGCGGGAACGCGGACCGTACGGCAGCGATGGTGTCCACCGTGCGTCGGATCTCCTCGGTCACGTCCACCTCGGTGCCCGGCCCGGCCTTGACCCCACCGATGTCGATGATCTCGGCGCCCTCGTCGACCGCCCGCTCGACCGCCCGGAGCGCGCTGTCCGCGGCGAAGGTGGCGCCCCGGTCGAAGAAGGAGTCCGGTGTGCGGTTGACGATGGCCATCACCACCAGCTCACCGGGCGCGAACGTCCGCGAACCGAGCCGAAGTGCCCCGGCCATGCCGCCTCCCGTCTCCTGCGCGCCGTCGCTGCTGCTCCGGCCGCCACCGACGCTAGCCGGTCCGGGCGGGCCCGCGCGGGGCGGGCGTGGGCGTCGATGGATGATCGGGGTGGTGGGGTCGCTACCGGCGGGCTGTCGTGCCACGATCAGTGCATGGGTCAGCTTCTGCTCCTCCTGGTCGTGGCGTTGACTGTCGCGGCGGTGGTTTTCGGCGTGACGGTGCTGGTCGGCGGGCGCGATCCCGGTCTCGCTGCGACGGAACCGGATTCGCAGGCCGTACCGCTGCCGGGCACCCGGCCGCTGCGCGAATCCGACGTGGGCGCGGTCCGCTTCGACACCGGCCTGCGGGGCTACCGGATGGCCCAGGTCGACCGGGCGATGCGCCGCGCCGCCTACGACATCGGCTACAAGTCCGAACTGATCAGCGTGTTGGAGGCGGAGGTCATCGCGTTGCGCGAGGGCCGGACCGACGACGCGGACGTGCTGCGCCGGGCGCGGGAGCAGGCCGTGGCCTCGACTCCGGCCGCCGACGCGACCGACGTCGACGCGACCGCCCCGTCCCTCGACGAGACGGCTCCGGTCGGTGCCGGTTCGCTCCCGGAGGCCACCTCCTCGTCGGCCGACGCCGACGGCGTGGCACCGGCCACCGACGGCGGAGCGCCGGCCACCTCCGACGAGACGGCTCCGGTCGGTGCCGGTTCGCTTCCGGAGGCCACCTCGTCGTCCGCCGACGCCGACGGCGTCGCGCCGGCCACCGACGACGCGAGCGTCCGCACGCCCGCCGACGACGCCCCGACCGAGGCGACCCGGGGCACCGGACAGCAGGGCGCGGTGGTCCGGTCGGAGTCGGCGTGACCGGCCCGGAGAGCGCCGATGCTCTCCGGGAGGCGGCCCAACCCGGTGCCGGTGAGGTGACCGCCACGGTCATCGTCAACGCGCCGGCATCGCGGGTCTTCGCCGCGCTGCTCGCCTGGGAACGGCAGTCCGACTGGATCCCGCTCACCCGGGTCCGGGTCGTCGAGGGCGACGGGCGCGAGGGCAGCCGGATCGAGGCGGTGACCGCGCTCGGCCGGGCGACGCTGCGCGACGAGATGCTGGTGGTGCGGGTGGACGAGCCGTACGAGATCGGCGTCGTGCACCACGGCCAGGTGCTGCGCGGCCCGGGTGTCCTGCGCTGCACCGAACTCGGGCAGGCCCGTACCCAGGTCGTCTGGCACGAGTGGTTCCACCTGCCCGGCGGCGCGGCTGGCCGGATCGCCTGGCCGGTGCTCTGGCCCGGCTCCAAGCTGGGCCTCACCCAGGCGCTCAAGAGGTTCGCGCGGCTGGTCGAGCAGGGCCGCCTGCCCTGACCGCGTCTGCGCCGGGGCTGTCGGTGCGATGGCCTAGCGTGTGCGACGTGAGTGACCTGGTGATCGGCGCCGACGGGCTGGCCCGCTGCGCCTGGGGGGCGAGCACCCCCGACTATGCCGTCTACCACGACACCGAGTGGGGGCGGCCGTTGCACGGCGACGACGCGCTCTACGAGCGGATGAGCCTGGAGGCGTTCCAGTCCGGCCTGTCGTGGCTGACCATCCTGCGCAAGCGTCCGGCGTTCCGGCTGGCCTTCGACGAGTTCCACATTCTCACCGTCGCCGGCTACGACGACACGGACGTGACCCGGCTGCTCGCCGACGCCGGCATCGTCCGCAACCGAGCCAAGATCGAGGCGACGATCGCCAACGCCCGCGCCGCGCTGGAACTGCCCGACGGGCTGTCCGCGCTGCTCTGGTCGTTCGCGCCGGAGCGCCGGCCGGCCCGTCCCGCCTCGTTCGCCGAGCTGGCGCCGATCACCGCCGAGTCGACGGCGATGGCCAAGGCGCTCAAGAAGCGCGGCTTCCGGTTCGTCGGCCCCACCACCGCGTACGCCCTCATGCAGGCCACCGGGATGGTCGACGATCACATCGTCGGCTGTCACGTCACCCGCTGAGTGTCGACGTGATGGGATGGCAGGCATGACGACCGAGACCGCGTACCGGGCCGACGGTGCCGGCCACGCCGACGGGCCGGGCACCTGGGCCGTGCTGCTGCCCACCGAGCGTTACGAGGCCGAGCGGCTGGTGCACCACGACTCCCTGATGCTGACCGGCCTGACCGACGCGGTGCGGCCGGGCCCCGGCGACCGGGTGGCGGTGCTGGTCGACGCGCCGCCACGCCTGGTGGCCCTGGGCCGGGTGGCCGCGCCGACCCAACGGCACCGTGAGGACCCGGACGACCCGCAGTCCCCGGTCGAGCCGGAGTCACTCGTCGTGACGTACACCCGGCGGGCCTTCGACGAGCCGGTGCCGGCCGACCTGCTCACGCTCGACGGGCCGGTCACCGCACTGGACCCGGCGGCCTTCCGGGCGCTGGCCGACCAGCTCGGCCCACCTCCGGCGCGGCGCACCTGGCTGGTCAGCCTGGACCTGCCGATCGAGGCCGGCACACCCGCCGAGGCGGTACGCCTGTTCTGGTCGTACGTGCAGGAGCTGGGGCCGCGTGAGCTGCCCGCCTTCGTCGCACCGTCCGACGACGAGCTGGCCATGCAGGCGTTCGTGCTCGGCGCGGAGGCCAACCAGGACCCGGAAGAGGACGATTGAGGGTCTGTTTCATAAGAACTGGCCGGCCTGCGGCGGGCCCGAACGACGACCGGCGGCGTTGCGGTGACGTCCGGATACAACACCGGTATCCGTACCCCACCGCGCCTTGCCGGATCGCCGTCCGGACTCCGCCTCGGCTCGACCGCCCTTATGAAGCAGACCCTAGAACAGCTTGTCGAGGCGTCCGCGCCAGTCGGCGAGCACCGGGCCCGGGTCGGTGTCCAGCACCCGTTCCAGGAGCGTGGCGTAGACGTCCCGGAAGTCGGTGGTGTATTTCAGGTCCCCGTCGTCCAGGTCGGTGAGGCTGGGCGCGTCCCCGTGCCAGCCGCCGCGCACTCCCGCGCCGAGCAGCAGCATGTCGGACGCGGTGCCGTGGTCGGTGCCGTCGGAGGCGTTGGCCCGGACCCGGCGGCCGAACTCGGAGTAGACCGCCACCACCACCTTGCGGCCCGCCTCGGTGCGGCTCATCCGGTCGGCGAAGCTGGTCAACGCCCGGTCGAGCTGGCCCAGCAGCACGGCCTGCAACTGCTTCTCGTCGGCGTGCGTGTCGAAGCCGCCGAGCGAGACCGAGAAGACCCGGGTGGACACCCCGGCCTCCACACACTGCGCGACCAGGTCCAGTTGCGCGTCCAGCGGCGTACGCGCCCCGCCGGTGGCGGTCGCGGGCGCCTGGTCGCCGTCCGGGTCCGTCGTGTCCGGGTCGGCGGAGTCGCGGACCTCGCGGATCATCTCGTCCACCGAGCGCATGTCGGCGAAGCAGGCGGCGGCGCGGGCGCGGGCCGGTGACTCGCCCGCCTCGGCGGCGGAGAACGCCTTCAGCGTGTCCGCCGACAGGCCCTTGGTGGCCTTGCGGTCGGTCACCGGTACTGCCGCGCCCGCGCTGCGCTCCCCGGCCAGCAGCGGCGGCAGCGCCGGCTCGAAGGAGACCGCCAGGCGGGGGTCGCCGCCCGCCCGGTCGAGCCAGCGGCCGAGCCAGCCGGTGGTGCCGGGCCGGTCCGGTTGGGCGGTGTGCCAGATGTCCATCGACCGGAAGTGGCTGCGGTCCGGCTTCGGATAGCCGACTCCGCGCACGATCGCGAGTCCGCCGGTGGACCAGCGCTGGTGCAGGCCCGCCAGCGCCGGGTTGAGGGCGAAGTCGTCGTCGAGGCGACGCACCTCGTTGTCGGGGTACGCCAGCTCGGGACGGGCCGCCCGGTAGGCCGGGTCGCCGTACGGGATGACGGTGTTCAGGCCGTCGTTACCGCCGTAGAGGGTCACCAGCACCAGCGTCTGTGACTGGGGGTCGCGGTCCCCGGCGGTGTCCAGCAGGTCCCGCAGGCCGTACGCGCCAGCGCCGGCGGCCAACGCGCCCGCGCCGACCACCCCGCTGCTGAGCAGGAACCTGCGTCGGGTCAGGGTGTCCATCTTCTCGACTCCTCCGTTCAGCTGACGGTGTACTCGGGGCTGACCAGGCCGGCTGCCAGTAGCTTTCGAGGGTCGCCGGCCAGCGGGGTGAGGGCGGCCCGGGTCCGGGTGCTCCACCCGTCGACGACCAGCAGCCGGGCCAGGGCGTCCGCCCGTCCGGCGACCGGTGCGGCCTTCAGCCGGTCCAGGACCGCCGGGGTGGCCGCCGTGGCCAGCAGTCCGGCCAGCCGGAGTCGGCCCTGCAACGACGACGTGGTCAGCCAGGCCGGGCCGGCCGGCCAGCCGCCCACGCTCGGCGGGCGCAGCGGCACCTGATCCAGCGCGTTCAGCCCGCCCAGCAGTTGCTTGCGCTGCTGCTCGGGGAGCGCCGTGGGGCGGATGCCGAGCTGTCGCAGCGCGCCGACGAGCCACTCCACCGGCTGCTTCACCAGCGTGCCGCGGGTCTGCGCGAAGGCCGGCGACGAGAACAGCGCCCGCAGGGTGGCGACGGTGTCCGCGCCCGCCAGGCCGTCCGGCGCGGGGACGTCGGTGCCGGCGTAGCGGAACCAGAGCCGCCGGGCCACGAACGTCGCCGCGGCCGGCTGGGCGGCCAGCAGTTCGGCGTACGCGTCGGCGTCGAAGCGGTCGGTCTGCCCGAGGATGGTCTTCTCGCCGGGGTCGTGCCGTCTGGCCTCGAAGCGGGCGGTCCCGGTCCGGCGGTCGACCGTCCAGCCGGTCAGCGCCCGCGCGCCGGCCTTCACGTCGGCCTCGGTGTAGCTGCCGATCCCGAGGGTGAACAGCTCCATCAGCTCGCGCGCCAGGTTCTCGTTCGGCGCCTTACGGGTGTTCTTCTGCCCGTCCAGCCAGATGATCAACCCCGGGTCGCGCACCATCGCCGCGACCAGTGGGGCGAGCGGCCCGCGCCCGTGCCGGCGCAGCGTCTCCAACTGGCCCAGCATCACCCGCGCCGACTTGACCTTCTGGGCGCTGGTCGCCCAGTGCCCGTGCCAGAAGAAGAGCAGCTTCTCGGTCAGCCCGTCCTCGGCGGCGACCATCCGGTCCAACCACCAGAGGGTGACCTGCTGAAGCTGCTCCTTGCGCTGGGCGTTGGCCTTCTGCCGCTGCTCGCGGGTGGACTCCTTGGTCAGCGCGGCGTACGGGTCGGCGGGCAGCACCGGCGGTGGGGTGGCCGCCGCGCCCCGGTCTGCCCGCGCCGGGGCGAGCAGGTTGTCCAGGGTCGCCGCCGACCCGGCCCGCTCGGCCGCGTCCACCTCGTCGGCGGTCGGCCCGAAGGTGGCCCGGCGCAGCAGGTGCGCCACCGCTTCACGATCGCTCATGGAGCCCGACGCTAGGCGGCCCGCGTACGAGGACGGTAAGGGCGGGGTGCGAATCGCGTTCAGTGTCCCTCGAAGACCGGTTTCTGCTTGGCGACGAAGGCGAGGGTGGCGGCCCTGTGGTCGGCGGTGGCACCGCAGATCGCCTGGGCCTGGGCCTCGGCCGAGAGCGCGTCGGCGAGGGTGCCGGCGTCGGCGATCGAGAGCTGCCGCTTGATCGCCCCGTACGCGACGGTGGGGCCGGCGGCGAGTCGGGCGGCCAGTTCCTGCGCGGCCGGCAGCACCTGCTCGTCGTCGTCCGTCAGCCTGGTCAGCAGCCCGAGCCGGCAGGCCTCCTCGGCGCGGACCGGTTCGGCCAGCATCAGCAGCTCGACGGCCTTGGCGTGGCCGACCAGCCGGGGCAGGGTCCAGGAGGCGCCGGTGTCGGCGGCCAGACCGACCTTGGCGAAGGCCATCAGGAAGCTGGTGCTCGGCCCGCCGATGCGGATGTCGGCCAGGAAGGCCAGCGACGCGCCCGCCCCGGCGGCCATTCCACGCACGGCGGCCACCACCGGCTTGGGCAGGTTGGCGAGCCGGGCGGCGATCGGGTTGTAGTGCAGCCGGACGGTGCCCAGCGGGTCGGCCGAGCCGTTCTCGAGTGTCGACACGTGCTCGCGCAGGTCCTGCCCGGCGCTGAAGGACCCACCCGCTCCGGCCAGCACGACCGCCCGGCAGGACCGGTCGGTCTCCAGCTCCGCGAGGGTGTCCCGCAGCGCCTCCTTCAGCGCGACGTCGAACGCGTTCATCGCCTGCGGCCGGTTCAGCGTGAGGGTGACGACGGCGTCGGTCCGGTCGACGAGCAACGGCTCGGTCACGTGTCTAACGACCCTTCTGTCGAACGATGCGGTTGCCGGCGTCGAGGCACTGCTCGACGTACCGGTCGGCGGCTGGACGCAGGCGGGCCGCGTGCCGGTCGAAGAAACTGGCCGCGGCGGTGCCGGGCCAGCGCTCGGGCAGCAGCGCCGGGGGCAGCTGCGGGTCCCGGAACAGGAAGGTACGCCACGCGTGCACGAGCCGGAACCGGACCGCGTACGCCTCCTCGTCGCTGCTGCGCACGGTGACCGCGCTCAGGAGTGGACGCTGGTCGGCGACGAACCGCTCGTACGCGCGGCCGATCTCGGCCAGGTCCCAGGCGCGGCGGACGACGCCCATCGCGCCCGGGGTGCCGGAGAAGTGCGATGCGGTGAACCGTTCGAACCGGATGCCGGCCTCGGCCAGCAGCAGGTCGACGTCCTCGGCGGGGCGGGTGGCGACCCACGTCTGCTCGTCGAGGGTGCCGTAGCCGAGGAAACTGAGGGTCGCGGCGAGTCGTTGCCGGTCCCGCCGGGACCCGGGCGCGTCGAGGACGAGCAGATCGAATCGGCCGTCCCAGGTGACCCGGCCGGTCCGGTAGATCCGGGCCGCCGCCTCGTCGAGTCGTCGGGCGGCTTTTGGTGTGATCGAATATCCCGGTCCGGAGGCCAACCGGAGCGGGTCGAGCCAGCCTTGACGCACCATCCGGGACACGGCGGTGCGAACGGCGGGCGGCGCGATTCCCAACGGCGCCAGTAGCTTGACCAGGGCGGCGACCGGTGCGCGGCCACCCCTCGGCCGGAGATGGTCGCCGTACAGGTCGAAGAGTGCCGACCGTGCCTGCATGACCGCACATTGTGACAGGCCTTCTCAAGATAAGCTAGATGCTGTTACATCAATGCTGCTCCGGTTTGGGTCCGGCGGTGTTCATCAGGGAAAATCGTCTGTCGACACCCCCGCGAGCGTTGCGGGTGGTCGTGACGAAGTGGCTGTGGGGCAACCCACCGACCCTGGTGTAGGTCTGAGGGGAGACAACATGGCGGCGATGAAGCCGCGGACGGGCGACGGTCCGCTGGAAGTCACCAAGGAGGGTCGGGGCATCGTCATGCGTGTCCCGCTGGAGGGCGGTGGCCGGCTCGTCGTCGAGATGACTCCCGACGAGGCCAACGCGCTCGGTGACGCGTTGAAGGCAGCCGCCGGCTGAGTGAGGGACGACCCGGACGGCGTACGCCGGTCGGAGCGTTTCTTGGACCCTGAGCCACCGGGACCGCCGGTGGCTCAGGGTCTTCATATCTGTGCGCGGGCCTGGCCCGATCCACTTTGTGAAACTTCCTGGAGGTGCGGTTCCGCGTGCTCGCCATCCGTCCGCTCGCCGAGCCCGAACGGCTCGACGTTCTCGTCCTGCCCGTACGCCCCACCGATCCGGCGGCGGGAGGTGACGTCTCGGCGGAGCTGACGCCGACCGCCGTGACGCCGCCCGGCGGTACCGCCGACGAGGCGGCCGCGCTGGTGCCGGCCGCCCGACTGAGCGGACGGGCCGGTGAGATCAACACCCACCTGCGTCCCGGGCGCGACCCCGGTCGGCTGGTGCTGCTCGGTATCGGCGACGGTGGGGAGTCCTCCTGGCGGACGGCGGGCGCGGCCCTGGCCCGCTCGACATCAGATGAGACGCATATCACTATCGCTCTGCCGGCCGGAGTGACGGCGGCCGCCGTGCGCGGGCTGACCGAGGGGCTGCTGCTCGCCTCGTACCGGTTCCGGCTGACCGACGCCGACGAGCCGCCCGCGCTCGACGGCGTGGACCTGCTGGTCACCGACCCGGCTGCCCACGAAGAGACCGTCGCCACCGCGCTGACCACCGCCGCGATGACCCGTCTCGCGCGCGACCTGACCAATACCCCCTCCTCGGTGAAGACCCCGCAGTGGTTCGCCGATCAGGTGGCCTCCGCCGCCAACGGCCTGCCGGACCTGCGCCTGACGGTCCGTGGCCCGGCCGAGCTGGCCGCCGAGGGCTTCGGCGGGATCCTCGCCGTGGGCGGCGGCTCGGCCAGCGAGCCACGTCTGCTGGAGCTGGACTGGCATCCCGCGAACGCGCGCACCCACGTGGTGCTGGTCGGCAAGGGCATCACCTTCGACACCGGTGGCATCTCGATCAAGCCGGTGCCCGCCATGAAGCTGATGCGCAAGGACATGGGCGGCGCGGCGGCGGTCGTCGCCGCCACCCTCGGCGCGGCGGCGCTGCGCCTGCCGGTCCGCGTCACCACCCTGGCCCCGCTTGCCGAGAACATGGTCAGCGGCTCCGCCTTCCGTCCGGGCGACGTCATCCGGCACTACGGCGGGACGACCAGCGAGACGACCGACTCCGACGCCGAGGGCCGTCTGGTCCTGGCCGACGCGCTCGCCTACGCGGTGCAGCAGCTCAAGCCCGACCTGCTCGTCGACCTCGCCACCCTCACCGGCGCCAACGCCGTCGCGCTGGGCAAGCGGACCGCCGCCCTCTACAGCGAGAACGACGACCTGGCCGCCGACGTGCTGAACGCGATCGAGGCGGCCGGCGAGGCGGCCTGGCGGATGCCGCTGCACGGTGACTACGTCGAGTACCTGGGCAGCGAGATCGCCGACCTCTACAGCGCGCCCACCCAGGGCGCCGGATCGGTGACGGCGGCGCTCTACCTCCGCGAGTTCACCGGCGACCTGCGGGACCGCTGGCTGCACCTGGACATGTCCGCCCCGTCCTGGGCGGACGGCGACCACGCGGAGTTGACCCGGGGCGCGACGGGCTGGGGCGTCCGTTCGCTGCTGCGCTGGCTGGCCGCCGTCGACTGACGGTCAGCGGCGTACGGCGGCGAGCACCGTCAGCACTTCACCGCGGCGAGCACCCCGTGGCCGACCGGGAGCAGCGCGGGGATCCAGTGCTCCGACTCCCGCAACGCCTTGATCGTCTCGCGGACCGTCACCGTCTCCGCGTCCCGGGCGGCCGGGTCACCGATCCGGCCGCCGGCCAGCATCCCGTTGAGCGCGAGCACCCCGCCCGGGCGCAGCAGCCGCAGCGCCGCCTCCACGAAGGCGTGGAACCCGGTGGCCTCGGCATCGACGAAGACGAGGTCGTACGCCCCGTCGGCCAGTCGGGGCAGCACGTCCAGCGCGCGGCCGGTGATGATGCGGGTACGGCCGGCGGCGAAGCCCGCCTCGGTGAAGATCCGTCGCGCGATCCGCTGGTGCTCCACCTCCACGTCGATGGTGGTGAGCACACCGTCGGCACGCATGCCGCGCAGCAGCCAGACGCCGCTCACGCCCGTACCGGTCCCGATCTCCACGACCGCGCGGGCGTTGCCGGCCGCGGCCAGCAGCCGCAACGCCGCCCCCGCTCCCGGTGTGACCGCGACGAGGCCCACCTCGTGGGCCAGGCTGCGGGCGGTGCGCAGCACGAGATCCTCGGTCACGTACGACTCGGCGAACTGCTGAGCCTGGGTCGTCGAACTGCCGGAACCGGCGACCGTGGCGATGGGGCACCTCCGGGCGGCGCGTGGTGCGAGGGGCGGGTTGGCACTGTGAGCGTAGAGGCGACCGGCGCGGGGCGCAGCCGCGCCTCCGCCCCCTCCGCGATCACCGGAGGCAACCGCTGACTCCACCGCGCGCATCCGTGCAATCCTGGAAGCGGTATTCCGTCAGTCTCGACCGTGCCGAACCGTGGCCGGGCGAGGCCGCACGGGGTCCGGGGGACGGGACTGGGAGGCACCGACGTGACCGACGGCTGGGAATGGCGCCGGGGCGGTGAGACTCCGGCTCCGGTGCGCCCGCCGGGGGCAGGAGCCCCGCCGGAGGGGCCGCTGGCCGCGCCGGGGAGCGGCACCGCGCCCTCGGCCGCCGACAGCGCACCGACGACCGAGCCGTCGAGTGTGTCGTACCCGAATCAGCCGCCCCCCACCGTTGGCACGTCGCCGTGGTGGTCCGACGCGCTCGGCGATCCGTGGCGTGACCCGGCGGCCCCCACCGCGGTCGTGGTGCCTTCGGTGGTGCCCGCCGGCACCGAGCCGGAACCGGTCACCGACCCGGACGCGCCCGGCCGACCGACGCTGCGACACCTGCTGCTCATTCCGGTGATCACCGCTCTGCTGGCCGGCACCCTCGGCGGCGCGCTGGGCTACGCGTTCGCGGTGCGTGGCGGCGCGGCCGGCACGGTGCTCGGGGCCCAGGCCGCGGATCCGCCGGCGTTGGCCCAGCGCAAGCCGGAGTCGCTGGCCGGGGTCGCCGAACGCGTGCTGCCCAGCGTGGTCACCATCCGCGTCAGCGGCCTCGGCGGGACCAGCGAGGGCTCGGGGTTCATCGCCAGCGCCGACGGGCACGTCATCACCAACGACCACGTGGTGGCCGGCAGCAGCGGCAAGGCCTCGGTGGTCTTCAACGACGGCAGCTCCGCGGCGGCGACCGTGGTCGGTCAGGACCCGGAGTCCGACATCGCGGTGATCAAGGTGAACCGGACGGGTCTGCGACCGGTGGAGTTCGGGGATTCCGAGGCGTTGGCCGTCGGTGACCCGGTCCTCGCCATGGGCTCACCCCTGTCGCTGGCCAACACGGTCACCGCCGGCATCGTGAGCGCCCTGGACCGGACGATGCAGGCCGGTGAGCCGGGCGGCCCGGTGCGCTACTACGCGGCGATCCAGACCGACGCCGCCGTCAACCACGGCAACTCGGGCGGCCCGCTCGTGGACGGCGCCGGCCGGGTGGTCGGCGTGAACTCCACCATCAAGTCGCTGGTGGCCGAGGGGGAGGAGGCCGGCAACATCGGTCTCGCCTTCGCCATCCCGATCAACCAGGCCAAGCGGGTCACCCAGGAGATCATCGGCACCGGCAAGGCCCGGCGTACGGTCATCGGCGCCCAGGTCGGTGGCCCCGGCGCGGGTGCGGGCGGCGGCGTCCGACTGGCCGCCGTGGAGCCCTCCGGACCGGCGGCCGCGGCCGGGCTCAAGGTCGGCGACGTGATCCTGAAGCTCGACGGCCGGCCGATGACCGAGCCGACCGACCTGATCGCCCTGGTCCGCAAGTTCGCGCCGGGGTCGGTGGTGACCGTCGAGTTCCGGCGGGGGACCGCACGACGGAACACGTCGGTGACCCTCGCCGCAGATGCCAAGTGAACAGCGGGTCACCCCCTGCCGGAAAGCCGCCCGGCGTGCGTAGTCTTGCTGCTGACGCCGAGAGGGGGCCCGCAGGATGCTCGACAACCTGAACTGGTGGGAGATCGGTGCGCTGCTGCTCCTGGCGCTGCTGATCTTCGGTGACCGGCTGCCCACCGTGATCAACGACGGCCTGCGGCTGGTCCGTAACCTGCGGAACATGGCCCGCAACGCCACCGGCGACCTCAGTCGTGAGCTGGGCACCGACATCCAGCTCGAAGACCTGCACCCGAAGGCCTTCATCCGCAAGCACCTCCTCAGCGAGGAGGACGAGGCGGCGATCCGCAAGCCGTTGCAGGGCGTCTACGACAACCTGCGCGCGGACGTCGACGGTGTGCACAAGGACCTGAAGGACGTGGCGAACGCCGCGGACCTGCGGTCGAACGGGACGCGACCCGGCACCGCCACCGGGACGCCCGCCACGCCCGCGCCCCGGGTCAGCTACGACGACGCCACCTGATCCGACCCGCCACCTGAACGAGCGCGCCCCGCAGGCCCGAGATCGGCCGGCGGGGCGCCGTCGTGGTGGGGTGCGGCTCAGCGCCCGGCGGGCTTGAGGCCGAGCGGCTTGCCGAGCAGCGACTCACGGCGCAGCGCGAGTCGGTCGGCGACGCCGCCGAGCGCCTGCGCGGCCGGGGACTCCGGCTCGGCCAGCACGATCGGGTTACCGGCGTCGCCGGCCTCGCGGACCCGGGTGTCCAGCGGGATCTGTCCCAGCAGCGGCACCTGTGCGCCGATCGTCCGGCTCAGCGACTCGGCGACCGCCTCGCCACCACCGGCTCCGAAGACCTCCATGCGGGATCCGTCCGGCAGCTCCAGCCACGACATGTTCTCGATGACGCCGACCACCCGCTGGTGGGTCTGCAGGGCGATCGCACCGGCCCGCTCCGCCACCTCGGCGGCGGCGGTCTGCGGGGTGGTGACGATCAGGATCTCCGAGTTGGGCAGGAGCTGGGCCAGCGAGATGGCCACGTCGCCGGTGCCCGGCGGCAGGTCGAGCAGGAGGACGTCCAGGTCGCCCCAGTAGACGTCGGCGAGGAACTGCTGCAACGCCCGGTGCAGCATCGGGCCGCGCCACACCACGGCCGCGTTGCCCGAGGTGAACATGCCGATCGAGATCACCTTCACGCCGTGCGACTGCGGCGGCATGATCATGTCTTCGACGCGGGTGGGCCGGCCGTCCGCGCCGAGCATGCGGGGCACCGAGTGACCGTAGATGTCGGCGTCCACCACGCCCACGGAGAGCCCTCGGGCGGCGAGCGCCGCCGCCAGGTTGACCGTCACGCTGGACTTGCCGACACCACCCTTGCCGCTGGCCACCGCGTACACGCGGGTGCGCGAGCCGGGCTGGGCGAACGGGATGACCGGCTCCTCGCTCGCACCGCCGCCGCGCAACTGCGCCTGTAGCGACTGCCGCTGCTCGGGGCTCATCACCCCAAAGTCGATCTCCACGCCGGCCACGCCCGGCACCGCCGCGACGGCAGCGGTGATGTCGGTGCGCAGCTTGTCCTTGAGCGGGCAGCCGGCGACGGTGAGCAGCAGCTCGACCCGGACGACGCCGTCCGCGCCGATCGTCGCGGACCGGACCATGCCCAGCTCGGTGATGGGCCGGCGGATCTCCGGGTCGTTGACGGTGGCCAGGGCGGCCTGGATCGCGTCCTCGACGGTGCTCACGGGTGCTGACATGCCCGCAATGCTACGTCGCGGGGCATCCCGACCGGCCGCTGGCCGAGGGTGGTGTGAGCCAAACGATGAGCGTTCGTCAGCGCTCGGGCCGGGCGTCGCGGGCGTAGTCGCCGTCCAGCTCGTCGCGCGGCTCGTCCAGCCCCGGGCCGTCGGTCGACCGCTGACTGTCCTTCTCCTGCTGCCGGCGCTCCAGGCGTTGCCGACGCTGGCCCGCCTCGTCCAGCTCCTCGGCCAGGCGGGCCAGCTCGGAGCGGAGGAAGTCCCGGGTGGCCACCTCGCCGAGCGCGATCCGCAGCGCGGCGATCTCCCGTGCCAGGTACTCGGTGTCCGCCTTCTGGGCGGTGGCCCGCCGCCGGTCCTCCTCCAGGGCCAGCCGGTCCCGGTCGGCCTGCCGGTTCTGCGCCAGCAGGATCAGCGGCGCGGCGTAGCTGGCCTGCAACGACAGCACCAGCGTGAGGAACGTGAAGGTGTACGGGTCGAAGCGCAACTCGGCCGGGGCGAGGGTGTTCCAGCCGAACCAGATCGCGATCACCACCGTCATGACGACGATGAAGTTCGCGGTGCCCATGCCCCGCGCGATCCCCTCCGACCAGCGGCCGAACGCCTCCGCGTCGAACCGGGGGAGGGTGATGCCCCGGGGCTCGCGGGGCTGGTCGAGCCGTTCGGTGCGCCGCTGCTCAGCCACCGTCGCCGTCCAGTGCCGCGTCCGGGGTGCCCGGGGCGTTCACGGCGTCCCGGTCGCGCCAGTCCCGGGGCAGCGAATGGTCCAGGACGTCGTCGACCGTGACCGCGCCGACCAGCCGGCTGTTCCGGTCGATCACCGGCATGGCGACAAGGTCGTAGGTGGCCATCCGGCGGGTGATCTCCGGCAGTGGGGTGGTGGGGCGCAGCGGGTCGATGTCGTTGACCACCACCTTGCCCAGCAGGTCGGCCGGTGGCTCGCGCAGCAACGCCTGGAAGTGCACCATGCCCAGGTAGCGGCCGGTCGGGGTGTTCTGCGGCGCCCGGGTCACGAAGACCTGCGCGGCGACGGCGGGGGAGAGCTGCGGCTCCCGGATCCGGGCCAGCGCCTCGGCGACGGTGGCATCCGGCGGCAGGATGACCGGCTCCGAGGTCATGACGCTGCCCGCCGTACCCGGGGTGTACTTCAACAGCTGGCGTACCGGGTCCGCCTCGTCCGGCTCCATGAGGTCCAGCAGGACGTCCTGCTCCGGTGGGGGCAGCTCGTTGAGCAGGTCGGCGGCGTCGTCCGGGTCCATCTCCTCCAGCACGTCGGCGGCGCGTTCCCGATCCAGCGCGGCGAGGATCTCCACCTGGTCGTGCTCCGGCAGCTCGCTGAGCACGTCGGCCAGCCGCTCGTCGTTCAACGCGGCGGCCACCTCGTTGCGCCGGGCGTCGGGCAAATCCTGTAGCGCGTTGGCGAGGTCGGCGGGGCGCATGTCCTCCAGGACGGCGAGCAGGTTCGCCGTACCCCGGTTGTCGGCGATGCCGCTGAGGCCGCGCACCCGGTCCCACTCGACCTGGTGCAGGTGGCCGCGGCGGCTGAGCCGGCCGGTCTGCTCGCGGACGGCGACCCGGGTCAGCGACCACTCGCCGCCCCGGGTGCACTCCATGGCGACGTCCACCACCGCGCCGGGCTGGCCGCCCGGGTCGAGCTGTACGCGCCGGTCCAGCAGCTCCTGGAGGACCAGCAGCTCGTTCGGGCGCTTCTCGAAGCGCCGCAGGTTGAGCGTGCCGGAGCCGAGCACCACCGCGTCCGCGTCGATCGAGGTGATGCGGTTGATGGAGAGGAAGATGCGCCGACGCATGGGCATCTCGGCGACCAGGCCCACCACCTCGGGGGGACGCGTGGTCGCCCGTAGCCGTGCCACGGCGTCACGGACCCGGCCCACCTGGTCACCGTTCGGATCGAAGACGGCGACTCCGGCGAGGCGGGCGATGTAGACCCGGGTCGGCGTACTCACGGGCACCAGCCTAAGCGCCTAGTGTTTATCAACATGTCGACCTTGGCCTACGAGATCGTGGACGTCTTCACCGACCGCCCGTTCGCCGGCAATCCGCTGGCCGTGGTGTTCGGCGCGGAGGCGCTGGCCACCGAGCAGATGCAGGCGCTCGCGCTGGAGTTCAACCTCTCCGAGACGGTGTTCGTGCTGCCGCCGACGCAGGTCGGCGCCACCTATCGGGCCCGCATCTTCACGCCGGTCGAGGAGTTGCCGTTCGCCGGGCATCCGAGCGTCGGCGCGGCGGTCACCGCGAGCCGGCGCGGGATGTTCGATGTGGGGCAGGTCACCCAGGAGTGCGGGGCCGGCGTGCTGCCGATCGAGGTGACGTCGTCCGGGGCGACGCTCACCGGAGGCGTTCCCACCCTCGGCCCCGAGTTGGACCCGGAGCCGCTGTTGGAGATCGCCGGGCTGGGCGCGGCCGACCACGACCCTGCCGGGCCCGCTCCCCGGGTGGCCGGCTGCGGGCTGGAGTTCCCCTACCTGCCGGTCCACCCGGACGCGGTGGCCCGGGCACGGGTGAACCCGGCGGCGGCGGAACGGTTGGGGGTGGCGCACGTGAGCGTCTTCTCCTGGGACGCCGCCACGCAAACCGCGCACGCCCGGGTCTTCGTGCCAGGGATCGGCGTGCCGGAGGACCCGGCGACCGGTTCGGCGGCCCTCGGGCTGGGCGTCTGGCTGGTGGCCGGCGGGCTGCTGCCGCCCGAGGGGCTGTCGCACTATTCGGTGCGCCAGGGCGTGGAGATGGGCCGTCCGTCCGCGCTGACCTGCACGGTGAACGCGGCGAACGGCGTGGCGGTCGGCGCGACCGTCGCCGGCCAGGTGATGCCGGTGGCCCGGGGTGAGATCGCCGTGCCGCCGTTCGTGGGCTGAGCGACGGCGTCGATGCGGGAGGATGCGGGTGTGACGGACGAGGACGCCGCCGGTGGCACGCCGCTGGTGGACGAGGCGATGAAGAAGGCCGCCGTGGCCTGGGTCAGCGTGTCCGGCGGACCGGCGCGCGCGCTCTGGTGCGCGCCGCTGGAAGGCGCGCTGCTGGTGGTGAGCGGGCCGGGCGAGCAGGCGGCGCCGGGCCTCGCCGACGCGACCGAGGCGCAGGTCACCCTGCGCGGTGACCACGGTGGGCGGATCGTCACCTGGCCGGCCCGGGTGACCCGGCTCGCGCCGGGCACCGAGGCGTGGGACACCGCCGCGCCGCTGGTGGCGGGCAAGCGTTTGAACGCGCCCGGTCCGACCGCCGACCTGGTGGCCCGCTGGGTCGCCGACGGGTGCGCCCTGAACCGCCTCGCCCCGGCCGGCACGCCCCTGGCCGGCACGGAGCTACCGTCCGACGCGCAGACCGAGCAGCCCCGGGAGACCCCGGCGGTCCGCGCCACCCGCAAGCCGTTCCGCCTGCACCGGGTCCGTCGCCGCTGATCGGGTCAACTCGCCGCCACCGCGGGGGCGGTGATCCTCGCGTCGACGAGGTCGAGCACCTCACCCAGGGCCCCGAGCGTGGCGCCACGCCACTGACGGTCGGCGTTGAAGACCATGTGCTCGGCCAGATCGGGCGCGGCCAGCCGGACCGCGGTCATGCCGGCCTGTTCGGCGCCGGTCAACTCCTGGCTGCCGCCGTCCCCCACGTACAGGCAGTCGTCCGGCGCGAGCCCGAGTCGACGGCAGGCGGTCAGGTAGAGCGCGGCATCCGGCTTGCAGCGTCCGACCTGCACGGAGAAGACCCGCACGTCGAGCAGGGGCGCCACGGGGAGGTGCGGCAGGAAGGCCGGCAGTTCGTGCGTACAGTCGCTGATCACGCCGGTGCGGACGCCGCGCCCGCGCAGCGCCGCCAGCACGGGCACCGCGTCGGCGCGCAGCCGGGTGTCCGCGCGGATCGCGCGGTGCCGGGACACCACCGCCGCCCGTAGGGCCAGGTCACTCGGGTGTACGCCCGCCTGGGCGCAGACCCACCGCATGGTCGTCTCCGCGTCGCCGAGGCGGCCGGTGGCGCGCTCGTAGTAGGTGCGGTTCAGCACCTCGCTCAGCGTCTCGCTGGAACAGCCGAGCAGTTCGGCGGTGCCGAGGTGCGCGGCGCCGCGCTGCACCGAACGCGTCAGCGTGCCGAAGAAGTCGAAGAGCACCGCCTGGTAGCCGGCCATGGAGGAGCGCCTTTGCGGTCGAGGGTCGTCGGCGCGAACGCGCGTGATCGTAACGGAGTGCTGACGTTCCGTGCTGTCCGTGGTCGTGTGAAGATTGCTTCCCGTGTCCCCTCGACCGCCCCTGGACCCTTTGACCACCGGCGCGATCGGCCTGGCCGTCGTCGCCGTGTCGTCGTCCGCGCCGTTGATCGCGTACGCCGCCGCTCCGGCGCTGGCCGTCGCCCTGTGGCGCAACCTGCTCGCGGTGGTCGTGCTGAGCCCGTTCTCGCTGACCCGCAGGCGCGGCGAGTTCCGTGCGCTCGCGGCACCCACCGGCCGGCGCGAGGGACTCTTCTGCGTGCTCTCCGGGATCGCGTTGGCCGGGCACTTCGCCACCTGGATGCCGAGCGTGCGGCTCACTTCGGTCGCCATGGCCACGGCGTTGGTCGCCACCCAGCCGGTCTGGCAGGGGCTGATCGCCCGCGTGCAGGGTCGCCGGCTGCCGCCGGTGGTGTGGACGGGGATCGCCGTGGCCGTCGGTGGAGCGGTCATCGCCACCGGTGCGGACGTGGGTGTGTCCGGCAGAGCCGTCGTCGGTGACCTGCTGGCGGTGACCGGCGGCATCTTCGCGGCCGTCTACACCGCTTTCGGTGAGCGGGCCCGCGCGAGCATCAGCACCACCACGTACACGACCATCTGCTACGGCATCTGCGCGGTGATCCTGCTGGTCATCTGCCTGCTGGGCGGGATCCGCGTGGTCGGCTTCGACGGGCGTACCTGGCTGGCGATCCTGGCCCTGGTGGTGGGCGCCCAACTGCTCGGGCACTCGATGTTCAACTACGCCCTGCACAGGATCTCGGCGACCACGGTGAGCGTGCTCATCCTGCTCGAGGTGCCCGGCGCGGCGCTGCTCGCCTGGCTCTGGCTGGACCAGGTGCCCCGCCCCTACGCGCTGGTGGGGATGGTCCTGCTGCTCGTCGGCGTGGCGGTGGTGGTGCTGGGCGGCGCCCGCGCCGCTCGCCGCGCCGCGCCCGTCACCCCGCTACCGGCGGACGCCGCCCCGCTGGAGCCGTGAGCCAACGGGACGGACTCCTCAGACCTCGGTCACCTCGATGACCCGGGTGGTCGGGGCGGCGTCGCCGAGGTCGGCGCGCAGCGCGGCACGCTCCGGGTCGACGAGGAACGACTCGTATCCGGTGCGGGCCGCGAACGTGATCACGTGCACCTCGCTCCGGCCATCGGTGCCGCGCAGCCGCCGTTCCAGCCGGCCGTCGTGCCGGTCGAGCAGGGCCAGCACGGTGTCCTCGTAGCGTTGCCCGGCGGTCTCGGCCCCGGCGGCGTACTCGACGATCGCGACAAGCGTCAGCATGGCGGCCACGCTACCCATCGATGCCGACGGCCGTGGCGCTGGCTGCCCAGAGCCGGGCGGCGAGCTGTGGGTCCGCCGCCTTGCGGTACGGCCGACGCGGCCGACGGTTGTAGTAGTAGCCGCCGTCGGCGAGCCGCGTCGGGTCCTGGTTCGCCAGCCAGACGAGCGTCTCGGCGCCCTTCTCCGGGCTGCGGAACGGCATGAACCGCATGCCGAAGGCGACGAGTCGACTGTCGTTGGCGAACCGGGTCCGCACCACTCCCGGATGGAAGCTGTACGCGGAGATGCCCGGCCAGCGCCGTGCCGCCTCGGCGGCGAACAGGATGTTCGCCTGTTTGCTGGTCCCGTACGCGCCCATCGGACGGTAGCCGCGCAGCGGCTTGTTGAGATCGTCCGGATCGAGCGCGCCGAAGCGGTGCGCGCCCGAGGCGGTCACCACCGTCCGGCCCACCCGGTCGGCCAGCAGGTTGGTGAGCAGGAACGGGGCCAGGTGGTTGGCCTGGATCGACAGCTCGAAGCCGTCGACGGTGGTGAGCGGTTGGAGTGCGATGGCTCCGGCGTTGTTGGCCAGCACGTCGATCCGGTCGTACGCGTCGCGCAGCCGCTCGGCCAGGCCGCGTACGTCGTCGAGCACCGCGAAGTCGGCTCGGAACAGCTCCGGGCGCTCGCCGGCCGTCTCCCGTACGCGCTCCGCCGCGGCCTGTAGTCGGGCCGGGTCCCGCCCGACGAGCACCACCTGGTCGCCACGGCAGGCGAACGCCACCGCGGCGGCCAACCCGATGCCGGAGCTGGCACCCGTCACCACCACCAGCCGACGCCCAGTGAGATCTTCCACAGGTCCATTCACCGCGGTCATGGCGCGAGGTTACCGTGGCGTCACCACAACCCTTTGGGATCGTTAAGTTTTCCTCGGATTCAGGCGGCGTCGGCGTGCCCGCCGGTCGCTGGAAGGAGCACATCCATGGCCGCAGTCGGTCGTCCCCGCCGGTCGTGCCTGGCCGTACCGGGTTCCAGCGTCAAGATGCTCGGCAAGGCGCAGGGGCTCCCCGCCGACCAGGTCTTCCTCGACCTGGAGGACGCGGTTGCGCCGCTGGCCAAGCCGGAGGCGCGCAAGAACATCGTGGCCGCCCTCAACGACGGCGACTGGGCCGGCAAGACCCGGGTGGTGCGGGTCAACGACCTGACCACTCCGTGGACGTACCGGGACGTCATCGAGGTGGTCGAGGGCGCCGGCGCGAACCTCGACTGCATCATGCTGCCGAAGGTGCAGGACGCCGGTCAGGTGCGGTGGCTGGACCTGACGCTCACCCAGATCGAGAAGACGCTCGGCCTGGAGGTCGGCCGGATCGGGATCGAGGCGCAGATCGAGAACGCGGCCGGGTTGGTCAACGTGGACGCCATCGCGGCCGCCTCGCCCCGGGTGGAGACCATCATCTTCGGCCCGGCCGACTTCATGGCCTCGATCAACATGAGGTCGCTGGTGGTCGGCGGGCTCATCCCGGACTATCCGGGCGACCCGTACCACTACATCCTGATGCGCATCCTGATGGCCGCCCGCATGCACGACAAGCAGGCCATCGACGGCCCGTTCCTGCAGATCCGGGACGTCGACGCGTTCCGCGAGGTGGCGAAGCGGTCGGCGGCGCTGGGCTTCGACGGCAAGTGGGTGCTGCACCCGGGCCAGATCGACGCCGCCAACGAGGTCTACCAGCCGGCGCAGGCCGACTACGACCACGCCGAGCTGATCCTCGACGCGTACGAGCACTACACCTCGGAGGCCGGCGGGAAGCTGGGCGCGGTGATGCTGGGCGACGAGATGATCGACGAGGCGTCCCGCAAGATGGCGCTGGTGATCGCCGCCAAGGGCCGCGCCGCCGGCATGAGCCGTACCTCGTCGTTCACCCCACCGGCCGAGTGAGCGGCCGGGCCGGGTCGACCGCCGCCGGCTGTCGACCCGGTCCCGCATCCGGCGGTACGCCCACCAGCGCGCCCGCCCTCAGTAACCGCTGCTGCTGCTCGCGCCCGTCGTGACCGCGAAGATGATCACGGCGACGTACGCGGCGATCCCCAGCACCATCAGCGCGGTGACGATCCAACCGACGATGATGCCGGCCTTCGCGAACCCCTCGCCGTCCTCGCCGTTGGTCCGGATCTGCTTCTGGGCGACGTGGCCGAGGATCGCCCCGATCGGCGCGGTGATGCCGCAGGACGCGAGACCGACCAGGGCCAGTACCAGAGACGCGATGGCCAGCCCGTTGGTCTTGCGCGGGACCGGGTAGCCGTAACCGGGGTACTGCGGCGGATAACCCGCCGGGGCGTACCCGGGCGCGGGGTACCCGGGCGGCGGGTAGCCGGGCCCCGGCGTGCCCGGTGGCAGCTTCGCGCCCGCGTACGGGTCGACCGGCGCGTACGGGTCCACGGGACCGGGCTGGGTGGGCACCGGCTGACCGGCCACCAGGGTGGGGTCGGGCGGTGTGCTCGACGGCTGAGCCGACCAGGTGGGGTCGTTCCAGTCGCCGGGGGGCGGGGGATTGGTCATGCGTGATCTCCGTCGGCTCGGGTGCGCCGCCAGAGTAGCCAGGAGTGACCAAACCCGACGCCCCTGCTCCCGGGTGCCGCGTTGCTCGGGCCGGTCGTAACGGGCAGGATCCCTGGCATGGCAACTGACGCGCGTGCCGCGGACCGTTCCGGCAGCCGACCGAGACGGGACGTGAGCCGCCCGGGTGTGGCCCGGCGCGGTCGGGCGGCGACGTCGACCGGCGCGACCGGCGCCGACGAGCCGGTCGCGCTGGCCGATCCGGTGACCATGCGACTGGACGGCCGGGTCGCCCTGGTGACGGGGGCGGGCAGTGCGGACGGCATCGGGTACGCCACCGCGCGACGCCTCGCCGACCTGGGGGCGCGGGTCGCCATCGTGTCGACCACCCGGCGCATCCACGAGCGGGCCGGTGAGCTGGGCGTGACCGGTTTCGTCGCGGATCTGACCGACGAGTCCGAGGTGGGCGCGCTGGCCGACGCGGTGGCCGAGCAGTTGGGCGACGTCGAGGTTCTGGTCAACAACGCGGGCCTGGCGAGCCGGGCCAGTCAGGGGGTGCTGCGGCCGGTCGCGCAGCTGACCTACGACGAGTGGCGCGGCGAGATCGACCGGAACCTGTCCACCGCGTTCCTGTGCAGCCGGGCCTTCATCGGCGGAATGGCCGAGCGGGGCTGGGGGCGGATCGTCAACCTGGCGGCCACCGCCGGCCCGGTGAACGCGCTGCCCACCGAAGCCGCGTACGCCGCCGCGAAGGCCGGTGTCGTCGGGCTGACCCGTGCGCTGGCGATGGAGATGATCGCCGACGGGGTGACCGTGAACGCGGTCGCGCCGGGCACCATCTACACGGCAGCGTCCACGATGGCCGAGGTCAAGCAGGGCCTGGGCACCCCGGTCGGCCGACCCGGCACCCCGGACGAGGTCGCCGCCGCCATCAGCTTCCTCTGCTCGCCGGCCGCCTCGTACATCACCGGTCAGATGCTCGTGGTGGACGGCGGCAACAGCGTCCGGGAGGCCCGGTTCCGCTGACCTGGCCGTGGTTCAGTAACCACGGCTGTCGCCGGTGTTGCCGAGGATGACGAGCGCCAGCCAGCCGCAGCAGGCCAGCAGGGTCAACGCCGTGAACACGTACCCGAGGATCAGGCCCCAGGTCGCGAGCTGGTCGCCCTCCTCGCCGCTGGTGCGGATCTGCCGCTTGGCCAGGTGGCCGAGGACGGCGCCGGCTGGGGGAAACACGAAGGCGAAGACCAGCGACAGGATCGCCAACACGTTGGTGCCCCGACCGGGGCCGCCGGGAGGTGGGCCGTACTGGCCGTAGGGGCCCTGCGGTGGGTACGGCGGCTGCTGACTCCAGTGCGCCGACTGGTGTGGCCCCTGCCGCTCGTACGGCGACGGCTCGTCGGCGGGCGGCCCGTACGGTGAGCGCTCCGGCGGCCCGAAGGGCGACTGGTCCGGCGGCGGCGGGTCCGGCGACTGGCCGGGCGGCGGTGGCGCGTACGGCGACTGGTCCCGGGGCGGCTCGTAGGGTGATGGCGGCTCGTCTCCCGGCGGGCCCGACGGCGGCGGGTAGCTCACGGCTGTCCTCCTCCTGGCGGTGCCGGAAAAGTCCTTCTTGCCGGACGCTACCTGTAGCGGTGAACCTTTTCACAGCGGTTGTGTGGACTGGTCACCTTGGCCTGGCGGGCCGGGAGGCCGATACTTACCGAGCGTTCAGTTACCCACGAGTAGTGCGCTGATACCCGGAGGCCGAGATGGCTCGACTCGCCCAGACGCCCGGCCTCACCGACGTGCAGCAGTCGATCCTGGAGACCGTCCGGGAGTTCGCCGACAAGGAGATCATCCCGCACGCCCAGCGGCTCGAACACGCCGACGAGTACCCCACAGACATCCTCGACGGGATGCGCGAGATGGGGTTGTTCGGTCTCACCATCGACGAGGAGTACGGCGGACTCGGCGAGTCGCTGCTCACGTACGCCCTCGTGGTGGAGCAGCTCTCCCGGGGATGGATGTCGATCTCCGGGATCGTCAACACCCACTTCATCGTGGCGTACCTGATCTCCCAGCACGGCTCCGCCGACCAGAAGGCCCGCCTGCTGCCGAAGATGGCGACGGGCGAGGTGCGCGGCGCGTTCTCGATGTCGGAACCGGACACCGGCTCCGACGTTTCGGCGATCAAGTCCAGGGCGGTCCGCGACGGCGACAACTACGTGCTCGACGGACAGAAGATGTGGCTGACCAACGGGGCGTACTCCTCGGTGGTCGCCACCCTGGTCAAGACCGACACCGGCGCCGAATCGGTGTACGGCAACATGAGCACCTTCCTGCTGGAGAAGGAGCCGGGCTTCGGCGAGACCGCACCCGGCCTCACCATCCCCGGCCGGATCGACAAGATGGGCTACAAGGGCGTCGAGACCACCGAGATGGTCCTCGACGGCGTGACCGTGCCCGACTCCGCGATCCTCGGCGGCGCCGAGCAGGTCGGCCGCGGCTTCTACCAGATGATGGACGGCATCGAGGTGGGCCGCGTCAACGTGGCCGCCCGCGCCTGCGGCATCTCGCTGCGCGCCTTCGAGTTGGCGGTCAGCTACGCCCAGCAGCGCAAGACCTTCGGGCAGCCACTCGCCAAGCACCAGGCGATCGCCTTCAAGCTCGCCGAGATGGGTACGAAGATCGAGGCCGCACACGCTCTCATGGTCAACGCCGCCCGCCTCAAGGACGCCGGCCAGCGCAACGACGTCGAGGCGGGCATGGCCAAGCTGCTCGCCTCCGAGTACTGCGCCGAGGTCGTCCAGGAGGCGTTCCGCATCCACGGCGGCTACGGCTACTCCAAGGAGTACGAGATCGAGCGGCTGATGCGCGAGGCCCCGTTCCTGCTGATCGGCGAAGGCACCTCGGAGATCCAAAAGACCATCATCAGCCGAGGCTTGCTAAAGGAATACAAGCTCTGACCCCGCCCCCGAATCTCCGCGATCTTGCACTTTCTGTGGCGACATAAGGCGCATGGCAGGGCAGAACGTCGACAGAAAGTGCAAGATCGCGGGGGGACCGGGGTTAGGGGAGGCGCGTGAGGTTTCCGGCGGCGCGTTCGATGATGAGGCAGCGGTCCTCGACGTAGTCCATGCCGGCTGCCTCGGCGATCTCGCGCGCCTCGGCCGACACGATGCCCAGTTGCAGCCAGACCGCCGGGGCGCCGATCGCCGCCGCGTCCCGCACCACCTGCACGGCGTCCTCGGCCGGCCGGAACACGTCCACCAGGTCGACCGGGTGCGGGATGTCCGCCAGCGTCGCGTACGCCCGCTCGCCGAAGAGTTCGTCGACGCTCGGGTTGACCGGGATGATCCGCCAGCCGTACCGCTGCATCTGCAGCGGGACGCTGTGCGCGGCTTTCAGCGGGTCGCGGGACGCCCCCACGACGGCGATCACGGCGGAGTCGGCGAGGATCTGCTGAGCGGTACGCACCCGCCGACTGTAGCGCCGACCGACGGCTACAGCAGGGTCAGCTGCTCGGCGACCGGTGGCGGTGGCGGCTCGGGCAGACGACGGTTGTCGCCCACCTCGCCCCGGAGCAGCCCGTGGCGGCGGGCGGCGATCCGCACCCGCGCGGTCAGCTCCCGCTGGTACGTCTGCGGGGCGTACGCGCCCGAGCGGTACAGCTCGCGGTAGCGGGGGACGAGGTGTGGGTGCTCCCGGGCGAGCCACTGCGCGTACCACTCGCGGGCGCCCGGGCGCAGGTGCAGCGGCAACGGGGTCACGCTCGTCGCCCCGGCGGCGGCGATCGCCGAGACCGTGGCGTCGATCGACTCCTCGTCGTCGCTGAGGCCGGGCAGAATCGGCGCCATCAGCACCCCGACGGAGAAGCCGGCGTCGGTGAG
Source organism: Micromonospora sp. WMMD736 (assembly GCF_049179015.1). Classification (NCBI taxonomy): domain Bacteria; kingdom Bacillati; phylum Actinomycetota; class Actinomycetes; order Micromonosporales; family Micromonosporaceae; genus Micromonospora; species Micromonospora sp. WMMD736. Next base: position 5,153,195 of record NZ_JBMHMI010000001.1, read on the forward strand.
CCGGCGGACGGCGTCGAGCCGACGGCTCGGGTGCGGCGTGCCCGGCTCGACGCCGCGCCAGAGCTGGTCGTCGACGAAGCCCACCGAGAACGAGATGCCGACGCTTGTCACCTCGGCCGCCTGCCGCAGCAGGGGCAGGTCGCGCAGGATCAGCGTGCCCTTGGTGAGAATGGAGAACGGGTTGGCGAAGTCCCGCAGGGCCGCGATGATCTGCGGCATCAGCCGGTAACGACCCTCGGCGCGCTGGTAGCAGTCCACGTTGGTGCCCATGGCCACGTGCGCGCCCCGCCACTTCGGCGCGGCCAGCTCCCGCCGTACCAACTCACCGGCGTTGACCTTGACGATCACCTGCCGGTCGAAGTCGACACCCGCATCGAGGTCGAGGTAGGAGTGAGTGTTTCTCGCATAGCAGTAGACACAGGCATGGCTGCATCCTCGGTACGGATTGATGGTCCATTCGAAGGGGACGCGGGACTGGCCCGGCACCCGGTTGAGGATGGACTTGGCCTGCACCTCGTGGAACGTCATCCCGGCGAACTCGGGGGTGTCGAAGGTGCGGACGACGGCGCCGGGCAGCGCCAGCGGCAGGGGTGGCGTCGCTGGCGCTGCCCTCTCGGGGTCTCCCTCGACCGGGGGAGCGGTCAGGTTCTCCCAGCGCATGCGCACTATTCGAACACGTGTACGAGATGTGCGCAAGTGACCCGCCGGACACCGGCGAGTGATCGCCGCTTCAACGGGGGAGGATGGACCCATGGAGAGGTCGACCTTCGTCTACGACGGTGACTGCGCGTTCTGCACGACCTGTGCGGAGTTCATCGAACGCCGGATTCCCACCGGCGCACGGGTGGTGCCCTGGCAGTTCGCCGACCTGGACGCGCTCGGCCTGTCGGTGGCGGAGTGCGAGGAGGCCGTGCAGTGGGTCGGCGCGGACGGCGTACGCGCTGCCGGCCCGGACGCCATCGCGAAGCTGCTCGCCGGCAGCGGCCCGGTGTGGCGGATGGCCGGCGCGGGTCTACGGTTCCCGCCGGTGCGCGCCGCGGCCTGGCCGGTGTACCGCTGGGTGGCCCGTAACCGGCACCGCCTCCCGGGCGGTACGGCGGCGTGTTCCCTGCCCCAGGAGGCCAGGGAGCGGCTCTACGGCCCGGCTGGCCGGCCGACCACGGACGCCTGAGGGTCGGGGGACGGCGGCCCCGCGTCGACGTCCGCCGGAGGTGCGGCGGGTTCCGTCGTCGGCGTCCGAGGTTCGCGGCCCGCGAGCCGGCGTGCCCAGACCAGCGGCCGTACCCGTTCCAGCGGCAGGAAGCTGGTCATCGCGGCGAGGTGTGGCGCGAACGAGATCGTGATGGTCGCGATGGTCACCACGTGGAACGAGTAGAAGAAGCCGACCATGGCCGTTCGCCAACGGGCCGGTAACAGGAACACCACGGGGCTGAGCAGCTCGAAGGCCACGATGCCGAACTGGGCGACGATCAGCAGGTACGGCACCTGGGCGATGAGGTCTGCCAGGTCGGTGCCGCGGCGGATGATGGCCCGGGCCAGCACCGAGCCGGTCAGCCAGTCCAGACCGCCGAAGCGCAGCTTGGCGAAGGCGGCCAGGAAGTACGTGCAGATCACCGCGATCTGGGTGACGCGCAGGGCCCAGCCGCCGGCCTCCGTGCGGGTGGTGTCGCCGTGCCGGGCCCGACCGGCGGTGGGCAGCACGGCCAGCGCGACGAGCAGGCCGAACCGGTCGTGGTCGACCTTCCCGTAGCTCATCGCGATGATCATCCACTCGAGGTACAGCGCGCAGACCGTCCAGCCGAGCAGTCGGGGTGCCCGGCCGGTCGCGGCGAGCAGCGCGGCGAGCAGGAGCCCCCAGAAGATCACCGCCACGACCGTCGGCGTCGGCGTCGGCAGCGGGAGCAGGCGGCCGATCAGCAGCGGCTGGTACAGCTCGCCGGGCACGCTGGCCCTGGTGCGTACCCATGGGGTGAAGACCACCAGGTCGGCGGCGACGAAGAGGTAGATCAGGGTCCGGAACGCGGCGATCCGTCCGCGGGGCACCGCCTCGGTCAGCCAGCGGGTCATCGGGAGACCTGCCAGCGGACGATCGTCTCGTCGGTGTGCCGCCCGGTGGGTCGGCCGGCGCGGATGCCGTGCCAGCGGATGACGATGCGGACCTCGACCAGCGCGGCGGCGTCCGGGTGACGTTCGGCGTACGCGTCGGCGACCTCGGCGAGCAGCGCGGGGTCGGTGGCGTACCGGTCCTGCTGGCCCTCGATCTCGGCACGGCGGATGCCGGTGGCGTTCTGGTCCAGGTCGACCACCGCTCCGGCGCTGTTCACGCCCTCCACGCGGGTGTCCGGAGCGGGCGCGTTGGGCGGGTTCGAGGTGGCGTACATCCGGAACGGGCCGAACGGAAAGTCGTCGTCGCTACCCCAGAACGTGCCCCCCAGCAGCAGAACGAGACCGAGTGCGGTCACGCCCAGCCGGGTCACGCGCCCACGGGTGGTCAGGGTCTCCATCGGGTGGTGACGATACGGGATGTACCGGCCGACTCGGGTCCCACCGACGGTCAGTTCCGCCTGGCCGGGTCGGTGATCATGGGCGGCTGTCGGGATACGACGAAAGGCCGGACCCGAACGGGCCCGGCCTTCGCGTGCCGTCGCGGGGACGGCTCAGTGCTTGTGCTCGGCCAGCTGCTTGCGAACGTCGTCCATGTCCAGAGCCTCGACCTGCTCGATCAGGTTCTCCAGCGCGGACTCGGGAAGGGCGCCCGGCTGGGCGAAGACGATGACGCCGTCGCGGATCGCCATGATCGTCGGGATCGACCGGATGTCGAACTTCGCGCCCAACTCCTGCTGGGCTTCGGTGTCGACCTTGCCGAAGACGATGTTCTGGTGCTTCTCCGAGGAGCGCTCGTAGACCGGGGCGAACCGCTTGCACGGACCACACCAGTCGGCCCAGAAGTCGACCAGGACGATGCCGTCGCTGCCGGTCACCTCGTCGAAGTTCGCCGAGGTCAGCTCAACGGTTGCCATTGCACTCTCCGATCACCGCGGGTTGTCTGCGTCCCGTAGAACCAGGGCTGACCGTATCGAATTCCCGGGTCGGTCCGCGCGAAACGTGCGCGGGGCTGCGCGCGGACCCTGGCGAGCATCGAACGCCGTGAGTTCATCTCGTCCTGCGGAACGCAAGTGCATGACGCACTTGCGTGACCTGCGGTAATGGGAGCGTTTCCAGGGAGATCCACCCGATCGAGCGCTACGAATCGGTAACTTGAGCCCTGACGAGGAGGTATCCGGCCTGCGGAGATCGCTGATCAACCCGCCGTCCGTCACCCACAGTAATGTTACAAAAAGATAAATGTGACCGCGATCTCTGTTGAAGCTACGGCTCCGTAGGGCAGACTTCTTCACATCAGAGCGTGGGCGGCGGGTGCCGGGGAGGGCCCCGCCGCTCATTGCGTCTCCCCCCGGGTGAGTGACCGGTGTGACATTTCCGCCGAGGTTCCGCCCCGACCGTCGCCTTAACCACCGGTAAGGCATGCTGTGCCGAACTCCATCGCCGCCCGTCGAAGGGGACCAGGATGCAGTTCGGCCGCTACTACGAGGAGTTCGAGGTCGGCGCGGTCTACCGGCACTGGCCGGGCAAGACCGTCACCGAGTACGACGACCACCTCTTCTGCCTGCTCACCATGAACCACCACCCGCTGCACCTGGACGCGCACTACGCCGAGACGTCCAGCCAGTTCCAGCGCAACGTCGTGGTCGGCAACTACATCTACTCGCTGCTGCTCGGCATGTCGGTGCCGGACGTCAGCGGCAAGGCCATCGCCAACCTGGAGGTGGAGTCGCTGCGCCACGTGGCGCCCACCTTCCACGGCGACACCATCTACGGCGAGACGACGGTGCTCGACAAGCGGGAGTCCGGCTCCAAGCCCGACCGGGGCGTGGTCTCGGTCGAGACCCGGGGCTACAACCAGGACGGCACCATGGTCTGCGTCTTCCGCCGCCGGGTAATGGTCCCCAAGAAGGAGTACGCGGCCAGCGCGGTGCCGGACGGGGTGGACCCGGAGCGGCCCAGCTTCCCCACGCCGCGCTGAGCGCGCTCGGCGGGCGCATGTCGCCGGAGCAGGGCGTCTGCCGCCGGGATGTTCTGCCGGTTGCCGCCCTGTTCCCGTTCCGCGGCTTATGCTGACGCCGGAGGTCCCGATGAGCCACTCCGTCGCCGGAGAGCCGCCCTCTGCCGGCCGCCGCGCCGCACCCTCGACCACCGCCGTCTACTCCGCCGCCGAGTGGGACCTGCTCACCAGCCTGCCCGCCCGGGTCCTCGTGGCCGCCGCCGCACCCGGCGTCGGCCGTCCGGAGCGCGGGGTGCAGGCGGGACTGGCCGGCCTGGACGCGGTGGCCGCCGGCCGTGGGTTCGACAGCGATCTGGTCCGGGCCGTGGTCGCCGCGATCTACGCCCGCCACGACGGCGCGCCGGCTTCCGCCGAGCGGCTCACCGATCTGGTCGACCTGTTGGCCGCGTGTCGGGCGGCGACCCGGGTGCTGGGTCGGCGCGCCGATCCGGCCGACTCGGCGGCGTACCGCCAGTGGGTGCAGTCGGTCGCGGCCCGTGTCTGCCGGGCGGTGCCCGGCCTCGACGGGCCTCCGGCCAGCCCGGCGGACCGGCGCTTCCTGGACCGGCTCGGTGCCGCGCTCGGCCTGGGCTGAGATCGCGGGACGCCCGGGTGGCCGTACTCTCTGATGACCGTGACCGACGACCAGCTTGAGGTGGGGGTGGGCCCCTGGCCGGGGGACCTGCCCGAGGATCCGCGCTACGACCCGCAACTGCTGGCCGAGGGCGACCGGCGCAACGTCGTCGACCGCTACCGCTACTGGCGGCACGAGGCGATCGTCGCCGACCTGGACCGACGGCGGCACGGCTTCCACGTCGCCATCGAGAACTGGCAGCACGACTTCAACATCGGCACGGTGGTCCGCAACGCCAACGCGTTCAACGCCGCCGAGGTGCACATCGTCGGCCGGCGTCGGTGGAACCGGCGCGGCGCGATGGTGACCGATCGCTACCAGCACGTCCGGCACCACGGGACGATCGAGGAGTTCGTCGCCTGGGCGGCGGGGCGGCAGCTGCCCGTTCTCGGCATCGACAACCTGCCCGGCTCCCGGCCGATCGAGACCGCCGTCCTGCCGCGTGACTGCGTGCTGCTGTTCGGTCAGGAGGGGCCGGGCCTGTCCGCGCCCGCCCGGGCCGCCTGCGCTCAGCTCCACTCCATCGCCCAGTACGGCTCCACGAGGTCCATCAACGCGGGTGTGGCCAGCGGTATCGCCATGCACGCGTGGATCCGGACGCACGCCGGCCCACCGCCGGACTGACCCTCGCCCCGTCGACGCGTCCGGCGTTCCGGCTTGACGTGCCGGCGATGTGGGGTGACGGTGGGGATGTGAGTGTCGCGGTGAGTTGTCCGAGATGCGGGGGCCCGGTACGGGCGCCGGATCTGATGCACACCGAGTCGAGGTGCCTGCGCTGCGGACCCGTGCCGCCGCTGCACGTGCCCGAACACATCGGGGCGGAGATCGTCGCGAGCGTGGTGGAGCGGATCACCGCGGCTCCCGGTCCATCCGGGACACCACTGTGGTGCCCGTGGCCACTGCCGCCCGGGTGGACCCTCACCGGCGTGGCGTACGCCGGGGACGACCGCAGCGGCGTGCGGGCGACCGCGGTGGCCTGTGCCGGGCCCGCGCCGCTCGACGACGGTCCGGCGGATCTGGTCTTCGTCGCCGAGGAGCCGGGCGTGGGCCTGGGTACGCGACTCGCCGGCCTGGCCGGGCCCGATCCCGGACCGGAACTCGCCGACGCGCTCACCGACCCCGGCCCGGGGCACCCCGAGCACGTCGGGCAGGCCAGGATCAGGGTCGGCGGGCACCCGACTCCACTGTGGTTGGTGAATTCTCCGACGGATCGAAGCGCGTACGCCGGCGAGGCTCGGGGAATGTGGCTGCATGCGATAGCCTGGCCGGCGAGTGCGGGTCATCTGCTCGCGGAGGATGTCGTGTTGCACGACCTGACCGAGTGGACTCCGCCCGAACTCGTGTACGGCGCACCGTCCCCGTACCTGTCCGGGAGAGCTTGACATCTCTTCCGGCTTGACGGAGAACGGACGCAGATATTCACTGTACGACACCACACTGATACTCTGGGTGCCGCTGCGGTAATGGGACCCGGCGCCGCGCGAGAGGATGGCCCGCCATGGTCAAGAAGGTCCTCACCTGGGCTGGCATCGCATTCTTGATCTTCTTCGTCGCCTATCGGCCAAACTCTGCGGCTGATGTGTTCAAGTCGCTGGGCGGCGGGATCATGGACATCGCCCAGGGGTTCGGCGACTTCTTCACCAGCCTCGTCGCCTAGCCGCCGATGGGCAGCCCCTCCGGTCCACCCTTCGACCCGGACGACCCCGACCGGGACCGCCGCGAGCGCGACACCGAGCCGATCCCGCGGATCGGGCCCGATGACGGCCCGGGCTACGGTGCCGGTCCCGGCCTGTCCGACGGGCCATCCCTTTCGGACGACGTCGGCTACGGCGACGGGCCCGGCTATGCCGGCGAAGGGCGCTCCGGTCGGGCCTGGATCCGCGATCCCGACGCCGCCAACCAGCCGCCGCAGATCTCCGAGGAGGAGTTGGCGGGGCTGCGCGCCGACGCCATGGGGTCGACACCCCGGCGGGTCCTCCCACTCGAAGACGAGCCCAGTTCGCTGGTTGCCCGTTACCTCTTCCCCACCGAGCGTTACCGGGGTGAGTGGAAGCGGCACTGGATCCACCTCACCAACCCGCTCCTGATCGGCATCGCGGCGACCTTCGTGCTCGGTTACCTGTCCGGCTTCCTCGCCGGGCAGAACGTCGGCGCGTTGACGACCATCGCGGTGCTGCTCTGGTTCGCCGTGATGGGTTGGGTGGCGTGGAAGGTCGCCGACTGGTGGTATGACCGGTTCATCCTGACCAACAAGCGGGTCATGGTGGTCAACGGCATCGTCACCCGCAAGGTCGCCATGATGCCGCTGGTCCGGGTCACCGACATGAAGTACGAGCAGACCCCGACCGGCCGGGCGCTCAACTACGGCACCTTCGTGCTGGAGTCCGCGGGCCAGGAGCAGGCGCTGCGGGAGATCAAGAATCTACCCAACCCGAACGAGCTCTACCTACGGGTCGTCGAAGAGATGTACGAGCCGCAGGCGGTCGAGGCGCGGTTGGGCAAGGAGGCCGACGAGGCCAAGGCCGACGACGGCGCGTGAAAGTTTTCGTCCGAACATCGGAGCAAGTGCGCACCTTTCGTCATGGACCGAAACGCCGCTGACGTGGCACTCTTCCAGGACGGTTTGGGTGCGGAGGTGTGTGGTGGCGAGCAGGGATCCCCTGGAGGAGGAGTTTCGCGAGTTCGTCGCGGCTCGCTCCGCCGCCCTGCTCCGTACCGCCTATCTCCTCTCCGGCGACTGGGCGACGGCCGAGGACCTGCTCCAGACGGCGCTGACGAAGACCTACCTGGCGTGGAAGCGGCTCGGTGGGATCGAGGCGGTCGAGCCGTACGCCCGACGTGTGATGGTCAACACGTCGACGAGTTGGTGGCGGCGGCGCTGGCACGGTGAGCGCCCCACCGAGGTGCTGCCCGAACGCCCCGGCCTCGACGAGATCGAGCAGCAACTCGACCGCGACCTGCTCTGGCGGCACCTCAAGGAGCTGCCCAGCCGGCAGCGGGCGGTGCTCGTCCTGCGTTACTACGAGGATCTGTCGGAAGCGCAGACGGCGGCACTGTTGGATATTTCGCCTGGAACTGTAAAAAGTCAGGCATCCAGGGCGCTGGCCACGTTGCGCCGCCGCATGGGCGCCGACACTCCGGATCTGGCCGCCGCCTCCCGACCGGCCGAGAACGGCACTGCCCCGCGACCCGGCCGGGCCGCTGCTGCCGGCCGCTCCCGAGAGACCGCCCGACCCGGCGGGGCTGTCGAGGCGGTCCGCCCCGGTTCGGTCGGGGGGATGTCCGGAGCCCGCTCCGCGGTGCCGCCGCGTCCCCACGTCGGTCGGGCCGAGCCGGTCGTGCCGCGCCCGTCCGCGCCCCATCCGATCGCCCCGGCCGTCGACCTGCCCACCGCTCCGGTGGCCGTGCCTGTCGGCACCGGCCCCGCAGAGCAGCAGTGAACGTCTTTCCGCGGTTCCCCGGCAACCTCACGGGTGGCCTGCGGCGTCCTAATCAGGTGCGACGTGACCAGCTCGAAGGTGCGGTGCGGGAGGCTCTCTCGCGCCAGGTCGCCGTCACCCGTCCACTGACCGCCGACCCGGCCGGTCAGGCCATCCGGCGCGCCAACCGGATCCGACGGCGGCGTGCCGGAGTCGGCGTCGCGCTCGGGGTGGTCACCACCGTGCTGATCGGCGCCGGCATGACACACCTGTCCGGCGGTTCCGACCAGCAGGGGCCGCCCATCGTCGTGATCGGCGACCCGGACCTGTCGGCCCGACCGCTCGCCACGGCCAGCGTCGCCCCACCCTCGCCGTCGTCGAAGGCGGCCGCCGACGCGCTCTTCGCCAGCGCCTTGATCGACGCCGACGGCAGGCGCCTGGCGCTGCCCGGTGTCGGCCCCGCCGAACTCGCGCACCGGCTGCCCAACGGCGCGGGCCTGCTGGTGGTCGGCGCACCCACCGCCGCCGGGCGCTCCCTCTGGGTCGCCCAGGACGACGGTCTGGTGCAGGTGCTGCTGGCCGGCGCGGGTCAGATCGTCCTCGCGCCCGACGCCACCCAGGTCGCCTGGCGGGACGGCGAGGACCTGCTCGTCGCGGGAGTCGTCGGCACCCAGCTCATCGGCACGGTGCGGATCGCGGTCCCGGACAACGCGCAACCCGTCCGGTTCGTCGGCAGCAGCCTGCTGGTCCGGCTCGATCCGAAACGGCCGAGTCTCGTCCTCTGGCGGCCCGGCGCGGACAAGCTGACCGAGGTGCCCGAGCAAGACACCCTGAACGTGTACGGTGCGCTGCCGGACGGGCGGCTGGTCAGCCAGGTGTCGGCGAACTCGGCGGAGGGGACCTGCCTGGCGTTGGTCGACCCGAAGCGGGCCACGAAGGCCGCACGTACCGCCTGCGGCACGCAGTTGAGCCCGGACGGCGTGGGCGGGATGTCCGACGACGGACGGTGGCTCCTGGTGAACGGGAGAGTCGGGTCGACCGACCGCTCCCTGCTGATCGACCTGGACCGACTCGGTACGACGCTGGACGCCGTACCGGTCGGCCCAACGGTGGGCGGCGCGATCGCCTGGACGAGCGAGTCGCAGGTCGCCTACATCGACAGCTCCGGCCGGCTGGTCCGGGTGGACGTCAGGCGGGTCCGTGCCGGCGAACAGGCCGAGCCGACGCCCGTGCCCGGCCTTGTGCCCGGCGATCGGCCGGTCCTGGTCAGCGGCTCCTGACCCGCGCGGGTCCGGGTGGGTGCCGGAGTCGCTCCGACACCTACGCGAGTCTGCTTCGGGTCCGCTCGGTAGCGTCGGGGAGTGACCTCGCGTACCGGCTCCGCGCCCCGGATCGACCTGCACGCCCACTCGACCGCCAGCGACGGCACACTGACGCCGGTCGAACTGGTCCGCGCCGGGGCCGAGGCGGGTCTGGCCGCGCTGGCCATCACCGACCACGACACCACTGCGGGCTGGGCGCCGGCCGTACGGGCGTTGCCGCCCGGCCTGCTGCTGATCCGGGGCGCGGAACTGTCCTGCCGCTGGGACGGCGCCGAACCGGCGATCCCCCTGCACCTGCTGGCCTACCTGTTCGACCCGGAGCACCCGGAGTTGGTCGCCGAGCTGGCCCGGGTGCGGGCCGCCCGCGAGGAGCGTGGCGAGCGGATCGTGGCGCTGCTGCGCGCCGATGGCATCGACGTGAGTTGGCCGGAGATCCTCGCCGCCGCGGCCGGCGGGACAGTCGGTCGCCCGCACATCGCGCAGGCGCTGATCCGCGCCGGCCTGGTCGCCGACACCCGCGCGGCGTTCGGCCCGGACTGGCTGGGTGAGCGGTACCGGCTGCCGAAGGAGGACATCGACGTCTTCCGGGCGGTCAAGCTGGTCCGGGCCGCCGGGGGCGTACCGGTGTTCGCCCACCCTCGGGCGACCCGACGTGGCCGGGTGGTGCCCGACGAGCTGATCGCCGAGCTGGCCGCCGCCGGGCTGGCCGGGCTGGAAGCCGACCACGAGGACCACAGCCCGGCCGAGCGGGCGCACGTACGGGCGCTCGCCGCCGAATTGGGCCTCCTGGTCACCGGCTCCTCCGACTTCCACGGCACCCACAAGACCGTCCAGCTCGGCGCGTTCGGCACCAGCGTCGAGGCGTACGAGCGGATCGTCGATGCCGGGGTGACCGAGGTCGCTTCGGCCTGATCCGCGTATTTCGCCCACCACCGCGCCGCTAGGTTGATCGCGTGGATCTGAAGCTGTTCGGCGAGGTCTTCGTGACCCTGCTGGTGATCACCGACCCGCCGGGCATGATGCCGATCTTCCTGGCGCTGACCGGGCCGCTGCCGGCGCGCGACCGTAACCGGGCGGCGTGGCAGGCCGTCGCGCTGGCGCTCGGTGTGATCGTGATCTTCGCGGTGGCCGGGCAGACGCTGCTCGACTACCTGCACGTGGACCTGCCCGCATTGCAGGCCGCCGGTGGACTGCTGCTCGTGCTGGTCGCCCTGGAACTGCTGACCGGCAAGGCCGACGACCCCAGCCAGCAGGTCACCTCGAACATCGCGCTGGTACCGCTGGGTACCCCGCTGCTGGCCGGACCGGGTGCCATCGTGGCGACCATGCTCTTCGTCCAGCAGGCCGACGGGCTGGGTGACTTCACCGCCATCGCCGCCGCGATCCTCGCCGTCATGGTCGCCGTGTGGATCGTGCTGCGCTTCTCCGGCGGCATCGTCAAGATCCTGCGCCCCGGAGGCATCGAGGTGCTGACCCGGATCGCCGGCCTGCTCCTGGCCGCGATCGCCGTCCAGCTCATCGCCGACGCGGTGGCCGCCTTCGTCACGCACTACGTGAACATGACCTGACCGGCACAGTCCGGATGTCGGGGGTGGATGGCAGGATCGCAGACGTGCGACGAGCCTCTTCATCTCCACGCCCCGCCGCCGGCGGTCGGGCGCCCCAGCAGCGCCCCGGCGGCGGCGAGCAGCTCGGCTTCGAGGGAATGCCGGAACGGCTCTTCGTCTGCACCCCGAGCAAGCTCGGGACGTACGCCGACTGTCCGCGCCGCTACCGCTACTCCTACGTCGACCGGCCGGCACCGCAGAAGGGCCCGCCCTGGGCCCACAACTCGCTCGGCGCGAGCGTGCACACCGCCCTGAAGAACTGGTACGCGTTGCCCGCCGACCGACGCCGCCCCGAGGCGTTGGCCACCCTGCTCAAGGGCACCTGGGTCCGGGAGGGCTACCGCGACGACGAGCAGGAGCGGGCCGCCTACCGGCGGGCGCTGGGCTGGCTCGAGGCGTACGTCGAGACGCTGGAGCCGGAGGCCGACCCGCTGGGCGTCGAGCGGGTGGTGGCGGTGAAGACCGCCGTCCTGGCCTTCAACGGCCGCGCCGACCGCATCGACTCCCGCCCCGGGCCCGAGGGGGCGGAGCTGGTCATCGTCGACTACAAGACGGGCCGTACCGGGCTGGACGCCGACGACGCCCGGGGCTCGCAGGCGCTGGCCCTCTACGCGTACGCGGCCGAGCGGGTGTTCCGCAAGCCGTGCCGCCGGGTCGAGCTGCACCACCTGCCGACCGGCACGGTCGCCGGTCACGACCACACCGTCGAGTCGCTGGCCCGCCAGTTGACCCGCGCAGAGGAGACGGCCCGCGACATCATGGCCGCCGAGCGGGTCGTCGCCGACGGCGGTGACGCCGACGAAGCGTTCCCGGTGGCACCCGGGCCGCGCTGCGGTTGGTGCGACTACCGGCGGCACTGTCCCACCGGGGCGCAGACCCCGGGCAAGGAGCCATGGGCGGCCGTGGAACGGTCCGTCGAGGGCTGAGCGCGTCCGTCGACCAGCTCGACGCGGCGGCGCGTCCCGTGCCGCTGGCTGGCCGTGGTGGCGCGTCCCGTGCCGCTGGCTGGCCGTTGCGGCCGCCGACCGGCGGCCTGCCGCGCGTGCGGTCGGTCAGCCGGCCAGCGCCGCCCGGTCGGCCGCACGTTGCTTGGCGGCCTGGATCAACGGCCCCTCCAGATAGCGGCGCGGCACCGCGCCGAGCGCCAGTCGCAGCGCGCGAACCGTGAGATCCGCCGACAACTCGGTGGTGGGCAGCCCCAAGCCGCCGTACATCCGCCGGGCCCACGGGGGGAGCAGCGCGAGCGCGGTGCCGGCGATTCCGAGGTACGCCCACCGTGGCGGACCGAGGTTGAGGCCCAGCCGGGCCGGCAGACCGAGCTTCCACGGCAGCGGCGGGGCGGTGAGGAACAGCGCCGTCTCGGCGGCTTCCCGGGTCATCCGCAGCTCCGGCCGAACGGCACGGTAGTAGTCCTGGACCTCGGCGGCGGTGCCCGGCACCGTGGCCGGGTCCAGCCCGACGAGGGCGGCCGACCGACGTTGCTCGGTGTAGTAGCCGTCCACCTCGTCATCGGTCAGCGGCAGACCGGCCCGTCGGGCTGTGCTCAGGAACGACTCGACCTCGGTGACGTGCACCCAGCGCAGCAGGGCCGGATCGTCGACCCGGAACTCCTCGCCGGTGGCGGGGTCGGTGGCCCGCAGCCGGGCGTGCAGTCGACGCAGCCGCGCGCCGGCCTGCTCCGCGTCCAGGGTCGTGCCGTAGACGGTGGTCGCCACGTAGGTGGCGGTGCGGACCAGCCGTCCCCACGCGTCCGAGCGGTAGTTGCTGTTCTGCGCGACGCCGGCCATGGCGCGGGGATGCAACGCCTGGAGGTAGAGCGAGCGCAGGCCGGCGACGATCAGGATCGGCTCCTCGTGCACCTTCCACGTGACCGAACCCGGACCGAAGAGGCCGAGGTCATCGGAGTCCACCGACCAAGCGTGCCACGGCTGGCTAGTCGGTGCCGGCCAGCCCGGCCGGCCGGGCCTCCGGCGACAGGGCGGAGGTCAGCCGTCGACGGCGCGACGCGACCGACAGCTCGGGCAGAGACCCCAGAAGGTCACTTCCGCCTCGTCCACCTCGAAGCCGTTCGTGACGCCCGGATCCAGGCAGGGTGCGCTGCCGACCGCGCAGTCGATGTCGGCGATCTCGCCGCAGCCCCGGCAGACCACGTGGTGGTGGTTGTCGCCGACGCGTGCCTCGTACCGGGCGGGGCTGCCGGCCGGCTCGATCCGACGGGACAACCCGGCCCTGCTCAGCGCCCCCAGCACGTCGTAGACCGCCTGGGTGGAGACGGAGTCGAGGCGTTCCCGGACCCGCCGGGTGATCTCGTCGACCTCCAGGTGGCCACCGTCGGCGAGGACGTCCAGCACCGCGAGGCGCGGTCGGGTGACGCGCAGCCCCCGCGATCGCAGCAGTTCCTCACCTCTGGACACGCGCCAATGACAGCACGTGCGACCAGCGACGACAACAGTCGGCCGAGGGCGGTGGTCACGAACACAGCTCGTGAAGATCGACCCGGGCACTGAACCTCGTCAGTGTCGTGCGCGTGTCTTTCGGGGGAGAGCACGGGGACGACCGGCGGTTCGTACGTACGCTGGCGATCCCGTGACCGTGATCCGCCTGGAGGTGTCGATGTTCGAGGAGATTCTGGGTCTACCGACACACGTCTTCGTCGTGCACGCGATGGTGGTCTTCGTCCCCCTGCTGGCGGTGCTGGCCATCGCGTACGTGGGGCTGCCGCGCTGGCGGCACCGCCTGGACTGGGCGCTGGGCATCCTCGCCGTCGTGACGCCGGTGACGGCCTTCCTGGCCGTGGAGTCCGGTGAGGCGTTCACCGACGCCCTGGTCGCCCGTGGCTACCAGGGGCAGATCCTCGACCAGATCTTCGAGCACTCGCGCTACGGCGACATCCTCTTCCGGATCGTGGTGCCGCTGGGGATCGTGGCCATCGCGCTGCTCGTCGCGACCAGCGGTCACCCGCGGGTGCCTCGGCTGCCGGCCCTGGTGACGCCGCTGCTCGCGGTGGCGGTCGTCGCGTTGTCGCTCGCCGCCCTGGTCTACGTCGCGCTGACCGGTCACACCGGTGCCCAAGCCGTCTGGGGCACCACCCTCTGACGCCGCCGGCCGGTCGGCGAAGCCCTTTGCGCGGTGATCAGAAGAGGATCCGCGAGCAGAGCAGGCAGACGAGGGCCACCACCACCACGGCGGCAGCGGCTCCGAAACCGTAGGTGACCCGCTGCGACCGCTGCTCCGCCGCGTCCAGGGCGGCCATGTCCTGAGGTGGCAGGCGTCGTGGCGGCGCCGGCTCCAGGTGTACGGGGGGACGCCAGCCCGCCGGAGGCGGCACGCTCGGGGGCGGCCCTGCGTACCCACCGGTGGGTGGTGTCGCGGGCGGCGGGTGGTCCACCGTCGGGCCGTCGCCGGTCCCGGGGCGACGCCAGTAGTCGTCCGGGGTGCTGCCACCGCTGGGGGTCGTCACGCCGTCCGAGGCTACCAACGGAGCCGGCTGCCTGCGCTAGTCTTGCCGCTCGTGAGCACCGAGGACCCCGGCGCCGCCGTCACGCGCGGCGATGACGACCGCACCGTCGAGCTGAGCGACGACTTCGTGGTGCTGCCCGAGCAGACCTCGGACGACACCGACCACGGCTGGGGCGAGCACAGCGGCGGCAACGACGACTGGCTCCTCGCCCAACGCCCACCGCACTGGGACTGAATCCCGGGCGGAACGGGCCTCGCCCGGGAACCGGCGGCGGATCGCCGACGTCGCGGCCTGCGGCCGAGCGGGATCAGGACGCCGAGCTGGCCGCCGGCGCCTTGCCGCCACCCGACCCACCGGACGACGAGGACGACCCGGACGACGTCGACCCGGACGACGTCGAGGACGTCGAACCGGAGTCCCCACCCGAGGACGAGGACGAGGACGACTCGGACTTGGCCGGCTTGGTCGCGGTGCCGCCGGCCGACGTCTCCGAGCCGGACGCGCGGGAGTCGGTGCGGTAGAAGCCCGAGCCCTTGAAGACGATGCCGACGGAGTTGAAGACCTTGCGCAGCCGCCCCTGGCACGCCGGGCACTCGGTCAGCGGCTCGTCAGAGAAGGACTGCACCGCCTCGAGCTGGTTACCGCACGCGGTGCAGGCGTACTGGTACGTAGGCACGTTCTCCTCCGGTATCTGGACTCGGCCAGTTGGCACTCGACGTATTCGAGTGCCAATGGTGCGTCATTCGGGCCGGGTTCGTCCAGCGGACGTGTGGGGCGCGACACCCTGCGCCGTACCCGGGCCGTCATCAAGCGTACGCATTCCGCCGGAGGGGGTGACCACCGCGCGGACCGGACGGTCGTGCGGCTCGGTGGGCAGCGCCTCGACCAGCTCACCGTCGTGCAACGGCACCACGGTCAGGCTCGCCGTGGGCACCCGTGCCAGCGCCCGGTCGTAGGAACCTCCACCACGGCCCAGCCGTCGGCCGTGATGATCGACGGCGAGTGCCGGCACGACCACCAGTTCCGCGCCGGATACCGCGTCCACACCGAGGCGGGGGCCGACCGGCTCCCGGATGCCCCGTCCGGCGGCGGCCAGCGCGTGCGGCCCGGTGTACACCGCCCAGTCCAGGTCGAGGTCCGCGCGGAGCACCGGGAGCAGCAACTCGCCCTCGGCCGGTAACGCCCCGCGCAACGCCTCCGCGAGGTCGGCCCCGCCCGGCTCGGACCCGACCGGCACGTACGCCGTCATCCGGCGGGGGCGCAGCCGGCGTACCAGGGCGACCAGTTCGGCCTGGACGCGCCGGGCCGCTGCGGCCCGCGCCGCGTCGTCCAGGGTCCGACGGTGGGCGAGCAGCCGTACCCGGGTGTCCCGCTTCGTCATCCGGGTCACTTCCGCTTCATCAGAAAAATCTGACACGCAACACTCCTGACGCAACGCCACTCCCACGGTTGCTCTGTGTCAGCATCGCAAGCAACGGAGGCGGAACTTCCGGGGGGACCGAGTGACGCTACGCGGGCGGTTGACGGCAGCCTTCCTCGTGGTGGTGCTCGGCCCGGTCCTGCTGGGTGCGTTCTTCGTCGCCTCCACCGTCACGGCCGTCGACCGCACCCGGTCCACCGAACGCCTCGCCGTGGCGGCGTCCGCGGTGCGTACCTCGGTCGACGCGCTCTGCCAGCAGCTCCGCGCCGCCGCCGACGCGGTCGCCCTCACCGGTGATCCGGCCGTCGTCGCCGGCCAGCTCGTCGGGCGGGGGTTGGCCGCGGCGGTGCTGGTCAGCGACGTCAGCGGACGGGTCACGTACGTCTCGCCGGGCGCGCCGTCGACACCCTGGCGGGACTGTTCGGAGCCGGTCGCCGCGACGTCCGGGCCGGTCCGCGCGCTGGCGGCCCGCGTCGACCGCCGGGACCCGGCCGGCACCCTGCTGGGTAGTGTGGCCGCCGCTCAGCTCGTCGACCCGGCCTTCGTGGCCCGACTGGCGGCGGTGAGCGGAGTCGCGGTCACGCTGCTCGACGGCGGCGCGAGCGCGGCCCGCTTCACCCACACCACCGAGTCCCGCGAGGTACGCGACGGGGTGCTGGCCGCCGCCGGCCACAGCACCGGCGAGCGGGTCACCGAAACCACCAAGGGCCGGTACGTGCGGCGGATCGGGCCGTCCGTGGGCCAGCCGCTGCCGCTGGTGCTGTCGGTGCCGAGCACCCGGCCACCGGGGCTGCACGCCACGCTGGCCGGCGTGGTCGTCCTGGCTGGGCTGCTCGCCGTGCTGACCGCGTGGTGGCTGGCCCGGGTGACGACCCGGCCCCTGGCGGAGTTGGCCGGCGCGGTCGACCGGGTGGCGCACGGCGACCTGACCGCCCGGGTGCCGGTACGGGGCCGGGACGAACTGGGCCGGCTCGCGGAGGCGTTCAACCGGATGATCCGCGAGACCGGTTCGTACGTCGCCGCGCTCACCAGCAGCCGTGATCAGCTCCGCGGGCACCTCGCGGTGCTCGGCGACACCCTGGCCAGCACCCACGATCTGCAACGCATCCTGCGGGTGATCCTGCACAGCGCCATCGCGGCCACCGGCGCACGGGCCGGCGCGGTGCTGCTGGTGGAGAGCGGTGGGGTGCTCGTCGCACAGTGCAGTGAGGGTCTGGACGGGCGCTGGCCGGTCCCCGACCCGGACGGACCGCAGACCCTGCGGGTGCCGGTGGGCGTCGGCGTGGTCGGCGCGGTGGCCGCGACCGGCGAGCCGCAGCGGGGACGCGTGGAACCGACCGAGCCGCCGACCGGCGAGCCGCGCTGCCGTACCTACGTGGCGGTCCCCTTCGCGGCCCCCGGCACGACCGGGCTCGGCGGCGGCGCGACGACCACCCCGGGCGGCTGCCCGACGACCATCCCGGGCGGCGAGCGGACCGCCGACGAGGCGGGCGCGGCGGCGGTGGCCCTCGGCGTGCTGGCGCTCTACGACCGGGTGGGCGCGGACGAGTTCGACGACGACGACATGGTCACCCTGCGTACCTTCGCCGGGCACGCGGCCGTGGCGGTCGAGAACGTGCGGGTGCACGAGGAGGCCCAGCGGCTCTCCCTCACGGACCCGCTCACCGGGCTGTGGAACTACCGCTACCTGCGCGAGTCGATCCGCCGGGAGGTCGAGCGGGCCAGCCGGTTCGGCCGGATGCTCAGCGTCCTCGCCCTCGACCTGGACCTCTTCAAGGACGTCAACGACACGTACGGGCACGCGGCGGGGGACACCGTGCTGGCGGAGTTCGCCCGGCGGGTACGCGGAGAGATCCGCGAGGTGGACCTGGCGTTCCGGCAGGGCGGGGAGGAGTTCGTGCTGCTCCTGCCGGAGACCGACGCCCGGGGCGCGGCGATCGTCGCGGAGCGGCTGGGCGCGGCGGTACGCGAGACGCCGATCGCCGTCGAGGCGTACGCGGGGCCGATCGTGGTGACCGTGTCGGTCGGCATCGCCGTCTACCCGGACCACGGCAGCACCGGGCGGGAGGTGTTGGAGGCCGCCGACGACGCCCTCTACGTGGCCAAGGCCGCCGGCCGGGACACCTACCGCGTCGCAGAGGTCCGCCCGGACGTGCCGACGCGGGAGATCCCGGTGCCGGCCGGCGCGGTAAGCCCACCCGACGGGCTGCCGAGAGCCGGCCGGTCCACGCAGGTCCGGCGGGAGCCGGGCGGTCACGCCCGGTCGGAGTCGGCTGTGGGCGTACCCGAATCGAACCGTCCGGAGCCGGCGCACGCGCGGCCGGATCCGCCGGACGGCCCGGCGGACGCCGCGCGAGCCGGCCCGGACGCGGCGCGGCCGGGGCCGGGCGGCGGCGCGTCTTCTGGGCCACACCCGCCGCGGCAGAGCCGTGGCCGATAGTCTCGCGGCATGTCGGAGCACTCAGCGAACCCCTCAGCGACGGTCGCCGCAACCGGCCGTCCCCTGGCGGTCAAGGCCGTCATCCCGGCCGCCGGACTGGCCACCCGCTTCCTGCCGGCCACCAAGGCGGTTCCCAAGGAGCTGCTGCCGGTCGTCGACCGGCCGGTGCTGCAGTACATCGTCGAGGAGGCCGCCCAGGCCGGCATCGGCGACGTGTTGCTGATCACCGGTCGGGGTAAGACGTCGATGGTGGACCACTTCGACCGTCGCCCCGACCTGGAGACCAGGCTGGAGGAGAAGGGCGACGCCGAGCGGCTGGCGGCCGTGCGTCGGCCCGGTGAGCTGGCCGAGATCTACACCGTCCGGCAGCCGGAGCAACTCGGGCTCGGGCACGCGATCGGGTACGCCGAGGCCCACGTCGGTGACCAGCCCTTCGCGGTGCTACTCGGTGACGAGTTCGTGAAGCCGTCCGAGCCGCTGCTGCCGGCCATGCTGGAGTTGCAGGCCCGCACCGGCGGCGTGGTGCTCGCCTTCTTCGAGGTGAACCCGGCCGACACCAAGCGGTACGGCATCGCCTCGGTCGAGCCCGCCGAGGCCGACCTGACCGACGTCGGCGAGGTCGTCAAGGTGACCGGCATGGTCGAGAAGCCGCAGCCGGAGGACGCGCCGAGCAACCTGGCCGTGCTGGGCCGGTACGTGCTGCCCGGCACGATCTTCGACGCGATCCGGCGGACCAAGCCGGGCAGCGGCGGCGAGATCCAGCTGACCGACGCGATGGAGTTGCTGCGCAGCGAGGGCACCCCGGTGCACGCGATCGTCTACCGGGGCACCCGCTACGACACCGGCATGCCGCTGGGCTACCTCCAGACCGTGGTGCAGATCGCCGCCGAACGCGAGGACTTCGGCACCGAGTTCCGCGCCTGGCTGGCCGAGTTCGTCAAGGCCGACGCGGCAGGCGGATCTGGTACATGACCGCGACGGCCGACGCCGAGGCGGCCGCGAACGAGTTGACGCCGCTCGCCGACTACCTGGGCAGCGTGCTGCGCAGGTTACGAGCGCTGCCGCCACTCGACCTCGACCTCACCCAGGCGCACGGCAACGTCCTCGCCGAGGACGTCGTCGCGCCGCACGCCTTCCCGGCCTTCGACCAGGCGGCCGTGGACGGGTACGCGGCCCGCTGGGAGGACATCTCCGGAGGGGGCCGGGGCCCGAGCTACGTCCCGGCCCCCTCCGGCACGCCCGGCGGGCGGAGCATCCGGCTCAACGTGGTCGGCGACCTGGGCGCGGCGAGCTGGCGTCCGGTGCGGCTCACCCCGGGCTCGTGCTTCTCGGTGGCCGCCGGGGCGCCTCTGCCGGTCGCCGCGGACGTGGTGGTCCCGGTGGAGTGGACCGACCAGGGCATGGCCGCCGTCGAGATCTTCCGCACCCCCAAGCGGGGGTACGGCGTCCGCCGCGCCGGTGAGGAGCTGCCCGCCGGCACGCTGCTCGCCCGTGCCGGCACGTACGTCTCCCCGGCCCTCGTCGCCGTGTTCGCGGCCACCGGCATCGGCCACGTGGTGGTCCGGCCGAGTCCCCGGGTGGTCATCGTGGCTACCGGGGACGAGCTTGTCGACGTGGGCCGGGGCAGCCAGCCCGGCCAGGTGGTGGACGCCAACTCGCACGCGCTGACCGCCGCCGCGGCCGAGGTGGGCGCGCTGGCGTACCGGGTGGGCATCTGCGACGACGACCCGGAAGGGCTGCGCGGCCTGCTGGAGGACCAGACCCTGCGGGCCGATCTGATCATCACCACCGGCGGGACCGGCACCGGCCCGGGTGACATGGTCCGGCGGATCCTGTCCCGCCGCGAGGGCGGCCGGGCCGGGCCGGTGGCCTTCACCGACGTGGCGCTCTATCCCGGCACCGCTCTCGGGTTCGGCACGGTCGGCGCCGAAGAGGTGCCGGTGGTCTGCCTGCCCGGCGACCCGGGCGCCGCGCTGATCGGCTTCGAGGTGCTGGCTCGTCCGGCCATCCAACTGCTCGCCGGCGCGGAACCGGTGTTCCGTCCCAGCGTCCGGGCGCACCTGCTGGAGACCGTGTCGTCACCCGGCGGGCTGCGTGAGTTCCGGCCCGCGCACGTCGCCGAGCGACGCGGCGGCGGTTACACGGTGCAACCGCTGCGTGGTGGCCCGTTCACCCTCTCCGGCCTGGCCGAGGCGAACGGGCTCCTGGTGCTCGGCGAGCGGGTCACCACCGCCGCCGCCGGCTCCACCGTGGACGTGCTGCTGCTGGACCGCCGTCGGTGAGATCCCCCGGAGGTCCACTTGCGCGCGAACCGGTCCCGCGCGGGAGACTGTGCGGGTGAGTCTCTTCGGACCGGTCCGTGCGCCCGGCTGGCCGGCGGTGCTGGTCGACGGTCCGGTGCTGTTGCGCCCCTACCGGCGCTCCGACGCCGCAGCGTGGTCGCAGGTACGCCGGGCCAACCAGGCCTGGCTGGCCCCCTGGGAGTCGTCGCTGCCGGGCGGTTGGGACGAGCTGAACTCGCCGGCCGCGTTCCGGTGGGTGCACCGCGACCAGCGGCGCTCGGCCCGCGAGGGCGAGGGGATGCCCTTCGCGGTCTGCCTTCGGGAGGCCGACCGGGAGCGGCTGGTCGGGCACCTCAACGTCGGCAGCATCGTGCGCCGCGCCTTCTGCTCCGGTTACGTCGGCTACTGGGTGGACGCCCGGGTGGCCGGGCAGGGTGTGATCCCGACCGCGCTCGCGCTCGCCGTCGACCACGCGTTCGGCCCGGGTGGGCTGCACCGGATCGAGGTCAACATCCGGCCGGAGAACCGCCCGTCGCGGCGGGTGGTGGAGAAGCTGGGCTTCCGTGAGGAGTCGTACCACGTGCGCTACATGCACATCGACGGCGCGTGGCGTGACCACATCGGATACGCGATGACGAGCGAGGAAGTCGCCGCCGAGGGCGGTCTGCTGGCCCGCTGGCACCGGATCCGCGCGACCGCGCGGTAGTGGCTGTCCCACGCACGGGATCGGCGCGGCGCAGTGGTATCCCGGTCGGTTCACCGTAACCTCAAGTAACTGCAAGCTGCGGCAAGCGCTCACCGTCCGGACGATCCACGCGCTCAGGCGTGATTGGTGGAAGATCCTGCGGTCGGGGAGCGGTTGCTCCGAATTCGGTGATGGGAGGGGTGAGGGTGCCGACCTCGGTGCTCCTCGCCGTCCTCGCCGCCGCCGGCCTGCTCGCCCTGGCACCGGCGCTGGTCCGCCGGTACGACGCCACCGAGCGGCTGGTGGCGGAGCGGGCGCAGTCGACGGCGCGGGTGCTCCAGCGCCGTCGGCGGCGTCGCACTGTGCCGGGACGGCAGCCCCTGCACCCCCCGCGCTCGCTTGTGGTCACGCTCAGCGAGGACGCGGCTACGGGCAAGTTGGCCGTACCGGTCTCCGCGCCGCCGGCCGCCCGCCGATCGGGCCGGTTGCGTGCCGTACCTCCGGCCCCGAAGCGCCCCCGCCGCCGTCCACCGCGCCGGCAGCACACCCCCGCCGTGTACCGGCGACGCCGGGTACTCGCCGCGCTGCTGCTGCTCAACGTCGTCGAACTGATCGGCGTGCTGTTCGTCAGCCCCGGCTTCTGGATCGGCTTCTCGGTCACCTTCATGCTGCTGGCCCTGTACGTCGTACACCTGCGCAGGCGAGCCCTCGCCGCTCGCCGCCGGCGTCGCGCGCGGGCCCGGGAGGCGGCGTGGTTGGCGGCCCGCCAGGCCGAGGTCCGCCGCGAGCAGGCCCGTCGCGCGGCGGCCCGCCGGGAGGCGCAGCGCCGTCTGGCAGCCCAACGCGAGGGGGTACGCCGAGCTGCCATGGGTCTCGACCGGCCCGCGGACCTCCCGGCGGCGGTCAACGGCGGCTCGGTCTCGTACCGGCGCTCGGGTGGCCTGCGCGGGCGCCCCTACGAGGCCGGCCGCGGCGCCTGATCGAGACGGCCGCGCCGTGCCGGGTGGGCGGCGGCCTCGCCGTGCCTGGCGGCGGCCTCGCCGTGCTGCGGGCTGGCGGCGGCCTTGCCCTGCCGGGCTGACGGCGGCCTTGCCCTGCCGGGCTGACGGCGGCCTTGGCCTGCGGCGCTTGATCGACTCGACTTCCGGGAAGGCGTGGTGTCTGGGTGCCCGGGATGCCGCGATTTCCTGGATGCTGAGTGGATCTCGGGGCCGGCGGGGCGGCACGCCGGGGGTGGATTCGCGGTGGAGGCGGGCGACCTGTTAGCCTTGCTGCCGGCCCGCCCGGTGAAAGCCGGGTGGGACCGAAGCCGGTTCGCCGGTGGGGGGCTGTGGCGCAGACTGGTAGCGCACCTCGTTCGCATCGAGGGGGTCAGGGGTTCAAATCCCCTCAGCTCCACCCATGTAAGGCCCTGACCAGCGGTCAGGGCCTTTTATTATGCCGGGGGAGCGGGTGGCCTGCCGTGCGGTGCGGCGCGAACACCGATCCGGCCGACCTGCCACAGCCTGACAGTAATTAACCACTTGTTTCCGTGCGGAGTCGGCTGCCCGAATGGTGGGAACGGTGGACGGATTGCGGACGCCTGCCGGTCTGCACCGGTGTGGAATACTATGTCGGTGATCGATCTGTCGCTTTACCAGGCATTCGTGTTGGCGGCCGTGATTCTGGTGATCGTGCCGGGACCCGACATGGCGTTCATCATCACCATGGGCGTCGGCGGCGGCCCGCTGGCCGGATTCTCCGCCGCGCTGGGCGTGGCGGCCGGCCTCGCCGTGCACGCGGTCGCGGCCATCCTCGGCTTCGCCGCGATCTTCGCCGTGGCACCGCTCCTCTACGACGTGATCCGCTGGGCCGGCGCGGTCTATCTGGTCTACCTGGCCGTCAAGACGTACCTCGAACGCAACGAGACGACCCTGACCGCGCCGGCCAGCGAGCCGGGCCGCGTGGACCGGTGGGTGGCGTTCCGCAAGGCGGCCGTGGTGAACCTGCTCAACCCGAAGGTGATCCTGTTCAACGCCGCGTTCCTGCCCCAGTTCGTCAACCCGGAACTCGGCAACGTCCCCGGCCAGTTCCTCATCCTCGGCCTGACCCTGGTGGTCATCGACCTCATGATCGACGGCGTGATCGGCCTAGCGGCCGGGCGCGCGGGTCAGTGGCTGCGCCGCAGCCGGCGGATCATCAAGGCGCTCAACGTGGCCACCGCGGCGGTGTTCGTCGGCCTCGCGCTACGGCTGATGCTGGTCCGGGACTGACCCACGGCACGGCGTGACTGTCTGATCACCGGGGACGACGGTATGGTGTCCTGGTGAAATTCTTCGTTGTTTCACCACCACCGGCGGACCGGTAACGAAACCTGTCCCAACCCGGTTCCCTCTTTTCTGAGCCCGGGTTTGTTGATGGTGCCCCGGTGGCGATGACTTCGGAGAATTGTGTGAATACCGATATACGCCCGTCCGTCGGGCGTGGAATTTTCTACATCTGTGTCGCGGCTGTCGCCTGGGGGACCGGCGGCGCCGCAGCGGCCGTTCTTTACGACGACAGCGGCATGGGACCCGTGGCGGTGTCCTTCTGGCGGTTCGCCAGTGGAGTCCTGCTCCTCGCCGCCGCTCACCTGCTGCTCCGCCGCCGTACCGGCACCCCCACCCGGCCGCGCTGGCAGCAGGTGGTGACGACCGGAGTGGGGTTGGCGGTCTACCAGACCGCCTACTTCGCCGCCGTCGACTACGCCGGGCTGGCCGTCGCGACGGTGGTGACCCTCGGATCCGGGCCGGTCCTGATCGCCATCGGATCCCATCTCCTGATGGGTGAACGGCTCGGCCGAGCTGGGGCCGCCACCGTGGCGATGGCCCTGGCCGGGCTGCTTCTGCTGGTCGGCGGCGGGAGCGCCAGCACGGCCTCGGCACCGGCGCTGGGGCTCGCCTGCGCGCTGCTGTCGGCCGCCGGGTACGCCGGGGTCACACTGCTCAACCGCAAGTTGGGCCGGGACAGCGGCGGCAGCCCGCAGGTGATGGCACTGGGCGGATTCACCGTCGGAATGGTGTTCCTGCTTCCGCTGGCCCTGCTCGAAGGGCTGCTGCCCACCTCGGGGGACGTCGGTCAGACGCTGGGCCTGGTCTGCTACCTGGGGTTCGCGCCGACGGCGCTGGCGTACAGCTTGTTCTTCGCCGGGCTGGCCACCGTCCGGGCGACGACGGCATCGGTGATCGCGCTGATCGAGCCGGTCACCGCCGCCGTGATCGCCGTGCTCTGGTTCGACGAGCGGCTCACCGTAGCCGCCAGCGCCGGCTCGGTGGTGCTGCTCGGCGCCGTGGTCGCGCTGACGCTCGCCGAGCGGCGGGCCAACCGGGCAGGGCCGGCGAACGCGACCGACGCCGACCGGCGGCCGTCTCCGGCCCGGACCGGCTGAGCCGGACGCGGGGTCCGTCCGGCTGGACATCCCACCGGGCGGACCCCGCGTCCGCGTCGTCGACCGGTGTCAGCCGGGTCCCACGTCCCCCGGCAGCACACCTGCGACCCCCTCGGCCAGCACCGCCGCCACCCGGTCCAGCGCCGCCGAGACGTATTCCGGGTCCAGTGAGTGGATCACCCGGAAGTGCCCCTCCCAGCCGAAGTGGGCGCCGGCCCCGACCAGCACCCCACCCCGCACCCGCAGCGCGTTCGCCAGCGCCAGGCTGGTCACCGGCGCGCGGTACCGGACGAAACCGAGTGCGGTCGCGGTCGGCGGGACGATCGACACCAGCTCCTGGTGCGCTCGGACCCAGTCGACCAGCAGGGACCGCCCGGCGCGCATCAGCCCCCGGTTGCGGTCCAGCAGCCGGTCCCGGGTCGGGGCGGCGAGGGCCAACTCGGCGACCTGCATGGCGAGCATCCCGGTGCTGACCGTCAGGTACTCGTGCCGGCGCCACACCCGGGTGAGGAACTCCGCAGGCGCGACGATCCAGCCCACCCGCAGCCCCGGCAGGGCGAACGCCTTCGACAGGCTGCCGACGCAGATCACCCGGTCGTACCCGTTCCACAGGGTGGGGGTGACCGTGTCGACGTCGAGTTCGGTACCCCGGTGCACCTCGTCCACGACCAGCCATGCACCGTTGCGCGCAGCGACGGCGACCAGGGCCGCCCGTTCCGGCGCGGACAGCACCGAGCCGGTCGGGTTGTTCGGGTTGGTGACGACGATGGCCCTGGTGTCCGGCCGGACGAGGCTCTCCAGTGCGGCCAGGTCGATCCGCCACCCGCGTTCCTCGTCCAGCGCGCAGGTGTCGATCTTCGCGCCGGCGTTGCGGGCCAGCCCCCACACCTGCCGGTACCCGGGTTCCAGCAACACCACGTGGTCGTCCGGCCCGACCAGCGCGTCCATGATCAAGGTGTTCGCCTCGGCCGCGCCGACGGTGACCAGCACGTCCTCCGGTCGGCAGCCCTGCCAGTCGGCGATCAACTCGCGTAGCGCCGGGTTACCACGCACGGACGGGTAGTGCTGGCGGCCGTCGAGCAGCCGGTCGGCGTCCGCCTCGGCCACGAACTCCCGCAGCCGTACCGGTTGGCAGCTGCTGTCCGCCAGCGTGTACTCGACCGTCGGCTCGTACCGGGACTGCCATTCGACCAGCGCGAACGGTTCGAAACTCATGTGGCCTCGATTCTCCTCGCCGGTCGGTCAGGCGGCGCTTTCCGTCCTGCCGGGATCACGCTCGATCACGTCGCCGAGGGTCTCGTCGATCCGCCGGAGCAGCGCCGGGTCGAGCCGTACCCCGACCGCCGCGACGTTCTCCCGGATCTGCTCCGGCCGGGACGCCCCGATCACCGCCGCCGCCACGTTCGGATTGTTCAACGTCCACGCGACCGCGAGCTGGGCCGTGGTCAGCCCGGCCTCGGCGGCCAGCGGACGCAGCGCCGCCACCCGCTCCAACACCTCCGGTCGCAGGTACGGGCCGACCCAGTCGGCGCCGTTCGCGTCCAGCGCGCGGGAGCCCTGCGGCGGCGGCCCGTCGGACCGGTACTTGCCGCTGAGCACGCCCTGGGCCAGCGGCGAGAAGACGACCTGGCTCATGCCGGCCTTCTCGCAGGCCGGCACCACCTCGTCCTCGATCACCCGCCACAGCATGTTGTACTGCGGCTGGTTCGCGACGAACGCGGTCAGGCCCAGGTCCTCGGCGAGCCGTCGGGCGGTGACGATCTGCTCCGCGGTCCACTCGGACACCCCGAGGTAGAGCACCTTGCCCTGGCGGACCAGGTCGTCGAACGCGCGCAGCGTCTCGACGAGCGGGGTGGCGTGGTCGAACCGGTGTGCGTAGTAGACGTCCACGTAGTCGGTGTTCAGCCGGCGCAGCGAGGCGTGCAGCGACTCGACGATGTGCTTGCGGGACAGCCCTTGGTCGTTGGGGCCCGGGCCGGTCGGGAAGTACACCTTGGTGCACAGCACCAGCGACTCCCGGCGTACCCCGGTCAGCGCCTCGCCGAGCACCGCCTCGGCCCGGGTACCCGCGTACACGTCGGCCGTGTCGAAGGTGGTGATTCCCTCGCCGAGCGCCGCTGCCACGCATGCCCGCGCGGTGTCGACGTCGATCTGCGAGCCGTGGGTCAGCCAGTTGCCGTACGCGATCTCGCTGACCTGAAGGCCGCTGCGACCGAGTGGGCGGAACTCCATGGACGGTCTCCTAGTCTCTGGTCACGATGGTTCGACGTCCCCGGGCACGACGGGTTCGATCTGCACCCGGTTGTCGTGGAAGACGGCGCCGCCGCCCATGTCCGAGTCCCGCTCGTCCACCGTGGCGTTCACCCCGGCGCCGCCGGTGAGCTTGAGCCAGTGGCCCTTTGTCGTGGCCACCACCCCGGGCCGGACGTGGTCCGCGTCCACGCTCACCGTCGCGGTGAACGCGCCCCGGTCGTTGAAGATCCGCGCCTGGCCGCCGTCGACGAGCCCGCGCGGCCCGGCGTCGTCCGGGTGCAGGACGATCCGGGGCCCGCCGGACCGGCGGACGAGTTCCGGCTTGTTGCCGAAGACCGTGTTGATGGAGAAGTGTCCGGCACCGGCGATCAGGGTCAGCGGGAAGCGGCGGGACAGGTCCGGGTCGTTCGGCTCCTTCGGCGGGACGTACCCGACCAGCGGGTCGAGCCCGTCCGCGGCGGCCCGCTCGGAGTAGAACTCCAGCCGGCCGGACGGGGTGGGAAAGCCGTCCGCGAACGGCAGGAACGCCGGCTCGTAGTTCAGCCGGGCCCAGCCCTCGGTACGCAGCCGTTCCATGCTGATCCCGGCCAGTGACGGATCGTCGGTGGCCAGCAGTTGCCCGGCCAACTCCTCGTCGGATTCGTACAGGCTGGGTTCGGTCAGCCCGAGGTGCCGGGCCAGCCGGCGGAACGTCTCGGTGGTGGACAGGCACTCCCCGGGCGGCGGCACCGCCGGCTCGTTCCAGGTGATGTACATGTGCCCGTACCCGTCGAGCACGTCCAGGTGCTCGGTCTGCATGGTGGCCGGCAGCACGATGTCGGCGTAGTCGACGGTGTCGGTCGGGAAGTGGTCGAGGACCACCGTGAACAGGTCCGGCCGGGTCAGCGCCCGGCGGATCCGGTTCTGGTCGGGTGCGCTGGCGACCGGATTGGCGCCGTACACGACGAGCGCCCGCACCGGCGGGTCGTCCACGTCGAGCAGGGTTTCCGCGAGCCGGGTCATGGACAGCTTGCGGACCGGCCGGGTGAGCAGGTCGGGGCGGGCCAGCGCGTCCCGGTCGCCGCCGAAGTAGCCGTCGGTCGAGAACGCCAGCCCGCCGCCCGGGTACCGCCAGTCGCCGGTGACGCCGACCAGGCAGGCCAGCATCCGCAGCACCTCGCCGCCACCGGCGTGCCGCTGCACCCCGATGCCGGCCCGAATCGCGGTAGGGCGGGTGTGCGCCAGCCGTCGGCCCAGGGTGACGATCTGTTCCTCGCTGAGGCCGGTGATCGTGGCAACCCGGTCCGGCGGGTACTCCAGGATCCGGTCCCGGAACTCGGGCCAGCCGAGGGTGTACCGCTCCAGGTAGTCACGGTCCTCGGCGCCCTCGGCGAGCACCACGTGCAGCAGGCCCAGGGCGAGGGCCGCGTCGGTGCCGGGCAGCGGGGCGATGTGCTCGTCGGCCTGCCGCGCGGTCCGGGTCCGCACCGGGTCGATGACCACCACGTGTGCGCCGGCGCGGCGGGCCTGGTCGATGAAGCGCCACAGGTGGTGGCTGGTGGTGAGGGTGTTGACACCCCAGAGCAGGATCAGCCGGGCGTGCGCCATCGACTCCGGATCGATGCCCCGGGTGGTCCCGGTGGCGTACTCGGTGCCGTGCAGCCCGGCGATCGAACAGATGGTCATCTTGTGCCGGGAGGCGCCGAGCACATGCCACAGTCGGGAACCGGCCTGGCCCTGCAAGCCCTGGAGGAAGCCCAGGTTGCCGGTGCCCTGGTAGGGCCAGATGGCTTCGCCGCCGCTCTCCCGAACGATCCGGTTGAGCTGGTCGGCGATCTCGGTCAGCGCCTCGTCCCAGCCGATGCGGGTGAACCGGCCGGAGCCCTTGGGACCGGTCCGGCGCATCGGGTACAGCAGCCGGTCCGGGGAGGCGGCGTGGTCGAGGTACTGGTTGACCTTCACGCAGAGCGTGCCCCGCGTGTACGGGTGGTCCGGGTTGCCGCGCAGCCGCACGGCCTTCCCGTCGGTCACGGTGACCTTCCAGCTACATCCGTCCGGACAGTCCAGCGGGCATCCCCCGACGACCTCACGCGTGTCCGTCATCCGATCCGCTCCGTTTCCCGTTTCTCGGTGGTGACCCGGGCGATCAGGTCGCCACTCAGCTCACCGGCGAACACCTCGTGGACCGGCCCGGTGAGGGTGACCGTGCCGTCGGCGTCGATGCCGACCTCGACCGTGCCGCCGGGCATGTGTACGACGATGTGCTCGTCGACCAGGCCGAGCGCGTGGGCCGCACCGGCGGCGGCGCAGGCGCCGCTGCCCGACGCGGTGGTGTAACCGGCCCCGCGCTCCCAGACCTCGATCTCGATGGTGGAACGGTCCAGGACCCGCAGGAACTCCACGTTGGTCCGGCCGGGAAACTCCGGGTGGCCGGCGATCGGCTCGCCGAGCGCCTCGGCGACCGCCCGGTCCACCGCCGGCAGCGGCACCACGAGGTGCGGGTTGCCGTCGTCGAGGGCGACCACGGACAGGGTCCGGTCACCGACGACAAGCGGGCGCAGCAGCCGGGCGGCGCGGTCCGTCGCGCCCGGATCGACCACCGTGAAGGCCGGCGCGCCGGTGGCGATCCGGACGGTGCCGCTGTCCGGATCGTGGATCTCCACCCGGGACGTGCCGCCGCTGGTGCGGACAGTGACCTGGTTGCCGGCCGGGCCCTGGCCGAGGTGGGGTTCCCGGTCGAGCAGGTGACTGGCGAAGATCCGGATGCCGTTGCCGCTGCGGCCGCACGGGCTGCCGTCCGCGTTGAAGATCAACAGGTCGACGGGTTCGCCCGGGACCACCGGGCCGACCGGGCCGACGAGCAGGCCGTCGGCGCCGACCCCGTACCGGCGGTCGCACAGGAGCCGGGCCGTCTCGCCGGTCCGCGCGATGTTCAGCCGTCGGGGGTCGACGACCAGGTAGTCGTTGCCGAGCGCGTGGTACTTGACGAAGTCGCTCATCCTCGCTCCCGTCTGTCCGGCGGCGAGCCGCTGGTCCTGCCCGCCGGGGTCCCTCCCGGTGGCCGCCGACTGGGTCATCCGCCTGCCCGGCGGGCCGCCGTGGCCCGGTGCGTGACCGGACCACGGCGGGACCGCCTCATTCGGCGGACGCGCTCACATCGCCGAGACGACCGGCTCACCGTCGGCCAGCACGGCGGCGTCGTGCTCCTCGCCGTACCACTTCTCCCGCCACCGGGAGAAGGCGACGATCAGGATGTCCCGGTGGCCGGGCTGGCCGTTCTCGGGCTCGATGTCGGTGACGTCGTGCAGGATCGCCCGGTCGTCGAGCAGCAGGGCCTGACCGGGTTCGAGGGTGCCGGTCCAGAACGGTTCGGTGGCGTCCGGCCGCCACAGCCGCGTCTCGCCGCCGACGACATTGTGCCGACGCAGGATGGCGATCATGACGTACTCGTGACCGTCCTGGTGGATGCCCTCCGGGGTGAGCTGGCCCGGCTTCTCCAGCGTGGCCCGGCTGCGGTTCTGGTGCACGTTGAGCTGCCAGTCCTCGGAGGTGTCCAGCGGGATCGACTCCGCGCCGAACCTGGCCCACGGGGTCAGGTCCACCTCCAGCGGCTCGTACGGCCGCCGCATCCCGCCGCCGATCGAGTTGAACTTCTTGAACGCGGTGTACGCGCGGTGCGGCAGCTTCTCGAACTGCCACCCGTCGTCGCCCTTGTGCGACACGCGGTACTGGGAGAACCGCTTGGAGCGGGTCAGGTTGCCCATGTACGGGTCGGGCGGGCAGCGGTCGTAGCTGGCCAGGACCTCCTCGGTGACCGGAGGAATCTCGACGAGCTTGAACCCTTCGTCGGTGATTGGCATGTCGTTCCCCTTCGCTTCGGGTACGGGTGTCGCCGCAGGTGCTGGTGGCGGGGGCGCGGCCGGCGCCTCGACCGCCAGGTCAGGCCGCGCGGGCCAGCCGCTCGTCGAGGTGCCGGGCGGACGAGTTCATCCGCCAGAGCGAACCGCGGGCGATCCCCCGGCGCATCTGCGGCGACTCGCTCGCCGGGACGACGATGTTGTGGAACCAGCCGGCGGCGTGCTTGGAATCGATCGTGATGTGCAGGCGGTGGTAGGTGATGCCGACCTCCGGCAGGCCGAGGCGCTCCCAGGCCCGGACGACGTTCTGGAACCGGTCCGGCACCAGCCACTCGGTCATGCCGAGGAAGCCGACCGCCTCCGGGTAGAACTGCCGGTACCGGCAGAGCAGCACCGCGAGGTTTCCGGCCAGCAGGTCGTTGGCGGTCATCGCGCTCTCCAACTCCTCGTCGGAGATGTCGAACACGTCGTAGATCTTGTTGAACAGGTGGGTGTGGACCTCGGCCGGGTTGCCGTTGCCCATCTCGTCCCAGAAGTTCTCCGCGATCTCCATCTTGGCCGCGCCGCTCGTGCCGACCTGCATCATCGCGAGCAGGTCGTCGAACCGTCCGTCGACCAGGGACTCCTGGATGACGTACGTGCGCAGGTCGGCGGAGCTGGCACGGTGGTTGATGAAGTCGACGTAGTAGGGGTGCTTGAACACCGGGTGCTGCCGCGCGACCCCCTTCAACCAGGACAGGAACGGCTGGCCCGGGCCGGGTATGGCGTCGTAGACAGTCGGTTCGATCCAGCTGTCCTCGGCCGCGATGGTGGCCTGCTCCAGCAGGCGGGTCACCTCGTGGATGATCACCGAGCCTTCGGCCGTCGCGCCGTCGGGCAGCGCGGTGATCAGGGCGTAGATCCGGGCGAGCAGCAGTTGCTGGTGGTACAGGGCGTCGGGCTGGTTGGCTGCGGCGCGGTCGTTGATCGTACGGACGGCCGACAGGATGCGCTCCCGGTCGTGCCGCAGGTCTTCGTCGACCTTGTCCGCGGGAACCGCGAACCATGAACTGATCTGTTCCACCACATCGGCTGCCGATGTCGGCCCGGCGGCGAACCGGAGCCGGTCACTGACGATGGGCACTGAACCTCCCCCTGGTGCTGGTCAAGCCACGTGAACGGTGTTCGTGACCTGGCGTGTGCGCGGGACGACGAGCCCCGCCGCGCTGCCGCGCCGTATCCCGACCCGCCGCGCGCCGGCGTGCACCCCGGACCGACGCGCCAGGTGACCCCGCGCACCCGGGGTGGCGGCGGTCCGACGAGTGGTGAGGACGGCGTTCCGACAAGGCGGTACGGCGTGCCGACCACCGGGAGGCGGCCCGTGGCGTGGCCGCGGCTTCGGGATGATCGGGATCGGCAGTCGCAGAAAGCGGTGATTCTGAGAGGACGGCCCCGTTGACGACACTCCCCGTGCATGCGCCGGGGAGTGATCCCCCGAACACAAGGAGTCACCCTACTGAGGACATCGACGGATGTCGAGGTGAGATTCGGGAAATACTGCCGACGGTGCGGTTAAGGGCGACGTGGGGAGCCTGAAATTCGTGCTCATCGGGTGTGCTGAAGGCTGGCTGCCATCCCAGGATGTGGCACGCGGGCGGCATCCTCGTGATGCGATCAAGCCGGGGTCCGGGTGACGGTGGGCCCGCCGGGTGGACCCGCCACGCGGGTCGAGGGCGGGCTCCCGGGGAACCGGGAACCCGCCCTCGCGGTTGTGCTCCGACTGTCGAGTCCTGCCGTCAGCTGACGGTGATGTCGCTGCACCACATGTACGTCTGGTCCATGTGCGACGCCTTCCAGAGCACGAACAGGATGTGGTTCCCGCTGCGCGAGGACGGGATCGTGACGTTGAACGAGATGTTCTGCGCCGGCGCGTAGCGGCCGGTCGTCGCGATCTGGTCCAGGTTGCCCCACCCGAGTTTCTGGGTGGCCGGGTTGAACCCCTGCTTCGAGACGTAGACCTGGAAGTAGTCAGCGCCGTGGCTGGCCTGGTCGTACATCTGGATCGTCAGGTTGCGGCTGACGGGGGTCGACTTCCAGGCTCCCGGCTGGTTGAGCGAGTCGTTCCGGGAGAGGGCGTTGCTGCACAGTTGCCCGTCCGGGGTGCGGGCCTGGAACTGGCCGCCGAGACCGTCGCGCAACTGGCTCATCCAGTTCCACATGGTGTCGGGGTTGGCCTGGAATGCCCGGTAGCACATCGGGTCCTGCTGCTGCATGGCCGGGTTCGTGTGCTGGTTGCCCCAGGTCTTCCAACACTGGTACGCGCGAGTTGCCGGGTTGATGACGGTGCCGTGTGCCTGGGCCGCGCCGACCGAGGGCAGTGTGCCGGCCACCATGGCGAACAGCAGGACCAGCGCCTGGAGGGACCGACGGACGGTTGACCGGGGTCGCCCGCCGGATTGATCGGACTTGGTTGAACGCACGGTTCATCCTCCGTTCTCGGGGGTGATCGGGTGGGAACGCTCCCAAACCCACTGTTACATCCATGTGTCTAAATATCAATGCTGATCAATATAAAAGGGGACATGCGGTGGTCAGAGCGGTCACCGCCGCTCGGAGGAGCGTGGTCAGAGGCCGGCTACGGCGTCGTACCGGCGACGCTGATCGGCCATCTCCGACGGGGTCAACGCCTCCTTGAGCGCCAACTCCTCGTACTTGTCCGGGAACATCTGCCGGAGTCGGTCGACGAACATGACATCGGCGGTCGCCTCCACCACCTGGATGCCCGGCGGGTTGGTCGACATGTCCATGATCAGAGGACCGGCCAGCTTGACCGCCACGTCCCAGGGGCGCTTCTTCTCGGCCACTCCGCACAGGTGGAAGCCGTAGACCGTCCGTACGTCGGCCAGCGCGGCGGCATCGGTCGGCTCGTACCCGTAGACGCGGACCCCGCAGATCACCGACGGCTTACCCTCGGTGGTCACCTGCTGGGTGTCGTGGCCGGCATGGTTGTGCTGCCCCGGGTCCGCCTGTTCGAGTGTCGTCCGCATCCGGGCCGTGATCTGGGCCTGCAGGTCCGCCGGCTGGGCGTCCTGGTCCGCCTGCCTGACCAGTACGACCGCGCCGGCCGACACCGCCAGCAGGATCACCGCCACCCACACCAGGCGGTTCCGGTACCACCTGACGGCATTCTCTGGGGAACTCATCATTGCCTCTCACCTCGTCGCCGGTTCCGGCGTCCTGGCGGACCGGACCGGACGCCCCGACGGGCGCGTCGGCCATCGGGGGCACGTGTCGGGGGCGCGGACGACGGACACGGCGAGCCGTCCGTCGTCACGGAGGTGGCCCGGCTGTGCGCATGGCGAGCGTCTGCCCAAGTGGCGCGCTGCCGGCGCTGCGCTGCTCCCGCGCTCGCCGTTCCCAGCGCGGTTGCCCCCGCGCTGCGTCGATACGAGCCATTCCAGCACGTCTGGCACCACTCTGGCAACATCGACGTACATCATTGCAAAATCGGCACAGTGGTTAGGCGAACCGCTCGGTCGTCACGGCGATCAGCCCCTGCTGTCGCAGCAGGTTCGTGAGGTCTGTCAGGGTCTCGCGCACCGCCTCGGCCCCGCCGCCTCGCATCAGGACCGTCACGTCGAGGGCCCAGGCGAGGGTGCGGCCGACCCGTCTCAGGTCCCAGGTGAACCGGACGCCGCCGATTTCGTGCCGACCGTCGGCGACCGATCCGGCGCTGCCGCCGCCCGTCGTGCGCCAGCGGCCCCGCAACGCCGTCACCTGCTCGGTCGCCAGGTCCTTGGCGAACAGGACGCGGTACACGCGGCGCTCGCGAAAGCCCTCCGGCGGCTGAGCCGGGCCCAGTCGCAGGGGCGCGGTCGCCGCGATCGGTTGATGGTCGCGGAAGTACGTCCGCAGCACGCTCCCGGACGGTAGTTCGCCGCCGCCGAGGCGGCGGTAGGCGTCCGTCGCCTCGGCGTGTCCGGTGGGGACGACCCGGGCGAGTACGGCGAGGTCGGCACGCAGGTCGCGGCTCAGCGTGGCGGAACTCCACCAGCCGCCACCCGGCGTCCAACTCACGCTGCGCAGGCCGGTGGCGCAGAAGTCGTCCTGGCGGATGAACTCCTCGACGAGGATGCCCTCCCCGTCGTCACCGCCCGCAGCGGGCAGGACCAGGTGGTAGTCCAACGGGCGGTCCGAACGGGGATCGTCGATCATCCGTCCGATCCTGGGACCACGGCGGATCCCTGGCAAGGACCGTCCGCCCGCGTGCCGGGCCGCGGCCGTCCATAGCAGACGGACTGCCGGTCGAAACGATCGCGTCGCTCATCGGACAGGCCGCAACCCCGGGGCGGCCTCAGGGGTGCATCTGGCATCAGTCGACGCCCGGTACGCCGGGCTCCACACGGGGAGAAAGAATGACGTACACCGCTCGACGCAGGATGCTCGCCGGCACCGCCACCGCACTGGTGGCCGCCTCCCTCGGCGTCGCCGTGTCCTCGACGGCCACCGCCTCGACGGCCAGGAGCACCGCCCGCGCCTGCACGATCAGCACGCTGCCCTACCCGACGGACACCTACCGCGCCGAGGCGAACGCCATCGACCCGTCCGGCCGATTCGTCGCCGGCAACGCCCTGCGGGTCGGTCCGAACGACAACCAGTACCTGCTGCTGCTCTGGGACGGGCAGCAGCTCACCGAGACCGTGGCGCCGGGCAACGGAATCGACCCGGTCGACGTCAACGAGAGCGGAACCGTGATCGGAAACGGCTGGGCGGAGAACGGCATCGGCCGGCCGTGGGCGTACCGCGACGGCAAGCTCCAGCAGTTGCCGGTGCTGCCGTCCACCGGCATCTTCGTCTCCGCCATCAACTCCGCCGGGGACATCGTCGGCTACGGGTCGGACATCGTGCCTGGCGAATTCGTCGCCCTGCGCTGGCCGGCCGCCCGTCCGGGCACGGTCGAGGTGCTCGACGCCCCGGCCAACGCCCAGCCGGTCGGGATCGCGACGAACGGAACCATCGTCGGTCAGGCGGGACCCTTCGGTGACTGGACCGGATGGGTCCGCCGTCCGAACGGCAAGATCAAGCCGATGACGGTTCCGGGTGGTGGCTCGACCACGGTCAACGCCGCTGCGGGCCACTGGGCCATCGGCCAGGTCTGGCTGGGCGGCACCAGCCCGGCCAAGGTGCGCTGGGACGTCCGCAACGGCTCGTACACCTTCCTCGACCAGGAGATGGGGCTGGACGACGTCAACGCCAAGGGTGTCGTGGTCGGCGGTGACCGGGTCGCCCGCGGCGCCACCTCCCGGGTCCTGCCCGGCGGCGGCGAGCGGGTGGGCCTCGGTGCCCGGTCCATCGCCGACACCGGCGCCATCGTCGGCTTCCGGAACGCCGACCGGGTGACCCCGGTCCGGTGGACCGGCTGCTGACCTGTCGAACGCGTGGGGCCGGTCCGATCATCGGACCGGCCCCACGGGCGTCTCAGGGCTTCCAGTAGCCAGCGGTCGCGAACCGGTGCTGATACTCCAGAACTCCCGACGTGTCGTGCACGTCGAACACCACGCTGCCCGTACGTCTGCTGCCCGCAGCCAGGTCGTTGCCGGCCGGGATCGGCTTGCCGCAGCCGGAGAAGGCACCCGTCACCGCGTTGGTCTCGGTGCCGTCGGCGGCGACCCACTGGAAGAAGAGCGGGTTCGCCGAGCCGGTGCCCTTGGTCACCGCGACCGTCACGTCCGCGATCACGAACATGCCCTCGTCGGGCTTCAGGCCGTACGTCTTGCAGGGCTTGGTGGCGGTGTGGAACTTCGTCACGGTGATCTCGACGGTGCCGCCGTTGTCGTCGATGACGAGGGTGTCCCCGACGGACATGTTCCGGGCCTTGCCGGCGACCGACGGTACGGGCGAGGGCATGGTCCCGGCCACCGGCTGCCCGGCGTCGCTGGTGACGCCGGGGGTGGGCAGGGCTTCGGTCACCTTGGTGGCGCTCTTCGCGCCGGTGACGACGGCCACGATGCCGCCGGCGCAGAACAGCAGGGCGAGCACGGCCGTCGTCACCGCGACGGCGACCACGGTCCGCTGCGACGTCGTCGGCACCACGGGCGGTGGCATCGTGAGCGGGTGACCCGGCCCGTCGCCCTGCGGGTACGCGGCGCCGGAGTACGGCGGCGGGACCGGCTCGCTACCCGCAGCCGACCAGGGGCTGGGCGTCGTCGGCGGGACCGTCGGGTCTGTGGCGGACTGCTGCGGTGTGGCCGGGAGCAGCGGCTCCGGACGCGGCTGCTGAAGGTCCTGCGGTCCGACGGGGGGCTGGGGGTGGGTCACCGTACTCCTTGACGCCTCGTACGTGCGGTTCGGGAACGCGCCGACGCTACCTCGCGGCGCCGAGCGGCCGGTCGCCACGCCGGCCCGCGTCCCACGGCCCCGGCAGCCCGCCGCGGTGGCCAGCGTGGACGGTGGCGCGGTCAGCGCGGTGCGAGGACGGCAGCGGTGCGGACCAGGCCGTCGGCGACCACGAATCGGCCGTGGATGGTGCTCGGCGGGTCCGCGACCTCCGCCGCGTCCACCCGCTCCGGCGCGATCCGGGCGGTGAACGTGCCGGCGTCCGGGTCGATCTCCAGCCGGGCGTCGTGGAAGTCCAGCCAGGTCCCGACGACCGGGTGCCAGACCTTGTAGACGGTCTCCTTGGCGCTGAAGAACATGATCGGCCACAGGATGCCGGAGGGCAGCCGTGCGCAGTGCTCCTCCTCCTCGGGCAGCAGCACGAGTCGGCGTACCCCCGCATTGATCTCACGGTGCTGCTCGGCGTCCATACCGACGGACCGCACGTCGGTGGCGCGCGCGGCGGCGGCGGCGCAGTAGCCGGCGGTGTGGGTGATGGCGCCCACCACGCCCGCCGGCCAGACCGGCGCCCGGTTGGCGGCGCTGGGCACGGCCATCGCCGGCAGACCGAGGTCGGCCATGGCCCGGCGGGCACAGACCCGGCCGGCGGTGAAGTCCCGTCGACGGGTCTGCACCGCCTGGTCGCTGAGACACGCCCGCTCCGCGTCGAGGAGGTCTCCGGTCCAGTCGTCGGGCGCGGCGACCGCCACGGCGACCGTTGGCGGCAGGAGCTCACGCACGGCGCGGCCTTACCGACGGGTAGCGAGCAGGTCTTCCCTCGACCGTCAAATTTCCGACTCCCACGACCGGAGAACGTACCGCAAAGATGTAACACCGGAGGGACGCGTCGCGCTCTCCATGATGGCTCCGGGGGGACCACCATCAAGAGCTGGCAAGTCCCGCGAACATCTAAGAGGAGCTGCGATGAGCGATGGCGCCGAACGGCCAGGGGGTCGGGCCGACGACCACGCACCGACGACCCCGGGCTGGAACTGCGGCTCCTGCGGCGACGAGTGGCCGTGCGCCACGAAGCGCGACCGGCTGCTGGCGGAGTACGGGGGTGACCGGGCGATGCTCAGCGTCTACCTGGGCTCCTGTCTCGCCGCCGCCGCCGAGGACCTGCGGGCAGCGCCGGTGATGTCGTTGCAGGACCGCTTCATCGGCTGGCTACCGCGGGGGACGCGACGAAGCTGAACCGCCGGTGGCCCCGCCCGACCGGGCGGGGCCACCGACGTCCACGGTCGACTCAGGGTCGCCGGGGCCGCCGGGTCAGAGCGAAGCCGACCACCCCGGCCACTGCGGCGAGCACGCCGCCGATGCCGGTCCAGATCCAGCGCGAGCCGAGATCCGGCAGCCAGTCCGTCAGCGAGCCACCCTCGTCCTCGGCCTCCGGCTCCGGCGTCGGTACGGCGTTGAGCACCGTGCCCGCCTTCGTGTTCGGCACCAGCGGTGCGGCCAGCTCACCGTCATCGGCTGAGGCGCCCCGGTCCGTGACGACGCCCACCAGCAGGTCCACGTCGACCGGTGCGCCCAGGTCCGGCTCGGGCAGGTCGGTGACCGAGAGCCGGACCACGTACGTGCCGGGCAGTGGATCGGCCGACCACGGCTCCGCCCAGGGACGGACCTCGCGCAGGGTGCAGCCCAACGCCACGCTGGACGCCTTGCCGTCCACCGTCGGCGTCTGCGCCCCGGCGGTGCACGCCTGCCGCCGGCGCAGCCCGTCGAACACGTCGATCGTCCAGGTGGACGCGCCGCTGCGTGCCTTCGGGAAGGTGACGGTTGCGTTGATCTCGTGGACCTGCCCGGCCGTCGCGGTGAACGACCAGTACAGGTGATCCCCGACGGAGGCGTCCACGCGTACCGGTTGACCGGCGGTGATGGGTGTGGCGGTGAGGAACGAGGTGCCGGCCCGGGTCACCGGGGTGGCGCCCGGCGACGGGGTGGGGGTGGCCAGCGCCGCGGCGGGCAGCAACGCGACCCCGCCGGTGGCGAGCAGCGCCGCCAGCGACCGGAACAGTGCGGTACGCATCAGTTCTCCCTCCAGGTGGCGACCCACCAGCGGGTGAGCAGGCCGGCGACCAGACCGGTGAGCAGACCCGCCACGGTGAGCAGGGCGAGCAGTACCCAGCCACGGCCGAGATCGGGGCCGTCCGGGGTGCCGGCGGCGGGGACCACGTCGATGGTCAGCTCCACCGGCATGCCGGGCGTCGCCGCGGTGCCCGGGCGCGCGGCGAACGAGTTGCTGACCACCAGGCAGACGGTGGTGGGCTCGACGCCGGGAGTCGGGCTCGTCCCGGAGGTGTCCTCGTCGTCGGTGGTCGCCTCGTCGTCGGCGGTGGCCGACCAGCGCAGACCGGCGGAGAGTACGTCCGCCCGGCCGCTGCCGGCGTCCGCGCCCCGGACCAGCTCCCGGCCGTCCGCCGCGGTGGCCCGCAGCAGCACCCCGTAGTCCCGGTTCACCGGT
The DNA here is from genome assembly GCF_049179015.1 of Micromonospora sp. WMMD736. Classification (NCBI taxonomy): domain Bacteria; kingdom Bacillati; phylum Actinomycetota; class Actinomycetes; order Micromonosporales; family Micromonosporaceae; genus Micromonospora; species Micromonospora sp. WMMD736. The sequence goes on from NZ_JBMHMI010000001.1 coordinate 5,192,879, forward strand.
CGGTCCAGCGCCATGCTGACCGACGCACGCAGCTCCTGACCGGCGCGTACGGGCACCCGGTAGTAGCGGTGCTCGGAGAACGACTCCCGGTCGGCGTACACCCCGGGGGCGAGCAGCGGCGCGGACTCGCAGGCGTCCGTTCCGCCGACCACGGTCGGCGCCCGGGTGTGGGTGTCGCCGGCCCGCTCGACGAGCTGCTTGATCCGGCCGGTCAGCTCGTCGGCGCTCTGCGCCGCGGTGTACGTGCCGCCGGTCGCCCCGGCGATGCACAGCAACTGCCGGCGCACCTTCTCGTCGGGTGCGAGGCCGAGCGTGTCGACGACCAGGCTGGTGCCCTGCGCGGCCAGTTCCCGGGCCACCTGGCACGGGTCCGGCGGGGCGCAGGTGTCCTCTCCGTCGGTGATCAGCACGATCCGCCGGGTGGTGGCCCCGGTGCCCAGGTCCTGGGCGGCGGAGCGCAGCGCCAGCCCGACCGGGGTGAACCCGGTCGGCCGGAGTGTCGCCACCGCTGCCTTGGCCGCGGTCCGATCGACCGGGCCGACCGGCACGATCTGTTGGGTGTCCTGGCAGCCGACCTTCTTGTCCTTGCCCTTGTACGTCGCGCCGAGCACCCGGATGCCGAGCTGGGTCTCCTCCGGCAGCGCGTCCACCACCTCGTTGAACGCCTGCTGGGCCACCGAGATCCGGCTGCGTCCGTCGATGTCCGCTGCCCGCATCGAGCCGCTGACGTCGAGCACCAGCTCGACCCGGGGTGGCTCGGCCACCTGCTCCTCGTCGGCCGCCGCCGGGACCGGCCCGGTCAGCGCGGTGGTCGCCAGCAGTCCGAGAAGGACGGCCGCCGATCGTCTGAAGTTGATCACGGCCCGCAGTGTAGTGAGATCCACTTTGGAGGACCGCCGGGGTGCTCGGTCGTCCCGGACGGCCGCAGCGCCCCTCGTTGAGGGCGCTGGGTCCACGTCAGGTCACCCTCGGTCAACGGCCGGAGGATAGTCCTCGGTCCGGCTGGAATCGGTCGGAAATCCGACCCAAGTTGACCCGTTGTGCCGGTGGCGCGCGGTGGTTAAGCTCTTCATGCGCGCCCCAATCGCCCGCTTCCCCCGTGGCAGGCGATCGGGGCGCGCGTCTTTGTCTGGAGCTTCGCGAGCAAGCATCGGGCCCGCACGCATCACGCGTGCGGGCCCGATGTCCTTCGCGCTGTGCGGCGCGTCGCCTGCCGGTGCTTATATCCAGCGACCGTCGAGCCACATCCGGGCCAGCCAGTCCGAGTACGGGATCAGTTTGCCCACGAAGATCGGATAGAAGTAGGCGAAGCAGAGCCCCACCAGCAGCACGTACGCCCCGGCCGCGATGCTGCCCACCAGACGTCTCTCGTAGCCGGCGTCGCCGGGCACCAGGGCTTTCGCCTCACCCACGTCACCCTCGGCCGGTGCGATCAACGCGCCCAGCACGTACACCACGGCGAGGACCAGGAAGGGCAGCGCCGGGGCCGCGTAGAACGAGAACATCGTCCGGCCGTCGAGGGCGAACCAGAACCAGGGCAGCAGGCCCGCCGCCACGGTCAGCAGGATCGCGCCGGCCCGCCAGTCCCGTCGGGCGATGCCCAACCAGACGAGCGCCACCAGAGCGGGCAGGAACGACCACCACAGCAGCGGGGTGCCCAGCAGCAGGATCTCCGACGCGCAGGTCGGTGCGCCGCAGGCGCCGTCCCCCGACCAGTGGAAGGCGACCGGGCGACCGAGCAACAGCCACTGCCACGGCCACGACTGGTACTTGTGCGGGTCGTCGAGCTGGGCGTGGAAACCGTACGCGGCGCGGTGGTACTCGTAGAGGTTCACCAGCGGGCCGATGACCGGGGTGTCGCTGAGTGACCCCGTCGGGTACGCCGACGACGTCGCCAGCCGGTAGTAGCCGTCGTCGCTGAGCAGCCACCCCGACCAGGTCGCCAGGTAGGTGCCGATCATCAGCACCCCCGCCAGCACCAGCCAGGGCACCTCGTCGAGCAGGGTGTCCCGCCAGGGCCTGCGGACGCCCACCGACCGGCGGAGCCCGACCTCCCAGAGGACCACGAAGAGGGCGAACACCGGCACGAAGTAGAGCGCGCTCCACTTGACCGCGCAGGCGCAGCCGATCAGTACGCCGGCGGCCAGCCGCCACCACGGCCACGTGCGCCAACCGGTCGACGGTCGGCCCGCGCGCCCGGGCAAGCCGGGATCGAGGCCGTCGTCCAGCGCGCGTGCCCAGCGCCGACGCCGGGCGTCCCGGTCGAGCACCAGCGCACCGAAGGCGGCCAGTACGAAGAACAGCAGGAAGATGTCGAGCAGCGCGGCGCGGGACAGCACCAGGTGGAAACCGTCGAGCGCGAGGAGCAGGCCGGCCGCGCAGCCGAGCACCGTCGAGCGGAACAGCCGCCGGCCGATGCGGACCAGCAGCAGCACCGACAGCGTGCCGATCAGGGCTGCCGAGAACCGCCAGCCGAACTCGGGCGCGGTGGTGAACAGGTGCCCGCCGACGGAGACCTTCGAGTCGGCGTCCTGGTAGCCGAAGGCCCACTCGCCGATACCGATCAGCCACTTGCCCAGAGGCGGGTGCACCACGTACGAGGGGACGTTGTCCTTGTAGTTCCACTCGACGCCCCGGCTGATCAGTCCGTACGCGTCCTTGGCGTAGTACGTCTCGTCGAAGATCTTGCCCTTGGGACTGGACAGGCCGACGAAGCGCAGGATCGCCGCGATGGCCACCACCACGCCGGTGGCGAGCCACGAGTACGGGTCCATCCGGCCGTCGACGGTGGCGAGCCGGCGACGGACCACGGCGGTCACGCCGCCGCCGTCGGTGCGCGGTGTCGCCGCTTCCTGATGGGGGCTGGGCTCGCCGGACACCTCGACCGTTCCTGCCGGCTCGACGCTCGGGCTCTGCGCTGTCGACGCACTCGTCACCCGGCGATCGTAGGCTGCCAGGGTGTCCTGTGGCGCCCGTCGTCCCTGATACCGGTATCCGCTGTCGATTAAGGAGACGATGTTGTGGGTGAAATGTCCGAAGCTGGGCGCCTGATCCTGCTCGGTGCCCCGCTCGGCAACCCCGCCGACGCCTCGGTCCGGTTCCGCGAGGTGCTGGCGAGCGCCGACGTGGTGGCCGCCGAGGACACCCGCCGCCTCACCCGGCTGGCCCGCGACCTCGACATCACCGTCGGTGGGCGGATCGTCTCCTACTTCGAGGGCAACGAGGAACGGCGGACGCCCGAACTGGTCGAGGTCATCCTCGGCGGGTACGCGGTGGCGCTGGTGACCGACGGCGGCATGCCGAGCGTCTCCGACCCGGGATACCGGCTGGTCCGGGCCGCGCTGGACGTCGGGGCGCCGGTCACCGTCGCCCCCGGGCCCAGCGCGGTGACCACCGCCCTCGCCGTCTCCGGGCTGCCCTGCGACCGGTTCTGCTTCGAGGGGTTCCTACCCCGGGCCGGGGGCGCCCGCCGGTCCCGCCTGCGCGCGCTCGCCACCGAGGAGCGCACCCTCGTCTTCTTCGAAGCGCCGCACCGGATCGGCGCGGCGCTCACCGACCTGGCCGACACGTTCGGCGCGGACCGGCCGGCCGCGCTCTGCCGGGAACTGACCAAGACGTACGAGGAGGTCCTCCGGCGTCCCCTTGGCGAGCTGGCCCGCTGGGCCGCGGAGACCGAGCCACGCGGGGAGATCACCCTGGTGGTGGCCGGCGCGCCGGTCACCACCGCGCAACGCCCCGACGACGAGACCCTGCGCGCCGCAGTCGCCGAGCGGGAGGCCGCCGGACGGTCCCGCCGGGACGCCATCACCGATGTCGCCACCGAGTACGCCCTACGCCGCCGCGAGGTCTACACGATCGTGCACAGCTGACTCGCCGCCGCGCTCACCAGGCGGCGACCAGGAAGCCGAAGGTGATCAACGTCGGGCCGGCGAGCGCGGCGGCCACCGCCCAGCGGCGGTGTCGCCGACCGGGCAGCCGGGCCGACCCGGTCCACCGGACGATGCCGGCGGCGCAGCCGAACACCACCACCAACCCGGGCAGCCAGCGCAGGTGTCGGCTCGCGCCGGTGTCGGCGTACGCGGTGCCGCCGTCCGGTCCGGTCATCCGGGCCCGGTGCGCGGTCCCGGACGCCCCGCCTCCGGCGGGCACGCCGCTGACGCGTACACCGGGTGCCAGGAACCGGTCCCCGTCCGCCGTGAACATTCCCCGGCACCGCTGGGTGAGCCCTTGGCCGGCGCAGGAGTCGATCACCACCGTGCCGTCGCGCGCGTGCCCGACGGCGAGCCAGAACGGTCCCGCGCTGACCCAGGCGAAGAAGGCGGTGACCAGGCTCAACAGCACCAGCACGGACAGTCCGGCCAGCGGGTCGGGCGGTGCGGCCGGGCGTGCGGTGGCGCGACGACCTGTCGCCGGGGTGCGGGGCCGGGGAGCGGGGTCCTTCCGGACCGGGGTGCCGTCCCAGTGCACCTCCTCGATGGGCGCCCAGAAGACACCGTCGTCGTCCGGCGGCTCCGTGCCAGCGGACCGGTGCGCGTTCCGGCCGCGGCTCTGCTGACGGACCGGCACCCGGCGCGGCACCGCGTCCACCGGCGCCCCGGTGGTCGGCTCCACCTCGACCGTCGCCGCCTGACCCGGCTCGGTGGCGGGCGCTGTGCTTCCGGCCGCCGTCGTCATGGCGTACGAACCGGCCGTCGACCTCTCGGCGGCCGGGCCTGGCGGGTGCGGCCGGGCTGGGTCGAGGATGGGCGCCGTCGGGCTGGGGCGCGCCGGGGTCGGCGTCGGCGGCCGGGGGGTGGGGCTCGGCCGCGACCCGGCACCGGTGCGCGGCGGAGGGCCCGGCGCGGACTCCGGGCGGGTGGCGGCGCTCGGGTCGGCGGTGGGCACCAGCCGGGGCTGGGGCGCGACCGCGCCGCCCCGGGCCGCCTCGGACGCCCTGCCGGGCTCGTCGCCGGCCGCCGGCCCGGTGGGACGCTCGTCATGGTCCCGGGCCGCTCGTCTGCCAGTCACGATGTTCATTGCACACCGGTAGTGCGGGCTGAACGGGCAGCTGGACCGCGTGTCGGCGACAAATCGGACCAAAGGCCGAGGGAGTCGGCCCGGTCCGTCGGCCCGGCACCCCCTATTGGTTCGCGGGCCCGCCGGACGGGTCACTAGGCTTGCTGCTCATGAGTCACGTTCTCGCGGCAGTGGCCTGGCCGTACGCCAACGGCCCCCGCCACATCGGCCACGTCTCCGGTTTCGGCGTTCCCTCCGACGTCTTCGCCCGGTATATGCGGATGGCCGGCCACGACGTGCTCATGGTCTCCGGCACCGACGAGCACGGCACCCCCATCCAGGTGCAGGCCGACGCGGACGGGGTCACCCCGCGTGAGCTGGCCGACCGGTACAACAGGGTGATCGTGGAGGACCTGCACGGTCTCGGCCTCTCCTACGACCTGTTCACCCGCACCACCACCCGCAACCACTACGCGGTGGTGCAGGAGTTGTTCGAGGGGATGTACCGCAACGGCTACATCGTGCCCAAGACCACCATGGGCGCGATCTCCCCGTCCACCGGGCGCACCCTGCCCGACCGGTACATCGAGGGCACCTGCCCGATCTGCGGGTACGACAGCGCCCGAGGCGACCAGTGCGACAACTGCGGCAACCAGCTCGACCCGATCGACCTGATCGACCCGAAGTCGCGGATCAACGGCGAGACCCCGAAGTTCGTCGAGACCGAGCACTTCTTCCTGGACCTGCCCGCCCTGGCCGACGTGCTCCGGCAGTGGCTGGACACCCGCCAGGGGTGGCGGCCCAACGTGCTGCGGTTCTCCCGCAACCTGCTCGACGACCTCCAGCCCCGGGCGATCACCCGCGACCTGGAGTGGGGTGTGCCGATCCCGCTCGACGACTGGCGCGACCGCCCCGACAAGCGGATCTACGTCTGGTTCGACGCGGTGATCGGCTACCTGTCCGCCTCGATCGAGTGGGCCCGCCGCTCCGGCGACCCGGAGGCGTGGCGGAAGTGGTGGTCCGCCGACGGCCAGGGCAAGGAATCCCAGTCCTACTACTTCATGGGCAAGGACAACATCGTCTTCCACTCGGTGATCTGGCCGGCGCTGCTCTCCGGCTACTCCGGTGCGGGCGCCCGCGACGGTGAGCCGGGCGAGCTGGGCCGGCTCAACCTGCCCACCGAGGTCGTTTCCAGCGAATACCTGACCATGGAGGGGCGCAAGTTCTCCTCGTCCCGCAAGGTGGTCATCTACGTCCGGGACTTCCTGGAACGCTACGACGCCGACGCGCTGCGCTACTTCATCGCCGCCGCCGGGCCGGAGAGCAACGACACCGACTTCACCTGGGCCGAGTTCCTGCGCCGCAACAACGACGAGCTGGTCGCCGGCTGGGGCAACCTGGTCAACCGGTGCGTCTCGATGGCCGCGAAGAACTTCGGGGCCGTCCCGCCGGTCGACCCGGCCGGGCTCACGGAGGCGGACGAGGCGCTGCTCGCCGTCGCCCGGGCCGGCTTCGACACGGTCGGTGACCTGATCGGCCGGCACCGGCAGAAGCAGGCCATCGGCGAGGCCATGCGGGTGGTCGCCGAGGCGAACAAGTACCTCTCCGAGCAGGCCCCGTGGAAGCTCAAGGCCGAGGCCGACAAGCCCCGCCAGGGCACCATCCTGCACGTCGCCCTCCAGGTCGTCAGCGACGCCAACACGCTGCTCACCCCGTTCCTGCCGCACTCCGCCCAGAAGGTGTACGAGCTGCTCGGCGGCACCGGCGTACACGCGCCGATGCCCGTCATCGAGCAGGTCGACGACCTGGACGGCGGCCCGGCGTACCCGGTACTCACCGGGGACTACACGGTGGGCGCGCGCTGGGAGTCGGTGCCGATCGAGACCGGCCGGCCGCTGACCGCGCCGACGCCGGTGTTCCGCAAGCTCGACCCGTCGATCGTCGACGAGGAGTTGGCCCGCCTGGCCGGCTGAGCGTCGGGCGGCGCGCGGCGGCACGTCCTGCCGCCGCGCGCCGTCAGAGCGCGTACCGGGTGTCCATGACCCGGCCTTCGGTGACCTCGCCGCCCGGCGCCCAGGTCTCGTAGACGCCCCGGTCGTGGCACTGCGCGCCGGTGTCGACCACCGCGTCCGGGTCGGGGTGGCGCAGCCGCAGCCGCAGCCAGCCAGCTTCCTCGCGTAGCACCAGGCACGGCACGCCCCGCCAGGTGGCGAACCGGAGCCGACGGGCCACCGTCTCCACCGGGTAGCGGGCCGCCCGGGTCATCGCCAGCACCCGGAAACCCCCGGGCAGGTCGGCCACCGCCTCGTACTCGGTGTCGCCGTAGCGGCCGACGAGCTGGGTGGAGCGCGGAGCGTCGCCGGTCGGTACGAACTCCTGGTCGGGGGAGAGGCCCGGCACCGCGGCCAGCAGGTGCCGCCACTGCGGGCCCACCATCCGCAGCCACGCGCGCTGCTCGGCCTGGTAGCTGTAGAGCACCACCTCCACCCCCTCGGCGGTGTACGCGAGCAGCGTCGCGTTCGCCGGCATCGGCAGGTCGGCGAAGTCCCGGGTCACGAACTCCGGGATGAGCTGCCCGTTGCTCGGGACGAAGCCGGTGCCCAGCACCGCGGGGCCCACCCGGTCCCGGGGCCGGAGCGCGGTCAGCCCCCGGTGCGCCTCGCCCACCGGCACGTCGTAGTCGCCCGGGTCGGCGGCCCGCCAGCGCAGCGCGTACGCCACGTCCGATCCGTCGCGCCCGACGTCGCCGTCGGTGCGCAGCACGGTGGTCGTCACCGGCGTGCGCAGGTGCGCCACGTCGTGCTCCCGGTAGCAGAAGCCGTGTGGCAGCCAGCCCCGCACGTACCCGGCGAGCTGCCGCGCGGAGAGCACCTTGACCATCCGGGTTCCGCGCCGCACCACCGCCGAGGCGCGCACCGCGGCCAACACCGGGTCACCCGCCGCCGACGGCTGCTGGCTGAGCTGGTGTACGTGCGACCAACCGTGCTCCCGGTGCGCCGGCAGCATCAGCGGCGTCTCCGGCTCCTCGGCTGCCTCGACGGCCCCGTGCACCGTGTCCACCTCGGTGACGTGCACGAACCGATGCCACGGCAGGGCACTGCCCGGGCGGGGCGCACGGTCGAAGCCGGCCACCTCCTCGGCGCTGAACAGTTCGTACGCGGCGCCCCGGGCGATTTCCTCGGCCGGGTACACGTCCCCGCCGAACGCCACCCGTAGCCCGGTCCGTTCGCCGGCGGCGTCGTCCGCGCGCGGTGTGACCGTCATTGCCGCGACGGTAGCGTCGCGCGGCGTAGTCGAGGTGAACGCCGGGTGGCGGGCGGATGGACGACGCCGGTGTGTGATGCTGTCGCTGATGAGCGAGCCGACTGAAACCCGCCGCGAGCGTGCCGCCCGGCGGGCCGGAGAGTTCCCGCCCGCCCCCGAGCCGCTGCCCCGGCCGGTGCTGGACAGCCACACCCACCTGGACATCACGGTGAGTGAGGCTGGCGTACCGGGTGGCGGGCCGGCGGACGACCCGGTCGCCGCGGCGGTCGACCTGGCCACCTCGGTCGGGGTGGACCGGTTGGTGCAGGTGGGGGTGGACGTCGCCTCCTCGCGCTGGGGCGCGGACATCGCCGACCGGCATCGGGCCGTGCTGGCCACCGTGGCGCTGCACCCCAACGAGGCGCCCCGGCTGGCGGACCTCGACGAGGCGCTGCGGGAGATCGAGTCGTTGGCCGCCCGGGACCGGGTCCGGGGGATCGGCGAGACCGGGATGGACTTCTTCCGCACGGGCGACGAGGGGCGGGCCGCGCAGGAGGACAGCTTCCGGGCACACATCGCCATCGCCAAGCGGTACGACCGGGCGCTCGTCATCCACGACCGGGACGCCCACGCGGAGGTGCTGCGGATCCTCGACGACGAGGGCGCACCGGACACGGTGGTGTTGCACTGTTTCTCCGGCGACGCCGAGTTCGCCCGCGAGTGTGTGCGCCGCGGTTACCTGCTCAGCTTCGCCGGCACCGTCACCTTCGGTAGCGCCACCGCGCTGCGCGAGGCTGCCGCGCTCACACCGCTGGACCAGATCCTGGTGGAGACCGACGCCCCCTACCTCACGCCGACGCCGCACCGGGGCCGGCCGAACGCGTCGTACCTGATCCCGCTGACCGTCCGCGCCCTCGCCGCGACCACCGGCAGTGACCTGGACGAGCTGTGCACGGCCATCTCCGCCAACGGTGACCGGGTCTTCGGCCCGTGGTGAGCCTCCTCGGCCCGGCGGAGATCCGGGAACTCGCCACCCGACTCGGCGTCGCGCCCACCAAGAAGCTGGGCCAGAACTTCGTGCACGACCCGAACACGGTCCGGCGGATCGTCACCGCCGCCGGCCTGACGCCCGACGACGTGGCCCTGGAGGTCGGCCCCGGCCTCGGCTCGCTCACCCTGGGACTGCTGCCGGTCGCCGGGCACGTGCACGCCGTGGAGATCGACCCCACGCTCGCGGGCGCGCTACCGGAGACCGCCGCGCGGCACGCCGGAGCGGACGCCGAGCGACTCACCGTGCACCGCGCCGACGCGCTGCGGGTCACCGCCGCCGAGCTGGGCGGCCCGCCGCCGACCGCGCTGGTCGCGAACCTGCCGTACAACGTCGCCGTGCCCGTGGTGCTGCACCTGCTCGCCGAGCTGCCCAGCCTGCGGCACGGCCTGGTCATGGTGCAGAAGGAGGTCGCCGACCGGCTCGTCGCCGGTCCCGGCTCCAAGGTGTACGGCATCCCGTCGGTCAAGCTCGCCTGGTACGCCGACGCCCGCAGCGCCGGACGGGTGCCGCCGAACGTGTTCTGGCCGGTCCCCAACGTCGACTCCGGTCTGGTCGCCTTCACCTGTCACGAGCCGCCCCGACCCGACGTACCCCGGGAGCGGGTCTTCGCCGTGGTGGACGCGGCCTTCGCGCAGCGCCGCAAGACCCTGCGCGCGGCGCTCGCCGGCTGGGCCGGCGGCCCGGACCGGGCCGAGGCCGCCCTCACCGCCGCGGGCGTCGACCCCGGCGCCCGCGGCGAGTCGCTGACCGTCGAGCAGTTCGCGGCCATCGCCGCGTCGGCTCCGGCCGGTACGTCGGCCGCGAAGTAGGCTGACGCCGTGCCCGCCGAGGACGCCGAGGAGCTGATCGTGGCCAAGCCGTTCGACATCCGCCTGCACGTGCGGGACATCACCCCGTGACCGAGGCCTGGCGACCGGACGACGAGGACGAGCGACGCGGGGCCATCGGCCCGGTACGGGTGCGGGTGCCCGCGAAGGTCAACCTGCACCTCGGGGTCGGTCCGCTGCGCCGCGACGGCTACCACGAGCTGAACACCGTCTACCACGCGATCTCCATCTACGACGAGCTGACCGCCCGCCGGGGCGACACCCTCGCCCTGACCATGGAGGGCGAGGGCACCGGCGAGCTGGCGCTTGACGATTCCAACCTGGTGATCCGCGCGGCGCACGCCCTGGCCGGCTACGCGGGGGTCCTGCCGCACGCCCGGCTGCACCTGCGCAAGCAGATCCCCCTGGCCGGTGGGCTGGCCGGCGGCAGCGCCGACGCGGCCGCCGCGCTGGTGGCCTGTGACACGCTCTGGGGCACCGGACTGTCCCGCGACGAGCTGGCCGGGATCGCCGCCGACCTCGGCTCGGACGTGCCGTTCCTCGTCTACGGGGGCACCGCGCTGGGCACCGGCCGCGGCGAGGCGGTCAGCCCGGTGCTGGCCCGACCCACCTCGTGGCACTGGGTGGTGGCCATCGCCGACGGGGGCCTGTCCACGCCGGCCGCGTACCGGGAACTGGACCGGCTGCGCGACTCCGGCACCGCCGGCACGCCGCTCGGGAGCACCGACGCCCTGCTCGGTGCGCTGCGCCAGCGCGATCCCCGGGTCCTCGCCCGTACGCTCGGCAACGACCTCCAGGACGCGGCGCTCGCGATGCGTCCCGCGCTGGCCGACACCCTGAAGGCCGGCGAGGCCGCCGGAGCGCTCACCGGCATCGTCTCCGGTTCCGGCCCCACCTGCGTCTTCCTCACCACCGACGCCGCCGACGCCGAACGGATCGCCGCCGAGCTGACCAGCGCCGGCGTCTGCCGGGAGGCGCGGGTCGCACACGGCCCGGTGGCGGGCGCGCGCATCGTCTGACGGCGCTCCCCGGCCGGCGCGGCCGGCCGGGACGTCCGCGTACCCTTGGGTCAGGCGTCCCGAGGTGCCCGCCGGCACCCGGACGCCTTGATCTTGAAGGGTGGAACGTGGCCAACATCGTCAACCTGGACCGGGTGTCCAAGGGGTACGGCGCCGCCGGGCGGCTGCTCACGGATGTCTCGCTCGGCCTGGACGACGCCGACCGGATCGGTGTGGTCGGCCTCAACGGCGCCGGCAAGTCCACCCTGCTGCGGCTGCTCACCAAGCAGGAGGAGCCCGACGACGGCCGGGTCACCCACCGCCGCGACCTGCGGGTGCTCTGGCTGCCGCAGCAGCTCACCCTCGCTCCCGACGCCACCGTCCGGGACGTGGTGCTCGGCACCGCCTGGCTGGTGGAGGGCATGGGCGCCGAGCACGAGTGGGCCGGCGACGCCGGGGTCCGCAACATCCTCGACGGCCTCGGCATGCCACACCTCGGCCTCGACCAGCCGGTCGGCCCGATGTCCGGTGGTGAACGGCGCCGGGTGGCGCTCGCCGCGCTGCTCGTCCGCGACGCGGACCTGTTGATCCTCGACGAGCCCACCAACCACCTCGACGTCGGCGGTGTCGACTGGCTGGCCCGGCACCTCGTCGGCCGCAAGGGCGCCCTCGTCGTGGTCACCCACGACCGGTGGTTCCTCGATGCCGTCTGCACCACCACGTGGGAGGTCGCCGACCAGACCGTCCGGGCGTACGAGGGTGGCTTCGCCGCCTGGACCCTCGCCCGCGCGGAGCGGGAACGCGTCGCCGCCGCCGTGGAGGCCCGCCGGCAGAACCTGCTCCGCAAGGAGATCGCCTGGCTGCGACGTGGCCCACCCGCCCGCACCTCCAAGCCGCAGTTCCGTATCGACGCCGCCAACGCGCTGATCGCCGACGTCCCGCCGGCCCGCGACACCATGTCGTTGCAGCGCATGGCCGTCTCCCGTCTCGGCAAGCAGGTGTACGAGCTCACGGACGTCGAGCTGCACGCCGGGCCGAAGGAGATCCTGCGCGACGCCACCTGGCTGATCGGCCCCGGCGACCGGATCGCCATTCTCGGCGCCAATGGCGCCGGCAAGACCACGCTGCTGCGAATGCTCGCCGGCATCACCCGGCCCGACGGGGGTCGCCTCACCACCGGCTCCACGGTCCGACCGGCGTTCCTGTCCCAGGAACTCGCCGAACTGCCCGGACACCTGCGGGTGCTGGAAGCCGTCGAGGAGGTCGCCCGCCGCGTGCAGCTCGGCGACCGTGAGGTCTCCGCCGCGCAGCTCGCCGAGGTCTTCGGCTTCGACGACCGCCGGCTCTGGACGCCGGTCAGCGACCTCTCCGGCGGTGAGCGCCGCCGGTTGCAGATGCTGCGGCTGCTCGCCGGCGAGCCCAACGTACTGCTCTTCGACGAGCCGACGAACGACCTGGACACCGACACCCTGGCCGCGCTCGAAGACCTGCTCGACTCGTGGCCGGGCACGATCATCGTGGCCAGCCACGACCGCTACCTGATCGAACGCGTCACCGACACGGTGTACGGGATGTTCGGCGACGGCCGGCTGGTGCACCTGCCCGGTGGCGTCGACGAGTACCTCGCCCGGACCGCCGAGCGGGCCGGCTCGACCCGGGCGGGCGGCACCTCGACCGCCGCGCCCACCGGCCCGGCCACGAGTGGCATGTCCGCCGCCGAGGTGCGCCAGGCCCGCAAGGAGCTGACCCGCCTCGAACGGCAGCTCGGCAAGCTCGACCAGCGCGAGGCGACCCTGCTCGACCAACTCGCCGCCGACGCCACCGACTACGCCCGGGTCGCCGAGCTGGACACCCAGCTCAAGGACCTGCGCGCCGAACGGGAACGGATCGAGGAGAGCTGGATGACCCTGGCCGAGGAGTTGCCCGAGGGCTGACCTGCCCGGGCGCGCCGGCGCGGGGGCCGTGTGCGGCGTCACACCGGCACATGCGGGACAATCATCGGCGACACCTCACCCCACGGCGTTGGAGACCCAGACATGGCCCACACCCCCATCAACCACCCCGCGCGGCCGATCTACCGGGCGATCGCCGGCCTGACCGGTCTGTACCTGGTGGTCTTCGGTGTGCTCGGCATCATCGCGAGCGCCGGCAACGAGGTCCTCGCGCAGGACGACACCCGCGTCCTCGGTCAGGGCACCAACCTCGGCTTCTCGCTGCTCAGCGTGCTGCTCGGGCTCGTCGTCCTGGTCGGCGCCGCGCTCGGTCGCAACATCGACGTGGCGGTCAACCAGTGGCTCGCGTACGCCCTGATGGTGATCGGCCTCGGCGGTCTCGCGTTCATCCGTACCGACGCCAACATCTTCAACTTCAACGTCATCACGGTGATGGTGCTGCTCTCGGCCAGCCTGGTGCTGCTGATGGCCGGCATGTACGGCAAGGTCGGCACGGACGAGGAGGCGGAGGCGTTCCAGAAGGCTCGGCTGGTGCTCTGAGCTTTCTTGGTTGCTTTCTTGGTTGCGGCCGTGGGTTTTCGCCGGAGCCCGAGCTGCTCCGGGCGGTCAGGCTTGATCCCTGCGCAGCTCGGGCTCCGGCGAAAACCTGACCTGCTCCAGCCTCTCGGCGGACCCTGCCGGCTTTATGGTTCTTCGGACAGTTGGCTCTGCCTTGGGTGACAATCCTCCTGAACGGTCAAACTCAGGTGGATGGGGTCTCGGCGATGCCGCACTTTCCGGTCAACCATCCGGCACGGCCGCTCTACCGGGTGCTCTCCGGGCTGATCGGGGTGTACATCCTGGTCTTCGGCGTCTGGGGAGTGGCCGAGACGATCGGTGACCCGCTCTTCGCCCGCAGCAGCACCTGGGCCCTCGGACTACGGACCAACCTGGCCTTCTCGCTCGCCTCCGTGGTCTTCGGAGTCGTCCTGATCATCGGGGCGTCCCGGCGCACCAACCTCGGCCACTACATGAACCTCACCGCCGGGGTGGTGTTCCTGGCGACCAGCATCCTCATGATGTCCGTGCTGCAGACCGACGCGAACTTCCTCAACTTCTCGATGTCGACCGTGATCGTGTCGATGCTGTTCGGCCTGATCCTGCTCGGCACCGGCCTGTACGACAAGGTCGGCCCGTCGGAGCACGCCGAGGCGGAGTTGGAACGCCGCAAACACCCGGTGGCGGACGCGCACCGGAGCTGAGACGGGGGTCAGCGCCGGCGGGCGGTGATCAGCGTGGGTTTCGCCTCCAGGTGCGACAACCCGTTCCACGCCATGTTGACCAGGTGCGCCGCCACCGTCTCCTTACGTGGCTTGCGCACCTCCAGCCACCAACGGCCGGTCAACGCGACCATGCCCACCAGCGCCTGCGAGTAGAGCTCGGCCAGCTTGGGGTCGTACCCCCGGCTCTTGAACTCGGCGCCCAGGATGTGCTCGACCTGGTGCGCGACGTCGTTCATCACGCTGCTGAAGGTGGCCGTGCCGGACATCAGCGGCGACTCGCGGACCAGCACCCGGAACCCGCTCGTCTCCTCCTCGATGTAGCCCAGCAGAGCCATCGCCGCCTGCTCCAAAAGCTCCCGCGGGTGCCCGGCGGTCAGCGCCGTGGTGATCCGGTCCAGCAGGGCCCGGACCTCCCGGTCGACCACGACCGCGTAGAGCCCTTCCTTGCCACCGAAGTGCTCGTACACCACCGGCTTGGAGACCTTGGCGCGGGCCGCCACCTCCTCGATCGAGGTGGCGTCGAAACCGCGTTCGGCGAACAGTTGCCGGCCGATGGCGATCAACTGCTCCCGACGCTGCGCCGCCGACATGCGTACCCGGGATGTGGCCTTGGGTTTCGCCGCCGCGGCCGGCGCCGGCCGCCGGCCGGCCGGCTCGTCACTCACTGCGGGCACGTCGCCGCCTTGCTGGCGTTCGGTCACGCCCTGCCGTGGAATGGTGTCTCCGCTGTGCCCGTTCACGTCGTCGCCTCACTGGCGGGCAGCTCGACCGCCCTGCCGTGCCGTGCGACCGTACCCGGATCGGGCGCGGCCCTCGTCCGCCGAGCCGTCCGGTCCCCCCGTGTCGCTCGGTCATCCGGCCATCCTGCCAGGCGACCCGCCGCGGCACCGCCCGGTTTACCGGGTTGCGACCGGCTTCACGAGCTTGGCCGCGATGCGTTCGGGCTTCGGCCAGCGCACGTGCGACGCCGCGCCGACCTTCTCGAAGAACCAGATCACCCGGGCCGAGATGTCCACCTGGCCCCGCAGCACACCGTGCCGCGCGCTGGTCGGGTCGGCGTGGTGCAGGTTGTGCCAGCTCTCACCGAACGACAGGATCGCCAGCGGCCAGAAGTTCGACGCGCGGTCGCCCTGACGCATCGCGAACGGACGCTCGCCGTACACGTGGCAGACCGAGTTGATCGCCCAGGTGACGTGGTGCAGAAGGCCGACCCGGACCAGGCCGGCCCAGAAGAACGCGGTGAGCGCACCCTGCCACGACCAGGTCACCAGACCCCCGATCAGCGCCGGGCCGAGCAACGAGACGGTCACCAGCGCGGGGAAGAGCCGATCCACCCGGCTGATGTCCCGGTCGGCGATCAGGTCCGGAGCGAAACGCTCGCGGTTGGACAACTCACGACGGAACAGCCAGCCCACGTGGGCGTGGAACAGGCCCCGGGTCAACGCCCAGACACTCGTGCCGAAACGCCACGGCGAGTGCGGGTCACCCTCCAGATCGGAGAACGCGTGGTGCCGCCGGTGGTCCGCAACCCACTGGATGATCTCACCCTGCACCGCCAGCGAACCCGCGACCGCCAGGCTCACCCGCAGCCACCGCTTGGCCTTGAACGAGCCGTGCGTGAAGTAGCGGTGGAAACCCACCGTGATGCCGAGCCCGGAGACCACGTACCAGACCAGGCCGATGATCACGTCCGTCCAGCCCAGCCAGCCGCCCCAGGCGACGGGCACGGCGACCAGCAGCGCGACGAAGGGGATCACGACGAACGCCCACAGCGCGGCCAGGATCCCGGGGGACTGGGTGCCGTCGGTGAGCGGTTTCGGGCCGGGGCCGGTGGTGTTGGGTTCGAGCACGGTGGTGGACATGACACCTCGCAGGGGGAACGGGGGAAAAAGATCACTAACCTACGCCTACGTCACCGTAACTTACGGCCCGGTAGATCGCACGAGGAACTTTCGAAGAACCCTGGTACGTCCGTTCCAAACTGCTGGTCACGACCGATGTGCTCGTCGTCGGGGTGCGCCGCCTGCGCACCGTCGGACAGCTCTCCTGCGGCATCGCGCGGAAGCGTCTCCAGCGCGCTTGGCGGGCGTCGGTCACCCCGACCGTCTCCTGGTCGAGGTGCCCAGGTCGCGGTATTCGTGGTGGAAGGTCCAGGGGATCATGAAGGATATGAGTGCTGGCGTCGACGAGGTCGGGCGTTAAGGTGTAGCGGCGGGATGCGCATCCTGCCGCGTCGAGGTCCTTGACGATGTGATCGGCCGTGGTGTAATTGGCAACACCCGGGTCTTTGGTACCCGTATTTCAGGTTCGAACCCTGGCGGCCGAGCTGTCCCCATAAGTCCGCTTTGGGTTCTACTGGGGGTAAGAGGGAACCGTGCCGGGCCACGTGGTTAGCATGGCCGCGAGAGTGTCCGCCGTCCCGACGGGAGCCACGTCGTGCCCCAGCCCCACCTTCGTACCGTCGTCGTACTCGCCGCCGGTGAGGGCAAGCGGATGAAGTCGACACTGCCCAAGGTGCTGCACCCCCTGCTCGGTCGCACCCTGCTGGGCCACGTGTTGAGCGCGGCGGCACCGCTGGCCGCCGACCGGACGGTCGTCGTGGTGGGTCACGGCGCCGACCAGGTTCGTGCGCACCTCACCGAGATCGCCCCCGACGCCACGCCCGTCCTGCAGGCCGAGCAGCTCGGCACCGGGCACGCCGTGCGGATCGCGTTGGACGCCGTGCCGGAGGGCGCCGGCACGGTAGTGGTGATCAACGGAGACGTGCCGTTGCTGCGTCCGGAGACGGTGGGCGCGCTGGTGACCGCGCACGAGGAGGCCACCGCGGCGGCCACCGTGCTGGCTGCCGAGGTGCCCGACCCGACCGGGCTGGGACGGATCGTCCGGGACGCCGACGGCCGGCTGGAGCAGATCGTCGAGGAGCGCGACGCCGACGCGGCGCAGCGCGCGATCCGTGAGATCAACGCCGGCATCTACGCCTTCGACGCGGCCCGGCTGCGTGCCGCCCTGGGCAAGCTCTCCACGGACAACGACCAGGGCGAGGAGTACCTGACCGACGTCTTCGGTCTGCTCCGCTCGGCCGGCGAGCCGGTCGCGGTGCACGTGGCCGTCGATCATGTCGAGACGCTGGGCTGCAACGACCGGGTGGAGTTGGCGTCGCTGCGCCGGCTGCTGCGCGACCGGGTCAACGAGGCGTGGATGCGTACCGGGGTGAGTCTGCTCGACCCGGTCACCACCTGGATCGACGTCACGGTGGCGCTGGACCGGGACGCGGTGATCGACCAGAACACCCAGCTGCGCGGAGCCACGGTGGTCGGCGCGGGCGCGCTGGTCGGGCCGGACGTCACGCTTGTCGACACCATCGTGGGGGAGGGCGCGTCGGTGGTGCGCAGTCACGCGGTCGGCGCCGAGGTGGGCGCGGGCGCGAGCGTCGGGCCGTACGCGTACCTGCGGCCGGCCGCGCGCCTCGCCGACAAGGCGAAGGTCGGCACGTTCGTCGAGGTGAAGAACTCCGAGATCGGGGCGGGCTCGAAGGTGCCGCACCTGACCTACGTGGGTGACGCGACGATCGGCGAGCAGAGCAACATCGGTGCCGCGTCGGTCTTCGTGAACTACGACGGGGTCAACAAGCACCGTACGGTGATCGGCAGCCACGCCCGCACGGGCGCGGACAACATGTTCGTGGCGCCGGTCCAGGTGGGCGACGGGGCGTACACGGCGGCCGGCTCGGTGATCGTGGACGACGTGCCGCCGGGCGCGATGGGTGTCGCCCGTGCGCGGCAGCGCAACATCGAGGGCTGGGTGGTGATGCGGCGGGCCGGTACGGCGGCGGCCGAGGCCGCACAGCGTGCCCGCGCGGCGAAGGGCGCGCAGGGATCCGGCGACGCGAAGGGTGCGTCGGAGGCGGTCGGCACCGCAAGTGACAGTGAGGCAATGCACGGCGGGGCCGAGACGGTGGGCGGTACGTCCGGCGCGGGAGATACTGCAACCGAATAGTCCCCGGCCCACCACCACCGGGCCGGGTACCGCCGACAAACGGGAGCAGACGGGCCCATGGGCAGCATCGTCGCCGAAAACCGCAAGAGCCTGATGCTCTTCTCCGGACGGGGTTTCCCGGAGTTGGCCAAGGAGATCGGCGAGGTGCTCGGCGTGGCACCGACGCCGGCTGACGCGTACGAGTTCGCCAACGGCGAGATCTTCGTACGGTTCAAGGATTCGGTGCGTGGTTCGGACGCCTTCGTGGTGCAGTCCGTGACGCACGGGGTGAACACCTGGGTCATGGAGACCCTGATTATGGTCGACGCGTTGAAGCGCGGTTCGGCGAAGCGGATCACCGTGGTGCTGCCGTTCTACCCGTACGCGCGGCAGGACAAGAAGCACCGTGGTCGGGAGCCGATCTCGGCCCGCCTGGTGGCGGATCTGCTGAAGACCGCCGGTGCGAACCGGATCCTCACGGTCGACCTGCACACCGCGCAGATCCAGGGCTTCTTCGACGGGCCGGTGGATCACCTCTTCGCGATGGACGTGCTCGCCGAGTACGTGGAGCACAGGTACGCCGGTCGGCCGATGACCGTGGTGGCGCCGGATTCGGGCCGGGTACGGGTGGCCGAGCGGTGGACCGACCGGCTGGGCGGTTGCCCCTTGGCGTTCATCCACAAGACCCGTGACCCGATGAAGCCGAACCAGGTGGTGGCGAACCGGGTGGTCGGTGAGGTGGAGGGTCGGGTCTGCCTGATCGTCGACGACATGATCGACACGGGTGGGACGATCACGAAGGCGGCGGACATCCTCAAGGAGTCGGGGGCGGCGGAGATCGTGGTGGCGTCCACCCACGCGCTCCTGTCCGACCCGGCCACGGAGCGGTTGAAGAACAGCCCGATCAGCGAGGTCGTGGTGACCAACACGCTGCCATTGCCGCCTGAGAAGCAGCTCGACAAGTTGACCGTGCTGTCGATCGCGCCGCTGCTGGCACGGGCGATCCGCGAGGTGTTCGACGACGGCTCGGTGACCACCCTGTTCGGTGGTCTGAGCTGAACAGGGTCGGGGCCGGCGGATAGGGCTGACAAACTGGTCGAAACGGGCTGATCCGCCGGTGGGAAACACCACCGGCGGATCGGCCTGGAGCTGCGACCGGGGACTGCCGGAAACCTGGGAATTGGCTCGGGTAGACTGGTGCGGTTGCCACGGCGAGGGTGCCCGGCGGGCCGCTGAAGAGCGCCGCACGGAGGCACCGTCATCGACGCGGTGCTCCGGGCAGTCGTTCATGACGCATGAGCCCCAGCGAGCCCCTCGCCCCAGCACCGCCAGACGACAAGCCGCCGCAGCGAAGCATCAGGAGTTCTCCCGTGTCCGAGGTAAAGATCAGCGCCGAGCCCCGCACCGAGTTCGGCAAGGGTGGTGCCCGTCGTACCCGCCGGGCCGGCAAGGTGCCCGCCGTGCTGTACGGCCACGGCGAGAAGCCCAAGCACATCGCGCTGCCGTCGCGGGAGTTCGCCGCCGCGATCCGCAAGGGTGGCGCCAACCAGCTCTTCGCGATCGACATCACCGACGGCACCCAGGTGCTGGCGCTGCCGAAGGCGATCCAGCGTGACCCGATCAAGGACACCTTCGAGCACGTGGACCTGCTGCTGGTCCGCCGCGGTGAGAAGGTCACCGTCGAGGTCCCGGTCCAGCTGACCGGTGAGGCCGCGAAGGACACCCTGATCGTGCACGACCACGACACCCTCTCGGTGACCGCCGACGCCACCAAGGTGCCGGACCACCTGGAGGCGTCGATCGAGGGCGCCGAGGCGGGCACCACGATCACCGCCGCCGACGTCGAGCTGCCCTCCGGCGTGGAGCTGGCCGCCGACTCGGAGCTGCCGGTCGCCTCGGTGACCGCCGCCCCGACGGCTGAGCAGCTCGAGGCGACGCTGCCCGAGGTCGAGACGGCTACCGACGAGGCCGAGGCCGAGGTCGGCGAGACCACCGAGGGCTCCGAGGGTGCGGACGCCGCCCCGGCCGCCGAGGGCGACGAGTCCGCCGAGGCGCGCACCGAGGCCTGATCGGTTCGTATCGTGCGGCAGGCGCTCCCGAGCATCGGGGGCGCCTGCCGGCGTATCGGGAGTCAGTGAAGACGTTTTGAGGGGCGGGTCGTGACGGACGAGGCGGGGCCGTGGCTGGTGGTCGGCCTGGGTAACCCGGGTCGGGAGTACGCCGGGAACCGGCACAACGTCGGGTTCATGGTGGCCGAGCTGCTGGCGGGTCGGGTCGGCGCGCGGTTCGGTCGGCACAAGCGGGCGGTGGCCGAGGTCGCCGAGGGGCGGCTGGGGTTCGGTGGTCCGAAGCTGGTGCTGGCGAAGCCACTGACCTACATGAACCTCTCCGGTGGGCCGGTGGCGGCGCTGTCGCAGTTCTACAAGGTCCCCCCGGCGCAGGTGATCGCGGTGCACGACGAGCTGGACATCGACTTCGGCCAGGTGCGGATCAAGTTCGGCGGCGGCGAGGGCGGGCACAACGGCCTGCGCTCGATGTCGAAGTCGTTGGGCACCAAGGACTATGCCCGGGTGCGGTTCGGGGTCGGTCGCCCGCCGGGGCGGCAGGATCCGGCGGATTTCGTGCTGTCGGATTTCGGCGCGGTGGAGCGCAAGGAGCTCGATTTCCTGGTGGACCGGGCTGCCGACGTGGTGGAGTCGGTGATCGTCAAGGGCGTGGAACCGACCCAGAACCTGTATCACGGGGGTTGAGTCGGGCGGTGCGTACCGGATTGGAAACGCCGGGCCGGTAGTCTGCGCCTTTCGGCGTGCCGTGACCGGCGACGCGGGTCGCGGCCGATCGGTGCGTGCGGGCACGGGCCGCGGCGAGGCGACGGGAGCGGGCAGATGGGCAGTCCTCCGATGATCGACGGGGCGTTCGCCCGATGGTTGGCCTCCCGGGCCGGTCAGGCGCTGCTGGACCTGCGTACGGAGTTGGGTTTCTCGGACACCGGGGCGCTGAAGTCGGCCGGGGACAAGGTGTCGCACGACCTGATCCGCACCGAGTTGGCGCGGTGGCGGCCGGGGGACGCGGTGCTCTCCGAGGAGGACGAGGGCTCGCGGTTGGCCTGGGCGGCGGAGGTGAACGCGGGCGCGGTGTCCCGACTGAGTGCCGACCGGGTCTGGATCATCGATCCGTTGGACGGCACCCGGGAGTTCGCCGAGGAGGGCCGCTCGGACTGGGCGGTGCACGTGGCGCTCTGGGCGCGCAGCGCGCCGAGCCCGCACGGGCTGGTCGCCGGCGCGGTGGGGTTGCCGGCGCAGCACCGGGTGCTGGGCACCGACTATCCGCCGGCGTACCCGCCGATGACGGTCGAGGCGGCGACCGCCGGTGAGCGCAAGATCCGTCTGGCGGCGAGTCGGAGTCGTCCGCCGGTCTTCCTCACCGACCTGGCCGAGGACGTGGGCGCGCACCTGGTGCCGATGGGTTCCGCCGGGGCGAAGATCGCTGCGGTGGTGACCGGCGAGGTGGACGCGTACATCCATGCCGGCGGGCAGTACGAGTGGGACTCGGCGGCGCCGGTGGCTGTGGCGACGGCCACCGGACTGCACGCTTCCCGGATCGACGGTTCTGCGCTTCGATACAACGAGGCGGATCCGCGCCTGCCGGACCTGTTGGTCTGTCGCAAGGATCTCGCCAGCCGGTTGCTTGCAGCGCTGCAGAGGCATTCCGGGTAGCCTGAGCGCACTTCTTGACATGTCCGACCGGAAAGGTCTGGAAATCGGATGAGCGAGCGAGTGTCATGATCTCCCCCGCGGCCTACCGCGTCTCCCACCTGGACGCCCTGGAGGCGGAGAGCATCTTCGTGATGCGTGAGGTTGTCGCCGAGATGGAACGTCCGGTGCTGCTCTTCTCCGGCGGCAAGGATTCGATCGTCATGCTGCGGTTGGCGCAGAAGGCGTTCGCCCCGGCCAACATCCCCTTCCCCGTCATGCACGTCGACACCGGGCACAACTTCCCCGAGGTGCTGGAGTACCGCGACCAGCGGGTCGCCGAGCTGGGGTTGCAGCTGGTGGTGGCGAGCGTGCCGGAGGCCCTGGCCAGCGGGCTGGTCCGGGAGTCCGGCGACGGCATGCGCAATCGGATCCAGACGCCGGTGCTGCTGGACGCGGTGGAGAAGCACCGCTTCGACGCGCTGTTCGGTGGCGCCCGCCGCGACGAGGAGAAGGCGCGGGCCAAGGAACGGGTGTTCAGCTTCCGTGACGAGTTCGGCCAGTGGGACCCGAAGAACCAGCGTCCGGAGCTGTGGTCGCTCTACAACGGCCGGCACCACCCGGGCGAGTCGATCCGGGTCTTTCCGCTGTCCAACTGGACCGAGCTGGACGTCTGGCACTACATCGCCAGCGAGCGCATCCCGCTCCCGTCGATCTACTACGCCCACGAGCGTGAGGTGATCGAGCGCGACGGCATGCTCTACGCGGTCAACGAGTTCTTCCGGCCGCGCGCCGGCGAGGAGCGGTTCAAGGCCCAGGTGCGGTACCGCACCGTCGGCGACGCCTCCTGCACCGCGGCGGTCCGCTCGGACGCGGACACCGTGGAGAAGGTCATCGAGGAGGTGGCGGCCACCCGGATCACCGAGCGGGGCGCGACCCGTGGTGACGACCGGGTCAGCGAGGCCGCCATGGAGGACCGTAAGCGGGAGGGCTACTTCTGATGAGCACCGAGACCCTGCCCCCGCCCGCCGAGGCGCGGGCGATGGACCTGCTGCGGTTCGCGACCGCCGGCAGCGTGGACGACGGCAAGTCGACCCTGATCGGCCGCCTGCTGTACGACACCAAGTCGCTCTTCACCGACCAGCTGGAAGCGGTGGAGGCGGTCAGCGCGGCACGGGGCGACGAGTACACCAACCTCGCGCTGCTCACCGACGGCCTGCGCGCCGAGCGGGAGCAGGGCATCACGATCGACGTGGCGTACCGCTACTTCGCCACGCCCCGGCGCAAGTTCATCATCGCGGACACCCCCGGGCACATCCAGTACACCCGGAACATGGTCACCGGCGCTTCCACGGCGGACCTGGCGCTGATCCTGGTGGACGCGCGCAAGGGCCTGGTCGAGCAGTCCCGCCGGCACGCGTTCCTCTGCTCGCTGCTGCGGGTGCCGCACCTGGTCCTCTGCGTCAACAAGATGGACCTGGTCGACTGGTCGCAGGAGATCTACGAGGAGATCGCCGACGAGTTCACCGCGTTCGCCGCGAAGCTCGACGTACCGGACCTGACCGTCGTGCCAATCTCCGCGCTGCGGGGCGACAACATCGTGGCCCGGTCGGAGAACATGCCGTGGTACGAGGGGCCGTCGCTGCTGCACCACCTGGAGCGGGTGCACATCGCCAGTGACCGCAACCTGGTCGACGTCCGGTTCCCGGTGCAGTACGTGATCCGTCCGCAGTCGACCACGGTCACCGACTACCGCGGCTACGCCGGTCAGGTCGCCTCGGGCGTGCTCAAGCCGGGCGACGAGGTGATGGTGCTGCCGTCCGGCTTCACCAGCCGGATCGCCGCCGTGGAGACCGCCGACGGGCCGGTCGCGGAGGCGTTCCCGCCCATGTCGGTGACGGTACGGCTGACCGACGAGATCGACATCTCCCGGGGCGACATGATCTGCCGGCCGAACAACGCGCCCGCCGTCGCCCAGGACATCGAGGCGATGGTCTGCTGGATGGACGAGTCGGCCCCGCTGCGGGTCGGCGGCCGGTACGCGATCAAGCACACCACCCGTTCGGCACGGGCGATCGTGCGCGGGCTGCACTACCGGTTGGACATCAACTCGCTGCACCGTGACGAGTCGGCCGACGAGCTGCGGCTGAACGAGATCGGTCGGGTACGGCTGCGTACGACGGTGCCGCTGCTGGCCGACGAGTACCGCCGCAACCGTACGACGGGTGGCTTCGTCATCATCGACGAGACCACCAACCGCACGGTAGGCGCCGCCATGATCGTCGAAGCCGCCTAACTCGCGCCACCCGCCCCAGCCCGCGCGAACCCCGCCCCTGACCCGCGTCGATCTTGCACTTTCTGTTGTCCATAGGTCAGTAATCGCACCTTATGTCGCCACAGAAAGTGCAAGATCGGCGCGGGCTGGGGCGGGGTTGGGGTTAGGAGAGGCGGGTGGCGCCGGGGGCGGGGTGGACCTTGAACGTAGTGGGGGGCGTGTAACTGCGTTCGGCGTAGGCGGTTCGGACCGCCTCCGCCACCGTGTCGACGCGGTCGGTCTCGACCAGGGCGAGGACGCAGCCGCCGAATCCGCCGCCGGTCATCCGCGCGCCCAACGCGCCAGCCGACAGGGCCGCCTCGACCGCCGTGTCGATCTCCGGCACGGTGATCTCGAAGTCGTCGCGCATCGAGACGTGCGAGGCGGTGAGCAGCGGACCGATGTCCCGGACCCGGCCGGCGCGCAACAGCGCGACGGTGTCGAGCACACGCTGGTCCTCGGTGACCACGTGCCGGACCCGGCGTCGGGTCTCGGCGTCGTCGAGCCGGGCCAGAGCGGCGTCGAGCTCGTCGACGGTCACGTCGCGCAGCGCGGGCACCCCGAGCGTCTTGGCGGCGGCCTCGCAGGAGCGGCGGCGGGCCGCGTACTCACCATCGGCGTGCCGGTGCGGCGCTCGGCTGTCGACGACCAGCACGGTGAGCCCGGCGGCGTCCAGTTCGAACGGGATGTGCTCGACGGACTCGTCGCGACAGTCGAGGAAGAGCGCGTGCCCGGCGCGGCAGCGGATCACCGCGGACTGGTCCATGATGCCGGTCGGCGCGCCCACGTAGACGTTCTCCGCCCGCTGCGCCAGCCGGGGCTGCCGTTCGGCGGGCAGCTCCAGCCCCGCGAGGTCGAGCAGGGCGGCGAGCACGGCGGACTCGAGCGCGGCCGACGAGGAGAGCCCGGAGCCCAGCGGCACGTCCGAGGCGATGGCCAGCCGGGCGCCGGGCACCGCGTGGCCGGCGTCGCGTAGCGCCCAGACCACCCCGGCCACGTACGCGCCCCAGCCGGTCACCCGGCCGGGCTCGGCCACGTCGTCCGCGGCGAAGGTGACCGTCTCGCCGGAGAGCTCGGACCAGACCGTCCAGCGTTCGTCGTCGCGCCGGTCGGCGGCGACCACGGTACGCATGGGAAGCGCGAACGGCAGCACGAACCCGTCGTTGTAGTCGGTGTGCTCACCGATCAGGTTGACCCGACCGGGTGCGGCCCACAGGCCGGAGGCCGTGGCGTCGTACTGGTCGATGAAGCCGGCGGCGGCCCGCTCGGCGACGTCACCGGTGGGGCTGGTCACAGTGCCTCCCTTGTTCGCGACTGCGGGGCTCGCAAACCCGGCTCACTCCTCGCGCTCACGGTGCCTCCCTTGTTCGCGACTGCGGGGCTCGCAAACCCGGCTCACTCCTCGCGCTCACGACTGCTCCAGGACGTGTGCGCGGTAGAAGGCCCAGGCGTCGCCGACCATGTCGTGCAGGGTGGGCTTGCGCGGCACCCAGCCCAGCTCGTCGCGGGCCAGCGCGGACGAGGCGACCAGCTCGGCCGGGTCACCCTCGCGGCGCGGCGCCACCTCGACCGGAAGCTGTCGACCGGTGACCTCGCGGACCACGTCGACCACCTGACGGTTGGTGAAGCCGTTGCCGTTGCCGAGGTTGTAGATGCGGTGCTGACCGGCGGTGGCGGCGTCCAGCGCGAGCAGGTGCGCGCGGGCCAGGTCGGCGACGTGGATGTAGTCGCGCACGCAGGTGCCGTCCACGGTCGGGTAGTCGTCGCCGAAGAGTTGGAGCTTCTCCCGCCGGCCGGCGGCGACCTCCAGGGCGATCGGGATGAGGTGCGTCTCCGGGTCGTGCCGCTCGCCGAGTGCGACGTCCCCGACGAGGTGCGCTCCGGCCACGTTGAAGTAGCGCAGGGAGACGGCGGCCAGCCCGTGCGCGATGGCCTCGGAGGTGAGCGCCATGTCGACCGCGAGCTTGGTGGCGCCGTAGGTGTTGGTGGGCGCCTTGACCGCGGTCTCGGAGATCGGCAGCTCGGTGGGGTTGCCGTAGACGGCGGCGGTGGAGGAGAAGACCATCCGGGGCACCCGGGCGGCCCGGACCGCGTTGATCAGGGCGAGCGTGCCGACCGTGTTGTTCTCCCAGTACAGCTCCGGTTTCACCATCGACTCGCCGGCGGCGATGAGGGCGGCGAAGTGCAGCACCCCGTCGAAGCCGGCGTCGGCGGTGACGACCTGGGCGGCGTCGTGGATGGACGCCTCGACGTGCGTCGCGTCCGGAGCGAGTGCCTCGCGGTGACCGGTGCGCAGGTCGTCCAGGACGACGACCTGGTGGCCGGCGTCGAGCAGCATCCGGGTCACCACGCTGCCGATGAAGCCGGCACCCCCGGTGACGAGCAGTTTCACGTCGTTGCCTCCTGCCTGGCCCGCCGGGACGTGGCCCTCGGTAGCTCACCCTACGGCGGCGCTCGGGAGCAGTCTGGATCGCGCCGCACGCCATTCCATCATAATCTCTCACGTTTAAACAGAGCCGCACATATCCGGTGCGGTGGGCACCCGGTGTCTACCATCTCTTTCATGCGGGAAGCAGCCCGTTCCGGGCTCCGGCGGCGGGTGCGGAAACGGTCTCGCCGCGACCCCGGGCCGCTCGCGCGGGCCGTCGCCCGGGTGTTGGTGCGTACCGCCGATGGTGCGACCCGTCTCGTCACCGACCTGCTCGGCACCGGCCCGGCCGCCGGTCGGGAACGCATCTCCGAGGCCGAACTGCGGGACCTCGTGGCGGTCAACACGGTGCTCGACCCGGACGAGCGGCGGATCATCGACGAGGTGTTGGTGGCCGGCGCGAGCCTCGTCCGCGAGGTGATGATGCCCCGCACCGAGGTGGTGTTCCTGCCGGCCCGGCTGACCATCGCTGAGGCCGCCCGGCTGGTACGCGCCGAGACGCACTCCCGTTACCCGGTCACCGACGGCACCCACGACGACGTGGTCGGGTTCGTGCACCTACGGGACGTGCTGCTCCGTCCGGACGCCGACCCCTGCGCCACCGTGGGCGAGCTGACCCGGGAGGTCAAGCAGGTGCCGGGGAGCAAGCGGGTCCTGGCCGCGCTGACCGAGATGCGCCGGGAAGGGCACCACCTGGCGGTGGTGGTCGACGAGTACGGCGGGACCGCCGGGATCGTCACCCTGGAGGACCTGATCGAGGAACTCGTCGGGGAGATCCACGAGGGGTACGGCGGGCCTCCCGACCCGACCCACGCCGGGCTGCCGGCCGTGGTCGACGGCCGGCTTAACCTCGCCGACTTCGCCGAGCGGACCGGCGTGACGCTCCCCGCCGGGCCGTACGAGACCGTGGGTGGGTACGTGATGGCCGTCCTGGGCCGCCTGCCGCTGACCGGCGACGAGGTGCCGGTGCCCGCCGAGCCGCCCGACGGCGGCGGGCCCGATCCGGCGGCACCGGCCGACGGTTGGCTGCTGCGCGTGCTGACCCTGGACGGACGCCGGGTCGCCCGGCTCGCGGTGACGGCGGCCCGGGTGCCGGAGCCGCGGCGCGATCCCGCCGTCGGCCATCAGCGCGAGGCGGACCGGGGCGCGGCGGGACAGCAGCGGGGCAGCTCGGTCGGGCCGGGCCCACGGCTGGGAACGAGCGGACCACGCGAGGTCAGCGCCCCGACACCGGCAGGCCGGGGCCGACGCGCCGGCCCGTCATGACGGCTCCGCATGCTTGCTGACAGAATTATCGTCATGCCCGACGTTCCCGAGCGACCCCGCGTCTTCTCCGGCATCCAGCCGACGGCCGACTCGTTCCACCTCGGCAACTACCTGGGAGCCGTGCGGCACTGGGTGGCCCTACAGGACACCCACGACGCGTTCTACTGCGTGGTGGACCTGCACGCGATCACCGCCGGTCACGATCCGGCGGTGCTGCGCCAGCGGACCAGGGTGGCGGCCGCCCAGCTCTTCGCGGTCGGTATCGATCCGGACCGCAGCACCCTGTTCGTGCAGTCGCAGGTGCCCGAGCACCCGCAGTTGGCGTGGGTGCTCGGCTGCATCACCGGTTTCGGCGAGGCCAGCCGGATGACCCAGTTCAAGGACAAGTCGCAGAAGCAGGGCAACGAGCGGGCCAGCGTCGGGCTGTTCACCTACCCGGTCCTCCAGGCCGCCGACATCCTGCTCTACCAGGCCAACGCGGTGCCGGTCGGCGAGGACCAGCGTCAGCACCTCGAGCTCTCCCGTGACCTGGCCCAGCGGTTCAACTCGCTGTTCGGCGCGACGTTCACGATTCCCGCGCCGCACATCGTCAAGGACACCGCGAAGATCACCGACCTGCAGGACCCGACGGCCAAGATGTCCAAGTCGTCGTCCTCGCCGGCCGGCATCATCGACCTGCTGGAAGACCCGGCCCGCTCGGCGAAGAAGATCCGCTCCGCGGTGACCGACACCGGTCGGGAGATCGTCTTCGACGCCGAGACCAAGCCGGGCGTGTCCAACCTGTTGACCATCTACTCCGCGCTCAGCGGGCGTGGCATCGACGACCTGGTGTCCGCGTTCGCCGGCCGTGGCTACGGCGACCTGAAGAAGGAGCTGGCCGAGGTGGTGGCGGAGTTCGTCCGTCCCATCCAGGAGCGCACGCGCACGTACCTCGACGACCCCGCCCAACTGGACAAGCTGCTCGCCGCCGGCGCGGAGAAGGCCCGGTCCGTGGCCGGCGCGACCCTGCGGTCCGCGTACGAGCGGGTCGGCTTCTTCCCGCCGGTGCGCGGCGAATAGCGCCGCGGGGACGGGGTGGGCGAGTCGGTGGCCGACGTGGCGGCACGAAGCGTGGATCGCAGTGGCGGGGTGCCACCGTCGGGCGACACCGTGCAGATCGGGATCGCGGTGGACATCCCGGAGCCCTGGGGGACGCAGCTCACCCGGCGACGGATCGAGGCGGGTGATCCCCTCGCGGTGCCCGCGCACGTGACACTGCTCGGTCCGACCGAGATCCCGACCGACGTGCTGCCGGGCGTCGAGCGGCACCTCGCCGCCGTGGCCGCCGCGCACCTGCCGTTCACGCTGCACCTGCGGGGGACCGGCACGTTCCGGCCGGTGACGCAGGTGGTATTCGTCGCGGTGGCCGCCGGCATCAGCGAATGTGAGTTGCTGGCCGCCGCCATCGCGGCCGCGCCGGGCCTGCACCGCCAGACCCGCTTCCCGTACCATCCGCACGTCACCGTCGCGCACGACGTCGCTCCCGAGGCGTTGGACAAGGTGTACGAGGATCTGGCCGACTTCTCCGCGATGTTCGAGGTCGACGCGTTCACTTTGTTCTCGCACAGTGGGCAGGCCCGGTGGCAGCCCCGCCGGGACTTCCGCCTCGGCGACTGACGTTCGGCGACGCGCCGGATGGCGAGCGGTCTTGTGCTGGTTGCCGGGACGGTGGCGGGAGATCGGCGAGGATGATCGCGTGAACGTGATCGGCCGGATCGAGGCGGGCATCGACCGCTGGGTGGGTGCCGCGCGTGCCCGGTCGGGCCTGTTCGACCACCTGTGGCGTGCCGGGACGCTGTACGCCGACGTGTTGGCGGGAAGGCTCGCCGCGGCGATCGCGTACTACGGTTTCTTCGCCGTCTTCGCTCTCGCCCTGGTCGCGTACTCCGTCTTCGGCGCGATCCTGGAGGACAACGACGAGGTCAGCGAGGCGGCAACCGGCTTCCTGAAGGAGAACCTGCCGTTCCTGGACGCGCAGCAGATCGCGAACTCCAGCGGCACGGTCGGCGTGGTCGGCCTGGTCATCCTCGTGTTCACCGGCATCGGCTGGGTGGAGGCGATCCGCTCCTCGCAGCGGCTCATGTACGCGCTCAACCAGCAGCCCGGCAACCTCGTGGTCCGGCGGCTGGTCGACCTCGGGGTGATGATCGGCGTCTTCGTGCTGCTCGGCCTCTCCGTGGCGGCGGTGGACGCGCTGGAATCTCTGCTGCGCTTCCTGCTGCGCAGCACCGGGTCGATCGGCCTGACCACCGTCAGCGCCGTACTCAGCGTGCTGGTCAACGCGGTGCTCGCCACCGCGCTGCTGCTCGCGGTGCCCCGGCTGCGGATGAGCCGGTCCCGGCTACGTCCGGTGGTGCTGCTGGTCGCGGTCGGCATCACGTTGCTCAACACGCTCGGGCGGTACTACGTGGTGCGCACCGAGCGGAACCCGGCGTACACCGTGGTGGCCGGCGCGGTCGGTCTGCTGCTCTACCTCTACCTGCTGAACCAACTGGTGCTGTTCGGCGCGGCGCTGCTCGCGACCAGCCAGAGCGGGCGCGTGGTAGATCTGGCGGAGGGCGCCCCCGTGGTGGACATCGACGAAGACACCGACCCCGGCGCTCCGGGCGGTGCGGGGTGAGGGTGGAGATGTCCGACGTGCTGATCACCGTCGACCAGGACTCACCGGTGCCGCCGTACGAGCAGGTGCGGGTGCAGCTCGCCGAGTTGATCGGCGACGGCCGGTTGCCGGTGGGCAGCCGCCTGCCCACCGTCCGGCAGCTCGCGGCCGACCTGCGACTGGCCGCGAACACGGTGGCGCGGGCCTACCGGGAACTGGAGGCGGCCGGCCTGTTGCAGACCCGGGGACGCAACGGCACCTTCGTCGCGCCCGGCCGGGACGACGCCGTCGACCGGCTGCACCGGGTCGCCGTCGACTACGCCGCCGAGGCGCGGCGGCTCGGCGTGTCCCCGGACCGCGCTGTCGCGCTCGTGCGGGCGGCCCTGGACGCCACCCGACACGACTGAGCCGACCGGTCTCTCATCCACCGCCGGACGGGCGGTAACCGAGCAGAACGGCACCGGCGCTCACGTTCGCGGACCATGATGAGCCCGTGGGCGCACTCATGACACTGGACCTGCCGGCCGACTCGCCGATGCTCGGCCTGCCGTGGATCATCACCTTCGGGCCGCTCGGTGACCTGGACGAGTGGGAGCCGGTGGTCTGCGGGCCGTACGAACGGCCGCACGCGTTGGCGTTGGCCGAGGCGGTGGTGGCCGAGGAGCAGTTGATGGCCGTGGTGGAACCGCTGCTGCCGGCGCTGTCGGCCGACGAGATCCGCAGCGAGATCGCCGCCGCGCAGGTGGCCGCCGAGGACGAGGCCCGGCAGGTCGAGGGGGCCGACCTGTACGGGGACTTCGAGGACGTGATCGACGAGGAGTTGGACGCCGCAGCCGACGAGGCGGGTCACGGCGAGCCTGCCGAGCCGCCGGACGAGGCCGAGGTGCGCGCCGGCTTCACCCGGATCGCGGCG
Organism: Micromonospora sp. WMMD736; assembly: GCF_049179015.1. Taxonomy (NCBI): domain Bacteria; kingdom Bacillati; phylum Actinomycetota; class Actinomycetes; order Micromonosporales; family Micromonosporaceae; genus Micromonospora; species Micromonospora sp. WMMD736. The sequence continues at coordinate 5,224,433 of NZ_JBMHMI010000001.1, forward strand.
CTGCTCACCGCGAAGTGACCCGGCGGGTCAGCGCCTCGGAGTGGCGACGGGACACGCCACGGACGGCACACGAACACCGGCGCCGCGCGGAGTCCGTTCCGCGTGGCGCCGGTGTACCTCACCCCCCACCACAAGGGGTCGGCAGCCCAGTCGCCCGTTGGCGCGGGGCACGACGGACGACCAGGTCGAGGTTGGCTTACCCGCTCAGCGCCGTTCCAACCAGGCAGCCGCGTCGACCGGCAACAGGCGGTCGGTCAGCGGGGCGCTGGCGACGAGCGGTGTGCCGTACCCGTCGACCGCCACGGGCGCGGCGCTGAGGTTGACGACGCAGGTCAGCACGGTGTCACCCGCGCTGCGGGAGAACGCCAGGACGCCCGGCTCGGTGTGCGACCAGGTGACCTCGCCGTCGTCGGCGGCCAGCGCCGGATGCTCGCGGCGGATACGCAGGGCGGCCCGGTACAGCTCCAGCGTCGAGCCCGGGGTGCCGGCCTGCGTGCTGACCGACAGGCCGCGCCAGGTCGCCGGGGCCGGCAGCCAGCTCAGCTCGCTGCCGGCCGGCCCGAAGCCGTACGGCGCCAGCTCTCCACTCCACGGAATCGGCACCCGGCAGCCGTCGCGGCTCTCACCGGTACGCAGGAACGACGGATCCTGCCGTAGCTCGTCGGGGAGGTCGAGGACCTCGGGCAGGCCCAACTCCTCACCCTGGTAGAGGTAGGCCGAGCCGGGGAGCGCGAGCATCAGCAGGCTGGCGGCGCGGGCCCGGCGCAGCCCTTCGGGGCCGTCGCCGTAGCGGGTCACGTGCCGCTGCTTGTCGTGGTTGGACAGCACCCAGGTGGTGGGCGCGCCGACCACCGTCGCCTCGGCGAGCGCGGTGTCGATCACCTTGCGGAACGAGTCGGCCGACCAGGTGGCGTCGAGGAAGTCGAAGCTGAACGCCTGGTGCAGCTCGTCCGGGCCGATGTAGCGGGCCAGTCGCTGCGGCGTCTCGGCCCACGCCTCGGCGACCGCCATCCGGCCGCCCGGGTAGCTGTCCAGGATGGGCCGCCACGCGCGGTAGATCTCGTGGACCTCGTCCTGGTCGAAGTAGGGCAGGCGGCCCTTGCCGAGCAGGTCGACCTGGCGTTGCCCGGTGGTCGCGGTGCTGAAGCCGACGTCCGGCAACCCTTCGGCCTTGATCATGCCGTGGGCCACGTCGACGCGGAAGCCGTCCACGCCCCGGTCCAGCCAGAACCGCAGCACGTCCTCGAACTCGGCGCGTACCTCCGGGTGGCGCCAGTTCAGGTCCGGCTGGGCCGGGTCGAACAGGTGCAGGTACCACTGGCCGTCGGCGACCCGGGTCCAGGCGGAACCGCCGAAGATGCTCTCCCAGTCGTTGGGCGGCAGTTCGCCGTGCGCGCCCTGTCCGTCGGCGAAGAGGTAGCGGGCCCGCTCGGGCGAGCCGGGACCGGCGGCGAGGGCGTCGACGAACCAGCGGTGCGCGCTCGACGTGTGGTTGGGCACCAGGTCGACGATGATGCGCAGGCCGAGGGCGTGCGCGTCGGTGATCATCGCGTCGAAGTCGGCGAGGGTGCCGAAGATCGGGTCGACGTCCCGGTAGTCGGCGACGTCGTACCCGCCGTCGACCATGGGCGAGGTGTAGAAGGGGGTCAGCCAGAGCGCGTCCACCCCGAGGTCGCGCAGGTACGGCAGGCGCTCCCGGATGCCCGCCAGGTCGCCGATGCCGTCACCGTTGCTGTCGGCGAAGCTGCGCACGTAGACCTGGTAGACGACCGCGGAGCGCCACCAGTCGTCGTCGGTGCGGGGCAGGGTCGTGGTGCTGACGGTCATTGGTGATGTTTCCCCGTCTGTCTCAGGCTCGGGCGCGGCTGTGCCAGCAATATGCCGCCCGCCCTTGCAAGAGTCAAGCAGATCTTGCGTAAGGAAACCGCACGGCGGCCGGGGCCACTGCGGTGGAGCCGCGGACGACCAGTTCGGGGCGGAACAGGTACTCGGAGTGCGGGGCGCCGTGCCCGTTGATCTCGTCCACCAGGGCCCGGACCGCGGCCACCGCCATCGCGGTCACCGGTTGCCGCACGGTGGTCAGCGGCGGGTCGGTGAAGGCCATCAGCGGCGAGTCGTCGTAGCCGACCACCGAGAGGTCGCCCGGAACGGACAGACCACGCTGGCGGGCCGCCCGCACCGCGCCGAGCGCCATCAGGTCGGAGCCGCAGACCAGTCCGGTGACACCGCGGTCGAGCAGCCGGCCGGCCGCCGCCTCGCCACCCTCCACACCGAACAGCGTCAGCTCGGCCAGGGGGGCGAGATCGGCCTCGGCGACGCCGGCCAGCCGGGTCATCGCCGCCCGCCAGCCGACCACCTTGCGCCGCACCGGCACGAACCGGTCCGGACCGGTGATCAGACCGATCCGCCGGTGTCCCAGGGCGACGAGGTGGGCCACCGCCAGGTCGGCGGCCTCCCGGTCGTCGCAGGAGACGAAGGGCGCGGCGACGTCGGGGACGTACCCGTTGATCATCACGACCGGCAACGGGCGGGCGATCAGCGCCCGGTAGCGGTCGTGGTTGGCGGCGGTGTCGGCGTGCAGGCCGGAGACGAAGACGATCCCGGAGACCTGCCGGTCCAGCAGCATCTCCACGTATTCGTCCTCGGTGACGCCGCCGGCCGTCTGGGTGCAGAGCACCGGGGTGAACCCACTCTGCGCCAGTGTCGACTCGATGACCTGCGCGAACGCCGGGAAGATCGGATTGTCCAGCTCCGGCACCACCAGGCCGACCAGGCCGGCGCTGCGCTTGCGCAGTCGCGCCGGTCGCTCGTAGCCGAGCACGTCGAGGGCGGTGAGAACGGCCTGCCGGGTCTCCGGTGCCACGCCAGGGCGGTCGTTGAGCACCCGCGACACCGTGGCCTCGCTGACTTCGGCCTGTTGGGCGATGTCGGACAGTCGAGCGCGCATGTGCGGCACTGTAGCCCACCGGCAAGTTCTTGCGGGGCTCTCTGCAAGCCCTTCCATTATCTGCAACGTCTTGCTAACGTCCCCGCAACATATGAGGGTGGCGGCGCAGAATCGCTGCGCCGATCAGCAAGAACTTTCAGCTTTCCCACTGGCGGGGCGTCCTTCCCCCGGCGGACCCGCCATGACGACAGGAGTACCGATGCGCATCCGTACCGCGGGTGTGGTCGCCGTTCTCGGCTTGGCGCTCGCCGCCTCCGGCTGCGGTGGCGACAGCGACGAGCCGGCCACGAAGGAAACCCCCACGGCCGCCGGCGGCAAACTGGTGATCTGGGCCGACGACAAGCGGACCGCGGCGCTCAAGCCGTTCGCAGAGAAGTTCGGCCAGGAGAACGGCGTCACCGTCGAGGTGCAGGCCGTCCCGAACGAGGACCTCCAGAACAACTTCGTCACCGTGTCCAGTCAGGGCGGCGGTCCGGACGTGGTGATCGGCGCGCACGACTGGATCGGCAACCTGGTCCAGAACGGCGCGATCGATCCGGTGCAGCTCCCCGAGGAGCAGAAGGCGGCCTTCAGCGAGAGCGCCGTCAAGGCCGTCACCTTCAACGGCCAGCTCTACGGCGTGCCGTACGCGCAGGAGAACCTGGCGTTGATCCGCAACACCGAGCTGGCCCCCGAGGCCCCGAAGACGATCGAGGACCTGGTCGCCACGGGCAAGCAGCTCAAGGCGCAGAAGAAGGTCACCGAGACGCTCTGCCTCCAGGTCGGACAGAAGGGCGACGCCTACCACATCTACCCGCTGTACGCCTCGGCCGGCGGTTACCTCTTCGGCACCACCGCGAACGGGGACTACGACCCGAAGGACCTCGGCGTGGGCAAGCCGGAGTCGATCGCCGCGTTCAAGAAGATCGCCGCGCTCGGCGAGAAGGGCGAGGGCGTGCTGAAGCGCTCCATCGCCGACACCAACGCGACCGCCACCTTCACCGGCAGGAAGTGCGCCTTCCTGGTCTCCGGGCCGTGGGCCACCGCCGACGTGAAGAAGGCCGGCATCGCGTACGACATCTCCGCCGTTCCCGGCTTCGCCGGCGGCAAGGCGGCCGCTCCGTTCATCGGCGTCCAGTCCTTCTACGTGGCCGCCAAGGGCAAGAACAAGGCGCTCGCCCAGGAGTTCGTCGTCAACCACGTCGCCAAGCCGGAACTGGCGGTGGCGCTCTACCAGGCCGACCCGCGCCCGCCGGCGTTGACCGCCGCGCTGGACCAGGTCAAGGGCAGCGACCCGGACCTGGCCAAGTTCATCGAGGCCGGCAGGAACGGCCAGGTGCTTCCGGCCATCCCGGCCATGGCCGCGATCTGGGACCCGTTCGGCAAGGCGGAGGCCGCCGTCATCGGCGGCGCCGACCCGACCAGCACGGTCACCGCGGCCGGCAGGACGATCGCCGGTTCGATCAAGTAATGAGTACGCCGCTGTCCGGCCCGGGGACTGCCCAGCAGGCCCCGGGCCGGGGGCCCGTGGGCACCGGGTCCCCGCGCACGTTGCGTACCGCGCGGAACCACGCGCCGATCACCGCGGCCGGTCTCGCCGCGAAGGTGATCCTGCTCGGCCTGGTGGCCGGCATCGCGATCTGGGCGGCGTTCCCGCTCGTGGACGCCGAACAGTGGATCGGGCTGGCGGTGTTGGCACTGACCACCGCCGCGCTGTTCTACCTGTACGTGGGGCGCCGGCACGTCCCGGCGAAGTACCTCGTCCCGGGCACCCTCTTCCTCATCGCCTTTCAGATCGTGCCGGTCCTCTACACCGCGAGCACGGCCTTCACCAACTTCGGTGACGGCCATCGGGGCAGCAAGGACGACGCGATCGTCGCGATCCAGAGCAGCTCGGTGCGGCAGGTCCCCGGTTCCGCCCAGTACCCGCTGTCCGTCGCCACGAAGGGCGATCCCGCCACCGGCGCCCTGGTCTTCCTGGTCACCGACCTGGCGACCGGGACCGTCTCCGTCGGCGACAGCGGCGGCCTGCGTCCGCTCGACCCCGGTGCGGTCACCGTCGCGGCCGGCGGGAAGGTCACCGCCGCCGACGGCTACACCGTGCTGAACGTCGGTCAGGCCAGCGCCCGCAGCAGGGACATCACCGACCTGGTGGTGCCGACCGCCGGGGGCGCGCTGCGCTCGTCCGGCCTGTCCCGGGCGTACGAGGGCAAGGCCGTGCGGGCGTACGACGCGGGCTGCGACTGCGTCCGGGACAGCGACACCGGCAGGACCTGGACCGCGGACGGCGCGGCGGGCGCGTTCGTCGCCGCCGACGGCGAGCGCCTGGCCCAGGGGTGGAAGGTGAACGTCGGGCTGGCCAACTTCACCCGGGTACTCACCGACGAGCGGATCTCCGGGCCGTTCCTCGGCACGCTGGTCTGGAACTTCGCCTTCGCGATCGGCTCCACCGGCGGCACCTTCGCGCTCGGTCTGCTGATCGCGCTTGCGCTGCACTCGCCCCGGATGCGGGGCACCAACCTCTACCGGATGTTGCTGATCCTGCCGTACGCCATGCCGTCGTTCGCGATGCTGCTGGTCTGGCGGGACATGTTCAACACCGACTTCGGGCTGATCAACAACCTGTTCGGGCTCGGCGTCGACTGGTTCGGCCAGGACTGGACGGCCCGCGCCGCGGTGATCCTGGTGCAGCTCTGGCTCGGCTACCCGTACATGTTCCTGGTGGCCACCGGCGCGCTCCAGGCCATCCCGCGGGAGCTGACCGAGGCCACCTCGGTCGACGGGGCCTCACCCTGGCAGTCCTTCCGTGCGGTCACCCTGCCGCTGCTGCTGGTCGCGCTCTCGCCGCTGCTGATCTCGTCGTTCGCGTTCAACTTCAACAACTTCAACGCGATCTACCTGACCACCGAGGGGGCGCCGTTCCCGGCGGACAACCCCAGCAACGGGGCCACCGACCTGCTGATCACCTACACGTACCGGCTGGCGTTCGGTGGGCAGGCGGCACAGTTCGGCTTCGCCGCGGCGATCTCGCTGTTCATCTTCGCCATCGTCGCCGTGGTGTCCGCGATCAGCTTCCGGCGGAGCCGTCAACAGGAGGAGGTGTACGCGTGAGGACGCTCATCAACCCGAGCCGCCCGACGGGGAGGCGGAGGAGCCGCTGGCTCACCCAGGTCGGTTGGCGGCACCTGGTCGGCCTGCTCGGCGTGCTGTTCAGCCTCTTCCCGCTCGTCTTCGTCGTCTCGGCGGCGCTCAACCCGCTCGGCACCCTCTCGTCCACCGAGTTGGTGCCGACCGCCGGGGTGTCGTTCGAGAACTTCGGGGACCTGTTCGCGCGTACCGAGTTCGCCCACTGGTTTCTGAACTCGCTGCTCATCGCCGGTGGCGCCGCGTTCGCCTCGGTGTTCCTCTCGGCGCTGGCGGCGTACGCCTTCTCCCGGATGCGGTTCCAGGGTCGACGGGTGGGGTTGCTGTCGCTGCTGTTGATCCAGATGTTTCCGCAGTTCCTGGCGATCGTGGCGATCTTCCTGATCTTCGGCACGATCACCGACCTGTGGCCGGCCGTCGGCTTCAACACCCCGTGGGGTCTGCTGCTGCTCTACCTGGGTGGTGCGCTGGGCGTGAACACCTGGCTGATGAAGGGCTTCTTCGACACCCTGCCCCGGGAGCTGGACGAGTCCGCCACCGTGGACGGCGCGTCGCACGCGCAGGTCTTCTTCCGGATCATGCTGCCGTTGGTGGCGCCGATCCTCGCGGTGACCGGGCTGCTCGCCTTCATCAACACCATCAACGAGTTCCTGATGGCGAGCGTCTTCCTCACCGACACGGACGCCAAGACCCTCGCGGTCGGCATGCGCGGCATGTTGCAGGGCGCCGAGCGGAACACCAACTTCGGCATCTTCGCCGCCGGCACCCTGCTCACCGCGATCCCGACCGTGCTGGTGTTCCAGTTCCTCCAGCGTTTCATCGTCTCCGGCCTCACCTCCGGAGCGGTCAAGGGATGAACCCCTCGACGCGCCGATCGGTCGGCCCCACTACTACGAAGTGTCGTTGATAGGGGAGGATGGGTGCCGTGGAAGCACTGCGACTCATCCTCCTCTATGTCCATCTGATCGGCTTCGCCCTGCTGCTCGGCGGTTCGATCGCCCAGTACGTCAGCGGAAAGCTGCGGATCAACGCCGCCATGCTCTGGGGCGCCGTGATCCAGTTGCTCACCGGCCTCGGGCTCTCCGCGCCGCTGCGCGGTGGCGGTGACGCCGAGCCGGACCCGGCGAAACTTGTGACGAAGTTGGTCATCGCGCTGCTGATCTTCGTCATGGTCTTCTTCTCCCGTAAGCGGGACGTGGTCAACCGTGGCCACTTCCTCGCGATCGTCGGCCTGACCCTGGTGAACGCGGCAGTGGCGGTCTTTTGGCGGTAGCGTCCGAGGGGGGAGCCGCACCCCGAAAAACGGACTTCGGCGACACCTTGGGGCTCGGTTAGCAGCACGAAGAGTGATGTGCCCCACGCAAGGGTTACACCCGGGTAACAGGCACCCAACAGTCGTGCACGATTGTCGGCCGGTGGGTGGGCGCGGGCGTACGCTCCCGTCCGTAACGTGGGACAGCCGGCGGCACACCCGCAGGTCGGCTGATGGGCTGCCACCGCACTAGGCGCGGTGTGCAATGGGAAGGAGACGTCTTGCGCTCGGTGCGTGGGATGCGGATCGCTTCGATCCTCGCGGTGGGTGGGCTCGCGCTCAGCGCCGCCGCGTGTGGCGAGGCCCCGGATGATGACAAGAACGCCGGCAGTGGCGCCAAGAAGTTCAGCGCCTGCATGGTGACCGACGTCGGCGGCATCGACGACAAGTCGTTCAACGCGTCCGCTTGGAAGGGTCTCCAGGAGGCCAAGGCCGCCAACGACAACATCGACATCAAGTACGTCGCGTCGAAGGCCGAGGCCGACTACGAGCCGAACCTGACGCAGTACGTCAACCAGAAGTGCGACTTCATCCTGGCGGTCGGTGGCCTGATGGCCAACGCCACCTCGAAGATCGCCAAGGCGAACCCGAACCAGCAGTTCGGCATCGTCGACGCCAAGCCGGGTGACGCCAACGTCTACCCGATGCAGTTCGACACCGCCCAGGCCGCGTTCCAGGCCGGTTACCTCGCCGCCGGGATGACCAAGAGCGGCAAGGTCGCCACCTACGGCGCCCTGCCGATCCCGCCGGTGACGATCTTCATGGACGGCTTCGTCGACGGCGTGGCGTACTACAACACCACCAAGAAGAAGAACGTCCAGGCGCTCGGCTGGAACAAGGAGACCCAGAAGGGCTCCTTCACCAACGACTTCGCCAAGCAGGACGAGGGCAAGAAGGTCTCCGACGCGCTGGTCGCCCAGGGCGCGGACATCATCATGCCGGTCGCCGGCGGCTCCGGCCTCGGCACCACCGCGGCGGCCAAGGCCTCCGGCGGCAAGTACAACACCATCTGGGTGGACGTCGACGGCTGCGAGAGCACCCCGGACTGCGCCGCGATCATCACCACCGTGGTGAAGAACATCCCGGAGGCCGTCAAGGAGGCGGTCGTCAAGGCCGCCGGTGGCGAGAAGCTCCAGGCCAACCCGGGCTTCGTCGGCACCCTGGCCAACACCGGTGTCTCGATCGCCCCGTACCACGACTTCGACGGCAAGGTTCCGGCCGAGCTGAAGGCCGAGGTCGACAAGATCAAGGCGGACATCGCCGCCGGCACCATCACCGTCACCTCGAAGGCTCAGCCGACCAAGTGACGTCCGGCGGACCGCTCCGGTGAGATCATCGGAAGGTCTGCGGGGCACAGGTACGACCGATCGGCCGCTTCGGCCCCCGCGGGTGACCGTGGGGTCCGGAGCGGCCGATCGCGCACCGCGTCGGCCGGGCCGTTCCGGTCCGCCCGACGGCAGCTAGGCTGCACCATCGCTCGCACTCCAGGAGGTTGCGCTGAGACTCGAACTGCGCGGCATCACCAAGCGGTTCGGTGATCTGGTCGCCAACGACCACATCGATCTGACGGTGGAGCCTGGAGAGATCCACGCCCTGCTCGGCGAGAACGGCGCGGGCAAGTCGACCCTGATGAACGTGCTCTACGGGCTCTACCAGCCCGACGAGGGCGAGATCGTGGTGGACGGCACGCCGCTGAAGCTGAAGGGGCCGTCCGACGCCATCGCGGCCGGGATCGGCATGGTGCACCAGCACTTCATGCTGGTGCCGGTGTTCACCGTCGCCGAGAACATCATGCTCGGCGCGGAACAGGTCCGGGGCGGCATCGCCGGCTTCCTGGACCGGCGGCGGGCCCGACGCGAGGTCACCGAGGTGTCCGAGCGCTACAACCTGCGGGTCGACCCGGACGCGGTGATCGAGGACCTGCCGGTCGGCATCCAGCAACGGGTGGAGATCGTCAAGGCGCTCACCCGCGACGTGGACCTGCTCATCCTGGACGAGCCGACCGCGGTGCTCACCCCGCAGGAGACCGACGAGCTGTTGACGGTCATGCGGTCGCTCAAGGCGGCCGGCAAGTCGATCGTCTTCATCACCCACAAGCTCGGCGAGGTCAAGGCGATCGCCGACCGGATCACGGTGATCCGGCGCGGCAAGACGGTCGGCACGGCGTCGCCGGAGACCAGCCGGGACGAACTGGCCGCACTGATGGTCGGCCGTAGCGTGCGACTCACCGTCGACAAGTCGCCGGCCACCCCGGGCGAGCCGGTGCTGGAGGTGGCCGGGCTGGTCGTCGACGACGACCGGCAGATCCGGGCGGTCGACGGCGTGGACCTGACCGTACGGGCGGGCGAGGTGCTCGGCGTGGCGGGCGTGCAGGGCAACGGCCAGACGGAGCTGATCGAGGCGATCATGGGTCTGCGCCCGGTGCTCGCCGGCACGGTCAGCCTGGGCGGTGACCGGATCGACGGCTGGACGACCAAGAAGGTCCTGCGGGCCGGGGTCGGCTACGTGCCCGAGGACCGCAGCGTCGACGGCCTGGTCAAGGAGTTCAGCGTCGCCGAGAACCTGGTGCTGGACATCTACGACCGGCCGCCGTTCGGTGCCGGGCTCGCCCTCAAGCCGGACGCCATCGCGTCCTCGGCCAAGGAGCGGATCGAGCAGTTCGACGTCCGTACCTCATCGGCGGAGGCGGCGGTCGGCACCCTCTCCGGCGGCAACCAGCAGAAGGTGATCGTGGCGCGGGAGCTGTCCCGGCCGCTGAAGCTCTTCATCGCCGCCCAACCGACCCGTGGCGTGGACGTCGGGTCGATCGAGTTCATCCACAGCCAGATCATCCACGAGCGGGACGTCGGCACCGCCGTCATGGTGGTGTCCAGCGAGCTTGACGAGGTGGTCGGGCTGGCCGACCGGATCGCGGTGATGTACCGCGGACGGATCATCGGCATCGTCGGCCCGGACACCCCGCGTGAGGAGATCGGCCTGTTGATGGCCGGCATCCACCCGGACGCGGCCACCGCCGGCACACCGGCCGAACCCGACGCGACCACCGCCGGCACCGCAGCCCAGCCCGGCACGGCTACCTCCGGTGGCGTGGCCGACGGGGGTCCGGCGCGCGCCGACGGCCCCGCGAGCGAGGACGAGGCATGACCAACCCCAATCCGCAGTCGGGCTCTCCGGACAAGGAGCCGGCGAGCGAGGCGCAGGCGGCGCAGAACGCCCTCGGCAACACCGAGCGGGCCGAGACGACCACCACCACGGAGAAGACGCCGGAGCCGAAGCCGTCGCTGGGCCGGCTCTTCCTGGACAACCTCTGGGCGGCCAACACCTTCACGGTGACCCTGTTGTCGCTGGTGCTGGCGATCGCCGTCGGCGCGGTGTTGATGATCGTCTCCGATCCGGACGTGCTGCACACCTACACCTACATCACCGCCCGCCCCTCGGACGCGTTCAGTTCGAGCTGGACGCTGGTGAGCGACGCGTACGCCAACCTGTTCAAGGGCTCGATCTTCGACCCCGAGGCGTTCTCCGGCTGGGTGAACGGCAGCAACGGCTGGCAGGCCGTGCTGGCGCCGATCTCCGAGACGCTGACGTACGCCGCGCCGCTGGTCTTCACCGGCCTGGCGGTGGCGTTGGCCTTCCGGGGCGGCCTGTTCAACATCGGCGCGCAGGGGCAGGCGACCGTCGGCGTCATCCTGGCCGCACTGGCCGGCTTCCTGCTGCCGCTGCCGCCGGGGCTGCACCTGCTGGTGGCGGTGCTCGCCGGCGCGCTGGGCGGGGCGATCTGGGGCTTCATCCCGGGCATCCTCAAGGCCCGCGCGGGCGCCCACGAGGTGATCAACACGATCATGCTCAACTACGTCGCCACGTACTTCCTGACCTGGCTCATCGTGCAGAACGGCGTGCAGGATCCGACCCGGCCCGACGCGATCAGCAAGGCGGTGGACACCTCCGCGCAGCTGCCCCGCCTGCTCGGTGACAACCTGCGCGTGCACGCCGGCATCCTGCTCGCCGTGCTGGCCACCTGGGCGGTCGCCTGGCTGCTCAACCGGTCCACCCTCGGCTTCGAGTTGCGGGCGGTCGGCGCCAACCCGGACGCCGCGCGGACGGCCGGCATCAGCGTCACCCGGACGTACATCCTGATCATGGTCTTCTCCGGGGTGCTGGCCGGTCTCGGCGGCTCGAACATGGTGCTCGGCTCCACCGCCAGCGCGTTGACGCCGCTGGTGGTGGCGCAGATCGGCTTCGACGGCATCCTGGTGGCGCTGCTGGGCCGGGTGAAGCCGTGGGGAGTGCTGCTCGCCGCGCTGCTGTTCGGCGCGCTTCAGGCCGGCGGTAACCGGATGCAGTCGTACTCCGGTATCTCGCTGGAGCTGGTGACCGTGCTCCAGGCGCTGATCGTCATCTTCATCGCCGCGCCCGCCCTGGTGAAGGCGATCTTCCAGCTCCGGGCCGCACGAGCCGCCCGGTTGCAGACGAGCCTGGCGAAGGGCTGGTAACGCATGTCCACCATGGCTGTCCCCGACGTCGCGGTCGGCGTCGACGAGGGTTTCTGGACCCGGACCCGCAAGGTCGGCCTCACGCTGACGGCGCTCGGCCTGCTGGCGGCGGTGCTGTTCGGGGCGCTCGCCACCGACCAGCAGGCCCGGTTCACGCTCAGCGACGACGCGGCCGGTGCCGCCTTGGAGATCAACGGCACGATCGGCGCGATCCTGTTCGGGATCATCACGATCGCCGCCGGTGCGGCCCTGCTCGCCGGAGTGCCGAAGCGCTGGTTCCTGCCGGTGCTCGGCGTCGGGCTGGTCGCCTTCGTGCTCTCGTTCCTCTGCTGGCAGGTCTCCGCCGCGCCGACCGGGCAGAACTTCATGCCGCTGGTCAACATCATCCGGGGCACGTTCATCCTGGCCCTGCCGCTGATCTTCGGCGCGCTCGCCGGTGTGCTCTGCGAGCGGTCCGGCGTGGTCAACGTAGCCATCGAGGGCCAGTTGCTGATGGGCGCGTTCAGCGGCGCGTTGTTCGGCAGCCTCTCCGGCAACGTCTGGGTGGGTCTGGTCGCCGCCGCCATCGGTGGCGCGTTCATCTCGCTGCTGCTGGCCATCTTCGCCATTCGCTACCTGGTGGACCAGGTCGTCATGGGCATCGTGCTGAACCTGCTGGCGGTCGGCGTCACCGGCTTCCTCTACGAGCGGCTGATGCAGACCGACGCGGAGAAGTACAACAGCGCGCCGCGCTTCAGCAACTGGGAGATCCCGCTGCTCAAGGACATCCCGGTGCTCGGGCCGGCACTGTTCCGCGGCAACATCTTCCTCTACCTGGGCCTGCTGCTGGTGCTGGTGATCCACATCGGGCTGTTCCGCACCCGGTGGGGGCTGCGGACCCGGTCGGTGGGCGAGCACCCGATCGCCGCGGACACGCTGGGTGTCAGGGTGCTCCGGGTGCGCTACCGCAACGTGCTGCTGGCCGGTGTGGTCGCCGGTATCGGTGGGGCGTCGTACACGCTGGCGCTCTACTCGTTCACCAAGAACATGATCGGCGGCAAGGGCTTCATCGCGCTGGCCGCGCTCATCTTCGGTCGGTGGAACCCGACCGGGGCGCTGCTCGCCGCGCTCTTCTTCGGCTTCGCCGACCAGCTCGCCACCTACCTGAGCGCGATCAACAGCTCGATTCCCAGCCAATTCCTGGCCATGCTGCCCTACCTGGCGACGATCCTGGCGGTCGCCGGTCTGGTCGGCCGGGTCCGGGCGCCCGCCGCCGACGGCAAGCCGTACATCAAGGGCTGACACCGACGGTCGTGCCCGGCAGGACTCACCTGCCGGGCACGACGCGGTGCTCGCCGTCCGCGCCCACCAACACCCTCTGCGGGTACGTCGTCGAAGTGGTGCGCAGCGCAGACGGTCCAAGCCCACGCGAGTGTTCGATCGCTTCGTGGCCTGGGCTCCGTACCGCAGGCCGATCGTCGAAGATCGGTAATGCCCCGCCCTCGCGCCGATCTTCCACTTTCTGTTGGCTATATGAGTGGAATGCACCTTATGTCGGGACACAAACTGCAAGATCGCGGAGTGGGGCCGGTTGACGAACAGTTGCTCCGCCTGACCAGTGGTTGCGCGGCAGTGAGATCACCGTGCACCCCTCCGGCCGTGGGTAGCCGAGGTCGCGGACCCCGCCCTGCCCGCGCCTGACCTGGGCCGCTTGGGCAGAATGGCGGCATGACCGACATTGACTGGGCGGGTCTCCGCGCTGCCGCCGTCGAGGCGATGCGGCACGCGTACGCGCCGTACTCGACCTTTCCCGTCGGCGCGGCCGCACTTGTCGACGACGGTCGCGTCGTGGTCGGCTGCAACGTGGAGAACGCCGCGTACGGGGTGACGCTCTGCGCCGAGTGCGGAGTGGTGTCCAGCCTGCACGCCACCGGTGGCGGTCGGCTCGTCGCACTCTCCTGCGTCGACGCCACCGGCGAGCCGCTGATGCCGTGCGGCCGGTGCCGGCAACTGCTCTGGGAGCACGGCGGCCCGGAGTGTCTGATCGAGACGAAGACCCGGCCGCTGCGGATGGCCGAGCTGCTGCCACACGCCTTCGGCGTGGAGGACCTGGAGGCGGTGACCGGTGAGACGCCGGTGCCGGTCGTCCCGGAGCGGCTGGCCGCCTGGCGCGGTCGCGGCACCGTCTTCGTGCACCCGGACATGTCCGCCGGGCAGCAGGTCTGGACGGCGTACTGGGAGCGGTCGGCCGGTGACGACGTGGGCGCCGAGACCGGTGTGCTGGAGGAGGCACCGAGCTGGGACGATCCCGCCGAGGCGATCACCTGGGGGATGGCCCGGACGCCCCGGGTCGTCGTGGTGGACGAGACCGGCACGATCTTCTGGGCCGGCGAGGGGGAGCCGCCTGCCGAGATCCCGGTTCGGTGGTCTTAGTGGTTGCGGTTGGGGGCGGGGGCCGACCGTGCCCGGCCTCGGGCGGTCAGGCTTGATCCCTGCGCCGGGCACGGTCGGCCCCCGCCCCGACGTAATGGACTGCCGTGGGTCGGGATCTGCAACAGACTAGGAAAGATCTTTTGATGAGTGGTTTTGCGGCTGTTGATGTTATTCGGAGCAAGCGGGACGGGGGGGTGCTGTCGGACGCGCAGATCGACTGGGTGATGGACGCGTACACCCGGGGGGTCGTCGCCGACGAGCAGATGTCGGCGCTGGCCATGGCCATCCTGCTCAACGGCATGACCGGCCCGGAGATCGCCCGGTGGACCGCCGCGATGATCGCCAGCGGTGAACGGCTCGACCTCTCGGCGGTCCGGCGCCCCACCGTCGACAAGCACTCGACCGGCGGCGTCGGCGACAAGATCACGCTGCCGCTCACCCCGCTGGTCGCCGCCTGTGGCGCCGCCGTTCCGCAGCTCAGCGGGCGCGGCCTCGGGCACACCGGCGGCACGCTGGACAAGCTGGAGTCCATTCCGGGCTGGCGTGCTGCGCTGACCAACGACGAGTTCATCAGCCAGCTCGGCGAGGTCGGCGCGGTGATCTGCGCGGCCGGCGCGGGGCTCGCCCCCGCCGACCGGAAGCTGTACGCGCTGCGCGACGTCACCGGCACCGTCGAGGCCATCCCGTTGATCGCCAGCTCGATCATGAGCAAGAAGATCGCCGAGGGTACCGGCGCGCTGGTCCTCGACGTCAAGGTCGGCTCGGGCGCCTTCATGAAGTCCGTCGACCAGGCACGCGAGCTGGCCCGCACCATGGTGGAGCTGGGTGGGGCGCACGGCGTACGGACGGTCGCTCTGCTCACCGACATGTCGACCCCGCTGGGCCTGGCCATCGGCAACGCCGTCGAGGTGACCGAGTCGGTCGAGGTGCTGGCCGGGGGTGGGCCCGCCGACGTGGTGGAGCTGACCCTCGCGTTGGCCCGGGAGATGCTCGACGCCGCCGGCCTGCCGGACGCCGACCCGGAGGCCGCCCTGCGCGACGGGCGGGCGATGGACTCCTGGCGGGCGATGATCCGGGCGCAGGGCGGCGACCCGGACGCGCCCATGCCGACGGCCGGCGAGGTCGAGGTGGTCCGGGCCGACCGGGACGGATACGTGGCGGCCGTCGACGCGTACGCCATGGGGGTTGCGGCCTGGCGGCTCGGGGCGGGCCGGGCCCGCAAGGAGGACCCGGTCAGCGTGCCGGCCGGTGTGGTGCTGCATCGGCGGCCGGGCGACACGGTGCGGGCCGGCGACCCGCTGTACGAGCTGCGCGCGGAGGATTCGACCCGAATTCCGGCGGCTCTGGCGGAGGCAACTCGCGCGGTGCAGATTGCACCGACCGCGCCGGCCGGCACGCCTCTGGTCATCGAGCGGATCAGCTGACCAAACAGGGGCGGGCCGGCATGGTGCCGGTCACCTGGGAGCGCTATTGTCGCAGGCCAAAGGCGTCGCGTGCAGACAGGAAGTTGCCCCGTGACCGTACCTGCCCCCGACCCCCGCGAGGTGCGTGAGGCGAGCCTGGACGAGCTGTCCCGGCTCGGTCTGCCGCTGCCACCGGCCCAGTTTCCGCTCGTGTGGGAGCCGGGTGACGCGATCGAGCTGCGTCCCCGGGCCGAGATCGAGGCGCGCATCGCGGTGCTGCACCTCATCCTGGCCCGCTGCTTCGGGATGCCCCCGCAGGCGGCGATGAGCTGGCTGCTCGGCTCGCACCTGGTCGAGATGGTCACCCCGCCCGAGTGGCAGTTCGTGATGGGCGGCAAGGGTGACCACCGCTCGTTCGTGCTGCACCACGACGCGCTCTTCGCGCTCACCTGGGTGTTGGGGCTGAGCAAGCAGCTCGACCCGACCCTGTCGGTGGACGAGCGGCTGGTCGAGCGGCTGCCGCACATCGCCGAGGGGGAGACGTTCGGGCACTGGCAGTCACGCATCCTCGCCGCGCCGCAGCATCCGGCCGACGCGGCGGCCCTGCTCGACCTGCACTACTGCCTGGACTGGGCGTACCTGGAGTCGGAGCGGATGGGCCGCCCGCTGCCCGGCCTGGTCGACGCCAACGCGATCGGGCAGCGACGTTGGGCGCTGGAGTGGGCGGTGATCCTGCGCGGGCCGTACCACGACGAGCCGCCCGGCTGGGAAGAGGTCGACCTCTCCACCTGAGGTCAGCGGGGCCGGTAGGCGTCCAGTCGGACCGCCACGGACACCCGGACGGGCTCAGGCAGCGCGGCCAGCCGGTCGGCGAGCGCGGCCGGGTCGGTGTGCCAGGCACTCGGCCCCATCCCGACCAGCGTGGCGACCTCCGGTCGGGTCAGGGCCAGCTCCGCGCGGTGCACGGTCGAGCTGACCGGCGTGAAGTGGCCGCCCAGGGTCGCGGCCACCCGGTCGGCCTTGTCCGGGTCCACTTGCAGCAGGCGCAGGGCGTCCACCAGTTCGGTGAGGTGCTCGGCGGCGGGCGTCACCACCAGCAGCGTGCCCTCGCGGTCGAGCACCCGGTGGAACTCCGGGCCGTTGCGTGGAGCGAACACGTTCAAGAGCACGGCCGCCGCGCCGTCGGCCAGGGGCAACCGCTGCCAGGTGTCGGCGAGCGCCGCGGCCGCCCGCGGGTGCGCCCGCGCCGCGCGCCGCAGCGCCGGCTTGGAGACGTCCAGGGCCAGACCCACGGCGTCCGGCAGCGCCGCCAGCACCGCGCCGAGGTAGCGGCCCGTGCCCGCACCGACGTCCACCACCAGGGGGTACGCGTCAGAGTCCGCGCGCGCCGGTTCGGCGCGTACCCCTGCTGTTGCGTCCTTTGCTCTGCTTACCTCCACGCGACACTGCGGTGCGGAAAGTGTTGCGTCGGTGTAAGCAGAGCAAAGGGCGGCAGCAGGGGGTGCGGGGGGCGTCGTGCCCGGTCGCGGGGCTGTCTCCGGCGGGGCGGCAGGAGGGGGTGCGGTGGGCGTCGCGCGGAGTCGCGCGACCGCCTCAGTGCTGGCTGCGGCCAGCGCGGCCGAGATGATGTCGTAGTGGCCGGCGGCCTGGAACTGGGCGCGTGCGGTGACCATCTCGGCGCTGTCGCCGACGTGCGGCGACCGACCGGTGAGCAGGTTCACGTAGCCCTGACGCGCGACGTCGAAGGTGTGCCGGCGTGGGCAGCGCAGCGCCCGGGCGGTACCGGAGGTCGTCCCGGTCAGCGATTCGCCGCAGACCGGGCAGCTCAGCCGGTCGAGGATGCGCGGGTCCACGTCAGGCCTCCAGGCCCCGGCGGGGGCGGGGCGCGCGGCTCTGCGCGAGGTGGTCGACGACCCGGTGGGTGAACGCGCCGAGCGCCTCGACCTCGGCCGGGGTGAGCAGGTCGAGGAAGTGCTGCCGGACGGCGGTCACGTGGCCGGGGGCGGCGGCCTCGATGGCGTTCCGACCGACCTGGGTGAGCACGACGATCGCGCCGCGGGCGTCGTCCGGGCACTCTTCCCGGGTCACCAGGCCGCGCTGCTGCATCCGGGTCAGGTGGTGGGAGAGCCGACTGCGGGACCAGAGCATCCGGTCCGCCAGTTCGCTGAGACGCAGCCGGCCCTGTGGCGTCTCGGAGAGGTCGGAGAGCACGTCGTAGTCCGGCTCGGACAGGCCGGCGTCCTGGGTCAGCTCCCGGGCCAGTTCCAGGTCGAGCAGGCGACGCATCCGGCGGTAGCCCCGCCAGGCACGGTCCTGGCGCTCGTCCAGCCACCGGGTCGCGTCCATGCCGCTCAGCCTAGCGTCTTGGTTGACATGTCATCGAATCGCCTCCTACGGTCGATGACATGTCAACTAATCTGTGGGACCTCTTCGGCACCCGTGGCCGTGGCGTGCTCGTCACCCTGCGCCGCGACGGTCGACCCCAACTGTCGAACCTCGACTACCTGGCCGACCCCGGGTTGATCCGCTGCTCCACCACGGGCGACCGGGCCAAGGTGCGCAACCTGCGCCGCGACCCCCGGGCCAGCTTCCACGTGACCACGCCGGACGGCGGCGCGTACGCGGTCGCCGAGGGGACGGTGACGCTCACCGAACCGGCAACGGCAACCGGCGACGCGACGGTCGACGAACTGGTCGAGGTCTACCGGGGGATCCGCGGCGACCATCCGGACTGGGCGGACTACCGCGTCGCGATGGTCGCCGACGGGCGGCTGGTCCTGCGACTCGCCGTCGACCGCGTCTACGGCTGGCCCGGATGAGCGTGCTGCGTGGCCGGCCCCCGCAAGCTGACTAGGGTCTGAGCATGGTCGCAACTATCCGGTACGAGGACATCGTCAAGGTTCCGAAGGCGCTGCTACACGATCATCTCGACGGCGGGCTGCGTCCCGCGACGATCGTCGAGTTGGCTGCCGAGGTCGGGCACGAGCTGCCCACCGCCGACCCCGAGGCACTCGGCCGTTGGTTCGTGGAGGCCGCCGACTCCGGGTCGCTGGAGCGCTACCTGGAGACGTTCGCGCACACCGTGGCGGTCATGCAGACCGGGCCGGCGCTGCGCCGGGTGGCGCGTGAGTGCGCGCTGGACCTGGCCGCCGACGGCGTCGTCTACGCCGAGGTCCGCTTCGCTCCCGAGCAGCACCTGGAGCGGGACCTGACCCTGGACGAGGTCGTCGAGGCCGTGCTGGCCGGGTTCGCCGAGGGGAACGCCCAGGCCGCCGAGGCGGGTCTGACCATCCGGGTGGGGACACTGCTCACCGCCATGCGGCACGCGGCCCGCTCGCAGGAGATCGCCGAGCTGGCCGTGCGGCACCGGGACACCGGGGTGGTCGGCTTCGACATCGCCGGCGCCGAGGCGGGCTTCCCGCCCACCCGCCACCTGGACGCCTTCGAGTACCTCCAGCGGGAGAACTTCCACTTCACCATCCACGCCGGTGAGGCGTTCGGGCTGCCGTCGATCTGGCAGGCGATCCAGTGGTGCGGCGCGGACCGGCTCGGTCACGGCGTACGGATCGTGGACGACATCGCCCCGGACGGCACGCTCGGCCGGCTGGCCGCGTACGTCCGGGACAAGCGGATCCCGCTGGAGCTGTGCCCGTCGTCGAACGTGCAGACCGGTGCCGTGGCCTCGATCGCCGAGCACCCGATCGGCCTCCTGCGGGACCTGCGGTTCCGGGCCACCGTCAACACCGACAACCGGCTGATGAGCGGCACGTCCATGTCACGGGAGATGTCGCTGCTGGTGGAGACGTTCGGCTACGGCTGGCGTGAGCTGCAGTGGTTCACCATCAACGCGATGAAGAGCGCCTTCATCCCGTTCGACGAGCGGCTCCGGATCATCGACGAGGTGATCAAGCCGGCGTACGCCAAGCTGCTGGCCTGACCCGCGTCAGCCGCGCGGGTGGTCCGGTCGGTGGTGGGTGTGGTGGCCGGCGAGCAGGCCGGCCACCCGACGCAGCACCTCCCGGGCCCGGGCCGCCTCGGCGCCCAACCCCGTCTGGCGGCGCAGCACCTCGGGTTCGGCCCGCAGCAGGGCCACGCCGCGCCGGATGAGCACCCGGGGCGCCTTGCGCTGCTCGGACAGGTCCCGGGCCAGCCGACGCAGGAACGTCGCTCCGCGTGGGCGACGCAGCGCGTACGCCCCGGCGAGCAGCCCGCGGCGGCGGCACTCCTCGACGATCTCGGCGGCGAAAATCCCTTCGGCCACGAAAAGTGGCGATCCGTCGACATCAAATGGCCGGGTGGCCACCCGTCGATCCGCGCCGATCGCATAAACCGGCACATCGGCACGGCCCTCGCGGGCCAGGCGCGCAATCGTTTCGACGGCCGTCAGGGCGTCCCAGGACTGCGGGGATTCCCAATCGACCTGGCCGTTTCGTCGCGGCAACGTAGGGTCATCGCCGTTTTTGTAGAAGTCGTCGAGGCACAGCACAGGCAGGCCGGTTTGCTGCGCTATGTACGACTTTCCGGAGCCTGAGGGGCCGGCGAGCAGGACAACGCGGTGGGGATGATCCATTACCTTCAGTTACTCCGGCCAGACGGACTGCTATCAAATCGCATCAACATCTCATCACACTCTCGGCCGGTGACAACCTGGGCTTTCTTCTTGTCGAGCGGCGTGATGGAATCTCGGGGGTCCGACCCGCCGGGTCGGTCGCTGGGCGTTGCCCGGGGCAACGCGTTCAAGCTGTAATCGCGAGGGCGGTGACGTGAGCAAACGGCCAAAGACGGCGGGCTCCTTCCTGTCGCGACTGCGCCGGCCGGCCAGTCGACTCCGGGACATGCCGATCTGGTCCAAGCTCGGTCTCATCATGATCGTGCCGACCATCGCCACGGTCGTTGTGGGCACCAGTGGTCTCGTCGACCACCTGGAGACGCTCAACAATGCCAACCGGGCCGGCGACCTGGCCAACCTGTCGAGCTACTCGGGTGACCTGGTCGACAAACTCCAGGACGAGCGGACCTCCGCCGTCCTGCTGCTGCAGGCGACCGGTACGCAGCCGAAGGCGCAGTACCAGGAGGCCTACAACCGGGCGAACACCCGGGTCGACCAGGCGATGACCCCCTACCGGCAGCAGCGGGGCGACGTGGAGGACCTGCCGGGCAGCCTCGAGGGCGTGCTCGGCGGCATCGACCAGAGCCTGAAGGACCTGCCGGGCGTCCGCAGCCAGGTGTTCAACGGCAAGCTCAAGCTCGCCGAGGCCGTCCAGGCGTACGAGGGTCTGATCAACGACCTGCTCGCCATCCGGGACTCGGCCACCCAACTCGCCGGCAACAACGAGCTGAGCGACCGGATGCGGGCCGCGGCAGCGGTCGCCCGGGAGAAGGAGTTCCTGTCGCTCCGGCGGGTCGTCGTGCACCGCGCGCTCGGTGTGCAGGGTGGTCAGCGGATGACCCCGGCGCTGCGCACCGACTACATCGCCAGCGGCACCGGTCAGCAGCAGGCGCTGCAGAGCTTCAAGGCCGTGGCCAGCTCCGACGAGGCGAAGTTCCACGACCAGACGGTCGCCGGCGGTGACCGGCGCGAGGCGCAGAACTACATCGGCTGGATCGACGGCAACACCACCGGCGACATGCGCGGCGCCCCGTTCGGCCCGGACCAGTGGGAGTCGGCCATGACGGCCAACGCCAAGCTGATCCGCGCAGTCGAGACGAAGCTCGACGGTGACGTGGTCGCCGAGGCCGACAACATCCGGTCGGACGTCCAGCGCCAGGTGTTCCTGGAGACCGGCCTGCTGCTCAGCATGCTGCTCCTGGCCATCCTCTTCGCGTACCTGGTCGCCCGCTCGATGGCCCGGTCCCTGCGCGAGCTACGCCAGGGCGCCCTCTCCGTCGCCCAGTACGGCCTGCCGCAGGCGGTGGCCCGACTGCGTGACCCGCAGGTCGTCGGGCAGCTCTCCCCGGTGCAGCTGGCCAACCAGATCGCCGAACCGCTGCCGGTCCGCAGCAAGGACGAGTTCGGCCAGGTGACCGAGGCGTTCAACGCCGTCCACCTGGAAGCCGTCCGCACGGCCGCCGAGCAGGCGGCGCTGCGCGCCTCCGTCGCGACCATGTTCGTCAACCTGGCCCGTCGTTCGCAGATCCTGGTCGACCGCCTCATCGGGCACCTCGACCGGCTGGAGCGCGGCGAGGAGGACCCGGACCGGCTGGCCGAGCTGTTCCAGCTCGACCACCTGGCCACCCGGATGCGGCGCAACGACGAGAACCTGCTCGTGCTCGCCGGCGCCGACTCCACCCGCGTGCAGCGTGAGCCGGCGGCACTGATCGACGTGCTGCGCGCCGCGCAGTCCGAGGTCGAGCATTACACCCGGATCGAGTTCGGCGTCATCGACCGGGACATCGAGGTCGCCGCGCACGCGGTCAACGACCTCGTGCACCTCGTCGCCGAGCTGTTCGACAACGCCACCGCGTTCTCCCCGCCGGACTCGCAGGTCATGGTCGAGGCCCGCCGGGTCGGTGACCGCGCCTCGCTCTACGTGGAGGACCGCGGCATCGGCATCAGCCGCGAGCAGCTGCACGAGCTGAACGACAAGCTCGCGACGCCGCCCCAGGTGGACGTGGCCGTCTCCCGGATGATGGGCCTGGTCGTGGTCGCCCGCCTGGCCTCGCGGCACGGCGTGCGCGTCGAGCTGCGTCCCGGCTCCGACCGTGGCACGGTCGCCGACGTGACCCTGCCCACCTCGGTGCTGGTACCCCGGGCGCTCTCCGGCCGGGTCCAGCAGCCGCCGGCCCTGCCCGCCGCCGGGCCGCAGTCCGCCGCGCCGTCGCCGGTCCTCGGCGCGCTGCCCGCGCTGGGCAACGGGGCACGTTCCGGCGAGTCCGGCAACCAGGTCACCCTCGGCGGTCGGCCGTTCGACCCCGCGTCGCGCAACGGTTCCGGCACGCCCGCCAACACCGGTGGGTACCGCTCGATGCCCGCCTGGTCGGACCTGACCGGCGCGAGCGCGAGCGCGACGAACGGCGTCAACGGCGGCGACGGGTTCACCCCCCGGACGGCCAACGGGCAGTCCATCGACCCGCTGCCGCAGCGCCGCGCCGGCGACGAGCCGAACGGTGGCCAGCAGCCGACCATCCCCCGGCAGCTGCCCAGCAGCCCGGAGGCACAGCCGTACTCGGCGCCGCCGGTCTCCGCCCAGCCCTACTCCGGCGCGCCGGTCTCCGCCTCGCCCGCGTCCGGCCAGCCGTACTCCGGCCAGCCCTACTCGGGTGCGCCGTACGGCGGTCCGCCGGTGTCCGCCGCGCCCGCCTCCGGTCAGCCGTACGCCGGTCCGCCGGTGTCCGCCGCGCCCGTCTCGGCGTCTCCGGCCTCCGGTCAGCCGTACTCGGCGCCGCCGGTCTCCGGCCAGTCGTTCAGCGGCTTCACCCCCCGGTCCGCCCCGCCCGCACCGGCGCCCGGCACTCCGGCGCCGCCGGCCTGGCCGCCGGTACCCGGCGGCGAGCGGGACACGCAGACCCCGCCGGTGCCCGAGCGGCTCGCCGCCGCCCTGGACATGACGACGGAGCTGCCCCGGGTGCCGCGCCCCGGCGAGCAGCCGACCACCGCGGTCCAGCCGCCGGCTCCCGCGCCGCAGGCGCCGCCGGTCGCTGCCCCGCAGGCGTCGATGCCGGTCCCGCAGGCCCAGGCGTCGGCCCGTCCGGCGCCGCAGCAGCCGCAGGCCCAGAACCGTCAGCGGTACGCGGACGAGACCATGGAGCTGCCGATCTTCCGGGAGCTCGAGTCCGCCTGGTTCCGTACCCGCCGTCCGGGTCCGGAGGAGGCCAGCGCCGCGCCGTCGACGAACGGCGGCGACGCGACCCAGCAGTTCGCCACGGTCGATGCCACCGGTCGGGCAGCCAAGACACCACCCGGAACGACAGGTAACGCACCGATGGCAGACACTCCGACGGCCGGAGGAGCGCCGCGGGACAACGGGGCGACAGCGAACGGCGGCCCACGCCCCGATCTCGCCGAGGGCCTACCGAACCGCCGGCCCCAATCGCCGAGCAACGGGTGGCAGACCGCCGCCGACGACGGTTGGCGTGCCGCCTCGGCAGCGGCCAGCGCGGTGCCGGTGAACGAGACCACCACGACCGGCCTGCCCAAGCGCAAGCCGATGGCGCAGCTGGTGCCGGGCGCGGTGGAGAAGCCCGTCACCTCGGTCCAGCGGCGCTCCCCGGAGGCGGTCCGTGGCCTGCTCTCCGCCTACCATCGGGGCGTGCAGCGAGGGCGTAGCACCTCGGACAACCCGACCAGCCCGGAGGAGACTCCGGGAGGGCAGCAATCCTCGCAGTCTGGCTCAGGCTCAGCGGCCGGGAGCGGGCAGAAGGAGCAAGAAGGATGACAACTACGCAGGATCTTGGTTGGCTGCTGGCCAACTTCGCCGATCGGGTGCCGGGTGTCGCACACGCGGTCGCCGTCTCGGCGGACGGCCTGCTCCTCGCGTCGTCACGGGACCTGCCGCGGGACCGGGCAGACCAGCTCGCCGCGATCGCGTCCGGTCTGGTCAGCCTGACCCAGGGAGCGGCCCGCTGCTTCGAGGGAGGCGCGGTGCTGCAGACCGTCGTGGAGATGGACAATGGCTTCCTGTTCCTGATGTCCATCTCGGATGGTTCGTCCTTCGCCGTGCTGGCGGCCCGCAGCTCCGACGTCGGGCAGGTCGGCTACGAGATGGCGCTACTGGTCGACCGGGTGGGCGACGCCCTGACCCCGCAGCCGCGCGCGGCCGCGGGCATGCTGGGCTGACGTCTCGCCGATCGTGCGGTCGGCGCAACTGATACGACAAGAACGACGAGTTCCACCGGTGGGAGCCGGTACGGGGTGCGAAGGAGGTGAGCGGCGACATGGCCGATCGTGACGAACCGACCGGAGCGTTGGTCCGTCCATACGCCGTGACCCGTGGTCGAACCCGTCCCCGGCTCGACATCGCGCTGGAGGCGCTCGTCGAGACGACGGTGCGCGGCCGGGCCACTGCCAATGGCAGCGGCGGCCAGGGCCGCGAACACCAGTACATTGCCGCGCTGTGTGACGGACGCGTGCAATCGCTCGCCGAGATCGCGGCGCGGATGCAGCTGCCGCTCGGTGTGGCCCGGGTGCTCATCGCCGACATGGCGACGGACGGCCTGGTCGCGGTCCACGAGCCGACCATCCTGGACGACTCCGACGACGCGGTGGGCACTGAACTGCTGGAGAGGGTGCTGAGTGGACTTCGCAGGCTCTGACATGTCGCACCGCCCACCGACCCCGAGTGGGCGCGTGACGTCGGCGAAGATCGTTATCGCCGGTGGATTCGGCGTCGGTAAGACGACGCTGGTCGGCTCGGTCTCGGAGATCACGCCGCTGACCACCGAGGCCATCATGACCTCGGCCGGCGTGGGCGTCGACGACACCCGGCAGGTGCCGGGCAAGACGACGACCACGGTGGCCATGGACTTCGGCCGGATCTCGATCGACCGTGACCTGATCCTGTACCTGTTCGGTACGCCGGGTCAGACCCGATTCTGGTTCATGTGGGACGAACTGGTGCGGGGTGCGATCGGTGCGGTCGTGCTGGTGGACACCCGCCGGCTGGCCGACTGCTTCGCGGCGATCGACTTCTTCGAGCACCGGCGGCTGCCGTACCTGGTCGCCATCAACTGCTTCGACGGGATGCAGTACCACGACCCGCAGGACGTCCGGGACGCCTTGGCGATCTCGAGTGACGTGCCGGTGGTGGCCTGCGACGCCCGTAACCGGGAGTCGACGAAGCACGTGCTGATCTCGCTTGTCGAGTACGTGCTCACCATGCGTCGTACCCGCGCCGTCGCCCCGGCCTGACCGGTAGGCTTCCGCGCCCGGTGGTGGTTTCGGCCGCCACCGGGCGGGCGATGCTGCGCACCCACGCGCACGCGACGAAGAATCCTGGAACGGCCGCTGCGGCCCTTCCAGGATTCTTTGCGTCGTGGGCAGTGCTGCGGTGACGACGCGGCCCGCCGAGTTCGCTCCTGAACGCACTCCCGCCCTCAGCCATGTCGGCGTGAGGGCGGGAGGAAGAACGGGCGCGACAGAGGCGCTCAGGACTGGTAGCCGGCCGACCGGTACTCGTACTCGCGGTCGTCGTCGCGGTCCCCGTGGTCGCGGCTGAAGTCCCAACCACCGGCGGCCTCGCGGCCCGGACGACCGCCCACCGCGAACCCGCCGATCTCCTGACCGCGACGCCAGCCACGGAAGTAGCCGGTGGTGTTCTCCGCGAGGCTCGCCGCGTCCCGCACGATCCGGAGTGGACGCTCCTCCCGCAACGGGGAGCCCGGGACCAGGTTGGCCTGCGGAACGCGCTTCGGCAGGCCGGCGTTGGTCTCGGCACCGACCGCGGGGCGGGCGGCCTGCTCGGCGGCCTGCCATCCGGTGTCGGCGGTGGTCGACCAGTCCAGGTCGGACTCGTCGTCGCCGTGGCCCACGAACCAGGCGGACTTGGCCTGCGCGAAGATCAGCAGGTCACCGTCCCCCTCGTCGGCGACCGGCGGTGGCCGGTGCTCGACCGGGGGCGGCGGCCGGTGCTCGGCGGCCCGCTCGACGAGCGGTGCGGGACGGCCGTTGCGGTTGGCCTGCTCGCGGTCGACCAGCCGCAGCGGCGGAGTGTCCAGGCGGGACTCCCCAGTGGGCGGGTTGAGCCCGTCCCGCAGCGCCCGGTCGGCCAGCGGCGGCGGCTCGACCAGCCGCAGCATGGGCGGCTCCTGGGGCAGGTCGTCGGCCAGCCAGGGCGGCGTTACCCGCCCGTCGGCCCGACCCGGCTCGGTCGGGGCGTCGACGCCGCGGTTGCCGCCGTACGGGTAGGCGACCGGGTTGTTCGGCGAGCTGTCGGCCGGGTCCTCCGGGTTGTTGACGAGCGGCCAGTTGGCCCGCGACCCGGGCGGCGCGGGCTCCTGCTCCGGCCGGGGAGCGGGCACCGGGATGCTCAGGTCGGTGACGCTGAACCCACCGGTGGGTGGGTCCTGGACCGACGGTCGCTGCGGGTGGCTCTGCCGCTCGCCGTTGGTCTTCGGGCGGGGCGGAATGACCGTGCGCTGCCGCTCGGCCCGCGCGCTGTTGATGGCGGCGGTGGTCAACGTGGGCCGGAACGGCTCGCCCGCCTCGGCCGGCGGCACCGTGCCCCGCTGGGCCGGTGCGATCGGGGTGATCCCCGGTGGCGGGGGCGGGGGCGACGAGACCGGCCGGTTGGTCGGGCCGTCGATCCGGCTGGGGAGCGGTTCGGCGCGACCGGGGGGCGCGGACACCGGCGGGCCGGCCACGGCGGCCGGTGCGACCGGAGCGGGCGCGACCGGTGGCGGGGTGACCGGAGCGGGTGCGACCGGTGGCGGGCCGAGTGGCCGGGGCGAGGCCAGCGGAGCGCTGCCCGGCGCGGGCTCGGGCCGGCTGCGTCGACCGCCGACGGGCGTGGGCTCGGCGGGGGTTGGGGACGGTCGGACGGAGCGCAGGCCGGCGGCCGTGCCCGCGAGGCCGGTCAGCTCGCCGACCGCTTCGCCGCGTCGGGCGGCGGCCCGGCGGCCGGGAGTCGGCGCGGGGGTGCTGACGCGGGCGCTGAGCGCGCTGACCAGCGCCTCGCAGCCCGCGTCGCAGGCCCGTACGGAGGCGACGGCCTGCCGGACCGTCTCGGCCACGGCAGAGGTGAGCGCCCGGTTGACGGCGGCGCGACGTGGCGTCTCCGAGATGGCGACCCGCAGCGCGGTGACCGCTTCGTTGATCTCCTCGGCGTCGGCGACCCCGTCCGCCGCGAGGTGAGCGGCGATGGCGTCGGCGGCGACGGAGACCTCGCGCCCACGAGCGATGGTGCCGCCGAGCATGCCGGGCTCGGGCAGTGCGTCCAGCACGGCCAGTGACACCGGTTCGGCCGGGTCCGGGTACGCGCGCAGCGCCGCCGGATACAGCTCGCGCAGCACCTCGCGCAGCGCCACGGCGGCGGAGTGCCGGCCGCTGGCCAGGGCGGCGTGGGCGGCGAGCACCTGCTTGTAGCCGGCGAGGTCCCGGGGAGCCGGCAGGGTGACGGCGGAGAGAGCGCCGGCCTGCAACGCGCGGGCCAGGCCGACGGCCCGGCGCTCGGCCGGGGGTGACTGCATCTCCTCCAGCGAGTCGTCGTCGGCGAAGCGCTCGGCGAAGTCGTCGACGGAGTCGTCGTCGGCGATCGCCAGGGGTCGACCCGCCGCGCTCAACAGCGAGGTGACCGTGTGGTCGTCGCTGTCGGCGGCGATGGCCGCACCGCTCGGCCCGCCCGACCGCTCCACGAGCAGCGCGACGAGCTGGGCGTAGCCAGCCGCGTCGTCGCCGATCTCGCAGACATGCAGCAGACGGCCTGCGTCGTCGACCACAGCGGACGTCAGCGTCGAACCGGCCGAGGCCGGTCGGTCAGCCGGATCCGCCGAGGCCAGACCGCAGTACACGCGCACGAGCGCCACGGCGTCGTCCTCCTCCCGGGACAGGTCTTCCTACTGCCAGCAACTGATGCTCCCCGGTACGGGTCAGTCGCGCCAGTCCACCACCGCAGAGATCTTGCCGACAATGGTGCGCCAACCCAAACTCGCGGTTTGTGCCCCGATCTTCTTCAGCCGTCGCCGGCCCAGGAAGGCGCCGATGCCGCCGTTGGCCGAGGCGCGGAGCGCCTCGTCCAGGTCGTCGAGGCTGGAGCCGGCGGAGAGCATGTCCAGGACCGCAGGCAGGCGCAACGCGTACGAAAGGTCGCGGGCGACCTCGCCGGCCTCGATCAGCAGGGTGGAATCCCAGGTGTCGTGGCCGCCCCGCAGGTTCTCCACGACGAGGTCGAGTTCGTAGGTGTCCTCGTCGAGCGGCGCGATGTCGGCCGGCTCCACCCGTTCGGCCAATTCATTCCAGCTGTCCAGTTGGGACAGATCGTTGGGTGCGCCGGAACGGACGAAACTGACCAGCGACTCGGGGGTCTTGAACAGCAGCAGCTTGCCCCGGTGGCTGAGGAAGACGGGCACCTCCTCGTCGTCCGCCTCGTCGGTGGCGTCGTCCTCGTCGTCGTCCTCGTCGGCGGTCGCGTCCGCGTCCGCGTCGCCGTCGCGGCGCCGACGCGAGGACTTCTCCTCCTCGTCGGCGTCGGCGAACTCCTCGGCCAGCTCCTCGTCGAGGATGACGACGGTCTCGTCGTCCTCCTCCTCGACGACCTGGCGGCGGGCGAGGAACGGGTCGTCCTGGTCGCGCTCGGTCACGTCGGTCGGGGTCAGCGAGCCGGCCGGCCGGTACGCGCGCAGGGTGAAGCCGGTGCCGGCGGGCAGGGCGATCTCCACCGGGTCGATCCGCAGCTCTTCCCAGAGCGACCTGTCGACCGACGCGCGGGGGTTGTCGTCGGCCTCCTCGGCCGCGTCTGGCTCGGCCGGGCCGGTGGTGTCGTCGAGCTCGGGCTCGTCGGCGTCGGGCCGTTGGGGCGACTGGCGGGCCACGCTGACCTCCGTGTGCTTCGGGTTGCCCACCCACCGGGGTCTCCGACCGGCGAGTGACTCTGGGCACATACCCTAGTCGGCGACTCGGGAAGCCCGGAGCCCGCACCCCGGTGGCCGGCCGAGGAACGTCTCGTACCTGCGGGTGCGCGGTGGTGGCGGACCGGCCGCCGGACAAGTAGCGTAGCTACACATGAAGGCCCAGTCGCTGCACGGTCACCTCGACGCCCTTCTGCTCGCCGTCCTCGAACAGGGCGCGCTGCACGGCTACGCCATCATCGAGTCCCTGCGCACACGCAGCGACGGCAGCCTCGACCTGCCCACCGGCACCATCTATCCGGCGCTGCGCAGGCTGGAGCGTGCCGGGCACGTGGCCAGCAGCTGGAGCACCGTCAACGGTCGGGAGCGGCGGACGTACCAGCTCACCGACTCCGGCCGCCGCGCCCTGGCCGGGGAGCGGGCCGGGTGGCAGGAGTTCTCGGCGACGGTCGGCCGGTTCCTCGACCCCGGCAGCGCCCCCGCCTGAACGGCGACCCTTAGCCCGCGGTGGCCCGCACCCAACCGCGCGCCGCGCGGGTCAGCGAGAAGTACGCCGCGCCGGCCACCACCATGCCGACGATCATCGGTGGCCAGGTCAGCGCCGCGTCCCACAGGTCGATCGACCAGGCGAAGAGGGCACCACCGGCCACCATGCCGAGCGCGAGCGTGCCGGTCAGGCCGATGCCCACCGCCCGCTGCGCCACCGCCAGGTGTGATCGTGCCGACCGCGCGCCCGCCCAGACCACCAGCAGGCCGGCCACCGCGAGCAGCAGCCCACCGGACCAGATCCAGTCGACCGAGGCGGACAGCAGCCGGTAGGCCGTGGGCGGCTGGGGACCCGCGCTCCAACTCGACCCCCGCCACGTGAGGTCGCCCGCCACCACCGCCACCCCGGCGACGGCCAGCATCCGCAGGGAGAGGCCACGCAGGGCGGCCACCGCCAGCTCCGCCTGCCAGGAGGGCAACACCTGCGCCGGTGCGCCGAACTCGGCCACCGCCCGACGCTGCGCCTCGGTGGGCGGTACACCCCTCTCGCGGTACGCGTCGACGGCGTCCAACAGGTCGTGACGCGCCTCGGTCAACAGCTCGGACTTCAACCGTGCCGGGCCCTGCAACCGGGACTCCAGGTCCCGCAGGTGCTCCTCGACCAGGAAGTCGTCCGCATGCCGCATGGCACCACCCTGCCACGGGCGCGTCAGCGTCGACGTCGGGGAGAACCCTGGTCCGTCCCCGAGACACCTCAGGGCGCGAGCGCCAGGTAGCCGTGCTCCGCCGCTGTCTGAAGCAGCCACTGGTCCCGGTACCAGCCGGGGGCGGCGATCAACTCGGCGTGCCGGCCGCGCTGGATCACCCGACCGCCGTCGAGGACGATGATCTCGTCGAGGCCGGCCAGCCCGCTGAGCCGGTGACTGATCAGCAGGACCGAGTGCCCGGTGGGGGTGGCGGCGAGGGCCGAGGCGAGCACCGCGTCGGCGGCGGCCGGGTCCAGCCCTTCGGTGGGCTCGTCGAGCACCAGCACCGGCGGCGCGGCGAGCAGGGCCCGGGCGAGCGCGAGCCGCTGGCGCTGACCGCCGGAGAGTTGGCCGCCCTCCTCGCCGACCAGGGTGTCCCAGCCGGCCGGCTGGGCGTGGACCCAGTCCAGCAGTCCGGCGGCCGTCATCGCCCCGGTCAGCTCGGCCTCACTCGCGCCGGCCCGGCCGAGCAGCAGGTTCTCCCGGACGGTGGCGTGGAAGACGTACGCCTCGGCGAGCAGCCCACCCACGACCCGGGGCAGCTCCTCCTCGCCGTACGCGGTCAGGTCGCGGTCGGCCAGGGTGACGTGGCCGGCGGTGGGGCGGACCGCGCCCGTCAGCACCGCGGCGAGGGTGCTCTTGCCGGCGCCGCTCGGGCCGACGACGGCGATGCGCCGGCCGGCGGGCAGGTCCAGGCTCACCCGGTCCAGCGCCGGTGCCGCGCCGGCCCGGTACCGCACACTCACCTCGGCGAAGCGCAGGTCGTGCGGCCCGGACGGCTCGGCCCCGGCGGCGGAAGCGGTGTGGGCGGGCGGGGCGGCGTCGAGCAGGACGGCGACCCGGGCCAGGCCGGGCCGCAGCTGGGTCCACTGCCGGGCGGCCGAGACCAGGGCCAGCGCCACCTCCACGGCGGCCAGCGTGCCGACGGCCAGCACCCCGACCAGGACGCCCCGCACGTCGGCGGCCAACGCGACCAGCACCACGGCGGCGGCGGTCAGCCCGGCGACCAGCACCCCGGCCGCGTCCACCGCGAAGCCGGTGGCCGCCAACCGGCGTTCCAGGCGAGCCAACCGGTCGGCCCGCCGCTCCGCGGCGCGCAGCGCGGCGTCGGTCGCCCCGAACGCGGCCAGGTCGGCGGCGCCGTGGGTGAGGTCGACGGCATCGGTGGCCAACGCGCCACGCAACGGCGCCACCTCGGCCGCGCTGCGTCGGGTGACCACGGTGGCCAGCGCCGGCAGCGCCACACCGGCGACGACCAGGCCGACGGCGAGCACACCGGCGGCCGGTGGCGAGATCAGTGCCGCTCCGAGCACCGCCAGCACCCCGACCAGCGCCGCCGCCGCGCCGGGCACCAGGACCCGCAGCAGCAGGTCCTGGACCGCCTCGACGTCGGAGACCAGCCGGCTCAGGACGTCCCCCGAGCGGTGCCGGGTGTGGCGACGGGCCGCGAGGGTGGCGAAGACCCGGGCCCGGACGTCGGTGATCATGCGCAGCACGGCGTCGTGCCCGGCGAGCCGTTCGGCGTACCGGAAGACGCCCCGGCTGATGGCGA
Source organism: Micromonospora sp. WMMD736 (assembly GCF_049179015.1). Taxonomy (NCBI): domain Bacteria; kingdom Bacillati; phylum Actinomycetota; class Actinomycetes; order Micromonosporales; family Micromonosporaceae; genus Micromonospora; species Micromonospora sp. WMMD736. The sequence goes on from NZ_JBMHMI010000001.1 coordinate 5,256,407, forward strand.
GGGCCCGGACCGCGACGATCGCCACCGTGAGGCGGTCCAGTGGGGGTCGGCCGGCGGCGCTCATCAGCAGCCATGTCGCGGTGGCCATCAGGGCGAGACCGGCGAACTCGGTGGCGGCGGCGAGCAGCCCGGCACCGGCCAGGCGACCCAGGTACGGGCGGGCCAGCCGCAGTACGGCACGTTCGGCGGCGACCCGCCCGCTCGGTGCCGCGTCGACGCCCGGCGCGGGGTCCACCGGCTCGGGCACGGTGTTCATCTCGTCACCTTCGGAGTCGGCTCGGGCGTCAGCTCGGTGACCCGCCCGTCCTCGACGCGCAGGACGCGGTCGGCGTCGGCCAGCAGCGCCGGCCGGTGCGCGACCAGCAACGCGGTCCGGCCCGCGACCAGTCGGCGGGTGGCGTCGAGCACCACCGCCTCGCTGGCCGTGTCGAGCCGTGCGGTGGGCTCGTCGAGCAGCACCACCGGCGCGTCCCGCAGGAACGCGCGGGCCAGCGCCACCCGCTGTCGCTGCCCACTGGACAGCCCGTGGCCGCGCTCGCCGAGCCGGGTGTCCAGACCGTCGGGCAGGCCGGCGACCACGTCGTCCAGGGCCGCGTCCCGCACCGCGGTGAAGACCGCCTCTGCTGGCGTGTCCGGAGCGCCGAGGCGGATGTTGTCGGTCAGCGAGGCGGCGAACAGGTGGGCGCGCTGCGGCACCCAGGCGAGCTGTCGACGCCAGGCGTCCAGGTCGGCGGCGGCGAGGTCGATCCCGTCCACGGTGACCCGGCCCGACGTCGGCGTCACGAAGCCGAGCAGCAGACCGAGCAGGGTGCTCTTGCCGGCGCCGCTGGGTCCGATGACGGCGATCCGTTCGCCGGGTCGGATGGTCAGGGTCACATCGCGCAGCGCGGTGGTCCGCTCGTACGCCACGGTCACGGCGTCCAGGCGGATCTCGCCGCGCCCGTCGGGGACGGCGGCGCCCTCGGCGGCGCGGGGGGTGGCCGGCGTGGCGGAGACGGTGAGCGCCTCGTCCAGTGCCGTCAGCCCCTCCATGCTGGCGTGGAAGCGGCTGCCGGCCGCCCGCAGCGGCAGGTACGCCTCCGGCGTGAGCAGCAGCACCAGCAGGGCGGTGTGCAGGGCCAGCCCGCCGCCGAGCAACCGGATGCCGACCGGCACCGCGACCAGCGCCACCGAGAGGGTGGCGACCAGCTCCAGCACCAGCGCGGAGAGGAACGCGATGCGCAGCGTCTTCATGGTGGCGACCCGGTGCCCGTCGGCCATCCGGCGCACCACGTCGGTCTGTGCCCGGGCCCGCCCGAACGCCCGCAGCGTCGGCAGCCCGGCGACCATGTCCAGGAAGTGCCCGCCCAGCAGGGCGAGCCGCCGCCACTGCCGCTCGGTGGCGGCCTGCGCCTGCCAGCCCAGCAGCGCGCCGAAGACCGGGATCAGCGGCAGCGTCAACGCGATGATCAGCGCCGAGCTCCAGTCCGCGAAGACGATCCGCGCCAGCACCGCCACCGGCACCGTCACGCTGAGCACCAACTGCGGCAGGTATCCGGTGAAGTAGGCGTCCAGCGCATCCAACCCGCGTCCGGTGAGGGTGGCCAGCTCGCCGGCCCGCTGCCCGGCCACCCAGCCCGGCCCGTGCCGGCCCACCGCACCGAGCAGGTCGGCCCGCAGGGTGGCCTTGACCGTGGCGGCGACCCGCGCGGACACCGTGCCCTGCGCCCAGACCAGCGCCGAACGGGCGGCGACGGCGAGCACGAAGCCCGTCAGCGCCGGCCGGTTCAGACGCCCGTCGAAGGCGGTGGCCAGCACCGCCGCCAGGGCGGTGGCCTGCGCGACGATCAACGCGGCGGCGACCACGCCGAGGAGCGCGAGCACGGCGAGGTCGCGCCGGGCCGCGGGGACCCGACGCAGCAGACGCGGGTCGAACGGACGGCGGTTCACCAGTACACCGGTGCCCTGCCGTCGGTCCGTCCCCGGAAAACCCACCAGCACATCGCCTGGAAGCCTAGTAGGGCCGGCAGCAGCGGCAGCGCCACCCAGCCGAGCAGACGCAACGTCGGGGCGCTGGCGGCGGCGTCGGCCACCGTCAGCGAGGCGTCCGCGTCCGCCGTGGACACCAGCACGTAGGGCCAGAGGGCCGCGCCGACCAGCGCCACCGGCAGCGCCAGCGCCGCGCCGGTGGCGACCAGAGCCCACCCCGGCCGCCGCCGCACCAGCGCCGTCCGGGCCGCCAGCAGCGCCGCCACCAGCACCACCGGCAGGAGTACGGCCACCGCCGGTCGCTGGACGGCGTCGCGTACCCGCTCGGAGAGCAGACCCACGGCGGTGGCCAGGGCCACCGCGCAGAGCGCCACCGGGATCAGCCGGGTGGCCGTGCGCCCGGCCACGGCGGCGGCGTCGGCCGGCAGGCGCAGCGTGAGGAAGGTCGCACCGTGCACCGCGACCAGGGCGAGCATGGCCAGCCCGGCGGCGGCGGCGAACGGGGTGGCCAGGTGCGACACACCCAGGACGTGCCCGTCGGCCGCCCGGGGCACGCCCTGGAGCAGCGCGGCCAGCAGCACACCCCAGCCGAGCGCGGCGAGCGCGCTGCCGACCACGATGACCCGGTCCCAGCGGGCGCGGACCCGCTCGTCCGGCCGGCTGCGCAGTTGCACCCCGGCGGTGACCAGGACGACCCCGGCCAGCGCACCGGCGACCGCCGGGTAGCAGCCGGCGAGCAGTTCCCCCTCCAATACCGGGAACGCACCGAAGAGGATGCCCACGGTGGCGACCAGCCAGACCTCGTTGCCGAGGAAGAACGGCCCGAGAGCGGTGAGCGCGGCCCGCCGTCCGGCCGGGGTGCCGCCCCGGGCGAGCAGCAGCCCGACGCCGTAGTCGTAGCCGGCGAGCACCAGGTAGCTGGCGAAGAAGAGGCCGAGCAGGGCGTACCAGGCGAGGTCCACGGGTGATCTCCTCAGGCGAGTACGGGTTCCGGCTGGGCCGGTTCGGTGGGTGGTGCCGGCGGGCGGCCGAGCGCCGGGTCGGCGGCGCCGCGGGCCGCGTGCCGGGCGAGCAGCACCCAGTTGGTGACGGCGAGGGTGCCCAGCAGCAGGCTGAAGCCGATCAGCGAGGTGAGCATCACCGGTGCGCCGACTGCGGAGACGGCCTTTTCGGTCGGGAGCACCCCGTACGCCACCCAGGGCTGGCGGCCGACCTCCCGGGCGATCCAGCCGAGGATCACCGCGACGAACGGCAGCGGCGTGCCGAGCAGGATCAGCCAGAGCGGGAAGCGCAGCCGGATGATCCAGTCCCGGAAGAGCAGCGGCAGCAGGAACCAGACGCACCCGAGCGTGAAGCCGATCAGGATCATGAAGCCGAGCCCGACGTTGGCCAGCACCGGCGGGGTGTAGTCGCCCGGGCCGAACCGGGCGGTCCAGTCGGCGATCAACGCCTGCGCCTCCGGCCCCTGACCGAACTTGGTCGGCTGCACCTCGCCGACCGGCCCGAACTGGGCGAACCCGAAGCCCTGCACCAGCGAGATCGCCAACGCCGAGGTGACCAGGCCGATCCGCAGCGAGGTGCGGAACAGGGCGAAGTCCGGCGTACGCCGGATCAGGTGCCAGGCGCTGACGGCCGCCATCAGCATCCCGCCGACCAGCAGCGCGGCGGAGACCACGTGCCCGAAGGCCATGCCGAGGCTGGGATTGGTGAGCAGCGCGCCGAAGTCGGTGAGGTGGGCGACGCCGTCGCGGACCTCGTACCCGACGGGGTGTTGCAACCAGGAGTTGGCCACCATGATCCAGAAGGCCGAGGCGTACGCGGTGAGCGCCACGCCCCAGAGCAGTGCCAGGTGGACGCCCTTGCGGAGCCGGTGCCAGCCGAAGATCCACATCCCGAGGAACGTGGACTCCAGGAAGAACGCCACGAGCGTCTCGATCGCCAGCGGCGCGCCGAAGACGTTGCCGACGTAGCGCGACAGGCCGCTCCAGTTCAGCCCGAACTGGAACTCCATCACGATGCCGGTGGCGATGCCCAGCACGTAGTTGATCACGTAGAGCTGGCCCCAGAACCGGGTCAGTCGCTCCCACTTCGGATTGCCGGTGACCACCCAGGCCGTCTGCATGCCGACCAGCAGGGTGACGAGCCCGAGCGTGACGACCACGAACAGGAAGTGGATCGACGTGGTGGTGGCGAACTGGAGGCGAGCGAGGAGCAGCGTGTCCATGGCCGGCTCTTTCCTAGCTGTTGGCTCCCTTGTCATAGCAACCCTACACGTAGTCTCCCTACACGTCTGATCACCAAAAGCGGTGATCAAGAGATTCGCGTCAGATATCGAGCGGTTCTTGACGCGAACCTGTTGATCACCGCGCCCGGAGGTGGGTGGGGGTGGGGGTTAGGTCAGGAAGAGGGTTAGGGGGAGGGCCACCAGGGTGGTGGCTACCGCGAGGGCGGTGGCGCCGAGGGCGCGGGGAGGGCGGTCGGCGACCAGGAGGCGCTGGACGCGTACGTCGAGGTCACGGTCGCCCAGACCCAGCGCGCCCGCCGGGGTGACCCGGTGCCCGGCGGCCGCGAAGCGACGCAGCGCACCCGCCAGCGGGGCCTCCGCGTGCAGCTCGCGGGCCTTGTCGTCGGCGCGCATCTCGACCAGCAGGGCGACCCGCTCGTGCGCGTCGCGGACCCAGCCGAACCACGGCAGCGCCCGGCAGAGCGCGGTGAACGGCAGCAGCACCAGATCGTGCCGCTCGTGGGCGTGGGCGCGTTCGTGCGAGAGCACGGCGGCCAGTTCGGCCCGGTCCAGCAGGCTCAGGGTGCCCGCGCTGACCACCACCTGCGGCTTCACCCCGGGCAGGCAGTACGCGGCGGCGCTCGGATGGTCCAGGACGAGCGCCCCCGGGGCGGCCGGGTCGTCCCGGGCGACCAGGGTGAGCAGGTCCCGGTGCCGGCGCTGAGCGCGGATGGTGCCGTGGATGCTGCGGACGGTCGTGGTGACCAGCACCGCGCCGATGCCGAAGCCCACCCCGACGCCGCCCAGGTGCAGCGCCGTCACGCCGACCGGCAGGGTGCCGTGGACGAGATCGTTGGTCAGGGCGAGCAGGGCGCTCCCGGTGGGCCGGTCGTACGCGGCCAGCCCGAGCGCCATCGGCAGCCCCATCGCGGAGAGACCCAACGCCAGCCCGACGGCCTGCCAGCAGACGATCGCCACCCGCGGACTGCGCCACGTCCAGGTGGAACGGGCCAGCACCTGCGCGGTCAGATAGCAGGCCAGCATGGTGGCGGCGAAGTGCACGGCGAAGGCCATGGCGCGCCTACCGCTCCGCTGTCTCGTCGGCCGGCCGTCGGCCCGTCGGCGGGTCCACCCGGTCGGTCAGCCCGGCGTCGCTGCCGGTCGTGACCGGCCCGGTCAGCCCGGCCTCGCTGCCCAGGGCCGCCCGCAGCACCTCGGCCTCGGTGCCGGTCACCGAGCGGGCGAAGCGCACCAGCGCCGCGTCCCGGCTGCCGCCCAGGTCGAGGGCGTCGAGCATGAGCTGGGCGATGTGCGCCTCGCGGCTGGCCGCCGGCCGGTACCGCCAGGCGCGGCCCTCGCGTTCACGCTGCACCATGCCCTTGCCGGCGAGCCGGTCGAGGACGGTCATCACCGTCGTGTACGCCAGTTCCCGGCCGTCGAGCGCGTCCGCGACCTCGCGCACGGTCACACCGTCCGACGTGCCCGGGACCACGTCCCACAGCACGTCCATCACCGCACGCTCAAGATCGCCCAACCGAGTCACAGCCCAATCCTACCCCCGGTAGTAGATCCCCCACCCCCGCGTCCGGTGCCCGCCGCCCACCGCCCGCGCCCGTTCGCCCGCGCCCGTTCGCCCGCCGCGCAAGATCCGCACAAGAACAGGGATGTTGCTGCCTCCAGCGCCCCGGAGGCAGCAACATCCCTGAAGCTGCGCAGATCATGACCGCGCGGCCGGCCGTACCCGTCGCGGCCGGCGGTAGCGGTCGCGCGGTCGGCTTCGCCCGATCGGCCCCGCAGCCCGGCGACTCGACGTCGGGCGGGACACGCAAGCTGACCCACCCGACGGGCGTGGCCCAGGTCAGGTTTTCCGGGGGAGTCCGCCCACGCAGGGATCAAGCCTGACCGCCCGGAGTGGGCGGGCTCCCCCGGAAAACCCCCTGCGCAACCCGCCAACAACCCAGATCACACCCCCTTGGGATGCCACACCGTCTTCGTCTCCAGCAACGTGGTCATCCGGGTCAGGCCCGGGTCGGCGGTCCAGTCGTGGTCGGCCGGGGCCGGCCGGAGCACCCGCTTGAGGTTCTCGGCCGCCTTGACCTCTAGGTCGCTGGCGAGGGACGCGTCGGCCACGCCGGTCAGGTCGATCGCGTTGACGTCAAGGTGCGAGGCCAACGTCGGCGCGGTCTCGGTGATCGCACCGGTCAGGATGTTGACCACACCGCCGGGCAGGTCGGAGGTCGCCAGCACCTCGGCCAGCGTCACCGCCGCCAGTGGCTCGGACGGCGACGCCGCGACCACCACCGTGTTACCGGTGACGATCGCCGGGGCGATCACGCTGACCAGGCCCAGCAGCGCCGGGCGTTCCGGGGCGACCACCGCGACCACGCCGGTGGGCTCGGGTGCGGAGAGGTTGAAGTACGGGCCGGCGACGGGGTTCGCGCCGCCGTACACCTGGGCGAGCTTGTCGGCCCAGCCGGCGTACCAGACCCAGCGGTCCACCGCGGCGTCCACCTCGTCGCCACCGATGCCCAGGGCGACGAACTGCTCGCGGCGGCCTTCCAGCATCTCGGCGGCCCGGTAGAGGATCTGACCCCGGTTGTACGCGGTCGCGCCGGCCCAGCCCTTGACGGCGGCGCGGGCGGCGACCACCGCGTCCCGGGCGTCCTTGCGGGAGGCCAGTGACACATTCGAGGACTGCACGAGATACGACCGTCCCGACTCGCTGCGCGGGAACTTCCCGCCGATGAAGAGCTTGTACGTCTTGCGTACCGCGACCCGCTCAGACATTGAGGTACCCCTCCAGCCCGTGCCGGCCGCCCTCGCGACCGTAGCCCGACTCCTTGTAGCCGCCGAACGGCGAGGTGGGGTCGAACTTGTTGAACGTGTTGGCCCAGACCACTCCGGCGCGCAGCCGGTCGGCCATCCACAGGATCCGGGAGCCCTTGTCGGTCCAGATCCCGGCCGACAGCCCGTACGGTGTGTTGTTGGCCTTCTCGACGGCCTCGGCCGGCGTGCGGAAGGTGAGCACCGACAGCACCGGCCCGAAGATCTCCTCGCGGGCGATGCGGTGTGCCTGGGTGACGCCGGTGAAGATGGTCGGCGCGAACCAGAAACCCCGGTCGGGCAGCTCGCACGGCGTCGACCAGCGTTCGGCGCCCTCGGCGGAGCCGGCGTCGGACAGCTCGCGGATGCGGTCCAGCTGAGCGGCGGAGTTGATCGCGCCGACGTCGGTGTTCTTGTCCAGCGGGTCCCCGACGCGCAGTTGGGCCATCCGCCGCTTGAGCGACTCCAGCACGCGCTCGGCGACGTTCTCCTGGACGAGGAGGCGGGAGCCGGCGCAGCAGACGTGCCCCTGGTTGAAGAAGATGCCGTTGACGATGCCCTCGACGGCCTGGTCGATGGGCGCGTCGTCGAAGACGATGTTGGCTGCCTTGCCGCCCAGCTCCAGGGTGAGCTTCTTGCGGGTGCCGGCGACCGACCGGGCGATGGCCCGGCCGACCTCGGTGGAGCCGGTGAAGGCGACCTTGTCCACGCCGGGGTGCTCGACGAGCGCCCGGCCGGTGTCGCCCGCCCCGGTGACGATGTTGACCACGCCGGCCGGCAGGTCGGCCTGCTGGCAGATCTCGGCGAACAGCAGCGCGGTCAGCGGGGTGGTCTCGGCGGGCTTGAGCACCACCGTGTTACCCGCGGCGAGGGCCGGGGCGATCTTCCAGGCCAGCATGAGCAGCGGGAAGTTCCACGGGATGACCTGCGCGGCCACCCCGATCGGCTGCGGGTTCGGCCCGAAGCCGGCGTGACCGAGCTTGTCGGCCCAGCCCGCGTAGTAGAAGAAGTGCGCGGCGACCAGCGGCAGGTCGACGTCGCGGGACTCCTTGATCGGCTTGCCGTTGTCCAGCGACTCCAGCACCGCCAGCTCGCGGGAGCGCTCCTGGATGAGCCGGGCGATCCGGAACAGGTACTTCGCCCGGTCGCGGCCGGACATCGGACCCCAGACCTTGTCGTACGCCTTGCGGGCGGCCCGGACCGCACGCTCCACGTCCTCGGCGTCGGCCTCGGCGACCTCGGCCAGCACCTCCTCGGAGGCGGGGTTGATCGACTTGAAGCTGCCGCCGCTGGTCGGGTCGACGAACGCGCCGTCGATGAACAGCCCGTACGAGGGCTTGAGGTCCACCACCGAGCGGGACTCGGGGGCGGGGGCGTATTCGAACATCGGCTATCAGTCCAGGGTGAAGTAGTCGGGACCGGAGTAGGTGCCGGTCGTCAGCTTGGTGCGCTGCATCAGCAGGTCGTTGAGCAGGCTGGACGCGCCGAAGCGGAACCAGTCCGGGTCGAGCCAGTCCGGGCCGACGGTCTCGTTGACCATCACCAGGTACTTGATCGCGTCCTTGGTGGTCTTGATGCCGCCGGCCGGCTTCACGCCCACCTGCCGACCGGTGGCCGCGCGGAAGTCGCGGACGGCCTCCAGCATGACCAGGGTCACCGGCAGGGTCGCCGCGACCGGGACCTTGCCGGTGGAGGTCTTGATGAAGTCGCCGCCGGCCAGCATGGCCAGCCAGGAGGCACGGCGCACGTTGTCGTAGGTGGCTAGCTCGCCGGTCTCCAGGATGACCTTGAGGTGGGCGTCCCCGCAGGCCTGTTTGGTGGCCACGATCTCGTCGTAGACCTCCTGGTAGCGCCCGGCCAGGAACGCGCCCCGGTTGATCACCATGTCGATCTCGTCGGCGCCCGCCTCGACGGCGGCCCGGGTGTCGGCGAGCTTGATCTCCAACGGCGCCTGGCCGGACGGGAACGCGGTCGCCACGCTCGCGAGGTGGACAGCGGATCCGCTCAGCACCTCGGCGACGTACGGGACCATCGCCGGGTAGACGCAGACCGCGCCGACGTGCGGGCACGACGGGTCGGCCGGGTCCGGGCGCAGCGCCTTCGCGGCCAGCGCGCGCACCTTGCCGGGGGTGTCGGCCCCTTCGAGGGTGGTCAGGTCGACCATCCGGATCGCCAGGTCGATCGCCTGGGCCTTGGCGGTGGTCTTGATGGAGCGGGTGCCGAGCTGTGCCGCCCGCTGCTCCGCGCCGACCTGGTCCACGCCGGGCAGGCCGTGCAGGAAGGTCCGCAGAGCGGTCTCGGATCGTCCCAGCTCGGAGAGGTCCGACCGGGCCGACGTCGTTGTCGCCGTCATGCCGAGAAGTCTACGCACGGAACCGCTGAGTGATCTTGGTCACGGCGGGTGCCCGGCGTGAGCGAGGTCGCCGGTCCGCCCGCACCCCCACCGGCACGCCGACCGGACGGGTAGGTTGAGCGATCGTGGACGTACACGTCATTGACCACCCGCTGGCCCAGTCCCGGCTGACCGCCATGCGGGACGCGCGCACCGATTCCTCGACGTTCCGGGCGGCGCTGCACGAACTGACCACCATGCTGGTGTACGAGGCGGCGCGCACCTTCCCCGTCGAGCGGTACCCGGTGCAGACGCCGGTCACCGGCACCGAGGGCACCCGACTGGCGAACCCGCCGCTGCTGGTGCCCGTGCTGCGGGCCGGCCTCGGCATGGCGGACGCCGCACTCGGCCTGCTGCCCGAGTCCTCGATGGGCTTCGTCGGCCTGGCCCGCGACGAGGAGACCTACGAGCCGCGCGCCTACATGGAGTCGCTGCCCCGGGACCTGACCGGTCTGCCGGTGCTGGTCCTCGACCCGATGCTCGCCACCGGCGGCTCGCTGGAGCACTCCTGTCGGCTGCTGGCCGACCGGGGCTGCACCGACATCACCGTGCTCTGCGTGCTCGCCGCGCCGGTCGGCATCGAGCGGCTGGAGCGCTCCGGCCTGCCGCTGCGCCTGGTCACCGCCTCGATCGACCAGGGCCTCAACGACAAGATGTTCATCGTCCCGGGGCTCGGCGACGCCGGCGACCGCCAGTTCGGTGGCATGCCCCGGTTCTGAGCGTGACACCCGGTCGGTGCCGGGTCCGGCGGGTCCGCGCGCGGTGGTGCGCGGACCCGCTACCGTCTCCGGCCATGACTGGTGTTGCGCTCGCCGAGGAACTGCTGCTCCTCGCCTACGACGACTCGACCGGCAAGGCGACCATGCCGCGGATCAGCCTGGACCTGGGCATGGCCGCCGCGGTGCTGGTCGAGCTGGCACTGGCCGGCCGGATCGCATACGCCGACGGGTCGTTGACCGTGGTCGACCCGACGCCCACCGGCGAGCCGGTGACCGACGAGGTGCTCGCCCGGATCGGCGCCGACACCCCGCACACGCCGGCCTCGTGGGTGCAGCGCCTACGGCACGGCCTGCGCGACAAGATCCTCGGTGACCTCTGCGCCCAGGGGGTCGTCCGCGACGTCGACGAGACCGAGCTGGGCTTCATCCACGTACACCGCTACCCCGTGGTGGACACCTCCGTGGAGGCGGACACCCGCCGCCGGCTGGCCGACGCCCTGGCCGGCGCGGCCGCCCCGGACGAGCGGACCGCCGCCCTCGCCACCCTGGTCGTCGTGCTGCGGATGGAGTCCGCCCTGGGGGTCAGCGGCGAGGAGGCCGCCACCGCCCGCCGCCGGTTGGAGGAGATCGCCACCGGTGCCGGCTTCTCCGGTCAGGTGAGCACCGACGACTCGGTGGTCCGCCCGTCGGTCGGCCTGGTCGTCGCCGCCCTGGGCATCGCCGTCGACCAGGCACTCGGCAAGCGCGCCTGAACCGCCGGGGCCAAACCACCTCCGCCGCCCCCTTTGCTCTGCTTCAACCCGCGCAACACTTTCGGCCGCCGGGTGTTGCCTCCGCTGAAGCAGAGCAAAGGGAGCGTGACAGGTGGGTGGGGTCGATCCCGGTGGGTCGGTCGCGGTCAGATGCCGAGGGCGGCGGCGACGTCGGCCCGCAGCCGCGCGACCGCCGCACCGGCCCGGCTCCGGGCGGCGGCGACAGCGCCGTCGGCCACCGGCTCCACCACCTCGAGGTACGCCTTGAGCTTCGGTTCGGTGCCGGAGGGACGGATCACCACCCGGGCCGTGGCGGTACGCAGGATCACCACGTCCGACTCGGGCAGCAGGTCCCGGACACTGTCGACAGGCTGATCCAGCAGCGTGGCCGGCGTGGCCGTCCGGATCCGGGCCATCGCGTCGGCGATCTCCCGCAGGTCGTCCACCCGGACGGAGAGCTGGTCGGTCTGGTGCACGCCGAACTCGGCGGCCAACTCGTCCAGCCGGTCGGTCAGCGTACGACCCTGCGCCTTGAGGCCGGCGGCCAGCTCGGCCACCGTCAGCGCGGCCGTGATGCCGTCCTTGTCCCGGACGTGCTCCGGGGCGACGCAGTAACCGAGCGCCTCCTCGTAACCGAAGACCAGCGGCGCGCTTCCGCCGCCCGCCCGCACGATCCACTTGAAGCCCGTCAGTGTCTCGTCGTAGGGCAGGCCCCGCGCCGCGCACATCGCCCGGAGCAGCGACGACGAGACGATGGTGGTGGCGTAGAGCCCGGTCACGCCGCGCCGCATCAGGTGGTCGGCGAGCAGCACACCCACCTCGTCGCCGCGCAGCATCCGCCAACCGCCAGAGCTGTCCCTGACGACCACCGCGCAGCGGTCGGCGTCCGGGTCGTTGGCGATGGCGAGGTCCGCGCCGGTGGCGTCGGCCAGCGCGATCAGCCGGTCGACGGCCCCCGGCTCCTCCGGGTTGGGGAACGAGACGGTGGGGAACGCCGGGTCCGGCTCCGCCTGGTCGGGGACCACGCCCGGGACCGGGAAGCCGGCCCGGGCGAACGCCGCGGTGAGCACCGCCGCACCCACCCCGTGCAGCGGGGTGTACGCCACGGACAGGTCCCGTGGGCCGTCCGGGTCGATCACGGCGACGGCCCGCTCGACGTACGCGGCGACGAGGTCGTCACCGAGCACCTCGCCGGCCCGCCCCAGCGGCACCTGGGTCAGCGGGCCGACCGCCCGGATGGCAGCCTCGATGCCGGCGTCGGCCGGCGGCACGATCTGCGCCCCGGCACCCAGCTCACCACCCAGCTCCGCGCCGAGGTACACCTTGTAGCCGTTGTCCTGAGGTGGATTGTGGCTGGCGGTGACCATCACGCCGGCCACCGCGCCCAGTTGACGCACCGCGTACGCGAGGACCGGGGTGGGCAGCGGGCGGGGGAGTAGCAATGCCGGACGGCCGGCGCCGGTCGCCACCTGTGCGGTGCGTTCGGCGAACTGACGGGAGCCGCGCCGGGCGTCGTACCCGATCACCAACGGCCCGGCGCCACCCTCAGCCGCGAGCCACGTGACCAGGCCGGCGGCGGCCTGGGTGACCACGGCGAGGTTCATGCCGTTCGGGCCGGCGCGCAGCGGGCCGCGCAGACCGGCCGTGCCGAAGGTCAGCGGGCCGGCGAACCGGTCGGCCAGCTCCGGAGCGCTCGCCGGCAGCCCGTCGAGCACCGCCGTCAGCTCGTCCCGGCTGGCCGGGTCGGGATCGTCGGCCAGCCAGCGCCGAGCTTGCTCGCGAATGTCGTCGATGTCAGTGGTGTCCGCCGCCATGCCCCTTGATAGCACGACGGCGGACCACCGCTGTCGGTTCCCTCGGCTCAGCCGTTTCCGGTGAGCTGGAACGTCTTCACCATCTCGTCGAAAATCGGCTTGCTCTCGGCGAACGCGTCCTCGGTGACGGAGAGGTAGAACGAGTACGACTTGCCGTCCTTGACGACGGCGCGCCACACCCCGTGGCGCATCTCGCCACCGGAGCCGCAGGTGTACTCGAACTCGACGCCCGGGCTGCCCGCCAACTGCTGCTCGGCGATGGCCACCTGCTCGTACGGCTTCTTGCAGTTGGTGCTCTTGGTGCGGAGGAAGTTCTGCGCGCTCTCCGCCCAGCGGGTGGGCGTTCCGGTCCACTTCTCGGTGAGGATCCGGATCTTGCGACCGTCGTTCTCCGGGTCGATGTAGTCGGTGTACGAGCCGCCGGTGGCCTTCTTCCAACCCTTCGGCACCATCACCTGGATGCCCCGGGCCGTGTGCTCCTGCATCTCGACGGCCGGGCCCGCCGGGGCGGACGGGGTGGGCTGCGCCTGCGGTGCGGTCGGCTGAGGGTCGTCCCCGCCGGAGAGCGCCACGATGCTGATCAGCAGCACCACGGCCAGGCCACCGGCCGCGGCGAGCTGCATCTTGCGCGGCCAGCCCTTCACCGTGGTGACGAGTTGACCACCGGTCGCGCGGACCTTGTCCAGGGCACTGCCGCCGCCGGCGGCCGGGGGTGGCGTCGTCGTCCAGGGCTGGCCGGTGCCCGGGACCGACCACTGGTTGCCGCCGCCGTAGGTGCCGCCGATGCGCTGGGTGGCCTCGGGCGCGCCGTAGCCGACCGGCTGCGTCGCGTCGGGCCGGTTGCCGTAGGTGACCCGCTGGGTGGCATCGGGGTGGGCGCCGGCATCCACCCGCTGGGTGGCGTCCGCGCTGCCGCCGTAGGTGCGCCCCGCTGTGGGGCGACCCGCGGCGGGCATCGCGCCGGTGGGGGTGTGCAGCGGGCCCGCGAGAGCGTCGGCGCTGGTCTCGTCGAGAGCCGCGGCGGCGGCCGCGCCGGCCGGCTGGGGGCGTTCACCCCGGCGCAGCGAGGCCAACCGGTCGGTCAACGACTCGCCGGGGCCGAGCATGGCCCGGCCGCCGATCTGACTGTCCGGCTTCGACTCCGGCTGGGCCGGCGCGTGCACGGGGGCCGGGCGCTGCTGCACCGGCACCACGGCGTACGGGTCGGTGACCGAGTGCACGGCGGTGGCGGTGCTGCCCAACGGGCCGGCGAGCAACTCCCGCAGCATGCCCCGGGAGGTGTGCACGTCCAGCCGGCGGGCCGGGTCCTTCTCCAGCAGACCCATCAGCACCCGGGTCAGCGGGCCGCTGCGCTGCGGCGGGGCCGGCGGGTCCTCGACGACGGCGTGCATCGTCTCGATCGGGTCGCCCTTGTCGAACGGCGGACGCCCCTCGACGGCCGTGTAGAGCGTCACGCCCAGCGAGAAGAGGTCGCTCGGCGGGCCGAACTCCTGGCCCATGGCCCGCTCGGGTGAGATGAAGTGCGGGGAGCCGAGCACCATGCCGGGCGTGGTGAGCTGCACGTCGGTGGGCATCCGGGCGACACCGAAGTCGGTCAGCACGCAGCGGCCATCGGAGCAGATCAGCACGTTGGCGGGCTTGACGTCGCGGTGCAGGACGCCGATGGCGTGCGCGACCTCCAGCGCGCCGAGCAGCGCGATGCCGATCTTGGCGACCGCGCGGGGGGCGACCGGGCCGTCCTCGATGACCATGTCGGCGAGGCTGCGGGCGTCCAGCAGCTCCATGACGATCCACGGCCGACCGGCCTCGGTGACCACGTCGTACACCTGCACCACGGCGGGGTGCTGGATGGCGGCTGCGGCACGCGCCTCGCGCAGCGTCCGCTCGTACATGGCGTCGCGGTCGCTGGGCGCCAGGCCCGGGGGCAGCACCACCTCCTTCACCGCCACGTCGCGGCGCAACAGAGTGTCTGTGGCACGCCAGACCGTGCCCATGCCGCCGTTGCCCACCGCGGACCGCAGCGAGTACCGGTCACCGATGGTGGTGCCGGGCGCTGCTCGTCCGCTGGCGGGACTTACCTGTCCGCCGCTCCACGTCGGGATCTGAGTCACAGAAAAGCCACCGGGGGAAATCGAGGGGGCTGGGACACAACCCCCCTATCTTGCTGGTTCCGACGCCCGATGCGAAAGCCGACGCGGCGGACGTTTACCGAAGTCGACAGATCGTGCCCGAGCGTTCACCTCCCGTCGACCGGTCGGGACGCACTGTGCGGTATCCCTCACCCGACCACGAGCCAGGGCGACCTACCATCCGAAGGATGAGCGAACGGCGGTCAAGCGAGTCCGGCTATCCGATCAAGGGCGTCTACACGGCGGCCGACCTTCCGGAGGATCTGGACTCCCGGCTGGGCGGTCCGGGCGAGTTCCCGTACACCCGGGGGGTGTACCCCACCATGTACACCTCCCGTCCGTGGACCATGCGCCAGTACGCCGGCTTCGGCACCGCCACCGAGTCCAACGCGCGATACCACCAACTGTTGCGGGCCGGCACTACCGGTCTCTCGGTCGCCTTCGACCTGCCGACCCAGATGGGGTACGACTCCGACGACCCGATCGCGCACGGCGAGGTCGGCAAGGTCGGCGTGGCCATCGACTCCATCGAGGACATGCGGCTGCTCTTCGCCGACATCCCGTTGGACCGGGTCTCGACCTCGATGACCATCAACGCGCCCGGCTCGGTGCTGCTGCTGCTCTACCAGCTCGTCGCGGAGGAGAACGGGGTCGCCGGCTCGGCGCTCAACGGCACCATCCAGAACGACATCCTCAAGGAGTACATCGCCCGGGGGACGTACATCTTCCCGCCGAAGCCGTCGCTGCGCCTGGTGGCCGACACGTTCGCGTACTGCCGCAAGGAGGTGCCGAAGTGGAACACCATCTCCATCTCCGGCTACCACATGGCCGAGGCCGGCGCGACGCCCGCGCAGGAGATCGCGTTCACCCTGGCCAACGGCGTGGAGTACGTGCGGGCGGCGTTGGCCGCGGGGCTCGCGGTGGACGACTTCGCGCCCCGGCTCTCGTTCTTCTTCGTGGCCCGCACCACCCTGCTGGAGGAGGTGGCGAAGTTCCGCGCCGCCCGGCGGATCTGGGCCCGGCTCATGCGTGACGACTTCGGCGCCAGGGATCCGAAGTCGATGATGCTGCGTTTCCACACCCAGACCGCCGGTGTGCAGCTCACCGCCCAGCAGCCGGAGGTGAACCTGGTCCGGGTCGCGGTGCAGGGTCTGGCCGCGGTCCTCGGCGGCACGCAGTCGCTGCACACCAACAGCTTCGACGAGGCGATCGCGCTGCCCACCGAGAAGGCGGCCCGGCTCGCGCTGCGTACCCAGCAGGTGCTGGCGTACGAGACGGACCTGACCGCCACCGTCGACCCGTTCGCCGGCTCGTACGTGGTGGAGGCGATGACCGCCGAGATCGAGGCCGCCGCCGTGGAGTTGATGGAGCGGGTGGCCGATCACGGTTCGGCGGTCGACGCCATCGAGGCCGGATTCCAGAAGCGGGAGATCGAGCAGTCCGCGTACCGGATCGCCCAGGAGATCGACTCCAGCGAGCGGGTGGTGGTGGGGCTCAACCGGTTCACGGTCGACGAGGAGGAGCCGTACGAGCCGCTGCGGGTCGATCCGGCCATCGAGGCGGCGCAGGCCGAGCGGTTGGCCCGGCTGCGCGCCGGGCGGGACGCCAACGCGGTGACGCGGGCGTTGGCCGACCTGCGGGCCGCGGCCGAGGGTTCGGACAACGTGCTGTACCCGATGCGGGAGGCGCTGCGGGCCCGGGCCACGGTGGGCGAGGTATGCGGCACGCTGCGCGAGGTGTGGGGGCAGTACCGGCCCACCGACCGGTTCTGACGCGACCGGCGCCGGGTGTGCCCGCCCGGCTTCGGGGGTACGCCGACAGGTGGGCCGGAACGCACACGGTGTGCGGTCGGCCCCGGCGAGGTCATGTGAGCGTCCTTGTCCAGCCCGTTGCGGAGAGTGGTCGTCTTATTGTCGGAGTGTCAGTTCATCACCCCGACTAATGCGACAATTCGCAGCGTGGGTCCATGGGTGGCGTCGCAACTCGTGGCCACGCGGCTTGGTTACGCGTTGTAGGAGGTGAGGGGGCAGATGGCGGCGTTCGAACGCGATCTACCTGCGGTCCCGCACCTCGACGAGCGCGCTCAGCAGGGCATACGTGACGCTACGCGGTCCGATCATCACCGTAACGAGGTTGCGCAGCGTCACCGTCGGAGGTCTAGGCTGTCTGCTGTCCCCGATGATCCATCCATCTCTAGTGATCGAGAATTCGACGTGACGAGTGCGTTGACGCTGCCCACTGGCGGCCAGCTGGCGTCGTCCTGGCTGGAGACTCCGCCCGGGTCCCAGCCCCTGCCCCGCGACCTGGACCACCTGCTCGCCCTTCGGGTACCCGGACTCATCGCCACGCGCCGTCACCTCCACTCGCATCCCGAGTTGTCCGGTACGGAGTTCGAGACGGCGGCCCTGATCGCCCGGGAACTCTCCCTGGCGGGCCTGAGCCCTCGGCTGCTGCCCAAGGGCAACGGCGTGATCTGTGACGTCAACGGTCGTCCGGACGGCCCGGTCGTCGCGCTGCGCGCCGACATCGACGCCCTGCCGCTCGACGACCCCAAGGACGTGCCGTACCGCTCCACCATCGAGGGCGTCTGCCACGCCTGCGGCCACGACGTGCACACCTCGATCCTGCTCGGCGTCGGCATGCTGCTGGCCCAGCTCGCCGACCTCGGCGAGCTGGACGGCCGGGTCCGGCTCATCTTCCAGCCGGCCGAGGAGATCCTGCCCTGCGGCTCGTTGGAGGTCATCGAGGCCGGCGGCCTGGACGACGTGGTGCAGATCTTCGCGCTGCACTGCGACCCGAACCTGCCGGTGGGCCAGGTCGGCCTGCGCGTCGGCCCGATCACGGCGGCGGCCGACAACGTCACCGTCCGGCTCTCCGGGCCGGGCGGGCACACCGCCCGCCCGCACCTGACCGTCGACCTGGTCGACGCCCTCGGTCGGTTGGTCACCGAGGTCCCGGCCCTGGTCAGCCGCCGGGTGCCGGCCAACAGCGGGCTGCTGCTGGTCTTCGGCCACGCCTCGGCCGGCACCCGTTACAACGTCATTCCCTCCGAAGCGTCCGCCTCGGGCACCCTTCGGGTGATGGACCGCGACACCTGGGAGCAGGCTCCCAAGATCGTGGCTCAGGTGGTGCGCGACGTGATCGCCCCGACCGGCGCGACCGTCGACCTGGAGTACCTGCGCGGCCGCCCGCCGGTCAGCAACGACTCGCGGGCCATCGAGGTGTTGACCGCCGCCACCAGTGCGGCGCTCGGCCCGGACGGCGTCGCCGAGACGCCGCAGAGCATGGGCGGCGAGGACTTCTCCTGGTACCTGGAGTACGTCCCCGGCGCACTCGCCCGCCTCGGCGTCGGCCGTATCGGGCCGAACGTCGACCTGCACCGCGCGTCCTTCGACGTGGACGAGCGGGCCATCCCGGCCGGCGTCCGCGTCATGGTGCAGACCGCGCTGCGGGCACTGGCGGCGGCCCGCTGACCTCGGTGACCTGCGCCGGCGACCTCCGTCGCCGGCGCAGCGCCAGCAGCACGACCGCCAGGGGTACGCCGATCGCCACCAGCCACGGCAGCAGCGCGCCCAGGACGGTGAGCAGGATGGTCATCGAGGTGGCGAACGCTTCCCAGCCGCCCTTGAGCCCGACCAGGAAACCGGTCTCGGCCTTCTCCTCGCTGGTCTTCGCCGCCGGCCCGGCCAGCGACACCGTGATCGTGGACAGGGCGGTCAGGTCGGCCAGCCGGCGCTTCTTGGCCTCCAGTGAGGCCAGGTCGGCCTCCCGGCGACCCAGTTCGTTCTCCAGGGACACCAGGTCGGAGATCGAGTTGGCGCGGCCGAGCAGCCGTCGCGCGCTCTCCACGCGCGCCCGCTGCGTGACGATCCGGGCCTCCAGGTCGACGGTCTCCTCCGTGACGTCCTGGGTGTTGATCTCGCGGCTCTGCTGTCGACCGAGCTTCGCGACCTCCTCCACCACCTGGCCGAACTTGGCCGCCGGCACCCGCAACTCCAGCTCGGCCACCGCGTCGGCCTCGGCGCTGCGCCGCTGGTCGCCGCCGACGAAACCACCCGCCCGGGTGACCATCGCGCTGACCTCGCGCGCCGCCACGTCCACATCGGCCACCTGCACGCGCATCGATCCGGTGTAGATGATCGCCCGCTGGTCGACCCGCAGATCCGGCGCGCCGGCCCCGGCGGTTCCGGCCGCGTCCGCGCCGCTGCCCTTGTCGAGCGCGCCCTGTGCGTCCGGCGGGGCCTCGGCCGCCACACCCGCCGAGTCCGCTGATCCGCTGTCGCCGGCACTGCACCCCGCGAGGGCCAGCGCCGTCACGAGTACTCCCGCCGCCAGGAGTGCGCTGCGGCGTCGTCCTCTCCGTCCGTCCATCCCCGCTCCCATCGTCGTCAGCTTTGGTGGCGATAGTTCGGACGCGACGCGTCCACCGGCTGGTTCCGGCAGACTGCGCTGAGGACATCACGATTCGATAGTCGAGGAGTCACGATGCGGCTCACCAAGTACGCCCACTCCTGTATCCGGGTGGAACACGACGGCGGAGTGCTCGTGGTCGATCCCGGAGTGTTCAGCGATCCCGCGACGGCGCTCGACGGCGCGGACGCGGTGCTCGTCACCCACGAGCATCCGGACCACCTCGATCCGGCCGCGGTGCGCCTCCAGCTCGACCGGCGGCCATTCCCGATCTACGGCCCCGCCTCGCTCGCCGACGCCCTGGGTGACGCGGCCGAGGCGCTGTGCCCCGTCGAGCCCGGCGAGTCGTTCACCGCCGCCGGGGTCGCGGTCCGCGCCTACGGGGGGCGGCACGCGGTCATCCACCCGGACATCCCGGTGATCGACAACATCGGTTACCTCATCAACGACGAGGTCTACCACCCCGGTGACTCGCTCGTCGTACCGCAGGAGACGCCGGTCGACACGCTCCTCGCGCCGATCCACGCACCCTGGTCGAAGTTCTCCGAGGTGCTCGACTTCATCCGGGCGGTCGCCCCGCGCCGCGCGTACGCCCTGCACGACGCCCTGCTCAACCACAACGGGCTGGGCGTGCTCAACCGGCAGTACGCGGCCCTGTCCGGCACCGAGTACCAGCGTCTGGAGCCCGGTACCCGGGTCGACGTCTGACGCGATGCCCGGCCCCTCCGTGGAGCTGGTGCGGCAGCTCTACCGCACCCCACCGGACCGCTTCGTGGCCGCCCGGGACGCCGCGGTGGCCGAGGCCCGGCGAGCCGGGGACGCGACCACCGCCCGGCAACTGGCCCGGCTGCGCCGCCCCACCGTCGCCGCCTGGCTGGTCAACCTGCTCGCCATCGAACGACCCGAGCTGGTGGCCGACCTGGTAGGTCTCGCCGACGCGCTACGGGCGGCCCAGCGGGAGCTGCGTGGCCCCCGACTGCGGGAGTTGTCGGCCCAGCGCCGTGCGGTGGTCGCGGCCCTGGTCGCCGAGGTCCGCACGCTCGCCGCGCGGGAGCCCGAGGCGCCACCGGCCGGCCGGCTGCCGCTCGCCGAGGTGGAGGCGACCCTGAACGCCGCGCTGTCCGACGCCGACGTCGCCGAGCAGGTACGCGCGGGGCGTCTGCTCCGCTCGGCCACCTACGCCGGTTTCGGTGAGGTGCCCCGACCGCAGTTGCGACTGGTCACCGGCGACGAGGAGGAGCCTCCGGCCCGACGCCCGGGCACCCAGCGGGAGAGCCCGGAGCCGACCCGCCGTACCGACCGGGCCGGGGAACGCGCCGCGCAGGCCGAACGGGCGGCGCAGCGGGCGGCCCGGGCCGAGCGGGCCCGCCGCCGTCGGGCACTGGACCGCGAGTTGGACCGTGCCCGCGCCGACCAGCAGCGGGCCGAGGACGAGCTGGCCGAGGCGGCCGGGCAGGAGCGCGACGGTGTCGCCGTACTCGATGGGATCGAGACGGAGCTGGCCGAGTTGGAACGTCGGCGCGCGGTGGCGGAGCAGGACCTGAGCCGGGCCAAGCTGGCCCGGCGCGCGGCCGAACGGGCGGTGACCGTGGCCCGCCGCCGGGCGGGCGAGGTCGAGGCGGCCGTCGAGGCGTTGGTGGCCGAAGAGGGGGATGCGGACGCGGGCGGTGGGGCGGCAGACTGACATCGATGGACGACGACGAGTGGGTGGGCCGTCGGTGGCCGGGTGCCCCCGAGCGGCGCTCGCCGAGGGCGTCCGGATGACGCCAGAGCAGCTCGCGGCCGCCAGCAAACCCGCCGTCCTCGACCTCGGCGACGGGTTCAGCAGGTGCCCGAGCACGCTGCGTCGGGCTCGGCTACTCGGCATCTCCGGCTGGGCCTTCTACATCAGCGGTCGGGCCGGGGCGCTCGGCGACGTACGCGCGGAGACGGCCGCCGCGGCGATCGGCTTCGTCGCGCCGGACGCCGTCGCCGACGGCTGGGACGCCGCCGCCCGGGTCCTGCCGCCGGTCGAGGTGGCCGCCGCGAGTCTCGCCGAGTGCTGCCGGTGGGGGACGGAGATGCTGGGGGTGCTGCCCGGGATCGAGCGCCTTGCCGACCTCGTCGAGCGGGCGGTCGCCGCCGCCGACAGCAGCGGCATGCCGCTCTTCGCCGCATGGCGGACCATGCCGCTGCCGGATCACTCGCCGGGGGCCCGCAGCGCCGCCGGGCTGCGACTGCTGCGGGAACACTTCACGGGCGCCTACCTGCTGGCGGTACGGGCCGCCGGCATGACCCCGCTGGAGGCGGTGCTGGCCGGGCCGGAGGGCGAGGCCGGCGCGGTGGCGTGCGGCTGGCCGCCGCCGTACCCGGCGGTGGGGCCGTTGGTGCGTCGGCGGCTGTGGGCGGAGGCGGTGACCAACCGGCTGGCCGCGCCCGCGTTCGTGGCGCTCGGCCCCGCCGACGGCGCCGAGCTGGTGGAGTTGCTGCACCACACCCACACCGCCCGCACCTGAACGGCCCGAGCGACGGACCGGAAGAGGTGGCAGTGTAGAACATCTGGTTCTACAATTCGTTTATGGAGCGCATCGGTGTCCGGGAGCTCAACCAGAACACGAGTCAGGTGCTGGCGCGGGTGAGTGGCGGCGAGACGGTCGAGATCACCGATCGCGGTCGCCCGGTAGCCCGACTCGTGCCCGTGAGCGACGACAGGTCGATGCTGGCCAAGCTGGTGGCGTCCGGTCGGGCCGTCGCCCCCACCGGCGGCGGGCCGGTGCCACTCCCACCGAAGCTGGGCGACGAGGAAGTCGACGTGGCGGCCACGCTCACCGCGCTGCGGGACGAGGAGCGCTGGTGATCTATCTCGATTCCGCCGCCGTCGTGAAGCTGGTCAGGCAGGAGGCGTGCAGCGCCGACCTCGTCGCCTGGCTCAACAGCCACCCCGACGTGCCGTTGGTGTCCTCCGCCCTCGTCGAGGTGGAGGTGCCCAGGGCCCTGCGCCGATCCGCTCCGCAAGCGTTGATCGGAGTGCCCGCGGCCGTCGGACGGCTCTTTCGCTTGGAGATCGACGCTACGATCCGCGCCACCGCGGCCGCGTTCGCCGAACCGATGCTCCGCAGTCTCGATGCCATCCACCTGGCCACCGCCCAGCTCCTGACCAACGAGTCCGGCACCGCACTCGTCGCCTTCGTCACCTACGATCGCCGACTGCTCGAATGCGCCAAGGAAGCGGGGTTGCCCGTCGCGAGCCCCGGCCAGAACTGACCCACGGGTCGGTACATCCGCCCGCCCGGCGGAAAATGGGCGGCGCTCTCGGCCGTCGGCTGCCAGGATCTCCTGCCGTGACGCTTCCCGCCGGCTGGACCGCGCGCCGGCCCACCCTCGACGACGTGCCGGCGATCCTCGCGGTGGTGCACGCGGCCGACACCTTCGCCATCGGCTACCCCGACTTCGACGCCGAGGACGTCGAGGAGGCGCTGAGCGCGCCCTACTTCGACCCGAGCCGGGACTCCTGGCTGGCGCTCGACCCGGACGGCACCGTCGTCGGCTGGGCGACGGTGGACAACCCGACGGGGACCGGCCGGGAGTTCGTGGAGGTCTACGTCGACCCCGAGCGGGCCGCCACGCTCCGTGCGCCGCTGCTCGCCCGCCAGCTCGACCGGGTCGCCGAGCGCGCCGCGGAGCGGGGACTGCCCGCGCTCACCGCCCGCTGCGCGGTGTTCGCCCCGGAACGCGACTGGGACCGGGACCTGCGGGCCGCCGGTTTCACCCTGGCCAAGCGGTACGTCCGGATGCGTTGTCCGTTGGCCGACCTGCCCGCCGAGCCGGCCACGCCGACCGGTGTCACGGTGCGGCCGGTTCGCGCGGACGACGAGGCCGAGCTGCGGGAGTTCCACCGGATCCACGACATCGCCTTCGGTGACACCCCGGACCACGAGCCGCTGTCGTACGAGCGGTGGCGGGCCCGCATCGGCGATGTCACCGCCTGGGACGAGTGGTTCGTCGCCGAGGTCGACGGGGTGCTCGCCGGCGCGTTGCAGTCCTCGGACCAGGCGTTGGACCGGCAGGAGGGCTGGGTGAAGAGCCTGTCGGTGCTGCCCGCGTACCGTCGCCGGGGTGTCGGTGCGGCGCTGCTGCGCCGCGCGTTCGCCCGCTACGCCGACAAGGGCCGGCAGTTCGCCGGCCTCGGCGTGGACCTCACCAACCCGACGGCCCCGCTGTCGCTCTACCGCTCGGTGGGCCTGCGGGAGACGGAGTGGACCGACATGTACGAGCGGGTCGTCCCGGCCGCCGGTGTGTGATTGGCGACCCCGGCCGGGCCCGACGGGCGTCCGGGTCGGTGCCGGTAGCAGACTGGGGGCGTGGGATACGCGCTACGGGGACGCGGTGCCGGTGGGGCGGGACCGCAGCTCGGTGACGTAGTCGTCCGGCGCGCCCGCCTTCTCGGCGGCGTTCGCGATCTCGGACAGGTACCACGACGTCGGCAGGCCACCCTCGTACCCGTCGAACACGTAGATCCACGCCGTGACGTCGCCGTCGAGGGTGGAGATCCGTACGTGCAGCTTGCGGTAGGTGCCGGCGGTCACGCCCTCGATCTCGTCGAGCTGGGCCGCGTCGTACGGGTGGATGTCGTAGATCGCCACGAACACCCGGTCGCCGGGAGACTCGACGACGGTGCTCACCGCACCCTCCCAGCCGACCACGTCCTCCCCGGCGAAGGTCAGCCGCCACCCTTCCAGCCAGCCGGTGCCCACCATCGGGGAGTGCGGGCAGTAGGCCCGCATCCGGGACGGATCGAGGTTTGAGCCGTAGGCGGCGTGATGACCCACGGCGATGACGATAGCCCGGCGGACGGGTGGGGGAGAATACGACTGTGCGTGTCGGATGCGCTCGGGAGAAGAAAGTCACTGTGAGCATCAACGAAGGGCGAACGTGGTGAGCGCGAGGAGTGCAGCGCAGCGGAGCCCCGCAGCAGCGAGCGAAAGGATGGCGCTGTGAGCCGGATCGTGATCATCGGCGGTGGGCCGGCCGGGTACGAGGCGGCACTGGTCGCCGCCCAACTGGACGCCGATGTCACCGTGGTCGAGGCCGACGGCGCGGGCGGGGCCTGCGTGCTCTCCGACTGCGTCCCGTCGAAGACCTTCATCGCCAGCTCCCAGGTGGTCACCGGCTACCGGGACACCGAGGAGTTCGGGGTGCACTCGGACGGCCTGGAGGCGGTCACCGTCGACGCGCAGGCCGTGCACGCGCGGGTGAAGCGGCTGGCGCTGGCGCAGTCCGCCGACATCCACGCCAAGCTGCTCAAGGCGGGTGTCACCTTCGTGGCCGGCACCGCCCGCCTCGGCGAGGACGCGCTCGGGCACACCCACCGGGTCCTCGTCACGCCCGCCGACGGTGGCGAGGAGTACCCGATCGACGCGTCCACCGTGCTGGTGGCCACCGGCTCGACGCCCCGGCAGCTGCCCACCGCCGTACCCGATGGCGAGCGCATCCTGACCTGGCGTCAGGTGTACGACCTGTCGGAGCTGCCGGAGCACCTGATCGTGGTCGGCTCGGGCGTGACCGGCGCCGAGTTCGCCAGCGCGTACCTCGCGATGGGGGTGGAGGTCACCCTCGTCTCCAGCCGCGACCGGGTGATGCCGCACGAGGACGCCGACGCGGCGTCGGCCATCGAGCGGGTGTTCCGCAACCGGGGGATGAACATCCTCAACAACTCCCGGGCCGACGCGGTGCGGCGTACCGCCGACGGGGTCGAGGTGGAGCTCTCCGACGGGCGCCGGGTCACCGGTTCGCACGCCCTCATCGCGGTCGGCTCGATCCCGAACACCGCCGAGCTGGGTCTGGCCGAGTACGGCGTGGAGCTGGGCCGGGGCGGGTACGTCACGGTCGACCGGGTCTCCCGGACGAACGTGCCCGGCATCTACGCCGCCGGTGACTGCACCGGGGTCCTGCTGCTGGCTAGCGTGGCCGCCATGCAGGGTCGGATCGCCATGTGGCACGCCCTCGGCGAGGCCGTCCGCCCGCTGCGGCTGCGGACCGTGGCCGCGAACGTCTTCACCGACCCCGAGTTGGCCACCGTCGGCGTCTCGCAGGACGAGGTCGACGCGGGCAAGGTGCCGGCCCGGCAGGTGATGCTGCCGCTGTCCGGCAACGCCCGCGCCAAGATGGACGACCTCTCCGACGGCTTCGTGAAGTTGTTCTGCCGGCCCGCCAGCGGCCAGGTGATCGGCGGCGTGGTGGTCGCACCGAAGGCCAGCGAGCTGATCCTGCCCATCACCATGGCCGTGGAGAACAATCTGACGGTCAACGAGCTGGCTCAGACGATCACCATCTACCCCAGCCTCTCCGGCTCCATCACCGAGTCGGCCCGCCAGCTCATGCTGCACGAACTCGAGTAGCCGTTCTCGTCGATCATGGGCTTGTGGTGGCCGTTCTGTGCCGCCACACCCCCTTCGTGTGGCAGCACAACTTCATGATCGACGGGTACGCGCCGGACCGCCACCGTTGCCAGGACCGCTACCTCGGTGAGGATCAGGAGGCGTTCGGCCAGGCCGATCAGCAGCCGGTCGCCGGGATAGGCGGACCAGACCATCGCCGCTGACAGGGCCAGGCTCAGCACGACCAGGGCGCGTAGCGTCCCGGCGGCGGACGTCAGGTCGGGACGCCGGGCGAGCAGCCAACCGCCGATCGGGAGAGCCAGGAAGGCCACCACCGACGCGTACCGGTGCACGTAGGCGGACGCGGTCATGGCGGTGCCCGGCTCGTTCGTCGGCACGACGGCGGCCAGCAGCAGCCCCACCACCCAGGCGCCGAGCAGCAGCTCCACCGCCCGTCCGGGAGGCGGGCCGGTACGGCGCAGCCCGCACAGCAGGGCCACCGTGGCGAGCGCCAGCACCACCATGGCGACGTCGATGACGCCGCCCCGGTCGGAGACGGCGAAGTCGCTGATGGTCAGCGCCCACGGGTTGAGGTCGTCGTTGACTTCCAGGTGGCCGATCACGGTGAGCAGCGCCGCCACGGCGATCCCGCCGAGGGTCAGCAGGTTGGTGCTCCGGGTTCCAGGCATGCCTCAGCCTGTCGCCGTTGACACCCCAGCCAGATCCGGGACCGCCACCGACCCGGCCCCCAAAACCCACCCCTAGAGGCCGCTCCTCCCCACCGTGCCGTGGCGGGACAGCTGGTCGGGATTGGCCCGGGTGCCCTAGGCGACGTTGAGGTGGATGTTCCCGATGCGAGCGACGACGTCGAGGTGGCCGCCCAGGCCGGTGACGTAGGCGCGAAGGGTGTCCAGACTGGTGTGTTCGCCGTTCTCGATCTGACTGATCCTGGCCTGGCTCAACCCTGCGGCCTCGGCCAGTTGAGCCTGGGTCATCCCCAGGTGCTTGCGGATCTCCGCCAGTTGCGCGCCGCTGACCAGCGCCAACATCTGCTCGCGGTGCTGCGCTCGTCGGGCGATCCGGTCTGGGTGCTCCCAGGACGGATCGAGTTCTCGGGCCTTGGCCCGAACGTCCCGCCAGTCCACTCCGTCGGTCATCTCTGCGCTTCCTTCAGCCTCGAGAGGTGCTCCTGGAATCGGTCGTCCGCGAGAGAGACCGCCGTCCTGTACCAACTCTGCCACTGATCCGATTTGTCTCCAGCGACCAGGAAGACTGCTTCCCGGACGGGATCGAAAGCGAAGATCATGCGGATCTCCGTGGAGCCGGCCGAGCCGGGTCGCAACTCCTTCATGTGGTGGAAGATGCTGCCCTTGAGGCGGTCGACCAAAGGGCGGCCGAGAGCGGGACCGTGTTCGGCGAGGAGGTCGATGGCCTCGCTGACGAGGTCGGCGCTGGCCGGTGCCGTCTCGCAGAGGTGGAGGAACCACTTCTCAACCTCGGGGTGAAGTTTGACCTCCCACATATCGTCAATATAAGTCAACCTTATACCCGCAGGGCTGGGTGACATTCAGTCCACGGGGACTTCGGCGGCCGCGCGGGCGTGGCGGGCGCTGACCACCGTCATCGCCCATCCGGCCGCCGCGAACCCGGCCGCCGCGGCGGCGGCGATGACGGCCAACCGCCAGGCCGACTCGGTGAGCGCGGCGCCGCCCAGGTGCCCGATCAGCGCGCCGTAGCTGGCCCAGCCCAGCGCGGCGATCGTCTCGTAGAGCGCGAACAGCCGGTACGGGTAGCGACTGCGGCCGGCCGAGAAGCAGGCCGCCATCCGTCCGCCCGGCACGAACCGGCAGAGCAGGATGACCAGTGGCCCGGGTTGTCGGAGACCCTGGGTGACCCGGGTGGCGACGCGGCGGGCGCGGCTGAGTTCCGCGTGCCGGGGTGCCCGCCGGTCCGGGGCGAGACGGCCGAGCAGATAGCAGGCGAGGTCACCGGCGAACACGCCGAGCGCGCCGACAGCGATGGTGACCGGCAGGCTGAGACCGCCGTAGACGGTCAGCGCGCCACTGGTGATCATGACGATCTGGGTGGGGATGACGGGTACGAAGGCGTCGGCGACGAGGAGCCCGAGCAGCACCAGGTACGCCCACGTCGGCGACGCGACGTCAGTCAGTAGTTCGGGCACGCCTGCCACCTCGCCGGATGCGGCCGATTGGGTGTCTTGAGCCTGACGGCATGGCCGGCGTCACCGTGGACGGGCCTGCTGTGTCGTGATTGCGGACACCACAGGGCCACCCTGTCCCAACGAGGCAAGCCTCCCGCTGGTGACGGTTCCAGTGCGGCCCGAGGTGGTCGCCGGATAGGCGTGCCTCGGCGTACCGTGGTCGGCGCGGCCCAGCACGCCGGGTCCCCCGTTCCTGACGATGCGGGCCGCCCAGGGCCGCCGGCGGGTCCCGCGCCGGCGGCCCGCCCCTTTTCCCGCCGCCGTAAATCCGGGTGCGTCCCCGAGCACCCCGCGGGTAGCGTCGCGGCATGCGCAGGGCGGTAGTGATGACGACGACGCCGGGTGTCCCCGGCGTGCCGCGCTGACGTAACCACCGTCGACCAGGCCCGGGGCGATCCGCCCCCGGGGGCCGTTCGGCGTTCGGTGTCCAGGTCGCCTCCGGGTCGTACCCGATCCAGGAGCCCGACATGATCGACCACCGTAGGCTCGGCCGCGAGCTGGACCTGTTCGTCTCCGACCCGCTGACCGGCGCCGGCCTGCCCATCTGGTTGCCGGCGGGCGCCGCCGCCCGGCACGCCGTCGAGGAGTACGTCCGGGAGTTGGAGCGCCGCTGCGGACACCAGCACGTCTACTCGCCGCCGCTGGGTAAGCGGGAACTCTTCGAACTCTCCGGCCATCTCGGCTACTTCGCCGACGACATGTTCCCGCCGCTGCGGCTGAGCGCCGACGACGAGTTCGTTCTCCGACCGGCGCTCTGCCCGCACCATGCGTTGGTGTTCCGCGCCCGGGGCCGCTCCTACCGGGAGCTGCCGCTGCGGGTCGCGGAACTGGGCGGGATGTACCGCTCGGAGCGTTCCGGGGTGCTCGGCGGGCTGTCCCGGGTTCGCGCCATCTCCCTCAACGACGCGCACATCTTCTGCGCTCCCGAGCAGGTCGGCGCGGAGGTCGGCGAGATCCTCGGGCTGATCCGCACCGCGCACGCCGCGCTCGGCGTACGCCCGGCGGGGCTCCGGCTGTCGCTGCGCGGGCCGGGCGGGAAGTACGTCGGCGACGACGCGCAGTGGGCACACGCCGAGGACCTGCTGCGCGGCGCGCTGGCCGGGGAGGAGTACGTCGAGGCGCCGGGTGAGGCCGCCTTCTACGGCCCGAAGATCGACATCCAGATCGTCGACGCGGCGGGGCGGGAGTCGACCATCTCCACCGTCCAGGTGGACTTCGACAAGCCGGAGCGGTTCGACCTGTCGTACACCGACTCGGACGGCAGCCGGCGTCGGCCGGTGCTGCTGCACCGCAGCCTGGTCGGCAGCATGGAGCGACTGTTCGCGTACCTGATCGAGGCGCACGAGGGCGCGTTCCCGGCCTGGTACGCGCCCGTCCAGTTGGTGCTGCTGCCGGTGGACGACGGGCAGGCCGACGCGGCGGCCGACCTGGCCCGGCGGGCCCTCGACGCCGGGCTGCGGGTCGAGGTCGACACCGCCGGCTCGCTGGGCGCCCGGGTCCGGGACGCGGCCCGCCGCCGCGTCCCGTACCTCGGGGTGTTGGGTGCCCGGGAGGTCGCGGCCGGCGCGCTCGCCCTCCGGCTGCGCGACGGCCGCGCCCTGGCCCCGATGCCGACCGGCGCCGCGATCGCCCTGATCGGCGGGCAGGTCGCGGCCCGCTCGGCGGCGCTGCTCCCGGGCTGACATCGCTAGACCGACGCCGGTTGCGCGGCGGTGGCCGGTTCCTCGTCGACCACCGCCTGCGTGAACTGTGAGCGGTACAGCCGGTGGTACGCGCCGTGGGCGGCGAGCAGTTGCTCGTGGGTGCCCTGCTCGACGATGCGACCGTCCTCCATCATCAGGATCAGGTCGGCGTCCCGGATGGTGGAGAGCCGGTGTGCGATGACGAAGCTCGTCCGGTCCGAGCGCAGCGCCGCCATCGCCCGCTGGAGCAGCACCTCGGTACGGGTGTCCACCGAGCTGGTGGCCTCGTCCAGGATGAGCAGCGACGGTTCGGCGAGGAACGCCCGGGCGATGGTGATGAGCTGCTTCTCGCCGGCGCTGACGTTGCTCCCCTCCTCGTCGATCACGGTGTTGTAGCCGTCGGGCAGGCTGCGCACGAACCGGTCCACGAAGGTGGCCCGGGCCGCGGCGACGATCTCCTCCTCGGTGGCGTCGGGCCGGCCGTACGCGATGTTGTCCCGGATGGTGCCGCCGAACAGCCAGGTGTCCTGGAGCACCATGCCGATCCGGCCCCGCAGGTCGTCGCGGCGCAGCGTGGTGATGTCCACCCCGTCGAGCGTGATCCGTCCGGCGTCCAGCTCGTAGAAGCGCATGATCAGGTTGACCAGGGTGGTCTTGCCGGCGCCGGTCGGGCCGACGATCGCCACGGTGTGCCCCGGCTCGGCGACCAGCGAGAGGTCGTCGATCAGCGGCTTGTCCGGCGCGTACCGGAACGAGACGTGCTCGAACTCGACCCGGCCGTGCGGGTCGGCGATCCGGGCCGGCTGGACCGGGTCGGGGCTCTGCTCGTCGGCGTCGAGCACGGCGAAGACCCGCTCGGCCGACGCCACCCCGGACTGGAGCAGGTTGGCCATCGAGGCGAGCTGGGTGAGCGGCTGGGTGAACTGGCGGGAGTACTGGATGAAGGCCTGCACGTCACCGAGGCTCATCGCCCCGGAGGCCACCCGCAGACCGCCGACCACGGCGATCGCCACGTAGCTCAGGTTCCCGATGAACATCATCGACGGCATGATGATCCCGGAGATGAACTGCGCGCCGAAGCTGGCCCGGAACAGCTCCTCGTTCTTCTCGTGGAAGGCGGCTTCCACCTCGCGCTGCCGGCCGAAGACCTTCACCAGCTCGTGCCCGGTGTACGCCTCCTCGATCTGGCCGTTCAACGCGCCGGTGTGCGTCCACTGCGCGATGAACTGCTTCTGCGAGCGTTTGGCGATGCGCTGGGTGACCAGCACCGACAGTGGCACCGCGACGAGTGCCACCAGGGCCAGCAGCGGCGAGATCCAGAACATCACGGCCAGCACGCCGACCACGGTCAGCAGCGAGGTGAGCAGCTGACTGAGGGTCTGCTGGAGGCTGGTGGAGATGTTGTCGATGTCGTTGGTGACCCGGCTGAGCAGCTCACCGCGGGGCTGCCGGTCGAAGTAGGGCAGTGGCAGCCGGTTGAGCTTCTCCTCCACCTCGGCGCGCAGCCGCAGCACCGTGCGCTGGACCACCCCGTTGAGCAGCCAGCCCTGCCACCACGCCAGCACGCTCGACGCCAGGTAGAGCACGAGCGCCAACAGCAGCACCCGGCCCAGCGCGTCGAAGTCGATGCCCACCCCGGGCACCACGTCCATCCGGGCCAGCATGTCGGCGAAGCTCTCGTTGCCGCTGGCCCGCGCCGCGGCGACGGCCTGGTCGGCGGTGGTGCCCGCCGGCAGTTGCCGAGCGATCACCCCGCTGAAGATGAGGTCGGTGGCGTGGCCGAGGATCTTCGGACCGGCCACGCTGAAACCGACGCTCACCACGGCGAGGGTGATGATCGCGGCCAGGTGCAGCCGGTGCGGGCGCAGCCGGCCGAGCAGCCGCCGGGCCGACGGCCCGAAGTTCATCGACTTCTCGGCGGGCATCCCCGCGCTCATCCACGGCGGTCCGCCGCCCGGCCGGCCCGCCGGCAGCCGCTTCGGCGTCCGCCCGTCGCCGCCGGCCTTCTGATTGGGTACGGCCGCGGCGCGCGGCTCGTTCTGCTCGCTCACGCCGCCACCTCCGCCGTCTGCTGAGAGGCCACGATCTCGGCGTACGTCGGGCAGGTCTCCAGCAACTCCGCATGTCGTCCCACTCCGACGACCCCTCCGTTCTCGAGCACGATGATCTGGTCGGCGTCGACGATCGTGGACACCCGCTGGGCCACGATCACGACCGCGGACTGCGCGGTGACCGGCCGCAACGCCGCCCGCAGCCGGGCGTCGGTGCCGAGGTCCAGCGCGGAGAACGAGTCGTCGAACAGGTAGATCTCCGGCTGCCGGACCAGCGCCCGGGCGATGGCCAGGCGTTGCCGCTGCCCGCCGGAGACGGTGCTGCCACCCTGGGCGATCGGCGCGTCCAGCCCGCCGGGCATCTGGGCCACGAAGTCCCGGGCCTGGGCGATCTCCAACGCCGCCCACAGCTCCTCGTCGGTGGCGTCCGGGTTGCCGTAGCGCAGGTTGCTGGCGACCGTGCCGGTGAACAGGTACGGCCGCTGCGGCACCAACCCGATGCGTCGCCACAGCTCGTCGGGTTCCAACTCGCGTACGTCGACCCCGTCGACCAGTACCGCGCCGTCGGTGACGTCGACCAGGCGGGGGATGAGCGACAGCAGGGTCGTCTTGCCGGCGCCGGTGCTGCCGATGATCGCCGTCGTGGTGCCGGCGGTGGCACGGAAGGAGATGTCACGCAGCACCGGTTCGACCGCGCCCGGGTACTGGAACCGCACCCCGCGCAGCTCCAACTCGGCCCGGCTGGGCAGCTCGGTGACCGGCGTCGCGGCGGGGACCACCGAGGAGTCGGTGTCCAGCACCTCGACGATGCGTTCGGCGCAGACGGCTGCCCGGGGCACCATCATCAGCATGAAGGTGGCCATCATGACGGCCATCAGGATCTGCATCAGGTACGCCAGGAAGGCGGTGAGCGCGCCGATCTGGATCGCGCCGGAGTCGACCCGCTGCGCACCGAACCAGAGCACCGCCACGCTGGACACGTTGAGCACCAACATGACCACCGGGAAGATCAACGCCAACAACCGTCCGGTACGCAGGGCGGTGGCGGTCAGGTCGGCGTTGGCGACGCCGAAGCGCTGCGTCTCGTACGGCTCGCGGACGAACGCGCGGACCACCCGGATGCCGGTGATCTGCTCGCGCAGCACCCGGTTGACCGTGTCGATCCGGGTCTGCATCAGCCGGAAGCCCGGCACCATCCGGCGGATGATCGCGCTCAACGCGACGGCCAGCACCGGCACGCTGACCAGCATCAGCCAGGAGAGCCCGATGTCCTCGCGCAGCGCCATGACCACCCCACCGACGCTCATGATCGGTGCGGCGACCAGCATGGTGCAGCTCATCAGCACGAGCATCTGCACCTGTTGGACGTCGTTGGTGTTGCGGGTGATCAGCGACGGCGCCCCGAACCGGGCCACCTCGCGGGCGGAGAAGCTGTTGACGTGCCCGAACAGCCGGGCCCGGACGTCCCGGCCGAATCCCATGGCGACCCGCGCGCCCAGGTAGACGGCCGCGATCGAGCAGACGATCTGGATCAGGCTGACCAGCAGCATCCAGCCGCCGGTGTGCACGATGTAGCCGGTGTCGCCCCGGGCCACCCCCTTGTCGATGATGTCCGCGTTGAGGCTGGGCAGGTAGAGCGAGGCCATGGTGCCCACGAACTGGAGCAGCACCACCGCCAACAGCGGTCTGGAGTACGGGCGCAGTTGGCCGCGTAACAGTCGGATCAGCACGACGGTTCCTCCGCGTCGGTGGGTCGTCCGGTCAGCCGCGGGTCGTCTCCGCTGCCGATGACTTCAAGTAGGAACTCCCGGATCACCTGGGCCTTCGCCGGGTCGGCGTCGACCGAGGTGAGCGGGCGTCCGGAGTGCATGAGGGCGCCGAGGGCGGCGACCCGCTCCCGGCCGGCGGGGGTGATGGCGAGTCGGATGCTGCGCCGGTCGCTGTCGTCGCGCTGGCGCTCGACCAGGCCGTCGCGTTCGAGGGTGTCGACGATGCCGGTCAGGGTGGCCGGGCGGACGAACCCCTTCTCGGCGACCTGGCGGTGGGGCAGCTCGCCGTGCCGGGCGAGCGTCATCAGGGTGATCATGCCGGCCTGGGTGAGGCCGTGCTCCTCGGCGAGGTAGCGGTTCCACCGCTGCCCGACGAGGTGCCCGGCCACGACCAGCAGTCGGCCCAGCGGCACATCCTGGAGGGTGATGAGTTCCACGAGCGCAGATTAGCCCCCTGATAGTCAGGGGCCAAACGAAATAGCCGCAGCAGTGGCGACGAACACGAGTTGCAGGATCGTGCGCTGCCCCAGCGGGGTGACCGGGCGCCCGGCGAGGGTCAGCCTCCGGCGTGCGGCCGAGACGTTCGCCGGGAACATCACGAGCATCAGCAGGCCGAGCCCGGCCGCGGCGAGCCGGGCGGTCGTCGGGATGAGCAGCCCGACCGCGCCGGCCAGCTCCAGCACGCCGGTGAGCGTGACCAGCGGATCCGGCCGGGGCAGTCGGGGCGGGACCATCGCGATCAGGTCGACGCGGCGTCGGCCCACGAAGTGCGCGATGCCGGTCACCGCGAACATCAGGGCCAGGCCCACCCGCAGTGCGGGATGCCAGCCGTCGAGTGCGGTGATGCCGGCCAGGCCGGCCAGGCGGGCCAGCGCGCTGCCGACGATCAGGGCGATCAGGGGTGCCATCGGAATCCTCCTCGCGGAAACTTGTCGGTGACAAGATTGCGGCCGCCGATGACATCTTGTCAATGACAAGATTAGGATTCGGGGATGACCGAGACGCGTGCGTACCACCACGGCGACCTTCGCCGCGCCCTCCTCGATGCGGCACTGGAGGCGATCGAGGAGGTGGGACCCGCCGCGCTGAGCCTGCGCGACCTGGCTCGCCGGGCCGGTGTCTCGCACGCCGCGCCCACCCACCACTTCGGTGACAAGGCGGGGCTACTCACCGTCCTCGCCGCGCAGGGCTTCGACCGGTTGGCGCAGGCGCTGGTCGCCGCCGGCGACGACCTGCTCAAGGCCGGCGTCGCTTACGTGGACTTCGCCGTGGCGCATCGCGCCTACTTCGAGGTGATGTTCCGGCCCGAGCTGTACCGGCCCGACGACCCCGAGCTGACCGCCGCACGCGAGCGCGCCGGGACGGCACTCCGCGCGGGGGTGGCCGCCCGTGGCGCATCCGGCGACCCCGACCACGACTCGCTCGCGGCCTGGTCCATCGCCCACGGCTTCGCCACCCTCTGGCTGGCCGGCGCCCTACCGGACCGCGTAGGCGACAACCCCCGCAAGGCAGCCCAAGAAGTCCTGAGCCGCCTAACCGCCTAACCCCCACCCCGCCCAGGCCGGCCCCACTCCGCCCAGGCCGGCCCCCGCCCCGCCCTCGCCCAGGCCGCCTCCCGCACCCTGCCCGTCGGCCCCACCCTGGTTGATCATGAAGTTATTGCCACTCGCATCGGCGTGTCATGGCAATAACTTCATGATCAACGCGGGCGGGCGGCGGGCGGGTGGCGGGCGACGGCGGGTAGCGGGGGCTCACCAACTGGTGGGGAGGGGCATTCCTTCGGTGTAGCCGGCGGCGCTCTGGACACCGACGATTGCCCGCTCGTGGAACTGCGTCAGGTTGCGGGCGCCGGCGTAGGTGAAGGCGCTGCGTACCCCGGCGATGATCTCGTCGATCAGGTCCTCGACGCCGGGCCGGTGCGGGTCCAGGTACATCCGGGCCGAGGAGATGCCTTCCTCGAACACGGCCTTGCGAGCCCGGTCGTACGGGCTGTCGTCGGCCGTACGGGCGCTGACCGCCCGGGCCGAGGCCATGCCGAAGCTCTCCTTGTACCGCCGCCCGTCCGGTTCGGTGTAGAGGTCACCGGGTGACTCGTAGGTGCCGGCGAACCAGGAGCCGATCATCACGTTCGACGCGCCGGCGGCGAGCGCGAGCGCCACGTCGCGGGGGTGGCGTACGCCGCCGTCGGCCCAGACGTGCCGGCCCAACTGCCGGGCGGCCGTCGAGCAGTCGAGGACGGCGGAGAACTGCGGCCGGCCCACGCCGGTCATCATCCGGGTGGTGCACATCGCGCCCGGGCCGACACCGACCTTGATGATGTCCGCGCCGGCCTCGACCAGGTCGCGTACGCCCTCGGCGGTGACCACGTTGCCGGCCGCCACCGGTACGCCCGGGTCCAGCTTGCGGACCGCCTGCAACGCCGAGATCATCCGCGCCTGGTGGCCGTGCGCGGTGTCCACGACCAGCGTGTCCACCCCGGCTTCGAGCAGCGCGGCGGCCTTGCCCGTGACGTCCCCGTTGATGCCGACCGCCGCCGCGATACGCAGCCGACCCCGGTCGTCGACGGCCGGCGTGTAGAGGGTGGCCCGCAACGCGCCCTGCCGGGTGAGCACCCCGACCAGCCGGCCGTCGGCGTCCACCACCGGAGCGAGTCGACGCCGGCCGGCGGAGAGCCGGTCGAAGCCGGTACGCGGGTCCGCGTCCGCCGGCACGGTGTGCAGCTCGGTCGACATGACGTGACGCAGCTGGGCGAACCGGTCCACGCCCACGGTGTCCGCCTCGGTGACCACGCCCACCGGCCGGCCGGCCTCGTCGACCACGATCACCGCGGCGTGCGACCGCTTGGGCAGCAGGTGGATCGCGTCGCCGACGGTCTCGGTCGGGCCGAGGGTGATGGGTGTGTCGTAGACCAGGTGCCGCTGCTTGACCCAGGAGACGACGTTCGCCACGACCTCGATCGGGATGTCCTGCGGGATCACGGTGATCGCGCCCCGACGAGCCACCGTCTCGGCCATCCGCCGGCCGGCGACCGCCGTCATGTTCGACACCACCAGCGGGATGGTGGTGCCCGTGCCGTCGCCGGTGGACAGGTCCACGTCGAGGCGGGAGCCGAGGTCGGAGCGGGCCGGCGCCATGAAGACGTCGGTGTAGGTCAGGTCGTGCGCGGGGGCCGCGCCGGAAAGGAACCGCACCCGGCCATCATTCCCGCCAGCGGCCGCCCACGCCCACCCCGGTGCGGGAAACCACCCACCTGCCCGGACAAACCGCCAGCAAGAGGTCAGGAGATGGTGCAGATTGCCGCGCCCGCCGTGATCACGGCACCGACCTCGGCGGCGAGTCCGCTGACCGTACCCGCCTTGTGGGCGTGCAGCGGCTGCTCCATCTTCATCGCCTCCAGCACCACCACCAGGTCGCCCTCGGCCACCGTGTCGCCGTCGGCGACCGCGATCTTGACGATGGTGCCCTGCATCGGGGAGGTGAGCGCGTCGCCGCCGACCGGTACGCCGGCCTTGGCGCCGCCCCCGCGCCGGGTCGGCTTGCGGGAGGCGGGTGCGGCTGTGGTCGTACTCCCGCCGAAGCCGGCGGGGAGGCTGACCTCGATGCGCTTGCCGCCGACCTCGACCACGACGGTGTCGCGTTCGGCCGGCGCGTCGGCGGCGGCGGCGGCGGCGAACGGCGGCACGGTGTTCTGGAACTCGGTCTCGATCCACCGGGTGTGCACGGTGAACGGCTCGGCGGTGAACGCCTCGTCCCGCACGACGAGCCGGTGGAACGGCAGCGCGGTGGCCATGCCGTCGACGACCATCTCGTCGAGGGCGCGGCGGGCGCGCTCCAGTGCCTCGGTGCGCGTCTCACCGATGATGATCACCTTGGCGAGCAGCGAGTCGAAGTTGCCGCCGATCACGTCGCCGGCCGAGATGCCGGTGTCGACCCGCACTCCCGGGCCGCTGGGCAGGCGCAGCGCGGTGACCGTGCCGGGCGCGGGCAGGAAGTTGCGGCCCGGGTCCTCGCCGTTGATCCGGAACTCGATCGCGTGCCCGCGCGGCGTCGGGTCCTCGGTGATCCGCAGCTTCTCGCCGTCGGCGATCCGGAACTGCTCGCGGACCAGGTCGATGCCGGCGGTCTCCTCGGTGACCGGGTGCTCGACCTGAAGTCGCGTGTTGACCTCCAGAAAGGAGATCGTGCCGTCCCTGCCGACCAGGTACTCCACCGTGCCGGCGCCGTGGTAGCCCGCCTCGCGGCAGATCGCCTTGGCGCTCTCGTGGATCTGGGCGCGCTGGGCTTCGGTGAGGAACGGTGCGGGAGCTTCCTCCACGAGCTTCTGGTGCCGGCGCTGCAACGAGCAGTCCCGGGTGCCCACCACGATCACGTTGCCGTGCTGGTCGGCGAGGACCTGCGCCTCGACGTGGCGGGGCTGGTCCAGGTAGCGCTCGACGAAGCACTCGCCCCGACCGAACGCCGCGACGGCCTCGCGGGTGGCCGACTCGAAGAGCTGGGGGATCTCCTCCATCGTGCGGGCGACCTTCAGGCCCCGACCGCCGCCGCCGAAGGCCGCCTTGATGGCGACCGGCAGGCCGTGGTCGACGGCGAACGCCATCACCTCGTCCGGGCTGCCCACCGGGTCCGGGGTGCCGGGGACGAGCGGTGCGCCGGCGCGCTGGGCGATGTGCCGGGCGGTCACCTTGTCGCCCAGGTCGCGGATCGCCTGCGGGGTCGGGCCGATCCAGGTCAGCCCGGCGTCGATGACGGCCTGGGCGAAGTCGGCGTTCTCGCTGAGGAAGCCGTAACCCGGGTGTACGGCGTCGGCGTCGGCGCGGGCGGCGACGTCGAGCAGCTTGTCGATGCGCAGGTACGTGTCGGTCGCGCTGTCGCCGCCGAGCGCGTACGCCTCGTCCGCGAGAGTGGCGTGCAGGGCGTCGCGGTCGGAGTCCGCGTACACGGCGACGCTGCCCAGGCCGGCGTCACGACAGGCGCGGATGACCCGGACGGCGATCT
Organism: Micromonospora sp. WMMD736; assembly: GCF_049179015.1. Taxonomy (NCBI): domain Bacteria; kingdom Bacillati; phylum Actinomycetota; class Actinomycetes; order Micromonosporales; family Micromonosporaceae; genus Micromonospora; species Micromonospora sp. WMMD736. Next base: position 5,294,712 of record NZ_JBMHMI010000001.1, read on the forward strand.
CGCCGCGGTTGGCGATCAGTACCTTGCGCACCTTCGTGGCTCCTCCCGGCAGGTTACTGACGGGGAGTGTATCGGCCGGCCCGGGCGGCCCCTAACGATCGCTCAGTGTGGGATGGGGCACTGGTGTAGTCAAACTTGGCTATTACGCTTGTCTGGTGTCTGCGACTCGGATGATGATCCTCGGCCTGGTGCGGTGGATGCAGCCCGTGCACGGCTACGACGTGCGCCGCGAGCTGTTGAGCTGGAGCGCCGACAAGTGGGCGAACGTGCAGCCCGGCTCGATCTACCACGCGCTGCGCAAACTCACCGAGGAAGGTTTGCTGCGGGCCGTCGCCACCGAGCAGGTCGGCGCCCGTCCGGCGCGTACGACCTACGAGGTCACGCCGAAGGGGGACGACGAGTTCGAGACCCTGCTGCGCAACTTCTGGTGGAACTTCACCGAGCCCGTCGACCCCTTCACCGCGGCCTTCTCGTTCCTGCCCGCGATGCCCCGGTCGGAGGCGGCGGCGGCGCTGCGCAACCGGGCCAACCTGCTGCGGGCCGGCATGGAGTCGATGCGCGCCTCGCTCCAGTCGGACTGGGTGCGTAACACCAAGCCGGTGCACGTCAGTTGGATGTTCGAGCTGTGGTCGGCGCGGGCGGAGGCGGAGCTGAGCTGGTGTGAGCGCATTGCCGAGCGGATCGAGTCCGGAGTGTCGTACCTGCCTGCTGAGCTGGCGAACGCCGAGGGTTGGTCGGGTCGGCGGGAGGGCGAGGAGCGGGTCGACCCTGACGCGAAATAATCAACGTTGACTAGAAACGCTATATCGCGTTAGCCTGCTGTCGGCACAGCGGGGGAGTGCGCCGTCCGGCGTCGTCCCACTCGACGGCCGGCCCACCGGCCCGACCGAAACACGACGGCCGGCGCGGCCGGCCCGACCGACCAGGAGTAGAAATGATCGAGACCAGGGGGCTGCGGAAGTCGTTCCGCTCCCGCGCGGGTCGAGAGACGAAGACGGTGGACGCCGTGCGCGGCGTCAACCTCGAGGTCGCCGAGGGCGAGATCTTCGGCTTCCTCGGCCCCAACGGCGCCGGCAAGACCACCACGCTGCGGATGCTCGCCACGCTGATCGAGCCCGACGGCGGCGAGGCCACCATCGCGGGGGCCGACCTGCGCAAGGACCCGGCCGAGGTCCGCCGCCGCATCGGGTACGTGCCGCAGGGCGGCAGCACCTGGGACGAGTCGACCGCCCGCGAGGAGTTGGTCCTGCACGCCCGGATGTACGGCATCGGCAAGGCCGACGCGCAGCAGCGCGCGGTCCGCGCGCTGGAGGCCTTCCAGCTCACCGAGTACGCCGATCGCAAGTGCAAGACCTACTCCGGTGGCCAGCGTCGGCGGGTCGAGATCGCGCTCGGCATCATCCACGAGCCGAAGATCGTCTTCCTGGACGAGCCGACCACCGGCCTCGACCCGCAGAGCCGCGCCCACATGTGGGACGAGATCCGGCGACTGCGCAGCGACGGGATGACCGTCTTCATCACCACGCACTACCTCGACGAGGCCGACGCCCTCTGCGACCGCATCGCGATCATGGACAATGGCGAGGTCGTCGCCGAGGGCACGCCGGCCGAGCTCAAGCGCGAGATCTCCGGCGACGTGGTGCTCGTCGGCCTCGACCTGGCCGCCACCCCGCAGGCCGCCAAGGCGCTCGACGGCGAGCCGTACGTCAACAAGCTGGAGACCGCCGACGAGGGCGGTCTACGCCTCTACGTCGACGAGGGCGCCACCGCCATTCCCCAGGTGCTGCGCCGCCTCGACCACGCCGGGCTCGAACTGCGCTCTATCGAGCTGCACCGGCCCAGCCTGGACGACGTCTTCCTGACCAAGACCGGCCGCTCGCTGCGCGAGTCCTGACCCCGGAGAGACGACTCATGAAACTCGCCCGCGACACGTGGCTGATCTTCCAGCGGCAGATCCAGCTCCTGCTGCGCAATCCCGTCTGGGTCTTCGTCGGCGTCTTCCAGCCGGTGATGTACCTGCTGCTCTTCGCCCCCCTGCTCAAGCCGGCCCTGAACGCGCCCACCCAGGCCGCCGCGTACAAGATCTTCGTACCCGGCCTGCTGGTGCTGCTGGCCATCTTCGGTGGTCTCTTCCAGGGCTTCGGCCTGATCGCCGAACTGCGTGCCGGCGTCATCGAACGTTCCCGGGTCACCCCGATCAGCCGGCTCGCCCTGCTGCTCGGCCGCTCCCTGCGCGACGTCGTCTCGCTCATCGTGCAGGCCGTCATCATCACCCTGCTGGCGCTCCTGTTCGACCTGCGCGTCTTCATCGGTGACCTGCTGCTGGCGTACCTGATGCTCGCTCTCATCGCGCTCATGACCTCGGCCGTCTCCTACGGCGTCGCGCTCAAGGTCAAGAGCGAGGACGCGCTGGCCCCTCTGATGAACACCGTGGCACAGCCGGTGCTGCTGCTCTCCGGCATCCTGCTGCCGCTGACCTTCGCGCCGGGCTGGTTGCAGGGCATCGCCGACTGGAACCCGTTCTCCTGGGCGGTCGACGGCACCCGGGCGCTGTTCGCCGGCGACCTGGGCAGCGACAAGGTCTGGCAGGGCCTGACCATCACCGCGGTCCTCGCCGCGCTGGGCGTCTTCTGGGCCGCCCGCCAGTTCGCCCGCAGCGTCCGCTGACGCTCGCCCCGGGCCCGGCTTGGCCCGGGCCCGGCCGGCCCTGGGGCGGGCCCGGCTTGATCGACTCGGGTTCCTGGAAGTTGGGGTGTCCTACCGTCGGGGATGCCGCGACTTCCAGGAACCCGAGTGGATCAGAGCACCAGGTCAGCGCACCCGGGCGAGGGTGAGGCCGTCGGCGATGGGCAGCATCACCGGGTCGACCCGTACGTCGGCCAACACCTCGTCGTTGAACGCCGCGATGGCCCGGTCGTTGACGTCCTGCGGAGCGATCACCCGCCCGCCGCGCAGCACGTTGTCGACGGCGATCACCCCGCCCGGCCGCATCCGCGGCACCAACTCGGCCCAGTAGACCGGGTATCCGGTCTTGTCGGCGTCGATGAACGCGAAGTCCAGGTGGCGCTCCTGCGGCAGCTCCCGAAGCGTGTCGCCGGCCGGGCCGATCCGCAGCTCGATGCGGTCCTGCACCCCGGCGCGGGCCCAGTAACGCCGGGCGATCCCGGTGTACTCCTCGGAGATGTCGAAGCAGGTCAACCGCCCACCCTCGGGCAGGCCCCGGGCGATGGCCAGCGCCGACAGGCCGGTGAACGTGCCGACCTCGACGGCCTGCCGTACGTCGAGCAGCCGGGTCAGGAACGTCAGGAACGCCGCCTGCTCCGGCGCCACCTGCATGCTGGCGTGCTCCGGCAGCACCGACCGGGTCTCCTCGGCCAGATCCCGGATGATCTCGTCAGGCGGCGCGCCGTGCGCGACCAGATAGGCGTGCAACTCGTCGGTGAGCGGGATCGACTTCGTGGTCATGAGCGGACGGTACCGACCGGCTCGACCGATTGGCCGCCCGGCGCGACCTTTGTCCACAAGTCCGTGATCTGCAGACCCAGTTCGGCGAGGAGCCGACGCAGCAACGGCATCGACAATCCCACGACGGTCCCCGGATCACCCTCGATCCGTTCCACGAACGGCCCGCCCAACCCGTCGATGGTGAACGCGCCCGCCACCGCCAACGGCTCACCCGTGGCCACGTACGCGGCGATCTCGTCGTCACTGATCTCGGCGAAGTGGACGACCGTCGAGGCGACCGCCTCCGCTCGCCGCCCGGCGACACCGTCGATCAGGCAGTGTCCGCTGTGCAGCACTCCACTGCGCCCCCGCATCCGCAACCACCTCCGCGTCGCGTCAGCGGCATCCGCCGGCTTGCCGAGAATTTCCCCGTCGAACTCGAGCACCGAGTCACACCCGATGACCAGGGTCCGCTGACCGGCTGGGTCCGTGTTGCTGGTGGTTGCGCTGTTCGCTGTGGCGGTCAGGTTCAGCCGGGCGAGCACTGCCTCGGCTTTGAGCCGAGCCAACTCCAGGCAGAGATCCTCAGCGCGATCGGTCACCACCAGGGATTCGTCCACCCCGCTGACCAGCACGTCCGGCTCGATGCCGGCGGCCCGGAGTGACTTTCGACGAGCAGGACTGGCAGAGGCCAGCACGAGGCGCAGCGGCAGAGTGTCAGACACCAGCCCGACGTTACCGGCCCGCCCCCCGATCGTCCCCGCGTGCTGGCACTTGATCCACTCCACATCGCCGATATCGCGCGCCATCAGCCTGTAAGAAAACCCCCACATCGGCGACCTGGAGTCGATCGAAGCCACCCGCAACCGTGATCCACTCGGCTTCCCGCAAACCGGGGCATCCCACACCCTTGGGCTCAAGTGGTTGTTGCAACGGGGTGGATTCTCGTCAGGATGAGGGGTCATGCCGGGGCAGAGGTTGTCGTCCGCGGAGCGGGCGCAGATTGAGGTGTTGTTCGGTCAGGGGTTGACGTTCCCGCAGATCGCGGAGGTGATTGGGCGGCATCGCTCGACGGTTTGGCGGGAGTTGTCGCGGAATCACTGTGGCACCGGGGGTCGGGTGCCGGCGGGTCAGCGGCATCCGTTCGGGCCTGACCCGGGTTATGTGGCCGGGGTGGGCTATCCGAAGGGATGGGGTGGGGCGTACCGGTGGAAGTACTCTCACCGCAACGCTCAGGACAAGGCGGATGCGCGGGCGCGGCGTCCTCGTGAGGGCAAGTTGCGTCCGAGGTGGGGGCGGGCGTGGCCGCCGTTGTGGCAGACGGTCAAGGATCGTCTGTGTCAGCGGCACTCGCCGCAGCAGATCGCTCGGTCGCTGCGGCGGGAGTTCCCCGACAGGCCGGAGATGTGGGTGTCACACGAGACGATCTACCAAGCGATCTACTTCCAGGCCCGAGGTGGAATGCGCCAGGAACTCGCCCGGCAAGTCGCGCTGCGCTCGGGACGCGCTGGCCGACGGCCCCAGTCGCGCCAGGCCGGCGCGCTGCGGGGACGCCCGTGGGTGCGTGACTTCCACATCTCAACCCGCCCGGCCGAGGTCGAAGACCGGGCCGTGCCCGGGCACTGGGAAGGTGACCTGGTCATCGGCGCCCGAGGCTCCAGCGCGATCATCACCTTGGTCGAGCGGGCCACCCGATACGTGATGCTTGGCGCTCTGCCCGAATCGCGGGTCAGTGAACAGGTCATCGACACCCTCACCGGTCTCATGCGCCGGCTGCCGGCCGAGCTGCGCAAGACCCTGACCTGGGACCAGGGCATCGAGATGATCTACCACCCGGTGTTCACCCTGGCCACCGACTGCAAGGTCTACTTCTGCGACCCCCACAGCCCATGGCAACGCGGCAGCAACGAGAACACCAACGGTCTCCTGCGCCAGTACTTCCCCCGCTCCAGCACCGACTTTCGCACCTGGACCCAGGACGACCTCGACGCCGTGGCCCGAGAACTCAACGGACGACCACGCCAAACCCTCGACTGGCAGAATCCAGCCGAGGTACTCCACAAACACCTGGTTGCAACCACCACTTGAAACCGCCACCCACGGACACCGCGATTTCAAGGAACCCGAGTCGATCGAGGCCCCTGAGCCGCCTAACGGCTGATTCTGGGCGGCGGATCCTCGCCGCGCCGCCGTCGACGCGCCACGAACACCCACCCGACGCCGACGGCGACGATCACACCGAGGGTGGCAAGCCCACGAAGGGTCGCGCCATCACCATCCCCCGGGCGAGCACCGGCCGCCGTGGGTGGGCCACCGCCGGCCGGAGCGCTCACCGATTCAAACCCCACCGGAGGTACGTCTGCCGTCAGAGCCGCCACAAGATCGATCACGCCATATCCGTACTCGTCGTCTCGGCCGGGCGGGCCTTTGTCGACGGCCGTGGCCGTGAGCCGGTGGGCTACCTCCTGTGCCGGCAGGTAGGGGTACTTCGACCTGATCAACGCCGCCGCCCCAGCCACAATCGCCGTAGCATCGGACGTACCGGTGCCCTTGCGGTACTTGCCGTTAATGCTGGTGCTGTAGATGTCTACTGCCGGTGCGACGACGTCAATTTCCGGCCCGGTTACCGAGATGTCTGCATGATTCCCATCGCGACCTACCCCTCCGACCGCGATGACTGCGTCCTCTGATGCCGGGTAACCAACAACGGCATCCCCTGGCTTGTTGCCGGCGGCTGCGACCAGAACCACGTCAGCAGCAATTGCTGCTTCTATCGATCGCTGCAACTGAATTCCGGCGCCACCGACTGAAGATATGCAGATCACATCTGCCCCGTTGCGAACGGCATAATCGATGCCGGCTGCTAGGGCGTCGGGTTCCCCTTGGCCGTCACTGGAGGTGTCGCGAATCGGTAAGATCTTTGCGCCTGGGGCCACGCCTAGGGCGCCTAAATCGCCTCCTCGTCCGTGGGCAGCGATTAAGCCGGCCATGCCAGTACCGTGACTGTTCTGGTCGTTTTTGCCGTCGCCGTCTCCGGAAATCAAATCGATACCATCCAGCAGATTCTTGTCTAGATCAGGATGGGGTTGAACTCCCGTGTCCGGAACTGCGACGACAATCCCCGCTCCTTGCGTAATCCGCTGGGCGTCGGGGATTCTGAGGTAATTAAGGTGCCACTGATCTACCCGGACTAGTTCTGCCTCGTTGGGCTCAAAGGTTAGCTGGCTGGCTGTCTGGTCTGCGATCGGCGCGATCAGGGCAACCGAGGCGGCTAGCGCCGCCAAACCCTGCGAAACGAAGTACGTCACCGATCGAGGCCGATGGCCGGCCCTGGGTCAACTGGCCCGGTCTCGTCCGGAGGGCGGACGACTGGACTTACACCCTTGTCGGTCCGCCAAGGGTGGTCGGGGTCCCACGTGCTCCCATTCCTGTCGCCCTCCCTGTTGGCTGTACGGCCGGGGGGAGGGTAAGCGCCAGAACTGCCCCCCATGCCAGGGGTGCCGCCAATGGGTGGCAAGCTCTGCGCTCCGGCAATGCCTCGACCGCCGCCCGGGCGTGTGCCGGCACCGCCAGTCGGCGTGGTCCCGGCGCCGCCACCGCCGATTACGCCGCCGATCGGATTTACCTTTCGGGCGGAATTGCTGCCAGGTGAAGGTGAGTTAACCCCGAAGCCGGGCGTGGCACCAATTATGCCGTTGGTCGGTGTAGGTCGGGGCGGTGAAACAGGTGGAACCCCCCTGTTGGCTCCCCTAGTAAACCGTTCCAAACTGTTCGATTGACCTTGTGGTGGCATGTGCGGTCGGGCAAGCGAACCCAGCGATGCTTGAGCCGTACCGTAGCCGGTAGTTGAGTTATTTGAAGTGACGCCCTGCAATCCTGTGTTTGTCGGAGTTGGTGCGGTGCCGGGCCCGGTGCTGCCAAGTACTGGTCCAACTCCGCCAACGGATTGAATGGGATTCGACTTGGCCGCAATATTTGGCGTGAGCTTTGGCGCGGCTGTCTCCCGTCTAACGGGAACGGGAACAATCGGCGGAATGATTGGGCCCGGAGCATAGTCATAGACGTCTGTGCCGGACGGATCTCGCCGCAACCGCGGCGGCGGGGGTGGGGGTTTTTGGAGGGTGGCTTGGGCTTGTTGTAGTTCGCCACTGAGGTTGAACATCATCGTCCGCGCCTGCACGTTCAGCCGTTCCAGATCGCTATCCGTCACCGGCGCGTCCACGACCCGATTGCCCATCACCGCCTTCGGATCGGCGGCGGTGGCCTCGTACGCCCGCTTCTGTTGGAGCTTTGTCGCGTACTCCTCGTGGAGCTTGCGAAGCTCGGCGCGGGTGGCGCCGATGGCCTGGGTGGCGGCGGACAGCGCGGTGTAGTTGGCGGCGGCGGCGTCGTGGGTGTGGCGCACCTTGGCGACGAGGTCGTCGAGTTGGGCGAGGTAGGTGGCGGAGGCGGCACTGGTCTCGGGGGGCCAGGCTTCGGCGAGACCTCGCCGGTACTCCTGTAGTCGGCCGAGGTGGATCTGGGCCAGGTCGCAGACCTTGCGCCAGCCGGCGACCTGCTTCCAGTGGTTGGTGGTGTCGTGGTCCTGCAGACAGGCCCACATGCTGTTGAGGTCCATGAGGTGCCAGTCGGTCTGGCCGGAGGTGCGGCCGCCTCCACGCTCGATCACGGTAGGACCACCGGCCTTTCGCTGTCGGGGCCGGTGGGGTCGTTCAGTGCGGGCGTCCGGCTGCCGGGCAGGACGGTTCCCGGGTCGGCGAGGGCGCGTCGGACGTCCACGGCCCGGGCGGCGGAGAAGGCGTCGCTGTCGGCGTACTGGGTGGCGACCCGGTCGGCGACTGCGGCCAGGTGGCCGGTGGCGCCGCGGACGGCGTACACCATGTCGGTCGTGGCCTGCTGCGTCTCGTGGTGGGCATGCAGGAAGGTGACCAGCTCGACGAACGCGTCGCAGGGGTTGGGCACCTTCGCGGACATGTCTTCGGCGATGTACGACAGGTGGGGCGCGTAGTTGCTCTCGACCTCGGCGGCGAGCCGGTCGGCGAAGTCGCGGAGTTGACGGATGTCGGCCTCGATGCCGCCGTAGCCGCGCAGCCAGGGCGCCGGCTGGTCCTCTTCGGGAATCATCGGTCCTCCCTGTCCGTCACCGCACCGTTTCCCTCAGTGAGGTTAACGGCTGCACGCCATCCTGGCAGCCCCCACAAGGGGCAACCGGGGTCAGCGCGGGAGACCGGACGCGCGCCAGGTGTCGGGGCGCGCCGGGCGGCCGCTGCGCGCCCAGGCGGACGTGGCCGCCGGCGCGGGTGCGGTGGCCGGCCGGGACCGCACGATGACCGCCCCGACCAGGGCGGCCAACTCCTCGGCGGTGGGCACGCCGCGGACGACCCGGAACAGCGGCTCTTCGGCAGACATGCCGCCAGGGTACGCGGCCCGAAGTCACGTCAAGCGCACAGTGGCGTGCCGGCGGTGTGACCGTCGGCGGGTCCGGGTACCGTCTCAGCGATGTCGAACGCGCTTCCCCAACTCGTCGCTGACCGATACCGGCTTCTGTCGCCGCTCGGCCAGGGTGGCATGGGTCGGGTGTGGAAGGCGCGCGACGAGGTGTTGCACCGCGACGTCGCCATCAAGGAGTTGGTGCCGCCGCCCGGTCTCACCGACGAGGAACGCCGTGAGATGCGGGAACGGTCGCTGCGCGAGGCGCGGGCCATCGCCCGGCTCAACCACGTCAACGTGGTACGCATCTTCGACGTCCTGCGGACCGATGGTGACCCGTGGATCGTCATGGAGTACGTGGCGTCGAGGTCGTTGCAGGACACTCTCGCCGAGGATGGCCCGGTGTCGCCGGCCCGCGCGGTCGAGATCGGCCTGGGCGTGCTCGGCGCGTTGAACGCCGCGCACAAGGCGGGCGTCATGCACCGTGACGTCAAGCCGGGCAACGTGCTGCTGGGCGAGGACGGCCGGGTGGTGTTGACCGATTTCGGTCTCGCCACGATCCCCGGCGACCCGAACGTCACCCGTACCGGCATGGTGCTCGGTTCGCCCGCGTACATCTCGCCTGAGCGGGCCCGGGAGGGCACCGCCGGGCCGGAGGCCGACCTGTGGTCGCTGGGCGCGACGCTGTACGCGGCGGTGGAGGGCAAGTCGCCGTACGCGCGGCCGTCCGCCATCGCCACGCTGGCCGCGTTGGCCACCGAGCCGATGCCCCCGCCGAAGAACGCCGGCCCGCTCAAGCCGGTGCTCAACGGGCTGCTCCAGAAGGACCCGAAGGAGCGCATCACCGCCGAGGTGGCGGAACGGATGCTGCGTCGTGCGGGTGGCAAGCGGACGCGGGCCATCTCACTTCTCGACGGCGTACGCCGGCCGGGGCCGAACGGTCCGCGCGAGCCGCGCCCGCCGCTCGTGCCGGCACCCCGCCCGGCCGAGGAGGTCACCGACCGCCCGGTGTCGCCGCCGGCTCCGCGTACCCCGGGTCCGGTAGCCGCTGCCGCGTCCGGCCCGGCGGTGGCCGACGCGACGCCGACGGAGGTCGTGCCGCCCGCCGCGGACCCGACGGCGGCGGTGCCGGCCGAGCCGACGGCGAAGATCGACCGCTCGTCCGAGGCTGAGCCGACCGCGACGGTGCCGGCCGCCGACGAGAAACCCGATGACGGTACGACGGTGGGCGACGACGAGCCGACGGTCGTCGACGGCCCGCCGCCGGTCGCGCCGGAGCAGCGCAAACCCTCGACGCCCACGTCGTTGATGCCGCCGGTGGGTCCGGCCGGGCGCGCGGCGGTCCCGCATTTCGCGGGTACGAAGCCGAACAACAGTCGCCGGAACGTGCTGATCGGCGCGCTGGTGGCCCTGCTGCTGGTCGGCCTCGTGGTGATCGTGCCGATGCTGACCAAGGGCGACGACAACGACACCCCGCAGGCCGATCCGACGACCGCCGCCGCGACCTCCGCTGCGCCGACGACCGCCCCGGCGGCACCCCCGCCGACGAGCGCCCCGCCCAGCCCGACTCCGTCGGCCACGCCGTCCGTGGACCCCAACGCGCTGCCGGCGGGCTGGAAGCTGCACAAGGACCCGACCGGCTTCGCCCTGCCGATCCCCGATGGCTGGGTGCGTAGCCAGGTCAACAGCAACACGGTCGTCTTCAACCAGTCCAGCGGGCCGGGAAAGCTGCTCGTGCAGTGGACCAGCACCCCGAAGGACGATGCGGTCGCGGACTGGCGGGAGCAGGAGCCGAACCGTAAGAACTTGGTCAAGAGCTACCAGTACCTCAGCATCAAGCCGTGCGACTTCTGGAAGACGTGCGGTGACTGGGAGTGGCTGGAGACCCGCGACGGGCAGCGGATCCACGTCCGTAACCGCGGGTTCGTGACGGCCAGCAACCGAGGGTACGCCCTGCGGTGGGAGGTCGCGGAGAAGGACTGGCAGGCCAACCTGCCGAACTTCGACCGGATCGCCAAGGGATTCGTGCCCGACCGCAAGGACTGAAACTCATTCGCATGACTTTCCGTTGTCGTGGGTAATTGACCTTCGACGACGGAAGGAGGTACGACATGGGTTACCGACGGAGGGATGCTCGGCCCCGGCTGGCACTGTGGATGCTCGTCGCCTTCGGCGACGCGGTCCTGCTGCTGATCGCCATGGGACTGCCGGCGTTCATCGCCCTGCTCAGCGTCGTGACCGTTGCCGTCTGCGGGGTCGGCGCGTGGCGGCTGACCCGGCGGGGCGCACTGGCCTCCGAGGAGAGCCAGGTGCCGGCCCTGAGTCGACGGCGGGCCTGACCCGTAACGGTGGTGTGGCGGCAGCCGGACCGATTGTGCACCGTGCGGTGACAGTCGATCCCGCTGCCGCCAACGGCCCGATCAGGTGTTGTTCGCGAGGGCGATGAGGCGGCTCCGGTCGCCGTTCCAGTAGTTGCGGTCCACGTTGCCGCTGATCCCGGAGACGGCACCCGTGCTGGTGTACTGCCAGAAGCTCCACACCGACGCGCCGGCCGGCAGGGAGCCCGGGGTGCTCGACCAGCGGGCCAGCCAGAGCGGGTGGTTGGCCCACGGGCCCGTCCAACTGCCGGTGCACTGGTTCCACCAGCTCGTGGTGGTGTAGATGACCGCGTACCGGCCGGTGCGCGAGCGGTAGGTGTTCAGGAAGTCCTGGATCCAGTTGCGCATCCCGGTGGTGCTGAGGCCGTAGCAGTAGCCGCCGCTGTACGGGTTCGCCTCGATGTCCAGCGCGGCCGGCAGGGTGCGGCTGTCCGCCGACCAGGCGCCGCCGTTGGAGGCCAGGTACGCGGCCTGGGTCGAGCCGGCGGAGATGTTGGGCCGGGCGAAGTGGTACGCCCCACGGATCACCCCGGCGTTGTAGGCGTTGACGTAGTTCGTGTTGAAGTTGGGGTCCTTGTAGCTGGTGCCCTCGGTCGCCTTGATGAAGGCGAACTCGATGCCGGCGTTCCGGACGCTGGACCAGTTGATGCTGCCCTGGTAGCGGGACACGTCGACGCCGGCGGTGGTGGCCGCCGTCGCCGGGCCGGCGGTCGCGACCAGGGTCGCCGCCGCGGCGGCGAGGACGGTGAGGCCGGCCGCGAGCGCGCGGCGCAGCGATGATCGGGTACGGGCCATGAGTGCCTCCAGGGACGCCGGTCTATTGACGCCCATCTTTGGAGCTAAGTGCCCTTGATCGCAAGAGTTGTAGAGAAAACTTTCATCGACGGGCTACGATCGCCCCGGGGGCGGGAGTCGAACGGATCAGCGCAGCGTGGCGGGGTCGAGCTGCCAGCGGAACGGTTCGACCAGGGTCAACGTCTCGCCGGCCTTGGCGACCTGGTCCTCGACGTAGTGCTCGCCGTCGAGCCGGTACAGGCGCAACGAGTGACCGTCACCGTCCTGCTCAACCAGCAGGTACCAGGGGATGCGTGCGATGGCGTAGAGCTGCATCTTGACCAGCCGATCGGCAGCAGCGTTGCCGGGCGAGACGATCTCGCATACCAACACCACATCGGCGGCCTCGACCGCCGTGCCCTCGTCGTCGGTGTCTGCGACGACGACGTCCGGGATGACTATCCGGTCCACGGTGAGCCGGACGTTCACCGCGTTGAAGACCGCAAGATCGCCGGCGGCACGCGCGATGTGGTCGGCCAGCCGCCGTGACACCAACTGGTGCCGCTTGGTCGGGACCGGGCTCAGAAGCAGGCTCCCGTCGAGCAGTTCGATCCGGTCCGGGGTCTCGCCCAGGGCGAAGTAGTCGGCCTCGGTCCACGGGCCGATGTGGTGCTCCACGGACACAGGTCTCACCGCGATCCCCTCCTCGTCCAATCAGCCTGACGCGTCATCAGCCGGTGCCTCGGCAGCCACGCGGAACGCCGCCGGTAGGCTCGCGCCCCATGATGTCGATCGACGGACTGGGCGACATGTGGGACACGCTGTTCGGCGCGCAGCCGGACCCGCCCCCGCTGCTGGTGTTGATCACCGCTGCCGTCGCGCTGGTGGTGGTGTCCACCCGGCTGCCGTGGCGGATCGCCCGCAACGCCATCACCATCGCCCACGAGGGCGGGCACGCGCTCGTCGCCCTGCTCACCGGCCGCAAGCTGCGCGGCATCCGGCTGCACTCGGATACGTCCGGGCTGACGCTCTCCGCCGGTCGACCCACCGGACCGGGCATGATCCTGACCCTGCTCGCCGGGTACGTCGCCCCACCGCTGATCGGGTTGGCGGGTGCCTGGCTGCTCGGCGGTAACCGGATCACCCTGCTGCTCTGGGTCGCGGTTGCGCTGCTGCTCGCCATGCTGGTGATGATCCGCAATGCGTTCGGTGTGGTGTCGCTGCTGGTCACCGGGGCGCTGGTGTTCGCCGTCTCGTGGTACGCGACGCCGCAGGTGCAGGCCGCTTTCGCGTACACCGGGGTGTGGTTCCTGCTGCTCGGCGGGGTGCGGCCGGTGGTGGAGCTGCAACGTCTGCGCGCGCGTGGCCGGATGCCCGCCTCGGACGCCGACCAGCTCGCCGGACTGACGCCGTTCCCGGCGTTCTTCTGGGTCACGGTCTTCGCCCTGGTCAACCTGGTGGCACTGGTAGCCGGCGCCCTCCTGCTGACCGGCCCCATCCTCACCGACGCCGGCCTGACCCTCTGATCCCACCCGGGCAGAATGGGCCCATGCGGTACGTGATCATTGGGGCGGGCGCGGTTGGCGGGACCATCGGTGTGCGGCTGGCGCAGGCCGACCGGGACGTGACCCTGGTGGCCCGCGGGGCGCATTTGGACGCGATCCGGGAGCGTGGCCTTACGCTGCGGCAGCCCGACGGCGAGGTGACCGCCCGGCTCGCCGCCGTCGACGGCCCGGGTGACCGGCCGCTGCCCGCCGACACGGTGCTGGTGCTCACCGTCAAGTCGCAGGACACCGAGGGCGCGCTGGCGGCGTGGGTGGACGCACCGGTCGTCGGCGGTGGTATGGCCGGCGAGCGGCTGCCGCTGGTCACCGCCCAGAACGGGGTGGCGAACGAACGGGCCGCCCTGCGGCTCTTCGCCGACGTGCACCCGGTCTGCGTCTGGCTGCCGGCCACCCACCTCAACCCGGGCGTGGTGGTGGCGAACGGGCACCCGCACCCCGGGATGCTCCACATCGGCCGCTATCCGGGCGGCGCCGACGACACGGACCGGGCGATCGCCGCCGACCTGACCGCCGCCGGGTTCGTCGCGCCGGTCCGCGAGGACGTGCTGCGCTGGAAGTACGGCAAGCTGCTCAGCAACCTCGGCAACGGCCTTCAGGCGCTGCTCGGGGAGGATATCCCGGACGCCCTCGCCGAGCGGGTACGCGCCGAGGGCGTCGCCGCGCTCGCCGCCGCCCGCATCCCGCACACCTCCCCGGACGAGGAGCGGGCCGAACGCGGTGACCTGGTCCAGCAGCGCCCGGTCGGCGGCGCTGAGCGGTCCGGCGGCTCCACCTGGCAGAGCCTCGCCCGGGGCACCGGCGCGACCGAGGTCGACCACCTCAACGGGGAGATCGCGCTGCTCGGCCGGTTGCACGGCGTACCGACGCCGGTCAACGTGGCCGTGCAGCGGGCGGTTCGGCGGGCCGCGCGGCATCGGATCGCGGCTGGCGCGTTCCCGCTCACCGAGCTGGAGAAGATGTTCGCCTGAACCGGGCAACCGGAGACCCCGCGCGGCGCGTGTTCCCTGCGACCGACACGGGGAGGTAGCGGGTGCCGGACGTCGACGGGTTCGACGAGTTCTACCGGGGGAGCCGACAACGGCTGCTCGGCTTCGTCTACGCCCTCACCGGCGACCGGGTCGAGGCTCAGGACGCCGTGCAGGAGGCGTACATCCGGGCCTGGCAGCGGTGGTCCACGATCAGCGCGTACGACGACCCGGAGGCGTGGGTACGGGTGGTGGCCAGCCGCATCGCCGTGAGCCGGTGGCGCAGCCTGCGCAGTCGCGCCCGCGCGTACCTGCGGCACGGTGCGACCGAGACCGTCCCCGGGCCGGGCACCGACACCGTCGCGGTGGTCGCCGCGCTGCGTCGGCTGCCCGAGGAGCAGCGTGTGGCCATCGCGCTGTACTACCTGGTGGGCATGCCGGTCGCCGAGGTGGCGCGGGAGACCGCCGCCCCGGTCGGCACGGTCAAGGCTCGGCTCTCCCGGGGGCGCGCCGCGCTCGCCGGCCTGCTAGGCGTCTCTGATCTGGAGGAGGCCACCGATGCCTGACGACCCGACGTTCGTCGAACAGATCCAGCGGGAGCTGCGGGACGTGCGCTGGCCTGGCCCGGAGGAGATCCGCGTCAGAGCCCGTCGCCGCAGCCAGCGCAGGATCGCGGTGGCCACCGTCGTACTGGCTCTCGCCGGGGTCTCCGCGGTGGCGGTCGCCGCCCCGGGAAAGTCCCCGGCGCCCGGTCTACCGGCGGCCGCGCCGACCCGGCACGAGATTCCCCTCGACGCGCTCCTCCAGCCGGCCGACCTGTCGCAGCAGGTCGAGGCGCAGCTCAGCCAATCGGGGCTGGGCGAGCCGGTCCGGATGGATTACCGGCTCGAGGTCTGCCGGACGAGCCAGGGGCGCTCGTCCGGCAACGTGTACTCGATCCTGTCCCGCTCGCAGACGTTCGTGCCCAGCGCGACGCCGAACCTCACCCAATCGGATGGCGTGGTCACGCAGGATCTGTTCCGGCTGACCCCGGACGCGGCCGTCCAGCTTCTCGCCACCCTGGACGACGTGATCGCCCCGTGTGCCGAGTGGACCAGCGTTGGAAAGTACGAGGCGGGCGGCGCGCGGGGCACCGGGATGGCGACGCACCGGTGGGCGGTGGTCCAGCGGGGGTTCGCCGGCGACGGGGCCGTGCTGTTGCGGCACACCCAAACGCAGGCCGTCGACCAGAAGACGGGCAAGCCCATCGCTTCGGTGCCCCAGCCGGACATTACCGCCGTGGTCCGCGTGGGTGACCTGATCACGGTGCTCAAAGTGGGGGAGGCCGGCACCGAGCTGGATCTGCCCCGCCTGGCGGAGGTCGCCGCCCGCCGGATGTGCGCCGCCGCCAACCCGGCCTGCTGACTGCCGGCCGCCCGGCGAAGATCCGCGCAACTTCAGGGTTGTCGCTGCCTCCCGGCGCCGGGAAGCAGCAGTTTCCCCGAAGTTGCGCGGATCAAGCGCGAGGCGCGAGGCGCGACGGCGTCGGCGGTCAGAGCGGGATGTTGCCGTGCTTCTTCGGGGGCAGGGTCTCGCGCTTCGTCCGCAGGACGCGCAGCGCCCGGACGATCTGGGTACGCGTCTCGTGTGGGGCGATCACCGAGTCGACGTACCCGCGTTCGGCCGCCACGTACGGGTTGGCCAGGGTGTCCTCGTACTCGGCGATCTTCGCGGCCCGGACCGCCGCCGGGTCCTCGGCACCGGCCAGCTCGGAGCGGTAGAGGATGTTCACCGCGCCCTGCGCGCCCATCACCGCGATCTGCGCGGTCGGCCAGGCGAAGTTCAGGTCGGCGCCGAGGTGCTTCGAGCCCATCACGTCGTACGCCCCGCCGTACGCCTTGCGGGTGATCACGGTGACCTTGGGAACGGTCGCCTCGGCGTACGCGTAGATGAGCTTGGCGCCCCGGCGGATGATGCCGTCCCACTCCTGGCCGGTGCCGGGCAGGAACCCGGGCACGTCGACGAAGGTCAGCACCGGGATGTTGAACGCGTCGCAGGTGCGTACGAACCGGGCTGCCTTCTCGGAGGCGGCGATGTCCAGGGTGCCGGCGAAGTGCATCGGCTGGTTGGCGACCACGCCGACCGGCCGACCCTCCACCCGGCCGTAGCCGATGACGATGTTCTGCGCGTAGAGCGGCTGGACCTCCAGGAACTCCCCGTCGTCGAGGACGTGCTCGATGACGGTGCGAATGTCGTACGGCTGGTTGGCCGAGTCGGGGATGAGCGTGTCCAGCTCGCGGTCCTCGTCGGTGACCTCCAGCTCGGCCGGGGCCTCGAAGACGACCGGCTCGTCGAGGTTGTTCGACGGCAGGTACGACAGCAGCGCCTTGACGTAGTCGACCGCGTCCTCCTCGTCGCTGGCGAGGTAGTGCGCGTTGCCGCTGCGCGTGTTGTGGGTGCGGGCCCCGCCCAGCTCCTCCATGCCGACGTCCTCGCCGGTCACCGTCTTGATCACGTCCGGGCCGGTGATGAACATGTGGGAGGTCTGGTCGACCATGACGGTGAAGTCGGTGACCGCCGGGGAGTAGACCGCGCCGCCCGCGCAGGGACCCATCACCAGCGAGATCTGCGGGATGACCCCGGACGCCCGGACGTTCCGGAAGAAGATCTCGCCGTAGAGGCCGAGCGACACCACGCCCTCCTGGATGCGGGCGCCGCCGGAGTCGTTGATGCCGATCACCGGGCAACCGATCTTCATGGCGAGGTCCATCACCTTGACGATCTTCTCGCCGAAGACCTCGCCGAGCGAGCCGCCGAAGACGGTGAAGTCCTGCGCGAAGACGCACACCTGCCGGCCGTCGACCGTGCCGTAGCCGGTCACCACGCCGTCACCGTACGGGCGGTTGCGTTCCAGCCCGAAGGCCGTGGACCGGTGCCGGGCCAGCTCGTCCAGCTCGACGAAGGAGCCCTCGTCGAGCAGCATCTCGATCCGCTCGCGGGCGGTCTTCTTGCCCCGGGCGTGCTGCTTCTCGACCGCGCGCGCCGATCCGGCGTGCACCGCCTCGTCGACCCGACGCTCCAGGTCCGCCAGCTTGCCGGCAGTGCTGTGGATGTTGGTCCCGGTCTCGGTAGTCACCCAGGGAATATAACGATGGTTCAGGTCAGCGCGGCTGTGCAGTACGCCTCAACGCCGGTACCGGTCGCCGCCGTAGGCTGACGGGATGCCGGGCTCCCCGTACACCGATCTGGACCGACCGCCGCTGTCGGCGGCCCGGCTGCGGCGCGCGCTGGTCGCGCCGAACGGGCCGTGGACCCGCCTGGAGTTGTACGCCGAGACGGGCTCCACGAACGCGGACGTGTCCGAGGCCGCCGCCGCGGGCGAGCCGGAGGGCCTGGTCGTGGTCGCGGAGCGGCAGACCGCCGGGCGGGGTCGGCGCGGTCGGGTCTGGCAGTCGCCGCCGCGCGCGGGCATCGCCACCAGCGTCCTGCTGCGGCCCGGCGACGCCGTGCCGGACCGTGGGTGGGCGGCCGTTCCAGCCACGGGGTACGGCTGGCTGCCGCTGCTCGCGGGCGTCGCGCTGGTCGAGGCGGTGGCCCGGCTGGCCGAGCTGGACGCCGCGCTGAAGTGGCCCAACGACCTGCTCATCGGCGACGCGAAGTGCGCCGGTGTGCTGGCCGAGGCGGTGCCGGGGCGCTCACCGGCCCAACCGCCCGCCATCGTCCTCGGCATCGGCCTCAACGTGACCCTGCGCGCCGACGAACTGCCGGTGAACCCGACCGGGTTGCCGGCCACGTCGCTGCAACTGGCCGGTGCGGTGGCCACCGACCGGGACCCGCTGCTGCGGGCGCTGCTGCGCTCGGTGGCGGACTGGTACGACCGCTGGCGCACCGCCGGCGGGGACGCCGAGGCGAGCGGGCTGCGCGACGCCTACCTGGCCTCCTGCGCGACGATCGGCCGCGAGGTACGGGTCCTGCTACCCAACGGGGAGACCCGGACCGGCACCGCCACCGGCATAGACGACGACGGTCAACTCCACCTGACCACCCCCACCGAAACCCGAACCATCGCGGCCGGAGACGTCCTCCACCTCCGCTAGCCCGCCTGCCCGCCCTCGGCGATCTTGCACTTTCTGTGGTGCCGTACCGGGCTCAAGGCCGCGTAACGGCGACCGAAAGTCCAAGATCACGGAAGCTGGGGTGGGGCCGCGTGGCGGATGTTGTCCGGTGGCTTCTGGGGTTTACCGTCGGCGCGTCAAAGTAACGGCGTTGGAGGTTGTCGTGGCGTTCCCCGAAGACGTGCTCACGAAGGACGAGCACGTCGTGCTGCACCTGCACCCGCACTGGAAGGCTCTGGTCCGGCCGATCCTGGTGCTGGTCCTCGCCATCGCCGCGGTGGTGGTCGGCGTGCTCCTGCTGCCCGAGAGTTCCGGCGGTTCGATCGCGTTGGCCGTGATCGGCGCGATCGGCCTGGTCGCGGTCCTCTGGCTCGGTCTGTGGCCGTTCCTGGTCTGGCGTACCACCCATTACCTGTTCACCAACGAGCGTGTGCTGTTGCAGCAGGGTGTCTTCTCCCGGGATCGGCGGGACCTCCCGCTCACCCGGATCAACGACCACTCGATGAACCAGCACTTCCTCGAGCGGCTGCTCGGCTGCGGCACCCTCACCATCGAGTCCGCCGGCGAACGCGGCCAGTCGGTGCTCAAGGACGTGCCGGGGGTCAGCCGGGTGCAGACCACCCTCTACGAGCTGGTCGAGGCGCAGCACGACAAGCACTCGCTGGGCGACGGCGAGATGCGCGAGATCCTCGCCGACATGCGCGAGGGCAAGCCGCTGCGCGACACCACGAGCTGATCCCGGATCGGCGTTGACCGGCCCCGGCCCGAGCACCGGGCCGGGGTGGTCAGGAGTGTTGCCCGGCCCCGGCCGCCGCCGGTCCGGCCTGCACCGGGGCGGCTTGCACCGGCCCCGCCTCGGATGGCCCGTCCTGCGTCGGGCCGTTCTGCGCAGGACCGGCCTCGCCCGGCGCTGCGGAGGGCTGCTCCCCAACCCCGGACCCTGGCGAGGCCGGTTCGGTCGGGGACGGCACAGGGCCGGGGGTCGGCTCGACCGGCCGGAGCGCGAACCAGCCGCGGAAGCGTGTCCGCAGCACCTCCTGCTCGGGCTGGTTGTCCGGGCCGAGGCGGAGCATCGTGCCGGTGAGGATGACGGTGCCGAGCCCCGGGCGGGCGTCCGAGGGGCGCGCACCCATCACGTCGACCCGGACGGCGAGACGGTCCCCGGCACGGACCGGGGCGAGCCACCGCAACTCCTCCAGGCCGGGAGAGGCGTCCGCCGCCGCGCGGGACAGCAGGTGATCGACGTACGCCCGCATGAACAGGCTGACCGTGTAGAAGCCGCTGGCGATGACTCCGCCGTACCGACTGGCCTCGGCCAACTCCTGGTCGAGGTGGTACCACTGCGGGTCGAAGCGCCGGGCGAAGGCCCGCATCTCGTCGCTGTCCACGGTCACCGTCCCGAGGTCGACGGTGAGCCCCGGGACGAGGTCCTCGAAGAACAGCTCGGCGGGCGCTCCGGTGCCGGAGCGGGGGGCGGGAGCCGTCACCGGCGGGGTGCGCGACGAGTGCCGGCGTGCAGCTCCGCGGCGAGTTCCGCGTCCAGATCGGCGGGGAGGCCGGCGGTCATCGGTCGTCCCTGCACGGGAGCGGCGCCGGTCGGACCGGGTGTCGGGCCGGGCCGGTCGGCGGACTGCGCCTCCTCCAGCTCGGAGACCGATTCGGCCAGCTCGGCGACCGGGTCCATCTCGGCCATGGTGTCCCACTCGTCACGCGGGATGTCGTGCCAGGTGGGCTCGGTCTTGGTGGCGTCCTCGGCCGGCGTGACGGGCTGGAAGACGAAGGTCCGGTAGGACCAGAAGCGGAACAGCGTGGCCAGCAGGACACCGGCGGTCTTGGCCACGTTCAGCGCCAGCAGGCCGTGGACGCCGAGCCCGTACTTGGCTGCGGCCACCGCGCCGAGTTCGATGAGCAGGCCGGCACCGTTGAACAGGAAGAACAGGACGTACTCCCGGCGAAGCGCCGATTTCGGGCGATCCCGGTACGTCCAGTGGCGATTCATCAGATACGACGTGATCGTGGCGACGATCGTCGCGATCACGGTCGCCTTCAACTGACCGTTGACGAAAACGGTAAGTGCAAGGACATTGAACACCGCGTAATTGATGACGGTGTTGATGCCGCCGACGATGCCGAATTTGAGCGCCTCGTGGATGAACTTCTGCCAGCGCTCAGGCAGCAGACGGACAAGACGCATGCGAGACACCTTAGGGCAGTCGGTGAAGCCGGCGGTCACCGGCCGGACGAGGTGGGCGACAGGTCACGCCCCGTGATCCCGGTCGTCCTCCACCTGCGGAACGATCGGAGTTCCCGCTTCGACGAAGACGAACCGCCGGTAGGACCAGAATCGGAACAGCGTCCCGAGGCCGGTGCCCACGACGAAGCTGGCGATGTTGTCGGCCAGTTGGGTCTGGAAGACCGCGGGCCAGATGCTGCCGAGCCCGTAGCGGCTGATCGCGAGGCAGGCCACCGCGATCCCCAGGCCGACAGCGTTGAAGAAGAAGAACAGCGCGTACTCCCGCGCCGGGTTGCTGCGCTGGCGGTGCCGCCAGGTCCAGAAGCGGTTGCCCAGGAAGGCGAAGGTCGCGGCGATCACGGTCGAGATGGTCTTGGCCGTCACCTGTTCCATGCCGCGCGCGGTCGTCAGGTAGTTGAAGAGCGCGAAGTCGACGAGGAAGGCGATCCCGCCGACGGTGGCGAACTTGCTCAGCTCGCGCACTAGGTGCCCGAAACGGTCGAGCAGTGCGCGGACCAGACCCGGTCGGGTCTGCCGGGGGCCCGGTTGCTCCCCGGTCATCGTGGCGGCCACGGGGCGAGCCTACCGGCTGTGGAGGTGTCGGCGGGGGAGCAACGGCGAGGGGACATCGTCGCCCGTCGCGACCCATTCACCCGGTGTGCCGCTGTTGAACGCAGCGTAACCAGTCGGAGGACTGATGCGCCTCGGAACGGGAATCCACCAACCGGTCGGCGGGGTGGGTTGACGGCCCGACCGCAACGCGCGTCGACCGGGGGTGCACAACAAGATTTGCGTGAAACTGCGCAGGAAAGCGGGTATCAGATCGTGATGCCGCAGCGTGGCCGTACCTTGTGCAGTTCTTCACAACCAGTCCCACTGACTCGGAAGGCTGCCCGGTTTACGCTGAGCCCAATCCCAGGTTTCCACGAAGGCGGCGCTTCGCGTCGCTGAGACTCGTGCATCCCATAGATCGGTCAGCGTCGACCACAAGGAGATGTGTCATGGTTGCTCCGGCTGTAGTGCGGGGTATCGATCAGGCCCCGACGTCCCATCCGAAACTGCTTGCCTGGGTCCGTGAGGTCGCGGAACTGACCACCCCCGACCGGGTCGTGTGGGTGGACGGGTCCGACGAGGAGTGGCGTCGCCTCACCGATGAGCTGGTCGAGGCCGGCACCCTCATCCGGTTGAACCCGGAGAAGAAGCCGAACTCGTTCTACGCGCGCACCGACCCGTCCGACGTAGCGCGGGTCGAGGAGCGCACCTTCATCTGCTCCGTCGACGAGGCGGACGCCGGCCCCACCAACAACTGGATGGCGCCGGCCGAGATGAAGCGGACGATGACCGAGCTGTACCGCGGGTCGATGCGCGGTCGCACCATGTACGTCATCCCGTTCGTGATGGGCCCGGTCGAGGCCGAGAGCCCGATGTTCGGTGTCGAGATCACCGACAGCCCGTACGTGGTGGCGTCGATGCGCATCATGACCCGGATGGGCGCGGCGATCCTCGAGGCGATGGGCGACGACGCGGACTTCGTGCACGCGCTGCACTCGATCGGCGCCCCGCTCGCGCCGGGCCAGCAGGACGTGCCGTGGCCCTGCAACGAGACCAAGTACATCTCGCACTTCCCGGAGACCCGTGAGATCTGGTCGTACGGCTCCGGATACGGCGGCAACTCGTTGCTCGGCAAGAAGTGCTACTCGCTGCGGATCGCCAGCGTGATGGGCCGGGACGAGGGCTGGCTCGCCGAGCACATGCTCATCCTCAAGATCACCTCTCCGGAGGGCAAGGTCCACCACATCGCGGGGGCCTTCCCGTCCGCCTGCGGCAAGACCAACCTGGCCATGGTGGAGCCGACCATCCCGGGCTGGAAGGTCGAGACCATCGGCGACGACATCGCCTGGATGCGGTTCGGCCCGGACGGCCGCCTCTACGCGGTCAACCCGGAGTACGGCCTCTTCGGCGTCGCGCCCGGCACCGACTGGAAGACCAACGCCAACGCCATGCGCACGCTGGACCGGGGCAACTCGGTCTTCACCAACGTGGGCCTCACCGACGACGGTGACATCTGGTGGGAGGGCATGGGGGAGCCCCCGGCGCACCTGATCGACTGGAAGGGCAACGACTGGACGCCGGACAGCGACAGCCTCTCCTCGCACGCGAACAGCCGGTTCTGCACCCCGATCACGCAGTGCCCGATCCTCGCCGACGAGTACTTCGACCCGAACGGCGTACCGATCGACGCGATCCTCTTCGGTGGTCGCCGTAAGGACACCATCCCGCTGGTGACCGAGGCCCGCGACTGGGTGCACGGCGTCTACATGGGCGCGACGCTCTCGTCCGAGACGACGGCCGCCGCGTCCGGCGCGGTCGGTGTGGTCCGCCGCGATCCGATGGCGATGCTGCCGTTCATCGGCTACCACGCGGGCGACTACTTCCGGCACTGGATCGAGATGGGCAAGGGCGCCGACGGCGACGAGTCCAAGCTGCCGAAGATCTACTACGTCAACTGGTTCCGCAAGGACCCGGACGGCTCGTTCCTGTGGCCGGGCTTCGGCGAGAACTCCCGGGTGCTCAAGTGGATCGTCGAGCGGATCGAGGGCACGGCCGACGCGGTCGAGACCCCGGTGGGCATGGTCCCGGCGCAGGACGCGCTCGACGTCGAGGGACTGGACATGACCCCGGAGGACGTCCGGATCGCGCTGAAGGTCGACCCGGACGAGTGGCGCAACGAGCTGCCGATGATCACCGAGTGGTTCGAGAAGTTCGGTGACAAGCTGCCCGGCGTGCTCTGGGCCGAGCTGGACGCGCTGCGCGCCCGCCTGGATGCGGCACAGCCGCAGCGCTAGGTGTGAACATCGCCCGCTGCGGGCATCATCGGATCCCATGAGGACGGCCGCCGAGACCGAGGTCCGGCGGCCGTCCGCCGTCCGGGCGCTCACCCTCCTGCTGGCGACGACGGCGGCGGCCACCGTCGTGGTCGAGCTGCTCAATTGGTGGTACGCCCCAGAGCAGGGCTTCGGTCTGGCCGTACGGACCGGCTGGGCCATGCTGCGCTCGTTCGGCTTCCTGTTGCTGATCGGGCACGTGCGCCGGGGCCGGACGGTGGCCCGTCCCTTCGGGCTGATCCTCGCGGTCACCACGATCTTCGCCGTCGGCCGGTTGATCGTGCCCCGGCAGGGAGTGCCACCGCTGCCGGGACTCCTCGGCTTCGCCGCGCTCACCGCGCTGTGTGTGGCGGTGGTTTGGCTGCTCTACCGCTCGTCGGCGCTCGCCGGGCACCTGGTCCGGCACCGGCCTCGACTGGTCATCGACAAGACCGGCATCTCGTGGCGCGAGACGCCTCCGCGCCGGCCGCAGGCGAGCGCGTGGCTGTTGACCAGCCGGGTGGCGGCGTTCACCTACAGCCCGCTGATGCTGGTGCCGGCACTGGTGGCCGGGGGCGCCATCCTGGACGATCGTCTCTCCGCCGTGCCGGCCGTGCTGTTCTGGTTCGGTGCCGGCATCGCGGCCAGCTACGCCGTGCTGTTCTGCACCGCGTTCCTGATGCGTGGCAAGGACTGGGCACGCGGTCTGCTGGTCGTCGTCACGTTCGGCGTACTCGCGGTGGACCTGCCGCTGTGCTGGTGGCTGCTGGGCCTGGACGGCCTGGTCCGCGACGGCGCCCCGCTGCTGGCCGCCGCGACCCTGACCCTCTACGGCCTGCGTCGGGCATCGCGTGCGCCGGACGCCGCTGTCCCCGTCTGACAGCCTGCGCGAGGGCCGGCTCAGCGGTCGGCGGGCGCGGGGCTGGCAGGGGGTTGTGCGAGCGCTGTCGAGCTGCCCCGGATATGGACCGGCTCGGCTGCCCGTGGCCCCGGCGGCAGGTCTCCCGGTGAGCGGTCCCCCGGCGGTAGGCCTCCCGGGCGGTGGCGAGGATTCGGCGCGATCCGATGCGCGCTGAGGACCCGCCAACTCGCGCCAGTCGGTCGGCGCGCTCATCGTGCCGTTGGGCGTGGCGGTCGCGCAGGGCGCGCTCGGAGCCCCTGCCCTGCCCCACCAATGGGGCAGCTCGACAGGCAACGCAGCAGGCGGCAGGGGTGCCGTCTCGGATCCGCCGGTCCACAGGTCGGCAGCAGGCGGCAGCGCGGCAGCGCGGCAGGCGTGCGGGCAGGCGGCCAGGGGGCAGGATGACGGGTGACGTCGGTCACCGTGGCCGGTGTCGATGGCCCAGGTGATCGCTGGGCGGGACGGATACCAGCCGTGTCGCCCCGGTCGGAGGGAGGCGCGCGGTGAGCGACGAGTTCGACGTGGTGGTGGTCGGTGCCGGGCCGGCCGGAGCGGCGGCCGCCCTGACCGCCCGCCGGGCAGGTGCCAGCGTGTTGCTGCTGGACCGTGCCGATTTTCCCCGGGACAAGGCGTGTGGCGACGGGATCGCGGCGCACTCGGTGGACGTCCTCACCGAGCTGGGCGTGACCGAGGCGGTAGCCGGCTACGCCCCGCTGCCCGCGCTGCGGATGGTCGCGCCGGGCGGCCAGGCGGTGGCTCGGGCGCTGCCCCGGCCGGCGTACACCGTGCCCCGGGAGGTCTTCGACGCGCGGCTGGTGGCCGCAGCGGTGGCGGCCGGCGCGCAGCTGCACCGGCACAGCGTCCGCCGGGTGCAGCCGCGTGGCGACCGGGTGGTGCTCGACGGGGAGCTGTCCGGCCGCGTGGTGGTGGGCGCGGACGGCGCCGGGTCGGTGGTGCGCCGGGCCCTCGGTCACCCCGTCAACCCCGACCGGCACCTCGCGCTGGCCATCCGTGGGTACGCGCCCGCGCTGCCCGGCCCGGCCGAACAGCTCATCGTCACCTCCAAGGCGCGCTGGCCGGCGTACGCCTGGTCGTTTCCGATCGGCGACGGACGGGCGAACGTCGGGTACGGGGAGGTGCTGCGCGGCGAGCCGCTGAGCCGGGCGTACCTGCTGGATCGGCTGGCGGCGCTGCTGCCCGGCACCGACCTGTCGACGGTGACCGCGTTGCGCGCCCATCACCTGCCGCTGTCCACGCACCGGCCGGCACCGGGTCGGGACCGCACCCTGCTGGCCGGCGACGCGCTGTCACTGATCAATCCGTTCACCGGGGAGGGCATCTTCTACGCGCTGCTCTCCGGGGCGTTGGCCGGAGCCGCTGCGGCTCGGGAACCGGAGGCAGCGGCCCGTCGCTACGCCGCGGGTCTGCGCCGCCGCCTGGGCACACATCTGCGCCACAGTTCGGTGGCCGCCTGGTTGGCCCGGCGGCGGCGAGTCGTCGACGCGGCGGTCCGGGCGGCCCGTCGGGACGACCGGGTGTTCGACGACGTGGTCGAGTTGGGGCTCGGCGACGGGCGGCTCACCGCCCGTACGCTGGGCATGATCGGCATCGAACTGTCCGGCGGGGATCGCCCTCCGAAGGGGTGATCCGGCGGGCGGGTCGCTACGCTGCTAGGTGATGACGCTGCGGAACCTTATCTACTCCGTGTACGAGCGCCGGCTCACCGCGAAGCTCGCGGGCAAGCCGGTGCCCCGGCACGTCGGGGTGATGTGCGACGGCAACCGCCGGTGGGCCCGGGAAATGGGCTACGTCGACCCGAACGACGGGCACCGGGTCGGCGCGGCGAAGATCAAGCACGTCCTCGGGTGGTGTGACCAGGCCGGTATCGGCCACGTCACGCTCTACCTGCTCGCCACCGACAATCTGCGCCGCCCGGCCAGCGAACTGGACCCGCTGCTGCAGATCATCGAGGACCTGGTGGTGGAGCTGGCAGAGGAGGGCAACCCCTGGCGGCTGCGCATCGTCGGCGCGCTCGACCTGCTACCCGCCCAGACCGCCGCCGCGCTCAAGGGCGCCGAGGAGCGTACCCGGGACCGCAGCGGTGGCGCGGAGGTCAACATCGCGGTCGGCTACGGCGGCCGGCGGGAGATCACCGATGCCGTCCGCTCGCTGCTGCTGGAGCATGCCGCAACCGGCGGCACGCTCGAGGAGTTGGCCGAGGTGCTGGACGTCGAGCACATCGCCGAACACCTCTACACCCGTGGCCAGCCCGACCCCGACCTGGTCATCCGTACCAGTGGGGAGCAGCGACTGTCCGGGTTCATGCTGTGGCAGTCCGCGCACTCGGAGTTCTACTTCTGCGAGCTGAACTGGCCGGATTTCCGGCACATCGACTTCCTGCGGGCGCTGCGCTCGTACGCCACCCGCCAGCGCCGCTACGGCGCTTGAGGGCCTCAGGGCAGCTGATCCAGGGCCCGGGTCAGGAAGTCCCCCAGCGCGGTCGGTGACTCGATGGTCAGGTCGGCGGCGTCGGCCACCTCCTGGCCGGTCTCCGGGTTGGCCACCGCCACGCAGACACCGAAGAAGTCCGGATCCGCCTCGGCGCGGGCGCGCAGCGCCGCGAACGCCTTGATGTCGGAGACATCGTCGCCGAAGTACCAGGCGCCGGTGGCGCTCTGGACCACCTCGCCGATCACCATCCCCTTGTCCCGGTCGACCGGTGGCTTGAGCTCCAGCACCATCCGACCGGCCTGCACCCGCAGCCCCAGGCGGTCGGCCTGCGACTGACCCCACTGCTGCACCGTCGCACCGAGCTGCGGGGCCGTACGCCAGTGCAGCGCCACCGAGAGCCGCTTGAACTCGACGAGCGCGCCGGGTGGCAGCTCCTCCCGGGCCAGGTCGGCCAGCTCGGCCATGGTGGGCACCCAGGGCAGGGCGGTGGGCTCGGTGACGGTCTCGCCGCCGGAGTGGCTGTGCTCCAGGCCGTAGAGGCCGTACAGGTCCACGCCGCTCAGCTCACCGAGGCGGTCGCGGAGGAACTCGACGGGCCGCGCGGAGACGATCGCGATCCGCTGCACCACCGGGGCCAGCGCCTCGATCGCGGCGAGCGCGTTGGGCGCGGGACGGACCGCCGTCGGATCGTCGTCGACGGGCGCGAGTGTGCCGTCGAAGTCGAAGAAGAGCACGGTCCCACCGGCCCGGCCGGCGGTTATCTGCCAAGCCTGGTCGGCGTTCAACGGGATCCTCGGCTGGTGGTTGCCCAGATTCAACGGCGGCACGCGCGTCAGCGTACCCCGGCGTCGGGGGCTCATTCCTGGCCGAGCGGACCCACTCGGCGGCGCTGGGTCAGCGTTCGGCGGCCCCTCGTCCACGGCGTCCGAACGGCACCACCGCCGCCTCCTGTCCGTGGCTCAGCAGGTAGCCCTCCACGAACCCGGTGTTGCGATCCCCGGTGTGGGTCTCGATCTCGTTGAGGCGCGCCACCAGGAACTCGGTGAGTGCGCTGATCCGGTCGTTGAGCCGCTCGTGCAGTTCCGCGACGACGGCCAGGACGACCGCCGTGCCGGCGCTGGTGAGCGCGAGAAGGTTGACGAGCAGCGGCAGCTGCCCACCGTTGACCGCGAGGGTCACCACGTTGCCGGTCGCCCACAGTGTCATCGACACCGTGGCGACCACGACTCCCCACCACTTCAGGGTCATGGACAGACCCCTCCTTCTGTCCCGCAGGGCTAGGTTCGGCCTTGTCCCGTCCCCCCGCCGATGACGAGCCCAAGCAGTACGAATAGGGACGCTAGCGTGCCCGTTCCTGCCCCGGAGCGAAACGAATGAACCTGACCAGGCGTTCTTTCGCCATCTGAGGAACTACCCCGCCTGATTGCCTCTTTTTCGGACATCGACCGGCAGCGTTGGGCGGTATGCGAGGTATCTGATGGTTTCGCGGATGTGGAACTTCTCCGCGTCCGACACGTTCGGGTCGACCAGGCGGCGCAGCAGGGCCTCCACGTCCGGGTCCATCGGAGGGGCCGGCTGGCCGGCTCGCGGGCCGCTGGCGGTGCGGTCCCAACCCAGCGTGGCGAAGGCGGCGGCGGGGTTCAGGCCCAGTCCCTCGCAGAAGGCGACCACACGTTCGGCCTCGGGGTCGCTGGCCCAGTCGCCCCGGACCCACCGGTTGATGGTCTGCCGGGAGACGCCGGTCCGCCGTGACACCTCGGTGCCGCTCCAGGCGCGCGTGGCCCGCGCCTCGTCGAGGGCGCGCCGAACGAAGGTGGCGAAGGCGATTTTTCGCGCGTTGGCCGTCTCGGTCACCCCGTGACGGTACGGCCAGCCGTCCGCGGGTGTTTGCCCAGGCACGCTGCTGTCACGCGGACGTGACGACACGCTCGGATTTGTGGTCAACGATCCAGCGCCGTTTTGGAGGGGTGTCACCCGGGCAGAATAGATGCCCGTCGTGGTGAATGTAAGGGGACGAAAAGCTGATACTGTCACGCTCATGGGACAATCTACGGTGTGTCACGTGCATGAGACGACTGGTGCTCACATGCGTCACGCTCCCGGTGCCGAGGGGGTGTGGTGACCGAGCTCGCCACCCGAGCCCAGGCCTTCGGGCTGATCGCCGAGGGAGTGGCAGCGGGGCTCAGTGCCCCGTGGCGCCTCTACCTCGCCCGAGGCTGCCGATACCTGTCGCTGAGCGTCGGCGACCGCACCGAGTGGAACGCCTGGCGTACCCACCTCGGCTGCCCCGAGTTGAGCGTCCGGGTCTACGACGCCGGCGGGGAGATCCGTCGATCCTCGGTCGCCGAGGTCATGCTGGACGGCTGCCGGATCACCGTCGAGCTGGTCGAGGAGGTCAGCACCGACGACCTGGACCGGCTGCTGGTCGCGGACCCCACCGCCGACCCCACCACGGTTGAGCCGGAGGAGCGATGAGCCGGCGTCCGGGGCGGGCGGAGGCCGCCCGATGAGCCCGTTCCTCGTGGTCTTCCTCGTCCTGGTGCTCGGTGCCACCAGCTACGCCGCCGGTCGCCTGCACGGGCAACTCAGCTACCGCGTCGGCTATCGCTTCGGTTACCGCCAGGGCTACTTCGACGGTGACCGGGGTGCCTGGAACCGTCGTCGTCGCGATGCCCAGGCGGCGATCGCCTCCGCGCTGTCGGTCTCCTCGCCTGCTGCCGTCCGCTCCGCCGGCACGGTCGTCCGCCCCGATGCGGCGGCCCGCCCCGGCACCACCTACACCGGCTCGTCGTTCACCGCGCCGGCCGCCCCGATCACCGGGCGGCACCCGACCGGCACGCTGGTTCGACGAACCGGCTGAGCCGGCTGGCGGGTCGCCCCCGAGCGTCCCGCCGACCGGCAAGCGGAGAACGCGGTGCGTCGTCCGCGGACACGCACCGTCGGGGCCACGTCAGACCGGTGACGGCGGCCCCGCCGGCCGGGATGCGCGCAGGGGGCATGCATCCCGGCCGGCTCGCCGCGTCCGGCCGCCACGCTGACGGACACCGCGCGTCGTCCCCGCCGGCTCGTCCGTTCGGCGCTGTTCACACGGCCGTCCCCAGAGATCCACGATCGCCCCTAGCCGGGACGGTCCGCCGCAGCTAGCGTCTAGGCATGGCGCGGGGTTCTCCCGAGCCAGCCGGTCCACCCGGATCTGCGACCTCGCGCACGGGGTTCCGCATCCGACCCCTCCGGGTACCGGACGAGGCGGAAAACGGGTGGCCGGGTGCCCATCCGTCGGAGCAGGCCTGTGACGACTCGCCGTACCACCGCCGGTGCCGACCAGACCCCGGCCGCGACTGCCACGACCCGCCGTGCCACCCGGAGCCGCCGTGCGGCGGACGCCGCGCCGGCCGAGAACAAGGAGCCCCGACCAGCGGGGCAGGCCTTCGTTCTCGACACCTCCGTGCTGCTGTCCGACCCGGCGGCGTTCCACCGCTTCGCCGAGCACGAGGTGGTGCTGCCACTGGTGGTCATCACCGAGCTGGAGGGCAAGCGGCACCATCCGGAGCTGGGCTGGTTCGCCCGGCAGTCGTTGCGGATGCTCGACGAACTGCGCATCCGGCACGGCCGCCTCGACCGACCGGTACCCGCCAACGACGCGGGCGGGACGCTGCGGGTGGAGCTGAACCACACCGACGACGGCGTACTGCCGCCCGGGTTCCGCACCGAGAGCAACGACGCCCGGATCCTGTCGGTGGCGCTCAACCTCGCTGCCGAGGGGCGGGACGTCACGCTGGTCAGCAAGGACATGCCGCTGCGGGTCAAGGCCGCCTCGGTGGGTCTGCGCGCCGACGAGTACCGCCACGGTCAGGCCGGCGACCCCACCTGGACCGGCATGTCCGAGTTGGAGTTGGGTGAGGAGCAGATCTCCGCGCTGTACGCCGGTGAGACGCTCGACCTCGACGAGGCGGCGGGTCTGTCCTGCCACACCGGCCTGGTGCTGCACTCGACGCGCGGCTCCGCGCTGGGCCGGGTGCTGCCGGACAAGTCGGTCCGCCTGGTCCGGGGTGACCGGGAGGCGTTCGGGCTGCACGGCCGGTCGGCCGAGCAGCGGATCGCCCTCGACCTGCTGCTCGACGAGACGATCGGGATCGTCTCGCTGGGTGGCCGGGCCGGCACCGGCAAGTCGGCGCTGGCGCTCTGCGCCGGCCTCGAGGCGGTGATGGAGCGTCGCCGGCACAAGAAGGTGATCGTCTTCCGGCCGCTCTACGCCGTCGGCGGCCAGGAGCTGGGCTACCTGCCCGGGTCGGAGTCGGAGAAGATGTCGCCGTGGGCGCAGGCGGTCTTCGACACGCTCGGCGCGGTGGTGCACGAGAACGTGCTGGAGGAGGTCACCTCACGCGGCATCCTGGAGGTGCTGCCGCTGACCCACATCCGGGGTCGCAGCCTGCACGACGCCTTCGTGATCGTGGACGAGGCCCAGTCGTTGGAGCGCGGGGTGCTGCTCACCGTCCTGTCCCGGATCGGGCAGGGGTCGCGGGTGGTGCTCACCCACGACGTCGCCCAGCGGGACAATCTGCGGGTCGGCCGGCACGACGGTGTGACCGCGGTGATCGAAGCGTTGAAGGGCCATCCGCTCTTCGCCCACGTCACGCTCAGCCGGTCGGAGCGGTCGCCGATCGCCGCCATGGTGACGGATCTCCTGGAGGACATCCCGCAGTGATGGGTGATTCGTAACCTTTCGTCCCTATTTTGGATGTGGCGCAGGTCACAAACGGCGCGGTCGGTTTCCCATGTGCCTCACTGTGCGCGATGGTGTCCCACGAGCGCCCACGCACCACAGGCATCGTCGGTGATCGCTCGCCCGAGGTCAGGGCGGCATCAGTGACGGTCGGTGCGTCGGCGCGACCGGCTCACCGGTCGGGGCGCTCACGGCACGGCTGAGGGCTGACGTGGCCCGGTGCCGCGCCGTGTCCTTGCCCCCGACGAAGGGACCACTTCGTGAGTCGGCTGTGGAGCCGGTTGGGTGCCCGTACGGCCGCTGTCGCGTTGCTCTCCGTGGGCGTCGCGGGTGGCTTCTACCTGGGCCAGGACCGGGAAATCCAGCAGCAGGGCCTGACCGCGCAGATGGGCGTCGAAGTCGATCGCGTCGACTTCTCCTACCAGCGCGAGCGCCAGGCCAACCACCAGGTCGCGTTCGCCCGGCAGCGGGCCGCCGAGTACCAGGCCAAGCTGCGGGCGGCCCAGGCGGCCAAGGAGGCCGCCGAACGGGCCCGCAAGGCCGAGGCCGCCGCCGCGTCGCGCAAGCGCGAGCGGGAGGCCGCGGAGCAGGCCGCCAAGCCGTACGACGGACCGATCCCGGCATCCTGCGCCGAGTACAGCGGCAACCGCAAGATCGGTTGTGCGCTGATGCTGGAGAAGGGCTTCCCCATCTCCGAGTTCCCCTGCCTGGAGAAGCTCTGGACCAAGGAGAGCGGCTGGAACCACAAGGCCGCCAACCCCATCGGCGCGTACGGCATTCCGCAGTCGCTACCCGGCAGCAAGATGGGCACGGTCGCGGACGACTGGCGGACGAACCCGGCCACCCAGATCATCTGGGGGTTGGGCTACATCAAGGGCAAGTACCGGACGCCCTGTGGCGCCTGGACCTACTTCCAGAACAACAACCACTACTGACGACGTACGACGGCGGGGCGGGTGGGCGACCACCCGCCCCGCCGTCGCGTATGCCGGTCGGGACGTGAGTGGCGGTCGGCCCCTTTTGCTGATAGCAGTTGGGGGGTGAGCCTGCACCCGCCAAGCGGCGACCCGTTCCGGTTCGGCACCGAGGCGTTCTACGCCGCCCTCGGCCGGGCCTTCGTCGCCATGTGCGCGGTGGTCCCGTTCCTCTTCCTCATCGAGGCGATCGACCAGGGGCTCGCGTTCGGCCTGGACGCCACGGCCGGCATCATCCCGCACCGCATCGACGGCCTCGACGGCGTCTTCTTCTCGCCGTTCCTGCACCACGGCTTCGACCACCTCTACAGCAACAGCATCCCGCTGATCCTGCTGGGCACCTTCGTGCTGGCCGCCGGCGCGCGGCGGTTCCTGTGGTCGACCCTGATCATCATCCTGGTCTCCGGTCTCGGGGTCTGGTTCACCGGCTCGCCCAACTCGGTGGTGGTCGGCGCGAGCGGCGTGATCTTCGGCTACCTGGGCATCCTGCTCACCCGGGGCATCGTCGAGCGCAGTTGGTGGAACTTCGCCGTCTTCCTGCTCGTCGGCCTGCTCTACGGCTGGCAACTCGTCGGCATCCTCCCCACCGACGAGCGGATCTCCTGGCAGGGTCACCTGTTCGGGCTGCTCGGCGGCGTGGTGGCCGCGATCCTGTTCCGCCGCCGCCGGCCCACGGTGGACGGTCCGGACTACTCGGGATCCACCCTCAGCCTGCCCTGACCTGCCCGTCGACGCGCCTCTGGGACATGCTTGCCCGACCGCTGCGCCCCGCCTACCGTCGAGATCAGCACGCGTTGATCCGCGAGCGGAAAGCGACGGTACGCCATGCGCGAGGTCGATGTCGCCGTGATCGGGGCCGGTCCCGCCGGTCTCTTCGCCGCGTACTACGCCGGATTCCGTGGCCTGTCCGTGGCGGTGATCGACGCGCTCCCGGAGCCGGGCGGCCAGGTCACCGCCATGTACCCGGAGAAGCTGATCCTCGACGTGGCCGGGTTTCCCGCCGTCAAGGGCCGTGACCTGGTCGCGAACCTGGTCGCCCAGGCGGCGCCCTTCGCCCCGCGGTACCTGCTCGGCACCAGGGCTGAGAAGCTCTCGTACACCGATGACCGGCCGGTGCTCGGCCTGGCCGGTGGCGAGCATCTGGGCTGCGGCGCGGTCGTGGTCACCGGCGGGCTCGGCAGCTTCAGCCCACGGCCGCTGCCCTGCGCCGACGGTGCCCCCGGTGCCGGCATCGTCTACTTCGTCACCGACCCGGCCGAGTTGACCGACAAGGACGTGCTCATCGTCGGCGGCGGCGACTCCGCCTTCGACTGGGCGCTGGCCCTGCAACCGCTGGCCCGCTCGGTGACCCTCGTGCACCGGCGGGAGAAGTTCCGGGCGCACGCCTCGACGGTCGCCCGGGTGCTGTCGCTGCCGGTGCGGGTGGTCGTCAACGCCGAGGTCACCCGCCTGATCGGGGACGCCACGGTGACCGGCGCCGAGGTGACGGTGCGCGGCGGCGCGGCCGAGACCCTGCCGGTGGACACGGTGGTCGCCGCCCTCGGCTTCACCGCCGACCTGGGCCCCCTCGCCGAATGGGGGCTCCGGCTCGACCGCCGGCACATCGTGGTGGACAGCGCGATGGCGACGAACCTCCCGAGGGTCTTCGCGGCCGGCGACATCACCGAGTACCCGGGCAAGGTGCGCCTGATCGCCACCGGCTTCGGCGAGGCCGCCACGGCGGTCAACAACGCGGCGGTCGCCATCGACCCGAGCGCCCACCTCTTCCCCGGGCACTCGTCCGACGCGGGCTGACCGTCGATACCGGACACTGACCGGTCCGTGCCCGGATCGAGACGGGTCCACCGGACCCTGAGGGGATGACGGGGACCGAGAAACCACGCGATGGCGCACCGACGACGTTGGCGTGGCTCTGCCACCCGGCGACCCTGCTCGCGCTCGTCGTGCTGGTCGTCAACGACCATCTGTGGAAGGCGGCGTACCCGGGCCTGGTGACCGGCAAGCTGAGCGACGTCGCGGGCCTGGTGCTCGCTCCGCCGCTGGTCGCGGTGCTGCTCACGCTGCTGCTGCCGCGGCTGGCGGCCCGCACGGCCGCGCTGGTCGGCCTGGTCGCGGCAGGTGCCGGGTTCGCGGTCGTCAAATCCAGTGGGTACGCCGCTGAGCTGGCCTCTTCGGCATGGACCGCACTGGCCGGGCCGTCTCTGGTTCGGGCCGACCGGACCGACCTGTTCACGCTACCGGCGCTCGGCCTGGCGTGGTGGAGCTGGACGCGGGCGCGGAGGCGACCGGTGCGGCACCGGACGGCTCGGCTGGTCCGGCTGCTGGTGGTGCTGCCGCCGGCGGTGTTGGCGGTGGCCGCCACCAGCGCGGCCAGCTACCCCTACGCGCTCGGTGCCACCACCCTCGACGGCCGTCCGGCGATCTCGGTCGGCCTGGGCTACGAGAATTCGTCCATGCCGGACGAGCCGGCCGATGGCCTTTGGCAAGTCAGCGAGGACGCCGCGACCACCTGGCGAGAGTCCACCGACGACGAGAAGACCCGGCTGGACGCCCAGGACTCCCCACGCCAGCAGGCGTGCGCGCCGGACGACCCCCGACGCTGCTACCGGGTGGTCGCCGGGCACCTGCGGGTGGAGCAGAGCGACGACGCCGGAGTCACCTGGCAGGTGGCCTGGGAGGTGGCGGATCCGCGGCGCGACGAGTTGGCCCGCCGGTACAAAGAGCCGGGTGACGTCCGTCGCCACTTCTCATCCCGCGAACTCGTCGTCTACCCGCACGCCGGGGGCGGCCACGAGGTCCTGGTCGCCAACGGCCGGGACGGATTCCTGCGCCGTCTGTCGGACGGCGGGTGGCGACGCGAAGGATTCCTCGAAAGCCAGTCGCCCCTGGCTGTCACGCCCGAACTACCCGCTGTGTACGACGGTGGACGGGTGCAACGCGAGGTCGACGTGTGGCTTGCCATCGCGCTCGTGTTGCTCCTCGGCTGCGCGGTCACCGTGCTCGCCGGACACCTGGCGATTCGACGCGGCGGCGGCAGCCACGGCTGGGGAATCGCCGGGGCCTTCGCGATCCTGCTCGGCGGACTTCAGTTGGGGGCCAGTTGGTTCTGGGTCGACGAGACGAGCACCGTGTACACCGCGTTGATCATCATCGTTCCGCTGGGCGCGCTGGCGGTGGCGGGGCTGCTCCTCGTCCCGTGGCTCAGCAGCGCTCCGGGGAGCTGGGTCGGGTGGACCGCGGGAACTCTCCTGCTCACCGTGCTCCTGGCCGGACTGCCGCTGGCCGGTTGGGTGAACGGCACTCCCGAGCAGACGCCGGTGGCGGTCGCGCTGGCCCTGCTGGCCACCGTGCCGGGACTGCTGCTGGCCGTCCGGCTAGCCAGCCTCGCCGACCCGGCCCGCGAAGAGAACCGGCGCGACACGCCGCCCTACCCGCCGTACCAACCCCTGCCGCCGCGAGTGCCGCTGCGCTGATTCTTGCTTGCGACCCCCGCCCGCGCCGATCTTGCGCTTTCTGTCGACGAAGTGTGTGCATCTGCGGCTCATGTCGCGACAGTAACCGCAAGATCGGCGCGGGCGGGTGTGCTGCCGGCGCTGGTCAGGATTGCCGGGCGGCGGGTGGGGCGAGGGCGGCTAGCAGTACGGCCACCAACGTCAGCACGGCCCCGAGCAGACTGTTCACGCTGGGGTGGGAGGCCGCGGTGGGCAGCACCAGGTCCAGCAGCACGGCCCCCACGATCTGACCGGCGATGGTGGCCAGGCCGAGCAGCAGCACACCGGTGAAGCGCACGATCGCGGCGGCGATCGCGATGAACACGATGCCGATCGGGCCGCCCAGGTAGAGCCACAGCTCGCTCGGCGCGTGACCGGTCGGCCAACCGCGTACGGCGACGTCGACCGCGAACGCGACCAGCAGGGTCGCCGTGCCCACCGCGAAGTTGACGAGCGTGGCGGTCAAGGCACTGTCGGCCGCCGCCCGGACCTGCCCGTTCACCGCCTGCTGCCAGGCGATGCCCAGCCCGGCCACCAGGGGTAGCAGCGCCAGCGCCAGCGCGCCCGGGTCGCCGAGCCGGTCGCCGACCGCCAGGACGACCGCGAGCACCGTGAGCACCGCGCCGGCCAGGCGCTGCCGGGTGACCGGCTGCCGCCCGGCCGGGCCGATCCCGGCGCGGTCGACCGCGAGGCTGCTGCCGGACTGGCCGGCCACCACCGCCACGGTGAAGACCGCCACCCCCAGCGAGCCGATGGTGAGCCCCTGCGTGGCCACCAGCAACGCGCCGCACATTCCCCCGAGGCACTGCCACGGGCGCAGCGTGCCGGCCGTGAGGGCCCGCCGTACGGCGCGCAGCCCGCGCCGCCCGCCGGGGGTGACCGGCACCAGCACCAGCAGCACCACCAGGCCCAACCCGAACGAGACCACCGCGGCGGCGAAACCGTCGGCCAGGCGTACGCCCAGTTCGCCGTTGATCCGGGACTGCGCCGCCACCGCGACCCCGGCGACCGACGCCAGTGCGACACCGATGATCCGGCGGGCGGCTGGCAGGGTCGGCGGAGCCGCGGTGCCGGTGCCGCTCACTCCTGTTCGGCGAGCGGACGACCGTCGAAGTCGACGGCGGAGTAGAGCGCCAGCTTCTCCAGCCGGTGGTACGAGTCGATGACCCGGATGGTGCCGCTCTTCGACCGCATGACGATCGACTGGGTGTACGCGCCGCCGGACCGGTACCGCACCCCGCGCAGCAGGTCACCGGAGGTCACGCCGGTCGCCACGAAGAAGCAGTTGTCGCCGGTGACCAGGTCGTCGGTGCCGAGCACCCGGTCCAGGTCGTGCCCGGCGGCGAGGGCCTTCTCCCGCTCCTCGGCGTCACGCGGCCAGAGTTTGGCCTGCATGGCGCCACCCATGCACTTGAGCGCGCAGGCCGAGATGATGCCCTCCGGGGTGCCGCCGATGCCCATGAGCACGTCGACGTCCGACTCGCCACGGGCCGCCAGGATGGAGCCGGCGATGTCGCCGTCGGAGATGAACCTGATGCCCGCGCCGGCCCGGCGGATCTGGGTGACCAGGTCTTCGTGGCGGCTGCGGTCCAGAACGCAGACCGTCACCTCGGAGACGTCGGTGCCCTTGATCTTGGCGATCCGGCGCAGGTTCTCGGCGACCCCGGCGTTGATGTCGATCACGTCGACGTAGGCGGGGCCGACCGCGAGCTTCTCCATGTAGAAGACCGCGCTGGGGTCGAACATCGCGCCGCGCTCCGAGACGGCGAGCACCGCGAGGGCGTTCGGCATGCCCTTGCTCATCAGAGTGGTGCCGTCCACCGGGTCGACCGCGACGTCCACCTCCGGGCCGGTGCCGTCGCCGACGTGTTCGCCGTTGAAGAGCATCGGGGCGTTGTCCTTCTCGCCCTCGCCGATCACCACGACGCCGCGCATCTGGATCGAGTTGATCAGTTTGCGCATGGCGTCGACGGCGGCGCCGTCGCCGCCTTCCTTGTCACCCCGGCCGACCCAGCGACCGGCGGCCATGGCCGCGGCCTCGGTGACCCGGACCAGGTCCAGGGCCAGGTTACGGTCGAGATCCTGTGGGATCCGCGTCCTGGTGTTCGTCATGACGGCTGCTCCTCCTCGCGACGGTGCGGGGACGGCCGGCGGCTCGGTGGTGCCGCCGCCGGCTTTGTCGCTGATCCTCACACGATGGCCGACCGAGCGCCGGTGCGGGGCGGTGATGGGCCGGATACCGCCGGTCGGGCAGCTGCGAAGATGGCAGGGTGGAACCCGCACAGCCAGCTGACCGCGTACCCGCCGACCGGACGCCGCCCGACGGCCAGCCGCCGGCCGACCACCCGGACGCCCCCGGCGCCCGGTCCGCCGCGACGGGCCCGGCGGATCCGACGGCGCCGACCACCGGCGAGCCGGCCCTGGTCGCCGACGAGGCGACCCCCGTGGCCGAGCCGACCCGCGCAGGAGATGGGCCGGCGGCCCGGCCGTCGCCGCCCCGCGCGACAGCGACGGCGGCCAGGTCCGAGCGGTCGCCCAAGGACATGGCGATCTCGCTGTTGGTGCTCCTCATCCCGATCGCGCTGCTGCTGGCGTTCTACCGGGGCTTCCTGGGCGGGGACCAGGCCACCACCGTCGACCCCGCCCCGGCGATCGAACAGGCGCGGTCCGCGAACACGGTTCCGGTGAGCGAGCCGCAGGGGCTCGGGTCCGGCTGGCGTACGGTCAGCGCCCGCTACCAGAGCGTCGACGGCGGCGCGACGCTGCGGATCGGCTACCTGACGCCGGAGGGCAGGGGTGTGCAGCTCGTGCAGAGCAGCGTGCCGGCCGAGCGGCTGCTCCCGGCCGAGCTGACCGACCAGGGGCAGCCACAGGGTCCGACCGAGTTGGGTGGCCGCACCTGGCAGCGGTACACGGCCCGGGGGAACCAGCAGGCGCTGGCCCTGCTGGAGCCGACCCGTACGGTGCTCGTGATCGGTGACGCGCGGGACAACGAGCTGCGGGAGCTGGCCGGCTCCCTCCGCTGAGCGGTCCACAGTCGACGGGACACACGCCGAGGGGCTCGTCCGGTACGCTCCCTCGGCTCGGTCCGGCCCGTACATCGGGGCCGGGCCACGTCCATCTCTGTGAAGTGAGAACTCCGTGAACATTCGACGGTGGAGCTTCGGCTTCCTCGCCGCCACCCTGCTCGTCCCCAGCCTGGCCGCGTGCAAGTCCGACGCGGCCGAGCCGGCCGCCGCCCCCAGCGCGTCCGCTCCGGCCGTACCGGCCGACCCGAAGGAGGCGCTGCTCGCCTCCACGAAGGAGATGGCCAAGGGCGACTTCACGTTCACCATCGCGGGCGCCGACCTGACCGGCGGTGGCCTGGTGCACAAGCCCAGCAACAGCGCCCAGTTGACCATGAAGATGGGCGACGCCTCCCAGGACGTTTCGATGGAGATGGACCTCATCTACATCGACTCGGAGAGCTGGGTGAAGATGGAGCTCGGCGGCGAGATGGCGGCCATGGTCCCCGAGCTGGCGAAGAACAAGGGCAAGTACCAGCACCTCGACAAGACCAAGGCCAAGGAGATCAAGGACTTCCAGCTCGACCCGGAGACGTTCGACCCGGTCGACAGCGAGACCCTGGTCAAGGGTGTGACCGAGGTGCAGAAGACCGGCGAGGGCAGCTACGCCGGCAAGATCGACATCACCGCCTCCGCGGAGTCGGTCGCCCTCGACGAGGACGTGGTCAAGGCGCTCGGCGCGCAGGCCAAGTCGCTGCCGTTCACCGCCAAGCTGGACCCGCAGGGTCGCCTCACCGAGCTGGTCATCTCGGTGCCGGCCGCCGGTGAGACCGCCGCGCACGACATCAAGATCGGATACGCGGGCTACGGCGCCGGGACCGGCGCGCAGAAGCCGCCGGCGGACAAGGTGGTCGAGGCCCCGGCCGAGACGTACGAGATGTTCAAGTAGGCCGGCGGGGCGGGCCGGGGTGACCACGGGTCACCCCGGCCCGCCTCTGTTCGGCACCGGTTGTCCGCGAACAACCGGACAACAAGGGTGATTGTCCGACGCGTCGACAGGGAACAAGAAGAGAGCGATCCGGGCGTGCCGCTCGGCCCGGATCGTGCGACGTGGCCGAAGGGCTGCCGCGTCGCCCGGTTTCCGGCGCCGACCAGGTCGTCGGGTGACCCCCTTGGGAGACACGTATGACTGTCCGACGACTGGGTGCCGGCCTGGTAGCCGCCGCCCTGTTCACGCCCGCCCTGGCCGCCTGCGCCGGTGGTACGACCGGTACGGCCGGGTCGACCGCGTCCCCGACGGTGAGCGCGTCCGGTGCGCCGAGCCAGTCCGGCGGTGCGCCGGTGTCCGGCGACGCCAAGCAGGCCCTGCTCGACTCCACCAAGGCGATCAGCGACGGGAACTTCCGGTTCACCCTGTCCGGCGCCGGCTCCACGGCCGAGGGGCAGGTGCACCAGCCGAGTCAGAGCGCGGCGCTGAAGTTCGCCATCGGTGGCCCCTCCTCCGACCTGGCCATGAAGCTCGACGTGATCCACGCCAAGCCGGACAGCTGGGTGAAGCTGGAACTGACCGGCCCCACCGCTGACAGCCTGCCCGCGATCAAGCAGCTCAACCTCGGCAAGTACCAGCACCTCGACCAGGCCCGCATCAAGGGCAACAAGAACCTCGGCTTCGACTTCGACAAGGTCGACCCGGCCGGCAGCGCGGTGCTGACCCAGGGCATCACCGAGGTCCGCAGCACCGGCACCGGCACGTACGCCGGCACCATCGACGTCACCAAGGCCGCCGAGGCGGGCTCGCTGAACGCGGCCACCATCGCCGCGCTCGGCACCCAGGCGAAGACGGTCCCGTTCACCGCGAAGGTCGACCCGCAGGGCCGGCTGAGCGAGCTGGTGCTGCAACTCCCGGCCTCCGGGCAGACCACGGCCCAGGAGATCAAGATGACGTACTCCGACTACGGCTCCGCCAGCCCGGCCCAGAAGCCGCCGGCGGACCAGGTCGTCGAGGCCCCCGCCGAGCTGTACAGCCTGTTCAACTGACCGTCGTACGGGTGGGGTGGCTCCGGCCATCCCACCCCCACGACGGTCAGGCGGACGGGTCCTGGCGGGCGGCGTCGATCCGCGCCCGGGCCCCGTCCAGCCAGCGCTGGCAGATCACCGCCAGCGCCTCGCCGCGCTCCCACAGCGCCAGCGACTCCTCCAGGGACGTGCCGCCGGCCTCCAGCCGCTCGACCACCGAGGCCAGTTCGGCGCGGGCCTGCTCGTAGCTGAGCCGCTCGTCCGGCCCGGCCTTCGTGTCGTCAGTCATCGCGTCCATCTCAGCACACGCCGGTCGGTGTCACCGCGTCGCCACGTCCCCGTCGACCGTCGCGGCCAGCTCGCCCTCGGCGAGGCGTACCCGTAGCGGGTCGCCCTTGCCGACCTCGGCCGCCGCCCGGACGACGTGCCCGTCGGCGCGCTGCACGATCGCGTACCCCCGGTCGAGCGTCGCGGCGGGGGAGAGGGCGCGCAGTCGGGCGAGGGTGTGCCGCAGGTCGTCGTCGGCGGCCGCGATCCGGTGGTCCAGGCAGCGCCCGGCGCGTTGCCGTAGCGCGGTCAGCTCGCTGGCGCGGTGCTCCACCATGACCTGGGGTCGGGCCAGCACCGGCCGGGACCGCAGGCCGTCGAGGCGGTGTGACTCCCGGTCGACCAGGTTGCGCACCGCCCGCTGGAGCCGGTGCCGGGCCTGACCGATGAGGCGTACCTCCTCGGTGAGGTCGGGAACCACCCGCTTGGCCGCGTCGGTCGGGGTGGAGGCCCGCAGGTCGGCCACGTAGTCGACGAGCGGCGCGTCCGTCTCGTGGCCGATCGCGCTGACCACCGGGGTACGACAGCCGAAGACGGCCCGGCACAGCGCCTCGTCGGAGAAGGGCAGCAGGTCTTCGATGCCGCCACCACCCCGGGCGATGATGATCACATCGATGCTCGGGTCCGCGTCCAGGACCTTGAGCGCGTCCACGATCTGCGGCACGGCGGACGGGCCCTGCACCGCCACGTTCACGGTCCGGAACTCCACTGCCGGCCAGCGCCGTCGCGCGTTGGTCAGCACGTCCCGCTCGGCGGCGGACGCCCGGCCGGTGATCAGACCGATCCGGCCGGGAAGGAACGGCAGCCGGCGCTTACGGGCCCGGTCGAAGAGCCCTTCGGCGGCGAGCAGCTTCTTGAGCTTCTCCAACCGGGCCAGCAGTTCACCGAGACCCACCTGTCGGATCTCGTCGGCCCGCAGGCTCAACGTGCCCCGGGCGGCGTAGAACTCCGGCTTGGCGTGCAGCACCACCCGGGCGCCCTCGCGCAACTCCGGCGCACCGGCGTCGAGCACGTCACGGTTGGTGGTGACGGTCAGGCTCAGGTCGGCGGACGGGTCACGCAGGGTCAGGAAGACGGTGGTGGCCCCGGGACGGCGGCTGATCTGCGCCACCTGCCCGTCCACCCACACCCAGCCCAGCTTGGCGATCCACGCCCCGACCTTCTGCGAGACGACCCGAACCGGCCAAGGCTCCTCGGCGCTGCTCTTGCCCTCGCCACCCCCACCACTCACGCACCCACCCTACGACCACCCCGCCGGCACCCCGCCGGCCCCCGTTGATCATGAAGTTATTGCGCTCGGTGGCGGCGTGTCGTGGCAATAACTTCATGATCGACGAGCTGGGGTGGGGGCCCGGGTTGTGGACGGTGGTGGGTCGGGGGTGGGCACGTAGGATGGGGGACGTGACTGATCTCCGGACCGGCAAGCGCGTGCTTTTGGCCAAGCCTCGCGGCTACTGCGCGGGTGTGGACCGCGCGGTGCAGACCGTCGAGGAGGCGCTGAAGCTGTACGGCGCCCCGATCTACGTCCGCAAGCAGATCGTGCACAACAAGCACGTCGTGCAGACCCTGGAGGCCCAGGGCGCGATCTTCGTGGAGGAGAACGAGGAGGTGCCGGAGGGCTCGACCGTCATCTTCTCCGCGCACGGCGTGGCACCCGAGGTCTACGAGCAGGCGCGGGAGCGTTCGCTCAAGGCCATCGACGCGACCTGCCCGCTGGTCACCAAGGTGCACCAGGAGGCGAAGCGCTTCGCCGCCGAGGACTACGACATCCTGCTGATCGGCCACGAGGGGCACGAGGAGGTCGTCGGCACCGCCGGTGAGGCACCCGCGCACATCCAGCTCGTGGACGGCCCGGACGGCGTCGACAAGGTCACCGTGCGCGACCCGGAGAAGGTGGTCTGGCTCTCCCAGACCACGCTCTCGGTGGACGAGACCCTGGAGACGGTCGCCCGGCTCAAGCAGCGGCTGCCACTGCTCCAGTCCCCGCCCAGCGACGACATCTGCTATGCCACCTCCAACCGGCAGCACGTGGTCAAGGAGATCGCCCCGGAGTGTGACGTGGTGATCGTCGTCGGCTCGACGAACTCGTCCAACTCGGTCCGCCTCGTCGAGGTCGCCCTGGACGCCGGCGCCCGCGCCGGTCACCTCGTCGACTTCGCCCACGAGATCGACGACGCCTGGCTGACGGATGCCCGTACGGTCGGCGTCTCCTCCGGCGCGAGCGTCCCCGAGGACCTGGTCCGCGATGTGCTGGCACATCTGGCCGAGCGTGGCTTCGCCGACGTCGAAGAGATCACCACCGCCAACGAGCGGCTCACCTTCTCGCTCCCGCAGGAGCTGAGGCGGGACATGAAGGCCGCCGCGGCCCGCGGCTGAGAAGCGCTGGGAACGCCGCGCCCGTGCCATACGTCGAAGACGGCATGAGGACTTTTCGGCTCGTCGTCCCCGCCCTGTTCGTCTGCGCGGCGCTGAGCGCCTGCGGTGGAACCGACGGTCCCGCCACCCCCGGCGGACCGTCGGCGTCGTCCGGGCAGTCCGCCCCCGCGTCGCCGAGCAGTTCCGAGTCGCCCGGCACTCCCGAGTCCCCCAGCACTCCCGCCCCGCCGATCAAGTCGCCCGGCGGGCCCACCGTTCCGCCGCCGGCCGGCAGCGCCGAACTCACCGGCACGATCACCGCCGGAGTGGAGCCGAACTGTGTGCTCCTCGACGGGTATCTGCTCGTGGGCGGTCCCCGCGACGTGCTGACCCCCGGTGCCCGAGTGACCGTCACCGGCCGGGTGGAGAAGGGCACGATGACCACCTGTCAGCAGGGCACCCCGTTCGTCGTCGAGAGCGCCAACCGCCGTTAGCCCGCGGCCGTCAGCGGTCGGCGTCGTCCAGCAGCTCCGGCGCCTGCGGCTGGCGCGGGGTCAGCTCCACCTGGGCGGGGGCGGCCAGCTCGTCATCCG
The DNA here is from genome assembly GCF_049179015.1 of Micromonospora sp. WMMD736. Taxonomy (NCBI): domain Bacteria; kingdom Bacillati; phylum Actinomycetota; class Actinomycetes; order Micromonosporales; family Micromonosporaceae; genus Micromonospora; species Micromonospora sp. WMMD736. Next base: position 5,339,295 of record NZ_JBMHMI010000001.1, read on the forward strand.
AGACGCCCAGCTCGGCGAGCTTGCGGGCGCTGACCAGCACCCGCGCCTCCAGTGAGCCGACCGCCCGGTTGTACGCGGTCACCGCGCCGGTCAACGACGATCCGAGCTTGCCCACGTGGTCGCCGAGGGTGGCGAGCCGGCCGTACAGCTCCCGGGCGAGGGTGTGCACCGCCACCGCGTTGCGGGCCAGCGCCTCCTGCCGCCACGAGTAGGCCACCGTACGCAGCAGCGCGACCAGGGTGGCCGGCGTGGCCAGCACGACGTTGCGGGCGAACGCGTGCTCCAGCAGCGTCGGGTCGCGTTGGAGCGCGACGTCGAGGAACGGGTCGGCCGGGACGAACAGCACCACGAACTCGGGTGAACTGTCGAACGCGGCCCAGTACGACTTGGCGGCCAGGGCGTCGACGTGCCCGCGCAGATGTCGGGCGTGCGCGTCGAGGTAGGTGTCCCGGCCACGCTCGTCGCGGGCCTCCATGGCCGTCAGGTACGCGTCGAAGGGCGCCTTCGCGTCCACCACCACCGACCGGCCGCCGTGCAGGCGTACCACCAGATCCGGTCGGACGACCTGATCGTCGGTGGCGGCGGTCACCTGCTCGGAGAAGTCGCAGTGCTCCAGCATGCCGGCCGCCTCGACGATCCGGCGGAGTTGGTGCTCGCCCCAGCGGCCCCGCACCTGCGGCGCGCGCAGCGCGGCCACCAGCTGCTTGGTTTCGGTGCGCAGCTCACCGGAGACCGCGTTCATCGAGCGGACCTGCTCGCGCAGCTCGGCGTACGCGTCGACGCGGTCGTGTTCCAGCTCGGCCACCCGCTGCTCGTAGCGGCGCAGGCTGTCGTGCAGCGGCGCCACGGCCCGGGCCACCGCCTCCTGGGACTGCGCCGTCGCCTCGTAGCTCAGTGCGCGCATGGACTGCTCCAGCCGCCCCTCGCCCTCGCGGGTAGCGGTCAGGGTGGCGTCCAGCCGGGCGATGTCGGCCGCCGACCGGGACCGGGCCGCGAACCAACCCACCGCCCCGCCGGCACCGAGGCACACGACCACCACCAGCAACGTCGAGACGTCCATCACCGGAGCTTGCCAGACGGGTACGACGTGACACCCGGGGGTACGTTCGTTGACATGGAAGCTCTGCTGTGCCTCGCGGTCGTCCTCGTCGGCGTGGTGGGTGCCGGCCTGCTCGCCTACACCCGGGTCAACGCCCAGCGACGCGCCGCGCTCGGCGACGCCCGCGCGGACGCGCAACGGTGGTACGAGCGTCTCGGTGGCCAGTTGATGACCCTGCACGGCGACGAGCCCGCCGTCCGGCAGGCGTTGGCCGACGCCGGGGAGCGCTACAACGCGGCCGGTTCGCAGCTGGAGCAGGCGCGGACGCCGCACCAGTTCGCGCTCGCCCGGGAGACCGCGCTGGAGGGGCTGGCGTACATCCGGGCGGCGCGGACGGCGTTGGGCATCGATCCCGGGCCGGAGGTGCCGGCGTTGGCCGCCGCGCGGGGCGTCGGGCAGCTCACCAAGGAGCGCGAGGTCGACGTGCAGGGCCAGACCTTCCGGGCCGGCCCACAGCCGGGCCGGGACACGCCCTACTACTACCCCGGCGGCCGGTACCAGGGCCGGCCGGTGCCGGCCGGTTGGTACTCGACGCCGTGGTGGAAGACCGCGCTGGGCGCGGGCGCCGGTGTGCTCGGCGGCATTCTGATCGCCGACGCGCTGTTCTCGCCGGCCTTCGCCGACCCGGGGTACGGCTACGACCAGGGCTACCAGGAGGGTTTCGGCGACGGCGCCGACTACGCCGACGACCAGGGCGGCGACTACGGCGACCAGGGCGGCGACTTCGGTGGCGACCAGGCGGGCGACTTCGGCGGCGGCGACTACGCCGGCGGCGACTTCGGCGGTGGCGGCTTCGGCGACTTCGGCGGCGGGGACTTCGGTGGCGGCGACTTCGGCGGCGGGGACTTCTGACCCCGCCCGATCCGACGATCATGAAGTTGTGGTGGCCGCTTCGCCGCTGTTGGCGGCCTTTGCGGGGCACCACAACTCCATGATCGACCGGGCTCGCCGGGCCGGCCGGGCCGGCCGGGCCCGGCCTGGGGTTTGGTCAGCCGGTGTTGCGCATGCCGGCGGCGATGCCGTTCACGGTGGTGAGCAGCGCCCGTTCCAGGGCCGTGCCGTCGCTCGGGGCACGTCGACCGCCCGGCGCGGTGGCGACCGCCCGGCCCGCCGCTCCGGACTCCCGGTACTGGCGCAGCAGCGCCACCTGGAGGTGGTGCAGCGGCTCCAGGTAGGTGTCGCGGACGGCCAGGGTGCGCTGGAGCACCGGTGAGTTCTCCAGCAGGGCCGGCGAGGCGGTCACGGCCAGCACCTCGCGCTTGGTCAGCTCGTACTCCCGCTCGATCTGCTCGAAGATCGGGTGCAGCTTCTTCGGCACCAGGGTTTCGACGTACCGGCGGGCGATGCTGAGGTCGGTCTTGGTCAGCATCATCTCGACGTTCGACAGGAACGTGCGGAAGAAGTGCCAGTTGCGGTGCATCTCGGCCAGCACGTCCGCCAGCCCGGCCTCGCGGGCGGCGGCCAGGCCGGAGCCGACGCCGAACCAGCCCGGCACGATCTGCCGGGTCTGCGTCCAGCCGAACACCCACGGGATGGCCCGCAGCCCGGACAGTCCGGCGCCGGTGTTGGGACGCTTCGCCGGCCGGGAGCCGATGTTCAGCGCGCCGAGCAGCTCGGTGGGGGTGGAGGCCCAGAAGTACGCCGGCAGGTCCGGGTCCTCGACGAGCGACCGGTACGACCGGAACGCCGACTCGGAGACCACGTCCATCGTCGCGTCCCAGCGCTCCAGCATCTCGGCCGGCTGCCGGGGCGCGGTGTGCAGCAGCGTCGCCTGGAGCACCGCGGCGAGGGTCAGCTCCAGGTTCTCCCGGGCCAGCGAGGGCAAGGTGTACTTGTCGGAGATGACCTCGCCCTGCTCGGTCACCTTGATCGCGCCGTCCAGCGTGCCGTACGGCTGGGCCAGGATCGCCTCGTGCGTAGGCCCACCGCCGCGCCCGACCGTACCGCCGCGGCCGTGGAAGAGGCGCAGGTGTACGCCGTGCCGGGCGGCCACGTCACGCAGCGCGCGCTGGGCCCGGTGGATCGACCACTGGCTGGTGGTGATCCCCGCCTCCTTGTTGGAGTCGGAGTAGCCGAGCATGACCTCCTGCACGTCGCCACGGGCCGCGACGAGCGCCCGGTACGCGGGCAGTGACAGCAGCTCGTCGAGGATCTCGCCGCCGGCGTTCAGCTCGGCCGGGGTCTCCAACAGCGGCACGAAGCCGATGCGGGCCCGGCCGCTGTGCACGTCGACGAGCCCGGCCTCGCGGGCGAGCACCACGGCGGCGAGCACGTCGTCGACGCCCAGGGTCATCGAGATGATGTACGACTCGATGACCTCGCTGCCGAAGCGGTCCTGCGCCTCCCGGATCGTGGTGAACACGTCGAACGTCTTGCGGGACAGCTCGGAGAGGGGCGTGTCCGCGGTGGAGAGCGGTCGGCGGCCGGTCAGCTCGTCGGCGAGCAGCTTGGTGCGTTCCAGCCGGCTCAACGACGGGTAGTCGGCCACCTCGCCCACGGCCTCGTAGAGCTGGGCCAGCACCGCGTGGTGCGCCTCGGCGTGCTCCCGGACGTCCAAGGTCGCCAGGTGCAGGCCGAACGCGGACACCGTCCGGATGGTGGAGGCCAGCCGGCCGACGGCCGTGAGCTGCCCCGAGTTGCGGGCCAGCGACGCGCGCAGCAGGTCCAGGTCGGCGATCAGCTCGGCAGAGCCGCGGTAGTCCCGACCCGGGACGTGCGCGGTGCCCTGGCGCAGTCGCTGCCGGGTGTTGGCGAGCTTGGCCTTCACACAGCGCGCCTTGAGCCGGTACGGCTCCTCGGCGTTGACCCGACGGAACCGGGGCGCCACCTCGGGCAGCGCGTCGAGGTCGGCGGCGAGGCTGGCGGAGAGGTCGAGCGACACCCCGCGCAGCCGGCGCGAGACCGAAACCTCGTTGATCAGGTGGTCCATCGCCTTCTCGGTGGCGGCGATGCCGTGCTCGTGCTGGATGGTCAGCACCTCGCGGGTGACCGCCGGGGTGACGAAAGGGTTGCCGTCCCGGTCGCCGCCGATCCAGCTGCCGAAGCTCAGCGGGCGGGCCGTCGGCGACGTCTCCACGCCGAGGGTGCGCAGCGTGTCGGCCAGGTCGTCGAGCACCTGCGGCGCGGCCTCGGCGTACAGGTCGCGCAGGTAGTAGATGGCGTTACGGGCCTCGTCGGTCGGGTCCGGCCGGTCCAGCCGCAGCTCGTCGGTCTGCCACATGAGGTCCAGCAGTTCGGCCAGCCGGCGGTTGGCCGGGCCCTCGTCGCTCGCGCCGTAGAGGATCGCGTTGGCGGTCTCGGTGTCCAGCTCGTCGGCGATGGCCCGCAGCTTCGACAGGATCGACCGGCGGGCCGCCTCGGTCGGGTGGGCGGTGAAGACCGGCCGGACCGCCAGTCGGCGGGCCACGGCGGCGATCTCCTCGGCCGGTACGCCCCGCTCGGCGATCATCTTGGCCGCCTGGTCGAGCCAGCCGCCCTGCACGGCGCGGCGGCGACGCAGGTCCCGTGCGCGGTGTACCTGCTCGGTGATGTTGGCCAGGTGGAAGTAGGTGGAGAAGGCGCGGGCCAGCTTGGTGCCGGTGGTCACGTCGAGCCCGCCGAGCCGCTGGGCGGCGGCCGGGACGTCGGTGCGTACCTGGGCGCGGATCTCCTCGACGAGGTCGAGCAGCGGGCGGCCCTCCTGACGGGCCAGGGTCTGGCCGAGGAGGGTGCCGAGCCGGCGGATGTCGGCGCGCAGCGCGGCGTCCGGGCCGTCGTGGTCGTGCTGGTCGGTCACGATGCGCTCCTTACGTGAGTACGAAGGACAGCGCTGTCCGACTCCCTGGATGGTATCCGCGTCCGGCCCTTTGGCAGGAGGGGCTCCGGGCGTGCCGCGTCGTGAGACGAAACACCCCGGAGATCACCTCAGGGTCTTGCGCGGGTGCCGGCCCGGCCTCCCCGCACCACGGTCGCGGCGAGCAGGGCCGCCAGGGCGACCACCGCCCACAGCACCAGCCCGGTCAGTGGCCAGCCGATCGACCGCCGGTCGAAGTACACCGCCGACTTGACCAGATCGGTCGCGAGCCCGGGCACGTTCCACCGGTGCATGCCGCGCAGCCAGGTGGGCAGGAACTCCGGGGCGTAGATGCCGCCGGAGCCCGGATTGCCGAGCACCACCAGCAGCAGGATCACCAGTCCGGTGCCGAGCACGCCCAACCAGCCCTGCACGGCGGCGGCCACCATCGCGGCGGCGAAGGCGGCCAGCATGCCGGTGCTGGCGACGGCCGGCAGGTCGTGGTGCCAGACGTCCAGCACCGGGCCGACGATCACCGCGCCGGCGATGCCGAGCAGGACGCTGTAGACGGCGAGCGCGCCGATCCGTACGCCCGCGCGGCGCAGGGTGCGCGGAGTGGTGCCGACGGCGATGCCGAGCGCGGTCGAGGCCAGGTACCCGCCGAGGACGCACCCGATCGCCAGGTAGAACGGGACCAGACCGCGCGGGTCGGTGTCGGCGACCGGCACCTCGTCGGCCACCCGCAATGGCATCCGGGACTGCGCGGCGGCGGCGGTGAGCACCTGCACGACGACCTCGGTGGCGGCCGGCGCGCTGGCGCTGGCGGTGGTCAGCACGAGCCCGCCATCGGGGGTGGAGCCGAGTACCCCGTACACCTCTCGGCTGTTCAGGCCGTCGTCGGCGGCGCCCGGATCGGCGTACTCGATGGCCTTGATGGTGTTGGTCCGGTCGCGGACGGCGGTCAGGACCGTTCGGGCGGCCTGGTCGCCGCTCGCCACGCCGACCGGCACGTCGCGGGGGTGGGGTTGGTGCAGGGCGCCGACGTACGCGGTGATGAACGCGACGGCCAGCGCCAGGGTGCCGAGCAGCAGTCCGGCGGTGCGGGGGAGCTGGTCGCGTATCCGGATCTCCGGCGACTCGTCCACCTGGCCAGCCTAGGGTGCGTTTTGCCCTACTTGCGGCGTTTCTGCCGGCGCGCGTCCGATCCTGACCGTCATCCCGCGCAGCCGAGCAATTTTCTTCAAGACCTGTTCAAGGTGACACGGCGACGATGACTCTCGTCGGTCCGGAGGTCTCCCCAGCCGGGGTGGCCGAACCGGAGCAGGCGGGCCTGTTCGGGGAGGCCCGAAGCCCGGCCGGACCCGCGCCCGATGGAGGTGCCGTACACCCCCAGGTACGGCACCTCCATCCCGCGTCCGAGGTCAGGCGGCGAGGGTGGGGTCCGATCCGGCGGGGGCGAGCAGTCGACGCAGGCGCGCGGGCGGATGCCCCACCTGCTCGCGGACTACCCGGGTCAGGTGAGCCTGGTCGGCGAAGCCGTACTCGGTGGCGAGCGCGCCCAGCGGACGGCCGTCGGGCTCGGCGAGGGTGTCCAGCACCGCGCGGACCCGCAGGCGGTTGCGGTACGCGGTCAGGCTGCTGCCGGTCACCCGCTGGAACACCCGGCTGAGGTGGTGCGGTGAGCTGCCCACCTCCCGGGCCACCTCGCTCAGGCCGAGCGTGAAACCGGAGTGGGCCAGCACCTCGCGCGCCTGGTCGGCGAGCCGCCGGTGCGCGGCCAACGTCGCCGGGCGTCGGCGGACGGCCCGCTCGACCTCGGCGTCCACCTCGTCGGCAGCCAGGTCGCTGTGGTGCAGCAGGCGGGCCAGGAACCGCTGGAGCCGTTCGGCCATCTCGAACCGGTCGAGCCCGCGCCGGAACTCGGCCACCAGCAGACGGTGCGCCAGGTCGAGTGTGGCGTCCGAGGTGCCCGTCCAGCCGCTCCGGTCCATCCAGCGCTGGGCGTCCGGCCGTTCCGCCAGCACCGCCGGATCGATCTCCAGGCAGGTGTACGAGTCGCCGCAGCCGAACGGGTGCGCCACCGCCATGTCGTCACCTGGTCGGGTGAGCAGCACCGAGGTGGCGTCGGAGAGTTCGTCCCGCCCGTTGAGCCGCCGCCGGTACGCCCCGGACCGGCCCAGCATGATCTTGTGGCGATCCTGGGTGACGGTCTCCGTCCACCCGTGGTTCTCGACGATGCAGCGCACCTGGTAGATCAGCATTCCGTCCGGGTGCCCGAGCACCCGCCAACGGGCCGGCGTGGTGTGCCGACGCGGATCACTGCCGAACTGCTCAGCGGGCATCGCTTCCCCTGACTCCCGAGTGGCCCGGGACCGCCCGGCGCTGCGTGACCGCCACGGCCTCAGCTCTCGACCACGGCGAAGGCGCGGACCGGGAAGGTACCCATCCCGGCCACCATCGGCGGCGCCGCGGTGAACCGGAACCCGGTCGGTGGCAGTGCCTCCAGGCCGGTCAGGTGCTCCACGATCGGGATCCCGGCGGCGAGCAGGATGCTGTGTGCGGGGCGTACGCCGTGCGCCGCCGGGCTCATGTCGTCGATGTTGATCGAGTCGATGCCGACCAGGGCCGCGCCCGCGTCGGCCAGTGCCCGGGCGCCGTCCTCGCTCAGGAAGGGCGCCTCCGGCGCGGAGTACCGCTCGGTGCCGAAGTGCGCGTCCCACCCCGTGTGCAGCAGCACCGCACGCCCGGCCACCTCGTACGGCGCCAGCATCAGCCGATCCACCGCTCGGGTGTCGGCCGGCACCCGGACCACCACCCCGGGCAGGTCGGCGAGGCGGTCCAGCGGCACCCCGGTCAGATCCTCGCGGCCATCCCAGCGGTGGGCGGGGGTGTCCACGTACGTGCCGGTGTTGGCGATCATGTCGATCCGGGCCACGTGGAACTCGGTTCCCGGGGCGTACCGCTCCCGGGACGCCGCGTACGTCAGCCAGTCGGTGACCCGCGGGCCCGGCCACCCGGGCAGGGTGGTCATCCCGTCACTGATCACGTGGCTCAACTCCACCAGCCGACGACCGCCGCCGGTCGTGGCGACGGCGCGGCCACCCTTGTGCGGTTCCTGGATCATCGTCTTCGCGCTGATCCGGACCTCGTCGACCATGAGCAGCCCAAGATGCCCGACGAAGAGCGCGGCGAGGTCGTCGTCGTCGATCTCCCGCCCCGGGACGTCCAGCCGGAACCCCTCGGTACGCAGCCCGCCGCCGTTGGCGAAGCTCACCTCCGCGTCGAACTGCACCCGCCACTGCTCGCCCATCCACGCACTCGACCACGACACCCCGCCCTGGTCAAGATCCCTGCGACGGCTCGCGCTGTTCGCACGGCCGGCTCGCAGCGCAAGATCCGCGCAACTTCACCGATGTTGCTGTCTGCGGGGCCGCTGAGGCAGCAACTTCGCCGATGTTGTGAGGATCTTGGGCGCGGGGCGCGGGGCGCGGGGCGCGGGGCGCGGGGCGCGGGGCGCGGGGCGCGGGGCGCGGGGCGCGGGGCGCGGGGCGCGGGGCGCGGGGCGCGGGGCGCGGGGCGCGGGGCGGGCGACGCGCGTGGGACCTGGGCGGAACGGGGTGGGTGTCGGTGGACGGAGATAGGCTTGAGGACGTGCACCCCCCGTCCGGCTGGACGCGGGGCTCCCGTCGTGTGCGTCGAATCCCCTGGAAGGACTCCCTTGCTCACCGGTCTGTTCTCCGCCGCCCTGGCCGATCCCGGGCTGGCCCGGGCGCGTGACCTGGCGCGCTCCGGTGCCGCCCAGGTCGACGGCCTCGACATCACCGCTCCCGCCGCGCTGCGCCCGTTCGCCGTCGCGGCCGTCGCCGCGGACACCGACGGTGCCGGCCGCCCCGTGCTGGCCGTGACCGCCACCACCCGCGAGGCCGACGACCTGGCCGCCGCGCTCGGCGGGTTGCTGCCGCCCGAGCAGGTGGTGGTCTTCCCCTCCTGGGAGACGCTGCCGCACGAACGGCTCTCCCCACGGTCCGACACGGTGGGCCGCCGGCTGGCCGTGCTGCGTCGCCTCGCGCACCCCGAGTCGGCCGACGCGCACGGCCGGACCGGTCCCCTGCGGGTGGTGGTCGCCCCGGTCCGTTCGTTGCTGCAACCGCAGCTCAAGGGCCTCGGTGACCTGGATCCGGTGCAGCTCGCCGCCGGTGCGGAAGCGGATCTGGAGGAGGTCGCCCGCCGCCTCACCGACATGGCGTACGCCCGGGTCGACCTGGTCACCAAGCGCGGCGAGTTCGCGGTGCGCGGCGGCATCCTGGACGTCTTTCCGCCCACCGACGAGCACCCGTCCCGGGTCGAGTTCTGGGGCGACGAGGTGGAGGAGATCCGCACCTTCGCGGTCGCCGACCAGCGCACCATCGAGCAGGTGCCGTTGCTGTGGGCGCCGCCCTGCCGCGAGTTGCTGCTGACCCCGGCGGTGCGTGAGCGGGCCGCCGCGCTCGCCGAACAGCATCCCGAGTTGGCCGAGATCCTCGACAAGCTCGCCGAGGGCATCCCGGTGGAGGGGATGGAGTCGCTGGCCCCGGTGCTGGTCGGCCCCGACTCGCTGGAGTTGCTGCTGGACGCGATGCCGGCCGGCACCCACGTGCTGCTCTGCGACCCGGAGCGGATCCGTACGAGGGCGCACGATCTGGTGCGTACCTCGGAAGAGTTCCTCCAGGCCTCCTGGGCCGCCGCCGCGGTCGGCGGCCAGGCCCCGGTGGACGTCGGCGCCGCCGCCTTCCGCACCCTGGCCGAGGTACGCGCCACCGCCGGCACCCTCGGTCAACCCTGGTGGACGCTGTCCCCGTTCGGCCTGGTGGAGGCGGAGACGGCCGAGGCGCGGCAGCCCTGGGAGGACGCCCCCGAGCAGGCGGCGGTCACCCCGGACGACGCCATCGCGGTGACGCTCGCCGCCCAGCCCGCCCCGCTCTACCACGGCGAGACCGCGCGGGTGGTCGACGACCTCAAGCGCTGGGCCGGCGAGGGCTGGTCGATCGCGCTGGTCTTCGAGGGGCACGGCCCCGCCCAGCGTGCCGTGGAGGTGCTGCGCGACGCCGGCCTGGGCGCACGGCTCACCGAGGACGTGCCCACCGCACCCGCTCCCGGTGACCTGGTCGTCACCTGCGGCGCGCTGACCAGCGGATTCGTCGACGAGGCGTCCCGTTTCGTGCTGCTGACCGGCAACGACGTGACCGGTGGCCGGGGCACCTCGACGCGGGACATGCGCAAGATGCCGAGCCGTCGGCGCAACACCATCGACCCGCTGGAGCTCAAGGCCGGCGACTACGTGGTGCACGAGCAGCACGGCATCGGTCGGTACGTCGAGCTGGTGCAGCGCACCGTCAACGGCGCCAGCCGGGAATACCTGGTCATCGAGTACGCGGCCAGCAAGCGCGGCCAGCCCGGCGACCGGCTGTTCGTCCCCACCGACCAGCTCGACCAGCTCTCCCGCTACGTGGGCGGGGAGCAGCCGACGCTGCACAAGATGGGCGGCTCGGACTGGCAGAAGTCCAAGGCCCGGGCCCGCAAGGCGGTCCGCGAGATCGCCGCGCAGCTCATCCAGCTCTACGCCGCGCGCAAGGCGTCCAAGGGCCACTCGTTCGGCCCGGACACCCCGTGGCAGCGGGAGCTGGAGGACGCCTTCCCGTGGCAGGAGACGCCCGACCAGCTCGCCGCGATCGACGAGGTCAAGCGGGACATGGAGCAGACCGTCCCGATGGACCGGTTGATCTGTGGTGACGTCGGCTACGGCAAGACCGAGATCGCGGTGCGGGCGGCGTTCAAGGCCGTGCAGGACGGCAAGCAGGTGGCGGTGCTGGTGCCGACCACCCTGCTGGTGCAGCAGCACTACAACACGTTCGCCGAGCGGATGAGCCAGTTCCCGGTGCAGATCCGGCAGCTCTCCCGGTTCCAGACCGCCAAGGAGACCGAGCGGACGCTGGAGATGGTCGCCGACGGCACCGTCGACATCGTCATCGGCACGCACCGGCTGTTGCAGACCGCCACCCGGTTCAAGCAGCTCGGACTGGTGATCGTCGACGAGGAGCAGCGCTTCGGCGTCGAACACAAGGAGCACCTGAAGACGCTGCGCGCCTCGGTGGACGTGCTGAGCATGTCGGCCACCCCGATCCCGCGCACCCTGGAGATGGCCATCACCGGCATCCGGGAGATGTCCACCATCGCCACCCCGCCGGAGGAGCGGCACCCGGTGCTCACCTTCGTGGGCGCGCAGGACGACCGGCAGGTCGCCGCCTCCATCCACCGTGAGCTGCTGCGCGACGGGCAGGTCTTCTACCTGCACAACCGGGTCGAGTCGATCGACCGGGCGGCGCGGCGGCTGCGCGAGCTGGTGCCCGAGGCGCGGGTCGCCGTAGCGCACGGGCAGATGAGCGAGGAAGCGCTCGAGAAGGTGATGGTCGGCTTCTGGGAGAAGGAGTTCGACGTCCTGGTCTGCACGACCATCGTGGAGTCCGGCATCGACATCCCGAACGCCAACACCCTGATCGTGGAGCGGGCCGACCTGCTCGGCCTGGCCCAGCTGCACCAGATCCGGGGTCGGGTCGGCCGGGGCCGCGAGCGGGCGTACGCGTACTTCCTCTACCCGCCGGAGAAGCCGCTCACCGAGCACGCCCACGAGCGGCTGGCGACCATCGCCCAGCACACCGAGCTGGGCGCCGGCATGTACGTGGCCATGAAGGACCTGGAGATCCGGGGCGCCGGCAACCTGCTCGGTGGTGAGCAGTCCGGCCACATCGAGGGCGTCGGCTTCGACCTGTACGTGCGGATGGTCGGCGAGGCGGTCTCCGCGTTCAAGGGCGAGCGCCAGGAGGAGGAGACCGACGTCAAGATCGACCTGCCGGTCGACGCGCACCTGCCGCACGACTACGTGGGCGTGGAACGGCTGCGCCTGGAGATGTACCGCAAGCTCGCCGAGGCCCGCGACTCCGAGCGGCTGCGCGAGGTCGTCGCCGAGATGACCGACCGGTACGGCGAGCCGCCGGCTCCGGTGCAGAACCTGGTGGCGGTGGCCCGGTTCCGCCTGCTGGCCCGCCGGTACGGCCTGACCGACGTGTCCATGCAGGGCAAGCACGTGCGGTTCGGGCCGCTGCCGCTACCGGATTCGAAGCAACTGCGGCTCAAGCGCTACCACCCGGACGCGGTCTACAAGCAGGCCACCGACCAGGTCAGCGTGCCCCGGCCGAGCACCCGTCGGATCGGTGGCGAATCGCTGCGCGACCAGGCGTTGCTCGAATGGTGTGCGCAGCTGCTCTCCGACGTCCTGGGCGCTCCCGCCCCACTCGCCGCGGCAACCGCGTGATCGGTCGCGGGCGTGGTGAGAACGTCCGCGACCGTGTGGAGTCCGCGTGGTGAGGTGGGGGCCGTCACAGCATGGGAGAGGGCATGAGAGAGTGACGGGCATGCGTGCTCGCCGTGTGATCGTCGCCGCCAGCGTCGCGGCCTTGGCTGCCCTCTCCCTCGCCGCCTGCGGCAGATCCGCGCCGAGCGTCGCCGCCTATATCGGTGACACCACCTACTCGGTGGACCGGGTCGACACGATCTTCGAAGAGGCGCAGGCGACGTACGAGAAGAACGCCCGGGCGGCGTTCGAGCAGCAGAACGGCCCGTCCGCAAGTCCCTCGCCGGATGAGCTGCGGTTCAAGGGGACCCGGCAGGACATGCTCAACCTGCTCGTCGGCCTCGACCTGGCCAAGCGGGTGGTCGCGGAGAAGAACATCACGGTCAAGGACCAGCTCAAGGCCGAGGAGTTGGGGCAGAGCCTCCGCGTCCCCGGCTCCGAGTACGCGAAGCTCGCCGCCGACTGGTACAACCACTTCTCCGCCCTGCAGGCGGGTCTGCCGCCCGCCGAGTTGACCGACGACGAGCGTTCGGCGATCTACGACGCCCTGGTGAAGAGCGGGGTCGCGTCCGCCGGTTGGTCCGTCGACGAACAGCGCGAGCGGTTCGGGGCACCGGAGATCGCTCCGCAGGTGAACGCGGTGGTGGCGCTCAGCAAGGCCTTCAAGGAGGAGGTCAAGCGGGAGGACGTCACCGTCAATCCGCGCTACTCGTCGTTGGAGATTCCGGCCCTGTTCCAGGTGCCGAACCAGGGCACTGCTCTGTACGACCTGCCCTACCTGGACCGGCCCAGCAGCACGGTCACCGACGTCTCGACCCCGGACGCGTCGCCGTCGAGCCCGAACCCGGACACCGAGGGCACGGCCAGCTGAGCATGACGGCACGGATCGTCCTATTGGTCACCTCACCCCGGCTGCCGGCCGGCCTGCTGACCTCGGCCGCCTGGGACGTCGTACGGCAGCATCCGGTGCTGGCCGGCGCGGAAAGCGAGTTGACCACGGCGGTGCGGCAGGCGGGCGCCGAGGTGACCGTCGTGGCCGGCTCGGCCACGCAGGCACTGCTGGACACGGTCGCGGAGCACGGTACGGCGGTCTGGCTGGCCGGACCGGCCGGGGACGAGTCGCTGGCGCGGGAGTTGGGCCTGCGGTTGGCCCGGGAGCCGGGGCTCGCCGAGATGGAGCTGATGTACGGCTCGTGGGACCCGCCGGGGGCGCGGCTGCTGGACGCGGTGGCCGTGCTGGACCGGCTGGCCTCGCCGGGCGGCGACCCGTGGAAGCGCGCGCAGACGCACCGTAGCCTCGCGGGTTACCTGCTGGAGGAGAGCTACGAGGCGTACGACGCGATAAGCGCCGACGACACCGACGCGCTCCGCGAGGAGTTGGGCGACGTGCTGCTCCAGGTGGTGCTGCACGCACGGCTCGCCGAGGAGCTGCCCGAGGGTGCACGGTGGAGCATCGACGACGTGGCCGGTGGCCTGGTCGACAAGATGATCCGGCGTAACCCGCATGTCTTCGCGGGCGCGGAGGCGGGCACGCTGGAGGAGATCACCGCCAACTGGGAGCGGATCAAGCGGGCCGAGAAGGCGCGCGACTCGGTGCTGGACGGCGTGGCGCTCAGCCAGCCCGCCCTGTCGCTGGCCGCGCAGATCCTCGACCGCGCCGCCCGCGCCAACCTGACCGTCCCCCTCCCACCCCCCGACACCGACACCGACGAGGCGACCCTGGGCGCCACCCTCCTGACCCTGGTGGCCGAGGCCCGCAAGGCCAACCTCGACCCCGAGGCGGCCCTGCGCCGCGCCACCCTGGCCCACGCCGACACCATCCGCGCCGCCGAAACCGCACCCCCGCCCGCACCCTCTTGACCTCGATGATCATGAAGTTATTGCCGCGACACGCCGCTGCGGCGCGCAATAACTTCATGATCAACTAGCCGGGCGCGGGGTGGTCGGTAGGGTTGGTGGGTGGAAGCGTTTGGGGTGCTGGCTGAGCGGGTCGTCGAGGCGCTGCTGGAAGCGCGGCCGGGGGTTGCCACCGCTGCGGGGGATCACCGGTTCGACGACCGGCTTCCCGATCTGTCCGTCGACGCGTTGGCCGCCGACCGGGCGATGCTCACCGATGCGGCCAACGCGCTCTCCGAACTGGACCCCGACGCGCTGGACGTCGACGAGCAGGTCGACCACGCGCTGCTCACCTGCTTCGTCGACCGGGAGCTGTTCGAGCTGACCGAGATCCGGTCGCACGAGTGGGACCCCCTGGCCCACAACCCCGGCCCGCTGCTGCACCCCCTGCTCGCGCGCCCGTACGCCCCGGCCGAGGTGCGCCTGACGCAGCTCGCCGGCCGGCTCGCCGCCGTACCGGATGCCCTCGCCACCGCGCGCGCGACGCTGCGGGACATGCCGCGGATCCACGCCGAAACCGCGGTCGGGCAGTTCACCGGCACGGCCGCGCTCATCCGGGACGAGCTACCGGGGCTGATCGCGCAGGCGCCGGGCGGCTTCGACAAGGTGGAGCCGGCTGCCACGGCCGCGATCGCCGCGCTTGACGAGTTCGTGGCCTGGCTGCGGGTTCGGTTGACCGCCGACGCCGGGCCCGGCCGTGACCCGCGCCTGGGCCGCCGCCGTTGGGAGGCGCGGCTCTGGCACACCCTGGACACCGAGCTGAGGGCCGCCGAGATCCAGCGTCGGGCGTGGGCCAACCTGGATCGGGTCACCGAGGAGATCCGCGCGGCGGCCGTCGAGCTGGTGGGTGGTCCGGCCGACGACGAGACGGTACGTCGGGCGCTGGATCTGCTGGCCGCGGAGCACCCGGACGACTCGACGATCGTCGAGCTGGCCGGTGTGACCCTGGACGAGGCCACCGACTTCGTCCGGCTGCACGACCTGGTCACCCTGGTCGACGACCGGTGCGTGATCCAGGAGATGCCGGAGTTCGCACGCGGCGTCGCGGTGGCGTACTGCGATTCACCCGGCCCGTTGGAGACCGCTCCGGTGCCGACGTTCTACTGCATCGCGCCCACCCCGGCGGACTGGTCGGCGCAGCGCGTCGACTCGTTCTACCGCGAGTACAACGACCACATGGTCCGCAACCTGACCGTGCACGAGGCGATGCCCGGCCACTTCCTCCAGCTCGCCCACGCCCGGCGGCACGTCGGCGACACGCGGGTGCGGGCGTTGGCCCGCTCCGGCCCGTTCGTCGAGGGCTGGGCGGTGTACGCCGAGGAGCTGATGGCCGGTCTCGGCTTCGGCGGTCTGCCGGTGCGGATGCAGCAGCTCAAGATGCAGCTCCGCATGACCATCAACGCGCTGCTCGACCAGTTGGTGCACGCCGAGGAGCTGCCCGAGGCCGAGGCGATGGCGTTGATGACCGGTCGTGGCTTCCAGGAGGAGGGCGAGGCCGCCGGCAAGTGGCGTCGGTCCCTGCTCACCTCGACGCAGCTCTCCACGTACTTCGTCGGGTACAGCGAGGTGGCGGAGATCGCCGCCGCCCGCCCGGCGGGCGTGTCGGCGCGCGACTGGCACGACGCGATGCTCGCCCACGACTGCCCGCCCCCGCGCCACCTGCGCGCCCTCCTCGGCGTCTGAACGGGTCAGGAGCCGCCGGGGCGGTTGTCCACCACACCTGCTCCGGCGGGCGGGTCGAACGCGTTCTTCTCGACCGACTCGGAGTAGTCGCTCAGCGCCAGCTCCATCGGCTTGCCGTCGACCGCGCCGACGAAGCTGCCGAGCACACCCTCGGTGGTCACGCAGGCGCTGAAGTCGCCGTCCGAGCGCTCTACCTCGACGCAGGCGGCGTGGTGCCCGGCGACGGTGGTGTCGCTCTGCTTGATCACCGCCTGCGGGTCGAGGGCGGCGGCGGTCAGCAGGCCGACCACCACGGGCGGGGTGACGAGACCCTGCTGGTTCGCCTCGTCGAAGAGGGCCACGGTGGGCTTGCTGCCGGGTGTGGGCGGCGGAACGAGCGTGCACGCCATCCGACCGCCGGCCGCCGTGCACCGGGTGACGGCGTCGGGGGTGACGGTCAGCCGCCCACCCGGGTAGGTGTAGGCGGAGCGGGCCGGGTCCTGCGCCTGGACGATCGCGGCGGTCTGGCCGCCGGGCAGTTGGTAGTCGGCCGTGTAGGTCAACTCCAGCGCCCGGTCGAGGCGGGCGGCGAGGTCGTTGACGAGATCCGCGCGACCCATGGCGCGGCCGGCGTCCTCGAATGTCTGACAGCCGGTGACCGTGAGCGACGCGATGACCGACACGGCGAGCATGCGGAGGGTGGTCGTGGCGGCGGGCATGGCGCCAAGCCTGGTGGATCTAGTCGGCACAGCGCAAACCCGTTGCCGGTTGGCGCCCGGAAATACGGGAATGTCCGTCACTGTAGGGCGACTCGGGTGCGCGGGCGACGCCATGCCCGATCTCGTCGCCCGATACGCTGCGTTCAACACCTGCCTCAGCCGCACCGTCGCGGCCCACCCACGGACCGGATCACAACAACGAGGAGCGACTCAGTGGCAACCATCGAGGGAATCGTCGCGCGGGAGATTCTCGACTCGCGGGGCAACCCGACGGTCGAGGTCGAGATCGGCCTGGACGACGGCACGGTGGCCCGCGCCGCGGTGCCCTCCGGCGCCTCCACCGGCGCGTTCGAGGCGATCGAGCTGCGCGACGGTGACGCCGACCGTTACCAGGGCAAGGGCGTGGAGAAGGCGGTCTCCAACGTCGAAGACAAGATCGTCGACCAGCTCATCGGCTACGAGGCCAGCGAGCAGCGGCTCATCGACCAGAAGATGCTCGACATCGACGGCACCGACAGCAAGTCGGAGCTGGGCGCGAACGCCATCCTCGGGGTCTCCCTGGCGGTGGCGAAGGCCGCCGCCAGCAGCGCCGAGCTGAGCCTCTTCCGCTACCTGGGCGGCCCGAACGCGCACCTGCTGCCGGTGCCGATGATGAACATCCTCAACGGTGGCGCGCACGCCGACTCCAACGTCGACGTCCAGGAGTTCATGATCGCGCCGATCGGCGCGCCCACCTTCCGCGAGGCGCTGCGCTCCGGTGCGGAGGTCTACCACGCGCTGAAGTCGGTGCTGAAGAAGAAGGGCCTGTCCACCGGGCTCGGTGACGAGGGTGGCTTCGCGCCGAACCTGCCCACCAACGCGGCCGCCCTGGACCTGATCGCCGAGGCGGTCGAGAAGGCCGGCTACCGGCTCGGCACCGACATCGTGTTCGCGCTCGACGTGGCGGCCACCGAGTTCTTCGAGAACGGCACCTACACCTTCGAGGGCGCCGCGAAGTCCGCCGAGGACATGAGCACCTACTACACCAAGCTCGCCGACGAGTACCCGATCGTGTCGATCGAGGACCCGCTGGCGGAGGACGACTGGTCCGGCTGGCAGACGCTGACCGCGTCGATCGGCGACCGGGTGCAGATCGTCGGTGACGACCTGTTCGTGACCAACCCGCAGCGCATCGCCCGTGGCATCGCGGAGAAGGCCGCCAACGCCGTCCTCGTGAAGGTCAACCAGATCGGCTCGCTGACCGAGACCCTGGACGCGGTGGACCTGGCCCACCGGGCCGGCTTCAAGTGCATGATGAGCCACCGTTCCGGCGAGACCGAGGACACCACCATCGCCGACCTGGCGGTCGCCACCGGCTGTGGTCAGATCAAGACCGGCGCTCCGGCCCGCTCGGACCGGGTCGCCAAGTACAACCAGCTGCTCCGGATCGAGGAGGAGCTGGCCGACGCGGCGCGCTACGCGGGCGCGGGTGCCTTCCCGCGTTACCGTTCGGCCTGAGTGGGGTTGCCGGGAGGCCCCGCCGTCGTGGGGCTTCCCGGCGCAGGTACGCGACAGACGTAGCCTCGGGGGAGGGGTGTGACGATGCAGCGCCGCACACCGGGTGGTCAACGGCCCGCCCGCCGACCGGGTCAGGCCGGTCGGCCGGGCGCCGGGCGGGTCACCCGCGGGTCGCTCCGGGACGCTGGCGTACGCGCCGAAGCGCGCGGCGCCGCCGGTCGCGCCCCGGGCACGGTCCGGGGCGCCGAGGGCGGACGCTCCGCCAGTCGTCCGGCCGCCGCCCGGCGTACCGCCGCCGGTGGCGGTGCCGTCAAGCGGCTCGCCGCACCCCATCCCCGTCGCTTCACCGGCCGGGCCACCGTGCTGTTCGCGGTGCTGATCGCGCTCGCCCTGGCGTACACCTACCCGGTGCGGGTCTACCTGGACCAGCAGGCCGACATCGAACGGATGGAGGCCGCGCAGGCGGCGCAGGAGAAGCAGATCGCCGAGCTCGCCGCCGAGGCCGCCAAGTGGCAGGACGACGAGTTCATCGAGGCGAAGGCCCGGGAGCGGTTCTTCATGGGTCGGCCGGGCGAGAAGATGATGGTGGTCATGAACGACGCCGAGGGCGCGGCCCGCGACGCCGGCAAACCGGCCGGTTCGGGTGCCCCGGCAGGGCCTTCGACCTGGTACGACACGCTCTGGGGCAGCGTGCGCGCGGCGGACAGCCAGCAGCCGGGCAAGTGATCCACCGACCAGCACACCAGGAGAGACGAGCACCGTGACTGTCGTACCCCCGTCGGAGCCGGCGGCGGATTCCGTACCCCTGCCGCAGCGGGAACCGGCGACCGAGGCCGACCTGGCCGCGGTGGCCGCGCAGCTCGGCCGCCCGCCCCGGGGGACCCGGGCGGTGGCCCACCGCTGCCCCTGCGGTCTGCCGGACGTGGTGGAGACGACGCCGCGCCTCGCCGATGGCACCCCGTTCCCGACGCTGTTCTATCTGACCTGCCCCCGGGCCACCGCGGCGTGCAGCCGGTTGGAGTCCGCGGGGCTGATGCGGGAGATGGCCGACCGGTTGGCGACCGATCCGGAGCTGGCCGCCCACTACCGGGCGGCGCACGAGGACTACCTCGCCCGCCGGGACGCCATCGGCGAGGTGCCGGAGATCGCCGGCATCTCGGCCGGTGGGATGCCGGGCCGTGTGAAGTGCCTGCACGTGCACCTCGGCCACGCCCTGGGTGCCGGCCCCGGCGTGAACCCGTTCGGCGACGAGACGTTGGCGCTGGTCGAGCCCTGGTGGACGGCCGGCCCGTGCGTGGATCTGCCCGACAGCGAATGACCGCGCAGGCCGAGGGGCAGATCCTGGTGCGGCGTGCCCGCACCCGGGACGTGCGCGGCATCCGCCGGCTGGTCGACATGTACACCGACGACCGGCGGCTGCTGAGCAAGGCCACCGTGACCCTGTACGAGGACGTGCAGGAGTTCCGGGTCGCGGTCCGGGCCGACGACGGCGTCGTGGTGGGCTGCGGCGCGCTGCACGTCATGTGGGAGGACCTGGCCGAGATTCGCACGGTGGCGGTGGACCCGACCTGCCAGGGCCAGCGGATCGGGCACCGGCTGGTCGGCGAGCTGATCGACGCGGCCCGGGAGTTGGGCGTGGCACGGATCTTCGTGCTGACCTTCGAGACCCGGTTCTTCGGCTCGTTCGGCTTCCGCGAGATCGACGGCGCTCCGGTGCCGCGGGCGGTCTACGAGCAGCTGCTGCGCTCGTACGACGAGGGCGTCGCCCAGTTCCTGGACCTGGATCGGGTCAAGCCCAACACGCTGGGCAACACCCGGATGCTGCTGCGGTTGTAGGTGCTGTCGGGGCCGGTCGGTCGGTTCAGCGTGATGCTGGTGAGTCATCAAGATGACCCAGAGGCATCACGCTCATCAGGGACTGGCCGCCGCGAGCCGGCGTGGGTGGTTGCCTGTCGTAGGGTTGCCGGGTGACGACGCGTGTGGCGGCCATCGACTGCGGGACCAACTCGATCCGACTCCTGGTCGCCGACCTGCCGGAGGAGTCGGCCGGGCCGAAGGCCCCGCTCGTCGACGTGACCCGGCGGATGGAGATCGTCCGGCTGGGGCAGGGCGTGGACCGGACGGGCCGGCTGGCGCCGGAGGCGATCGAGCGGACCCGGGTGGCGCTGGCGTCGTACGCCGCCGACATCGAGGAGTTGGGCGCCCAGCGGGTACGGATGTGCGCGACCTCGGCCTCGCGGGACGCCGCCAACGCCGCCGACTTCACCGAGATGGTGCGGCAGACCCTCGGCGTCACGCCCGAGGTGGTGAGCGGCGACGAGGAGGCCCGGCTGTCGTTCACGGGCGCGGTGCGCGGGCTGCCGGCCGACGCGAAGGAGCCGTTCCTCGTCGTCGACATCGGCGGCGGCTCGACCGAGTTCGTGGTCGGTGACCGGGCCGGTGTGCGGTCGGCGATCTCGGTGGACATCGGCTGCGTCCGGATGACCGAACGGCACCTGGCGGGCGATCCGCCGACGCCGGAGCAGGTCGCGGCGGCGGAGGCCGACATCGCCGCCGTCGTGGACCGGGCGCTCGCGGCGGTGCCCGGCCGCGAGGCGGCCACCCTCGTCGGCCTCGCCGGTTCGGTCACCACCGTGGTGGCCATCGCCGAGGGACTGCGGGGGTACGAGCCGGAGCGCATCCACCACGCGCGGGTGTCGTACGAGGCGGTCGCGCGGGTGACCGCGGACCTGCTGGGGCGGACCAGCGCGCAGCGGCTGGAGATTCCGGTGATGCACCCGGGGCGGGCCGACGTGATCGGCGCGGGGGCGCTGGTGCTGCGCGTGATCATGGAGCGGGCCGGCATGCCGTCGGTGGTGGCGTCCGAGCACGACATCCTCGACGGCATCGCCTGGAGCCTCGACGCCGCGTAGGGCTGGTCGACACCCCGCGATCGGCGAGTCGTTGACGCTATTTCGCATTGCACACTAGTGTGCAATGCGTGGACACCACACAGTTGTTGAAGGGCGTGCTCGATCTGGCCGTCCTGGCCGTCCTCAAGGAGGAGGACGGTTACGGCTACGACATCCTGCGCCGGCTCCGCGAGGCCGGCCTGGAGGAGATCGGCGACGCCTCGGTCTACGGCACGCTGCGCCGTCTCTTCACGGCCGGCCTGCTCACCACGTACGTCGTGCCGAGCGAGACCGGCCCGCACCGCAAGTACTACTCGCTCAACGCCGCCGGGCGTGACCAACTGACCCGCTCCGGCAAGCTCTGGCGCTCGTTCGCCACCACCATGGACACGCTGCTCGACGATCGGGGGCTGGCGGCATGACCGTCACGGAGCAGGAGATCACCGACTACGTAGCGCGGGTCCGGGCCGCTCTGGCCGATCTTCCGCCGGATCGCCGCACCGAGTTGACCGAGGACCTCGCCGACCATCTCACCGAGGTCGCCGCCGAGGCCGAGGGCACCCTCGTCGAGCGGCTGGGCGAGCCGGAGACGTACGCCGCCGAGCTGCGCGCGGCGGCCGGCGTCGGCGAGGGCGGTGGACGCAACCTCGACCAGCGGGTCGCCACCGCCGTGGTCCGGGTCCGCGGCCGGCTGCGCGCGCTCGACTCCCGGCTCGGCCCACCCCTGGGGTACACGACGGCCAGCGACTTCCTCCGCCTGCTGCGCCCCGGCTGGTGGGTGGTGCGCGGCTATCTGGCGGCCATGCTGCTCACCGTGATCAGCACGGGCGGCAGCTTCGGGGTGCTGCCCCGCTTCGGTGGGGAGTTGCTCGCCGGGCTGATCATGCTGATCGGGTTCGTGCTCGCCTCGATCTGGCTCGGTCGCCGCTCGGCCCAACTCGCTCGCTGGCCGCGCTCGGCGGTGCAGGTCGGCAGCGCGGTGCTGGTCGTCTTCGCGCTCTCCGCCCTCGTGCAGGCGGAGGACCGGATGCGGTACGGCGACTACGGCTACGACCCGACCTCGGTCGACAACCCGTACGACCGGATCCGTGACGTCTTCGTCTACGACAGCGACGGTCGGCTGGTGGAGAAGGCGCGCCTCTTCGACGAGAACGGCAATCCCATCCGACTCGGCTACCCGGACTGTCTCGACCCCGCCGAGGCGTACAACAACCCGCTGTTGCGGCCGTATCCGTACTGCCCCGACCGGGCGCCCTTCGGGCCGCCCCGAGGTCCGGACATGCCCGGGGCGCGAGCGGTGCCGACCAGCACGCCGTCGACAAGCGAATCGCCGACGCCGACGGAGACGCCGACTCCGGCGAGTCCGAGCGCGACGCCGAGTAACGAGCCGACCCCGACCCCGACGAGCTGAGGGGCCGCTGTGAACCACATCATGCACCTGATCCTGGGAAATAGCTGAACGGACGAGGTGAGCGGGACGGCACCGGAAATCAATGATCGTTACGGTGTCGTCTGCTCATTCATCCCTCGGAAGGATCCCCCGTGTCAGAGCAGGTCGCACCGCCCCCCGCGTCCGACGCAGCGCCGGCCCAGCCGGCCGCCGAGACGCCGGCCCAGCCGGCCGCCGAGACGCCGCCGCCGGCCGAGCCGGAGGGCAAGTCCGGTGCAAAGAAGGCGCTCGGCATCATCGGCGCGATCGTCATCTTCCTCGTCATCGCCGGCCTGAAGTTCGGCCTCGGCACGGCCATCGGCAACTTCGTGAACAAGGACGAGACCGCCGACGCGAAGGCCGGCGACTGCATCGCCGAGCTGCCCGAGATCAAGGGGGACAAGGAGGAGAAGGTCGACGGTGCCAAGGTCGTCGAGTGCACCTCCACCGACGCCGCGTACAACGTGGTCGGCCGGATCGACGGGCAGACCGAGACCCAGGCCAAGTCCGAGACCACCTGCAACGAGTTCTTCAAGGAAGGCCAGGAGGGGTACGTCTTCTACAGCATCGAGTCGGGCAAGAAGGGCTACGTGCTCTGCCTGACCAAGAAGGCCTGACAACACGCCTGAAGCACCGATGACGGCGGCGGGGAACATTCCCCGCCGCCGTCGGTGTACCCGCCGTCACCACCCGGCGAACAGGAGGTAAATGCCACTGTTCCGACGTCTTCCCGGCCGGGGTGACGGCGTGGCAGGCTACCGGCACGTAGGACCACTGGGCGACCAGCCAACGATGACTGACCGCTAGGAGGACGGCCGATGGGCGACATGGTGAGCTACCGCAGCAACGGGGGCACGAGCGAGGGGTATCTCGCGATACCCGCGAGCGGCACGGCCAGCCCCGCAGTCATCGTCCTACAGGAGTCGTGGGGCCTGGTTCCGCACATCCGGTCGGTCGCGGACCGGTTCGCCGAGGCCGGCTTCGTCGCCCTCGTCCCGAACTTCCGACACGATGGGGCGACCGGCCAGGCGGCCGAGGCGCAGCACGAGTTGGCGTCGCGGATGGCCGAGGCGGCGAAGGACGTCGCGGACGCCGCCGACTACCTCGCCGGGCGTCGCGAGGTCACCGGCAAGGTCGGCGCGGTCGGATTCGGCGCCGGTGGCAGCCTGGCCCTCAGGTCGGCGACCCGCTCCGAGCGGATCGTGGCCACCGCCGGCTTCTATCCCGCGCTGTCGTGGGAGTCGATGCGTTCCGACTGGGTCGACTACGCCGGCAAAGCGGCCATCATCCACTGCTCCGATGAGGACGGCACCGCCACCGACGAGGGTGTGCAGGCCGTACGCCGGGCCGTCGAGGAGGCCGGCGGCACCTGCCAGGTCTACGACTACCCGGGCACGTCGCACGGGTTCTTCGACGACGACCGGCCGGAGGCGTTCGACCAGCGCGCCGCCTCCAGCGCCTGGGCGCGCACCCTCGAACTCTTCCGGGCCAAACTTGGCTGAGTCCCGTACCCCCGATCAGGTCGTCGCCCGCGCCGCGCGGGCGGCGGACCTGGCCGATCTCGACGCGGCGGTCAGCGACTGTTTCGCCTGCCCCCGGCTGGTCGGGTGGCGGGAGGAGGTGGCCCGCACGCGGCGGGCCGCCTTCCGCGACCAGGAGTACTGGGGTCGGCCGGTGCCTGGATTCGGGCCGAGTGACGCCCGCATCGCCATCCTGGGTCTCGCGCCCGCCGCGCACGGCGGCAACCGCACGGGCCGGATCTTCACCGGCGACCGCTCGGGCGACGTGCTCTTCGCGGCCCTGCACCGGGCCGGACTGGCCAACCAGCCGACCAGCGTCGCCGCCGACGACGGGCTCACCCTGCGGGACACCCGGATCTTCTCGGCCGTCCGCTGCGCGCCGCCGGACAACAAACCGACCCCGGATGAACGGGACACCTGCGCTCCCTGGCTGCACCGCGAGGTCACGCTGATCCGACCCACCCTGCGCGTCGTGGTCGCGCTGGGCGCGTTCGCCTGGGCCGCGTGGTGGCCGGTGCTCCGCCACGTGTACGGGCAGCGCCCGCCCAGCCCGCGACCCGCGTTCGGCCATGGGGCACACTGGTCCGGCGCGGCCGTGCCGGAGTTGCTCGGTTGCTACCACGTCAGCCAACAGAACACCTTCACCGGACGGCTGACACCGGGGATGTTGGACGACGTCTTCGGCCGGGCCAAACAGCTGGCCGAAGTGGACTGAGAACGCGTGGGGTGGTGGCGATGACGATCGGAACACGCCCGCCCGCGCCGTCGCCACCCGCCGAGCCGGGTGTGGTCCGCCCGGTGCTCGGCCTGCTGCGCCGCTGGTGGCCCGTGGGCGCGGTGGCGGCGCTGCTCGCGGCGGCCGCGCTCGCGTCCGCCCACTCGTCGATCGGCGCCAGCCGGATCCCGCCGGCCGCGACGGAATTGCCGTGGGTGCCGGAATATCCGACGGACGTGCCGTCTCCGTCGATCCCCGTCGAACCGAGGGACGCCGGCGAGGCCACCCAGGCGCACATCCCGCAGTGGATCGCCACCGTGGCGGTGGCCCTGCTCGGGCTGGCCATTCTCGCGGTGCTCGGCTACCTCACCTGGATCCTGCTCCGCGGCGCGCTGCGCCGCACCTCGCGGGCACTACCGGCGCAGCGGGCCCGGCGTACGGCCGAGGGCACCGCCCGCGAAGTGGTCGCCGCCCTGGACGCCGGCCTGGTGGAGCTGGACGATCAGTCCACCGATCCGCGGGTCGCGGTCATCGCCTGCTGGGTACGCCTGGAGGAGGCCGCCTCCGCCGCCGGTGTGCCCCGGCATCCCGGCGACACGCCGACCGACCTGGTCACCCGGCTGTTGCGGGGCGACGAGTCGACAGGTGTTCCGGCGATCGTCAGCGCCGACGTGCTGGCCGAGTTCGCGCACGTCTACCGCGAGGCCCGGTACGCGACGCGTGAGGTCCGTGCGGGCACCCGCGACCAGGCCCGCGCCGCGCTGCGACGCCTGCGTGGCGAACTCACCACCGTGACGACGGGCCCACCCGAGGTGCCGGCATGAGCGGCAGCGCCAGCATCGACGACCTGCTCACCTTCGAGGAGGAGCGGCCGAGGCACGACGACCGGAAGTCCGGCGGTCGGGCCGGGCGGGTGTTCCGGGCCCTTCTCGGCAACGCGGCAGTGGTCGCCGTGCTCGTCGTCGGTCTCCGGGCGGTCGGCCTGCAGATCGCACTGGTGATCCTGATCGCGGGGGTGTTCGCGGTGTCCGCCGTACGCCGGGTCGCCGCCGCGCTGGCACCGCCACCCGCCGCGAGGTCCCGCGCCCGGCTCGCCCAGGACGACGACGGCACCTGGAACTGGGGTGCCCGGGACGCGCTGCGCGCCGCGATCAACGGCTGGGAACTGCCGCTGGACTGGTCCACCACACGACCCGAACGCTTCACCGGGGTGATCCTGCCCCGACTCGCGGAACTGACCGACGAGCGGCTTCGCCTGAAGCACGCCGTGACCCGCGAGTCGGATCCGGTCCGCGCCCGCGCCCTGCTGGGCGACCGGCTGTGGACGTTCCTGGAAACCCCGCCCCGACGCCCCCCGTCGCCGCGCGATCTCGCGGTGATCGTCGCCGAACTGGAGAAGATCTGATGAAGGACGTGGACCGGAGCATGCCCGCCGCCGAGGTCGGTCGCCTGGCGCGGGCCGTCCTGGACGCGGTCGGCACCGTCGTCGTCGGCAAGCGCGACGCGTTGGAACTGGTCCTCGCCGGGATCCTGGCCGGTGGGCACGTGCTCCTGGAGGATCTGCCCGGTCTCGGCAAGACGCTGACCGCGCGCTCCTTCGCGCAGGCGCTCGGGCTGGACTTCCGCCGCCTGCAGTTCACCCCCGACCTGCTCCCCGCCGACGTCACCGGCTCCTTCCTCTACGACCAGCGCAACGGCGACTTCACCTTCCGGGCCGGGCCGGTCTTCACCAACCTGCTCCTCGCCGACGAGATCAACCGGACGCCACCGAAGACCCAGTCCGCGCTGCTCGAGGCCATGCAGGAGAAGCAGGTCTCGGTCGAGGGCGTCACGTACAAGTTGGACGAGCCGTTCCACGTGCTGGCGACCGCCAACCCCATCGAGTACGAGGGCACCTATCCGCTGCCCGAGGCGCAGCTCGACCGGTTCCTGCTGCGGGTCTCCTTCGGCTACCCGCAGCACGAGGAGGAGTGGGAGGTGTTGCGCCGTCGGATGGGCCGCCGCCGCGAGGAGGCGGACATCAAACCGGTGGTGGACGCCGCCACCCTGCGGGCCATGCAGGCCGCCCTGGAGGACGTGGTGGTGGAGGACTCGATCGGGCGGTACATCGTGGCGCTCACGGCGGCCACCCGGGAACACCCGTCGGTGCTGGTCGGCGCCTCGCCGCGGGGCTCGTTGGCGTTGCTGCTGCTGTCCCGGGTACGCGCGGTGTTCGACGGCCGGGACTACGTGGTGCCGGAGGACGTCAAGGCCGTCGCCGCGCCCGCGCTGGCCCACCGGATCACCCTGCGCCCCGAGATGTGGCTGCGCCGCGTCGACCCGGCGTTCGTGGTCGG
Organism: Micromonospora sp. WMMD736; assembly: GCF_049179015.1. Taxonomy (NCBI): domain Bacteria; kingdom Bacillati; phylum Actinomycetota; class Actinomycetes; order Micromonosporales; family Micromonosporaceae; genus Micromonospora; species Micromonospora sp. WMMD736. The sequence goes on from NZ_JBMHMI010000001.1 coordinate 5,366,218, forward strand.
TGAGGTGTTGGAGGGGACGCCGGCTCCGGCCAGCGGTGCCCTGCCCAGCTACGCGGCCGGCGGGCCCCGGCACTGATGACCGGTCCGACCGCGTCCGCGCCGCGAGCTACCGAGCCGGAGTCGAGCGCCAGCTGGGCACCCACTCCCGCGCTCGGTCGCGCCGTGCTGCTCGCCGGCCTGTTGCTGGTGGCGGGGGTACTGCTGGGGCGGGTCGACCTCGTCGTGCTGGCGGCGCCGTTCGCGCTGGGCACCGCGTACGCGCTGCGTCGCCGGCCCACCGCGCTGCCGCAGGTCTGGATCACCAGTGCCGAGGACGGGCCGCTGGTCGAGGGCGGCGAGGTGTCGGCGGCGGTGAGTGTCGGCAACCCCGACACGGTCGACTACGACCTGGTGGTGGTGCGGTCGCGGGTCTCGCCGTGGCTGCGAATCGCCCGTGCCGGTTTCGCCGGTGTCGAACCCGCGGTCGCGCCGCCGGCCACCGCCGCCTCGCCCGCCTCCGGCCGGGGACGTTCGGCCGCCGACCGGCCGTTCGTGACGTCGGTGCCCAGTGGCGCGGCGGTGGACCTGGAACTGGCCGGGCGGGCTCTGCGGTGGGGTCGGCACCCCGTCGGCCCGGCCGGGGCGCGGGTGGCGGCGGCGGGTGGCCTGCTGGTGTCCCGGGCGGTGATCACCGAACCGGTCGGGGTGCGGGTCTACCCGCGCACCGAGCCGTTCGAGGCGGTGGAGGCCATGCCCCGCGCCGCCGGTCTGGTGGGCGCGCACCACTCCCGCCGTCCCGGGGAGGGCGGTGAGCTGGCCGGAGTGCGGGTCTTCGCCCCGGGCGACCGGCTCCGCCGCGTCGACTGGCGGGTGTCGCTGCGCGCCCGGCAGTTGCACGTGGCGGCGACGCTGTCCGACCGCGACGCCGAGGTGGTGGTGCTGCTCGACGTGCTCGCCGAGGCGGGCCGTTCCGGCGGTGTGGACGGTGCCGCGTCCGTACTGGACACCACCGTGCGGGCCACCGCCGCGATCGCCGAGCACTACCTGCACCGGGGTGACCGGGTGTCGCTGCTGGAGTACGGGCCGGGCGCCCGCCGACTGCGCCCCGCCGCCGGCCGCCGGCAGTACCTGACGGTGTTGGAATGGCTGCTCGACGTACGCGCCGAGGCGGCCCAGCACGAGCCGTACGACCAGGTCTTCGGCCCGCAGTTGCTCTCCTCGGACGCGTTGGTGGTGGTCCTCACCCCGCTGCTCGACGAGCGGTCGGCGCAGATGCTGGCACGGCTGGCGCGCGCCGGCCGGTTCGTGGTGGCGGTCGACACGTTGCCGGCCGACCTGAATCCACCGAAGGACCGGGGGTGGGCCGAGGTGGCGTACCGCCTGTGGCGACTGGACCGGGAGACGATGATCGGGCAGCTCCGGGAGCACGGTGTACCGGTGGTGCGCTGGGCCGGCGCGGGCAGCCTGGACCAGGTGCTGCGGGACGTGGCCCGGCTGGCGACGGCCCCCAGGGTCGGTTCCCGATGAACGCCATCACCGAGCGGGTTCGGGCCGCTCAGGACGCCGTGACCCGGATCAGTGCCGTACCCCTGCTGGTGCGGGTCGCCATCTTCGTCACGACGCTGGTCGGCTTCGCGGTGGCGTTTCCCGCCGAGGTGTTGACCGGTCGGCCGCTGCTGTTCCTGGCGGTGGCCGCGCTGCTGCCGGCGGTGGGCCCGCGCCGGGTGTTGCCGACGTTCGCGGCGCTGGTGATGGCGGGTGGCTGGCTGCTCGCCACCGACGGGTACGGCCGGCCGGTGGCGTTGTGGCGGCTGCTCGCCGTGGCCGCGCTGCTGTACCTGGGGCACTCCCTGTGCGCGCTGGCGGCGCTGCTGCCGTACGACGGGGTGGTGGACCCGGGACTGATCACCCGGTGGCTGTCGCGGGTGGCCGCGGTGCTGTTGGGTACGGCCGTGCTGGGGGTGCTGCTGTTGCAGGTGGCGGGCCTGGGTGGCGAGACCGGTCACCAGTGGGTCACCGTGCTCGGGTTGCTGGTGGCGGTGGGTGTCGCGGCGTTGCTGGGTTGGCTGCTGCGGCGTAGGTGAACCCGTGGTGCGGCAGGGTTACGCAGGTCACAGGGGTTGTGTTCCGTCACAGATGGGGGGCGCGAGCGGGATTACCTGAGCCGGGCGGGGAAAGATAGACGACGTGAATCCGAAGCGGATCCTTGTGGTGGGTGCCGGGCACGTCGGTCTCTACGCCGCCCTGCGCCTGTCGAAGAAGCTCAGCTCCCGTGAGGCTGAGGTCATCGTCGTGGACCCCCAGCCCCACATGACCTACCAGCCGTTCCTCCCCGAGGCCGCGGCGGGGAACATCTCCCCCCGGCACTCCGTGGTGCCACTGCGCCGGGAACTGCGCCGGTGCACGGTGGTGGCGGGAACTGTCACGCGCGTCGAGCACGACCGCAAGGTGGCGACCGTGCAGCCGATCGTCGGCCCGGCCCGGGAGATCGCGTACGACCACGTGATCGTGGCCCCGGGGTCGGTGTCCCGGACGCTGCCGATTCCGGGCCTGCACGAACAGGGCATCGGGTTCAAGACCATCGGCGAGGCGATCTACCTCCGCAACCACGTGCTGGACCGGCTGGACATCGCGGCCGCGACCCCGGACCCGGAGGTCCGCCGTTCGGCGTTGACGTTCACGTTCGTCGGCGGTGGGTACGCCGGCATCGAGGCGCTCGCCGAGATGGAGGACATGGCCCGGGACGCCCTGCGCTACTACCCGGAGCTGAAGCCGGAGGACATGCGCTGGGTGCTCGTCGAGGCGACCCAGCGGGTGCTGCCCGAGGTCGACCGGGACATGGGCGCCTACACGGTGCAGCAGCTCACGAAGCGCAACATGGACATCCGGCTGGACACCCGCCTGGAGTCCTGTGTCGACGGGGTGGTGAAGCTCTCCGACGGGGACAGCTTCCGGTCCGACACGATCGTGTGGACGGCGGGTGTGAAGCCGTCGCCGATGCTGGACGCGACGGACTTCCCGCGCGACGACCGTCGCCGGGTCACCTGCATCCCCACCCTCCAGGTGGTCGACGGTGACCGGGTGATCGAGGGCGCGTGGAGCGCGGGCGACTGCGCCGCCGTACCGGACCTGACCAAGGAGCCGGGCAACTTCTGCTCGCCGAGCGCGCAGCACGCGGTGCGTCAGGCGGCGCGGATGGCCGACAACATCGTCGCGGTGATCCGGGGTCGTGAGCCGGTCGACTACAAGCACAAGCACGCCGGCAGCGTGGCCAGCCTCGGCCTGCACAAGGGCGTCGCCCAGGTGTACGGCATCAAGATGACGGGTTGGCCGGCCTGGTTCATGCACCGGACGTACCACATGAGCCGGATCCCCTCGTTCAACCGCAAGGTCCGGGTCGTGGTGGACTGGTCGCTGGCGTTCTTCCTCAAGCGTGAGGTGGTCGCGCTGGGTCAGTTGCACGACCCGCGTGAGGAGTTCGTCGAGGCGTCCCAGCCCGTCGGCGCCCCGCGCGTCTGACGAACTCGTCACGAAAGGGCCCCTCCCGGGAAGGAGAGGCCCTTTCGTGCTGTCCGGGTGGGTGTCAGACCTTCCAGGTCCACGCGTCGGCGATCCTGGTCGCCGGGCCGTAGAGCTGCTCCAGGGTGGTCTTCAGGGTCGCCGCGTGCGGGGCGTCGTCGGTCACTGCCACGCAGGACGCGCCCCAGAAGTCCGCGTCCTTCGCGGCCTGCCGGCGCTGCTCGTCACCGATGGCCGGTTGGTCGCCGCGGCGGGCGACGTCGGCCAGCAGGGCCGAGGTGGGTTGCTTGAAGGTGCCCATGGCGGCGGTGCCGCCGCGCCCGTAGGGGCCGATGAAGAACCCCTCGGGCAGGCCGAAGCCGGCGTCGGCGGCGGCCGCCCAGCGCATCGGCCACGGCTCCTTGGGAGTGGGGAGCGGCACCGGCACCAGCACCCCACCGGGTTCGACGCATTGCCGCCAGTGCCCGCCGGCGATGAACTCCGGCAGGGTGGGCCGCCCGGCGGTCGGCAGCGGGGTCGGGAAGATCGGCAGCAGAGCCGCGACGACGGCCAGCGGCACCAGTCGACGTGCCCGCCCGGTGCTGCCCAGTGCCCGGTCGACGGCGAGGGCCAGCACCGTCGCGACGATCGGGAGCAGTGCCAGCCCGAACCGCATCGGTAGCGCGCCGTCCACCACCGGCAGGCCGGCCAGCAGGGCGTACGGGCCGGGCAGCGCGGTGCGGGTGCCGCCGAGCACCACCTCCGGGCCGAGCGAGAGGGCGCCCATCACGAGGGCCCCCACCACGCACGCCAGGACCAGCCGGCGTCGCCCGGCCCAGATCGCGCAGGCGGCGGTGACCAGCAGCAGCGGCCAGCCGAGGAAGGTGTTGTACTCGGCCGGGCCGGTGGTGAGCCGGGACGCCTCTTCGCTGCCGGCCACCGACAGCGGGGAGACCGCCCACCAGCTGCTCAGGTCGGCCGAGAAGTAGGCCGGGCTGAACATCCCGTCGGCGACACCCTGCGGTCCGGCGAACTGGAACCAGAGCGGGTAGCCGAGCACCAGCATCGCCAGACCGGCGGCGATGGCCAGTCCGCCAGCGAACCCGGGCAGCGCCCTCCGGGTGAGGTTCCGGTCCGCGAAGGCGTAGGCGACCGCCATCACCAGCAGCGTGACGGCGCTGAGGAAAAGCACCTCCTCGCCGATGAAGACCTGTGCGGTCACGGCGGCGGCCAGCCCGGCCGCGGAGCTGATCATCCGCCGTCGGTCCGGGCCGGCGGGCTGGCCGCGTCCCTCGCCGGGGTCGGACGCCCGCAGCAGCCGTACCACCAGCCAGACGATCACCGGCACCAGCCACTGTGCCGTCATGTGCAGGTGGCTGTTGGTCTGCGAGACCATGCCGGGGCCGAAGCCGCACAGGCCGCCGCCGAGCGCGGCGGCGAGCCGGCGGACGCGCATCGTCCGGTGGAACAGCAGGTACCAGGCGAGGGCGGTGCCGGCCAGGTTGGCGGCGGCGAGCAGCGCGAAGGAGGTGGGCGCACCGAACAGCAGGGTGACCGGCGCGCAGAGCACCCCGAGCGCGATGATCGTGGTGTTGGCCATCAGGTTGACGCCGTCCGGGGCGTTGAGCCGGTCGGTGAGCAGGTGGAAGTCACCGAGCAGCGCTCGTGCGTCGACCGCCAGGAACCATTCGTAGAGCGTCTGGTCCTCGGGGTTGAGCGCCAACGTGCGCCCACCCGGGTCGGGCCACAGCCCGTGGGTCAGCCAGCCGGCCAGTGCCACCCACACGAGGGCGACCAGAAGATCCGTCCGGTGGCGGCGGACGGCGGCGCGCAGCCGTACCGCCCGGCTCGCGCGCTCGACCGGATCGGCGAGGCGGACCGCCTGGTCAGGGGCGGTGTCGGGGGCCGTGCGGGCTGCGCTGCTCACGGCATCGACCCTAATGTGGCCAAGCTGGCGGGGTACGCCGGGTCGCCGCCGACCGGCTACGGTGACACTGCACCGTGCGTGTCGACACGCGGTGCCACCCGCCCGGGTGGTGGAACGGCAGACACGGCCGCCTTAAAAGCGGCTGCCGAAAGGCGTGCGGGTTCGACCCCCGCCCCGGGCACCATCCGCCACGGCCGCGTTCCCATTCGTGATCACCAGGAGTGGGTCGGGCAGTTTACTCTTGGTGGGCACGTTCACGTGCAAACGACCCCCTGAGGGAGGCCAGACAGTGAAGACCTCGAACCCGGTGCTCGCCCGGCTCGGCCAGGCGGCCGAGCGGGAGCGCTCCGCCGGGTACGCACCGACCGGGCCGTACGGACAGCCCGGCATTCCGCAGCAGTACCCGTCCCAGGCCGGCTACCCGGCCGCACCGCCCACCGTGGCGCCCATGACCGTGGACGACGTGGTCGTCAAGACGGTCGCCCTGCTCGGCATCCTCGGCGTCACCGCCGCAGCCGCCTGGGTCCTCGTGCCCGACGCGCTGACCGGCGCTGCCTGGATCGGTGCGGCGGTGGTCGGCCTGGTCCTCGGCATGATCATCTCGTTCTCCCGGATGGCCAACCCGGCGCTCGTCATCGCGTACGCGGTCGTCGAGGGTGTCTTCGTCGGCATGGTCAGCAAGGCGTTCGAGACGCGCTACGACGGCATCGTGCTCCAGGCCGCCGTGGCGAGCTTCGGCATCTTCTTCGTGATGACGATGGTCTACAAGGCGAAGATCATCCGGGCCACCCCGATGTTCGTGAAGGTCGTCTCGACGGCCATCATCGGCCTCGCCGCGGTCATGCTGATCAACCTGGTGCTGGCGCTGTTCGGCGTCAACACCGGGCTGCGCGACGGGAGCAAGCTGGCCATCGGCTTCAGCCTCGTCTGCATCGTCATCGCGTCGCTGAGCTTCGTGCTCAGCTTCAAGGAGATCGAGGACGGCGTCCGGATGGGCCTGCCCCAGCGCTACTCCTGGGTGGCCGCGTTCGGCATCCTGGTCAGCCTGGTCTGGCTCTACATCGAGATCCTGCGCCTGCTGAGCTACTTCCAGGGTGACGACTGACCTCGTCCGCACCCGCTGACCGGCGCCCGCTCCCACCTGCCGTGGGGGCGGGCGCCGTCGTCCGCGCCGTTTCGCCGCCGCCGCCGGGCCGTCCGGGGCAGAGTGAATCTCCTGGGGTACGGGCGAAGGAGGCGATGGTGCGCAGCAACAACCCGGTGCTCAACCGGCTGGACGAGACCGGCCGGTTGGAGTCCCGGGTGGTCAGTTCCCGCGACGTCGAGCCGATGACGGTCGACGACGTCGTGGTGCGTACCGTCGGATTGCTCCTGCTCACCGGGGTGACCGCCGCCATGTCCTGGGCGGTGGTGCCGGACGCGGTATGGCTGGGCGCGGCCCTGGCCGGCACCGCTCTGGCCTCGATCGTGCTGGTCCTGGTCGTCTCGCTGCGGGCGATCACCAATCCGGTGCCGATCGTCGGCTACGCGCTGCTCCAGGGGCTGCTGCTCGGGGTGGCGAGCCGGACCTTCGAGCAGGTCTACCCGGGGATCGTGGTGCAGGCGGTGGCCGGCACCTTCGGTGTCTTCCTCGGCATGGCCGCGCTGTACCGGGCCCGGGTGATCCGCGCGACGCCCCGACTGGCCCGGCTGGTGATCGGCACGCTCCTCGGCATCGCCGTGCTGAGCGTGGTCAACCTCGTGTCGTACCTGATCTCCGGTCGTCCGGGGCTGGCGGTCTACAGCGCCAGCGGACAGGTCGGCTGGCTGCCGTACGCCTTCTCGGTGGTGGCGATCATCGCGGGCGCGTTCAGCTTCATCCTCGACTTCGACCTGGTCGAGCGTTCGGTGCGCGACGGTCGACCCCGCCGGTACGCGTGGCTGAGCGCGTTCGGTCTGCTGACCGGTCTGGTGTTCCTCTACTGGCAGTTGCTGCGGTTGCTCAGCTACCTGCGCCGCTGACCGGCGTCACGTCGGCCGTAGACTCGGCGCGGTGAGCGTAGCGGAGTTGGAGCAGGCCGTGCGGTTGCTGGTCGGCCAGGTCGGGCACTGGGAACAGCCGCGCTGGGCCGCGACCGCGACCACCGGCAACGTCTCCCGCGCCGACCTGGTGCACCGGCTGGTGCAGGAGGTCGCCAACCTCGCGGCCGACGCCGAGGGGCAACCACGTCGCACCGTGCCCCGGCTCGACAACGACCTGGCCCTGCCCGACCAACTGCGGGTGGTGACCGCCGACCTACTCGCCGCCGGGGCCGACGCCGACGTGCTGGCGCGGGCCGCCGCCGAGGTGACGGCGACCCGCAACGCGCTCTGAGTCGCCGGGCGGCCCCTGCGATCGGAGCCGCGGTGCGGGCCGGTGTCGTCGCGCGCCCGGCGCGCTCGGACCGTCAGTTGAGCCGCTCGAGCACCATCGCCATGCCCTGGCCGCCACCGACGCACATGGTCTCCAGACCGATCGTCTTGTCGTGCCACTCGAGGGCGTTGAGCAGGGTGCCGGTGATCCGGGCACCGGTCATGCCGAACGGGTGCCCGACGGCGATGGCACCACCCATCACGTTCAGCTTCTCCTCCGGGATGCCCAACTGGCGGTAGGAGGGGATGACCTGGGCGGCGAACGCCTCGTTGATCTCGACCAGGTCGACGTCGTCGATGGTCATGCCCGCCCGACGCAGCGCCTGCCGGGACGCCTCCACCGGCCCGAGGCCCATGATCTCCGGCGACAGCGCGGTGACGCCGGTGGAGACGATCCGGGCCAGCGGGGTCACGCCCAGCTCCTCGGCCCGCTGGGCGCTCATCACCACCACGGCGGCAGCCCCGTCGTTGAGGGGACAGCAGTTACCCGCGGTGATCCGACCGTCCGGGCGGAACACCGGCTTCAGCCCGGCGACCGCGTCGAGGGTGACGCCGGGTCGGGGACCATCGTCGGCGCTCACCACCGTGCCGTCCGGGGTGGTGACCGGGATGATCTCCCGGGCCCAGAAGCCGTCGGCGATCCCCTTCTCGGCGAGGTTCTGGCTGCGTACGCCGAACTCGTCCATGTCGGCGCGGGTCACGTCGTACACCTGGGCCAGGTTCTCCGCGGTCTGCCCCATGGTCAGGTAGATGTCCGGCAGGTCGCCGCTGTCGCGCGGGTCGGTCCACACCTCGGCGCCGCCCTGGGCGCGGCGCTTCGAACGCTCGGCGGCGGCCGCGAAGCGTGGGTTCTCCCAGCCGCCGCCGACCAGCGCCTGCGCCTCCGGAGGCAGCCCGTCGGAGCTGCCCCGGGCGTACCGCGAGACCATCTCGACCCCGGCGGAGACGAACACGTCGCCCTCCCCGGCACGGATCGCGTGCAGGGCCATCCGGGTGGTCTGCAACGACGAGGCGCAGTAGCGGGTCAGCGTCGCGCCGGGCACGGTGTCCAGGCCGAGCAGGGTGGCCACCACCCGGGCCATGTTGAAGCCCTGTTCACCGCCGGGCAGACCGCACCCGAGGTAGATGTCGTCGATGGTGTTCGCGTCGAGCTGGGGGACCTTGTCCAGGGCGGCCCGGACGATGGTCGCGGCGAGGTCGTCGGAGCGGACATCGCGCAGGGACCCCTTGTGCGCCCGCCCAATGGGGGAGCGGGCGGTAGCGACGATGACGGCGTCGCGGGACGACTCAATCGGCATGGGCCAACGTTAACCCGCCGGTAACATGGCGCGGAAGAAGCGGGCGCGGCGGGAAATGTCACCCTCGCCGGGCGGGCGTCACCGTCGGGAGGCGACCGCTGCGGCGGCCACCACGGCCGGTAGCAGGGCGTGCGCCCACACCCGGTAGCCGTCGGCCGACGGGTGGAAGCCGTCGTGGCACAGCGTGCCCGCGTCGGCCCGGAACACCGGACCGGTCTCGGTGGCCAGGTCGACCACCGTCCCGCCCGCCTCCAGCACGGCCGTGGTCTGCGCGCGGGCCATCCGCCGACCGGACCAACCGACGAGTTGCCGCAGCGGCGGCGCGATGGCACGTACGGCCCCGAGGTCGGGGCAGGTGCCCACCACCACCTCGACCCGTGCCTCCCGGAGGCGGTGCACCGCCGCCCCAAGGTAGGCGGACGCTTCGCCGGGCCGGCGCAGCCCGGTGGCGTCGTTCGCGCCGATCAGGATCAGCGCCACGTCGGGCCGCTCGCCGAGCAGGGCACGGGCGACCTGGGTGGCCAGGTCGGTGGAGCGGGAGCCCGAGACACCGACGCTGGACAGGTGCACCCGGCGACCGGACGGCCCCTCCGCGAGCAGGTTGGCCAACTGCCCGCCGATGGTGTCGTCGAGGCGGTCGACGCCGACACCCAGCGCCGACGAGTCACCGAGCAGCACCAGGCGCAGCGGCGCGGCCTCGGCCCGGCCGATGGTGGCGCGCAGCGCCAACCCCAGCTCCGGCTGGGCGTAGCGCCGGTGCCGCGCGACGAACGCCTCGCCGGCCAGGACTGCGGCGCCGCCCACCGTGCCGGCGAGCAGCGAGAGCGCCGCCGCCCGACCCAGCCGGCCGGGGAAGCCGGCGGTCACGTCCCGCTCGCTGCGCTCGTTCATGCCAGTCCCTCCACTGTCGAGGTGTCCGCGGAGCCCGCCTGCGGCGCCGCCTGCACACCGAAGAACGCCCGGCGGCGCAGCTGCGCCCACCGGCCGGCCGGCCCTCGGTCGCGGCCCCGGACCTGGGTGCCGCTGACCTCCGTGCCGGCGTGCCGGGCCGCCTCCTGCGCGGCCTCTGGCAGCGACCGTACGCCCTCGCCCCGTGCCGGTGTGACCCGTCGTTCCTGCCCCGCACCGAGCGCGGACAACATCGTCGGCAGCAGGGCGGCGGCGGCCATGGCGTACCCCTCGGCGGAGGGGTGGAACCGGTCCCAGGCGAACATCCGCAGCGGCTCGGCCGCGAACCGCGGGCCGAGCAGGTCGCCGAGGGACACCGTCCAACCGCCCGCCTCGACCACGGCCACCGTCTGCGCGGCGGCGAGCTGGCGACTCCACCGGTGCGCCAGCCAGCGCAGCGGCGGCTGGATCGGCCGGATCGCGCCGAGGTCGGGGCAGGTGCCGACGACCACCTCGCAGCCGGCGTCGCGCAGCGAACGGACCGCCTCGACCAGGTAACGCACGGCCAGGCCACGCGGAGTGCGGTTGGTGATGTCGTTGCCGCCGATGAGGATCACCGCGATGTCCGGGGAGCACTCGAGCGCCGCCTCCACCTGGTGTCGTAGGGCCGCGGAGATCGCCCCGACCACCGCGAACCGGCGCAGCAGCACCGGCCGGTGCAGCCGCCGGGACAATCCGGTGGCGAGCAGCGCTCCCGGGGTCTCGCGGCGGCGGTGCACCCCGTAGCCGGCCGCCGACGAGTCACCGAGCACGACCATGGTGAGCGGGGGGCCGGGGAACTTCGCGCCGTACATCCCGTCGCAGCGCGGCGGGGGCGCCTCGGCCATCGGAATGGTGCGGCGGGCCTGGCGGGCCTGGCCGAGCAGCACACCGCCGGTCGCCATCGCGGCCGCCGCGGTGGCGCCCGTGCCGATCGCCGCCAGTCGGGCGATCCGCCAGGCCTGCCGCCAGCGCGGACCAACGGGTACGACAGAACCAGCCACCCCCATACGGCGACATTATCGCGCCGGCCCGACACACCGCTGTCGTCGTCACGGCATCACGGGTGCCTGGAAACCGACGAGACGGGGTACCTGTCCGGTGGAGGCCGGCCGACTTGCGCCGACCCGCCACGCTGATCCGGCGGAGAGGAGCGAGACGATGGGGAAGACACTGAAGCGCAGCGCGGCGTTCGCGGCCCTGGCGCGGGCACTGGCGGCAGGGGCGCGCGGCGGGCCGTCGCTGGGCGCCCGGCTGGCGGCACTGCCCCGGATGATCCGTGCCACCGCCAAGGGGGAGTACGACGGGGGACTCCGACTGGCCCTGATGACGGCGGCCACGGCGTACATCGTCTCGCCCATCGACCTGCTGCCGGAGATCCCGTTGGCGATCTTCGGGCTGGCCGACGACGCGGTCATGGTCACCTGGCTGGCGGGCAGCGTGCTCTCCGAGACCGACCGCTTCCTGGAGTGGGAGGCCCGGCGCAGCTCGGTCATCCCCGGGGGTCTGGTGCACTGACGGCACGTACGCTGGGCGGCGAGGATACGTCTGCCCGGCCGCCGTCGCCGGCGCCGCAACGAAGGGCACACCGTGCAGTACTACGACAACGTCGTCGACATGATCGGCAACACCCCGCTGGTCCGCCTGCGGAACGTCACCGAGGGCATCCGGGCCACCGTGCTCGCCAAGGTGGAGTACGTCAACCCGGGCGGCTCGGTGAAGGACCGGATCGCGCTGCGCATGGTGGAGGACGCCGAGGCGGCCGGCCTGCTCAAGCCCGGCGGCACCATCGTCGAGCCGACCAGCGGCAACACCGGCGTCGGGCTGGCCCTGGTGGCCCAGCTCAAGGGCTACCGGTGCGTCTTCGTCTGCCCGGACAAGGTCAGCCAGGACAAGCAGGACGTGCTGCGGGCGTACGGCGCCGAGGTGGTGGTCTGCCCGACGGCGGTCGCCCCGGAGGATCCGCGCTCGTACTACAACGTGTCCGACCGGTTGACCCGCGAGATCCCCGGCGCGTGGAAGCCCAACCAGTACAGCAACCCGGCGAACCCGCGCTCGCACTACGAGACCACCGGCCCGGAGCTGTGGAAGCAGACCGAGGGTGGGCTCACCCACTTCGTGGCGGGGGTCGGCACCGGCGGCACGATCTCCGGCATCGGGCGGTACCTCAAGGAGGCCTCCGACGGCCGGGTGAAGATCATCGGCGCGGACCCGGAGGGTTCGGTCTACTCCGGCGGCACCGGCCGGCCGTACCTGGTCGAGGGTGTCGGCGAGGACTTCTGGCCCGAGACGTACGACTGGGCCGTCGCCGATGAGATCATCGAGGTGTCCGACAAGGCGTCGTTCGAGATGACCCGGCGGCTGGCCCGCGAGGAAGGGCTGCTGGTCGGCGGCTCCTGCGGGATGGCCGTGGTGGCCGCGCTGGAGGTGGCGCGCAAGGCCGGCCCGGACGACGTCGTGGTGGTGCTGCTGCCGGACGGCGGCCGGGGTTACCTCTCGAAGATCTTCAACGACTCGTGGATGGCCCGGTACGGCTTCCTCGACAACTCCGGCGCCGAGCCCACCGTGGCCGACGCGCTGGCCAGCAAGCCGGGCGGCCTGCCCGAGTTGGTGCACGTGCACCCGACCGAGACGGTCCGCGACGCGATCGACTACATGCGCGAGTACGGCGTCTCGCAGTTGCCGGTGCTGAAGGCCGAGCCGCCGGTGGTGACCGGTGAGGTCGCCGGCTCGATCGCCGAGCGGGACCTGCTCGACGCGCTGTTCACCGGCCAGGCCCACCTGCACGACACCATCGAGCGGCACATGGGTGACCCGCTGCCGATGATCGGTGGCGGCCAGCCGGTCAGCGAGGCCGTGGGCCTGCTGGAGAAGTCCGACGCCGCCCTCGTCCTGGTCGACGGCAAGCCCAAGGGCGTCCTGACCCGCCAGGACCTCCTGTCCCACCTCGGGGCCCACTAGCTGCTACCGCCCCGCGAAATGCCCCCGCAGGCTTCCCCTGCGGGGGCACAGGGCACCCCGCGCGTCCTTTGCTCTGCTTCAACCCAGGCAACAGAAACGCTCGGTCACTGTTGCCTCCGCTGAAGCAGAGCAAAGGCTTTGGGTGAGGTGGATGGGGTGCCCGGCTGGGCCGCGCTGAGGGTGGTCGTTCCGCTGCCGGCCGCTGCTCAGAGGGGGCGCATGTAACGGAGTTGGATCGTGGGGGCGGTGCCCATGTGCTCCTCGCGTTCCGTGCCGGTCGGGGTCCAGCCGCCGCGCTCGTAGAACGCGCGGGCGTGGGCGTTCTCCCGCAGCACCCAGAGCACCGCGCGACTCCAGCCCCGGTCGCGCATGGCGTCGAGCGCGTCCACCATCAACGCGCGGCCGGTGCCCCGCCCCTGCTCGGCCGGGTCCAGGTGGATCGCGTTGAGCAGTCCGGTCGTCGGGTCGTCCTCGTCGTCCGGCCCCACGTAGCTGAATCCGACGAGCGCGCCGAGACGTTCCGCCACGGTCATCCGGTGGGTGTCCCGTTCCCACTGCCACCGCTCGACCCAGTACCGCCCCATCGCCTCCGGCGTCGGGTCGGCCAACGCCGCGGCCGGCAGGAACGAGGAGTACGCCGCGACCCGGGAACGCTGGTGCAGGGCACCCACGCCCATCAGGTCGTCACCGGTCGCGGGGCGGAGCGTGACAGTCACTTGGCCGAGGCTACCCGGCGCGGTGGGACCTGCACGGTGGTCAGATCCTCGGCGATGACCAGATCGCCGTCGAAGTGCGCACGGGCCTCGTCGTGGAAGCGGCGCGCATCGGAGTAGCGCTGGGAGAAGTGGGTCAGCACCAACGTGCGTACCCCCGACTCGGTGGCCACCCGCGCGGCCTGCGCCGCGGTCAGGTGGCCGACCTCGGCGGCCAGCGCGGCCTCCGACTCCAGGAACGTCGACTCGATGACCAGCAGGTCGGCGTGCTCGGCCAGGGCGTACACGCCGTCGCAGAGGCCGGTGTCCATCACGAACGCGAACCGCTGCCCCGGTCGGGGCACGCTCACCTCGTCCCGGGTGACGCGACGCCCGTCGAGGTCCAGGTGCCCGACGCGGATCAGCTCGCCGACGGCCGGGCCGGCGATGCCGTACGCGGCCAGCTTCTCCGGCAGCATCCGGCAGCCGTCCGGCTCGACGAGCCGATAGCCGTACGTCTCGATGGGGTGCCGCAGTTGGCGGGCCTCCAGCGTGCCGCAGCGCAGGGCGATCCGCTGCCCGTCGGTCTCGATCGGGGTGACCGCCAGCTCGGCGCTCTCGTAGAAGGAGGTGGCGTGCCGCAGGCGGGCGAAGTACTCGGCGCCGCCCGCCGGAAAGTGCACGGCCACCGGATGCGGGACCCGGTCCAGCGAGAGCCGCTGGATGGTGCCGGGCAGACCGAGACAGTGGTCGCCGTGGAAGTGCGTGACACAGATCCGGGTCAGATCGCTGGCGGTGACGGTGGTGTGCAGGAGTTGACGCTGGCTGCCCTCGCCCGGGTCGAAGAGGATCACCTCGTCGTCCCAGCGCAGCACGTAACCGTTGTGGTTGCGCTGCCGGGTGGGGGTCTGGCTGGCCGTCCCGAGAATCACCAGCTCGCGCATCGACACGCTGATCTCCCGCAGATATGGAGCGACCCCCGGGGCGCTCCACGCTGTCGCGTGGGCCGGCTGGACAAAGCCGGCACCCCGGGGGTCGGGTGGCTGTCGTGGATTCGCCGCACCGCTGCCACACGGTCTCGACGGTCGTACTGGTTGCCCGCCTCGCGGCGGACGATCACTGTCGAGGACAGCGGCTAGCGGACAGCCACCTCACGAGTCCGATTGCTATACAAGTCTGGACCACCTCCTTTCACGTGTACCGCCACGCTATCGAGTCCTCGGCGGGCTCGGCAACGGATTTCGATCACAGGGCCGAACGGGAATGCCCGGCCGCCATGTCGGCGGCCGGGCATCAGGTGGGCTGAGGGTCAGCCGGCGGTACGGGCCACGCCGACCGGGCAGCTCAGGCCGTTCGGGCCGTGGTTGCAGTACCCGTTCGGGTTCTTCGTCGGAGCCAGATACTGCTGGTGGTAGTCCTCGGCGAAGAAGTAGCTGCCGAGCGGGGCGATCTCGGTGGTGATCTCACCCTTGCCGGCCCGGGTCACGATCGGCTGGAAGGCGTCCCGCGACGACTCCGCGATGGCCCGCTGCTCGTCGGTGGTCGTGTAGATCGCCGACCGGTACTGGGTGCCCACGTCGTTGCCCTGGCGCATGCCCTGGGTCGGGTCGTGGTTCTCCCAGAAGACCTTCAGCAGGTCCTCGTACGTGATCTTGCTGGGGTCGTACACCACCTGGACGACCTCGGCGTGCCCGGTGCGGCCGGAACACGTCTCCTCGTACGTCGGGTTGGTGGTGAAGCCGCCTGCGTAACCGGCGGAGGTCGTGTACACCCCGGGCAGCGTCCAGAACAGCCGCTCGGCGCCCCAGAAGCAGCCCATCCCGAACACGGCCACCTGGAGGCCCTCCGGGAACGGACCCTTCAGCGGGGTGCCCAGAACCTCGTGACGGTCGGCGACCGGCATCGAGATCGGGCGGCCCGGCAGGGCCTGCTCGGGCGTGATCATCTCGGCGTTCATACGGCGCAGGAACACGGTGGGACTCCTCTCATGCGTCTCCCAGCGTGTAACACCGGTGGGCTCTGCTTCCTTACCCGCGCGACTGTGACTCAGGCCCCTCCGCCGAGGGCGGTGGCGATCCGGTCGGCGTAGCTCTGTGCCTCGGCGTCGTCGCCGTACCGGGTGCGCGGCCAGAAGAAGCCGCGCAGCCCGTCACCCTTGGTGCGGGGGACCACGTGGGTGTGCAGATGGGGGACGGACTGGGACACCCGGTTGTTCATCGCCACGAACGTCCCACCGGCCCCCAGGCCGGCCTCCACGGCCACGGCCAGCCGCTGGACCAGCGCGAAGTAGCCGGGTAGCAGGTCGGCCGGCAACTCGGCCAGGGTCACCAGGTGCGTCCGGGGCACCACCAGCACGTGTCCCGCGAAGACCGGGCGGGTGTCCAGGAACGCCACCCCGTCCGGCTCGTCGGCGACC
This sequence comes from Micromonospora sp. WMMD736, assembly GCF_049179015.1. NCBI lineage: Bacteria > Bacillati > Actinomycetota > Actinomycetes > Micromonosporales > Micromonosporaceae > Micromonospora > Micromonospora sp. WMMD736. Next base: position 5,382,307 of record NZ_JBMHMI010000001.1, read on the forward strand.
CGGAACGCCGGAACGTCACCCGACACGATCCCGCAGAACACGCACCCGCTCATCGCGCCAGGCTATAGCGCTGACCTCCGGTGACGTGCCCCCCACGCACGCATCGACTGTGGTACTCATTTACGTGTCTGGATCAAGAACATGGGGGGAACGCACGTGCACATCAACAGACGCACGACCCTGGCGCTGGCCGTACTGGCCGCCGGGTTGGTCACCGCCGGACTCCCGGGCCCTGCCCAGGCCGCCCCCGCGCAGACGGCCACCCCGCTGTCGTTGCCGGCGGTGGCCGACGTGGTCTCGTCCGGTGACCGGGTCTTCGTCAGCGGCGGCCCCTCCTCGACCGACGTCGTGGTGGCCAGCGCGACGGGTGCGGTCGTGGGCACCCTGTCCGGCCTGCCCGGCCCGTCCGACCTGCTGCTCAGCGCCGACCGGCAGACCCTCTACGTAGCGCTGCCGACCGCCAACGCCATCGCCGCCTTCGACACCGGCTCGCTCGTCGAGTCGGCCCGGTACGACACCGGCGCGGGCGAGTGCCCGTCGTCGCTGGCGCTGACCGGGCGGTACCTGTGGTTCGGGTACGGCTGCGGCGGCTGGGACGGCAACATCGGCCGGATCGACCTGGGCCGCCAGCCGGCGCGGGTGACCACGGGTCTGGACACCGGTAGCGGCTTCTACGGCGCTCCGCTGCTGACCGCCGCCGGGCAGAACCGTTCGGTGCTGCTGGCCGGGCAGCCCGGCCTGAGCCCCGCGTCGGTGTACACGTACACGATCGGCGCGGGGGGCGTGCTGAGCGCGCCGGGCACCAACGAGTTCATGGCGATCGGCAGCAACCTGCGCGACATCGCCCTCGACCCGACCGGCGCCACCGTGTTCACCGCGTCCGGTGCCCCGTACGAGGTGCAGGCGTTCCCGTTCGCCGACATCACCACCCCGTCGGCCACCTACCGCACCGGCGCGTACCCCAATGCTGTCGAGGTCTCGCGTGACGGCACCCGGATCGCCGGCGGCGCGGACGCCTCCTACGACCCGGACGTGTTCGTCTTCTCCACGGGCGGCACCGAGCTGGCCCACTTCGAGCTGGGCGACGAGCTCAGCCCGGGAGCGCTGGCCTGGGCCCCGAACGGCGCACGGCTCTACGCGGTCTCCTACGACTGGACCGGAACCCACCCGGTCACCCTGCACGTCCTGCCCGTCCCGGCCGCCTGAGGTTCGTCCCGGCGTCGAACCGGAGCGTGGGGTCGGGCCTGGCCGGTCCGCCCCCCGCCCGGAGCGCGGGTTCCGTGACAGGTCGCCGCGACGGGGCACTAGCCTCACCAGAATGAGTCACGGCTTCGAGACGCTCGCCATTCACGCCGGTCAGGACCCTGAGGCCCGCACCGGCGCGGTGATCCCGCCGATCTACCAGACCAGCACGTACGCCCAGGACGCGGTCGGCGCGCCCCGGCTCGGCTACGAGTACAGCCGCTCCGGCAACCCGACCCGCGACGCCCTCCAGGAGTGCCTGGCCGCGCTGGAGGGCGGGCCGGTGGGTCTCGCCTTCGCCAGTGGCCTGGCCGCCGAGGACACCCTGCTGCGGGCGGTGTGCCAGCCGGGCGATCACGTGATCATCCCGGACGACGCGTACGGCGGCACCTACCGGCTCTTCGCCCGGGTGGCCCAGCGCTGGGGGCTGGAGTTCACGCCGGCCAAGGTCTCCGACCCGGCCGCGGTCCGGGCCGCCGTGCAGCCCGGTCGGACGAAGATCGTCTGGGTGGAGACGCCGACAAACCCGCTGCTCGGCATCGCCGACATCGCCGTCCTGGCCGGTGTGGCGCACGAGGCCGGCGCGCTGCTGGTGGTCGACAACACCTTCGCCTCGCCGTACCTCCAGCAGCCGATCGCGTACGGCGCCGACGTGGTGGTGCACTCCACCACCAAGTACATCGGCGGGCACTCGGACGTGGTGGGCGGCGCGCTCGTCGTCGCCGACGCGGCGCTCGGCGAGGAACTGCGCTACCACCAGAACGCGATGGGCGCGATCAACGGCCCGTTCGACGCGTGGCTCACCCTGCGCGGCATCAAGACCCTCGGGGTACGCATGGACCGGCACTGCGACAACGCCGAGCGCCTGGCCGCGTACCTCGACGGGCACGCGAAGGTAGCCGAGGTGATCTATCCCGGGCTGCCCTCGCACCCTGGTCACGAGGTGGCGGCCAAGCAGATGCGCCGGTTCGGCGGCATGATCTCGTTCCGGGCCGCCGGCGGCGAGGAGCACGCCGTGGAGATCTGCAACCGGGCCAAGCTCTTCGTGCTCGCCGAGTCGCTGGGCGGTGTCGAATCGCTGATCGAACACCCGGGCCGGATGACACACGCAAGTGCTGCCGGCTCGCCGCTTGAAGTTCCCGGCGATCTCGTGCGACTGTCTGTCGGCATCGAGACGGTCGACGACCTGCTCGCCGATCTGGAGCAGGCGCTGGGCTGACCGCTGGGGAGGACGGCCGTGCAGGACATCATGGCGACCTGGGTCGGGGCGACCGCCAAGCAGATCGCCCGGGGCGTACGCCGGGGTGACGTCTCGGCCACCCAGGTCGTCGCCGACCACCTCGAGTACATCGCGTCCGCCGACCGCGAACTGGCCGCGTTCCGCGCCGTTCGCGGCGGCGAGGCGATCACCGAGGCGGAGAAGGTCGACGAGCAGGAGGACCTGGCCAACCTCCCCCTGGCCGGGGTGCCGGTGGCGGTCAAGGAGAACACCCCGGTCGCCGGCCTGCCCACCTGGAACGGATCGGCCGCCGTCCGGACCGAGGTCGCGGAGGCAGACCACGAGGTCGTCCGGCGGCTGCGCGGCGCCGGCGCGGTGATCCTCGGGGTCACCCGGATGCCCGAGTTGGGGCTGTGGGCGCTCACCGACGACGACAGCGCGGTGACGCGCAATCCGTGGGACAACACCCGTACCCCGGGGGGTTCTTCGGGCGGCGCGGCGGCCGCGGTCGCCGCCGGCCTGGTGCCGATCGCGCACGGCAACGACGGCCTCGGCTCGATCCGCATCCCAGCGGCCTGCTGCGGTCTGGTCGGCCTCAAGCCCGGTCGCGGTGTGGTGCCCTGCCAACTCGGCGCGGACGACTGGTTCGGCCTGACCGAGCACGGGATGCTCGCCAGCACGGTCGCCGACGCCGCCGTCGGTTTCTCGGTGCTCGCCGGCCGCCGCCCGGAGAAGCTGGTACCGCCGCAGCGGCTGCGCGTCGGTGTCTCGCTGCGCTCACCGGTGCGTGGTGTCGCGCCGGACGAGCCCAACCGGGACGCGGTGGCCGCCGCCGGCCGGCTGCTCGCCGCCGCCGGCCACGACACCGTGCCGGCCGATCCGGTCTACCCCACGGCCCTGGGCCTACAGGGCCTCGCCACCTGGTTCGCCGCGGCCGCCGCCGACGTCCGGGCCGCCGGGCTGGACCGGCGCGGCCTGCAACGCCGTACCCGGCGGCACGTCGCGCTGGGCGAGTGGGCACAGCGGCGCGGCTACGTCCGGGAGGCCGACCGGGCCGCCTGGCGGCAGCGGTCGGTCGACTTCTTCACCGACCACTCCGTCGACCTGCTGCTCACGCCCGCTCTGGCGAGCGCGCCGCCGGAGGCCGACCGCTGGTCGCAGCGGTCCTGGCGGGCGAACCTGTCAACCAACATCAGGTACGCCCCGTACGCCGCGCCGTGGAACGTCGCCGGCCTGCCGGCGATCGTGGTGCCGGTGGGACGTCGCCCGGACGGGCTGCCGGTCGCCGTGCAACTCGTCGGCCCGCCCGGTTCGGAGCTGCTGTTGCTCGGCGTGGCCGGTCAGTTCGAGATGACCGCCCCGTGGTCGCGGCACGCCCCCGGCTATCCCCTCGTCGGAACGGGGTCGCCGGCCAGCGCATGATCGTCTAGCGTGTGCGCGCATCGTCGCGCGAACCACGGGGGACACCAATGCGTTGCCAGACCTGCGGAGAGGCCACGTCCTCCGAGCACAACGAATGCCCGCGCTGCCACACGCCGCTCGGCCAGCCGGCGGTCACACCGGGGTTGGCGACCTACCGGGTACGGGGGATCGGCCTGGCGGCCAGCGTCGCCGTCGGCGCGACGGCCGTGCTCTACCTGGTGGTGGCGCTGTCCCCGCTGATCGGGATGATGCTGGCCCGGCGGGCGATGGCCGGTGACGACCCGGATCTGCTCCTCGGAGCGGTGGTCATCACCGTCGTGGTGTCGCTGACCATGACCGTGGCCTACCTCACCGCCGCCGTACTGGTGATCATCTGGACCTGGCGGGCACGCAAGAACACCGACGCCTTCCCCGGCGCGCTGCCCACCCTCGGCGCGGGCTGGGCGATCGCCGGCTGGCTGGTGCCGTTCGCGAACTTCGTGGTGCCGGCCCGGGTCGTGGCGGGCGTGGCGCGGGACAGCCTCTGGCGACGGTTCACGCCCACCCTGGTGAGCGTCTGGTGGTGCTCGTGGCTGGTGTTCAGCGTCGGCGAGCGGCTGAGCAGCCGCCTTGAGGACAAGGCGTACGCGAAGTTGCCGGAGACCCCGTTCAACGACGCCGGCTATCAGGCGTACGTCGACCACTACCGGGACTCGCTGCTGCGCAACACCCTGCCGGCGCTGGGCTGCGCGATCGCGGCGGTGACGCTGATCCTGCTGATCCACCGGATCTCCGCGGCCCAGGAGGCCCGGATCGCCCGCGCCGCCCCGGCCTGGCCGACCGCCCCGGTCTGGCCAGCACAGGCATGGCCGCCCGCTCCGCCTGCCGTGCCCGCCCCACCGGCCGCTGGATCCGCCCCGGCGGCCGCGACCACCCCGGCCCCGGCGGACGCCCCCGCCTCGGCGGCCCCGGCGGACGCGACCGCGTCGGCTATCCCGGTGTCGCCGACGGAGCAGCCGAGGTCGGGTGGCACGATCGGGGCATGACGGAACTGGTCGGCCTCGACGACGTACGGGCTGCGCGGAAACTGCTGGCCGACGTCGTCCGGACCACCCCGCTGGAGCCCTCCCGGCCGCTGAGCGCGGCACTGGGCGGACCGACGTGGCTCAAGTGCGAGAACGTGCAGCGCGCCGGCTCGTACAAGGTGCGTGGCGCGTACGTGCGGATCTCCCGGCTGTCGGCGGCGGAGCGGGAGCGTGGTGTGGTCGCGGCGAGCGCCGGCAACCACGCCCAGGGCGTGGCGCTCGCCGCCGGGCTGGTCGGCACGCACGCGACGGTCTTCATGCCGGTCAACGCGCCGCTGCCGAAGGTCGCCGCCACCAAGGGGTACGGCGCACAGGTCGAGCTGGCCGGCGCCACCGTCGACGAGTCGCTGGTGGCCGCGCAGACGTACGCCGAGCGGACCGGCGCGGTGCTCATCCACCCGTTCGACCATCGGGACGTGATCGCCGGGCAGGGCACGGTCGCCCTGGAGATCCTCGACCAGTGCCCCGACGTGCGGACGATCATCACGGGCGTGGGCGGGGGCGGCCTGATCTCGGGCATGGCGGTGGCGGCCAAGGCGCTGCGCCCGGACGTACGCATCATTGGGGTGCAGGCGGCGGGCGCGGCGGCCTTCCCGCCCTCCCTGGTGGCCGGAGAGCCGGTCCGGCTGCCGGCGTTCGCCACCATCGCGGACGGCATCGCGGTCGGACGGCCGGGGGAGATCACCTTCAACCATGTCCGCAAGCTCGTCGACGAGATCGTCACGGTCTCCGAGGAGGACATCTCGCGGGCCCTGCTGATGCTGCTGGAACGCGGCAAGCAGGTCGTCGAACCGGCCGGGGCGGTCGGCGTGGCCGCACTCCTGGCCGGCGTGGTGGAGGTGGAGACGCCAGCGGTCGCGGTCCTCTCCGGCGGCAACATCGATCCCCTGCTGATGATGCGGGTGATCGAACACGGTCTCGCCGCGGCCGGCCGCTACCTGCGGGTGACCGTGCGCTGTTCGGATCGGCCCGGCCAGCTCGCGTCACTGCTCAGCCAGATCGCCGAGCACCGGGCCAACGTGGTGGACGTGGAACACCAGCGGGCCAACCCGCACCTCGGTCTCGGCGAGGTGGAGGTGGCGTTGTCGGTGGAGACCCGTGGCGTGGAGCACTCCGACACGTTGATCAGCGCGCTGCGCGCCAGTGGCTACCAGGTGGTGTTCGCCGCCGAGGCGTGACAGGCGGTGTCACGCCCCGACGGCGTCACGCCGTGGGCGGTACGCGGTGCTCAGCCGGAGAACGGCTCGAAGCTGACCACGGTCACCTTGATGTCGGCGCCGCTCGGTGCCGTGTAGGTGCAGGTCTGACCGGCGCGACCACCCAGGATCGCCTTGCCCAGGGCGGACTCGGGGCTGTAGACCGTCAGGTCGGTGGTGGCGGCGATCTCCCGCGAGCCGAGCAGGAAGGTCTCGGTGTCGTCGGTGTCGTCGTCGAAGTAGATCGTCACCACCATGCCCGGTGACACCGCGTCGGCCGTCGGCGCGGCGCCGACCTTGGCGGTGCGCAGCAGCTCCTGCAGGTAGCGGATGCGGCCCTCGGCCTTGCCCTGCTCCTCGCGGGCGGCGTGGTAGCCGCCGTTCTCGCGCAGGTCGCCCTCTTCGCGGCGGGCGTTGATCTCGGCCGCGATCGCCGGACGGTTGGCGATGTGCTCGTCGAGCTCGGCCTGGAGGCGGTCGTACGCGTCCTGGGACAGCCAGGTGGCGGGCGCCTCGTTGCCAGTGGACACAGGCGTTCTCCTCGGTTGTGCGTGGCTGGCTGACAGGTGAACTACCAAGCTACCAGTGCGGTACGACACAGCGTGTCGGCGATCACCGGCGGTGTCCGTATCCGACACCCGCGGTCGACGCCGGGCGGCGGTCGTCACCGGGTGATGTCTGCGCAGTTCAGGACGGTGCTCGGCAGCGCAGCACCTCGCCGATGAACGGTCGGGCGCTGGTCTTCAGCAGGTGCCGGGCGCTGACGTGCCGCTCACCCGGGGCGGCGGTCACCGTGACCTCGTCCCGGGCCACCTCGACGCCGGCGCGGTCCCGGGCGCGCAGGACGCAGACGGCCGAGCCGCCCTCCGGTACGCGCACCCGGAAGTCGACCACCACCTGGTTGTCCGTGATGTCGGTGTACGTGAGCACCTGGGCGTCGTAGACCGGGTCGCCGTACTGCCGGTAGAGCCGTAGCGAGATCAGGCTCAGTCCCACCACCAGCACCAGGAGCACCAGGGCGGCCAGCAGCGTGCGTCGCCGGCCTCCGCCGGGCGCCCGACGTCGGCCATAGCGTCCGGCCGGAAAGACCGGCGCGCCCGGTGAAATTGTGGCGTGCGTCTCGGTCACCGGCGGGTATCTCCTGGCGTTGTTGTCGGCGGCATCGGCAAGAATGGCAGAAGTCCATCCTCCCAGCCCGGCCGAACGCCAGGAACGGCAGGTCGGGTCCCGCAGGTGCCGACCGGCGGCGGGGCGAGGGAGGGTCCTGGCAGGTCAGCCGGTCGAGCCCGGTCGGGTCCACCCGGCCGGCACAGACGAGGAGCGCCGAAAGTTGGCAGAGCAGCTGCGTCTCATGGCCGTCCACGCGCACCCGGACGACGAGTCGAGCAAGGGTGCGGCGACCATGGCGAAGTACGTCGCCCAGGGGGTCGACGTACTGGTGGTGACGTGCACCGGCGGTGAGCGCGGCAGCGTGCTCAACCCCAAGCTCGACCGGCCCGACGTCTGGGCCAACATCGCGGACATCCGGCGGGCCGAGATGGACGCCGCGCGGGCGATCCTCGGCGTTGACCAGGCCTGGCTCGGGTTCGTCGACAGCGGCCTGCCCGAGGGCGACCCGCTGCCGCCGCTCCCCGAGGGCTGCTTCGCCCTCCAGGACGTCGAGGTGGCCGCCGGCCCCCTCGTCCGGCTGATGCGGGAGTTCCGTCCCCACGTGGTCACCACGTACGACGAGGAGGGTGGCTACCCCCACCCCGACCACATCATGTGCCACAAGGTGAGCGTGGCCGCCTTCGAGGCCGCCGGTGATCCGGAGCGCTACCCCGAGCTGGGCACCCCCTGGCAGCCGCTGAAGCTCTACTACGACATCGGCTTCTCCAAGGCCAAGATCATGGCCCTGCACGAGGCGATGCTCGCCACCGGAGCCGAGTCGCCCTACGAGGAGTGGCTCAAGCGGTGGGACGAGCGTCCGGACAAGGGCCCGCGGATCACCACCCGGGTCGACTGCGCCGAATACTTCCCGGTGCGGGACGACGCGCTGCGAGCCCACGCCACCCAGGTCGACCCGGACGGCTTCTGGTTCCACGTGCCGATGGAGATGCAGCAGCGGGCGTGGCCGACCGAGGATTTCGAGCTGGTCCGCACCATGGTGGAGAGCCCGTTGCCCGAGTCCGACCTCTTCGCCGGAGTGCGGGAGACGGCGCACGCGCGCTGATTACGGCCGGGGCTACGCTGGTAGGCAATCGCACATCGGAGGACGACCATGCTGACCGCTGCCCAGGTGCTCGCGGAGAACAACTTCGGGGACACCCGCACGGGTGGTCTGGCCGGCCCGATGGGCCTCCTCCTCATCCTGCTGCTGGCCACCGCCACCATCCTGCTGATCCGGAACATGAACGCCCGACTGCGGCGGCTGCCCGACCGGTTCCCGCAGCCGGGGCGGGCGGTCGGTCCGACCGGGTCCGACGCTTCAGTCGTCGATCCGACAGACGGGGCCGGCGCGCATGATTCATCCACGCACGCTCCCAATGGGCACCAGCAGCAGCGGAACGGGTAGTACGCGCGTGATTCACGCCGAACCGGGTGGTGGACCCCTGTTGCGACCACCCGGTTTGGCTTAGCCTTCCGCCGGGGGACCAAAAGTCCCCGAGACGTGCGCGGGAGGGGGCGCCGATGGCCAGCACAGCACCGGCTGCCCGCCGTACCGTCGGTCGGTCGGCTGACGGGGGAGGTCGATGACCTCCGGCGCGGCCGGCGACCCGTTCGACCGGCTCGGGGTGCACGGCATGCCGGTCCGGCTGCGCGTGCTGACGGTCGCGGTGACGCTGACCGCGCTGGTCGCCGCCGTGGTCGGGTTGACGCTTCCGTCCGGGCTGCCGACCGACGACCCGCTGGGCGGTCCGGCCCGCTTCGGCATCGCGGTCGGTGTCCTGGCCCTGGCCCAACTCGCCCGGCTCCGGTTCCGCAGCGCCGCCGGCATGGTCAGCATCACCTGGGGTGAGGCGGCCCTGATCGTCTGCCTCTATCTCGCTCCGGCCGGCTGGCTGCCGTCGGCCACGCTGATCGGTGCCGGGCTGGCCTGGACGGGGCTGTCCCTGCACAGCGATCGCCGTCCGCCGCTGGAGGTCGTCCGGATCGCCGCGTCGCTGGCCGCCGCGTCGGCGCTGGCCGTGTCCGTGACCACCGCGTTGGGGCACCCTCTGCTCACCCCGCCCAACCCGATGCTGGCGCTGGCCGTGATCGCCGGGTCGGTGACGTACCTGATGGTGACGGGTTGGCTCGGCGCGGTGAGCCTGAGCCTGCGGCACGGGCTGCCGATCGGGGCGCCGCTGCTGGCCGCGCTGCGCGGCAAGCTGCTGATGTTCGTCGGCAACGTGGCGGTCGGCCTGGTCGTGATCGCGCTGCTGGAGCTGGACGCGCGCTGGTTGCTGCTGCTCCCGCCGCTGCTCTGGCTTCTGCAACAGACGTATCGTTACCGCCTCCGGGCGGACCAGGAACGTCGGACGTGGCGTGCCTTCGCCGAGGCCACCGCCGCTCTCAACCAGCTCGACGAGCGGGGCGTCGCCAGCGCGGCGGTGACGGGCGCGTTGACGCTGTTCAACGCCGAGTTGGTCGATGTCGAGGTGGCCCGGCCCGACGGCAGGTGGCGTCGCTACCGGGGGGACGCCAGCGGCCAGCTGCTCGACCGGGAGGTCAGCCCGCCGGACACGTCGGAGCCCGACGAGTACGAGCTGGTCCGACCCCTGGCGGTGGGTGCCGCGCCGGTCGGTCAGCTGCGGGTCCAGTTCCCCCGCTCCGCCCCGCCCACGACCCGCGAACGGGATGCGGTGGCCGCGTTCGGCGACGCGCTCGCGGCCGCACTGCACGACGCCGCGACGCACCGTGAGCTGCGGCTGGTCACCGCCCGATCGTCGTACGAGGCGGTGCACGACGCGCTGACCGGGCTGGCGAACCGCACGGCCATGCTCGGCAAGGGTGACCAGTCGTTGCGGCAGCTCGCCCACGACCACCCGGTGGCCCTGCTGCTGTTGGACATCAACCAGTTCAAAGAGGTCAACGACACCCTCGGGCACGCGGCCGGCGACCAGCTGCTGCGGCTGACGGCCAATCGACTCAGCGCGTTGGCCCGCCCGGGTGACCTGCTCGGCCGGCTCGGCGGCGACGAGTTCGCGCTGCTGCTCACCTCGGTTCCGGTGCTCGGTGATCGGGCCGCCCCCATGGCACACGCGCTACGCCAGGCCCGTGAGATCGCCGAGCGGCTGGCCGCGCCGACCGAGGTGGCCGGGGTGCGGATGTCCATCGAGGTCTCGGTGGGCGTGGTCGTGGCCGACGCCGGCACCGCCGACCTGACCGAGCTGCTGCGCCGCGCGGACATCGCCATGTACCAGGCCAAGGAGGGCGGCGGCAGCGTCGCCGCGTACGACAGCACCCGGGACGCGGCCAGCACCGACCAGCTCGCCCTGCTCGCCGAGCTGCGCGAGGCGCTGAAGGTCGACGACCAGTTGGTGCTGGCGTTGCAGCCGGCAGTCGACCTGGCGACCGGCGCGCCCACCGGGGTGGAGGCGCTGATCCGCTGGCAGCACCCCCGGCGCGGCTGGCTGGGCCCGGCCGACTTCATCCGCCCGGTGGAGAACAGCGAGCAACTCGGCACGTTCACCCGGTACGTGTTGGACAAGGCGCTCGGGGTGGCCGCCGGCTGGGCCCGCGAAGGGCTGGACGTCCCGATCTCGGTCAACCTGTCCGCGCGTAGCCTGCTCGACCCCCGCCTCCCGGCGGAGATCGCCGACGCCCTGCGCCGCCACCAGGTGCCGCCCCACCGGCTGGTCCTGGAGATCACCGAAACGGTGGTGATGAGCGAACTGGAGATCATCGACGAGGTGCTCGCCAACCTTCGGTTGATGGGTGTGCAGCTCGCGGTGGACGATTTCGGCACCGGCTTCTCCTCGTTGACCTTCCTGACCCGGATCGCCGTGGACGAGTTGAAGGTGGACCGCTCCTTCGTGATCCGGATGGCCGACTCGCCGGAGGCCGCGGCGATCGTCCGGACCACCGTGGGGCTCGCCCACGAGTTGGGGCTGCGGGTGGTCGCGGAGGGCGTGGAGACGGCCGAACAGCGGCTGGCCCTGGCCGAGCTGGGCTGCACGTCCGCGCAGGGCTACCACTTCTTCAAGCCGATGCCGGCCGACAAGATCGGCGCGGTGCTCGGGACCCTTCGCGACTCGGCCGAGTCGAACGTCTTCCGCCTGCGCGCCGACGGCGCCTCCTGACCGCCCGGCACGCCCGGGCGCGGGTGGTTATGGTCGTCGGGTGAATCGACTCGCCGACGCGACCTCCCCGTACCTGCTCCAGCACGCCGACAACCCGGTCGACTGGTGGCCCTGGTGCGACGAGGCGTTCGCCGAGGCGAAACGACGCGACGTCCCGGTGCTCATCTCGGTGGGCTACGCGGCCTGCCACTGGTGCCATGTCATGGCGCACGAGTCGTTCGAGAACGAGCAGGTCGGCGCTCTGCTGAACGACAACTTCGTGTCGATCAAGGTGGACCGCGAGGAGCGCCCCGACGTCGACGCCGTCTACATGACCGCCACCCAGGCGATGACCGGTCAGGGCGGTTGGCCGATGACGGTCTTCGCCACCCCGGACGGCACCCCGTTCTTCTGCGGCACCTACTTCCCGCGCGCCAACTTCACCCGCCTGCTCCAGTCGGTCACCACCGCCTGGCGGGACCAGCGGGACGAGGTGCTGCGCCAGGGCGCCGCCGTGGTCGAGGCGATCGGGGGCGCGCAGGCCGTGGGTGGCCCCACCGCGCCGCTGGACGGCCCGTTGCTCGACGCCGCGGCCGGCAACCTGGCCGGTGGGTACGACGAGACGAACGGCGGCTTCGGGGGCGCCCCGAAGTTCCCGCCGCACATGAACCTGCTCTTCCTGCTGCGCCACCACCAGCGCACCGGCGACCCGCGCAGCCTGGAGATCGTGCGGCACACCGCCGAGGCGATGGCCCGGGGCGGCATCTACGACCAGCTCGCCGGCGGTTTCGCCAGGTACTCCGTGGACGCGCACTGGACGGTGCCGCACTTCGAGAAGATGCTCTACGACAACGCGCTGCTGCTGCGCGTCTACACGCAGCTCTGGCGGCTGACGGGGGATCCGCTGGCCCGTCGGGTCGCCCGGGACACGGCCCGGTTCCTCGCCGACGAGCTGCACCGGGCGGGTGAGGGGTTCGCCTCCGCGTTGGACGCCGACACCGAGGGCGTCGAGGGGCTCACCTACGCCTGGACGCCCGCACAGCTCGTCGAGGCGCTCGGCGACGAGGACGGCCGATGGGCCGCCGACCTGTTCGCGGTCACCGAGGAGGGCTCTTTCGAACACGGCACGAGCGTGTTGCGGCTCGCGCGGGACGTCGACGACGCCGCACCCGAGATCCGTGGCCGCTGGCAGCGGGTGGTGGGGCAACTGCTCGCCGCCCGCGACACCCGGCCCCAGCCGGCCCGCGACGACAAGGTGGTGGCCGCCTGGAACGGTTTGGCGATCACCGCGATCGTCGAATTCCTCCAGGTCGCCGCGGTGTACGCGTCGCCGCAGGACGAGGACGCCAACCTGATGGACGGCGTGACCATCGTCGCCGACGGCGCGATGCGCGACGCGGCCGAGCACCTGGCCAAGGTGCACGTGGTCGACGGCCGGCTGCGCCGGGTCTCCCGCGACGGCAAGGTCGGCGAGCCGGCCGGCGTGTTGGAGGACTACGGCTGCGTGGCGGAGGCGTTCTGCGCCCTGCACCAGCTCACCGGTGAGGGGCGCTGGCTGACCGTGGCCGGTCAGCTGCTGGACACCGCCCTGGAGCGCTTCGCCGCGCCGGGCGGCGCCTTCTACGACACGGCCGACGACGCGGAGCAGTTGGTGGCCCGGCCGGCCGACCCGACCGACAACGCCACCCCGTCGGGCCGATCGGCGCTGGTCGCCGGGCTGGTGGCGTACTCCGCGCTGACTGGACAGACCCGCTACCGCGAGGCCGCCGAGGCCGCGCTCGCCACCGTGGCGCCGATCGTCGGACGGCACGCCCGCTTCGCCGGGTACGCGGCCACGGTCGGCGAGGCGCTGCTGTCCGGGCCGTACGAGATCGCGGTGGCGACCGACGACCCGGCCGGCGACCCGCTGGTGGCCGCCGCCCACCGGCACGCCCCGCCGGGAGCGGTGGTGGTCGCCGGCCTCCCGGACCAGCCCGGTGTGCCGTTGCTCGCGGACCGGCCGTTGGTCGACGGGCGGTCCGCCGCGTACGTCTGTCGGGGCTTCGTGTGTCAACGGCCCGTCACCTCCGTCGATGAGCTGGTCGCCGAGCTGGGCTGAATCGGGCACCCGGTAGGCTGGCCGCGCTATGGATTCCCGTACCGGATTGCCTGTTGTCGGCATGGTGGGTGGCGGCCAGTTGGCCCGGATGACCCACCAGGCCGCGATCGCCCTCGGCCAGTCACTGCGCGTGCTCGCCAGCGCCCCCGACGACGGAGCGGCGCTGGTCGCCGCCGACGTCCAGTACGGGGACCACACCGACCTGGCCGCCCTGCGCACCTTCGCCAAGGGCTGCGACGTGGTCACCTTCGACCACGAGCACGTGCCGTCCGAGCACATCCGCACGCTGGCGGCCGAAGGGGTGACCCTGTACCCGCCGGCGGACGCGCTGCTGCACGCCCAGGACAAGCAGGTCATGCGGGAACGCCTCACCGAGCTGGGCGTGCCCAACCCGGTCTGGCGGCCGGTCGGCGACCCCGCCGACCTGGTCGAGTTCGGCGAGCGGGTCGGCTGGCCGGTGGTGCTCAAGGCGGCCCAGGGCGGCTACGACGGTCGAGGCGTCTGGATGGTGGACGACGCCACCCAGGCCGCCGAGTTGGCCGCGACGCTGCTCGCCGGTGGCACCCGGTTGATCGCCGAGGAGCGGGTGCCGCTGCGCCGCGAACTCGCCGTGCAGGTGGCCCGCTCGCCGTTCGGTCAGGTGGCCGCGTACCCGGTGGTCGAGACGGTCCAGCGCGACGGCATCAACGTCGAGGTGCTGGCCCCGGCGCCCGGCCTCGACGAGGAGTTGGCGGTCTCCGCCCAGCAACTCGCCATCGACCTGGCCACCGCGCTCGGTGTGGTCGGTCTGCTCGCCGTGGAGCTCTTCGAGGTGCGCGACGACGCCGGTCGGCCGGCGATCGTGGTCAACGAGCTGGCGATGCGTCCGCACAACTCGGGGCACTGGACCATCGAGGGTGCCCGGACCTCCCAGTTCGAGCAGCACGTGCGGGCGGTCCTGGACTACCCGATGGGCGACACCGCGCTGACCGCGCCGGTCGTCGTGTCGGCGAACGTCCTCGGCGGCGAGCCGGGCGGGATGTCGATCGACGAGCGGCTGCACCACCTCTTCGCCGCCGAGCCGGGGGCCAAGGTGCACCTCTACGGCAAGCAGGTACGCCCCGGTCGCAAGATCGGGCACGTCACCGTGCTCGGCGACGACCTTGACGACCTACGGGCGCGGGCGGCGCGGGCCGTGCGCTGGCTCCAGGAGGGGCACGAGTGATCCGGGTGGCCGCTAACCAAGGAGGACTCCGGTGACCACGGTAGGGCTGATCATGGGCAGCGACTCGGACTGGCCGACCATGCGGGCCGCCGCCGAGGTACTCGACGACTTCGAGGTGTCCTACGAGGTGCGGGTCATCTCGGCGCACCGGACCCCGGTCGCGATGATCGATTACGGTCGTGACGCCGTCGACCGAGGGCTCAAGGTGATCATCGCCGGTGCCGGTGGCGCCGCCGCGCTGCCGGGCATGGTCGCCTCGGTGACCCCGTTGCCGGTGATCGGTGTGCCGGTGCCGCTGAAGCACCTCGACGGTATGGACTCGCTGCTGTCCATCGTGCAGATGCCGGCGGGGATCCCGGTGGCCACCGTGTCGATCGGCAACGCCCGCAACGCCGGCCTGCTGGCCGTCCGGATCCTCGGCGCGTCCGACGAGGTGCTGCGGACCCGGATGGCCACCTACCAGCAGGACCTGGAAGCGCTCATCAAGACCAAGGACGCGGCCCTCCAGGCCACCCTGCCCTGAGGCGTTCCGAAGGTGGTCACCGCGTTTCCCGGTCCGGGGAAGCACTCCGGCTGCCCCGGCCGGTGGTGACTCAGACCGGGTCGATCGCGAGGCTGGTGACCCGGTCGTCCTTGATGCCGAACACGAATGCGAAGGACAGTGGCCCGCCGGGGAAATCCCCGTCCGCGGAGGCCACCAGCCGGTCGTCCGCGAACGAGGTCGGCGTGAGCACGACCCTGGGACCGATCAGGTGCCCCTGGATCCACTCGCGGATCTCGGCCTCGCCGGCCCAGGTCTTTCCGTCATCGCCCACGGTGGCTCCGTCGCCGAATACCGCGGCCAGATCGTTCGCGTCGTGCGCGTTGGTGGCCGCGACGAAGTCGTCGACGGCCTTGGGCAGGGTGATGTCGTTCATGTCTGCTCTCCGATTCTCGGGGTGCCCGGACACGGGCGCGTACTGGTAGATCGGCTCAGAAGTCCGCGCTGCGGGAAAGCTTCTCGTTCGCGCGCAGTTCCGCGAGTGCGCTCTCGTGCATGGCGACAACGGCGTCGTAACCGGAGTTGCCGAGCACGATCCGCTTCGGTGGAACGGGGGTGTTCATCGCGTCGATCACGGCCCGCACGCCACGAACGGGATCGCCCGCCTGCTTGCCGTCATGCTCCACGAACGCCGCCTTGACGCGCTCGACCATCGGCACGTAGGCGTCGACGGTCTCGTCGACGGGCTCGTTCTGGAAGTAGGCGAAGGCCTTGGTGCGGAACGCGCCCGGCTCGACGACGAGCACCCGCACGCCGAACGGCTCGACTTCCTGGCGCAGTGTCTCCGACAGTCCTTCGAGCGCGAACTTCGCCGCCGCGTAGTAGCCGAACCCTTCCGCGCCGACGAGCCCCGCCACCGATGACATGTTCACGATCCAGCCGTCGCCGCGTGCCCGCATGCCGGGCAGGACCGCGCGCATCACCTCGACCACGGCGAACAGGTTGAGGTCGAACGTGCGGCGAACGATCTCGTCCGGGGCGCCCTCGACCGAGCCGTACCAGCCCCGGCCCGCGTTGTTGACGAGCACGTCGATCCCGCCGAACCGCTCCTCGGCCGTCCTGACCGCCGCCCGCACCTGGTCGGCATCGGTGACGTCGAGCGGGAGAACCAGCACCCGGTCGCCGTACGGTTCAGCCCATTCCTTCAGCTCAGCGGGCCGACGGGCGGTCACCACCACCCGATCGCCCTGTTCCAGGGCGGCCTCCGCGTAGACCAGGCCGAACCCGCCGGGCGTCCCACCCGTGATGAACCACGTTCGCATGGGCTTCTCCTTTCGCTATAGAAGGCAATGTAGCGCTATGTAGGTTACTATAGCAACCATGCAGAACGCACGGGATCGACTCCTGCTCGCCGCGGCGGAGTTGCTGCAGGCCGGCGGCACGATGTCCACGAGAGCGGTGTGCGAGCGCGCCGGGGTGCAGGCCCCGACGCTGTACCACCACTTCGGCAACAAGCAGGGCCTGATCGACGCCGTGGTGAACCACGGTTTCACCCAGTACACGGCCGTCGAGAGCTCCGGTGACCCGCTGGACGACCTGCGTGAGGGCTGGGACAAGCACGTGCGGTTCGGGCTGGAGCACCCGTCGTTCTACGGGCTGCTCTACGGGCGCGTCGAGCCGGGGAAGCCCTGCGCCGTCACCGCTCCCGCGCACGCCGCGTTGCGCCAGCGGTTCACCGAAACCGCAGCCCGTGGCCTGCTCAAGGTGCCGGTGGACGATGCCGCCGAGCAGGTGCTCGCCGCCAACGTCGGCATCACGCTCACGTTGATCAGCCAGCCGGAGCCGGATTTCGGGCTGTCCCGACGTGTCCGCGAGGCCGCGCTGGCCGGGGTCCTGCGCGCGCCCTCCACCGAGACCCCCGCGACCCGTACGAGCGCAGCCCTGACGCTGCGTGCGCTGGTCGGCAACGACCCGGGCGACCTCACCCCCGGCGAACGCGCACTGCTCGACGAGCTACTGGACCGCCTGGCCCACTAGGCCCCGGCCTCCGCGATCTTGCACTTTCGGTCGTCGTTACGCGGCATTTATCCCGTTATGCCGCGACAGAAAGTGCAAGATCGCGGCAACCCTCGGCGGACCCGGCACGCTCACCGTGCCCACTCACCCACGCCGCAGGGACCCTCCGGTTTCATCTCATGCCGCGCAGCGCGGTCTGGAGGCGTTCCTGGGCGCGACGGCGGCGTTCGTTGCTGGCCCCGAGGACGAGCAGCAGGATGCCCACCGGGATCAGCGCCAGCCACGGGCCGAGGCTGACCAACGCGTGGATCGCGGCGATCGCGGTGACCGACGCGCCGACGATCACCGGTGCCTGCTGCCGGCTGGACGAGCCGAAGATGAGCACTGCCACCGCACCGAGTAGCAGCAACATCTGCCGCAACGTGCTGGACTCGGTGGCGAGCACGATCGCCAGGGTCGGCAGGAACGCGGCGACAAGCGCCGGCCCGTACGCCACCCAGCTGCTCAGATCCGGCCGGTGGCGGAGTTCCAGCACGCCGACCAGCAGCGCCAGCGCGGCGAACGGCAGCGTGTACGCCTCGGGCAGCGCCACGTCGGCGACGCGCATCAGGATCCACCAGGCGGTGATCTCGCAGAACACCACCGCCCAGAAGAGGATCCGGCGCTCCACGGGCCGCCGGCCGGGCCGGGTCGCCGCCACACCGAGGACGGCGCCCCAGGCGGCCAGCAGGGCGGCGATGTGCCGTGGTGAGTCGAAGGCGAGCGCCAGCGCGATGAGAGCGGCGGCGTACCCGGTCCACTGCACGGTGGACGCCTCGCGCTGCGCCTCGGGGCGGCGCAGTTGGGGCAGGGTCGCGGCGAGCACCTGGAGGATCGCGCCGACGGCGAGGACCCCGAACGCGGACCAGACCGGGGCCAGCCCGGCGATCAGGCCAGCGGTGAGCACGAAGAGCTGGGCCATGATCGAGGCGAAGAGCCAGCCGAGGATGCGCGCCCGCTGGGTGGTGCCGAAGACGGCCGCCACCGCGCCGACGCCGACCGCACCGCCCAGCGTGAACAGGGTCAGTTGCCGCTCGGCCAGGCTGCCGGCCAGGCCGGCGCCACCGGCGGCCAGCCCGATGACGAACACCAGCACCCGGGCCAGCCGCAGCGAACGGGCCGGCTCCACGAGGGGTGGTGGCGGGGTCAGGGCGAGACCGAGCATGGCGATGGTGAACACGGACAGCGCGGCGAGGGTGCTCGCCGGCCACCTGCTACCCAGCGCGATGGGCGCGATCAGCAACGTGACGGCGGCCCCCGGTAGCACCACCGGTACGGCACGGGACCGCCGTCCGCCGCTGAATCCGGTGGCGGCCAGTGCGGCCGTCGCCGTGAGCAGCAGTGCGGTCAGCACGTGGGTCGGATTGACCACGTCCGGCGGCGGGGTGAGCAGCTCCGGCGGCGGACCCTGCCAGATCCGGTTCAACGTGCGCTGCGGCTCGACCAGTGCGAAGAGCAGCGCGGGTGCGATCGAGACGAGGGCCAGGGCGGTCGGCAGGGCGGCGGCCGCGAGCGCGCCGGCCGAGGGGCTGACCCGCCACCGCCGCCGATCCGGGTCGTCGGGCAGCCGGCGCAGCGCGCCGTCGAGCAGCACGGCCCAGCGGCGGACCGGCTGGGCGGCCGCGGTGGGCGGCACGGTTGCCGCGCGGATCAGCTCGGCGAGGACACCGAGCAGCGCGGCGGCGGCCGCGTAGACCCCGACGGGCAGGCCGGTCGGGATGGCGGCGAGCGCGCTGATGCTCGCCCCGCCCACCACGGCCACACTGACCCAGGGCAGGTACTGCGGCACGTGCCGGCGTACGGCGGCCACGCCCGCCAGACCGAGGCTCGACGCGGCCAGCGCGGCGGTCAGCACCACCTGCGCCGAGTGCTGGAACTCGACCGCCAGCGCCGCCACCGCGCCGGGCAACGCCAGCAGCGCGGCACCGGCCGCCGCGCCGCCGATCTGCGCCAGGTGCGGCGGCATGCCCTCGGTCTCCAGGTCGGTCACCTGGTGCCGGGCGAGGACGCGTGCCAGCGTGGCGACGACGACGCCGATCAGCGCGATGCTGCCCAGCGCCAGCGCGGTGGTCCACGGGCGGACCAGGCCGGCGCCGGCCCCGTGCAGCGCGACCACCCCGGCCACGGTGGCCCGGGACAGCCCGGCCCGGGGCTCCTCGGTGGCCACCGCCGCCATCCCGAAGACGGTGGCGACCATGGCTCCGACCAGCACGGGCGACCACCAGGGCAGGTCGAACGCGGCCGGTGCGCCGATGGTGGCGAGCACCACGGCCACGCCGGACGCGTCCCAGCGCCAGGGCGGGGGCAGTAGGACCCCGGCGGCGACGGCCAGCAGCAGCAGCGCGATCGGCGCCTGCCAGGTCGAGCCGCCGGTCGGTGCCGCCGGCCAGTTGCTCAGGTCGCCGTTCCAGATCGGCCCGGGCGTGGCCAGCACGCCCACCCCACCGCGCAGCGCCGTCCAACCGGCGAGGATCCCGATGAGTACGCCGCCGACGGCGATGCCGAGGACCGGGCCGCGTCGCCACTCCTCGGGCATGGCGCGGGCGGCCACGGCGACCACCAGGACCAGGCCGGCGGCCACCGCCAACTGCCCACCCGGGGCGAGGACCGCGGCGATCCGCACCATCGTGGCGATCAGTGCGGTGGTCACCGCCGCGGCGGCCAGGTCCGAGCCGTCCAGGGTGAGGTCGGAGCGGCGACCGGCGTCGATCGAGGGGGCGAGGAAGAGCAGCACCGCGGCGATCAGCAGGAGCGCGCCGACCCACGCGTCGGCGACGGTCGCACCGGGCGCGCCGAAGGCGGCGGCGGTGACGACGAGCGCACCCATGCCGGTGCCGACCGACAGTGGCACCGGGATACGCCGCTGGGAGACCTGCACCATCGCGGCGTACCCGAGGGTCACACAGACGGCCAGGAAGCTTGCCGCGAGCACCGGGACGGTCGCCTCGCGCAGGCTGGCCGGGGTGGGGGTCTCGTCGACGGGCACGGTGGCGGCCACGAACGCGGCCACCGCGCCGGGCAGCGCGAAGGCCGCGCCTCCGGCGGCCCACTCCGTGACCGTCTCGGCGGCGGCCGAGGCGATCCGGACCCGGGGCGCCAGGGCCACGAGCGCGCCGGCCGCGAAGAGGGTGAGCAGGACGGCGGCCGTGAGCGCGGGCCGGGACAGGCCGGCGCCCGCGCCGAACAGGCCCACCACGGCCGCGCCGACCCCGTGGGCGAGGGCGGCCCGGGGGGTACGCGCGGAGAGGCCGATGACGCCGATGCCGATCGCGGTGACCACCATCGGCCAGGGGGCGGCCGCCCAGCCGAGGCCGAACGACGCCGGCACGGCGAGCGCCGTCAGCGCGGCGCCGGCGACCGCGAACTCGCGGCGGATCTCCGGTGGCAGGGCCAGCAGCGCGGCGATGGTGAGCAGGAACGCGGCGGCGGCGAGCTGCCACGTGGTCGGACCGACGGCGGCGGCCAGCTCGGCGGCGTGCCGGTCGAGGTCGGCGTCCCAGGCGGGCAGCGCCGCCCGGACGGGCGCGACGCCGGCCCGCAGGGCTCCTCCGGCGACCACCAGCCCGCTGACGGTGAGCGCCACCGCCGAGGCGAGCTGTGGGCCGCGGCGGGCGGCCTCGGGGATCGCGCGTACCGCCAGCCCGGTCGCCGTGATCACCGCCGCGATCAGCAGCAACGCCTGGCCGGGCAGGGCCACGGAGGCGACCCGACCGAACGCGCCGATCACGGCCAGGGTGACGATGCCGGCCGCCACGTCGGGCAACGGTGGACGGCGCAACACCAGCGCGCCGGCGAGCCCGACGACGGCGGCCAGCAGCAGCACCAGCCCGGCGCCGAGCGCTGTCGGTACGGCCTGTGCCCGCAGCAGTGCGGTGACCGCGTACGCCAGGGCGACCGCGACGGCCACCGCGTGCAGCGACCAGGTCAGCTCGCGCAGCCCGGGCACCGGACGGGCCGGCGGGGTTTCGGCGGCGTCCGCGCCAGCGTCGACGACCTCGCTGGCCTCCTCCGGGTCACCCTCCGGTCGGGCCTCGGCGTCGCGTTGCCGGGGCGCCGTCGACGGCGGGGTCGGCTGCGGCAGGTCCTGCCGGACGGGGCGCTCCACCACGATCGGCGAGCGGGCCAACCAGAGGTCGAGCAGGGCCACCAGGGTCAGCACCAGCGCCCAGCCACCCGGCCCGGTGATCCGGTCGTACGCGAGCAGCGGCAGCACCGGCTGCGCGGCGACCACGGTCGCGAAGCGGGGTGCGCGCAGACCCGTCCAGGCGGCGTACCCGACGGAGACGGCGGCGGTGGCCGCGAAGATCAACCCGGCGAAGACGGCGCCCGAGGTGCCGCTGCCGACCCGGTCCACCGCCCAGAGCGCGTAGCCGGCCAGCGGCACGAGCAGCAGACCCACCGCCGAGATCGTCTCCGCGGTGGAGGTGAGCCCGCGTCGCGCCAGCGCCGGCGGGGCGAGCAGCATCAGCGCCGTGGCGAGCAGCAGGACGCCGAGGCGGGCCAGCGCGTCCATCGAGCTGGTCGCCACCGCGGCGAAGACCACCGCGGCCACAGCGAGCAGCAGCGCGCCCAGCCCGAGCGGGATGTTCTGCACCTCCCGGCTGGACGCCTCGGGCGGGTGCTCGGGATCGTCGGCGTCCAGCCAGGACGGCCGGGGCGGGGGCGGCGGCGGATCCTCCGGGACGGGCGGCGTGCCCTGGCGCGGAACCCGGGGCGGCGGCGCGCCCGTGGTGGCCGTCGGGGGACGGCGACCGGGGCGGCGGCGCAGCACCCGGCGGGGCCGGGCGGCCTGCTTGATCCGCTCCTCACCGGCGTGCGCGAGGATGTCCCGCTGGAAGAGCGCGGCCTGCATCTTGGCGGCGATCTGCCGCTGCTCGCGGGCGATGGCGGCGTCGCGCGCCTTCATCTCCGCGATCGAGCGCTCGATGTCCGCCAGGTGTTCCACCCACTGGGGTTGGTCGGCCCCGCAGTGCGGGCAGTGTACGGCCGGTTTGATCTCCCGGCCGCACGAGGAGCATTGAAAGGTCGCCACGACACCCCTCCACCCGCCGCACTGTGGACTCCCACTGTCGCAGCATGCCCAAAGCTGGCGCGGATTTCGACACTTGACGGCGGGTCCCGGGCAAACAACATCACCGGCCGGCTGCGTGAGGTGCTTCGCGGCCGGCCGGTGAGTGGTGGATCGTCAGGGGCGGCCCATGCCCCGGTACTCCCAGCCGGCCTGCGTCCACAGTGCCGAGTCGAGGCAGTTGCGCCCGTCGACGACCTTCCGGCCGCGGACCAGCTCGCCCAGGGCGACCGGGTCGGCGTTGCGGAAGTCCGCCCACTCGGTGAGGACGCAGACCAGGTCGGCGTCGGTGACCGCCTCGTTGATGCCGGGCTCGTAGGTCAGCTCGGGCACCGCGCGGCGGGCGTTCTCGGTGCCCTGCGGGTCGTACACGTGCACGTCGGCCCCGGCCTTCTGCAACAGCGCGGCGACGGCGAGCGCCGGGGCGTCGCGGACGTCGTCGGTGTTGGGCTTGAAGGTCGCGCCCAGCACGGCGATCCGGGTGCCGGAGAAGTCCGGACCGGCCGGCCCGGAGCGGCGGCCGAGCAGGTCCGCCGCGAGCTGGAGCACGCGGGTCCGGCGACGCAGGTTGATCAGGTCGACCTCGTGCAGGAAGCGCAGCGCCTCGCCCGCGCCCAGCTCCTGCGCGCGGGCCTGGAAGGCGCGGATGTCCTTGGGCAGGCAGGCGCCACCGAAGCCCAGGCCGGCCTGGAGGAAACGGTTGCCGATGCGGGGGTCGTACCCGATGGCCCGGGCCAACTGCGTCACGTCGCCGCCGCTGGCCTCGCAGACCTCGGCCATGGCGTTGATGAACGAGATCTTGGTGGCCAGGAAGGCGTTGGCCGCGACCTTGACCAGCTCGGCCGTGGCGAAGTCGGTGACCACCAGGGGCACCTCGCGGTCCTCGGTGGCGGCCAGGTCGAAGACGCCCTTGTGCGCGGCGTAGAGCATGCCGTTGGCCCACTCGCTCTTGACGCCGACCACGATCCGGTTGGGTCGCAGCACGTCGTCGACGGCGAAGCCCTCCTGGAGGAACTCGGGGCTCCACGCCACCTCGACACCCAGGTCGTCGGGGGCGTGCTTGCCGACGAGCTGCTCGACCCACTCGGCGGTGCCGACCGGCACGGTCGACTTGCCGACGATGAGCGCCTTGCGGGTCAGGTGCTGGGCGAGGCCGGTCACCGACGCCTCGACGTACGACAGGTCGGCGCCCATCCCGTCGGCCCGCTGGGGGGTGCCGACGCAGATGAAGTGCACGTCACCGAAGTCGGCGGTCTCGGCGATGTCGGTCGAGAACCGCAGCCGGCCGGCGGCCAGGTTGCGCTTGAGCAGCTCGTCGAGGCCGGGCTCGTGGATCGGCACCTCGCCGGCGTTCAGCTTCGCGATCTTGTCCGCGTCGACGTCGAACCCGAGCACCTCGTAGCCCAACTCGGCGTAGCAGATGGCGTACGTCGCACCGAGGTAGCCGGTCCCCAGGAACGTCACCCGTGGCCGAGGCGCGCCCGAGGGCGGTGCCACCGCGGCGATGGCGGGGGTCGGCTGGATGGTGGGGTAGGGGATCGTCACGCCTGTCTTCTCCGCTCGCACTGGCGGCGCGTCGTCGCGTCGCATTCTGCTGCGGCGCCTGGGCGGGCACCGGAGGGGTGGCTCACTGTCTGCCTTCCATCATCGCCCAGCGGCGCGGGTGCTCCGTCATGCCCATACCTACGCGCCGGTAACATCACCTGAACTGCAGTCGCTATCCTTCAGTCTGCGCGGTCGGCGGTCAGGGGAGGCCACAGACTGCGCATGATAGCGGTGAAGGGGAGGGGCCGACATGGCCGCAGGGGAGTCGTTCGACGTCTACCGGTTGCCGGAGGAGCACGAGGCGATCCGGGAGGCGGTCCGGGAGGTCTGCACCGCCAAGGTGGCGCCGCACGCCGCCGAGGCCGACGAGACCGGGGAGTTCCCCAAGGCGTCCTACGACGCGCTGCGGGCCGCCGACTTCCACGCCCCGCACATCCCCGAGGAGTACGGCGGCGCGGGCGCGGACGCCCTGGCCACCGCCATCGTGATCGAGGAGGTGGCGCGCGCCTGCGCGTCCTCCTCACTGATCCCGGCGGTGAACAAGCTCGGCACGATGCCGCTGCTGCTGGCCGGCTCCGAAGAGATCAAGCGCCGCTACCTGACGCCGGTCGCGGCGGGCGACGCGATGTTCTCGTACTGCCTCTCCGAGCCGGAGGCGGGCAGCGACGCGGCGTCGATGACCACGCGCGCGGTACGTGACGGGGATCACTGGGTCCTCAACGGCGTGAAGCGGTGGATCACCAATGCCGGTGTGTCGGAGTTCTACACGGTCTTCGCCGTCACCGACCCGTCTGCGCGGTCCCGGGGCATTTCGGCCTTCGTGGTCGAGAAGTCCGACCCGGGGGTGAGCTTCGGCGCACCGGAGAAGAAGCTCGGCATCAAGGGCTCGCCCACCCGCGAGGTCTACCTGGACAACGTGCGGATCCCCGCCGACCGGATGATCGGCGCGGAGGGCACCGGCTTCGCCACCGCCATGCAGACCCTGGACCACACCCGGGTCACCATCGCCGCCCAGGCCGTCGGGATCGCGCAGGGCGCGCTCGACTACGCCAAGGGGTACGTTGCCGAGCGCCGACAGTTCGGCAAGGCGGTCGCCGAGTTCCAGGGCATCCAGTTCATGCTCGCCGACATGGGCATGAAGCTGGAGGCGGCCCGGCAACTCACGTACGCCGCCGCCGGCAAGTCCGAGCGGGGCGACGCCGACCTGACCTACTTCGGCGCGGCGGCCAAGTGCTTCGCCTCGGACGCCGCCATGGAGATCACCACGGACGCGGTGCAGTTGCTGGGTGGCTACGGCTACACCCGGGACTACCCGGTCGAGCGGATGATGCGCGACGCCAAGATCACCCAGATCTACGAGGGCACCAACCAGGTGCAGAGGATCGTCATGGCGCGGCAGCTCCTGAAGGGCTGACAGGGGCCTGCTTCCCCCTCGAACGTCCGGCGTTGTGCGAGATTGATTGATCGCCGCCACCACCAGCGGCGATCAACTTCCCACTTCCGTAGAAGTTGACGGCGGGACGGATCTCAACCAACCCCGTCCCTTAAGGAGTGGAAGTCATGATGCTGCGCAAGGTGTTCGGAGCGCTGGTGGCGTTGCTGACCTTCGGCACGGTGCTGGTCGCCACGGCGGCCCCGTCGCAGGCGGCGGTGGCCTGCTCGGGCACGGTCACCTACAGCTACGCGTACCCGCCGAGCAAGCCCGTTGCCGAGCTGGTCATCTACTACAACAGCACCAACGGCGGTACGAACAGCGCCTGCATGTACCACCGCGGCGCGGCGTACGGCTCCTCGGCGCGGACCTCCGTGCAGATCGCCCGGTGCGCGGAGACCTCCGGCAGCGGCTCGTGCACCGCCACCGCCATCTCGACCAAGGACAACGACGACTACCTGTACTACGCCGGGCCGCGCGGTGTGACCGGCACGGCGAACAACTGCGTCGACGCGTACGGCGAGATGGACTGGGCCGGCACCACCTACTGGATCCACTCCGGTCGCCAGGGCTGCTGAGTTCGGTGACACCTGACCGGTGGCCCGGTGGGATCCGTCCCGCCGGGCCACCGGTGCTGGCCGTCCGCGTACGCCCCCGTCAGGGGTAGACGCAGGCGGTACGGCGGGCGGCGAGCTTCTGGTCGGCGGGGAGCGGCAGGGCCTCCGCCGTGCTGGAGCCGTCGGGGCGGGCCACCCGCACGTCGATCACGTCGGTCGGCGCGCCACCGCCGAGACAGGCGACCGCGGCCACCGGGATCTCGGCGGTGGATCCGGGTTGCACCAACGGGTGGTCGGGCTTCCAGACCAGGTCGAACGGCGGGGCGGCCAATCCGGTCATCCCGATCTGGTGCCAGCGGCGCTCCGTCGGCAGCGCGGGATCGTCCGCGTAGTAGGCGGCAAAGCCGACGATCTCCACGTGCGTGCCGGTCGCGCTCAGTCGCCATCCACCCGGGCCGGTCACATCGGGGGCGATGGCGAGGGCGATCGCGGCCGGCCCGGGTCGGTCGCCCCGGCAGCGGGACGGTTCCAGACCCGGAGGCGGGTTGCCGTGCACCACCCCGGAGGCGATCAGCCCACCGTCGGCCAGGGTGAACCAGCGGATGTCGGGAGTCTGGGAGGTGGAGTCGTTGATCCGCTCACCCAGGCAGTAGCCGGTGAGCCCGAGCACGCAGCCGGGCGGAATGGTGTAGCGGATGTCCTGGTCGCGGCGGGGCTCGCTCCGGACATGCACGCCACTGCCGTACGTGACGGCGGTGAAGGCGGCGTCCGTGGTGGTCGCCGGGCAAGCCGTGGTGGTCGTCGTGCCGGTGGCCGCCGTCGCCCCCTCGGGCCCCCACCTCAGCTGGGTCATCGGCACCACGGCGGCCGTACCGGCGAGACCGGCGACCGCCACCGCCGCCAGCGCCAGTCGCCGACGGAGTTTCCGGTGCCGCGGAGGGCTCGCGGGCCGGTCGTGGGTCGGTCCGGCCGCTTCGCCGGCGTCGGTTGGCTCGCCCGTGGTCGGGGCGGGTGGATCCCCGGCGACCACAGTGGCTGGTGGGGCTGCGAGTGGCGTGATGGAGCGCAGTTCCTCGTCCAGTTCGAGCCAACGTCGTCTCCATTCGGCGGTGTCCCCGGCGCAGGCACCGACGTACGCGAGCAGCACGTCGAGGCTGGGTTGCCGGACTCCGCTGGCGGCGGCGGAGAGGGTCGAGGCGCTGTAGCCGGCGACCTCGGCCAGTCGCCGGTAGGTGGGGTTGCCGGCTTCGACACGTAACTTTCGGAGCTCATGGGCGAATGACGACAACGGTCCAGCGGTCGGATCTACGGGCCGCTCGTGCCGAGCCATGCCGCTCCCCTGTCTCGGTAGCGCCCTGGAGCGGGATGCCGCAGCGCAGGGCTCATGTTCCCTGGTAAGTCGTCCAAAGTAGGGAATTATATTGACTTCGTTGATCCGGCTGCGGAGTGATCCCCGTGCGGGAATCTTGATCCACGTCTGTGGCGTTGAAGCCCTGGAGAGTCACCCCGCCCCGGCCTCGTCTATCTCTCGATGACGGCGCTTCCGTACCCGGAGAGAGATCAAGATGGACAACACTGCCCACGAGCAGGACGCGCTACCCGGCGACCTGATGACCGGCCGCCAGCGCACGCAACTCGTGCTCGTGCTCGGTGCGTTGATCGCCATCGGCCCCCTGACCATCGACATGTACCTGCCGGCGCTGCCGGCCATCACCACCGGCCTGCAGACCACCGAGACCGCCGTGCAGTTGACACTCACCGGCACGTTGGTCGGCCTCGCGCTGGGTCAACTGCTGATCGGGCCGGTCTCCGACGTGGTCGGCCGACGGCTGCCGCTGCTCGCCGGCCTCGCCGCGCACATCGTGGCGTCCGTACTGTGCGTCTTCGCGCCCAACATCGCCGTGCTCGGCGCACTGCGCGTCCTGCAGGGCCTCGGCGTCGCCGCCGCCACCGTGGTCGCCACGGCCGTCGTCCGCGACCTGTTCAGCGGCGCGTCGTTCGCGCGGATCTTCTCCCGGTTGATGCTGGTCATGGGGCTCGCGCCGGTCCTCGCGCCGACGCTGGGCAGCGGCCTGCTGCGCTGGACGCAGTGGCGGGGCGTGTTCGCGGCGTTGGCCGTGCTGGGCGCGCTGTTGATCGTCGTCGCGGCGCTGAGGCTGCCCGAGACCCTCGACGTGTCGCGCCGCCGGCACGGTGGGATGGCCGCGACCCTGCGCGACTACCGGGGGTTGGTCAACGACCGGGCGTTCGTCGGGCTGGTGCTGGTCGCCGGGCTGGCCATGGCGTCGCTGTTCGCGTACGTCTCCGGGTCGTCCTTCGTCCTCCAGCAGGAGTACGGCCTCGACGAGCAGCAGTTCGGCCTCGCCTTCGGCGCGGGTGCGGTGGGCCTGATCGGGGCCACCCAGTTCAACGTCCGGCTGCTGCGCCGCTACACCCCGCAGCAGATTCTCGTCGGCGCGCTGATCGCCGGTACGGCGGCCGGCCTGCTGCTGGTGCTGTTCGCCGCCACCGGCATCGGGGGCCTGGGCACCCTGCTCGCGTCGCTGTGGCTGGTGCTCGCCGCGGCCGGGCTGGCCCTGCCGAACGCGCCGGCGCTGGCCATGAGCCGGCACAGCGAGGCGGCCGGCACGGCAGCGGCTCTGCTGGGCGCCGTCCAGTTCGGCGTCGGCGCGCTGTCCGCGCCTCTTGCCGGTCTGTTCGGGACGGGGAGCGTACCGATGGCGATCGTCATCGCGGGCGGCATGGCCGCGGCGCTGGCGGTCATGGTCCTGGTCGTGCCCCGCGCCGCCCTCGGTGTGGTCGACGCCGAACTGGCCGTCGCCGTGCACTAGCGCTGCCGCACCGCCAAGAGGGCGGGCCGGTTTCCCGGCCCGCCCGACGGTCAGCGGATTTCGGTGGTGTCCTCGGGCCGCGACTGACCGCGTGGTGGCGCGGACCACGGCGATTCGCCGCCCACCCGACGGGGCAACGGCTCGGTCGGCGTCGGGTCGGCCGGGTAACCCAGGGTCAGCGGTGCGGTGTCGCGCTCCGCCGGCTCGGGGGACGACCAGTCGGTCAGGGTGAAGTCGTCGCCGCGCGGTGCGTCCGCCGGCGCCGGGGTGGCAGTCGGCGCGGTCACCGGCTGCGGCCACCGCCGCCAGCGTTGACCGCTGAACGTCGCCATCAGCAGCAGCAGACCGATCAGGAAGAGCGTGCCGTTCTCGACCGGTAGCCGCAGTGGCAGTGGGTCGCCGAACACCTTCCACTCGTGTGGGATCGCGTCGCGCACCTCGAACGGCGCGACGAACATCCCGATGTACGGGATGACCAGCAGCAGCCCGGCCACCAGTGGGCCGGCCGGCGAGAAGCGCAGGGTGCCGAGCAGCCCGAGCAGGACACCGCCGACGCCGAGGTACACGGCCGGCTCGATCAGGTTGGCGGTGTTGAAGGTGCCGATCTCCACCCAGCGGTCGACCGTCCGGCTCGACCCGTCCTGCCCGAGTGTGACAAGCACCCACGTGATGGGTGCCACCACCAACCCGGCGAGGAAGCTCCAGAGATGTCGCATCCGCGCACCGTACCGTTTCCGGCATGACCGAGCACCTCTCCGCCGCTCCGACCGGCAAGCCGACGTCGTACTCCCGCGTCACCCTCAGCAAGATCATGACCGCGGTGGACGTCAACCTCTACGGAACCGTCCACGGCGGGGTTCTGATGAAGTTCGTCGACGACGTGGCGGGCGCCGCCGCCGCCCGGCACAGCGGCGGAACGGCGGTCACCGCGGCGATCGACGAGATCGTCTTCTCCGAGGCCGTCCGGGTCGGTGACCTGGTGCACGCGCATGCCCAGGTCAACTGGACCGGCCAGACCTCGATGGAGGTGGGGGTGCGCGTGGTCGCCGAGCGGTGGGACTCCGCCGAGGACGCGCCGGTCCGGGTCGCCACGGCGTACCTGGTCTTCGTCGGCGTGGATGTCGCGGGCGCGCCGCGCACGGTCCGCCCGGTGCTGCCGGAGACGCCGGAGGACGAACGCCGGTACCGGGAGGCGGAGATCCGCCGCGAGCACCGCCTGGCCCGCCGCCGGGCCATCCAGGCACACCGGGCGGGCTGACCCACATGGGTTGACGCGGTGGAGTGTGGGCTGGGCACGCGTCGATCGGCCCACCCGGTGCGCAGAATGGCGCTTCGAGGTAGGGCAAGATGGCGCCACGGCCCATGCACAGTGACGTGCGGCCGGGGGGAGGGTGGAGCAGTGGGTGACGTGCTGTGGACGCCGCCGGCGGACGTGCTCGAGCGGTCCCGGATCGGCGACTACCTGCGCTGGCTGCGGGAGCACCGTGGGCTGGACTTCGCCGACTACGACGCGTTGTGGCACTGGTCGGTCACCGACCTGGACGCCTTCTGGCGCTCGATCTGGGACCACTTCGACGTCGTCGCGCACACTCCGCCGACCGCCACGCTGGCCGAGCGGGCGATGCCTGGGGCCCGCTGGTTCCCCGGCGCCACTCTCAACTACGCCGAGAACGTGCTGCGGATGCCGGGCCGCGCCGACGACGACACCGTCGTCATCGCGCACGGCCAGACCCGACCGCCGGTCACCCTCACCGCCGCCGAGCTGCGCGAGCAGGTCCGCCGGGTGTCGGCCGGTCTGCGCCGGCTCGGCGTCACCGCCGGGGACCGGGTGGCGGCGTACGCGCCGAACATCTCCGAGACGTACGTCCTGCTGCTCGCCACCGCCAGCCTGGGCGCGATCTTCTCGTCCTGCGCGCCCGAGTTCGGCACCCGCAGCGTCACCGACCGGTGGCAGCAGATCGAGCCGACGGTGCTGGTCGCCGTGGACGGCTACCGGTACGGCGACAAGCCCGTCGACCGGCGGGCCGAGGTCGCGGCGATCCGTGCCGCCCTCCCGTCGCTACGGCACACCGTCGGCATCGCGTACCTCGACCCGAACGGCCCGACGCCCGACGGCGTCCTCGACTGGGCGGACCTCGCCGCGCCCACTGAAGAGCCGTTGACGTTCACGCCGGTTCCGTTCGACCACCCGCTGTACGTGCTCTACTCCTCGGGCACCACCGGGCTGCCCAAGCCGATCGTCCACGGCCACGGCGGCATCCTGCTGGAACACCTGAAGATGCTGGCCCTGCACCACGACCTCGGCCCGTCCGACCGGTTCTTCTGGTTCACCACCACCGGCTGGATGATGTGGAACTTCCTGGTCTCCGGGCCGGCGGTGGGCGCGACCATCGTGCTCTTCGACGGCAACCCGGGAGTCCGGGCGGAGCCCGGCCGGCCGGCCGAGCCGGACCTCGGTGGGCTGTGGCGGCTGGCCGCCGAGACCGGCACCACCTACTTCGGCACCTCCGCGCCGTTCCTGCTGGCCTGCCGCAAGGCCGGTGTGGTGCCCCGCGAGATCGCCGACCTGTCCGCGCTACGCGGTGTCGGGTCCACCGGTGCGCCGCTGCCCGCCGAGGGTTTCCACTGGGTGTACGACACGGTCGGCGACCAGGTGCAGCTCCAGTCGCTGTCCGGCGGCACCGACGTGTGCACCGGCTTCGTCGGCGGGGTACCGCTGCTGCCCGTGTACGCCGGAGAGATCGCCTGCCGCGCCCTGGGCGCGAAGGTGGAGGCGCGCTCCGCCGACGGCACCCCGGTTATCGGTGAGCTGGGCGAGCTGGTGATCACCGAGCCGATGCCGAGCATGCCGGTGGGCTTCTGGAACGACCCGGACGGCGTCCGCTACGCCGAGGCGTACTTCTCGGTCTACCCGGGTGTGTGGCGGCACGGCGACTGGATCACCATCAACGCCCGCGGTGGTTGCGTGATCACCGGACGCTCCGACGCCACCCTCAACCGAGGCGGCGTACGCCTCGGCACCGCCGAGTTCTACTCCGTGGTCGAAGGGCTCGACGAGGTCGTCGACTCGGTCGTCGTACACCTGGAGGACGACGAGGGCGGCGCGGGTGAGCTGCTGCTCTTCGTCGTGCTGTCGGAGGGCCTGACCCTCGACGACGCCCTACGGGCCAAGATCAGCCGTGAGCTGCGTACCGCGCTCTCCCCCCGGCACATCCCCGACGAGATCCACCAGGTGCGCGCGGTTCCCCGGACCCTCTCGGCGAAGAAGCTGGAAGTCCCGGTCAAGAAGATCCTCACCGGCACCCCGGTCGACGACGCCGCGGCGAAGGGCGCCCTGGCCAACCCCGAGTCCCTGACCGCCTTCGCAACCTTCGCCCACTCCCGCACCCAACCCTGACCCCACCCCACCCCACCCCCGCACGCCCGCGCCTGCACCTGGGCGCCGCCCGCGCCTGCACGCCGCCCGCGCCTGGGCACCCGCCGCCGTCGATCATGGAGTCGTGGTGCCCCGCGAAAGGGGCATCATGCTGGAATTCGCCCACCACAACTCCATGATCGACCCGGGTCTGACCCTGTAGTCCCGCGATCTTGCACTTTCTGTCGAGACTTAAGGGGCATCCCACGCGTGTCGGCAACTGAAACTGCAAGATCGCGGGGGCGGTGCCCGTGCGAGGCAGTGCGGGGGCCGGGCTGGGCAACGCCGGGCCCGTGCGGGGCGGCGTGGGCCAGGGTCGGGGGCGGCGCGGGGCCCGTGCGGGGGCGGCGCGGGGTCGGAGCGGCGCGCGACGAGGGTGGGGTGCGCGCCGGGAGTTAGGGGAGGGGGTGGGTGACCTTTTCGGCGCTGTGGCGGGTGGTCAGGCGGGTCGGGTCCTGGTTGGCGCAGAGGACCACCGTGGCGGCCCGGGTCAGGGGTGCGAGGAGCCAGTCGACCGGGTCGGGGTAGCGGTCCGCGTCGACCAGGATCCGGGCACCCGGCTCGATGCCCAGCTCGTCGGCGCGGGCCTCGGCCCGGGTCAGCAGGTGCGCGTCGGTGGGACCCGGACCCGGTTGCGGGGTGAAGTGGTCGCCGTGCCCGCGTACCTCGACCACGTAGTCGGCAAAGCCGGGCGGCACCTGCCGCAGTGGGGCGGCGAGCGGGGCGAGGCCCAGGGCGTAGCGCTCGTCCGCCGTCCAGGACTGGGCCTCGTCGAACCGGTCGGCGGCGGCGAAGAGGACGTCCACGGTGCCCGGCGTGTCGAGGACGCTCAGCTTGGCCGACCAGCAGCCCAGCAGCACCGCGGCGGTCTGCCAGTGCGGGGGGAGCAGGACGCCGGCCGGGGTGCCCGGCGCGAGGCCGACCTCGTCGACGAGGAGATTGGCGGTCTTCGACACCCAGTTCGCCAGGGTCGCGCCGGAGAGTTCGGTGCGGTCTCCGGTGGAGTCGTCGTACCAGGTCACCAGCGGTCGGGTCGGGTCGGTCGCGATCGCGTCGGCGAAGACCCGGGCAATGTTGTCGGCCATCGGGGCGAACGATACGCCTTCGCGCCCCGTACTCGATGACGATGACAAGTCGGCGTACGGTCGGGTCGCAGTCAGCGTCGGCCCCCTACCCCGGCGTAGGCTTTACCCCCGGAGTGTTGTTCCCCACAGACCCACCCTCAAGGAGTCGCCCCGTGACCGCCGGTCGCCCGCCCCGCGTGCTCATCGACGCCACGAGTGTCCCCGCCGACCGTGGTGGTGTCGGTCGATACGTCGACGGTCTGCTCGGCGCCCTCGGCAAGGTGTGCGGGTCGGGGGTGGAGTTGGCCGTGGTGAGCCTCCGCACCGACCAGGAGCGCTACACCCGGATGCTGCCCGGCGCGGAGATCATCCCCGCTCCGGCCGCCGTGGCGCACCGCCCGGCCCGCCTCGCCTGGGAGCAGACCGGCCTACCGCTGCTCGCCCAGCAGGTCGGCGCGCACGTGCTGCACTCGCCCTTCTACACCTGTCCGCTGCGGGCCGGGTGCCCGGTGACGGTCACCGTGCACGACGCGACGTTCTTCACCGAGCCGGAGCACTACGACAAGTCGCGCCGGACGTTCTTCCGGAGCGCCATCAAGACGTCCCTGCGTCGCGCCGACCGGGTGATCGTGCCCAGCAAGGCGACCCGTGACGAGCTGATCCGGCTGCTCGACGCCGATCCGACCCGCATCGACGTGGCGTACCACGGCGTCGACCACGCCGCCTTCCACGCGCCGAGCGAGGAGGAGAAGGCCCGCGTACGCGCCCGGCTGGGGCTGGGCAACAGCAGTTACGTCGCCTTCCTCGGCGCCAAGGAGCCGCGCAAGAACGTACCCAATCTGATCCGGGGTTGGGCTCGTGCGGTGGCCGACCGGGCCGAGCCGCCGGCGCTGGTGATCGCCGGCGGGCAGGGGCACGACGACGACATCGACCGCGCCGTGGCCGAGGTGCCGTCGTACCTGCGCCTGCTGCGCCCTGGCTACCTGCGGTACGGCGACCTGCCGGGCTTCCTCGGCGGCGCGCTGGTCGCCGCCTACCCGTCGTACGGTGAGGGGTTCGGCCTGCCGATCCTGGAGGCGATGGCGTGCGCCGCTCCGGTGCTGACCACGCCCCGCCTGTCGCTGCCCGAGGTGGGTGGCGACGCGGTCGCGTACACCTCGGAGGACCCGGACCAGATCGCTACCGACCTGGCCGCCCTGCTCGACGACGAGCAGCGCCGGTTGTCGTTGGCGAAGGCCGGTTTCGACCGGGCCAAGGAGTTCACCTGGGAGTCCAGTGCCGAGGTGCACATCGCCGCGTGGAGTCGCGCCCGTTCGTGACCGTTCGGGCGCCCTCGTGGTGACCCGTGCCACTGCGGGACGATGCGTCGGGCATGATGTGCGGATGCTTTATGCGGTCATCCCGGCAGGTGGCAGCGGCACAAGGTTGTGGCCGTTGTCCCGCGCCGGCCACCCCAAGTTCCTCCACCCGCTGACCGGGACCAGTTCCTCGCTGTTGCAGGCGACCGTGGAGCGGCTCGCGCCGCTGACCACGCCGGATCGGACCCTTGTGGTCACCGGTGCCGCGCACGTCGCGGCGGTCGCCCGGCAGCTCACCGGGCTGCCGGAGGAGAACATCCTGGTCGAGCCGTCCCCCCGGGATTCCTGCGCGGCGATCGCGCTGGCCGCGGCGGTGATCGCGGTGCGCGACCCGGAGGCGGTGATGGGCAGCTTCGCGGCCGACCACCTGATCCGTGACCCGGACAGCTGGGTTCGCACGGTCCAGGAGGCGGTCCGGGGTGCCGAGCAGGGCATGCTGATGACGGTCGGGATCACCCCGACCCGGCCGGAGACCGGCTACGGCTATCTGGAGACCGGCGACGCCACCGACGGCACCCCGTGGCGTCAGGTGGCCGAGTTCAAGGAGAAGCCGGCCGCCGAGGTCGCCGAGGCGTACGTCCGCTCGGGTCGGCACCTCTGGAACGCCAGCATGTTCGTCTGGCGGGTGGACGTGTTCCTCGCCGAGCTGGCCCGTCAGCAGCCGGCGCTGCACGCCGGGGTCACCGCGATCGCCGCCGCCTGGGGCACGCCGGAGCAGGACGACGTCCTCGGCACGGTGTGGCCGACGCTGCCGAAGATCTCCGTCGACTACGCGGTGATGGAGGGCGCGGCCACCGCGGGTCGGGTGGCCACCGTGCCGGGTGACTTCGGCTGGAACGACGTCGGCGACTTCCACACCCTCGGCGACGTGCTCCCGGCTGACGACGCGGGCAACGTGGTGCTCGGCACGGACGCCAAGCCGGGCGTGCTGCTGCGGGACACCGCCGACCTGGTCGTGGTGCCGCAATCGGGTCGGCTGGTGGCGGTCATCGGTGTGCGTGACCTGATCGTGGTGGACACCCCGGACGCGGTGCTGGTCTGTCCGCGCGAGCGGGCCCAGGACGTGAAGCTGCTGGTCGACGAGCTCAAGGAGCGCGGCGAAGAGGGCTACGTCTGACGTCCGGTGCGTGCCGCTGGCGGCGGGAGTTCCCGCCGCCAGCGCTGTGTCACCTCCTGCGCAGGGCGGCGAGGGCCGGCTCCACGAGTTGCGCGGTCCCGCCGGCCAGCGGCTCGGGCAGCCGGTCGGGCGGGAACCAGCCCAGCGCCTCGGCCTCGTCGCTGACCTGCTCGACCGCGTCGGCCGGGGCGACCACGACGAATCGGACGTCGTAGTGGCGCGAGCCGCCCTGGCACTGCACCTCGTGCACGTCGATGTCGATGGGCACCGGGTCGATGCGCAGCCCGGTGATGCCGGACTCCTCGGTGGCCTCGCGCAGCGCGGCCCCGACAAGCGTCTGGTCGACCGGCTCGCAGTGCCCGCCGAGCTGCACCCACCGGCTGAACTTGGCGTGCAGGCAGAGCAGCACCCGCGCCCCGGTCGGGTCCAGCACCAGCGCGCTCGCGGTGACGTGACCGGGACGGTGCTGCCGGCTCATCGCGATCGGTCCGGCGGCGAGCAGCGCGAGGGTACGGTCCCGGGCCTCGGCGGACGCCGGGCTGGTCGGCTGCCAAGCTTCGAGCAGCGCGACGGCGTCGGCGTGCAGTGCCGCGAACGTCGCGGGATCGGTGGGTTCGACGGTGGGTCCGGTCATCGCGGTGTCGGGCATCCCGTCACTCTACGAGCGGGTGGCTTCCTACCTGGCCGGCGACGCGTACCACGGCGGCGGGATGACCGGACGACACCTCTGCGGAGCAAGGGCCGCAGACCCTCGTGGTGCCGCCCGATCACCGGTCCTCCCCAGTCCCGGTGCCCCGGCGTCGAGCGCGTCAAGGACGCGTCGGTGCCGTGCTCGGGCATTGGAAGCATGCCCAACCGTCCCCGGAGGCGTCGAGGTTTTTCAGCCCAGGCTTAAAGATGGAGATAACTGCCGGCCGGGTAGAGTCGAAATGGCCGCCCGGCATCCCTCTGCCGGCGGCACGGGAGCGCTCCATGCTGAAGATCTACTTTTCCGGCGAGGACATCCTCCGGACCCGGGTGGCACCGGCGGCCGACCCGGTCTGGGAGCTGGTCCTCAGCCTGCACGCGTTGCAGGGCCGCAACCGTGACCCGCTGACGTCGGCCTGGCGACACACCGTGACCCGCGGGTTGCGCCGGGACATTGCCTCCGATCAGCTCCGACTGCTCTTCGCCCTGAATCCGCCGCGCGGCTACTTCCCCGACTTCCTCACCCCGTACGCCAGTGTGGAGGGTTTCGAGGCGGGCTTGGAAGCGGTTCGCAGCACGCCGGTCGAGGTGCTCCAGCGGGACCTGGCCCTGGTGGCCGCCGAGAACCAGCTGCCCGCCTCGGCCGCCGCGCTGGCTCGTGGTGACGTGGCGACGTTGCGGCACCTCTCGGATTCGATGGAGCAGTACCGGGCTTTGGCGATCAGCCCGTACTGGAGCAGGATCCAGGCCGCCGTGGCGGCGGACCGCAACCGTCGTGCGCGCGCCCTCCTCGACGGCGGCGTCGAGGGCCTCCTGACCAGCCTGCGCCCGACCATGCGCTGGGCGGGCGGAGTGCTCGAGGTGCGCGACTACCCGCACAGTCGCGAGTTGCACCTGGACGGGCGGGGTCTGCTGCTGGTGCCGTCGTTCTTCTGCGCACCCACACCGGTCGCCCTGCTCGACCCGGCGCTGCCGCCCGTCCTGGTCTACCCCGTGGACCGGCTGGGCGGACTCGCCGCCGCCGACGGCGAGGCGTCGACCGCGACCGGCGGCGGCCGTGACTCGCTGGCCGCGCTCCTCGGCCGGACCAGGGCCGCGGTGCTACAGGCCAGCGACGACGGCTGTACGACGGGCGAGATGGCCCGTCGGCTGGACATCTCCCCGGCGGCGGCGAGCCAGCACGCCACCGTTCTGCGCAACGCCGGCCTGCTCGTCAGTCACCGCGACCGCAACACCGTGCTCCACACGCTGACCCCGCTGGGCCGAGCCGTCCTGGAGGCCTGACCCCGGCCGGGGGCGGGGATTACAGGGCTAGGGCGGCGCTGGCTGGGCTGCCGGCGGGTGGCGGGAGCAGCGTCGAGCCGACGCCCTCGGCGGCCAGGGCGAGGCGCAGCCGGTGCAGGTCGGCGCCGAAGCGGACCAGGTCCATCGGTTCGACCGGCGCGGGGGCGGTGCCGAGCACCAGCGCGGTGGCGTCGGCGGGCCAGCCGGGCACCTCGGCGACCAGGCCGGCGCGTACCTCTGCCTCGTCGACGAGCGTGAAGACCGTGCCCGGGGTGACCACCCCGGCCACCGCGTCGAGCGCCCGCCGGACCACGGCGGGGTCGATCGGCTCGGGGCCGACGGTCTCGGCGAGGGTCGCGGCGTCGGTCAGCCCGGCGGCCCGGGCCTCGGCGGTACCCAACGAGAAGAGGTCCTGCGCGGCGTCCCGGACCAGCGCCCGTGCGCCGCCGGAGTCGTCCGCTTCGGTGGCGGTGAGGTAACCCCGCACGACGGCCACCGGGACCTGGTCACACTTACCTTTGATCAACTCGCCGGCACCCGCCAGCTCGTCCACCACGGCCATCTGGGTGAGCTGGAGCTCGTTGCCGTACGGGTCGACCTCGCCCCGGTGGTCGCGGATGGCCGGCATGCCGGCGACCCCGAGCGCGACGTCGGTGAGCCCGTTGCGCCAGGGCCGGCCCATGGTGTCGCTGACGATGACCGCGATGTCGAGGTCGTACCGGTCCCGGAGCGCGGCGCGCAGCTCCCGGGCCGACGCGTCCGGGTCCACGGGCAACAGCACCAGCCGGGTCTTGTCGACGTTCGACGCGTCGATCCCGGCGGACGCCATCACGAACCCGTGGTGGGTCTGCACGATGCGGGTCGCCCCCCGGCTGGCCACGACCCGCGCGGTCTCGCCGGCCAGCACCTCCTCGCGTGCGGCGAGCCGCTCCGGCCCGTCCGCCGGGACGTCGACCAGACGGCCCTCCGCCTTGGAGACGATCTTGCTGGTCACCACCAGCACGTCGCCGTCGCGCAGCCACGGCGCGGCGGTGGCGATCAACGCCGCCAGGTCGTCGCCCTCGGTCACATGGCCGATGCCCAGCACCGGCAGGATCTCCAGCCTCACGTCAACTCCACCGCGGCGCGGACCATCGCCGCCGTCGCCGCCTCGTCGGTCATCCGCAGCGGCACCGCGCGGACCGTCACCTCCGGCACCAGCGTGTCGGCGTCCTCCTCGGCGACCAACCAGCCGTCCAGCAGGCCGCCGGCCGACCGGCCACCGTACAGGCGGCCCACCCCCGCCGCGCTGCACTCGACCCCGAGCACGTCGAGACAGCGGTCGGCCATCCCGCGCACCGGCGCGCCGCCGATGATCGGCGAGACCCCCACCACCGGCGCCGGGCCGTCCACCACGGCCTCCCGCATCCCGGGTACGGCGAGCACGGGCGCGACGCTCACCACCGGATTGCTCGGGGCGACCAGCACCAGGTCGGCCGCCCCGATGGCGTCCAGCACACCCGGAGCCGGCTTGGCCGTCTCCGCGCCCACGAACACGAAACGGTGGGTCTCGATGTTCGCCCGGTACCGTACCCACCACTCCTGGAAGTGGATGGCCCGCTGGCCCTGCTCGTCCCCGGCAGCGGGTTCACCGTTGCCGCTCACGACGGCGTGCGTCTCGAGCCGGTCGTCGGTCGCCGGCAGCAGGCGTACGCCCGGTTGCCAGCGGCTCGCCAGCGCCTCGGTGACCGCGCTGAGCGGGTAACCACCGTTGAGCATGGTGCTGCGGACCAGGTGGGTGGCGATGTCCTTGTCGCCGAGGCCGAACCAGGTGGGCTCGACGCCGTACCCGGCCAGCTCCTCCTTGACCGTCCAGCTCTCACCGGCCCGGCCCCAGCCCCGCTCCGGGTCGGCGCCGCCACCGAGGGTGTACATGACGCTGTCCAGATCGGGGCAGATCTTCAACCCGTGCAGCCACAGGTCGTCGCCGACGTTGACCACGGCGGTCACCTCGGCGCCGACCTCGCGGGCGTACGCCCGGACGCCGAGCAGGAACCGGGCGCCCCCGATGCCGCCGGCCAGAACCACGATGCGCATGTCGACCATCCTCGCGTACGTGACGCCTCCGGTCCGCCGGTGCCCGGGGAGACTAGGCTCACGTGCGCCCTGTCCGTCAACGCCCCGAGGGGGAGCTCGTGACCAGCCCCGCCGAGCCCGCGTCCGCCGACGCGACGCAGGCCCGCCAGCTGACCAAGCCACTGCGCGAACTGGGCGCGCTCGCCCTGCTCGGCGCGAACGCCGTGTTCCTCTTCGTGGGGCTGCTCCGGCTGCTCATTCCCGCCGAGTACACCGACTTCACGGGTCGGGCGGGCAGCTCCTTCTTCTCGTTCATCGGGGTGGAGGCGGTGGTGCTGCCACTGCTGGCCGTGCTGCTGGCCACCCACGTCGCGCCGGTGCTGCCGAAGGCGAAGCTCGTCACGCAGGTGGCGCTGGGCGAGTACGCGGTCAGCGCGCTGTTCGGCACGCTCACCCTGTTGATCTGGACGGTCGGCCGGCTCGCCGAGGCGGAGCTCTTCGACGCGCTGCTCGGTGTGCTCACCCGGTTCGCCTGGCTGGTGATCTTCGCGGTGGCCGCCTGGGTGGTGTTCACGATCTGGCGGGCGTTCTACTACGTGCCCAAGCCCAAGCCGCAGCCGGGCGTCTACGGGCAGCCGCCGCAGGGCTGGCCGCAGCAGCCCGGTGGTTGGCCGGCGCCGGGTCAGCCCGGTGGTCAGCCGCAGGGCGGTTGGCCCGCCCCCGGTCAGCCGGGCGGCTACCCGCAGGCGGGGCAGCCGGGCGGCTACCCGCCGGCGCAGTTCCCGGGCCAGTACGGCCAGCCGTCGCCGCCGTTCCAGGCCCCGCAGTCCGCGCCGCCGCACCAGCAGTCCGCGCCGCCGTTCCCGGCGACCCCGCAGTCCGCGCCGCCGTTCCCGCAGTCCGCGCCGCCGGCCAACCCCGGCCCGCAGTTCGCGCCCGCGCCGCCGTTCGGGCAGCCGCCGTCGGCCGACCCGACCCAGACCATCCCGCGGCAGTCCGCTGATCCGACCGAGGTCATCGCCCGCCCCGCTGACGCGGATACCGATCGCACCCAGCAGATCAAGCCGGGGGAGCACCCCGACCAGCCCCGCTGATCGGCACCGACACCGTTCCATGGTGGGTCGCTCCAGCGACAAGCCTGTTCGCGTCGTCCTTTGCTCTGCTTCAACCCACGCAACACCAGGCGTCCGGTATCCGGACAACAGGTGTTGCCTCCGTTGAAGCAGAGCAAAGGCGGCGACGCGTGCGGGTGCCCCCTCCCTGAGCACCACCGTCACGGCGGCGGGAGCGGCGAGCGAGCGCGACTGTGTGCGGTTTCAGCGCGCTGGGCCGGGCGTGGTCGGGCGGGCGTGGTAGGGCGGGGAGTCGCTGCGCATAGGGTGAGCGGATGGTTGATCGCACCCACTCCGGTCCCAGCGAGGCGAGCGTGCGGCGGGCCCTGGGTCGGGCCGCAGCCGGCCGGGCGCTGGACCTCGACGAGGCGACCGCGCTGCTCGCCGCCCGTGGTGAGGCGCTCGACGAGCTGCTCCGGGTGGCCGGTCAGATCCGCGACGCCGGGCTGCGGGACGCGGGGCGGCCGGGCGTCGTCACGTACTCGAAGAAGGTCTTCATTCCGCTGACCCGGCTCTGCCGGGACCGCTGCCACTACTGCACCTTCGCCACCGTGCCGCACCGCCTGCCGGCGCCGTTCCTCGACCGCGACGAGGTGTTGGCCATCGCCCGCGAGGGCGCCGCGCAGGGCTGCAAGGAGGCCCTGTTCACCCTCGGTGACCGGCCGGAGGAGCGGTGGCCGGCGGCCCGTGCCTGGCTGGACGAGCGCGGCTACGACTCCACCCTGGACTACCTGCGTGCCTGCGCGGTGGCCGTGCTGGAGGAGACGGGACTGCTGCCGCACCTCAACCCGGGGGTGCTGTCCTGGTCGGAGCTGCAACGGCTCAAGCCGGTCGCGCCGAGCATGGGCATGATGCTGGAGACCACCGCCACCCGCCTGTGGTCCGAGCCGGGCGGCCCGCACTACGGCTCACCGGACAAGGAACCGGCGGTGCGGCTGCGGGTGCTCGACGACGCCGGCCGGGTCGGGGTGCCGTTCACCACCGGCATCCTCATCGGCATCGGGGAGACCCCGGCCGAGCGGGTGGACGCGCTGTTCGCGATCCGCCGCGCGCACCGCGAGTACGGCCACCTCCAGGAGGTGATCGTGCAGAACTTCCGCGCCAAGCCGGACACGGCGATGCGCGGCATGCCCGACGCGGAGCTGCACGACCTGGCCGCCACGGTCGCCGTGGCCCGGCTACTACTCGGCCCGAAGGCCCGCATCCAGGCCCCGCCGAACCTCATCGCCGGCGAGTACGACCTGCTACTGCGGGCCGGCATCGACGACTGGGGCGGCGTCTCGCCGCTCACCCCGGACCACGTCAACCCCGAGCGCCCGTGGCCGCAGATCGAGGAGTTGGCCCGGCACACCGAGTTGGCCGGGTTCACGCTGCGGGAGCGCTTGACGATCTACCCCGAGTACGTGCGGGCGGGCGACCCATGGCTCGACCCGAGGCTGCTGCCGCACGTGACCGCCCTCGCCGACCCGGCGACCGGGATGGCGGTCGAGTCGGCCCGCCCGCAGGGCCGGCCCTGGCAGGAGCCGGAGGAGGTGTTCGGCGGGCGGACCGACCTGCACGCCACCATCGACACCACCGGCCGGACCGACGACCGGCGCGGCGACTTCGACAGCGTCTACGGCGACTGGGCCGAGGTCGCCGGCAAGGTGGCCCCGGAGGCGGCGGCGCGTCGGGTCGCCGTACCCCCGGTGACGGCCGGCACCGGCGCGGACCGTGACCTTGCCGCCGGGCTGCGACTCGCCGCCGACGACCCGGCGGCGCTGCTCGACCCGGTGCACACCGACGCGGCGCTGGCGCTGTTCGCGGCGGACGGGCCGGCGCTGGACGAGCTGTGCCGGCTCGCCGACGACGTGCGCCGGGACGCGGTCGGCGACGACGTGACCTACGTGGTCAACCGCAACATCAACTTCAGCAATGTCTGCTACGTGGGCTGCCGGTTCTGCGCGTTCGCCCAGCGTGAGCGGGACGCCGACGCGTACCGACTCTCCGTCGACCAGGTCGCCGACCGGGCCGAGGAGGCCTGGGCGGCCGGTGCCAGCGAGGTCTGCCTCCAGGGCGGGATCGACCCGAAGATGCCGGTCACCGGGTACGCGGACATCGTGCGCGCGATCAAGGCCCGAGTGCCGGAGATGCACGTCCACGCGTTCT
This sequence comes from Micromonospora sp. WMMD736, assembly GCF_049179015.1. Classification (NCBI taxonomy): domain Bacteria; kingdom Bacillati; phylum Actinomycetota; class Actinomycetes; order Micromonosporales; family Micromonosporaceae; genus Micromonospora; species Micromonospora sp. WMMD736. The sequence goes on from NZ_JBMHMI010000001.1 coordinate 5,425,204, forward strand.
CCCCGATGGAGATCGTCACCGCCGCCGCGAAGGCCGGCGTACCGGTCCGCGAGTGGCTGACCCAGCTCCGCGAGGCCGGACTGGACACCATCCCGGGCACCGCCGCCGAGATCCTCGACGACGACGTGCGCTGGGTGCTGACCAAGGGCAAACTGCCGGCCGCCGCCTGGGTCGAGGTGGTCAGCACGGCCCACGAGCTGGGCATCCGGTCCAGCTCAACCATGATGTACGGCCATGTCGACCATCCTGGACAGTGGCTCGCGCACTTCCGGGTGCTGGCCGGTGTGCAGGACCGTACGGGCGGGTTCACCGAGTTCGTGGCGCTGCCGTTCGTGCACACCAACGCGCCGATCTACCTGGCCGGCATCGCCCGTCCCGGGCCGACCTGGCGGGAGAACCGGGTGGTGCACGCCATGTCCCGGCTGCTGCTGCACGGCCGGATCGACAACATCCAGTGCTCCTGGGTGAAGCTCGGCGACGAGGGCACGGTGGCGATGCTCCAGGGCGGCTGCAACGACCTCGGCGGCACGCTGATGGAGGAGACCATCTCCCGGATGGCCGGCTCCGGCAACGGGTCGGCGCGTACCGAGAGGCAGTTGCGGGCCATCGCGACGGCGGCCGGGCGGCCGGCGCGCAAGCGGACGACCGCGTACGGTCACGTTCGCCGCTGAGGTCGAACCTTTTCCCGCCGCCGGCCGTACCAAGCGGCATGACCAGTGATCAGCGGAAGCGGCCCTGGCCGCGACTGACCCGCCGGCAGACGTTGACCGCCGCGGCCAGCGCCACCCTCGGCGCCGCCGCGCTCACCGTGCCGGGCCTGTCGGCCGCCCAGAACGCGCCGGGCGCGGCGGGTCGGGCCGACGAGCCGATCGTCGTGCACCTGCGCGACGCCGCGTCGGGAACGATGGACGTCTTCGTCGGTGAGTCCCGGATCGAGGTACGCGACCGCGGCCTCGCGGACCGGTTGCGCCGCGCCGCCAAGCGCTGACCAGCGCCCACGCCCGGCGCTGAGCAGCGCCCCCCGCCCCGCCATCAGTCCCCGCCCAGTGAGGTTGGTCCGCCATGTCTTCCCACCGCGAGGCCCCGGAGATAGCCAAGGATCCGGTCGCCGACAGCTCCGACCTTTACGCGTTCGTCAGCCCCGACAAGCCCGACACGGTCACGCTGATCGCCAACTACGTGCCGTTGCAGTTGCCCTCCGGGGGCCCGAACTTCTTCGAGTTCGGCGACGACGTGCGCTACGAGATCCACATCGACAACAACGGTGACGGTCATCCGGACGTCACCTACCGGTTCGAGTTCACCACCGAGATCACCAACCCGAACAGCTTCCTCTACAACACCGGGCCCATCGAGTCGCTCGACAGCAAGAACTGGAACCGCCGGCAGTTCTACAGCCTGACCCGGATCACCGATGGCAAGGAGCACCGGCTCGCGCACAAGCTCCCCTGCCCGCCGTGCAACGTCGGCCCGCTGTCCACGCCGAAGTACGCCGACCTCGTACGCCAGGCCACCTACACCCTGTCGACGGGGGAGCGGGTCTTCGCCGGGCAACGTGCGGACGGCTTCTTCGTCGACCTGGGAGCGATCTTCGACCTCGGCACGCTGCGGCCGTTCCAGCAGTTGCACGTGGCCGGCAAGAAGATCTTCAAGGCCGAGGGGGAGCCGGTCAACGCCACCGACCGGATGAACGTGCACAGCATCGCCGTGCAGGTGCCGTTGAAGCAGGTGCGTCGCCGTGCCAACCGGTACGCTCCGGCGGACGTCGCGTCGGTGCTGGGGGTGTGGACGTCGGCGTCGCGCCGGCAGGTCCGGGTGCTCGGCGACCGGGGTGGGGCGGACACTTCCACCGGCCCGTTCACCCAGGTCTCCCGGCTGGGCAATCCGCTGTTCAACGAGGTCATCGTGCCGATGTCCAAGAAGGACCTGTGGAACTCGCTGCCACCATCGGAGGACAATCGGTTCGCCCGGTTCGTCGAGCAGCCGGAGTTGGCGGCCCTGCTGCCGGCGCTCTACCCGGACGTCTTCCCCAACCTGGACAGGCTTAACAAGTCCAAGAAGGCGCGGGCCGACCTGGTGGCGATCCTGCTCACCGGAATACCGGCCGGTCTGATCGACGGCTTCACGAACGCCACCGGCGACGTGCAGGCCGACATGCTGCGGTTGAACACGGCGATCGCGCCGAACCGGCGGCCGGACCGGTTCGGTGTGCTCGGCGGCGACCTGGCCGGCTTCCCGAACGGTCGGCGGGTCGGTGACGACGTGGTCAGCATCGCGCTGCGGGCGATCGCCGGGGTGACCGTACCGCTGGTGGACAAGACGTTCCGTCCGGACGCGGCGGCCGGCGCGGTCACCCCAGGGCTCAGCGCCGCCGACGTAACGGCGCCGTTCCTCGCGAACTTCCCCTACCTGGGTACGCCGTACGACGGGTTCAACAATCCGCCGGCGTCCTCCTGACGCCGGGCGGGGGAGTAGCGATGCACGAACACACGTACGGGCCCTCGGAGACGGGGAGTGTCGTCCTCGACCTGGGCGGTGACACCGGCGCCCTGATCGTCTACACCGGTCGGGATCTGCACGGCCGGGAGATCGAGATCAGCCGCGGTGACGATCGGCGGGTCCACTCGGCGGTCCGGGAGCGCCGGGTCCGGGACGGCTCGTTCCACAGTGCGGTCTACCCCGATCTTCCCGCCGGGATCTATACCGTCTGGTGGGACGAGAACACGTCCGCCGGCACGGTTTCTGTCCATGGTGGAGGTATCGCCGAATTCGCCTGGCCGAGCAGCGGTTTCGGGGCTGCCGGCTGACCTCGACGCACCCTGTTTCCGTTCGCACCCCGTCCACATCGTGGGCGGGGTGCGAACGCTGTCCACCGCTCGACGGGCGGTCTGGGTCGTGCCGCGTTAACCTGTCCCCCACCAAGATCAGCTTTGCGGAGGAGGTACCGGTGCTCCACGGTCGGCGGGCCGTCCGGAGGAGCGCCACGGCAGAAAAGTCGGGCAACTCGCCGGAGAGGGCGTTACTCGGTCGGGGTCTGAATCGATAGGGCAGGTTGCGAGGCTGGACGGTCCTGGTGGCCGGCCAGGGTTGTCGGGAGGGCGACTCCATTATCAAGTTTGGCTTGACGGCGCACGCATTACACGCGTGTAATTTGAATGGGGTTGTTCGCACGGAACGCAACAAAACGGGACCGGACGGACACGCACGCCTTTCGCGTGGGGGGTTGCAGCGGCGATGACGCCGGTGCGCGACAAGGAGGCATTTGATGGACGGCCAGCTTGAGGTGGCCGACCTGCTCGGAAACGCGCCGGAGTGGCAGGAGCGGGCCTTGTGCTCGCAGACCGACCCCGAGGCGTTCTTTCCCGAGAAGGGCGGCTCGACCCGCGAGGCGAAGCGCATCTGCTCGCGCTGCGAGGTCAAGACCGAATGCCTCGAATACGCTCTCGGTCACGACGAGCGGTTCGGTATCTGGGGTGGGCTCTCGGAGCGGGAGCGGCGCAAGTTGAAGCGGCGCGCCGCCTGATCGGTACGGCGTCGGGGGTGGTGCGGAGTCGAGGCGGTGGGGGCCGCCCGGCTCAGGCCAGCTCGTCGGGATCGACCCCGAGCAGGTTCGCCACCTGCTCGATGATCACGTCATGGACGAGGTCGGCGAGATCTTCGCGGTCCATCGCCCGGAACTCCAGAGGCCGGCGGTACAGCACGATCCGCGGCGGCACCTCCTGGCGGCCGGGGCGACCCGGCAGCAGCCGGGCCAGCGGCACCTCGCCGTCCTCCAGCACATCCGAGTCGTAGACGTTCAGGTCCGGCGGCACGTCCTCGACCGCGAACTCGACGCCGGCCAGCTCCTTGGCGAAGCGTCGCTCCAACGTCTCGACGGTGTCCAGCACCAGGTCGTCGAAGACCTCCGCCTTGGTTCGCGCCAGCGGCATGGTCGCCGGCACCAGCCGCCCGCGCAGGCCACGCCCATGCCGGTCGCGGTGCGCACGCCGGCCGGGGCCGGGGCGGCGGTGTTCCGGGCTCGTCATGAGGCAAAGGGTAGCCCCCGTGCCGGGTCGGCCAGCGGCACCGCCACCAGCGCGGCGCGGCGCGACCGGAACCGCGAATTGTGATCACCACGACGGGCGTGTCGCAACGCGAACCGGTGCGCCGGACCCGGTAATGGAGATACCCTGCCGCACGTGAGGTCACCACGGCGCTGCTCCCGTAACGGCTGCCCCCGGCAAGCGGTCGCCACATTGACCTATGTCTACAACGAGTCCACCGCCGTGGTCGGCCCGTTGGCGGCGTTCGCCGAGCCACACACGTACGACCTGTGTGAGCAGCACGCCCGCAGCCTCACCGCGCCGCGCGGCTGGGACGTGGTCCGGCACGAGGGCGAGTTCGAGCCGCCCCCGCCCACCACCGACGACCTGGTCGCGCTGGCCGAGGCGGTCCGCGAGGCGGCCCGACCGGCGCCCCGCCCCCCGGAGCCCGACCAGCCCCACCCGGAAAACCCCCACCAGACCGGCCGCCGAGGCCACCTCCGGGTCATCCCTCCCAACCACTGACCCTGAACGGTCAGAGCCGCGACCAGGCCTCGGTCAGCACCGTGCGCAGGATCTGCTCGATCTCGTCGAAGTGGCGCTGCTCGGCGATCAGCGGCGGGGCGAGCTGGATGACCGGGTCACCCCGGTCGTCGGCCCGGCAGTAGAGGCCCGCCTGGAACAGCGCGGTGGACAGGAAGCCGCGCAGTAGCCGCTCCGACTCGGCCTCGTCGAAGGTCTCCCGGGTGGTCTTGTCCTTGACCAGCTCGATGCCGTAGAAGTAGCCGTCGCCCCGTACGTCGCCGACGATCGGCAGGTCGTGCAGCTTCTCCAGGGTGGCGCGGAACGCGTCCTCGTTGGCGCGTACGTGCCCGACGAGGTCCTCGCGGGCGAACACCTCCAGGTTGGCCAGGGCCACCGCGCAGGACACCGGGTGCCCGCCGAAGGTCACCCCGTGGGCGAACATGCCGGTCTCGGTCAGGAACGGCTCCATCAGCCGGTCGCTGGCGATCATCGCGCCGAGCGGGGCGTACCCGGAGGTGATGCCCTTGGCGGTGGTGATGATGTCCGGCTGGAAGCTGTAGCGGACCGCCCCGAAGTACTCGCCGAGCCGACCCCACGAGCAGATCACCTCGTCGGAGACCAGCAGCACGTCGTACGCGTCGCAGATCTGGCGTACCCGCTCGAAGTAGCCGGGAGGTGGCGGGAAGCAGCCGCCGGAGTTCTGTACCGGCTCCAGGAAGACCGCGGCGACGGTGTCCGGCCCTTCGCGCTCGATGGCCCGGCCGATCTCGTCGGCGGCCCAGCGGCCGAACGCCTCGGGGTCGTCGCCGTGCTCGGGTGCCCGGTAGAAGTTGGTGTTCGGCACCTTGATCCCGCCGGGCACCAGCGGCTCGAAGTCACTCTTGATGCCGGGCAGGCCGGTGATCGACAGCGCGCCCATCGAGGTGCCGTGGTAGGCGATGTAGCGGCTGACCACCTTGTACTTGTTGGGCTGGCCGGTGCGCTTGAAGTAGGCCCGGGCCAACTTCCACGCCGCCTCGACCGCCTCGGAGCCGCCGGTGGTGAAGAAGACCCGGTTCAGGTCGCCGGGAGTGAGCGAGGCGATCTTCTCGGCCAGCTCGACTGCCGTCGGGTGGGCGTAGGACCAGAGCGGGAAGTACGCCAGCTCGCCGGCCTGCTTGGCGGCAGCCTCGGCCAGTTCGGTGCGGCCGTGGCCGGCGTTGACGACGAACAGCCCGGCGAGCCCGTCGAGATAGCGGCGGCCCTGCGCGTCCCAGACGTACGCGCCCTCGCCGCGCACGATGGTCGGCACCTCCCCGGCGGAGTAGCTCGCCATCCGGGTGAAGTGCATCCAGAGGTGGTCGGTGGCGTCGGCCATGTCAGCCCCATCGATCGTCGGGCCGGTCAAGGGGTGAAGCCGGCCGCTCTGCTCACGGTTATCGCACAGTCCGGTGCCCTTCGGCAAGTGGTATCAGTGGTGTACACGGCTGAGTGCGACGGAATCAGCGAGCAGCAGCAGCCTTGGCAACGGATTTCGCATCGCTGTGCGGGGGTGGGCGGTATGGGGTGAGACGCTGTCGAGCTGCCCCAGATGTGGGGCGGGCCGGCCTGGTCTCCGCGCGAGGGCGCTTGCCCGCGCCTTCCGGCTTGATCCACTCCGGTTCGCCGAAGTCGCGGTATCAGGGTGCGGTTGATACCGCGACTTCGGCGAAGTCGAGTGGATCAACGGCAGTGTCGGCGTTCGTGTGCATCGGGACGCTGGTGGGACACCTCGGGGGCGGTTCGAGGGCATCCCGGGTGCGCGCCAACACGTCCGACCGCAACACGCCGGTAGGCCGCAGACATCGACACTCAGCGTGGCTAACGTGCGGCGCAGCGTGCACCGAGCGGGGCCGCGCTCTTGCACCGATCGAGGCGGCGCGGTGTGCTCCCCGCGGGGCAGCAGGGCGTGTTGCACGCGTGGCGTGTGGCTGGCAGGCAGGAGGAGTCCGTTGGCGAACGAGGCGTTGCGGGTGGCGATGGCCGAGGCGGGGGAGACGGTCGAGTCGCTGGCCGAGAAGGTCCGCGTCGACCCGAAGACGGCGGGGCGGTGGCTGGCGTCCGGGCGCATTCCGCATCCGCGTACCCGGATAGCGGTGGCCGAGATCCTGCGCCGGGACGCGGCGGATCTCTGGCCGGAGGCGTTCCGCCGCCGGGACCTGCCGTGGTTCCGGCCGTGGGCCGAGCTGGAACAGGACGCCATCTCGCTGCGGTCGTACCAGCCGCTGCTCGTGCCGGGCCTGCTCCAGACCGAGGGGTACGCCCGGGCGATCCTGAACACGGGCGGGCTGGTGCCGCCCTCCGAAGTGGACCAGATCGTGGCGAGCCGCATCGACCGGCAGGCGGTCCTTCGCCGCGATGCTCCACCCCAGCTCGTCGCGGTGCTCGACGAGGTGGTGCTGCGCCGGCCGGTCGGCGACGGGTCGGTGATGGCGGGGCAACTGCGACACCTCGCCTCGGCGGCGGGGTGGGAGCACGTGCAGGTCCGGGTCATCCCGGCCGAGAGCCCGTGGCACACCGGCTTGGCCGGGCCCTTCGTGTTGGGTCGCCTGCCCGACGGGACGGAATTGGCGTATCTCGACAACCAGCTCCGCGGTCAGATCGTGACCGATCCTCTCGACGTGGCTAACCTGGGACGCAGGTGGGAGAGCGTCACCGGTGAGGCGTTGCCCCAACGTCAGTCGATCGAGCTGATCAGGGAAGTGGCCACGACATGGACATGACCGACGCGCGCTGGCGCACCGCGACCCGCAGCAGCAACAACGGTGGTGACTGCGTCGAGGTCGCCGACAATCTGCCCGGCCGGGTGTTGGTGCGCGACAGCAAGGACCGTGACGGCGGCACCCTGACCTTCGCGCCGGCCGCCTGGGCGTCGTTCGTCGGCGCGGTCCGCGCGACGGCCCGCTGATCCACTCGGGATCCCGGAAACCGGGGCATCCGAGCGCCCCGAACACCCCGACTCCCTGCAAACCGAGTCGATCAAGCGCCGCCGGGCGCAAGAACGAGCCGTCAGGCCGTACCCCAGGTGTAGGTCTGTTTGCGGAGCTTGAGGTAGACGAACGCCTCGGTGGAGAGCACCCCCGGCACCGCGCGTAGCCGTTGCAGGATCTCCAGCAGGTGGTCGTCGTTGCGGCAGACGACCTCGGTGAGCAGGTCGAACGACCCGGCGGTGATGACGACGTAGTCGACCTCGTCCAGCTCGGCCAGTCGGTCGGCGACGGCCTCCAGGTCGCCGTCGGTCCGCAGCCCGATCATCGCCTGGCGGGGGAAGCCGAGCTGGAGGGGATCGGTCACGGCGACGATCTGCATGACGCCGGAGTCGAGCAGTCGCTGTACCCGCTGGCGAACCGCCGCCTCGGACAGGCCGACCGCCTTGCCGATGGTGGCGTACGGCCGGCGGCCGTCCTCCTGGAGCTGCTCGATGATCTGCTTGGCCACGTCGTCCAGCAGAGCGTGGTTGGCGCCCTCACGCACAGCGACCCGGCGACCGCCGCCGCCGCCGCTCTCGTGTTGCCGGTTCGTCATCGTGCGCTCCCCATGTCCCGAATCGTGATGTCGCGCGTGTATCCCCGCGCAGTCTGGCGTATTTCGTCGTCAACTGCTAATCCCACAACGGAATCCCTTGTAAGGGAGGTTTCCTCATGTCAGGATCAGTGCTCCTTGGCACCTGACCCTCCCGACATTCCCGCCGGCGTGCCTCCCCGTCCCGCCGCCGACGATGACCCCCCTAGGAGTCGTCATGCGTACTCCCCTCCGGCCCCTCTCCCGGCGTGGACTGCTCACCGGCACCCTCTCCTCGGCCGCCCTCCTCGCGGCGGGCGGCAGCCTCGCCGGCTGTGGCACCAAGGGTGCCCAGCAGACCGAGGCCGGCTGCGTCAGCGAGGACCTGTCCGGCACCGAGAAGAAGCTCGCCTTCTCCAACTGGCCGCAGTACATGGACGTCGACGAGAAGGACGAGTCCAAGCGGCCGAGCCTGGACGAGTTCATCACGAAGACCGGCATCCAGGTGACCTACACCGAGGACATCAACGACAACAACGAGTTCTTCGGCAAGGTGCAGAACCAGTTGGCGGCCTGCCAGGGCACCGACCGGGACATCATCGTGCTGACCGACTGGATGGCGGCGCGGATGATCCGGCTCGGTTGGATCCAGAAGCTCGACCCGGCGAAGATCCCGAACGTACAGGCGAACCTGCTGCCGTCGCTGCTCAAGCGCCCCTTTGACCCCGAAGACCGGATCTCGATCCCGTGGCAGTCCGGGCTGGCCGGGTTGGCGTACAACGGCAGTGTCACCAGGGAGCTGCGGACCGTCGACGAGCTGCTGACCCGCCCCGACCTCAAGGGCAAGGTGACGGCACTCAGCGAGATGCGCGACACCATGGGTCTGCTGCTCGGCGCGAACGGGCACGACCCGGCCAACTTCACGGCGGCCCAGTTCGACGACGCGCTCAACAAGCTCAAGAAGGCCGTCGACTCCGGGCAGATCCGCAAGTTCACCGGCAACGACTACGCGCCCGACCTGGCCAAGGGCGACATCGCCGCGTGCATCGGCTGGTCCGGGGACGTCATCCAGCTCTCCAGCGAGAACGAAAAGGTGCGGTTCGTCGCGCCCGACTCGGGCGTGATGCTCTACAGCGACAACATGATGGTGCCCAACAAGGCCGCCCACAAGGGCAACGCCGAGGCGCTGATCAACTACTACTACGAGCCGGCCGTCGCCGCGAAGCTCGCCGCGTACGTCAACTACATCTGCCCGGTCAAGGGCGCCCAGGCCGAGATGGAGAAGATCGACCCGGAGCTGGCCGCCAACCCGCTGATCTTCCCCGACGACGCGCTGCTGGCGAAGTCCAAGGTCTTCATGGCCCTGGACGAGAAGCAGGAGAAGGAGTACGAGGGCAAGTTCCAGCAGGTCATCGGGGCGTGACGAGGATGGCGCGCGAGACACCCGCCGGCGACCTGCGCCTGGCCAACCTCACCAAGCGGTTCGGCATCTTCACCGCCGTCGACGACCTCAGCCTGACGATTCCGCAGAACTCGTTCTTCGCGCTGCTCGGCGCGTCCGGCTGCGGCAAGACCACCACCCTGCGGATGATCGCCGGGCTGGAGGAGCCGACAGGCGGTCAGGTGCTGCTGGGCGACACCGACATCGCCCGGCTGCGGCCGTACAAGCGGCCGGTCAACACGGTCTTCCAGAGCTACGCGCTCTTTCCGCACCTCACCATCTTCGAGAACGTGGCCTTCGGGCTGCGCCGACGCGGCATCCGCGCGGTCGACGACGAGGTCCGGCGGATGCTGTCGCTGGTGCAGCTCGACGGGTTCGGCCCGCGCCGCCCGGCCCAGCTCTCCGGCGGTCAGCAGCAGCGGGTCGCGCTGGCCCGCGCGCTGATCAACAAGCCGCAGGTGCTGCTGCTCGACGAGCCGCTGGGCGCGCTCGACCTGAAGCTGCGCCGGCAGATGCAGATCGAGCTGAAGCGCATCCAGACCGAGGTCGGCATCACCTTCGTACACGTCACCCACGACCAGGAGGAGGCCATGACCATGGCCGACACCGTCGCGGTGATGAACGCCGGCCGCATCGAGCAGCAGGGCGCTCCGGTCGACATCTACGAGTTCCCGGCCACCGCGTTCGTGGCGAACTTCCTCGGGCAGTCCAACCTCCTCGCCGGGGAGGCCGCCGGCACGAGCGGCGGCGAGGTCGCGGTCACGGCGCACGGTTCGCGCTTCTCGGTGCCCGCCGGCCGGTCGCGCGCCGACCGTGGTCCGGTCCACCTGGGGGTACGCCCGGAGAAGCTGCATCTGGTCGGCTCCGCCGACCAGGTGCCCCACGGACACCAACACGTCACCGGTGTGGTCACCGACGCCTCCTACGTGGGCGTCAGCACCCAGTACCTGCTGCGCACCGGCTGGGGCACCGAGTTGTCGGTCTTCGCCGCCAACAGCGGTACCCAGACGCGGATGCCGGTCGGCGCCGAGGCCGTGGCGTACTGGGATCCACAGCACGCGTTCCTGCTGCCCCGGGACGCCGCCGACGCCGACCGGACGGCACCGGTGCTCGACGAGCCGGTGGGTGCGTCGTCGTGACCCTCCTGGTGCCCAGCAAAGCGGGCCAGCCGCCGCCCGCGCCACCGGCGGCCCGGTCCGGGCGGTACCGCCTCCTGCCGTACCTGCTGCTGTTGCCCGGCGCGGCCTGGCTGCTCGTCTTCTTCGGCGTGCCGCTGGTGCAGCTCGCCGCCGCGAGCCTGTACGACCCCAGCGGCTCGCTCTCCACCGGGTACGCGATGACCTGGGCGTTCGGCAACTACCCGGACGTGGTGCAGGCGTACTGGCCGCAGTTGCTGCGCTCGTTCGGTTACGCCGGGCTGGCCCTGGTGGTGGCGCTGCTGCTCGGCTACCCACTGGCGTACGCCATCGCGCAAAAGGCCGGCCGGTGGAAGAACCTGCTGCTGGTGTGCGTGGTCGCGCCCATGTTCACCAGCTTCCTGGTCCGTACGCTGGCCTGGAAGACGATCCTGTCGGACAACGGGGCGCTCGTCGGCCTGCTGCGGGACGTGCACCTGCTCGCGCCCGACGGTCGGCTGTTGGCCACGCCGTTCGCGGTGGTGCTCGGCCTCACGTACAACTTCCTGCCGTTCCTGGTGCTGCCGCTGTACGCGAGCCTGGAGCGGCTCGACGGACGGCTGCTGGAGGCGGCCAGCGACCTGTACGCGAGCCCGGTGCAGGCGTTCCGGCGGGTGACCCTGCCGCTGTCGATGCCCGGCCTGGTCGCCGGCACGCTGCTGTTCTTCATTCCGGCCAGCGGCGACTACATCAACGCCGAACTGCTCGGCACCCCGAACGAGTACATGGTCGGCAACGTCATCGACTCGGCGTTCCTGGTCCGGCTGGACTACCCGCAGGGCGCGGCGCTGTCGTTCCTGCTGATGGCGGCGATCCTCGCGGTGGTCTTCGGCTACCTGCGGCGGGCGGGAACGGAGGAGGTGCTCTAGATGCGACTCTCCCGCTGGCTCGCGGACCGCTGGGTGATGATCGTGGCGCTGCTGGTGCTCGGCTACCTGTCGCTGCCGATCCTGGTGGTGGCCGGGCTGTCGTTCAACCGCCCGTCGAGCCGACTGTCGTACGACTTCAACGAGTTCACCCTCGACAACTGGCGGCAGCCCTGCGCCACCTCGGACATGTGCGACGCGGTCGTGCGCAGCGTGCAGATCGGATTCCTCGCCACGGTCGTCGCCACCGTGCTCGGCACGTTGATGGCGTTCGCGCTGGTCCGGCACCGCTTCCGGGGACGGGCCGGCGTCAACGTGCTGATCTTCCTGCCGATGGCGACGCCCGAGCTGGTGATGGGCACGTCGCTGCTGGCCCTGTTCGTCTCGGCCGGGGTGCCGCAGGGCTTCTGGACCATCCTGATCGCGCACGTCATGTTCTGCGTGTCGTTCGTGGTGGTCACCGTCAAGGCGCGGCTCGCCGGGATGGACCGGCGGCTGGAGGAGGCCGCCATGGACCTCTACGCCAGCGAGTGGCAGACCTTCCGGCGGATCACCCTGCCGCTGGTGCTGCCCGGCATCGTGGCCGCCGCGCTGCTGGCGTTCTCGTTGAGCTTCGACGACTTCATCATCACGAACTTCAACGCGGGCACGACCGTCACGTTCCCCATGTACGTCTGGGGCGCTGCCCAGCGGGGCATCCCGCCGCAGGTCAACGTCATCGGCACCGCGATGTTCGCGATCGCGTTGCTGTTGGTGGGGCTCAGCACGCTGCGGGGGCGGCGGGAACGCCGCGCCAACCTGCTGGCCGGGCGGACACCGCAGGCGCGGCGGCCGTCATGACGAGCGCGCATGCCGTCCGGGCGCTGGCCGACGCGACGCCCGTGCCGTACTGGCTCGACCGCAGGGAGCGGCCCGACCCGCTGCCGCCGCTCGTCGGGGCGCAGACCGCCGACCTGCTGGTCATCGGCGGCGGGTACGGCGGGCTCTGGGCCGCCCTGCTGGCCAAGCAGGCCGACCCGCACCGGGACGTGCTGCTCGTCGACGCCGGCACCTGCGGGTGGGCCGCCTCCGGACGCAACGGCGGGTTCTGCGCCGCCTCGCTCACCCACGGCCTCGCCAACGGCGTCGACCGGTTCCCCGACGAGATCGGCGAACTGGAACGCCTCGGCCGGGAGAACCTGGACGCCATCGCCGACACCGTCGCCGAGTTCGACATCGACTGCGACTTCGAGCGCACCGGTGAGCTGGCCGTCGCCGTCGAGCCGTACCAGCTCGACGGCTTGGCCGCCGACGCCCAGCTGGCCCGCCGGTACGGCCACCGGGTGCAGCTGCTCGACCGCGACGAGGTACGCGCCGAGGTCGACTCGCCGACCTACCTGGGCGGCATGATCGACGCGGACCGGGTCGCCATGGTGGACCCGGCGAAGCTGGCCTGGGGACTGCGCCGCGCCTGCGTCGAGGCCGGCGTACGCGTGCACGAGCACACCCGGGTCACCGGGCTGCGCGCCGACGGCGTCGCGCTGCGGGCGGACACCCTCGGCACCGATCCGGCCGACCTGGCCGGCGCTGCCGCACACGCCGGCCTGGCCGGCGCTGCCGGAGCCGCCGGCCTGGTCCGCGGTGCCGCATTCGCCGGCCTGGCCGGTCCTGCCGGAGCCGCTTCGGGCCGCCCGGGCGTCGTGCGTGCCCGCCGGATCGTGCTGGCCACCAACGCGTTCCCGCCGCTGCTGCGCCGGCTGCGCGCGTACGTGGTGCCCGTCTACGACCACGTCCTGATGACCCAGCCGCTCACCCCGGCGCAACGCGACGCGATCGGCTGGCGCAACCGGCAGGGGCTCGCCGACACCGGCAACCAGTTCCACTACTACCGGATCACCCGCGACGGGCGGATCCTCTTCGGCGGCTACGACGCCGTCTACCACTACGGCAACCGGGTCGCACCGGAGCTGGAACAGCGCCCGGCCACCTTCACCACCCTCGCACAGCACTTCTTCACCACGTTCCCGCAGCTCGCCGACCTGCGCTTCAGCCACCGCTGGGGCGGAGTCATCGACACCTGCACCCGGTTCTGCCCCTTCTACGGCACCGCCTTCGGCGGACGGCTCGCGTACGCCGCCGGGTACACCGGCCTCGGCGTCGGCGCGACACGCTTCTCCGCTCGTGTCCTCCTCGACCTGCTGGCCGGCGGGAACACCCTGCTGACCCGGCTCGACCTCGTCCGCCGCAAGCCCCTGCCGTTCCCGCCGGAGCCCGTCCGCGCGGTCGGCATCAATCTCACCCGTCGGTCGATGGCCCGCGCCGATGCGCGTGGGGGCAGACGCGACCTGTGGCTCCGTACTCTCGATCGTCTTGGTTTGGGGTTTGATTCCTGATGCGTGTCCTGCTCGTCGGCGCCGGTGGCGTCGGCTCCGCCGCCGTAGCCATCGCCGCCCGACGGACCTTCTTCGCCACGATGGTCGTGGCCGACCACGACCCGCAGCGCGCGGCCCGCGCGGTCGCCGGGCACGGCGACCGCTTCGTCGCCGCTCAGGTCGACGCCGCCTCGGCCGACGCGATCACCGCGCTCTGCCGCGAACACCGGATCACCCACGTCCTCAACGCCGTCGACCCGCGCTTCGTCATGCCCATCTTCGACGGCGCGTTCGCGGCCGGCGCGGACTACCTGGACATGGCGATGTCGCTCTCGCGCGCCGAGACGGGCGTGCGGCTCGGCGACGAACAGTTCGCGCAGGCCGAGGCCTGGTCGGCGGCCGGTCGGCTGGCGCTCGCCGGCATCGGCGTCGAGCCGGGACTGTCCGACGTGTTCGCCCGGTACGCCGCCGACGAGCTGTTCAGCGAGATAGACGAGATCGGCGTGCGGGACGGCGCGAACCTGACCGTCGACGGGTACGACTTCGCGCCCTCGTTCTCCATCTGGACCACGATCGAGGAGTGCCTCAACCCGCCGGTGATCTGGGAGGCCGACCGTGGCTGGTACACCACCGAGCCGTTCAGCGAACCCGAGGTCTTCGACTTCCCGGAGGGGATCGGGCCGGTCGAGTGCGTCAACGTCGAGCACGAGGAGGTGCTGCTCATCCCGCGCTGGGTCAAGGCCCGCCGGGTCACCTTCAAGTACGGGCTCGGCGAGGAGTTCATCGACGTCCTCAAGACGCTGCACAAGCTCGGCCTGGACGGCGTCTCACCGGTGCGGATCCGCGGCGTCGACGTGTCCCCGCGTGACGTGGTGGCGGCCTGCCTGCCCGACCCGGCCACCCTCGGCGCGCGGATGCGCGGCAAGACGTGCGCCGGCACCTGGGTGCGCGGCCTGGGACCGGACGGGCGGCCCCGGGAGGTCTACCTCTACCACGTGGTCGACAACGAGTGGTCGATGAGCGAGTACGGCCACCAGGCGGTCGTCTGGCAGACCGCGGTGAACCCGGTGGTGGCGCTCGAACTGCTGGCCACCGGCGCGTGGACCGGCACCGGCGTCCTCGGCCCGGAAGCCTTCCCCCCGGTGCCGTTCCTCGACCTGCTGACGACCTACGGCTCCCCCTGGGCCCTCCGCGAAACCCCCACCCCCTGACCCCACCCCCACCCGCACCCGCGTCCCCGTCCGCGCCCGCGCGCTTGCGTCGATCTCGCACTTTCTGCGGCGGCATCATTCGCTTATCGGGCATAGCTCCGACAGAAAGTGCAAGATCGGCGGGGTGGGGTGGGGTCGAGTGGGGTGGTGACGGTTTGCTGACAGGGCTTGTGAGGGCTGGGCTGGGCTCTTGGTGGGCGTTGTGGGGTCTGCGGGATTTGGTCGTTTGGCGGGCTTTTGGCGGCGGGTCGGCTGCACTATTGGCCACGGCTTGACCGACCCAACGGTCAGGCGACCTGTCGGCTCGTCGCCCACCTGACACGGTCGGCGATGCAGGTCGCGCCCACCGATCGATCGACGCCAGGCAAACGGCGCAGGCAATCGCCGCGACGGTGGATATTGCGGTAGGTGAATGCGACGACACTTCTCCGCGTGACGATGCAACCACCACCCGGGCCGGGGCATCCGCTGCCGTACGGCCCCGGACCGCAGCCATCCGCCGCCCCGAACTGGTTCCGCCGTGCCAGCCCGGGCCGCCGTGCCGCAGTGATTGTCGGTTCGGTGCTGCTCTCCTTCCTGCTGCTCTGCTGCGCCGGTACCGCCATCGTCGGCGCGCTGACCGGCGACCCGGACCCGAAGAGCACGGCCACCGCCGCCGACGAGGCGCAACGACCCATCGCCGCGGCGCCCGCCGAACCGACACCTGACGCGCTCGCCGAGGCCCAGCCGGCCGAGCCGGCACTCTCCACCCCCGTGCCCTCCACCTCCAGTGCCGCACCTTCACGTGCCGCGTCCGCGCCCGTGGTGCGGGTGACGACCGTGACCGAGCGGTCTGCCATCCGGCACGGTTCGCGCACCGTCAAGGACGCCTCTTTGGCCGAGGGCAAGCGGGTGGTCCGCACGAAGGGTGTGGATGGCGTACGGACGCTGACCTACCAGGTGACCACCACCGACGGCGTGCAGACCGGCAAGAAGCTGGTCACGTCCACCGTGACGAAGCAGCCGGTCACCGAGGTCGTTGCCGTCGGCACGAAGAAGAAGTCCAACTGCGACCCGAACTACAGCCCCTGTGTCCCGATCGCCAGCGACGTCGACTGCGCCGGCGGCAGCGGCAACGGCCCGGCCTACGTCAACGGAGTAGTCAAGGTCATCGGCGAAGACATCTACGACCTGGACCGCGACAACGACGGCTACGGCTGCGACTAGCTTTCCCGTCCTCCCCCCTAGTCGCGTCGATCATGGAGTTGTGGTGGACGGAAGGCGCCAATTCGAGGCTTCTCTGCGGCACCACAACTCCATGATCGATCCCCTCTGGCGAGGCGGGGCCTTAGCACAATCGACGTTTTTTCGGGGGTTGTGCACAGGGCTGGTCTTTGTCCACAGGGTGTGCGGGTGGGGTGGAGGGATCGGGGCCTGGTGACGCAGATTCCGCGGTATGGCAGAGCGTCCGTATCGATACTCCGAGCTACTCAGTGCCGGCCTCAGTCGCGAGCAGGTACGCAGGATCGTTGGGCAATCCCAACTGCACCGGCTGTCACGAGGTGTCTACGCGCCATCGGCCGACCGGGGCGGGCACCTGCCGGCGATCTTTCGGCGGTTGCCGGACACTTCTGTGGTCGGCTTTCACGCCGGCGCACAACTGCATGGCTTCGGTGACATCCGCAGCTCAGACGTGCATGTCATCGTGCCAGCTGGCGAGCGCGTGCCACATATTCGGGGGGTCGTAACCCACGAGTCGGTGCTGCCCGTAGGCGACCCGGTGCTTCTGGGCGGGGTGCCCTGTGCGCCCGCTGCCCGATGTGCGGTGGATCTGGCGCGATCCGTGCGCCGAATGGACGCCATGCCACTGCTGGACCTGTGTCTTCGGGTCGGCGCTTGCGATCCCGACGAACTCCTGGTCAAGGTCGCTCGGCGCGAGCGCCTTCGGGGGATCTGTCAGGCGCGCGAACTCGTCGGCCGCGCCGATCCCCGGGCGGAGTGCCGACAGGAAAGCCAGCTTCGCCTTGTGCTGATCGACGGCGGCCTGCCACCACCAGAGCCTCAGCTGTGGGTTTCGGATAGCCACGGGATACCGCTCTACCGTCTCGACCTCGGCTACCGGAAACTCCGGGTTGGTATTGAGTACGACGGAAGGTCTCATCTGGACCGCGTCCGCCTACAGGTCGATCGCGCTCGAATGAACTGGCTCGCCGCCAACGGATGGCAGTTGCGCTATTTCACCGATCTTGACCTCTACCGCCGCCCCACCCATATCATCCGAACCCTCAGCCCTCTCCTCCACCCGTAACCACTCCACCAACCACCCGGCCCTCCGGCGCCCGGACCTTCGCGCGTCGATCATGGAGTTGTGGTGCTTCATGAGAAGTGCAAATCGGTCCGTAACGCCCACCAGAACTACATGATCCACGGGCTTGACGGTGGGGGTGAACCGACGCGGGGGTGGTTTCCGTATCAGGGGGTGACGGACGTTGGCTAGGGCGGGAGTTACGGCGATGAGGGTGCAGCGAAAGCACGTGCTGGCGGCTACCGTGGCGGTGGTTGCCGCCGCCGGGGTGGCGGTGGGGACCGGGTTCGGGTTCGCCGACACCGCTCCGGCACGGTCGTCCGTCTGCTCCGGCTCGGTGACGTTCTCGGCGGAGGCCGGAGCTCCGGCGGCGACCAGCGATCGGTTCCCGGTGGGTACCCGGCTGCGGGTGACCAACCTGGACAACAACCGCGCGGCCACGGTGACGGTGACCGGCCCGTCGGGAAGCTGTGTGCTGCTCAATGCCGCCGCCATGGAGCTGGTGCGCGAGCCGGGCAAGAACGTGATCCGCCGCAACGTGGTGGAGCGGCTGGACGGCTCGGTGGCCCAGCCCGCCCCCGGTGGGGTACGCCCCGGTGCCGCCTCGCCCGCCGCGCCGCGTCCGGTGCCCGGATCGGCCTGCTCCGGCGCGATCACCTTCTTCGCGGAGAACGCCGCCCCGGCGGCGACCAGCGGGCAGTTCCCCGTCGGCACGAGGTTGCGGGTGACCAACCTGGACAACAACCGGGCGACCACGGTGACGGTGACCGGCCCGTCTGGCAGCTGTGTGCTGCTCAACACCGCGGCGATGGACCAGATCCGCGAGCCGGGCAAGAACCTGGTCCGCAACAACACCGTCGAGGTGCTGCGCTGACGTGGGTCGAGGGGCCCGACGCGGGCCTCTCGACGGCGTCAGCGCCGACCGACGTCGTGGCGGGGCCCGGGGTCGGGCCCTGCCACGGGCGTCACTCGAACGCCGCGTCGAGGATGTCGGCGCCCCGGGTGAGCTGCGCGTCGGAGATGACCAGCGGCGGTAGGAAGCGCAGCACGTTGCCGTACGTGCCGCAGGTGAGGGTGAGCAGTCCGGCGGCGTGGCACGCCGTCGAGATGGCCGACGTCGCGCTCGGGTCGGGGACGAGGGTGCCGGGCTGGACCAGCTCGACGGCGAGCATCGCGCCGCGCCCACGTACCTCGGCGACGCGGGGATCCCGCTCGGCGATGGCGCGCAGGCGAGGGGCCAGCACCGACTCGATGCGGCGGGCCGCGCCGGCCAGGTCCAGTTCGTGCAGGGTCTCGATGGTCGCCAGCGCGGCGGCGCAGGCGATCGGGTTGCCGCCGTACGTGCCGCCGAGCCCGCCCACGTGCACCGCGTCCATCAGCTCGGCCCGACCGGTCACCGCCGCGAGGGGCAACCCACCGGCGATGCCCTTGGCGAGGGTCACCAGGTCGGGTTCGACGCCCTCGTGCTGGCAGGCGAACCAGTCGCCGGTTCGGCAGAAGCCGGTCTGGATCTCGTCGGCGACGAAGACCACCCCGGCCGCCGTCGCCCACGCGCGCAGCGCGGGCAGGAAACCCGGCGCGGGTACGACGAAACCGCCCTCGCCCTGGATCGGCTCGATGAGCAGCGCGGCGACGTTCTCCGCGCCGACCTGCTTCTCGACCATCTCGATGGCCCGGGCCGCCGCCTCGACGCCGGAGAGCCCGCCGTCGCGCAGCGGGTACGACATCGGCACCCGGTAGATCTCCCCGGCGAACGGCCCGAACCGGTGCTTGTACGGCATGTTCTTCGCGGTCAACGCCATGGTCAGGTTGGTCCGCCCGTGGTACGCGTGGTCGAACACCACCACCGCCGGTCGTCCGGTGGCGTGCCGGGCGATCTTGACCGCGTTCTCCACCGCCTCGGCACCGGAGTTGAACAGCGCCGACCGCTTCTCGAACCCGCCCGGCGTCACCGCGTTGAGCTGCTCGCACACCGCCACATACGACTCGTACGGTGCGACCATGAAACAGGTGTGGGTGAAGCGCTCGACCTGCGTGCGGACGGCCTCGACCACCTTCGGCGCGGAGTTCCCGACGCTCGTCACCGCGATGCCGGCAGCGAAGTCGATCCACTCCCGCCCGTCGACGTCGGTGATCGTCCCGCCCGCGGCAGAGTCCACGTAGGACGTGACGACGCTGCCGACACCGCGGGCCACGGCACCGGCACGCCGCTTGTGCAGCTCCTCAGACGATGCCATGGCTCACACCTCGATGTTGTGCATGACGTGCTTGATCCGGGTGTAGTCCTCCAGGCTGTAGACCGACAGGTCCTTGCCGTGCCCGGAGTGCTTGAAGCCGCCGTGCGGCATCTCGGAGACGAACGGGATGTGCGTGTTGACCCAGACGCAGCCGAAGTCGAGCCGTCGGGTCATCCGCATGGCCCGGCCGTGGTCGCGGGTCCAGACCGACGCGGACAGGCCGTAGTCGACGCCGTTGGCCCAGCGCACCGCCTCGTCCTCGTCGGAGAAGCGCTGCACGGTGATGACCGGCCCGAACACCTCGTCCTGGATGATCTCGTCGGCCTGGCGCAGACCGGACACGACGGTGGGCGTGTAGAAGTAGCCGCGCTCGCCCTGCCGGGCACCGCCGGTCTGGATCGCCGCGTGGTCGGGCAACCGGTCGACGAAGCCGCTGACCCGGGCGAGCTGGTTGGCGTTGTTCAGCGGGCCGTAGAGCACGTCGGCGTCGTCCGGCGCACCGGTCTTCGTGGCGCGGGCCTGCTCGGTGAGCGCCGCCACCAAGTCGTCGTGGACGCCGGGACCGGCCAGCACCCGGGTCGCCGCCGTGCAGTCCTGCCCGGCGTTGAAGTAGCCGCCGACCGCGATGGCCTCGGCCGCCGCCGCCACGTCCGCGTCGTCGAAGACCACCACCGGGGCCTTGCCGCCCAGCTCCAGGTGGGTGCGCTTCAGGTCGGGGGCCGCCGCGGCGGCCACCTCCATGCCCGCGCGGGTCGAGCCGGTGATCGACACGAGCTGCGGGGTCGGGTGCGACACGAGGGTACGACCGGTGTCGCGGTCGCCGCAGACCACGTTGAACACCCCCGGCGGGAAGAACTCGGCGGCGATCTCGGCGAGCAGCAGCGTCGACACCGGTGTGGTGTCCGACGGCTTCAGGACGACGGTGTTGCCGGCCGCGAGCGCGGGAGCGATCTTCCAGATCGCCATCATCAGCGGGTAGTTCCACGGGGTCACCTGGGCGCAGACCCCGATCGGCTCGCGCCGCACGTACGAGGTGTGCCCGGCCAGGTACTCCCCGGCCGAGCGCCCCTCCAGCAGTCGGGCGGCCCCGGCGAAGAACCGGAACTCGTCCACCGCCGGGGGCAGCTCCTCCTCGGCGGTGAGTTGGCGGGGCTTGCCGGTGTTGCGTACCTCGGCGTCGACCAGTTCGGCGGCCCGCGCCTCCACGGCGTCGGCGAGCTTGAGCAGCGCCCTCTGCCGTTCGGCCGGGGTGACCTCCCGCCAGCTCTCGAAGGCGGTGGCGGCGGCGGTCATCGCCGCGTCGACGTCGGCGGGGCCGGAGACCGGCGCCTGCGCGAACACCTCCCCGGTGCAGGGGTCGACCAGGTCGGCGTAGCCGCCGTCGGCCGGGTCGACGTAGGAGCCGTTGACGAAGTTGCGCAGCTGCTGCTGGTCACTCATGACGGGATCACTCCGAGGGGGCCGGGGGTGAGTCTGCGGCGGTTCTCGCAATCTTCCTGCCATCTTCGCTACTGATTCCGCAGCAGACAAGGTATGCGGCGACTGTTTCCGTCGAGTGCTGTTCCGTCTACGCTGCACGGCGTGGACCCCACCCCGTTCTTCGTCGCCTCCCGTCCCGCCTCCGGTACGGGTGAGCTGACCGCCCACCATCCGTACGACGGTCGCGCGGTGGGGCGTACCACCTTTGCCACGCCCGACCAGGTCGAGGCCGCTGTCGCGGCAGCGGCCGGGGTGGCCGCGCAGGCCGCGGCTCTGCCCGCGCACGCCCGCGCGGCGGCCCTGGACCACGTCTCCCGGCGGCTCGCCGAGCGTGCCGACGAGGTCGCGGCGTTGATCACCGGCGAGAACGGCAAGCCGGTGAAGTGGGCGCGGGCCGAGGTCGGGCGGGCGGTCTCCACCTTCCGGTGGGCGTCCGAGGAGGCCCGACGGTTCTCGGGGGAGCTGCAACGACTCGACACCGACGCGGCCGCCACCGGCCGGATCGCCCTGGTCCGACGGGTGCCGAAGGGGCCGGTGCTCGGTATCGCGCCGTTCAACTTTCCGCTCAACCTGGTCGCGCACAAGGTCGCCCCGGCCATCGCGGTCGGCGCGCCGATCATCGTCAAGCCGGCCCCGGCGACCCCGCTGTCCGCGCTGCTGCTCGGCGAACTACTGGCCGAGACGGGCCTTCCGGCGGGCATGTTCTCGGTGCTGCCGCTACCCAACGACCGCGCCGCCGAACTGGTCGCCGACCCCCGGCTGCCGGTCGTGTCGTTCACCGGGTCCGGGCCGGTCGGTGCCGCGATCCGACGGCAGGTGCCGGAGAAGCACGTGACACTGGAACTGGGCGGCAACGCGGCGGCGGTGCTCTGCGCGGACTGGACGTCCCCCGACGACCTGGACTTCGCGGCACAGCGCATCGCCACCTTCGCCAACTACCAGGCCGGCCAGTCGTGCATCGCCGTGCAGCGGGTGTACGTGCACCACGCGCTGCACGCCGACTTCCTGCCCCGGCTGGTGGCGGCGGTACGCGCGCTGCGCACCGGCGACCCTGCCTCCGAACTGACCGACGTCGGCCCGATGGTGTCCGAGGAGGCGGCCCGCCGGGTCGAGGCGTGGGTGTCCGAGGCGGTCGTGGCCGGCGCGACGGTCGAGGTGGGCGGCGTACGCACCGGCGCGTCCTACCCCCCGACCGTCCTCACCGGTGTGCCGGCGGACGCCAAGGTCGTCGCCGAGGAGGTGTTCGGGCCGGTGCTTGTGGTCACCCCGGTTGCCGACGACCAGGCCGCGTTCGCCGCGGTCAACGATTCGGCGTACGGGTTGCAGGCCGGCGTGTTCACCCGACGACTGGACGTGGCCTTCGCCGCCGGGCGAGTCCTCGAGGTGGGCGGGGTGATCGTCGGCGACGTGCCGTCGTACCGGGCGGACCAGATGCCGTACGGCGGGGTGAAGGGCAGCGGTGTCGGCCGGGAGGGGCTGCGCAGCGCGATGGACGACTACACCGAGCCGCGCGTCATGGTGCTGACCGGACTCGACCTCTGAGCAGGTAGGCGCGTCGGGGCCGCCGGGCGACATGACCGGCGACCCCGACGCACCGAGCTATTCGACGAACACCTTCACGGTGTCGGAGAGCCCGTCGTTACGGTTGATGCCGACGAAGAACTCGCTCCCCACATGGGTGACGTCTTCGATCTCGTCGACCAGGTTGTTGCTCGGGACGCCGATGTCGCTCTCCACATCGCCACCCGACCAGTTGTACTGGTAGACCCAGTTCCATCCGGTCGAGGGCGTCGACGTGTTGATCGACTTGGTGTTCCAGATGTAGTTCTCCGAGCAGTCGATGCCCTGGTCGGAACGATTGTCGTGACTCGTCAGGTTGCTCTTGACCAGCGTCCATCCGCTGGTGAGCGCGCCAGCGCCGGGATGGGTCCACAGGCTGCCCAGTCGGCGGGCCGCATACTTGCCGGCACCGCCGGCAGCCGTCGCGCTGTAGCAGAACCCGCTGATGTTGCCGATCGGCAGGCGCACCTCACTGGTCGCGCCGACAGCCCCGTCGGCGTTCAGCCGAATGATCGTCACCTTGTCGCTCAGGTACGCGGACTGACTTCCCTGGGCGGCGATCAGCGCCGGGCCCTGGCCCAGGTAGTTCGCGTTGTAGGCCAGGTCGTTACCGTGGCCGAGGGCCGGTATGGAGGTGGGGGCCCCGGAGCAGACCCAACTGGTGCCGTCCCAGGTCGAGCCGTCCCGCAGCCACCGGGACAGGACCGGCTCGGCCCCGGCGGCCTTCGTGAAGACGATGTAGAGCTGGCCGCCCGGCCCGGCCACCATGCCCTGCATGACCGTGCGACCGGCCTTGCACGCACTGCTGTTCGGGATGTCCAACCGGACCGCCCCGCTCCGGTCGGTAGCAGCGGAGGCCGCCGTGGCCGGGGCGACGGCGATGCCGACCGAGAGTGCGAGCACGGTGGCGACGTTCGATAGCTTCGGCAATTCGCTGTCTCTTCTCTAGGGGGCGAGGCGAGAAGAGTGTATCGGTCAATATCAACTCGTCCAGGTGCCGTCGTCGCGCACCCGGGCGGGGGACCGGCCGAGCAGCAACGTGGTGAGCGCGGCGTCGATGCTGTCGCCGAGGAACCAGTCCCCGGCCTGGTCGAGGGCGAAGACCCGCCCCCGCTCGTCGACGGCGAGGATGCTGTCCTGCTGCTCGGTGCCGATCGGGAAGAGCCGTACGCCGAGCACCGCGCCGAGGTCGGCGAGCGTGTCGGCGGTGTGCGCGATCAGGTGCGGCCGGATGTCGAAGCGGGAGATCCACACCTGCTCGCCCGGACCGCGCCGGGCACCGACCAGGCTGGGGAACGCGGTCAGCGCCTCCACGACGGCCGGGAAGGCCTCGTGCCGGTGCGTCCTTCCGGGTACGGCGGTGACGTCCCGTACGCCGGCCGCGGCCATGATCTGGTCACCGATGTGCGGTCGCCAGCCCGCCGCCACCAGCGCGTTCGCCACCTCGGGCGGGAAGCGCCCCGGGTCGGGGTCGGGCGCGGTCGGTGCGCGCCACGTCTCGGTGTAGGCCCGTGCGGCCTCCGGCAGGACGTTGGCGCGCACCAGGAACGCGATGCACGAGTCGCAGGGCAGTTCGGTGGCACCGCCGGCCGGGTCGCCCGCTTCACGGATCCGGAAGATCTCGAAGCGGGCGGCGTCCAGCAGTGCGGCGGCCTCGGCTCGCCCCATCGGCTCGATGCCCTCGGCGGCCCGGCGGTGGTCGTACTCGTGCAGCACGTCGGAGACCACGATCAGCTCGGCGTGACACTCGACGCCGCGCACCAGCTCGCCCGGCGGCCGTTCGTCCAGGTAGGCGCGCACCAGCGGATGGTGGTTCAGGGTCGCCGGCCCTCTCGTGCCCTGGGCCGTCCAGATGCGACCGTCGAGGGTCAGATGCGCCACCGTGTTCGGCGTCGGGCCCCGATGGATCTCCCGGATCAGCAGGCTCGACGCGTCGACCGTGCGCGGTGCGGTCGGTCCGCTCGGCTGACTACGTCGGTACAGGTCCGCCACCACGGGGGCCGGCACCCGGGGCCAGGTGGTGACCGTTCCGGTGCGTTTGTCGATGACGGTCGTCGGCAGGTCGCCGGGGATCGCCCGTGCTCCGCTCGACACGTTCGAGGTGATCACGAAGCCGAGGTCGAACTCGTCGACCACCGGGGTGCACTCGTGGCCGAGGCGCTGTGAGTCGCGCCGCGCCCAGGCGGACGCGAGCTGCTCGGCCTGCTGACGGTCGATCACACATCGAAACTACCGGACTACACGGATCGATGGCGGCCGGTATGGTCTTGGATAC
Source organism: Micromonospora sp. WMMD736 (assembly GCF_049179015.1). Taxonomy (NCBI): domain Bacteria; kingdom Bacillati; phylum Actinomycetota; class Actinomycetes; order Micromonosporales; family Micromonosporaceae; genus Micromonospora; species Micromonospora sp. WMMD736. The sequence continues at coordinate 5,450,149 of NZ_JBMHMI010000001.1, forward strand.
CGACGGTGACGGGAGGAGCGGCGGTGAGCGAACGAGTGGACCGGGACGCCAATCGCGAGCTACGAGCCCGATTCGACGACGTGTACGGGCAGTACCAGCAGCTCAGGTCCGGTTTGGACACTCTTGCGGCGCGGCTCGCCGAGCTGCGGGTGACCCGCCGCTCGTCGGATGGTCACGTCACGGCGACCGTCGGCGCGCAGGGCCAGGTCATCGAGATCGTCCTCGACCCGGCCGTCTACCGGGTCCGCGACGCCGAGGCGCTGAGCCGGAAGATCACCGAGACGATCCGGGTCGCCGTGGCCGCCGTCACCCAGGCCACCCAGGATCTGGTCGCCGAGACCATGCCGGCCGGGTCAGGCTCGGCGGACTTCCTGCGTACCGGCGACTTCGGCGCGTTGCTCGGCCGCGCCGACGCCGTACTCGGCCGCCGCGGGGGGCCGGCGTGACCGACGGGCAGCTCTGGCTGGACGCGTCCCGGGCCCGGCGCGGTGGCGCGGACCTGGCCCTCTCCGGCGAGGCGGTGACCGCCCGGCGGGCGGCGGAGGGCGGCGAGATCGAGGCCGCCAGCGGCACCCGTCCGTGGGGGCGCGACGACATAGGCGCGGCGTTCGAGCGGAGCTACCGGGGCATCGAGCAGACCGTGCTGCGCGCCTGGGCGGGCGTCGGTCAGCGGCTCACCGAGCTGGGTGTCGACGTGGTCAGCGCGGTCGACGCGAGCGTGCGGACCGACCAGGGCAGCGCCGCCCGGCTCGACCGCACCGCCGACCAGCGCTGACGACGGGCCGATCCGGATGAGCGTGCTGCCCAGCCCGATCCCGCACCCGTTGGACTACGCGCCCTGGGACGTACCCGGGTGGATCTACGAGGCCCTCGACTGGGCGATCGGCGTGCAGTGGCCGGAGGGTGACGAACGGGCCGTCTGGGACGTCGCGGACCGGTGGTACGCGGTCGCCGGCGTCCTCGCCGGCCCGCACGCCGACGCCGCAGCGGCCGCCGCCGAGGTACGCAGTGGATACGGCGGCGTCGGCGCTGTCGATGCCGCGTTCGAGGCGGCCTGGCGCGGCATCGCCGAGGGCGACGACGCGCCCCTGCCGGTGCTGCTCGCGGTCACCGCCGACCTGGGCCGGCTGGTCGAGGAGTGCGGCTGCGACATCGAGGGCGCCAAGATCGAAGTCTGGATCGAGCTGGGGATCCTCGTCGTCGAACTGCTCTCGGTGGCCGTGGCGGCGCTGCTCACCGCCGGGGCGGCGTCTCCGGCGGCCGGCGCGGCCGTCACCGCGACCCGCCTGCTCATCCAGCAGATCTTCAAACGCCTCATGGGGCAACTGGCCAGCAAGGCGCTGCGGCGCGGGCTCAAGGAGGCCGGCGAGCGCGCGGCCAAGGAGGTCGCCAAGGGCGGCGTGCGCGGGCTCGCCAAGCGGGCCACCCGGGAAGGAGTGGAGGAGGCGGCCGAGGAGTCCGGGATCAGCCTCGCCACGCAGGCGTACCAGAACTCGACCGGCCGGGCCCACGGCGTCGACCTGACCGACCTGGGCGCTTCGGCGGTCGGCGGGCTCGCCGGTGGTGCGGTCGCGCCACTGGCTGGTCTGGGCCGCCACGCGACCGGCCGCGCGGCACGTGTCGGCGAGCACCTGGGTCGGGAGATGACCGGCGAGATGCTCGCCGAGAGCGCGGCCAGCGTCGCCACCGGGCAGGGCATCGCCTCGGTCGACGACGTGGTGCGCGCCGCCGCGTCCGGCGTCACCGGCTCGACGACCGCACAGACCGACCATGCCCTCCAGGCGCGGCTCCGCGCCCAGGCCGACGCGCTGGGTGCGTCCCTCGCCGGCCCGTCGCTGCCGATCCCGCCTCCACCTGCGGAACTCACGGCGGCTGCGCCGGTGTCGCCGGGGCCGGCGTCATCTTCGTCGGTGGCGTCTGGGCCGCTTTCGCCACCGTCGGCGTCGACGGGGAATGGTGCCGGAGCGGTGGGCGCGAACGTCACCGGTACGTCGGCGCTGGCGGCAGCGGGCATCCAGGGCCTTCCCGCCGACGGGCACGGCGCGGGTCCAACAGTGTCGGAGGTGGGGCTCTCGGCCGTTGCGGAGCCGGGCCATCCCGCCGTCGCGGCGGCGCCCACGCTCTCGGGGGTCACCGCGCCCGTCGCCGGTGTTGTCGACGCGGTCGGCGGACCAGGTGTCGGCGTCACCCCGCCGGCGATCGACCCGGCCGGCGTCGCCCCGGCCATCAGCGGCTCCGTACCCTCGTCGACCGGTCTACCCGGGGTCGCCTCGGCCGTGTCACCGGCGGTTCCGGCGACGCCGGCGGCTTCCCTGCCCACAGCGGGCGGACCATCGTCAATTTCTCTGCCCTCGGCCTCGGTGACCTCGTCGACCGGACCGGTGTCGGCGTCCCTGCCGACGGCCATGGGGGCGGTGCCCCCGGTCGGCCCGGCGGCGGCGGGCACTGCCGGGCTCTCGACACCGATCGCGTCCGCCGGCCCTGCCCCGGCTCCCGCGCCACCGGTGGCGTCCCCGGTCACGCCCGCCGGACCGACGGTCGGCACCTCACCCGACGACGTCGGCAGGTACGGCGCAGCCACGACCCCGGCGACCGGGAGCGCCGTGGCCGCGCCGGCTGGCCGCCACTCGGCACCCGAGCGGACCGCGCCGCGGGAGTCGGTCGCGCCAGCTCGCGTACCCCGGCAGAGGACCGGCGGTCGTGGCCCCGCACCCGTCGACGTGGTCGCGTTCGGCGACCCGGCGGAGTCCGCGAGCGATGTCGACGACTGGTACGCGGCCCAATGGCTGGCCGAGGCGGAGGCCGCCGAGCGACGGCGCTACCAGGGCCACTTCGAAGCACAGCGGATCGGCTTCGAGAACAACCGCCGGCAGGCCGAGGCCGCCCGCCTGCGGGAGCGGGCGGCAGAGCACGACCGAAGGGCTGTCGAGTACGCCAACTACGCCCGACATCTGCACCAGACCGGCCACCGACAGTGGGCCGACGGCTGGCAGCGGGCGGCGAACGACGAGTCACGCGCGTACGCCCACTGGCGTGACCTGGCCAACGACGTCCTGGCGGGCATCACGGCACCGCCGGTCATCGACCTGGCCGACGGGACCTTCGCGCACGCCAACAACGACGTGGGCGCGCTCGCGCTCGGCGCGGTGGAGACCAGCGGCCCGTCCCGGCTCACCGGCGACGACATCCCCCCGCCGATCGACGACTCCCGCCCGTACGGGCAGCCGGGCGGACTTCGGCCACCACTCGCGCTGCACCAGGTCGACGTCGAACGACAGATGCCGCGCGAGCGCGACGGCACCGTCAGACGTACCGCCGATCCGCGCCAGGGTGGATGGTTCCGCCTGTTGAACGACGGCGGCCCCCAGGCCGACGCCACCCGTGGCATCAACTGCCTGGACTGCACCCTGTCGCTCTTCGAGACCTGGGTGCACGGGCGACCGCGGGTGTCCGCGCCGCGCACCTTCGACGGCTACCTCGACGGCGACATCCGACGCCCGATCCGCGGTGAGGCGGGTGGCCCCGGCCGGGTGGAGGACGTCACCGGCGGCCGCTTCCAACGCGTCCTCGCGCCCGGTCAGCCGACCGACCCGGCACAGGCCCGGCAGGGGTACGCCAACCTGCACGACCAACTGGTGCTGGGCGGCCACGGCAGCTACGCGTTCCTGATCACCGAGTGGGCCGGTGGCGGCTCGCACGCCTGGGTGGCACTCAACCAGAACGGCAAGATCCTCTACGCCGACCCGCAGACCGGCCTCGTCCGCGACCGGCCGCTGTACCCCGACGTGGTCGGCATCGACGCGCTCGTCCTAGGCGGAGACGGCCGGCCGATGCCGCTCGGCGGACTGCCCCGGGGTCGGTTCAGTGAACGCCCCGACCTGCCGACCCACCCACCCGGGTACGACGACGGCGGCCACGGCGACCCGTACGTCAACCGCATGTACCTCCTGCTGGACGGCCCGGGCTCGATGCCGGACGGTCTGCCGTCCGATGCTCGCGAAAGTCAGCCACTCGCGCAGGCCGGCAGTCTCGACGAGGTCTTCTCGGCCGGGATGAGTCCGGCCGACTTCGCGAGGGCGGTCGATCCGTCGAGCCTCCGGCGGCTGGTGCCCACCCTCGATGAGGCGGCCGCGCAGGACGTGTCGCGGCTGTTCGCCGACACCCGCGTCCGCGACATGCTGGACGCTGCCCTGCGAGAGCCACCTCGGAACGAGCCGAAGCTGGCCGAGACGTTGGCCCGGCAGTTGGCGCAGGCACCGGATCTGGCACGAATCATCCTCGCCACGCCCGAACTGGCGAACTCACTGACGGCCCGCCCGCTGACGCTGCACCACCTGGCGAGCCACCAACAGGCCATCGACGCCCTCACCGACGTACTGGACGACATCAATACGCAGGGTGTCTCAGAGGTCGATATCCCGGGGTCGGGAGCCCCCGTCAGAGTCGTGAGCCCTCCACAGCAGACACCCCTGACGGATGAGCAGCGGACGATCAGCGCGAGTATCCAGGTGCCTGATGACCCGCCTGCTCAACCGGGCTTCGACAAGCGTCGCCAAGCGGACCTCATCTATCGCCAGCACTACCTCGACAGCCTCTTTGCGGCGGCTGCGGTTGCTCAGACGGAGCTGAATCAGCTTGCGGTATCTCTTGCGCACCTCGGTGATCGACGCGTTGGGGAGCCTGGGTGGCGTACCCAGCCAAAGGATCGGAGGCGGGCCGAAGACAAGGTGGCCAAGCGCCAAGGCGATGCGTCCCGTTTGCTGGATTTGGCCGCTGCGAAGGTCGAATTTGGGTCGCTCGACGACCTTTACGGCGCCCTGGAGCGGCTACGAGCTCACCCTGATGTCGAGATCGCGAGTTATGATGATCGATTTCTGTCACCGGAGGACAGCGGCTACCGGGACATACAACTCGTGCTCAAGACGCCGAGCGGCCACCTCGCCGAGTTTCGTCTGCACCTGGCAGCGCTTGATGCCGTAGCGGTCTGGGAGCATGCGCTGTACGAGGTACGCCGCGACATCGACGCCTTGGCCCGCATTGAGGCTCGAGAGTTGACGGGGCGCGAGGCCGCAATTGTGGATGGCATCCTCCAGCGCGAGCAGCAGTTGTTCTGGGAAGCCCTCCAATCGACTTACGAGGAGAACACCTAGTGGTGCAGATGCCCGGTCTGGTTCTTCCGTCCTACTACCTCTACCACCAGTCTCCCGTCAAGATTGTGGAGACACCCGACGGTGGTGCTCGGGTATGGCGAGTTGCAATCGACACGGGAGGCTGGCAGGCGAAGAACGACCTCTTCACGGAGATCGTCTTCGACGTCGGTGGAGATGTTTTCCGGCGCACCCCGGAGGATTTCGTGCAGGAGGTGGAGCGGTTCCGCGCCCACTATCTCGAAGGGGAAGGTCCGGTCTTCGCTCTGTACGAGACCGTGCAGGCAATCAGGGATACCGCAAAGGCCGAGGGGCGGCAGCTGACGCCGCGCGAGCAGGCTCTCATCCGGGGGATCCGGCAGCGGTCGTTCGTGATGTTCGAGGAGCAGCTTCGGGCGGCGGGCGACCCGGGCGCGGACCCGGACATTGCCCGCGGGGCGTAGGGATTGCGCGCCGAGCGCATCGACGGAAGGCTGGATCAGCCGACGCAGAGAGTGATCGACACCGGATCGCCGAAGTGGCGGTTTCCGCCCGGCTTGGGCTCAAGTGGTTGTTGCAACGGGGTGGATTCTCGTCAGGATGAGGGGTCATGCCGGGGCAGAGGTTGTCGTCCGCGGAGCGGGCGCAGATTGAGGTGTTGTTCGGTCAGGGGTTGACGTTCCCGCAGATCGCGGAGGTGATTGGGCGGCATCGCTCGACGGTTTGGCGGGAGTTGTCGCGGAATCACTGTGGCACCGGGGGTCGGGTGCCGGCGGGTCAGCGGCATCCGTTCGGGCCTGACCCGGGTTATGTGGCCGGGGTGGGCTATCCGAAGGGATGGGGTGGGGCGTACCGGTGGAAGTACTCTCACCGCAACGCTCAGGACAAGGCGGATGCGCGGGCGCGGCGTCCTCGTGAGGGCAAGTTGCGTCCGAGGTGGGGGCGGGCGTGGCCGCCGTTGTGGCAGACGGTCAAGGATCGTCTGTGTCAGCGGCACTCGCCGCAGCAGATCGCTCGGTCGCTGCGGCGGGAGTTCCCCGACAGGCCGGAGATGTGGGTGTCACACGAGACGATCTACCAAGCGATCTACTTCCAGGCCCGAGGTGGAATGCGCCAGGAACTCGCCCGGCAAGTCGCGCTGCGCTCGGGACGCGCTGGCCGACGGCCCCAGTCGCGCCAGGCCGGCGCGCTGCGGGGACGCCCGTGGGTGCGTGACTTCCACATCTCAACCCGCCCGGCCGAGGTCGAAGACCGGGCCGTGCCCGGGCACTGGGAAGGTGACCTGGTCATCGGCGCCCGAGGCTCCAGCGCGATCATCACCTTGGTCGAGCGGGCCACCCGATACGTGATGCTTGGCGCTCTGCCCGAATCGCGGGTCAGTGAACAGGTCATCGACACCCTCACCGGTCTCATGCGCCGGCTGCCGGCCGAGCTGCGCAAGACCCTGACCTGGGACCAGGGCATCGAGATGATCTACCACCCGGTGTTCACCCTGGCCACCGACTGCAAGGTCTACTTCTGCGACCCCCACAGCCCATGGCAACGCGGCAGCAACGAGAACACCAACGGTCTCCTGCGCCAGTACTTCCCCCGCTCCAGCACCGACTTTCGCACCTGGACCCAGGACGACCTCGACGCCGTGGCCCGAGAACTCAACGGACGACCACGCCAAACCCTCGACTGGCAGAATCCAGCCGAGGTACTCCACAAACACCTGGTTGCAACCACCACTTGAAACCGCCCGGCGGGATGGCGCGACATCGCCGACGTGGAGTCGATCATGACGGGACGGGTGACGGGCATCGGCGCGCGTATCGACGGAAGGGTGGGTCAGTGATGGCCGAGGGGTTCGACGTCCGGTTGACGCGGGCACAGGAACGCTACGAGCAGGCGGTCTTCGGTGGCGACGCGACGTCGTTGCCCGCGGCCGAGCGGGATCTCGTGGCGTTGGAGGCGGACACGGCCCTGGCCCGGGGACGGCTGTTGCACGCCCGGTTCCTGGAGAGCGGGGCCGAGGACCCGGCCGAGCTGTCGCTCTTCGAGCGGGCGGCGCAGCTCTACCGCGAGGTGGGCGACGCCCGTGGCGAGGGTGAGGCGCTGTTCTGGGTGGGTACGGTCCACCAGGTGATCCGGCAGGACCAGGCCACCGCCGATCCGGCCTTCGCCCGGGCGCGGGAGTTGGCGACCGGGGCGGGGGACGAGCTGACCCTGTCGTACGTGCTGCGGCACCTCTGCTTCGGCGAGCAGGCCGCCGGTCGGGTCGGGGCGGCGCGGGAGTTGTTGGAGGAGTCGACGCGGCTGCGCCGGAAGCTGTCCTTTACGGCGGGGGTCGCGGCGAACCTCATCGGGCTGGCGGACCTGGCGGCGAGCGACGGTGACCGGGACGCCGCCCGTAGCTTGCTCGACGAGGCCACGTCGTTGGCCACCGACAGTGGCGCGCACGGCATCGCCCGGTGGGTCGACGAGGCCCGCGACGAGCTGAAACTCACCTGATCGCGGACCGGTGGGCGAGGTTCGGCGGCTCTACGGCCGACGACACAGCGCGCCTCGGCGGGCGGCCCGCATGGTTGGCCGTGCCGATTAACATCGGTCCATGGCGAATTTCACGACCGACAGCGGCAGGGCGCGTCTCTGGGGGTGGCCGGTCGGCCTTCTGTTCGGCTTGGCGATCGGCATCCCGATGATGGGTCCTACGGGCGGCGTGGCCTTCGGTGTCGCCATGGCCGTCGCCTTCGGGGTGGCCTTCGGTGCCACCGGAAGGCAGGCGGACGGCGATGAGGTCGACGGGGCGACTGCCGGAGTGTCAGCTCCGGCCGAGGGTGGCAGCGCGCCGCGACCGTCCGGCAAGGACAGGTCGGACGACGTGTGAGCGACTCGACATCGCCGATGTCGGGCTGTCCGAGGGCGTGGGACACCGCGACATCGGCGAAACCGAGTGGATCAACGTCCGAGCCGGCGTGGATCGCGGAGGCGGTGGCCGTACAGGAGGAGTTGCGACCGCTCGTCGACCTGGTCGGGCCCGGCCCGCTCGCGCCGGACACGGTGGCCGGCCTGGACGTGGCGTACGCCGAGAGCGGTGACCTCCTCGCGGCGGCCGTGACCGTGCTGGATGCTCGGACGCTGGCCGTGGTGGATTCGGCGGTCAGCGTCGGCCGGCCCGCGTTCGACTACGTGCCGGGGTTGTTCGCCTTCCGCGAGGTCCCGGCTCTGCTCGCCGCCCTGGACAGGTTGACGACCGTCCCGGACCTGCTGGTCTGCGACGGGCACGGGGTGGCCCATCCGCGCCGCTTCGGGCTGGCCTGTCACCTCGGGGTGGTCACCGACCTGCCCGCGATCGGGGTGGGGAAGACGCCGCTGGTCGGCGCGTGGGAAGCCCCGGCCGCCGAACGGGGCGCCTGGTCGGTGCTGCGCGACGGGGACGCGGTGATCGGCCGGGTGGTGCGTACCCAGGACGGGGTGAAGCCGGTCTTCGTGAGCGTCGGGCACCGGATGAGTCTGGAGAACGCCACTGCCCGGGTGCTCGCCCTGACGCCGCGTTACCGCCTTCCCGAGACGACGCGCACCGCCGACCGGCTCTGCCGCGATGCGCTCGCCCGTGCCGGACACGACGCTGGGCGCGCGTCGTAGACCGTAACGCCGCACACATGTCGACCGCTCTATGACCGGTGGCGGGAGTGGCCCGGTAGTAGCCTGTCCGGCGGACCCCACCCGGGGAGGAACGGTGAGGTGATCATGAAGCTGCGTCGACGTGCCGCACGGCTCGCGACGGTCTGCGGTCTGTTGGTCGGCCTGGTGATGCTCGGTGCGTCACCCGCGTTGGCCGACGACGACTCGGTCCGGGTGGGCGCGGCCAGCAGCTTCGCCGCCGGAGGTTCTCCCCAGGCAGTGAACGTCGCGGTGCGCAAGCGCTCCGAGGGGTGCGTCCTGCTGCGTACGGCGCTGGGTCTGAGCCTTGAGGGCCTTCAGCCGGATCAGGTGGCGGTCCAGGTCAACGTGGGCGGACGCTGGCGCCCGGTGGGTGTCTCCGGTGGCGGCGGCAACGTGGCTACCGGGGAGACCTCCCCGGCCAAGCCGACGTTGTGCAAGGGCAAGGGGACCACCGTGCGGTATCGGGTGGCGTTCGCCGCCGGTACGCAGGGTGGTCGGCTCTACGTGACCGGTATCGGTCTGACCGCTGCCGGCCAGCAGTTGGGGCACGCTATCGACGAGGCGAAGGTCGCCGGGCGGCTCTCGCCGTCACCCACCCCGACGCCGTCCAAGAAGCCCACCCCGACGCCGACCCCGACCGAGGTCGCGACGGCGGGCGAGGTGGTGGACCCGGCCGCGCTGGGCCCGGCCTCCGGCGCGCCCTCGACGACGGCGCTGTCCGCCGAGTCCGGCGGCGGTGGCTCGCTGATCATGTTCTTCGGCATCGCGATGGTGGCGGTGGGCGCGCTGCTGATCGTGCTGCTGGTCCGCCGCTCCCGGCAGGACCGCACGCCGACCGACGAGCCCGGCCCGCTGCCGGGCAACCCCGGTGGGACCACCTACCGCGCGGGTGGTGGGTCACCGGCCGCGCCTGGTCACCCCGGCCCGGTGTACGGCCAGCAGCCGCCGGCCGTGCCCGCTCCGCGACCCGCTCCCGGGGGCGTCTACGGGGCGCGGCCCGCCACGACCCCGCCGGACGCCACTCAGGTCATGCCGGGCGTCCCCGGCGATCCCGGTGCTCCGCCCCGGCCCGAGGGCCCGGACGGCGGCGACCACACCGTGTTCATGCCCCGGCTCCCCGGCTGAGCGGGGCGCGGCCCGGCCGCTCCGATACGCTCAGGTTCGTTGGAAACCTGCGGCCAAGGAGCGGAACTAGTGTCTGATCTGTCCCAGATCGTCAAGGCGTACGACGTCCGAGGGACGGTGCCGGACCAGTGGGACGAACGGGCCGCCGAGGCGCTCGGTGCCGCCTTCACCCAGCTGCTCAACGCCACCGACGAGCCCGGTGACGCCGTCGTCGTCGGGTACGACATGCGGGCCAGCTCGCCCGGTCTGGCGGCCGCCTTCGCCGCCGGGGTACGGGCCGAGGGGCGCTCAGTGATCGAGATCGGGCTCGCCTCCACCGACCTGCTCTACTTCGCCTCCGGTTCGCTCGGCCTGCCCGGGGCGATGTTCACGGCCAGCCACAACCCGGCGCAGTACAACGGCATCAAGATGTGCCGCTCCGGGGCCCGGCCGATCGGCCAGGACAGCGGCTTGGCGGAGATCCGCGACCGGGCGCAGGCGATGCTGGACTCGGAGGCGTCCCGCCCGGCGGGCGAGCCGACCCGGCCGGCCGAGCGGCGTGACCTGCTCCCCGACTACGCCGCTTACCTGCGCAAGCTGGTCGACCTCTCCGGCATCCGGCCGCTGAAGGTGGTCGTCGACGCCGGCAACGGGATGGGTGGCTACACCGTCCCCACCGTGCTCGGTGAGGCCGCCCTGTCGGCCCTGCCGCTGGAGATCGTGCCGCTCTACTTCGAGCTGGACGGCAGCTTCCCCAACCACGAGGCAAATCCGCTGGACCCGGCGAACCTGGTCGACCTCCAGCGCGCCGTGGTCGAGCACGGCGCCGACATCGGCCTGGCCTTCGACGGCGACGCCGACCGCTGCTTCGTGGTCGACGAGCGCGGCGAGCCGGTCTCGCCGTCGGCGATCACCGCGCTGGTCGCGGCTCGCGAGCTGGCCAAGCACCCGGGCTCCACGGTGATCCACGGTCTGATCACCTCCAGCGCGGTGGCGGAGATCATCCGTGAGCACGGTGGGGAGCCGGTGGTGGCGCGGGTCGGGCACTCCTTCATCAAGGCGGAGATGGCCCGGACCAACGCGGTCTTCGGCGGTGAGCACTCGGCGCACTACTACTTCCGGGACTTCTGGTTCGCCGACACCGGCATGCTCGCCGCGATGCACACGCTTGCCGCCCTGGGCGAGCAGTCGCTGCCGATGTCCGTGCTGGCCGGCGAGTACGAGCGCTACGTCGCCTCCGGCGAGATCAACTCGACGGTCGCCGACCAGGCCGCGGCGGTGGCCGACGTGCGGGCCGCCTACCCGGACGCGACGGCCGACGAGATGGACGGGCTGACGCTGCGCTTCGAAGACGGCGCCTGGTTCAACCTGCGCGCCTCCAACACGGAGCCGCTGCTGCGGCTCAACGTCGAGGCGCCCACCCGCGAGCGGATGGTCTCGCTCCGGGACGAGGTGCTCGACCGCGTTCGCCGATAAGATCGCCTGCGCCGGTCGGCACCGCCGTCGGTGACCCGCACTCGTGGAAGGAGCCGTGCCATGGCCCTGGATCCGCAGTTGCTCGAGATCCTCGCCTGCCCGGACACGCACCACGCCCCGCTGACCTACGACGCGGAGGCGCAGACGTTGACCTGCACGGAGTGCGGCCGGATCTTCGAGGTCCGCGACGACGTGCCGGTGCTGCTCCTCGACGAGGCGCGTGGCGGCCCCGGACAGCAGTCATGATCGACGGTACGGCGGGGGTCAGCGGGCGGCGCGACGCCGACGAGGCACTGCTCGACAACCCGAACGCGCTGGCCGAGCACGACCCGGGCGGCATGCTGCGGCACACCGCCTCGGCCGGCGCGCAGGTGCGCGAGAGCGCAGCGCTGGCCGCCGAGGCGAACCTGGCTGTGCTCGCCGACGACGGGCGGCCCCGGGCCGTGGTGATCGCCGGCATCGGCACCGCCGGGCGTACCGGTGACGTGCTGGCCACGGTCGCCGGACCGCGCTGCCCGGTGCCGATCATCGGGCACCGCAGCGCGGGCGTACCCGGTTGGGTGGGCGCCGCCGACGTGGTGATCGCGGTGAGCGCGTCCGGTCGCAGCCCGGAGGCGCTCGGCGCCGCCGAGGCCGCGCATCGGCGCGGCGCTCGGCTGGTCGCGGTGGGCGCACCGGACTCGCAGTTGCAGTCGGTGGCCGAGCGGGCCCGCGCGCCGTTCATCCCGGTGCCCCGACGGGCGCCGGCCCGGGCCAGCCTCTGGGCGCTCACCGTGCCGGTCCTGCTGGCGGCGCGGTCACTCGGCCTGGTGAAGGTCAACGAGGCGGACCTGGCGGAGACGGCCGCCCGGCTCGACGCGGACGCCGACCGCTGCCGCTCCGCCGCCGAGTCGTTCGTCAACCCGGCCAAGTCGTTGGCGCTGGGCCTGGCCGGCTCGATCCCGATCGTCTGGGGCTCGTCGCCGCTGGCGACCGTGGCGGCCCGCCGGTTCGGCGACACCCTGTCCGCGAACGCCCGCTACCCGGTGGTCACCGGCGCGCTGGGCGAGGCCGGGCGGGGACGGGTCGGCCTGCTGGACGGCGTCTTCGGCGGCCTCGCCGAGGGCGAGCGGGACATCTTCGCCGACCCGTCGGAGGACGACGGCGAGGGCACCCGGCTGCGGTTGGTGCTGCTGCGCGACGGCGGGCTCAACGCCGAGGACGACACGGACGAGCCGCTCGCCGTCGAGGAGCGCCGCGCGGACGCGGTGCAGACCCTCGCCGAGCGCCGCGGCGTGCGGTGTGACGTGGTGACCGCCGAGGGCGGGTCGGCTCTGGAGCGGCTGGCCTCGCTGATCGCCGTACCGGACTTCGCCTCGATCTATCTTGCTCTGGCACACGGGTTGGACCCGATGGCCGTACCGGCCATCACCGAGATGAAGGAGCTGTCGAACCAGTGAACGTACCCAGGGGGCGGCGCGGCATGTACGTCACCACGACGCGAAGCGGAGTGACGGCGTGAGCGCGAACGGCGGGACGAAGGCGATCGTCGCCGCCCTGCTGGCCAACGTCGGCATCGCCGTCACCAAGTTCATCGCGTTCCTGCTCTCCGGGTCCTCGTCGATGCTGGCCGAGGCGGTCCACTCGGTCGCCGACTCCGGCAACCAGGCTCTGCTGCTGCTCGGTGGCAAGCGGGCGAAGCGCGCGGCCACGCCGGAACACCCGTTCGGCTACGGCCGGGAGCGCTACATCTACGCGTTCATCGTGTCGATCGTGCTGTTCAGCATCGGTGGACTGTTCGCCCTCTACGAGGCGTACCACAAGTGGTCGCACGCGGAGGGCATCACCGAGTGGCAGTGGCTGCCGGTGGCGGTGCTGGTGGTGGCGATCGGCATGGAGTCGTTCTCCTTCCGGACGGCGATCAAGGAGTCCAACCACATCCGGGGCAAGCAGTCCTGGGTGCGGTTCATCCGCCGGGCCAAGGCGCCGGAGCTGCCGGTCGTGCTGCTGGAGGACTTCGGCGCCCTGGTCGGTCTGGTGTTCGCGCTGTTCGGCGTCGGCATGACGCTGGCCACCGGGAACGGCCGGTGGGACGCGGCCGGCACCGCGATGATCGGCGTCCTGCTGGTGGTCATCGCCATCGTGCTGGCCATCGAGACCAAGAGCCTGCTCCTCGGTGAGGGTGCCGAGCAGCAGGATCTGGCGGCCATCGAGCGGGCCATCACCGAGGGCCCCGAGGTGGAGCGGATCATCCACATGAAGACGCTCTACCTGGGCCCGGAAGAGCTGATGGTGGCCGCGAAGATCGGCGTACCGGCCTGCGAGAGCGCGCACGACCTGGCCCGGGGCATCAACGCGGTCGAGGCGCGCATCCGTACCGCCGTGCCGATCGCCCGGGTGATCTACCTGGAGCCGGACATCTACAGCGTCGCCGCCGCCAAGGCCGGCACCGGCGCCGCTGCCGACACCGCCGTACCGCAGCCGCAGGAGTCCGCGGGCGAGGCGGTCGGGCAACCCGGGGTCTGAGACGTGGAACCGCTGTACGGACCGATCCGCGACTACGCCTGGGGGTCCCGCTCCGCCATTGCGCTGTTGCAGGGGCGACCGGTGCCCAGCCCCGGCCCGGAGGCCGAGCTGTGGTTGGGCGCCCACCCGGCCGCCCCGGCCAGCGTGGAGCGCGCCGGGGCCCGGGTGAGCCTCTGTGACCTGGTACGCGACGAGCCGGGGCAGTGGCTGGGCCAACGGGTGGCCGACCGTTTCGACAGCCGGCTGCCGTTCCTGCTCAAGGTTCTCGCCGCCGACTCGCCACTGAGTCTGCAGGCCCACCCGGATGCCGAGCAGGCTCGGGCGGGTTTCGCGGCCGAGGCGCATCTCCCGGCGGGGGAGCGCAACTACTCCGACCCGCACCACAAGCCGGAGTTGTTGGTCGCGCTCACCCCGTTCGAGGCGCTGTGTGGCTTCCGCGATCCGGTGGAGTCGGCGGAGGCGCTCGCCGCGTTCGGCGTACCCGAGTTGGGGCCCGTGGTCGACGCGCTGCGCACCGGGCCGGCGGGCCTGCGCACGGCGGTGGGGACGCTGCTCGGCTGGCCGGCGGCGGGGCGCGACGGGCTGCTGCGGTCCGTCGTGGCGTCGGCGGCCGACGGCCCGGACGCCGAGTTGGCCCGGCGGCTGGCGAAGGCCTATCCGGGCGACCCGGGCGTGCTGGTGGCGCTGCTGCTGCACCATGTGCGGCTGGTACCGGGCGAGGCGATCTGGATGCCCGCGGGCAACCTGCACGCGTACCTCAGCGGCTGTGGCGTCGAGATCATGGCGGCCAGCGACAACGTGCTGCGGGGCGGCCTCACCCCGAAGCGGGTCGACGTGGACGAGTTGGTGCGGGTGCTGCGCTTCGAGGTGCTCGACGATCCGGTGCGCGCCGCCCGGCCCGTCGGCCCGGGGGTGGACTGCTGGGCGGTGCCGGTGGACGACTTCGCGCTGCACCGGGTGCGGGTCGGCGCGGATGTGCCGGAGGCCACGCTGACTCTGCCCGGTCCCCGGGTGGTGCTCTGCGGCGCGGGCTCGGTGACGGTCGACGACGGGGCTGGCGCCCTGACGCTGGTCTCCGGCGAGGCGGCGATCGGCACGGCGGCCGGCGAGCCGCTGCGGATCAGCGGCAACGGCGAGGCGTACGTGGCGACGTCGGGTCTGCGCTGACTCGACGCAAGTCCGACTTTCCCGGAATAGCTTGACTCGGCATAGCCTGAGTGTGACTCTATGAGTACGCAGCGTTATCGCGACGACGGTCCGGCAACGTGCGGGGAACCAAACCGGGGGGATGCGCGGGGCGGGCGGAGGCGGGCAGCGGGTCTGTCCACCACCGACCGCCCCGTGCGCTGTCCGCCGCCCGTCCCCCGGCGGTCGTCGCTGGCGCGCGTAAGGTGGAGGATCGGCGCAGACATCGTTCGACAGGAGCTTTCATGACCAGCACCCTCCCGGCGGCCGCCAGCGGTACGCCGTCCGAGGCCCGGCCGAGCACGCTCGCCGAGGGCGACTTCAAGGTGGCGGATCTGTCGCTCGCCGAGTTCGGGCGCAAGGAGATCCAGCTCGCCGAGCACGAGATGCCCGGTCTGATGGCGATCCGGCGGGAGTTCGCCGAGGCGCAGCCGCTCGCCGGCGCGCGGATCACCGGCTCGCTGCACATGACCATCCAGACCGCCGTCCTGATCGAGACGCTGGTCGCCCTCGGCGCGCAGGTCCGCTGGGCGTCCTGCAACATCTTCTCCACCCAGGACCACGCCGCCGCCGCGATCGTCGTCGGCCCGGACGGCACCCCCGAAGCCCCTGCCGGCGTTCCGGTGTACGCCTGGAAGGGCGAGACGCTTCCGGAGTACTGGTGGTGCACCGAGCAGGTGCTCCTCTGGCCGGACGGCCAGGGCCCCAACATGATTCTCGACGACGGCGGTGACGCCACCCTGCTCGTACACAAGGGCGCCGAGTTCGAGAAGGCCGGCGTCGTGCCGCCGGTCGAGTCCGCCGACTCCGAGGAGTACGCGGTCATCCTGGAGCTGCTGCACCGCTCGCTGGGCGAGGACGGCCAGCGCTGGACCCGGATCGCGGCCGGCATCAAGGGCGTGACCGAGGAGACCACCACCGGCGTGCACCGCCTCTACGAGATGCACCGCGCCGGCACGTTGCTCTTCCCGGCCATCAACGTCAACGACTCGGTGACCAAGAGCAAGTTCGACAACAAGTACGGCTGCCGGCACTCCCTGATCGACGGCATCAACCGGGCCACCGACGTGCTGATCGGCGGCAAGATGGCCGTGGTCATGGGCTACGGCGACGTGGGCAAGGGCTGCGCCGAGTCGCTGCGCGGTCAGGGCGCCCGGGTCGTGGTGACCGAGGTCGACCCGATCTGCGCGTTGCAGGCCGCGATGGACGGGTACCAGGTCGCCACCCTGGACGACGTGGTCGAGCAGGCGGACATCTTCATCACCGCCACCGGCTGCTTCGACGTCATCACCAACGAGCACATGGCCCGGATGAAGCACCAGGCCATCGTCGGCAACATCGGCCACTTCGACAACGAGATCGACATGGCCGGTCTGGCCAAGCGGTCCGACGTCGAGCGGGTCAACATCAAGCCGCAGGTCGACCTGTGGCGCTTCGCCGACGGGCACGCCGTCATCGTGCTCTCCGAGGGGCGTCTGCTGAACCTCGGCAACGCCACCGGGCACCCGAGCTTCGTCATGTCGAACTCGTTCGCCAACCAGACGATCGCCCAGATCGAACTGTTCACCAAGACCGAGGAGTACCCGGTCGGCGTCTACGTGCTGCCCAAGCACCTGGACGAGAAGGTGGCCCGCCTGCACCTTGGCGCGCTGGGCGCGAAGCTGAGCACGCTCACCAAGGAGCAGGCCGCGTACCTGGGCGTCTCCCCGGAGGGCCCGTTCAAGCCGGACCACTACCGCTACTGATCCACGTCATCGGAACGGGCCGGCTGCACACAGCCGGCCCGTTCCGTAGTTCCCGCCCCGCCCCGCCCTCGCCCCTCGCCCCTCGCCCTCCGCCCCGCGATCTTGCGGTTTCGGCTGGTGATTTGCGCCCCTCGACCCCTATGTCCCCACAGAAAGCGCAAGATCGCGCGGGCCTGGGGGCGAGCGGGGCGGGGGATGGCAGCAACTTCGGGGATGTTGCTGCCTCCGGCGCGTCTGATGCAGCAATATCCCTGAAACTGTGACGATCTTGGGCGCGGGGCGCGGGGCGCGGGGCGCGGGGCGCGGGGCGCGGGGCGCGGGGCGCGGGGCGCGGGGCGCGGGGCGCGGGGCGCGGGGCGCGGGGCGCGGGGCGCGGGGCGCGGGGCGCGGGGCGCGGGGCGCGGGGCGCGGGGGTCAGCGGCGGGGGGTGGGGCGGAGCCAGGTCCATGCGCACCAGGCCAGCCAGCCGAGCGACACGACGGTGGCCAGCGTTCGCTGGCGTAGCGCGCTGAGCAGTAGCACCACGGCCAACACCGCGAGCCACGGCAGGAAGGCTTTCACGCCCGGGATCCTCGCACGGTCGGACGGTGAACGGTATGCGGCTGCTGGTCGAAGACCAGGTCACGGGGAGAGTGAGCTTGGCAAGAACAACTTGACGAGGCCTGTGAACAGGAGGAAGGTATGGCTGCCCTAAGTTAGTGAAGGCGTGCCTAATGAACACGGAGCGGGGATGTTCGCCACCTACCTGATCGGCCTGCGGGAGGGCCTGGAAGCGACCCTGGTGGTCAGCATCCTGGTCGCCTTCCTGGTGAAGTCGCAGCGCCGGGACCGGTTGCCCCAGGTGTGGGCGGGCGTCGGCCTGGCCGTGGCGCTCTCCGTGCTGTTCGGCTGGCTCATCGAGTACACCTCGACCTCGCTGTTGGCCCGCTCGGAGGATCGCGAGCTGTTCGAGGCGATCACCTCCGTCGCCGCCGTGGTCTTCGTCACCTGGATGATTTTCTGGATGCGCAAGGCGGCCCGCACGATCGCGGGTGAACTGCGCGGCAAGCTGACCGAGGCGCTCGCCGTCGGGTCGCTCGCCGTCGCCGGAATGGCCTTCCTCGCCGTGATCCGCGAGGGCCTGGAGACCGCGCTGATCTTCTACTCCGCCGCCCAGGGCGCGGCCGGGGACAGCGGACCGCTGCTCGCGCTCATCGGCGGCATCGTGACCGCCGTGGTCCTCGGCGTGCTGCTCTACGCCAGCGCCCTCAAGATCAACCTCAGCAAGTTCTTCACCTGGACCGGCGCGCTGCTGATCCTGGTCGCCGCCGGCATCCTGAAGTACGGCGTGCACGACTTCCAGGAGGCCGGTGTCCTGCCGGGCCTTGGCGACCTGGCGTTCGACATCACCACCGTGCTCGACCCGAGCACCTGGTACGCGGCGCTGCTGGCCGGCATGTTCAACGTGACCCCCGCGCCCACCGTGCTCGAGACCATCGCCTGGATCGGGTACGCCGTACCCGTCCTGGCGCTCTTCCTGCGCCCGACTCGGCGTACCCCAGCAGCGGGAGCGGCCACGACGGGCCCGGCGGCGGCGGGCGTGGCCGCGACGCCCGAGCGCACGTCGCCCTCCACCACCACCGTCACCGAACGCGGGGCCGACACCGGCGCCGAGGCAGAGGCGGCATCCGCGCCGCAGCGTGCCTGACCCCACGAGGAGAGACAGCACAGATGCGTACCACCCGATTCTTCGCGCTGGCCGCTGCCGGCGTGCTGGCGACGGCCGGGGTCGCCGCCTGCTCCAAGGCCGACTCCGACAAGTCGGACGCGGCGGGCGGCCCGATCGTGGTCAAGGCCACCGACACGGCCTGTGACGTCGCCACGACCGACCTCGGCGCCGGAACGGCCACCTTTAAGATCACCAACTCGGGTGCGAAGGTCACTGAGTTCTACGTGTACGCCTCCGGCGACCGGGTGATGGGCGAGGTGGAGAACATCGCCCCCGGGTTGAGCCGCGAGCTGCACGTCGAACTGCCCGCCGGCACGTACGAGACGGCCTGCAAGCCGGGCATGAGCGGCAAGGGCATCCGGGGCGCGCTCAAGGTCAGCGGGTCCGCGCAGCCGCTCACCGCCGACGCCGCCCTGGCCGGGGCCACCGACAACTACCAGCGGTACGTCAAGAGCCAGACCGCCGCGCTGCTGGAGAAGACCGAGGAGTTCGTCGCCGCCGTGAAGGCCGGCGACGTGGCGAAGGCCAAGACGCTGTACCCGGTCGCGCGCACCTACTGGGAGCGGATCGAGCCGGTGGCCGAGATCTTCGGCGACCTCGACCCCAAGATCGATGGCCGCGAGGAGGTCATCGAGGAGGGGATGGAGTTCACCGGGTTCCACCGGATCGAGAAGGACCTCTGGCAGTCCGGCGACATCAGCAAGGACGGCCCGATCGCCGACCGGCTGCTGGTCGACGTCAAGGAGATCGTGGCGAAGGCCAACGCCGAGAAGCTCTCCCCGCTCCAGCTCGCCAACGGCGCGAAGGAGCTGCTCGACGAGGTCGCCAGCGGCAAGATCACCGGCGAGGAGGACCGCTACTCGCACACCGACCTGTGGGACTTCGCCGCCAACCTGGAAGGTTCCAAGGCGGCCCTGTCGGCCCTGCGGCCCGCGCTGGAGCAGCGTTCGCCGGAACTGGTCAAGCAGCTCGACACCGAATTCGCGAACGTCGAGGCGCAGCTCGGCAAGCACCGCGACGGCGACGGGTGGAAGCTGCACACCGCGTTGAGCAAGGCCGAGCTCAAGGAGCTCTCGGACG
Organism: Micromonospora sp. WMMD736; assembly: GCF_049179015.1. Lineage (NCBI taxonomy): Bacteria > Bacillati > Actinomycetota > Actinomycetes > Micromonosporales > Micromonosporaceae > Micromonospora > Micromonospora sp. WMMD736. The sequence goes on from NZ_JBMHMI010000001.1 coordinate 5,469,726, forward strand.
GCATCAACGCGCTCGCCGAGCCGATCAGCAAGGTTGCCGCAGTCGTCGCCAAGTGACCGGGACGCAGGGGGAGTCGAGTCGATGAGCGTACGCAGGTTGACCCGCCGGCGGGCTATCACGCTCGCCGGCGCCGGGGTGGCCGGAGTCGCGGGGGTGGCAGCCGGCGCGGGCGCGCTGGTCGGTGACTCGCGCGGCCCGGCGGCGGCCAGCGACCACCCGGCGGGCGCGGTGCCGTTCTTCGGCGAGCACCAGGCCGGCATCGTCACCCCCGCCCAGGACCGGCTGCACTTCGTCGCGTTCGACGTCATCACGAAGGACCGGGCCCGCCTGGTCGGGATGCTCGAGGAGTGGACGGCCGCCGCCGCCCGGATGACCGCCGGCCGTGACGCCGGTGTCCTCGGTGCGGTCGGCGGGATGCCCGAGGCCCCGCCGGACGACACCGGTGAGGCGCTCGGCCTCCCGCCGTCGCAGCTCACCCTGACCATCGGCTTCGGGCCCACGCTGTTCCGTGACGCCGACGGGCGGGACCGGTTCGGCATCGCCGACCGCCGCCCGGCCGCCCTGGCGGAGCTGCCGAAGTTTCCCGGCGACGCGTTGCAGGCACCGATCTCCGGCGGCGACCTGTGCGTGCAGGCGTGCGCCAACGATCCCCAGGTGGCGGTGCACGCGATCCGCAACCTGGCCCGGATCGGCATGGGGGTGGTCAGCGTCCGCTGGTCGCAGCTCGGTTTCGGTCGTACCTCGTCGACCTCCCGCGACCAGGCGACCGCCCGCAACCTGTTCGGCTTCAAGGACGGCACGGCCAACCTCAAGGCCGAGGAGACCGACCTGCTGCGCGACCAGTTGTGGGTGCAGCCCGGTGACGGGCCGGACTGGATGACGGGCGGGTCGTACCTGGTCACCCGCAAGATCCGGATGCTCGTGGAGACCTGGGACCGGACCTCGCTGGCCGAGCAGGAGGAGATCGTCGGCCGGACCAAGGGCAGCGGCGCTCCGCTCGGGCGCAGCACGGAGTTCGACGAGCCGGACTTCGCGGCACGCGGTGACGACGGCAAGCCGCTGATCGCCGAGCACGCCCACGTCGCCCTCGCCCACCCGAGCCGCAACAACGGCGCGCACCTGCTGCGCCGGGGTTACAACTTCGTCGACGGATCGGACGGTCTCGGCCGGCTCGACGCCGGTCTCTTCTTCATCGCCTATCAGCGGGACCCGCGCAAGCAGTTCGTGCCGATCCAGACCCAGTTGGCCCGGCACGACGTGATGAACGAGTATCTGCGGCACGTCTCCAGCGGTCTGTTCGCCTGCCCGCCCGGCGTACGCGACGGTGGCGACCACTGGGGCCGGGTGCTCTTCGGCTGACCGGCGACGCGACCCGTCCGAGCTGTGGTGGCGGCGGACCGCGTCGAGGGGGGATCATGAGGCTGTCCGTGCCGGGTGACGCCGGTCCCACCGAACTGAACGGGGATGCAATATTAATCCCATGAGAGCCCGGGTACTGGTGGTCGACGACGACCCCGCACTCGCCGAGATGCTCGGCATCGTGCTGCGCAGTGAGGGTTTCCTGCCCTCGTTCGTGGCCGACGGTGAGCGGGCGTTGGCCGCGTTTCGTGACAGTCGGCCGGACATCGTCCTGCTCGACCTCATGTTGCCCGGAATGAGTGGTATCGACGTGGCCCGGTCGATTCGTGCCGAGTCGGGCGTGCCGATCGTCATGCTGACCGCCAAGAGCGACACCGTGGACGTCGTCCTCGGGCTCGAATCCGGCGCCGACGACTACGTGGTCAAGCCGTTCAAGCCCAAGGAACTGGTGGCCCGGATGCGGGCCCGGCTGCGCCGCGGCGAGGACGTCGCGCCGGAGATGCTGACCATCGGGCCGCCCGGCAACCAGATCAGCATCGACGTGCCCGCCCACACCGTCAGTCGCAACGACGAGGAGGTGAAGCTGACGCCGCTGGAGTTCGACCTGCTGGTCGCGCTCGCCCGCAAGCCGCGTCAGGTCTTCACCCGTGAGGTGCTGCTGGAGCAGGTCTGGGGCTACCGGCACGCGGCCGACACCCGACTGGTGAACGTGCACGTGCAACGGTTGCGCGCCAAGATCGAGCCAGATCCGGAGCGACCGGAAATCATCCTCACCGTGCGGGGCGTGGGATACAAGGCGGGCACCGGATAGCCTGGTCGCACTGTGTCGACCTCCCCGCCTCCGCAGAACACCACAGCCCGTCGGCTCGCTGCCGTTCGGGAGGTCTGGCGTGTGCTGAGCGGCCGGGTCGCGCGGCTGCTCGCGCGGTCGCACCAGACCTGGCGGCGTTCGCTCCAGGTCCGGGTGGTCACCATCACGTTGGTCGCCTCCAGCCTGCTGGTGGGCGGTTTCGCGTACCTGATCGCTGACAAGATCACGACGATCCTGCTCGACAACGCGCGCACCGACGTCCAACTGCGCCTCAAGGGCGGCGCCGGGTACGCGGCCAAGCAGGTCTCCCTCTACGGCCAGCCGCAGGAGGCGCAGCTCCAGGAGACCATCGACGGCACGGTCAACTACCTGGCCGGGGGTGACCCCCAGCAGACCAGTGGCGTGGTGGTGGCCATCACCGCCGCCGACTACCCGACGATGATCCAGACCCGGACCGCGCCGGCGGTCAACGTCCAGCCCTTGATCAGCAAGGAGTTGCGGGCCGCGGTCGCCAGCGGCAAGGTGGCCAGCCAGATCCAGACCGGCCGGCTTACCGGCGAGCCGACGAAGTACCTGGTCTACGGCTCGCCGGTGCCGACCCGCTTCGGCCAGATCGAGCTGTACTACCTGGTGCCGCTGACCCGTCAGGACACCACCGCCGCGGACGCCCGGGCCACCGTCGTCGGCACCGGCATCGCCCTGGTGATCCTGCTGGGGCTGCTCGCCGCACTGGTCACCCGGCTGGTGGTCAACCCGGTCCGGGTCGCCGCACGGACCGCGCAGCGGCTCTCCGCCGGCCTCCTCGACCAGCGGATGGTGGTCAACGGCGAGGACGACCTCGCGCTGCTGGCCGCCTCGTTCAACCAGATGGCGACAAACCTGCAACGGCAGATCCTGCGCCTGGAGGAGATGTCGCGGTTGCAGCGCCGGTTCACCTCCGACGTGTCGCACGAGCTGCGGACGCCGTTGACCACGGTCCGGATGGCCGCCGACCTGATCTTCGCCGAGCGCGACGAGTTCGATCCGGCGGTGGCGCGCAGCGCCGAGCTGCTCCAGGCCGAGCTGGACCGTTTCGAGGAGCTGCTCACCGACCTGTTGGAGATCAGCCGGTTCGACGCGGGCTTCGCCATGCTGGACGCCGAGCCGACCGACCTGGTGCCGGTGGTGCACCGGGTCGTCGACCGGTTGGCCGGCCTGGCCGAGCGGGTGGGCGTGGAGATCGAGCTGGACCTGCCCGGCACCCCCGTCATCGCCGAGGTCGACCCCCGCCGGGTGGAGCGGGTGTTGCGCAACCTGGTCGGCAACGCCGTCGAGCACGGTGAGGCCCGCCCGGTGCTGATCACCCTCGGCATCGACGAGACCGCCGTGGCGATCACCGTCCGGGACCACGGGGTGGGCCTGAAGGTGGGCGAGGAGAAGCTGGTGTTCAACAGGTTCTGGCGGGCGGATCCGTCGCGGGCCCGCCAGACCGGCGGCACGGGGCTGGGCCTGTCGATCAGCCTGGAGGACGCCCGTCTGCACGGTGGTTGGCTGGAGGCCTGGGGAGCGCCGGGTCAGGGCGCGCAGTTCCGGCTCACCCTGCCGGCCCGCGCCGGTGACCGGCTCACCACGTCGCCGCTGCGGCTGGTGCCCGCCGACGCGGCGCTGCCGTTCGGTGGTCCGCGCGACGGCGGCCCGTTGGCCATCGGGCCGGGCAGCGGCGGAGCGTTGGCCATCGGCCCGGCGTCGGCCGGCAGTGACGAGCGGGAGGAGGTGCGCTCGTGAGGGCTCGACCACTGCTCGGCGCCTTCGGTGCGGCGCTGCTGCTCAGCGCCGGGTGCGGCATCCCGGCCTCGTCCGACGTGCGGGTCGACGGCAAGGCCGGCACCGCGACCGAGGCCGGATCGAGCAACGGCCGCAGCAGCGAACCGCCGTCGCGGACCGCCAGCGGCAGCGACAACGCGGCCTTCGTGCGGAACTTCCTGTCCGCCGCTGCGGGCGAGCCGGACCGGGCGTACGAGCGGGTGAAGGCGTTCATCGCCCCCGAGCACCGGCCTCGCCTGCAGGACAAGAAGGGCAGCGAGGTCGCGCTGACCGTGGTGCGGTTGGGCGAGACGGTCTTCACCTTCAACAGCGACTCCACCACCACCGTCAAGATCACTGTGCAGCAGATCGGCGTGCTGCGGACCAACGGAACCCTGGCGCCCCCGGTGGCGACCGAGACGCAGTACGAGTTCCGGCTGCGCAGCGGGGGCCTCGGCGGCGTCGGCAGCGACGAGCGCGCCGGGCAGTACCTGCTCGACCCGCCGAACGTGCTACTGCTCAGCGACGTCGCCCTCCAGCAGTACTACCAGGACGAGTCGATCTACTTCTGGAATTCCGACCGCACCCGGCTGGTGCCCGACCAGCGCTACCTGCCGTACGCGGTGCCGGACGAGCGCCGGGTCAACGAGGTCGTGCGGTGGCTGGTGGGCGGCCCGTCCGACTGGCTGCGGCCGGGTGTCGTCGGTCTGCCGGACGGCACCGAGCTGATCAACAACGCCACCGGTGCGAACAACCGGTGGGAGGTCAACCTGGACATGTCCGGCGACGACCAGAGCCGGGTCGACCAGGTGATCACGCAGCTCGCCTGGTCGCTGGGCGACCTGCCGGGCGAGCTGGAGCTGAAGATCCGGAACAATTCGCAGCCCGTGCAGGACCTCGACGAGCGTCGGAAGGCCCAGCAGCTCTACCCCGTCCGGGAGGAGCCGCAGCGGTACGGCGTCTACGAGGGCGCGATCCGCCCGCTCGACTTCGCCGGCGAGCCCAGCGGCGCGGTGCCCCTGACGCCCGAGCTCAACCGCGCCATCGTGTCGGCCGGTCTCGCGCGGGGCGTCGACCGGGTGCTCGCCGCTCTGGTGGTGACCAGCGGCAAGGACCGGCAGCGACTCGCGGTGGGCGCGGGTTCGGACACCGTGGCCGCGCTCGGCCGCAGCGCCGGGGAGTACGCCTCGATCGGCCGCCCGGTCTGGCTGCGTACCGCCGACACGCGTCCGGCGCAGGGTCTGGTGGTGGCCGACGGCCGCCTCTACCGCTTCGACGAGGCCGCCCGGATGTCGCAGGTGCCGCTCAACCTTCCCGCGCCGGACGTCACCGCGGTCGCCTCCGCGCTGGACGGTCAGCGGATCGCGTTGATCGCCGGTGGGCGGCTCTACGTCGCGGCGCTGAACCTCGACGGCTCCGGCAGCGGCCTGTCCATCGGCCCGCCCCGGGCGCTGGTCACCTCGTTGACCAACCTGAGCGCGGTGGACTGGATCGGGGAGGACCGGCTGGTGGTGGCCGGCTCGGCGGGCCAACCGGCGATCTACGAGATCAGCGTGGACGGTGCCCTCGAGACGCCGCTGCGCACCGATGTGGGCGCCAAGGTCAACCACCTGACGGCGTACCCCACCAACCGCAGCGTGCGCGTGCCCACCGGGGCGTACATGTACGAGGCGAACAAGGTGGCGTACCGCAGCAGCCCGTTCGAACGGATCGCGCCCGAGCAGGTCCGCGATGTTCCCACGCCGCCGGCCGGAGTACGCCCGAGCAACCCGTCGGCCCCGTTCTTCCTCTACTGACGTCGTGCGCGGGCTCTGGGTGGACCTCGCCGACCTGGTCCTCCCCGCGGACTGCGCCGGCTGCCGGGAGCGGCACCAACGGCTGCGGTACGGGGTCTGCCCCTCCTGCGTCACGAGGCTGAGCGCGCTGCGGCCCCGGGTGACCCGCCCCACCCCCGCCCCGGTCGGCCTGCCGCGCTGCGTCGCCCTCGGCCCGTACGACGGTCCGCTGCGGGAGGCGCTGCTGGCGTACAAGGACCACGGCCGGCACGGTCTGGCCCGTCCGCTCGGCGCGCTGCTGGCCGAGGTGGTCGCTGCGGCGGTCGGTGAGGTGCGTCCGCTGGCGCTGGTGCCGGTGCCGGACACCGCGGCTGCGGCGCGGGCCCGCTACGGCGACCACCTGGACCGGCTGGCCCGGCACTGCGCGGCCCGGCTGGGCCGGTCCGGCTGGCCCGTACGGGTGCACCGGCCGCTGCGTGCCCTGCCCCGGCCCGACTCCGTGACCCTGGACAGCGCGGGCCGTGCGGCGGCCGCCGAGGCGGCGTTCCGTCCCCGTTCCGGCGCGTCGGGTGGTCCCGACCCGTCGGATGGCGGGCCGACCGTGGTGCTGCTCGACGACATCGTCACCACCGGTGTGACACTGACCGCGGCGGCCCGGGTGCTGACCGCGACCGGATGGCGACCAGATGTCGCCGCGGTGCTCGCCGCGACCGAGAAAAGACTGCACTTGTAACAGACCGTGTTTCCGTTTCACCCGTTGGTGTATGAGGTGCGAAAAATACCGGGCGGTCTTGGCAACAAGGGGTGACTGCCGGGCGAACAGGAGTTAGCGTTTCGCTGTCGGGGGTAGGAGGTCGTTCCATCCCGCCCCTGGCGGTGAGAGGAGGCGTAGCCGCACTGACCGGTCGACGCCAGCGGGTCTTCCTACGGCGTGCGACCGGGAAACCGGATCGAAGACGTCCGAACAAGGGAGGTCACGTGGACATCGTGGTCAAGGGCCGCAACGTCGAAGTGCCGGACCATTACCGGGTACACGTAGCCGAGAAACTCGCAAAGGTCGAACGCTACGACCACAAGATTATTCGCATCGATGTCGAGCTGTTTCACGAGCGCAATCCGCGCCAGGCCGACCACTGCCAGCGGGTGGAGATCACCTGTGTTTCGCGTGGCCCGGTGATCCGGGCCGAGGCCTGCACGAACGACTTCTACAGCGCGCTCGACGCCGCCATCGCGAAACTCGACACCCGGCTACGCCGCGCGGCGGACCGTCGGCGCGTACACCGCGGTCGGCACGCGCCGATCTCCGTGGCCGCCGCCACCGCCGACCTGCCGGTCACCGACCTGGTGGCCGCCCCGCTCTCCGCGTCGGGCGCCCGCGCCGGCACCGCCGTGGCGGAGCGCGCCGAGGAGGAGTACGACCAGCCGTGGCACCTCGCCCGGGAGAAGGTGCACCCGGCCGAGCCCATGACCATCGACGACGCGTTGTTCCAGATGGAGCTGGTCGGTCACGACTTCTACCTCTTCCAGGACAAGGAGACCGGCCGCCCGAGCGTCGTCTACCGACGTCACGCCTACGACTACGGCATCATCTCCCTCGACACCTGACCGGGGTTCGACCACGTCGAGCGGGGAGTTGCGCCGGACGTCCGGCGCAACTCCCCGCTTCCGCCAGCGCCTGTCGCCCGGCGCGACTCCCCGTCTCGTCAGCGCCTGTCGCCCGGCAGCAGTGCGAAGGTCAGGTCGTCCACGCGCGTGCCGTTCAGGCCGGGCAGGCGACCGCGTTGCAGGCCCTCGCGCCGGAAGCCGACCCGCTCCAACACGCGGTGCGAGGCGGTGTTCTCCGGCACCGTCCCGGCGGTCAGCCGAGCCACGCCGACCGGCCCGAACGCCCAGTCGACGAGCAGTCGTAGCGCACGGGTGGCGTACCCCCGGCCGCGCCACTCGGGCAGCAGCGCGTAGCCCACCGACGCCTCCCCGGCTGCCACGTCGGTGTACGACAGCCCGCAACTGCCCGCCGGCTCGCCGGTCGCCGCGTCCACGATCAGGAGCCGGGCGATGTCACCGGTCAGCCACGCGCTCTCGGCCAGCCGGCAGAGCCGCTCGACCGACTCCCGTGTCGGGGGCACCGGAGGGGCCTGGTTGGCCACCGTGTCCGGCCGGCTGTGCAGCGCGTACATCATCTCTGCGTCGTCCGGGCCGCGCCTGCGCAGCGTCACCACGCCGTCGGTGAGCATCCCGTCGGGCAGGTCCGGCAGCAGCCGAGGGGTCGGGCCAGGGGGATCTCCGGCGAGGCGTACCCACGCCAGCAGGTCGTACCGGCTGCCGTTGCGGTCCTGACCGGCGGACCGGCGCAGGCCCTCGTAGCGGAAGCCGGCGGCCAGCGCGACGCGTTGGCTGGCCGCGTTCTCCGGCTCGGTGTGCAACTCCAGCCGGGCCGCCCCGGCGTCGAAGGCGTGCTCGCTCAGCGCCCGGGTCGCGGCGGTGGCCAGGCCGCGTCCGCGCGCCGACGGCCGCAGCCAGTAGCCGATGTTCGCCTGGCTCCGGAAGGGCATCAGGTCGCTCAAGCCGGTTGCGCCGAGCAGCCGGTCGGTGGCCGGGTCCGCGATGGCGTACGCGGCGCCGCCGCCGGCCCAGACCGCCGGTGCGCCGGCCTCGATCCACCAGCGGGCGTCCACCTCGGTGTACGGGGACGGCATGGCGGACACGAACCGCTGGGTGAGCGGGTCCGCGCAGCCGTCGACCAGGTCCGGGACGTCGTCGGGGCGGAACGGCCGCAGCCGTACCCCGTACGCCTCGACGACCGGCGGCGTGCCCGTCACGTCAGGTCCTCGGCGAGCAGCGCGCCCACCCAGGCGTCGACCCGCTCACCCCGGTGCAGTACCCCACCCCGGGCGGTCCCCTCGACCGTGAAGCCCGCCTTCTCGGCGGCCCGCCGGGACGAGGTGTTGCCGACGTTCGCCTTCCACTCGATCCGGGCCAGACCCAGGGTGGTGAAGCCCCAGGCGCTGAGCGCCAGCAGCGCGGCCGGCAGGTAGCCCCGCCCGCGTGCCGCCGGGGCGACCATGAAGCCCACGTCCCCGAGTAGCGGGTCGGCGGGGGAGAGCCGCAGGTCCAGAGTGCCGACGTAGCTGTCGTCGGGGTCGGCGATCACGAAACAGGCGGAGTCCCCACGGGCCCAGGCATCCTGGGCGTAACCCCGGTAGCCCTCGGCGTCGGAGCGGTCGTACGGATCCGGGACCGTGGTCCAGCGGATCGTCTCGGGATCCCGGCAGGTCTGCACCACGGCGTCGAGATCACGCTCCTCCATCGGCCGGAGCCGCAGCTCGCCGCTCGCCGAGGCGGCGAAGAGGACGGGTTGCGGGCGGCCGAAGACAGCGGCCCGGCGTGCCGCCAGGGTGCTTCGGGCGGCCGGCCCGGTCGACCCGGCTTCGGGCACCTCGCCCGGCAGCAGCGAGCCGATCCAGCCGTCCACGCCGCCGTCCGGTGCCGGGTTCGCCAGCCGTACCCGGCCGTCGATCCGGAATCCGGCCCGGAGCGCGACCAGCCGGGAGGCGTGGTTGCCCACCTCCGCCTGCCAGAGCAGCCGGCGCAGCCCGAGCTTCTCGAACGACCAGCGGGACACCGCCCGGGCGGCCCGCACGGTCACCCCCCGGCCGCGCGCCCACGGGGCCGTCCAGTAGCCGATCTCGCCGGTGCCGGCGCTGTCGATGGCGACCAGCCCGCACGAGCCGAGCAGGTCGCCGGTGGCCGCGTCGCAGACCGCGAACGGCGCTCCGGTGCCGTCCGCCCAGGCCCGTGCGCTCACCCCGGTGACGAAATCGTGGGCGTGTTCGGGACGGTACGGGCGCGGAACGGTGGTCCAGCGCTGAATGTCCCGATCCTGGCAGGCGCGGTGTACGCCGTCGGCGTCGGCTTCCCGCCAGGGTCGCAGCAGGATGCCGTCCTCGATGATCTCCACAGGCTCCACCCGTGCATCGTGCCGGAACGTTCGCCCTGGGCGTAACCGGATAACGTCCCGGGCACGGCCTGCGCGCGTGTTATGTCGGGTTCGGTGAAGCGGACCGCCGCCACCAGTGACCATCGCGCCGATGTTGCGCCTACGATGGTTCGAGACTGTCTAGGGGAGCGTTGATCCGTGTCGATTCTGGAAAAGGTCCTTAACGCGGGCGAAGGCCGCATGGTGCGCCGACTCAAGGCCATCGCCGCCGCCGTCAGCTCGATCGAGGACGACTACGTCAACCTCACCGACGAGGAGCTGCGCGGCATGACCGAGCAGTTCCGCGAGCGGCTCGCCGACGGTGAGACCCTCGACGACCTGCTGCCGGAGGCGTTCGCGGTGGCCCGCGAGGCGGCCGCCCGCGTGCTCGGCCAGCGGCCGTACGACGTCCAGGTGATGGGCGGCGCGGCACTGCACTTCGGCAACATCGCCGAGATGAAGACCGGTGAGGGCAAGACGCTGACCTCGGTCATGGCCGTCTACCTCAACGCGCTCTCCGGCGACGGCGTGCACGTGGTCACCGTCAACGACTACCTCGCCCAGCGCGACGCGGCCTGGATGGGTCGCGTGCACGAGTTCCTCGGGCTGACCGTCGGCGTGGTGCTGCCCAACCGGCCGGCCGCCGAGCACAAGGCCGCCTACGAGTGCGACATCACCTACGGCACCAACAACGAGTTCGGCTTCGACTACCTGCGCGACAACATGGCCTGGTCGAAGGACGAGCTGGTCCAGCGGGGCCACAACTTCGCGGTCGTCGACGAGGTCGACTCCATCCTGATCGACGAGGCGCGTACCCCGCTGATCATCTCCGGCCCGGCCGAGCACTCGGCCCGCTGGTACGGCGAGTTCGCGGGCGTCGTGGCCCGGCTCCAGCCCGGCACCGACGGCGAGGGCGACTACGAGGTCGACCACTCCAAGCGGACCGTGGCGGTCACCGAGCGCGGTGTCGCCAAGGTCGAGGACCGGCTCGGCATCGACAACCTGTACGAGTCGGTGAACACGCCGCTGGTCGGCTACCTCAACAACGCCATCAAGGCCAAGGAGCTCTACAAGCGCGACAAGGACTACATCGTCAGCGACGGCGAGGTCCTGATCGTCGACGAGTTCACCGGTCGCATCCTGCACGGCCGTCGCTACAACGAGGGCATGCACCAGGCGATCGAGGCCAAGGAGGGGGTGGAGATCAAGCAGGAGAACCAGACCCTGGCCACGATCACCCTCCAGAACTACTTCCGCCTCTACAACAAGCTGTCCGGCATGACCGGTACGGCGCAGACCGAGGCGAGCGAGTTCAACAAGGTCTACAAGGTCGGCGTCGTGACCATCCCGACCCACCGCCCGATGGTCCGCGAGGACCGGCCGGACGTCATCTACAAGACGGAGAAGGCCAAGTTCAACGCCGTCATCGAGGACATCGCGGAGCGGCACCAGCTGGGTCAGCCGGTGCTCGTCGGCACCGTCTCGGTGGAGAATTCCGAGATCCTCTCCCAGCTGCTGCGCCGCCGGGGCATCCCGCACAACGTGTTGAACGCCAAGTTCCACGCCCGGGAGGCGGAGATCGTCGCCCAGGCCGGGCGCAAGGGTGCGGTCACCGTCGCCACCAACATGGCCGGCCGTGGCACGGACATCCTGCTCGGCGGCAACCCCGAGTTCCTGGCGGCGAACGAGCTGCGCCAGCGCGGCCTCGACCCGCTGGAGAACGAGGAGGACTACGACAAGGCGATGGAGGAGGTCCTGCCCACCTGGAAGCAGGCCTGCGACGCCGAGGCGGAGGAGGTCGCCGCCGCCGGTGGCCTGTACGTGCTGGGCACCGAGCGGCACGAGTCCCGGCGGATCGACAACCAGCTGCGCGGTCGCGCCGGCCGGCAGGGCGACCCGGGTGAGTCCCGGTTCTACCTGTCCCTGCAGGACGAGCTGATGCGCCGCTTCCGGGCCGGCGCGGTCGAGGCCGTCATGGAGCGCTTCAACATCCCGGAGGACGTGCCCATCGAGTCGAAGATGGTCACCCGCCAGATCAAGAGCGCCCAGGCCCAGATCGAGGGCCAGAACGCCGAGATCCGTAAGAACGTCCTGAAGTACGACGAGGTGCTCAACAAGCAGCGCCAGGTCGTCTACGCCGAGCGGCTGCGGGTGCTCAACGGTGAAGACCTCTCCGACCAGGTCCGCAACATGATCGACGAGACCGTCGAGGCGTACGTGCGGGGTGCCACCTCGGAGGGTTACGGCGAGGACTGGGACCTTGAGCAGCTCTGGTCCAGCCTCAAGCAGCTCTACCCGGTCGCCGTGACGATCGAGGAGTTGGAGGAGGAGACCGGCGGGTCGCGGGCCGGCATGGACGCCGACTTCCTGGTCGCCCGCCTCAAGGAGGACGCGAACGCCGCGTACGACCGTCGCGAGGAGCAGCTCGGCACCGAGGGGGTGCGCCAGCTCGAGCGGATGGTGCTGCTCCAGGTGATCGACCGCAAGTGGCGCGAGCACCTCTACGAGATGGACTACCTCCAGGAGGGCATCAACCTCCGGGCGTACGCCCAGCGCGACCCCGTGGTGGAGTACCAGCGCGAGGGCTTCGACATGTTCGCCACCATGATGGACGGCATCAAGGAGGAGACCGTCGGTTTCCTCTACAACGTGGACGTCCAGGTCACCGAGCCGGAGCCCGAGGTCGACTCGGAAGAGGTCAAGCTGCTCGACAAGCCAGTGGAGATCCGGGCCAAGGGTCTGAACCGTACGCCGCAGCGGCAGGGTCTGCAGTACTCCGCTCCGACCATCGACGGCGAGGCCAGCCCCGGTGCTGTCGCCTTCGAACAGGAGCAGCAGCAGGCGCCGGCGCTCGGCGTGGGCCGCCCGGCCCAGGGCGCTCCGGCCGCACCCGGGCAGAGCGCGCCGTCCGCACCGCAGCGGCCGGCATCGGGGCTGCGTGGCCCGACCCTCCCGACGGCGGGGTCCCGGCGTCCGGCCCCCAACCAGGCCGACGGCGGCAACGGCCCGTCCCGCAACGCGCCGTGCCCGTGCGGCTCGGGTCGCAAGTACAAGCGCTGCCACGGCGCACCCAACGGCGGCAACTGACCGACACCGCGTCCCGATGGGCCCCGGCCGGCAAGGCCAGGGCCCATCGGCGTCTCCGGCCCGGGTCGGCTTGGCCTCGGTCGGCTTGGCCTCGGTCGGCTTGGCGTCTTCGGCCTCGCGTCTTCGGCCTGGCGGTGCGGCGTCTTCGGCCCAGCCGGCGTCTGGCCCGGCGGTGAGATCGACTCCGCTTTCGGGAAGTCGGTGTGTCGGCGGCCGGTTGATGCCCCGATTTCCGGGACGTCGAGTCGATCAGCGCACGGCGGGGCGGCTCACAGCACGTGCAGGGCAGTGCACAACCACCGGCCCCGCCGGTGCTCCAAGCGCAGGGCCATGGCCCAGCTGCGGCCACCGGGACCGCTCACCACGGCGGCCGCCTCGACCGCGGCCTCCCTGGGCTCGCAGACCCGCAGTCGAAGCAGTCGCAATACCGGCCGGGTGGCCCGACGCCGCGTCGGACCGGCCCGCCCAGTGGCGCGAGCAAGTTCGGTGAGGAGGTCGGTCGCCCGGCCGGGGTCGAGCAGAGGACGTACCTGGGCCGGCGACCGGTAGCCGTTGACCACCTCAAGGCAGGTGCCGACGAAGCGGTGCGCGGCCCGGGCGGCCTCGGACGCCGTCGTCGGCGGCAGGGGAGCGCCCGGGTGGTTGGCCGGATGCGCGGGCGTACGGCGTGGGGCCGTGCGGCGCACCGGAGGCCGGACGGGATCCGGTCGGGTCGAGGCGAAGAGGTCGAGGGCGAGCTGACCCTGGGTCGGCCCCGGCCAGTACGTCTCGTCCTGGTACGGAGGATCGATGGGCGGAACGGGGCGCAGGCGCACGGGTGGTCGGGAGACTCCGGGCCGCCGCTCGCTCATCGCTGCCTCCCATGATCTTGCGTTTGCCTTCGTTTGCCTCCGACTGGCTCGATTCTCGGCGAAAGAGCGTCCCCGGTCAATGCCACGAGCGCGCAGACGGCGCGCAGGCTGGCATGATCCACTCCAGATCGCGGAAGTCGGGGTATCCCGATGGCAGGAACAGCCCCACTTCGGGGATCTGGAGTGGATCAACCCGTGGGGCGCACGTCGTGCCGGGTGCTACTCGGGGTCGCGGTCGACGAGGGGGTTCCCACGTACCCAGTCGGCGGTCTCGGCGTACTTCTGCGCGATGTACTCCTCCAGTCGGGCCCGCTCGACCCGCCACTGACCGCGCCCGCCGATCTTGATCGCCGGCAGCTCCCCGCTGCGGACCATGTGGTAGACCTGCGAGTCCGACACGTTCAGCTCAGCGGCCACGTCGGAGAGCAGCAGGAACCTCGGCTCCACAGGAACTCCCGGGGTTGACGTCGTTTGCCTCAGTTTGCCACCGACATTGCTGACCGCCCAACATCGCTGCGGCCATCGGTGTCGGACACACCGACGGGAAACTTCCACCGACCGGAGGCGAGGTGTATGACGGTCACGGCGTGCGGCATGATCTGCGCCCGTGCCGGCTACCGCCGGCACGGAATCGAGCGGGGAGACGACCGGTGACCGACGAGCTTGTCCGGGTGTACGTGCCGGCGACCGTACCCATGCTGGCCCATCTGCGCGAGCAGGGGCTGACCGTCGACACCGCGCACGCGGTGACGCCCGCACTGCGCGAGTGGTACGCCGAGGGTGACGAGGAGGAGTTGGAGTACGTCGCGTTCACCCGAGCCGCCCAGGACGCGCTGCACCTGCTCCGGGAGGATCCGGCCGCGCCCCGCCGCCGCGTGGTCGTCTCGGTCGACCTGTCGCCCGCCGCGCTCGGTCGAGGCGACGGCGAGCTGGGCTCCAGCCTGGTGACGGTGACGGGCACCGTGCCGGTGGGGGCTGTCGCGGCGATCCACGTGGACGGCACGGACGCCGTCGAGGAGGTCGCCGCGGCGGCCGACGTGGTGGCCGAGGCCGCCGCCGGTGACCCGGACGCGCAGTTCACCGTCGACGGGGCCGAGGATCACGAGCTGGAGTGGTACGACGTGTCGGAGTTGGACATCCTGCTGCGCGCCGCCACCTGACAACCGCCCCTTCAGGGACCGATTGATTCCACGATCTCTCGGGTCGTCGGGGTGGGCTGGGGGGAGCCCTGAGGCCGGTCGGTCAGCGGGTCGGGTCGGCCGGTGCGGGGTCGGCGGCAGCCGGCGAAGCCGGTGCCGGGTCGGTGTCGGGCGCGTCCTGAGCCGCCGGCTCCGTTGCGTGCGCGTCCTCGGCCTCCGTCGCGGTGGCCGGAGCCGCTGAGTCCGGGTCGGTGGCCGGCTCGTCGTCGCTGTGCCCCGGGCCGAGCGTCCGACCGAACGCGACGAGCGCGGTCAGCGCCCCCACGAACAGCACCCAGATGCCGTTGTCCACCCGCGAGGTGCCCAGCGACGTCTGTGCCACCGCGTCCGCCTCGCTGAGCGCGCTGGCCAGGTCCAACAGCGAGCGGCCGCCGATCCGGATGATCACTTCGGCGAGCAGCAGGAGCAGGCCCGGTCCGGCGCCGGCGAGCAGGTACGCCGGCCAGCGCAGCGCGGGCGTCTGCGGATCGTGCCGCAGGGCTCGACGCCGCGCCCAGGTGAGGTAACCGAAGGCGAGCACTCCGGCGAGCAGGCCGCCGAGCAGCGACTCGGTGCGGGACACCCACTTGGCCGCGTCGACGAGCGACTGCTGGGTGTCGCCCGCGCCGAAGAGGTCGAACAGCGGGTCCCGGGCACGGCTGAACGCCACCACGAAGGCCAGCGTGCCCAGTGCGGCGGTCACCACCGCGCCGACCGCCGGGGCGGTCCGGGCACCCGCGACCGCTCCGCCGATGATCGCGGCGGCCGCGGTGGTGCCGGCGATCACGTTGGTGGTCGAGGTGTCGAAGTAGGTGAGGTTGATCGCCACCGCGGCGAGCAGCCCGACCAGCATCCCGGCCCCGATCGCGCCCACGAAACGCAGGGTGGTCCCGTCGCCGTACCGGCGGGACAGCAGGTTGCCGAAGGCCAGCGAGGTGGCCGCGCCGGCCACCAGCGCGGCCGAGATCACGCCGGGCAGGGCGAAGGCGGACAGGCTGATCGCGGTGATGCCGGCCGCCGCCGAGGTGATGGCCTCCCGGGTCGACCAGAGCATGGCGGCCAGCCAGCCGAGCGCCAGCAGCGCGAGGACCGCCGCTCCGGGCGCCAGGAAAGGCCGGCCGGTCGGGGTACTCGCGTCGACCGCCGGCTGGTCCGACTCCGCGGCTGAGTCGCGGCCGGGCTGCTTGGTCATCGTCTCCCCTTCGAGGTGCCAGGTCACCGACCATTCAGGGTACGCGGGCCGCCGCGCCCCCCACCGAACGAGCCACACCCACGGGTACGCCCCAGCCGGCCCAGCCAAGCCACCAGGACAAGTCGAGGGGCGGCAACTGCTCAGGGGCAGGGGTCACAACTCCACCACACGCGGCGGCGCGTCGAGGCGTATCCAAGAAGGAGTCGAGGCGTACCTCAGGAGGAAGCGCGACGGACGCTCGCCCCAGCCCCACCACCGCGAGCCGCGGGCCAGTAAGGAGAGGAGAGCCGATCGGTCCTTTGCGATCGGGTGACGGCGGCGGCAGGGCCAGCACCTTCGCGTGAAACAATCGCGGGAGGTCCCGCCGCTGCTCGGCTACCCCGCGCGGCGTCCGGCACCCGGCTATCCGGTCGGTGCCCGCGGGTCCGGTTTCGCCACTGCTGTCGAGATCGCCAGGAGCCTTGATGGATGCCGTGTTCTCCGTTCCCGAGCCGCGCAACGAGCCGGTTCGCAACTACGAGCCGGGCAGCGCAGACCGGGAGCGGCTGCAGCGGCGGCTGACCGAGCTGGCCGCCGAGCGCATCGACCTGCCGATGACCATCGGCGGGGAGCAGCGGATGGCGGCGGGCGACCCGATCAACGTGGTGCAGCCGCACAAGCACGCGCACGTGCTGGGCGTGACCGCGCACGCCTCCCACGACGACGCCCGCGCCGCGATCAGGGCGGCCAAGGACGCCGCCCCGATGTGGCGGGCGTTGCCGTTCGAGGAGCGCGCCGCGATCTTCCTGCGCGCCGCCGAACTGCTCGCCGGCCCGTGGCGGGACACCCTCAACGCCGCCACCATGCTCGGCCAGTCGAAGACCGCGATCCAGGCCGAGATCGACTCGGCCTGCGAGTTCATCGACTTCCTGCGCTTCAACGTGCACTTCGCGCGGCGTCTGCTGGAAGAGCAGCCGGCATCGGCGCCCGGCGTGTGGAACCGCTTCGACCACCGGCCCCTGGAGGGTTTCGTCTACGCGGTCACCCCGTTCAACTTCACCGCCATCGCCGGCAACCTGCCGTCCGCGCCGGCGCTGCTGGGCAACACCGTGATCTGGAAGCCGGGTCCGACCCAGCAGTTCGCCGCGCACTTCACCATGCGGCTCTTCGAGGCCGCCGGCCTGCCGCCCGGCGTGATCAACATGGTGACGGGTCGGGGTGAGGAGGTCTCCGACGTCGTGCTCGCCGACCCGGACCTGGCCGGCATCCACTTCACCGGTTCGACGAAGGTCTTCCAGCACCTGTGGAAGACCGTCGGCGACAACATCGCGCGCTACCGGGGCTACCCGCGGCTGGTCGGCGAGACCGGCGGCAAGGACTTCGTGGTCGCGCACACCAGCGCCGACGTGGACGCGCTGCACACCGCGCTGATCCGTGGCGCGTACGAGTACCAGGGCCAGAAGTGCTCGGCCGCCTCCCGGGCGTACGTGCCGCGCTCGATCTGGGAGGGTGGCCTGCGTGACCGGCTGGCCGCCACCGCCGACTCGCTGACCTACGGCGACGTGGCCGACTTCGGCAACTTCGGGGGCGCGGTGATCGACGACAAGGCGTTCGCCCGGCACACCGCCGCGCTGGAGCTGATCAACGGGGACGGCAGCTGCCGGGTGCTGGCCGGTGGCACGGCGGACGACTCGGTCGGCTACTTCGTCCGGCCGACGCTCTTCGAGTGCTCCGACGCCGCGCACGAGACGTTCACCACCGAGTACTTCGGGCCGATCCTCGGCGTGCACGTGTTCGACGACGCCCGCTTCGACGAGGTGGTCGCGCAGGCCGAGTCGATCGCCCCGTACGCGCTGACCGGCTCGGTGTTCGCCACCGACCGGCAGGTGGTCGACTCGGTCGCCGAGCGGATGCGGTACGCGGCCGGCAACTTCTACATCAACGACAAGCCGACCGGCGCGGTCGTCGGGCAGCAGCCCTTCGGTGGGGCCCGCGCCAGCGGCACCAACGACAAGGCGGGCTCCTGGCTCAACCTGGTCCGCTGGGTGTCGCCGCGCACGATCAAGGAGACCTTCGTGCCGCCGACCGACCACACGTACCCTCACATGGGCTGACCTGCGGTGACCCGCCGGCGGCGCACGTAGCGCCGCCGGCGGTCGGCCGAGAGCGGCAATACATCGATAGTCCTCAACGGACAGTCTGCCGCCGACAGTGCACATAGGAAGTCCTTCTTGGGTGGCAAACCGCCAAATCCTGGACGCCGGCAGCGCAAAGTGGCAGCGTAACGGGCATGGCGGAATCCGGAGTCAACCCCACGGCGGCGGCCCTTCTCGGGCTGCTCCACGAGGGTCCCATGACGGGCGGTCAGCTGATGGCCGCCGCAGAGCGCCGGCTGGCGCCCTACTGGTCGATGACACGCAGTCAGGTCTACCGCGAATTGCCGGTCCTGGCCGAGCGGGGCTACGTGCGGCTCGGCAAGCCGGGCCCCCGAATGAGCCAGCCGTACGCGCTGACCGCCAGCGGGAAACGGACGTTTTCCCGCTGGCTGGCGGAGAACCCGGGGCGGGACACCATCCGCAACCCGATCGCGCTCCGGATGGCCTTCGGCAACCTCCACTCGTCAAGCCAGCTCAAGAGCCTGTACGCCTCGGCCAACGAATACCACACCGAGGCCCTCGCCCAGGTACGGGAACAGGTCAAGAACGCCAAACGGGACGGCGAGACGTACGACGCCAGCGCGCTGGAGTTCGCCGTCGCCTATCACCGGGCAGCCCTGTCGTGGCTGAAGTCCGCCCCCGCCGGGTGACCGTCGGCGGGTTCACGGACACGGAACGAGCTGCGGCTTCCGCGACGCAGTACGCTTGTCTGTCGTGACCGCTGCCGATTACGCCGAACAGCTCAAGGAACTCGACGCGACCCTGCGCAACATCGAGGCCGTCCTCAATCTGGACCGGCTGCACGAGGACAAGGCCCGTCTGGAGCAGGAGGCGTCCGCCCCCGACCTGTGGGACGACCAGGCCAAGGCTCAGCAGGTGACCTCTCAGCTGTCGTACGTCAACGGCGAGATCAGCAAGCTGGGCAGCCTGCGCGGCCGGCTCGACGACGCCCAGGTGCTGCTGGAGTTGGCCGAGGCCGAGTCCGACCCGGGTGTGCTCACCGAGGTCGAGGCGGAGATCACCGGGCTGACCAAGGCCATCCAGGAGATGGAGGTCCGCACCCTGCTCTCCGGCGAGTACGACTCCCGGGAGGCGCTGGTCGCCATCCGCGCCGGCGCGGGCGGTGTGGATGCGGCGGACTTCGCCGAGATGCTGCTGCGGATGTACCTGCGCTGGGCCGAACGGCACGGCTACCCGACCGAGGTCTACGACACCTCGTACGCCGAGGAGGCGGGCCTCAAGTCGGCCACCTTCGCGGTCAAGGTGCCGTACGCGTACGGCACGCTCAGCGTCGAGTCGGGTACCCACCGGCTGGTCCGGATCAGCCCGTTCGACAACCAGGGCCGGCGGCAGACCAGTTTCGCGGGCGTCGAGGTGCTGCCGGTGACCGAGCAGACCGACCACATCGACATCCCGGAGAACGAGGTACGGACCGACGTCTACCGCTCGTCGGGCCCCGGTGGGCAGAGCGTCAACACCACCGACTCGGCGGTCCGGCTCACCCACATCCCCACCGGCATCGTGGTGACCTGCCAGAACGAGAAGTCCCAGCTACAGAACAAGGCCTCCGCGCTGCGGGTGCTCCAGGCCCGACTGCTGGAGCGCAAGCGCCAGGAGGAACAGGCCAAGTTGGAGGGCCTGAAGGAGAACGCGGCCGGCTCGTGGGGCGACCAGATGCGGTCGTACGTCCTGCACCCGTATCAGATGGTGAAGGATCTCCGAACCGAGCAGGAGACCGGCAATCCGAGCGCGGTCTTCGATGGCGAGCTGGACGGTTTCATCGAGGCCGGTATCCGTTGGCGCAAGCAGCGGCAGCTCGCCAGCGACGGTGCGTAACGACTCGCGGGCGGAGCGCGTCGTCGATCTCCAGGTGAGAGCCTGATTCGACGACGCGCGCGCCATCTGCGGGGCGTGGGGCTTGGCTCAGTTGTTACACCGCGTAGACTCACCACCCGTGATTCAGCTTGAGCAAGTGACGAAGACGTACCCGAAGGCGTCCCGGCCTTCGCTCGACAACGTGTCCGTCTCGATCGAGAAGGGCGAGTTCGTCTTCTTCATCGGTCCATCCGGCTCCGGCAAGTCCACGATCATCAAGATGCTGCTGCACGAGGTGACCCCCAACAAGGGACGCGTCATCGTCAACAGCAAGGACGTCACGTCGATGCGCTCCTGGAAGCGACCCCACTTCCGGCGTTCGATCGGCTGCGTCTTCCAGGACTTCCGGCTGCTGCCGAACCGCACCGCCTACGAGAACGTGGCGTTCGCTCTCGAGGTGATCGGCAAGACCAAGGCGGTCGCCCGCCGGGTCGTGCCGGAGGTGCTGGAGCTGGTGGGGCTCGGTGGCAAGGAGCACCGCTATCCGCACGAGCTCTCCGGTGGTGAGCAGCAGCGGGTCGCCGTCGCCCGGGCGTTCGTGAACCGTCCGCTGATCCTGCTGGCGGACGAGCCGACCGGAAACCTGGACCCGGACACCTCGATCGAGATCATGCGTCTGCTGGACCGGATCAACCGCACCGGCACGACCGTCGTGATGGTCACCCACGACTCCAACATCGTGAACCAGATGCGCCGCCGCGTCATCGAGATCGAGAGCGGCCGCATCGTGCGTGACCAGGCTCGCGGCGTCTACGGGTGAGCCGGCGCTTCACCCCTCTCGCAGCCTGACGACGAACACCTCATGCCGGAGACCCGGAGGAAATCCCGATGCGCGTGAAATACGTCCTGTCCGAGGTACTGGTCGGACTGTGGCGCAACGTGACCATGACCATCGCGATGATCATCACGATGGCGGTCTCGCTGACCATGCTCGGCGCCAGCGGTCTCATGTACCGCCAGGTTGACGACATGAAGGACCTCTACTACAAGAACATCGAGGTCTCGATCTTCCTGACCCAGGAGGTGAGCGAGCAGCAGCGCACCGACCTGAACGACAAGCTGAAGAACGACCCCCTGGTCAAGGACGTCATCTACGTCAACAAGGACGAGGCGTACAAGAAGTTCCAGGAGATGTACCAGGACGCGCCGGACCTGGTGAACGCGGTCAAGCCGGATCAGCTCCCGGAGTCGTTCCGGCTCAAGCTGAAGAACCCGGAGCAGTACAAGAACATCTACGACCAGTACAAGGAGACCGAGGGTGTCGACGAGATCGTCGACCAAAGCCGGCTCCTGGACAAGATCTTCGACGTCCTCACCGCGATCCAGAACATCGCTCTGGCCGCTGCGATCGTGATGGCCATCGCCGCGCTGCTCCTGGTGGCCAACACCATCCAGGTCGCCGCTTACAGCAAGCGACGCGAGGTGGCGGTCATGAAGCTGGTCGGCGCGTCCAACTGGTTCATCCAGGCGCCGTTCGTGCTGGAGGCCGTGGTGGCCGGTCTGATCGGTGCGCTGCTCGGCCTGGTGGCCCTGGTGGCAGCGAAATACCTGCTCTTCGACGGGTCACTCAAGGCGTTGCAGGGTCTGCTGTCGCCGATCAGCTGGGGCGACATCCTGGTCGTCTTCCCGCTGATGGCCGTCGTCGGTGGCCTGGTCAGCGCCGCCACCGCCTGGATCACCCTGCGCTTCTACCTGCGGGTCTAGTCAGGTTCGTCTGCTGACAGGGACCCTTCCGCGTACCGGAAATAAACGGCGCGGGAGGGTCCTTGTTGTTCCGGTAGCATGATCGGTTGTCCGAGCGGGGTGAGCCCGGCGTCGGACCGACCTGGGAAGGGGGTGGCGCCGATGCCACGGGAAAAGGGGCGCAAGGTGGTCGCCTCCAACAAGAAGGCACGCCACGACTACTCGATCCTCGACACGTACGAGGCGGGCATGGCGCTGACCGGCACCGAGGTCAAGTCGCTGCGGGCCGGGCGGGCGTCGCTTGTCGACGCGTTCGCCCAGGAACGCGACGGCGAGCTGTACCTGCACGCGATGCACATCCCGGAGTACACCCAGGGCACCTGGACCAACCACGAGCCCCGGCGTACCCGCAAGCTGCTGCTCAACCGTGGTGAGATCGACAAGCTGGTCGGCAAGACCCGCGAGGGCGGTCTGACCATCGTCCCGTTGCAGGTCTACTTCTCCGACGGCTGGGCCAAGGTGGAGATCGCCCTGGCCAAGGGCAAGAAGTCGTACGACAAGCGTCAGGATCTCGCCAAGCGCGACGCGGACCGGGAGATCGCCCGGGTGTCCGGTCGGCGCGGCAAGGGGATGGACGACTAGTTCGTCCCGTTTGTCCGGGTCGGCGTGCCGGACCGGGCCTCGGGATGAAAGCCGTTGCGGCAGGCGTTAGTCTTGTCAGTGCCGCCACAAGGCGGCCTGTCGAGGGGGTGACTGGTTTCGACTTCGTACGCAGCGACAGGGGAAGCGAGCCGAGGAAGCCGACGTCGTCTCGAGAATCGGTCGTCGGAAACCAATAAGCGCCAAGAACAATCGCGCTGACTTCGCTCTCGCCGCCTGAGGCGAGTAGTGAGTCTGTCGGCCTGGGAACGCCTTCGTCCCAGTTAGCCGGCATCAGCTAGAAGGCTGGCCAATCGGACCCGGTCGCGGGGTCCGTGCGGCGAGATCAATCAGCGACTGGGCCCGTCACACCAACTTGCTCGCGTGAGCGGTGGGGCCGAGTAGAGGCATAGCGAGCTGCGCTCGGAGAAGCCCTGACAAACCGGCGAAGGACCCGGGTTCGATTCCCGGCACCTCCACCACCTCGAAACGATGCGCCCCGGCCCACCGGCCGGGGCGCATCGTCGTATCCGGCCAAGGCGTCCGCCGCCGCCTGGATCGGTCTGCTCGGGCAGAATCCGCGCAACAGGTGACAGCCAAACTTGCCGACGTGGTGTGCGGTGTCGTGATCGACACGTCTTCGCCGATGTGGGGCCATCGACGGGTCCCGGATACCCCGACTTCGGCGATCTCGTGTGGATCACCGCGCGGATCGCACCTCGGCTGGCTGGTATGTCCGGTCCTGGGGTGCCTGTGGTGACCGGCCGCGCCTGCCGGCCGGAGTCATCGCGGGCGGGGTCGACCCGCTCGCGCCTGCGGGCCGCGCCCCCCATGTCGTGTCCTTTGCTCTGCTTCAGCCCAGGAGACACTTGGTGTCCGATTATCGGACGGCAGGTGTTTCCTCGGTTGAAGCAGAGCAAAGGGCCCCGGGGAATGTCCCCGGCTCGCCGGCCGTTGCACACCGACCGGCCACGACGCCCCACGGGCCGCCTGCCTGCGGGAATGACCCCGACCGGCAGGTCGTTACACCCGGACCGGCCGCCACGAGCCCCCGCTCGCAGGCCGCCAGGCCCCCGGGAATGACCCCGGCCCGCCGGTCGTTACACACCGGCCGGCCGCCACGAGCGATCCGCTCGCAGGCCGCCAGGCCCCGGGAATGACCCCGGCCCGCCGGTCGTTACACACGGACCGGCCGCCACGAGCCCCCGCTTGAAGGCCGCCCCCCGAAGACTTTGCACAAGCGCCCGGACGAGGTGCTGACACCCCGCATCGCCTGATCCCCCCGAACGGGCGGCGTGTGGGTGTTTCCTACCCCCGAAGGAGCAACCCTGATGAACACGATCTTCCGTAAGAGCATGCTGTCCGTTGCTGGTCTCGCGTTCGCCGGTGGCATCTTCGCCGGCCCGATCGCCGCCCACGCCAACCCGGTCGATGCCAAGCCGGCCGCCGTCGCGGTGCAGACTGCCGCGCCGAAGCCGCAGGGCGAGCAGTCGCACATCGACCTCAACGGTGAGCAGGTCGCCAACGCCAAGGCCATCATCGCCGCCACGAAGAAGGCCGGCCTGCCCGAGCGGGCCGCGGTCATCTCGATCGCGACCAGCCTGCAGGAGTCCAAGCTGGAGAACCTGGGCCACCTCGGCGACGCCAACGACCACGACTCGCTGGGTCTGTTCCAGCAGCGCCCGTCGTCCGGTTGGGGTACGCCGGAGCAGATCACGAACCCCGAGTACTCGACGACGGCGTTCCTCAAGGGCCTCAAGCAGGTCGACGGTTGGCAGGACATGCCGCTGACCGACGCCGCGCAGACCGTGCAGGTCTCGGCCTACCCGGACGCGTACGCGCAGTGGGAGCAGCAGGCCACCGACCTGGTCGCCCACAACTGGAACAGCTGACAACACACCGATGGCCGGCACCCCGTGAACGGGGTGCCGGCCATCGGCGCATGTCCAGACCTCGGTCACTTCCCCGTCTGGCAGCTGACCCCCGGGCATCACGCTTGTCGAAGGGGTGGCCCCGGGGCAGGCGCGACGCTAGAGGTGTGATGCCTGTGGGTCATCAAGATGACGCAGAGGCATCACGCTCATCGGGGCGGTGCCGGGGGTGGCTTCGGCGCGGGCCCGCCGCCAGAGGCGTGATGCCCGGCGGCGGGGCGGTTGATCAGCTGCACTGCGCCGATGTGGGGGCATCCCGACGTCCGGATACGCCCACCTCGCCGATCTGGAGTCGATCATCGCGGACCGCGCGCCGACGCGACGCCGCCGCCTGCGCCGCGACGCCGCCGCCTGCGCCGCTGCGCCGCCGCCTGCGCCGCTGCGCCGCCGCCTGCGCCGCTGCGCCGCCGCCTGCGCCGCTGCGCCGCCGCCTGCGCCGCTGCGCCGACGCCGCTTGCGCCGACGGGACGCGCTGCCTGCGCTGACGGACGCCGCCGCCTGCGCCGCTGCGCTGACGCCGCCTGGGCCGACGCGACGCCGCCGCCTGCGCCGCTGCGCTGACGCCGCCTGCGCCGACGGGACGCCGCTGCCTGCGCCGCTGCGCCGCCGCCTGCGCCGACGGGACGCCGCTGCCTGCGCCGCTGCGCCGCCGCTTGCGCCGACGGGACGCCGCTGCCCGCGCCGACGGGACGCCGCTGCCTGCGCCGGCGCCGGCGCTGCCGCCTAGGCTGCCGCTGTGACGAACGAGGGACTGCGCCTGTCGGTCGGCGCCTCAGCCGGTCAACGCACGCTCGCGGTGGTGACCGGGGTGCTCGTCGCGGGTGTTGGTGCGGCCTTCGTGCTCGGGCCGGTGATCGCGGGTGGGCTGGTGCGTCGCCTCACCGGCCCGGGTGACGGGTTCGCTTCCTACGAGGAGGCCCGCGACCTGCCGCCCGGAATGCGCCCGCCCGCGCTACGGGAGTCCGCCAGCGGTTCGGAGCAGCCCGGACTCCTCCTCGGGCTGTGTGGGCTCCCGTTCGTGCTGCTCGGCGTCTACCTCGTGCTGCGGGTGCTGCGGACGGCCGCATGGCTGGACGGCACCCGGGTGCTGGTACGAGGTGCGCTGCACAGCCGTACCGTCGATCTTGCCACCGCCCGCGTCGACCCCGCGTCGTACCGCGACCCGCAGGGCCGTGGTGGCCCGTCTGCCATCGTCGTCACCGATCGAGCCGGCACGCAGCGGGCCACGATCCCGCTGCGGGGCATGGGTCTGCCCGTTCTGCCGCCGTCCGAGCTGCGCGCCCTGGCCGACGCGTTCACCGCGACTGGACCCGACGCCACGCCCGACGTCCGCGCCGTCGCCGCCGAACTGCGGCGACTGGCGGACGGACACCGCTGAGGCGCACCGCGTCGGTCAGGCGTACCGGACGGATCCGGGGGCGATGGACGTGAGTCGACCCCGGAACCGACGGCGCGGCGGCACCGTCGAACCCGGCATGCGTCGACCGGTCCTGCTGCTCGTCCTGCCCCTGCTGTCCATGGCGGCCTGCGCCGCGCCCGCTGCGGACCCCGCCCCCGGTCTCAGGCCCACCACGTTGGCCCATCGTGCGTTCGACGACCGGGCCGCCGCCGTCGCCGCAGCCTGGCGGCCCGGTCCCGGCTGGAGCGACGGGTACGTCCCCCTCCAGGGGCCGACCGTGCTCACCGGTGATCCGCGTTTCACCCCCGACACCGAGACGGCCTTCCGGTCCGGCTGGTACCGGGCGCAGGTGGCCATCCCGTCGACGGCCGGCAGTGGCGAGATCCGTTTCCCGGACGGTCGGTTGACGCTGCCGCTCATCAGCGCCGCCGAGGCGTACCGGCAGCTAGCCCAGGGGGATCCGCTGCCCTGCCCGGGGCGGCCGAAGCGTCCCGGACTGCCGAGCCCCGGCGGTCCCACGGTCGAGCCCGGGCCGGACGGGTGGGCCACCAGCACGACGCAGACGGCCTGCCTCCCGTTGACCGTCACCGGGGTGACCCTCGGTGCCGTGCCCGTCCGCACGAGT
Source organism: Micromonospora sp. WMMD736 (assembly GCF_049179015.1). NCBI lineage: Bacteria > Bacillati > Actinomycetota > Actinomycetes > Micromonosporales > Micromonosporaceae > Micromonospora > Micromonospora sp. WMMD736. The sequence continues at coordinate 5,496,024 of NZ_JBMHMI010000001.1, forward strand.
CGGGGCGAGGCGCAGGTCCCGGCGTGGCTGTTCACGGTGGAGGAGTTGGCCACACCGGTGGCCCAGCTCGCCGTCGCGCCGACGGCGGTCACGCCGGTCCCCTCGGTGGCCCCGCCGACGCAGCCGCCACCGGACGGCGTGGTCGCCGCACAGGACCTCGCGGCGGTGGACGGCGCGCGGGTGACCGTCCACCTGGGCGTCGGCTCGTGTGACACCGGCATCACCCCACTGGTGTCGGAACGGGCGGACGTCGTGGTCATCGGCGGCACGGTCACCCGCGCCACCGGCGTCTGCAACATGATGCTCAAGCTGCAACCGGTCACCGTCACCCTGGACGCGCCGCTGGCGGCCCGGCCCGTGCTGGACGTGGTCAGTGGCGCCCCGCTGTCGATCGCCCCACGGTGATCGGCCCCGGGCGTTCGGTCAGAGGATCGTGGGCACGTCGGTGCTGATCGGCACCGGCAGCACGGTGGGACCCCCGGCCCGCAGCCCGGCCGCCAGGGCCGCGCCCAACTCGTCGGGAGTTCGTACCACCTCGGTGGCGCAGCCGTAGCCGGCCGCGATCGCCGTGACGTCCAAGCCCGGCAGGTCCAGTCCGGGTACGCCAGGGGTGTCCTTCAGCTCGGCGAACGCCTTGAGGATCGCGTACTGCTGATTGATCGGAACGACGACCACAACGGGCAGCGACAGGCGCGCGGCGGTCCAGAGCGCCTGCACCGAGTAGTGGAACGAGCCGTCGCCGATCACCGCGACCACCGGCCGGCCGCGCCCGGTGTCCCGCTCGGCCAGGGCCACGCCGATCGCGGCCGGTAGACCGTAACCGAGGCCGCCGCTGGCCATGGTGAAGTACGAGGCGGGTCGGGTGATGCGCAGATTGCGGCGCAGCGCGGCCAGGTTGGACGGCGACTCCTGGACCAGCACGCCGTCGGCCGGCCAGTGCGCCGCCAGCGCGGCGAACATCGCGTCGGCGCTCAGTGGCACGGTGACCTCCGGCGGCGGCGGGACGGCCTTGGGCGCCGGGGGCTGCCGGCCGGCGGCGGGCAACAGGTCGAGCAGGGCGGTGAGGGCCAGTCCGGGGTCGCCGAGCAGGCTGTCCCCGACCGGGGCTCGGGCGGCCTCGTCCGGGTCGTCCGTGACGTGCAGCAGCCGCGCCCCCTCCGGCAGGTGGTTGCCCGGCACGTGCGGGTAGTAGCGGAACACCGGGGCACCGACGACCAGGACGGTGTCGTGCCCGTGCAGCGCCTCGGCCAACGGCCCGATGGCGAACGGCAGGACCCCCCGGAACTGCGGGTGGTCCTCCGGGAAGACGGCCCGTTCGGGTGCGGGTGCCGACCAGACCGGTGCGGCAAGTCGCTCGGCCAGCGCGACGGCGGCCGACCAACTGCCGGAACGGTCCACACCGGGCCCGAACACCAGGACCGGGTCGCGGCTGTCGGCCAGCATCCGGGCGAACATCTCCAACCGCTGCGGGTCCGGCCCGAAGCGGGTCGCCACGGAGCGCGGCGCGGGCGGCGCCTCGGCGGGTTTGGCCCAGTCGTCCATCGGCAGGGAGAGGAAGACCGGCCCGACCGGGGGTTGCACGGCGGTCGCGTACGCCCGCAGCAGCGCCGCCGGGATGTCCTGCGCGCGGACCGGCTCGTAGCTCCACTTGACGTACGGCTCGGGCAGCTCGACGGCCCGGCGGTTGGTCAGTCGGGGCTCCAGCAGCAGCATCTCCCGGGTCTGCTGCCCGGCGGTGACGATCAGTGGCGTCTTGTTGTGCCAGGCGGTCACCAGGTTGCCCATGCCGTTGCCCAGGCCCGGCGCGGTGTGCAGGTTGACGTGCGCGGGCCGGCCGGCGGCCTGGGCGTACCCGTCGGCCATCGCCACGGCCGTGGCCTCGTGCAGCGCGTGGACGTAGTGGAAGTCGGCCGGGAAATCCCGCAGGAAGGGCTCCTCGGTGGAGCCGGGGTTGCCGAAGACGGTGGTCATGCCCAGGGTGCGGAGCACGTCGTACGTCGCGTCCCGGACCGTTGCCATCGTCGCCTGCCTCCGCTCACGCGCAGGGGCGACCGTGGCCGCCCTCCCGATCAGCCGAATCTATCGGGATGTGACAGACCTTTCGGGCTTTTCCGGCGTCCGAGGAGATCGTCCGGGAGCGCTCAGGGGAGCGCGAAGGGCAGTTTGATGCCGTCCAACGCCCGCCCACACGCGCAGTCCTGCTCGGCGGGGAGCGCGGCCAACGCGTCCAGCAGCACGTCCCGCAGCCGGTCGGTGTTGGCTGCGAACACCCGGAACACCTCGTCCTGGGTCACCGTCTCGCCCGCCTGCACCCCGGCGTCCAGGTCGGTGATCAGCGCGATGGAGGAGTAGCAGAGCGCCAACTCCCGGGCGAGCACCGCCTCCGGGTGGCCAGTCATGTTCACGACAGTGCCGCCGACCGAGGCGTACCAGCGGGATTCGGCGCGGGTGGAGAACCGGGGGCCCTCGACCACCACCACCGTCCCGCCGTCCACCGCCGTGACGTCCCGTCCGGCCGCGGCGGCGAGCAGGGCGTGGCGGCCCGTCGGGCAGTACGGGTCGGCGAACGGCACGTGCACCGCACCCTCGTCGTAGTAGGTCTGCACCCGTCCGCTGGTGCGGTCGACGAGCTGGTCCGGCACCACGAACGTGCCGGGGCCCAGCTCCGGGCGCAGTCCGCCGACCGCGCACGGGGCCAACACCTGGCGTACGCCCAGTGAGCGCAGCGCCCACAGGTTGGCCCGGTACGGAATCCGGTGTGGCGGATACCGGTGGTCGGAACCGTGCCGGGGCAGGAACGCGACCCGTCGCCCGGCCACCTCCGCGATGGTCACCGCATCGGACGGTGGACCGTAAGGGGTGCCCAGCTCATGGGGGGTGCCGTCGAGGAGCGCGTACAGACCCGAGCCGCCGATCACCGCGAGGTCCGCCTTCGGTGCCATTGAACCTCCGTCGCAACTGTCGGATCACCCGCCGCTCAGACCTTAGCCAGCGCCCGGGACGCAGGCTATGGTGCCAGGCATGGCGTTGACAGCGCGGCTGATACCGATGCACCGTGCGGAGGCGGCGGATGACGGATCCCGGGTGCGGGCTCACGGCTGACGGGTAGGTGGGATGCAGGGAGAGGGCCAGGCGATCGGCGGACGAGCGATGGAGTCGATGACCGGGCGGCTGCTGGTCGCGACTCCGGCGCTCAAGGACCCGAACTTCGACCGTACGGTGGTGCTGCTGGTCGCCCACGAAACGGGCGGCGCGCTCGGCGTCGTCCTGAACCGGGCGACCGAGGTGCCGGTGGCCGAGGTGCTGGGCGACTGGAGCGACCTGGCTCGCCACCCGGCGGTGCTCTTCGAGGGCGGCCCGGTGCAACCCGACTCGGCGATCTGCCTGGCCCGGATGCGGCAACCGCTACGGCGACTCAAGGGCTTCCACCAGGTGTCCGGGGCGGTCGGCACGATCGACCTCTCCGTCGACCCGGAGAAGCTGCGGGAGAGCATCGGAGGCATCCGGGTGTTCGCCGGCTACTCCGGCTGGGGCAGCGGCCAGTTGGAACAGGAGATCGCCGACGGGTCCTGGTTCGTGCTGGACGCCCTGCCTGGCGACGCCTTCGTCGACCGCCCCGACGACCTGTGGCCGATGGTGCTGCGCCGGCAGGGCGGGATGATGGCCGCCGTCGCCCACTTCCCGCCGGACGTGGCGTTGAACTGACCCGACCGGGTGGGGACCCCGCGAGATGACCATGCCGGCGGGTCTGTGTATAGTTTCCGAGTGCCCGGGCGACCGGGACGACGGCAAGGGGCCGTGGCGCAGCTGGTAGCGCACCACACTGGCAGTGTGGGGGTCAGGGGTTCGAGTCCCCTCGGCTCCACCCTTGTTTGTTCAGCTCAGCGGCTTGGTCGGGAATACCGGTCAGGCCGCTGAGCTGTTTCGCGTCGTACCTCCCGCCCGATCGAGGCGGTCAGGGGTGCCGGCGGGGGAACTGTCGGCAGCCGGACGGTGAAGGTCGCCCCGGCACCCGGCCGGCTGTCGGTGGAGATCGTCCCGCCGTGGCTGGTGACCACCTCGCGCAGGAGGGCCAGCCCCAGACCGAAGCGGCGGTCCGCCGCCCCGGCGCCGCGATGGAAGCGGTCGAAGAGGTGAGGTGCGTCGGCGGGGTCGAAGCCGGCTCCGCTGTCCGTGACCACCAGGTCCGCGCTCCGGCGGGCGGTGTGCAGGGCGACGTCGATGCGTCCGCCGGTCGGGGTGTGGGTGAGGGCGTTGGCGAGCAGTTCGCCGACCACGCGGCGTAGGGCCGAGGCGATGCCGGGGACGAGGACCGGGGTGTCCGGGACGGTCATGTGCAGCTGGACGCCCTGCTCTGCGGCGCGGTCGGCCTCGCAGTCGACGGCCTGGGCGGTGAGAAGGGCCAGGTCGACCGGCTCGGAGGGTTGTCGGTCGACCGGGGTGGCGGCGAGGCGGGCAGAGAGCAGGAGTTCGTCGACGATCTCACCGAGCCGGCCGGTGGTCTCGAGCAGGCGGTCGTATTCGGCGCGGTCGGCACCGGCGCGGCGGGCCAGGATCTGCGCGCGGGTGTGGACCTGGGCGATGGGGGTGCGCAATTCGTGGCTGGCGTCGGCGACGAACCGGCGTTGCCGGCCGAGCGCCTCGGCGAGCGGTGCCACGGCCCGGCGGCCCACGGCGATGCCCGTGAGCGCTGCCGCGGCGAGGCCGACGATCGCGGCGAGGAGGAAGGCGGCGAGCAGGTGACGTCGGTCGGAGAGCTGGAAACGCGCGTCGAACACCGCTTGCACGACCCCCGTGCCCCGGGGCTGGGTGCGGACGTAGTAGGTCGTGCCGTTGCGGTCGACCTTGTCGCTGTGGACCTGTCGGTCGAGGGCCGCCGCGTCGATGGCGGACCGTAGGGGGAAGCCGGGTGGGGGCGGGTTCCGGCCCACGTCGGTGCGGCCGCCGTCGTACAGGATGATCCAGCTACAGGCGGGCGGCCCGTCGATGGTGCCGTGGGTCACGCCGTAGCTGAGCTCGCGTTCGATCTGTTCCTGCTGGTTGTGGAGCAGGGCGGCGTAGGAGATGGCGGCGCCCAGGGCGAGCAGCGCCGTCATGGTGAGTCCGACGAGCAGGCTGACCCGCGCCCTGGCGCGGCGCAGCATGGTGTCCTCGGGGCTCACAGCGTTCCCAGCTTGTAGCCGAGGCCGTGGACGGTCCGGATCACCGAGCGGCCGAGCTTGCGACGCAGGTAGTAGACGTAGGTGTCGACCAGGGACGCCGCGGCGGCCTCGTCGAAGACCCGGCTGCGCAGCTCGGAACGGGAGTGGACGGTGAGCGGCCGGGCCGCGAGCACCCGGAGCAGCTCGAACTCGCGTGCGGAGAGGGCGATCCGGGTGCCGTCGGGTAGGACGGCGTCGCGCGCGGAGAGGTCCAGCTGGCCCGCCCCGAATCGCAGCACCTCGGTGGCGTCGGTGATCCGGCGGCAGAGTGCCCTGACGCGGGCACTCAGCTCGTCCAGGTCGAAGGGCTTGGTCAGGTAGTCGTCGGCACCCGCGTCGAGGCCGGCGACCCGGTCCTCGACGGTGCCGAGCGCGGTCAGCAGCAGCGCCCGGGCGGCCACCGCTCGGGAGCGCAGTCGGACGACCAGGTCCAGCCCGTCGAGGGCGGGTAGGCGGCGGTCGATGACCATCACGTCGTACGGCCGGGTGAGCCCCAGGTGCAGGCCGCGTTGGCCATCGGGGGCCTGGTCGACGACGTATCCCTCGCCGGTGAGCGTCTCGGCCACCATGCCGCGAAGTTCCGAGTCGTCCTCGACGAGCAGGAGTCGAGTCATGGGTAGATAGTGACACCGAGACATCGAGAAGTCTCTATGTATCGGAAAACTTGTCGCCTCAAACAAACAATCTACGGGACGCCGGCGGTCACGAGCGACGGTTCAGCGGCGGGAGCGCGGGTCTCGCGTCGCTCGATCCAGCTCAGCAGCGGTGTCGTCATCAGCGTCGTGACGAGCGCGACCAGCACCAGCACCGTGAAGAGCGACGAGTTGACGATGCCCGCCTCCAGACCCACGTTGAGCGCGATCAGCTGCATCAGGCCCCGGGCGTTCATGAGCGCGCCGACGCGCAGCGCGACCCGGTTCGGCTCACCGCGCATCCGGGCCGCAGCCCAGCAGGCACCGAACTTGCCGACGATCGCCACGGCCACGCACGCGGCGGCGAAGCCGAGCACGGCCAGATTGCCCAGCAGCGCGAACTCGGTGCGCAGCCCGGAGTAGGTGAAGAACAGCGGCAGGAACACCGTCGCGGCGATCGGTGTCAGCGTGTCGACCACCTTGTCGGTCTGCTCGGAGCGCGGCATCACCACGCCCACCGCGAAGGCGCCGAAGACCGCGTAGAGCCCGATCTCGTCGGTGTACCAGGCGACCAGGAAGAGCAGCGCCACCGTGCCGAGCAGCCGCGCGCGGTCGCCTCGGAACCCCATCACGTACCCGGTCACCCGCCGTCCACCCAGCCACAGCGCCACCGCGAACAGCACCGCGCCACCCGCGGTGACCAGGGCCGGCCCGACGGCGCCCGAGGCGAACGACAGCACCACGGCCAGCATGATCCACGCGACCATGTCGTCGACCGCGCCACTGGCCAGGGCGAGCAACCCGAAGCGGGTGCCGGCGAGGCCGCGCTCGGTGATGATCCGGGCGAGCATCGGGAAGGCCGTGATCGCCAGCGCCACGCCGACGAACGCCGCCGACACACCGAGCGAAACGCCTTCCGCGCGGATCGGGACGAAGCCCGCCATGCCCACGACCAGCAGGATTCCCAGCACCAGCGGAGCGGTGACACCCGCGAGCGACACCGCTCCCGCGGTGCCGGCGAGCCCGGTGACCCGGTGCGAGGTGAAGGCGTACCCGGCCTGGAACATGAAGAGCACCAGGCCGACCTGGCCGACCACGTACAGGATCGGCAGCAGCGGCGCGGGGAAGAGCGCGGCCTGCGCACCCGGCCAGAGCAGACCGAGCAGCGACGGACCGAGCAGCACTCCGGCGAGCATCTCGCTCACCACCGGGGGCTGGCCCACCTTGCCGAGGAGCCAGGCGACCAGCTTGCAGAAGAGCAGAATGACCGCGACCGCGATGAAGAACCGCGGGGCGAGCTCAGTGGGGGTCACGCGCCTGCCTCCTCGAAGAATCGGGTGCACAACTTCTGTCGCCGGGCGTCGACGACCATCCAGGTACCGCAGACCAACTGCGTGAGCGAGCGCCCCACGTCGAAGATCCGGTCGCGCTGCCGCATCAGGGCGAGCCGGCGGCGGCCGGGACCGGGGACACCCCGGGGCGTCAGGTACGCGGGACCGCGACTCGGCAACGAACGGGTGTGCGCTGCCGACGACGCGACCGAGAAGCGCCGCAGTACCTCCCGGGTCGCCGCGCGGAGTTGGACCGGCGCCGAACCGCGCGCCGGACAGGCCCGGTTGGCGGTCACGCCGTACGGGATGAAGTGCGCGTCCTGCCGACGCAGCGACAGCCAGCGGTCCGGGTTGAACTCGTCGTCGGCGGCGGGGCCGGTGCGCTGGTAGGCCCGGTAGTTGAAGAGCAGCACCGATCCGGTGGGCAGGACGTGATCGCCCACGGCGATGGGTCCGGAGGTGATCCGGTGCGCGATACCGAACAGCGGGTACATGCGAAGCGTCTCGTCGATGACCCGGTCCAGGGATCCGTCCGACGTGTCCTCGACGGACCGGGCGCACAGCAGGATGTGCGTCATGGCCTCGGACATCTGCACCACGGCCGTGTTGAAGAACGCGCCCTGGAGGTACCAGGCGGTCTCCAGGGCGGTGAACGGCGGCGGCAGCACGACCGGGCAGGTTCCCGCGTCGATCCGGTCCAGCAGGTAGCGCGTCAGGCGATCCCGCCGGGACATGTGCCGCAGACTCATGCCCTTGAGCGCGGTGACCACGTCGTCCGCGTTCGCCACGATGAGCTCCCGCACGTCGCGCGGGCAGGATGCGCCGAACACCAACTCGTACGAGACCTCGGCCCAGATCGGCATCATCAGGTCCCGGAGTCGTACGTGGCTGATCCGGTCGGTCGGGAGCGGGTCGAGGATCCGCCGGGTCGCGGCCGTCGCCAGTTCGTCGGAGCGCGCGTGTGGGACGGCCAGGACCTGACGTGTCGTCCGCGCGACCGTCCGGTACGACTCGCCGGGCTCGAGGTGCTCCTGGTGCATCTGCGGACCGGGCGCGAGCCAGTACCAGAAGAGGTCCGACAGGCCGGCCCCGCGGCTGCGCCCGTCGGCGGCCGGGTGGCTGTAGACCCGCTCGAAGTCCTCCGGCCCCACCAGCGGCCCGGGCACCGCGATGCCCTCGGTCCCGTTGACCCGCTCGAAGATCCACTCCCGGAGGTCGACCACGGCCTTCACCTGGTCACCACCGCATCGGGCGTCAGGTCGGCCGGTCGCCGCGCTCCGGCCAGCGCGAGGGCCTCATCCAGTTCGGTGGTGAGTCGTTCGAGAACCTGCCGTACGCCCGCCGATCCGCCCGCCGCGAGCCCGCGCACCACCGGACGCCCCACCAGCACCGCCCGCGCCCCGAGCGCCAGCGCGATCAGTACGTCGGTGCCGCCGCGCACACCCCCGTCGAGCAGCACCGGGAGCTGCCCCTGCACGGCCTCCACCACCGCTGGCAGCGCGTCGAGCGTGGGAACCGCGCCGTCGAGTTGTCGTCCGCCGTGGTTGGACACGATCACGCCGGCGACGCCGTGCTCGACCGCGAGGCGGGCATCAGCGGGATGCAGGATGCCCTTGAGCAGGATCGGTAGTCCCGTGACACCGCGCAGCCACGCGATCCGGTCCCACCCCGCGGTCGCGTCCATCGCGATCGAACGCACTCGGCCAGTCGCGTCGCGCATGTTCTCGCAGGCGTAGCCGGGCGGCAGGTCCGTGAAGCCGTTGCGCAGGTCACGCTCGTGTCGCCCGAACACCGGGGAGTCCACGGTCAGCACCAGCGCCCGGCAGCCCGCCGACTCGGCGCGCTTGACCACGTACTCCGTGAAGTCGAGGTCGGGTTGCGCGTACAGCTGGAACCACAGCGTGCCGCCGGCCGCCGCGATCTGCTCGACCGGCCGGGTGGCGGCCATGCTCACCACCATGGTCGTGCCGGCCGCCGCAGCTCCCCGCGCGGTGGCCACCTCGCCCTCGGGATGCGCGAGCCGATGGAAGGCCGTCGGAGCGACCAGCACCGGTGCGGCAAGCGACGTGCCGGCCACCGTGGTCCGCAGGTCGCGCTCGCCGGTCGCCCGGAGCACCCGTGGCACGAGCCACCGTCGTGCGAAGGCCTCCTCGTTGGCGGCCAGGGTGCGCTCCCGCCCGGCACCGCCCTCGAAGAAGTCCCGGTGGACGGGGTCCACGTCAGCCCTCGGCACCGGACAGGCAACGACCGATGAACTCCTGTAGCGGCCGTACGTGGACGTCGGGCCGATCCCACCGGTTCTCCAGGTTCTCGGCGAGGTGGTGCGTGCCGATCAGCTGGCCCGCGCGGCGGTAACGCACCACCGGGTGCAGGTACGCCGCGTCGTGCGCCTGCCCCACGGCATCCTGGGCGACGCGGGTGACGGTGATGTCGAACGGGTCCACCTGGTCGTGCTCGGGCCCGTACTCCAGCGTGACGACGAATGCCTGGTCGTACTCGTGGTCGGTGGTGTGTAGGCCGGTCGACACGAGGTAGTCCACCGGTACCTCCTCGTGGTAGCGGGCCTCCGGGCCGGCGACGGTGAGCACGTCGGCGAGGAATCCGAACTGCTGCCACAGGGCCGAGCTGCGGTTGACCCTCTCGATGACGGCCGCGGTCATCGCCGCCGGCTCGGCGGCGAGCTTGTCCGACGGCCAGTCCGTGGCGTCGTACCGGCGGGCGAGGATCCGGTGCAGAGCGCGTACGGCGTAGCGGAAGCCGTGCACGAAACCGCTCGTGGACTTCTTGAAGTCGCGTTCCTGCGAGATCGTTCCGGCGAAGAACAGCCCGGGTACGTTCACCGACTCCCACGCTTCGGTCTGCGCCGGGAAGCGGTCCCTGATGGCGAGCTGGGGTCGAGCCGAGGAGTCGAAGATCGAGGCGTCGAAGCGGAATCCCGTACACGCCAGCACCCGGTCGTAGTGCAGTTCCTTCACGACCTCGTTGGCCCGGGAGAAGCTGAAGGTGACCTTGTAGCCCGTACCGTCGCGCTCGATGCTCTTGATCGTGCCGTCGAGGATCGCGTTCGCCGACTTGAGCTGATAGGTGTCCAGGAAGTTGTTGTTCACCGCGCGCAGGTGCCCGACGTAGTGTGTACGCCACGCCATCCGGACCGAGCTGGGCCCGGCGAGGTGGATCAGCGTCGTGGTCTCCATGAGGTTGTCGGCGGTCTCGAAGGCGGAGTTGCCCTTGCCGATGATCAGGACCTTCTGGTCGAGATAGTCACGCGGCTCGACGCTCATCACGTCGTACCCCTCGGCCAGCTCGAACCCGGGAATGTCCGGCTCGTAGGTCTTCGAGACGCCGGTGGCGACGATCACCGCGCGGGCCGCCCAGCGCTGGTCGTCGGCCTCGACCGTGAAGACGTCGTCGTGCTTGGACACGCGGGTCACCCGGGTGCCGTACCTGACCTTGACGCCCGTCTTCGCCGCGAAGTCGGCGAGGTACCGCACCATCACGTCGGCGTCCGGGAAGTACCGCTCGGTGTACTGCGTGAACAGCAGCGCCGGATCGTCGGTGAGCAGGGAGTTCCAGTCGAGCCGCAGGTTCAGTTCCGGATCGTCCGTGCCGGTGTGCGGCTTGTTGATCGAGATGAGTGTCCGGTGCCGCGGATAGGTGGCGAAGAAGGCCCCCGGCCCGTCGGCACCCTCCAGCACCAGATAGTCGCGCTTGCCGTCGGCCTCGAGCAGGGCCGCGAGCTGAAGACCCGCCGGCCCGGCCCCGATGATCAGGTAATCAAGCATCACGGCGCTCACCGTACGAGCGGGAAATCAGAGATTTTTCAAGCTCCTCCAGAATCGCGACCGCAGTTCGCACGTCGCCGTCGAGTGGTCGGTCCGGATCGATCGGCGCGATTGCCTCTTCCAGGGCACGGAGTGCGCGGTCGCACCCCGCCGCCGTGGGACGGCGTGCCCCCACGTGCACCGCCTGGCGCAGCCCCAGCCCGAGCGAGCCGGTGATCAACCGCAGGAGTTCCGCCTGGTCCAGGGCGCGGAGCGCGGCCTGCGTGCCGAGCGGGATGACATCCTGGTTGTGCAGGTTGGTGGGGAGGCTCTGCGCGCTCGCGGGCACGGTGTCGCGCCGGATCTCGGTGATGAGCGCCGTCGACGCGAGCTGGACGCCCTGTAGCCCGTGTTGCTGGCCCGGTCCCGCCGCGAGCATCGGCGGCAGCCCGCCGTTACGACCCGGGTCAACGAGCAGGTCGAGCTGGCGTTCGGCGAGGTTGCCGACCTGGGCGATCACCATGGACAGGACGTCGGCGGCGAAGGCGGCGGGCTGGCCGAAGAAGTTGCCGCCGTGCACGACCTTGTCGTCGTCCGGAAAGAACAGCGGGTTGTCGCTCACCCCGCCGAGGTCGGCCGCCACCACGCCGTCCACGTAGCGCAGGGCATCCTCGGCCGCCCCGAGCAACTGCGGCGCGCAGCGGAGGCTGTACGGCTCCTGCAACGGTCTGCTGCCGGACGGCCGCAGGCCGACGCAGGTCGCCCGCATCGCGGCGCCGACGTCGATGGCGCCCCGGTGACCGTAGGCGGCCAGCAGGGCGGGGTCGAGGAACTGCGGGTCGCTGCCGAGCAGGTCGGCGAGGAGGCACGTCAGCGTCTGCACCACACGGTGCGAGGCACGGACCCGGTCCAGGGCGAGGGTCAGCGCCGCGGTGGTCAGCGACGTGCCGTTGACGAGCGCGAGCGCGTCCCGCCCGTCGAGCGGCAGCGGCTCCAACCCGGCCCTGGTCAGCGCAGCTGCGGCAGGCATCCGGACACCGTCCAGATAGGCGTGTCCACGCCCGCGCAGCGCCTGGGCGGCCGCACCGAGCGGAATCAGATCACCGCTGGCGCCGACCGAGCCCAGCCGGGGCATCGCCGGGGTGAACGTCGTGCCGAGCATGGCTGCGAGCGCGTCGATGACGTGCGGCGAGACTCCCGACGCGCCCCGGGCCAGGGACCAGGCGCGGACCAGCAGCGTCGCGCGTACAACATCCGGGGCGAGGTCGGGTCCCTGACCCGCGCCGAGGTGAGCGAGGGTGTTGTCGGCCTGGTCGCGTTGGTCGGCTCGGCCCGCGTACCCCACGAGCGCCCCGAAGCCGGTCGTGGCGCCGTAGATGGCCCGGTCGTCGCCGAGTGCCTTGCCGAGGAACGTCCGGCCGCTCGTCACCCGGCCGCGCACCTCGTCACTGATCACGAGCGTGACCGGGCCGGCCGCGAGGCGCAGGTCGGCGGGGTGCAGCGGTGCTGCCAGATCCACCTGAATCGTCATGGAAGCGGATGCTAGAAACAGTTTCTCAGAGCGCTCTGAAATCGCCTCAGTACATTGCGCCGCATGACGCACGATTGCCTGATCATCGGAGCCGGGCCGGCGGGTCTGCAGCTCGCGGCCCTGCTCGAGCGCGACGGTCACGACTATGTGGTGCTGGAGGGCGGCCCCCGGCCGGGCATGTTCTTCGAGACGTATCCCCGGCACCGCCAGTTGATTTCAATCAACAAGGTGTGGACCGGCTCGGAGGACCCGGAGTTCAATCTACGGTCGGACTGGAACTCGCTGCTGTCCGACGATCCGGCGCTGCTGTTCAAGAACTACAGCACGCGTTACTTCCCCGCCGCCGACGATCTGCTGCGGTACCTCGCCGACTTCGCGCGAGGGCTGCGCGTCCGTTACGACACCCGGGTGACAGCGGTGTCGAAGACCGGTGACGTCTTCACGGTGCAGGCCGGCGACCAGGTCTTCACGGCCCACAGGGTCGTCGTGGCCACCGGCGTCTCCCAGCTCTACGTGCCGCCGATCGAGGGTGTGGAGATGGCCGAGCGGTACGACACCGTGAGCGTCGACCCCGCCGATTTCGTCAACCAGCGGGTGTTGATCGTCGGCAAGGGCAACTCGGCCTTCGAGACCGCCGACGCGCTGATCGAGACCGCCGCGACGATTCATGTCGCCGGACCGCACTCCATCAGGCTGGCCTGGCAGACCCATTACGTCGGGCACCTGCGCGCGGTGAACAACAACTTCCTGGACACCTATCAGCTGAAGTCGCAGAACGCCGTCCTGGACGGCACGGTGGAGCGGATCAGTCAGCGGGAGGGCGGCGGGTACCGGGTGCTCTTCCGGTACGCCCGGACGGTCGAGAATCTGCGCGAACTCGAGTACGACCGGATCATCCTCTGCACCGGGTTCCGCTTCGACGCGTCCCTCTTCGCCGAGTCGGCCCGGCCGGAGTTGGTGATCAACGACCGGTTCCCGGCGCAGACCGCGGCCTTCGAGTCGGTGAACGTTCCCGGCCTCTACTTCGCCGGCACCCTCAGCCAGCAGCGGGACTTCAAGAAGTCCACGAACGGCTTCATCCACGGGTTCCGTTACGCGACCCGGGCACTGCACCACATCATCCGCGAGCGACACCACGGTGAGCCCTGGCCGTCCCGGCAGATCCCGCTGACGCCGGAGGCGATCGCCGACTCGATCATCGCCCGGATCAACGTGACCTCGGCGCTGTGGCAGCAGTTCGCGGTGCTGGGCGACGTCATCACGGTGCAGGGGGAGGCCGCCCGCTATCGGGAGGAGGTGCCGGTCGCCTATCTGCGGGACGCGGAGCCGGACGTGTTCGCGTTCGTGGTCACCCTCGAGTACGGCCCGGACCACGACAACGTCGACCCGTTCGACATCACCGTGCCGCGCCCGGCCGAGAACGACGCGACAGCCGCCCACGACGCCACCTATCTCCACCCCGTGGTGCGGGTCTGGCGCTCCGGGCAGGTCGTCGCCGAGCACCACCTGGCCGAGAACCTGGAGAACACCTGGAACCTGCCGACCGTGCACCAGCAACCCCTCGAGGTGTTCGTCAAGGGCGTCCTCGCCGATGCCCGCTGACGTCTGGCCGCAGCCCGTCCTCGACCTCCTGAGCGTCGGCGGGGACCGGCCGGTCTTCGAGGACGGGTCGGTCGTGACGACCGCGTCGGAGATGGCGGGCCTGGTCCGGCGCATCGCGGCCGGGCTGCGCTCGTCCGGCGCCGGACCCGGCGTGGGTGTCACGCTCGACCTGCCGGTGACCGCCACAGCCTTCGCCGCCACGCTCGCCGCCTTCGCCGTGGGGGCGCGGGTGTCCGGCTGGCGTGCCGACCTGAGCCCGGCCCAACTGTCCGGATCCCTCGTGGTCGACCCGGCTCGGCTGGCCTCGTTCATCGAGCAGCCGGACGACGGGCTGCCTCTCGTCGCGGCGGGACGGGCCGAGGATCCCGCACGGGTCATCTGGACCAGCGGGAGCACGGGAACTCCGAAGGGTGTGGTGCAGACGTACGCCGCCATGTCGGCGTCCTGGGTCCCCTACCCGGACCGGTGGCCTCCGGCCATCGCCGAACTGGCCACCCGGATGCAGCGCTACCTGGTCTTCGGATCGCTGGCCAGTCAGGTGATGCTGGAGTACGGCATCCTCACCCTCGTGGCGGGTGGCACCCTGGTCGTGGCGCCCCGACCGGTCTTCCCGGACGCCCTGGTCGAACACCGGGCCACGGCCAGCGTGATCACGGTCGGCAAGCTGCACCAGCTGATTCGGGACCAGCGCGCCCACCCGGTGGACCTGCGCCACCTGCGGGCGCTGATGGTCTCCGGGTCGCCACTTCAGCCGGGCCGACTGGCGGAGGCCCTCGACGTGCTGGGTCCGGTGCTCTTCCACGGCTACGGCCAGACCGAGACGTCGATGATCGCCATGGTGACGCCAGCCGAGATGGTGACGAACGCGGCGACGCTCGCCACTGTCGGTCGTCCGGCCGTCGAGGTCTCCCTTCACGACGGGGAGATCTACGTCCGCACACCCGCGCAGGCATCGTCGTACTGGCAGGACCCGGACGAGTCGGCCGAGGTGTTCGTGGACGGCTGGGTGCGGACCCGGGACCTGGGTGAGTTCGATGCCGACGGTTACCTGCGGCTGCTCGGTCGTACCCGGGATGTGATCATCGTCAACGCGCAGTTGGTCCACGCCGGAGTGGTGGAGCGGGCGCTCGCCTCCGATGCCGCGATCGCCGAGGCGTACGTCGTCGGCGATTCGGACGAGGTGACCGGCGAGGCCGTGCACGCCTTCGTGGTGCCGGCGGCCGGGAGGACGCCCGATCCGGAGCTGTTGCGCAAGCTCGTGGCCGCGCAGGTGGGCGACCTCGCGGTGCCGCGCACCGTCACGGTCATCGACCGGGTCCCACTCGCCGCCAGCGGCAAACCCGACAAGAGTCAGCTCCGGTAGCGGGGTTTGTGCGAGACGCCCTGACCGAGGCGGCGGTCAGGGCGTCTCTTCGCCGGGCTACTGGCCGAAGCGCGCCCGGATGTCGTACTCGTAGGAGGCCTTCTGCCAGATCACCGAGAAGCGACCGGTCGGGCTCGTCGCCGGCTGCGCGTAGCGCCCGTCGGGGGCGATGACCTCGTCCGCCCCAACCGTGCCGTCCTGCCCGATCGTCCGGGCATGCACCTGAGTGGTGGAGAAGTCCGGGCTGGGCGCCTGCCAGGTGACCAGGCCGTCGCCGTCGTCGTCCAAGGTGATCTTCGGCCAGTCACCGTCGCCGAGCCGGGTGACCGTGCCGAGGACTCCGGTGTTGGAGATCGAGCGGGCGAAGACCTGCCGGCCCTCGGGAGTCCAGCGGCCCCAGGTCAGCACCGCGTCGCCGTCCAGGTCGCCGGCGAGCTCGTCGAAGAGGCTCAGCTCGTGGGCGGCCGGCGAGACGCTGAGGACGCTGCCCAACGTGTCGGTCCGGCTGAGGTGCCGCGCGCGCAGGCGGGGTGGCTCACCGGCCTTTGACCACCGGTAGCTGACCACCGCGTCGCCGTCGGTGTCCACGGCGAGCGAGACGCTGGCGTACCGCACGTCGGTGGCCCGCCCAGCGATGACGCGCAGCGGCCCGACCCCCTCCGGGCGCACCCGGCGCGCGACGACCCGCTCGTAGCTCTCCGTCCAGGCGACGACGGCGGTTCCGGTGCGGTCGATGCCCACGACCGGCTGGTCCGCGCCGACACCGAGGGTCAGCTCCTGGCCGAGGGAGCTGTCCGCGCCGAAGTAGCGGGCCTTCGTCGTGTACGTGCCGTCCCGGATCTCGGTCCAGGTGACCAGCGCCAGTCCCGACGGGTCGACGGCGACGGCCGGACTGGCCCCGTGCCACGTGGCGATCATCTGTAACGGACCAAGTTCGCCGCTGGCGGACACCCGCCGGCCGGCCACGAGGCCGTCCTGTGTCCACACCACCGCCGAGTCACCGTCGTCGTCGGACGCGACCTTGGGCCAGAAGGCGGACGGGCCGAGCGGCGAGAGCGTCTGGACCGGGCCGGCCGTGCCGTCGACCGCGACGAGCTGTGCCTGCACCTGGTCGTTGCAGCTACTCGCGTTGTTGTCGCAGCCCGCCCAGGCGAGCAGCGAGTCGCCCTGCCGGTCGACCGCGACGAAGGGCTGGTCCAGCCCGCTCCAGCCGGGCTCCGACACCACCTGGATCGGCGACCAGGTGGCCGCCCACGCGGGTGCCGGAGCGGCCGCCAGCAGGGCCAACGCTCCGACCACACCGGCGGCGAGTTGTCGCGTACGCCGTCGGGTGGCCCTTCTGTCTGCTCCGTGCACCGTCGCCCCCTCGATCGATGAACATGCTTGATCAAGGGGGATGATGCCATCGACGACGCCGCTTCGCGCGGCGAGGACCGGAACGCGAAACGCCCCGACCGGATGGTCCCGGTCGGGGCGTTGTCGACGGTCTGTCCGTTAAGATGCCAATTAGCCCTGGCGGCTCTTCCACTGGGGGTTCGCGCGGTTCACCACGACCACCCGGCCGCGACGACGGACCACCACCGAACCGGGCTTCTGCTTCAGGGAACGCAACGAGCTACGTACCTTCATGTCTGCCTCCTCGGCCTGGGGTCTGGCCTGTATCGGTACCGGTTATCGGAACGCCGGGGACCCCCGCGCGATTCCCCGGCCCCCGACGTCGAACCTTTGCCCTCCCGCGCCCGTACCAGTGCGCGGGAGGTTCAAGCCATGAGCGTGCGTCGGATGCTCGTCGTGGTGCTCGTCGCCGTGGCGGCGGCACCGCTGGGCGCGGTGCCCGGCTGGGCGCACGGCGCCCCCACCGACCCGGTCAGCCGGGCGGCGGCCTGCGGGCCGGAGGGCCGGTACGCGTCCACCGACGCCTGTCGGGCGGCCGTGGCGGCCGGCGCGGCGGTGCGCGAATGGGACAACGTACGCGTCGCGGCCATCAACGGTCGGGACCGAGAACGGATCCCGGACGGCGAGCTGTGCAGCGGAGGGCTCTCCGCGTACCGAGGGCTGGACCTGCCGCGTACCGATTGGCCGAGCACCCGGTTGACCACCGGCGCGACGTTCACCTTCCGGTACCGGACCACCATCGAGCACCGGGGCACCTTCCGGCTCTACGTCACCACGCCCGACTACGACCCTCGCAAACGGCTCACCTGGGCCGATCTGGAGCCACGTCCGTTCCTGACCCGGACCGACCCGCCGGTGCGGGCCGGCGCGTACCAGTTGGCCGGGCGGCTGCCGACGGGCCGCACCGGCCGGCACCTGATCTACACGATCTGGCAGAACTCCACCACCCCGGACACCTACTACTCCTGCTCGGACGTGGTCTTCGCCGCCCCGGGCGGTACCGGGACGCGCGCGTCGGCGAAGGCGTCGGCGCGTACCCCCGCGAGCCGGCCGGTCGCGACCGAGTCGGCGGTGGCGGCGGCGGCCGACCCGGGCGTGCCGGTGGCGTCGGTGCGCGACCTCGACGGCCGGTGGCCGGTGCTGGCCGGCGTCGCCGTCGTGCTGGTCGTGGCGGTGCTGGTCGGCGTGGGTCGGCGGCGGCGCGACACCGTCGCGCCGACGGGACCACGGTGCGAGGTGCGCAACCACCGGGCCGGGCGGCGCCGGATCTGGTGACCCGGCCCGCCCGCGACCCGGCGGTCAGCCCAGCAGGCGGTCGATCTCGGCCAGGTCCTCGGCGTCGAGGTCGAGGTTGTGCACCGCGGCGACGTTGGTCTCCAACTGCTCGACGCTGCTCGCCCCGATGATGAGGCTGGTCATCCGCGCGTCGCGCAGCGCCCAGGCCAGCGCGAGCTGGGCCAGGGACTGACCGCGCCGCTCGGCGACCGCGCCGAGCCCCCGGATGGTGGCCATCTTCTCCTCGCCGAGGTCGCTCTCGTTGAGGAAGACACTGGTGCGCACCCGCGAGTCGGCCGGGATGCCCTTCAGGTACCGGTCCGTCAGCAGGCCCTGCGCCAGCGGGCTGTACGCGATGCAACCCGCGCCGACCTGCTCCAGCGTGTCGAGCAGGCCGTCGTCCTCGGTCCAGCGGTTGAGCATCGAGTACGACGGCTGGTTGATCAGCAGCGGCGTGCCCAGCTCGCGCAGGATCGCCGCGGCCCGCGCGGTCTGCTCCGAGTTGTAGTTGGAGATGCCCACGTAGAGCGCCTTGCCGGAGCGGACGATCGCGTCCAGCGCGCCCATCGTCTCTTCCAGCGGGGTGTCCGGGTCGAACCGGTGCGAGTAGAAGATGTCGACGTAGTCGAGGCCCATCCGACGCAGCGACTGGTCGAGCGACGAGATGAGGTTCTTGCGCGAGCCCCACTCGCCGTACGGGCCGGGCCACATCAGATAGCCGGCCTTGCTGGAGATGATCAGCTCGTCCCGGTACGGCTTCAGGTCGGTGGCGAGCATCCGGCCGAGGTTCTCCTCCGCCGAGCCGGGCGGCGGGCCGTAGTTGTTGGCCAGGTCGAAGTGGGTGACGCCGAGGTCGAACGCGCGCCGGACGATGTCGCGCTGGCGCTCGTACGGGCGGTCCGGGCCGAAGTTGTGCCAGAGCCCGAGGGAGACGGCGGGCAGCCGCAGGCCACTGCGTCCGCTGCGCCGGTAGGTCATGGTGTCGTAGCGGTCTTCCGCGGCGAGGTAGGTCACGATCATGAGCCTAGCCCCGGTCCGGCCTGCCCGAGATCGGGCGTGGAAAGCCGGACATCGGGGTAGTTTCGACCCGACGACCGGCCCAGCACCGCGGAAAGTGAGCGACGTGGACGACATCACCGCACTGATCCTGGACGACCACGCCGCCTTCCGGCGCGGCTTCGCCCGCCTCGACGACGCCCGCGACGAGCAGGAGCTGCTGGCCATCTGGGACGCCCTCGCCCTGCACCTGGACATCCACGCCGAGGCGGAGGAGGCGATCCTCTACCCGCACCTGGTCAAGCACGGCGACGACGGCGAGGACGAGACCGAGGACGCGATCGGCGACCACAACAAGATCCGGGACGCCATCGCCGAGTCCAAACTGCACCCGGTCGGCTCGAAGCCCTGGTGGGAGGCGGTCGGCACGGCTCGGCGGGAGAACAGCGAGCACCTGGCCGAGGAGGAGGACGAGGCGCTGCCCGACTTCCGCCGGCACGCCAGCTTCGAGCTGCGCGCCGAGCTGGGCCAGCGCTGGTTGACCTTCTACGGCGAGCACAAGAACGGGCGCGACCTGCCGTTCCGCGACAAGGACCCGCAGGGGTACGTGGCCGACCACCGCTGAGATCTCCCCGCTGCGGGGGAGTCGCGTACCCGGTCCACGCCAGCAGAATGACCGGATGACCCTCCGCGCGGCGCTCGCCCCGCTGGTCGCCGGCAGCACCTGGCGACGCGGCGTGTTCCTGCTGCTCGGCGGCGTGCTGGCGCTGCCGTACGGGGTCCTCGCGGTGACCTTCGCGCAGATGCTCACCGACTCGGAGATCCCCCGCCCGCTGGTCTACGTCCTGCTGGTGGTCGCGGCGCTGATCGCCGTGGTGCCGCTGCTGCTGGACGGCAGCCGGGCGCTGGAGATCGCCGCCGTACGGGCGCTGCTCGGCGTCGACCTGCCCGACCCCGCGCCGGGGCACCGGGGTGACCGGGAGAGCCGCCTGCGCAGCGCGCTCTGGATCGCCACGCACCTCATCGTCGGCGCGGTGGTGATGACCGCGTTGTTCAGCGCCCTGCCGATGGCGCTGGCGTTCATCGCGCAGCAGTTCGGTGTGGGCGACGAGCTGACCAGCCAGGAACGGTTCGGGCCGCTGAACGGTCGGGACAGCGGGTGGCTCACGCTGGCCGGGGTCGCCCTGCTGGTCGGGCTCGGCTACGCCGTGGCCGGTCTCGGCGCGCTCGCCGTGTCGATGGCCCCGGTGCTGCTCGGCCCCGCGCAGGCCGAGCGAATCGCCGCCCTGGAAGCGCGGGCCACCCGGCTCGCCGAACGCAACCGGCTGGCCCGCGAACTGCACGATTCCGTCGGTCACGCGTTGACCGTGGCGACCCTGCAGGCGGGCGCGGCCCGCGAGGTGCTGGACACCGATCCGGAGTTCGTCCGGCGCGCGCTGACCGCCATCGAGGACGCCGGCCGGACCGCCATGGACGAGCTGGACCACGTGCTGGGGCTGCTCCGCGAGACCGGGTCCGGCCGTCCGTCGGTGGCACCGCAGCGTACGCTCGCCGACCTGGACCGGCTGGTCACCGACGCCCGCGCGGCCGGGCTGACGGTCTACGACAGCCGCGCCGGCGATCCCGCGGTGGTGCCCGCGGTGGTCTCCCGCGAGGGTTACCGCATCGTCCAGGAGGGACTGACCAACGCCGCCCGCCACGGGCACGGGCCGGTGACGCTGCGGCTGGACCTGCAACCGGACGCCCTGGAGTTGGAGATGGCGAACGCCCTGGGCCGACAGCGCCGCTCCGAGCCCGGCCGGGGCGGGCGCGGGCTGGACGGCATCCGGGAACGCGTGCTGCTGCTCGGCGGCCGGCTCAGCGTCGGCCCGGACGGCGACCGTTGGCTCGTCAAGGCCCGACTGCCGTACGAGGACGCGCGATGACCACCGGCGTGCTGATCGTCGACGACGACGAGCTGATCCGGGTCGGACTGCGGGCCATCATCGACGCGCAACCCGACCTGCGGGTGCTCGCCGAGGCCGCCGACGGGGCCGAGGTGCCGCCCCTGGTCGCCCGGCACCGCCCCGACGTGGTGCTGATGGACGTCCGGATGCCCGGCATCGACGGCATCCAGGCCACCCGGCACCTGCTGGCCACCTCCGCCGACCCGCCCCGGGTGCTGGTGGTGACCACGTTCGCCAACGACGAGTACGTCTACGAGGCGCTGCGCGCCGGTGCGTCCGGCTTCCTGCTCAAACGCGCCCGGCCGGCGGAGGTCGTCGAGGCGGTACGGGTCGTCGCGGCCGGGGAGTCGCTGCTGTTCCCGGCGGCGATCCGCCAGCTCGTCGGGGCGTACGGGCCGGTGGGTGGGGACCGGCTGCGCGCCGCGCGGCTCACCGAGCGGGAGGCCGAGGTGCTGCGGCTGATGGCGACCGGCCGCTCCAACCCGGAGATCGCCGCGCACCTGGTCGTCGGGGTGGAGACGGTCAAGACGCACGTCGGCAACGTGCTGGCCAAGCTCGGCGTCCGCGACCGCACCCAGGCCGTCATCGCCGCCTACGAGTCCGGCTTCGTCACCCCGTCCGGCTGACCGGCCGGTTCCCCCGCCGCTTCCCCCGGCCGTTCCCTCGGCCGGGGGAGCGGGTTCACCGCCGCCCGGGAGGGAACCGGCCGCCGATCGGTCGAGGCTGGGAGCATGACGACGATCGATGACTTTCGAGTCCGTACCGACTCCCGCTGGCCCGACCGGCTCGCCCCGCTGGCCGCCGGCTGGCTCGGCCTGTGGGGCGTACTCGCCCTGGTCAGCACGCTCACCGGCGCTGGCTATCCGTTCGGCGCGAACGACCCGCACGGCGGCGACGTCAACCTGCTGCGCCTGGTGCCGGTGGACGTCGCCACTCCGCTCTTCGCCGGTGTCCTGCTGACCGCCGCTGTGGCGGCCCTGGCCATGAGCCGCCCGGCGGTCCGCCCGCCCGGCCCGTTCCGGGCGCTGCTCGCCGGCTACGGCTGGGCGGTCGCCTTCGTGCTCGCCGTGGTCGTCCCCGACGCGCGGGTGCTGGTCGTCCTCGGCTACCTGCCGATCCTGATCGTCGGCGCGCCGTTCCGCTGGCCCCCGATCGACTACTCCGACGTCTTCAACTGGGCCCTGTTCGGCCGGTTCGCCGCGCTGCTCGGCGGGCTGCTGCTGGCCGGGGCGGTGCTCGCCTGGCAACGCCGCACCGCCGGGAGCTGCGTTGCCTGCGGACGGGACGACGCCGACCGCGGCTGGACCACCCCGCCCGCCGCCGCCCGCTGGGGTCGGTGGGCCGCCGGCATCGCCGCGATCATCCCACTGACGTACGCGGTGGTCCGGTTCGCCTGGGCGGCCGGCATCCCGCTGGGCATCTCCCGGGAATTCCTGACCGAGATGCAGGACGACGGACTGGTCTGGGCGGGGTTCGGGCTGGCCGCCTTCGCCACCGTCGGTGCGATCCTCACCCTCGGCCTGGTGCAGCGCTGGGGGGAGCGGTTCCCCCGCTGGATGGTCGGGCTCGCCGGTCGGCGGGTGCCGGTGAAGCTGGCCGTGGTGCCGGCCACCCTGGTCGCCATCTCCGTCACCGCCGCGAGCCTCGGCCTGCTCAGCAACCCCAAGTTCTGGGAGCTGACCGGCGGGACCAGTCTGACCGGGGCGCCGATGCTCCTCTGGCCGCTGTGGGGCGTGGCACTCGGCGCGGCCGCGTACGCGTATCACCTGCGCCGCCGGGGTGCCTGCCGGCGTTGCGGCCGGGGCTGACGGTGGCCGTGGGGGTGCCACCCGAAGCCGGCGGCGCCCCCGAAAATGTGAGCTAGCGTTACTCGGGTGACTGCGCCTACCCCGGTAATCCCGGTTCCACCGGCCGACCTGCCCGGCACGCTCGGCGCGCTGCGGGCGGCCGGTCACCAGTACCGCACCGTCAAGCAGGAACTCCGCGACAACCTCCTCGCCCGGATGCGCTCCGGCGAGACCCGTTTTCCCGGCATCGTCGGCTACGACGACACCGTCCTGCCCGAGGTCGAGCGTGCGCTGCTCGCCGGGCACGACATGGTGCTGCTCGGCGAGCGCGGCCAGGGCAAGACCCGACTGATCCGCGCCCTGGGCTCGCTGCTCGACGAGTGGACCCCGGTCATCGCCGGCTCGGTCCTCAACGAACACCCGATGCGCCCGCTCACCCCCGCCTCGGTCGCCCAGGTCGCCGAGGCCGGCGACGACCTGCCGATCGGCTGGCTGCACCGCTCGATGCGCTACGGCGAGAAGCTCGCCACGCCGGACACCAGCGTCGGCGACCTGATCGGTGACGTCGACCCGATCCGGATCGCCCAGGGCCGCACCCTCGGTGACCCGGAGACCATCCACTTCGGGCTCGTGCCGCGTACCAACCGGGGCATCTTCGCCGTCAACGAGCTGCCCGACCTGGCCGAACGCATCCAGGTGGCGCTGCTCAACGTGTTGGAGGAGCGGGACATCCAGGTCCGCGGCTACCAGCTGCGGCTGCCGCTGGACCTGCTCCTGGTGGCCAGCGCCAACCCGGAGGACTACACCAACCGGGGCCGCATCATCACCCCGCTCAAGGACCGGTTCGGCGCGGAGATCCGTACCCACTACCCGGTCGACCTGGAGTTGGAGCTGGCGCTGATCCGCCAGGAGGCCGACCTGGTCGCCGCCGTCCCGGAGCACGTGCTGGAGGTGCTGGCCCGCTTCGCCCGCGCCGTACGGGAATCCCCGTCGGTGGACCCGCGCTCCGGCGTCTCCGCCCGGTTCGCGATCGCCGCCGCCGAGACGGTGGCCGGCGCCGCGCTGCGCCGCGCCGGCCTGCTCGCCGCCTCCGCCGAGCCGGACGGTCGACCCGAGGCCCCGGTGGCCCGGGTCGGTGACGCGGTGTCGGTGACCAGCACGCTGCGCGGCAAGGTGGAGTTCGAGAGCGGCGAGGAGGGACGGGAAGTCGAGATCCTGGCCCACCTGCTGCGGACCGCGACCGCCGAGACGTTCCGTGCCCACCTGGCCGGCCTCGACCTGTCCGGGTTCACCGCCCTCGTCGAGGACGGAACGGCGATCGAGACCGGCGAACTGGTCGGTTCCGCCGAGCTGCTGCGGCAGGTGGGCACCGTGCCCGGCCTCGCCAAGGTGCTCGACCGGCTCGGCCTGGGCGACGCGCCCACCCCGGAGGAGGCCGCGGCGGCCGTGGAGTTCGTGCTGGAGGGGTTGCACCTGACCCGCCGGCTCGGCAAGGACGTCACCGAATCCGGGCGCACCGTCTACGGCGGCCGGGGCTGACTGTGGCCGGCAACCGGTTCCGGTACGGCCAGTGGAACGGCGGCCCCGATCCGCTGGCACCCCCGTACGACGTGCGAGCGGCGGTGGACGCGGTCGGCGCCGAGGTGCTGGCCGGCGGCAGCCTGCGGCAGGCGTTGCGCGACCTGCTGCGCCGTGGCCCGCAGGGGCGGGGCGGGTTGGACGACCTGGCCGCGCGAGCACGACGGTTGCGCCGCGAGGCGCTTCGTCGCGGCGACCTCGACGGCGCGGTGACCCGTGCACGGGCCCTGCTCGACCAGGCTCTCGCTGCCGAACGTGACGAGCTGCGCGGGCGCGACGACGACAACGCGCGGTTCGCCGAGGCGGTGCTGGACAATCTGCCCCGCTCGACGGCCCGGGCGGTCGAGGAGCTGTCCGGCTACCAGTGGGCCAGCGAGGACGCCCGCCGCTCGTACCAGCAGATCCTCGACCAGCTCCGGGACGACGTCCTCGGTCAGCGGTTCGCGGGCCTGCGGGACGCGGTCCGCGCGTCCGCCGACCCGGCCGCACAGCAGCGTCTCGCCGAGATGATGCGGGACCTGAACGACCTGCTGGCCCGGCACGGCCGCGCGGAGGACACCACCGACGCGTTCGCCGAGTTCATGCGCCGGCACGGCGACTTCTTCCCGGAGCAGCCGGAGACGGTCGACGAGCTGATCGACGTGCTGGCCCGCCGTTCGGCGGCCGGTGAGCGGCTGATGAACTCGCTGTCCGAGCGGCAGCGCGCCGAGTTGGCCGGACTGATGCAGCAGTCACTCGGCGACCGGCTCGCCGGTGAGCTGTCGGCGCTCGACGCCAACCTGCGGGCGCTGCGGCCGGATCTGCGCTGGGGGCGCGGCGAGCGCGTCCGGGGCGAGCAGCCGTTGGACTACGCCGACGCGGCCGGCGCGCTCGGCGAGATCGGTGAACTGGACGACCTGCTGGACCAGCTCGACCAGGAGCACCCGGGGGCCACGCTCGACGACGTGGACGTCGACGCGGTGGCCCGGACGCTGGGCCGGGACGCGGCCGACGACGTGCGCCGGCTGCGCGAGCTGGAACGCGAGCTGCGCCGGCAGGGCTGGGTGGGCCGGGACGCGGACGGGCTCACGCTCAGCCCGAAGGCCCTGCGCCGGCTGGGCGGTACGGCGCTGCGGAGGGTCTTCGCCGACCTGACGGCCGGGCCGCGCGGTCAGCACGACCTGCGCTCGGCGGGTGCGGCCGGCGAGGTCAGCGGCGCGTCCCGCCCCTGGGAGTACGGCGACGAGCAGCCGCTGGACGTGGTCCGCACGCTCACCCGGGCGGTACGCCGGGCCGGGCCGAGGGTTCCGCTGCAACTCGAGGCGGACGACTTCGAGGTGGTGGAGACCGAGAAGCGGGCCTCGGCGGCGGTGGTGCTCTGCGTCGACCTGTCGTACTCGATGATCTCGCAGGGTCGTTGGGGGCCGATGAAGCAGACGGCGTTGGCGCTGGCGCACCTGATGGAGACCCGTTTTCCGCAGGACGCGCTGCAGATCGTGGGTTTCGGTCGGGAGGCGACGACGCTCACCCAGCAGGAGTTGGCGGCCGTGGAGCCGGACCTGCAACAGGGGACTAACCTGCAGCACGCGCTGCGGTTGGCTGCTCGGCACCTGCGCCGCCATCCAGACGCCGAGCCGGTGGTGCTGGTGGTCACGGACGGGGAGCCGACCGCCCACCTCGATCCGGACGACGGGGAGGCGCTGTTCCACTGGCCGCCGCTGCCGGAGACGATCGAGGCGACGGTCCGCGAGGTGGACCGGCTCAGCCGGTACGGCGCGACGCTCAACCTGTTCATGCTCGGCGACGACGAGGGTCTGCGCCGTTTCGTCGACGCGGTGGCGAGACGCAGCCGTGGCCGCATGTTCACTCCCGACACCGACGACCTGGGCGAGTACGTCGTCTCCGACTACCTCCGCTCCCGCCAGTCCCGCCGCTGACCCCGCTCGCCCTCGCCCCCTCCGTCGATCATGAAGTTGTGGTGGGTGGCACATGCCGCTCGTCCGGGTGAACCGGGCACCACAACGCCATGATCGACGGGGTGGGGCGGGTGGGGTGGGGGTGTGGCGGAGAATGATGGGTTGCGGCGGGCCTACGAGGGGGTGTTCGCCGAGATCGACGGGGCGGCGTTCGGGCCTGCCCCTGCGGGGCAGTGGAGCGCCGAGCAGATCGTGGCGCACCTGGTGGCCAACGACGAGCTGATGATCCAGGCCAGCGAGGCGCTGCTCGCCGGGTCGCCGTTCGCCTACTACGAGCTGGAGGAGGACATCCACCGCCCGCAGCTCGACGCGTTGGCCGCCGAGCAGGGCGGTCTACGCGGCCTGGTGGCGCTGCTGCACGGCACCAGCGACCGGCTGTGCGGGTTGGTCGACCAGCTCGGCCTGGCGGCGGAGGCGCCGGTGGAGACCCACCTGCGCGAGGGCTTCGACCTGATCGTCGACGAGCCGCTGCCCTGGTCCCGCACCCTGGACCTGCACGCGCGGGTCCACCTCCCCAAACACCAAACCCAACTCCACCTGCTCCGCACCTGACCCGTGCCCACCCCGGGCCGCGTCGATCTTGCACTTTCTGCGGCGACAAAGGTGCACAAGAAGGGCGTCTCGACAACACAAAGTGCAAGATCGCGGGGGTCAGGCGCGGGTCAGCTCTTCGCGGGGGTGGAAGGTGCGGCGGTACGTGGACGGGGCCACGCCGATGCGCTGGTGGAGTTGTTGGCGGAGGGCGGCCGTCGTGCCGAAGCCGCAGCGGCGGGCGATCTGGTCGACGGTGAGGTCGGTCGTCTCCAGCAGCAGACGGGCATGGTCGGTGCGCTGCCGCAGCAGCCACTGCGCCGGGCTCAGTCCCGTCTCCAGCCGAAAACGCCGGGTGAACGTGCGCACGCTCATCCGAGCCTGCTCGGCGAGGTCACGCAGGGCGATCGGCTCGTGCAGCCGCTGCCGGGCCCACTCCCGGGCGGCGGCGGTGCTCGCGTCGGTGGCCCGGGGCACCGGCTGCTCGATGTACTGCGCCTGGCCGCCGTCGCGCCACGGCGGCATCACGCAGCGCCGGGCCGCCCGGTTGGCGATCTCGCTGCCATGGTCGAGACGGATGACGTGCAGGCAGAGGTCGATGCCGGCGGCCACTCCGGCCGAGGTGAGCACCCGGTCGTCGACGATGAAGAGCACGTCCGGGTCGAGGTCCACCCGGGGGTACAGGAGGCGGAAGGGCTCGGCGTACGCCCAGTGGGTGGTCGCCCGACGTCCGTCGAGCAGGCCGGCGGCGGCCAGCACGAACGCTCCGGTGCAGATCGACATGATCCGCGCGCCCCGCGCGTACGCCGACCGCAGAGCCTCGGCGACCTCGGGCTCGATGGTGCCCGAGGTGAGCGTCGCGCCGTCGTGGATGCCCGGGACGATCACCGTGTCGGCGGTGTCGAGCAGCTCCAACCCGTGGTCCGGGAGCACCTGGAAGCCGGCGGTGCTGAGGACCGGTCGGCCGCCCGGGGTGCACACCCGGACGTCGTAGCGGTACTGGTCGTCGACACCACGGGCGGTGCTGAAGACCTGGGACGGGGTGCCGAGGTCGAGGCCGACGACCTGGTCGAGGGCGAGGACGGCGATCCGGTGCGGGCCACTGCTCATGGCCCGATTATTGCGCACGATGGCTTTCCGGCCACTCGTCGCCGTCGGAGGCGCGACCCAGACTGGTCGCGTGAGCAAGAATCGTCGCCTCCACCCCGCCTGGCTCGTGGCCGGGGTCGCCTTCGTGGCGCTCGTCGGCGCGGCCGGGTTCCGCGCCACCCCGTCGGTGCTGCTGCACCCGCTGCACGCCGAGTTCGGCTGGCCGCTCGCCACGATCTCCGCGGCCGTCTCGGTGAACCTGCTCCTCTACGGGCTCACCGCTCCGTTCGCCGCCGCGCTGATGGACCGGTTCGGCATCCGCCGGGTCGTCTCGGTGGCGCTGCTGCTGGTGGCCGCCGGCAGCGGCCTCACGGTGTTCATGACCGCGAGCTGGCAGTTGCTGCTGTGCTGGGGCGTCCTCGTCGGCCTGGGCACCGGCTCGATGGCGCTCGCCTTCGTGGCAACCGTCACCGGGCGCTGGTTCGTCCACCGGCGGGGCCTGGTCACCGGCGTGCTGACCGCGGGCGGGGCCGCTGGGCAACTGATCTTCCTGCCGCTGATCGCCGTCCTGGTCCGCGACCACGGCTGGCGCACGGCGGCACTCGTGGTGGCCGGTGCCGCCCTGGCCGTCGTACCCCTGGTGGTGTGGCTGCTGCGCGAACACCCGGCGGTTCTGGGCCTGCCCGCCTACGGCGCGACCGAGGTCGTCGCGGCGCCGCCGCCGACCGGCGGCGCGGCGACGCGGGCGCTGGGCGCGCTGGCCGCCGCGGCCCGGACCCGGCCGTTCTGGCTGCTGGCCGGCGGGTTCGCGATCTGCGGCGCAACCACCAACGGCCTCGTGGGTACGCACTTCGTGCCGGCCGCGCACGATCACGGCATGGCCGAGACGACGGCGGCGGGGCTGCTCGCGCTGGTGGGGCTCTTCGACATCGTCGGCACGATCGCCTCCGGCTGGCTCACCGACCGGGTGGACAGTCGGCTGCTGCTCGGCGCCTACTACGCGCTGCGCGGGCTGTCGTTGCTGGTGCTGCCCAGCCTGTTCGGGGGCAGCGCCGAGCCGAGCATGCTGGTGTTCATCATCTTCTACGGCCTGGACTGGGTGGCCACGGTGCCGCCGACGGTGGCGCTGTGCCGGGAGTACTTCGGCGGTGCGGGCGCGGTCGTCTTCGGTTGGGTGTTCGCCGCCCACCAGTTCGGTGCGGCGCTCGCGGCCACCGGCGCGGGGCTGGTCCGCGACCAGCTCGGCGACTACGCGGTGGCCTGGTACGCGGCCGGCGCGCTGTCGATCGGCGCGGCGGGGCTGTCGCTGCTGCTGCGTCGACGGCCGGGCCGACCGGTGCCGGAGGCCGTCCTCGTCGCCGCGACCGCACCCCGGGCGTGGAGCTTCCGGGGTTAGCTGACCGCCCACTGCTGGGCGGGCCGGCCGTCGCAGGGGCGCTGCCGGATGTCGTCCCCGGCCTCGGCGCCGTCGTCGTCGGCCTGCGCGCACTTGCCGCTGTGCACCGCCACCAGCAGGATCGGGCCGGCACCGGTGGGGGTCAGCCGCCACTGCTGGTTGGCCTGACCGTGGCACGGGAACTGCTGCAACCGCGCGCCGTCGTCGCCGCTGCCGCCCTCGACGTCGAGGCACTGCCCGTGGGCGGCGTTGGTCATCGTCACCGCGCCCGTCGCTACCGGGTTGACGACCCACTGCTGCTCCGGGCCGCCGGTGCAGGCGGCCAGTTCGGCCTCGGCCTTCTCGTCGTCGCCGTCCAGCCCGAGGCAGAGCCCGGAGGGCGACCGCAGCACGTGGGAGCCGCTGGTGGGGACAGCCGGGGTGGCCGACGGGGTCGGCGACGGCTCGACCGAGGGCGTCGGGCTCGGCTCGGCCGCCGGGGTGGTCGGCTCGGCCGCGCTGGTCGGGGTCGCGACGGCCGCCGGCACCGCCGGCTCGTCGTCGCCGTCGAGCAGGCCGGTGGCGAAGACCACACCGAGGAGTACGCCCACCAGGCCGACCGCCACCGCCACCCGCAGCAGCGGGTCGGCCAGCAGGCCCGAGTTGGCGTGGCGGCGGCCGCCGTACACGGTGCCGACGGGGTCGGGGCGTTCCTCGGGCGCGGGCATAGCCGCCATCCTCACCCACGGCGGCGTGCCGGAGCCAACCGGACGACGGCGACGGCGGAGTTCAGCGCGTCGGCTGCGGATCGGTGACGTCGGCCACAGTGGCGTCGAGGGCGGCGATCGCGGCGTCGGCGTCGAGCGCGACGGCCAGACCCCGCTCGCCCGCGCCCAGGGTGATCTGCCGGCCCCGCAGCCGCTCGTCGGCGATCACCGGCCACGCCGTGCTCGCGCCGAACGGGGTGATGGTGCCTCGCTCGTACCCGGTGGCGGCCAGCGCGCCCGCCGCGTCCGGCATGGAGATCCGCTGCACCCCGAGCAGGGCGCGCAGCTTGGGCCAGGAGACGACCCGGTCCCCCGGCGTGAGCACGAACAGGTGGTCGTCCGCTCCACGGCGGACGACGATCGTCTTGACCACGTCCGGTACGGCCACACCACGGGCGGCGGCGGCCTCCGCGAGGCTGCCGACCGCGCCGTGACTGACCAACCGGTACGGCAGTCCGGCGGAGTCCAGGGCAGCGATCGCGGGCGACGGCATGACCGCCACGGTAACCGCCGGGCCTGCTGTCGGACGGGAAACGGCAGGCGAGGACATCCCACGATTTCCCGGGTGCAGGCGTAAGGTGATCACATGCGCGCTGAGCGTGTGGATCACCCCATTGACCATGATCAAGCGGTGGACACGCTGCGGCGGTCGTACGCCGCGGTGCCCACGGGCGAGCCTGTCCGGCTGGCCAAACGCACCTCCAACCTGTTCCGCCCCCGATCCGCTCCCCGCACCCCGGGCCTCGACGTGAGTGGCCTCAACGGGGTGCTCTCGGTCGACGAGACCGGGCGTACGGCCGACGTGCAGGGCATGTGCACGTACGAGGACCTGGTCGACGCCACCCTGCCGCACGGATTGATGCCGTTGGTGGTGCCGCAACTCCGCACCATCACCCTGGGCGGCGCGGTGACCGGCCTGGGGATCGAGTCGACGTCCTTCCGCAACGGCCTGCCCCACGAGTCGGTCCGCGAGATGGACATCCTCACCGGCTCCGGCGCGATCGTCACCGCCCGCCCGGACGGCGAGCACGCCGACCTGTTCCGGGCGTTCCCCAACTCGCTGGGCAGCCTTGGCTACGCGACGAGGCTGCGCATCGAGTTGCAGCCGATCGGCCGGTACGTGGCGCTGCGCAACATCCGGTTCACCCGGCTGGAGGCGCTCACCGACGCGATCGCCGAGGTCAGCGCCACCCGGTCCTGGGCCGGTGAGCAGGTCGACGCGCTGGACGGTGTGATGTTCAGCCCTGGCGAGGCGTACCTGGTGCTGGGGCGCTTCACCGACACGGCCGACCCGCCCAGCGACTACACCGGCCAGGCGATCTACTACCGGTCGCTGCGCCAGCGGACCCGCGACGTGCTGACCGCGTACGACTACCTCTGGCGCTGGGACACCGACTGGTTCTGGTGCTCGGCGGCGTTCGGCGCGCAGCACCCGGTCGTCCGTCGGCTCTGGCCGGCGCGGTACCGGCGCAGCGACGTCTACCACCGACTGGTCCGCCTCGAACACCGGCACCAGGTGGCGGCCCGGATCGACCGGCTGCGTGGCCAGCCGGCCCGCGAGCGGGTCGTGCAGGACGTGGAGATCCCGCTGGACCGCACGGCGGACTTCCTGCGCTGGTTCGCGGCCAACGTGGGGATGACCCCGGTGTGGCTCTGCCCGCTGCGGTTGCGTGAGCCGGAGGGTCCCGGTTCCGCGCGGTCGTGGCCGCTGTATCCGCTCCACGAGGGGCAGGACTACGTCAACATTGGTTTCTGGGGGAGCGTGCCGATCGCGCCCGGCGCCGCCGACGGCGACGTCAACCGCACGATCGAACGCAGGGTGTCGGAGTTGGGTGGACACAAGTCGCTCTACTCCGACGCGTACTACGACCGGGACGCCTTCGATCGCCTCTACGGCGGCGAGACCTGGCGCGCGGTGAAAGACCGCTACGACCCGGACCACCGGCTGACGGGACTGTACGAAAAGGCGGTAGCACGAGCATGAGCCTTACCGACCGAGACCAGGGGGCGGCGAGCGTCCCCGCCACCCCACCGCCGGCGGGGGGCCGGCGCACCGGTCCGACCGTCGCGGACGTCGTCCGCGCGGTCACCGCCGGGCCGCTGCCGATCCGCATCACCGGGTACGACGGCAGCGCCGTCGGCCCGGCCGACGCCGGCATCACCCTGGCGATCCGTTCCGAGCGGGGCCTGTCGTACCTGCTCACCGCTCCCGGCGACCTGGGCATGGCCCGGGCGTACGTGAGCGGCGACCTGGCGTTGCAGGGGGTGCACCCCGGTGACCCGTACGAGGCGCTGCGGGTGCTCAAGGACGAACTGCGGCTGCGCCCGCCGTCGGTGGCCGACGGCGTCGCGCTGGTGCGGGGGCTGGGCTGGGAGCGGCTGTTGCCGCCGCCGGCCCCGCCGCAGGAGGCCCAGCCGCGCTGGAAGCGGGTGATGAACGGGCTGCGGCACTCCCGGGTGCGCGACAGCACGGCGATCTCGCACCACTACGACGTCTCGAACGCCTTCTACGAGAAGGTGCTCGGCCCGTCCATGACGTACACCTGCGCGGTCTTCCGGTCGCCGACCGACACCCTGGAACAGGCCCAGGCGGCGAAGTACGACCTGGTCGCCGGCAAGCTGGCGCTGAAGAAGGGCATGCGGCTGCTGGACGTGGGCTGCGGCTGGGGCGGCATGGTCCGGCACGCCGCGCGCGAGTACGGGGTCAAGGCGCTCGGGGTGACCCTGTCGAAGGCGCAGGCGCAGTGGGCGCAGGCCGCCATCGAGCGGGAGGGGCTGACCGAGCTGGCCGAGGTGCGCCACCTCGACTACCGAGACGCCCCGGCGGAGCAGTTCGACGCCATCTCCTCGATCGGGCTGACCGAGCACATCGGCGTGCGCAACTACCCGTCGTACTTCGGGGCGCTGCGGTCGCGCCTGCGCACGGGTGGGCGGCTGCTCAACCACACCATCACCCGCGCCGACAACCGGGCGCCGCACCGCTCGGGCGCGTTCATCGACAGGTACGTCTTCCCGGACGGCGAGCTGGCCGGCCCGGGTCGGCTGATCAGCGAGGTGCACGACGCCGGGTTGGAGGTGCACCACGAGGAGAACCTGCGTCAGCACTACGCGCTGACCCTCGCCGCCTGGTGTCGCAACCTGGTGGAGCACTGGGACTTCTGCGTCTCCGAGGTCGGCGCGGGGACGGCCCGGGTGTGGGGGCTCTACATGGCCGGCTCGCGGATGGCGTTCGAGCGCAACGGCATCCAACTGCACCAGGTGCTGGCCACCCACAACGGTCCGGACGGCGCGAACGGCTACCCGCTGCGACCGGACTGGTTGCCCTGATCATCCGCTGAGCGTCGCCTGAAGCCGCGCCGGGAAAAAGTCGGCGCGGCTTCTCGCGAAGCGATTGACAAACTAGTTTTGTACGTACAAACTGATTTTGCCATGAGAGACGTCCTGTACCTGGAGCAGATCGAGCAGGCCGAGGTCCTGCTCAAGCCGCAGCGCGTGGAGGTGCTGCGGCAACTGGCCGAACCGCGCACCTGCACCGAGGTCGCGGCCCGACTCGACCAGACGCCACAACGCGTCTACTACCACGTCAAGCAGCTCGTCGCGGCCGGCCTGGTCGAGCTGGTCAACGAGCGCAAGGTTCGCGGGATCACCGAGGGCATCTACCAGGCCGCCGCCCGGTCCTACTGGCTCTCGCCCCGGCTGGTCGGCCGCATCGGGCTGCGGCGGGCCCGCGACGAGCTGAGCCTGGGCTACCTGCTCGACCTGATGGAGGAGGTCCAGGCCGACATCGCCGCCCTGGACCGGGCGGCGCCCGAGCTGCCCTCGATCGGGGTCTCCGGCGAGATCCGGGTGCCCGCCGAGCGACGCCAGGAGTTCCTGCACGACCTGCAAACCGCACTTCAGGACCTGTTCACCCGCTACGGCGGCAGCGAGGGCGACGCCTTCAAGCTGGCCGTCGCCTGCTATCCGAAAGGGAACGACAATGAGTGAACCGTTGAAGGTGCAGGCCCGCCTCGCCGCGCCCGCGGCGCGCGTCCGCCAGGCGCTGACCGACCCGGCCGAGCTGCGCGTCTGGCTGGCCGAGCACGCCGAGGTCGAGCTGCCCGAGCGGTACGAGTTCTGGGGCCGCTACACGCCCGAGGGCGACGCCCCGCACCAGCGGCTGCTGCACGCCGACGACGACTCGCTGCGCTTCGGCTGGCTGCTCGACGGGGTCGAGACCACCACCGGTTTCCAACTCGCCGCCGACGGCCCGGACGCCACGGTGCTCACGCTGACCCAGAGCCACTTCGACTTCGCCGAGGCGATGAGCGGCTCCAGCATCCGGGGCGTGCTCCAGACGTACTGGGCACTGTCCATCGCCAACCTGGCCGCCCACCTGGAGGGCCAGCCGCTGCTGCCGCGCACCGACTTCACCTCCGCAGACCTGCGTGGCGAGCTGGTCATCGCCGCCCCGGCCGACAAGGTGTGGGAGTCGCTGACCGACTCCGAGCAGGCCAGCGCCTGGTTCGGCTACCCCATCGGGATCGAGCCGTGGGTCGGTGGCCGGTACGCCATGGGCGGCTTCGAGGCCGGGTACGCCGCCAAGATCGTCGACCTGGAGCCCGGCCGGCGGATGTCCGTCGACTGGGGACCGACCGGCGTCACCAACTGGGAGCTGGCCGAATCCGGCGGTCGCACCACGCTGACCTTCGTGCAGAGCGGCTTCGACGAGACCAACCCGCCGTACGGCGCCTGGAGCGGCACGGTCGCCGGGCTGTTCGAGCTGCGCCGCTTCCACGAGATGACCGCCTGGCAGCCGATCTGGCTCGCCGAGGAGGTCCCCGGCCTGGACCCCCAGCCCACCTTCTGACCGCCCCGCCGTGATCGTGCTCGATCAGGGATGTAGTGGCCTCGTCTGCACCGGAGGCCGTTACATCCTGGATCGAGCACGATCTGTGGGCGGGGGGCTGCCCACGGCGGCTCACGCGATGGCGGCGATGTCACCGTCGTCGAAGTAGATGGCCTGGTGAAGTCGACCGCCGAGGGCGATGGCATACCGGGCCACCACCTCCTGGCCGGAAATCCGGCCCTGCTCGATCTGGGAGACCCGCCCCTTGGTCACCCCCATCCGCTCGGCCACCTGCTGCTGAGTGAGGCCGCGAGCCCGTCGTACCTCGGCGAGGCGGTGCCCGACGACCTGTGCGAGCAACTCTTGCTTTCCCGCTTCGACGGCCTCCTCGCCGCCGGCCCGCTGTACGTACTCCGACCGAATGTCCGACCACCGCACATGTCCACTCATCGCTGGCCCCCTCTTGCTGCGCGCGTTCCTTCAAGTAGATCTCGTAGCGTTGTTCGGCGAGCGGGATGGCCTGCTGATACCAGCTCTGGCACTGGCCCGCCTTGTCGCCCGCGACCAGCAGGATGCTGGCGCGCCACGGGTCGAAGACGAAGAGTATGCGGACGGTGCCGGGTCGCAGCTCCTTGAGGTTCGCCAGCGTCGACCCGCTGATCGTGTCGACCAGAGGGCGGCCCAGGCCGGGTCCCACGTCGGCGAGCGCGTCGATCGCCTGGACGACCCGGACGAAAGTCCCCTCGTCCAGGCTGTCGATCCAGGCGCGGACCTCGTCGACGACGAAGACCTCCCACTCATCCTGCGGCATCCGGGAAGTATATCAATCGCTATACCGTGTGGGTGCGGCTGTCGTACCGATCCGTGCGGCGGGGGTGGTGACTTTTCGGGGTGGAGTGGGTACTGCCGGGCGATGTTCTTCATCTTTGGTCTGCGTACCAAGGTCGACCGGTCCGGTATCGTGCAGGAGGTCTGCCGCCACTGCGGTAACCACGCCGCGCAGGTGATCACCCGCCGGTCGACGAAATTCACCCTCTTCTTCATCCCCCTCATTCCGATCCGCACCCGGTACGCGCAGCAGTGCACGTTCTGCGGCGCGGAGTACGAGATCTCCCGGTCCGACGCCGAGCGTCTCCCGGTCGGCTGATGGCCCGCTTCCTGTGCTGGCTGATCGGCCGACCGTCGTCGGCCGGACCCGTCGTGCACACCGCCGCACGCCCGCCGTGCACCCCCGGCCGTCGTCGGCGTCGGCCCGTACGCCGCCCGCTGGCCGGCACCGCCCTGCCCCGCTCACCGTGGAACCGCTCCGCCGGCCGCTGACCTGAGCCGTCCGCCGACACCGGACATCGGCCGCCATGACGACCCGGGGAGACCGCACCGACCTGGATGTTCGGCCCTGGCGGCGGTCCGGGGCGCTGGCTAGGCTTTCGGGGTTTGCCGTGGACCGGTCCGCCCGACTGTGCACACCCGACGAAGAGCCGGAGCGACCGTGTCGCGACAGGACGTGAAGCAGGCCGCGGGGCAGCTCAAGCCCATCGGCCCGATCGTCGCGACCGTGGTCCTGGTCGTGGAGGCCGGCTGGTTGGCCGCTGCGCTGCCGGGCGCCGCGCTGGTCAGTGACGTGGGCGCGCTCCTGGTCGCCGGCTGGGCCACAATCGCCTGTGCCGGCGTGGCCCGTCGACATCCGGCCCCGTTGCGCAGGTTCTGGACGCTGCTCGCCGTCACCATGGCGCTCGCCGCGCTGGGGCGGGGGATCTGGACGGTGCAGCGACTCGTCGGGGACGACCTGCCGCACAACGCGCTGATCGGGGTGGTCTTCAGCGCCGGCATCCTCACCGGCACCGCCGCGCTGCTCAGCTCCCCGTCCGGGCCACGCACGGCGGTCGGGCGGGCCCGGACTCTGCTGGACGGCGTGATCGTCGCGCTGGCGCTGGTGCCGGTCGGCTGGGTGCTGGTGTTCCGGGGGGTGGCCTCCGCCGAGCTGGCCGATCCGGCGCGCACGCTGGGGCTGCTCTACCCGATGTTCGACCTGATGCAGCTCACCATCCTGGTGGCGGTGGCCGGTCCGGCGCGACCCCTGTGGCGGCCGATGAGCGTGCTCGCGGCGAGCCTGACCATCCGGGTGGTGGCCGACGTCGTGTACGTCTCGCTGGTCGCCCGGGGGAACTACGCCGCCGGTCACCTCATCGACCTGTGCTGGCCGCTGAGCTACCTCCTGATCGGGCTGGCCAGCGGTAGTCGTCCGCCACCGGACTGCGACGGCACCGACGAGACCGCCGAGTCCCCACTGCCGCCGTGGTGGCGGGTGGCGCTGCCGTACCTGCCGGTCGGCGGGGCGATCATCGCGGTGCTGCTGGCCCGCCGGCCGACCGGCCAGACCCCGCCGTTGGTCTTCGTGACCATGATGGCGCTGCTCGCCGCCCTCGCCGTCCGTCAAGGGCTGGCCGCCAACGAGAACCTGCGCCTGGTGGCGCGACTGCGCCGGCTCGCCTACGGTGACCAGCTCACCGGCCTGCCGAACCGGCTGCTGTTCAACCGACTGCTGCGGCTGGCCCTGCGGGACGGTCGACCGGTGGCCGTCCTGCTGCTCGACCTCGACGGGTTCAAGCAGGTCAACGACCGGTTCGGGCACGCCACGGGCGATGCCCTGCTGACCGGGCTGGCGGCCCGGATGCGGGACGCCGTGGACGGCGACGGCACGATCGCCCGCCTCGGCGGCGACGAGTTCGCGGTGCTGATCGAGAGGGATCGGCCGGTGTCACCGGAGCACCTGGCCGAACGCCTGCTGGACGCTTTGCGCCCGTCCGAGGGGGAGGAGGACGTGGGTGTGCATCCGTCGGCGAGCATCGGCATCGCCGAGTACGGGCCGCAGCACGCCTCCCACTCCGACCTGCTGCGTGACGCCGACATCGCCATGTACGCGGCGAAGGCCTCCGGCAAGTCCGCGTACCGGACCTGCACCCCGGCCCTGCGGGAGTCGGCCGTGTCCCGGGCGGAGCTGATCGCGGACCTGCGCCGGGCCGTCGACGAGGAGCAACTGCACCTGGAGTTCCAGCCGATCGTCGACCTCGCCACCGGTGCGGTACGCAGCGCCGAGGCGCTGGTGCGCTGGCGGCACCCCCGACTGGGAATGTTGCCCCCGGCGCGGTTCCTGCCACTGGCCGAGGAGACCGGCCTGATCCTCCCGATCGACCGTTGGGTGATCCACGAGGCGTGCCGGGCGGCGGCGACCTGGCGAGCCCGCATGCCGGAGGCGACGGTCGCGGTGAACATCGCCGCCGCCCACCTGCGCCGGCCCGACCTCATCGCCACGGTCACGGCGGCCACCGCCGGCGCCGGACTGGCACCGCGCGCGTTGACGCTGGAGTTGACCGAGTCGGCCTTGATCGAGGGGACCGACGCGGTGCTGGAACGGCTGCACCAGCTCCGGGAACTGGGCATCCAGATCGCCATCGACGACTTCGGCACCGGCTACTCGTCGCTGAGCTACCTGCACCGCATCCCGGCAACCGAGCTGAAGATCGACCGTTCGTTCGTGGCCCGCCTCGGCACTGACGAGCGGGCGTACGCCACGGTGGAGATGGTGACCCGACTCGCCGGCGCGTACGACCTCGCGGTGATCGCCGAGGGGGTGGAGACCGAGCGCCAGCACGACGCGGTCACCGCCATCGGCTGCCCGCGCGGCCAGGGCTATCTGTACGGGCGGCCGGACAGCCCCGCCACGGTGGGTCAGAATCGGGCTTGACCCTGACGTAGCGGCAGGTAGGAGCCTGGTTTCCGGAAGGGAGGGGAACCATGGCGTACACGGTGGGTCAGGTGGCCAGGATCGCCGGCGTGACGGTGCGGACGCTGCACCACTACGACGAGATCGGTCTGCTCTCGCCGAGCGGCCGCACGTCGACCGGTTACCGCCGCTACGACGACGCGGACCTGCAACGGCTGCAACTCGTCCTGTACTACCGCGAGCTGGGTTTCCCGCTAGAGGAGATCACCGCGATCATCGACGACCCGGCGGCCGATCCGGCCGCCCACCTGCGTCGTCAGCACGAACTGCTGACGGTACGCATCAAACGGTTGCAGGAGATGGTCACGGCGATCGAGTTCGCGATGGAGGCGAGCAAGTTGAACATCCAGTTGACGCCCGAGGAGCGGTTCGAGGTCTTCGGTGACTTCCGGCCGGAGCAGTACGAGGCCGAGGTGGAACAGCGCTGGGGCGACACCGACGCGTACCGGGAGTCGAACCGGCGGGTCGCCCGGTACACCAAGGAGGACTGGCTCCGGAACAAGGCGGAGAACGAGGACTGGGGCCGGCGGATCGTCGCGCTGCTGACCTCGGGCGTGCCGGCGGACAGCCCGGAGGCGATGGACCTGGCCGAGGAGCACCGACAGCTCATCAGCCGCTGGTTCTACGAGTGCCCGTACGAGATGCACACCGGGTTGGCCGACATGTACCTGGCCGACGAGCGGTTCACCGCGTACTACGAGAACATCGCCCCCGGCCTGGCCGCCTACGTGAGCGAGGCGATCCACGCCAACGCGATCAGCCGGGCCTGACGCGGCTCACTCCTCGACCGCTCCGTCGGATGGGGTGACCAGGAAGTCGTAGACGGTCCTGGCCATCCGGCGGACGGTCTCGTCCCCGGTCGCCATCGGCCCGGCGGTGAGGAACGCGACGGCGGTCTCCGTGCCGGGGATCAGGTAGTAGCCGACGTCGTGGGAGGCGTCCGGCAGGTCACCGGTCTTGTGGGCCACCGGGACGCCGGGCGGCAGCGCCGCCGGGATCTTGGTGTTGAGGGTCTGCTCGCGCATGAAGCCGATCATCAGGTCCCGGGAGGCCGGAGTGAGGATCTCGCCGTCCCAGACCGCGCCGAGCAGCGACACGACGTCGTCCGGGCTGGTGTAGTTCTCCTCGCCGCGCTGCGCTGCCGCGCTGTCGAGCATCCGCCGGGCCAGGATGGTGGAGCGCTGGTTCATCGAGTCGATCAGCGCGTTGACCGGGGCGAACCCACCCAGGTAGGTGATCAGCACGTTGGCCGCGACGTTGTCGCTGTACTTGATCAGGTACCGCGCGAGCCGGTACAGCGTGACCACCTGCGGGAACGTCTCGAACTGGAGCTGACCGGTGCCGCCCACCACGTCGGCCGGGGTGACCAGTACGCCCTCGTCGAGGGACACCTGTCCACAGTCGACCCGGCGCAGGAGTTCGACCAGGATCCAGAGCTTGATGACGCTCGCGGCCTTCGGGCGCAGCGCGCCGTTGACCGAGACCTGCTGATCGCCGTACCGGCCGGACAGGTCCCGGACGGTGGCTCCGGCCGGGTTGAGGCTGGCGTCGGCGACCACCCGGGCGAGCTGATTGCTGAGCGGGAACAGCCGGGCGCCCGCGACCGGGTCGGTGGGCGGCTGCGGGCTGGTGACCACCACGCCGGTGAGCGTCGTCGGTGGGCGGTGCCGCTGGATCACCTCAAGCGTGCCCTCGCTGCGCCCGACCAGCGGCACCCGGTAGCGGTAGGCGGTCCCCCCGACGACGACCGCACCGCTGGCCACCCCGGCGGCGACCCGCATGTCCGGGTCGGCGACCCGGCCGGTGTCGCCGTCGCAGGCCCGGTACCGCACGGT
The DNA here is from genome assembly GCF_049179015.1 of Micromonospora sp. WMMD736. NCBI lineage: Bacteria > Bacillati > Actinomycetota > Actinomycetes > Micromonosporales > Micromonosporaceae > Micromonospora > Micromonospora sp. WMMD736. The sequence continues at coordinate 5,536,586 of NZ_JBMHMI010000001.1, forward strand.
GTGCCCGAGCGAGTCGACCGCGAACGCCCCGCCGGGGAACGACAGCCAGGACACCTCGCTTGTCGGCGCCCGCTCCGGCGCCGGCTCCACGCCCGGCTCGTCGCTCCGCCCGCCCTCGTCGTTCGGCCCGCCCTCGTCGTTCGGTCCGTCGTCGGCGGCGAGCCCGTCTGACGCGTACCCCAGGGTCGTTCGGTGGTTCGGGCCGGGACCGTCGGCGGTGGCCGGGCCGGTGGTCGCCGCGACGACCAGCGCGATTGCCGCCGCGAGCAGGGAAGATGAGCGCTTCTTGTCGCTTTTCCTCACGTTTGTACGATAAGAAGCCGCAGCGATGGATGGGGCTGCCGGGGCGTGAGTCACCCGTCCGGGAGGCCGCGCGCGATTCGGCGTGATGCCTCAGCGGTATCAAGACGACTCAGCGGCATCACGCTCAACAGCAAGCCCGCCGCCGAGCCAGGCGCCCGCCGATCGAGCCGCCCGCCGATCGAGCCGGCTACATCGGTGGTCCCGGGGGGTGCGGCTCGGCGGGCAGGCCGGGCGCCAGGCGGCGCATCGACGTGAAGGCCGGCACCAGTGCCTCGTACAGCTCGGCGAAGAGCGGCAGCAGCGCCGCGTAGGTGGCGGCGGCGGCCGGGTCGGGACGGATGATCTCCTCGATCCGGACCAGGTCGGCGGCGACGTCGATGCTGGGGATCAGGCCCAACGCCTGCATGCCGAGCAGTGCCGCGCCGAAGCTCGACCCCTCGCGGCCGGCAGGGAAGCTCACCGGCATGCCGAGGACGTCGGCGAGCATCTGTCGCCACAGGCCGCTGCGGGCGAAGCCGCCACCGGCCCGGATCTCGCGTACCTCGTTGCCGGCCGCGCGCACCGAGCTGAGCACCAGTGCGAGCTGCTGGCAGACCCCCTCCATGGCGGCCCGGACGAGGTGTTCGCGGCGGTGCCCGTGGGTCAGCCCCACGTACGCGCCGCGCGGCAGGGCACTCCAGTGTGGAGCGCGTTCGCTGTGCAGGTAGGGCAGCATGATCAGCCCACCCGAGCCGACCGGCGCCCGGGCCGCCAGAGCGACCAGATCCTCCTCGGAGTGCTCGCCCAACTCCGGCGCGAGCGCGGCGCCCGCCCACTGGAGGACGATGCCACCGTTGTTGATCGCGCCGCCGACCGCCCAGCGGTCCTCGGTGAGCGCGTAGCAGAACACTCCGCCCAGCGGGTCGACGCCGGGACGCTCGACCATGACCCGCATCGCGCCGCTGGTGCCGATCGAACAGGCGACCATGCCCGGGTGCACCGCGCCCAGGCCCAGGTTGGCCAGCGGCCCGTCGCCCGCCCCGACCACCACCGGGGTGCGCTCCGGCAGGCCGATGGCGTCGGCAGCCCGCGCGGTGAGGCCGGGCAGGACGGCGGTGGTGGCGACCAAGCGGGGCAACCGCTCCTCGCTGATGCCGGCGATGGTCAGCGCCTCGGCGTCCCACCCGAGGGTGTGGATGTCCATCAGGCCGGTGGCCGAGGCTGTCGAGTGGTCGGTTACCAGCTCTCCGCAGAGTCGCAGCAGCACCCAGTCCTTGATACCGACCCAGTGCGCGACGCGTTCGAAGAGCTTGGGCTCCTGCTCGGCGAACCAGAGCAGCTTGGGCAGGGGCGACATCGGGTGCATGGGCGTACCCGTGCGCCGGTGCAGCGCCAGCCCGGACGGCACCGCCCGCAGCCGCTCCGCCTGCCGGGTGGCCCGGGAGTCGGCCCAGGTCACCGACGGGGTGAGCGGGTTGCCGGCCGCGTCGAGGCCGATGAGGCTGTGCATGGCGGAGCAGAACGCTAGCCCGGAGATCGGTGCGGCCACCTCGGCCACCTCGGCCACCACGGTCCGGAGCGACTCGACGACGGCGGCGAGGATCACGTCCAGGTCCTGCTCGGCGTACCCGGGGTGCGGGCCGTTCAGGGGGTAGCCGGTCACGTGGCTGGCGAGCAGCCGCCCGTCGGTGTCGTACGCCATGGTCTTGGTGCTCGTGGTGCCGATGTCGATCCCGATCACCACACCGGGCGGGGTGTCTGGCGGCATGACCGTCAGTATCGCCCTATCGTCCGGGTTGATCCGCCGTTCGGGTAGTTCGCCCCTCCTGGCGTGTCCCGGTCGACCATCACCACTGTTAATCCGAGTGCACCCCAGATTGGTGGCCTACGCGGCGAAGGAGTCGGCGTGGCAAAGACTGATTCGACGGGTTCCACATGGCGGTACCGCTGGGCGCAGCGGCAGAACGTGCGGCGGATCAGCACGTACCGCGGCGCGGAGACGGCCTGGCGCCGACGCGACGATGAGTTACGGCGGCTGCGCGCCCTGGCCGCCGACTTCCACGGTTCCGCCGCGGCCGGCGCGGGCCTTCCACTCGAACTCCTCGACGACGAGGTGGTGCTGTGGGCGCTGCCCGCCGCGCAACTGGTCGAGGTGCGACACACGGCCGTGCTGCCCGCGCCGGACCTGACGGTCACCGTGCCGGTCGCGCCGCTGCGCCCACGCCGACCCGACGGCGTACGCGTCACCGACGCCGGCATGGCCGTCATCACCAGCCGCCGGCTGGTGCTGCTGGGCGGGCGCGGTCGACGCGACTGGGCGTACGGCCGGATCACCGGCCTGGCCCACGACCCGGCGGCGCCGGTGACCCTGATCCAGGTGCTGGACCGGCGGCGTACCTCAGGATTGTTGCTCCCCACCGACGCGGCGGCGGACTTCCGGTTCAAGCTGACGCTGGCCTTCGCCGACTCGATCGAGCAGCGTGCCGCGGTGCTCGCCCAGCTCGACGAGCTGATCGCGGAACACGACCAGCTCAAGCCGTTCCGGCCGGCGGTGGCCACGCCGGCGCAGGCCCGGCTCTCCGCGCTCGTGCCCGGCGGTCGCCGGTCCATCGCGGTGGCGGCGGCCGTCGCGCTGCTCGTGCCGGCGGCGCTTATCGAATCGAACCCGTCGGACCCGACCGGGGGCGCGGAGGTCGCCGTGGCGGCCACGCCGGCACCGACCAGCAGCGCGCCCCCCGCGCTGCTGCGGCCGGCGGTCCCGCCGCCCGCGCCCAAGCGGAAACCGTCGCCACGCCCGTCGTCGAGCGCGACCGCCGGGCCGCGCTGCGGGGCGCCGGAAAATCCTCTGGGGTACGACTTCTGCGGCGGGACCCGAATCCGCCGGCCCGCCGCGGAGGTGTGCGACTGGTTCGACTGCGTGCCGCAGTTCTGGGCGGGTCGGGGCTACCTCGTGCAGTGCCGGGACGGTTCGGTCAGCCTCGCGGGTGGCCGGGCGGGCGCGTGCGCCGAGCACCGGGGCGTCCGGCGGACCATCACGAAGTAGCGCGTTCTCACCATAACGCTCGTTCAGGTCAGTCAGAATGATCGAGTGGAGATCCGATCCGACGACGGCGCCCGGGTGCGGATCCGCCCGGTCGGCTACCAGCCCGGCATCGACCCGCCCGACGACCCCGACCTGGCGGCGCCGGGCTGGCAGGACTGGCTGCTCATCGAGGTGGACGCCCGCACCGCCGACGGTCAGCTCTGGTCGCACCACTATCCGAGCCTGCTCGTCGAGGAGGCCCGTGCGCTGGGCAGTTGGCTGCACGGCCAGGCGGCGGCGGCCGGCGGTCCCAACCCGCCACCGGCGATGGTCCGCTTCACCGAACCCAACCTGGCGCTGCGCTCCCGAGTGATCCGTCGGCGTCGGCTGGAACTGACCGTCGAGTTCTCCGCCGAGTCGCTGCCCCCGTGGCTGCGCCGGCCGGCCACCGCCATCTACCCGCTGGTCCTCACCGTCTCGGCCGACGCCCTCGCCGTTGCGGCCGTCCAGTGGGCCGGGCACTGTGCGGCGTACCCGCCGCGTACGTCATCGCGGTTCCCGGTCGACGACCCGCTGCTCGGCCACCTGCCGCGCCGCCGACGCGTGGGCTGACCCGCAATTCTCACCTTTACGGACCAAAGGTATGCATCGATCTGCTGAGCGTTGCCTGTCACGTACGTGAGCGGTTGTAACGCATGTGACCGCTTTGGCAACCTCTCCCTGGCGGCTGGCCTGGGCCGAGCGCGAGAACGAGCGGCGTCGGTGCGCGTACCGCGACGCCACCGACGCCTGGCGTCGACGCGAGGACCACCTGGTCCGGCTGCGGATCGAAGCCGCCGGCTTCCTCGGGTGTACGCAGCCCCGTACCGGCCTCCCCGTCGACCTCGACGAGGACGAACTCGTCTTCTGGGTCGTACCCGTCGCCACACTTGTCGAGGCCGAGGCTCGGCACGTCCTCGGGCTGCCCACGCCCGGCGGCTGTCCCTTCACCGACCCGGTCGATGCCGCGCTGCCACCGGGCCTGCGGGCCGTCGACACCGGCATGGCCGTGGTGACCAGCCGACGGGTGGCCTTCGCCGGCGGCGAGTACCGGCGCGAATGGCGGTACGCCGACCTGCTCGGCGTCGCCCACCACCCGGACGTGCCCGTCACCCTGCTGCACGACAAGTGTCGACTCGCCGGGCTGCGGGTCCCGGCGAGCGCCGCCGTCAACGTCCGCTTCTACCTCACCCTCGCCGTCACGGCAGATCGCGCCGCCCTCTCCGCGCAGCTCGACGCCCTGCTGGCCGCGCACCGGGCCTCCCCGCCCGTGCCGCTACCGACGGTCGGGCCGGCCGACGCGCCACTGACCGCGGTACGCCCCGACCGCCGGGCGCTCGCCATCGCCGCCGTCGCCACGGTGGTGTTCGCGACGCTGGGCCCCGGCGCGGTGGGACCGACGCCGACCGGGCCGATGCGGGATGCTGGATTGAGTGCTCCGCTGGGCAAGCTTGTTGCTCCGTCGGCGCCGTCCCTCCCGATGGAGTCGGCCCTCGTGGTCGAGCCGGCGACACCGCCGGCGGCCGTTCCACCGCGTCCCGCGCCGCCCGCGGTCGTGGCCGTCCCCTCAGAGGTTGCGGTGCCGTCCGCGTCGTCGGCCGCCGCCGTCCAGCGCTCGACATCCCCGGTCGCCGCTGCGGAGCCGTCGACGTCGCCGACCGCTGCTGCGATCCCGGCGGCGACGCCGACTGTCGAGGCGATGCCGGTGCCCTCAGGCGTTCCCACACCATCGTCCGACCCGATGCCGACGGCCCCGCCGACCGGGTCACCGTCGCCCGCGTCCACCGCGACGCCCGATCCCACACTGCTGACGGTATGTCTGGACCCGTCATTGCCCCTTGTGGAGCGGCTGCTCTGCCCGCCGGCCGAACCCTGATCCTGCCGGATCGGCACACCACTTCAGCAGTGGCGGCCCCGCTCGAGCGAGCGGGACCGCCACCAGCAGGGGCCTCAGTAGCGGGTCTTCACCAGGAACATGTAGCCGACCACCTGCGTGCCGTTCCAGTTGTACATCGGGTGGCAGGCCTGTGGCACGGTGTACGACGAGTAGTAGGTGGGGCGAGCCGCGTTGCAGGCCGACATCGTCGGATAGAGCGGGCTGTTGTAGTCGGCCAGGGCGGGCGTGGCGTTGGTCAGGACCAGACCACCGGCCAGCACGGTGGCTACAGCCGCCGCACGCAGCCGGGGACGGCGCAAAAGCTTCTTCATGTGCGATCCGTTCTCAAGAGGGGTCAATGAACGCATCTCATGCTGTCGGGATACTAAGGCCGGCGTCGAAGTCGCTCCACTCGTCGACGGGTCCCAGGTGGTCGGCGCGGGTCCGCAATTTGAGGATTGCGGGTGGGGTCAGGTCGCGGTGCCGAAGTCGGGGAGGGTGAGGGTGCCGTCCGGGCCCAACGTGAAGCCGGGATTCCAGGCGATCTCCCAGACATGGCCGTCCGGGTCGGTGAAGTAACCGGCGTACCCGCCGTAGAACGTCTCCCGCGCCGGCTGGGTCACCTCGGCACCGGCCTCGGCGGCGGTCGCGATCACCTCGTCGACCTCGGTACGTGAGCGCACGTTCTGAGCGAGGGTCAGCCCGCCGAAACCGCCGGTGTCCGGGTTGGGCACGCCCGCGTCGGCGGCCAACTTGTCGCGGCTCCACAAGACGAGGGCCAGGCCGCCGGCCTGGAAGAAGACCGTTCCCTCGACCTCCTGGCCACGCCAGCCGAGGTGCTCGTAGAAAGCCTTGGCGCGCGCCAGGTCGGCGACGCCGAGAGTGATCAGACTGATCCGCTGCTCCATCTCCGTAACCTAACGTGCTGGCAGTCGCTAGGCCGCGATCGCTTTGGCGGTGGCGTAGACGTCGGCGGGTAGGGCGTGTTGGAGCCGCCAGAGGACTCGCATCGGTCGGTCGCCGGTGTGCGACCTGTACGTCATCGTGCCCGCGTAGAGGTACGGCGGTCTCCCCAGGTCGCGGTCGGCAACCGGGGTCTCCCGGACGAAGAGGTGCACCGTCGAGGTGCCCGACGTGTAGCGCTGACCGGTCGCCGACGCCGCCGAGGTGGTGCTCTGCGACTCCCACTGGAACAGCGTGTCGGTGATGGCCCGGTCGGCGTACATGGTGGTGGGGGAGTAGTGCGCTTCCGACTTGACGAGCGTGACGAAGAACAGGTCGGCCTGGGCGTCGGGCAGCCACTTCACCCCTTCGCGCAGCGAGCCCGGATTGGGCATGCCGAACGCGGCGCACGCCTCGTTGCGGCTGTACCGGGCGTGCACCCGCAGCGGTACGACACCCGAGGCGGCAGCCGGGGTGACCCGTGGGATGCGATCATGCAGCACCTCGGCGACCTGCCGTAGCTCGGCGCAGCGCGCCGGCTCCTTCCACAGTCGCGCCAGCCGCTCTTCGCGCGTGGCGAGGGGCGCGGAAGGCCCCCAGAGGCTGAAGTGCAGCATGTCCAGCAGTCGTTCGTTGCCCGCGTACACCTGCTGACCTGGCGCGGGCGGTCCGGCCGCGACCCGGGTCAGCAGCTCAAGCCGGTCGGTGTCGTCGATGTGCAGCATGCGACCGATGGCGCGGCCCAGCTCGCGGTCGTCTTCGCCGGGTGCGGACGTCTCGATGCCGGCGAGGCGGCGCAGACCGGTCCAGCCACCGAGGCTGGCCGACCGGTACACGTCCTCGATCTCCAGGCCGGTCTCCCGGAGGAACGTGGCCAGGCTGACGTCCCCGAGGTGCCGCAGCTCGGACACCAACCCAGCCTTCGAGGTGGGGAGCGTGTTCTTCAGGTTGGCGAGCACGATGTCCTTCGACACCCGGTCCAGCTCGATGTGGCAGCCGCTGGGCAGGTGCGGGAAGTCGTCGCGGACCGCCTGCCTTATTTCTTCCCTTCGTCTCATCCGGGCCAGCGCACGCCACCGCAGGTCGAAGCGGAAGTTCGCGTTCTGGCCGCCGATGAAGTCGAGCACCGTGAGGCAGGGCTTGCCATCGTCGAGGCGCAGACCACGGCCGAGCTGTTGCAGGAAGATCGTGGCGCTCTCGGTGGGTCGCAGCATGAGGATCGTGTCGACCATCGGCAGGTCGACGCCCTCGTTGAACAGGTCCACCGTGAAGAGGACCCGCAGCTTGCCGGCCTTGAAGTCCCGCAGCAGCCCAGCCCGGTCGGTGCCGGCTCGGGACGTCACGGCCGCCGACACCACACCATGCTGGTTGAACCAGTCGGCCATGAACTCTGCGTGTTTGATGCTCACGCAGAACCCGAGCGCCCGCATCCGTCCGACGTCCACCTTGTCGCGGACCGCGTGCAGCACCAGCCGCGCCCGGGCATGATCGGCGGTGTAGAGGGCGGTGAGTTCGGCAAGGTCGTAACCCTGGCCGCGTTTCCAGGCGACCTGCGACAGGTCGACGTCGTCGTGCAGCCCGAAATACTGGAACGGCGCCAACAACTGCCGCTCCAACGCGTCCCACAGATGCAGCTCAACGGCCGTGCGACCGTCGAACCACCGGCGGACATCGCCGCCGTCGGCCCGGTCGGGGGTCGCCGTCAGCCCGAGGAGTACGCGCGGACGCAGCCGCTCCAACAGCCGCGTGTACGTGGGCGCTTCGGCGTGGTGGAACTCGTCCACGATCACCATGTCGTACGCCTCGGGGTCGACCTCGCGCCGATGCAGCGACTGGATCGAGGCGAAGACGTGCTTCCAGCCATTCGGCCGCTCGCCCGCCACCAGGATCTCGCCGAAACTGCCGTCCCCCATGACCTGCCGGAACGTCGACAGGCTCTGCCGCAGGATCTGCTCTTGGTGCGCGACGAAGAGCAGCGAGTCCGCCCGGTTGGCGCGGTGTAGCCGGCGGTAGTCGAGGGCGGCGACGACGGTCTTGCCGGTACCCGTCGCCATCACCACGAGGTTGCGCCACCGCCCGTGTACCAACCGCTCGGCGTCCAGGTCGGCCAGGATCTCCGCCTGGTACGGGTACGGACGCACGTCCAGGTTCGAGATCTCGGTCGGGGGTGAGTCTCGCCGCTCCCCGGTGAGCGCGTGTCGTAGGCGCTCGGCGTCCCTGCTCGCGTCGTACGCCTCGAACGCCGGATCGTTCCAGTAGTCCTCGAACGTCGCCGTGAACGTGTCGATGACGTGCGGCTGCTCGATGTTCGAGATGCGGACGTTCCACTCGACGCCGTCAACCAGCGCTGTCTTCGACAGGTTCGACGAGCCGACGTACGCGGTGGTGGTGCCATTGTTGCGGCGGAACAGCCACGCCTTGGCGTGCAGGCGGGTGGTCCTCGTCTCGTACGACACCTTGATCTCAGCGCCGAGTTCGCTGAGTCGGTCGAGCGCTCGCTGATCCGTTGCGCCCAGGTAGGTCGTGGTGATGACGCGGACCCGGCCGCCCCGGGCGATCAGCTCGCGGATGGGCTGCTCGACGATGCGCAGGCCGTACCACTTGATGAACGCGCAGAGCAGGTCGACGCTCTCGGCGGACGCCATCTCGTGGTTGACCTCGTGGCCGATACGCGGCTGTTTGCGGCCGTTGACCAGCAGCGCACCGATGGACAGGGGAGTGCTGGGTCGATCCGGGAAGGTGAGCTGTGCCGGTGGAATCGGCGGGGCGGCGATGGCGTGGAGCAACTGCTTGGTGTCGGTGACCTGGTCTTGGTCGGTTGCCGCCGCTGGACTCAGCGTGGCGATGGCCTCGGCGATCCGGTTTGCCAGGTCGACCTGGTAGTGGAGCTTGTCGTCGCCGCTGGGGACGGCTTGCAGGGCGCGGGATGCCAATGTGGCGATGTGCCGGGCGAGGGTGGTGTGCGCGTCCGCGGGGTCGAGGTTGTGGCGTTGGATCAGGGCGGGGTCAACGCGTCGGAGGCGGATCGCCAGCTCGCGGGTGATCAGATGCTCATAGACGCCCCGCTCAAGATCCGTCACCTCGGCAGCCTAACCACAGAACGGGTCACTCCGGGATGTCCAGCGCGCATATCGGACTCAGCGGGATTCAGGAACGCCGAGCGGAGCGGGCCGCCTCGATGACCGCGGCCCAGCGGCTCGGCCCGTACGCCGGGTCGAGCGCCCTTCCGTCGGCGACGGCAACGCCGGCACCCCGCAGCACCGCCAGGCAACCCGCGTACGCCGGATGGGCGGCGAGTTCCGCCTTGACGTGGGGGAAAGCGAGGATCGGTAGGCCCGCACCCAGCGACTCGTTGAGGACACCGAGCGTCAACGTGTCGTTGATGCCGAGTGCCCATTTCGTCACCGTGTTGAAGGTGATCGGCGCGGCCACCACCACATCGGCGGGCGGGTGGGGCTCGGGGTCGCCGGGCATGCGCCACTCCACACGTACGAGGTAACCGGTCTTGTCCTGCAACGCCTGACGGTCGAGCCACGGCGCGGCCGTGGGACTGACGATCATGCATACTCGCCAACCGTCGGCTAGAAGCAGGTCGACCAGCTCGTCGATGTGCTCCGCAGGGCCGGCGGCGCAGACGACCAGATACAGCACTGGACGTTCCGTCATGCCCGCAGTCTGCCCGACTCCGCTTGACCAGCTCGACGACCTTCGGCCGACGCGCCAACGGCCGGCATGGTCCCTGAGTGGGTGATGCCTGTGGGGCATCAAGATGACTCACAGGCATCGGGCTCATCAGATCGGGGCCGACCGGCGGGCCGTCTGCGAACCGGCGACCCGCACATGTCAGTTGTTCGTGTCGCCGAACTCTCGTACGCCGTCGACGTCCAGTGTGATCCGCTCGTTCTCGGTCCACTGGCCGTTGCCGAGCCAGCTCGGGTCGTCGCGCTCGTCGATGTCACTCCAGCTGTGCCGGTGGTGGCGGAGCTGTATCGGGCCGGTCGAGGCACCCGGGGCGAGCGTTCCGCCAGCGAAGGTCAGCTCGACCCAGCCCGGAACCGTGGTGCCCGGCACCGGGTAGCCGGGCGGCGTTCCCGGTGGCACGAAGAACTGCACCGTCTGTCGGACCTGGTCGCAGCCCAGCGCCGCCCAGTCGCAGTTGGTCACCAGCGACGTGTTGCCGCCCTCGAAGCGCAGGTGGTAGCGCACCCGCACGGTGCTCAGGTCGAGTGGCCCGGCGCCGGTGTTGGTGACCTGGAGGACGTACTGGATCTGGTTGTTCGTGGGCGACCAGTCCAGGTTGCGGTAGCTGACCGTGGCGCGGCCGGGGGCGGTGCGGACGGTCGTCGTGGGGGAGCTGTCGGAGTAGCCGCCGAGCGCGCGGGCCGCGATGGCGATCCGGTACGTCGTGCCCGGTGCCAGGTCGGTCAGCGTGAGGGTGGTGGCCGTGGTGGTGCCGAGGAGGCGGTACACATGGGGGCCGAGTGGCACCTGCACCTCGTAGCTGATCGGGCCGTCGCTGGTCGGTGCACCCGCCCAGGCGGCGGGTGTCCAACTCAGGGTGAGCTGGTGGGGCTCGTTGGTCAGCACGGTCGGACTGCCGGGGGTGGTCAGCGCCGGTAGGTCGTCGGCGCGAGCGGGGGCGGCGGCACTGAGGCCGACCGACGCGGCGAGAGCGACGACGGTGCAGACGCGGCGGACACTCATGTCCCGAATGGTAGGGACACTATCTGCTGCCATCAATGTCTGTTTGCGCGCCGCTGACAGTGGAGGGCGGCTGGATCGGCTCAGCAGGTACGGGGGCGGCGACTGAAGTAGAACGAACGCCGTACCGCACGACGACTCTAGATCATGCTCGGGGCACGACCGTTCCGTCTGGCCACGCGGTACGGCACTCGTTGCTACCTCAGCGATCAGCTGTTGTTCTGGATCCAGGGCGCCTCCTCGATGGTGGAGGGCGTGCATACGTTGTCACCGGGGGATCGGCGGCAGGTCTGGAAGCGAATCCGGCTGCCCTTGTCGCCGTAGTAGTTGGTGCTGGCGGACTCGTAGTAGTCCTTGTTGCACCGGCCCCAGCTCGGAGAGCTCAAATTGTTGTTGCACTCGCCGTGGCGGTATGGCCGCCACGTGGAGCCGTCCTTGAGCCAGTTCTCCCAGTAGATGAAGGTCTGGCTGCCGTCGGCGAAGCTGTCCTGGATCCGCCAGACGTCGCCGTACCTGGTGAAGCAGCCCTTCGCGGTCATGACCCACCCGACGGTCGGAACGAGCGCCCAGCTCTCCGAACAGGACTCGCCGCCGGATTCATAGGTGAAGGTGGATATGTCGTCCTCGAATGGCTTCGCGAAATCGACGGCCAAGGCGGGACTCTGTCCCCCCAGCAGAATGGCGAGAACTACGGCCGTAATGGCAAATGCTCTCTTCACGTGCACCTCCGCCTTTTCGTTTGCGCTGTCTCGTCGCGAACTCACCCATCATCGGTAGGGGTGGTCATACTCACAACGACCTTGAACGGTCCCGAACGGTCCCGAACGCGAGTGCGCCCGACGTTCGGCGGCGGGATCGCTGGTCTTCGCCCGCACGGACGACGTGCTGGGGCATCGATACCCCGATATGGCGTTCGCGGGGCGGTGGAGGGGCGAGTGCGGCCATAGTGTGCCGGCCACGGGAGGTGGTCCGAGCGCAGCGGGCCGCTCCGCGACCTGAGGGAGGCGGCCATGCGGCAATCACTGCCGGGAGAGCGTCCGATCGTCGTTCGGGTGGACCGGTGGCGAGCCGGGCTTCCGGCCGATGCCTGGCCGGACGACTTTCCGGTCAGCGGCGAGGTCTGGCGACAGGACGTGTTCGCGGTGGCCGAGGCGTACCGGGCCGGGTCGGCGAGCGCGCGGCAGTTGCTGGCCGCCGTACTGATGTGGGGTTACGGGCCCATCGGGTACGGGCCGTGGCGCGCGGCCAGGTCGCTTGGCGGCGATCCGACGGGTGAACGTCTTACGTCAGCCCTGGAGGACATTTCGGTCCCGGGCGAGGTCGCGTTGCGGACGGCGTACCGGCGGTTTCGCGATCCCGCCCAGGCCCGCCTGCCCTGGTTGGGGCCGGCCTTCTTCACGAAGGTCCTCTACTTCGCCGGTTACCGACGCGGGGTGGGTGGTGTGCAGCCGTTGATCCTGGATCGTGTGGTGGCCGACCGCCTCCCCGCCGAGGCCGGTGTGACTCGGCGCAACGGTTGGTCGTCGGACGAGTGGCTGGCCTACCTGCGCTGGGCCGCCGGGCAGGCCCAGCGCCGGGGCGTCGAGCCGGACGCGGTGGAGTTGGCGCTCTTCCAGGGGCCGTGAGGGTGTCAGGCCGCGGCGCGCAGTCGCTCGTCGAGGGCGTCGAGGTCCGGCACGAACCAGATCTGCTCGCCCCGGTTCGACTCGTGTACGAGAGCGCGCAGCGCCGAACTTCCCGCGAGCTGCGCCGAGATGTCGCCCACCACGGCGAGTCGCAGCCGGTAGTTGACGAACTTCTGCATCACCTCGCCGGCGAAGCGGGTGCCGAGCGCGAAGAAGCGGTCGTCGAGCCGGTTGGCGGGTACGGCGACCACCTGGGCGCCGAGGAAGGCCGCGCCGATCAGGTCCAGCGCGTCCTGTTCGGTGGCGATCAGCGGGCCGGCCGGATCGCACACCAGCACCGGCACGCCGGCGCGTTGCTGCATCTCGTCAGGCATCGTGGACCTCCCGGTCGATCAGGCCGTTGTCGGCGGTGAGGACGGCGTCGAGCAGGTGGAGCAACTCGGCGGTACCGGCGGGATCACCGATGATGATGATCTTCAGGCGGCGGCGCTGGTCGTCGTACACGGTCTGCACGCGTAGCGGTCGGGTCGGGTCGTGGCCGGTGTTGGCGCTGGCGAGCACGAGCGTGCCGAGCCGGTCGGCGGCGGCCCGGTCGACCCCGTCGACCTGCACGATGCTCGACACCTCGGCCTGACCGACGACGTCAGCGGTGGATGCCCTGTCCAGGGGTGGTCGCGCGGTGAGCGCGTCGAGATCGCTGGCGGCGATCCGGTACTGCTTGCCGATCCGCACGGCACGCAGCCGGCCGGAGCGGATGTAGCCCCGGACGGTGCGCACGTGCAGACCGAGCCGGCCGGCGACCTGCTCAACCGAGTACATTTCTTCCGTCATCGCTCCCTATCCTACCCACAAGAGGAAGGTTGGGGAGTGACAGGTCCTGGCCGCAAATATGACGCTTACCGTCAGTGGGGTCCAGTAGCGTCTGGAAACCATGGACGCGCGGGGCGGCGACGCCATCATCGGGCGGGATCATCCCGCAGGTCTGCTGCGCGCCGAGCTGGATCGCGCCGCCACCAGCCACGGCGGTCTCGTCCTGGTCACCGGTGAACCGGGCATCGGCAAGACCACCCTCGTCACCTCGACGGCGCGGGAAGCCCGCCGACGCGGCGCGCTCGTGCTCGGCGCGGCCTGCTGGGACTCCGACAGCGCCCCCGGTTACTGGCCGTGGGTGCAGGTGCTGCGGGCCCTGCGCCGCTCCGTTGACGACTGGGCGCTCGCCCGCCCGGACGCCGAGCCCGCCCTCGCGGCCCTGCTCGGCGAGAGCGGCACCGGTGACGTACCCGGCCTCAGCGCCGCCTGGTCGGCCCGTGACGGCCAGGACGTCGCCGACCGGGAAGCGTTCGCCCTGTACGACGCCGTGACCGCCGCGTTGGTCGCCGTCTCCGCGCACCGGCCGGTGGTGGTCGTCCTCGACGACCTGCACTGGGCCGACCCGGCCTCGCTGCGGCTGCTGGGGTTCGCCGCCCAGCACACCTGGTTCGAACGCCTGCTGCTGATCGGCACCTACCGTGACGCGGAGGTCGAGGCCGGCGACCATCCGCTACGCCCGCTGCTGCTGCCCCTGGCCGCCAAGGCCACCACGATCACCCTCACCGGCCTGGCCCGCAACGAGGTGGCCGCGTTGATGGCGCGTACCGCCGGTCGGGAACCCGCCCCCGACCTGGCCGACGAGGTGCACCGCCGCACCGGCGGCAACCCGTTCTTCGTCGAGGAGACGGCGCGGCTGTGGCACGCCGACGGCACCACCGGCGCGATCCCACCCGGCGTACGGGAAGCGGTGCGACAGCGGCTCGCCCGGCTGCCCGCCCCGGTGGTCGAGGCGCTGACCGTCGCCGCGGTACTGGGGCGTGAGTTCCACCGACAGGTCCTGGCGGCCAGCGCGGCGGTACCGGTGGCCTCTGTCGACCGGCTGCTCGACGACGCGGTGACCGCCCGGCTCGTGGTCGCCCGTGGTGGCGGCCGGTTCACCTTCGCCCACGACCTGGTCCGCGAGACCCTGTACGACGGGCTCACCACCGGCGATCGGCAGGCCCGTCACGCCGCGGTGGTCCGGGCGGTGGACCCGCCGACAGCGCTCACCGACCGGCTCATCCCGGCCGACCTGGCCCGCCACGCATACCTGGCCGGCGCCGCGCTGGACCGGACCCGTGCCGTCGAGCTGCTGACCGCCGCCGGCCGGGACGCCTTCGCCCGGCTCGCCGCCGACGAGGCGGGGGTGCACTTCCGTCGCGCGTTGGAGATCGTCGAGGACCCCGCGCAGCGGATTCGGCTGCTCGTCGACTTCGGCGAGGTGCAGTACCACCACGCCGGCCGAGCCGACGCCGTACGCCTGCTGGCCGAAGCCGCGACGCTCGCCCGTACGCTCGACGACCCGCTGCCACTGGCCCGCGTCGCACTCACCGTGCACCGTGCCCGGCAGGTGGACACCACCCACGCGGTCGACACGACGGACCTGGTCCGCGAGGCGTACCAGCGGTTGATCGGCGCGCCGGCCCCCACCGCGTCGACGGGCACCCTGGTGGCGGATCTGATCACCGCGACGGAGACCATCGCCCGCCGTGGTCGCGACGACGAGGCGCTCACCTTCAGTCTGTGGGCCCGCCACGACACCACCTGGGGGCTGGGCACCGCGGCGGCGCGGGCCGCGCTCACCGCCGAGATCCGGGACGTGGCCCGTCGCTCGGGCGACCAGGAAACCGAGCTGTGGGCCACGTCGCTGCGCTGGGTGGCGCTGCTGGAACTGGGCGACCCGCTCTTCATGGAGGAGTTCACCGCCTTCGTCAGCATGGGGCAGCAGGATGAGTTGGCTCGTCCGCGGATGGCGGCGGCCGTCGACGGTGGGATCATCGCGGCGTTCCGGGGCGACTTCGTCGAGGCGGACGAGCGGTTCACCGTCATCGCGGAGCTGTCCGACCCGGGGCACGCCGAGTTCGCCTTCATGGGCCAGCACCTGCGCTGGGCCCGGCTGCTGTTGCAGGGACGCTTCGACGAGATCGACGCGCTGCTGCACGAGTGGGCGCCGACCGACTACCCGTACCGGGAACTGCTGTCGGCCATCACGGCGGCCGAGCGTGGCGACGACGAACAGGCGGTGCGGTTGACCGCCGGCATCGAGGCCGCCGGCATCGGCTATCCGCGTCCGGTCTCACCGCTGTGGCTGCGCCTGCGCGCCCAGGCCGCCGCCGCGTCCCGCGATCCGCGGCGCTGCGACGACGCGCGGGCCGCGCTCGCCCCGCACCGTGGACAGTGGGCGGTGGGGCTGTTCGGCTGCGACATCAGCGGGCCCATCGACCACTGGCTCGCCATGGTCGACGCCGCGCAGGAGCGGTGGGACGAGGCGATCACCGGGTTCACGGCCGCCCGTGACGCCGCCGACCGGATGGGCTCCCGACCCTGGTCGCTCATCGCCCGCGCCGGGCTGGTCGACGCCCTCGCCGGCCGCGACCAGCCGGGCGACGCCGCGACGGCGGCGGTACTGCGCGCCACCACCGTCCGGGAAGCCACCGCCCTCGGCATGCGGCAGGTG
Organism: Micromonospora sp. WMMD736; assembly: GCF_049179015.1. Lineage (NCBI taxonomy): Bacteria > Bacillati > Actinomycetota > Actinomycetes > Micromonosporales > Micromonosporaceae > Micromonospora > Micromonospora sp. WMMD736. The sequence continues at coordinate 5,552,599 of NZ_JBMHMI010000001.1, forward strand.
CTCCTGCGGCTCGCCGACCCAAGCCAGGCCGTGGGGGAAGGCCCGATGGTCGGGGGCGGCCAGGCCGTGGTCCGGCGTCAGGTGACGCCGTCCGACCCGACGACCGAGGGGTACGCGTTTCGGCGCGACGGGCCGGTCTGGCGGCTCGCCTACGCCGGGGTGGTGGCGCACCTGCCCGACGCCAAGGGCCTACATGACCTGCATCTGCTGCTGGGCCGCCCCGGCAGTGACGTCCCGGCGGTGGAACTGCTCGACCCCGCCGCCGGGCCGGTGCTGGTGGCCGCCCGCAGGATGGGCGGCGACCCGGTCCTCGACGACGAGGCGAAGGCCCGCTACCGGCGGCACCTGACACGCCTCGACGACGAGATCGACCGGGCCGCCGCGCGCGGCGACACGGCGAAGGTGGGCGCGCTGGACACCGAGCGCGGCGCGCTGCTCGAGGAGTTGCGCGCCGCGGCGGGGCTGGCCGGCCGGAGTCGACGGCTGGGCGACGAGGCCGAACGGGCCCGCAAGACGGTCACCGCGCGCATCCGCGACACGCTCCGCAAGCTCGACGACCGCCATCCCGCGCTCGCCAACCACCTGCGCGATTCGGTCTCCACCGGCACCACCTGCCGCTACCTCCCCCAAACCCGCCCACCCTGGCACCTCTAACCCCCCCCGCCCCGCCCCCCGCCCCGGCCCGGTCTCGCCTCGTCCCGTTGATCATGAAGTTATTGCCACCCGCGTCGGCGTGTCGGGACAACAACTTCATGATCACGGGGGCCGGGGGCCGGGGGCCGGGGGCCGGGGGCCGGGGGCCGGGGGGCGGGAGGGGGGCTGTTAGCGGCGGTTGTAGCGGTGCATGGTCAGGGTGCCGAAGACGACGATGAAGCCGGCGCTCCACACCAGGAGCCACATCGTGGCGGACGGGTCCGAGTCGCCGGACATGACGGCGCGTACCGCGGCCACCAGCTGCGTCACCGGGTTCACCTTCACGAACGCCTGGAGCCAGCCGGGCATGGTGCTCGGCTCCACGAAGACGTTGCTGAGGAACGTCAGCGGGAACAGCACCATCATGCTGACCCCCATCACCGACTTCTCGCTGCGCAGGATCAGCCCGAAGAACGTCCACACCCAGGAGAAGGCGAACGAGAAGACCACCAGCAGCCCGATCCCGGCGGCCACCCCGGCGACGCCGCCGCCGGGCCGGAAGCCGAGCGCCAGCCCGACGCCGAGGATGACCACGGCGGCGAGGATGTAGCGCAGCACGTCGCCGAAGATCATGCCGACCAGCGCGGCGGGCCGCCAGACGGGCAGCGTCCGGAAGCGGTCGAAGATGCCCTTCTCGATGTCGGTGTTGAGCCCGATCCCGGTGTACATGGTGATCATCACGACGCTCGTCACCATGATGCCGGGCAGGAAGAACTGCAGGTAGTCACGCGGACTGTCGGCGAGGGCGCCACCGAACAGGTACGTGAACATCAGCACCATGATGATCGGGAACGCGGTCACGTCGAAGAGCTGCTCCGGCACGTGCTTGATCTTCAGTAGGGCCCGCCAGCCGAAGGTGAGCGACGCACCCAACGCGCTCGGCCGGGTCGGTCGGTCGCCCGGCGCGAGGACGGTCGCCAGCGCCTCGGCGGACGGTACGTAGACCGACGGCGCCCGCTCGGCCGTGCCGGCGGTCGTGGTCGTGTCACTCATCGGGCTGCCTCCAGCTCGTCGTCGCGCTCGTCGGCCGACACGGCCGGATGGTCGGTCAAGGCCAGGAAGACCTCGTCCAGGCTGGGCTGGCCGAGGGAGAAGTCGTCCACGACGATGCCGGCGCGGGCCAGGTCACCGAGCGCGCGCGCCGCCTGTGCGCTGGCGTCCAGGTCGGTGCCGGCCTCGCCGACGCGGGCGGTCAAGGCCACCGGGTCGGCGGCGAGCTGCACCGGCACATTCAGCGCCTCCCGGAGCACCTGTTCGGCTTGGGGCCGCTGACCGGGGTCGCGCAGTCGCAGGTGGACGGTGCCGGAGCCGACCGACGACTTCAGCTCACCCGGGGTGCCCTCCGCGATCACCCGGCCGTGGTCGACGACCGCGATCCGCCCGGCCAGCTGGTCGGCCTCGTCGAGGTACTGGGTGGTCAGCAGCACGGTCGTGCCGTGGGACACCACCGCTCGGACGATCTCCCACACCTGGTTGCGGCTGCGCGGGTCGAGGCCCGTCGTCGGCTCGTCCAGGAAGAGCAGGTCGGGAGTGTTCAGGATGCTCGCGGCGATGTCGATGCGTCGTCGCATGCCACCCGAGTACTTCTTCACCTGGCGATCGCTCGCCTCGGTCAGACCGAACGCGGCCAGCAGCGCCGCCGCGCGGTCCCGGGCGGCCGGCTTGCGCAGGCCCAGCAGGCGGGCCAGCAGCACCAGGTTCTCCGTGCCGGTCAGGTCCTCGTCGACCGAGGCGTACTGACCGGTGAGGCTGACCCGGCTGCGGACCTTGTCGGCCTCGGTGACCACGTCGTGCCCGAAGACCCGCGCGGTGCCGCCGTCGGGACGCAGCAGCGTCGCCAACACCCGGACCGCCGTGGTCTTGCCCGCCCCGTTCGGGCCGAGCAGGCCAAAGACGGTGCCGGCGGGTACCCGCAGGTCCATGCCGGCCAGCGCCCGGGTCTCCCCGAACGTGCGGGTGAGTCCTTCGGCCTCGATGGCCAGGCCGGTGGCGCGTCTGTTCATCATTCATACCTCTCGTCCGATGGCCGGCGACGCCGTGGTCGGTGTGACCAACGACCCCGCCGTCCTACAGGCGCGAGGTGACGACCGCCGCCCGCTAGATCGGAACTAGCGGGCGGCTTTCCGGGACGGAATGTCGGTGGCATCGGCTTGACTGGGGTCGACGAAGGGGACGGAATGACGCAGGTACGCATCGAACCGTGGCACGAGGATGATCTCCATCTGCTGCGGCAGCTCAACTCACCGGAGACGCGCCAACACACCGGCGGCCCGGAGACCGACGAGCAGGTGCTCGCCCGGCACGACCGGTACGTGCGCTTCGCCGAGGGCGGGCAGGGGTGCATGTTCACGGTGGTGCTGCCGGACGGCGCGCGGGCGGGCAGCGTCGGCTACTGGGCCCGCGAGTGGCGCGACCAGCCGGTGTACGAGTTGGGCTGGGCGGTGCTGCCCGCGTACCGGGGGCAGGGCCTGGCCACCGCCGCGGTCCGCGCGGCTCTCGACGTGGCTCGCGCCCGACGGGACCGGCGTTTCGCGCACGCCTACCCGTCAGTCGACAACCCCGCCTCGAACGCGGTCTGCCGCAAGGCGGGCTTCACGTTGCGGGGAGAGACGGACTTCGAGTACCCGCCCGGGCAGCTCATGCGTGTCAACGACTGGCAGCTCGACCTGACCGCCCCGCCTACCGGCGGCTGAGGTCGGCGGGGCGGCCGGCGCGGCTCACCAGGGGAGTACGCCGTACCCGCCACCGGCGTCCATCTGGAAGCCCCAGAGCAGACCGCTCGGCCCGTCGGCCGGCAGCGTCGCCAGGTGCACGCTCACCTCGGCGCCCTGCTCCGGCGTACGGAAGCCGCTGTTGCCGTTCAGGTCGGTGGCGCAGTAGCCGGGGTTCGCGGCGTTCACCTTGATCGGGGTGTCCCGCAGCTCCTTGGCGTACATGGCGGTGAGCATGTTCAGCGCCGCCTTCGACGACGGGTACGGCACGGAGGTCAGCGCGAACAGCGCGCCGTCCGGGTCGGTCATCACGGCGATCGAGCCGACCTCGCTGGAGACGTTGACGATCCGCGCCGCCGGTGCTTGGCGCAGCAGCGGAAGCAGCGCGTTGGTGACCGCCACCGGGCCGAAGACGTTCGTCTCGTACAGCCGGCGCATCGTCGCCAGGGTCGTCTCGCTGGGCAGCCCGCGGGTACCGTCCGCGAGCACGATGCCGGCGTTGTTGACCAGCACGTCGAGCCGGTCGTACTCGGCTCCGACGAACGTCGCGGCGGCGGCCACCGACGTCGCGTCGGTGACGTCCAGCGGCACGAACACCGCGTCGGCGCCGCCGTCGCGCAACTCCCGCTCCGCGGCGCGGCCCCGCTCGGCGTCCCGCGCGCCGAGCAGCACGGTCATCCCGAGAGCGCCGAGCTGCCGGGCGGTGGCGAGACCGATTCCCTTGTTGGCCCCGGTGACCAGGGCGATCATGTTCGTCATGCCGTCGAGCCTGTGCCCGAGGACGGCCGGTGGGGAGAGACGCCGCGAGGCTGGGACCGGCGGTACCACCCTGGCCGACCCGGTAGGCGGCATGCTGGGGGGCATGACGAGCAGCGGCCTGCGTCGTGAGGAACTGGCGGCGTTTCTGCGCGCCCGCCGCGCCCGCCTGCGGCCCGCCGAGGTCGGCCTTCCCGACGGGGTACGGCGGCGAACGCCCGGACTGCGTCGGCAGGAGGTCGCCCAGCTCGCCGGTATGTCGATCGACTACTACATCCGGTTGGAGCAGGGCCGGGGACCGCACCCGTCGCGGCAGGTGCTGGCCGCGCTGGCGCGGGCGCTGCTGCTCAATCGCGACGAGCGGGAGTACCTGTTCCGTATCGCCGGGGAGAACCCGCCCTCGGCCGTCGGCCCGAGCCGCGAGGTGCCGCCCGGGCTGCGGCACCTGCTCGACGCCATGACGGAGACCCCGGCGTACCTCGTCGACGCCGCGTACCACGTGTTGGCGTGGAATCGACTGGCCACGCACTTCGTGGGGGACCTCGCAGCCGTGCCACACGCGGAACGCAACATGATCCGCTGGACCTTCCGGCAGTCGATCTCCGACGCGCACTGGTCCGATGACGACGCGCGCCGGTTTCTGCACACCACGGTCGCGGACCTGCGGGCCGCCTACGGCCGCTACCCAGCCGACCCGGCGATCCGCGAGCTGGTCACCGAACTGCTCGGCGTCTCGCCGCGCTTCGCCCAGCTGTGGGCCGAGCACGAGGTCGGGGAGCGCCGTCCCGTGGTGAAGCGGGTCGCCCATCCCGAGCTGGGGCCGCTGGAGTTCGAGTGCCGGGTGCTGCTGGTGCCGGAGACCGAGCAACGGCTGATCGTCTACGTCGCCACGCCCGACTCGCCGACCCAGGCGGTGTTCCGCCGACTCGCCGAGCGTGTCGACAGCTGACCCGACCGCGAACAGCGTGCTGCCCCGGAGTCACCACTCCGGGGCAGCACTACCCACAGGTCAGCGGGGTACGTAGGCGAAGGTGTCCGGGTTGGGGCCCTGCCGGCCGGCCTCGCCCTTGTCCAGGCCGGTGATCCGCTCCATCGCCGTGTCGTCCAGCTCGAAGTCGAAGATCCCGGTGTTCTCCTCGATCCGCTTCGGCGTGGTCGACTTCGGGAAGATGATGTCGCCGCGCTGCACGTGCCACCGCAGTACCACCTGTGCCGGCGTACGGCCGACCTGCTCGGCGATGTCGACGACCGTCGGGTCGTCCAGCACCTTGCCCTGCGCGATCGGCGACCACGCCTCGGTGAGGATGTTGTGCTGCCGGCCGTAGGCGCGGACCTCGTCGTTGGTGAAGTACGGGTGCGCCTCGATCTGGTTGACCGCCGGCACCACGCTCGCCTCGTCGGCCAGCCGCCGCAGGTGCGGCACCTGGAAGTTCGACACGCCGATCGAGCGGGCGCGGCCGTCGCGCTGGAACTCCTCCAGCACCTTCCAGGTCGAGACGTAGTCGCCGTCGTACAGGGTCGGCAGCGGCCAGTGGATCAGGAACAGGTCGATGTAGTCCATCTTCAACGCCGACAGCGTCGAGTCGAACGCCTTGCGGGCGTCGTCCGGGCGGTGGAAGCCGTTGCTCAGCTTGCTGGTGATGTACACCGAGCCGCGGTCCAGGCCGGACGTGCGGACGGCCTCGCCGACCTCGGCCTCGTTGCCGTACATCTCGGCGGTGTCGATGTGCCGGTAGCCCACCTCGAGCGCCGTGCTCACCGCCGCGGCGGTGTCCTTCGGCTCGATCTGGAACACCCCGAAGCCGAGCTGCGGAATCGTGGTGCCGTCATTCAGGCTGATGTCAGGAATCGTGAATGCCACTGCGGCTCCTTCGCGTCTTCGTTACCCGTCATCCATACCCGGGCGGATGGACGATTCACCGCCCAAAGCGAGGTGACGAGCGCAACGGCGATTCGGTTCACCCGGTCGGGTCAGCCGGCGGCCAGCTCCGCCAGGGCGCGCACCGACTTCCAGTTGCGGGTGGTGCCCACCACGCCGAGCTGCTTCTCCAGGTACGCGTTGGTGAACTTCGTCCGCCCGTAGCCGCCGTCGGGGAAGTGCAGGAAGACCTCGCGGCCGGTCACCGTGAACGCCACGTTCTCGCCACCGGGCACGGTGAGCGCGTCGACCGCCGACTGCTTCGGAGCGGTCGCGAGGAAGGCCACCAGCAACCGTTTCGGGTCGTCGTCGATCTCGGCGTACGGGTTGCCGCCCGCCACCGCCGCCAGCTCCCGGCCGCTGCGCACCAGCACCGGCACGGTGAGCCCCAGCTCGTCGGTGAGCGCCCGCTCGATGCCGGCGGCGAGCTTCTCCGCGTCCCGTACGGAGCTGCCGAAGGCCACGTTGCCGCTCTGCAGGTACGTCGTGACGTCGTCGTGGCCGAGGTCGGTGACGATCCGGCGCAGATCGGCCATCGCGAGGCGGGTGCTGCCGACGTTGACCCCGCGCAGCAGGGCGACGTACCGGGTCATGGCTCCTCCATCGGACGCGCGGGCGATCCGGCCAGCTTAAGCCGGTAGGCCCCCGCCCCGCCGGGACCGATCGGGCCCCTTTCGCCAGCTACTCCGCGACCGGCAGCACGACCTCGTTGCGGCGCAGGAACCACGGCTTCCACGGTGGGTCGAAACGCGCGTACCGGATCGCGCCGCCGGGTTGCAGCCCGGCGGCGGTCACCGCGCGGCCGAGCATGGTGGCCCGCTGGCCGAACGCCCGCTCGGTCCACCGGCCGGAGAAGCGCATCGCCGCCGCCAGTTGGGCCGCGACCTCGTGGATCCGTACCCGGGCGTCCACCGGCTCGGGCACCGTCGCGGCGGTGACGGTGGCCGGCAGGACGAACTGGATGAGGTACGCGCCCGGCCGCTCACCCTCGACCTGGACGACCGGCAGCGTCATCGGGATCTTCGCCGCGCCGTCGGCCGTCGACATCATCGGCACCGCCGACCCGACCGGCTGCCGGGCCCGGTTGGCGCCCCCGACGTACGCGGCCAGCGGCCGGAACGCCTCCATCGGCGCCCGGGTGAACGAGGCCTGGACCCGCATCTCGGCCACCAGGTGAGCCGGGTAGCGGCGCAGCTCGAAGCCGGGGTGTCGGGACACCACCCGGTACGGCTGCTGCTCGGTCATCGCGCGCTCCCAGGATCTTCTGGGACTGACGCTACCGCCCCTTGGGCTCCCGCTCGGTCGAAGTCGGCTGTCCCGCCCGGGGAACGACGGTCCGCCAGTACTGGCGGCTGCCCTCGTCGCGCAGCACCACGCCGAGCCGGCCAAGTTCCCGGCGCAGCTCCCGTGCGTCGTCGCGGCGGTCCCGTTCGAGTGCCCGCGCGCGGGCGCGCAGCAGCGCGTCCGCGCCGATCGGCAGCCCGGGCAGGTCGGGCACCCACAGCCGGTACGCCGAGCGGTGTGGGTCGTCGTCCGTCCAAGCCCAGCCGTGCGCGCGGAACGCCGCCGCCAGGTGGGTCGCCGGCAGGTCGGTCGACTCCCGGACGAGTTCCGCGCCGTCGCCGTCGAGCAGCACCAGGTGCTTGTCGACCAGGAAGGCGACCCGGGTGTCGGCCCGTGCGACGGTGTGGACCTGGTCGGCGCGGCGCAGCCGGACCTGCGTGGTGTCCACGGTGACGATCAGTCGTTCGGCCGTGCCGACTCCGGCGACGAACAGGCCGCCCAGGACGCCCACGGCCGCCGCGCCGAGGGTCGCCTGCGGCTCCGGCAGCCGGTCCAACCACCTGACGAGGTCGCCGAACGGCACCCAGGACAACCGGGTCAGCCATCCTGTCGACGCGGCGAGGAGCCAGCCCGCCCCCGCGCCGAGCAGCGGGAAGCCACCCCAGAGGACCACCAGCTCCAGCGGACCGCCGCTGACCACGGTGCGGGGACGGTAGCCGGCCGCGTCCATGGTCAGGACACCTCGCGGCGTAGCGTCCGGACCAGGCCGGCGGCCAGCGGAAGGACCATCCAGGCCAGCAGGGACACCGCCAGCCGTCCCCACTGCTCGCCGGTGAGCGCATCGTTGCCGAACAGCGGTTCCATGGTCCGGCTGGTGTCCAGCCACTCGGCCGGGCCGCGCAGGGGCCGGACCATCCCGCCGAGCACCGACCAGAGGGTCGGTAGCAGCAGGTAGCCGACGATCGCCAGCGGCGGGTTGAGCAGCAGCAGACCGAAGGCGGCACCCATCAGCACTCCGGTCACCTGGACGAGCGCCCCGTTGAGGATCAGCGTCGCGTCGACCTGCCAGGTGCCCGCACCGCCCGTGGCCGACGCGACGAGCGTCCCGACGGCCCCGACGGCCACGGTGACCAGCAGGGAGGCGAGCGCGGCCAGCACCATCGCGAGCAGCTTCGCGGTCACCACCCGCTCCCGGCGGGGCACCAGCGCGTACGTGGTGAGGGCCGTGCGCTGGGACCACTCGCTGGTGATCGACAGGATGCCCAGCACCGGCAGCAGCACGTTGACGGGCAGCAGCGAGGTGGCGAAGAACGTGAAGAAGGTCTGCTCGGCGTCCTCGGCGTAGATCAGCAGCAGGGTGACGACCGCGACGACGATCAGACCGATGGTGATCAGCATCCAGCGGCCGGCCCGGGTGTCGACGAGCTTGCGCAGCTCGACCGCGGTGAGCCGGAGCAGCGACGGTCGGCGTACCCCGGAATGCTGCCGGGGCGCGACGGCGTCGGCGGCGGGCGCGGTGGTGGTGGTCATCGGACGGCCTCCCGGGTGGATTCGCCGGCGGTCAGGGTGAGGAAGAGCTGTTCCAAGCCGCCGCTGCCGGCCGGGCGCAGCTCGGTCAGCGCGACGCCGGCATCGGCCGCGGCCTGGCCGACCGCCTCGGCGTCGGCCTGCACGAGCAGGCCGTCGGCACTGTCGGTGGCCGTCAGGCGGGCCGCGTCCAGAGCTCGGCGCAGCGCCGCGCCGTCGCGCGCCCGCACCACCGTCCCGGCACCGGCCAGCAACTCGCCCTTGTCGCCCTGGGCCACGATCCGGCCACCCCCGATCACCACCAGCCGGTCCGCGACCGCCTCCACCTCGCGTAGCAGGTGGGAGGAGAGCAGCACCGTGCCGCCCCGGTCGGCGAAGTCGCGCAGCAGCCCGCGCATCCAGAAAATCCCCTCCGGGTCCAGGCCGTTCGCCGGCTCGTCGAGGATCAACACCCGGGGGTCACCGAGCAGCGCCTGCGCCAGGCCGAGCCGCTGGCGCATGCCCAGCGAGTACGCCCGTACCCGACGCTTCGCGGCCACCGCGTTCAACCCGACCAGGTCGAGCTTCGCGGCGACCTCGCGCTTGTCCAGACCCATGGTGTACGCGGACAGCGTCAACGCCTCGCGGCCCGTGCGACCCGCGTGCTGGGCGGAGGCATCCAGCAGCACGCCGACCTCCCGCCCCGGGTTGGGCAGCTCCCGGTACGGGTGCCCGGAGACGGTGGCGCGGCCGGCGGTCGGTGTGGTCAGCCCGCAGATCATGCGCATGGTGGTCGACTTGCCGGCGCCGTTGGGCCCGAGGAAGCCGGTGACGGTGCCCGGTTCGCACTGGAACGACACGTCGCCCACCGCCGGGTGCGGCCCGTACCGTTTGGTGAGGTTCTCCACGGTGATCATGCGGTCGAGCCTGCCGCCGCCGCCCGGCCATCCGCAGCGGCCACCGGTCGACCCGAGCGTCGACCTTGGTCGACGCTCGGGTCAAGACTTTGGTAGCTGGTTGTCGACGCCCGTTGCTGCCTAGCATGGGCGCGTGACCAGCATCGCCGTCCCCGAGCACCCCTGGCTGCTGCCGGGGGAGCTGGTAGTGCCGGCGAAGCCCGAGCGCGCCCGTCCGCGTCGCACCACCCGCGACTGGGTGGTGGACAGCCTGGCGTTCCTGATCAGCCTGCTCTGGGTGCTGTTCGCCACCGCCGACGGCCTCTCGCCCACTCCGGAGGCGGCCGTCCCGCTTCCGCACGACTGGATGGTGGGTGCCGACGCCCTGATCGGGCTGGTCTGCTGCGGTCTGCTCTGGCTGCGCCGCCGGTGGCCGCTCGGGCTGGCGCTGGCCACCCTGCCGCTGAGCATGTTCTCGATGGCCGCCGCGATCCCGCTGCTGATCGTGTACTTCACCGTCGTGGTGCACCGACGCACCGCCGTCGCGGTGGCGGTCACCGGTGTCGGCCTGCTCACCAACCTGGTCTTCAGCTGGGCGCGTCCCGATCCGGCCATGCCGTACTGGCTCACCGTGTCCTGGGGCGCGGTGATCACCCTGGCCGTGCTGGCCTGGGGGATGTTCGTCCGGGCCCGGCGGCAGTTGATCGTCTCGCTGCGCGAGCGCGCCGAGCGGGCCGAGGCCGAGCAGCAGTTGCGCGTCGCCCAGGCCCGCCACCTCGAACGCACCCGCATCGCCCGGGAGATGCACGACGTGCTGGCCCACCGGATCTCCCTGCTCAGCCTGCACGCGGGCGCGCTGGAGTTCCGGCCGGACGCGCCCGCCGACGAGGTGGCCCGCGCGGCCGGGGTGATCCGGGGCAGCGCCCACGCCGCCCTGCAGGATCTGCGGGAGGTCATCGGGGTACTCCGGGCCGAGGGCGACGGCACCGGCGACGCGCCCGAGCCACCCCAGCCCACCCTCGCCGACCTGCCGGCCCTGATCGACGAGTCGCGGACGGCCGGGGTGCGGGTCAACGTCAGCGACAGTGTGGCCCGGTCGGAGGAGGTGCCGGCGGCGCTGGGACGGGCGGCCTACCGGATCGTGCAGGAGGGTCTGACCAACGCCCGCAAGCACGCGGCCGGCGCTGCCGTCACCGTCGACGTGACCGGTGGCCCGGGCAGCGGGCTGACCGTGGCGATCGTCAACCGGTGGCCGGTGGGCGCTCCGGCCGGCGGCACGCTCCCGGGTGCGGGCACCGGCCTGGTCGGCATCAGCGAACGGGTCACCCTGGCCGGTGGCCGACTCGCCTACGGGCGGGACGACACCGGCGACTTCCGGCTGGCAGCCTGGCTGCCGTGGCCGGCGTGACCGCCCCGACCGGCGGGCCTGGCGCTCCGGACGTTCCCGGCGCCGGTGCCGAATCCGGCGCGACCGGCGGGTCGGAGCCGGTACGGGTGCTGATCGTGGACGACGACGCGCTGGTCCGGGCGGGGCTTTCGATGATCCTCGGCGGCCTGCCGGATCTACGCGTGGTGGGCGAGGTGGCCGACGGCGGCGAGGTGCCCGCCGCGGTCGCCGCGTACGCCCCGGACGTGGTCCTGATGGACATCCGGATGCCCCGGGTGGACGGCCTGGCCGCCACCGAGGCGGTGCGCGGGCAACCGAACCCGCCCGAGGTGCTGGTGCTGACCACCTTCGACGCCGACGAGCAGGTGCTGCGGGCGTTGCGCGCCGGAGCGGCCGGCTTCCTGCTCAAGGACACCCCGCCGGCAGACATCGTGCACGCGATACGCCGGGTCGCCGCGGGCGAGGCGATGCTCTCCCCGTCGGTGACCCGCACGCTGATCAACCACGTGACCGTCGCCAACCCGGGTCAGCCCGGTCCCGATCCGCGACGCGAACGGGCGCTGCGGCTGCTCGCCGCGCTCAGCGAGCGGGAACGGCAGGTCGCGATCGCCCTGGGTCGGGGTTGCACCAACGCGGAGATCGCGGGGGAGCTGTTCATGAGCGTCGCGACGGTGAAGGCGTACGTCTCCCGGCTGCTGACCCGACTCGACCTCAACAACCGGGTCCAGGTGGCCCTGCTCGTGCACGACGCCGACCTCGTCTGAGCCCGACCGTCGGCGTGCTGTCGCCGGAGGATCTGCTTACCGCGTACCGGAATTGAACCTTCGGCCGATGCCGGCCGTACCAATGCCCGAGGATGTCGGTGCGGTGGGTCCGCCGTACCGCTGCCGAGCTGCGGGAGGCCTGCCGTGCGTGTTGGTGAGCAGTCGACGGATCCCATCGACCAGGTGCTGGGTGAGGTGCCGGTACCGGCACCCCTGACCCCCGAGGATGTCCGGCTGGCGGTCCGGGCGGTGGTCGTACACACCGCCGAGGAGTGGCCGACCGGACCGCTGTGCCGCAACGACGGCGCGTCCTACCCGTGCCGGCTGCACCGCTGGGGGCGTCGGGTCCTGACGGAGCACGGCCTCAACGAGCGGCAGATCGAGGCGCTGATCCGGCACGGCAATCCGTTCGTGCACGTGCCCTTCCCGTTCACCGCGACGGGGCCGTCGTCCGGGCGTCCCGCCGCGCGTCCGGCCGCGTCCGCCGGCTATCCGGCGCCGCCGCCCGGCCGGGCCGGACTACCCGCGCGACACCAGGCCGCGCGTGCCACCCCCACGGGGGTACGACCCGCGCCTGCCGGCCGCCCGGTGAGTCCCGGTGTCGCCGCGCCGCGCTGGCCCCGGGCGAGCTGAGCGGCGTCACCCCACGGCCCGCTCTGCCCGGGGCGACAGGGCGTCGGCCCGACGCGACGGTTTTCCCACCGCGTCGGGCCGACGTTCCCGCCGACCGACCGCCTCAGTCGTTGCCAGCGCCGATCCCGCAGTCCGGCGCGGACCAGCTCGTCGTGTTCGAGCTGTTGTCGCTGTTGTTCTCGCGCCGCGAGTCGACGTGCACGTGGTCGTCGTGGTCGGGGTAGCCGGGCCCGTAGATCCCGCTGAAGCCGTGGTTACGGGCGTCCCGCGCGACCGTGCACAGGGACGACGTCCGTGAGGTGACGTCGGCCGCGTGGCCGTACAGGTGCTGGCTGTCCGACGCGCCGCCGACCTGGTTGTTACAGGCACGGCTGCGGAAACCGCTCGTCACGTTCAGCGGCTTGTCGCCCAGGCTCTTGCGCAATGCCTCCAACTTCCACATGGTGCGCAGCGCGTTCTGCTTGGTCTGGGCCGCCGACAGCGGACCGCCGCTCCACCCGCTGCCCCCGCACCCGTTGTCCAGCTCGCTGTAGCTGAAGTGCGCGGGCGTGCAGTCGTTGTCCTGGAGTTGGTACAGCTTGGCGTACGTCTGCGGGCCGGCGATGCCGTCGGCACGCAACCCGTACGCCTGCTGGAACCGTTTCACCGCGGCGGCGGTCTTCGGTCCGTAGCGGCCGTCGTTCTCGACGATGTCCCGGTAGCCGGCCCAACCGGCGACCCGGATCTGCAGCTGACGGACGTCGTCGCCCGAGCGCCCCTGGTAGAGGTTGCGGTTCCAGGTGTAACAGCCGTCCGCGTACGCTGCCGGCGCGGCGACCACCGAGGCGATCGCTGCCCCGGGCAATGCCAGGGCGAAAGCGACAGCAACTCGCTTCAAGGTGTTTACGCGCACAGAAGTCCTCCCGATAGGAGAGCGAATGGGGTGGCTCTGGGACATCGACCGAGACGTCCCGCGATTTCCACCCTCGCACTGATCAGTGCGCTTGGCGGCAATAACGAGAATTGTCCTCATGATTCGCCTGTTCCTGGGCGCTACCTGTGAATTCGGCTGATTTGCGAAACAGCCATTCCCCCCGATCGGCCCGGGAGCGCGAAAACGGCACCGAACGTCGCATTCGGTCGCACCCAGGGTGATGTTCCTTCCCGCTGGGCGGCCGGTAACGTCAGGCTCGGGCGGCGAACTGGCGGAGGTGCGCGTGGCACGCGGTGGCGTCTTCTGTGTCGAGGGTCAGTGGCACCGTGACCTCAACGAACGCGGCTCCGTGCTGCCCACCCTCGAACTGCTGGAGCGACTCGGCAAGATCCGCTTCATCCACAAGGACGCCGCGACCCGCGACGAGCTGTTCTACTTCCTGGACCGCTGGCTGCTCAAGCAGTACGCCGACCACCGCGTCGGCTTCTTCGCCATGCACGGCGAGCCGAGCCGGCTGTGCCTCACCGACTGGCAGTCGGTGGAGTTGAACGAGGTGGCCGAGTTGATGGCCGGCCGCTGCGAGGGGCGGCGGCTCTACTTCGGCAGCTGCTCGGTGCTGCGCGCGTCGGACGCGGTGCTGCGCGAGTTCCTGGAGGTCACGGGAGCCGCCCTGATCTGCGGTTTCACCCGGGACGTCGACTGGGTTGAATCGGCTGCCTTCGAAACCGTCCTGCTCGACGTGCTGGCCAACGGGCAGCGGCACAACGCCGCGGAACTGCGGATGGGCTCGGCGCACTGGGCGCCACTCGCCTCGTACCTCGGCTTTCGGGTGATCTATGCCAACGGCCGGGCATGGCGCCCGGCCGGCCGGCCCCGCGTGCCCACCCAGGCGGTGCACCGCGCCGCCGCCGACCCCCGCTGACCCCCACCGCCCACGGGCCCGCCGCCGGCCTGGTAGGAACGAGTGATGGCGCGCAGCATCGCGAAGAACACCCGGGTCGACCGGGACACCCTGCTCGACTTCCTCCGGCCGCGACACCGCGTCGTGCTGATGACCACCCGGGCCGACGGCCGGCCGCAGTCCTCCCCGGTCTCCGCCGGCATCGACGGCGCGGGTCGGCTGGTGGTGTCCACGTACCCCGAGCGGGCGAAGGTGACGAACATCCGCCGCGACCCCCGGGTCTCGGCGTGCGTCCTCTCCGACGACTGGAACGGCCCGTGGGTGCAGATCGACGGCACGGCCGAGGTGCTGGACCTGCCCGATGCGTTGGAGCCGTTGGTCGAGTACTTCCGCAGCATCTCCGGCGAACACCCGGACTGGGACGACTACCGTGCGGCGATGGTGCGTCAGGGCAAGTCCCTGATCCGGGTGACCATCGACGCCTGGGGTCCGATCGCCACCGGCGGGTTCCCGGCGCGCCTCGCCGACTGACCACGCACTCCCCTCGGCCCGCCCGCCCTCGCCAGGCAGGTGCGCTGTCGAGCTGCCCCGGATGTGGGGCGGGCGATGGCGGTGTGGGTTCGGGGTGTGGAGGTGGCGTGCTGTCGAGCTGCCCCAGATGTGGGGCGGGCGACGACGTCTGGGGCCGTGCAATCCATCAGGATGCGGATGCGGACGCGGATCGGGAGGCGGCGAGTGCCGGTGCGCGGGTGCCGTGCTGTTGCCCGCGAAGCGTGCTCTCTGGCCTTGCCGCGTCTGCCCCATATCTGGAGCAGCTCGACAGGGGGGTGAGGGGTAGGTCCGCCCGCCCGCCGCCCGCCCGCCCGCCGCCCGCCCGACCGTCGCCGGCCGCCCGACCCCCGAGCGCCGACCGCCCGGCCGGTCAGTAGGCGGCGGTGAAGCGGGTGTCGACGTACTGGGGCTGCTCGATCTCGTCGACGATCGCTACCGCGAGATCCTCGTAGGTGAGCACCGACCGGCCCTGGTCGTCGGTGACCGGCTCGTCGGTGCCCGTGCGGTAGTGCCCGGTGCGCTCGCCGGGGTGGAACTCCAGCGGCGGCGGCGAGACGTAGGTCCAGCGCACCCCGTCGGCCGAACTGCGGTAGTAGTCCAGCGCGTCGGCCTGGCCCAGCGCCGAGTCGCGGTACTGCTCGGGGAAGTCCGGTTCGTCGAGGAAGCGCGTGCCGCGCGGGGTGAGCAGGGTGGACCCGCCACCCAGATGGATGATCCGGGGCGCGGCCGGCATGGACCGCAGGGTGGTCACCAGGGTCTCGGCGGCCGTACGCCAGAGCCCGCGCTCACCGCCGCCGATGGCGACCACCAGCGCGTCCGCGTCCGGTGCCAGCTCCCGCACACTGCGCTCGCTGGTGGCGTCGCCGGTGACCGTCCGCACCCCGTCCGCCAGGTAGGAGGTCGCCTCCGGCCGGCGGACCGCGGCGATCACCCGGTGCCCCCGGTCGGCGGCTTCGGCGACGACCCGCGATCCGGCGGTGCCGCCCGCGCCGAACACGACGATGGTGCTCACCAGCCCAGGCTAGGGCCGGCTCGCTCCGGAGATGCCGTTATGACGAACCCGGTCGGGCGTTCGGGGGACCGGCCGACTGGCGCGGGTCCACTACGGTGAGCCGAACAAGATCCATTGACCTGAACGAACGGGGAATCCATGAAGCACCTCTCCGCCCGTCGCCGGCTGCTCGCCTGGACGCTGCCCGCCACCCTGGCGCTCGCCGTCGTCCCGGCCCTGCCGGCGCAGGCCGCGCCGGTCAACACGCCGACCACCGCCGTCACCGGCCCGGTCGACAAGGACCTCAACGGTGACGGCGTACCGGACCTGGTGACCGCCGGCGGCACCACGACGGGCCTCGACTCCGGCGTCTGGACGGCGCGGGGCCGGATCAACGCGACCACCGGCGTCGGTACCGGCCGGGTGAAGGTCCCGGCGGTGAACATCGGCATCTACGGCAACGGCGTCACGGGCAACCCCTCGCCGGCCGACTTCGACGGCGCCCAGATGATCACCGGCACGTTCTTCGGGACCGCGAACCAGGACTTCCTGGCCTACTACCCGAGTGGCAACAACGCCGGTGGCGGCGTCATCGTCAAGGGTCTCGGCGACGGTACGATGTCCAGCCCCTACAACGCCAATGTCAGTCTCATGCGTGATCTCATGCTCGACGACTACGGCAACGCCCCGATCCAGCTCGTCAACGGATACGTGGCGGACGGCGTCGGCGACTACATCCCCGACCTGATCGGAATCGTCGGCGACACGACGAACGGTTACCGACTGTCCTACTACCCGAGCGTCTGGGCGGCGGGACTCTACTTCCGGGTCTCGTTGAACACCGCCACCCCGACCGGTGGCAGTGACTGGCAGAACTGGACCCTGGCCAGCACCCAGTTGCCCTCGGGCGTGGCACTGGTCCTGCGCAACGCCACGACCGGCGACCTGTACCTGTGGCAGGGCGTGACGATGACCGACAACGGCGACGGGACCGGCGCGCTCGCCTACAGCCAGTACCGGCTCGCCTCGGGCTGGAACACCGGCGTGGCAGTCAGCAGTCTCCTCGCCGCCGACATGAACGCCGACGGTGTGGCCGACCTGTGGGCGGTGTTCCCCGACGGCAGCGTGCAGGCGTACCTGATCTCGAACCTCTCCGTCACCAAGCCGGCGAGGATCCGCGCGATCCAGCCGCAGCAGCTCGGCTGAGCTGCGGGTGTGGGTCCGTCGGCGACGGACCCACACCCTCAGTCGACCAGGGCGGCGTAGACGAGTTGGCGCAGCTGGGAGCGGAGGGGGTAGGTGCTCGACGGCAGGAGCTGGGTGAACAGCAGCGCGGTGACCTCCTCGGTCGGGTCCACCCAGAAGGCGGTGCTGGCGACCCCGCCCCAGTAGTACTCGCCGACGCTGCTCGGCACCCGGCTCGGGATCGGGTCCTCGACGACCGCGAAGCCGAGGCCGAAGCCGATCCCGTCCAGGGTGCTCTCGGCGAAGCCGCCCGTGGACAGAGTGCCCAGGTCCTGCCCGCCCGGGAGGTGGTTGCGGGCCATGAAACGCACCGTTCGTGGCCCGAGCAGGCGTACGCCGTCCAACTCGCCGCCGCGCAGCAGCAGCTGGGTGAAGCGGTGGTAGTCGGCGGCGCTGGAGATCAGGCCGCCGCCGCCGGAGAGCAGGCCGGGCTTGTGGTGCGCGAGAGCGCCGAGTCGGTCGTAGCGGACGGCCTGCCCGCTGCGCGGGTCCGGCGCGTACAGCGCGGCCAGGCGCTCGGCCTCGTCGCCCTCGACCCACCAGCGGGTGTCCGTCATGCCCAGCGGAGCGAAGATCCGGTCGGCGAAGAAGGCGTCGAGGCTCTGCCCGGAGACCACCTCGACCAGCCGACCGAGCACGTCGGTGGCGACCGAGTAACCCCAGGCCGAGCCGGGCTGGAACAGCAGCGGCAGTTCGCCGAAGGCCGCGCAGGCGGTGGCCAGGTCGACGTCCGCGGGCGGGTACAGGTCGTAGCCAGCGGCCCGGTAGAGCCCGTCGACCACCGACGTCTGCATGAAGCCGTACGTCAGGCCGGCCGTGTGGGTGAGCAGGTGCCAGACCCGGATCGGCTCGGTCGCCGGCACCGTGTACGGCTTGAGCGTCGAGCCCTTGGAGTAGACCCGCAGGTCGGCGAACTCGGGCAGCCAGCGACTGATCTCGTCGGTCAGCTCGAAGCGGCCCTCCTCCCACAGCATCATCGCCGCGACCGAGGTGACCGGCTTGGTCATCGAGTAGATCCGCCAGAGCGTGTCCGCCTCGACCGGCGCACCCGACTCCCGGTCCCGCAGGCCGTACGTCGAGGAGTGCGCCACCTCGCCGCGGCGGGTGACCACCACCTGCCAGCCGGCGAGCCGGCCGTCGTCGACGTACCTGCCGAAGTGCTCGTCGATCCGGGCCAGCCGCGCCGGGTCGAAGCCGATCTCATCCGGGTCCTTGCTCCGCGCCACACTCACGCCGCCGAAACTACTCGCCGGTATGCCGCCGCCGGAAGGGGCGGCTCCCCGGTGCCGTCGGTCGGCGGCACTAGCCTGGCCGGATGCCGACGTTGACCGAGGACGTGACCTTCCGCGACGAGGACTGGTACGGCGAGGAGCTGGCCGACCGCCACTTCGTGGCCTGCGAGTTCTTCGACGTGGACCTGACCGAGGCGGTCACCCGGGGTGCGGTCTTCACCGGTTGCACGTTCGGCAACGTGCGGTTCAACGCGTCCCGGCACCTCGACTCGGCGTTCACCCGCTGTGTCTTCACACGCTGCAACTTCTTCGAGGCCGAGTTCACCGGCTGCAAGCTGGTGGGCAGCACCTTCGTCCAGTGCGAGCTGCGCCCGTTGCGCGTCGACGGCGGCGACTGGTCGTTCGTCGCGCTGCCCGGCGCGGACCTGCGCGGCGTCCGGCTCAGCGACGTGCGGATGCGCGAGGCCGACCTGACCGGCGCCAACCTCACCGGCGCCACCGTGACCGGCGTCGACCTCTCCGGAGCGCAACTTCAGCGCTGCCGCCTCGGCGGTGCCGACCTGCGGCGCAGTGATCTCACCGCGCTCGACCCGACGTCGGTCGAGCGGGCCGGCGCGCTCGTGGACGTCGAGCAGGCTGTCGTCATCGCGCAGGCGCTCGGCTTCCGGATCGGCTGACTCCCGGTCGGCCAACCGCTGTCCCATACCGTCCCGATCCGGACTGGACACGTCATGCTGTCCCGATTTAGCGTGTCGACCACGCCGGTGCAATCGTGAACGACCCACAGTGGACGGTCGATCCGTCACGTGCGGTGGCGGTCGGGCGGCAACGTGGAGGGGTCGGTGGCGGACGAGGACCGTACGCAGGATGGTTCGCGGGCCGGGGACGAGCCGGCCGCGCGACCCGCGTCGCACCGGCCGCGCTCCGCCGTGGCCGGACTGGGTCACCGGGCGCTGCGCCGGCTCGCCCGCGCCCGGCAACGGCGGCGTTGGGCACTGGAGGGGGTCGGCGCGGTCGTCTGCCTCGTGGTGCTCGTGGCGTACCTCGGCACGCGATCCGGCCCGGATTCGGGCGACGCGACGGTCGGCGACCCGGGCGGCGTGCCCGCCGGCGCCGCCCGTCCGACGGGCCTACCGGGCGCGGACGGACGTACCGGCGACACCGGCCCGGCGCTGCCGGGTCTGCGACCCCGCCAGCGGCCACCCTCACCCGAACCGACCCCGTCGACCAGCCCACCTGCCCCTGAGTCGGCGAAGCCGGCCGGGCCACTGCTGTCGGTGACCCGCGCCGAGGTGCCCGCCGAGGTCGACCTGACGGCGGTGGGCACCCGGGACTGGATGCACTGGGGACCGCGCGGCGGCAGCTCGACGGTCCGCAAGCAGTCCGGCTCCGGGGAGATCGTCGACGGGGGCGGAAAGGGCCGCCGGGTCGGCTGGGACGGCAACCAGGAGGTCGTCCGCTGGTCCGACGGCGCGCCCGACCGGTGGGACCGGGGCAGCTCCGAGGGTGTCTACACCTGCGGCGTGGGCAACGGGTTCAGCCTGGCGGTCGTGGGCAGTGGCGCTCCTCGCACGGTCCAGGTGTACGCCGGCATCTGGATGGCGCGCGGTCGGCTCGACGTGCGGTTGTCGACGGGCGGGCCGGTCAGCACCCTGCGTCTGGAGGACCCGTACACCAGTCAGAGCGCCCAGTTCGTCATCCGGTTCGCGGCGCCGAAGGACGCCCGGCTGATGGTGAGCTGGACGGTCGAGAAGGTCTACACCGAGCACTGTGGGAACGTCGGCCTCCAAGCCGTCGCGCTGCACTGAGCGGGACAGTTTGTCCGTCGCCCTCCGTCGGTGACGACGTAACTTTCTGCTGTCCCCGTTCACCTTCCACTGTGGAGGCAGCGCAGATGAGCAGCAGTACCGCCCACCGCGTCCGTCCTGCCGTCTCTTCCGGCATCGACGAGCCGGAGGTGCTCCGTGACATCCCCCTCCCGCCGTACGTGACGGGCGAGGATGCCCAGTTCGCGGTGCGCGCGGTGGTGGTACACGCACCCCGGCGCTGGTCCGGTGGGGTGGTCTGTCGCAACGACGCCAGCCCGCACCCCTGCCGGCTGCACCGGTGGGGCACCCGGGTGTTGACGCTCCGCGGCCTGCACGCCGCCGAGATCGCCGCGCTCATCGAGCGCGGCGATCCCACGGCGGTGCCCCCCACACCGAAACGCCCCGCCTGATCCGCGGGCCGATCGGTCATTGCCCTTCGCGGTGTCCCGGTCGGCCGAGCGCTCGTTCGTGCCCGCCCCAGTAGTGCCGTTGCCCGCCCATCACCAGCGGGGCCACCAACGCGGCGAGCGCCCCGCCGAGCAGCGGGAAGACGATGAACACCCAGAGTTGACGGAGCGCCACTCCGCCCTCGAAGACCGCCGGACCGAAGGCGCGGGCCGGGTTGACCGCCGCGCCGGTCAGCGTCACCCCGACGAGCTGGGTGGTGGCCAGGGCCAGGCCGATGGCCACGCCCGCGATGCCGGGGTTCTCGCTGCGACTGGTCACCACGAGCACGACCAGGACGAAGAGGAAGGTCAGCACGATCTCCAGTACGGCCGCGCCGCCCCGGTTGATGTGCGCGCCGTACCCGTTCGAGCCCAGCGCCCCGGTCTGGTCCGCGACGTCACCCCATCGGGTCAGTGCCCAGAGCAGGAAACCGGCCACGGTCGCCCCGGCGAACTGCGCGATCCAGTAGGCGACAGCGCCGATCACCGAGATCTTGCCGGAGAGCAGGACGCCTAGCGTCACCGCCGGGTTGACGTGACTGCCCGAGAGCGGGCCGATCGTGTAGACGAGGGCCAGCATGACGAACCCGAAGGCCAGCGCGACGACCACCACGCCGCCCTGGACCCGCGCGGCGACGGCGGCGCCCACGCCGAAGAAGACCAGCAACAGGGTGCCGAGAAATTCGGCCGCCGCGCGACGGGCGTCATCCATCATTTACTCAGCGTAAGGATAGTTCCGCTCGCTGGTGGGCAAATCAGGGCCGTGACCAGCGCACAAGCGAGTGCGGTACTGATCCGGCTCTATTTGACGTATCGCTCGGTAGCGGGCACCGTGGGCTGGGAAGGGGCCGGTCAGCCGCCCCGATTCGACGCGACGGCGATGACCGTCCGTTTCTCCCGTCGCCTCCCACGCGTGCTCGTGCGCGGGCCGATCGTCCGCCTCTGCGCGACCACCGACCGCGAGCCGAGAAACCACGAGGAGTTCCACACATGCTCACCATGACCGACAACGCCGTGCTCGTCATCCGTGACCTCGCGAACCAGCAGGACATGGCCCAGGACGGTGGCGTGCGGATCGCCGCCGACACCGACGCCGGATCGCTCACCGTGGAGCTGGTGCCCGAGCCGGAGCAGGGTGACCAGGTCGTCGACAACCAGGGCGCGCGGATCTTCCTCGACCCGGACGCCGCCGAACTGCTCGGCGACGCCTCGGTGGACGCCACCGTCGACGACGAGGGCATCATCCAGTTCGGCTTCACCGAGAAGCAGTAAGGGCTCTCACCGGGGCGATCGCCCCCGCTGCGGCGGGCCCGGCCGGGTGCCCCACCCCGACCGGCCGGGGTCGTCGGGTCGCAGCAGCGCGGCGAGCACGTGCGCCAGATGGTGCGACGTGCTCCACGCCGTCCAGTTGGCGGCCGACCCGGCGCCGGCCCCTCGACGTGCGCGGCGCAGCAGCTCGTGGTCACCCCAGGAGAACGCCGCGCCCACGCTCGAAAAGTGCGGTGCCGCCACCAGCATCCGGCACAGGTCGGCGAAGCGGTCGTCGCCCCGGCCGCCCCGGCGCGACCAGCGGTAGACCCACCAGCCGTCGTCGGCCGTGTACCGCACGGTGGGTAGCCGGTCGCCGGGATCTCCCGAGTCGGGCAGCGCCGAACCGACGCCGTAGTCGCCGTAGTCGACCCCGACGTCGGCCAGCCGCTGCCAGAGCTGCCAGTCCCAGCGTTCCAGTCGTACCGGCTCGTCGGTGGGCAACCGGGACAACGTCGGCGGCATACCGCCCGCCGCCACCGTCGCCGAGCGCCAGGCGTGGCGACGGGCCCAGTCCAGCAGTCGCCGTACCCGGGGCTCCGCCACCCGCACGTCCGCCGGGCAGCAGACGTCGCCCGCGTCCACCAGCAGTTCGCACTCCTCCGGCGCGAGGCCGGTGTACCGCCAGATCCGCTCGACGGCGGTCGTGTCGGCGTCCGGGCCCGCCCGGTCGTGCGCGGCCCGCACCCGGACCAGCGCCCGCCGGGCGTACGACCGGGCCGCCGCGCCGTGCGCGACGAGCCGCCGCTCACTCTCCGCGAGGCCGATGACGGGCATCAGCGGTACGCCCCACCGAACCAGCTCCGTGTCGACCGAATCGGGGTGGGCGGTCACGTCGACGGCCGGCAGCAGGCCGACCGGTAGTCGGCGCAGCGCGTCCCTCGTGGCGCGGTCGACGGCGTTGACCTCCAGGATCGGCGCGACGAGCGGGGCAGCCGCGGGATCGAGGTGGGTCAGGGCTTCCAGTTCACCGCGTCGGTGGCTGGCGAGGATGGGGCGGTAGACCGGCGCCACTGCCCGGCCCCCGTGGGCGGGCACCATACTTCAATCTAGTCAGGCATTCGCATGCCTCCACACTTTCCGGTACCGAAAATCCGCTGTCTGGCTGTCGGTTCGGCGACTACGCTCGCGCGATGTCCACGTCGCCGTACCGTTACCGCTCCGCAGACGAGGACAGCGCCCGCTGGGTCGGCTTCGGATTCCGCGACGGCGACATCGTGATCAGCACCCGCTCCAAGAGCGGCACCACCTGGATGCAGATGATCTGCGCGCTGCTGGTGCTGGGCACTCCGGAGCTGCCGGCGCCGCTGTCCGAGTTGTCGCCCTGGCTGGACTGGTTGGGCGAGCCGCGGGACGTGGTGTACGAGCGGTTGGCCGCGCAGCCGCACCGCCGGTTCATCAAGACGCACACCCCGCTGGACGGGGTACCGCTCGATCGCCGGGCGCACTACGTGGTGGTGGCGCGGCACCCACTGGACATGGCCGTCTCCCTCTACCACCAGGCGGGAAACCTGGATCGGGCCCGGATCGCGGAGCTGACCGGTCAACCCCCGCCGGCAGGGACGTCGCGTGCCCGTCCGTCGCTCGGGCAGTGGCTGCCGAGCTGGGTCGACCACGAGGTCGACCCACGCGCCGAGCTGGACTCGCTGCCCGGCGTGTTCTGGCACCTGTGCGATGCCTGGGCGCGCCGGCACGAGCCGAACATCACGCTGGTGCACTACGACGACCTCCGCGCCGACCTGGACGCACAGATGCGACTGCTGGCCGACCGCTGGGGTGTCGAGGTGCCCGCCGGGCGGTGGCCCGTGCTGGTCGAGGCGGCCACGTTCGACCGGATGCGCGAGCGCGCCGACCAACTCGCCCCGGACACGCTCGGCGTGCTGCGGGACCGTCGGGCGTTCTTCCGTCGCGGCGGTTCGGGGCAGGGCCGCGACCTGCTCGACGCGGCTGCATTGGCCCGCTACGAACAGCGGGCGCGGGCGCTCGCCCCGCCGGACCTGGTCGCCTGGTTGCACCGCGACGGCTGAGACGTACCGGAGGACGAGCGCGCGGCGCCGCTCCGACCGTGGTCGTCACGTCGCCGCGCTCTGGCCGTCTCCCACCACCGCAGCCGTTCGGCGGTACGCCAGCGGGGACCTGGCTCGACCGGCCGTTCGCGCCGGTCAGCGTTGTCGATCCCCGGTCGCCGCGGATCCAAACCTGCCGACCGTGGGGAATTCCACCATCTGCCAGTCCCGGCGTGACGCGTGACCGAACGGGGTATGAGCGGGCCATGGAGCATTTCACGATCGCGACCGTCGCCGAGAAGAGCCCTGACTTCCGGCGGGTGCTGTGGACCGGCGAGCACACTCAGTTGGTGATCATGACGATTCCGCCGGGCGGGGAGATCGGCGAGGAGGTACACGAGGGCATCGACCAGATCCTGACGTTCGTCAGCGGGACGGGCGAGGCCCGGGTCGCCGGTGAGAGGCGGGAGGTCGTCGCGGGAGACCTGGTCGTCGTCCCGTCCGGAACCAAGCACAACTTCGTCAACACCGGCCCGAACCCGCTGGTGCTCTACACCGTCTACGGCCCTCCGGAGCACGCCGACCAGGCTGTGCACCACACCAAGGAGGAGGCCGACCGGGCCGAGGAGGCCGGCGAGGACGAACCGCCGACGGCGTGACCGCGTCGGCCTGAACCGGGCCGATCGGGGTACGCGCGGTCCGTGACACAGCCGCCGATCTCCGACTACGGGTTCCTTTCGGACTCCCGTTCCGGAGCGCTGGTCGGCACCGACGGCTCGGTCGACTGGTGGTGTCCACCCCGCTTCGACGGCGCCTCCGTCTTCGGCAGGCTGCTTGACCCGGACGGCGGGCACTTCCGGTTGGCGCCGGTCGGCACGGGTGGCCCTGGTTACCGGGTCGAACGCGCCTACCGTCCGGACACGCTCATCCTGCGGACGGTGCACCACACGCCACACGGCAGCGTGGCGGTGACGGACGCGCTCGCCGCCGAGCCCGGTGCCCGCGCGCACGAGCTGGGCATGGACTCGCCCGCCGTGCTGGTCCGTGTGGTCGAGGGCCTCAGCGGGCGGGTACGGATGGCGCTCGACTTCGCCCCCCGCCCGGAGTACGGCCTGCTCACGCCGTACCTGCACGAACAGCCCGACGGAGCGGTGGTGGCCGATGCCGGCCCGGTGGTGCTGGTGCTGCGGGCCGGGGGCATGCCGCTGCGGGCGGGCCGGGACCGGGTTACCCACGAGTTCGAGGTCTCCTCCGGCCAGACGGTGGGGATCGACGTGGCGTTCGGGCAGGCGTACGGCACACCACCGGTTCAGATGGACCCGCTGGCCGCCCTCGCCGACACCACGCGAGCCTGGGAGGCGTTCCGGGATACGCACACGTACACGGGCCGGTACGCGGAGTTGGTCCGGCACAGCGCGACCGTGCTGACCGGTCTCACGTACGCCCGCAGTGGCGCGGTGGCAGCGGCACTGACCAGCTCGCTACCGGAGCAGATCGGCGGCGACCGCAACTACGACTACCGGTACTCCTGGTTGCGGGACTTCTCGCTGACGATGCGGGCGCTCTGGGTGGCCGCCTGCCCGGAGGAGACGTCCCGGCTGTTCGCCTGGGCCGCCCGGTCGATCGGCCGGTTCGGCGACGAGCCGGTGCCGGTGCTCTTCGGGTTGGAGGGTGAACGGGACCTCTCCGAGCACCACTGCAACCACCTGCGCGGATACCGCGACAGTCGCCCGGTGCGCGTCGGCAACGACGCCTGGAAGCAGCGGCAGCTCGACGTGCCGGGTGAGGTGCTGTCGGCGGTGTGGCGGCTGCGCGACTACCTCGGCACCGAGTTCGAGTCGGAGCTGCGGGAGATGGTGCTCGGGCTGACCGAGCAGGTGGCGGCGACCTGGCACCTGCCGGACCGGGGCATCTGGGAGACCCGGGAGGACGAGCGGCACTACCTCTCCTCGAAGGTCTCCTGCTGGCTGGCCATGGACCGGGCGGTAGGGCTCGCCGACCGACTCGGTGAGCGGGCCGAACCGCGTCGCTGGGCCGTCGTGCGGGACGAGATCCGCGAGGCGGTGCTGCGCGACGGCTGGAACGACCGGATCGGCGCGTTCACCGGCTCGTTCGGCTCCGCCGAGTTGGACGCCTCGGTGCTCGCCCTGCCGGTGGCGCGCTTCCTGCCGGCGACCGACTCGCGGATGCGCTCGACCATCGCGATGGTCGAGCGGGAGCTGGGTACGGAGGACGGGCTGGTCCGGCGCTGGACGAGCGACCCGGCCGGGTTCCTGCTGTGCTCGTTCTGGCTGGTGGAGTGCCTGGCGATGGCGGGCGAGGCGCGGCGGGCCGAGGAGCTGTTCGAGCGCGTGGTGGGTCACGCCAACGACGTGGGCCTGTTCAGCGAGCAGATCGACCTGACCACCGGGGCGCAGCTCGGCAACACGCCGCAGGCGCTGTCCCACATCGGGCTGATCAACGCCGCCTGGCGGCTGACCGAGCCGGACAGCTTCTGATCGTGCCGGCTCAGGCCAGCACGGGTACGCCCGAGACGTCGACCGTCTCCGGATACTTCAGCCCCGCGCCGGTGTTGAGCACCACCACCCGTTCCCCGGCCCGGATCCAGCCACCGGCGCGCAACTGGCGTGCCGCCGTCAGGCAGGCCGCGCCCTCCGGGCAGAGCAGCAGCCCCTCCCGGGCCGCGAAGTCCCGCAGATCGGTCAGGATCTCGGCGTCGTCGACGGCGACGGCGGTACCGGCGGAAGCCCGCAACGCCGCCAGGATCAGCTCGTCACCCAGCGGCGCCGGCACGGTGATGCCGAAGGCGACCGTGTGTGCGTCCTCCCACGGGCGGGCCCGATCCTCACCCGCGGCGAACGCCCGCACGATCGGCGCGCAGCCGGTCGACTGCACCGCCACCAGCCGGGGCAGCTTGTCGCCGACCCAGCCCAGCTCGCGCATCTCGTGCAGCGCCTTGTGGATGCCGATCAGACCGACCCCGCCACCCGTCGGATAGATGATCACGTCGGGCACCTGCCAGCCGAGCTGCTCGACGATCTCGTACCCCATCGTCTTCTTGCCCTCGAGCCGGTAGGGCTCGCGCAGCGTGCCGGCGTCGAAGATCGCCCCGTCGGACTCGGCGATCAGCTCGGCCACCCGCCGGCCCGCGTCGCTGATCAGCCCGTCCACCAGGCGCAGATCGGCGCCGGCGGCCACGCACTCGCGCCGGCAGATGGTCGGCGCAGCCAGCGGCATGACGATGGTGGCACCCATCCCGGCGCGCGCCGCGTACGTCGCCCAGGCCGACCCGGCGTTGCCGTTGGTGGGCATCGCGATCCGCTTGACACCCAGCTCGCGGGCCCGGCTCACACCGACCGCCGCGCCCCGCGCCTTGAACGAGCCGGTCGGGATCAACCCCTCGTCCTTGACCATCAGGTCCGCGATGCCGATCTCGGCACCGTATGAGGGAGCGCGCAGCAGCGGGGTCCAGCCCTCGCCGAGCGTGGTGACGTGCCGGGGGTCGACGACCGGCAGCACCTCCCGGTACCGCCACAGGTCGGCCGGGCGCAGGCCGAAGCGCTCCGGGGTGACCGCCTTCGCGACCGCCGGCAGGTCGTAGCGGGCCAGCAGGGGTGAGCCGCAGTCGCAGAGGTTCTGCACCTCGTCGGTGGCGTACTCCAGGCCGCAGCGCGGGCAGTCCAGGTGGGTCAGGTACACGTCGCTCCTCGCCGTCAGGCTGCGTCGATACTCAACCAGCGCCGACTGCGTGCGCCCGGCTCGTAGACCGAGTCGAGCCGCTTGGCGACCACACCGGGCAGCCCCTGCTCCCGCCCGGTGCGCAGGGCCTCGTCGCCGGCACCGGAGAACCACGGCGGAGTCTGCCAGTGCGTACCGGCCAACGCCAGCCCATCGAGCAGTTCGCGGCGTTGCGCGTACGGGACGTCGACGCTGCTCACACCCTCCAACCACAGCAGGTCGACGAGCAGGAACTGCGCGCCCGCCGGCACCCGGCCCCCGCTGGTCGGACGGGCCGGACGTACCCGGCCCGAGCCGTCGATGCGCACGAGCACGCCGTCGAGCACCGCCTCGGTCGGCGCCAGTGCCTCGGCCATCGCGCGCAGCCACGGGTACCCGCCGGTGATCTCCTCGTCGGTCGCGGAGAGCAGCCGCAACCGCCCGCCGGAGACGTACGCCATCGCGCGGACCCCGTCCCACCGCAGCTCGTACCCCCAGTTGCTGGCGTCGCGCGGCAGCCCGGCGGCGGGCGTGGCGTGCATCGGGCGGACCAGCTCGGGCATCGGCGTCCAGCCCGGCGGCGCGGGATCCGTGCGGCGGATCATCCAGTCCCGGCCGCCGGTGGCGAACAGCGCGTACCGGCCTTCGGTGCGCTCGCCGGAGAGCGTCACGATGACCTCGTCGTCGCGCCACTTCTCGCAGCGGTACGTGCCCCGGTCGTGGGTGACCATCCGGCCGCCCCCGTACTCGTCGAGCCGGTCCGTCACACCCGCATTCTCCGGCAGAACTGGCCCCTGTGCTGGCCCGCCGGAGTGTCCGGTTCACTCGGCGGCCGGGCCCGAGGCGGGGTAGAACGGACCTCATGGACCTCAGCGACCAGCCCACCGCCCTCCTTTCGGGTGACGTGCGGATGCCCCTGCTCGGCTTCGGCACGTGGCAGGCCACCGGCCGGGCGGGCTACGATGCCGTGCTGGCCGCGCTCGACACCGGCTACCGCCACCTCGACACCGCCACCGTGTACGGCAACGAGCGGGAGGTGGGCCGGGCGGTCCGGGAGAGTGGGCTGCGTCGGGAGGACATCTTCCTCACCACGAAGCTGCCGCCGGACCGGATGGGCCGGGAGCGCGAAACCCTGGAGGCCAGCCTGGAGGCGCTCGGCGTCGACCAGGTGGACCTCTGGCTGATCCACTGGCCGCCGTCGTCACCGGCGGACAGCATCCCCCTGTGGCGTGAGCTGCTGGCCGCGCGGGACGAGAACCTGACCCGAGCCGTCGGGGTCAGCAACTACAGCACGGCGGAGATCGACGAGCTGATCCAGTCGACCGAGGAGAACCCGGCGGTCAACCAGATCCGGTGGAGCCCCGCGCTGTACGACCGGCAGCGGCACGCCGAGCACCGGGACCGGGGCGTGGTGCTGGAGGGGTACAGCCCGTTCAAGACCAGTGATCTCAGCGACCCGGTGCTGACCAGGATCGCCGCGGCGCACGGCGTCTCCCCGGCGCAGGTGGTGCTGCGCTGGCACATCGACCACGAGATCGTGGTGATCCCCAAGTCGGTGACGCCGGAGCGGATCACCGCCAACTTCGACGTCTTCCACTTCTCGCTGACGGCGGAGGAGATGCGCGACATCGACGCGCTCGGCGACTGATCACATCTTAAGATGGCCGCCCAGCATGTGGGCACCCCCAAGCGCGCGGGACGGCGGCTCCCACCTACCGGCCAGCTGGGGCGACGATGCACGGACCCGGCGACTAAGGCAACCATCTGCGTCGATGGCTGCAACCGCGGTCCGCTCGGTGATGTGATCGCCATCCGAACACGTCCCGACGCGCTTGACGGATGTGTCCGACCACGGGGCAAGCTGCCCATTCGCGCCTCGACCGGGCTTCGATTCGCGAGCGTTGGTGCGCCATCGGGAGCAGTTGCTGTGAACTGCCTGAACGTCCATGGGAGGTGGGTCCGGGGCCGCGATCGGGGCGCATTCCGCGAGGCTCTTCGGCCGGGCGAATGCAGGCGTTCCGGCGGTTGGTCGTCGGCGAATTGCCCACCGCTCGCACCGCGATTCCGGTCCACCCGCGACACTTCGCGGCGGACCCCTCAATTCGCCGTCGGATCGACCTGTCCGCGCTGATCGGGTGGCAATGGCCGGCGTCCGGCGGTGGCGCATTCCAGACGTTCGGCGGATGTCGGGTCGACTGATCGTCGACTCCGCCGCAGCTGCTCTGAGCAGGCAAAACTCCGAAGAGTAAGCACTGTGGGTGGAAAGTCCACATTGCCGCATCTGTGCTTACCACTTGTAACCGTGCTTGTGCATAGAGCAGGCAGCTCCCTACAGTCCCGACCGACATACGGGCAACCCACGGGGGGTTTTCGTGGCACGTCGAAAGACGGCCACCGTACGTTCATGCCTTGCGGCGGGAGTCGCCGTGCTGACGGCGGTCGCGTTGGCTGGCATCTCGGGCGAACCGGCGGAGTACCTCGCCGCCGGGCCCGATGGCGTAACGGGTGGCGTGCAAGACAGGTCAGACCAGGCAGTGTCCCTGCGGACCGCCCGGCATACCGGCAGACCGGTACGGGTCGACAGCCTCACCAGCGAGACCACCGAGGTCTTCGCCCTGCCCGACGGGCAGTTCCGGGCCGAGATCGCCGCCGGCATGCAACGGTTCCGCCGCGGCGGCGACTGGGTGCCGGTCGATCTCACCCTCAAAACCGGGACGGACGGCTCGGTCACCCCGGTCGCTCACCCCGGTGACCTGCGCATCTCGGGTAGCCGTGCGGCGGGCACCCACGAGCTGGCCGCGCTCGGCTCCGCCGACCAGCGGGTCGCCATGGGCTGGACAGGGGCACTGCCCACGCCGGTCCTACAGGGCAACCGGGCGACGTACGTCGATGCCCGTCCCGGGGTCGACCTCGTCGTCGAGGCGACCCGGACCGGCTTCGAACAGTTCCTCGTGGTCAAGAACCGGGCCGCCGCAGCCCAGGTCGAAAGCGTGGCCTTCCCGCTCAGTGGTCGCGGCGTGGCCGAGGGAAGCCGGGGCGCGGACGGCGCCATTGCGATCAAGGACCGGGCCGGCAAGCAGACCGCCCGCATCCCGGCGCCCCTGATGTGGGATGCCAGGAAACACAAGGTCACCGGTGATCCCTCGGTGCGGAAGCCGATCCGCACCGAGGTGGCGAAGCGCGGCGACACGGTCGAGTTGACCCTCACGCCGGACCGCGCGTGGCTGCGGGACCCGGCCACGGCCTACCCGGTGACCATCGACCCGACGGTCAACCCGCTCGGCACCACCTTCGACACGTACGTCACCGCGGGGTCGAGCCTGGACCAGAGCACGCAGAACAACCTCCAACTCGGTCTGCTCGACCCGAGCAACCCCAAGTTGACCCGGTCGTTCGTCACCTGGGACAGCACGGTCCTCGCCGGCAAGCAGATCAACTCGGCCACCGTGTCGTTCTGGAACTACTGGTCGTACCTCTGCACCCCGGTCTCGTGGGAGATCTGGACCACCGCGCCGGGCACGTCCGCCACCACCTTCGCCAACCAGCCCGCGTGGGACGCGGTCGGGCCCGACGCCCGGTCCACCGCCACCGCCGGCGGCGGCGCGAGCTGCACCAGTGCCGACGCCTGGGTGAACATCGACGGCAAGACCTTCTTCCAGCGGGCCGCCGACGCCAACAAGACCCGGGCCGGGATGGGCCTACGGGCCACCGACGAGGCCGACGTGGCCGGGTTCAAGCAGTTCCGCTCCCGCGAGGGCGACAGCGCCGCCGAGGATCCGAAGGCATCGGTCACCTACAACTCCTGGCCGACCGTCGGCACCCGGGCCACCGTCCCGGCCACCAGCTGCGTCACTGGCGCGGGTCGACCCCAGGTCAACACCCTCACCCCGCAGCTCAAGGCGACCGTCTCGGACGGTGACGGCACCGCGATGACGGTCACCTTCGAGTGGTGGGCGATGAACGCCGAGACCGCGATCGGCTCGGCCAGCTACAGTGCCGTGGCCTCCGGTGCCACCGCTGCGGCCACCGTGCCGGCGGGCGCGTTCGTCGACGGCGGCATCTACCGCTGGCGGGTCAAGGCCGCCGACGGGGTCAGCGGCAGCGACCGCTGGTCCCCGTTCTGCGAGATGCAGGTCTACACCACCGTCGCCCCGGTCACCGGTTGCGCTGGCACGGCCGAGAACGACTTCAACGGCGACGGCGTCACCGACCTGGCGGTTGCCGACCCGGAGGTGACGATCAACGGCCTCTGGGGCGCTGGTCAGGTGCACGTCAGCTACGGCGGCAGCACCACCGTGCACACCCTGCAGGAGGGGGTGGCCAAGGTCCCCGGCGCACCCGGGAACGGTGACCGCTTCGGCTTCTCGATCTCCCCGTACGACGCCAACAACGACGGCTGCACCGACCTCGCGGTCGGCGTCCCCTACCAGAGCGTCAGCGGCCAGGACGGGGCCGGTGCGGTCTACGTGCTGCTCGGCTCCCCGGCCGGGCTCGCGCAGGGGCCGGCCTCGCTGGTCTACCACCAGGACGTCACCAACGTCCCGGACACCGCCGAGGCGTGGGACGTCTTCGGCTACTCGGTGGCCGGGAGCCGGACCGCGAGCGGCGAGCCCTACCTGGTGATCGGCGTCCCGTGGGAGAGCCTCTCGAGTGGTTCCCTGACCGGGATGGTGCACTACCTGCGCGGCAACGTGAACGTCGCTCTCACCCAGGGCAACGGCATCCCGGGCAGCGCGGAGTTCGACGACCGGACGGGCTTCTCGGTGGCGGCCGCCAAGTACCACTGGGCGGTCGGGTCCCCGGGAGAGGCGATCGGCAGCGAGGTCTTCGCTGGCGCGGTCAACGTCTTCAGTAACAAGATGACCAACGGGCTGCCCACGATCGCCGCAGGGCTGTACCAGGGCGTGACGGGCGTCTCCAACGTCGCGGAGGCCAACGACAACTTCGGCAAGTCGATCTCCATCGCCCCCTACCGTCCGGTCGGTAGCCCGGCCGGGACGCAGGACTCGCTGGTCGTCGTGGGTGTGCCGGGGGAGGACATCACCCTCTCCGGCACGACCACACCGATGACCGACGCGGGCCTGGTGCACCGCTTCCACGTGACCGCGGCCAACACCTTCACCGAGTTGCCGTCGATCACGTACGCCTCGGAGGACGGTGACTACCTCGGCGAGAAGGTGGTGGTGGCGAACACCGCACCGGCCAGCGAGGGCACCAACTCGACGATGTTCATCGCGATCGGCGTCCCCGGTGAGGACGCCGGGGCCTCGACGATCGACTCGGGACGGGTGCGGGTCTTTCCCGCGCTGGCCAACCCGATCGGCACGCCGGTGACGCTGCAGCGCGACGGCACCAGCCTGCCGGGCAGCTTCCGCGAGCAGGAACTCGTCGGCAACTCGCTCAGCGCCACCTCCACGCAGCTCCTGGTCGGCACGCCGTACGGCGACGACGCGGTCTACGCCTTCAACTGGTCGAGTCTGGCGGGTGGGACGACCACTCCGGCCCAGACCTGGCAGCCCGGGCAGAACGGGCTCCCGACGACCAAGGTCCTCTTCGGGGCGGCGATCAACTGATGGCACGCGACGAATTGCGCAGTTCAACGAGGGAGGACCTGACGGTGGCCCGTCGTAGCAGGAAGCGGAACCGGCTCTTCACGCTCGGCCTCATGGTGGGCCTCGCCGGCCTGCTCTCCACCACCGTCTACGCCGACAACGCTGACCGGTCGCCGGCCACCGCTCCTGTGGCGGCGGTGGAGACGGACCCGGTCCGGGAGACCGAGGCCGAGGCGCTGCTCGCCGCCAAGTCGCTTGGCCAGCCGGTGGAGGTGCTCGCCTTCCGGACCGAGTACCGGGACGTCTTCGCGCAGCCGGACGGCAACCTGATCGCCAACGAGCACAACCATCCGGTCCGGGTGGTCCAGGGTGACACCTGGGTTCCCACCGACGCCACCCTGGCGCAGAACGCCGACGGAACGATCACCCCGAAGGCCGCGCTCATCGACATGCGGATCTCCACCGGCGGTGCGGATCCGCTGCTGGTGGTCCGCAAGGACGGCCAGGTGATGACCCTCACCTGGCCGTACAACCTGCCCGCGCCGGTGCTCAACGCCGACCAGGCCGTCTACCCGGAGGTCTTCCCGAACGTCGACCTCGTGGTCAACATGACGGTCGAGGGCTTCTCCCACGTCATCGTCCTCAAGACCCCCGAGGCGGCGAACACGCCCGAACTCCAGGGGCTCAAGCTGGGGGTCACGGGCGAGAACCTGACCATCCAGGAGACGCCCGAGGGTGGGATCGTCGCGCTGGACCCGGCCACCGGAAACCCGGTGCTCGAGGCCGACCAGCCGACCATGTGGGACAACGGCACCCCAGCCGGTGACGACGACGCCACTGCGGCGAGTGCCCAGAAGGCGCCCGCCGGCACGGTGGCCTCCAACTCGGTCCCCGGTGAGACCGACCTGGAGACGGCACGCGGCCCGGAGGACAGTTCGACGGTCGCGCCGATGGGGCTGGACTACACCAACGGCGCGCTGACCCTCACCCCGGACGCCGCGATGCTCGCCGACCCGGACACGAACTGGCCGGTCTACCTGGACCCCGTCTGGCAGGCCACGACCAACAGCTCCTGGGCCATGGTCGACAGCGGCTACCCCAACGAGGAGTACTGGAAGTTCGACGGCAAGCGGCACGAACGGATCGGGCTCTGCCCTGAGCGGTGCAACAGCTCCAAGGTGAAGCGGGTCATCTACACCCTCGCCACTCCGTACTCTGGCAAGACGATCCTCAGCGCCGAGTTCCGGGTCACCATGCAGCACGCCTGGAATTCGACCGCGCAGAACGCCCAGCTCTACCTGCTGCCGAAGGGCGTCAACTCCAAGACCAACTGGAGCAACCAGCCGGGTGGGTCGAGCTGGAGCAGCGGCGCCAACTGGCTGGACACCAGAGCGCCCAGCAGCACACAGGCGTCCTGCACCGCCACCAACCAGAACGCCAGCTGGAACGCCAAGGAGGCCGTGCAGTTGGCGGCCGCGAACGGCTGGAGCAACGTCACCCTCGGCCTCAAGGCCGAGAACGAGGGCAACTACCAGCACAGCAAGCGGTTCTGCGACAACGCGGTGCTCTCGGTGAAGTACAACCGAGCCCCGCTGATCCCCGCCCTGTCAGAACTCAGCTCCGACCCGGGTGGCGCCTGCGTCTACGGCTCCGGCGCCCCGTACGTGTGGAAGATCCCGAAGCTCTACGCCGTGCTGCGCGATCCGGACCACTCCTCGGCTCACACCGAGCAGCTCAAGGCCGAGTGGCGGCTCACTTGGCGGGCTCCGGGAGCGTCGACCGACACCGTGCGGTCGTACCCGACGACGTTGCTCAAGGCGAGCGGGTCGATCTTCTCGCTCAACGCGCCGTCGGACATCCCACAGAACGTCGTCGTCTCCTGGGACGTCCGCGCCTCCGACAACACCGTCTGGGGGCCGTGGAGTTCCGACGGCGCCCGCAACACCTGCCAGTTCATCTACGACGCCACCAAGCCCGCCCCGCCGGACGTCGACTCGCCGGACTTCTTGCCCGGGGACGCTGGCGACAACGGCTCGCCCGACTGCGTGACCGACACGGAGTGGCACGAGAAGCTCGGCCTGACCACCAGTTTCACCTTCGACTCCGTTGCCGCCGACGTGGTCGAGTACCGGTGGGGGTTCAACACCAACCCGTCCTCGGCCAACAGCATCAAGCCGTCGACCGCTGGTGGGCCGTCCACCATCCAGTGGAAGCCGACCAAGGAAGGGCCCTGGACGATCAACGTCATGGCGGTCGACAGGGCCGGCCTGGGCAGCTCCATCGCCTCCTGCACGTTCCGGGTCGGCAAGCGGCCGCCGGTGGCGCAGTGGTCGTACTCCGAGGTCGCCGGATCGCAGAAGGCCGAGGATCTGCTCGGGGACCACGACGCCGTGGCCGGCACCGGGGTCACCTTCGGTGTCCCCGGCCCCGGTGGTCAGTTCGACACGGCCGTGTCCCTGAACGGCACCTCGAACGGCTATCTGAAGACCACCCTGGACCCCGAGAATCCTGACAAGACCGCCCGGGTCCTGGACACCTCGCGCAGCTTCACGGTCAGTGCCTGGGTCCGCACCTCGGACCCCACGCGGCGGCAGACCGTCGTGAGCCAGGACGGCACCGGCGAAGCCGGATTCAGCCTCGGCACCGACGGGGGCAACTGGGTGTTCCGGATGCCGACCAACGACGTGATCGCGCTGGGTGAGTGGCGGGTCTTTTCGACCGGCACCACCCCGTCCCCGGTCACCACGGCGTGGACCCACCTCACCGCCTCGTACGACGACTCCACCAAGAAGATCTCCCTCCTGGTGAACGGGACGAACCTCTACACCGCCGACCGGCGGTCGCAGGCGACGTCGCGGGGTGCCGTCCAGTTCGGCCGGCGCATGGTCAAGAGTGGCTACTTCGACTACTGGTCCGGTGAGCTGGCCGACGTCTCGTTCTTCGACCGGCCGATCCTCTCCACCGAGGTCCTTGGGCTGAAGCAGACGGCCCTCGACCGGGCGGCGTACTGGCAGCTCAACACCGCCAGCGGTACGAGTAGCCCGGAGTTCGGCGCCAAGGCGGCCATGGTTCTCGGGGCGGATGCGTCGATCTACAAGGGTGTCGTGCCGCCCCCCTCCGCCGCGATGCTCGGCGGGGGCCACCTGAAGCTGAACGGCAACGCGAACAGCTACGCGAGCACCACGCTCAACGCCAACATGGCCAGCAGTTTCACCATCACCGCCCGGGTCAAGCTCACCAGCAGCTGCGCGGGTAAGCCGATGACGTTCTTCTCGCAGAAGGGCCTGCACAACAGCTCGGTCATCGTCCGGTGCAACAACGACGGCCGGTACGAGCTGGCCGTGCCGGGCACCGACACGGCGGGCACGGCGGTCGAGCTGACCCCGTTGACCGACGTGGCGCCCAAGACCATCACCAAGGGTGAGGTCGTCGCCCTGGTCTACAACGGCTACACGCGTGAGTTCTCGCTGTACGCGAACGCTCAACTGATCGGCTCGGTGCAGCTCACCGAACCGTTCAACGCCACCGGTGGGCTTCAGCTGGGTCGTGCCTTCATCGACGACCAGTTCCGTGAGCACCTCTCCGGCGCCATCGACGACGTCCGTGTCTACAACGGCGTGGCCGACAAGAACCTCCTTCAGCGGTTGAACCTCTCCGTCAAGGAACAGCCCAACCTCTGATCCCCCGGCCGTCGGGTCGCCGCACCGAAGGCGACCCGACGGCTCCTGCCGCTTTCCCCCGACCACCCGTGGAGGGTTGATGTTCTCCCGACACCTGGGCGCCTCCGGCGTACTGCAACGCCGGATCAAGCGACCCGTGTCCTGGGCGTTGACCGGCGTGCTGGGCCTGACCTTCGTCCAAGCCGTCGAGATGCCTACCGCTGCCGCTCAGGGCAACAATCGCCCCAAGACCGCCGACTCCGGCAAGATCCTGCCCGAGCGGGACCCGCTGCCCGCCAAACCCCGGCAACCGGATGCCGCCGCGACGCCCACCAAGCCGGCGTCGGTCACCTGGCCGGCCGCCGGCACCACCGAGATCGCCGTGCCGGTGCCCGCCTCGACCGACGCCCGGACCGTCGCGCCCGACGCGGCACGCACCGCCAAGGCCGGCGGGCTCACCGTCTCCGTCGGCGCAGTGTCGGCGCCCGCGAGCGGCGCCGCCGGCACCGCGAGCAGGGCCGCCCCGACCACGCCAACCAGCAAGGTCCGGGTCGAGGTGCTCGACCACGGGACGGCTGAGCGCGCCAAGGTCGACGGTCCGGTCGTGCGGGTGGTCCGCACCGACGGCCAGCAGGTCGCCGGCGACATACGGCTCTCCGTCGGGTACGACGGGCTGGCCGGCGCTTTCGGCGGCGACTTCGGCAGCAGGCTGCGGTTGTCCCGACTACCCGAGTGTGCCCTGCGTACCCCCGAGCACAAGGACTGCGCCGCCCAGCCGCTGCCGACCGTCAACGACGGCGAGAAGCGCAGCGTCTCGGCCCAGGTGACGGCGACGGCCTCCACCGGCAGCCTCTACGCGCTGACCGCCGGTGACTCGTCCTCCCAGGGCAGCTACGCCGCGACGAAGCTGGCCCCTTCCGCACAGTGGTCGGTGGCCCCCTCCACCGGCGGTTTCTCCTGGTCGTACCCGCTGCAGACGCCCCCGGTGCCGGGTGGCGGTGGGCCGGGCATCGCGCTGGCCTACTCCTCGCAGTCGGTCGACGGGCGCACCTCGACCACCAACAACCAGGGCTCCTGGATCGGCGAGGGGTTCAGCTACGAGCCGGGCCACATCGAGCGTCGCTACAAGGCGTGCTCCGACGACGGCCACAGCGAGGTCGCCGACCAGTGCTGGGCGTACGACAACGCCACCATCCTGCTCAACGGCAAGTCCACCGAGCTGGTCAAGACCGCCTCGGGTTGGAAGTTCGCCTCCGACGACGGCTCCAAGGTCGAGAAGCTGTTGGGCGCTGCCAACGGCGATCAGGGGACCACCGGCGTCGACGTCGGCGAGTACTGGCGGGTCACCACGACCGGCGGCACCGAGTACTACTTCGGCCTCAACCGGCTGCCGGGCTGGGCCAGCAGCAAGGAGGAGACGGCGTCGACCTGGACCCTTCCGGTCTTCGGCGACGACGCCAACGAGCCGTGCAACAAGACGACCTTCGCCGACTCGTACTGCAACCAGGCGTGGCGGTGGAGCCTCGACTACGTCAAGGACCGGCACGGCAACGTCACGTCCTACTTCTACGGGCGGGAAAGCAACTGGTACGCCCGCGGTAACCGCACCGACCTCAACGGAGTCGAGTACCACCGGGCCGGCTGGCTCAAGCGGATCGACTACGGCCAGAAGGACGGGCAGGTCTACACCACCAACGCGCCCGCCCGGGTGGTCTTCGACACCCTGGAGCGTTGTCTGGCCACCGGCTCGATCGACTGTGACGAGCAGGACCTGAACGCCTCCACCGCCCCGTACTGGCCGGACGTCCCGTGGGACCGCAACTGTGCCAAGGACACCAAGTGCAAGGGCGACCAGATCACCCCGACCTTCTGGACCCGCAAGCGGCTCGTCGGCATCCGCACCCAGATCCGAGGGGCCAACGCGTGGACCGACGTCGACAAGTGGGCCCTCGGCCACCTGTTCACCGACAACTCTGATGGCAGTCGTACCCTCTGGCTGGACAAGATCACCCACACCGGACTGGTCGGCGGCAGCGCGGCCCTGCCGAGCGTGCAGTTCGGCGTCCTCCAGCTGCCCAACCGGATCGACCGGAGCGGCGACTTCATCGCCCCGCTGATCCGGCCCCGCATGGCCGCGATCTACACCGACAGCGGCGGGCAGATCGACGTCAACTACGAGGACCCCGACTGCACGGAGAACACCCTGCCCACCGAGGGCAGGAGCACCCGCCGCTGCTTCCCGGTGAAGTGGAACCCGCTGGGCAGCGGGGGCCAGGTCATCGACTGGTTCCACAAGTACGTGGTCAAGGCCGTGGTGGAGACCGACCGCACCGCCCGCTCGCCCGACATGGTCACCAAGTACACCTACCTCGACGGCGCCGCCTGGCGGAAGGCGAAGCCGGACGGGCTGAGTGACGGTAAGGACCTCACCTGGAGCGACTGGCGTGGCTACGGCCGGGTCCAGGTCACCAAGGGTGACGGTCAGACGCAGACCACCAAGACCGAGTACTACTACCTGCGCGGCATGCACGGGGACGACGACCCGGACAGCACCAACCCCCGCTCGGTCACTGTCACCGACACGACCGGCGGCACCTACACCGACTACGACGAGCTCTCCGGCTTCGAGTACGAGAGCAAGACGTTCGACGGCGCCACCGAGACCAGCAAGATGATCAAGGCGCCGTGGCGGTACAAGACCGGCAGCGAGTCGCACACCTGGGGGGCCAGCGAGTCGTACTTCGTCAACACCGCGAGCACCCGCGGCTACACCGCGCTGGCGGCCGGCGGCTGGCGGCAGACGAAGACCAGCACGGCCTTCGACACCACCTCCGGTCAGGCGTACCGGACCGAGAACGAGGGTGACGTCGACGTCACCGGCGACGAGGCGTGCACCCGCACCACCTACGTCACCGACGTGACCACCTACGGCGACAACAAGCCGGTCTACGTCAAGGACCTGGTCTCCCAGGTCGAGTCGGTGTCGGTCAAGTGCTCCGTGACCCCGAACCGGGCCACCCAGGTCATCTCCGACGACCGCACGTACTACGACCTGCAGGCGCTGGGCAAGGCGAAGGTCACCGGCAACGCCACCCGGACGGAGCGGCTGGCCACGCACGACGGCACCACGGCCACGTACACCCGGGTGGCGGAGGGCAGCTTCGACGGCTTCGGACGTCCGCTGACCGCGAAGGACGCGCTCGGCGAGGTCACCACCACCAGCTACGTCGAGACCAACGGACTGACCACGCAGGTCACCGAGAGGAGCCCGCTCGGCCACGACACGGTCACCACGTACGCGCCGGCCTGGGGCAGCCCGACACAGCAGGTCGACCCCAACGGGATGAAGAGCATCCTGGAGTACGACCCGCTGGGCCGACTCTCCAAGGTCTGGATGCCGGACCGCACGGGGGCCAGCGGGCTGACCCCGAACACCAAGTACACCTACCTGATCCGCACCGACAAGCCGGCGGCGGTGAAGACCGAGCAGCGGCGCAACGACGGCACCTACACCGTCGAGTACCAGCTGTACGACAGCTTCCTGCGACCCCGCCAGCTGCAGACCGAGGGTCCGGACGGCACCCGGCTGATCGCGGACACCTTCTACACCCCGACCGGCCAGATCGAGCGGACGTACGACACCTACCAGGTGGCGGGTGCGCCGACCGACGTGATCTATCCGGCCGTGCCGGCCGACATGACCGGCCAGACGGCCTTCGTGTACGACGGCGCCGACCGGGTGAAGGCCACCATCTTCCTGGACGGCATCTCCGAGAAGTGGCGGACCACCACCACGTACGGTGGTGACCGGGTGTCGGTCGACCCGCCGGACGGCGAGACGCCGCGCACCACCGTCACCAACGCGCTCGGGCAGACTACCCAGCTGCTCCAGTACAAGGGCAACAGCCCGACCGGCGCGTACGACAAGACCGAGTACACCTACACCCGGTCCGGTCAGCTCGCCACGGTGCGGGACCCGCTCGGCAACGAGTGGGAGAACCGGTACGACCAGCGGGGCCGCAAGACCGAGTCGATCGACCCGGACGCGGGGCACTCGTACTTCGTCTACGACGACCAGGACCGGCTGACGGTCAGCACCAACGGCGCCGGCGCGTCGCTGAGCTACCGCTACGACGCGATCGGCCGCAAGACCGCCACGTACAAGGGCAAGGACCCGGACACGGGTCAGCTGCTCAGCGCCTGGCAGTACGACCTGGAAAAGCTCGGTCAGCTCTCCTCCACCAC
The DNA here is from genome assembly GCF_049179015.1 of Micromonospora sp. WMMD736. Classification (NCBI taxonomy): domain Bacteria; kingdom Bacillati; phylum Actinomycetota; class Actinomycetes; order Micromonosporales; family Micromonosporaceae; genus Micromonospora; species Micromonospora sp. WMMD736. Next base: position 5,593,722 of record NZ_JBMHMI010000001.1, read on the forward strand.
CCGGTACGCACCGGACGGCGGCGAGTACGTGACCTACTACGGCGCCTACGACGAGCTGTACCGGCCACACGAGACCTACTACCAGGTGCCGGAGCAGGCGGGCACCGAGCTCGCCGGCCTGTACACCTTCGGCACCGAGTTCAACTTCGACGGCACGGTGCAGACGGTCGGCATGTCGGAGGGCGGCGGGCTGCCGTTCGAGTCGATCGCCTACACCTACGACTCCCTGGAGCGGCTGAAGAGCACCAAGAGCGACGTGCCGTACGTCACCGACGTCGCCTACCAGGCGACCGGTGAGGTGCTCCTGTCCGAGGTGCAGCTCGGCACGCAGTTGGTCTGGTCGACGTACGCGTACGAGCGGGCCTCGAAGCGGCTGAGCCAGGTCCGGCTCGAACGGGCCGGCGCGCCGGTCATCGACATCGACGCCCGGTACAGCTACGACGATGCCGGCAACATCACCCGAATCGAGGACACCCCGACCGGCGCCCGGGACGTGCAGTGCTTCACGTACGACTACCTGCGCCGGATGGACCGGGCCTGGACGTCGGGGAGCACGGCGACCGATCCCTGCGCCGGCGGCCCCAGCGTCACCGGGCTCGGCGGGGTGGCACCGTACCACCACGCCTACACCTTCGACGCGACGGGCAACCGCAAGACCGAAACCCAGTACGCCGCGAACGGCACATCGTTGCTCGCCCGCAGCTACGAGACCCCGTTGGCCCGCCAGGCCCGGCCGCACACGGTCAACAAGATGACCGAGACGACCCCGTCCGGGGACCGGCTCTACACCTACGAGTACGACACCGCCGGTAACACCACCAAGCGCACGAAGGTCGGCGAGGACCAGAACCTGGTCTGGGACGCCGAGGGCAACCTCGAGTCGGTCACCGCCAACAGCAAGACGACGTCCTTCGTGTACGACGTCGACGGGTCCCGGATCCTTCGCAAGGAGCCCGGCACGACGACGCTCTACCTGCCGGGCATGGAGATCCGGCTCAACACCACCACCCACTCCACGGACGGCACCCGCTACTACCCGGTGCCGGGTGGCGGCAGCATCGTCCGCAAGCTCGACGGCGTCCGCTACGTCGCGCCGGACCACCACGGCACCGGCCAGGCGGTCGTCGACGAGGCAGGCAAGATTGTCACCCGGCGGACCACGCCGTACGGCGAGTCGCGGGGGACCCCGCCCGGACCGGGGCAGTGGCCCACCGAGAAGGGCTTCGTCAACGGCAACCAGGACAGCAGCACCGGCCTGGTGAACATCGGCGCCCGCGAGTACGACCCGATGCTCGGCCGGTTCATCTCGATCGACCCGATCATCGACGTCAACGACCCGCAGCAGATGCACGGGTACGCGTACGCGAACAACAACCCGGTCTCGTTCTCCGACCCGGACGGCCTGCGGGCCTGCTCGGACGACGCCTGCGGTCCGGGCGCCGACTTCGAGGACATGTACGGCAACTATCACGACGTGCCCGGGCACAACGATGGTTGCCACGGCTGCTCGGGTGCGTACGACCCGCACGCGCCGGCCGAGAATCACCCGCGGACGAAGGACAACGGCGGCGGCGGTGGCGGTGGCGGCGGTGACCCGGCGGCGGCCGCGGACAAGGCCCGACAGGAGCGCATCGCCAAGGCGAAGGCGGTCCTCCTCGAGGCGGGCAAGGCGCTCGCCAAGATCGCGATGGACGAGCTGGGCATCACCGATGCGTTGAACTGCATCACCAAGGGCGACATCGGCGGCTGTGTCAGCACGGCGATCACCATCGCCAGCTCGTTCGTGGGCGGCCTGCTGGGCAAGCTCGCCAGCAAGTACGGCGCACCGTGGAAGTGGAAGAAGGGCTACGAGCTCGGCGTCCGGGTCAAGGACCTGCTCGGCAAGCTGATCACCGGGGTCAAGGACTTCATCAAGGCAGGCAAGAAGGCCTGCCACAGCTTCGCCCCAGGAACGCTGGTGCTCCTAGCTGATGGATCTTCAAAACCGATCGAACAGGTCAGTCTCGGCGATCAGGTTTTGGCAACGGATCCAGACAGCGGCGAGACCGGACCTGAAAAAGTCGTCGCTACGCACATAAATCGCGACGTGGAGCTGACTGACCTGCGTCTCGTGATTAATGGCACGGTCATCGAGGTGCAGACGACCCAGAATCACCCCCTCTGGAGCAATGACAGGAAACAATGGGTTTCTGCGTCATTGCTTCATGTTGGAGAGAGGCTTAGGTCTCATGACGGCAGCGACGTTATCGTCTCCGAAGTGCGATCCTATACTGACGCCAAGGTTATGCGGGATCTCACCGTCGAATCGGTTCACACGTATTACGTGGTCGTTGGCGGCACCTCGACGTTGGTCCACAACTGCGATGAGCCATGGATGGCTCCGCAAAGCTATACGCACGTGGACAAGTTCCATGGGCCGAACGCTCCTGGGAACAAGAGCAAGTTTGACAAGGGCGTCGACTATGATGAGTTGGCGGATGAGGCGGCGAAGTTTGAGCCGCAAAGGCAGACAAACGGTCGTTGCAACCGCGTTTGTACCTTGCCCGATAATCGGATCATCGGCAAAGACCAGAATGGTCTACCAACAAATAAGTACACGGTAGTGACAGAAGAGAATGGTCGGGTTGTCACCATGCACCCAGGATTGCCGAACTGAGGAAAGATGGCGCTAACGTTTTTCGTCGAGGATCAGCTGCACGCGCGCCTTTCGACATTCTCCGACGATGCTGATAACTCGTTCCTTGGCCTTGCTCGCCGATTGGCCGTCAGGGGCAGCCGCGTTTTCGACATCTTCGACCCATATGCTGATGCAATGTTCAACTACATCCAGTTGGATAGGATGATAAGCGAACTTGACGATGCTTTGCAGGGCGATTTGACGTCGACCGAGCGGAGCCTTGTAGTCAGAGTTAAAGGCGCGGCCCAAGAGGCGAGAAATGTTAGTGGCTACCTCTTTGTGGAAGGCGACTGAATCGCTATAGACGGGAGGGTCGAGCGGCCAGATTGCCGGTCGTCTGGACGCCCTGCGCGGTGTTGGCGCGCAGGGCGTCCACCTGCGTGACATCGACAGTCTGATCTTGCAGCTGCAGGCACCCTTCCGCGAGGTGGCCGTGATTCGCGTCCTCTCCGTGGCCTGGCCCCGGCGGCGAATTTCTTCAGGCGGCGGTCGGGTGGTGAAGGGTATCGACATCGACGCATGTGACGGTATAGCGTGCCGTCATCACGTCCGTCGATCCCTCTCCCACCCGCCTCAGCTGGAGGATCGCCATGGCCCGACCACCGTCCATCCGTCTGCGCCGTCGTGGGGTGCTCGGCATCCCCGCCCTGGTGGCCGCCGCCCTGACCGTCGTGGTCCGGCCCGCCCCGGCGAGTGCCGCCCCGCAGGCCCCCGAGTGCCTCGCCGACCTGCTCGGAGAGTCCTGATGGCCACGATTCCCTGGCTCGTGGACGTGCTGCGCGCCGCCGGAGTCCAGGTCGTCGTCGAGGGTGACTGGCTCAACCGGATGCGGCCCGGCTCCTTCGACCCGATCGGGGTGCTCTGGCACCACACCGCCTCGACCTCCAGCGCCAGCAACCCGCACCCCGCGCTCGGTATCTGCATCAACGGCCGCTCCGACCTGGCCGGCCCGCTCTGCCAGGCTCTCGTCGACTACAACGGCGTCTTCCACGTGATCTCCGCGGGCCGCTGCAACCATGCCGGGGTCAGTGGCGGCAGCGGGCCCATCCCTGCGGGCGACGGCAACACCCTGATGATCGGGTGGGAGATCGACTACAACGGCGTCGACCAGCAGATGACGACCGCGCAGTACAACGCCTCGATCGCCGCCACGGCCGCGGTGCTCACCCGGCTGGGCCGGGACAGCAGTTACGCGCGTGGTCATCGGGAGACCAGCACCACCGGCAAGATCGACCCGTCCTTCATTGACCTGAACGTGATGCGGGCCGACGTCGCCGCGAAGATGGCCGGCGGCAGCACGGCCTGGTCGTCGATCGTGGACAACACGACCTCCGGGCGCTTCACCGCCAGCGCCAACTGGGGGGTTTCGACGTTCTCCACCCAGCGGTACGGCGCCGACTACCGCTACGCCGATCCCGTCGCGGCCAGCGACCCGGCCTGGTACCGGTTCAACGTCCCGGCGACCGCCACCTACCGGGTGGACGCGTGGTGGCCGACGAACAGCGGCTACAACAGCGCCACCCCGTACATCGTCGCCACCACCACCGGCAACCGGACGGTGTACGTCGACCAGCGGGCGACCGGTGGGCAATGGCGCGTCCTGGGCACGTTCACCCTGCCGGCCGGGGACGCCAACCGGGTGGCGGTGAGCCGCTGGAGCAACGCCACGGGTCTGGTCATCGCCGACGCCGTACGCCTCACCCGCGTCTGACCCGGCGTAACGCGCTCCGCCTCGGCTTGATCGACTCGACTTCCCGGATGTCGGGGTGTCCCTCGTGCGAGGAAGCCCCGACGTCCAGGATCCCGAGTGGACCATCACCCCGACGGGTGAGGGGTCGGCCCCTGCGCATCCGCAGACCGACGACCCCGAGTCACACAGGAAGCGGTGCGTTTGCCGGTGCCGAGCCCATCGGTGCCCGCCCGATGCAGCCACGAGCCGTGCACCTCGCTGACCCGGACGCTGCCACCGGACCGCGTGTAGGACGCCTGCCAGTCGCGGATGGTCTCGTAGGCGCCGTGATCGAGATAGTCCAGGTGCAGCTCGAGTGCGACGTGCTGTCCCGGAGGTAGGGCGGCGAGTCGGCGGGTGAGCCGTCCGCAGGCGACGAAGGCGAGTGTTCCGCTGATCGACACGAGCCAGGCGCCGGGGTTGGGCTCGGTAACGTGGATGTCGCAGCGGGCCAACCGCCACAACATGAAGAGCGCGGCCGTCGCCATGCCGAGCCCGACCCCGACGAGCAGGTCCGTCGCGGCCACGCCGACCGCGGTGACCACGTAGATGGGCAGCTCCCGGTGCCGGGCGTACGTGCGGATCTGGGCGAGGCTCACCAGCCGTAGGCCGACCACCACGAGGACGGCGGCGAGGGCGGCCATCGGGATCATCTCCAGCAGTACGGCGCCGGCCATCACGAATCCGGCGATCCAGACGCCGTGCAGGATGGTCGACGCGCGAGTGCGTGCCCCGGCGGCGACGTTGGCCGAGCTGCGCACGATGACGCCGGTCACCGGCAGGCCGCCGAGGGTCCCGGACACGGCGTTCGCGGCGCCCTGGGCGATGAGCTCCCGATCGAGGTTCGCGCGCGGGCCGTGGTGCATCCGGTCGACGGCCACCGCCGAGAGAAGAGATTCCACGCTCGCCACCAGGGCGATGGTCACGACTGCGGGGAGGACCTCCCACGGCGACGAGTCGGGCCAGCGGGGGAGGGCGAGCGCGCTCAAGGGGTTGGCCGGCAGATCCACCCGTGCCACGTCGGCGTCGAGGGCCGTCGCCGCCACGGTGGTGACCACCACCGCCACCAGGGTCGCCGGCAGCATGGTGGTCTTGACCAGACGTGACCAGACCAGCAAAAGCGTCATCGTGAGTGCGCCGAGCAGCACGGACACGCTGTGATGGTCGGCGATCTGGCCGGGTAGGTCACGCAGGTTCGCCCACGCGGAGCTCTGGGGCGCGCCGCCGAGGGCCACGTGGACCTGGCTCAACGCGATGACCAGGCCGATGCCGGCCAGCATTCCGTGTACGACGGTGGGCGACAGCGCGAGCGCGGCCCGCCCGAGACGGGTGATGCCCAGCACGATCTGCAGCAGCCCGGCGACGGTCACGATCGCGGCGGTGCCGGCGAAACCGAACTCGGCGATGGTGCCCGCGACGATCACGGTGAGCCCGGCCGCCGGTCCGCTGACCTGGAGCGGCGCGCCGCTGAGTGCGCCGGCGACGATGCCGCCCACGACGGCGGCGATCAGCCCGGCCAACAGTGGCGCTCCGGAGGCGGCGGCGATGCCCAGGGACAGCGGGATGGCGATCAGGAAGACCACGATCGACGAGGGGATATCGTGCCGAAATGACGCCAAAGCCGACATCTCTAGAAAGGTACGGAGATAATATTAATGCATAGTTAAGCGTGATTCTTTCACCCTCGACGCGGACGGGGCGCGACCGCTTGGGTCGCGCCCCGCCGTGGTGCCGTCGACTCAGTTACGCGTGCAGCTCCTGCCGTTGAGCGAGAAGCTGCTCGGGGACGAGTACGACCCGTTCAGCGTTCCCTGGTAGCCGAAGCTGGCCGTGCCGCCGGGGGCGATCGACCCGTTGTGGCTCACGTTCCGGGCGGTGACCGCGGACCCACTCTGGCTGACCGTGGCGTTCCAGGCGTTGGTGACCGTCTGCCCGCTGGGCAGGTTGTAGTTCAGCGTCCAGCCGTTGATCGCGCTGGAGCCGGTGTTGGTGATCTGCACGTCGGCGGTGAAGCCGTTGTTCCACGAGTTGGCCGTGTACTTCACCGCGCAGGCCGAGGTGCCGCCCGGCGGCGGGGTCGTCGGCGGCGGGTTGGTGGGGTTGCCGCCACCGTTGACGTTCGCCGAGAACGAGGTCACCGCGAGGCCGACGCCGCCCTGCCACGGCTCGAAGCCGGCCTGGATGCTCGTCAGGTACCAGGAGTTCGTGATCGCGCCCCGGTTGCGGGTGTCGTTGATGAAGTCCATGACGCTGAAGTTCAGGCTGGAGGTCGTGGACTGCGCGACGTACGAGATGACGTTGTTGGAGCCGTTGCTGCCCCGCCAGACCTCCCAGGTGCGGCCGGCCAGGTTCGTCGTGCCGACCACCGAGCCGATGGGCTGGATCGGGCCCTGACGGTTCAGCCAGATCATGATCTCCATCTGGTTCACGCCGTCCCGCTTGGGCGACGGGTCCAGCCAGATGTCGTAGGACGCGTTGTAGGTCGCGCCGCTCACGTACCGGTAGCTGATGCTGCTGGTGGCGCTGCTGATCTGCGACACCTGGATCGGCAGGTTCGTGCCGGGGGAGCAGTTGGTGTAGTGACAACCGAAGAAGATCGAGGGGTACGCCGTCGGCGCGCCGTTGGTGGGGCTGCTGCCGTTCAGCGTGGTGATCTCGAAGCCGTTGCTGGTGGCGTTGATGCACTGCTGGGCGGTCGTGCCCCACCGGTTGTTCTGCACCACGTAGCGGCCCTGGATGACGGTGGAGCCGTACTGCTCGCAGATCAGGGTGTCGGCGGAGGCGCTGCCGCCGAGGGCCACGGCCACGAGGGAACTGGTGAGCAACAGCCCGGCGGCGGCCAGGGCTCGAAGGTGACGCTTCATGACGCTCCTTGACTCGGCGCAAGCTGGGCGCCGGCTGTGGTGGGGTGGTGCGGGAGCGCTCCCACGCTCAACGACACATTTACATGTCTGAAACTGTGGCGCAACCGCGCACGTCAAACTGGCGAATTGTGAGGATTGCCACGCCCGCTCCGGACGGCTGTCAGCTCACATCCCGGTCAGTGGCGGCGGCCGCCGGCAAGCGGTTCGCGCCGGGCCGATCGGCTCTGGTGTGCGTCGATCGCTCCGAGTAGCGTGTTGCCTCCAACGCGTGCCGTTCCCCTCCGGAGGCGTACACCACCATGCGTAGCTCCCCCCTGCGCATCCTCATCGTCGGCGCGGGCATCGCCGGCCTGGCCGTGGCCCGAGCCCTGCGCCTGGCGGGCTTCCGGCCGGATGTGACCGACAAGCTGCCGGCCGGGGAGTCGACCGATGTCGGCCTCTACCTGCCCGGCAATGCCGCCCGCGCGCTGCACCGGCTGGACCTGCACGATCCCGTCCGCCCCCTCGGGCAGGTGATCCACCGGCAGCGCTTCTTCGACGCCGCCGGGGTCCCACTCTGCGAGGTCGACCTGGACGCGCTCTGGACCGGAGTCGGGGAGTGCCGGGCACTGCCCCGTAGCGACCTGCACCGGGTCCTGCTCAGCGGCGCCGGCGGCGCCGTCCGGCACGGCGCCGAGGTCCGCACCCTCGAGCTACTCCCGGGCGCCGTCGGCGTCACCTTCACGGACGGCACCCGCACCGAGTACGACCTGGTCATCGGCGCCGACGGGCCGCGCTCGTCGGTCCGGACCCTGGCCGCCCTCGGCGGGCCGCCCCGCCCGGCCGGGCACGTCGTCTACCGGGCCGTCCTGCGCGACGGGCCGACCCTCACCGACTGGACCGCGCTGCTTGGGCAGCGCTGCGGCCTGCTGCTCGTGCCGATCGGGGAGGGGCGGCTGCACTGCTACGCCGACGAGGCGGGCACCGAGCCGCCCGCCGACCCGTCGGCCCGACTGCGGGAACTCTTCGCCGACTACCGGGGCCCGGTGCCCGAGGTGCTCGACACACTCGACCGGGTGGACGTCGGAATCACCGACGAGGTCGACCTGGGCCGCTGGCACCGGGGCAGGGTGCTGCTGGTCGGCGACGCCGCCCACGCCACCGCGCCCACCCTGTCGCAGGGTGCGGCGATGGCGCTCGAGGACGCCGTGGTGCTGGCCGAATCGCTGCGCGCGGCCGGCAGCGTCGAGGCGGCGCTGATGGCGTACGAGAGTCGTCGTCGCCCGCGTACCCGATGGGTGGCCGACCGGACCCGGGACCGCAACCGGACCCGGGACGTGCCGCCGGCGCTGCGCGACCCGCTGCTGCGCGGACGCGGCGGCCGGATCTTCGGGGAGCACTACCGGCTACTGGTCGGCCCGCTGTAGGCCCGTAGTAGATCGTGTCACGCCACCCCACGCGGCGCTGCGACCTGCCGGGGACTATCCTCCTTGCGGATGACGGCCCGCCGATAAGCAGCGTGAGCCGAGCGGGACAACCGAGAACCGGAGGCCACTCGTGACCACCGTCGCACCCAAGCCGGTCGTGACCCGGCCCTGGCCGGTCCGGGAGCCGGTCAAGGGGTCGGCCATCGCGCGGCTGCTGCGAACCACGGACGCGAAGCAGATCGGGATCATGTACATGGTCACCGCGTTCGTGTTCTTCCTGATCGGTGGCCTGATGGCCCTGGTCATGCGGGCTGAGCTGGCCCGACCCGGGCTGCAGTTCCTGTCGCCCGAGCAGTACAACCAGCTCTTCACGATGCACGGCACGATCATGTTGCTGTTCTTCGCGACGCCGATCGTGTTCGCCTTCGCGAACTACATCGTGCCGATCCAGATCGGCGCACCCGACGTCTCCTTCCCCCGCCTGAACAGCTTCGCCTACTGGCTGTACCTGTTCGGCGGCACGATCGCGACCGCCGGGTTCATCACCCCGGGCGGCGCCGCCGACTTCGGTTGGTTCGCGTACGCGCCGCTGAGCAGCGTCGAGCACTCGCCCGGCGTCGGCGCCAACATGTGGATCATGGGTCTGGCCATCTCCGGTCTGGGCACCATCCTCGGCGCGGTGAACATGATCACCACGGTGCTCACCCTGCGTGCGCCCGGCATGACCATGTTCCGGATGCCGATCTTCACGTGGAACATCCTGGTCACCAGCCTCCTGGTGATCCTGGTCTTCCCGCTGCTGGCCGCCGCGCTGTTCGCGCTCGCCGCGGACCGCATGATCGGCGCCCACGTGTACGACCCGGCGACCGGTGGGCCGATGCTCTGGCAGCACCTGTTCTGGTTCTTCGGGCACCCCGAGGTGTACATCGTCGCGCTGCCGTTCTTCGGCATCATCAGCGAGATCATCCCGGTGTTCTCCCGCAAGCCGATCTTCGGCTACAAGGGTCTGGTCGCCGCGACCGTCGCGATCGCCGCGCTCTCCATGAGCGTGTGGGCGCACCACATGTTCGCCACCGGCCAGGTGCTGCTGCCGTTCTTCAGCTTCCTGAGCTACCTGATCGCGGTGCCGACCGGTATGAAGTTCTTCAACTGGATCGGCACCATGTGGCGCGGCCAGATCAGCTTCGAGACGCCCATGCTCTGGGCGGTCGGCTTCCTGGTCACCTTCCTCTTCGGTGGTCTCACCGGTGTGCTGCTGGCCAGCCCGCCGCTCGACTTCCACGTGTCGGACTCGTACTTCGTGGTGGCGCACTTCCACTACGTGCTCTTCGGCACCATCGTGTTCGCGGTCTTCGCCGGCATCTACTTCTGGTTCCCGAAGATGTTCGGCCGGATGCTCGACGAGCGCCTGGGCAAGGTGCACTTCTGGCTCACCATGATCGGTTTCCACACCACCTTCCTGGTGCAGCACTGGCTCGGCGCCGAGGGCATGCCCCGCCGCTACGCCGACTACCTGCCCGGTGACGGCTTCACCACGCTGAACACGATCTCCACGATCGGCGCGTTCATCACCGGTATCTCCACGCTGCCGTTCATCTACAACTGCTGGAAGTCGTACAAGACCGGCCCGGTGGTCGAGGTGAACGACCCCTGGGGTCACGGCAACTCGCTGGAGTGGGCGACCAGCAGCCCGCCGCCGCTGCGCAACTTCGACCGGATGCCGCGCATCCGCTCCGAGCGGCCGGCGTTCGACGCGAAGTTCCCGGAGCTGGCCGCCGGCCAGAGCGTGGCCGGTCCGCCGGAGGGTGGCGCCAAGCCGCTCACCAGCGAGTCGGACGGCGGCGCCACCTACACCGAGGACACCGCCAGCAACGTCGACCGGCACTGACGCTCGACCCAGCTCGTACGACGGGCGCCGCCCCCGGAACCACCGGGAGCGGCGCCCGCCGCGTCATATAGCCCGCGCCCGCGCTCTCCGCGCCCTCCGCGCGCCGATCTTGCACTTTCTGTCCTCACCAACGGGGATGAAACTGGCGAAACGGCGACAGTTTCTGCAAGATCGGCGCGGGAAGGGTCGGGTCGCTCGCTCGTGAGCGCGGTCCAGCGGCAAGATCCGCGCAACTTCCGGGATGTTGCTGTCTCCCACGCTCAGGGAAGCAGCAACATCAGGGAAGTTGTGCGGATCTTGGTGCCGGGGTGCCGGGGTGCCGGGGTGCCGGGGTGCCGGCGTGCCGGCGTGCCGGGGTGCCGGGGTGCGGGGGTGCTAGTGGGTTGTGGTGGTTAGTTCGTGTTCGGTGGGGGTTGTTGTCGGGAGTGGGGTGTCGGCGGTGCGGCGGCGACGTAGCTCGACGGGGAGCACAGCCAGCGTGACCAGGACGCCGAGCGCGCCGGTCACCACGAAGCCCCAGAGCGGCGTACGTGCGTCGATCACCGCGCCGGCGAGTGGTGCGCCGATCGCGATGCCGACGGTGACGGCCGAGCCGTGCAGGCCCATCGCCTCGCCGCGTACCTCGGCCGGGGCGAGTCGGCTGACGGCGTCGGCGGAGGCTGCGATGGTCGGCGCACAGAGCGCGCCGGCCGGGATCAGCGCCAGGCACAGCAGCCACCAGTGTGCGCCGCCCAACCCGACCGGGATGGTGCAGAGCGCGAGCGCCGCGGTGAGCGCCAGCGGTGACAGCGAGCGGTGCACGGCTCCGTAGGCGAAGCCGCCGACCAGCGAGGCGACCGCCCAACAGGCCAGCACGACGCCGGTCCAGCCGATCTCGCCGCTGGCCCGCAGGACGGCGACCACCGCCACGTCGGTCCCCCCGAGGACCAGGGTGGCGGCGGTGCTGAGCGCCAGTACGGCGAGCAGCCGGGGCGTCAGCCACTCCCGGCGGGGCACCCGACGTCGTGGGCCGACCGGCTCGGCCGCGCCACGGATCGGCGGGTTCAGGAGCCACAGCGCGGCCCCGGCGGCGACGATGCCGGCGCCGACGAGGTACATGGTGGTCTGCGCGGAGATCGCGGTGACCAGAGCGACCGCCAGCGCCGGACCGATCATGAAGGACAGTTCGACGGACATGGAGTCCAGCGCGTACGCCGGCCGCCGTTGATCCTCGGGAGCCAGTGCGGCGATCGACTGGCGGACCACCGAGAAGATGGGTAGGGCCAACGAGCCGGCCACGAAGGCGGCTGGCAGCAGCAGCGGGTATGCCAACGAGGGGGCGGTGGTCCAGAACACCGCCTCGGCGAGCCCGGTGAGCATCAGCACCGGCCGCAGGCCACGGCGGTCGACCAGGCGGCCGAGCAGCGGACCGCCGATCGCCGCGCCCACGGTGATGGCGGCGCCCACCAGGCCTGCCGCAGCGTACGTCCCGTCCAGGTCGAGCAGCACGTGGAAGGTCAGGGTGACCCCGGTGGCCGTGAGCGGGATGCGGGCGAGGACGGCGACCAGCAGCAGCGACCGCAGGCCGGGCAGGGCGAGCGCTGTCCGGTAAGGCTTGATGTTCATGTTGGTCCGTACCTCCGGCGACATCCTCGACGGGTCGCGGACCGTTGGCCAACCAATTACCGCCTCATGCGGCCCTGATCACAGCCTCGCCGTGCAGGACCACGCCGGCGCCGTCCATGGCGCGCAGCGCCACGTCGGTGGTCTCCGGCGCGACTGCGGCGGTCAGCTCCAGCAGGACCGTGGTGGCGAAGCCCTCGCGGGCGGCGTCGAGCGCGGTGGCGCGGACGCAGTGGTCGGTGGCGATGCCGACCACGTCGACGGTGTCCACGTCGTGCCGGCGCAGCCAGTCGGCCAGGCACTCGCCGTCGTCGGCGTGGCCCTCGAAGCCGGAGTACGCCGCGGCGTGCTCGCCCTTGTGGAAGATCGCCTCGACCCGTCCGGTCTCCAGCTCCGGGTGGAACTCCGAGCCGCTGGTGCCGACCACGCAGTGCCGTGGCCAGGACTCCACGAAGTCCGGCGGATCGCCGAAGTGCGGGCCCGGATCGATGTGGTAATCCTTCGTGGCGACCACGTGCCGCCACCGCTCCGGCTCGGTGGCGAGCAGCCGGGAGATCCCGGCGGCCACCCCGGCGCCGCCCGGGACGGCCAGCGAGCCGCCCTCACAGAAGTCGTTCTGCACATCCACGATGATCAGCGCGTTGGCCATCGGGGGTCCCTTCGAGGTCGGATCAGGGGGCTCAGCCGGCGGGTACGACGGTGACCGGCACGGCGGGGTCACCCGCGGAGAGCTTCAGCCCCTCCCACGGGATGGAGATGAGGCACTCGCGCAGGTGTTCCCGGGACTCGTCGAGGGTCGGCAGGGCCACCGGCTCGCCGTCGACGACGTACGAGCGCTGGAGCAGCCGGTCGTTGGCCTGCCGGTCGGGCACGCCCTGCGGGACGATGATCTCTTCCGTGGCGGTGCCGGTGGGCTTGTGCCGGCGGACCGCCACCTTGCGCCCCCCGATGGTGGCCTTGTGCTCGGATCGCTTCACCACCGGTCGGCCGTCGACCTCGACGAGCTTGTAGACCAGCCCTGCCGTGGGCGCTCCGGAGCCGGTGACCACGGCCGTACCCGCGCCGTAGATGTCGACGGGCTCGGCGGCCAGCGCGGCGATGGAGTATTCGTCGAGGTCGCCCGAAACGATGATCTTGGTCTCGGTCGCGCCCAGGGAGTCGAGCAGCTCCCGGGACTGCTGCGCGATCACCGCCAGGTCGCCCGAGTCGATCCGGACCGCCCGCAGCTCCGGCCCGGCCACCGCGATGGCGTTGCGGATGCCCTGCGAGATGTCGTACGTGTCGACCAACAGCGTGGTGTCCTTGCCCAGCGTGGCGACCTGCGAGGCGAACGCCGCCCGCTCGTCGTCGTGCAGCAGCGTGAACGCGTGCGCCGCCGTGCCCGCCGTGGGGATGCCGTAGCGCTCGCCCGCGGCGAGGTTGGAGGTGAACCGGAAGCCGGCCAGGTACGCGGCCCGCGCCGCCGCCACGGCCGCCTCCTCGTGTGCCCGCCGGGACCCCATCTCGATCAGGGCGCGGCCCCGGGCGGCGGTGACCATCCGGGCTGCGGCGGCCGCCACCGCGCAGTCGTGGTTGAGCACGGACAGCGCCACCGTCTCCAGCACCACACACTCGGCGAAGCCGCCCGAGACGGTCAGGATCGGCGAACCGGGGAAGAACAGCTCACCCTCGGCGTACCCGTCGATGTCGCCCGTGAAGCGGTAGTCGGTGAGCCAGGCCGCTGCCGCGTCGTCGACCACCCCGGTGCGTCGCAGGAAGTCGACCTCGGCCGGGTCGAACCGGAAGTCGCGGATCAGCTCGATCAGTCGCGCGGTGCCGGCGACGACGCCGTAGCGTCGGCCGCTGGGCAGCCGGCGGCTGAACACCTCGAAGACGCAGCGGCGGTCGGCGGTGCCGTCCTTGAGTGCCGCGCTGACCATGGTCAGCTCGTAGTGGTCGGTCAGCAGCGCGGGGCGGAGGGTGCTCACCGTCCCAGCCTAAGGTTCAGGCCGAGTCGTCGCCCTCGTGCCCCGGGATCGACCGCAGCGCGGCCCACAACTCGGACCGGCCGGTCACGCCGAGCTTGGCGTAGATCCGCTGTAGGTGGTTCTCCACCGTGCGGGCGGAGAGATACAGCCGCTCGGCGATGGCTCTGCTGGTCGCGCCGTGCGCGGCGAGGCGCGCCACCTGCCACTCGCGTTCGGTCAGCACCGGCGCTCCGGCCCGTAGCGCCGGCGTCCGGATCAGGTTGCACCGCCCGAGCAGCCCCGCGAGCCGTTCGCGTGCCTCGCCGGCCGCCGCCGAGTGCTGCTGACGCAACAGGTGCAGGGCCTGGGCGGTGGCCTCGGCCGCGTACACGGTCAGCTCCAGCGCGGCGTAGTCGTCCGCGACCGACAGCAGGTCCGGGGCCGAGTCGGTCACCGCCGCCCGTGCGTGCCGGGCCAGCAGCGGCGGCAACACGCCGTCCACCCGCTCGGACAGTTCGGCGAGGCGCTGCGCCACGGTCCGCCGCCCGCCGTCGGAGCAGGTGGGGCCGATCGGCGCGCCGGCCTGGTCCAGCCGGACCAGGTCGTGCAGGACGTGCACCTCGTGCCCGGCGAAGCCGTCCGCGCGCAGCCGGTCGGCCAGGTCGCTGAGGTGCTTCGCCGCGCCCGGCAGGTCACCCGAGACGGCCAGCACCGCGCCCCGGGCCTGCTCCAACCACGGGTAGAGCACCGCCATGCCCGGCGCGTGCGTGCGGTCGGCCTCGGCCATCGCCTCGGTGGCCTGCGCCGCGTCGCCGCGCAGCGCCGCCGCCTGGGCCCGCTCGGCCTGGGCCAGGCCCGCGTAGACCCGGCTGGTCGCCAGCACCGCGCAGGCGCCCAACGAGGTACGCATCGCCGCGTCGCTCTGCCCCCGCAGCCGGGCGGCGTACGCCGCGAGGATCGCCAGGTAGCCGGTGCCGAGCCGAAAGTCACCGGCGCCCGCCAGGTCGGCGAACTCGTCGGCCACGATCGCGTCGATCCCGACGAGATCGCCGGTGAGCATGAGCCGGGTGCCGCGCGCCAGCTCCAGGGCCAGTTGCAGGTACGGCATGTCGGTGCGCCAGCACGCGGCGGCCGAGTGCACCTGCGCGACGGCCGCGCCGCTTCGCGTCAGCTGACCCTCGGCGGCCTGGACGTACGCGATGGTGCTGCGGGCCAGCTCGCGGGCGGCGATGCTGGCCGCCGGCCGGTCCAGCACGGTCTGGCTGAGCCGGACGGCGGTCGCCGTGTCGAGCCGGTGCAGCCGCATGATCGCCTCGAAGGCCTGCACACGGGCCCGGTCGGCGGAGTCGCCGAGTTGCTCGACGCGGCTCGCGATCTCCTCCACCGTGGACTCCCGACTGAGCCCCCAGTAACTGACCATGCCCCGGACGGTCAGCCATCGGCAGAGGCGGCGCTCGTCGCCGGGCTCCAGGGTCACCGCGTCGAGAACGGTGAGCGCCTCGTCCGGTCGGTCGGCGAACATCAGGATGGTGGCCAGCAGCTCCGCCGCGTCCGAGCCGCCGTCGGCGTGCAGCGCCGCCCGGGCCAGACGGGTGGCCAACGGTACGTCGTACCGGGTGAACGCCTGCATCGCGGCGTCCACGAGCAGGGCGGCGTCCTGCGCGGTGCCGGAGTCGAGCCGCCACACCGCCACCCGCAGCAGGTCGTCGCGGCGGCGCTTGCCGACCTGCTCCAGCAACTCGGCGAGGTGCGCCTGGAGGCGTCGGGTGCGGCTGACCGGGCATCGGCGACGCATCACCTCGCCGTAGAGCGGGTGCGCGAGGCGTACGTTGGTCCGCCGGTCGTGCTGGACGACGGTGATCAGCCCACGCTCCTCGGCGAACTCCACATCGGACTGCTCGGCGGCCTGGTTGAGCAGGTGCAGCCCGAGCGGCTCACCGAAGGCGACCAGCTCGACGACCGTACGGACGCCGTCGGTGAGCTGCCCGACGCGGGTGTCGATCAGGTCGGTGAGGCTGGGCGCCAGCTCCAGTCGCCCGGTCCACTTCCAGAGGCCGTAGGTGCGCTTCAACTCCTCGCTGCCGCTGGCGGCGTGCACCAGCTCACGCAGCAGCAGCGGGTTACCGGCCGACAGCCGTCCGAGCCGGTCGGCGGAGTTGGCGTCGACCGGTCCGCCCAGGATCGCCGCCAGCAGGCCGGCGGTCTCCGACGGCGGCATCGGGGTCAGCTCGACGTGTTCGACCAGGTCGTCGGTCCACAGCGCGCGGATCGGCAGCGGGATCTGCTCGCCGTCGCGCAGGGTGCCCACCACGGTGGCGTTGTCCGCGCGGGCGACCAGGTGCACGAGCGCGGCGGACGGTGGGTCGAGCAGGTGGGCGTCGTCGATGGCGAGCACGATCCGTCGGCCGGCGGCCTGCTGTTGCAGGACGCCCAGTGCCCAGCGCAGGATGCCGGCGGGGGAGAGCCCCTGTGGCTGCTCCGCCGGGAGGACCTGCACCAGCCCGCCGAACGGCAGCGCCGCGGTGGTGGCGCTCGCCGCGATGGACCAGATGGCGTACCGGTCGGTGGGCAGGGTGTTGACGCCCTCCCGCAACAGCCGGCTCTTGCCGATGCCGGCGCTGCCGCTGAAGAAGAGCCCCCGGCCGGCCTCGCCGGTAACCGCCGCCAGCAGGCGGTTGAGTTCATCGGTCCGGCCGACGAACTTCCATCGACTCATCCGCGCAGCATATCCATCGAATTCCGTCCGCGCCCGCATCGTCACGCACCGAAGTTGAGTAGTCGCACAATTACCGCTGAGTACTTGCGGTATTCCGCCTGGTCGGCAGGCCGGACGTACTCTTCGGGCATCCGGGTAATGTCACCGGAATTTCCATCCGACCGGCGTGCCGGTCGCCAGCCCCGGGAGGCCACCCGATGCAGCAGGGCCCTCTCCCCTCACTCGACTCGCCCGGCGACATGGCCGGCTCAGCCGATCTGCCGGCCTGTGGCCCGCTGCCCACCGAGGTCGACGTGCCCAGTCCCCGGGCGGACGAGCCGCTCGGCGTGGTCGCCGTCGGTCCCGCCGGCGCCGACCGGCGTGCCGTGCTCGCCACCCTCGTCGGTCTCGATCCGGTGATGCTCACCGTGCCGGCCGGCAGTTGGCTGGTGGTCCGGCACGCCAAGGTGCCGACGCGGGCGGCGTTCGTCCCGGGCTACCGCCAGCCGCACTCGTACGGCGCGGACCGGGACGCGGCCGGCCCGGCACTGGCCCGCCCTCCCCGACGGGTCGAGCTGAGCGTGCCCGAGCCGCTGCTGCGCCACTTCACCCTGATCGACACGCCGGACACCGGCGCGCTCGGCGTGGCCGGCGTCCGGGTGCTGCGCGACGCCGTCGGGCGGGCCGGCGCGTTGCTCTTCGTGATCGCGGCCGACCAGGCGTTCACCGCCCACGAGTTGAACCTGCTCGCCGAGGTGGCCGCGGGCCCGGTGGAGGTCGTCTTCGCGGTGACGCCCGGCACGGCCGGTTGGGCGCCGCTGGCCGACGGCACGGTGACGACGGAGGACACGGGGGCGTCCGTCCCGCCGACGGTCGGTCGTTCGGGGGAGGTGGACCCGGTCGCGGTGACCGTCGCGGCGCACCGCGCGGCGCTGCTGGCCGCCGTCCCCGCCCTGGCCGCCGCGCGCTGGTTCCCGGTCGACGGCGTCGACACCGCCGCCGACCTACGCCGGGCGCTGGTGGGCTGGTCGGCGACCGAGGGGTTGCAGCGCGCCAGCACCGAACCGCCCGTGCTGCCGGGGCAGCACGGGCGGGTGGCGGTGGCCGCCGACCCGGGCGACTGGTCCGAACAGCTCGACCGGCAGGCCCGCTCCTGCGCCCAGCGGATCCGGCAGCACCTGGCCCTGGAACTGGCGAACATCCACCTGCGGGCCGTTCAGGAGATCGTCTTCGGGGTTGGCTGCGCAGGCCTTCCCGATCTGCTCGACCGGGAGATGGCGGCACTGTCGCTGCTGGCCACCGCGCAGTGCGACCAAGCGGTGCGGGGCATCGTGGCCGACACCACCGCCCAGGTGCTCGGCACGCCGCCCACGGAGGGTGTACGTCGTCGGATCGCCACGGCCATCCAGTACGGCCTGGCCGACCATCGCGCGGGCCGCGACCTGGACCGGGTTCTGCTGGTCACCAGTACGGCGGGGGTGGCCGGACTGACCGGCGTCGAGGCGATCGACGCGCTCGCCGGTTACCCCACGGCAACCCGTGACGAGGTGCTTCCGCCGATCGCGGTGGCGCTCTCCGGCGGATGCTGGCAGCAGTGGCGCACCCCGGGAAAGGACGACCACAGCGCAGCGCGGGCCTGGTCGCAGCGCGCGCTGCGGGAGGTCGAGTTGGAGCTTTCCCGCGAGATCTCCCGGCGGTTCGAGGTGATCCGTCTCTCGCTCGGCGTGGTGCTGTCCGATGCGATCGAACACGGCATCCTGCTTGCCTGAGAGCGTGCCCGCCGTGCGGCTCGACCTCGCTGGGCGCCTCGCTTCCCCCGAGGTGCGAGGCGGCTTCGCGGCGGGCACGACGGGCGATCGGTATTCGTCCGGCGTTCCGGTTCCTCGGTTCCGGGAAACCGGTGGCACGATGGGGGGCATGGCGGCTCCACAGGTTGCACCGGTCGAGACGCCGGCCACTGACGAGGTGCCGGCGCCCGACCGGCAATGGGTGACGATCGTGTGGGACGACCCGGTCAACCTGATGACGTACGTGACCTGGGTCTTCCAGAAGCTGTTCGGCTACAGCCGGGAGAGGGCGGAGCAGCTCATGCTGGACGTGCACCACAAGGGCCGCGCCGTGGTCTCGACGGGCGCCCGCGAGCGCATGGAGCACGACGCGTCGCAGCTGCACGCGTACGGGCTCTGGGCGACGGTGGATCGCTCGTGAGCGCGAGGAGTGAGCCGGGGTTGCGAGCCCCGCAGTCGCGAACCAGGCAGGCATCGTGAGCGCGAGGAGTGAGCCGGGGTTGCGAGCCCCGCAGTCGCGAACCAGGCAGGCATCGTGAGCATGTTCCGGCGGCAGGCGGGCCGCTACGTCGCCACCTTCGCCGTCGACGAGGTGCGGGTGCTGCGCAAGGTCGCCACCGAGGTGGTCGGCCTGCTCACCGACGGCTTCGACCACACCGACCCGGTCGTCGGCCGGCTGTTCCCGGCGGCGTACCCGGAGGACGCGGCCAGCACCGCGGAGTTCCGCCGCTACACCGAGGGTGACCTGAAGACCGCGAAGATCGACCAGGCCGGGGCGATCCTGGCCGCGCTGCCCGACGATGCCGGCGGCGAGGTGCGGTTGGACGCCGAGGCCGCGGAGGCGTGGCTCCGCGCGCTCAACGACGCACGGCTGGCGATGGGCGTCCGGCTGGAGATCAAGGACGGCACGGACCTGGGCGAGGAGCTGGACGACGCGGTGACCGAGGATCCGGGGTCGAGCCGGGTGTTCCAGCTGTCGGTCTACGCGTACCTCGGATATCTCCAGGAGTCGCTGCTCAACGCCTTGATCGACTAGGCGTGACCCGCACCACTTCAGAGCCCTGCCCGGTAGGCGTTAGGCTGGTGCACGTGCTGAGCATCGACCGGTCGATCATCGACGCGATCGTCGCCCACGCGCGCCGGGACCACCCCGACGAGGCGTGTGGCGTCGTCGCCGGTGCCGTCGGCAGCGACACCCCGACCCGGCACATCCCGATGGACAATGCGGCGCGGTCGATGACCTTCTACGAGTTCGACTCGATGGAGCACCTGCGCGTCTGGCGGGAGATGGACGACCGCGACGAGGAGCCGGTGGTCATCTACCACTCGCACACCGCGACCGAGGCGTACCCGTCGCGCACCGACGTGTCGTTCGCGGGCGAGCCCAACGCGCACTACCTGCTCGTCTCGACCCGTGAGCCCGACTCGGAGGAGATCCGGTCGTTCCGGATCGTCGACGGCGTGGTGACCGAGGAGCCCGTCCAGATCGTGGAGGCCGGGGTCGATCCGCACGCCGTGCAGTCCTACATGTTCGGGCAGAGCCCGGCGACGGTCGACTACGAGTGTTCCGGCCGCTGACCCGTCAGCGTCCGCACCCGTTTCTTCCCGTCACCGTTGGCACACCCGATCAAGGAGCACGACATCATGGCCATCGAAGTTCGCATCCCCACCATCCTGCGTAGCTACACCGGCGGCGCCAAGGTCGTCGAGGGCGCCGGCGACACGCTTGGCGACCTGCTCACCGACCTGGACTCCCGGCACGCCGGCCTGCGCGGCCGACTGGTCACCGACGCCGGCGCGCTGCACCGCTTCGTCAACGTCTACGTCAACGACGAGGACGTGCGCTTCCTCGGTGCGCTCGACGCCAAGCTCTCCGACGGCGACAGCGTCACCATCCTCCCGGCCGTGGCCGGCGGCGCGTTCGGCTTCGCGGCGGCAGCCGCGATCAGCTCGCACAGCGCGGCGGCAGCCGCGATCAGCTCGCACAGCTCGGCAGCGGCTCGCGACGCCGTCGCCGCTCGCTGAGGGCGGCCGTCGTGGCGCGGTACGACAGCCTGCTCGACGCGTGCGGGGGTACGCCGCTCGTCGGGCTGCCCCGGCTCTCCCCGACGGTGCCCGACGGTGCGCCGGCGGTGCGGCTCTGGGCCAAGCTGGAGGACCGGAACCCGACGGGCAGCATCAAGGACCGCGCGGCGCTGTTCATGGTCCGCGCGGCGGAGGAGGCGGGCCGGCTCCGGGCCGGTGACACCATCCTGGAGCCGACCAGCGGCAACACCGGTATCTCGTTGGCGATGGTGGCGAAGCTGCGGGGGTATCGGCTGGTCTGCGTGATGCCCGAGAACGTCTCGACCGAGCGGGTTCAACTACTCCGCATGTACGGGGCGGAAATCATCTTCTCCGAGGCGGCGGGCGGCTCGAACCAGGCCGTCGCGACGGCCAAGCAGATCGCCGCCGACCACCCGGACTGGGTGATGCTCTACCAGTACGGCAACGAGGCCAACGCGCGGGCGCACTACGAGACGACCGGTCCGGAGTTGCTGCACGACCTGCCCACCATCACGCACTTCGTCGCCGGACTGGGCACCACCGGCACCCTGATGGGCACCGGGCGCTACCTGCGCGAAAAGGTGGAGGGCATCCAGGTCGTGGCGGCCGAGCCGCGCTACGGCGAGCTGGTCTACGGGCTGCGCAACATCGACGAGGGGTACGTCCCGGAGCTGTACGACGCCTCGGTGCTGTCCCGCCGTTTCTCGGTCGGTACGCGGGACGCCGTGCTGCGCACCCGTCAGCTCGTGGAGGTGGAGGGCATCTTCGCCGGGTTCTCCACGGGCGCGATCCTGCACGCCGCGCTGGCGGTGGCGCACGAGGCGGTCCGCGCCGGCCGACGTGCCGACGTGGCGTTCGTGGCCTGCGACGGCGGCTGGAAGTACCTGTCCACCGGCGCGTACGGCGGCACCCTCAGCGACGCCGAGGACGCCCTCGAGGGTCAGCTCTGGGCCTGAGGGCCGATATTTCGGGCGAACGGGCCGTCGGCGTACGCGTCGACGGCCCGTTCCGCGTCCGGGCTCGCTGTGAGCAGGTGTCACGTTAGTGACAACTTCCAACGGATGATTCTTGTCCTCGGGTACCCCGGCGTAGGCTGCGCAGCGTGGCGTACGCGTCGGTAGAGATCATGGCCGGTACGACCGCCGGCAGAGATACTACCGACAGTGACAGTGAGAAAACCCGATGCGACTGACTGTCCTTGGGTGTGCCGGCAGCTTCCCGGGCCCCGAGTCACCGTGCTCCGCCTACCTCGTCGAGGCGGACGGCTTCCGTCTCCTGGTCGACTTCGGCTCGGGGTCGTTGTCCAGCCTCCAGCGCTACGTGGGGCTGCACGCTCCGGACGCGATCCTGCTGACCCACCTGCACTGTGACCACATCCTCGACGCGGTGACGTACGTGGTGGTCCGCCGGTACGCCCCCGAGGGCCCCTACCCGGCGCTGCCGGTGTACGCCCCGGCCGGCGCCCCGGACCGGCTCAGCGCCGCCTACGGCGACGACGGCACGGTGGACGACGTCTACCAGTTCTACGCCCTCCAGCCGGGCACGTTCCCGATCGGGCCGTTCACGGTCACCGTCGACCGGGTCAACCATCCCGTCGAGACGTACGGCGTGCGACTGGAACATGATGGCCGGTCGCTGTGCTACTCGTCCGACACCGCTCCCTGCGAAGCGCTGCTGCGGTTGGCCCAGAACGCCGACGTGTTCCTGTGCGAGGCCAGCTACCTGGACGGCGTGGACAATCCCCCGGATCTGCACCTGACCGGGCGAGAGGCGGGTGAGATGGCGACCAAGGCGGCGGTGGGTCGGCTGCTGCTCACCCACCTGGTCGCGGCCTGGGGCAGCGAGGCGCACACGCTGGAGTCGGCGGCCGCCACGTACAGCGGGCCGCTCGAAGTGGTCCGGGCGGGCGCCAGCTACGACATCTGACCGCGTCGCGGACGGTGTGGTGCCGTACTGTTCGCCGGTCGGCACCGCACGCGGACGTGCCGCGCGGGGCACCCGGGGCGGGGTGGATCCTCGCACCGCATAGGGTGCAGGCATGGCGCGACCTGACGGGCGAGGGCCCTCTCAACTTCGACCGGTGACCCTGACCCGAGGCTGGAGCACCCACCCCGAGGGGTCGGTGCTCGTCGAGTTCGGCGGCACCCGGGTGCTCTGCACGGCGAGCGTCACCGAGGGCGTGCCCCGCTGGCGCAAGGGCTCCGGGCTCGGCTGGGTGACCGCTGAGTACGCGATGCTGCCTCGGGCCACCAACACCCGCTCCGACCGGGAGAGCGTCAAGGGCCGCGTCGGTGGGCGTACCCACGAGATCTCCCGCCTGATCGGTCGCAGCCTGCGCGCCTGCATCGACCTCAAGGCGCTCGGCGAGAACTCGATCGTGCTCGACTGCGACGTGTTGCAGGCCGACGGAGGTACCCGGACCGCCGCGATCACCGGCGGGTACGTGGCACTGCACGACGCGGTGGGCTGGCTGGCCGCCCGCAAGGCCCTCGCCGGCAAGCCGGAGAAGGTGATGCACCGCTCGGTGGCCGCCGTCAGCGTCGGGATCATCGCCGGGGAGGCCCGCCTGGACCTCTGCTACGAAGAGGACGTGGCCGCCGAGGTGGACATGAACGTGGTGTGCACCGGCACCGGCGACTTCGTCGAGGTGCAGGGCACCGGCGAGGCGGGCGTCTTCGCCCGCGACCAGCTCGACAGCCTGCTCGACCTGGCCGTGGCCGGGTGCGCCGAGTTGGCCGAGGCCCAGCGCGAGGCTCTCGCGTGAGCGCGAGGAGTGAGCTTGCGAGCCCCGCAGTCGCGAACGAAGGTGACAGCGTGAGCGCCAGGAGTGAGCTTGCGAGCCCCGCAGTCGCGAACGAAGGTGATTCAGCATGAACAAGGTCCTGCTGGCTACGCGGAACCGCAAGAAGCTGGTGGAGCTTCAGCGGATCCTGGACGGCGCGCTCGGCGCGCACCGGATCGCCCTGCTCGGCCTCGACGACGTCGAGGAGTACCCGGAGCTGCCCGAGACCGGCCTCACCTTCGGCGAGAACGCGCTGATCAAGGCGCGGGAGGGTTGCCGGCGGACCGGCCTGCCGACGATCGCCGACGACTCGGGCATCGCCGTGGACGCGCTGAACGGGATGCCGGGGGTGTTCAGCGCCCGGTGGGCCGGCAAGCACGGCGACGACCAGGCGAACCTCCAGCTCGTGCTGGACCAGATCGCCGACGTGCCGGACGAGCACCGGGCGGCGTCCTTCGTCTGCACGGTGGCGCTCGTGCTGCCCGGCGGCAAGGAGCACCTGGTCGACGGCCGGCAGCCCGGTCGGGTGCTGCGCGCGCCGCGTGGTGACGGCGGGTTCGGCTACGACCCCATCTTCCAGGGCGACGGTCAGGACCGGACCAACGCCGAGCTGACCCCGGCCGAGAAGGACGCGGTCAGCCACCGGGGCAAGGCGCTGCGGGAGCTGGCCAAGCTGGTCGCCAAGGTACTGCCGCCCGCCGCCTGACGGGCGCGAGGTGCTGCCGCCCGCCGCCTGACCCGCGGCGGACGACAACGACCCGTGGAGGTCAGCCCAGCGGGCCGACCTCCCGCTCGATGGCGGCGCGCAGCTCGGGGCCGGCGACGACCGTACGGGCCGCCTCCATCAGCGGGGCGAGGAACACGTCCGGGCCGGGGTCGCCGGCCGCCGCGCCGAGCGCGGCGACGGCGGCCCGACCGGCCGGCGACGGCACCAGCGGTTCGCGCAGTTGCAGGCCACGTACGCCGGCCAGCAGCTCGACCGCGAGCAGGCTGGTCAGGTTGTCCAGCACGGTGCGCAGCTTCTTGGTGGCCGCCCACCCCATCGAGACGTGGTCCTCCTGCATGCCACTGGTGGGCAGCGAGTCCACCGACGCGGGCGCGGCCAGTCGGCGGTTCTCGGCGACGATCCCGGCCGCCGTGTACTGGGCGATCATCAGGCCCGAGTTGACCCCGGCGTCGGGGGAGAGGAACGCCGGAAGTTCCCGGGAGCGGGTCACGTCGAGCAGCCGGTCCACCCGCCGCTCGGCGATCGCGCCCACCTCGGCGGCGGCGATGGCGAGGAAGTCGGCGGCGAAGCCGAGCGGAGCGCCGTGGAAGTTCCCGGTCGACTCGACCCGCCCGTCCGGCAGCACCACCGGGTTGTCCACCACGGACACCAGCTCCCGGGCCGCGACCGTGCGGACGAAGTCCAGGGTGTCCCGGGCCGCGCCGGCCACCTGCGGCGCGCAGCGCATCGAGTACGCGTCCTGCACGGCGTGCGCCAGGTCGTCGCGGTGCGAGTCCATGACCCGCGAGTCCTGCAACAGCCGGTGGATGTTCGCCGCCGACGCCGCCTGGCCGGGGTGCGGTCGGATGGCGTGCAGCTCGGGCAGGAACGGCCGCTCCGAGCCGAGCATCGCCTCGATGGCCAGCGCGGCGGTCACGTCCGCCATCGCGAAGAGGTGCGCCGCGTCGTGGATGGCCAGCAGCAGCATGCCGAGCATGCCGTCGGTGCCGTTGATCAGCGCCAGCCCCTCCTTGGCGGCCAGTTCGATCGGCTTGAGCCCGTTGGCGGCCAGCACCTCGGCCGCGTTCTGCCGCTCGCCGGCCGGGCCGAGCACCCAGCCCTCGCCGAGCAGCACCAGCGCGCAGTGCGCCAGCGGCGCCAGGTCGCCGGACGCGCCCAGCGAGCCGTGCTCCGGCACCCACGGGGTGACGTCGTGGTTGAGCAGGTCGACGAGGGCCTCGGCGACCAGCGGCCGGACCCCGGAGCGGCCCAGGGCGAGCGAGCGTACGCGCAGCAGCATCATGGCGCGTACCACCTCGCGCGGCATCGGAGCGCCCACCCCGGCGGCGTGCGAGCGGATCAGCGCGTGTTGCAGTTCGGCCCGCCGCTCGGGGGCGACGAACGTGTTCGCCAGGGCCCCGAACCCGGTCGAGACGCCGTACACCGGTCGTCCGGCGGCCTCGATCCCGTCCACGATCGCGCGGCTGGTCGCCATCGCGTCCCGGGCGGCCGGGTCGAGGACCACCGTGGCGGTGCCGCGGGCCACCGCGAGCACGTCGTCGGCGGTGATCCCGGTTGGTTGGATGGTCACGTTCGTCACTGCGGAACTCCGTTGCGAATTACCTGGCGGATCAGGGGGACACCGGGCCGGTAGGCCAGGTGCAGGTGGGAAGGCGCGTCCAGCACGATCAGGTCGGCCCGCGCGCCGGGGGTGAGCACGCCGATGTCGTCGCGGCGCAGCGCCCGCGCGCCACCGGCGGTGGCGGCCCAGACCGCCTCCGCCGGGGTCATCCGCATCTCGCGGACCGCGAGGGCGATGCAGAAGGGCATCGACGAGGTGTACGACGAACCGGGATTGCAGTCCGTCGCCAGCGCGACCGTCACACCGGCGTCGAGCAGCCGGCGGGCGTCCGGGTACGGCGAGCGGGTGGAGAATTCGGCGCCCGGCAGCAGGGTGGCGACGGTGGTGGTGCCGGACCCGTCGTCGTGGGCCGTGCCGGCGAGCGCGTCGACGTCGGCGTCGCTCAGGTGGGTGCAGTGGTCGACGCTGGCCGCACCCAGCTCCACCCCGAGCTGCACGCCCGGTCCGGGGCCGAGCTGGTTGGCGTGCAGCCGCACGCCCAGCCCGGCTGCCTGCCCGCAGGCGAGGATGGCACGGGCGTGGTCGACGTCGAAGGCGCCCCGCTCGCAGAACACGTCGATCCACTTCGCGTACGGCGCGGCGGCGGCCAGCATCGGCCCGCAGACCAGCCCGACGTAGTCGTCCGGCCGGTCGGCGTACTCGGCGGGGACCACGTGTGCGCCCAGGAAAGTGGTCTCGCTGCTGGTCTCGGCGGCGATCCGCAGCGAGCGGGCCTCGTCGGCGACGCTCAGCCCGTACCCACTCTTGATCTCCATGGTCGTGGTGCCCTGGCGCAGCGCCTCGCCGCGCAGCCGGCGCACGGTGGTCCGCAGCCCGTCGTCGGTGGCGGCCCGGGTCGCGCCCACGGTGGTCCGGATGCCGCCGCCGGTGTACGGCTCGCCGGCCATCCGGGCGGCGAACTCGGCGGCCCGGTCCCCGGCGAAGACCAGGTGGGCGTGGCTGTCCACGAAGCCGGGCAGCACGGCGGCCCCACCGACGTCGATCCGGTGGTCGGCGGCCGGGGCGTACGCGGACGGCCCGACCCAGGCCACCCGATCCTCCTCGACGAGGACGGCCGCCGTGCGGCGGATGCCCAACGGATCGGCGCCGACGCCGTTGGTGACCAGCTCGCCGATGTTGTCGACAAGAAGGCTGCTCATGAGGGCGTCACCGCCTCGATCGACGCCGACAGCTCGGCCGGCACGTCCACGCTCAGGTGCCGGCCCTCGGCCACCACCACCCGGCCGTCCACCACGACCTGGTCGACGTCCGCCGCGCCGGCCGCGAAGAACAACCCCACCGGCGGTACGCCGGCGGTGCGGGCACTGTCGAGCCGTACCGTCACCAGGTCGGCGCGGGCACCGGCGGCGATCCGCCCGGCGTCGGTCCACCCCAGCGCGGCGTGCCCGGCGGCGGTGGCCGTGGTGAGCAGGTCGACCGGGGTGAAGTGGCCGCGCCGGCGGGTGCGCAGCCGTTCGTCCAGCTCCACGGCGCGGGCCTCCTCGAACAGGTCGACCACGGCGTGACTGTCGCTGCCCAGGCTCAGCCGGATACCCGCGTCGGCCATCCGGCGGGCCGGACCGATGCCGTCGGCGAGGTCCCGTTCGGTGGTGGGACAGAGGCAGACGCCGGTCCGGCTGTCGGCGAGCAGGGTCAGGTCGGCGCTGGTCGGATGGGTGGCGTGGACGGCGGTGGTGTCCGGCCCGAGGACGCCGTGGTCCGCGAGCAGCGCGGTGGGCGTACGCCCGTGCACGGCCCGGCACTCGTCGTTCTCGGCGGGCTGTTCGGAGAGGTGCACGTGCAGCGGGGCCCGCCGCTCGCGGGCCCAGTCGGCGACCGTACGGAGCTGGTCGGCGGGCACCGCCCGGACCGAGTGCACCGCCGCGCCGACCCGCACGTGGGAGTCGGTCGGCTGGAACGCCCCCGCCCGTCGCGCCCAGCCGGCCGCGTCGCCGTCGCCGAAGCGCCGCTGCGGCCCGACGAGCGGCTGACCGTCCACCGTGGAGGTGAGGTAGCAGGTGTCCAGCAGGGTGAGTCGGATGCCGGCGTGCGCGGCCGCCTCGACCAGCGCCGCGCCCATCGCGTTCGGATCGTCGTACGCGCCGCCGTCGGGCCGGTGGTGCAGGTAGTGGAACTCGCCCACGCAGGTGATCCCCGTGAGCGCCATCTCGGCGTACACCGCCCGGGCCAGCGCCAGGTAGGTGTCCGGGTCGAGCCGGTCCGCGACGGCGTACATCCGGTCCCGCCAGGAGAAGAAGTCCCCCTGCCCGCCGTGGGTGCGCCCGCGCAGGGCCCGGTGGAAGGCGTGCGAGTGCGCGTTCGCCAGGCCCGGCAGGGTCAGGCCGGGCAGCGGCACGGCGTCGGCGTACGCGTCGACCCCGGCCGGCGGCCGGCTCCCCGGGGTCAGCGGCGTCACCGCGCTGATCCGGCCGTCCTCGACCTCGATCAGCACGTCCGGCGTGGGCTCGGCGTGCGCCGGGAGCCAGGCGTACTCGGCCAGCCAGCGGGTGGGGGTCAGCGGCATGTCAGCTCCTCGAGCACGCGGGCCAGCGCGCGCACCCCGGCCGCGCAGTCGTCGTCGCTGGCGGCCTCGGCGGGGGAGTGCGACACCCCGGTCGGGTTCCGCACGAACAGCATCGCGGTGGGCAGGTGCGCCGCGAGCACCCCGGCGTCGTGTCCCGCACCGGTGGGCAGCACCGGCGCGTCGAGCAGCGTCGCCAGCCGGGCGGCCAGGTCGTCGTCGAAGGCGACCAGCGGGGTCATCGACTCCTCGGTGACCAGCACCTCCGTGCCGTCGCGGCGGGCCCGCTCGGCGAGCTTGGTCCGGACCGCGTCGACCAGCCCGGTCAGCGTCTCCGGGTCGGCGGCGCGCGCGTCCAGCCAGCCGGTCACCCTCGACGGGATGGCGTTCGTCGCGTTGGGTTCCACGGCGACCCGGCCCACGGTGGCGTGCGCCCCGCGCAGCCGGGCCTCCTTGTTGGCGGCCAGCACCCCGAACGCGTAGGTGAGCATCGGGTCGCGGCGGTCGGCCATCCGCGTCGTACCCGCGTGGTTGCCCTCGCCGACCACGTCGAAGCGCCAGCGGCCGTGCGGCCAGATCGCGCTCGCCACCCCGACCGGCGCGTCCGCGTCCACGAGCGCGCGGCCCTGCTCGACGTGCAGCTCCACGAACGCGGCGAACCGACCCAGCAGCTCCGGGCGAGCGCCCGCCGGCTGCCCGCCGAGCGCGTCGGCGTAGCTCACCCCGGCCGCGTCGCGCAGGCCGGCCGCGCGGTCGGCCGCCAGCACGCCGCTGAGCAGCCGCGACCCCAGGCAGGGTACGCCGAAACGCGCGCCCTCCTCCTCCACGAACGCGGCCACCACCAGCGGCCGGACCGGGGTGACACCGGCGGCGCGCAGCTCGTCCACGGCGAGGAGGGCGCTGACGATGCCGAGCGGCCCGTCGTACGCCCCGCCGTGCGGCACCGAGTCGAAGTGGCTGCCGGTCAGCACGGCGTCCGTGCCCTCGGGGTCACCCCAGTGGGCGAAGAGGTTGCCGTTGCCGTCCTCGGTGACCGGCAGGCCACGCCGGTCGGCCTGCGCCCGGAACCAGGCCCGCAGCTGGAGTTCCGGCTCGGTCAGCGCGTACCGCAGGTAGCCGCCGCTGTCCGCGTCCCGCCCGACCGGAGCGATCTCGTCCCACAGCTCCCGGAACCGGCCGGGCAGGTCGTCGCTCACGCGTTTTCACCCTCGGCCATGGGCACCCGGACGCCCGTGCGCTCGGCGACCTCGCGGGCGCTGTCGTAGCCGGCGTCGACGTGCCGGATGACACCCATCGCCGGGTCGTTGGTGAGCACCCGCTCGATCTTCTGGCCGGCCAGGGCGGTGCCGTCGGCCACGCAGACCTGCCCGGCGTGGATCGACCGGCCGATGCCCACCCCGCCCCCGTGGTGGATGGACACCCAGGACGCCCCACTGGCGGTGTTGACCAGCGCGTTCAGCAGCGGCCAGTCCGCGACCGCGTCGGAGCCGTCGGCCATGCCCTCGGTCTCCCGGTACGGGCTCGCCACGCTGCCGGTGTCCAGGTGGTCCCGGCCGATCACCACCGGGGCGGAGAGCTCACCGGAGGCGACCATGTCGTTGAACCGCACTCCCGTCCGGTCCCGTTCGCCCTGGCCGAGCCAGCAGATCCGAGCCGGTAGGCCCTGGAACGCGACCCGCTCGCCGGCCAGCTTGATCCAGCGGGCCAGCGACTCGTTCTCCGGAAACAGGTCCAGGATGGCCTTGTCGGTGGCGGCGATGTCGGCCGGGTCGCCGGAGAGCGCCGCCCACCGGAACGGACCCCTGCCCTCGCAGAACAGCGGACGGATGTACGCGGGCACGAAGCCCGGGAAGTCGAACGCGCGCTGGTAGCCGCCGAGCTGCGCCTCGCCCCGGATCGAGTTGCCGTAGTCGAAGACCTCGGCCCCGGCGTCCAGGAAGCCGACCATCGCCTCGACGTGCCGTGCCATCGACTCGCGGGCCCGATCGGTGAACTCGGCGGGCTTCGCGGCGGCGTAGTCCCGGGCATCGGCCAGCTCGACGCCCACCGGCAGGTACGCCAGCGGGTCGTGCGCGCTGGTCTGGTCGGTCACGATGTCGATCTCGACGCCCCGGGTCAGCAGTTCCGGGAAGACCTCGGCGGCGTTGCCGACGACCCCGACGCTCAACGCGCGCCGGTCCCGCTTCGCCGCGCGGACCCGCGCGACCGCGTCGTCCAGGGAGTCGGCCACCTCGTCCAGGTAGCGGTCGTGCACCCGGCGGTCCAGGCGGGTGCGGTCGACGTCGACGATGAGGCAGACGCCGTCGTTCATGGTGACCGCGAGGGGCTGCGCGCCACCCATTCCGCCGCACCCGGCGGTGAGGGTCAGCGTCCCGGCCAGGGTGCCCCCGAACCGTTTGGCGGCCACGGCGGCGAACGTCTCGTAGGTGCCCTGGAGGATGCCCTGCGTGCCGATGTAGATCCAGGATCCGGCCGTCATCTGTCCGTACATGGTCAGGCCGAGCTGTTCGAGGCGACGGAACTCGGGCCAGGTCGCCCAGTCACCGACCAGGTTGGAGTTCGCCAGCAGCACCCGGGGCGCCCACTCGTGCGTCCGCATGACACCGACCGGCCGCCCGGACTGCACCAGCATCGTCTCGTCCGCGCGCAGGTCGGTCAGCGTACGCACCAACGCGTGGTACGACGGCCAGTCCCGCGCCGCCTTGCCGGTCCCGCCGTAGACCACCAGGTCGTCGGGGCGTTCGGCCACCTCGGGGTCGAGGTTGTTCATCAACATCCGCAGGGCGGCCTCCTGCGGCCAGCCACGGGCGGTGAGCTGGCTACCCCGTGCGGCACGGATGGGCTGGGTCATCTCCGGTCTCCTCCTCATCCGAGGAACAACTGTCGGCGGGCCGCGGAGGCTTCGAATGCCTCCAGGCGGCGCTGGGTGTCGGCCGGCGCGGCGTCGCAGATCGCCTGCAACAGGACCATCGCCAGGGTCATCGGGGCGGTGTGCAGGTCGAAGACGAGTTGGGCGCCGACGGCGGCCGGCAACACCACGTCGGCGTGTTCGGTGGCCGGGCTGACCGGCGAGTCGGTGATCGCCACGACGGTCAGCCCGGCGGCACGCGCGTCGCGCAGGGCGTCCAGGGTCTCCCGGGGGTAGCGGGGCAGCACGAAGGCGAGCACGGCGGAGGCCCCGGCCTCGGCGGCCTGCTCCAGCCGGTCGGTGAGCAGGCTGCCGCCGTCGTTGAGCACCCGCACGTCCGGGTGCACCTTGGCGGCGAAGTAGGCGAAGTACGCGGCCAGTGGCGCGGCGGCCCGCAGGCCCAGCACCGGCAGTGGCCGGCTGGACGCGAGCAGCCGCCCGGTCCCGGCGATCCGGTCGGTGTCGGCGAGCTGCCCGGCCAATCGGTCCAGGTTGCCCATCTCGGTGCGTACCGCCTGCTGGAGTTCGTTGGTGACGTCCGCCGGGCGGCCGGTCGTGCGGGCGGTGAGGTCCCGCAGCCGGCGGCGCAGCGCCGGATAGCCGTCGTGGCCGAGCGCGACGGCGAACCGGGTGACCGAGGGCTGGCTGACCCCGGCCAACTCGGCGACCTCCGCGGCGGAGAGGTACGCGACGGTCGGCGCGTGCTGCACGAGACAGTGCGCGATCCGGCGCTGGGTCGGGGTGAGTCGCACCCCGTCGAACAGGTCGAGGACCTGCTCGGCCGTCGCCTCCGCAGCGCTGTCATTCACGCTTGGACTGTATGCATGAAAACTTTCACAAAGCAAGCAGTGGCGCGGTCACCGGTGGGTGCCGCCGGGGCGGGTCGGGTTGGCGAACGGCCGGTACTATCCGCACGGCGGTACAACGGAGGAGTGCGCATGCAGCCGGAAGGCCCCTACAGGTTCACCCACGCGCTCGGCGGGTCTCCGGTAGGGAAGGCATGGGCCGCGATCGACGAGCAGGGCCGGTTCGTCACCGTGGCGGTGCTCGACGCCACCGTGGCCGCCGCACCAGGCTGGCGCGAGTCCTTCGCCGGAGTCGCCGATTCGCTGGCGCAGGCCCCGGGTGGACTGGCCTACACGTACGCCGACTTCTCGGCCGACGCCCCCTGGGTGGCGTACCCGGCCGAGGCGGGTGCCGGGGCCGAGAAGCTGCTCCGGGCCCTCGGCGTCGAATACACCCCCGCGCCGACGTCCGTCCCGCCGCCTACGTCCGCCCCGCCGTCGGTGTCCGCCCCGCCGCCGACGTCCGTGCCGCCGCCGACGTCCGTGCCGCCGTCGGTGTCCGCCCCGCCCGTGTCGAGCCCGCCGCAGCCGGTCTCCGGTGCGCCGCAGGCCCCGTGGGCAGTGCAGACGGGTCCCGTCCCCGGCAAGTTGGTGTCCGCGATCCCGCACCCGATCTCCGGCGCGCCCATTTCGCCAGCCGGGGTGACGTCGGCGCCACCCGCCGCGGTGACGTCGGCGCCACCCGACGCCCAGAGCAACGGACCGTCGAGCGCCGACCTGTTCGCCTCGCCAGTCCGTCGCATCACCCCCTCCCCACCGCCCAAGCGGCGGACCGGCCTCTGGGTCGGAGCCGCAGCGCTGGTATTGGTGGTGCTGGCCGGCGGGGGTGGCCTCATCGCCTGGGCCGGCCTGGGCGACGACGACAACCCGGCCGACGTGAACGCCACCGCCACCGCCACCGCCGCGCCGCCAACGATGCCTACCGCGCCGCCACAGTCGCCGGGGATCGAGCCGCCGCGCGGAGGCAAGTGGCCGCCACAGTGGCCGGGGTTCACCGAACGGGACAACGTACGTACGCTGACCGGCCTCGAAGGGCTCGGGTTCCCGGTGAAGGTCCCGATGGACTGGTCCTGCACACTTGCTGGTCAGGCCGAGGGGTTCGTCAAGTACAACTGCGGCATGACAGCCTCCGGGGGATCGCCGATCGGTGGTGAGCTGATCGTTCGGAACTGCCCCCAGCCGTGCGACGAGCAACGCCAGACCACGATGCGGATGAGCGAGGAGGCGTGGGGTGCACGGTGGATCCGTAGCGGGCAGTACGCCACCTACGCCGAGGCGCTCATCGACGCCGACGGCGAGCAGCGGCACGGTCTGGTCGTCGTCGCCTACTTCCGCAGCGGGGACGGTGTCGTCGACCGGCAGCTCGTGCTCCGGATGACCAGCCCGGTGCCGGAGGCCCAGC
Organism: Micromonospora sp. WMMD736; assembly: GCF_049179015.1. Classification (NCBI taxonomy): domain Bacteria; kingdom Bacillati; phylum Actinomycetota; class Actinomycetes; order Micromonosporales; family Micromonosporaceae; genus Micromonospora; species Micromonospora sp. WMMD736. Next base: position 5,627,147 of record NZ_JBMHMI010000001.1, read on the forward strand.
AACTGCGCCGGGTGGCCACCTACCTGCGGGACGTCGTGGTCTTCTGAACGTGCCGTGGACACGCGTGCCGGTCGACACGCGTGTCCACGTAAATCACGCTCAGCGACGGGTTTCGGCGATCCAGTCCGCCATACGCTCGGCGAACTGCTGCTCGGAGAACCTGGCCGCATGTGCTCGGATGCGCTCCGGCGACACTTCCGGCAGGCGGTGGACGAGCGGTACGAAGCTGTGTGGGTCGAGGGAGTCGACGAGGAAGCCGGTCTCGCCGTTGTGCACGGTCTCCAATAGACCGCCGCGGCGCAGGCCCACCACCGGGGTACCGCAGGCCTGTGCCTCGACCGGGATGATGCCGAAGTCCTCGTGGACCGGAAACAGCAGTGCCCGCGCACCCCAGTAGAGCTGACGCAGCCGCTCCTTCGAGGGGCGGACCTCGAACGTCACCGCCACCCGGGCTCGCTCCGCGGCGCGCCGCAGCGCGGACTCCTCGGGACCCGAGCCGGCGATGACCACCGGCAGACCGGCCGCCTCGGCGATTTGAATGATCAGGTCGAAGTTCTTGTACGGGATCCATCGCCCCACCCCGAGCAGGTAGTCGCGGGACTGGCTCTGGTCCGCAGCAGGCGCGGCACCGAAGTAGTCGACGTCCACCGGAGGGTTGATGACGACCGCGTCGCGCCGCCAGTATCGGGCGATCCGGGCACGCACCTCCTCGGAGTTCGCGGCGTACCCGTGCACGTGGCGGCTGAGCCGCACATCGGCGGTCTGCAGCACACGCCGTGGCAGGGTCAGCAGCGGGTTGGAGCCCCGCCCGTCGAAGTTCGGGCTCCAGATGTATCGGGCGGGGGAGTGCACGTAGCTCAGGTACCGGGTGTGTTCCGTCGAGCCGAGCCGTACGGTGTGGGCGAACGCGTGGCTGGAGGAGATGACGAGGTCGAACCGCTCCCGGCTGAGGGTTCGCCAGACCAGCGGCATCAACGGCAGCGCCCCTGCCTTCGTACGACGCAACGGTGTCCGCGCCAACCAGGATTCCCGCAGGTTGGGCTCGACGGCGTCGTGGTCCTTCCACAACACGAAGCGCTCCGCGTCCGGCAGCAGTTTGCTGATCTGCCGGAAGACGTTCTCCGAGCCGCCGGTCGCCCCGAACCACTCGTGCACGAGTGCCACCCGCCCGCTCATGAGCCTCACTTGATTGCCACCAGGCCGTCCTGCTGAGGCTCGTCCGTGCCGCGGCCGAGCTTCTTCAGGACGAACGACAGAAACGTACGCCGAAGCGAGGGCACGGCCGTTACGTAGCCGACCCAGACCAGCAGGATGGCCGCGCACGATGCGACGAGGCGTAGCAGCCCGGCGCCGGCCAGCAGATATCCGGCTACTGCGGCGACGACCGCGCCGGGCAGCGCGATGGCGAGCAGGCGTGTGCTGTAGCCCAGCACCGACAGCCATCTCGCCGAGATGAGGAACATCAAGACGCCGCCGATCGAGGAGGCAGCGCCGATCGTGAAGGCGCCCCATTGCCTGTACAGCAGGACGTTCACGGCGATCGGTATGCCGAACGACAGCGCCATCACGATCGCGACCTGGACGTTGGCCCCTCGGGCGTTCAGCACTTTCACGAAGGTGTAGCCGAGGACGTGTGCCCAGATCCCGAGCGCGAAGCCCAACAGCAGCACCGACGATACGTCCACGGCCCGCTCGTCGAACTGGCCTCGGGCATAGAGGAGGGTGACGATCCCCCGGCTGTTCAGCGACAGGATCAGGGCGAGGGGGACGGCCACCAGTATCACCGGCGGGATCAGTCGGCGGAGCCCGGCACCCACCTCATCGGCCTTCATCCGGGCGAACGACGCCAGGCCGGCCAGACCCAGCGGGGCGGCGAGCAGGGCCATGCACGAGTCGACCACGAAGCGTGCGTACTCGGTGGCGGCCACCACCTCGACGCCGAGCAGCGAGCCGACGGCCCGCTCCACCGCGATCGAGCCCTGCAGGATCACGGGAATCAGCAGTAGTGGCCGCAGGCGCCGCCAGAACATCCCGAGGGCGACCTTGGCGGCCGCCCGGTCCGGGCGGTGCGAACCAGTGTCGTCGCCTCCGTGCAGGTAGCCCTGACGACGGATCCAGTAGGCGCCCCAACCCCACAGCACGATGTACGGCACCGTGAAGCCCCACGCCAGCACGGAAACGTGCCCGGTCCTCCAGGCGATCACCGTGGCGAGGATCAGCCCGACGCTCTGGCACGAGGGCCGCAGGTTGATCAGGCGGACGTCGTCGTTGGCCAGGCCGACCAAGGTGTTGAGGTTGTACAGGACGTAGAACGGCACGCCTAGCGCGGCGATGCCGAGCATGGTCGCGGCGATGTCCGCCGTGTGCGGATCCAACCCCGGCCCCAGGAGCCCAACCCACAGGTCCCGCCCGAAGATCAGCGCCACGGCCAAGAGCAGGGAGAAGACGGCCAACAGCAGATGCACCGCACGGTAGAGCGTCCGCGCCATCGCCGGCCGCTCCTGGCGGTACTGCACGTACAGCGGAAGGAAGCCCGCAGTCAGCGCGTCGGCGGTGAAGAAGTTGATCGGAATCAGCGTCGCAGTCAGCGCGATGCGGTTGGCTGCCACCACCCGACCCGCCCCGAAGAGCGCGGCCAGCAGCACCTCGCGGAGCAGGCCGAGGATCTTGCCGGCGATGCCGCCGAGGACCAGACGGAAGAAGATCTTGCCCATGGTCAGGCTCGGCGCTGTGCGATCAGGTGCGCGAAGTCCGCCAGGTAGTTCCGGGCACACTGGTCGAGCAGGAAGGCCGGGGGCAGCAGATTCTCCCGCGGCGCTCGGTCCGCGGTCACCTTCAGCACCACGTCGGCAAGCGCGTCGGAGTCCGACGTGTCGACCTCGTGCATGACCCGGCTCAACGCCTCGGATCGGATCGACCCGGCCGTGACGACGCAGGGCAGGCCGCCGGCCAACGCCTCCAGCACCGCCATCGGAAGCCCTTCCAGTCGCGCGGTGGTGAGCAATGACACGTCTGCGGCCGAGTAGTAGTCGGGCACTGCGTCCGCGTCCACCCGTCCCGTGAAAACGACCATTCTCTCCAGCTGGAGCTTGCGGACCAGGCCGCGCAGCCGCCCGTCGTCCGGGCCGTCGCCCACCATGAGGAACCGGAACCGGTCGCCGTGGCCACGGTCGCGGAGGACCGCTGCCGCCCGCAGGGCCCGGTCGACCCGCTTCTGCACGTGCAGTCGGCCGACACAGCCGACCAGGACCGTCGCCTCGTCGATCCCCAGAGCGAGTCGGATCCGGTTCCGGGCCGCGCCGTCAAAAGCGTGGTCCTCGGCCCGAACACCGTTCGGAATCAGACGGATCTTGTCTGGCGTCGTCGACCAGTTCTGCGGTGCCGCGGTCAGCGACTCGACCACGTTTTCGCCGACCGCGACGAGGCGGTCGAAGTGGCGATACCGGGCCAGGTCGCGGACCAGCGAGAGCGCGTTCTTGGGCGTACCGGCCAGGGAACGCGCGCTGGGCGCCCGCAGCTTCGACCCGAGTTCCATGGCGGACGTGCCGTGCGCCTGGAGCACGAACGGCGTGTGCGGGTGCAGGGCCCGCTCCCGGACCACCGAGTAGGAGCCGGCGCTGACCGAGAAGACCACCCCCGGTGGGGAACTGATCGCCGCCCAGTGGGCGCGGGACTCCTTCCACCAGGAGCGGGAGTAGCGGCCCGGCCGGGTGCCGGTTAGCGGCGTCACCTGGACGTCGTCCTCGGCGAAGGCGTCGGTCCGGCCCGGAATCGCCGTGGTGACCAGTTGCACGCGCGGCACGGTCCTGGCCCACTCGGCGGCCAGTCGCCAGGCGAGGGTTTCCATCCCGCCGGTGTGATGGTGCGGCGTCGATCGGGAATGGATGAGGATTGACTCGATCACAGCAGATCCCGATACAACGACTCGAGCTTCTCGGTCTGCCGGCGCAGGTTGAACCGGTCCTCGACGGTCTGCCGCCCGACCTTGCCGAGCTGGTCGCAGAGGTGCTTGTCCCGCAGCAGTTCGATCAGCCGGTCCGCGAGCGCGGCGACATCCCGCTCGGGCACCAGGAAGCCGTTCGCCCCGTCGGTCACCGCTTCCGGGATCCCGCCGTGAAGAGTGCCGATCACCGGCTTGCCGGAGGCGGCCGCCTCCAGGAGGACCATGCCCAGGCCCTCCTGGTCACCGTCCTGGGCCGTCACGCTCGGCAGGCAGAGCAACGTCGATTGGCTCAGCCACTGGAGGGTGTCGCTGTGCTTCTGGGCGCCCAGGAAGCGCACGGATGCCTCGATGCCGAGCTCCCGGGCGAGCGCGCCGAGCGGGTCGCGGAGCGGACCCTCACCGATGAGCGTCAGCTCCGCGCCGGGAATTGCCTTCCGCACCTCAGCGAACGCCCGCAGCAGGTACTGCGTTCCCTTCTTCTCCACCAGCCGCGCGACGTGCAGGATGCGGGGTACCTCGACAGGGCCGCTGGGCTGGATGGCGTCGACGTCCACGCCGATGGGCAGTACGCGGCACCGGTCCGCGGGGTATCCCCACTCCACCGCGCGGCGGCGGATGTGCTCGGAGACGCAGACGAACACCGCGCCCTCGGTGAAAAGTGAGTTGCGCCAGGTGACGTAGTTCAACCACGACGGCTTCTTCGAGGCGAGCATCTTCGCCCGGGTGACCGTGACGTCGAAGCCATGCAGGGTCGTGACCAGTGGCACTCCCAGCGCCTTCGCGGTGGGGACCGCGTACACCCCCTCGACGCCGAAGTGGGCGTGCAGCAATGCGGTGCCGCGCTCCGCGAGCGCGGCGGCCAACGCCTGGGAGCGGCGCGTCAGCGTGTACGACAGGACGGCCGACCTGCCGAAATCCGCCACGCTAACCGATTCGGTCTCCGGCCGGTTCGGAACCAGATCCCGGCCCACGAACAGCGGTCGGAAGCTGCGCATCGCCAGCGCCTGGCTCGGGATGAACGTCTCCGAGGGCAGGAACTGTTGATGTCGAAGGATTCCGACGGCGGGCAGTCGCATGGTCGTTCGACTCCTCGCGGCCGCCCCCGATGAGGAAGGCGACCAGCAGCGAAAGGATAGGTATGAGGTGGATGTCACCGAAAATATCGGTGTTGTCACCGAGCCCATGGATGAGCGTCCAGGCGATGGCCGCGGTGGTCCAGAGCGCGAACGCTCGGTGTCGAGGCTCGCCGTTGGTGACGACGCGGACGGCCAGCCGCAACGCGAGCGCGAAGAACACGGCGGTCAGCACCAGGCCGACCAGACCTGTCGCGGCCCACGCCGCGAGGAGGACGTTGTGGGGCGGGAAGCTGCGGTAGATGCCGTGCTCTCGCGCGTACGTCCCGAAGCCGGCGTCCCAGCCGCCGTAGCCGAGGCCGAGCAGCGGTTCACGCAGGAACGCCTCCGCGCCGAAGCCCCAGATGGCCGCCCGGTCGCCGAAGGACTTGGCCAACGCATCGGTGAGGCCGAGGTTGACGGCGAGCAGCACGGCCGCGATCGCGCCGAGCAGACCGGCGCCGCCCAACCCGAGCAACAGCCGACGGCGCCTGCGGCCGGTCGGCCAGTAACGGATGCTCCGTCGGGCCGGCCCCGAGGCGTGCGTACGGGCGAGACGTTCAACGGCGAGCACGGTCGCGGGTAGGACGACCGCGAGGATCGTCGCCGATTTCGAGCCGGTGATCGGCACCGCCGCCAGCGCGACGAAGCCCACCACCCGCGTCCACCGATCCCGGGTGACAGCCGCGACGGCGAACGCGGCAATCGCGTTCACACCGAGGAACAGTCCGGCGACGTTCGCGTTCACGAACACCCCGCCGGACTTCGCCTCGTCGAAGACGTTGTTGGGACTGTCCCCGAACAGGGCGGCGACGGTGTTCTGCCCCGCGACGAGCCCGCCGACGGAACGCAGGAACGCGTCCTCCACGCCAGGTAGGACCCGGAAGGTGAGCACCATCGCCACCTCCACCATGACCCAGGGCCAGTACCAGCGCGCCAATCGGCGCAGCAGATCGGAGTCCTGACGGACAGCCTGGAGCATCAGCGTCAGCGTGACGATGAACTGGCCGAGCAGCGCGATCAGCGGCAGACCCGCGCGTGGATCCGGCGACCAGACCAGCGCCAGCATCCGTACCACGAGTAGCGCCACGAGGACGCGGAAGAAGCCGAGGCGGAGCAGTTCGACGCCCGAGCCGCGACGGGCCGCAAGGAGGACTCCCGGGACCAGCAGGATGGTGACCACCGTCGACGCAGCGATGTCGGTGCTGCCCTTGGGTAGAAGGTAGAACTGGGGCAGGGCGAGGAAGAGCAGCAGACAGGCTGCGGCCACCGGCGTCGATCCGGTCGCGATCACCGGGGCTACTGCTGAGCGCGCCCTAGCCACGGGTGCCTCCAATCTCGCCCGCAGGCCGGGCCACGACCTCGGCGACGCGTCGTGGCATGCGATGTGCGATGTCGCGCAGGAGGCCGCCCCGAGAGCGCCAGCCGAAGTCGCCGGCATGCCGGACACGGGCCTCGATCACGTCGTCCGTACCAGGGCGGATGGTGGCCAGCACCTGGCCGACGAAGTCGCCGGTGGAGCTCGCGGTGGTGATGTGCTGGGTGGCTTGCGCCGCCTGTACGACGCCGGGGATGGGCGTGCTGACCACGTTCAGGCCGGACGAGAGGTACTCGTAGCACTTGAGCGGGCTGACGCCGGCGGTGTAGTCGTTCAGCGCGTATGGGATCAGCCCGACGCTGCACGTGCCCGCGGCGGCGGCGAGTTGGTCGAGGGTCAGTACTCCCAGGTACCTTGCGCCGAGCCCTTCGAGGTGGGCCAGTTCGCGGTCGAACTCGCCGCCGCCCGCCGCGACCGGGCCGGCGAGGAGAAGCTCGCCGTGCCCCTGCAGAGCGGTGGTCAACGTGCGCAGCAGTTCGAAGTCCAGCTTGTGTGGCGAGAGGTTACCCGCGAACAGCGCTGCGGGACGCCGCTGCGCCGCCGGCTGGCTCGCTGCGGAGAAGACATCGATCTCGGCGACGTTCGGCAGGGTGAGGACCTCGGTGAACCCGACGTCGGTCAGGTGGGCGGTGACGGCCTGGCTGGTGCCGATGGTCAGGTCGGCCCGCTCCGCCAGGTTCCGTTCGCCGGTGGACACGGCCGAGGCGTCGATGCCGGGGAAGGCCTGGAGGATGTCGACGCAGTGGTAGAGGGTGAAGTCCGCGTACTGCTCCAGGCCGTAGGTGACGGGCGTGAACGTCCAAAGGATCCGAGGGCTCGGGCTTCGCCGCCATTCGGCCACGGCACGTTGCAGGAGGAGTCGGTTCGGCAAGCGGGTCGGCCTCCGGTGGAGCGGCACGATGAGCGGCGAGATGACCGTGGCCCGCTTCGGGATGGGACGGTAGGCCGCCGTCTTGTGATGGCCGACGAGAGAGTGGCGCAGCCGCTTGGCGATCCGGGTGACGTCCTTCGAGTCGAGTCTCACTCGCCGTAGACCCATAGATTCCACGAAGTAGGTGTCAGAGTCACGGGCCAGTTCCCGTACGACGTAGTGCTGGTTCGTGGCGATCTGAGCATTCCACTCGGCGGTGCCCAGGACGAGGATCGTCGGTGCTGCCGACCCGGCTCCGGAGAGGCGGTCCGGCGGCAGAGGTGGTGTCGTCACGTCTCTCTTCCGGATTCGTCCGGCCACATGTTCGCGCTGCGGCCGCAGGTGTGTAGACCGTGCGGCAGCGATGGTGCGTGCACGACAGGACGCACTCCGCTACAACCCGATCCCCGTTCGGTTGGGTGCGTTCGCCAGCCTCGACGGTGGCCGGGCGCACCCGCAGACGACGGCAGCGAGGGCCGCCCCCGTCAAGCCGGGGTTAATAGACCTCAGCGCCGGCCCTTCTGTCAATGATGGACCGGACTGCTGGACCCTCCGGTAACGATGCCGACAAGCTAAGTCGGAAGCTACTTAGTCCTCTTGTAGGCATTTGGTATCAGATGGGCTGCTCAGGAACACGGAGGAAATGGCTCTGTGCAGATCCTGTCGACGTGGGATCGGTGCCGGCCTGTCGCAGGGCATCGGTGGCACTCCTTAATGTGGACGCATGACCGACGACATCGTCCTTCTGCTTCGGCGGGCTGGCTTCGGCCCGACTGCGGCGGAAGTGGGCGCCGCGCGGCAGCGCGGCTACGCGGCGACGGTGACGGGGATGGTCGCCCCTGCCGGGCCGGATGTCGGCGCGACCAGTGCACGGGCTCCCGACCTGGGTCCCGATCCGTTCATCGGCCTGGCCCGGCCAACGGACGCTCAGCGGGCCGAGGGAGACCGTCGGCGGATGGAGCAGACGGTGTCCCTCGCGCGCTGGTGGCTTGATCGGATGACCGTGGCAGACCACCAGGCGGTCGAGAAGTTGGTGTTCTTCTGGCACGGACACTGGGCGACCTCTGTGGCGAAGGTCCGCAGCCCACAGCTCATGCTCGGGCAACTGCACGCGTTCCGGGGGGCACGCGACTTCGCCGAGTTGGCCCACCGCATGGTGCTCGACCGGGCGTTGGTCTACTGGCTGGACGGGCAGCACAACAAGAAGGCGGCACCGAACGAGAACCTCGCCCGGGAGCTGTTCGAGCTGTTCATGCTCGGTGTCGGGCAGTACACCGAGCAGGACGTCAAAGAGGCTGGCCGCGCCCTGACCGGCTGGCGGGTCATCCTCGACCGTGAGTCGCTGGTCTCCGATCCCCAGCACCGTGACACCGGCCGCAAGAAGGTCCTCGGCGTCACCGCGAACTTCGACGCGGACAGTCTCGTCGACCTCCTGCTGGAACAACCGACCTGCCGGCGGTTCATCGCGTCCCGGCTGTGGTTCCGGTACGCCTCGGCCACCCAACCCATCCCCGGGCGCATCCGTGACGCGATGGCGGAGGCCTTCCCGGCGCCGATGGCGATGCTGCGGGTGCTCTTCGCCGACGAGGCGTTCCAGGCGACTCGCGGGACGATGGTCCTGCAACCCGTCGAGTGGCTGGTCGGCGCGATGCGTCAACTGGGGGTCCGGCCGGCCGCGATGCCCGAGCAGATGTTCACGCAGATCTACTGGGCGATGGAAGCGCTGGGTCAGCGTCCGTTCGCACCGCCGAGCGTCGGCGGGTGGCCGGCAGGTACAGCCTGGCTGACCTCGGCCGCCGCCCAGGTCCGGTTGAAGATCGCCAGCATGCTTGTCGGCCTGGTGCAGCCCGGCTCACTGACACCGGAAACCGTGGCGCAACTGCTCTGCGTCGATCGATGGACCAACCGGACGTACGCCGTGCTGCGCGATACCCGAGATGACCGGATGAAGCTGACACTCGGGCTGGTCAGTCCCGAGTACCTGGTGACCTGACTGGATGTGTGGGCATGGATGCGTTGACCCGACGGCGGTTCCTCATCTCGTCCGGGGTTGTCGGCGGTGGCGCGCTGGCGGCCGGCGCGGGGGTGCTGGGCTTTCACGAACTGCTCAAAAGTGGTGCGAAGACCAAGGCCGGTGATGCCCAGGAGGGCCTGCCCACGCTCGTTCTGGTCACCCTCTACGGCGGGAACGACGGACTCAACACGGTCATCCCGTACGCGGACCCGGGCTACCACAGCGCCCGGCCAGAGTTGGCGTACGCGCCGGAGCAGGTGCTGCACCTCGACGGCACGCTGGGCCTCAACCCGGCGCTGCGCGGGATGAAACGGCTCTGGGACGCCCAGAAGATGGCAATCGTGCGTGGCGTCGGCTACCCGAAGCCGGACCGGAGCCACTTCAAGTCGATGGACATCTGGCAGACCGCGTCGCCGGGCACTCCCGCTCCAACCGGCTGGGTGGGGCGCTGGCTCGACGCGACGAACGCCGCCACCGAGACGGCCGTCAGCTTCGAGCCGGCCCTACCGCCGATGCTGGTGGGTAAGTCCCGAATCGGTGCCTGCGTGAGTTACCGAGGGCTCACCCTGCCGCCGGGCTTCTCGCCTGCCGTCGTCTCGGCACTCGGCCGGGCCGAGCCCGGCGAGTCGGAGATGCAGGCGCGGGCAGCGGCCAGCTACGCGGACCTCATCACGATGAACCGTGTGGTGCAGGAAGCCGCGAGCGGAACCGACGAGCGAAGGCATACCGGCGGGAGCACCGTCCAGGCGACCGGCACGGGCGGCGACAACGCACTCGTCGCCCAGTTGGCGCTCGTTGCCCGGTGCGTGGAATCCCAGGTGCCCACCCGGGTCTACTCGGTGAGTCTCGGCGGGTTCGACACGCACGCGGGCGAGCGCGTGTGGCATGAGACGCTGCTCAGGAACCTCGACGAGGCGCTGAGCGGCTTCGTGGACCGGATGGGCCGCACCGAGGCCGGCCGACGGGTCACCGTCGTGGTCTACAGCGAGTTCGGCCGGCGGGTCCGGGCGAACGCCTCCGACGGAACCGACCACGGCACAGCGGGGCCGATGTTCATCCTCGGACATGGCGTGGCCGGCGGGTTCTACGGCGAGCAACCGAGCCTGACCGACCTGGATGACGGCGATCTCAAGGCGACGACGGACTTCCGGGACGTCTTCGGCACCGTGCTCGCCAGCGTGTTGGCCGGCGATCCGGACCGATACCTCGGTGGCTACCGGGCCCAATTGCTGCCGCTGCTCATGCGCTGATGCCGACCGTCAGCGGCCGCCACCGCGGAACACCTCGGCGACGGTACGCAGCACGACCTTGACGTCGAGCCACAGTGACCAGTTCTCGATGTAGTAGTTGTCGAACCTCGCCCGGTCGGAGATCGGGGTGTCGCCGCGCAGACCACTGACCTGCGCGAGCCCGGTGAGCCCGACGGGTACCCGGTGGCGCATCGCGTAGGTGGGGTACTCGACCGAGAACTTCTCCACGAAGTGCGGCCGTTCCGGTCGGGGGCCGACCACGCTCATCTCGCCGCGCAGGATGTTCCAGAGTTGAGGTAGTTCGTCGAGGGACGTCCGACGCATGAACCGGCCGACCACCCCCACCCGCTGGTCGTGCGCGATGGACCAGTTCGTCTGCGACTCGCTCTCGTCGGTGGGCTGCATCGAACGGAACTTGATCACCTTGAATGGTTTGCCGTACCGGCCGATCCGTTCCTGGTAGAAGAAGATGCCCCGGCCAACGGCGAGGAACGTCGCCAGCGCGCAGAGCAGCAGCACCGGACTGAGGACGAGCAACGCCACCGCCGCGAAGACCACATCGGACGCCCGCTTGACGGCCCATCGTGGCCCGGAGAGTTTGGTATCTCCGATCTTGACGATCGGTATCGCGCCGATGTGATCGGGATACCCGCCCAGCGAGCGGGATCCCCAGAGGCGGGGCACTGCCCACAGGTCGGGGCGTGCCCTGACCATCCGCAACAGGTTGTCCATCAGCTCCGACTCGGAGCAGTCCGGGTCGGCGATGACCAACACGTCGCATTCCAACATCTCGGTGAGCTTCTCGAGATCGTTCAGCGTGCCGATCAACGGAACGGACCCGACGCCCTCGTTCGGCGCGACGTCGACGCAACCGACGAACCGCAGCCCGTACTGCGGGTAGCGCCGCAGCAGCCGGGCGAGTTCCAGACCGACCGGTCCGCTGCCGATGATGATGGTGTTGTGCTCCACCCACCGGCGCTTGCGTGCGACGATGGTGAACGCCCTGCTGAAGGCCCGGCCGACGATCACCAGACCGGCGGAGAGCGCGACGCCCCGCATGAATCCGCCCACGTAGTGCACCGAGTCGTGCCGTTCCGCCGCGATGATGGCCACCACCGCGGCGGACGCCAGCAGTCGGCCGCAAATGCTCGGCAGTTCGTCCAGGATGCCGACGTGCCGGCGGGCGCGATACAACCCGCCGGACGCGAAGATGGCCACGGTCAACGCCGCGTTGGACAGGGTTCCCCGCCAGTAGTTCTGGCTCAACAGCAGGGGAACGAGCAGTGCGACGGCGTCGATGGGCGCCGTCAACATCCAGGCCCGCAGCCAGCGCGTCCGCTTGGAGGTCCGGGACCCCGCGTACGGCAGGACCGCCGTGGTGTCCAAACCGGACCGGACGGGCACCGTCGCCGACACCCTCGTCGACTCGGCGACCGTGCTGCCCTCGTCGCCCTGCTGCGCCTCCGCCGGTGGCGGTGCGTCGCCGAACTCCGTCCGTCTCGCGCCCGGGTAACTCATGACCGGTTGGCTCGACATGGTGATCCTCCCCCGTGAGCCCGCCGGTGAAATTCATACCAGGGGGCGATCGCAGGTTACGACCGCGTCAGTTGCGCCACCAGAGCCGGCACGGCATTCCTGTCTCCTACTTTGCGGCGGACGCGATGTCGGCTACCGCGTCGCGACGAACGGCGTCGAAGACGCGCTTTGCCTTGCCCTTGTCCGCGAGCACGACGCTTTCGCTGCCGATCATTCCCGTTCCCTTGGTGGGGCAGGTGAAGAACGCGAGGTTGCCGCCGCGCAGGTGACGAAGCTCCATCGCCAGGTCGACCAGGGACAGGGAACGGTCGACGGCGACCGAGTTGGCCGTGGCCTTCACGAACGAGTTCAGCTTGGTGGGACTGGCCAGCACGCCACCGGAGGCCGCCTTGTCCAAAATGGCCTTGATGACCTGCTGCTGATGCTTGATTCGGGCGAAGTCGCCATTGGCGAAGGCGTACCGCTCACGGGCGTAGTCCAGGGCGGCGGCCCCGTCCATCGTCTGCTTTCCCTTGGTGAATTCGCGCCGCCCGTCGGGGTTCAGCGAATGCGTCGAGGTGAAGCTCTGCTCCACATCGATCTCCACACCACCGAGCGCGTCGACGATCTCCTTGAAGCCGGAGAAGTCGACCATTGTCACGTGGTCGATGCGGACGTTGGTGAACTCCTCCACCGTCTGGACCATCAGCGGCACGCCACCCCACGCGTACGCCGCATTGATCTTGGCGTCGGTGCCGCCCCGCCCCTCCTTCGACTTGGGCACGTGCACCCAGGTGTCCCGGGGGATGGAGATCAGTTGAGCGCTGGACCGGTCCTTGGGAAGGTGCGCCAGGATGATCGTGTCCGATCGGGAGCCCGATGCGTTCTCCGTGTCGCGGGAGTCGCTGCCGAGGATCATGATGTTCATGGCGCCGGGCGCCGCGGGCTGCGGACGCGACGCCTCCGGCACATCCTCGAACGCGTCCATCCGTTCGACCTTGGAGTTGATGGAGCGGTAGTAGAGGCCGCCCGCGACCACACCGCCAGCGGCGAGCAACGCCAGGACCACGAGGATGATCAGGACGATCCGCTTCCACCGTCGCCGGGGCTTGGGTGCTCCAGCGGTCGCCTGCTCGCCACCGTCCGGCCGCCCAGGGTCGACCGGTCCCCGGTTCGTGGGGAGGTTGAGTTCTGCGGTCTGGTCTGCGCGCGCCATAGCGGCGATGCTACTGATTCACGTTCTACCCCGCGTACCCTCGTCCGGCCAGGAACGCCCGCCGATGGTGCGAGGATCGCCCGCCACGCTGTCGGCGTGTCATGGTTACCGGGTGCGGCTGACCTCGATCCACACGTACCCCGTCAAGGGATGTCACCGGCTCGACCACGACGGCGCGTTCGTGCACCCGTGGGGCCTGGCCGGCGACCGGCGCTGGATGGTGGTCGACGCCGACGGCGTCGGCGTCACCCAGCGGGACACCACCCGCCTGGTCGACCTGCGTGCCAGCGTCCGCCCCGGCGGCCTGGTGCTCCGCGCCGATGGGAGGCCAGACCTCGACGTGCCGGAGCCGGCCGGCGGCGAGCCGGTGCAGGTGCGGACCTTCCGCAGCCGGACCACCTCGGTCACCGCGCTGCCCGCCGGCCCGGCGGCCGACGCCTGGCTCGGCGCGCTCCTCGGCCGGCCCGTCCGGTTGGTGTGGTTGGCCAAACCGACGCGACACGTGCCCGCCGCCGGACGCGAGTACGACACCGGTGACCAGGTCAGCTTCGCCGACGCCTACCCGCTGCTGCTGACCAGCACCGGCTCCCTCGACGCCCTCAACGGCTGGCTCGCCGACGCGGGGGAGGAGCCGGTGCCGATGACGCGATTCCGGCCCAACCTGGTCGTCGACGGCGCGCCGGCCTGGGCCGAGGACGGGTGGGCGGGCCGGTCGCTGCGCGTCGGCGACGTGCGGCTGCGCGCCGCCGGGCCGTGCGACCGCTGCGTGGTCACCACCACCGACCAGGAGACCGGGGTACGCGCCAAGGAGCCCCTGCGCACCCTCGGCCGCCATCGCAACATCCGGCAGAAGCTCCTGTTCGGACTGAACGTCGTGCCCGTCGACAGTGGACCGATCCGGATCGGCGATCCGCTCGTCGTCGAACCCTGACCGGCCAGCGGCGGGCTCGTCACCGTCCGTCGATGCTCTCTTAGCTTTCGCTTAGCCGCCTTGTCCGGCCCTACGCGCTTCCGGCAGCATCGCGACGTGACCGACGGAAGCGCTCCCGGCGGCGTCGAGGATCGCGCCCTCGTCGTCAAGGACGTCGACATCGACCTCGACCTGGACCGCACTCCGGACGATCGGCCCGCCTCCTCGTCCGGTCCGGTGCCCTGGCTGGTCGCCACCGGCGTCACCGTGCTCGCGGCGGCCCTCGGACTCACCCTGGCCCTGCGGTCCGGCTCGACCCCGGCCTGCGCCGCCGGGCGGACGCTCGCCGCCGCGCCACCGACCGGCACCGCCACCCACAGCGGCAAGGCGACCTTCTACGACTCGAAGGGCGCCGGCGGCAACTGCTCCAACCCGGCGGCGCCGGCCAACCGGCTCTACGTCGCCCTCGGCCCCACCGAGTACGCCGCGGGCGCCGCCTGCGGTGGTTTCCTCGACGTCACCGGCCCGAAGGGCACCGTCCGCGTCCTGATCATGGACCAGTGCCCGGAGTGCGAGCCGGAACACCTCGACCTGTCCCGGGAGGCGTTCGCCCGGATCGCCGACCCGGTCCAGGGGCTCGTCCAGGTCACCTACCGCGCGGTCGTCAACCCGCCGCTGCCCGGCCCGCTGACCTTCCGCATCAAGGAGGGCGCGTCGCAGTTCTGGTTCGCCGTCCGGATCGGCAACCACGGCAACCCGCTGCGCTCCGTCGAGGTGCGCCAGGGCACCAGCGGCCCGTGGCGGGCAACGGCCCGGCAGGACTACAACTACTGGCTGCTGGCCTCCGGCGCGGGCCCCGGCCCGTACAGCGTGCGGGTCAGCGACGTGTACGGGCACCAGGTCACCGTGTCCGGTATCCGGATGGCACCCGGCCAGGTGCAGACGAGCGTGGTGCGGATGTACGAGCGCGGCGTCGTCGCCGCGACCCCGCGTCCGCCCACGACGGCCCGTCCGCCGGTCGCCCGACCCAACGGCACACCGACCCCGGCCCGCCGCGCCGACAAGGTGGCCGTGGCGAGCGCGCCCGCCACCCCGGCCGCCGACGGGCCTTCCACCCGACCGGCCGGCGCGAGCGCCCGCTGGTGCGGCTGAGCCGTCCCCGGTGCTCCGGTCCGGTCCGTCAGGCGGCCGGCCTCAGGTCCAGCCACATCAGGATCTCGTCGCGGTCGTCGCCCGGCGCCACCCGCAGCGCGCCCGGCAGGCGGCCGACCTCCCGGTACCCGAGGCGGCGGTAGAACCCGTCCAGCCCCAACCCGTCGCGCACCGTCACGTGCAGCGCCTCGTGGCCCAGCTCGCGGCCCAGCCGGGCGGCCTCGCGCATGAGCGCCGACCCGTAGCCCGTGCCCTGGGTGTCCGGGTGGACCATCACCCGCTTCAGCACACACCAGTGCGCCTTGAACCCGAACCGGTTGTCGCAGAAGATCAGCACCGCGACGGGCCGGTCACCGTCGTATCCGACCAGGAGCCGGTCCGGTCCGTCGGCGATGCCCGCGAACGTCGGGTCGGCGATCGTACGGACGTCAGTGGTGGTGACCGGCGGGACGAAACCCACCGCGCCGCCGGCGTTGCTGACGTCCACCCAGAGGGCGACGATCTCGGCGCGCAGCCGCGGGGTCAGCTCAGGATCCAGGACGAAGCGCAAACTCACGGCGCCCATCCTGGCCGGTCGACCGGGCTCGTGGCCCGCGACCGTGACGCGGTCGACAACCAGCTCCCGCGCAGGTGGTGGTTGTTCATTGGTGCGGGAGAGGGGATTCGAACCCCCACATCCTTCCGGATACAGGTTCCTAAGACCTGCGCGTCTGCCGTTCCGCCACTCCCGCCAACTCGCTGAGTCTAGAGCGTCTGGCTTCGACGGTGTTGAGCCCGGCCTCCTTCAGGATGGCTGAGATCGTGCCGTGACCTACCCGGCATGTCCCGTTGGGCACGTTACGCAGGATCTCTGCGAGCCGCTTCGGACCGACGTCCGGATTGGCCAGCGCCTGCTGTATCACCGCGTCTCGATGAGCCCTCGAACGCCAGCTACGGTCCTGACGCGGCGTCAACACGCCTTCCTGCTCCAGTAGTCGCCGGACCTTGTGCAGGTATGCCGGGGGGTAGCCCAATCGCTGTGCGGCCTCAGTCGCGGTGATCTGCTGCGCGGCGATCCGGCCGAACATCTCGAGGAGTTCCTGCCGGGTCGGCGGGCGGCGGTCGGAACCAGCTATGCCGGGGCGTTCCTCGGCGCTGTCCGCCTTGAACGCGGAAGCGGCCAGACTGCGGACCCGCTTCCCGCGGCCGGCGAAGGTTTCGGTCTGACTGTGGCAATTCGGGCAAAGTAGTCGTAGGTTGGGCGGCCGATTGTCGAGGAAGTCCCCGTTGATGTGGTCGACGTGCAGGGTGAGTGCGGCACCTTGCCAGTAAGGCCCCGTTCCGCATCCCTCGCACTCGTTCGGCACGCCGAGCTCCCCGAGGGCCCACTTCAAGCGTCCGCCGGGCGTCCGCCGGGATCCTTGCGGCAGCTGGATCAGCAACTCTGCTGATGTTGTCCGCCGTGCGCTGCGGTTGTGCGCCTGGCCGGTGAAGTGCGACGTGTCGATGCCGAACTTCTTGAGCTGGCGGCTGATGTGCGCGTGCGAGCCACCGCTGACCCGTACGCCGAGCATCCGCATCACCTCGGTGATGTTGCGGGAGGCGGCGGCCGCCTCGGCGAGCAGCTCCGGTGTGTACTTGTATCGGACCATTGACGCACGGTAGTGGTCCGGTGCGACGGTCTCAGTCGAGCCCGAGGTCGCGGCGGAGCTTGGCGACGTGTCCGGTGGCCTTGACGTTGTAGAGCGCCCGTTCGATCTTGCCGTCACCGTCGATGACGAACGTGGAGCGGATCACACCGGTGACGGTCTTGCCGTACAGCTGCTTCTCGCCGTACGCGCCGTACGCGGTGAGCACCGACTTGTCCACGTCCGAGACCAGCGGGAACGTGATGGCGTCGCGGTCGCGGAACTTGGCGAGCTTCTCCGGCTTGTCGGGGGAGATGCCGACCACCTCGTAGCCGGCCGCCTGGAGCGAGGCGAGCGAGTCGCGGAAGTCGCAGGCCTGCTTGGTGCAGCCGGGGGTCATCGCGGCCGGGTAGGCATACAGGACGACCTTGCGGCCCCGCAGGTCGGCCAGGGAGAGCTGGTCGCCGGTGTCGGTGGGCAGGGTCCACTCGGGCGCGGGGTCACCGGGGGCAAGACGATCGGGCGCGGTCATGGCCCCGACCCTACCGCCGGGCGTGCCGGTGTCGGCGTGGCCGGCGCGCGCCGGCTCGTGTTCCTGGAAAGCGGGGTGTCCCCGAGCCCCGGACACCCCGACATCACGGAAGGCGAGTTGATCAAGTCGCCGGACCGCAAAGGTGATCAAGGCCATGCGTTGTTGCCAGAGTCTGGCAACAACAAGTCGCAGGAAATAGGCTGACCCCCGCCGGGTCCGGTCGGGTCCGCTGACGCGTGGGAGGTCGCGTGGAAACACTTGCGATGCACATCTCGAACGGGATCATCGACGGTCCCGTGGCGGCGGTCTTCGCTGCGCTCGCGCTCGTCGCGCTCACCTACTGCGTCCTGCGCGGCCGGCGGGACCTGGACGACCGGCTCGCCCCGATGGCCGGCCTGGTGGCGGCGTTCATCTTCGCCGTGCAGATGCTCAACTTTCCGATCTTCACGGCGGGCGTGAGCGGTCACCTGCTCGGTGGCGCGCTCGCCGCGATGCTGGTCGGCCCGTGGGTCGGTGCGCTCTGCGTGGCCGTGGTCCTCGTCGTGCAGGCCCTGATCTTCGGTGACGGCGGGGTGGCGATGCTCGGCCTCAACATCACCAACATGGCGCTGCTCGGGACGGCCGCCGCGTACCTGTTGATCTCGCTGTTGCTGCGGGTGCTGCCCCGCACGCGGGCGGGCCTGGCGGTGACCGCGTTCGTCGCGGCCCTGGTCAGCGTGGTGGTCGCGTCCCAGGGCTTCGTCGTGGAGTACTGGCTGGGCGGCACCACCGACCTGGGCAGCAACCTCGCCGGCCTGGCCGGCACGATGGCCGGTGTCCACGTGCTGATCGGCATCGGCGAGGGCCTGATCACCGCGACCACCGTGCTCACCGTCGCCAAGGTCCGCCCCGACCTGGTGTACGCGCTGCGGTCCCTGCGCACCCCGACCACCGCCCCCGCCGTCCCGGTCTCCGGAGGTGTCCGATGAAGAACCGTTCCTGGGCCTTCCTGGCCGGTGGCCTGCTGGTCGCCCTGCTGCTCGCGGGCGTCGTGAGCAACTACGCCTCGTCGCATCCGGACGGGCTGGACTCCTCCCTGCTCAAGGGCTGCACCGTCGACGCCGACGACACCATCGTCGGTGGCAGCTGCCCGGCCCAGCAGGCCAAGGACCACGAGCTGGGCGACAGCCCGCTGGCGGACTACGGCGTGCGGGGGGTGGAGAACAGCTTCCTCTCGACCGGTCTCTCCGGGGTGCTCGGCGTGCTGGTGACCTTCGCGATCGGCCTCGGCGGTTTCTGGCTGCTGCGCCGCCGGGACACCGCGCCGGCCACGGGCGACGACGGCGGCACGTCCGCCGAGGGCACGGCGGTCGCCGCCGGGCGCGGCCACCCCGGCACGAGCGACTGAGCGGGGGTACGACATGGGTGCCGGTCACGGGCACGTGCTGTACCGCGAGTCGGCCTCGCCGGTGCACCGGCTCCCACCCGAGGTCAAGATCGTGGCGATGGTGGTCTTCACGGTCGCCGTGGTGGCCACCCCACGTGCGGCCTTCTGGGCCTTCGGGGCGTACGCCCTGCTGGTGGCGGTGGTGGCGGCGCTGGCCCGGGTGGGGCCGCGCTGGCTGCTCAGCCGGGCGCTGATCGAGCTGCCGTTCGTGCTGTTCGCGGTCGCGCTGCCGTTCCTCGGCACGGGTGAGCGGGTCGAGGTGCTGGGTCTTCGGCTGTCCGAGGACGGCCTGCACGGCGCATGGAACATCCTGGCCAAGGGCACCCTCGGTGTCCTCGCGTCGCTGCTGCTGGCCGCGACGACCACCACCCGGGATCTGATCGTCGGGCTGGACCGGTTGCGCTGCCCGCAGATCCTCACGCAGATCGCCACGTTCATGCTGCGCTACCTCGACGTGCTGGTGGGCGAGGCGCGGCGGATGCGGGTGGCGCGTATCTCGCGGGGTGACGACCCGCGCTTCCTGTGGCAGCTCCGTGGCTTCGCCGCCGGCATCGGCGCGCTGTTCCTGCGCGCCTTCGAACGCGGTGAGCGGGTCTACCTGGCGATGCTGTCGCGGGGCTACACCGGGCGGATGCCCGCCGTGTGGCAGGGTGACGGCGCCGCGACCGCCGGTCAGTGGCTGGTCGCGGCGACCGTGCCGGTGGTGGCGGCCTCCATCGCCGCGACCGCCGTCGTGCTGACATGATCGGTGTCGTGCAGACCGCCCTCTCGCTGGACGTTCGTGGCCTCCGGTTCGCGTACCCGGACGGGCACGTGGCGCTGCACGGCGTGGACCTGGCGGTGCCGCGCGGCGATCGGGTGGCGCTGCTCGGCCCCAACGGGGCCGGCAAGACCACGCTGGTGCTGCACCTCAACGGCATCCTCACCCCGGCCGAGGGCAGCGTGAGCGTGGGTGGTCTGACGGTCACTCCGGACCGGGCGACGCTGGCCGAGGTACGCCGCCGGGTGGGCATCGTCTTCCAGGACCCGGACGACCAGCTCTTCCTGCCCACGGTGGCGGAGGATGTCGCGTTCGGGCCCGCCAACCTGGGCCTGCGCGGGGCGGAGCTGGCGGGCCGGGTCGACGAGGCGCTGGCCGCCGTGGGGATGAGCGAGCACCGGGACCGGGCCCCGCAGCACCTCTCGTTCGGGCAGCGCCGCCGGGTGGCGGTGGCGACGGTGCTGGCCATGCACCCGGAGATCCTGGTGCTGGACGAGCCGTCGTCGAACCTGGACCCGGCGGCCCGCCGTGAGCTGGCCGAGATTCTGCGGGACCTGCCGGTGACCCTGCTGATGGTCACCCACGACCTGCCGTACGCGGCGGAGCTGTGCGAGCGTTCGGTGATCCTGGACGGCGGCCGGATCGTCGCCGACGCCCCCACCCGCACGCTGCTCGGCGACGCCCCCCTGCTGGCGAAGCACCGCCTCGAGCTTCCGTACGGCTTCACCCCGCATCCCTGACCGCGGCCCGCCCCGCCGCCCGGTCAGGCGCGTACCTGGAACCTGTCCCCGTGGATGACCCGGTTGTCGAGGAAGAACGACTGTAGGTCGGAGCCGCCGAGACTGTTCTCCGCCGAGGGGATCATGCACGCGCTGTAGCCGCGGTTGGTGGTGCTGCGGTGTTCCTCCAGCCAGGGCACCTGGCAGTTGAGCCGTCCCAGCCGTTTGGTGTCGAAGCGGAAGGTGAACCCGGCGGGGTTGGCGGCGGCACCCTGCGTGGTGACGGCGAAGGGGTACTCGTCACAGGTGTAGCCGGTCGGGCGGGGGTAGCTCGCGCCCTCGGGGCAGGCGACACGGCGGTTGGCGTCCCGCAGGGCGCCGTCGGTCGTACGGGTGAGCAGCGACGGCAGGCCGCCGGTGTGGATGGCGTTCCTGACGTGCGCGGCGTACAGCGGGTAGCGACTCTCGGGGACGTCGAGGGCCGGGACGAAGTCCTGGTTGGCGCACCCCGCAGCGCCACCCGGCAGCGCGTCGTCGCAGCGGTGACCCGGGTAGTTGGTCCAGAGGGTGAGGGTCACCTTGTTGGCCGTCGCCGGGTTGACGATCCAGAACCCCCAGTCCGAGCTGGCGCCCCAGTACTGGCCGGGCAGGCTGGTCGAGGTGAAGGTCGCCGTACCGGACAGGTTGCCGAAGGGGCTGCCGGTCGGCGGGGTGCCACCCACGAGCGAGCAGTTGAACATGCAGTCGGGGACGGACCAGAGTGTCGGCGTGCCGAGCACTCCCCAGGCGTAGGTCGGGGTGTAGTCGAAGGACTGCGTCCACCGCAGTTCTCTGGCTTGCAGCGTGACCATGCTGGAGTAGTTGAAGTAGATCTCGCCCACCACGGTGCCGCCCTGGGTCAGGATCACCTGGTAGACGCCACTGGACGCCTTGCACATCACGAAGCGGGACAGGTTGGCCCAGGCGCCGTTGCCGCATCCCGTCGGTGCTGCGGCGGACGCGGCTCTCGTCCGGGCGGAGGCGGGCGGGCTCACTCCGAGCCGGAGGCAGCCCACGGTCCCGGCCGGCGCTCCCGAGGCGGTGCATTGCGCAGGGGCCTCCACCTTCGTGGGTGCCGCGGTCACCGGGCTCACCGGGACGGCTGTCCCCGCGGCCAGGAGCAGCCCGATGCCCAGGCGGGCGAGCCATCTCGACGGCGATTTTCTCATCGATACCTCCAGAAGAATCGATTGCCGCGGGCATTCTGGCCCGGGCGACCTTCCGAAGGTCCGGTATCCCGTACACCGGCGTACACCGGCGAACGCCTGTGGGACGTCAGGGGGCCGGCACGGTGGCGCGGGCGGCGGCCCGGGAGGCCGCGTGCAGCCGTAGGACGCCGGCGGCCGTCGCGCCGACGCCGGTGATCAGGACCACCGCCACCATGACCCGGGCGAGGTGCGGCGACCAGGGCACCGGGGCGACGGACCGGGCGAACACGGCGGCGTTCGCCACCCCGGCGAAGAGCGCCAGGCACGCCCCGGCGAGGGCCACCGCGAAGTCGGCTGCCGGGCGGCGGGTCAGCGCGTACCAGCCGGCGGCGACCGCGCCGAGACCGGTGAGCAGCGACCAGATCTGCCCGGACAGCAGCCCGGCCAGCACCCCGCCGACCCCCTGGGCGCCCGCGTCGACCTCCCGGCCCACCGGGTAGGCGACCGCGACCACGCCGCCGACGACGAGCAGCGCGCCGAGCGCGGCCAGCGCCCGGGTGCCGGCGGGCGCGGCGGCGGCGAACAGGCCGAGCCCGCCCACCGCGAGGAGTCCGACGATGCTCACCGCCCACCAGGTGTACGCGTCCGGCGGCGGCACCCAGTCCAGGGTGCCGCCGATCGTCAGCGGGTCGGTGCCGTCGCGCAGCGGCACCGTCCAGTCCCGGACCCGGTGCTCGCGCTCCGGCGCGGTGCGGACCTGCGCCGGTGGCGTCGACTCCGGCCACAGCGCGCGTTGGTCGTGCCAGCGGGCCGTGGTCCCGTCGTCGATGCGCCGCCAGGACGGTGGGGCGGCCGGGTCGGCGTCGGCCGGAAGCGCGGTGTCACCGGCGAGGGTGCGGTTCAGGTACGTGGCGGGGGAGCGGGTGTTCTCGAAGACACCGTCGGGACCGACCCGCAGGTACGGCTCGCCGGAGTAGCCGATCACCTCGACCGCCCGGCCGGTGTGGTTGGTCAGTTCCAGGCGTGCGCCCGCCTCGATGACCCGTACCGTCAGACCGGGCCGGGCCGGTGTGACAGCGGTGACGCGGGCGCGGTAGTCGGTGCCGTCCGGGGCGTCCGCGCCGTGTGCGGCGGCGGGGGCCGCGGTGAGCAGCGTCGCCGCGCACGCGGCGGCGGCGACGAGGCCGGCGCGCGCCAGGACGGTACGGATCACTTGCCGGCCGCCGCCACGGCTGCCGTGAGGCCCTGCGGGGTGCGGTCGGCGAGCGGCTGACCGTTGACGAGGATGGTGGGCGTGCTGGTGACGTCGCTGCGGCTGGCCTCCTCGGTGACGTGCTCGGTCCACGTCTTGTACGTGCCGTCCTTCACACAGCCCCCGAACGAGCCCCGGTCGAGCCCCACGCCGACGCCGATGTCGATCAGTTCGTCGTCGCTGAGCCCGGCGCTGCCCTCGGGCGGCTGCTGGGCGAAGAGCGCCTTGGCGTACTCGCGGAACTTGCCGCCGGCCGCCGCGCAGCCGGACGCGGCCGACGAGCGGGTGGAGTACTGGGTGCTGGAGAAGCGGTTGAGGTACGCGACGGGGTGGTACACCACCTTCGCCTTGTTCTCGGACGCCAACTGCTCCAGCGTCGGGCCGCTGCTCTGCTCGAACTGGTTGCAGACCGGGCAGAGGAAGTCCTCGTAGACGTCGACGGTGACCGGCCCGCCGCCGGTGACGATGCCGGTGCCGGGCCCGTTGGCGCCGGGCGGCGTGGTGAAGCTGTCCGAGCGCTGGCTGGACCAGACACCCCAGCCGATCAGGCCGGCGATGACCAGGACGGCGACGGCGGCGGCGGACACCCAGATCGTGCGGCGGCGGCGTCGTTCGCGGGCCAGTTGCTCGCGGACCACCCGGGCCGCGTCCCGCTGACCCTTGCGACTACTCATCCTCGTCCTCCACGACGGGCTCGGCGGACAGCCAGCCATCCACCGAGACGGGCGTACGCGGCCAGATCAGCAGGAATCCGGCCAGTACCAAGAATCCCAGGTCCCGCAGGATCTCCGGGAGGTAACTCGGGGCCTGCCCCTCGGCGAGCTGACCGCCGCTGCCGAAGCACCCGCAGTCGATGGCCAGGCCACGCGCCCAGGCCGAGGAGATCCCCGCGATGAAGACCAGCAGCAGGGCGGCCGAGATCGCCGCCGTGAGCCGGGTGGCCAGTCCGAGCAGCAGGAGCAGGCCCAGGGCCAGCTCGACGAAGGGCAGCGCCGCGCCGAGCACGGTGGCGGTCTCGTACGGCAGCACCTGGTACGCGTTCACGGCCCGACCCGAGGCGGCCAGGTCGCCGACCTTCGACGCTCCGGCGACGAGCCAGACGGCGGCGAGACCGAGGCGGGCCGCCGTGCCGAGCCAGGGCCGGAGAGCCGCCCAACGGCCGAGCCGCGTGGG
Source organism: Micromonospora sp. WMMD736 (assembly GCF_049179015.1). NCBI lineage: Bacteria > Bacillati > Actinomycetota > Actinomycetes > Micromonosporales > Micromonosporaceae > Micromonospora > Micromonospora sp. WMMD736. The sequence goes on from NZ_JBMHMI010000001.1 coordinate 5,651,203, forward strand.
GGGTGTAGTCACGCTCATTTGTCGTCCCGCCTCAGCCGGAAGTTCCCGTCTCAGCCGGTGCGGGCGTCGTCGACGGCCTCGACCAGCTCGTCGCGGGCCCGGGCGACCCGGGACCGGATGGTGCCCACGGGCACTCCCTCGACGGCGGCGGCCTCGGCGTAGGAGAGACCGAGCAGTTGGGTGAGCACGAACGCCGCCCGTCGTTCGGGGCTCAGCCGCCGCACGAGGTCGTTGGCGCCGAGTTGCCCGGCGTGGTCGGGGTGCGGACGCTCGGTGTGCGCGTTCGCGGCCAGCCGCTCGTCGAGGCGACGTCGGCGGATCACCGTGCGCAGGTGGTCGGCGCAGGCACGCCGGGCGATGCCGAGCAGCCAGGTACGGGCGCTGGACCGACCCTCGAACGCCGGCAGGGCCTTGAACGCCCGCAGGTACGTCTCCTGGGCGAGGTCGTCGGCGCTGTCCGGGCCCACCAGGGCGGCGGTGAAGCGCCAGACCTCGGCCTGGGTCAACCGCACGAACACCGCCTGGGCGGCGGGGTCGCCGCCGCGCGCGACCAGGGCCGACTCGGTCGCCGGGTCCGGGCCGGCGGCACCGGACGGACCGGTGGGGCCGGCGGGGCCGGTGTCACGCGGGACGGGGATCACGACAAACCAGGTTACGCGGCGTCGGGTGTGACGTCAGGGTCCTTCGGCCCTTGGATGGTCTGCGACACGTCGGGAACTTTTCCCCGTCGTCAGCCGACTACCTGCTCATGACACGCGACCTCTCCCGCGCGGCGTTGGCGGCTGAGCGCAATTGAGCCGCCCGTCCGACTCGGCTCGCCGAGATCCAGTGGGGTCGGCGACCATGGCAGGCATGACTGTCGCCCCCCGCCGCTGGGCCGCCCGGTTGGCTGCCGCCGCCGGCCTCCTGGTCACCGTCGTCGCCCTGTTGATCGCGCCAGCCACCCCGGCCAGCGCCCACGCGGTGCTGTCCAGCAGCAGCCCGGCCGCCTCCTCGGTGGTGCCGAACGGCCCGTCCGAGGTGGTCCTCACCTTCAGCGAGTCGGTCCGCAAGGTCCCGGACAAGGTCCGGGTGATCGCTCCGGACGGCTCGCGGGCCGACCGGGGTGAGCCGTCGTTCGCGGGCGCGGTGGTGACCATCCCGGTGGATCCGGCCGCCGGGCGCGGCACCTACCTGGTGAGCTTCCGGGTGATCTCCGCCGACAGCCACCCGGTCTCCGGCGCGTTCACCTACTCGGTCGGCGCGCCCTCGACGCCGCCGGTCGACTCCGGCAACGACAGCCGCGCCAACCCGGTGGTGGGCACCGCCGTGAAGGTGGCCAAGTTCCTCGGGTACGCCGGTCTGGTGCTGCTGTTCGGGCCGGTCCTCGTACTCGCCGCGCTCTGGCCGCAGCGGCTCTCCCGGCGGGGTCCCGCCCGGCTGGCCTGGGCCGGTCTCGGCCTGACCGCGCTGGCCACTCTCGCCGACCTGTGGTTGCAGGTGCCCTACACCGCAGGTGGTGGTCTCTTCGACGTGACCGGCGCGGGATTCGGCAGCGTCTTCGGCAGTACCTTCGGCGCGGCCCACCTGGTCCGGCTCGGCCTGCTGGCCGCGGCGGCGTTCCTGCTGCGGCCGTTGCTGGACCGTCCGGCCGGTCGTACCGACGCGATCATCCTGGCGGTGCTCGGCGGCGCGGCCCTGCTCACCTGGCCGCTGGCCGGGCACCCGGCGGCCTCCCCGGCACCGGCGGTGTCCGTGGTGGTCGACGCGGTCCACCTGGGCAGCATGGCGGTCTGGCTGGGCGGCCTGCTCATGCTCGCGGTCTTCCTGCTGCGCCAGGCCGACGAGCGGGAGTTGAGCGCGATCCTGCCCATCTGGTCGCGCTGGGCGGCGCTCGCCGTCTCGGCCCTGCTGCTGGCCGGCACCGTGCAGGCGTTGATCGAGGTGGCGACCCTCGACGCGCTGTTCAGCACCACCTACGGGCGGCTGCTGCTCGCCAAGATCGGGCTCTTCGCGATCGTGATCGCCGTGGCCGCGTACTCCCGGCACCTGGTCCGTCGGCGGGTGGCCGCGCAGCGACCGGTGCCGGTGCGCCGGGCGGTCCTGGCGGAGCTGACCGTCACCGCCGTGGTGCTGGCCGTGTCCGCGACCCTGGTGCAGACCACGCCCGCGCGGACCGCGGCGGCCGAGTCGTCCGGCGTCGAGGCCGGCCTCTTCACCGCCACCCTGAACAGCTCGCTCTTCAGCATGCAGGTCGAGCTGAGCCCGGCCGAGCGGGGCAACAACTCGGTGCACCTGTACGCGTACGGCAAGGACAACCTGCCGCTGCCGGTGAAGGAGTGGCGGGCGACCGCCGCGTTGCCGTCGGCCGGCATCGAACCGATCGACGTGCCGCTGCTGCCGTTGACCGACAACCACGCGTACGGCGACATCAGCCTGCCGGCCGCCGGCGAGTGGCAGTTGAAGATCACCGCTCGCACCACCGACATCGACCAGGCCACGGTGACCGCCACCGTGCCCATCCGTTAGAGAGGTCCACGACACCCATGACCCGACTCCGGCGTACCGCATCCGCCGCTGCCGCCCTGGCGCTCACCGCCGTCGCCACCGCCGTGCTCGGCTTCGCCGGGCCGGCCTCCGCCCACGTCACGGTGAACCCGAAGGAGGCGACCCAGGGCGGCTACGCCCGGGTGGCGTTCCGGGTGCCCAACGAGAGCGACACCGCCTCGACCACCAAGCTCGAGGTGGTGCTGCCGGAGCACGCCCCGGTCGGCTCGGTGTCGACCATCCCGGTGCCGGGCTGGACGGTGGCCACGGAGAAGCGCAAGGTGGAGCCGCCGATCGAGGTGCACGGCAGCCAGCTCACCGAGGCGGTTTCCAAGATCACCTGGACGGCCACGGGTGACGCGGCCGTCAAGCCGGGGCAGTTCCAGGAGTTCGGCGTATCGATGGGGCCGCTGCCGAAGGTCGACACGATGGTCTTCAAGACCCTCCAGACGTACTCCGACGGCAACGTCTCCCGCTGGATCGACGAGCCGCAGCCGGGTGGCGAGGAGCCGGAGAAGCCCGCCCCGGTGCTCACCCTCACCGCTGCCGCGCCCTCGGCGTCGGCCGCCGCGCCGTCCGCCGTGGCCATCGCCGACAAGGACGATGACGACGACGAGGGTGACGGCGCCGCCATCGGCCTCGGTGTCGCGGGTCTCGTCGCCGGCCTGGCCGGCCTGGTGCTGGGCGGCCTGGCGTTCGCCCGGACCCGCCGGGAGCCGGTCGCCAAGTCCTGATTCCGTCGCTCACCCGCTGGCCCGCCGGAAATCCGGCGGGCCAGCGCGCGTTCCGGGACCGGGAGCGGTCGTGCCGTGGATATCCCCTGATGAGCGGGCGTACGTCGGTATGGTCGGCCGGGTATCTGGCTACAGAGGGGGACGGTGCGAATGCGGTTCGTGCGGGTGATCGCCGGAATGCTGCTGTTGGTCATCGGGATCCCGGCGCTGCTCGTCGGTGGCGGACTGTGGTTGGTCGCCCGGCACGCGGATCCCGGTGGGGCCTTCGCGGCCCGGTTCGAAACCGTCCGCACACCGGGCCACGCGGTCGTGGTCACCGACCTCGACCGGCTGTTGCGACGGGAGGCGCCCTTCGCGCGTGGCCCGCAGACCCGGCTGCGGCTCGACGCCCGGACGCCGGACGGGCCGGCCTTCGTGGGGCTCGCGCCGACCGCTGAGGTGCGCCACTGGCTGGAGTCCGTGCCGTACGCCCCGGTCCGCCGGGTGGCGCTGGCCCGGGGTCCGCTGCCGGTCCGTACGGACGCCGCAGTTCCGTCGGTGGCCCCGACCGCCGATGCGGTCCGTCCGCCGCTGGGCCTCTCCTTCTGGGTACGCGAGGGCATCGGCACCGTCGAGTGGAGCGCCGACGACCTCACGGGCGAGCCGATGAGCCTGGTGGTGATGCGCCCGGACGGCCGTGCCGACCTGACGTTGGATCTGCGCGCCGAGCTGCGCGCGGGCTGGGTCGGCCCGGTCGCCTGGGGACTGCTGGTGGCGGGGGTGCTGCTGGTGGCGTGCGCGGTGCTGCTCCTGCTGCGCCATCCGCGTCCGCGTGAGGTGGTCTTCGTCGTCGAACCGGATCAGGTGCCGGTCCTCGCCGGCCGGCTCGGGGTCACGTCGCTCAGCGGCCTGGGTGTCCGGGATCCCCATTCGGCCAGCTCGGTGCCGGCCCTGCGACAGCTGGCTCCGGTCGGCTCCGGCGGGTCCGACTGGTCCCGGTCGGCGATCGGCGCGGAGCCGGCCCGGCCGACGCCGGAGGACTGACGCGGCAAGTGGCCCTTCGCACTGCCGACGCGAAGGGCCACTCTCACCGGGGGAGCGGTGCTACCAGAGCGACGCTTGAAGGAGATGGGTCCAGATTATCGCCGATGGTCATTACTGGGGACTTCTGTCCATTTGGCGCGAATTTGCCTCGGTGCGGGCCGGGCGGTACGCGCGGACCGGCAGCGCCACCAGCAACAGCAGACTGAGCAGAACGTACGGGTTCTGCAGGACGAAGTCGACCGGATCATGGGTACGCACCGGCGCCGTACCCCATTTCTGGAACGTCACCACGCCGTAGACGATCACGGCGGTGGTGCCTACGGCGAGCGCGGCGGACCACCACCGCCGGCGTGCCTCGGTCGGGTGTCTCGCGCTGAGCGTCGTGTCGGCGAGCAGCACCACCGCCGGCACGAACCAGTAGATGTGGTGGGTCCAGGTGATCGGGCTGATCAGGGCACCGACCAGCCCGGTCAGGGTCAGGCCGGTCAACGCGTCACCGGCCCGGGCGGCCCGGGCCGCCCGCCACAGCCCGTAGCCGGCCACCACGGCCACGATCACCAACCACAGCAGCCGGTCCGGCTTCTCCGGGGCGGTGAACCGGCTCAGCAGACCGAAGACCGACTGGTTGCCGACGTAGTCGGTGCGTCCCACCCGGTCGGTGTCCCACAGCTCCTGCGTCCAGAACCGCCACGAGTCCCCGGGCGCGACCGCCGCCGCCAGCAGGGTCGCCGCCGCCGCCGTCACGCTCGCCAGCGCGGCGGCCCGCCACCGGCGGGTGGCCAGCAGGTACACGATGAAGATGCCCGGGAAGAGCTTGAGCGCCGTCGCCAGCCCCACGCCGACTCCGGCCCAGCGCCGCCCCTGCGGTACGGCGAACAACAGGTCCGCCAGGATCAGCACGACCAGCAGCATGTTGATCTGCCCGAGGGTGACCGTCTCGCGGGTGATCTCCGCGGCCAGCACCAGCAGCACGGCGACGGTCAGGGTGAACGTCCTGGGCAGGCCGTGGCGGACGATCACGGGCGTCACCAGCCACCGGGTGGTCAGCACCACGGCCCCCACCGTGAGCACCGTGAAGATCGCCACGGTGACGCCGAGCCGGAGCAGTCCGAACGGCCACAACAGCAGGGCGCTGAACGGCGGGTACGTGAAGTACAACTCACCCTGCACCCGGTCCGGCTGGACGTAGTCGTAGAGCGGATGACCGGCCGTCCACCAGTCCATCGCCGACATGTAGATCTTCAGGTCGAAGAAGTTGTGCACCAGGTTGCGCAGATAGAGCGCCGGCAGCACGGCGACCAGCGCCACGATCGTGACCAGCCGACGGACGGTACGGCCACCGGGATCGTCGTCGGTGACGGCGGGCGGTGCGATGGGTTCGGCTGGCACTTGAGAAACCCTAGCGGTCCACCCCCTCAAGAGCGCGCAGCAGCGGGGCGTGGGCTGCGCGTAGGCTGTCCCGGTGGCTGACCTCCTCGTCTGGATCGACTGTGAGATGACCGGGTTGGACCTCGGCAGTGACAAGCTGATCGAGGTCGCGGCGCTGGTCACCGACCCTGACCTCAACGTGCTCGGTGATGGTGTCGACGTGGTGATCCACGCCGACGAGGCGGCGTTGGAGGCGATGCCGGAGATCGTCCAGACGATGCACGCCAAGTCCGGCCTCACCGAGGAGGTCCGTCGGTCGGCGGTCACCCTGGCCGAGGCCGAGGACCGGGTGCTGGAGTACGTGAGCACCTTCGTGAAGGACCCGCGTACCGCGCCGCTGTGCGGCAACTCGATCGCCACCGACCGCGGCTTCATCGCCCGGGACATGCCCCGCCTCGACGCGCACCTGCACTACCGCATGATCGACGTGTCGTCGATCAAGGAACTCTGCCGCCGCTGGTACCCCCGCGTGTACTTCGGTCAGCCGCAGAAGGGCCTGGCGCACCGGGCGCTCGCCGACATCCGCGAGAGCATCCGCGAGCTGGAGTACTACCGGCGCACCATCTTCGTGCCGCTGCCCGGCCCGGACGTCGAGACCGCCAAGGGCATCGCCGCCGACCTCTGATCCGGCGCGGCTCGGGCCGGCGGGGAACCCGCTGGACGCCGTGCGCGGTGGTGGGGCTATTATTGGTCCGCACGACGCCCGGGGCGACAGACCGGGGCGTCGGAGGCATGGTGGCTGTAGCTCAGTTGGCAGAGCACCGGGTTGTGGTCCCGGTTGTCGTGGGTTCAATTCCCATCAGTCACCCCAATACGCAGGCCCCCTCCTCGGAGGGGGCCTGCGTCGTTGTAGGGGACTCATAGGGGAACTCAGTCCACGGGCATCCGGTAGACCAGTTCGTATCGTCCGCGTGGCAGCACGATGGTGGCCGTCTCGACCGGCATGCCCGAGGCGAAGTACGTCCGATTGATCTCGTACACGTCCGCCGGTCTGCCCGGCAGGCGCAGCGCGTCCGCCTCCGCGTCCAGCGCGGGACGGCTGTTGATCCGCTCTTCGAACTCGTCGACGCGCACACCGATCGCGTCCATCCGGGCGACCACACCGACCGCCGCGCCGTCCTCCGGCCACTCGACCGCCGTTCCGCCCGTGATGCTCAGCGGCTCGTAGGACGTTGACAGTTGGACCGGGTCGCCGTCGGAGAGGAACCGGTAGGCCGTCCGCATGACCGGAGCGCCGGGCTCGACACCGAGGCGTATGGCGATTCGCTCGTCCGCCTGCTCGTGGCGGCTTTCGTGCTCCCAGGTGGCCTCCTGGCCGGCGTGGGCGGCGTCCCGGGCGAACGGTGACGTCGATCCGGATTTGCTGCGGACGTCGCGGCCGGGCGCGCGTCGCACCAGCCGGCGGGCGGCCTGGACGTAGACCCCTGAGCCTGCTCGGCCCTCGACGAGCCCTTCACCCTTGAGCACGCTGACAGCCCACTTCGCGACGGTGCGGCTCACACCGAACCGGGCCATGAGCTTGGTCTCGCTGGGCAACTTGGCCCCTGCTGCCAGCGCGCCGGACTGGATCTCCGTGCGTAACTCGGCGGCGATTGCCAGATAGGCAGGCGTCTTGGCCATGGGAATACAACCTCCGGTCAGCGCGACCAGTCGATCACAGACAACCTGGTGTGCCAAGTTGCGCGACGAGCCTTGCTAGGGCAAACCTAGTGCACTAGCTTTGCCCTAGCTCCCCGCTACCAAGCAGATCCGTTCAGCAACCATGCGGTCGGTGGCGGGAAGGCCGTCGACCGCATGGCCATGCAGCAGGGCCTATTCGATTTCGGCGGCAGGACGCGACGATCATCTCGCAGATGGGCAGACGCCATGATGGAAGAACCGACCACCGCCCGAGCCGCGATAGCGTCCCGCCATCAGCAGGCGATCCGCGAACTGACCGCGCTTGAGGCGCGGCTTGCCGACGAACACGTACCGCGCCGCCCGGAGTGGGAGTGCCAGAGCTGTGCGCCTGGTACGTCCTGGCCGTGTGCGCCCGCACAGGTCAGCCTGTTCGAGTTGTACGGGCGCGACCGAGTCGGGCTTTCCATGCACGTCGGGGCCCTGTACTACGTCGCCAGCCAGGAGCGGCCCGACGACGAGCCGAGTGAATTGTACGACCGGATCGTGGGCTGGATTCGGTGACGAAGCTGCCAGCCCATGAAACGGCGAAGGTTCCAGGAATCCGGGGCGGTCTGGGTCAGGCGGTCGGCGTGGGCGTCGGGGTGGCCGCGTCGTCCGCGCCCGCCGTCGGGGCGTCCGGGTCGTACGGCAGGGCGCTGCCCTTGACGTACTCGTCCCAGCTCATGTTCCAGTCGGTCCAGCCGTTGCCGTTCTGGAGCCTGCGCTCGGTGCCCTTGACGGTGATCGGGTCACCGACCTCGGTGTTCTTGAACAGCCAGTCGCCGTTCGCCATCGACACGTTCACGCAGCCGTGCGAGACGTTGACGCTGCCCTGCTGGCCCTCGGACCAGGGGGCCGCGTGGATGAACTCGCCGCCCCAGGTGAGGCGCTGCGCGAAGTCAATCTTGGTGCGGTAGCCCTCCTCCGGGCCCAGCTCCTCGAACGTGTCGAAGACGGTCTTGCGCAGCTTCTCGATGACGACCATGGTTCCGCTGGACGAGGGGGTGCTCTTCTTGCCCAGGCTGACCGGGATCGTCTTGATCACCTTGCCGTCCCGGGTCACCGTCATCCGCTTGGTCTTGTTGTCCACCGTCATCAGCAACTTCGGGCCGATCTTGATGTCCACCGACAGGTCCGCACGGCCGTAGTAGCCGTTGCCCATCGGCAGGCCACCCGCCTGGACGCGGTACGAGACCTTGCTGTTCGCCTTCCAGAACTCCTTCGGCCGGTACCGGACCTCGGTCGGGCTGACCCAGTGCCAGATGCCCTCCTGGGCCGGCGTCGAGGTCACCGTCATGCGGCGCTGGACGTCGTCGCGGTAGTCCTCCGGAATGTCCCGGCTGAACCGCACGATCAGCGGCATCCCGACACCGACCTGCTGGTTGTCGCCGAGGAAGCTGCTCACCCGGATCTGCTTGTCGGGCTTGGCCATCGTGGTGAAGGTGCTGGTCGCGGTGGCCGGCCGACCGTCGTCGCCGGTGGCCGTGACCGTGGCGGTGTAGCTGGTGCCGTACTCCAGGGCTCCGGACGGCAGCCACGACTTGCCGTCCGCCGCGAGCTTGCCCTCGACCGCCTTGCCGGCCGCGTCCTTGAGCTCGACGGCGGTCTCCTCGGCGTCCTTCGTGGTGAAGGTGATGCCGGTGGAGGCGGGGACGTCCTTGGCGTCGGCCGCCGGTTCGGCGATGGTCGCCGACGCCTTGGGGGCGGGGGTCTCGGCCCCGCCCTGCCACGAGGACGGCTTGCCGCCGTCGCCGTCGGTGCAGGCGGAGGTGAAGGCCAACGCCACGGCGAGGAGCCCCGCCGCGAGCACGCGGCGTCGTCCGCGGGGCCGGATCAGCTGGTCCTGGCTAGCTCGCATGATGTCCTCACAGTCGTGGTCGCTGACCCATCGTCTCCTAAAGACGTGCCAGAACCGGTCCTGGTTGCCGAGGGTGGGCAGGAACACGCCGATCACGTTGTCGGATTTTTGCTACTATCCGGCGTTTCGTGATCGGCGTTCGTCTTCCTGCCGGAGTCGAGGGGTCGCCCGCCGCCGTCGTAACGCCTCAGGCAGTGCAAGGGTACGCGCCGGCCCGTGCCATCGGCAGGGCCGGCGCGACGACGCCGGACGCTCAGAGCGCCGGACCGGACCCACCCTTGGGTACCGGCAGCGCGCTGCCCTTGATGAACTCCGACCAGCTGAGGCTCCACGCCGTCCAGCCGTTGCCGGCGGCGATCGTGCGCTCGGTGCCCTTGATCGTGATCGGGTCGCCGACACGGGTCTTGTCGAACAGCCACTTGGCGTTGGCCGTCGACACGTTCACGCAGCCGTGCGAGACGTTCTGCCGTCCCTGCACGTGCTCCGACCAGGGCGCGGCGTGGATGTACTCGCCACCCCAGGTGATCCGCTGAGCGAACTGGATGTCGGTGACGTAGCGGTTGGCCGGATCGGGATCGTCACGGGTGTCGAAGACCGTGGCTTCCTTCTTCTCCATCACGACCAAGGTGCCGCTGGACGACGGGGTGCTCTTCTTGCCCAGGCTCACCGGGATCGTGCGCGTCAGCGCGCCGTTCTCGTACACCGACATCTTCTTCGTGGCGTTGTCGACCTTCATCACCAACGACCGGCCGATCTTGACGGTGGCCTTGCGGTCGATGTCGCCGTACCTGCCGTTGCTCAGCGGCACCCCGGCCAACGCGATCCGCACGCTGATGGTGGTGCCCGGCTTCCAGTACTCCGGCGCCCGGTAGTACGCCTGCGTGCCGTTGTCGACCCAGTGCCAGGCGCCCGGCTGCGGCGGGTCGGTCTTGACGAACATCCGCTTCTGCACCGCCGCCCGGTCCTTCTTCGGGATGCCCGGGTGGAACTCGGTGACCACCGGCATGGCGACGCCGTAGCTCTTGTCGTCGAAGAGGTAGAGGCCGGAGCCGATGGTCGACTTCGGCTTGGCCATCGTGGTGAAGGAGCTGGTGCCCTGGCTGGTCGTGCCGTCCGGCGTGCTCGCCGTCACCGTGGCCGTGTACTTCGTCCCCCACTTCAGGGGCGCGGACGGCACCCAGGCCGAACCGTCGGTGCGGAGCTTGCCCTCCACGGTCCCGCCGCCGGCCGCGGTCAGGGTGACCGCGGACACCTTCCCGCCGCTCGGCAGTTTGGCGCTGATCTCCGTACTCACGGGCTTGTTCTTCGTGCCGTCGGCCGGGCTCAGCGTCAGCGTCGGCCCACTGGGCGCGCTGGGCTCGCCGCTCGTCGACGGCGCGGCCGGGTCGGGTGCGGTACTCGCATCCGCCGACGTCCCGCCGACGAATTCCGGTTTCTTCTGCTCGTCGCCGCACCCGGTCAGTGCCAGCGACATCGCCAAGGTCAGCGCGCCCACCACCGCCCCGGCTCGCGTGAACCGTGCCATCCCCACCTCTGTTCTCGCGTACCTGGCGGACATCGTGCCGTATCAGTGGCCGGACCTACGCCCCCGTCTCAGACCCGAGGCGTGGTTTGTGGCTGTATGCCCGTTAAGCTCGACCGAAGGGGGGAGCCGGGTAACCGGATTGGAGCCCGGGTTGGCGGGGTGCTAATGTTCTCTCCGTTGCCGAACGAGCGCCGCTAGCTCAACTGGCAGAGCAGCGGACTCTTAATCCGCGGGTTCGGGGTTCGAGTCCCTGGCGGCGCACCAACGAGCAAGGCCCCGATCTGGTGATCAATACCAGCCGGGGCCTTTTTCGTGCGTCACTCAGTCTGGTACCGAAGCGCGCAACCGTGGCCACCGCTGCTCGGTCCAGGCCCGCAACAACCACTCCGCCGGTCCGTACCGGAACCGGCTCAGCCACACCGCGCTGACCGCGACCTGCACCCCGTAGATCACCACCGCGACGAGGAGTACGACCGGCGGTGCGACGGCACCGGCGAGACCCAGGCCGACGCCGGTGAAGACCAGGACGCAGAGCACCGACTGACCCAGGTAGTTGGACAGGGACATCCGTCCGGCCGGCGCGAGTACGGTCACGACCCGCCGTCCCCGGTCGGTCTCGAAGAACTCGAGGAGGCTGGCGGCGTACGCGGCGGCGAGCAACGGGGCGGTGAGCACGCCGACCGTCAGCCCGGTCAGGTTGGCGGTGCCGCCGCCCGAGGCGAAGACGACCGCGCCGGCCAGGCCGACCGGATAGCCCACCCGCTGAACCCGGTGCAGCAGCTGCCGGTTCCCCGCGACGTCGGTGAGCAGCCGGCGACGCCCCGCCGCGTACCCGAAGAGGAACGCCGAGAGGGCGAGCGGTCCCTGCACGACGAGCGCGCCGATCATCGCCGGCAGCTGACGTACGTGCTCGGCGATCAGCGATCCGAGTCCGCCCTGTAGCGCCTCGGTGGACCGCTGCCCCGCGGCGAGCGCCGCCGCCGGATCGGTGACCAGTTGGGTGCCGCCGACAGCCGCGAGCGCCAGCACGAAGCCGATGCCGGCGGTCAGCAGGACGGCAGCGCGCAGCGCGGTCCCGACCGCGACTCGGCGCATGGCGAGCAGGACCAGACCGAGCACCGCGTACGTGGTCAGGATGTCGCCCTGGAACAGCAGTACCGCGTGCAGGACGCCGAGCACGAAGAGCCCGGCCAGCCGTCGCCGGAACCGGGGGACAATGTCGACGCCGCGCCGGGCGGCGGAGTCGAGCTGGAGCGTGAAGCTGTAGCCGAACAGGAAGGCGAAGAGCAGGTACGCCTTCATCGTGACCAGCGCCTCGACCGCCCACCCGACCGCCTGGACGCCCCACGAGTCGTGCACGGGGTCGGGGACCAGGTGGAAGGAGTAGCCGGAGGCGAAGTAGGCGATGTTGACGACCAGGATGAGGAACAGGGCCACGGCGCGCAGGGCATCGACGCCGGCGATCCGGGAGACCGCCCCGGGCGACCGTTCGACGACGACTGGCGGGTCTTTCCTGGAAAACGTCACGCGACCACCCCCGTAATCGACAGGAACCGTTATTCGTAGGCTAGGAAGCGGCCTGCCCAGGTGACAGCCGGTGAGCGGGACCGTCGTAGGTGGGGCAGGCCCTACCCCGGCAGCGACCGGTCCCCGACAGAGCGCGGGAATCCCGTCCGCGCGCCCCTACAGTCCCCACCATGAGGTGGACGCTGCGCTCGGCTGCCGGACTCGTCGTACTCGTGACGGCCCTGGTGGCCGGGGCGGCGAGCGCCGCCGCGGCGCCCGACGACGGCGGCCTGGGTCTGACCCTGCGGGCCGGGCAGGCAGACTACCGCGCCGGTGACCAGGTCCGCCTGGACCTCACCGTCACGAACTCCACCGGGTCGGCGTGCGCGCTGCCCACCACCGCCGTCGGCACCGTCCAGATAACCGGGGTACGCCGGGACGGGCGCGACCTCACGCCCACGCTCGCCCGTAGCTTCCACGACGACGGGATCGCCGCCGCGGCCACCGCCGGTCTGACCACTGTCGAGCCCGGAGCGACCGCGACCGTGACGCTGACCGGGGTGCGACTGGCTGACGCACCCGGCGAGGTCGTGCTCCGCTCGGTGGCGGCCACCGGGGACGGCGGCGGTCTCGACTCGCTCTGGCCGGTCGGCGCTCCCGGCCGGTACGAGGTGACGGCCGGCTACGTGCCGCTGCCGGTCACCGGCGCGGTCGACCCTTGCGACGGTGCCACGGCCCTGCGGGGCACCACGTTCACGGTCGGCGACGGCGGCGCGTCCGGCCGCCGCTGGATCTGGGCGGCGGCCGGCGCACTGCTGCTGGTGCTGCTCCTGGTCGCGCTGGTGATCCTGCTGCGGCTACGCCGCCGACCGACGGCCGCGACCGTGGTCCTGCTGCTGGTGGCGGTCGGCGCGCTGGTCGGCGGCGGGGCCCGCCCGGCCCGAGCCGACTACACGGTCGACCCGACCTCCGGGGTGCCGATCAAGGGCGTCGACTTCCAGGCCGCCGTGGACGGCTGCCTGAGCGGGTTCGCCGCGCCGGGCGGGGACCCGTCCGGCCTGCTGCCCCGGCTCAAGGACAAGAAGAGCCCGAAGGTGCGCATCATCCCCACCCCGGGTGGCTCCGGCGCGTTCGAGACGCCGGACGGCCCCGACGGCAAGGGCTCGTCGACCGTCACCTGGAACCCGACCTCCACCGACCCGTACGACGACGGGGTGGCCCGGGACCCCTGCGCCGCGCTCTACCACGAGTTGAACCACGCCGACGACATCTCCCGCGACGCGGTGCCGGCGGGCGAGTGCGGGAGCACCGGCATTCCGACCGCCGAGGTGCGGGCGACGTTGGCGGAGAACCGCTACCGGGTGGCCAAGGGCCTGCCGCCCCGTACGGAGTACAAGGGCAAGCCGCTGCCGAAGAGCCTCGACGACTGCAAGAAGCCGCCCAAGAAGACGCCCCCGCCGAAGGGGCCGGTGAAGCTCTGCGAGGACGGCGCGGACTGCGGCGGTAGCAACGGCGACCCGCACCTCGTCACGTTCGACCGGGTCGCCTACGACTTCCAGGCCGTCGGCGAGTTCACCCTGGTCGCCGCGGTCGGCGGTGACCCGCTGGAGGTCCAGGTCCGGCAGTCACCGATGGCGGGCTCCCGCTCCGCCTCGGTCAACTCGGCGGTCGCGTTCCGGATCGGCGTCCACCGGGTCGCGCTCACCCTCACCGACGGCACGACCCGGGTGCACGTCGACGGCACGCCGGTCGCCGCGCCGCCGGAGCGGACCGACCTGGCCGGCGGCAACCTCACCCGCCGCCCGTCCGACACGGGCGAGACCGACGGGTACGACGTGACCTGGCCGGACGGTTCGGCGGCGGCGGTGGACCAGATCGGCCGCTACGGCTACCGGGTGCTCGTGCGGCTGGCCGACGGCCGGGCCGGGAAGGTACGCGGCCTGCTCGGCGACTTCGACGGCGACCCGGCCGACGACATCACGCCCGCCGGCGGCGCGGCCCTCGCCCAGCCCGTGCCGTTCAGCACGCTCTACCCGGCGTACGCGGACAGTTGGCGGATCACCCCGGACCGCTCGCTGTTCGCCTATGGCGACGGCGAGGACACCACCACGTTCACCGACCGGACCTTCCCCGAGCGGGAGGTGAGCGTCGCCGACCTCGACCCGGCCCGGCGTGCCGCCGCCGAACGGATCTGCCGGTGGGCCGGCGTCACCGCCGCGGGTCCGCTCGCCGACTGCGTCTTCGACGTAGCCGTCAGCGGACGTGGTGAGTTCGCCGTCGCCGGGGCCACCACCGAACGGATCGCCCCGCCGACCGCCGCGTCGATCACCGCCGTACCGTTCGCGACCGCCAGCCTCACGCCGGGCGGCGAGCCGCTGACCTTTCCCGGTCGTGCCGGCGACTCCGTCTTCGTCGACGTCACCGCGCCCGGCATGGCCGACCGCTGCTCGCCGTACGTGCTGACCGACCCGACCGACCGGCTGATCGGGGCCGGCTGCGCCATCGACGGTGTCGGGTACATCGACCGCGTCGATCTCACCACCACCGGCCCGTACGCCGTGCGGGTAACCGCCGCCCCCGGAGACACCGGACGAGCCGCCGTCCGTGTGTACGTGGCCCGGGACGTCGACGGCACGCTGCAGGCGAACGGTCCCGAGGTCACCGCGACCCTGGAACAGCCCGGCGCGGCGGCCCGGTACCGGTTCGCCGGGCAGCAGGGCGAGCGCGTCTACGTCGAGGTGCCCACGAGCGCACTTCCCAACCAGTGCACCCCGCTGGAACTGCGCGACACCGAAGACCGGCTGCTGAACAGCGGCTGCGTGATCAACGGCGTCGGCGAGATCGACGGCACGCTGTTGCCCGCCGACGGGACGTACACGGTGGTGGTCGATCCGACCGGACGCACCACCGGCACGACCACACTGCGGCTGGTCAGCAGCCGCGACCGGGCGGCGACGATCACCGTTGGCGGTCCGCCGGTCGTCGCCACCGTCGACCGGCCCGGGGCGGTGACGAGCTACCGGTTCACGGCCGCCGCCGGCACGTCGGTGAGTCTGACCGCGACCGCCTCCGACCTGCCCGACCAGTGCGGCGTGCTGGAGCTGCGTGCCCCCGACGGCAGCCCGATCACCAGCGGCTGCGTGATCAACGGAGCCGGCGACATCGGGCCGACGACGCTGCCAGCCGCCGGCACGTACACGGTGGTGGTGAACCCGTCCGGGCCCGCGACCGGCCGGGTCACGCTGGTGCTGCGGTGATCGAAAGTCGCTAGGTGCTGCGACTCGTCGGGCGGCACGGGTCTAGGTTCTTCGCGGTTGGTATCGACGACGGTCGGGGGTACGGGGTGGGCGACGAGAAGCTCGACGATGTGAGCGTCCGGGACGGGTTCGATCTGCTGGTCACGCCCGACGTCCGGTTCACGCGGTTGCTGCGACGGGAGATGCTGCGGCTGAGCTACCTGTTCCTCCTCTCGGGCCTGCTGTTGTCCATCACGAGTCTCGGCACGTTCACGGCCGATGGTGGCTGGCTCTTCGCCGGGCTGTTCGGCCTCCCGTTCGGGGTGGTCTGGTTCATCGCAGGGCTGATCACCGGCGCGGCGTACCTGCGACGGCACGCCGAGTTGAGCGCGCCGGTGCGGTACGTGTTCACCGCGGAGGCCATCGAGTGGCACACCGCCCATGCCGCGTTGCGGTTGCCGTGGACGGCGATCAGGCACGCCGTCCGGCTACGGGAGGCGTACCGACTCGACTGCGCAGACCAGCAGCCCCGCTACCTGTGCCGCACGACACTGACGCCGACCGAGGACGCGCGGGTGACGGCGTACCTCGATGAGCGGTTGGCCGCGCGGCTCGCCACCAAGGCGTCCGTGCGGCCGATGCCGCCGGTCGGCGCCGGCTCGTAGGCGGGCCGCCCGGGCGAGGTCCCGATCCGTCGACCGACCATCGGTACGGCTACTGCCGCTTGGGGAGCAGCAGTTCCTCGTGGTCGAGTTCCCGCTCGAGCACCCGCAGCTCCTCGTCCGGAAGCCGCCCGGAGTCGCGCCAGCGCACCAACTCCTCGCGCTGCGCGTCGAGGGCGGTACGGCGGACCCGCAGCGCCGTCTCGTACTGCGGTGAGGTCGGTATCTCCGTCGACTCGCTCTGTTCGAGCAGGTCGAGACGGCCGCGGTAACGCGCGAGGCGGGCCAGCAACTGGGTACGGGTGGTGTTGACGGCGACCGCGCTGTCCGGCTCGGCGGCGGCGACCTCGTCGAGACGGGTCAGAGCCGCCTCGACCGCCGCGGAGCGGGCCTCGTTGCGTACCCGGGCCTGGTCGGTTGCGTTGGCGCGCAGGCCGAGCATCCGCACGAGCGGTGCGAAGGTCAGACCCTGCCCGACGAGCGTCACGAGGACGACCACGAAGGTGCAGAACAGCAGCAGGTCGCGGTCGGGAAAGGGCGACCCGTCGTCGGTGGTCAGCGGCAGGGTGAAGATCGCGGCGAGGCTGATGACGCCGCGCGTGCCGGACCAGCTCAGCGCCACCACCTCGCGGGAGTTGAGTCGGCGGGCGTTGCGGTCGGCCCGCGCCACCTGCCGGGCGCTGTTCGGCTCGTCGGCGTCGTCCTGCTCGGAGACGCCGCCGAGGCGGGTGTGCAGGGACCGGGGGAGCGACTGGGTCAGCACCAGCCACGCGGGACGCAGGAGCAGCACCACTCCCACGGACACCGCGACGGCGGTGACGATCGTCGACGTGTCGTACTGGCGCAGCCCCTTGACGACCTCGGGGAGCTGCTGGCCGATCAGCAGGAAGACGAAGCCTTCGAGGAGGAAGTCGACGAGACGCCACACCGCGCTGGTCTGGAGCCGGGCGGCCCCGGACCCGACCTGCGGCGTCTGGTGGCCGACGATCAGCCCGGCGATCACCACGGCGAGCACGCCGGAGACGTGCAACGCCTCGCCCAGCAGGTACGCCACGAACGGTGTCGCGAGCGAGATCGCGTTGGACAGCAGCGGATCCTCGGTGAGCGGGCGGGCCAGTCGTTTCGCCCAGGCGACGGCGACGCCGACGGCGACCCCGCCGACCGCCGCCAGCACGAACTGGGCTACGGCGGCGGGGAACGAGAACGTGCCACCGACGGCGGCGGCCACCGCGACGCTGAGCATCGTCAGCGCGGTCGCGTCGTTGAGCAGCCCCTCGCCCTGGATGATCGTGACCATCTTCGGCGGCAGGTTGACCCGGCGGCCCACCGCGAGGGCGGCCACCGGGTCGGGCGGGGCGACGGCGGCGCCGACCGCGATTCCGGCGGCCAGCGTCGCGCCCGCGACGAACAGGTGGAACCCGAGGCCGACGAGCAGCCCGGTGATGAGCACCAGCACCACCGAGAGGCTGACCACGATCCGCAGGTTCCGGCGGATGTCCAGCAGTGAGGAGTCCAACGCGGCGCTGTAGAGCAGTGGCGGCAGCACGACCATGAGCACCAGCTCCGGGTCGAGGCCGACGTTGGGGCCGGGCAGCAGTGCGTACACGATGCCGATGAGCGGCAGCAGCGCGGCCGCCGGCAGGCCGGTACGGGACGCCACCCACCGGACGGCGACGATGACCGCCACGGCGGCGAGCACGAACAACACCATCGAATGGGCGCTCACCTGGTGTCGTCCCCCTGGATCGGCGCGCGGATCTCGTATCGACCCTACCCGCCACCGGCGCACGGGGGACTCGTCGCGCGTGTCCGGCCTTGCCCGAGCATTGGTGCGCTTCTATAGTTGCGCGATCACCACATTCATGGCCGTGGTTACGCGGCCGGATCGTCGAAGCGCTTCGACGATTCGTCGTTCAGGCCCGTCAGCCGGGTGTCGAGCCTGGCCACGCCGGTCTTGGCGCTGAATCGCGCCTGTCGTACGACATGAGGAGAAACCGCATGCGGAAGTGGCGCCTTCGGCGCGGAATCACCGCGCTCGCGCTCGCCCTGCTCGTCCTGCCGACCGTTCCCGGCACGGCACACGCCGACCCCACCTACCCGTTCCGTGACCCGCACCTGCCCGTCCAGGTCCGGGTCGACGACCTGCTCGGCCGGCTCACCCTGGACGAGAAGATCTCCTGGCTGCACCAGTACCAACCGGCCGTTCCCCGGTTGGGCATCGGCCTGTTCAAGACCGGCACCGAGGCGCTGCACGGCGTCGCCTGGTCGACCGACATCGACAACAGCGGCGCGGTGGTCAAGGCCCGGGGTACGTCCTTCCCGCAGCCGGTGGGCATGGCGAGCACCTGGAACCCGGATCTGATCCAACGGGTGGGGTCGGCCGTGGGTGACGAGGCGCGCGGCTACCACGCGCAGAACCCGAGGGTCTGGGGCCTCAACCTGTGGGCGCCGGTGGTCAACCTGCTCCGCGACCCACGCTGGGGTCGCAACGAGGAGGGGTACTCGGAGGACCCGCTGCTCACCGCGAAGATCTCCACCGCGTACGGCTCGGGGATGACCGGGGGCGACCCGGACCACCTCAAGAGTGCGCCGACCCTGAAGCACTACCTGGCCTACAACAACGAGGTGCGGCGTGACACCACCTCGTCGAACGTCCCGCCCCGGGTGCTCAACGAGTACGACCGGGCCGCGTTCAAGCCGGCCATCACCGCCGACGCGGCGACCGGCGTGATGGCCTCGTACAACCTGGTCAACGGCCGCCCGGCGACGGTGGACCCGGACCTGGCGACGGTGGTACGTGGCTGGACCGACCGGCCCCTGATGAACGTCACCGACGCGTGGGCGCCGAACAACCTCGTCGCCTCGCAGGGGTACTACCCGACCCAGGCCGAGGGGAACGCGGCGATCGTCAAGGCCGGCCTCAACAGCTTCATCACCGACGACACCAACGCTCAGCCGACCGTCACCGCCATCAAGCAGGCCCTCGCCAGCGGCCTGCTCACCGAGGCGGACATCGACGCCCGGATCGCCGAGATCCTGAACCTGCGCATGCGACTCGGCGAGTTCGACCCGGGCGGTGGCCGGTACGGCGGCATCACCCCGGACGTCATCAACAGCCCGGAACACCAACGGCTGGCCCGTCAGGCCGCCGGCGAGGCGATGGTGCTGCTCAAGAACTCGCGGCAGGCGCTGCCGCTGAACCCGGCCCGGACCCGCAAGGTGGCCGTGCTCGGTCCGCTCGCCGACACCCTCTACACCGACTGGTACGGCGCCGACCTGCCGTACCAGGTGACCGCGCTGGACGGCATCCGCGAGCGGTTGGGCAGCTCGGCCAGCGTCGACGGGCTCGACGGTGCGGACCGGATCGCGCTGAGGGACCCGTCCACCGGCCGGTACGTGACGGCCACCGGCACCACCGACGCGGACCCGGTCGCCGCCACCGGCACCGACGCCTCGCTCGCGGCCCAGTTCGACAGCGTCGACTGGGGACAGAACGTGGTGACGCTGCGCAACGCCGCCAACGGCCGCTACCTCGGCTACAACTGGGGGCCGTTCGTCACCCGGGACGAGCAGCCGAACGGTTGGTACGTCCAGCAGCAGTTCACGCTGGAGCCGCAGGCCGACGGGACGGTCGCGGTGCGCTACGCCGGCTACGAGACCAAGGAGAGCTGGTTCGGCGTCAACACCTACGTCACCGTCGGCGACGACGGCGCGCTCAAGCTCGGCGCAGCCACCGCGGCGGACGCCACCCACTTCCAGCGTGAGGTGATCAGCAGCGGGGTCGACCGTGCCGTGGCGGCGGCCAAGGCGGCCGACACCGCCGTCCTGGTCGTCGGCAGCAACCCGTTCATCAACGGGCGCGAGGCGCACGACCGCACCTCGATGGCGTTGAGCGCGGGTCAGGAGGCGCTGGTCAAGGCCGTCACCAAGGCCAACCCGCGGACGGTGCTGGTGCTCCAGACCAGCTACCCGGTCACGATCGACTGGGAGCAGGACCACGTGCCGGCGATCGTGTGGACGACCCACGCGGGAGCGGAGACGGGTCACGCCGTCGCCGACGTCCTGTTCGGCGACCGCAACCCGTCCGGCAAGCTCACCCAGACCTGGTACCGCTCGGACCGGCAACTCCCGCCGGACCTGCTGGAGTACGACATCATCTCGTCCGGGCAGACCTACCTGTACAGCACCGCGAAGCCGCTCTACCCGTTCGGCCACGGGCTGTCGTACACCGGGTTCCGGTACGGCCAGCTCCGCGCGGACGCCCGTTCGGTCGGGGCGGACGGCACCATCACGGCCCGCGTCGACGTGACCAACACCGGTAGCCGGGCCGGCTCCGAGGTCGTCCAGCTCTACAGCCACCAGCGCAGCTCGCGGGTGAAGACGCCGATCCGGGCGCTCAGGTCGTTCCAGCGGGTGGAGCTCGCTCCCGGCCAGACCCGCACCGTCACGCTGCGGGTGCGCGCCGCCGACCTCGCCAACTGGGACGTCACCCGGAGCCGGTGGGTGGTCGAGTCGTCCGCGTACGACCTGATGGTCGGCGCGAGCGCCACGGACGTCCGGGCCCGCACGGCGGTCACGGTACGCGGTGAGACGATCCCGGCCCGGGACCTGTCCCGGACGACCCGCGCCGAGAACTTCGACGGGTACGCGGGGGTCCGGCTCGTCGACGAGACGAAGGTACGCGGCACGGCGGTGGGCGCGACCGCCGCCGGACAGTGGATCTCGTTCGCGAAGTCCGCCCTGCGACCGGGCAACCACACCCTGACGGCGCGGGTCGCCAAGGCCACGGCGGGCACCGGCAGCATCCAGGTGCGGCTGGGCTCGCCCACCGGTCGGCTCCTCGGTACGGCCACCGTGCCGAGCACCGGCGACGACTACCGGTACGTCGACGTCAGTGCCGACGTGGCCCGGGTCGCCGGGACCCACGACGTCTACCTGGTGTTCGACTCTCCGCTGCGGTTGGCGGACTTCTCGCTGCGGTGATCCGGACGGCTCGGGCCGGGGTGTCGGTATGCCTCGGCCCGAGCCGATCCGAATTCATCTGATGATCGACGATCAAGCCTAGGTCGGGTCGTCTGTTTCGCGCCTTTGGTAGGCATTTAGACATAGATGGGACCCAATCTCGTATTGCATTCGTCACACGTCTGACATACGCTCCGCCCAAGACTTCGTAGCGATTGGCAAAAGAGTGCGGTGGGGCGGCATCCCCCGTCCCCCGCCGACCCTCGGTGGCGTCGCTGTTTCCTGCTCGTCGCTCGATGCACGTCCCACGCACCACGTCGACGACAAGTGAGAAAGGACAGCACGTGAGACCAGCCGTATCCACCACCCGAACGGCCCTGCTCGCGGCGGCGCTCGTCGCCGCCACGCTGCCGGCCGTGGTGATCAGTCAAACGCCGGCCTCGGCCGCGGTCCAGGCGACGTACTACGTCGCCCCCGACGGTAACGACTCCAACGCGGGCACCCTGGCGGCACCGTTCAAGACGGTGCAACGCGCGCGGGACGTCGTCCGGACTGTTAACGCGAACATGTCCGGCGACATCGACGTCTACCTGCGCGGCGGCAGATACCCGGTCACCAGCACCGTCGAGTTCGGTGCCAGCGACTCCGGCACCAACGGCTACCGGATCAGCTACGCCGCCTACCCCGGCGAGACCCCCATCCTCGATGGCGGCGTCCCGGTGACGGGATGGACCCAGCACAGCGGCAACATCTGGAAGGCGCCGCTGGATCGCAGCACCAAGCTGCGCACGCTCTACGTCAACGACAAGCGGGCGCAGATGGCGACCAAGACCGTCAGCTCGGCGGGGTGCTACGGGACCTACAACGTCACCGCCGGTCAGGCATCCTGGGCGTGGGAGTCGGGCTCCCAGTGTGACGGCGCGAAGTACAGCCAGAACGACTTCCCCGCCATCCCCCGCAACCAGGACGACATCGAGATCGAGACGGGCACGACCTGGACCACGGCCATCGTGGGGGTCCGTCAGGTGACCACCGACGGCTCGAACCGGGTCGCCCTGTTCCAGCAGCCGGGCGCGGCCATCGCGCAGGGCGCGTTCAACGGCAACGCCCAAATCAACGGCAGCCACAAACTCATGAACGCGTACGAGTTCCTGGACGCGCCCGGCGAGTTCTACTTCGACAAGGGCACCAAGACGGTCTACTACTACAAGGCCAGCTCCGAGGACATGACGAACGCGTCGGTGTACGCGCCGAACAACGTCACCACCGTGCTGCGGGTCGCCGGCACCTCGACCACCAGCCACGCCCGCAACATCACGTTCTCCGGCCTGACCGTGCAGCACTCCGACTGGAACCTGTTCAACGTCGCCGGCTCGTCCTTCAAGCAGGCGCAGCAGGGCAACCTCGGCGCGCAGGCGTACGCGAAGGGCAACTTCCACGTCTACTACTACCGCAACGTCGACGTCACGCCCGGCATCGTCCAGGTGCAGAACGCCGACGGGATCCTGCTGCAACGCAACCGGGTCCAGCACACCGGGGCCGACGGCATCAGCATGGTCAACGACGTACAGAACTCGCAGTTGATCGGGAACTACACCAACGACGTAGCCGGGTCCGCCATCGATGTCGGCCATCCCCAGCACGTCTACATCGGAGACGGCACGTCGAGCAACCGGGAGAAGTACCTCCCGCAGGTCGAGGGGCTGCCGAAGAACATCGAGATCAAGAACAACTATCTGTACGACAGCGCGGTCCTGTTCAACGGGCACAGCCCCATCTCGGCGTACTTCGTCGACACCCTGACGATCCAGCGCAACCGGATCGAGAAGTCCCCCTGGTCGGGCATCACGATGGGCTGGGGCTGGTGGAACTTCGACGGGTCATCGGGCTCGATCGCGCCCAACCGGCCGACCACGACGGCGCGGAACAACACCATCAGCTACAACCACATCATCGACACGGTCCAGCGCCTCAGTGACACTGCGCCCATCTACACGCTGGGCAGCCAGCCCGGTACCACGATCACCAACAACTACCTCCAGGGTGTGCCCTCGGGCCACAAGTACGGCCTGCACCCCGACGAGGGTTCGGCGTACATCACCTTCCGGGACAACGTCCTGAGCATCGACAAGAACGTCACCTGGATGATCAATTCCGACGACTTCGGTCGGAAGCACGACCTGAGCATCACGCAGATCTACGGCCCGATCAACAAGGTGTCGAACAAGAACCTGCCGAACAGTACGGTCGCCGACATCCTCGTCTCCTCCGACTACGTCTGGCCGGCGGCGGCGTACGGCATCGCGGCGAACTCGGGCCTCGAGGACGCCTACCGGGACATCATCCCGGCCAGCAGGTTCTCCGTATCCAACTACGTGCTGCCGGCCAGCACGTACGTCACCAGCGCCACGGCGACGATCCCGATCCGGAGCACCGGCGACGCCGGCAAGTCGGTCTGGCTGGCACCGTTGGGCACCACCACCTTCACGGCCGGGGCGACGATGACCAGGGCAGCCGGTAACGCCACGTCCATCGCCGTGCCGTCGACCCAGGGCGAGTACCGCCTCTACGTCGTCGACGCACAGGGCAACCGCTCGGCCGAGTCGACCTCCCTCGTCCGGCAGCAGAGCGGCGGCGGTACCCAGCAGGGCGGGCAGCTCGTGGGCGGCCAGTCCGGCCGCTGCATCGAGGTCCCCAACTCCTCGACCACCAACGGCACCCAGGTGCAACTCTGGGACTGCGGCAGCGGCACCAACCAGCGGTGGACCTCCACGTCCAGCAAGCAGCTGATGGTGTACGGCAACAAGTGCCTGGACGCCTCGGGGGCGGGCACGGCAAACGGCACCCAGGTCATCATCTGGGACTGCCACGGTGGCGCGAACCAGCAGTGGAACATCAACAGCAACGGCACCATCACGAACGGCCAGTCCGGGCTCTGTCTCGATGCCAACGGCGCGGCCAGCGCCAACGGCACGAAGATCATCCTTTGGTCGTGCAACGGTGGCGCCAACCAGCGGTGGACGCTGCGTAGCTAGCGGTCTACAGCCGGGGCCGGGCCGCTTTTCGGTCCGGCCCCGGCTACTTCTGGTAGCCGTAGTTGTCGCAGGTCCGGCGGCCCAGGACGCAGTTCTTGGTGCGCTTGTTCATGGTGTCGACGTCCCACATCACGAACGCGTCGCCGTGCATCGACGAGGCGCTCTTGCCCGCCTTGTCGGAGGAGAGGTAATAGCCCGCCGGGGTGCCCCTGGCCGGGTACTGGATGTCGAAGGTGATCGCCGGAATCCGGACCGGGTGGCCGGGCGGGCAGGTACCGCCGCTGCCGTACGCCACATGGTCCTTGTGGTTGGGGCTGTCCAGGTGCTTGCCGTCCCAGCAGTCCGGGAACTGCAGCATGAAGTGCAGCGTGGCGGTCCCGCCGCAGATCGGCCAGTTGCCGTTGGTGCTGCGGGCGACGCCGTCGAGGTCGCCGGGGCCGTAGAAGGCGCAGTAGAACTGGCCGGTCGCGCCGCGCGGTGTCGGCTGCTTCTTCTTGGCGTCCCCGGAGATCATGCGCAGGCCGTTGGGCATGGGCATCTGGCCGGTCGAGTTCTTCGCGAGCGAGCGGTAGTAGACCCGGAAGCCGGTGGTCTCGACCGGCTTGCCGGTCGCGTTGTCATAGAGCGTGGGCACCCAGTACGCCGAGTGGTCCTGCACCGGTTTGCAGGACGTGGCCGTGAACTTCGTCAGGTCACCGGCGACGGTGTTCGCGTCGACGGCCTTGTTGCCGACGAAGGAGTGCATGTGTGAGGCGCCCGGGAGGCCGGGGGCCACGATCGGGTCGTCCGGCAGCCGGTGGCTGTACTGGCAGTCCGCCCGGAACTCCGGAAGATCGCCTACACCGGCCGGGACGGGGTCGATCTTCAACGCCCGGTACGCGTCGGCCTGCGCCTTCCAGGCCACACGATCGATCGGAACCCAGCCGGTGACGGGGGTCTTCGATGCGGCAGCGGTCGATGGTGTCGCACCGGTCGACGGAGTCGTGGAGCCCGAAGGTGTCGCGGAGGCAGACACCGCCGTTCCGGGCGACTCTGCCTGCCCAGCCGACGGCGACGGGTCTCCGACGGTATTGGCGACGTTCGACGGCTCGGGCTGGGCTGCACCGTTGCCCAGGTACACGGCCCCGGCCGCGACGACGAGCACCACGGCCGCGCCCGCGGCGACGCCCAGCCTCTTGTGGGTGGCCCACCCCGGCGGACGATGACGTGGCGGCAGCGGGCCTTCGTACGACACGGATCACTCCCAACGAACACACGACAGGCTGACCCAAACGGTCACGGGCCGCCGTATGGTAGGCGCTCGCCGCGCGTGCCGGACAGGGTCTTTAAACGCTCTTAATCAAGCCGGTCCGGGCGCACGTCTGGACGAAAAATGGGTAATGCTGGGCGATGAAGTCGACCTGGAAGCCCCACGAGAAGCACGGCGGCCTGACTGACAAGGACAAGCGCGAGCTGCCGGAGACCGTCTTCGCCTTCCCCGGCAAGCGCAAGGAGCCGATGACCGACGCGGGCCACGTCCGCAACGCCATCGCCCGTTTCGACCAGGTGCAGGGCGTCACCGACGAGGACCGCGACCTGGCCTTCCAGAACATCCTCGCGGCCGCCAAGCACTACGGCGTGGAGGTCGCCGAGACGAACTGGAAGCAACTCGGCAAACTGCCGCACACCCCGAACCCCGCGCACTGAGCGCGGACCGGGGATGGGTTCCGAGGCCCGTTCGCGGGCGTGTTAGCGTGCTCGTCGTTGTCAGCGAGCGCCGCTAGCTCAACTGGCAGAGCAGCGGACTCTTAATCCGCGGGTTCGGGGTTCGAGTCCCTGGCGGCGCACCAACGATCAAGGCCCTGACCTGGTGGTTCACACTGGGTCGGGGCCTTTTTCGCGTACGTGGGTGGTGGGCGTCGCTCGCTGGCCCGCCCAACACCACGGTGGGGCTGAACCGCCGCGCTGACCGCGATCTCCCGCCGTCTCACGCTCACTCCTTCTACCGCCTTCTCGGCCGCGACCACTGATCGCGTACTTGCTCTGCGACGTCTGGTGGCGTCGGTGCCGTGCCGGTAGGTTCAACCCTCCTGAGAGCTCTCGCGGCCAGGTGGAGGGATCCAGCAGCGTGTCGCAGGTCGAGAAAATCACTACGGAGCTACGTACGCTGGCGGCCGGGGTCGAACGTGCGCAGGGTCTGGCTGCCGCTGCTGATCAGCAGGCGCAGGAGATCGCGCTGCGCGCGGCGGGTGCCGGGTTCGCTGCCGTCGCTGTCGGTATGGCGCGGGTGCGCGGAGCCATTGCCGCCATCCGGGGTGGACTGGGTGATCTGACCGGGGCTGTCGGTGATGCCACGAAGGCGGCCGCTGGTGTTCCCCAGCTGGCCAGTCCGAGGGAGACCATCAGCGGGTTGACTCCGGTGCAGAGTGCGGTCGACGGCATCCGTGACCAGACGACCGCCACTGTCACCCAGGTCGGTGAGACGCAGCAGCTTGTTGTCGGGGTCTTGCAGGGTGGGCAGCCTGGGCCGCTGCTGCAGGCTCTGGAGGCCGTCAAGCAGGTGCTTGTCCTGCTGGTGCAGCGCACCGCCACCACCCGTCAGGCGGTTGACGCGGCGATCGCTGAGGCACGACGGCTGGGGTCGTCGGGAAACTGAGCGGGGCTGGCGGCGCTGTACCGACCAGCCCTGCCTCGGTTCCCACACCGTCACCCGGCGGGGGCGTGACGACGGCGTGGACGCGCAAGCCGACCGGAGAGCCGGGCGGGTCGCCTACCGGTCGGCGTACCCGGATTCCTCTGAGAGAGGACGAACGCGTGCGGCGCTCCCTGGAACTGGAGAACCAGTGCGCCGATACCGTCGCTGCCCAGGGGTACCGACTCCACCAGAACCCGACCCGGCAGGAGGTCGCTGACGCCCGGCTAGGTACCGGTGATTCTGGGAACCGGGCAAGGATCCCGACTACCTGATCGAGGAAAACGTCTTCGACTGTCACTCCCCGATGCCGGCGAAGAGCGTGCGAGGCGAGGGCGGCGTGGTCCACGGCCGGGAGATGGTAGGTGCCTACTGGCGTCGACAGTGGGAGCAGCTCGAACCCACCGTCACGCCGACGGCGTTCAGTACGGAGGCCGACGGCCGTATTGCCGTCACCGTTCATCAGGTGGTACACGACAAGACCGGAGCGAAAATCGCCGACCACACCGTCACGCATGTGTACCGCCTCGACAGGGGGTCGGTTTCCGAGATGGAGATCCGGGAGTGACGTAGGGAGCCAAGGAGGCATCGTGGTCGCCGAACCCGCTGGCAGCCCGGACACGATCCTCGTCTGCATCCGGGGCAACTCCGGCTCGGGCAAGAGCAGCATCGCCCGCGAGCTACGATGGCGGCACGGCCGGGGCTGTGCCCTGGTCGAGCAGGACTACCTGCGCCGCGTCCTGCTGCGCGAGCGGGACAAGCCTGGCGGGGCGGCACCCGCCTTGATCGGACAGACCGTGCGGTTCGCGCTGGATCACGGCTACCACGTGGTCATGGAAGGCATCATGCACACCAGTCGCTACCGAAGCATGCTGACCGCGCTGCGGGACGGCCACCGCGGTCGGTCGCTGTTCTGCTACCTCGACGTGTCGCTGGCCGAGACCCTGCGTCGGCACCTCACCCGCCCGCAGGTCAGTGAGTTCACCGCCGAGCAGATGAGCGGTTGGTACGCCGCACAGGACGCCCTGGGCTGGCCCGACGAACTCGTCCTGCCCGAGACGACCGGACTCGACGGGGCCGTCGAGGCCATCGCCGTTGCCGCCGGGCTGCCCCAGGCCGGACGCGACGACGACCGGTAGAGCTGCCCGGCCGCCTCCCGGTGTCGCCGTGCGCCGCACCCCTGCCACCTGTGGCAGCATCGATCGTGCTGGGCGACGGTGGACCGCTTCACAGGAGTGCGTATGGCGTTGGGTCCCGTACTGGTGATTGGTCTTGATCCCGAACGGATCCCGGGGTGGGATCCGGCGCCGGTGGTGGCGGCGATAGCACGCGGCCAGGCCCGTTTCGTCGAGCATGGCGTCGAAGCCGATCTGTGCCTGGTGGCACCCGACGACGACGCCGAGTCCACCGTCGTCGAGGCGTTACAGCGTAAGGAATACGCCTGTGTCGTGGTCGGCGGTGGCCTCCGCAAGCACGAGCCGCTGCTCCTGCTCTTCGAGAAGGTGGTGAACCTCGTCCGGCAATGGGCACCCGGCGCGGCGATCGCTTTCAACGGCAGCCCGGTGGACACCGTCGATGCCGCGCTGCGGTGGCTGCCCCCCGATGCGGGCGAGCGTCGTACGCCTTGATCTGGTGTCCCCGAAGCTCTCAGGCCTTGGCGAACCTCGTGGTGAGTCGCTCGGTCGCCGTGACCTCGTACTTCATGTGGTAGCCGGCGGCGATCACCATCGCCTCGGCGACCTTCGCCGCGTGCTCGTGACCCTGTACGGCGGCGTTGGCGGCCAGGTCGACCGGCTGCCCGGTGGCGAGGCTGCCGGCCAGGGCGAGCAGCCGTTGGTCGTCGGCAGACAGCTGCTCGACCGCCGGTAGCGCGAGCAGCGCCGGCCAGTCGCGGATGACCGCCACCTGGATGTCGTGGCCGTCGTCGTACTCGGGGATCTGCACGACCTCGACCAGGTCCGCGAAGCCGGGTTGGTCCGGCAGCTTGGTGAAGGTCAACAGGTGTACGGCGGCCTTCATGGTGTCGGGACGGCTGATCCACGCACCGGCGCGGATCAGCGTACGCAGGCTGTCGGGGCTGAACTCGGAGGTGGACATGGCACGGGGCCTCCTTCGCCGAGGAATCCTCTCTGTCGAGTACAGCAGACGTCGACAAGAGTGGATTTCACATGCCGGATAGGTTCGCATTCGTCGGGTAAGCGTCGCGGATGTCTGCCCACCAGGAGTCGGAGGCCAGCGGCGAACCGACGGACCACGGGAAGTCCCGGATCGACCGCCTCCGAGCGCGGGCCCACCACGCGTTGCGCTCGCGGACCTGGCGGCTGCGCCTGTTCGGCCTGCTCGCGGTGCAGGCCGGCATCGCCGCGGCGATCGCCTGGTTCGTGGCGTACGAATTCTTGGGCAATCCTTCTCCCGTCCTGGCACCGACCACGGCGGTGGGCATCGTGGCCGCCTCGATGGGGTCGCGCCTGCGGCGCACCATCGAGCTGCTGGCCGGGGTGACCCTGGGGCTCGCCGTCGGCGACACGTTGATGCCGTTCTTCGGCATCGGGTTCTGGCAGACAGGTGTGGTCGTCGTCCTGGCGATCGGGGTCGCCATCCTGCTCAAGGGCGGTGGCTCGCTGCTCACCCAGGCCGGCGGCACCGCGGTGCTGATCGCCACGCTGGAACCGCCGCTACGCGACCTGTCCATCCCGCGCTTCGTCGACGCGGCGGTCGGTGGGCTCGTCGGTCTGGGTGTCGGTCTACTGGTGGCGCCGATCAATCCGCAGCGGACGCTGCTGCGGCTGGCCGAGCCGGTGGTCGGGCCGGCGGCCGACATCATGCACGAGCTGGCGACGGCGCTGCGCAGGCGTGATCTCGGGGACGCCGAACGGAGCCTGCGCGGGTTGCGGGGGCTCGACCCCCGCCTGGCCGCGCTCGACGACGGACTCAGCGCCGCCCAGGAAGTGACGCGGCTGGCACCCCTGCGGTGGCGTGAGCGCGACTCCCTGGACTTTCACACCACGGCGATCCACCACCTGGAACGGAGCCTGCACGGTTGCCGGTCACTGTGTCGGCGCCTGACCACAGCCCTGAAGGACGACGAGCCGATTCCCGAGGAGTTTCCGCAGGCCATTGACCTGCTGGCCGACGCGCTGCCTACGCTGCGCCGAGCGGTCCAGGTCGGTCGGGAGCCTCGGGAGGCCCGCGACCAGATCCTGGCCGGCGTCGAGCTGGTCGGGCGTGCGCAGGGGTTCGTGGGGGACCCGACCCGCCCGCACGTCCATCGTCTCGGCTATTCCGGGCTGGTCGCGGTGGGGGAGTACCGGGCGGCTGCCCACGACCTGCTCATCACCAGCGGGTTGGAGACCGAGAGGGCAGCGGCGTTGGTGCGGCAGGCAGTGGACCAGCACTAGGGCGAATGTCAAAGCCCCTGGCCGGCCTCCGGCGGGCCCAGACCGCCGCCTGGACTCCGCCTCGACTCGACCGAGGACTTTGACACACGCCCTAACAGGATCGAGCGGCGGAAACGGGGACGGCGAGCTCAGACCGTGCGGTGTGTGGCGAGCACGTCGAGGTAGTGCGGGTTGGTCATGACGCCCAGCACGTTGCCGAAGGGGTCCACCACGGCCGCCGTCACGAAACCCGTGTCTCCGCGGGGCGTGATCGGCTGGTACTCGGTGGCACCCAGCGCCAGGAGCCGGTCCACGGTGGCGGCGAGGTCGTCGACGTGCCAGTGCATGACCGCGCCCCCGGGCCCGCTCGCCGCGCCCGGGGGAGCGTACCGGCGGTCGATGATGCCCAGCTCCGCCTGGTAGTCGCCCAGGCGGAACTCGGCGTACGCGGGACGCCCGTCGGGGCCGGGCCGCGAGAAGTACGCCTCCTGGCCCAGGAATCGGGCGTACCAGTCGGTGGCCGCCGCCACGTCGTCGGCCCAGATGTTCAGGGTGGCGAATCCGCGCAGGCTCATCCGTCGTCCCTCCGTCGATGTCGTCCAGCGTGCACGCTATCGGCGGCCACCGACACACTCGCCCGGGCATCGGGACGGCGTTCGTGTAGCGGGCGGGTTCCCGGGTAGTCGCCGTCAGCCTGACGAGGGGGGGTCGGTGTGCAGACACGGTATCCGGGGATCGAGGAGCACGGCCTGATCGGTGACCTGCAGACCGCAGCGCTGATCAGCAAGGACGGCACGATCGACTGGTTCTGCGCGCCGCGCTTCGACTCGCCGAGCGTCTTCGCCGCCCTGCTCGACCGCGACAGGGGCGGGCACTTCCAGCTCTCGCCCGACGGTATCGAGTATTCGAGCAAGCAGCTCTACCTACCGGGCACGCCGATCCTGATCACCCGCTTCCACAGCGCCGACGGCGTGGGCGAGGTGTTGGACTTCATGCCCGTCACGGGCGAACAGGCCACCGACCGGCATCGGCTGGTCCGGCTGGTCCGAATGGTCCGGGGGGCCATGCCCTTCCGCTTCGACTGCCGGCCGCGGTTCAACTACGGGCGAGATCCGTACGAGTTGGAGGTCCATCCGGAGGGGGACGTCTTTCGCAGCTCTACCCTTTCGCTCACCCTGACGCCGTTCAAGGACTCGCAACGGCTTATCGACCGGAGGCTGGTCCAGCGCGACGAGGAGGGCGTGTGCTTCCGTAACGTGCTGCACGAGGGCGACATCGGTGGGGTCGTGCTGGAAACGGCCTGCCCCCACGCACCCCGGGCTCTCACCACGAAGGAAGCCTGCGAACTGCTCGCCGAAACCCGGGACCACTGGCGTCGGTGGGCCCTCCGCACGTCCTACACCGGTCGCTGGCGGGAGATGGTCGAACGGTCGGCCATGACGCTCAAGCTCATGACGTACGCCCCGACGGGCGCCCTGGTCGCCGCGCCGACGGCGGGGTTGCCGGAGCAGATCGGCGGGCCGCGGAACTGGGACTACCGCTACACCTGGATCCGCGACGCCTCGTTCTCGGTGCACGCGCTGCTCAGCGTCGGTTTCACCGAGGAGGCCGAGAAGTATCTGGCCTGGCTCGAAGCGCGCATCCGGGACGCCCACGACGGCGACGTGCCGCTGCAGATCATGTACCGCATCGACGGCTCGCCGGACCTGGCCGAGGAGGTGTTGCCGCACCTGGAGGGGTACCGCCGCTCCGCGCCGGTGCGGATCGGCAACGGCGCGGCGGGCCAGCTACAACTGGACATCTACGGCGAGGCGCTGAACTCGCTGCATCTCGCCGACCAGAGCGGGCTGATGACGTCGTACGAGGGGTGGCGCAAGACGGCCGGCCTGATGGACTGGCTCTGCGACCACTGGGACCAGCCCGAGGACGGCATCTGGGAGACCCGCTCCGGCCGGCAGGACTTCACCTATGGGCGGATGATGTGCTGGCTCGCGTTCGACCGTGCCATCCGCATCGCGCACAACAGGGGGCGTCCCGCGAGCATCACCCGCTGGGCGGACCAACGCAACGCCGTCTACGAGCAGGTCGTAGCTCGGGGATTCCATCCGGGACGGCAGGCCTTCGTGCAGCACTACCGCACCGACATCACCGACGCCTCGCTGCTCGCGATGCCCGGGGTCGGCTTCATCGCGCCGAACGATCCGATGTGGCTGTCGACGTTGCGGGCGATCGACAACGAGTTGGTGTCGGACAGTCTCGTCTACCGCTACGACCCGAAGGCCTCGCCCGACGGGCTCGCCGGCTCCGAGGGAACCTTCAGCATGTGCACCTTCTGGTACGTGCAGGCCCTCGCCCAGTCGGGTCGGCTCGACGACGCCCGGCTGACGTTCGAGAAGATGCTGACCTACAGCACGCCGTTGGGGCTCTACTCGGAGGAGATCGCCCCCACCGGCGAGCAGATCGGCAACTTCCCGCAGGCGTTCAGTCACCTCTCGCTGATCAGCACGGCCCACCACCTCAACGCGCTGCTCGACCGACAGCCGTGACATGGGTGCTCAGAAGAGGGTCAGCGGTTCGACGGGTATCGGATCGGGCAGCGCTTCGAGGCCCGGCACGCGGGCGCGCACCTCGTCGTGGAACCGGCGGGCGAGCCGCGGCGCGTCGGCGTTGTCCGGCGTGTGGACGAACACGGTGGGGGAGCGCCCCTCGCGCAGCCAGGCGGCGGTGACCTCGACCCAGCGCTGCCACCCCTCGACGGTCCGGGTGTCGTCGTCGCGGCCCAGGTAACGCACGATCGGGCGGTCGGTCAGCGCGGCGGACCGCAGCGGCACCCGGGGCTTCTTCATCCACGCGTCGCGCTCGGCGTCGCTCGTCGGCGGTCGGCTGAAGAACGCGGTCGTGTCGAAGGGGACCCATTCGGCCGACGCCGTGGTGAGGGCCTCCTCGAGCAGCCGGGTCGCGCGGGGCTCGGTGAAGAACGCGGGATGGCGGACCTCCACGGCGTACCGGTGGGAATCCGGGAGGTGCGCGAGGAACCGGCCGAGCGTGGGTACGTCGGCCGGCGCGAACGACCCCGGTAGTTGGATCCAGAGGGCGTGGACGCGTGGGCCGAGGGGCTCGATCGCGTCCAGGAAGGCGCGCAGCGGCTCGCCGACGTCGGTGAGTCGACGTTCGTGCGTGACCACCTTGGGCAGCTTCAGGACGAACCGGAAGTCGGCTTCGGTCTGCGCCGCCCAGGATGCCACGGTGTCCCGGCTCGGGGTCGCGTAGAACGTGGTGTTGCCCTCCACGGCATCGCACCAACTGGCGTAGTGCCGTAAGCGCTCTCCGGACGGCAGCGAGTGCCCCGGCCACGACCGGTGGCTCCACATCGCGCACCCCACGTGCAGACGCATGCCCGACCCTCCTGACGTGTGCGGCCGCGCCCACGGTATCCGCTTGCGCGAGCGAGCTCTCGTCAACCAGGGGTTGACGCGGCCAGTGCGTCAACCTATGGTTGACGCATGACCGAACCTTTCCAGATGAGCAACGCCGTCAAGCTCGACGACCTGATCCAGGCGATCAAGAAGGCGCACACCGACGCGCTCGACCAGCTCACCGACGCGGTGATCGCCGCCGACCATCTCGGTGAGGTCGCCGACCATCTGATCGGGCACTTCGTCGACCAGGCCCGCCGCTCGGGCGCCTCCTGGACCGACATTGGCCGCAGCATGGGGGTCAGCAAGCAGGCCGCCCAGAAGCGCTTCGTCGCGAAGGGCTCCACCGACGCTTCGGCGCTCGACCCGAACGCCGGCTTCGGTCGGTTCACCCCTCGGGCCCGCAACGTGGTGATGGCTTCCCAGGAGGAGGCCCGTGCCGCCGGAAACCCCGAGATCGCCCCCGCGCACCTGGTGTTGGGGCTGCTCGCCGAGCCGGACGGGCTGGCCGCGCGGGTGATGGCGGGTCGGGGCGCGACCCCCGAGGCCGTACGCGAGGCGGTCGGTGCCACGCTGTCGCCCGCCGTCGACGACGTCCCCGACCTGATCCCCTACAACGCCGCCGGCAAGAAGGCGTTGGAGCTGACCTTCCGGGAGGCGCTGCGGCTCGGGCACAACTACATCGGCACCGAGCACATCCTGCTCGCCCTTTTGGAGCAGGAGGACGGGGCCGGCGTGCTCACCGACCTCGGCCTGGAGAAGGCGGCGGTCGAAGCCGACCTGTCCGCCGCCCTCGCCGCCGCCGTCGCGCAGAAGTAGGGACCGGGGTCAGGGCGCCTCGGGGAAGCCGTAGCGCAGGGCGTGCTCCGGATCGGCCGGGTCGATCTGGCGTACGCCCGCGTCGGCGAGCCGCTTGTTGACCTCGTCCAGTTGCTCGCGGACCAGCCGGGCCTCCTCCTCGGTGACCCGGCCCCGGTGCGGCTTGCCGGCGTGCTCCAGCGTGCCGTAGTCGATCTTCTCGGCGCTCTTGCGGGCCTTGGGCGGGCGGACCCGCTCGGCCGTCTTCAACAACTGCGCCATCGGGACGTCGGTGGCCATCGCGTCGAACTCGCTGGCCGTGAGGACGACCCGTCGGGGCTCGCCGCCACCGTGCCGGTCGTGGATCTCGACCACCGCCACGTCCAGCGCGGCGTCGTCGATGTTCTCCACCTCGCCCGGGGTGGCGTCGAGCTGCACGGGCCCGGCGACCAGGTCCGGGTGCTCCAGGACGACGACACGAACCACCTCGTCGTCCTGCTGCAGAACGGTGCCGGTGAAGTCGGAGACGTGGATCGTCTTCTTGCCCATGCGCGGAGCTTCTCCTGTCGTAGGCCGGGGTGCCGGACCTGGAAGAAATTACCCGACAGGTGTGCGAATGCCGTCGCAGGTGCCGCGTCGGTGTGTTCAGCGCCGGTTCGGGCCGTGCCGGCTGGAGCCGGCCGGCAGCTCGTTCAGCGTCGACCAGGGCAGCCCACCCGTCGCCCGGATCACCCGGTAGCCCGCCTGAGTCGGGATGCCCTCGGTGGCCCCCGCCGCTCGCCAGAGTCGCGCGGGGTGCTGGTGGAAACGGTCGTTCGGCTGGGTCGGCATGCCCATACCGTGGCAGAGAAAGGTGTCCAGGAATGAAAATAACTATGACGGTCGATGCAGCGGGGTCGACTGTCGGATCCCGGGCAGCGTCCCGTGCTGACGCGATGGCCCGCCCGGTCGAGCCGCCCAGGCGTACGGTGATCACGACGTGTGGGGCGACGGGAGGTACGCATGCTCGACCGGCGGTTGCAGCTGCACCTCGCCTCCTGGCTCGGTCAGTGGCCGGCCGCGCCCGGGCTGCACGTGGTCGCCTCGCATCGGCGGGCCCGGCCGGCCTGGGACGGCCGACTGCGCCCGGCCCTCGCCGTGGACACCGGCCAGAGCGCGGTGCTCTCCGTCCCGCCTGACCGGGTCGCCGCGATCCGGGCGTTGATCGAGCGCGCGCCGCAGCGGATGCTCGCGGCACTGCCGGACGCCGTCGGACAACCCGCCTTCTGCGTGCACGACGGCCCGTTTCGCTGGACCAATGCCCCCGCGCCCCTGCCCGACGTGGGCGAGTGGGTCGCCTCGACGACGCCCGGGCTGCCGTCCTGGCTGCGGCTGTTCGACCGGCCGGTGCTCGTGGTGCGGGATGCCGACGGGGCGTACCTGGCGGGCGCCGCCATCAAGCGGCACGACGCGTACGGTCACGAGCTGGCCGTCGGCACCGTGCCGGCCGCCCGGGGTCGGGGCCTCGCGCGTCGGCTGGTGGCGCAGGCGGCGCGGCGGGTCCTGGACGAGGGCGCGGTGCCGACGTATCTGCACGAGAGGGACAACCACGCCTCGGCCCGGGTGGCGGAGGCGGCGGGCTTCCCGGACCGGGGTTGGCGGGCGTACGGGGTGTATCCGCGCTGAACCGGCTCTGCGGCCGGGCTCAGTGCGCGGACCGTGGATCCCGGGCCGGATCCACGGTCCGCAACCTGCCCCCAGGCCCCGGTTCACTCCGATCGGCCGCGCCACTGGCACGCCAACCCGATATCGATCACGCTACGTATCGAAACTGCAAGCTGCAAGATGCGAGCAGTCGAGTCGGAGTGTCGAATTGTGGACTTGACCTGCAACAAGGCGCTGTGACGCTGGTGAGCCGGTCAGTGACGCTGGGTCAACCTGCCAGGCCGAGCGCCTCGGCTGCCGCCCTGCCGTTGGCGTGGCTCGCGCCGTACGTGGTGACGAACGCCCGTGCGCCGGACGGTCGCCAGGCCCCCGGCCAGCCCATCTCCACGACGGTCACCGGATGCGCGGCGGCCAGTGCGTCGATCAGTTCGGGGCCGCCGGGCAGCCGGTGCAGGTGCCGCCCGACCAGCACGATCGGTCGGTCCCCGGCCACCTCGCGCAGCGCCGCCTGATCGGTCTCGGCGGCCACGACGCGGATCTCGCGTCCACCGTCGAGATGCGGGCCGAGGCCCCACGGCACCCGGCCCTCGGCCATCGTGGACTCGGTGTGCAACTGCACCACCAGCGGCTGGTCCAGGCCGGTGAGCAGGCCCTCGACCCGTACTGCCCGGCGGGCCACCGCGTACCCCAGATCGGGGTCGGGGGTGGCCGACGACCGGCCGGCGGCCCGGGTCCAGGCGGCGAGTGCGGCGGCGCGGCCGGCCGCCTCCTCCACCCGCGCGACCGGCAGCCGACCGTCGACGGTCGCCTCGACGATCTCGGCGGCTACCCGCTCGACCAGGGCGGCGTCGACCTGTGCGCCGATGCAGAGCAGGTCGGCGCCGGCCGACAGCGCCCGTACGGCGGCCGGTCCCACGCCTCCGGCGGCCACGGCCGCGCCCTTCATCTCCAGGGCATCGGTGATCACCGTGCCGGTGAAGCCGTACTCGGCGCGCAGCAGGTCGACCAGGACGGCCCGGCTGAAGGTGGCCGGGCCGGCACCGGTCAGCGCCGGCACCCGGATGTGCGCGGTCATCACGGCCTGCGTGCCGGCCGCGACGACCGCGGCGAACGGCGGCAGGTCGCGCTGGCGGAGCACGTCCAGCGGTACGTCCACCGTGGGCAGCTCGTGGTGGGAGTCGGTGACCGTCGCACCGTGGCCGGGGAAGTGCTTGGCGCAGGCGGCGACCCCGGCGGCCTGGAGGCCGCTGACGGCGGCGGCCGAGTGCGCGGCCACCCGCAGCGGGTCGGCGCCGAACGAGCGGGTGCCGATCACCGGGTTGTCGTCGGCCGTGTTCACGTCGACCGTGGGGGCCAGGTTGACGGTGACGCCCAGCGCGGCCAGTTCCGCCCCGATCGACTGGTAGACCCGGCGGGTGAGCGCCACGTCGCCGACCGCGCCGAGGGCGGCGTTACCGGGGTACGGGCTCCCGGTGGCGTGGGCCAGCCGGGTCACGTCGCCCCCCTCCTCGTCGATGGCGATCAGCACGTCCGACCGGCCGGCGCGCAGCGCCGCCGTGCTCGCCGCCACCTGCGCGGGGTCTTGCACGTTCGTGCCGAACAGGGTGTGCCCGGCCAGGCCATCGGCCACGAGGTCGACCGCCCACCGCGGCGGGACCGCTCCCGGGTACGCGGCGAGCAACGTGCCCAGCGCGAGCCGGCGCAGTCCTGGATCGAGCCCCACGAGATTTCCCCCTTCGCTTCCCGTGGATACGAACGTGTACCCGCGGTGGTCGTCGCCCTGCCGGGTTGGCGGAGCACTCTGCCTCCGGGTGGCCGTTACGCTACGGCTACCCGTTCGCAGGTCGGTTTACAGTTAGCAAAGTTTACTAAAACTAGAGGACATGGCATGAGTGCGACCCGGCTGCCCGGCACCCCCCGCCTGTTGCGGGCGCTCAACGACCGTGCGGCGCTGGAACTGCTCCTCGAGCGCGGGCCGCTCACTCGCGCCCGGCTCGGCGAGCTGACCGGTCTGTCCAAGGTCACCGCCTCGCAGCTCGTCGAGCGCCTGGAGGAGCGCGGCCTGGTCAGCCGGGTCGGCGAGCAGGCCGGCGGGCGGGGGCCGAACGCCCAGCTCTACGCCGTCCGCGCGAGCAGTGCGCACGTCGTCGGGGTGGACGTCGGGCCGGACCGGGTGGTGGCCGCCTGTGCCGACATCACCGGCGCCGTCATCGGCCGGGTGGAGCAGTCGACGCGGGACACCGACGATCCGGTGGGCGTGGTGCACAACGCCGTGGTGCAGGCCGCCAGCAGCGCCCAGGCGCAGCTCAGCAGCGTCCGACGGATCGTGCTCGGCACGCCGGGCCTCGTCGATCCGCAGACCGGCGACATCACCTTCGCCTTCAACCTGCCACGCTGGCACAGCGGTCTGCTGGCCGCCTTGCGGGACGACCTGCACACCCCGGTGGTCTTCGAGAACGACGTCAACCTGGCCGCGGTGGCCGAGGCGCAATCCGGCGCCGCACAGGGCGTGGCGGACTTCGTCCTGGTCTGGGTGGGTGCCGGTGTCGGCCTGGCGATCATGCTGGGTGGGCGGCTGCACCACGGCAGCAGCGGAGCGGCGGGCGAGATCGGCTACCTGCCGGTACCTGGCGCGCCCATCCCACGCGATGTCTCGCGGCGCGCGAAGCCCGCCTTCCAGCAGGTGATCGGCGGTGACTCGGTGCGCTCGGTGGCCCGTGAGCACGGCTTCTCCGCACCGGATGCCGCCGGGGCGGTGCGTGCGGCGGTGGCGGCCGGCGCCGCCGGTGGCGCGATGCTCGACGAGTTGGCCCGCCGGCTCGCGCTCGGCGTGGCCAGCACCTGCGTGGTGCTCGACCCGCCGTTGGTCGTGCTGGCCGGCGAGGTCGGCCAGGCCGGCGGCGCGGCGCTCGCCGACCGGGTGCAGCGGGAGGTCGCCGCGATCACCCTGGTCCGGCCGCGGGTGGTGCCCACCGGCCTCACCGAGGAGCCGATCCTGCGTGGTGCCCTGCGGACCGCGTTGAACGCCGTCCGTGACGAGGTGTTCGGCTCCACCGTCGGCTGAGCCCGCTGCGGCGGTCATGTGAAGGAATATTTCACCGCTGGCCGCCCGGCTGCAAGCTCTTGCCGCCGGGCGGCCGCTGCCAGCTCAGTTCAGATCACGGCGGCGGAAGGCGGCGAAGGCCAGCACGGTCAACCCACCGGCGACCGCGAGCAGCACCGCCAGCGCCGGTCCCCAGGTGAGGGTGTAGTAGCCGTCGCAGGACATGCCGCTGAAGTTCTGCCGACAGAGCTGGGAATCCCAGATCCGCACCTCGCCGCTGAGCCACGCCCCGACGTAGGTGGAGAACATCAGCTGTTCCGGCCGCCGGGCGTCGACGATCTCCAGCACCAGCCGGGCGCCAAGCTCCCACACCACCGAGTACGCGGCGACCACTCCGAGCGCCGCCGACGTGTGGCGGCCCAGCGTCGCGATGGCGAAACCCGACGCGGTGGCCAGCAGCATCAGCACCAGGCCACGGCCGTGGACGGCGCCCAGCGAACCCCAGAAGTCACCGTCGAGCCGACCGGTCAGCCCGGCGGTCTGCCCGATCACCCAGAAGGTCGCCAGGTAGGCCACCGAGGCCACCACCGCCAGCGCCATCATGGCAGCCAGCAGGGTGCCCAGCTTCGTGCCCAGCACCGTCAACCGGCGTGGCCGCCACAGCAGCAGGTTGACCACCCCACCGGAGTTCAGGTCCGCCCCGATGTACGAGGCGCCGACCAGGAACCCGAACAGCACCAGGAACGCGATGAGGAAGAACAGCAGCGGTTTGGCCTGCTCGGCGAAGATGAACACCCCCGACAGGTAGTCGGACGCGATCGGCAACCGCTCCTGCTGGGCCGGGTCCATGTCGGAACAATTGGCGGGCAGGTAGTCCTGCGTGTCGGGGGTCGAGATCCCGTCCCGCTGGGCCAGGCACTGCTGGTAGCTGACCTCCATGCTCCGCCGCGCCTCGATGGCCTGCTGCCGCGCCGTGGCGAGTTCGGAGGCGCTCGGCTGGTGCGACCCGGCCAGCGTGGTGGCGGCCGTGATGCCGAACGCCAGCACCAGCAGGACGATCATCAGCTGCACGAAGCGGCGTGCGGAGAGCCGCTCCACCTCGGCCCGGACCAGGTTCACGCGTCCACTCCCCGAACGTCGAGATCGATCACCGGCGCGCCGTCGGCGTCCACCGGTCGTGCCGCCTCGTCGACCTGACGGGGCACCGAGGGGTGCTCGCCGGCCCCGGTCAGCTCCAGGAAGACACTCTCCAGGTCGGGTCGCAGCGGCGTCAGCTCGGCGACCCACAGATCCTGTTCACCGAGGACGCGGCTGATGACCGTCGAGTCGGTCGTCCCGCCCACCACCAGCGTCTCGCCCTCGACGGCGGCCGTCAGCTCCGCCGCGCGCAGCACGTCGGCCGCGCGCTCGGGCTCGGCCACCCGGACCAGGAACTCGTGCCGGTCGTGACCCGCCAGCACCTCGTCGACCCGGCCGGCGGCCACCCGCCGCCCCCGCGAGATGATCGTGACGTGGTCGCAGATCAGTTGGATCTCGCCCAGGATGTGGCTCGACACCAGCACGGTGACCCCCGCCGCGGCGAGTGACCGCATCAGGTCGCGCATCTCCCGGATGCCCGCCGGATCGAGGCCGTTCGCCGGCTCGTCGAGGATGAGTAGACGCGGATCCTTCAGCAGCGCGGACGCCACCGCCAGGCGCTGCTTCATCCCCAGTGAGTAGGCCTTCACCCGCTCGTCGCCCCGGTCCCGCAGCCCCACCAGCTCCAGCGCCTCGTCCACCCGTGAGATCGACACCCCGCCCGCGCGGGCCAGCAGCCGCAGCGTGCGGTGCCCGGTGAAGTTGCCGAAGAACTGCGGACTCTCCACGATGGCGCCGACCTGCCCCGCCACCCGGGGCAGCAGCTCCGGCGACGGCTCGCCGAGCACGGTCATCCGGCCGCTGTCGGCGCGGACCAGCCCGAGCAGGGCGCGCAGGGTGGTGGTCTTACCCGAGCCGTTGGGCCCCAGGAAGCCGTGGATCTGTCCGGCCTCGACCAGCAGGTCGAACCCGTCGACCGCCACCCGCCTGCCGTTGCGCACACTGCGGAAGGTCTTGCGCAGACCCTCGATCTCGATGACCGCGCTCATCCGCGCGGCGCCAAACCTCGACCGGGCATGGGCCGTCCCTGGGGTGTGGTGATCAACGACACGGTGCCTCACCCTATGGCCAGAGCGCCGCCCGTGGGGGGCACGCCACTCCTGCGTGGTTGGATGGTCGGGTGACTGGTGACCTGATCCCCGGCGCTGCCGGCGCCGCGCCTGCCGCCGCACCCGTGGACCCGGATCTGGTGGTCAGCCTCGACAGCGTGGGCGTACGTCGCTCCGACAACGCCCTGTTGCAGGACCTGACCTGGCGCGTCGAGCTGGACGAGCGCTGGGTGGTGCTCGGCCCCAACGGCGCGGGCAAGACCACCCTGCTCAACCTGGCCGCCGGCCGGCTGCACCCCACCACCGGCGTCGCGTACGTCCTCGGTGAGCGGATCGGCCGCACCGACATCAACGAGCTACAGACCCGCATCGGGCTGACCACGGCCGCGCTCGCCGCGCGGGTGCCCGCCGACGAGCAGGTCAGCGACGTGGTGGTCACCGCAGCCTGGTCGGTGGTCGGACGCTGGCGGGAGAGCTACGAGCACGGCGACGTGGCGCGGGCCCGGGCGCTGCTCAGCCAGCTCGGCGTCGGCAACCTCGCCGAGCGCCGCTACGGCACCCTCTCCGACGGCGAACGCAAGCGCGTGCAGATCGCCCGCGCGCTGATGACCGACCCGGAGCTGCTGCTGCTCGACGAGCCCACCGCCGGGCTCGACCTCGGTGGCCGCGAGGACCTGGTCGGCCGGCTCGCCGAGCTGGCGTACGACCCGGACGCCCCCGCCATGGTGCTCGTCACCCACCACGTGGAGGAGATCCCGCCCGGGTTCACCCACGCGCTGCTGCTGCGCGAGGGCGCGGTCGTCGCCCAGGGCCTCCTGGCCGAGACGTTGACCGGCGACAACCTCTCCAAGACCTTCGGTCTGCCGTTGGTGGTCGAGCGTTCCGGCGACCGCTACACCGCGCGCGCCGCCTGAGCGGGTGACCATGTCGCCGACGCGGGTGGTGGTGGTGGGCAGCGCCAACATGGACCTGGTCGCGATGGCCCCCTCGCTGCCCCGACCGGGCCAGACCATGCTCGGCACCGACTTCGTGATGGTGCCCGGCGGCAAGGGCGCCAACCAGGCCATCGCCGCCGTCCGGGCCGGCGCCTCCTGCGTCTTCCTGGGCGCGATCGGCTCCGACGCGTTCGGTGTGACGCTCCGCGCCCGCATCACGGCGGCCGGCGTGGACACCGGTCACCTGCGGGTGGTGTACGGCACCTCCGGCGTGGCGCTCGTGATGGTCAACGGCCAGGGTGAGAACGCCATCGTCGTCACCCCCGGCGCGAACGACGCGCTGGTCGGCCTCACCGACGAGGAGCTGACCACGGTACGCGAGGCGGACGTCCTGGTCGCCCAGTTGGAGATCCCGGTGCGCACGGTGACCGCCGCGGCGCTGGCCGCCCGCGCCGCCGGCACCCGGGTCGTCCTCAACGCCGCACCCGCCCGGGAGCTTCCTGCGGAACTGCTCGAAGCCGTGGACCTGCTCGTCGTCAACGAGGGTGAGGCGCAGGCGTTCACCGGCCGGGGCCGGGAGGACCCGAGGGCGCTGCTCGACCTGGTGCCCCGCGCGGTACTCACCCTCGGCGACGCCGGGGCCTGGTACGTCGACCGGGAGGGCGTCGAGGTGCACGTGCCCGCCGTTCCGGTCGACGTGGTCGACTCGACGGCGGCGGGCGACGCGTTCACCGCCGCGCTGGCGGTCGGCTGGGGCGAGGGGCGGGACGTCGTCGACGCCGTACGCTGGGCGGCGGCGGCCGGCGCGGCCTGCGTCCGCAAGCTCGGCGCCTCGGTGGCGCTGCCGCAGCGGGCCGAGATCGACGCGTTGTACGCGCCGGGCTGACCGCCCGTCCCGCGTGCTCAGTCGACCGGTTCGTCGCTCAGTTTCTCGCCCCGCCGACGCAGCATGCCGAGGCCGGGGATGCCGGCCACGGCGAGCTTGAGGTCACGGGTGACGTCGAGCAGGTCGTGCAGGTCGGGCCCGACCCGGTCCAGGGTCGCGAGGATCGGCAGGATGTCGGCGGTCAGGTGCTCCTTGAGCTTGGGCAGCTCGTCGATCAGGTGGATCGCCGCGGTGATCTCCTCGTGGCTCAACTCCTGCACGAACCGGTCGGTCATCGGCGCGGCCCGGCGCAGCGCCGGCTCGTACGCCGCCAGCAGTTCGGCCGCCGTGGCCGCGGCCTGCGCGGCCGTGTCCACGGTGACCGCGGCGTTGCCGGCCACCGCGTCGGCCCCGGTGACCACCGTGCCCGCGAGGCGCGCGACCTTGTCGGCCTCGTTCACCACCACGGCGGCGGCCGCGGCCACCTCGGTGGCCGTGTCGACGGCGGTGGTCGCGGCGGCGCTGATCACCGCCACCTCCCGGACCGCCGCCTCGGCGTCGGTGAGCACCTGATCGGTCCGGTCCAGGGTCGTCTCGATCCGATCGACCACGCCGTTGATCCTGGCCAGCAGCGC
Organism: Micromonospora sp. WMMD736; assembly: GCF_049179015.1. Classification (NCBI taxonomy): domain Bacteria; kingdom Bacillati; phylum Actinomycetota; class Actinomycetes; order Micromonosporales; family Micromonosporaceae; genus Micromonospora; species Micromonospora sp. WMMD736. The sequence goes on from NZ_JBMHMI010000001.1 coordinate 5,694,927, forward strand.
TTCCACCCCGTCCAACACCGCGAAAGCGCGGGCGGGCACGGCGGCGAACGAGGCGGCCGAGCCGAGCGCCTGGTCGAGAGCGGAGCGGGTCAGGCCGACCACCGCGGTAGGTGTGGGGAGGGGAAGCGCCATGGGACCAAGTGTGCGTCGGTCCTGCCACAACCGCTCGTTCGGCGCGTCCGGCGCGGTCCGGAGCGGGACGCCCGGCGGTAGGGTGCCGGCATGTCGGCCGCACCGCCGCGCCACCCACCGAGTACCCGGATCGCCGTCCTGCTCGCCGTGCTCGCGGCGGTCGCCGCCGCGTTCGGCACTGCGGTGCTGGTACGCGCCGACGCCGGCCTCACCGTGCGGCAGATCACCGTCGACGGCCTGCCGGTGACCGAGGTACGCGCCGGCCCGCCGACCCCGGACGCCCGGCGACCCGGCGTGGTGATCGCACACGGCTTCGCCGGCTCGGCACGGCTGATGCGCCCGCTCGCCGACACCGTCGCGCGTCGCGGAGCGGTCGCGCTGGTGTTCGACTTCGCCGGGCACGGTGCCAACCCGGCCCGGCTCGGTACCGGCATGTCGCCCCCGACGCTCGCCGCCGACCTGGACGTCGCGGTCGGATTCCTGCGGTCCCAGCCGGACGTGGACCCGGCCCAGATCATGCTGGTCGGGCACTCGATGGGCGCGGGCGCCGTCACCCGGTACGCGGTCGAGCACCCGGAGATCGCCAGGACCGTGGCGATCTCGCTGCCCGAGGCGGGCGAGTTGCCGCCCGGGCGTCCGACCGAACTGCTGCTGGTCGTGGGCGGCGCGGAGTTTCCCGGGTTCCGGCGAGCAGCCGACGACGCCGCGCAGCGGGGCGCGACGGTGGGTCGCCGGCCCGCCGTCGTGGTGCCGGGGGGAACGCTGGCTGCCGGCCGGCACACGGATGCCCGTCGACGCGGAGGTCGACCGGCGGACACCGGCGCGGGTCGTCGTCGCGGCGGTGGCGCTGACGGCGTACGCGATTCTCGCCGTGGCGCTGCCGATCCACCTCGGCCTGACCTCGGCGCGGCCGGTCGGTGCCCGCTGGTGGCTACTTCCGCTGGTGGTGGGGGCGTGCCTGCTGTTCCTGCTCGGCGTGGAGCTGGTCGCGGCGGGCCGGACGTGGCGTCGCCTGCTGGTCGTCGCGGTCACCGTGGTCGTGCTGAGCACGGCGGCGGTGGTCGGTCTGGCGCCCGGTTTCGTGCTGCTGGTGGTGCCGCTCTTCGCGGTACTGCTCGGCTGGTACGTCGGGTGGGCCGCCGTGCTGCGCCGCTACGCCTCACCGCGCTGGCTGCCGGCCCTCGTGGGCGCGGCCCTGCTGGGTTGGCCGATCGCCACCACACTGCCGTTGACCTGACGACGCGTGGGGTGGTCACCGATGGTCGCCCTGCTGTTCGACGGCGCGCTGCACCGCCCGGTAGATCTGGCCGAACCGTAGCGCGTCCGGCGTGCGCAGGAGCATGTGCTCCTGACCGTGGTGCTGCACCCACAGTTCGTGCACGTGGCTGCCACGCTCGTAGGAGCGGTCCAGCCAGCCGAGGGGGATTTCCAGGAACGGCGTCAACGCCAACGCCCCCACCGCGCAGGCGGCGAGGATGATCAGCGCCAACTGCCAGTTGCCCCGGTCCTGAGCCGACCACGCCAGCGACACCACGCAGACCAGCGCGACGAGGGGCGGCAGCGACAGCAGCAGGACCAGCACGCCGCGACCCAGCACCCGACCGCGTACGGCGAGGGTCTTCGGCCCTCGTTGGTGCCAGACGAACGTCACGTCGGGCAGGGCGATCACCTGACCGCCCGCCCGGATCGACTCGGAAGTCACCTGCACCGCGTCGTCCCGGTAATAGAGGGTCATCACTAAGCCTAACCACCCGTAGGCAAACCCGCGCATCCCGTGACGACGATCGTGGCAAGTCGGTCCAGGAAGCGTCGCGCGGGGCGGTTAGCGGCGGGCGGCGGGGTGGGCGGGTTGCGTCGCCTCCATGGCGCGCTGGACCGCCCGGTAGATCTGGCCGAAGCGCAGCGCGTCGCGGGTGTGCAGCAAGCGCACCGGCTGGCCGCGCCAGCGGGCCCAGATCTCCAGTTGGCGACTGCCCCTGGCGTACGACCGGTCGAGGTGTTCGAAGAGGAAGTCGGCGACCGGGCCGACGGCCAGCCCGACCAGCACCGAGGCGCCGACGATCGCGATCGTGACGGTGGGTGAGCGGTGCAGCCAGACGGCCACGCCGATGCCGAGCACCGCAGCGATCAGCGGACCGGCCAGGGCGGCGCCGATCGCGCCCCGCCCGGCGAGCACCCGCCAGGATCGGCTGCCGCGGCGGTGCCAGACCATGGTGATCTCGGGCAGGGCGTAGCTGCGTCCGTCGACCTGGACGGCGGCGGAGGTGACCCGTACCGACCTGTCGTCGTAAAAAGTGATCATGGCTGGACTCCCGCCCACGGGGCTGACACCACAGTACTTACCCCAACGAGCCGGGTCGTAAGGTTGGCACGCGACTTCGACGAGGAAGTGAGGGCAGCGTGGGCGAGTTCGTTCGGCTGGAGACCACTGACGGCATCGGCACCATCCGGCTGGAGCGGCCGCCGATGAACGCGCTCAACACCCAGGTGCAGGAGGAGTTGCGCGCCGCCGCCACGGCGGCCACCGCCGATCCCGAGGTCCGTGCCGTCATCGTGTACGGCGGTGAGAAGGTCTTCGCCGCCGGGGCGGACATCAAGCAGATGGCCGACATGTCCTACGTGGACATGGCCGACCGGGCCGCGGCCCTGTCCAGCGCGCTCGGTGCGATCGCCCGCATCCCGAAGCCGGTGGTGGCCGCGATCACCGGGTACGCGCTCGGCGGCGGCTGCGAGCTGGCGTTGGCCTGTGACTGGCGGGTGGTCGCCGAGGACGCCAAGCTCGGCCAGCCGGAGATCAAGCTGGGCATCATTCCCGGCGCGGGCGGTACGCAGCGGCTGGCGCGTCTCGTGGGTCCGGCGCGGGCGAAGGATCTGATCATGTCCGGGCGGATGGTCGACGCCCAGGAGGCGCTGCGGATCGGTCTCGCCGACCGGGTCGTGCCGGCCGCCGAGGTGTACGACGCGGCCGTCGCGCTCGTCACGCCGTACCTCAAGGGGCCTGTGCAGGCCCTGCGCGCCGCGAAGCTGGCGGTCGACGGCGGCCTGGACATGGACCTCAACTCGGGTCTGGCCTGGGAGAGTCAGCTCTTCGCTGCGCTGTTCGCGACCGACGACCGGCGCGAGGGGATGGCCGCGTTCGTCGAGAAGCGCAAGCCCGACTTCACCGGCCGCTGACCGGCAGGGGTCAGACCCAACCGCGCCGGACCGCTTCCATTCCGGCCTGGAAGCGGGTCTCGGCGCCGACCATCGCCATGATGCGGTGTACGTGGCGGTGCACCGTCCGCACGCTCCAGCCCAGGGTGCGGGCGATCCGTTCGTCGGTGGCGCCGCCGGCCAGCAGGCCGAGCAGTTCGATGTCGCGGTCGGCGAGTTGCTCCGGAAGCTCCTCGGTGCTCGGGCGGCCGTCGTGTGCGCCGCCGACCGAGCGGTTGATCGCGACGGCCCGCTCCCAGAGCGCTTCGAACAGCCCGATCACCGCATGGAGCAGCGACGACGGGTGCACCAGGTACGCGGCGTCGGTCAGCTGCCCCGCCGCCATCACGGGGATGAGCGCGAACCGGTCGTCGCAGAGCAGCATCTTCATCGGCACGTTGCTGGCGACCCGGGCGCGTTCGCCGGATTGGATTCCTCGCCAGATCTCCGCCATCCGCCCCGGGATGGCCAGCGCGGACCGGTCGTAGATCACCCGGTAGGTCAGGGCGCGGTCGGCGAGCTGCTGGGTCTCCTCGGTGTTGCCTTTGGCCGGATTGTCCAGGTAGGGCGGTCGGTCCATGCCGCGGATCTGCACCCGAGCCTCACGTTGCAGCCGAATGAGGGTGGCCCGGAGGTTCCCGGCCCCCTCGATGACCTCGACCAGTTCGGCCGGATGTCGCCCCGGCTCCTCGCGCTGGCGGATCTCCTTGGCCAGCTCGTCGGCGTGCCGGCGCAGGCGGAGCAGGTCGCGTTCCTGCTCGGCGATCAGGACGGTGGCGACCTGGTCGGGGGACGTCGCCTCGTAGCGGGCCGGGTGTCCGGGTAGTCGACTGGCCAGGCCGCGGTCGACCAGGTGACCGAGCGCAGCTCTGAGTCGTGCCGGGGAGAGCGCGACATCGTCGCGGAGATCGTTGATCGCCGCCTGGCGACGCCGGGCGAGCGCCTCGTACACGAGCCCTTCGGACTCGGGCACGCCCACCGTGTGCCACATCGGAAGCCTCCGTCGGGAACCGGCCAGCTGTCCGGAACATGAACGTCCTGGTCATTGTCCGTGCTTTCCGGGCCGTGCCAAGATCATCGCTCGACGTACGCCGGTTTCGTGGCAGGTATCACGCGTGGCATGGCGGTGGTGCGTTCGCGGCCTCAACGGCGAGCCGTGCCCCCTGATTCTGCTCATGAGGAGTAACTGGATGGTCGAGCGCTTACGGCGGAGACGAATTCATCGGGTCCTTCTGCACGGGCTGGTCGCAGCCGTCGCCCTGTCGCTGTTCGCCGCGGGCCCCCTGCCCGGCGGAGCGGCCCAGGCAGCCCCGTCGTCCGCGCCAACCCCCTCCGCCGACTGGGACGCGCGGCGGTACACGCCGGCCGGGTGCAACACCGCCTCCGCTGCCGAGGCCGGCAAGGACGGGCCCTGGGCCCGCTGCTTCGCCGTCGGTCTCTCCAGCCAGGACGCCCAGCGACGCCTGCGCACCACGTCCCCGCCGCCGGGAGCCCTGGGGCCGGCCGACATCAAGTCCGCCTACCGGCTGCCCGCAGGCGGCGCGGGGCAGACCGTCGCCATCGTCGGCGCGTTCGGTTACGCCGCCGCCGAGGCCGACCTCGCGGTGTTCCGCGCCCACTACGGCCTGCCGCCCTGCACCACCGCGAACGGCTGCTTCCGGAAGGTGGACCAGTACGGCGGGACGAACTACCCGATCGAGGACGAGGGCTGGTCGATCGAGGCCGCCCTGGACCTGGACGCCGTCTCGTCGGCCTGCCCGAAGTGCAACATCCTGTTCGTCCAGGCCGACGACAACGGCGGCGAGAACCTCGGCCGTGCCGTGGACACCGCCGCCCGGCTCGGTGCGGTCGCCATCTCCAACTCGTACGGAGTCCCGGGCGAGGCGCCGTACCAGAGCTACTTCGCGGCCCACTACGACCACCCGGGCGTCGTCATCACGGTGGCCAGCGGTGACATCGGCAACGTGCAGAGCTTCCCGGCGACCCACCCGAACGTGGTGTCGGTCGGCGGCACCCAGCTGACCCGCGACCCCTCCTCGGCCCGTGGCTGGTCGGAGACCGCGTGGAGTTCGGCGGGTAGCGGCTGTTCCCTCTACGAGGCGAGGCCGGCGTACCAGGCGGGCATCGACACGCACTGCGATGACAAGCGGGCCAGCTCCGACATCTCCGCCACGGCAGCGCCGGAGTCCGGCCTGGCCGTCTACAACACCCTCGGCCAGGACGGCTGGGCGCAGTGGGGTGGCACGTCACTGTCCGCCCCGCTCGTCGCGGCGATGTTCGCGCTGGCCGGTGACCCGGTGCCCGGGACGTATCCGGTGACCTACCCGTACCGCAAGGACAAGGCCGCCGGTCTCTTCGACATCACCGAGGGCGCCAACGGGTACTGCGGCGACCTGCTGTGCAACGCCGGTCCCGGCTGGGACGGGCCGACCGGCCTGGGCAGCCCCAACGGTGTCTCCGCGCTCACCCTCGGCGTGAGCGGCGAGGTCAGCGGAGTGGTGCAGAGCGACAAGAACTCGCACGGCAAGCCGGAGGGCCCGCTCGCCGGTGTGTCCGTCAGCGCCACCGACTCGACCGGCGCGACGTACCAGGCCGTCACCGACGTGCAGGGCGGCTACCACCTGTTCGCTCCGGCCGGCACGTACGACGTGGTCGCCGCCAGGTTCGGCTACCAGGCGCCGAAGCCGGTCAAGGTCACCGTCGCCGGCGGTACGAGCGTGTCCAGGAACCTGACGCTGACCGCGTTGGCGACCCAGCGAGTCAGCGGTGTCGTCACCGACGGCTCCGCGCACGGCTGGCCGATCTACGCCAAGGTCTCCATCGACGGCTATCCGGGCGACGCGGTGTTCACCGACCCTTACACCGGCCGGTACGACGTCGAGCTACCGATCGGCGAATACACCCTGCGCGTCTCTCCGGTCCACCTGCCGGGCTACGTCACCAGCACGGTGTCCGCCGTCGTCGGCGCCAAGGCGGGCGAGGGGTCGGGCCAGATCCGCAAGGACGTCAAGCTGGCCATCGACGCCTCGACCTGCGCGGCGCCCGGGTACGCCTGGAAGTACCAGGGTCTGAGCACCGACTTCACCGGCTGGGCGAGCGGACCCAAGGACGGCTGGCGGGTCACCGACGAGTCCGGCGTCGGCCAGACCTGGCGCTTCGACGACCCCGGCAAGCAGGGCAACCTGACCGGTGGCACCGGAGGGTTCGCCTCCATCAACACCTGGGTGCAGTCCGGCTACCTCGACTCGGCCCTGGTCACGCCGTCGATGGATCTGCGCGGCATCACCAACCCGGTGATCGGTTTCGACACCGACTTCCCGTCTTCCAACTTCGGTGTGCAGAAGGGGTTCGTCGAGCTCAGCCTGGACAACGGGGCGACCTGGAAGGAGGCGTACCGCTTCCCGGACGTCGCCGTACGGGGGCACCTGGAGATCCCGATCCCGCAGGCGGCGGGGAAGTCCGGGGTGCAGGCGCGGTTCCGCTACGAGGGCACCTCCTCCTACTGGTGGCAGCTGGACAACGCTTTCGTCGGCCGGCGGACGTGTGACGCGGTGCCGGGCGGGATCATCGCCGGGCTCGTCCGGGACGACAACACGGGACAGGCGATCACCGGTGCCACCGTCTCGGCCGGCACCGACCCGACGGCGAAGGCCACCAGCCTCGACACGCCCGACGACCCGGCCCTCGGCGACGGCTTCTACTGGCTCTTCGCCAAGGGTGACGGCCAGGCGCCGATGACCGTGACCGGTCTGCGGTACGCCGATGCCACCGGGAAACAGAAGGTCAAGAGCGACCGCGTCGTGCAGCGGGACTGGCTCCTGGAGAGTGGGCGGCTGACCGTCGACACGTCCGAGCTGACCTTCTCGGTCAAGCCGGGGCGTTCCGCCACCGGGGACATCCGGCTCACCAACGACGGCGAGCGGCCGCTGACGGTCCGGCTGGTCGAGCAGGACCGCGGCTACACGAGCGACGCGAGGCTCGTCGCCGCCCGCTCGGCGCAGTCGCCGTCGCAGCAGGTGGGGGACGGCAGCGCGTGGGTGAGCATGCCCGACCTGCCGATGCGGGTGGCCGACAACGTGGTCGCCGACAACGACGGCACGGTGTACTCGGTCGGCGGCACCAGCTACCAGTACACCCTGCGCGAGGGGTGGGTTCTCGACCCGCAGACCCGGGCCTGGAAGCGGATCGCCGACCTGCCCGAGCCGCGCAGCGGTGCCGCGGGCGGCTTCGTCGACGGCAAGCTGTACGTGGCCGGCGGCACGGGTCCGTTGGGTGAGGTGGCCACCACCACCTTCGTCTACGACCCGATGACCAACAGCTGGTCGCGCGGGGCTGACCTGCCCAAGGGGACGTACAACGGTGCGGCGGTGTCGCTCGACGGCAAGCTGTACGTGGTCTCCGGCTGCGCGGACTACCGGTGCGGACCGCCCTCGCAGGAGGTGTACCGCTACGACCCCGACGTCGACAGGTGGATCCGGTTGGCCGACATCCCCGAGGGCGCGGCCTTCCTCTCCTGCGGTGCCGTCGGCGACGGTCTGCTGTGCGCCGGTGGATACCTACCGGTCCAGATGGACGCGTCGTTGTCGGCGTACCGCTACTTCCCCGAGTCGAACACGTGGGTGGAGACGACCAGCCTGCCGGTGTCGAACTACGGCATGACGTCCGTCAGCGTCAACGGCAAGCTGCGGCTGATGGGCGGCAAGACCGGCAACGGGATCTCGGCGCAGGTGTGGGAGTTCGACCCGGCGACCGCGCTCTGGTCGAGGCTGCTGGACCTCCCTCAGCCCGGTATGCGGGGCGGTGCCGCCTGCGGCACGTTCCAGGTCGGCGGTGTGGACAGCTCCGACGATCTGTCCGCGTCCGTCTACCAGCTGCCCGGTGCCGAGTCCTGCCTCCGCGGCAGCGACGTGTCGTGGCTGTCGGCGAACAGGACCGAGCTGACCATCCCGGCGGGTCGGACCGTCACGGTCCGGGTGTCGGCGGCCGTTCCCGCCGTCGCCGGGCACGGCGAGTACGCGGCCCGGCTGGCGTTCGAGACGGACACCCCGTACCGGACCGAGCCGGTGGCGGTGGTGCTGAAGACGCGCTGACACCTCGGCGCTGACCGACCGCGCCCGCCCGGTGGACGATCCCACCGGGCGGGCGCGGCCGTCGTGGCGGCGCTGACCTGGACGGCGTCGGCCGGCCGGGGCCACGGTCGGGGCGGTAGTTGACTGGCCGGTAACCTGTGATCCCGGCCACGGACGATGGGAGCGACATGACGGAGCGGATCGAGGGTCACGGCGGCGAGTTGGCGCTGGCGGCACTGCGCGCGCACGGCGTACGGGAGATGTTCACGCTCTCCGGCGGGCACGTCTTCCCGCTCTACGACGCCGCCCACAAGACCGACTTCCCGATCTACGACGTCCGGCACGAGCAGTCCGCGGTCTTCGCGGCCGAGGCGGTGGCGAAGCTCCAGCGCCGACCCGGTCTCGCCGTGCTCACCGCCGGCCCCGGTGTCACCAACGGCATCTCCGGCATGACCAGCGCGTTCTTCAACGCCTCCCCGGTGTTGGTGCTCGGTGGTCGCGCGCCCGCCTTCCGGTGGGGCTCCGGCAGCCTCCAGGAGATGGACCACCTGCCGCTGGTCGCCCCGGTCACCAAGCACGCCGAGACGGTGTTCAGCACCGACGACATCCCGCGCGCGGTGGGGGCCGCCCTCACCGCCGCGCTCACCCCGCACCGTGGCCCGGTCTTCCTCGACTTCCCGTTGGAGACGGTCTTCTCGGTCGCCGACGCGGACCTGCCCGCGCCGGCCGGCGTCGACGCGGTCGAGCCGGACCCGGACGAGGTGAGCCGGGCCGCCACCCTGATCGCCGGCGCGCAGCGGCCGGTCATCATCGCCGGCTCCGACGTGTACGCCGGTGACGCGGTGGCCGCGCTGCGCGAGGCTGCCGAGGCGTTGCAGGTGCCGGTGTTCACCAACGGCATGGGCCGTGGTTCACTGCCGCCGGAGCACCCGCTCGCCTTCGCCAAGGCACGCCGCGCCGCGCTCTCCGGTGCCGACGTCGTCGTGGTGGTCGGCACGCCGCTGGACTTCCGGCTCAGCTTCGGCGACTTCGGTGACGCCAAGGTGGTGCACATCGTCGACGCGCCCAGCCAGCGCGCCACGCACGTGCAGCCGGCCGTCGCCCCCGCCGGCGACCTGCGCCTGATCCTCTCCGCGCTGGCCGACCACGTTGGCGACCGGGCGGACCACACCGACTGGATCGCCGACCTGCGGGTCGCCGAGGACGCCGCGAAGGCCCGGGACGCCGCCGAGATGGCTGCCGAGACGGATCCGATCCGGCCGGCCCGGATCTACGGCGAGCTGCGCCGGGCGCTCGCCCCGGACGCCATCACCATCGGCGACGGTGGTGACTTCGTCTCGTACGCCGGGCGTTACCTGGAGCCGTCGCAGCCCGGCACCTGGTTGGACCCGGGCCCGTACGGCTGCCTGGGCACCGGCATGGGCTACGCGATGGGCGCCCGGGTCAGCCACCCGGACCGGCAGATCTGCGTGCTGATGGGCGACGGCGCGGCCGGCTTCTCGCTGATGGACGTCGAGTCCCTGGTCCGCCAGAAGCTGCCCGTGGTGATCGTCGTCGGCAACAACGGCATCTGGGGCCTGGAGAAGCACCCGATGCGGGCCATGTACGGCTACGACGTGGCCGCCGACCTCCAGCCGGAGTTGCGCTACGACACGGTGGTCAGCGCGCTGGGTGGCGCGGGGGAGACGGTCGCGAAGGCCGCCGACCTCGCGCCGGCACTGCAACGGGCCTTCGACTCCGGCGTGCCGTACCTGGTCAACGTGCTCACCGACCCGACCGACGCGTACCCCCGCTCGTCGAACCTGGCCTGAGTCACACCCGCCGCCGTCGCCGCTCCTCGGAGGGCGACGGCGGCGGACTCACACCTCCGGTCGGTCGCCCTCGCGGGGCGGCTCGCCGTCGCGGCGGCGCAGGTCGTCCTCACGCCGACGCAGGTCCTCCTCCCAGCGGCGGAAGAGCTCCTGGTCCTGCTGCTTGGCGCGGTCCTGCACCGAGCGCAGGAACTCCGGGTCGTCGTCGGGAGCGAGTGGCCGGCGCGGCTGCCGCCCGGCGGGGCCCGGCCACGCCGTGCGGGCGGAGGTGCCCGGCTCGCGCCCGGCGACGAACCAGGCGATCGACCCGACCAGGGGGAAGAACAGGATGATCAGCACCCAGGCGATCCGGGGCAGGGCGCGGATCTGACCCTCCTCGGCGGACAGGCAGCTGATCAGTGCGCAGACGGCGAGGACGATCTGCGCCAGGAAGAGGAGAACGTACAGCCGGGCCATGCACCCATCATGGCGCACGGTGTCGCGTCAGCGTAGTCCGCGAACCGTCAGCAGCACGCCGAGCAGCGCGAGCCCGACCGAGCCCAGCGCGACCAGCGGCAGCGTCCGGCCACCGGTACGGGCCGCGCCGACGCCGGTGGCGCGCGGCCAGCAGAGTACGAGCAGGCCACCCCAGACCAGCACGGCTGCGCCGACGACGAGCGCGCCGAACACGCCGCCGTTGGACGCGAGCCGGACGGCCAGCGCGGTCACCACGGTCAGCGTGAGCAGGGTGCGCCGCCAGGCCAGCCGGGTCCGCTCCGGTTGCAGGCCCGGGTCGCGTCCGGCGCTCACCGTTCCCCGACCGCCCGGGCCAGGACCGCGAGCACCAGCAGGACGGCCCCCGCGCCGACGGCGAGGGCGAGGATGGCGGGGAAGCGCGAGGCGGGCAGCTCCTGGCCGAGCCGGATGGCCCGTTCGGTACGCGCCCAGTGGTCCACGGCGCGGATCGCGACGGTGCCGCCGAGCAGCAGCAGCGCGACCGCGATGACCTCCCGCAGGTGGCTCATCGGCAGCGGCGGCAGGAACTGCGCGGCGGCCAGCCCGCCGCCAACCAGCGCGAGCCCGGTACGCAGCCAGGCGAGGAAGGTCCGCTCGTTGGCGAGGGAGAACCGGTAGTCCGGTGTCTCACCGACGGAGCGTGCCTCCGCCGGGTCGAACCAGCGCCTGATCGCTTCCCACACGATGGGAGATTATCCGCTTCCCCCGGACCGTAGCCTGGTCCGGTGACCGATCTTGATGTGAACACCCTGCGCGCCGCCTACGACAACCAGATCCGCCCGGAGATCCCCGACCCGGTTCCGGCCGGGGTGACCGTGGAGCGGGACGGCCCCCTCGTGCGGATCACCGGGCTCGACGCGGGTGGCTTCCTGACCTACCGCGACCTGGGCGGGCTGACCGGCGACGCGCTTGACGAGCTGATCGCCCGGCAGGTGGCGTTCTTCCGCGAGCGCGGCCAGTCGGTGGAGTGGAAGCTCAACGAGCACGACGAGCCGGCCGACCTGGCGGACCGGCTGCGCGCCGCCGGCTTCGTTCCGGAGGACCGGGAGACCGTCGTGGTCGGGCCGGTCGCGCCGCTGGCGGCCGCGCTGCCGGTGGTTCCCGAGGGGGTACGCCTGCGTGAGGTGACCTCCCGCGCTGATCTGGAACGGATCGCCGCCATGGAGGAGGAGGTCTGGCAGGCGGACCGCTCGCACCTGGTGACGGGTCTGGCCAAGGAGATCGACGCCGACCCGACCTCGATCACGGTGGTGGTGGCCGAGGCGGACGGGACGGTGGTGAGCGCCGGCTGGGTGCGGTTCCCGGCGAACACCGGCTTCGCCACGCTCTGGGGCGGCTCGACCCTGGCGCAGTGGCGGCGCAGGGGCATCTACCGGGCGTTGGTCAACTACCGGGCGCGGCTGGCCGAGCAGCGGGGTCGGACGCTCCTGCAGGTCGACTGTTCCGAGGACAGCCGGCCGATCCTCCAGCGACTCGGACTCGTAGCCGTCACCACCACCACGCCGTACGTCTACACTCCGTGATCATGGAGCAGCGGCTGACGGACGAGGAGCGCCTGACCCTGAAGACGGGCGCGTTCGGCGCGGTCTTCCTGGTCTCGAACGCCGACCCGGGGATGCTGGGCGTGATCCGCGAGAGCGTCGCCGCCTCGGGCGCGCTGGCCGACGCGAGCGGCGTGGTCAAGGAGGCGCTGACCACCGGCCCGCTGCCCCGCCTGCCCCGGGACTCCCAGTTGGAGATCGAGTCGGTGGTGCTGCCGGCGCTCGGGCGGGCGGTACGGATCCTGCGGGAGAAGTCGCCGGCCGACGTCGAGGCGTACCGGTCGGTGGTGCTGACCGCTGCGGACCGGGTCGCCCGCGCACACGCCGGGGTGGCCCCCGCCGAGACCGCCGCCATCGAGCAGATCCGGGGCGCGCTGGCCGAGCCCGTCTGACCTGCGCCACGCCGGTGACCTGTGTCACTCCGCGTGCTCGACAGCGGTAACCTACTGGCAGGTAACATTGCCGCGTGGGCAACTGCACAGCAGCCCGCGGTTGACCGGGCGTCGACCGACAGGCGAGGCTGCGGCCCAGACCGGGCGAGCCAATCGCAACACCACACAGGAGGGTCGTCGAAGCGCGATGAATATCGTCGTACTCGTCAAGCAGGTGCCTGATTCGGGCGCGGACCGCAACCTGCGCAGTGACGACAACACCGTCGACCGCGGTTCGGCGAACAACGTGATCAACGAGATGGACGAGTACGCCATCGAGGAGGCGCTGAAGATCAAGGAGGCGCACGGCGGCGAGGTGACCATCCTGACCATGGGTCCGGACCGGGCGACCGAGTCGATCCGCAAGGCGCTCTCCATGGGTCCCGACAAGGCCGTGCACGTGGTGGACGACGCCCTGCACGGTTCCTGCGCGGTGGCGACGTCCAAGGTGCTCGCCGCCGCCCTCGGGCAGCTCAACGCCGACCTGGTGATCTGCGGCGCGGAGTCCACCGACGGCCGGGTGCAGGTCATGCCGCACATGATCGCCGAGCGGCTCGGCGTCGCGGCGCTCACCGGCGCGCGCAAGCTGACGGTCGACGGTTCCACCCTGACCGTCGAGCGGCAGACCGAGGAGGGCTACGAGGTCGTCACGGCCGCCACGCCGGCCGTGGTCTCCGTGTGGGACACCATCAACGAGCCGCGCTACCCCTCCTTCAAGGGCATCATGGCCGCGAAGAAGAAGCCGGTGCAGACGTACTCCCTGGCGGACCTGGGCGTCGCGCCGACCGAGGTGGGCTTCGACGGCGCGACCAGCGCCGTCGTCGAGCACACCAAGCGCCCGCCGCGCTCCGGCGGCGCCAAGGTCACCGATGAGGGCGAGGGCGGCGTCAAGCTGGTCGAGTTCCTCGCCACCGAGAAGTTCGTCTGAGAGCGGGTCTGGACATGTCTGAGGTTCTCGTCGTCGTCGAAGCCACCAAGGAATTCGGCGTCAAGAAGGTCACCCTCGAGATGCTCACCCTCGCCCGTGAGCTGGGCACCCCGAGCGCCGTGGTGCTCGGTGGCCCCGGGGCCGCCGAGGCGCTCAGCGCCAAGCTGGGCGAGTACGGCGCGGAGAAGATCTACGCCGCCGAGGGTGACGACATCGACGGCTACCTGGTGGCCCCGAAGGCGACCGTGCTGGCCGAGCTGGTCCAGCGGGTGCAGCCGGCCGCCGTGCTGCTGGCCTCCGCCCAGGAGGGCAAGGAGATCGCCGCCCGGCTCGCCGTCAAGCTCGACAACGGCATCCTGACCGACGTGGTCGGCCTGGCCGCCGACGGCACCGCCACCCAGGTCGCCTTCGCGGGCTCCACCATCGTCAAGTCCAAGGTCACCAAGGGCCTGCCGCTGGTCACCGTCCGGCCCAACTCGGTCACCCCCGCCCCGGCGGCGGCCACCCCGACGATCGAGCAGCTCACGGTGTCGGTCACCGACACCGACAAGCTGGCCAAGGTCGTCGAGCGGGTCGCCGAGCAGAAGGGCTCCCGGCCCGAGCTGACCGAGGCCGGCGTGGTCGTCTCCGGCGGTCGTGGCGTCGGCAACGCCGACAACTTCAAGCTGGTCGAAGAGCTGGCCGACCTGCTCGGTGGCGCCGTCGGCGCGTCCCGCGCGGCCGTGGACTCCGGCTTCTACCCGCACCAGTTCCAGGTGGGCCAGACCGGCAAGACCGTCTCGCCGCAGCTCTACGTGGCGCTGGGCATCTCCGGCGCCATCCAGCACCGGGCCGGCATGCAGACCTCGAAGACGATCGTCGCCGTCAACAAGGACGGTGAGGCGCCGATCTTCGAGCTGGCCGACTTCGGCGTGGTGGGCGACCTGTTCAAGATCGTCCCGCAGGCCGCCGAGGAGATCCGCAAGCGCAAGTGATCAGGTGAACGAAAAAGTGGCCGCCCGGCACCGGGCGGCCACTTTTTTCGTGGGGAGCTGATCGGCGGGCCGGGGAGCTGAGCCGGCCCGCCGATCAGCCCGTCAGGGTGCCCCTCAACAGGCTGTCGCCGGAGTGGCGGGTGTTGTTGTCGTACTGCTCGGCGGACACGTCGACCACCGAATAGCTCTTGAGGTCGACATTCGGGGGCAGGGGCAGCAGAGCGTCCGCGTCGCCACCGAGGGTGCCGATCGAGAACATCTCCATGGTCGTCGGGTTGATGAGCCAGACCTCGTAGTACCCCGGCACGCGCGGGAGATTCGCCACATGCAGATGTAGTTGGCCGCCCTGTAGCACCCGCGCGTCGCCCTGGGCCGATTTCGGTGTCGAGCCGAACGCCGCCAGTGGCGCGCTGGCCAGCACCGTCGGCGTCTCCGCCGGCTCTGGTTCCGTCGGCCGCAGCACCGTGACCGTGCCCACCACACCGATCGCCGCCGCGGCGACGGCGGTCACCGCCGTGGCCGCCCAACGGGACCAGCCACGACCCCGGCGCGGCCGACGCGTCGGGTCCAGCCGGGTGACGGTCTCCGTCCCGCGGGTCTGCCCCGGCACCTGCTGCCGATCGACACCGGTCAGCACCGCCACGGGCGCGTGGACCTCGGTGACCTCGGCCGCCCGGATCTCGGCTTCGATGCCCTGCCAGATGTGCTCCGGCGGGTCGGGCAGGTCGCCGAGACCCTGCGTCTCGGCACCGAGCCCGGCGACCTGCCGCAGGGCCGACAGCTCCGTCCGGCAGTGCGCGCAGGTGTCGAGGTGGGTGCGCTCCCCGTCGTCCGCCTCGCTCTCACCGAGCGCCAGAAAGACCAGCCGCTCGTGCTCCAGGTGCTGCACCATCCACCTCCCATCTGCGCTTCAAGCTCGCCATACCGCGTCGGATGTGACTCTTCACGGTGCCCAGCGGCACCCCGGTCACCGCGGCGATCTGCTGGTGTGTCAGGTCGTCGTAGAAGGCCAACTCCAACATGCGTCGCTGGTCGTCCGGGAGGCGTGCCAGCTCGTCCGCGATCACCAGCCGATCCACCACCCGGTCCGGGTCCGGGCCGGTCTGCGCCGGCTCGGGCAGTTGCCGGACGGTCTCCACCACCCGGGTCTCCCGCGCCGAGGCGCGCATGCGGTCGATCACCTTGCGTCGGCCGATGCCGAGCAGCCAGCCGACCAACGAGCCCTTGGTCGGGTCGAAGGTCTCCCGGCCCAGCCACGCGCCCACGAACGTCGCCTGGGTCACGTCCTCGGCGTCGGCCCGGTTGGCCAGCATGGTGGTCGCGAGGTGCAGGACGGCGCGGCCGTAACGCTCGTACGCCGCACGCAGCGCCGCCTCGTCGCCGGCCCGGAACCGGGCCGCGAGGTCGTCCGCCGGTGGGTCCGGTTGCGGTGGCAGCGCCGTCACGGGGCGGCCCGCCTTCGATGGGGCATGCCCGACTGTAGCTGCCACAGCCCTCGCCCCACTCTCCCGGTCAAAGTCATCTCACCTGCTCTTCGTCGGGCGACGGTGATCTGGATGCGGTCGGAGGCGAGAAAAAGAATCGCGTCGAGAGCGCATCCGCCCGTCGCGGAGCCGGCGTAACCCGTTCTGCAAGCCAGGCCTGACTAATCAGCATCAATCACCAGGAGGCAGACATGCAGCTCTCGTACTTCCGTCGGGTCGCCGCAGGCGGCGCGGTCGCCGCGCTCACCTTCGCCGGTGCCGGCGCGTTCACCGCCACCCCCGCGTACGCCGCCACGTCGAAGGTCTCCGTCGTGCACGGCATCCCGGACACCCCGGTCGACGTCTACGTCAACGGCAAGAAGACGCTCGACAACTTCAAGCCCGGTGACGTGGCCGGCCCGCTGAACCTGGCCGAGGGGGAGTACGACATCGCCCTCACCAAGCCCGGTGAGCCGGTCGGCAGCGCGATCCTCAAGGCCGACGACGCCAAGGTGCCGGGTGGGGCGAACATCAGCATCGCCGCACACCTCGACGCCGCCGGCAAGCCGAAGATCACGCCGTTCGTGAACGACGTCTCCAAGGTCGAGGCCGGCAAGGCCCGCCTGATCGTCCGGCACACCGCGGCCGCCCCGGCGGTCGACGTACGGGCCGGCGGCACCCCGGTCTTCAAGGGCCTGACCAACCCGAACGAGGCCAAGGGCGACGTCGACGCCGGTGAGGTGAAGGCGGACGTGGTGCTGGCCGGCACCGACACCGTGGCCATCGGCCCGGCGGACCTGAACCTCTCCGAGGGCACCGCGACGATCGTCTACGCCATCGGCTCCGCCGAGGGCAAGAACCTGGACGTGGTGGCCCAGACCATCACCGGCCTGCACTCCGCACCTGGCGGCGTGCCGAGCGGTGACGGTGGCCAGGCGGGTACCGGCGTGAACACCTGGTGGTACGTGCTCACCGGTGCCGGCGTACTCCTGCTGGTCGGTGGTGGGGCGCGGATGGCGACCGCGCGGACCGGCCGCAAGTGACGGTGCGCAACCGCGGCGCGCTGGCGGCCCTGGCCGCCGGCGCTGCCGCGCTCACCGTCGCCGCCCTGGTGGCGTGCAACTCCCAGCCGGCCGAGAACGTCGGCACCGAGGAGGCGACCGCGCTGGCCAGCCCCACCCCGACCGCGCCCGTCCCATCGGTGCCGGTGACCGGCGGCGACCTGCCCGCAGGTGCCCAGGCCGTCCCGCCGGTCCGGCTGGTCATCCCGGAGATCGGCGTGACCGCCACGGTCAACGCGGTCGGCATCAACGAGCGCACCAACGAGTTCGAGGTGCCGCCGAGCGTCGATGAGATCGGCTGGTACCGGTACGGCCCCGGCCTGGAGGCGGACGCCGGATCGGTGGTCATCGCCGGGCACGTGGACAGCGCCAGACAGGGCAACGGAGCGTTCTTCCGGCTCCGCGAGCTGGACCAGGGCGACACCCTGACCGCGACCGGCAGCGACGGCAAGGCCCGGCGGTACCGGGTCGTCGCCCGGGAGGAGTACGCCAAGACCAAGATCCCGCTGGACCGCTACTTCGCCCGGGACGGCAAGCCGAGGTTGACCCTGATCACCTGCGGCGGGCCGTTCGACGCCAAGGCCCGCAAGTACCGCGACAACATCGTCGTCACAGCGGTGCCCGCCTGAGCGGGGGACCCGTGTCCGCTTCGTGCCGGGGTGGCCCGCACACCCCGGCACGTCGCGCGGAGGCCACTCCGCCCTCAACTCGCTGTCCGGTCGGCCGTACGCTGAGAGGTGATGGCTTACCTGGATCACGCGGCTACCACCCCCATGCTCGACGAGGCACTGGAGGCGTACGTCGCCACCGCCCGCGAGGTCGGCAACGCGTCCTCCCTGCACGCGGCCGGTCGTCGTGCCCGTCGCCGGGTCGAGGAGTCGCGCGAACGGGTGGCCGCTGTGCTGGGCGCCCGGCCGTCCGAAGTGATCTTCACGGGCGGTGGCACGGAGAGCGACAACCTGGCCGTCAAGGGCCTCTTCTGGGCCCGCCGGGACGCCGTCGCCGACCGTCGGCGGGTGGTCTCCAGCGCCGTCGAACACCACGCCGTGCTCGACTCGGTCGACTGGCTGGCCGCGCACGAGAACGCCGAGATCGGCTCGCTGCCGGTGGACGCCACGGGCCGACTCGACCCGGAGACCCTGCGCGCCGAGCTCAGCGCGCACGCCGACCGGGTGGCCCTGGTCACCGCGATGTGGGCCAACAACGAGGTCGGTACCGTGCAGCCGGTGGCCGAGCTGGCCGCCGTCGCCGCCGAGTACGGTGTGCCGTTCCACACCGACGCCATCCAGGCCGTCGGGCAGGTGCCGGTCGACTTCGCCGCCAGCGGGGCCGCCGCGCTCACCGTCACCGGTCACAAGCTGGGCGGTCCGATCGGGGTGGGCGCCCTGCTGCTCGGCCGGGACGTGACCGCCGTACCCCTGCTGCACGGCGGCGGCCAGGAGCGCGACGTCCGTTCCGGCACGCTGGACACCGCCGGCATCGTCGCCTTCGCGGTCGCGGTCGAGACGGCGGTGAAGGGCCAGCAGGAGTACGCGGCCCGGGTGGCCGCCCTGCGCGACGACCTGATCGAGCGGGTCCGCCGCGCGGTGCCCGAGGTGATCTACAACGGCGACGCGACCGACCGGCTCCCCGGCAACGCGCACTTCTCCTTCCCGGGTTGCGAGGGCGACGCACTGCTGCTTCTGCTCGACGCCCAGGGCATCGCCTGCTCGACCGGCTCGGCCTGCTCGGCCGGCGTCGCCCAGCCGTCGCACGTGCTGTTGGCGATGGGCGCCGACGACGACCGCGCTCGTTCGTCGCTGCGCTTCACGCTCGGCCACACCAGCACCCAGGCCGAGATCGACGCCCTGGTGGCGGCCCTCCCCGCAGCGGTGGAGCGAGCCCGCCGAGCCGCCGCCCCCCGAACCCCCCGCTGACCCCGGCCCGCCCGCTCGGCGTGATCGCGCGGGGCCTCGGCGCGTTCGCGTTGATCATGAAGTTGTTGCCCTGCGGGTCGGCGTGTCGTGGCAATAACTTCATGATCAACAGGGTGGGTCGGTGCGGACGCGGACGCGGGCGCGGGCGGGGCGGGGTTGGGGGGTGGGGGTTGGGTTGGGTGGTGGATAGGGTTGGGTCTGTGGGGAAGGGGGTTGGCTGGTGAGAGTTCTGGCGGCGATGTCGGGCGGGGTCGACTCGGCCGTGGCGGCGGCGCGGGCGGTGGCGGCCGGGCACGACGTGACCGGCGTGCACCTCGCGTTGGCCCGCAATCCGCAGACGTACCGGACCGGGGCGCGCGGTTGCTGCACCCTCGAGGACTCCCGGGACGCCCGCCGGGCCGCCGACGTGATCGGCATTCCGTTCTACGTGTGGGACATGGCGGACCGGTTCCACGAGGACGTGGTGGACGACTTCGTCGCCGAGTACGCCGCCGGCCGTACGCCGAATCCCTGTCTGCGGTGCAACGAAAAGATCAAGTTCGCGGCGGTGCTGGACCGGGCGATCGCGTTGGGCTTCGACGCGGTGGTCACCGGTCACCACGCCCGGCTCGGCCCGGACGGGCTGTTGCGCCGGAGCGTCGACATCGCCAAGGACCAGTCGTACGTGCTGGCGGTCCTCACCCGCGAGCAGCTGGACCGCTCGATGTTCCCGCTCGGCGACTCGACCAAGGCGCAGGTCCGCGCGGAGGCCGCCGAGCGCGGCCTGGCCGTGGCCGACAAGCCGGACTCCCACGACATCTGCTTCATCGCCGACGGTGACACCCGTGGCTTCCTCGCCGGCCGGCTCGGCGAGACCCCCGGCGACGTCGTCGACGCGAGCACCGGCGCGGTCGTCGGCAGCCATACCGGGGCGTACGCGTACACGGTGGGCCAGCGTCGCGGCCTGCACCTGGACCGGCCCGCCCCCGACGGTCGGCCGCGTTACGTGCTCTCGATCACGCCCAAGAGCAACACCGTGACGGTCGGGCCGGCCGAGGCGCTGGAGGTGTCCCAGGTCCGCGCCATCCGCCCGGTCTGGACCGGTGGTCCCCGCCCCGACGCGCCGGTCGAGTGCGAGGTGCAGCTCCGCGCGCACGGCGACGTGGTGCCGGCGACCGTCGACCTCGACGGCGACGCGCTGCACGCCGAGCTGCGCCGTCCGGTCCGCGGCGTCGCCGCCGGTCAGGCCCTGGTGGCGTACCGGCCGGACCCGGCCGGCGACATCGTCCTCGGCTCGGCCACGATCGCCGGCTGACGACACGGCCCGGGTGCCCGCGGGATAGCCTTCGGCCGTGACAGATCAGGCGTGGCCGTGGCCGGCCGGCGCGGCGACCGGCATCGGTTCGTTGCCCGGCACCGACATCGCTGAGGCCCAGCGGGTGGTTCTCGGCGAGCTTCCCGACCTGCCGCACCTGCCCGAGCTGCCGGCCCGGGGCCCCGGGGCCGACCTGATCGGCCGCAGCGCCGGGCTGCTGGTCGAGCTGCCCGTCGAGCTGTACACCGGGCGGTGGCGGGTCGCCCCCCGCCCCGGCCGTGACCTGCGCCGGGCCCGGGACCTGATGGAACGTGACCTGGACCAGCTCACCGAGCAGGCCGAGGGGTACGCCGGTCCGATCAAGGTGCAGGCCGGCGGCCCGTTCACCCTGGCCGCCGCGCTGGAGCTGCCGATCGGCGGCCGGCTGCTGCGCGACCCCGGTGCCGTGCGCGACCTCACCGGCTCGCTCGCCGAAGGGCTGCGCGAGCATGTGGCGGCGGTCGCGCGACGGCTGCCCCAGGCGTCGGTGCTGCTCCAACTGGACGAGCCGTCGCTGCCGACCGTGCTGGCCGGACGAGTGCCGACCGAGAGCGGGTTGGGCGCGTACCGGGCGGTGGAGTCGGCCGACGCGGCGGCCCTGCTGCGCACGGTCGTCGACGCGGTGGCCGTACCCACCGTGGTGCACTGCTGCGCCCCGGACGTGCCGTTGGAGCTGATCCGCTCCACCGGGGCCGTCGCGGTCGCCCTCGACCTCGACCTCGTCACCGACCTGGATCCGCTGGGCGAAGCGATCGATGCCGGCCTCGGGTTGTTGGCCGGCGCCGCGCCGACCCGGCCGCCGTCGGCCGGTGGCGCACCGACCTCCGGGCAGATCGCCGATCGGGTACGACAGATCTGGGACCGCCTCGGCTTTCCCCGCCGGCAGCTCGCCCAGCAGGTGGTCGTCACCCCGGCGTGTGGCCTGGCCGGCGCCACCCCGCGGTACGCCCGGGCGGTCCTCGCGGCCTGCCGGGACGCCGGCCGCCGGTTCACCGAGGAGTGAGGTTTCCTGTCGTATCCGGTGGGCAGGATGACCGTCATGATTGGACAGCTACGTTCAGTGGTGATCGACTGCCCCGATCCGCGGGCGCTGGCCGCGTTCTACGCCGAGCTGCTCGGCATCCCCATCGCCGAGGACAACTCCGAGGACGACTGGGTGGTGCTCGGTGGCCCGCCCGGTCACCAGCCACGACTGGCTTTCCAGCGGGCGCTCAACCTGCGTACGCCGTCCTGGCCGGACCCGGAGCGCCCGCAGCAGTTCCACCTGGACGTGACCGTCGACGACATCGAGAGCGCGGAGAAGGCGGCGCTCGCGCTCGGTGCCCGGCGGCTGCCCGGCGAGGGCGACGGTTTCCGGGTCTACGCCGATCCGGTCGGCCACCCGTTCTGCCTCTGCTGGGACTGACCACGCACGACGGCGGTTGCGGCGGCCGGGCATGATGGCCGCCGTGACCTCCACCGCCGTACTGCGCGCCTCCGGTTCGCTCTTCGGTCTCGCCTACGGCGACGCGCTGGGCAAGCCCACCGAGTTCCTGACCGTCGCCGAGATCGAACGCCGTTACGGTCCGACCGGCCCACGAGAGTTGACCGGTGACCCGGCGTTGGTCACGGACGACACGCAGATGGCGCTGGCGGTGGGCTGGGCGCTGCACGAGGCGTCGACGCTCACACCGGACGCGGTGGAGCCGCTGCTACGACGCCGCTTCGTGGCCTGGTCGGTCAGCCCGGACAACAACCGCGCCCCCGGGATGACCTGCCTGCGCGCCTGCGCCGACCTGGATCGAGGGCTGCGCTGGCAGGAGGCGACGGTCGCCGGCTCGAAGGGCTGCGGCGCGAACATGCGCGTCACGCCGGTCGGGCTGTTGGACGTAGACCTCGACACGATGGCCGGTCTGGCCCAGTTGCAGGCCGGGCTCACCCACGGCCACCCGACCGGGCTGGCCGCCAGCGAACTCACCGCCTACGCGGTCGTCGCCCTGCGCGGCGGCGTCACACTGCCCGAACTGCCCGCGATCCTCACCGAGCGGGCGCGGTCCCAGCGCCGGGTCTACCACCAGGAGTGGTTGGGCGATCTCTGGCGTCGTCCGGGGGCCGACACGCCGGAGGAGTTCATCGCCCACGGTTGGGACGAGTGCCTGGCGGCACTGCGCCGGCTGACCATCGCCCTGGCCGCACCGGACGACGGCGGCGACCCGTGCCGGGCCACCGGAGAGGGGTGGGTGGCCGAAGAGGCGCTGGCCACCGCGCTGTTCTGCGCCGTACGCCACGCCGACGACCCGGTCGCGGCGCTGGCCCGGGGCGCGACCACCGCCGGTGACTCCGACTCGATCGCCGCCCTGGCCGGCGCCTTCGTGGGCACGGCAGTCGGCATGGCCGCCTGGCCGTCGGGATGGGCCGACCGCATCGAGTACGCCGATCAGCTCACCACCCTCGGCAAGAGCTGGGACTGACCGCCCGTCCCGGCGCGGCCCGGTCCGTGCGGCCTGGCCCGTGTGGCCTGGCCGAGTCCGGTGTGGCCTGGCCGAGTCCGGTGTGGCCTGGCCCTGCTCGGTGTGGCCTGGCCCTGCCCGGTGTGGCCTGGCCCTGCCCGGTGTGGCCTGGCCCTGCCCGGTGTGGCCTGGCCCTGCCCGGCGCGGCCTGGCCCTGCCCGGCGCGGCCTGGCCCTGCCCGGCGCGATTTCTGGCGGTGATCGACTCGGGTTTCTGGAAGTCGGGGTGTTGCTGGCGGGTGGAGGGGCCGGGTTCCAGGATGCCGAGTGGATCAAGGCGAGGGCTGGCCTCGCCCGGTCCGGCGGTCAGCTGGTGGACAGGTGGCGCAGGCTGCGAACCTTGCGCCAGAGGTCGGCGTCGCAGCGGCCGGCGCGGTCGGCGAAGTCGGCCGAGTCGATCCGGACCGGCTCGGTCAGGCTGAGGTAGCTGTCGTGCTCGGCGTCGGGATCCCAGTCCCGGGTGGGAATCCGGACATGGTCGTCGCGGTCGCTCTTGTCCTGGCTGGTGATCTTCAGGACGTCGGCGCCCCGCGAGTCGGCGCGGAGCACCAGGCAGGGGCGGACCTTCGAGCCGCTGCCATCGGCGTACGGCACGTCGGCCCACCAGATCTCGCCCGCCGCCGGAGCGTCGGCCGTCCGATCGGTGTCACGGGAGCGGGGCGTCGCGCCCGGCCGGTCGGTGCCGCGCGGCCTCGGCGGTGCGGGGCGGCGGCCACCTGCGCCGGTCGTGGCACGTCGACCGGGTCGGTCGGTCGAGCGTCGGTCGGTCGAGCGTCGCGTCGCCGCCCGGTGTCGCCAGCTGTTCCACGCCCAACCGGCGGCCACCGCGAGCAGGATCGCCGCCGCCCAGAGCAGCGTCTCGGTCATGGCCACCTCCGCGCCCACGCGGCACGCCGGCCGCTTCGTGCGGCGATCCTCGCACGTCACGACCCCCGCCGCCCGCCGACGACACCGCCATTCGTGCCGCCGAGCCCCCGTGTTCCGGGGCGCTCGGAACCGCCACGGCCAGGCAGCCATCCCGCGCCGGCCGTCCCGCACCCGCGCCGGCCGTCCCGCACCCGCGCCGGCCGTCACCCGCGCCGGCCGTCCTGCACCCGCGCCGGCCGTCACCCGCGCCGATCTTGCTCTTTCTGCTGCGACATTCCGGACGTCCCACCCCTACTGACGACCGCAACTGCAAGATCGCCGGGGGTCCGGCGACGGGCCCGCCTCGGCCTGCGGAGACACCAACGTCGGGGCGGCCGGGGTCCCCGGGGCCCGGCGTTCACCCCGCTGGCGGCACCGCCGCCCGGCCCCGGCGCGCGGGCCGGCCGGGCGCGCGCCTTGATCCACTCCAGATCGCCGAAGTCGGGGTGTCCTGGCGCTGGGATACCCCGACTTCGGCGATGTGGAGTCGATCAAGAGCGGCGGCTTCGTCGGCGAGGCGCGGCGCGGCCAGGGACCGGGAGCGTGAGGCGTCACGGTCGGCGCGGGTGGGCGGCGGATTGTCGGCCCGGACCGATACCGTGCCTTAGTAGCGTGATCAGGGAGGTCGCAGGCGTGTCCGAAGGTGGCGGGGTGTCCGAGGAGCAGATCGGTCAGCAGGTCAGCCCGGCTCAGGAGGCGGCGGCCGGCGCGGAGCCGACGCCGCAGGCGCGGGAGCGGCACGCCACGCTGAGCCGTGAGCTGACCGAGCATCAGTACCGCTACTACGTGCTGGATTCGCCGATCATCACCGATGCCGAGTTCGACAAGCAGCTGCGCGAGCTGGAAGCGCTGGAGCAGGAGTTTCCCGCGCTGCGGACGCCGGATTCGCCGACCCAGCGGGTGGGTGGCACGTTCTCCACCGACTTCACCCCGGTCACGCACGCCGAGCGCATGCTCTCGCTCGACAACGCCTTCGCCGACGAGGAGCTGGCGGCCTGGGCCGAGCGGGTCGAACGGGACGCGGGTGGGCCGGTGCCCTACCTCTGCGAGTTGAAGGTCGACGGTCTGGCGATCAACCTGACCTACGAGGCCGGTCGGTTGGTCCGGGCGGCCACCCGGGGCGACGGTCGCACCGGCGAGGACGTCACCGCCAACGTGCGCAGCATCCGGGACGTGCCCGGCCAGCTCACGCCGTCCGCCGAGTTCCCGACGATCCCCGAGCTGCTGGAGGTCCGGGGCGAGATCTACTTCCCGGTCGCCGCGTTCGCCGACCTCAACGCGGGTCTGGTCGAGCAGGGCCGGGCGCCGTTCGCCAACCCGCGCAACGCCGCCGCCGGCAGCCTCCGACAGAAGGACCCGAGGGTCACCGCCTCCCGGCCGCTGCGTCTCGTGGTGCACGGCATCGGCGCGCGCCGGGGGTTCCAGCCCGCCGCGCAGTCCGAGTCGTACGCGGCCCTGAAGGCGTGGGGGCTGCCGACCAGTGACCGGTGGCGGGTCGTGCCGGACCTGTCCGGCGTCGCGGAATACATCGCCTACTACGCCGAGCACCGGCACGACGTCGAGCATGAGATCGACGGTGTGGTGGTCAAGGTCGACCCGGTCTCCATCCAGGGTCGTCTGGGCTCGACCAGTCGCGCTCCGCGCTGGGCGATCGCCTTCAAGTACCCGCCGGAGGAGGTCACCACCAAGCTCCTCGACATCGACGTCAACGTGGGGCGTACCGGTCGGGTCACCCCGTTCGCCGTGCTGGAGCCGGTGCGGGTGGCCGGCTCCACGGTCGCGCTCGCCACCCTGCACAACGCCCGGGAGGTGGAACGCAAGGGCGTGCTGATCGGCGACACGGTGGTGCTGCGCAAGGCCGGCGACGTGATCCCCGAGGTGCTCGGCCCGGTGGTCGACCTGCGGCCCGCCGACGCCCGCCCGTTCGTCATGCCGACCACCTGTCCGGCATGCGGCACCCCGCTCGCGCCGTCCAAGGAGGGCGACGTCGACATCCGGTGCCCCAACACCCGCAGCTGCCCGGCCCAGCTCCGCGAACGGGTGTTCCACCTCGCCGGCCGTGGCGCGTTCGACATCGAGGTGCTCGGCTACAAGGGCGCCGCGGCGCTGCTCGACGCGGGGATCATCGCCGACGAGGGTGACCTCTTCCAGCTCGACGCCGACCAACTGTCCCGCTCGCCGTTCTTCGTCAACAAGGACGGCAGCCTCGGCACCAACGCGGTCAAGCTGCTCGACAACCTGGCCGTCGCCCGGGAACGTGACCTCTGGCGGGTGCTGGTGGCGCTCTCCATCCGGCACGTCGGCCCCACCGCCGCCCAGGCGCTGGCCCGGCACTTCCGTTCCGTGGAGGCCATCGACGCGGCCAGCGAGGAGGAGCTGTCCTCCGTCGACGGCGTCGGGCCGACCATCGCGGCCAGCATCCGGGAGTGGTTCGCCGTGGACTGGCACCGCGAGGTGGTCCGCAAGTGGGCCGACGCGGGCGTACGGATGGCCGAGGAGGCGGTCGACGAGGGCCCGCGTCCGTTGGAGGGGCTGACCGTCGTGGTCACCGGCACCCTTGCCGGCTTCTCCCGGGACCAGGCCGCCGAGGCGGTGCAGAGCCGGGGCGGCAAGGTCAGCGGCTCGGTCTCCAAGCGGACGAGCTTCGTCGTGGTGGGGGACAACCCGGGTTCCAAGGCGGACAAGGCCGCCAGCCTCAAGGTGCCGGTGCTGGACGAGGACGGGTTCCGGCTGCTGCTGGACGCGGGTCCGGACGCCGCGCGGGAGGTCGCCCGGGTCGAGGGCTGACGCCGCCACGCGACCGAGGTGGCCGCCGCGTATACCAACTTAATTACGACTACTACCGATTCGTGACTGTCATACCGGGAAACCTGGGGCTGAGGGCGTTTCATTGGGTCACGACGTGCTCACCGACACGTCGACGGTTCCTCGGGAGGTGTGATGGAGGTCGCCGACCCGCGCAACTCCCTCCCACCTGGGCGGGCGGCGCCGTTCGCCACCTTCGTCGTCGGCATCCTGGCGGTGGCGGCGCTGACCGCCACCGGTCCACTCACGACGCTTCCGGGGGAGCTGTCCCGGCTGCCGGTGGCGTTCTGGACGATGGCCGCGCTCGCGGTGATCTGCGACGCGCGCCCGTTCGTTCCGCCCGGGCGACGGCAGACCTCGGCGGTCTTCCCGTCCACCTGCTTCACCTTCGCCATCCTGCTCGGGTGGGGGCTCGGCCCGGCGGTGGCGGTGCAGGCCGTCGGGGTGGTCGTCTCCGGCTGGCGGATGGGCAACGCCGCCTGGCGGACGGCGTTCAACGTCGGCCAGTACGCCTGCGCGCTCGCCGCCGCGTACGGGGTCGTCCAGCTCGGGCCGGGCACCATCTTCTCCGGGGGACGCCTGCACTGGACCGACGTGGCCGCCGTGGGTGGCGCGACGCTGGCCTGGTTCGTGGTGAACTACGGGCTGGTGAGCTGGGCGGTACGACTGCGCTTCGGCGGCCGCTGGTGGCCCACCGTCCGCCGGGGCGTCGGTTTCGAACTGCTCTCCACCGGCTCGCTGCTGTTGCTGGCGCCGGTGCTCGTCGCCGCCGCCCGGCTCAGCGCGGCGCTGATCCCGCTGGTGCTGGTGCCGCTGTTCGCCGTGTACCGGATGGCCCGGCTGACCGTCGAACAGCAGCACCTGGCCGCCGCCGATCCGCTGACCGGTCTGCCGAACCGAAAGGCGCTGCTGGCCGAGGTCGCCGAGCAGGTCCACCTGCACGCCGAGCGGACCGCCCGGGGCGAGCCGGGCGGACATCTGGCGCTGCTGCTTATCGACCTGGACCGCTTCAAGAACGTCAACGACGCGCTCGGGCACGCGGTGGGTGACCGGCTGCTGGTCGAGGTGAGCGCCCGACTCGCGGACGTGGAACCCCGACCGCAGATGATCGCCCGGCTGGGTGGGGACGAGTTCGCCATCGTGATGACCGGGCTGTCCGACGTCGGTCAGGCGCGCGAGATGGCCGACCGGGTGGTCGGGGTGTTGGCCGAGCCGGTGCCGTTGGACGGGTTGCCGCTCGACGTGGGCGGCTCCATCGGGATCGCCATCTTCCCGGAGCACGGTGAGGACTTCGCCACCCTGATGCGGCACGCCGACGTGGCGATGTACGACGCCAAACACCGTAACGACACGGTTGCCGTGTACGCCCCGGAGTCCGACCACAACTCGGCCGAGCGTCTCGGGCTCCTCGCCGACCTCCGCCGGGTGCTCGAATCCGGCACGCCCGCCGTGGAGGCGAGCAACGCCGTGGGGGCGAGCAACGCCGTGGGGGCGAGCAACGCCGTGGGGGCGAGCAACGCCGTGGAGGTAAGCGACGCGGGCGAGGCGGGCAACGCCGTCGAGGCGGAGCAGTCCGAGCCGGGTGGATCGGAGCGGACGGCAGACGTACCCCTCGCGGTGGAGGCCGAGGTGCGCGGCGGTGACGGTGCCGCGCTGCCGGCCGGGGCCGCGCCGGTCATCGCCGCGCCGCCGGTGACCGACGGGCGGCGGTGGGGTCGTCGTCGGCGTGCCGCGGACGAGGTGGCGCACGCCGATGAGTTGATCAACCGGATCGCCACCGGGGCCGATCCGATCCGGGGTCGCAACAGCCGCGCGACGATTCCCGGCACCCGTCCCGGTCCGAGCCGGGACCGGCGTGCCGGCGGTCACGGGCGGCGCTCGCCCAACGGTGGCGCGCTGCCGCCGACGGGCGACCGCCGTCCAGGGCGCGATGCCGGGTCCCTCGCGGGCGGGCGGGCGACCGGGCCGACCGGGTGGGCAGGCGAGGGCGAGCCGGTCGACGACGCCGGTGCGATCACCATGTACTACCAGCCGCAGGTCGCCATCGCGACGGGCGAGGTGGTCGGTGTCGAGGCCCTGCTGCGCTGGCGGCATCCCCGTCGGGGCATGGTCGACCCGGAGGAGCTGATCCGGGTCGCCGAGCAGAGCGCGGTGATGCGGCTGCTCACCCGCCGGGTCGTGGACGACGTGGTGGAGCAGCTCGCCAAGTGGTCGGCGGCCGGCATCGGGCTACGCGCGGCGCTCAACGTGAGCGTGCGCGACCTGCACACCGGCGAGATCGCCGACCAGATCGCCGACCGGCTGGCCCGCTACGGGGTGCCGGCCGAGCGACTGCAACTGGAGATCACCGAGGGCGCCCTGATGGCCGATCCGCGTCGGGTGCTGGCGACGATCACCCGGTTGCACCAGATCGGGGTGGCCATCGCGCTCGACGACTTCGGCACCGGCTACTCGTCCTTGCAGCACCTGCGCCGGCTGCCGCTGTCCGAGGTGAAGGTGGACCGGTCCTTCGTGCTGGGCATGGCCGAGGACGCCGACGACGCGGCGATCGTCCGCTCGACGATCGAGCTGGCCGGCGCGCTGGGCCTGCGGGTGGTCGCGGAGGGGGTGGAGGACGAGCGGACCTGGCGGATGCTGTACGCGGCCGGCTGCGACGCGGCCCAGGGCTGGTTCTACGCCCGTCCGATGCCTGCCGAGGAGCTGGTCACCTGGCTGGCCCGGTATCGGCCGGTGCGCCCGAGCGGCGGCCCGGAGCCGGACGCCGGCCGCCGGCTGACGCGCTGACCCACCCGAGCAGCCGGCGCGGGGCGCGGAACAATAGACTCGCTCCGGTCACCGCGCGTCACGTTGCATCCGCCGCGCGGCCGGCACACCGCCCGACCAGCAGGACATCAGAAGGGGGCACGGATGGCCGCCATCTCCCGCGAGGAGGTCGCGCACCTGGCGCGCCTGTCGCGGCTCGCCGTCACCGAGGAGGAGCTGGACACGTTCGCCGGCCAGCTCGACGTGATCCTCCAGGCGGTCGCCCAGGTCGGCGAGGTCGCCGCCGCGGACATCCCGCCGACCTCGCACTCGGTGCCGCTGACGAACGTCTTCCGTGAGGACGTCGTCACGCCGTGCCTGACCCCCGAGGAGGTGCTGTCCGGTGCGCCGGACGCCGAGGAGCAGCGGTTCCGCGTACCCCGGATTCTGAGCGAGGACGTGGCCTCATGAGCGATTTGACCAGAATGACCGCGACGGAGATCGCCGCCCTGGTCGCCGGCGGGGAGACCTCCGCCGTCGAGGTGACCCAGGCGCACCTGGACCGGATCGCCGCGGTCGACGACCGGGTGCACGCGTTCCTGCACGTGGACACCGACGGCGCGCTCGCGGCAGCCCGCGCCGTGGACGAGCGCCGGGCCGCCGGCGAGGAGTTGGGCCCGCTCGCGGGTGTGCCGGTCGCGGTGAAGGACGTGCTCGCCACCCGTGGCGTGCCGACCACCGTCGGCTCGAAGATCCTCGAGGGGTGGCGCCCGCCGTACGACGCGACGATCGTGCAGCGGCTGCGGGACGCCGGCACGGTGATGCTGGGCAAGACGAACATGGACGAGTTCGCGATGGGCTCCTCCACCGAATACTCGGCGTACGGCCCGACGCACAACCCGTGGGACCTGAGCCGCATCCCGGGTGGCTCCGGTGGGGGCAGCGCCGCCGCGCTGGCCGCGTACGAGGCGCCGCTGGCGATCGGCTCGGACACCGGCGGCTCGATCCGCCAGCCCGGCGCGGTCACCGGCACCGTCGGGGCGAAGCCCACCTACGGCGGCACCTCCCGGTACGGCCTGGTGGCGTTCTCCTCGTCGCTGGACACTCCCGGCCCGTGTGCCCGTAACGTGCTCGACGCCGCCCTGCTGCACCAGGTGATCGGCGGGCACGACCCGCGCGACTCGACCTCGATCCCGCAGCCCGTGCCGGACGTGGTGGCGGCGGCGAAGCTCGGCGCGACCGGCGACCTGACCGGCGTACGACTCGGCATCGTCAGCGAGTTCGTCGGCGAGGGCGCCGAGCCGGGCGTGATGACGGCGTTCCGCGAGTCGGTGGACGCGCTGACCAAGATGGGCGCCGAGGTCGTCGAGGTCTCCTGCCCGACGTTCGCGTACGCGCTGCCGGCGTACTACCTGATCGCGCCGAGCGAGTGCTCGTCCAACCTGGCCCGGTTCGACGGTGTCCGGTTCGGCCTGCGGGTCGGCGACGACGGCAACCGGTCGCTGGAGGAGGTCATGTCGCTGACCCGCGAGGCCGGCTTCGGGCCCGAGGTGAAGCGGCGGATCATGATCGGCACGTACGCGCTGTCGTCGGGCTACTACGACGCGTACTACGGGCAGGCGCAGAAGGTCCGTACGCTGATCACGCGGGACTTCACGGCCGCGTTCGAGCGGGTCGACGCGCTGATCTCGCCGACCACCCCGTTCACGGCCTTCCCGATCGGCGCGCGCACCGCCGACCCGTACCAGATGTACCTGGCCGACCTGTTCACCATCCCGACCAACCTGTACGGCGGTCCGGGCATCTCGGTGCCCTGTGGTCTGTCCGAAGGGCTGCCCGTGGGCCTGCAGGTGATGGCCCCGACGATGGCCGACGACCGGATGTACCGGGTCGCCGCCGCGCTGGAGTCCGCGGTCGGCACGTTCACCCCACCGGCACTGTGAGGCAGGAGCCCAGATGACGACGACGCTGCCCGCGTACGACGAGGTCGTCGCGCGCTACGAACCGGTGATCGGCCTGGAGACCCACGTCGAGTTGGGCACGAACACCAAGATGTGGTGCGGCTGCCCGACCGACTTCGGTGGCGAGCCGAACACCCGGGTCTGCCCGGTGTGCCTGGGCCTGCCCGGGTCGCTGCCGGTGGCCAACAAGGCCGCCATCGAGGCGATCATCCGGATCGGCCTGGCGTTGAACTGCTCGATCGCCGAGTGGTGCCGGTTCGCCCGGAAGAACTACTTCTACCCGGACATGCCGAAGAACTTCCAGATCAGCCAGTACGACGAGCCGATCTGCGTCGACGGTTACCTGGACGTCGAGGTGAACGGCGAGACGGTCCGGATCGAGATCGAGCGGGTGCACCTGGAGGAGGACACCGGCAAGACGCTGCACGTCGGCGGCGCCACCGGGCGGATCCACGGCGCGACGGAGTCGCTCGTCGACTACAACCGCGCCGGCATCCCGCTGGTCGAGATCGTCACCAAGCCGGTCGTGGGCACCGGCGCGCTCGCCCCCGACGTGGCCCGCGCGTACGTCGCCGAGCTGCGGGACGTGATCCGTACCCTCGGCGTCTCGGACGTGCGGATGGAGGAGGGTTCGCTGCGCTGCGACGTGAACACCTCGCTCAACCTGCCGGGGCAGGAGTGGGGCACCCGCACCGAGACCAAGAACGTCAACTCGCTGCGGTCGGTGGAGCGGGCGGTCCGCTCGGAGATGCTGCGGCAGGCGGCGGTGCTCGACGCGGGCGGCCGGATCACCCAGGAGACCCGGCACTTCCACGAGGACACCGGGGACACCACCCCGGGCCGCTCGAAGGAGACGGCGACCGACTACCGGTACTTCCCGGAGCCGGACCTGGTGCCGGTCGCTCCGGACCCGGCTTGGGTCGCCGAGCTGAAGGCCGCCCTGCCGGAGCTGCCCCGGGTGCACCGGCGTCGGTTGCAGGAGCAGTGGGGCCTGTCCGACCTGGACATGCAGTCGGTGCTCAACGCCGGCGCGGTCGAGCTGATCGAGGCCACCGTCGCCGCCGGCACCACGCCCGCGGCGGCCCGCAAGTGGTGGCTGGGTGAGCTGTCCCGTCGCGCCAACGAGACCGGCGTGGAGCTGGCCGACGTCGGGGCCACCCCGGCGCAGGTCGCCGAGTTGCAGGGCCTGGTCGACGCCGGCAAGCTCAACGACAAGCTGGCCCGTACGGTGCTGGAGGGCGTGGTCGACGGCGAGGGCTCGCCCACCGAGATCATGACCAGCCGGGGCCTGGAGGTCGTCTCGGACACCGGCGCGTTGACCGCCGCCGTGGACGAGGCCATCGCCGCCAACCCGGGCATCGCCGACAAGATCCGCAGCGGCAAGGTCGCGGCGGCCGGCGCGCTGGTCGGCGCGGTGATGAAGTCGACCCGTGGCCAGGCCGACGCCGCCGCCGTCCGCACGTTGATCCTGGAGCGCCTGGGCGTCCAGGGCTGACACCCCGTTCGGAACAGGCCGCCGCCGCGACCCGGCGGCGGCCTTCTCCGCACCTCTGTCGACCACGCGGCCACCCCGCACCCCTCGTCGAGGGCGTCATCGTCGACGCCCGAATGGAGCCACCGTGACCCAGCACGACCTTGACGTTCTCGACGAGCTCCAGCGGCGGGTGCTCTGGCTCGCCACCCGGATCGTGGACGCCGCCAACCACGACCGGGCCACCGGCGACGGCGTGAAGGTCGGCGGGCACCAGGCGTCCAGCGCGTCCCTGGTCACGGCGATGACCGCGCTGTGGTTCGCGCACCTGGACGCCGAGGACCGGGTCGCGGTGAAGCCGCACGCCTCCCCGGTGTTCCACGCCATCCAGTACCTGCTGGGCAACCTGGACCGCTCCTACCTGCCCCGGCTGCGGGCGCGGGGCGGCCTCCAGTCGTACCCGTCGCGCACCAAGGACCCGGACGAGGTGGACTTCTCCACCGGTTCGGTCGGTCTGGGCGCGGCGGCGCCGCTCTTCGCCGCTGCCACCCGCCGGTACGTCGACGCCCACTTCGGGGCCCGCCCGCACTCCCGGTTCGTGGCGCTGATCGGTGACGCCGAGCTGGACGAGGGCAACATCTGGGAGGCGGTGGCCGACCCGGCGACCACCGGCCTGGGCAACGTGATGTGGCTCGTCGACTTCAACCGGCAGTCGCTCGACCGGGTCGTGCCCGGCATCCGCATCAACCAGTGGCGCGGCCAGTTCGAGGCCGCCGGCTGGCACGTCGTGGAGGTCAAGTACGGCCGCAGGCTCGCCGAGGCGTACGCCCGGCCGGGGGGCGAGGCGCTGCGCGACTGGATCGACGCGATGCCCAACGAGCAGTACCAGTCGCTGTTCGGGCTGGCCGGCGACGCGCTGCGCAAGCAGTTCCTGGACGGCGCACCGGCCGGGATCGCCGAGCTGATCGAGGGTGTGAGCGACGAGGAACTGGGTCCGCTCGTCACCGACCTGGGAGGGCACGACCTTCAGGCGATGCTCGACGCCTACGCGCAGTGCGACGCGGTCACCGACCGGCCCAGCGTCGTCTTCGCGTACACCGTGAAGGGTTGGGGGTTGCCCATCGCCGGCAATCCGCGCAACCATTCCGCGCTGCTCAGCACCGAGCAGGTCGACGCGCTGCGCAGCGCACACGGGTTGACCGCCGAGACCGAGTGGGACCGCCTCGACCCGGCGTCCCCGGCCGGCATCCGGGCCAACGCCCGCCGGGAGGCGCTGTCCCGCGCGCCGCGCGAGCGCGCGCTCGGGGTCACCGTTCCGGAGAGCACCGGAGTACGCGCCAACAAGCCCATCTCCACCCAGGAGGTGTTCGGTCGGGTGCTCGTCGACCTGGCGCGGGACCGGGAGGTCGGCCGTTACCTGGTCACGACCGCCCCGGACGTCGCGACCTCCACCAACCTCGCCGGATTCATCAACAAGACCGGCGTGTTCGCCCCCACCGAGCAGCGGTCCTGGACCGAGGACCGGATGCTGCGCTGGACCGAGAGCCCCACCGGGCAGCACATCGAGCTGGGCATCTCGGAGATGAACCTCTTCCTGCTGCTCGGGCAGCTCGGCCTGTCGTGGGACCTGTCCGGTCAGCCGCTGCTGCCGGTGGGCACGGTCTACGACCCGTTCGTGCTGCGGGGCCTGGACGCGTTCCTCTACGGCACGTACTCCGGCTCGCGGTTCGTGGTGGCCGGCACCCCGTCCGGCATCACCCTGGCCCCCGAGGGTGGCGCCCACCAGTCCACGATCACCGCCTCGGTGGGCCTGGAACTGCCCGGCGTGACGTTCGTCGAGCCGGCGTACGCGGGCAGCCTCGACTGGCTGCTCTGCGATGCGCTGGGGCAGATCGCCGGCGGGTCGACGCCCGCCGCGACGGCCGCCCCCGCCGAGGACGGCGCGTACTACTTCCGCCTCAGCACCCGTCCGCTGGACCAGACGCCGTTCGAGGCGGCCCGCGCCCGGCTCGGTGACGCGGTGCTGCGCCGGCAGGTCGTTGCCGGGGCGTACCGGCTCGTCGACGCGCACCAGGCGTACCCGCACCTGGCCGACGCGCCGGTGGTGCAACTCGCCGGCTCCGGTGCGGTGCTGCCCGAGGTGCTG
Source organism: Micromonospora sp. WMMD736 (assembly GCF_049179015.1). Lineage (NCBI taxonomy): Bacteria > Bacillati > Actinomycetota > Actinomycetes > Micromonosporales > Micromonosporaceae > Micromonospora > Micromonospora sp. WMMD736. The sequence continues at coordinate 5,729,792 of NZ_JBMHMI010000001.1, forward strand.
GCCGCCGCCGCCGAGCTGGCCGAGGAGGGCATCGCCGCGCACGTCGTGGACGTGACCAGCCTGGACCGGCTCTACCGGGCGTGGCAGCGCACCCTGCGCCAGGGCGTACGCACGGCCACCGTGCCCAGCGTGCCCGGCGCGCTGCGGTCCGCGTTCGCCGACCGGGTGCCGGTGGTGACCGTGCACGACGCGGCCTCGCACGCCATGGCCTGGCTGGGATCGGCGCTCGGCGCACCGGCGGTGCCGCTCGGGGTCGACGAGTTCGGCCAGTCCGGCAGCGTGGCCGACCTGTACGAGCTGCACGACCTGCTGCCCGGCAGCATCGTCAACGCCGCCCTGGCCGCCCTCGCCCTGCGCTGACCGCGCCCGCGAGGGCGGGCTCTCCCCGCCTGCCGGCTTGCGTCTGCCGGCTCGCGCCTGCCGGCTCGCGCCTGCCGGCTCGCGCCTGCCGGCTCGCGCCTGCCGGCTTGCGTGCGCCGGCTCGCGGGTGCCGACCTTCGCGTCCCACCGCCGCCGCGACTGACAGTGCGGGGCGTCCGCCTACCTAACGGGCTCCCTTCGCCCTTTGCTCTGCTTCAACATACGCAACATCCGCGCTGAGCTGCGAAAATTCGGGTGCGCACACCGGAAGCGGAGTAACCCGCCGTAACTGTTGCGTCCGTTGAAGCAGAGCAAAGGCTGCGCACGCACCTCCGGCTCCGGCTCTGGCTCCGGCTGGGTGGGAAGGCGGGCGGGCACCGCCGGGGCGGCGGGTCGGCGGGCGGGCCGGCGGCAGCCCGCGTTCAGCGGGTCGGCGTGGGGGTGACCGAGGCGGGCGCGCCCGCGTTCGGATCCTGCACGATGTGGCGTTCAAGGTTGACCTGGGCCTGGCCGGTGCCGCCGACGGTGATGTCGTCGTACGCCTGGAGCATCTTCTGCTGGTCGAAGTAGAGCACCGTCATCGACAGCGGGGTGGGCTTCTCACCCTCCAGGCCGCGCAGCCCGGCCCCGCCCGTCGAGCCCTCCACGAACAGGGCGGTCGGCTGCTGGCCGGGGGCCTGCGGCAACTTGGAGACCTGCCGGGCGTGCGTGTGCCCGGCCAGCACCAGCGGGCAGGTGCCGGCGAGCGGCCCGGCCGATGCCGGGTCGTGCACGAGGGCGATGTTGACCGGCCGTGGCGAGTTACGGATCGTCGTGGCGAGCTGCTCACCCGCGCCGATCACCTGGTCGGCGACCTCCTGGGTCAGCCCGCTGCCGGCCGGCGAGGTGTTCTTGTCCGGGGTGAAGCGCGGGTCGCCGATGCCGGCGATGGTCAGCCCCGCGACCGTGGTCGTCGAGTTGTTCAGCACGATCGCGTTCGGCTGACGCGCCACCGCTGCGCCGGTCTTGCCCGAGTCGTGGTTACCCCGGATGAACACGTACGGCTTCTTGAGCAGGCTGATCGAGCCGACGAACGAGGCCTCCGGCTCGCTGCCCCAGTCGGTGATGTCGCCGGTGTCGATGACCACGTCGATGCCGAACTGCTCCACCACCGTGCGGATCAGTTGCCAGCCGGTCGGGTTGAGGTGCATGTCGGAGACGTGCAGGACCCGGGTGGTGCCCGGCGCCGGGTCCAGCACCGGCAACGCCGACACCGTCGTGTAGAGCTGACTGACGTTGCCGACGATGCGTTGCAGCTGCTCGGCGTACTTGGTGTAGTCGTTGGCGATGCGGCGGGCATCGCCGACGATCGCCGGGGCGTTGACCAGCAGACCCTCGTAGCGTGGCTCCTCGATCGCCTGCGGGCGCAGCGTCGCGGCGGCCGTGCCGAGACTGCCGGCGGTGACCAGCAGCGCCAACCCGCCCGCCCAGGCCGTACGCCGCACGTCCCGGAAGACCAACGCGGCCAGGATGAGGGTGACCAGCACCGCCGAGGCGAGGGTACGCAGGCCGAGCCGCATCACCCCGGAACGCACGTCCTCCACGGCGCTCTGGCTGGCCCGGCTGATGCTCGCCGGATCGTCCAGCAGCGCCTCGGTGCGGCCCTGGTCGAGCGCGCCGAGTCGTACCGTGAGGTGCGTCGGCCCGCGGTGACTGTCGATCAACAGCGCGCCCAGCGGCGGCACGTCGATGGTCGTCCCGCCATCGCTGGCCGGCGAGAGGGTGAGGTTGGCCCGGAACGGCCCGATGTCGGTGTTCACCCGACCGCCGGCCAGCACACCGAGCGCCGCCCCGGCCAGGGCCACCACCAGCACGGCGAGGATCATGCCGGTGCGCCGTACCGGACCACCGGGGCGGCCGATCCGTCGGCGGGCCGGGCGTGACGGCTCGACGCCGGTCACCGGGTCGTCCCGGCCCTCGGCGTCGCCGTGCTGCTCGTCGCGTTGCCCGTCCATGCTGAGATTCTGACCTGCCCGTCGAAGGATCTTGGCAAACCTGGGCGGAAGGTGACGCAGGTCAGCTGCGTCCGCCGTCGCCGCCGGCGAAGACCACCCGCAGGAGGCGGTCGTCGTCGGCCGCCGGATCACCCCGCCCGTCGTGGTTGGAGGTGCTCACCCAGAGCGAGCCGTCGGGCGCGGCGGCCACGGCACGTAACCGTCCGTACCGGTTGGTCAGCAGCTCGCTCGGTTGCCCGAGCAGTGTGCCGGTGTCGGTCAGCTCCATCACCCACAGCCGCTTGCCACGCAGGCAGCCGGTGACGAGCAGCCGGTCCGTCGCGGCCAGCCCGGAGCAGGACGCGTCGGACGTCGCCCACTGCGTGATCGGGTCGGTGTAACGCTTGTCGCCGGCCCGCCCCTCGACCTCCGGCCAGCCGTAGTTGCCGCCCTTGGTGATCTGGTTGATCTCGTCCCAGGTGTTCTGGCCGAACTCGACGGCGTACATCCGCTTGGCCGCGTCCCAGGCGAAACCCTGCACGTTCCGGTGGCCGAACGACCACACCGGCGAGCCGGGGAACGGGTTGCCCGGCGCGGGCTTGCCGTCGGCGGTGATCCGCAGGATCTTGCCACCGAGGCTCTTGGTGTCCTGCGCGTTGGGCCGCTCACCCGCGTCACCGGTGCTGACGTAGAGCTGCCCGTCCGGCCCGAAGCCCAACCCGCCGCCGTTGTGCACGTTCGCCTTCGGGATACCGGTGAGGATCGGGGTGGGCTGCCCGCCGATCTGAAGGCGGGCGACTCGGTTGTCCTGCGCGGCGGTGTAGTAGACGAAGACCGTCCGGTCCTGGGCGTAGCCGGGGGAGATGGCGATGCCGAGCAGGCCGCCCTCACCCGCCGCGGCCACGTCGTTGATCGTCTGCACGACCCGGACCCGCAGCCCGTCCGGGCCGGACTCCGGGCCCACCTGGAGGATCCGGCCGGTGTCCCGCTCGGTGACCAGCGCGCCGCCGTCGGGCAGGAACGCGATGGCCCACGGTACCCGCAGTCCCTTGGCCAGCACGGTGGTCACCGCCTGCTGGCCCGCGCCGCCGGGATTCGGCGACGCCGAGGGGGTCGGCAGGTTGGGTGGCTCGCCCGCTGGGTCGGGTTCCGGCTCACCGAAGCTGCAACCCGAGGCGAACAGCAGCGCCGCGCAGGACGCCGCGAGGACCGCCCGGAGGCGCCGGACGCGAGGGTACGGGGGACGGGCTCTCACCCGGCCCAGGGTAGCCCGCCGGACGGCCCGGCCGGGGTCCAGCGCTCTCAGCGGGCCCGGACCGCCAGCAGCGCCGTATCGTCCTCGCGATGGTGGATCGAGGCGAGCAGCAGGTCGCACAGCTCGTCCAGGGGCAGCGTGTCGGTGCCGGTCAGCCGGCCCACCAGCTCGGCGAGCCCGTCGTCGATGGACCGGTCCCGGCGCTCGATCAACCCGTCGGTGTAGAGCAGCAGGGTGTCTCCGGTGGCCAGGCCGGTCGAGTGGCTGGTACGCGGCGTGGGCCGGGCCAGGCCGAGCAGTGGCTCGGGCGTCGCGTCGAGGACTTCCACCGCGCCGCCGACGCGGACCACCAGTGCCGGTGGGTGCCCGGCGTTGCACCACGTCAGTTCACGGACACCGGAGCGCTCGGGGCCGATCCGCACCAGCGTGGCGGTGGCCGCGATGGGCAGCCGCAGACCACGGATGGCGTCGTCCAGGTGGCTCACCAGGGCCCCGACGTCGTCGCGCCGCCCGAACGCGTTGCCGCGCACCAGGTTGCGGAGCTGACCCATGGTCGCGGCGGCCTCGATGTCGTGCCCGGCCACGTCCCCGATCGCCGCGATCAGGTCGCCGTCGGGCTGCACGAAGGCGTCGTACCAGTCGCCGCCGACCTCCACCCGGTCGGCGGCCGGCTGGTAACGGGCCGCCAGCTCCAGCTCCGGTACGAGCGGCAGCCGCGGCAGCATGCTGTGTTGCAGCACCTCAGCGACGTGCCGCTGCTCCCCGTACATCGAGCTGTTGCCGATGGCCTGCCCGGCGCGGCGGCCGATGTCCACGGCAGTGAGCAGGTCGCGGTCGTCGAACTGCTGCCGGTCGGACCCGTTGACCAGGGTGATCGCGCCCAGCACGGTGCCCCCGGCAGCTCGCACCGGCACGCTGAGGTACGAGGCGATGCCCAGCCGCTCGGCGATCACCGGCAGCTCCGGATCCACGGTGCCCCGGGCCACGTCGGCCGGCGACGCCACCTGACCGAGCCGGGGCTGGCCGGTACGCAGCACCGCGCGGATCGCCGACTCCTGGTTCAGGCCGGTCCGCAGCAGCGCGGCGAACCGGTCGACATCCGACGTCCAGGCCTGGTCCTGGTGCGCCGCGACGACTTCCCGAGGCTGTCCCGTCGGCCCGACGAGGATGAGCACGCACCAGTCGGCGAGCAGCGGCACCATGGCGGCGGTGAGCCGGCGCAGCGACGTGCCCACGTCCAACGTGCCAGCCAGCGTCTCGCTCACCCCGGCCAGCAGTTCCAGTCGCTGGTGCGCCTCCTGAGCGCCGTCCAGCGCGATCCGCAGGCGTAACTCGGAGGAGCAGGCGGCGGCGAGGTCGGACAGCGTCCGCAGTTGCCCGGCGGTCCACGCCCGGGGCTTGTTGTCGATGGCGCACAGCGACCCGAGGACCCGGCCGGAGAGGTCGGTCAACGGCATTCCTGCGTACGCGACGACGCCGAGGTCGTCGATGGCCAGGTTGTCCCGGACCCGGGGGTAGAGCCGGGCGTCCGGCAGCACCATCGGCACCTCGACGTCCACCACGTGCTGGCAGAACGAATGGCTCAACGGGGTCTGCCGCCGCTGCGACCACGGCTCGGGCAGACCGACCGCGCCCGGGAAGAACTGCCGGTCGGCGGAGACCAGCGAGACCAGCGCGACCGGCACCTCCAGCAGGTCGCTGACCAGTCGGGCGAACCGGTCGAACGCCTCGTCCGGGGCCGCGTCCAGCCCGGTGTCGGCGAGCGCGCGCAGCCGCGCCGCGTCACCAAGAGCCGGAGGTGAAGCGTTCGGACGTCGCGCGCTGGCGGGAGAGCCGTCGGTCATCGAGCGCCTGTCTGCCGGGGCGGAGGCCGACCGGCCCCCGACTCTCGGTTATACCTCGCCGTGGCCGGGTGGAAAACTCGTGTGTCGCGTCTCGCCCAGGGCGCGGGTTCCACCGTGCGCGCGCCGACCGTCGTGGCGACGGCTATCGTCGGCGGACGTGAAGGTATGGATTCCGCACCCGGCCGGCCGGGACCTCGTCGGCGAGCTGCCCCCGGGCGTGACGGTGGAGGTCGCCGAGCACGCCGACCGCCTGCCGTCGGCCGTGGCCGACGTCCGTTTCTGGGTGCCACCGTTCCTGAGCGGTTCGGACGCCACCGCTCTGCTGGGTGAGCTGCCCGATCTGGAGGTCGTGCAACTGCTCTCCGCCGGGGCGGACGCCTGGGTCGGTCGGATGCCCGACGGGGTCACCCTCTGCGACGCCCGGGGGGTGCACGATCCGTCCACCGCCGAGTGGGTGGTCACCGCGATCCTGGCCCAGCTCCGGGCGTTCCCCGCCTTCGCCCGCGCGCAGGCGCAGCGGCAGTGGGCGTACGAGGGCAACGCGCCGACCGACGAGCTGACCGGCAAACGGGTGCTGATCGTCGGGGCCGGCTCGATCGGCACGGCGGTACGTGACCGGCTCGCGCCGTTCGGGGTGAGCTTCACCCTGGTCGCCCGCAGCGCCCGGCCGGAGCAGTCGGTGCACGCCGTCGCGGAGCTGCCGCGACTGCTGCCCGACGCGGACGTGGTGGTGGTGCTGGTGCCGCTCACCGACCAGACCCGCGGTCTGATCGACAAGGACTTCCTGGCCGCGATGCCCGACGGGGCGTTGCTGGTCAACGCGGCCCGAGGTCCGGTGGCCCGTACCGACGCGCTCGTCGCCGAACTGGCCACCGGCCGGATCTCGGCCGCGCTGGACGTCACCGACCCGGAGCCGCTGCCCGCCGAATCCCCGCTGTGGACGATGCCGAACGTGCTGCTCACACCGCACGTGGCGGGGTCGGTGCGGGGACTGCTGCCGCGGGCGTACCGGCTGGTCGGCGAGCAGGTACGGCGGTTCGCCGCCGGTGAGCCGCTCACCAACCGGGTGGTCGACGGCTACTGAGCTCCGGGCCGGCGGCCGGTCCCGGGGCGGCTCAGGGCGTCTCGGCGGGCTCGTCCGGCAGGGTCTGGCCGGTGGCCGAGACCAGGCGGGGCAGGTCGGTGCCGCGTACCGCCGGCAGGACGACCTGCTGGCCGTCGTCGAGTCGGGCGACGGCCCGCCCGCGTGCGTCGGTGGCGAACTCGACGACGTGGTCCCAGCCGATGCGGCGTTGCCCGAACAGCGCCCGCAGGCGCAGCTCCCGAGGGTCGGCGTCGGTACCGGCCCGCCAGGCCCACACTCCGACACCCAGCGGGACGAGCAGCACCGGCAGCAGGTACGCCCGGGCGTTCGCCAGCGGCAGCGCGCCGATGAAGGCGATGACCGATGCGGCCAGGATGGCTTGGTTGAAACGGAAGCGGACCGTGTCGGGCGTACTCACTCCGCGATGATCCCACCCCTGGTCGGCGGGGGTCGCGGCGGGCGGTGTCATGGGGGTCCGCACGCGTACAGTGACACGGGTCATTGCTTCGTGCCGCCGGCCGACGCGTAACCGATCCGATCGTCGATCGTTCCCCAGTGTTGGGCAGCGGACTCGCAACATCCGCCGCCCCGCACTACCGCACCACCACCGCACCACCCGCACCGCCGCACCGCCCCGTGCCCCCTCACGAAGGCGACCGCCGTGCTCCTCGCGTACCCGTTCCGTTTCCTCGTCCCCCGCCGGGCGGCCCCGGAGGCCGCCGTGTCCACGGCGGTGGCGCTGCTCGTCCTCGCCGGGGTGGCCGGCCTGGTCCCGACCCCGGTGGTGATCGCGCTGGCCGGTGGCGCGGGCGCCACCCTGGCCGGCGTACGACTCTCCCGGTTGGCTGCCGGTCGGCCCGCACCGTCGTCGAGCGGCTCCCCGGGGCGGGTCGGTCTGGTCCTGCTCGACGCGGCGGTGGTGGCGGCCGGGTGGGTCCCGGCCGCGCTGCCGCTGGTCGAGACCCGGCAGCGCGCGGTCGCGCTGCTCGGATCGCTCACCGTCGCGGCCCTGTCCGTGGTCGGGCTGCGCGGGCTCCCGGCACGGGGGCCCGCGCCGACCCGACTGCGGGACCTGGTCGAGGCGACCGGGCCGACGGTCGGTCTGACCCTTGCCGGGTGGTTGCTCCTGCCCGCCGACACCCTCCCCGCACCGGCCCGGCTGGTCGCGGCACTGGTGGTGGCCGGGTTGGGCATCGCCGCGCTCAGCGCGTTCACGGGCGCCGGACGGCGCTCGGGCCCCGCGATCTGCCGGGGAGGCCTCCTGCTCACCCTGATCGGCCTGGCGCTGTTGACGATCCTGCCGCCCGCGTCGTCGGGGCGCGCGTCGCTGCTCGCGGTGCCGCCGCTGGTGCTCGGCATGCTGCTGACCGCCCTGGGTGCGACGTCGACGGTGACGTCGGCCAGCTCGACGCCCCTGGTCGGTGCACCGGCCACCACCTGGCCACGGGCGGTGCTCCCGGCGTCGGTGCTGCTGGTCGCGGCGGGCCTGCACCTCGGTTCCGGTCGCACTCCGGACCGGACGAGTCTGTTGCTCGCCCTGGCGGCGCTGCCGCCTCTGGTCCTGCGCGAGCTGCTGCGCGGCGGTGACGGGGGCAGCTCCGAGCGGCCCGCCGCGCACCGCCGGGCCGCCGCGCACACGGTCCGCCACCCGGAGCCGCAACCGCCGTGGCAGGCCGCGGCGACCGATCCGTGGACTCCGGCGGCCGACGTCGACGCGACGTGGCCCGACACGGGCGTCTCCTGGTCACGCCAGGGTTCCGGCCCGGCCGGCGACGGGCCGGGGGACCGGGCGGGCCTGCTCGCCGCCCTCGCCGCGATCGGCGACGTGCCCGCCCCGGCCGGCGCGCTGCTGCTGGTCGAGTTGCACGGCATCGAAGGGCTGGGCCCGGTGGCCCGCGAGGACGCGCTTGCCGAGGCCGCCCTGCGGGCGCGGGCGGTCGTCGCGCCCGGCGATCTGGTGACCGCCTGCGCCGGCGCCGGGTTCGCGGTGGTCACCGGCGTGGGGCCCGTGCTGGCGTACGCGCTGGGCACCCGGCTGCTGGGCACGCTCACCTCGCCGTACCGGTTGGCCGGGTCGGTGCTGCGCGTGCAGGCGAGCATCGGGCTGGCCGAGGTGGGTGGCGCGGGACCGGCCGACGTGCTCCGTCAGGCCGAGCTGGCCCGACGGCGGGCGGTGCAGCTGGGCCGGGACCGGGTCGAGTGGTACGACGCGTTCCTGGAGGAGCAGCTGGTCCGCCGGCTCGACCTGGAACGTGAGCTGCCGGGCGCGGTCGCCCGGGGCGAACTGGACCTGGTCTACCAGCCCGTGCTCGACCTGACCGACCGGCAGCCGGTGGGCGCCGAGGCGTTGCTGCGGTGGCGTAGTCCGGTGCTCGGCACGGTGCTCCCGGCCGAGCTGCTGCCGGTCGCCGAGGACCTGGATCTGGTCGGCGAGTTGGAGTGGTGGGTGCTGGACCGGGCCTGCCGGCAGTTGGCGGCCTGGTCGGCGGGCTCCCGGGAGCTGTGGATGGCCGTCAACGTGACCACCCGCGAGTTGGCCACACCCGATTTCGTGCAGCGCGCCGCGGCGGTCCTGGCCGCGTACGGGGTGCCGCCGGAGCGCCTGGTGGTGGAGGTGGCCGAGCCGAGGGTCGCCGCCGACCTGTCGACGGTGGTGGCCCGGCTGGCGGGCCTGCGGTCGTTGGGCGTACGCACCGCGCTCGACGACTTCCGGCCCGAACACGCCTCGTTGGCCCACCTGCGCCGGCTGCCGATCGACCTGCTGAAGGTGGGGCCCGACCTGGTCGGGGCCGAGCCGACGGGGCAGCCGCCGCTGATCGACGTGGTGGTCAACGTCGGTGAGCGGTTGGGCGTGGAGATCGTCGCGGAGGGCTTGGAGTCGCCGGTCCAGGTCGAGGGTGCGCACCGGGCCGGCTGCCGTTACGGGCAGGGTTTCGCGCTGTCCCGCCCGGCGACCGCCGAGCGCGTCGAGGCGTACTTCGAGGAGTTTCCCTCGGCGTACCGGTGATGAACCGGTTCACCTCTGCCGGGGCGGTGCGGTGCTGCCGCGCGGGGTCAACTGCGGGGTCTCGTCCCGCAGCCGGGTCGCCGGCTCGCCCGCGATGACGCCGAGCAGGTGCCGGGCCGCGTGCGCGCCGTACGCGGAGATGTCGCGGCCCAGCGCCGTCAACGGCGGGTGCACCAGCCGGCACAGCGGCGAGTCGTCCCAGGCCACGATGGACAGGTCGGCCGGCACGGTCAGGCCCATCTCCTGGGCCACCGAGAGCCCCGCGATGGCCATCACGTCGTTGTCGTAGATGACCGCGGTGGGCCGGGAGGTGCCGCTGAGCAGTCGTCGGGTGGCCCGCCCGCCCTCCTCGCCGGTGTAGTCGGAGAAGACGGTGACCGTGTCGGTCAGGCCGAGTCGTCGGCACACCGCCGCGAAGGCGTCGGTCCGGATCTCGGTGTGCCGCAGGTCGGGCAGGCCGCCGACCCGGGCGATCCGGCGGTGCCCGAGCGCGACCAGGTACTCCACCGCCTCGGTCAGCGCCGCCGCGTCGTCCGAGAACAGGCTCGCCAACTCCCCGGTACCGCCCGGCCCGCCGATGACGACCGCCGGCAGGCGCAGCTGTTCCAGGGCGGGGATGCGCTGGTCGTCGGTGCGTAGGTCGCAGACGAGGACCCCGTCCACCCGGCGCTCGCCCCACCACCGCCGGTAGACGGCGATCTCGGCGTCGTGATCGGCCACCACCTGCAACGTCAGCGCGTACGAGCGGGCCGACAGTTCGGCCTCCACGCCACTGATCAACGCCATGAAGAACGGCTCGACGCCCAGCGTCCGCGCGGGGCGGCACAGGGCCAGTCCGACGGCCCGGGCGGTGGCGGCGGACAGTGCCCGCGCGGCGCTGCTCGGACTGAACCCGATCTCGGTGGCGATGGCGAGGATGCGCTGCCGGGTGGCCTCGGAGACACCGGGCTGCCCGTTCAACGCGTACGACACGGCGCCCTTGGACACTCCCGCTCGTTGGGCGACGTCCGCGATGGTCGGCCGCTTCACCGGCGTGCTCCTTAGCCGTTCAGGGGCTTTGACACCCCCAGGGTCGGACCGTACGGTGGCTGAGCTTATCCGGTTCAGCTAACGTCTCGATCACGAAGGTGCGGTGAATCGTGAGCCGACAGGCCCTGCACGACGGCTGGACGCTGCGCGCGATGTCCGACGTGGACGTGCCCACGGAGATCGTCAACCGGACCGTACCGGCGACCGTGCCCGGGTGCGTGCACACCGACCTGCTCGACGCCGGGCTGATCCCCGACCCGTACCTCGACGACAACGAGCTGTCGCTGGCCTGGATCGGCCGCACCGACTGGCGCTACCGGACGACCTTCCGGCCACCGGCCGGCGACCACGACCGGGTCGACCTGGTCTGCGCGGGCCTGGACACCGTCGCCACCGTCAGCGTCAACGGCGTCCAGGTCGGCCGCACCGAGAACATGCACCGTGGCTACCGGTTCGACGTCCGCGCGCTGCTGCGCGACGGCGACAACGAGCTGACCGTCGCGTTCGACTCCGTGTACCGCTACGCCGAGGCGCAACGGGACCGACTCGGCGACCGACCCAACGCGTACCCGGAGCCCTTCCAGTTCGTCCGCAAGATGGCCTGCAACTTCGGCTGGGACTGGGGGCCGACGCTGGTCACCGCCGGCATCTGGCAGGACATCGGCCTGCACGCCTGGTCCACCGCCCGGCTGGCCGCCGTCCGCCCGCTGGTCACCCTCGACGGTCGCGACGGCCGGGTCGAGGTGCACGTCGAGGTCGAGCGGGTCGCGGACGTCCCGCTGACCGTCCGGGCCGTCGTCGGCGGCGTCCGCGCCGAGGCCGTCGTCGCGGCCGGCCAGCGCACGGCCGTGCTGACCCTCGCCGTCCGCGAGCCCGCGCTCTGGTGGCCCCGGGGGTACGGCGAGCAGGCCCGTCACCTGCTGGACGTGACCCTGCACGCGCCGGACGGCGCCACCCTGGACACCTGGTCCCGGCGGATCGGCTTCCGGTCCGTCCGGCTGGACACCACCCCCGACGAGCACGGCACCCCGTTCGCGCTCGCGGTCAACGACGTGCCGGTCTTCGTCCGGGGCGTCAACTGGATCCCCGACGACGCGTTCCCCACCCGGATCACCCGCGCGCGGCTCGCCGAGCGGTTCGACCAGGCCGCCGCCGCCAACGTCAACCTGCTGCGCGTCTGGGGTGGCGGCCGGTACGAGTCGGCGGACTTCTACGACCTCGCCGACGAGCGCGGCCTGCTCGTCCAACAGGACTTCCTTTTCGCCTGCGCCGCGTACCCCGAGGAGGAGCCGTTCGGTGGTCTCGGCGGTGAGGTGGCCGCCGAGGCCCGCGAGCAGGTGACCCGCCTGACGCCGCACCCGTCGCTGGTCCTGTGGACCGGCAACAACGAGAACATCTGGGGCTGGCACGACTGGGGCTGGCAGGAAGCCCTGGCCGGGCGTACCTGGGGGCGCGGCTACTACCTGGACGTACTGCCGCGCGTCGTCGGCGAGCTGGACCCGACCCGCCCGTACTGGCCGGGCAGCCCCTGGTCGGGGAGCGAGACCATTCACCCCAACGACCCGGCGCACGGCACCACCCACATCTGGGACGTGTGGAACACCGACGACTACCCGAAGTACCGCGAGTACGTGCCGCGCTTCGTGGCCGAGTTCGGGTACCAGGGCCCGCCCGCGTACGCCACGCTGCGGCGGGCGCTCAGCGACGAACCACTCGCCCCCGACTCGCCGGGCATGGCCCACCATCAGAAGGCGGCCGGCGGGGACGCCAAACTCCAGCGCGGCCTGGACGCCCACCTGCCCGCTCCGGCCGACTTCGACGACTGGCACTACCTCACGCAGCTCAACCAGGCGCGGGCCATCCAGCTCGGGGTGGAGCACTTCCGCTCCCACCGCGACGTCTGCGCCGGCACGATCGTCTGGCAGCTCAACGACTGCTGGCCGGTGACCTCCTGGTCGGCCGTCGACGGCGACGGCCGCCGCAAACCCCTGTGGTACGCGCTGCGCCACGCGTACGCCGACCGCCTGCTCACCGTGCAGCCTCGTGACGGTGGGCTGGCGCTGGTCGCGGTGAACGAGACCGGCGAGGCGTGGACCGTGCCGGCCACGGTGACCCGGGTCATGCTCACCGGGGAGCCGAGGGCGAAGACCTCGGTCGACCTCGACGTCCCGGCGTACTCCTCGGTGGTGCTGGAGCTGCCGGCGGAGCTGGCGCGGCCGGACGAGAGCCGCCGTGAGCTGCTGGTCGCGGAGGCCGGCGGCACCGCGGAGCGGGCGCTGTGGTTCTTCGCCGAGGACCGGGACGTCGACTGGCCCGCGGCGGCCTGGGACGCGACGGTCGAGCCGGTCGACGGCGGCCAGCGGGTCCGGGTGACCGCGCGCACGGTGCTGCGCGACCTGACTCTCTTCCCGGACCGGCTGGACGGGTCGGCGTCCGTCGACAAGGCCCTGGTCACCCTGCTGCCGGGCGAGTCGGCCACGTTCACCGTCCGGTCCGGGGCCGCGCTGGACGCCGACGCGCTGACGTCGCGCCCGGTGCTGCGCTGCGTGAACGACCTGACCTGAACCCGCACCCCACCTTCCCGCCGATCTCGCGGTTTCTGTCGTCGACATGGGGTGAGATACCCCTTCTGTCGGCACGGAAAGTGCAAGATCGCGGGGAGTGGCGGTCCCGGTAGCCGCAGTGGCCGGGCGTGGTGTCGGATCCTGGACTCTCCCGGCGGCAGCGGGGGTGGCGTTCGGAGCCAACAATGGTGACCATCCATCGGCGGACGGCCCCCGGGAGGTGCTGGGTTGACGGACGGATCACGCCCGGCGGCCGACACTCGGCCGCCTCGCCAACCGAGGTCGCCGACGCAGACGGTCGCCCGGTGGGCGGAGGTACACCGCCTGGCGGTGGCGGGCCGGGAGCCGGAGATCGCCCGTGACGTCGGTGACCTGGTGTCGAGGGCGTGGGTGCGCCGGTCGCGGTTCGCGGACGTGGCGGCGCTGGCGACGGCGACCCTGACTCTCGGCCCGGACGCCGACGCCTACTACCACCTGGGGCACGCCCAGTACGTGACGGGACAGACCCGGCAGGCCCTGGCCAGCCAGGAGCGGGCCCTGCACCTGTACCGAGAGGCCGGCGACCGGAGCGACGAGGCGGGCACCCTCAACAACATCGGCGCCACGTACGACCGGCTCGGGGACGGGGAGCGGGCGCTGGCCCACTACGAGGAGGCGCTGGCGATCGCCCGTGAGGTTGGCGACCGGGACGGCGAGGCGGTCACCCTCAACAACATCGGCCACGTGCACGACCGGCTCGGGCAGTGGGGCGATGCGCTGGCCTACTTCGCGCGGGCCCTGCCCATCCAACGCGAGGTCGGCAACCGGGAGGGCGAGGCGGCCGCCCTGAGCAACATCGGCCATGTGCACGACAACCGGGGCGATCCGGAGCGGGCACTGGCCCACTACGCGCAGGCACTGCCCATCCAACGCGAGGTCGGTGACCGGGCCGGCGAGGCGGTCACCCTGAACAACATCGGCTACGTGTACGCCCGGCACGGGGATGGGGAGCAGGCGCTGGCCCACTACGCGCAGGCCCTTCCCATCCGCCAGGAGATCGGCGACCGCAACGGCGAGGCAGCCACCCTCAACAACATCGGTCTCGTGTATGCCGGTCATGGGGATGGGGAGCGGGCGCTGTCCTACTACGGGCAGGCGTTGTCCATCGCCCGTGAGGTCGGTGACCGGTTCGGCGAAGCGAACACCCTGAGCAACATCGGTCTCGTGTATGCCGGTCGTGAGGATGGGGAGCGGGCGCTGTCCTACTACGGGCAGGCGTTGTCCATCGCCCGAGAGGTCGGTGACCGGCCGGGCGAAGCGAACACCCTCAACAACGTGGCCGCGATTCGGCTCCATCAGGGTGATCTCCCCGGCGCGAAAGACACGCTCGACGACATTCTTGAGACCCTCCGCGCTGTCGGCGACCAGATGTCCGAGGCGACGGCCACCCAGAACATGGCCCTTCTGCTGCTGAAGATGGGGCGATTGGACCAGGCCATCGGGTACCAGCGTCGCGCGGTCGCCCTGGCCGAGCAGACGAATCATCCCGAGCTGGACCGGTTCCGGGCCATCCTTGCTCAGATACCGCAGGCCGGGGCACGGTGAGCGATGGGCACTGCGGCTGGGGGAGGAGACCACTGTGGCGGGTGACCTGACCACCCATGAGCTGGAGATCTTCGAGCGGACCTCGGACTACTCCGAGTTGCGGCTGTCGAACGCTGGAGAGCGGCCCAAGACCCGTGCGCTGGACCAGGCCGCCATCGACCAGCTGATCGAACGCGTGGAACGCCACTACAGCCAGCACGCGGTCGTCCAGCAGACCTTCGGCTCGCCGCAGCTACGCGATCTCGGGACGCGACTGGCCACCTTCCTCGACGGCGAGGAGCGGTGGCTGACCCGGATCCTGCACCAACCTCCCGGCGCCACACTGCGGATCACCGGCGCGGGGCGGTTGCGGCACCTGCCCTGGGAGCTGCTCGCCGCCGACGGCGCGCATCTCGCCGTCTCCGGCTCGGCGCCGCTGTTGCCGGTGCGGGCCGCGGGCAACGACACCGCCCGCAGGGGCCCGGTCGCGCCGGCAAACCGGCCCCTGCGCGTGCTGTTCATGGCCACCTCCCCCGAGGGTGTCGAACCCGAACTGAGGTACGAGGCCGAGGAGGCCGCCATCCTCGACGCCACCGCCCGCACCGGCGCGGAACTGGTCGTCGAGGAGAGCGGCACCCTGGAAGGGCTGCGTCTGCTGAGCCGGGACTACGGCGCGGGATACTTCGACGTCCTGCACCTGAGCGGCCACGCCACGATCAACGCCGACGGTCAGCCCGTGTTCCTGATGGAGGACGAGTTCGGCGGACGGGTCGATGTCACTGCCGACCGGATCGTCCAGGCGATGGCGGGACACTGGCCCCGCCTGGTCTTCGTCTCAGGCTGCCTCACCGGGAACGCCCCGGGTGCCGGCGTGTTCCCCTCAATGAGTGAGAGCCTGGTCGACGCCGGCGCCCCCGCCGTGCTGGGGTGGGCGCTGCCGGTGAGCGACCTCGCCGCCACCGAGTTCGCCGCCGAGCTCTACCGGTCGCTGGCCGACGGGGTGTCGCTCGACCGGGCCATCGTCGAGGCCCGGCAACACCTGTACGCGCGCCAGCACGGAAACTGGCACCTGCTGCGCGTCTACGCCGACCGGTCGCCGCTCGCCCCGATGGTCACGCCCCTGCTCACCAAAGGACGCGCGCGCACCCGAATCCGGCCCGCCGACCAGGAATTCCTGGACCCACAGACCCACCTTTCCCGGGTCGCCCCCCGGGCCACCTTCGTCGGACGGCGGCGCGTCATCCAGCGCTGCCTACGTACCCTCCGCAGCCCCACGGGCAGCGGGGTTCCGACCCTCGTCCTGCACGGCATGGGCGGTCTCGGCAAGAGCAGCCTGGCCTCCCGGCTGCTGGAGCGCATGCCCAACCACCAGCGTGCCGTCTGGTACGGCCGCGTCGACCTGACCAGCTTCCGCGACCTCGCCACCAAGGTCTCGTTCCCCACCCTCGAGCAGCAGGTCGAGGCGGACCGGCTGCTGGCCAACGACGACGCGCCCCTCGTCGTGCGCCTTCGGCACCTGCTCGACGTCGACGGGCCACTCGGGCAGACCGCCTGCCTGTTCGTCTTCGACGACTTCGAGGACGGCAACCTGGACGAACGCGACGGCGGGCAGGTGCTCTCCGCCGAGATGGCTGAGATCCTCCCGGCCCTGGTCAAAGCCATCCGCGAGACGGGCAGCCCCAGTCGGGTGGTGATCACGAGCCGCTACCGCTTCCCGACGCCGGCCGGATCCGCCGTGGTCGAATCGCTCGAAACCCTGAACCCGACCGAGCAGGCCAAGAAGCTCGCCAACCTGCCGAACCTGCGTCCGCGATCGGCCATCGACCCGGAGATCCGTGAGCGTGCCGTCCAGGCTGCGGCCGGCAACCCTCGCCTGCTCGACTGGCTCGACCTGATCGTCGGCGACGGCAGCCTCGACGTCGACGGTCTCATCAGCGCCATCGAACGGGAGACCGACAAGTTCCGTCGCGAAACCATCCTCGCCAAGAACCTGCTCGGGTCGCAGGATCGGGAACTGCAACGGATGCTCGCCAAGGTCAACGTCATCGAACTGCCCGTACCCGCCGACACCGTCCGGGCCGTCCACGACCACCCCGACGCCGGCCGGCACGTCGAGCGTGCCGTCCAACTCGGCCTGCTCGAAGAGGGCACCGACCCGGAAACCGGACATCCCCGGTACTTCGTCTCCAACGTGCTGCGCCCGCTCATCCGCCCGCTGCTCACCGACGACGAACACACGCAGGCCTGTGCCGCCGCCGCCCGGAGCCTTTACGAACTCTGGGTCGTCGACGCCGGGGTGTCCGGGTCCACGGCGTGAATACCCCAGCTCGATGGGTGGAGGTGCACCGGTTGGCGGTCGCGGGCCACGAGGCGGCAATAGCGAGGCACGTCGTCGATCTGGTGTCGAGGGTGTGGATGCCCCGGTCGCGGTTCGCCGACGTGGCGGCGATGGCTATTGCGACGTTGACTCTCGGCCCGGACGCCAGCGCCTTCTTCGAGCTGGGGCGGGCGCAGTCCGCGACGGGCCAGCCCTGGCAGGCCCTGGCCAGCTTCGGGGAGGCCCTGGCCCTGTACCGCCAAGCCGGTGAACGCGGCAACGAGGCGGCCACCCTGAACAATATCGGCCTCGTGTACGCCAACCTTGGGGACGGGGAACAGGCGCTGGCGCACTACGGGCAGGCTCTGCCTGTCCAGCGGGAGGTGGGCAACCGTGCCGGTGAAGCTGCCACCCTCGGCAACATCGGCGCCCTCCACGCCCAACTCGGCGATGGCGAGCAGGCGCTCGCCTACTACGGGCAGGCTCTACCCGTCCAACGGGAGATGGGCGATCGAGCTGGAGAGGCCACCACCCTCAACAACATCGGCGTCGTCCAGAGCAGGCGAGGCGACAGAGAGCAGGCAATGGCCTACTACGCCCGGTCTCTACCGATTCGGCGAGAAGTGGGCGATCGCGCCGGAGAGGCCACCACCCTCAACAACATTGGCCTCGAGTACAAGACGCGCGGCGATGGGGAGCAGGCGCTGGCCTACTACACGCAGGCTCTGACTATTCGACGTGAGGTGGGCGACCGCTCAGGCGAAGCGGTCACCCGTTACAACCTCGCGATGATCCATCGAGCGGCGGGGAATCTCGACCAGGCGATCCGCGAGCTGGAAATCGTCGTCGATCTCGACCGCCAGGTCGACCACCCGGACCTCGCGTCGGACACCGCCATGCTCGAACAGCTACGCGAGGAGCGCCGAGGAACGGACGCGCCCTCGGCGGGCGGATTCGGCGATGAGCGTGATGCCCCGCAGTCATCTTGATGACTCAGAGGTATCAACCTCGTTGCCTTCCGCCTGGCAACGCATCCGGCGCGAGGGGAAAGCATGAGGGGTCGGAGCGTCATTGAGCTCGGGCCTCAGGCTGCCCGGCACCTCGTCTCGGGGTGCCATCTGAGGAACGGTTGGGTCGATCTCGACGGACGCTCCAAGCAGCCGACCCATCAACCTCCCGCCGGCGTCGCGAAAGAAGGCGGTCGGAGGTCGGTCTCACGGACCAAGCCGGTCTTCGATCGCCCCTTGCGCTGGGGGTCAGTCTGTCGCTTCGCCATCCACCGGTCCTCGGGCAGCTAGTGCCTTCTCGAACAGATACGTCGACAGGTCCGGCACGGCGCCGTAGGTGAGGTGCGGACGAGCCGCCAGGAAGCGCGACCAGTCTCCGTCGGTCACCCCGACACACGCCTTCACGGGGATCATTCTGTCGGGCCGACTGCCACTCCGTCAGCCCCTGCCGACTGTCATGATCAGGATGAGCCGGGCCAGCGGGGCTGGCGGTCGCTGCGTCGTACTTCCTGCTTGCGGGGGACTGCCGTCGGGGAGATCCGCGCAACATCAGGGATGTTGCTGCCTCACGCGCGCCGCAGGCAGCAACAACAGAGAAGTTGCTCGAATCTTGATGCATTCGAGGGTCGGGGTGGGTGTCTCGGTGGTGGCTGGGACACCCACCGAAGCCTCAGCGGAAGGTGCCGGTCGCCTGAACGAAGGTGGCCCAGGCGGCGGGAGTGAAGGTGAGGGCCGGACCGTGCGGGTCCTTGCTGTCGCGTACGGCGACGATGCCGGGCAGGTTGTCGGCAACCTCCACGCACTCGCCGCCGTTGCCGCCGCTGCGGGTGCTCTTGCGCCAGCGGGCGCCGGTCAGATCAGCCATGGTGGACCTCCCCGATGATCTTCTGGATCAGTTGCCTCGATTGTTCCTCATCGAGGCTGCGGTCAAGCAGCCCTGACCAGACCTTCTCGTAGGCGGTGAATTCGGCGGGCCGGTCGAGGTACAGCGAACCCGTCCACGACTCGCTGTAGACCACGGGTGGCTCGGGGGTGCTTCGATTGCCGAGCGGAAAGTTCAGCAAAACGAATTCGCCCCCCACTGCTCCGTGGTGGGGCCCGGCAGCCAGCGGCAAGATCCGAATCGAGATGTTCGGGAGCCTGGTCATCGCCAGTAGGTGATTGAGCTGCCCGGCCATCGTCTCGGCGTCACCAACCGGCCGAAGCAGGACCGATTCGCAGAGCACCACCTGCACCTGCGGAGCCTGAGGCAGGCGACGGGTCAGCAGGGACTGCCGTTGCAGTCGAAGCTCGACCGCGCGCTCCCGGTCGTCGTCGTCCATGTCAGGCTGGTCGATGCGGTAGATGCCCCGGGCATAGTCCCGGCTTTGAAGAATGCCGGGCACGAGAGTGTTCTTGTAGAAGCGGAGCCTAGACGCGGCGGATTCGAGCCCCACGTACAGCTCGAACCATTCCGGGACGGCGTCGCCGTACGCGTGCCACCATCCCTTCGCTCTCGTCTCGCCGGCCAGTGAAGTGAGCGCCCGGGTCAGCTCGCCCGTCGCCCCGTACAGCTCGCACATCGCTCGGACGTCGACGCCGCGCACCGAGCCGAGCCCGCTCTCGATCCGCCACACCTTCTGGCGGCTGCACTCCAGCGCCTCGGCGACCGCGTCGAGGGTCGCCCCCGCCTCGGTGCGCAGGTCACGTAGCGCCCTGCCGAGCTGGCGGCGGGGCACCGTCGAGCCCATGTCATCGGCCACCCGGCTCTCCTTCCTGTTAAGTTCTGCAACATCCCGACGCCCGATCTGCAACAGGGGAATGTTGCGCACAAATAGCGGAACAGTGTGAGTGGACATTCATTGCTATGGCGCTTCCGACCCTACAAGATTGGTCCGACAACGGCGATGGACGCGCAATTCCCACGCCGACGACCGTCGAACAATTGCGATGAAGGGTGGTGTCGCTTTCGTGCGCGCGTTTCTCCGTCATCTTCGGGCCGAGCCACCCCGGCCCGTGTCCTATCGGGCGGCCAACTACGTACCCCTGAAGCCCTGGCAGGTCCGTGGCCGCCGTTTCACCCGGCGTGGCCGGCGTGGCGTGGACGCCGTGGAGGTCGCCGAGTTCCTCGACCGGGTCGCCCATGACCTGGCCGAGGTGTACGCGGCGTTGGGCAGCAGCCGGCGGGAGACCCAGCGGATCAAGGACGCGTTGAAGAGCTGGCAGTCCCAGCGGGCCCGCGAGGATCTGGCGGTCCGCCGGTGAGCGCCCGGTGGGTGGCGCACCTGCCGTTCACCGCCGCCGACCTGCCGGCCGCCCAGCATTTCGCCGGCACCTTGGCCCGCTCGCTGAGCTTCCTGTCCGAGGTGGACCCGGGGGAGACCACCGTGTCGACCGAGGACGCCCAGGGCGTACGCCATCGGGTCTTCTGCGACCTGCCACTCGACGGCGGCCGGCGGTGCGTGCGGCGCGTCGAGCACGACGGTGACTGCGCGGCGCGGTGGTGCCGGTGAGCGCCGCGCCCGTCGTCGTGTGCCCGGACTGCGACGGGGCGACCTTCACGCTGCAACCGTGCCGGTGCACCGCCTACGGTGACCGGTTCCTCGTCGAGGACGACGGGCTCGGGCCGCGCCGGGAGGCGTACCGGAACTGCGAGCAGTGTCGCGGCGCGGGCAGCGTCGCGTACCCCTGTCACCGCTGCGCGCGGCGCGGCCGGCGGCGGGCGCAGCTCGTGCTCAGCGTCGCCAACCTGGACACCGGCGCGGTCGCGTCCCACCAGGTCGTGCCCGGTGGCCTCGACCCCCGCCGGGACCCGGCGGGCGTGTGGGTGGTCGACCTGGCCGATCGGGTACGCGACCTCGCCGCCGACGTCGGCGCGGTCGTGTCGGAGTCGGACGTGCCGGCGCTGTGGCTGCCCGCCGAGTGGCAGCCTGAGCTGCCGGCCGCGCGTCGGCACGAGCTGGAGGCCCAGACCATCCTGCGGGCGGATCATGTGCCCTGGCGGTTGGTGTTGGGCCGGTCCGTTGCCGCGCCCACGGTCGACCCGGCCGCCCGGTTGGCCCGGCTCTGCGCGCTGGCCGACCTGCTGCTGCTCGACCTGGTCGTCGAGGCTCGCCGGCAGGGTGGGAGTTTCGGCTGGGACATCCGGTACGAGGTGCCCGGAACCCCGGTGTCGGCCGGCGCGGCCGGCTGGCACCTCAGCCTGGCAGAGGCCTTGAGCCACACCGACGTGGCCGGCGCGCTGACCGGCCTCGCCGCGCGTGGTCTGGCCGCGCCCGCCCGGAGGCTGCGACCCGACTCGCCGCGCCCGCCCGGCGTCGCCGCCTCCCACGTCGACCAGCTCGAACGCCGGATCGTCGCCGACTGCGTCGACCCGGGCAGCGGCGACGACCTGCCCGGCGCGCAGTCCATCTGGCGGGACGGGCGATGGTGGCACAGCACCCTGCGCCCCGGCGAGCCGGAGGACGTACTCGCGGAGCAGCCCACCGGTCAGGTGGTCCGCCGCGTGCGGGTGCCGCTGACCCGTGGGTACGAGCCACCGGCCCCGTCCTGGCTGGGGGAACCCGTCGACTGGCGGCCCTGCCCCGACTGCCGCCCCGGCAGCCGGCTGCGCGTCTGCGACTGCCGGCTCGGTGGGCGCACCGCCCAGCCCGACTGCCCGCACTGCTGCGGCGCTGGCCTGCGCCCCTCGGCGTTCCCCTGCTTCACCTGCGGCGGCACCCACCGTCTCCATCGCACGGTGCTGGTCACCCTCACCGACCTGCGGCACCGCGTGGTGCACCTGACCTGGGACGCAGGCACACCCGAGGTCGCCCCGCTGGTCGCCACCCAGCCCGGCGGCAAGCCGGTTGTGCGGCTTCCCGAGCGTTATCGGCTCGGCGCGTGGGCGGCCGCCCTAGGCGGGCGACCCGAAGACCTCGCCGACGCCGACGGCGGCCATGCCATCGGCAAGGACCTGCGCGACGGGTATGTCACGCTGCCCTGGGCCGGTGCCGATCCGGTCGGGGAGTACGTGCGCGACGCCGGGCGGGGCGCAGCCGCCGGCCGCCTGATCGTGACGGTGGCCCCTCCCGAAGCGCCGCCGCTGTCCGAGCTGGTACGGCTCGCCCTGGGCCTCGACCTGGCCCTGATGGTGAGCGTGTGCGACTGGCGGCACAACGCCGGTGACCCGCTGCTGGCCGACGGGCTCAGCTGGTCGGTCGAGATCGCGCCCCGGGACGCGCCCGTCCGCCCCGACACGTATCCCTGTCGGCCGAGCCTGGCGGCCGCGCTCGCCTGGTGCGCGGAGTGCCTGACGGACGCCGTCGCCGGGGCTGTTCCGCCGGACCCGACGACGCCGATCCCGGTGCCCTGCTCGGGGCCGCGTGACGTCGCCGACCCCGAGCAGGAGCTTCTGCGCTTGGCCGCCCAGCACGCCGGACAGGTGGTCACCATCCGCTTCACCCGCGCCGGCTGCACCGTGCACGAGTTGGGCAGGTGATCGACACGAGATCGCCGATGTCGGGGTGTCCGAGTGGGCGGGACACCACGACATCGGCGAAGTCGCGTTGATCAGCCCCGGCTACTCGGGGACGCGTCGGTAGGCGCCGTCGCTGGCCGAGGTGGCCATCGAGGCGTACGCGCGCAGCGCCGCCGACACCGGTCGCTGCCGGTCGGTCGGGGTGTACGGCCGGTCGCGCTTCTCCTCGGCCACCCGCCGCGCCTCCAACTCGTCGGCGGGCACGTTCAGCTCGATCGACCGGGCCGGGATGTCGATGACGATCTCGTCGCCCTCGCGGACCAGCGCGATCAGCCCGCCGGAGGCCGCCTCGGGGGAGGCGTGTCCGATGGAGAGGCCGGACGTGCCGCCGGAGAAGCGGCCGTCGGTGAGCAGCGCGCAGGACCGGCCCAGCCCGCGACCCTTCAGGAACGAGGTGGGGTACAGCATCTCCTGCATGCCCGGCCCGCCCTTGGGCCCCTCGTACCGGATCACCACGACGTCCCCGGCGACGACCTCCTTGGCCAGGATCGCGGTGACGGCGTCGTCCTGCGACTCGTACACCTTGGCTGGGCCGCGGAACGTCAGGCAGTCGTCCGGCACTCCGGCGGTCTTCACGACGCAGCCGTCCGGGGCCAGGTTGCCGTGCAGGATGGCCAGGCCGCCGTCGGCGGAGTACGCGTGCTCGCGGTCGCGGATGCAGCCCTCGGCGGCGTCGGTGTCGAGTGACGACCAGCGGTTGGTGGTGGAGAAGGGCTCCACGGTCCGCACCCCGCCCGGCGCGGCGTGGAACAGCTCGACCGCCTCCGGCGTCGGCGAGCCACCGCGCACGTCCCAGTCGGTCAGCCACTGGGCGAGCGAGGGGGAGTGCACGGCGTGCACGTCCCGGTTGAGCTGGCCGGCCCGGTCCAGCTCACCGAGGATGGCGGGGATGCCACCGGCGCGGTGCACGTCCTCCATGTGGTACTTCGGGGAGTTCGGCGCCACCTTCGCCAGGCAGGGCACCCGCCGGGAGATGGCGTCGATGTCGGCGACGCCGAAGTCGAGTTCCGCCTCGCGGGCGGCGGCGAGCAGGTGCAGCACCGTGTTGGTCGAGCCGCCCATGGCCACGTCGAGGGCGACGGCGTTCTCGAAGGCGGCCTTGGACGCGACGGTGCGCGGCAGCACCGAGTCGTCGTCGCCGTCGTACCACCGCTTGGCGATGTCGACGACGGTCCGGCCGGCCTCGACGAACAGCGACCGGCGCGCGGCGTGGGTGGCGAGGGTCGAACCGTTGCCGGGGAGCGCGAGCCCGATGGCCTCGGTGAGGCAGTTCATCGAGTTGGCGGTGAACATGCCGGAGCAGGAGCCGCAGGTGGGGCAGGCGGAGCGCTCGATCTCGCCGAGCTGCGCGTCGGTGACCGCCTCGTTCGAGGATGCGATCATCGCGTCGATCAGGTCGATCTTGCTGTGCACGATGCCCTCGATCGCCGCCGTCTTGCCGGCCTCCATCGGGCCGCCGGAAACGAAGACGGTCGGGATGTTGAGGCGCAGCGCGGCCAGCAGCATGCCTGGGGTGATCTTGTCGCAGTTAGAGATGCAGACCAGGGCGTCCGCGCAGTGCGCGTTGACCATGTACTCCACCGCGTCGGCGATCAGCTCGCGGCTGGGCAGGGAGTAGAGCATGCCGCCGTGCCCCATCGCGATGCCGTCGTCGACCGCGATGGTGTTGAACTCTCGGCCGACCCCGCCGGCCTCGGCCACCGCGTCCGCGACCAGGCCGCCCATGTCCTTGAGGTGTACGTGACCCGGCACGAACTGGGTGAAACTGTTGGCGATGGCGACGATCGGCTTGCCGAAGTCGTCGTCGGTCATCCCGGTGGCCCGCCAGAGGGCCCGGGCGCCGGCCATCGTCCGACCGTGTGTGGACGTCCTCGATCGCAGCTCAGGCATGCGTACCAGCATGACACCGCGGCCGCGAAGCACCCTGCGGGAGAGGGCCCGTGTCCCAACAGATGCACATCCGGTCTCCCGCGACCTGCGCTCATCCGGCACTCTTGTTCTCGTGCATCTTTCCCCGGGCATGGTCGCCGTCGCGGCGCTGAGCGGACTGGTCGCGGCCGTGGCCACCGCGCTGCTCACCATGCTCGTCGGGCAGCGGCCGGGGCCGCGTCGACCGGCGCACGTGCTGCTCGCGGGTGCCGCCGGGGTGTCTTTGGTCAGCCTGCTGGCCGGGGTGGTGGCGGTGCTGTCGGCGAGCGACCACTGGGCGCACGAGCAGGGGCAGCGGACCGGATGGGCCAACGCCACGGCGATCGGTATGGCGCTGGCCGGGCTGGCCTTCGCGGCCGGTCTGCTCCGGCTGCCGGGGGTCGCCGCCACCGCCGCGGGGACCGCCCGGCTCGCGCTGGACGGCGTCACCGTGGCGGCGGCGCTGTGGTTCGTCGGCTGGGTGCTCTTCTCCGAGCCGACCCGGCTGCTCGGCGCCGCCACCCCGATGGCCTGCCCGGCGATCCTGGTCACGACGGTGAGCGCCGCGCTCGGGGCCGGCCTCGCCGTGATCGTCGTCTTTCGGGCCGCCGCCCCGCGTCGCCGGCTGGTCGTGCTCGCGACCGGCATCACGGCGGTGAGCTGCGGCGGGCTGGGCCTCAGCGCGGGGCTCTGCCAGTCCGGGCCGACCATGGCGCTCACCGGCGCGGCGCTGCTCTCGGCCGGCCTGCTGACCGTCGCGCTCGGGGTGCGCCGGGCCGACCAGCCCGGGGAGGTCGCGCTGGACCTCGTCGGTCGGGACGGTGAGTACGCCCTCGCCCCGATGCTGGCGATGGCGGCCTCGGCGATGTACCACCTGCTCCAGGACGGCCGCTTCACCGCGCCGGGCATCCTCGCCGGCAGTGTGGAGGGCTTCGCCCTGGTGGCGCGGCAGTACCTCGCCCTCAAGGACGTCCGGGACTACGCCGGCCGGCTCGTCGAGCGGGAGGCGCACTTCCGTGAGCTGGCGCACACCGACCCGTTGACGTCGCTGGCCAACCGGCGCGGGCTGCTGCGGGCGCTGCACGACGGCGCGGCGGCGGGCACGCCGTGCGTCCTGCTCGGTCTGGACCTGGACGGCTTCAAGAACGTCAACGACATGCGTGGTCACGACGTGGGGGACGCGGTGCTGGCCGAGGTGGGTCGCCGGCTGCGCGGCAACCTGCGTCCGGGCGACGTGGCGGCCCGGCTCGGCGGCGACGAGTTCGCCGTGCTCATGCCGGCCCGGCCCGCCGAGGCGGACCGGGTGGCCGAGCGGCTGCTCGGGGTGCTGAACCGCCCGTACGACCAGCCGGAGGGACCGGTCTTCCTGTCCGTGAGCATCGGCGTGGCCGGGTGGGCCGCCGAGCCGGACGTGGAGCTGCTGCTGCGCCACGCCGACCTGGCGCTGCGCTACGCCAAGCAACGCGGTAAGAACCGGATCGAGCGCTACGACGCGGCGTACGACCAGCTGCTGCGTCGCCGCACCACCGTCGAGCACGAGTTGCGGGGCGCGATCGACCGCGACGAGCTGCGGCTCGCCTTCCAGCCGGTGGCGTCGTTGCCGTCGGTACGGCCGGTCGGGGCCGAGGCGCTGCTCCGCTGGCACCACCCCGAGCTGGGAAACGTCCGCCCGGACGAGTTCATCCCGATCGCCGAGGAGAGCGGCATGATCGCCGCGCTCGGTGCCTGGGTGCTGCACCAGGCCTGCTACCAGCTCTCCCGCTGGCTGGCCGACGGGCACGACGTCTGGGTCTCGGTGAACGTCTCGCCGCGCGAGCTGCACGCCCCGGAGTACGTGGTCCAGGTGGCCGAGGCCCTGCGCGCCCACCACGTACCGCCGCAGCGGCTGGTGCTGGAGGTCACCGAGCACGCGGTCGCCACCGACCTGGACGAGCTGATCCGGCGGTTGACCGCGCTGCGGTTGACCGGCGTACGGATCGCGCTCGACGACTTCGGCGCCGGGTACTCGTCCCTGGGGCAGCTACGTCGGCTCCCCATCGACATCCTCAAGATCGACCACAGTCTGGTGGCCGAGCACGAGCCGGTCCGGCCGGTGGGCCGGGACGGTCCGGCGTTCGCGCCCATGGTCGACATCGTCATGCGGCTGGGTCACCAGTTGGGCATGGAGGTCATCGCGGAGGGCGTCACCACGCCGACGGAGCTGGCCGCGGTGGTCGCCGCGGGCTGCCGGTTCGGTCAGGGCGCGCTGTTCGGCTGGGGGGTGCCCGCGGAGCACCTGGAGGCGATGCTGGAGGCGGCCACCTCGCCGGGCGCGCGGCCCGCCGCGGTGCCCGCCCAGCGCCGGGCATCTGGCGGGTCCGGGCAGGTCACGCCGTCCGGCAGCGGCGCGGCGTCGGCCGACGCGCCGCCGTCCGTTAACCAACATGTGGGATCAGTTGACTCATCGCGTGAGATGCGTCAGGCTTAGCCGCATGTCGTCGTACCGGTCGCTGCGAGTACTTATCTGAGCGCACTCTCCTCCGTCGAGAGTGCGCTGGCCCCGTGCATCTGCACGAGGGCCGTTTTTATTGCCGTCGGAACCTGTCGCGACGGGCCCACGCCCACGTCGCATCGCTGAACAAGCCCCAGCCACTCCAGCCGAAGGCCAGAACCACCATGACGAGACCAACGCCCGAGACCCTCGCCCACACCGCCCGGCGGGCCCGCGCGACCGCCGACCCGGCCGGCGCCGCCGACCCCGCCGCCCGCGCCGCGGCCACGCCGGCAGTCCCGGCCGTACGGACACCCGCCCCGGCCCAGGTCTCCGGCGCCGGCTCGCTGGTGCGGTCCCTTGAGGCGCTCGGCGTCGACGTCGTCTTCGGCATCCCGGGCGGCGCGATCCTGCCGGCGTACGACCCGCTCTACGACTCCACCGTCCGGCACATCCTGGTCCGCCACGAGCAGGGCGCCGGTCACGCGGCGACCGGGTACGCGCAGGCCACCGGCAAGGTCGGCGTCTGCATCGCCACCTCCGGCCCGGGCGCGACGAACCTGGTGACGCCGATCGCCGACGCGTACATGGACTCGGTCGCGATGGTGGCGATCACCGGCCAGGTGGCTCGCCCGTCCATCGGCACCGACGCCTTCCAGGAGGCGGACATCCAGGGCATCACGCTGCCGATCACCAAGCACAACTTCCTCGTGCAGACCGCCGAGGAGATCCCGCAGGTGCTGGCCGAGGCGTTCCACCTGGCCAGCACCGGCCGGCCCGGCCCCGTGCTGGTCGACATCCCCAAGGACGTGCTCCAGGCGTCGACCACCTTCACCTGGCCGCCCACGCTGGACCTGCCCGGCTACCGGCCCACCCTGCACCCGCACGGCAAGCAGATCCGCGAGGCGGCCCGGTTGCTGGCCGGCGCCCGGCGGCCGGTGCTCTACGTGGGCGGCGGGGTGC
The DNA here is from genome assembly GCF_049179015.1 of Micromonospora sp. WMMD736. NCBI lineage: Bacteria > Bacillati > Actinomycetota > Actinomycetes > Micromonosporales > Micromonosporaceae > Micromonospora > Micromonospora sp. WMMD736. The sequence continues at coordinate 5,757,634 of NZ_JBMHMI010000001.1, forward strand.
TCAAGGCCGGCGCCACCGAGGGGCTGCGTCGGCTCGCCGACCTGACCGGCATCCCGGTCATCACCACGCTGATGGCGCTCGGCGCGTTCCCCGACTCGCACCCGCAGCACCTGGGCATGCCCGGCATGCACGGCACGGTCGCCGCCGTGTACGGCCTCCAGAAGGCCGATCTGATCGTCGCGCTGGGCGCGCGGTTCGACGACCGGGTCACCGGCAAGCTCGACTCGTTCGCTCCGGACGCGGCGGTGGTGCACGCCGACATCGACCCCGCCGAGATCGGCAAGAACCGGCACGCGGACGTCCCGATCGTCGGTGATGCCAAGCACGTGATCGACGAGTTGATCGCGGCGGTCACCGTCGAGCGCGCGGCGGGGCGCGTCACCGACCTGGGCGACTGGTGGACCCAGCTCGACGACCTGCGCAACCGCTACCCGCTGGGCTACGACGAGCCGTCCGACGGCACGCTCTCCCCGCAATACGTGATCAAGCGGTTGGGCGAGATCGTCGGCCCCGACACGATCTTCGTGGCCGGTGTGGGGCAGCACCAGATGTGGGCGTCGCAGTTCATCTCCTACGAGAAGCCGTACACCTGGTTGAACTCCGGCGGCCTAGGCACCATGGGCTACGCGGTGCCGGCGGCCATGGGCGCGAAGGTCGGCAAGCCGGACGCGGTGGTGTGGGCGATCGACGGTGACGGCTGCTTCCAGATGACCAACCAGGAGTTGGCGACCTGCGCGCTGGAGGGCATCCCGGTCAAGATCGCCGTCATCAACAACGGCAACCTCGGCATGGTCCGGCAGTGGCAGACGCTCTTCTACAACGAGCGCTACTCCAACACCGAGTTGGGCACGCACAAGCACCGCATCCCCGACTTCGTCAAGCTCGCCGAGGCGCTGGGCTGCGTCGGGCTGCGCTGCGAGACCGCCGAGGACGTGGACAAGACCATCGCCGCCGCCATGGAGATCAACGATGCCCCGGTGGTGATCGACTTCGTGGTCGGCAAGGACGCCATGGTCTGGCCGATGGTCGCCGCCGGCACCAGTAACGACGAGATCATGTTCGCCCGCGGCGTCCGCCCGGTCTTCGACGAGGATGACATCTGACATGACTATGCACACGCTTTCGGTGCTGGTGGAGAACAAGCCGGGCGTCCTCGCCCGGGTGTCCGGCCTCTTCTCCCGGCGCGGTTTCAACATCGACAGCCTCGCCGTGGGCGAGACCGAGAACCCGGACGTCTCCCGGATCACCATCGTGGTGAACGCGGACTCGTCCCCGCTGGAGCAGGTCACCAAGCAGCTCAACAAGCTGGTCAACGTACTCAAGATCGTTGAGTTGGATCCGCAGGTCTCGGTCGCCCGGGAGTTGCTGCTGGTGAAGGTCCGCGCCGACCGGGCCGCCCGGTCCCAGGTGCTGGAGACCGTCAACCTGTTCCGGGCCCGGGTGGTGGACGTCGCACCGGACACGCTGACCATCGAGGCCACCGGCACGCCGGACAAGCTCGACGCGCTGCTGCGCGACCTCGAGCCGTTCGGCATCAAGGAAATGGTCCAGTCCGGGCTGGTGGCCATCGGGCGCGGCTCGCGTTCGATCACCGCCGGTCCCGCGCTGCGGGCCGCCTGACCCATCCGCACAGACCACGACGGGCACCCAGGCCGTCGTACGAAAGGGAAGTTCTCATGAGCGTTGAGGTGTACTACGACGACGATGCCGACCTCGGCCTGATCCAGGCCAAGAAGGTCGCGGTGATCGGCTACGGCAGCCAGGGTCACGCCCACGCGCTGTCGCTGCGTGACTCCGGCGTCGACGTGGTGATCGGTCTGCCGGAGGGCTCGAAGAGCCGTCCCAAGGCCGAGGAGCAGGGCCTCCGGGTGCTCACGCCGGCCGAGGCCTCGGCCGAGGCGGACGTGATCATGGTGCTTGCGCCGGACACCGCCCAGCGCAAGATCTACGCCGAGTCGATCGAGCCGCACCTGGCCCCCGGCAAGGCGATCTTCTTCGGCCACGGTTTCAACATCCGGTACGGCCTGATCAAGCCCCCGGCCGAGGTGGACGTGGCCATGGTCGCCCCCAAGGGCCCCGGCCACCTGGTGCGTCGCCAGTACGTCGACGGCAAGGGCGTGCCCTGTCTGGTCGCCGTCGAGCAGGACGCCACGGGCACCGCGTTCGCGCTCGCCCTCGCGTACGCCAAGGGGATCGGCGGCACCCGCGCCGGCGCGATCAAGACCACCTTCACCGAGGAGACCGAGACCGACCTCTTCGGCGAGCAGGCGGTGCTCTGCGGCGGTGCCTCGGCGCTGGTGCAGACCGGTTTCGAGGTGCTCACCGAGGCCGGCTACGCCCCGGAGGTCGCCTACTTCGAGTGCCTGCACGAGCTGAAGCTGATCGTCGACCTGATGTACGAGGGTGGCATCGCGAAGATGCGGTACAGCATCTCCGACACCGCCGAGTACGGCGACCTCTCCCGGGGCTCGCGCATCATCGACTCCCGGGTCAAGGAGGAGATGCGCAAGATCCTGGGCGAGATCCAGTCCGGCGAGTTCGCCCGCGAGTGGGTGGCCGAGGACGAGGCCGGCCGGCCGAACTTCACCAAGTGGCAGGCCGAGGGTGCGGCGCACCCGATCGAGGAGACCGGTAGGAAGCTGCGCGGCATGATGAGCTGGGTCGACCGCCCGATCACCGAAACCGCCTGACCCACCCCGAAAACACGGTTCCCCCGGCCCCGGGCCGCGCTCTCCCCAGCGCGGCCCGGGGCAAACCCGTGCCTCCCCCCGCCCTCGCCGATCTTGCACTTTGGTATGGCGATTTGTCATGAGGCACCCCTTACGTCGCGACAGTAAGTGCAAGATCGCGGGGGAGGGGCGCGTTTCGGTGCGGTGAACGACTGGTGTCCGGGCGTGTGAGGGCACTCACCCCGCAGACCGGAACACGCCGGCCAGCGCGGCCCCTACGATCGCGGGTAGGTGCGCTGAGCCGGCACCTGACGGCCACGGCACGGATCAGCACGGGGTGCAGTGCGGCGCCCCGCCACCCGCGCCGATCGCAAACACGACCTCTACGAGGACCGATGAATCCTGTCGTACTGATCGCCGAAGAACTCGCCCCCGCCGCCATCGAGGTGCTCGCTCACGACTTCGACGTCCGTCACGTCGACGGCACCGACCGTCCGGCCCTGCTCTCGGCGCTCTCCGAGGCCGACGCCGTCATCGTGCGCAGCGCGACCCAGATCGACGCCGAGGCGGTCGCCGCGGCCCCGCGACTCAAGGTGGTCGCCCGCGCGGGCGTCGGGCTCGACAACGTCGAGGTGCCGGCAGCCACCGCGCGGGGCGTGATGGTCGTCAACGCACCCACCTCGAACATCGTCTCCGCCGCCGAGCAGGCCGTCGCACTGCTGCTCGCCGTCGCCCGCAACACCGCCAGCGCCAGCGCGGCCCTCAAGGCCGGCGAGTGGAAGCGGTCCAAGTACACGGGCGTCGAGGTGCAGGGCAAGACCGTCGGCGTGGTCGGCCTCGGCCGCATCGGGGTGCTCTTCGCGCAGCGCATCGCCGCGTTCGGCACCCGACTGATCGCGTACGACCCGTACATCCAGCCGGCTCGGGCGGCGCAGCTCGGCGTACGGCTGGTCGGGCTGGAGGAGTTGCTGCGCGAGAGCGACTTCATCTCGATCCACCTGCCCAAGACCCCCGAGACGGTCGGTCTGATCGGCGAGAAGGAGCTGGCACTCGTCAAGCCCAGCGTCCGCATCGTGAACGCCGCCCGCGGCGGTCTGGTCGACGAGCAGGCGCTCGCCGACGCCATCGCCGAGGGGCGGGTCGCCGGCGCCGGCGTCGACGTGTACTCCAAGGAACCCTGCACCTCCTCGCCGCTGTTCGCCTTCGACAACGTGGTGGCCACCCCGCACCTGGGCGCGTCGACCCACGAGGCGCAGGACAAGGCCGGTCTGGCGGTTGCCAAGAGCGTGAAGCTGGCGCTGCAGGGCGAGTTCGTGCCGGACGCCGTCAACGTCCAGGCCGGCGGCGTGGTCGCCGAGGACGTACGCCCGCTGCTGCCGCTGGCCGAGAAGCTGGGCCGGGCCTTCACCGCCGTCGCCGGCGGGGTCGCGGCCAGCGTCACCGTCGAGGTTCGCGGCGAGGTCGTCGGCCACGACGTGTCGGTGCTCAAGCTGGCCGCCACGAAGGGCCTGTTCAGCTCGGTGGTCGAGGACCAGGTCACCTACGTCAACGCCCCGCACCTGGCCGCCGAGCGCGGCGTCGAGGTCACTCTGGACAGTCAGGTCGAGACCGCCGACCAGCCCCTCCTGGTCACGGTGCGCGGTGCCCTGCCGGACGGCCGGGCGGTGAGCGTCTCCGGGACGGTCACCCACGCGGGCGGGCGCGACGTCCCGCGGCTGACCGAAGTGGACGGTTTCGACGTGGAGATCGGTGCGGAGGGCATCCTGGTGTTCCTGCGGTACGCGGACCGCCCGGGCGTCGTCGGCACCGTCGGTACGCTGCTCGGCGAGTCGGGCATCAACATCGCCGCGATGCAGGTGGCCCGGCGCGAGGCGGGCGGCGAGACGCTGATGACCCTCACCGTCGACCAGGCGCTCGGCGCCGACCTGCTGACCTCGGCGGCCGACTCCATCGGCGCGACCGCCGCCAGCGCGGCCGACCTGCGCGACGAGTAGCTAGCGGCCGCCGCGCGACAGGCGTGGCGGCACCGACGACAGCACCACGGGGGGCCCGGCGACAGCGCCGGGCCCCTTCGTCGTACGCCGGAGGTGTTACGCCCCGGGAGCGGTCAGCTCGGCAGCCGGGCGGGGGGCGGGTACACCGAGCCGTCCTGGGGGTCGAAGAGCATCAGACCGTGCTCGCCGGCCAGCCGCTCGATGTCCAGCAGCACCTGGTCCGGGCAGGTCGGGTGCAGGTTCAGCTCGACGTGATCGTGCGCGGCGTGCAGCGGCGCGACCGCCCACGGGCTGTCCGGGCCGGGGTGGCGGTCCGGATAGGACGCGGTGATCGCCCGGTAGAAGCCGACGACGCGCGGGTCCGGGTATCGGTCCACGTGCCGCCCCTGCCGGCAACCCTCGACCGCTGCCCGCACGTCCTCGGGCGTCGCCCCGTCCTCCAGGGCCCACACACTCAGATCGAAACTCACGGCGGACAGCGTGCCATCCGTCGTTCACCATGTCGAAATTGCCTCGCCGCAGGCCAATCGCCGATCCGTTGCGGTGACGTCCGAAGGCGTCCGCTGTGGAGACTCTTGCGTCGAGTTGCGTCGATTCGCTAGCGTACGACTGCGGTTACTGGCCGCCAGGCCGTGGCGCCGGCCCGTCTTCGGGTGGCGCGGCCGACGTCCGGCCCGACCGGTCCGCACCCCTCGATTGTGCGAGCCACGCGCACTCGTCGCTGATCGGCCCCCACAGCCGTTGCCGAGGCCGTGGGGGCCGATCGCAATCCAGGCTATGATCGGCCGCCGTGACAAGCGCCCAGTTGTCGAACGGCGACGGCCGTCGGGGTGGCCGCTGGGCCGCCCGGCTCCGGCGACCTGCGCCCCCACGGCGAGCGGTGGGCCCGACGCGGCTCCTCGCGGCCCTGGTGGCGGTGCTCGTACTTGCCGGCTGTTCGACCGATCCGACCGGCTCGCCTGCCGCGCGCGACTCGTCGGCCACGGGTACCGCCGAGCCGCGGTCGACGAGTGGGCTGGGCCCGGCCAAGGGCCGACGACCCGACACGGGCAGCGCGGACGAGGCCCAACGCCGCCGGTTCGCGGCGGCGGCCACCCTTCTCAAGAGCAAGCCGGGGGTCCTCGGAATCCTGGTACGGGACCGGCGCACCGGCACCTCCTGGCGGGCGGGGACCACCGACCATCCGATCTGGACGGCCTCCACCATCAAGCTCGCGATGGCCGTCGGGCTGCTGGAGCGCTCACGTGCGGGCGAGATCACGCTCGACAGCGCCGCGCGTCGACAGATAGCCGACATGCTGAACTTCTCCTCCGACGACGCGGCCACCGCGCTGTGGAACCGGTACGGCCGCGACGGTCAGCTCAAACGCTTCCAGCAGCGCTACGGCATGACGGGGCTGACCACCGTCGCCGGCTACGCGCGCTTCTGGGGTCACCTCAAGTGCACGGCCGAGGATCTCCAGCGGTTGATGTCGTACGTGCTGGACGACCTCGACCCGACCGACCGGGCCTACCTCGTCGGCGCGATGCGTTCGGTCGGTTCGATCCAACGGTGGGGTGTCTGGGCGGCCGGCAGCGACATGCGCCCCGGCACCAAGGACGGCTGGTCGATCGAGCCGGACCCGGGCGGTGAGCACTGGGTCACGAACACCGTGGGGTTCGCCGGCGACGACCAGCGCTACGTCGTCGCCATCATGTACCAGCTGCCACCCGGCAAGGGGATCGGTGTGGGAGTGCACGCGGTGAGCGATCTGGTCGCCACCGTCTTCGGGGCACCGACCCCGGCGCGGGTGACCGTGCCGGACCCGAGCACGGGACGCTAGCGTCCCTGGCTGAGGGCGGGCGGTCAGCGCCGGTGGGCGAAGAGCGCCCGATACTCGGAGCCACCCCGGAACCAGCTCAGTCCGGTGGGGCCAGCGGCGTAGAGCGCGGTCGCGTAAGCGTCGGCGACCGCCAGGTCCGGGCCCACGACGGTCGCGGCGACGAGGTGGTCGGCCGGCTCACCGCTGTGCGGGTCGACCACGTGCCCCTGCCGTCCGGACACCCCGGAGGTGCCGACAGCTCCCGAGGTCATCTCCAGCATCAGTGGCGCGCGCTGCGGCGCCGTCGGGTGGTGCACCGCGACCCGCCACGGCCCGCCGTGCGGCGCGCGGCCCCGGACCACGAGGTCGGCGCCGGTGAGTACGGCGTAGTCGTGCACACCCGCCGCGCGCAGCCGGGCGGCGGCGCGTTCCACGGCCCAGCCGCCCAGCAGGCCGCCCGGGTCGAAGCCGCCGGGCACCGCCCAGGCGTCGAACCAGCCGTCGGTGGCGGCGCGCATCGCCGCGCAGCGGTCCACCAGGTCGGCCAGCGGGGGGTACGACTCGGGGCTGATCTCGCCCCGACGCAGTCTGGAGACCAGGCTCTCCGGTCGGTTGGGGCCGTAGGTCACGTCGATGGCGCGCAGTTCCGCGACGCTGTCCCGCAGCGCCTCGCCGACGCCCCGGCGGCCGAGCCACTCGGGGGCGTTGAGCAGCAGGGTGTACTCCGCCGTGGCGGTGCGTACGGTGTGCTGCACGGCGATGCGGCCCTGGGTGGCGGCGGCCGGGTCGAATCGGCCACGGCGGCTGCCGAGGCGGAGGTCGGGCCGGCGGTGCCGGAACGCCGACAGGTCCGGCCACCGGGTCCGCGGCTGCTCGTCGATGCGCATGGCGCCTGCCCCCTCGCAGTTGACGTCGCGTCGTCACGACCACCGTTCGCGGGCCCTCTGACCCGCTGCTGCATACCGTAGGCAGCGCACATGATCGCCACATGAATCCCAGCTGAGAGGCTGCTGTGCATCCTCGTGTCTCACATCTTGGAAGCAACGTACCGGGAGTCGGGACGGCGACGTACCGTTGCCGGACAGGGCAGTCGAGCGTGGGGAGAGCGGGCGTGGCGCGGATCGCGGTGGTGGCCGGGGACGGCATCGGGCCCGAGGTGGTCGCGCAGGCCCGCAAGGTCCTCGACGCGGTGCTTCCCGGTGTGCAGGCCACCGAGTACGACCTCGGCGCCGCCCGCTGGCACCGTACCGGAGAGGTCCTGCCCGACTCGGTGCTGACCGAGCTGGCCGGGCACGACGCGATCCTGCTCGGCGCGGTGGGCGACCCCACGGTGCCGCCGGGTGTCCTGGAACGCGGCCTGCTGCTCAAGCTCCGGTTCGCCTTCGACCAGTACGTCAACCTGCGTCCCTCGCGGCTCTGGCCCGGCGTCGCCGGTCCGCTGGGCAACGTGAAGCCGGGCGAGGTCGACCTGGTGGTGGTCCGCGAGGGCACCGAGGGGCTGTACGCCGGCGCGGGCGGGACGTTGCACCGCGACACGCCCGCCGAGGTCGCCACGGAGGAGAGCCTCAACACCCGGCACGGCGTGGAGCGGGTGATCCGCGACGCGTTCGCGCGGGCCGGTCGTCGGGAGCGGCGCAAGGTCACGCTGGTGCACAAGACCAACGTGCTGACCCACGCCGGGTCGCTGTGGTCGCGCGCCTTCGCGGCGGTCGCCGCCGAGCACCCGGACGTCGCGACGGAATACCAGCACGTCGACGCGGCCGCGATGTTCCTGGTCACCCAGCCGCAGCGCTACGACGTGGTGGTCACCGACAACCTCTTCGGCGACATCCTCACCGACATCGCCGCCGCCGTCACCGGCGGAATCGGGCTGGCCGCCAGTGGCTGCATCAACCCCGAGGGCGCGTACCCCTCGATGTTCGAGCCGGTGCACGGCTCGGCACCGGACATCGCCGGGCAGGGCATCGCGGACCCGGTGGCCGCGGTGCTCTCCGTGGCGCTCCTGCTGGAGCAGCTCGGGCACGCCGAGGCGGCGGCCCGGGTCAACGCGGCGGTCGCCGCCGAGCTGGCCGGCCGTACCCCCGGTACGACGCTGCGCACGGCCGAGGTCGGCGACCGGCTCGCCGCCCACGCCGTAGCCTGACCGTCCCGGCCGGTCCACGGCCGGGGCGGATTCCGCCTGTCCGGGCAGTCCACCCGGTCCCGAGCGGCGCTACCTTCTGAACGACCGTTCGGGGTAAGTTTCTGGCACAGCCATGTCGGTGTGCGGTCCCGCACGCCGTTTTCCCGCAGGGAGGTCAGCGCGATGAGCGGTGGTGACAAGCTCGACTTCGAGATCCGTCCGAATCCCGCGCCGGTATCCGCCGCCGACCGGGCCGCCCTGCTGGCCAACCCGGGGTTCGGCCGAGTCTTCACCGACCACATGGTCACCATCCGGTACGCCGAGGGCAAGGGCTGGTACGACGCCCGGGTGGAGGCGCGGGGGCCGATCCCGATGGATCCGGCCAGCGCGGTGCTGCACTACGCGCAGGAGATCTTCGAGGGGCTCAAGGCGTACCGGACGGCCGACGGCGGCGTGACGATGTTCCGGCCGGACGCCAACGCCGCCCGCTTCGTCGACTCGGCGCAGCGGATGGCGATGCCGGCGTTGCCGCCCGAGGTGTTCGTCGACTCGCTGCACAAGCTCATCGAGATCGACCGGGACTGGATCCCGACCGGCGAGGACGGCAGCCTCTACCTGCGGCCGTTCATGTTCGCCAGCGAGGTCTTCCTCGGCGTCCGCCCGGCCAACGAATACCTGTACATGGTGATCGCCTCGCCGGTCGGCGCGTACTTCACCGGCGGCGTCAAGCCGGTCACCGTCTGGGTCTCCCCGGACTACACCCGGGCCGCGCCCGGCGGCACCGGCGCGGCCAAGTGCGGCGGCAACTACGCTGCCTCGCTGGCGGCCCAGGCCGAGGCCATCGACGCCGGCTGCGACCAGGTGGTCTTCCTCGACGCGGTGGAGCGTCGCTTCGTCGACGAGCTGGGCGGCATGAACGTCTTCTTCGTCTACGACGACGACACGGTGGTCACCCCGCCGCTGACCGGCACGATCCTGCCCGGCATCACCCGGGACGCGGTCATGACGCTGGCCGGCAAGGCCGGGCACCAGGTGCAGGAGCGCCCGGTCTCGTTCGCCGACTGGCAGGCCGACGCGGCCAGCGGCCGGCTCCGCGAGGTCTTCGCCTGCGGCACCGCCGCGGTGATCACCCCGATCGGCGGGGTGCGTTTCCCCGACGGCGAGTTCCTGATCGGTGGCGGCGAGCCCGGTCGGGTCACCATGTCGCTGCGCCAGCAGTTGGTCGACATCCAGCGCGGCAAGGCCGCCGACCCGCACGGCTGGGTGCGCCAGGTCCTCTGACGTCCGGCTGACCGGCCCGTCGCCACGGGCCGGTCAGTCCTGACCCCCGTCGAGCAGGTGGTCGCGCAGGGCCGCGAGCTGCACGTCGGTCACCCCGGCATGCCGCAGGTACGCCTCGATCGAACCGTGCCCCTCGCGCAGTTCGTCCAGGAAGATCTGCATGGCCTCGGCGGGCGACGCCAGGAACGGCGCCGGCACCTCCGCGCCGTCCGGCATGGTGGCGGCCAGCCAGGCGCTGAACCGGGCCGACGCCTCGCTGCTCAGCGCGTAGTCGGCGGTGATGTCCGCGTCGTCGACGCCCAGCACGGCAAGCGTCAGGGCACACACGATGCCGGTGCGGTCCTTGCCGGCCACGCAGTGCACGACGACCGGGGCGTTCGCCGAGTCGGCGATCAGCCCGATCGCCTCGCCCAGACCCGCGGTGCCGGTCTGGGCCAGGTCGGCGTAGCGGTCGGCGAGGTAGCGCGCCAGGTCGGTACCCTTCTCGTGCGGCGTCAGCGCCCAGTCCTCGTGCTCCGGGTGGATGTGCCGGTAGGTCAGCCCCTGGTAGGCCGGCACCCGACCGTCGCGCTCCACCTCGCTGGGGCGGCGCAGGTCGACCACGGTGCGGATGCCGATCGCGGCGAAGGCGTCGCGGTCCTGCTCGTCGAGCCGGTGCAGGGAGTCGGAGCGGTAGAGGCGACCACGGCGTACGGTGCGGCCGTCGTGGCCGAGGTAGCCGCCGACGTCGCGGAAGTTGAAGGTCGCGGGCAGCGTGAGGTGACGTTCGTCATCGATGGCGTCCACGTGCACACGGTAACGGCCGGCGGGGTCGTTCCCCACCGGCCGTCGGGTCCGATCGGTCAGCGTGCGGTGCCCGGGGGGAGCGCGCCGTACGTCTCGTCGTAGTAACCGCCGAGCTGGTCCCGGTACGCCGGGTCGCTGTGGCTGGTCTCGTCGTACTCCGGGGCGGCCTTGATCTGGTCGCGGGTGCGGTCGACCGAGACGGTGCGCTGGTCGTGGTCGACCTGGTTGACCGTGCCGGCGGGCAGCATCACCTTCTTGCCGAAGATCCACGGCCCGGTGTCCACGACCAGGTAGCTGCCGCCGACCTCGTGGCTGGCACTGTCGATCTTGCCGACACCGCCGTCGCTGGCCTCGACCTTGTAGCCGACCAGGTCGACGTCGGCCACGCCGGCGGTGTCGCGGTAGCGCCACGGGTCGAACGTGCCGGCCGGCGCCCCGCCGGGCACGGCGCCCTGGTCGCCGCCGCGCAGCGGGTCCGGGCCGGCGTGGGCGGCGTGCGGGTCGATCCTGTCCATGCCGTTCACTCCTGACTGTCGCCGATCGTCTCGGCCTCGATGCGGGTGTCCCCGAGAGGAGCTACCCGGCGGCAGGCCCCCGGAAACGGTGACCGACCGGCGCGGCGACAGCCCGTGCCGGTCCGCCGATCAGCGCCGGACACCAGGCCGCAGGGCCTGCGGGACGGGCATCAGGCCAGCGCCGCCTCGGCGTCCAGGGTGACCGCCGCCGCGTGGACGACTGCGGCGATCCGCAGGGCCTCCTGCACCTGCTCGGGTGTGAATCCCCGGCGGCGCAGCGCCTGCTCCTGGGTCTGAAGGCAGATCTCGCAGCCGTGGATCGCCGAGACGCCGAGACACCACAGCTTGAAGTCGCCCTTGTCCACGCCCGGTCGGGCGATGATCTGCATGCGGAGGCGGGCCGGTAGCGAGACGTACTCCTCGTCGCCCATCAGATGCGTGGCGCGGTAGTAGATGTTGGTCATCGCCATCACGGCCGCCGCGCCCTTGGCCGCCTCGACGCCGTCCGGCCCGAGGTGGTCGAGCGCTGCCGCGGCGATCTCGCGCAGTACCAGCGGGTTGCGCGCGGCCACCGCGCAGGCCAGCGCCGTGCCCCACGTACGCGCCGGGGTCAGCGTCGACGCGCCGATCGTCGAGTCGAGGTTGTGGGCGATGTCCGTGGCGTACGCGGGCAGGGCCGCCCGGATCGTGTCCAGTCCCACGGGTCAGCCCTCGGCGGGCGGGGCGGCGGTGTCGAGCGACACGGTGAGCACGGGGCCTCCTTGTGGGCGATAGATGTCCCACCATATGGATTGTCTCTCCCAAAAGCGGGAGCGGGTGGCAGAGTAGCGATCGTGACCTGCACCGCCCTGATTATTGCGACCTAGCGCGCCGGCTCTCCCCTCCGCCGAGCGCGCAGACCTCCCGCATCCCGCGGGGGGTCTTTTTGTTGCTCCGAGAAAGGATCCTGATGACGTTCCAGGTCTTCGACACGACGTTGCGAGACGGCGCCCAGCGCGAAGGGCTCACCTACTCGGTGGTCGACAAGCTGGCGGTGGCGCGGCTGCTCGACGAGTTCGGCGTCGGGTTCATCGAGGGCGGCTGGCCGGGCGCGGTGCCCAAGGACACCGAGTTCTTCCGCCGGGCCCGCACCGAGCTGACCCTGCGCCACGCCGTGCTGGTGGCGTTCGGCGCCACCCGCAAGGCCGGTGTCGCGGTCGCCGACGACCCCCAGGTGCGCGGCCTGCTGGACGCGCAGACCCCGGCGGTCGCCCTGGTCGCCAAGGCCGACATCCGTCATGTCGAGCGCGCGTTGCGCACGACCGGCGCGGAGAACCTGGCGATGATCCACGACACCGTCGCCCACCTGGTCGCCGAGGGACGCCGGGTGTTCGTCGACGGCGAGCACTTCTTCGACGGCTACCGCCACGACCCCGCGTACGGCGCCGCCGTGGTGCAGACCGCGCTCGCCGCGGGCGCCGAGCGGATGGTGCTCTGCGACACCAACGGCGGCATGCTGCCGTCCCAGGTGACCGCCGCGATCCACGACCTGACCGACCGGCTCGGGGTCGACGCCGCGCTGTTCGGCATGCACGCGCAGAACGACACGGCCTGCGCGGTCGCCAACACGATCGCCGCCGTGGAGGCGGGCGTCCGCCACGTGCAGGGCACCGCCAACGGGTACGGCGAACGCCCCGGCAACGCCGACATCTTCGCGGTCGTCGCCAACCTCCAGCTCAAGCTCGGCATGCCCGTCCTACCGGAGGGCTGCCTGGCGCAGATGGTGCGGGTCTCGCACGCCATCGCCGAGATCGCCAACATCGCCCCCGACACCCACCAGGCGTACGCCGGGGCCGCCGCCTTCGCCCACAAGGCGGGGCTGCACGCGAGCGCGATCAAGGTCGACCCGTTGCTCTACAACCACGTGGACCCGTCGGTGGTGGGCAACGACATGCGGATCCTGGTGACCGAGATGGCCGGCCGGGCCAGTGTCGAGCTCAAGAGCCGAGAGCTCGGCCTGGACCTGGCCGACCGTCCGGAGGCGCTGACCCGGGTCACCAGGCGGGTCAAGGAGTTGGAGGCCGAGGGCTGGTCCTTCGAGGCCGCCGACGCCTCGTTCGAGCTGCTCGTCCGCTCCGAGCTCCCGGAGGGTGGCCCGGCGCGGCCGTTCACCCTCGAGTCGTACCGGGTGCTGGTCGAGCACCGCGAGGACGGCGCGGTCGTCTCCGAGGCGACCGTGAAGATCCGGGTACGCGGTGAGCGGGTCATCGCCACGGCCGAGGGCAACGGCCCGGTCAACGCGCTGGACGAAGCCCTGCGGGTGGGGCTGACCCGGCACTATCCGCAGTTGCGCGAGTTCGAGTTGGCCGACTACAAGGTGCGAATCCTGGAGGGCAGCCACGGCACGGGCGCGGTCACGCGGGTGCTGCTGGAGACCGCCAACGGCACCGGCCGGGACTTCACGACGGTGGGCGTACACCCCAACGTCGTCGAGGCAAGCTGGCACGCCCTGGTAGACGCCCTGACCTACGGCCTGGCCCCCACCCCGGTCTAAACCTCCCCGCCCCCGCCCCCGCGATCTTGCACTTTGTGTCGACGACACGTGGCTTTCGTCGCTGATGCGGCGACAGAAAGTGCAAGATCGACGGGGTGTTGGTGCGGGGGCGCAGCGCCGGGTGCGGCACTAGGCTCTCGGTGTGATCCGGATCCGGTTCGACGACTCCTCGATCGATCGCACGCGGATCGCCGTCAGCCCGATCTCGGAGCTGGTCGGTGGCCTGGACATGGTGCATCGCGAGCGGGGCCGCCGGGCCGCGCCGTGGCCGTACACGGCATGGGTCCAGCGGGCCCGCGAGGTGCTGCGAACGGTCCCCGAGACGGCTCCGCTGAGGATCTACGCGCAGCTGTACGGCGAGAGCCACAACCGACCGACCCCGGATGTGTTCACGCCGGTGCCGTCGGCGGCGAGCCCGACCCTCGGTGCGCAGCTCGACGACCTGCGCCGCACGCCGCACGCGGTGGTACGGGAGCAGTTCGCGAAGCACTATCCGCAGGAACTGCCCGCCTTCCTCGCGCCCTACCGTGACGACCCGGATCGCGCATTCGGCCGGCTCGGCGATGCCCTCAACGCGTTCTGGGAGCTCACGACCGCCGCGCACTGGCCGGCCATGCGGGCCGCACTCGACGAGGAGGTGCTCCTGCGCGGCCGCACCCTTGCCGTGGCTGGCCCCGAGGCGCTGCTGAGCGGCCTGCGCGGGGCCGCGTGGTGGGAGCGGCCCGTGTTGTCGCTGTCGAGGCAGCACGAGTCGGTGCTCGATGCGCGCGGGCGGCGTCTGGTGCTCGTGCCCGTGCTGCTCCTGCAGAACAGGATGACCTGCTCGACCGATCACCCCGAGATCCTGATGGTGACGTATCAGGCCCGGGGGGCGGGGGCCCTGGCCGAGCATCCGGCGCCAGCCGATCCCGAGCGCGACCGGCTGGCCCGGTTGATCGGCTCGGGGCGTGCCGCCGTGCTGCGGGCCCTGACCGAGCCCACGACGACGACGAACCTGGCCGCGGCGCTCGGCCTGTCGTCCGGCACGGTCTCCGAGCACCTCAGTGCGCTGCGAGAGGCCGGTGCCGTCAGCCGGACGCGGTTCGGCCGGCAGGTCTTCTACGCGCGCCGGCCGGAAGGTGACACGCTCCTGGCGACGTTCGAGGATTCGGCATCTGCCGAGCGGTTGGAAGCTGCCGCCGGTGACTCCTAGCGTCCGGAGCCATGCATCCCGTTCTCGCGGGCGTCCTGCACCGTAGGGCACGCTCGCTCGCGCTTGCCTGTGCTGCCTCGGCTGGTCACCAGATCTGCGAGGCCCTGATTCCACTCGCCATCGGACTGTCCGTCGACCACGCCGTCGACGGTGGCTCGCCAATGTCGATCGTGCTGGCTGTCGGTGGAGTGCTGACCCTGTTCGCCGTGCTGGCGACGGGCGGTGGCATCAACTACTGGCGGCTGACCTCAGCGACGACCCGCGAAGCGCACGATCTGCGTATCCGCGCGGCCGGCCGCATCCTGACCGATGGCGTCGGCGCGGGGCGACTGCCCGGGGACCTGTCGACGGTGCTGGTCGCCGACACCAGAGCCACCGCCGAGGTGCTGCGGGCGGCCGTACTGCTGATCTCAGGGGCCGCCGGCCTGCTCGTCACCGTGGCCGTGCTGCTGTCGATCGATCCCTGGCTCGGCCTCGGCGTCGCCGTCGGGGTGCCTGCGCTCGGGCTGGCCGTCAACCGGATCAGCCCCTTGCTGGAGCGCCGGATCGCCGATCGGCAGCACACCGCCGGGTCAGCCGCCGCCCTCGCCGCCGAGCTGGTCCAGGCCCTGCGACCGCTGCGCGGCTTCGGCGGCGTCGGCGAGGCGGTCCGCCGCTACCGTGAGGTGAACCTGACCTCCCGCGACGCCGCGCTTCGAAGCGCGACCGCGTCAGCGGCCGCCGAAGGAATCGGCGCGGTTGCCGGCGGCCTCGTGCTGGTCGGCACCACCGCCGTCGCGGCCGCCATGACGCTCTCCGGGCGCATCGGCGTCGGCGGCTTCGTCACCGTCGTGGCCATGGTCGCGTTCGCCGGCGAGCCGGTCGACCGTGTCGCCGCCGGCATCAAGCAATTGGCGATCTCCCGGGCCAGTGCCATCCGCATCGCCGTCCTGCTCGCAGGGGCGCACCCGCGCCGCGCTGACCCGCCACGCCCGGACGCGGCGTGTGAGGTCGCCGTACGCGAGGGTGAACTGCTCGGCGTCGTCGCCACCGCCCCCGGCTCCGTCGACACCCTGATCGCCACGCTGGCGGCGACGCACCCGGATGTGCTGGTGGAGCCGCACCTGGTGCACCTTCTCGGCCGCACCCTGGTCGAGGCCCTCGACACCGGCCGCGACGTCGATCCAGCGACGCTGCGGCGGGCACTCGACGCGGCACAGGCCACCGACCTGAGCGCGGCGCTACTCGACGGCGGCGTCAACCTCTCCGGCGGACAGCGCCAGCGGGTCGCGCTCGCCCGCGCCCTGGCAGCCCAGCCGTCGCTGCTGATCCTGCGCGATCCCCTCACCGCGGTCGACGCGGTAACCGAGGACCGGGTTGGCGCGGGCCTGTCTGCCATGCGACGCGACGGCCGCGGCAGCACCGTCATCGTGACCACGTCTCCCACGTTGCTCACCCGATGCGACCGCGTCGCCTTTCTGCCCGGCGTCGGGACCTCGCGGGTGTCCACCCATGACCAACTCGCCACCGACGCCGAATACGCCGCGGCGGTCCTGCGATGACGGCGCTGCCGATCGCCACCGGCCGGCAGAGCCTGACTCTGCTGGCCAGGGTCTTGATCTCGCATCGAGCCACGGCCGTCGCCGCCCTGCTCTGGACCGTGCTGAGCGCCGCCGCCACCGTCGCCGCCCCGCTGCTGCTGGGCTGGCTCGTCGACGCGGTCCGCGCCGGCCGGGGACCGCACGCGACCGGTCTGACAGTCGGGCTCGGCGCGGTCGTCCTGGCCGGCGCCGCCGCCACCGCGCTGGCCCTACGCGCCACCGAACACCTCGGCGCGCACGTCGCGGCGGACCTGCGCGTCCAGGCGGTCCACCGCACCCTCGAGCTGCCACCGGCCGTACTCGAGAACGCCGGCCGCGGCGAGGTGGCGTCACGGGTGACCGAGGACCTGGAGAACGTCGTCACCTCGGTCCCGTTGGTGGCCGAGGTCCTGCGCGCACTGATCACCGTCCTGCTGTCCGCCGCGGGCTTCCTGGCCCTGGACTGGCGGCTGGCGCTCGCCTTCCTGGTGGTCTTTCCGATCTACGCACTCAGCCTGCGTGCCTACCTGCCACGGGCAGCCCTCCTCTACGCACAGGAGCGGTCGCTCGCCGCCGAGCGCGGACGGGTGCTGCTGGAGGCACTGCACGGCCGGGACACCGTGTCGGCGTACCGGATGGCCGCGCTACAGACCCGGCGGCTGGCCACGGCGTCGGGGGACAACCTGGCGGCATCCCTGCGCGCGGCCCGCAGCTTCCTGTGGTTCAGCAAGAGCATGAACGCGGCCGAGGCGATCGGGCTCTCCGCCGTCCTGCTGACCGGTTACTGGCTGGTCCGCGCCGACCTGGTCACCGTCGGCGCGGTGACGGCAGCCGCCCTGCTGTTCCACCGCCTGTTCACACCGCTGGGCACCCTGCTTCTCTCCTTCGACGACGTGCAGCGCGCACAGGCATCGATGGCGCGTACCGCCGGAGTCCTGCTGGTGCCTGGGCCCATTGCCGGCAGGCGGGAGCGACCGGGCACGCCGGGAACGGTCGCGGTGTCCGTGCGCGGGCTACGGCACGCGTACGGCGGGGAACCCGACGTCCTGGCCGGCATCGACCTCGACGTGCCGGCGGGCACCTCGCTGGCGCTGGTCGGCGGCAGCGGCGCCGGCAAGACGACAGTGGCGAACCTGATCGCCGGTACCTTCCCCGCCCGCGCTGGGCGGATCACGCTGACCGGCCCGGACACCTCGGTCGGCGTCGCCGACCTGGACCCCGCCGTGCTGCGCGACTGGGTCGGCCTGGTGTCGCAGGAGACACACGTCTTCACCGGCACCCTGCGCGACAACGTCACCTACGCCGCGCCGGACGCCGACGACGCTCGCCTCCGCAGCGCCCTGGTGGCGGTCGGCGCGCGCGACTGGGTGTCGCGCGACCTGCTGGACACGGCAGTCGGCCCACTGCCACCCGCGCGGGCGCAGCAGCTCGCGTTGGCCCGGCTGCTCCTGCGCGATCCGCCCGTCGTCGTGCTCGACGAGGCGACCGCCGAAGCGGGCAGCGCGGGTGCCGGTGATCTGGACCGGGCCGCCGCGGCGCTGATCGAGGGCCGCACGGCCGTGGTGATCGCGCACCGGCTGACCCAGGCCCGCGCCTGCGACCGCATCGCCCTCCTGGAGGCCGGAACCATCGTCGAGTTCGGTACGCATGACGACCTCATCGCGCGCGGTGGCGCCTACACCGCCCTGTGGTCGGCGTGGTCGCACTCGGCGACGGCAACGACCTGATCCGCCGACATCCTGTCGCCAGGCGACGACGTCCGTGAACCGTCGCGGGCAGTGTTCCGAAACATCAACCGTCCACTATGGACCAACCGCGGCGGCCCGTACCGCCGTGGTGGACCCCACGTCGCGCTGATCCGAGGAGAAACAATGGCAATCCGACCCGGCCGGACTTCGTCCCCGGTGGTGGTGTCACGACCACGAAGACTCCTGGCGGGCATTCTCTGCATCCTTGTCGTGGTGCTGGGGATGACGGCCGGCCGGCCGGCGCTGGCCGCCGGCCTCGACCCTTGCGACCGGGGGGAGAGCGCGTTCACCCTGCCGACGGGAACGTCGGCCGGTGACGTCACACTGCGGCTCGGATGCGCCAGGCACGCGGGCGAGCTGCGTGCGTTGGCCGACAGTGACGACGACGCGATGTTCCAGATCACCGGTCACGGCGCCGAGTACCAGGACGAGTTCCACGACGCCATGCAGAAGCTCACCGACGAGTCGCGGCGGGCCAAGGCCAGCGGCACGTCGCTCGGCGAGTTCCTCGGGGACCGGTTCACGTTGAATCGTCCTGGCGTCGTACCGCCCACTGGTGAATGGGCGCCCCCTGCTCTCGCCTTCGACGGCAAACTGGTCACCGTCGGCGCCACCCTCGTGGTGGTGATCCCGGCGGGGGAGGTTCAGGCGACCGTGAGCTTCTGGCAGGGGGTGGTGATCACGGTTGGTGCGGGGGCCATCAGCCTCCTGGCCGTTGCCATCTGCGGTGTCGCGGCGGGCGCCCTTCCCGCGCTTGCCCCCGCCTGCGGCCCGTTCTCCGGCTTCTTCGGGGGCCTGTTCGCCGAACTGTTCGCCGCGATGTTCGATGGTCAGTCGCTCGGCAACAGTGAGGTCTGGGCCAAGGCGTTCTGGGCGGGAATGGTGGGCGCCGGACTGGCCTACGCCGGAGGCGCGATCATGAACTGGGCCCAGGAAGGTGGCGCGGCCCTCGCCCTGCGCCTGCAGACCTATCTGCGGACCTCGTTCTACAACCTGCTTGTGTGGCTGGGCGCCCGTACGGGGACCAGACAGGCGCTCGAAAGCGTGACCATCGAGCTGCCGGAGTTGATGCCGGCCATCGTTGCCCGGGGCCGGCAGGTGCTGGAGCAAGCCTCCACCGAGCTTCGGGTCATGCCGCTCGGTGATTCGATCACCGCGGGTGTGGAGAGTTCGGACAACAACGGCTATCGCCGGAAACTGTTCGACGCGCTGGACATCGTCGCCGGCGACGTCGATTTCGTCGGCTCGCAGGAGGCCGGCACCATGGACGATCCCGACCACGAGGGGCACCCCGGCTGGCGGATCGACCAGATCGCCCGGGTGGCCGACTGCAAGGTGGCCCAGTACAAACCGAACGTCATCACGCTGATGGCCGGTACCAACGACATCAACCAGAGCTACGACCTGTCCGGCGCGCCCCAACGCCTCAAGAACCTCATCAACAAGGCGCTCGCCTACTCGCCCCGGGCCACGGTCGTCGTCGGCAAGCTGTTGCCCACCGGCAAGTCCGGCCTGCAACCCCGCATCGACGCCTACAACCCGGCGATCTACAACGTGGTGCGCGACCTGCGGGCCGAGGGCAAGCACGTGATCTGGGCGGACACCAGCACCATCCAGGCCAGTGAGGGCATGCAGAACGACGCCCACCCGAACGACGGCGGCTACGCCAAGCTCGCTTACGCCTTCTACTTCGGCATCGGGGAGGCCCTGGACCAGGGCTGGATCCGGACGCCCGAGATGCCGGAGCCGGGCGAACCGTGCAACGCGACCGGCAACCCGGTCGACGACGGTACGGCGCTGGGGTCCGGTTGGAGTCGGATCGGCGTGATCGCTCCGGGCATGCAACGGCCGGCGAACTACGTCCGGACCGAGATCGCGGAGATGAACGGCGATCGGCGGCAGGACTACGTCCAGATCCGCCAGGACGGCTCGATCCGGGTCGCCATCAACACCGAGGACGAGCCCGGGCACATCACCTGGCCGCTCTGGCTGGGCGGCACCGGAGTGTTCAACCCGTGCTCGACCTGTGCGCAGGTCGGCACCGGCTCGAACCCACCCGAGTACGGCAACCAGATCCGCCTCGCCGACATGGACGGCAACGGCCGCGACGACGTCGTCTTCGTCACCGAGGACGGCACCATGGACGCCTACCTCAACCTCTCTCTCACGAACACCTCACCTCCGGGGTGGACCAAGATGGCGAACGCCGGCCCGGCGCAGTTGCAGGGCGTCAAGCGCACGCACATCCGGTTCGCCGACATCAACGGTGACGGCCGCGACGACGCCCTGCGCATCGGCGACAACGGCCGGGTCCACGCCTACTACAACATCGCTGACGGAGACTCGCTGATCAAGAAGCCGAAGTGGGTGGAGAAGCTGAGCTGGGCCCCCGGCGTCAACGGCGCTTCGCTCAACAGCCTGCGCTTCTCCGACGTCGATGGCGACGGCCGGGCCGACTACCTGATGGTCGGCACCGACGGCAGCGTCCACGCGTTCCTCAATCGGGGTGGCAAGGACGCGGGCGGCTTCGAGCAGCACCTGAACTGGTCCAACGCCTCGCACTACCCGCGCGAGTACATCCAGTTCAACGACGTCACCGGCGACGGTAAGGCCGACTACCTCGTCGTCTACCGCCAGGGCGCGGTCCGGGCCTGGCTCAACCGCGGCGGCAACCTCTAACCGGCAGCGGCCCACCCCGCCCCCGCGATCTTGCACTTTGTGTCGACGACACGTGGCTTTTGTCGCTGATGCGGCGACAGAAAGTGCAAGATCGACGGGGTCAGGGGGTGGGGAGGCGGAGGGTCGCCAGGACGGGGCGGTGGTCGGATTTCGGGAGGGGGAGCACGGTCACCTCGTCGACGGCTATGCGGCGGTCGACGAGCACGTGGTCGATCGTGACCGGGGGGATGAGGTCGCCGTCGTACGGGCCCCATGTGCCGGTCAGCCCCTTGCCGGTGGCGTCGGCGGCGTCGACGTAGCCGGTGTCCAGCAGCGCCCGCAGCGGCCCGTGATCGAGGGTGGCGTTGAAGTCCCCGGCGAGGATTTGCAGCTCACCGTCGGGCGTGGCCTGTGGTTGGGCGGTCAGGTCGGTACGCCACGCGTCGACCTGGTCCAGCGCGGACGGCGCCGACGGGTGGGCCGACTCGACCCGGACCGGTGCCGCTCCGGGGACGGCCACAGTGCCGTACGCCTGGGTGAATCCCCAGCCGCCCTGGCCCCGGTTGTTCCGGATGCCGACGTCGCTGAGCGGCCAGCGCGAGTAGAGCCCGGAGCCGGGCGTGCCGACGTGTGCGTTGAGCTGCCGGTGGGGGAGCAGCCGGTCGAGGCCGAGCCGGTCCAGCGCGGCCTGCGCGTCGGGCGTGAACTCCTGCACGGTGAGCACGTCGACCCGGTGCCGCCGGACCAGCTCCACGAGCGCCGACGCGTCGGCGGAACCGGCGAGCAGGTTCGCGGTGAGCAGCCGGATCGTCGGGCCGGTCACCGTCGGCTGCGGCGCGGCCAGCGCCCGGGGGGCGACCACACCGAGCAACGCCACCGCGGCCAGGGCCGCGACCGCCGCCGGCCACCAGCGCCGCAGCGCGACGCTGAGTCCGAGCACCAGCACGCTTCCGGCGGCGACGTACGGGGTGAAGGCGAGCGCCTGCACCAGCGGCCCCCGGTCCAGCCCGACCAGACGTACGGCGGCCCAGGCGGCCGTGGGCCCGACGAGCACCCAGCAGAGAGCGGTGCCGACCCACGTCCGGCCGCGGGTCGGCGCGGGCGGGTCGTCGGTAACGATCATGGCGTCAGCCTAACGGCACCGGTCCAGACAATTCGTGAATGGTTCTCCGTTCACCTTTCACAATTCTCTGACAGTTGAATGACACGGCCGATAATGCGAGATCAACTATTGACCTGCGGCTTTTGCCGGTGCTACGTTCCATCTGGTTGAAACGACGCAACTCTGAGTAGTAATCCCAGCTCAGGGCCGGTGGATGTCACCGAGGAATCAACCGTCTCATTCATTTCCCGGCAGTTATCCGTCCCGCCCCGCGGGTCGGCCGAATTCGCACGGTCACACAAGGGGGACCTGTCATGAGTACATCCTTCCGACGCAAGGCGGCAGCGATCGGGTTCGCGGTCGCGGCACTCACCCTGGCGGGTGGGGGCATCGCCGTCGCCCAGCCGTCGGCGAAGGCGCCGCAGGCGGCCGTCCAGCCGGCGGCGAAGCGGGTGGGCGACCAGCCGCCCGTCACTGCCGAGTCGGCACGGTCGGCCAAGGCCGCGCTGAAGGCCAGCGGTGCCACCACGTTGGCCACGGCCACCTACTTCACCGTCGTCAACGCCAACGGGACCAAGGTCCGGGGCACCGGCACCGTGATCAAGTACGGCGCCGGCCAGTACGAGGTGCAGTTCGGCGTGAACGTCTCGACCGGCGCCTACCTGGCGACCATCTCGAGCGCCAACTCCTGCTGCATCCCGCCCGCCGGTGAGGCCACGGTCGCCCCGCGGCTGAGCACCCCGAACGCGGTCTTCGTGCAGACGTACAACTCTGCCGGAGTGCCCGCCGACCTGGGCTTCACGCTGCTCACGCACACCTTCTGAGCGAGGTGACAGGGCCGGCCCCCGCGCATCCCGCGCGGGGGCCGGCTCCGTTGCGCCCACGAGCCCGCTGTGTGCTCTCGTGGTCGCCCCCGGGGTGATTCGGTCGTGCGCGGTCGACTCGCGTGGCTCGTCACTCTTTCGCGCGGTCCGTGCCTGATGCGGGCCCTCCGGGCCGGTCCGGCCCGCACAATCCGACGTTTGCCGGGGGTCCCGTCCGGGAAGCAAGCACCGTGACGGACATCTCGGACACCCTGGCCAGCATGCCCACCCCGGTCGATCCCGAGCCGACCGGCGCCGAGCTGGAACAGACCCTCTTCGAGGTCAAACGCGTGATCGTCGGGCAGGATCGGCTCGTCGAGCGTCTGCTCACCGCACTGCTCGCCAACGGGCACTGCCTCCTGGAGGGTGTGCCCGGCGTGGCCAAGACCCTCGCCGCGCAGACCCTCGCCACCGTGGTCGGCGGCACCTTCTCCCGGATCCAGTTCACCCCGGACCTGGTTCCCTCCGACATCGTGGGCACCCGGATCTACCGGGCCTCGAAGGAGACCTTCGACATCGAGCTGGGTCCGATCATGGCCAACCTGGTGTTGGCCGACGAGATCAACCGGGCGCCCGCCAAGGTCCAGTCGGCGTTGCTGGAGGCGATGGCCGAACGGCAGGTCTCCATCGGCGGACGCAGTTGGCCCGTACCGGCGCCGTTCCTGGTGCTGGCCACCCAGAATCCCATCGAGTCCGAGGGGGTCTACCAGCTCCCCGAGGCGCAGCGCGACCGGTTCCTCATGAAGGTGGTCGTCGACTACCCCAGCGACGCCGACGAGCTGGCGATCCTCTATCGGATGAGCAGCGACCGGCCCAGCCCGCGCCAGGTGCTCGACCCGCAACGACTGCAACACCTCCAGGGGCTCGCCGAGCGGATCTTCGTGCACCACGCCCTGGCCGAGTACGTGGTCCGGCTGATCCTCGCCACCCGCGACCCGGGCCGGTTCGGGCTGGCCGACATCGCGCCGCTGCTCGCGTACGGCGCCAGCCCCCGGGCCACGCTCGGCCTGGTCGCTGCCGCCCGGGCGCAGGCGCTGTTGCGCGGGCGGGAGTACGTGCTGCCCGAGGACGTCCGGGAGTTGGCGGTGGACGTCCTGTCCCATCGACTGGTGCTCTCCTTCGACGCCGTGGCCGACGGGGTCTCGGCCGAGAGCATCGTCCGGCGGCTCGTGGAGGCGGTGCCCCCGCCCCGGGTGGCCGCCGGACACCCCCAGCTGGCACCCGACCTGGCGGCGGCATGAGACGCGCCGGCCGTACGTCGGTGCCGACACCGCCCGATCCGGGTCTGGCCGAGTTGACCCCCGACCAACGGCTGCGCCGGCTCGAACTGACCGTCACCCGGCGGCTCGACGGACTGCTCCATGGTCAGTACCGCGGCCTGCTGCCCGGGCCGGGTAGCGAACCCGCCGGCAGCCGGGAGTACCGGCCGGGGGAGGACGAGGTCCGCCGGATGGACTGGGCGGTGACGGCCAGGACCGCCGTGCCGCACGTCCGCCAGGTCGACGCCGATCGGGAACTGACCACCTGGCTGCTCGTCGACTCCAGCGCCAGCATGGAGTTCGGCACCGCCGAGTTGGACAAACGGGAGCTGGCGGTGACCGCGGTGGCGGCCGTCGGCTTCCTGACCGCAGGCGTCGGCAACCGGTTGGGCGCGCAGGTGTTGAGCGCGGACGGGATGCGCCGCTTTCCGGCCCGCTGCGGGCGTACCCATCTGCTCGGTCTGCTGCGGGCGTTGCTCGCGGCCCCGCGTGCCAGCGCGCCCACCCGTGGTCCGGGGCAACGGTCGACCGCGCAGGTTCCGGAGCTGGCCGACGGGCTCGACGCGTTGCAACGGGTGGCCAACCAACGTGGACTCGTGGTGGTGGTCTCCGACTTCCTCGACGGCCTTGCGGACGACCCCGACGAGCCGCCGCCCTGGGAGCGGACCCTGCGCCGGCTGTCCGCGCGCCACCAGGTCCTGGCGATCGAGGTGACCGACCCGCGCGAGCTGGAACTGCCCGACGTCGGCCTGATCACGCTCGTCGACCCGGAGACCGGCCGTCGCCGCGAGGTGTGCACATCGGACCGCCGCCTGCGGGAGCGCTACGCCGCGGCGGCCGCCGCGCAGCGGGAGCAGGTCCGAGTGGCGTTGCGCCGCAGCGGGGCGACACACCTGGCGCTGCGGACCGACCGCGACGTCAGCGCGGACATCGTCCGCCACGTGCACGCCCAGCGACGGATGGCTGCCGCGCCGGCCGGGGCCGCCCGGGGAGGTGCCGCGTGAGCTGGGAGTCCCCGCTGCGGCTCTGGCTGCTGGTGGGTGTGCTCGCGCTTGTCGTCGCGTACCTGGTGGTGCAGCGCGGACGCGCCCGCTACGCCGTCCGCTTCACCAACCTGCGGCTGCTGGACCGGGTGGCGCCGGAGCGGCCGGCCTGGCGACGGCACGTGCCCGCCGGGCTGTTCCTGGCCATGCTGGCGTTGCTGGTGGTCGGCTTCGCCCGGCCCACCGCCGAGGTCCGGGTCCCCCGTGAGCGCGCCACGGTGATGGTGGCCGTCGACGTGTCCACCTCGATGCTCGCCACCGACGTCGAGCCGGACCGGCTGGCGGCGGCCAAGCAG
Organism: Micromonospora sp. WMMD736; assembly: GCF_049179015.1. Lineage (NCBI taxonomy): Bacteria > Bacillati > Actinomycetota > Actinomycetes > Micromonosporales > Micromonosporaceae > Micromonospora > Micromonospora sp. WMMD736. The sequence continues at coordinate 5,783,055 of NZ_JBMHMI010000001.1, forward strand.
GCGGCCCGACGCTTCGTCGACGGCCTCCCCGACGAGTTCAACGTGGGCCTCGTCGCGTTCGCCGGCAGCGCCGCCGTCCTGGTGCCACCGGGCACCGACCGGGACGCCCTGGACGAGGGCATCGGCCGGCTGGCCGAGGGGGTGACCGGAGTCCAGGGCACCGCGATCGGGGAGGCCATCAACACCTCGCTCGGAGCGGTCAAGAGCCTGGACAGCGAGGCCGCGAAGGAACCACCCCCGGCCCGGATCATCCTGCTCTCCGACGGGGCCAACACCTCGGGGATGGACCCGATGGAGGCGGCGGCGGAGGCCGTCGCGGCGAAGGTGCCCGTGCACGCGATCTCCTTCGGCACCCCGTCGGGGTTCGTGGACCGGGGCGGACGGCCGATCCAGGTCCCGGTCGACGGGCAGACGCTCAGGGCGGTCGCCGACGAGACCGGCGGGATGTTCCACGAGGCCAGCACCGTCGACGAACTGCGCGCCGTCTACGACGACATCGGCAGCTCGGTCGGCTACCGCACTGAACGCCAGGACGTCTCGGCGCGGTTCATCGGCCTCGGACTGGTGTTCGCGATGGGGGCCGCCGCCGGATCGATGCGCTGGTTCTCCCGACTGCCCTGACCGGCAGCGCCGACGTCGACCGTGAGGAGTACGCATGGCAGTGCAGACCGGACTGGGCGAACCGCGCGGTCCCTGGTTCATCTCGCCGGACCTCGATCCGGACGGGCGAGGGTGGTGGGACGCTCCCGGCTCGGGCCGTGACCCCGGCGGGCGACGGCCCGGTCGGCTGCTCGCCGCGCTGGCGATCGTGGCGGTCTCGGCCGTGTCGGGGGCGCTGGCCGGGGGTGTGGTGGCCAGCCGGGACGGTGCCGGCGGGCCGGCCGCCGCGTCCGCCGCGCCGGTGCCGGCGGAGCTGGTCACCGCCGCCGAGCGGACCGTGCCCGGTGTGGTGTCGGTGCTCGCCGGCGGTGCGAACGGCGCGTCCGCGACGGGCTCGGGATTCGCCATCGACGACCAGCAACACCTGGTCACCAACGACCACATCCTGGCCAAGGGCGGCGGCGGACCGGTGACCGTGGAGCTGCCCGACGGCCGCCGGTACGAAGCCGAGGTGGTCGGCCGGGAGGCCGGCAGCGACCTGGCGGTGCTGAAGGTGCCACCGTCGGCCGGACTCGCTCCGCTGCCACTGGCGAAGCCGGGCGCGACCCGGGTCGGTGAGCCGGTGCTGGCGGTGGGCTCACCGCTGGGACTGTCCGGGACGGTCACCGCCGGCATCGTCAGCGCGCTGGACCGCCAGGTGCGGTTGGGCAACAACCGGCACCGCGCGGTGCAGACCGACGCGTCGATCAACCCGGGCAACTCGGGCGGGCCGCTGGTCAACGCCCGGGGCGAGGTGGTCGGGGTGAACACCGCCATCGCCACCATCGACGGCAACGGCTCGATCGGAATCGGCTTCGCCATCCCGATCGAGCAGGTCCAGCAGACCGCCGACACGATCATCGGCAAGGGCGGCTGACCTGCACGAACGGTCCTGTCGGCCGCCTCCAGTGTCGGATATCCGGCCCGACGTCATCGGAGGATGGAAATATGACGCTCGGTATGGATACTGGCTGAGGTGGAGCGTCCTCTTCTCACGGTCCTCCTGCTGGTGGGCCTGGTCATCGGGTGGGCGGTGGGGTCGGCGTACGCCCGGGCACGGCGCGGGTGGACCGATTACCAGACCGCGAAGAAATCGGTGCCCGGCGCTCGCCGTGGCGCGTGGGTGCTGGTCCGCGGAGTGGCCGTGAAGGCCGCGGTCGTGGGGTTGCTGCTGTTCGGGGCCGTGGCGTACGCGGCGGCGGGTTCGGACGACGAGACCGCCGGCCCGGCACCCACCTCGTCCGCGACCCCGGGTGAGCCTTCGCGCCGGTGACCCGGTGCGCCTCCCGGGGGGCTAGCCTCGGGGCGTGGACGACGGACTGCGGGTGACCGACCGGTGGGTCGTCCCCGCCGGGGAGCTTCGGGAGCGCTTCTCCCGTTCGTCGGGCCCCGGTGGGCAGGGCGTGAACACCGCCGACTCCCGGGTCGAGCTGAGCTACGACCTGGCGAACTCACCGACCGTGCCCGAGTCGCTGCGGACGCGGGCGCTCGCGCGCCTCGCCAATCGGCTGGTGGACGGCGTGCTGACGATCGCGGCCAGCGAGCACCGGGCGCAGCTTGCCAACCGGGAGGCGGCCCGGGAGCGGATGGCCGCGTTGTTGCGCGAGGCGGCGGCCCCGCCCCCGCCGCCGCGCCGCGCGACGAGGCCTTCGCGCGGCGCGAAGGAACGCCGGTTGGCCGAGAAGAAGCGCCAGTCGCAGCGCAAGCGCGACCGCCGCGTCGACGGCGAGTAGCGGAACCGAGCTTCACTTCGACGGCATCCGCGCGCTATTGAGTGACATAATCTGGAATCTGTCAGTCGATCGGTGTACTGTCATCCGGGTACCCCACGTGAGAGGAAGACCGATGGACACCCGCACCCTCGGCAGCACCGGCCCCACCGTCTCGGCCCTCGGGCTCGGCCTGATGGGCATGTCCGACCTCTACGGTCCCGCCGACGAGGCCGAGAGCATCGCCACCATCCACGCCGCGCTGGACGCCGGCATCACCCTGCTCGACACCGGCGACTTCTACGGCATGGGCCACAACGAGATGCTGCTGCGCGACGCCCTGCGCGGCCGTAACCGCGACAACGCGGTGATCAGCGTCAAGTTCGGCGCCCTGCGCGACGTGGACGGCAACTGGATCGGCCACGACCTCCGACCCGCCGCGATCAAGAACTTCCTGGCGTACACGCTGCGCCGACTCGGCACCGACCACGTCGACATCTACCGCCCCGCCCGGCTCGCGCCGGACGTGCCGGTCGAGGACGTGATGGGCACCCTGGCCGACCTGGTCAAGGCCGGCCACATCCGGCACATCGGCCTGTCCGAGGTGAGCGCCGAGACGCTGCGGCGGGCGCACGCCGTGCACCCCGTCGCCGATCTCCAGATCGAGTACTCGTTGATCTCCCGCGACCCCGAGGCCGCGATCCTGCCCACCGCGCGCGAGCTGGGCGTCGGCATCACCGCGTACGGGGTGCTGTCCCGGGGCCTGATCAGCGGTCACTGGACGCCGCAGCGGCAGACCACCGCCCGCGACTTCCGCACCGACCTGCCCCGGTTCACCGGCGCGAACCTGGACCGCAACCTCGCCCTGGTGGACGCCCTGCGCACCGTCGCCGAGGCGCGGGGCGTGACCGTGGCGCAGATCGCCATCGCCTGGGTGCTGTCCCGGGGCGAGACCATCGTGCCGCTGATCGGTGCCCGCCGCCGGGAGCGGCTGACCGAGGCGCTCGGCGCCGCGACGGTCACCCTGACCGAGGCCGACCTGGCCGCGATCGAGGCCGCCGTACCCTCGAACGCGGTGGCCGGCAGCCGCTACGGCGAGGCGCAGATGGCCATGCTGGACAGCGAGCGGGCATGACCGTCCCGTCGTGGCGCGACCGCTCGCCCGGGGGTCGCGCCACGACCGGCGGCGGCGTCAGGGAGGCTGGGATGATGAGCGACGCCACCGCCCTGACGGCCGACCGCATCCTCGACACCGCCGAGGAGGTGCTGCGCCGGTACGGCCCGGCGAAGGCCACCGTGCTCGACGTGGCCCGCGCGCTGAGCGTCAGCCACGGCAGCGTCTACCGGCACTTCGCCAGCAAGGCCGCGCTCCGCGAGGCGGTCGCCGAACGCTGGCTGGCCCGGGTGTCGACCCCGCTGATCGGCGTCGCCACCGCCCCCGGGCCGGCCGCCGAGCGGCTGCGCCGCTGGCTGGCCGAGCTGAGCGGCACCAAGCGGCGGATGGCCCGCGAGGATCCGGAGTTGTTCGACAACTTCCACCAGCTCGCCACCCTCTCCGAGGGGGCGGTCGCCAACCACCTGGAGGTCCTCGCCGGTCAGCTCAATCTGATCGTCGCCGACGGGGTGGCCACCGGCGAGTTCACCGTGCCCGACCCGGCGGTGGCCGGCCGCGCGCTGCTCCAGGCCACCGCCCGCTTCCACCACCCGTCGCACCGGACGGAATGGGACGAGCCGGGCCTCGACGACGACCTGGCCGCAGTGGTCGCGCTGCTCCTCGACGGCCTGCGGGCCGGCCGGCGCTAGGGAACGGCGGCGAGCAGCCGGTCGCGGAGCACCGCCGCGCGGTCCGCGAACCCACGCTGTGCCGTCGCGTACTCGGCCCGACCCTCCGGCGTCTCCACCCGCACCGGCGGATGACCCAGCGCCGCCAGGTCGTACGGGCTGGCCCGCATGTCCAGCGTGCGAATCTCGCGGGCCAGCTCGAAACAGTCCGCCACCAGCTCGGACGGGACCAGCGGCGACAACTTGTACGCCCACTTGTAGAGGTCCATGTTGGCGTGCAGGCAGCCCGGCTGCTCGTTCGCGTGCTGCGTCTCGCGCGTCGGGTCGAGCAGGTTCAACGGCCGGGCCGGCGGGGTGAAGAACCGGTACGCGTCGAAGTGGCTGCACCGTACGCCGCGCTCCTCGACGACCTCGGCGGTCCGCTCCGGAGCCAGCCGCAGCGGCCAGGCGTTGTGCCGCAGCTCCTCGCGGGTCTGCCGGTACACCATCGCCCACTCATGCATCCCGAAGCAGCCGAAGTGCGGCGTCCGGCCCGCCGTGGCCGCCAGCAGCGAACGGATCCACGCGATCGAATCGCCGCGTCTGACGCGTACCCCCTCGGTGTCGAGGGTGACCCCGGCGGACGTGGCGCGGTAGTCCCGGCCGAACTCGGCCGGGTCGGCGTCGCGCAGCTCGACCCCCGCGCCCGGATGCCAGCGACGTAGCTGCGCCGGCCGGTGCGAGTAGTAGGTGAAGAGGAAGTCCTCCACCGGATGCCGCTCGCCCCGACGCCGCCGCTCCAGGTGCGGCGTCAGCCAGGCGTCCGCCCGCTCCTCGTGGGCCCGGCGACGGGCCTGCCAGGTCGCCACGTCGAGCACGGCGGGGGCGAGGGCGGCGGTCACGGAACCCAGGGTACGACCGCCGCCCGCGCGCCGGTCAGGGCATCTGCACCCGGACGCCGGCCGAGAACACCCCGCTGCGCAGCTCCAGTTGCTGGGGCGGATCCCGCCCGTCGACGGTGAAGACCAGCGGGAGCACCACCCGACTGCCCGCGGCCACCGGGTTGGCGAAGACGTCCCGCCCCAGGTTGGCCGCCCGGGTGGCCGGCTCGTCCGTGCTCACCCAGCGGTTGCCGGGCAGGTACGCGCGTTGCAACTGGCCGTGCCAGGGCTGCTGGGCGCCGGTGAGGTTGCGCACACCCACGGTGGCCTGACAGCTCCGCGCGCCCGGCGGTGGCGCGCTGGCCCCCGGGGCGGTGGCCGCGCTGCCCGCCGCGCCGCACGTCATCCGGTAGACGGTGAACTCGAACGCGGACTCCCGCAGCGGCACCCCCATCGGGCCGGAGACCCCGGTGCCCCGCCACGCGCCACTGGTCGGCTGCTTCTGGGTGTCGATCGACGAGACCTGCCGGGTCGCCGTCCAGCCAGCCGTGCCGATCACCCCCGCCAGCACCACCACTGCCGAGCCGACCAGCAGCCAGACCGGCGGGGTACGCCGACGTCGGCTCGGGCTCGGCGTCGCCGGGCGCGGGTAGATCGTTCCGCGTCCACCGTCTGCGGCCCCGTCGGCCAGGGCGGCGGCGGTCACCCGCGGTCCGCGTCGTCGACGACGCCACACCCAGGCCACCACGGCACTGATCAGCAGCAGGATCCCCAACCCGGCCAGCAGCACCGGGTACCGCCGCCAGGGCGGCGCCTCGGTGACCTCCGCCGCCGGTGCCGCGGCTGCCGCCTGCCAGGTGGCGGTGGCGCAGTCGTACGGCCGGCTGCCGTCACTGGTGAAGGCGCAGGCCGGCGCGGTCAGCGGCTGGCCCGGCGCGGTCGCGGTCAGGCTCGTGCCCAGCGTCGTGCTGCTGTGGGCCGGCAGCCGCAACCGCCACGTCACCTCGGACGTCGAGCCGTTGGAGCGACTGGACCGGCCGCCCGCGCTGATCGCGGTCGCCGACGAACCGGACGGCAGCTCCTGACGGACCGTGGTGTCGACCGGCGAGTTGCCCACGTTGCGGACGTGGATCCGGTACCGCGGCGCTGGACTGTTCTCCGGCGCTACCGCCACCGTGACCGGAGGCGGGGGCGCCGGCACGACCGCCCGCGTGGGCGTCGGCACCGCCGGGGGCGCCGAGGGCGGCGTGGGCTCCGCGCTGGTCGCCCGCGCGGCCACCGGCACCGCCGGCCCGACCGCCATCGGCCCGGTCGTCGGCGGCGGCGCGGCTGTGGGCGGCGCGGCTGGTCGTGGTGTGCCGGCCGCCGGTGGTGGCACGGTCGGCGGTGGCGTGACGACCGCCGGTCGTGGCGCGGCCGCCGCCTCCGGGGCCGCCGCGGGCAGGGCCGGCACGGCGGCGAGGATGCCGAGGCAGTGTACGAACACTGCGAGGGCTCTGTGGTGTCGTGTCGATGCAGGCATACGAACGAACCTCCGGAGCCGACGCTAGGGCGGCCCGGCCTCCGTGCGGGTACGAAGTGCGGAATCCCGCCTCGGCAGTCCCGCCCTGCGCTAGGGTGCCGCGACACTGACGGGTTGCGCACACCCGCCGGGCGTTGTGGCCGGTGGACGCGCTCGCGGGGCTAGATTGGCCGGGTGCGTATCGCTCGTTTCGCTCATGCCAAGGGAATGTCGTTCGGAGCCGTCGAAGGGGAGCCGGAGGCCGGGCCGCAGGGCCTGACCATCGCCGAGATCGAGGGTCACCCGTTCGGCCAGCTCACCTTCAGCGGGGCCCGCTGGGCCCTCTCCGACGTCCGGCTGCTCTCGCCGATTCTGCCCAGCAAGGTGGTCTGCGTGGGCCGCAACTACGCCGACCACGCCGCCGAACTCGGCAACGACGTGCCCAAGGAGCCGTTGCTCTTCCTCAAGCCGTCCACCTCGGTGATCGGTCCACGCGACGCGATCCGGCTGCCGATCTTCTCCAAGCAGGTCGAGCACGAGGCGGAGTTGGCCGTCGTGATCGGCGCCCCGGGCGCCCGCCGGGCCGACCGCGCCGCCGCCGAACGCGCCATCTTCGGCTACACCTGCGCCAACGACGTCACCGCCCGGGACCTCCAGCGCTCGGACGGGCAGTGGACGCGGGCCAAGGGCTTCGACTCGTTCTGCCCGATCGGGCCGTGGATCACCACCGGGCTGGACATCTCCGACCTGGAGATCCGGTGTGAGGTCGGTCGCAACCCCGACGAGATGGAGGTACGCCAGCTCGGCCGGACGAAGGACATGGTCTTCGACGTGCCCGGCCTGGTGTCGTACATCTCGCACGTGATGACGCTGCTGCCCGGCGACGTGGTGCTCACCGGCACCCCGGCGGGGGTTAGTCAGCTCGTCGAGGGGGATACGGTCTCCGTGCGGATCGAGGGCATCGGCGAGCTCAGCAACCCGGTGGTCCCCGTCGCCTGATCGGTCTGATGCCCCTGTTTCCGCAGCTCAAGGGTGTTTCGGGGGGATCGGATTTGGCCTGCCGGCACCGGGAGGGTAATGTTCACTCCCGGCGCCGCAAGGGGCCGATGGGGTATGGGGTAATTGGCAGCCCGACTGATTCTGGTTCAGTTAGTCTAGGTTCGAGTCCTGGTACCCCAGCGCAGCTGGGATTCGCGAGAATCCCGGACGCTGGATTCTGACGGAGTTCGACTCCGTCCCTGCGGGGGCGGAGGAGTGTTCTCCGGCGGAGTGCAGCTCCTCCACCCAGACGGGTGGGGGAGCGAAAGTTGTTCTGGCCCCGTCGTCTAGCGGCCCAGGACGCCGCCCTCTCAAGGCGGTAGCGCCGGTTCGAATCCGGTCGGGGCTACATCGTGCACAGCCCGTCTCACTACAGTGAGGCGGGCTGTTTCGTGTCCGCCGCCGGCCGGTTCGCGGCCCGCCGGCCGCGGCCTGCTGGTCGCGGCCTGGCTTGATCGACTCGGCTTGCAGGAAACCGTGGTGTCCTGGGCCGGCTGATAGGCCGAGTTCACGGAACCCGAGTCGATCTGGGCCGCATCGGGTGCGGCCGTTGCCCGTACCCCGTGCTCGCCCTCGCGGGCGGTGCCGCTAGACTACAAGTCGCACCGCCCGCGAGGGTGGTGAACAGGAAAGTTCTGGCCCCGTCGTCTAGCGGCCCAGGACGCCGCCCTCTCAAGGCGGTAGCGCCGGTTCGAATCCGGTCGGGGCTACAACCAAAGGCTCACCTCGCCCAACGAGGTGAGCCTTCTCCATTTCCCCCTCGGCCGTCGGCCGCCCCGGTCCTCGTGATCGAGACGTTCGCGTCATCGAGACCGCCGTGTCGTGACGCGAACCTCTTGATCACCAGGGGCAACCGGCCCACCCATGCCCGGCCCGGCCCGGCCCGGCCCGGCCCGGCCCGGCCCGGCCCGGCCGGTTGATCATGAAGTTATCGTCACGACACGCCGGCGCGAGGGGCAATAACTTCATGATCAACGCGGGTGGGTGGGTGGGTGGGGGTTGCCAGCTGGTGGGAGGGGGTTGGGCGGGGGTTAGAGGCCGGAGAGGCGTTGGCCGGCTCGGACTACGGCCATGGCGTGGCGTTCGCCGGGGCGGCGGCCGAGGCGTTCGATCGGGCCGGAGATGCTGATCGAGGCGATCACGCGGCCGGTGCGGTCGCGGATCGGCGCGGAGACGCTCGCCACACCGGCCTCCCGCTCGGCGACGCTCTGCGCCCATCCGCGACGGCGTACCTCGGCCAGCGTGCGGCCGGTGAACTTGCTGCGTGGCAGCAGCGGCATCACCGCCTCGGGCGGCTCCCAGGCGAGCAGGATCTGCGCCGCCGAACCGGCCGTCATGGGCAGCACCGAGCCTACCGGGACGGTGTCCCGCAAACCGCTGGCGCGCTCGGCGGCGGCCACGCAGATGCGCTCGTCGGCGCGGCGCAGGTAGAGCTGGGCGCTCTCACCGGTGGCGTCGCGCAGCGCGGCGAGCAGGGGCTCGGCGGCGGTCAGCAGCACGTCCGGTGCGGCGTTGGCCAGCTCGCCGAGCCGGGGGCCGGGGCGCCAACGGCCCTGTGTGTCCCGGACCAGCATCCGGTGGATCTCCAGGGCCTGCGCCAGCCGGTGTGCGGTGGCTCGGGGCAGCTTGGTGCGTTCAACGAGTTCGGCAAGGCTGGCGCCGTCGACGCAGGCGGCCAGGATGACCACCGCCTTGTCGAGAACGCCGACACCGCTCATACTGTGTCCCACAAGCCGAAACTTACCTCCCAGAATTTAGGATGTCCAGATGGTGGGAGTCACTCCTGAGCCGAGGACCCTGGCCGAGAAGGTCTGGGACGCGCACGTCGTACGGTCCGCCGCTGGTGAGCCGGACCTGCTCTTCATCGACCTGCACCTGCTGCACGAGGTGACCAGCCCGCAGGCGTTCGACGGGCTGCGGCTCGCCGGGCGCCGGGTGCGTCGTACCGACCTGACCCTCGCGACCGAGGACCACAACACCCCGACCGGGTACGCCGATCCGGCGTTCCGGTCCCGCCGTGGTGACCTGCTCACCATCGCGGACCCGACGTCGCGTACGCAGATCGAGACGCTGCGCCGCAACTGCGCCGAGTTCGGGGTGCGCCTGCACCCGCTCGGCGACGACAACCAGGGCATCGTGCACGTCATCGGCCCGCAGCTCGGGCTCACCCAGCCGGGTATGACGATCGTCTGCGGCGACTCGCACACCGCCACCCACGGCGCGTTCGGGGCGCTCGCCTTTGGCATCGGCACCAGCGAGGTGGAGCACGTGCTGGCCACCCAGACGCTGCCGCAGAGCCGGCCGAAGACGATGGCCGTGAACGTCACCGGCCAGCTCGCGCCGGGCGTCACCGCCAAGGACCTCGTGCTCGCGCTGATCACGCAGGTCGGCACCGGCGGTGGCCGTGGGCACATCGTGGAGTACCGCGGCGAGGCGATCCGCAACCTCTCCATGGAGGGGCGGATGACCATCGCCAACATGTCCATCGAGTGGGGCGCCAAGGCCGGCATGATCGCGCCGGACGAGACGACCTTCGCGTACCTCAAGGGTCGGCCGAACGCGCCCCAGGGCGCCGACTGGGACGCGGCGCTCGCCTGGTGGCGGACGCTGCCCACCGACGAGGGCGCGCGCTTCGACGCCGAGGTGACGCTGGACGCGAGCCGCATCACGCCCTTCGTCACCTGGGGCACCAACCCGGGGCAGGGCGCGCCGCTGAGCGCGCCGGTGCCCGACCCGGAGGAGTTCACCACCGACGCGGAGCGCGCCGCCGCCCGCCGGGCCCTGGAGTACATGGATCTGCGCCCCGGCACCCCGCTGCGGGAGCTGCCCATCGACGTGGTCTTCGTGGGCTCGTGCACCAACGGCCGTCTGGAGGATCTGCGGGCCGCCGCCGACGTGCTGCGCGGGCACCGGGTCGCCGACGGGGTGCGGATGCTCGTGGTGCCCGGCTCCGCCGCCGTACGGGAGGCCGCCGAAGCCGAGGGGCTGGACAAGGTCTTCGCCGACGCGGGCGCCGAATGGCGGTTCGCCGGCTGCTCGATGTGCCTGGGCATGAACCCGGACACGCTCAAGCCGGGCGAGCGCTCCGCCTCCACCTCCAACCGCAACTTCGAGGGCCGGCAGGGCCGGGGCGGACGTACCCATCTGGTGTCCCCGCCGGTCGCCGCCGCCACCGCCGTGGTCGGCCGGCTGGCCGCCCCCGCCGACCTGTAGAAGGGACCGACGAGATGGACAAGTTCACCACCCACACCGGTACGGCCGTGCCGCTGCGGCGGTCCAACGTGGACACGGATCAGATCATCCCGGCCGTGTACCTCAAGCGGGTGACCCGTACCGGCTTCGCCGACGGGCTGTTCAACGCCTGGCGGGAAGACCCGGCATTCGTGCTCAACGATGAATCCTATTCCGGTGCGTCGATCCTCGTCGCCGGACCGGAGTTCGGCACCGGATCCTCGCGCGAGCACGCGGTCTGGGCGCTGCGGGACTGGGGCTTCCGTGCTGTCGTGTCACCGCGCTTCGGTGACATCTTCCGCGGCAACGCACTCAAGGAGGGCCTGCTACCGGTCGAGTTGGAATTGAAAGCCGTCGAGGAGTTGTGGGATCTCGTCGAGGCCGACCCGACCACGCCGGTGACCGTCGACCTGACCGCGCGACAGCTCCGGGCCGGGGATGCGACCTGGTCGTTCCCGCTCGACGACTTCAGCCGCTGGCGGCTGATCGAGGGCCTGGACGACATTGGACTCACCCTCCGACACGCCGCCGACATCGACTCCTACGAGGCCGGCCGACTGCCGTTCCTGCCCTCCGTGGCATAGCCGTACGCGCACCCCCACATCGGATTTCGCCCCCACCGGTCCAACCGGTGGGGGCGAATCCGTTACGACACAAGGGCTTTTTTCCGCCGAATGTTTGTGTCCAGGCACTACAGGGCATACGGTGCGCGCAGAATGGCTCGCGTCGAGTCAGTTGCACAATCGGGAGGAAGTCGTGAACAAGGCCGAGCTCATCGAGGCGCTCGCCGTTCGCCTGGGGGACCGGAAAACGGCGACGGCCGCGCTCGACGCGGTCCTCACTGAGGTCCAGGCGGCGGTCACCAAGGGCGAGAAGGTGGCGATCACCGGATTCGGAGCATTCGAAAAGCGTGTGCGTGGCGCACGAACAGCGCGCAACCCGCGTACCGGCGAGGCGGTGAAGGTCAAGAAGACGTCTGTCCCGACCTTCCGTCCCGGCGCTGGGTTCAAGGAGATGGTGGCCAGCGGCAAGGTGCCGAAGGCCACGGTGGCGGCCAAGAAGACGGCGACCACCACGGCGAAGGCGGCCGGCACCAAGGCGACGGGCACCAAGGCCACCGCCACCAAGGCCACCGCCACCAAGGCGGCGAGCAAGAAGACCGCCCCGGCCAAGGCGAGCAAGACCGCCACGGCCACCAAGGCGGCCAGCAAGAAGACCGCCCCGGCCAAGGCGAGCAAGACCGCCACGGCCACCAAGGCGGCCAGCAAGAAGACCGCCCCGGCGAAGAAGAGCGCCGCGGCCACCAAGTCGACCACGGCGAAGAAGACCACCGCGGCGGCGAGCAAGAGCACGGCGGCCAAGAAGGCCCCGGCGAAGAAGGCTCCGGCCAAGAAGGCGGCCAGCAAGCGCTGACCGACCGACAGAGCGACGAGGGGCGTCCACCGCGCGGTGGACGCCCCTCGTGCGTGCCGGAACCGTTGACCGGACCGGACCGTACGCGCAGAATCGCCGTGCCGGCTCCCCCTTCGGGCTGGTCCGTCGACGGGAAGTGGGGCACCGGTGCGCTACCGCCAGCTCACCACCTCATCGCTCGCGCTGGGCGTCATCCTGTTCATCGACGTGCTACGCGTCTGGCTACCCGGCATCATCACCATCTTCGGGCAGGCCGCCTCCACTCCGGCCGAGTTGATGGGCGCGTTCGCGCTCGGCTGGTTCGTGCTGGCGCTGGCCGCGCCGGCGCTGGTCCGTCGGGTCGGTGCCCGTCCGGTGACCGTCGCGGCGGCCGTCGTGCTGGCCGTGGCCCGTCTCGCCCTCACCGCGACCCCTGGGGGCCGTCCGCAGCTCTGGTTGGCCACCACGGGCCTGCTGGCCGGGCTGGTGTGGCTGGTCGGCGTCGCCGCCGGCACCGACCGCCCGGTGCCGGGGCTGGCGCTCGGGCTGGCGGTCAACGCCGTTGGTCATGCGCTGCTGGACACCTACGACCTCGTCTGGCGCGGCGGCTGGGCGGCCTGGCTGCTCAGCATCGTCGCGGTGGCGCTGTTCCTGCTCGACGCCGCCCTACCCGCCGCGCCGCCCGGCCCCGGTGGGGCCCGATCGTGGCTGCTGTTCGGGCCGACGCTGCTGCTGTCCGGCATGGTGGCCCTCGCGCCGGCCCTGGCACAGGCCGGGATGTCGTACCTGCAAGCGGGCGGGTCGGTCGCCCGTTCACCGTTGTTCGGCCTGGCGCCCGTGCCGGTGGCGGTGGCCGGATTCCTGCTGGCCGCCCTGGCAGGCCCGATCCGGCCGTGGACCCGCCCACTCGGGCCGGTGGCCCTGCTGGCGGGCGCGGTGCTCTTCGCCCTCGACCGTGGCGATCTGCTGGTCGCGGCGATGCTGCTCAGCGCCGTCGGCCTCGGCGCCTGCCTGGCCCACACCGACAGCGCCGGTCGCACCGACAGCGCGGGCCGCCCCGACAGCGCCGGTCGCACCGACAGCGCCGGTCGCACCGACAGCGCGGGCCGCCCCGACAGCGCAGGTCGGACCGACAAGGCCGGCCCCGATCGGGTCCGGGCGGACGAGGCGGGCGATGGACGGCGGGCGGCGGCCCGCCGGGGGTACGCGGTGGCCGCCGGCATGCTCGTCTTCGTGGTCGGCTCGATCGGCTACTACTCCGCCTACGACCTCGGGTATCCCAACGCCGCCGTGCCGGTGGTGGTGGCCGGGGTGGTCGCCGTGGTGGCCCTGACGGCCCGTCCCATCCGCCTCCGGCTGCCCGGACCGTTGCCGCCCCTGCCGACCACGGCCGCGGTGACCGCGCTCGCCCTGCTGGCGCCGCTCGTCGCCGAGGAACTTCCGGTGGCCAGCAACCGGGAAGGGCCGCCGGAGCGGTTGCGGGTGGTGGCGTACAACATCCGGATGGGCTTCGGTCTGGACGGCCGGTTCGACCTGGCCGGGCTGGCCGCCGCGATAAACCGGCAGCGACCGGACGTCGTGCTGCTCAGCGAGGTGGACCGGGGCTGGCTGCTCAACGGCGGCCACGACACGTTGGACCTGCTGTCCGACCGGCTCGGCATGCCGTACGTCTTCGGGCCGGCCGCCGACCCGGTGTGGGGTGACGCGGTGCTCAGCCGCTGGCCGGTCACCGCGCCGGAGTCCCTGCCGTTGCCGGCCGTCGGGGCGCCGACCGGCGCGCAGGCGCTCGCCGTGACCCTCGACCTCGGCGACGACGTGCGTACCGTCGTGGTGAGCACCCACCTCCAGCCGCCGCCCGGCCGGGGACCGGTGGTCCAGGCCCGCGCGGTCGCCGACTTCGCCGTCCGGTACGCGGTGGGCCGCCCGCTCATCGTGGCCGGCGACCTGAACACCGAGCCGGGCGACGAGGCGTTCGGACAGTTCACGGGGGCGGGTCTGGTGGACGCGTTGGCGGCCGCCCGACCGCTGGCGACCAGCCCCGCCGACGACCCCCGGCAGCAGATCGACCACGTCTTCGTCTCACCCGGTCTGACGGCGACGGATCCGGTCGCGCCGCGCGGCGAGGCCAGCGACCACCTGCCGGTGGCGGTGACCGTCACGCTGCCGCCGCGCTGACCCGGTGCGCCGGGACCGACGACGCCGCGGCGTCGGTTGGTCGCCGACCCGGGCCGATCGGCGCCCAGGGTTCAGAGGCGATCGGTGGCGAGCAGTCGGTCGCCGACGAAGGCGAGCAGCCAACCGCCGCCCTTGGGGGTGGTGAAGTCGTCGTCGGTGCGGCCGGTCAGCCGCTCCAACGCGCCGGGCAGCACCTTGCCCTGGCTGCACACCGCCACCTGCCCGCCGACGCAGGCCAACTCCAGCACCCGCGCGGCGGTCGCCAGCACCCGTTCGTCGTGTTGCTGGCCGGGCTGCGGCTCGTCCAGGTCGCCGCAGACCTCGATGGGCAGGTCGAGGAGCGCGGCGGCCGGGTCCAGGGTCTGTACGCAGCGGCGTGCCGACGCCGACAGCAACCGGGCCGGCCGGACCACGGCGATCAGCGGCGCCAGCGCGTACGCCTGGGCCCACCCCTCGTCGTCGAGCGGACGGGCGGTGTCCGGACCGGTCCACGTGGCCCGCTTGCCGGCGTGCCCGTGCCGAACCAGCGCGACGGTCGCGGTCACCGGCGGCAGCGCGGCGAACGCGGCCAGCACCTCGGCGTCGTGTGGGTAGCTGACCAGCCGGATCGCGTCGTCCACGGTGAGCCATCGGATGTCGTCGACCTCGGTGCCCGGCTGGAAACCCCCCTCGGCGACGGCGAGCATCGACCAGTAGTCGACCAGTTTGGCCTGCCCCTCGCTGCGGTAGCGCACCGACGGCAGCCGCACCTGCGGTACGCCCCGCACGTCGGCCTCCTCGGCCACCTCGCGGACCGCCGCGACGAGCGGATGTTCGCCCGGTTCCAACTTGCCCTTGGGCAGCGTCCAGTCCCCGTAGCGCGGGCGGTGCACCACGCAGACCCGTACGCCGTCGTCGGTGGGTCGCCAGCAGACCCCACCGGCGGCCCGGATGCCCGTCATGGCAGCCATCGGGTCCGCCGTCGCCGGGTCGCCCGGTGCCACGCGTCGGGGAACCGGGCCCGCATCCGGCGGACCGTGTCGCGTTCCCGTTCGGCCAGCCGCCCGGCGGTGACCGCGATCTCGTGGTCGTCGGGTCGCTCGGCGGCGAGGGCGAGCCAGGTCTCGGCGGCCACCGCGGCGTCCTGGTGCTCACCGAGCACGTCCTGGACGCGGGCCAGCGCACGGGCCAGCCTCCGCGCGTCGCTGCCGACCGCCGGGAGGACGGCGGTGACCGCGTACCGGGCCTGTTTGCCCTGCTTGCGGACGGCGTGCCAGCGGTCGTCGGGTGCGAGCGGGTCGAGCCCGTCGACGCCGTCCGGGCCGGTGAGCCGCCGCCACGGGCGGGCCACCAGCTTCGGTAGCGTCCGGGCCGCCGGGGCGGCCGCCCGCCGGGTGAGCCGGGGCGCTCGGGCGGCCAGCACCAGGGCGTCCACCAGGGCGAGGTAGCGCGGGGAGCGCAGCGCCTCGTCGATGGCGACGAGCGCGCGCCGCTGCCGCTGCGCGAGCGCGTCGTCCAGCCGGTCGACCGCGCCCGCGTCGAGTGGGCTGAGCGGGTCGGCGGTCGCGGTGCGCCGCAGCCGTCCGCGCAGCACCTCGGCGTCGCGCGCCCCGCCGAGCACCCCGGCCAGCCAGCGCAGCTCGTCGCGCAGGGGACGGGCCCAGCTGCGGCGGACGAGTGGCCGGAAGGTCCGCAGGTCGCTGCGCAGCCGTCGGCAGGCCACCCGCATCTGGTGTACGGCGCTGTCACCGTCGCCGGTGGAGCGGTGCAGTCGGACGAGGGGATCGTGGGCCAGTAGCCGGCGTACCTCCTTGCGGACCGCCTCGGTGACCACCTCCCCGGCGCTCGGGTCGTCGGCCAGCTCACCCGGTGCTACCAGGTCCGGTTCGGCCTGCGCCACCGCGCCCAGCGCCCGCACGTGCTTCGGGGTGAACGAGCCGGCCCGCGCCCCGGCGTCACGCAGCACCGCGCCGACGCGGCCCAGCAGGTCACGGTCGCCGGCCTTGCGCTCGACCTCCACCTCGCGGAACTCATCCGTGCTGGTGCCGGCGTCGTCGAGGACGCTCACCCGGTCGTCCACCACCTCGGCGAGCACCGTGCCGTCCTCGGCGCACACCTCGTGGGCGTGCCGGACGGTACGCACCACCGTCACCGGTGCCAGGGGCGTACCCCGGTGCAGCGCGGTGACCAGCTCGACCAGCTCCGGCGGCGGTTGCCCGGCCGGCCCGGGACGGGAGATCTCATGCCGGACGCCGGGCGTGCCGGTGGGCAGCTTCACCGTCCACGGCGGCTCGTCCCCGGCACGGTGCCGCAGGGACGCCCCGGCGCGGGCCAGCCGCAGGTCGACCGTGTCCAGGTAGCGGGCGACGAGCGTCACCGGCGGCAGCGCCCGGACCCGGCCGCCGACGGGTGCGGCGGCGGACAGGTCGGGCAGCACGAAGGTGTCGTCCACCTCGTACTTCTGCTCCTCCTCGACCATCAACTCAGCCTAGGCGGTGATCGCTCAGCCGGCTGTGCCACCGACGCGGCGCAGCAACAGTTCCTGGAGATGGACGCGGGCCGCCTCGTCGCCGCCGGTGCGCCGGGTCCAGGTGCCGTCGCCGGCCAGCTCGAACGCGTCGACGTCTGGGCTCATGGCGGCGGTCAGCACATGGTCCAGCTCGGCCCGGGCGACCGGATCGCTCACCTGCACCAGCGCCTCCACCCGCCGGTCCAGGTTGCGGTGCATCAGGTCCGCCGAACCCATCCAGAACTCGGCCTCGCCGTTGTTGCCGAAGCGGAAGATGCGGGAGTGCTCCAGGAACCGGCCCAGGATCGAGCGGACCCGGATGTTCTCCGACAGCCCCGGCACCCCGGGCCGCAGCGTGCACATGCCCCGGATGAGCAGGTCGACGTGGACGCCGGCCTGGGAGGCCCGGTACAGCGCGTCGGTCACGCCCTCGTCGACCAGGGAGTTGACCTTGAACTGGACCAGGCCGGGCATGCCGAGGCGGACGTGCGCGATCTCCCGCTCGATCCGTTCGATCAGTCCGCTGCGGATGCCCTGCGGGGCGACCAGCAGCCGCCGGTACGCGGTCTGCCGGCTGTAGCCGGTCAGCACGTTGAACAGGTCGGTGAGGTCCGCGCCGATCTCCGGGTCGGCGGTGAGCATGCCGAAGTCCTCGTACAGCCGCGCGGTCTTCGGGTGGTAGTTGCCGGTGCCGATGTGGCAGTACCGGCGGATCTGGTTGCCCTCCTGCCGGACCACCAACGCCGTCTTGCAGTGCGTCTTGAGCCCGACGAGGCCGTACACCACGTGACAGCCGGCCCGTTCCAGGGTCCGGGCCCAGCCGATATTGGCCACCTCGTCGAAGCGGGCCTTCACCTCGACCAGCACCACCACCTGCTTGCCGGCGGCGGCCGCGTCCACCAACGCGTCCACGATCGGGGAATCTCCGCTGGTCCGGTAGAGCGTCTGCTTGATGGCGAGCACGTTCGGGTCGGCGGCGGCCTGCTCGATGAAGCGCTGCACGCTCGTCGCGAACGAGTGGTACGGGTGGTGCACCAGGATGTCCCCGTCCCGCAATGTGGCGAAGACGCTGCGTGGCACCTCACCCTCGGTGAGCCGGGGGTGCGTGGCCGGTACGAACGGCGGGTCCTTCAGGTCCGGGCGGTCGGCCTCGCCGTACACCTGCCACAGCGCGGACAGGTCCAGCAGGCCGGGCACCCGCAGCACGTCCTGGTCGTCCATGTCCAACTCACGGACGAGCAGTTCGAGCATGTGATCGGAGATCGACGCGGCGACCTCCAGCCGGACCGGCGGACCGAACCGGCGGCGGGCCAGTTCCCGTTCCAGCGCCTGGAGCAGGTCCTCGTCGCGGTCCTCGTCGACCTCCACCTCGGCGTTGCGGGTCACCCGGAACAGGTGGCACTCGACCACCTGCATGCCGCTGAAGAGCTGACCCAGGTGCACCGAGATCAGGTCCTCGACCGGCAGCATCCGTACGCCCGGTTGGTCCCGGTCGACGCGCACGAATCGCGGGACGTTGTTGGGCACCTTCACCCGCGCGAACAGCTCGGAACCGCCGTCCGGGTCGCGGACGGCCACCGCCAGGTTGAGCGACCGTCCCGAGATGTACGGGAACGGGTGCGCCGGGTCCACCGCGAGCGGGGTGAGCACCGGGAAGATGTGCTCCCGGAAGTAGGTGCGCAGCCGTTCCCGCTCGGCGTCGCCGAGGTCGGCCCAGCGCAGGATGCGGACGTCCTCCTCGGCCAGCCGGGGCAGGACGTCGTCGACGAAGCAGGCGGCGTGCCGGGCGACCAGTTCGGCGGTCCGTTCGGCGATCAGTTCGAGCTGCGTGCGCAGCGGGAGACGGTCGCCGCCGCGTACCGGAAGGCCGGCGGAGAGCCGCCGCTTCAGGCCGGCGATCCGCACCATGTAGAACTCGTCCAGGTTGCTGGCGAAGATCGCCAGGAACTTGGCCCGCTCCAGCAGGGGAGTGCTCTGGTCCTCGGCGAGCGCGAGCACCCGCGCGTTGAAGTCGAGCCAGGACAGCTCCCGGTTGAGGAAGCGGTCCTCCGGCAGCGGAGCCGGCGGCTCCTCGTCGTCCTCGGCGGGGGGCGGGGCCGGCTGGACTCCACCGGCCGCCGGGCCGTCCGTCTCGGTGGTCGGCACGGCGGGGTCGAGGACCTCGTCCAGCCCGGAGGAGGCCCCTCCCGGGTCGTCGGCGAGCGTGTCGGCGCGGGCGGCGCCGGCCCGTTCGGCCCGGGACGGACGGAAACGGCCGTCGGTGCCGCGGATGCGGGCGCCGTTGCGGGGATCGGTGGCGGGCGGGGTGACCGGGTGCTCGCGAGGGGTGCTCACCCGCTCATAATCACCCGAAGAGAGTTAACGCAAAATGAACTTGGCCCCGCCGGTTCAGTTCATCGTCGGCAATGTCACCCGGACGACCTCGCCGTCGGGATCGGTGTCGATCCGTACCCGCTGGCCGAGCCGGAGAAGTCGCAGGCCGGAGGCGTCGAACGCCCGCGCGGGGAAGCGCAGCTCGGTGCCGTCGTCGAGCAACAGCACACCGCTGCGTGTCGCCGCGTCGTAGCTGGCCACCGTGCCCTGCATGCTGGCACCGTACACCGGTGGGGTCGGCCCGACGCCGCGCGGCCGCGCTCTCAGCTCGTGGCGCGCGCCGGGCAGCCGGCGGCGAGCAGCGCCGCCGTGCGCGGTCCCAGGCCCAGGCGGGCGGCGTCGGCCAGGTCCCCGGCGGTGTCCACGTCGCGTCGCAGGCTGGGCCAGTCGCCGGTCAGCGGCAGCGCCCCGCTCACCTCGTGCACCACCGCCGAGCCGATCCCGAACCGCGGGTCGAGGTCCACCCCCGGCGGCGCGGCGAGCAGCACGGTTCCCGTGCCGGGCGCGTCCGCGACGAACCGGCGTACCCCGGTGGGACCGTGCTGCGCCGCGAGCAGCGCGGCGGCCAGCTCGTCCGGGCGCAGCGCCGGTAGGTCGGCGGTGAGCCCGACCACCCACCGCGCCGGGGTTTGTGCCGCGCCGTGCCGGAACGCGGCGTTCAGGCCGGCGTCCGGCAGGTCGGCGAGCGTCCGCGCCCCGACGGCCCGGGCCGCCCGCGCCACCCGGTGGTCGTCGGTCACCACCAGGGCCTCGGCGACCGCCGGGCAGGCCAGCACCGCGCGGAGGGTGTCGGCGGCCAGCGCCAGCGCCAGCTCCTCGTGGGGTACGCCGGGCAGCGCGCCCCGCAGCCGGCTCTTGGCCACGGTCAGACGCTTCACCGGCACCACCACGGCCCACCTCGGCTGACTCACGTCCGCAATCCTGCCAGCCGGACGACGGGACCCTCGCTGGCCGTACCGGGGGCGAGCAGGCATGATTTCCGCTGCGGGTGTCGCGGGTCGGGCGCGCGCGGTGGGTTCGGCGCGACGAGGAGGCACAGTGGCACGGCGGAGGCTGGGGTTCTGGCAACGGTTCGCCGTGGGGCTGGTGAAGCCGGTGATGACCGTCTGGACCCGGCGGACCTGGCGTGGCCAGGAACACCTCGCCGGGGACGGCGGTGTGATCATCGTGCCGAACCACATCTCGCACGCCGACCCGCTGGTCTCCGCGCACTTCATCTACGACTCCGGCCGGTGGCCGCAGTACCTGGGCAAGGCCAGCGTGTTCCGGGTGCCGGTGGTCGGCTGGATCCTGCACCGGTGCCGGCAGATCCCGGTCGAGCGGGGCAGCGTGGAAGCCGTCCGCTCGCTGGACAAGCTCGTCGCCGCGCTCGACGAGGGCGGTGCGGTCGTGATCTACCCGGAGGGAACCACCACCCGGCAGCCGGACCTGTGGCCGATGAAGGCGAAGACCGGCGCCGCCCGCCTGGCGTTGGCCACCGGCGCGCCCGTGGTGCCGGTGGCGATGTGGGGGCCGGAGCGGATCTTCGACCCGCGTACCAGCCGCCTCAACCCACGCCCCCGGATTCCGGTCACCGTGGTGGCCGGCGCCCCGGTCGACCTCAGCCGCTGGGCGGACGCCCCGCCGACCCGGGAAACCCTCGAAGAGATGACGGACGCCATCATGCTGCGGCTACGGGACATGCTCGCCGAGATCCGGGGCGGTACCCCGCCCCCGCTCTGGCAACGACCGGCCCGACCGTCCGGCGAACGGCGACAGGGCGAAGCGGCATGAGCGGCCACGTCGCGGTGCTCGGCGCCGGCTCCTGGGGCACCGCCTTCGCCAAGATCCTGGCCGACGCGGGTCGGGACGTGACGGTGTGGGCCCGCCGTGCTCCGGTGGCCGAGAGCATCCGTACCGAGCGTCGCAATCCCGAGTACCTGCCGGACCTGCTGCTGCCGGCCCGGGTCACCGCCACCACCGACGCCGCCGAGGCGATCACCGACGCCGAGGTGGTGGTGCTCTCCGTACCGTCGCAGACCCTGCGCGGCAACCTCGCCGAGTGGGCCGCATACCTGCACCCGGACTCGACGCTCGTGTCGCTGATGAAGGGCATCGAACTCGGCACCACCAGGCGGATGAGCGAGGTCATCGTGGAGACCGCCGGGGTGGCCGCGGACCGGGTG
Organism: Micromonospora sp. WMMD736; assembly: GCF_049179015.1. Classification (NCBI taxonomy): domain Bacteria; kingdom Bacillati; phylum Actinomycetota; class Actinomycetes; order Micromonosporales; family Micromonosporaceae; genus Micromonospora; species Micromonospora sp. WMMD736. The sequence goes on from NZ_JBMHMI010000001.1 coordinate 5,804,408, forward strand.
GTGGTGGTCTCCGGCCCCAACCTGGCCCCCGAGATCGCCGCCGAGCAGCCGGCCGCCACGGTGGTGGCCGGCACGAACGCCAACCGGGCCACGCTCGTGCAGTCGTCGATCCGGACGCCGTACCTGCGCCCGTACACCAACGACGACGTGATCGGCTGCGAGCTGGGCGGCGCGGTCAAGAACGTGATCGCCCTGTCGTACGGCATCGCCACCGCGATGGGCTTCGGCGACAACACCCGGGCCATGCTGATGACCCGGGGGCTGGCCGAGACGGCCCGCCTGGGCGTGGCGCTCGGCGCGGACCCGATCACCTTCGCCGGCCTGGCCGGCATGGGCGACCTCGTCGCCTCCTGCTCGTCCCCGCTGGCCCGTAACCGCACCTTCGGCGAGCACCTGGGCCGCGGTGAGACGCTGGAGCAGGCCCAGGCCGCCACACGACAGACCGCCGAGGGAGTCAAGAGCTGCCTCGCGATCCGCGACCTGGCCCGGGCGCACGGCGTCGAGATGCCGATCACCGAGCACGTCGAACGGATCTGTCACGAGGGGATGGACCCGCGCCTCGCCGTCCAGGCGCTGATGAGCCGCACCGCCAAGCCCGAGTCGTACGAGTGAGGTCTTGATGAGCGAGTGGGGAGACGGCACCCGTTGTGTCCGCGCCGGCCTGCCGGAGCCGGCACCGGGTGACCCGTTCCTGCCGGGGCCGGTGTTCGCCGCGCCGTACCACCTGGACCCTCGGCAGGGGCCGGACACGTCGCCGAACGGCTACGGTCGCCCCGACAACCCGACCCGGCGGCTGTTGGAAGCCGCGGTGGGCGAGTTGGAGGGCGGGGACTGCCGCGTCTTCGCCAGCGGTCAGGCCGCCATCACGGGCGCGCTGTTCACCCTGTTGCGCCCGGGGGACACCGTGGTGCTGCCGTCCGACGGGTACTTCCCGGTGCGGGCGTTCGCCACCGCCGTGCTGGAGACGATGGGCGTACGGGTGCTCTTCGTGCCGACCGTCGGCCCGTACCCCTCGTTCGAGGGCGTACGGCTGGTGCTGGTGGAGACCCCGGCCAACCCGGGCCTGGACGTGGTCGACGTGGCCGCCCTGGCGGAGCGGGCGCACGCCGCGGGCGCCCTGCTCGCGGTCGACAACACCACGGCCACCCCGCTCGGGCAGCGTCCCCTGGACCTCGGCGCCGACCTGGTGGTGGCGTCCGGCACGAAGGCGCTCACCGGCCACTCCGACCTGCTGCTCGGCTACCTGGCCAGCCGGTCCGCCGAGGTGCTGGAGGCGGTGACGCTCTGGCGTACCAGCACCGGTTCGGTGCCGGGCGCGTTCGACGCCTGGCTGGCCCACCGGTCGCTGGCGACCCTCGACCTGCGGTTGGCCCGGCAGAGCGCGAACGCCGCCGCCGTGGCCGACCTGCTGGCGGCCCGTCCGGACGTGACCGGGCTGCGCTGGCCGGGGCTGCCGGACGATCCCGCGTACGCGGTCGCCTCGACGCAGATGCGCCGGATGCCCGGGGTGTTGTCGTTCGACCTGGGCGACGCCGATCGGGTCGCCCGCTTCGTCGAGGCCGCTCGGCTGGTGGCGGCCGCCACCTCCTTCGGCGGTCTGCACACCACCGCCGACCGACGGGCCCAGTGGGGCGACGACACCGCCCCCGGCTTCGTCCGGCTCTCCTGCGGCGCCGAGGATACGGCCGACCTGGTGGCCGACATCGCCGCCGCGCTGGACGCCAGCGCGGGGGCCTGAGTGGACTCACCGCCGATCGACCGGTCGGCCCTGGTGGGCCGGCTGCGCGCCGCCGGCTGTGTGTACGCCGAGGACGAGGCCGAGCTGTTGGTCGCCGCCACCGACGACCCGGTGGCCCTGGCCGAGCTGACCGACCGCCGGGTGGCCGGTGAGCCGCTGGAGTACCTGCTCGGCTGGGCGGAGTTCTGCGGCCTACGGATCGCCGTCGACCCGGGCGTCTTCGTGCCGCGCGGCCGGACGGCCCTGCTGGTCGAGGTGGCGGTCGAGCTGACCGGACCCGCCCCGGCGGTCGTCGACCTCTGCTGCGGCTCCGGGGCTGCGGCCGTCGCGCTGGCGCATCGGCTCGCGCCGCGCTGGCTGGCCGCCGCCGACATCGACCCGGTGGCGGTGGCGTGCGCCCGGCGCAACCTCGCCGGCCTGACCGCCGAGGTGTACGAGGGTGACCTGTTCGCCCCTCTGCCCCAGCAGTGGCGGGGGAGACTTGACCTGGTGGTCGCCAACGCCCCGTACGTGCCGACCGACGCGGTGGCCCTGATGCCGCCGGAGGCACGGCTGCACGAGGCCCCGGTGGCGCTCGACGGCGGGCCGGACGGGCTCGCCGTGCTGCGCCGGGTGGGCGTCGAGGCAGCAACCTGGTTGGCCCCGGGCGGGCACCTGGTGGTGGAGGCCGGCCAGACCCAGCTGGCCGCGCTCTGCGCAACCTTCCACGCGGCCGGCCTGATCCCCAACGTCCACCACGACGAGGACCGTGAGGCGACAGCGGTAACAGCCCGCTGCCCCCACTGACCTTCCCCGCGATCTTGCACTTTCGGTGGTCGAGGTGTGGCTATACGTGCCTTTTGTCGGCACAGAAAGTGCAAGATCGCGGGGATCCTGGGTCGGGTGGGGGCGGGGCGTGGCGGGGGAGCGGGGTTGGCACTAGCCTCGGCTCACACTCATGAGGGCGGGAGGCGGTTGCGGTGGGCAGCGCAGGAGTGCCGGTGGTCGTCGGTCTGGACAACGGCGGCACCAGCAACAACGCCACCGTGCTGACGGTGGACGGACGCTTCCTGGTCGACGGCCTCCTGGAGATCCCCAGCGAGGTGCAGGCCGGCCCGGAGGCGGCGATCGAGGCGCTGGCACGGGCGCTCGACGGGGCGCTGGCGCAGACCGGCGTCCCCCGCGAACTGGTCCGGGCGGTCGGGCTCGACACCCCCGGACCCGCCAGCGCCACCGGTGTCATCTCGTCGCGCGGCTCGACCAACTTCTCGCAGCCGGCCTGGCGTGGCTTCGACGTGCGCGGCGCGTTGGAACGTCGGCTGGGCCTGCCGGTGGTCTACCACAACGACGGCAACGCGGCCGCGCTCTACGCCCATCACGTGTACTTCGGTGACGAGGCGATGACCCGGTCGTCGGTGTCGGCGATCGTCGGCACGGGCCTCGGTGGCGGAGTGGTCGAGAGCGGCAAGGTGATCGCCGGCGCCGCCGGGATGGCCGGCGAGTTGGGCCACGTGCACATTCCGCTGGGAGGCCTGCTCGGCCCGGAGCAGTCGGAGCCGACCTGCGCCTGCGGCTTCACCGGCGATGTCGAGAGCATCGCGTCGCTGACCGGCATCGAGCGCAACCTGCTGCCGTACTGGCTCACCCGGTATCCCGGGCACCCCCTCGCGGCCGAACCGGTGGCCCGGGCGGCCAAACTCGTACGGGGCTACGGCGAGCGGGGTGACGCCCTCGCCCGGGACCTCTTCACCCAGCAGGCGATGGCGCTGGGCCGGCTGTTCACCCTGGCGGCCAACTTCACCGACCCGCACGCGTACTTCGTCGGTGGCGGTGTGGTGGAGGCCGCGCCGGCATTCCGGGACTGGTTCCTGGCGACGGTCCGCGAGCACACCGTGCTCCGTGTGGAGCAGGCCGCCGTCGCCACCTTCGCGCTCGTGCCGGACCGGGACATGGCCGGTGCCCGGGGCGTGGCGATCGCCGCCCTGGAGGCCGTACGTGCCGCGCCGGAGCCCCGCCCGCTGGTCGCCTGACCCGGCCCCGGCCCGGCCACGCCCCGCGTTCCGGGCTGTGTCAGCCCGGTCGGCGGGGCGCGGTCGGACGGCGTGCGTAGTCGTCAGCGGTGCGGTGGGGCCTGGGCGAAGGTGGCCCAGGCCGCCGGGGGGAACAGCAGGGCCGGGCCGGCCGGGTCCTTGGAGTCGCGGACGGCCACCAGTCGGGGGGTCGCGGCCACCTCCACGCAGGCTCCCTCGTCGCCGCTACGGCTGCTCTTGCGCCACGCCGCCGCGGCCAACGCCGCTGTGATCGTCGGTGTCATCGGTCTCCTACCGTCCCTTCAGGACTGACAGGAGCATCGCCCGGCTGTCCGCCGGGCTGAGCGCCACGCTGCGCAGATGCTCCATGATCTTGGTGCAGGTACGCGTCTCGCCCGCCCGGTCGAGGATCATCTGACCGGCGACGGTCTCCACCGACGCGATGATCGGGTCCTCCGGATCGGCGAACTCCAGGATGTGCAGCGAGCCACGGGTGCCCCGGTGGTAGCCGGCGGAGAGCGGAATCACCTGGACGGTGATGTTCGGCAGCTCGGCCATCTTGACGAGGTGCCGCAGTTGGCTCTCCATCACCGACTCGTCGCCGACGGGACGCAGCAGCGCGCCCTCGTCGATGATCGCGTCGAGGATGGGTGGGGTGTCGGCGGTGAGCCGTTGCTGGCGGTCGAGCCGGACCTTGACCCGCTGCTCCACCGACTCGTCGCCGAGGGTGTGCGGGCCGCCGCGCATCACGCCGCGGATGTAGTCGGCGGTCTGCAACAGGCCGGGCACCACCGACGGCTCGAAGTTGGAGATGGCGGTGGCCTCCGCCTCCAGGGCGATGAAGTCGATGGTGCCCGGGGCGAGCAGGTACGAGTACGACACCCACCAACCCGGCTTCCGCGCGTCCTTGGCGAGTTGCACCGCGGCGGCCACCTCCTCGGCCTCCACCCCGTACGAGGTGAGCAGGGCGCGCACGGTGGCCGGACTGACCAGCGTCTGGGCGTTCTCGTACCGCGAGAGCGTGCTGCGGGTGCTGTTGATCTCGTCCGCGGCGGACTCCAGCGTCAGCCCGGCGGCTTCCCGGAACTGGCGTAGGGCGATGCCGAGTCGGCGGGCGCGGGCGGTCTTGGGGGCCATGCATCGATGGTCGCACACATTTACGGGAACGGGTACATGAGAGATGGTCGATGAGAGTTGCATTCATGGCTGTAGACGTGTCAATCTGTTATCGCGTCCTCACCGCCGGTTGTCGTGGCGACGGTGGTGGTGAGCGACCGGAGGGGATAGGGCGCGCGGCGATCGGGTTTCTCCCCCGTACCCGATCGCCGCGTGCCGCCCGTGCCCACCCGCCGGAAGGAGACGACGTGCGTACCGGTCCGAAGTCTCCGCCCCCGCGCCGCGGGGTTCGGGGATGACCCGCTTCCTGGTCGTGCTCACCGACGTGCGTCCCGTCGAGGGCGTCGACCGCAACGAGCGGATCGCCCCCGAGCGTCGCCGGCAGGTCGTGGGCGCGAGCAGCAGGGAAGCCGCCGACCGGATCGCCGGCGCCTTCATGGCGCTGGGCATGGTCCGGGCCGGCCGGCAACGGGTCAAAGTGATCGCGGTCGGTCGCCGGCACGCCCGGGACTGAATTCGACCCCACCATTCCGTCACGCACCGTATATGCTCTGTTGACCGAATGCCGTGTCGCGTCGTGGCTCGCCGGGTATCGCCGCGCCTGATCGCCACGCACAGTAAGGTCAACCGGGTGAGCGCCACCGGCGAGCACGACCAGCCGCAGTCGCGTACGAAGAGGTGACCGGAGTGACCACCCCAGGCAAGACCCGCGTGGCGATCGTCTTCGGCGGCCGCAGCCCGGAGCACGGCATCTCCTGCGTCAGCGCCGGCAGCGTGTTCGGCGCCCTCGACCCCGACGAGTACGAGGTGGTGCCGGTCGGTATCACCCGCGCCGGCCAGTGGGTGCTGACCAGTGGCGATCCCGCCCAGCTCGCCATCGACGCCCGCCAGCTCCCGGAGATCACCGCGGAGTCCGGAGCGGACATCGTGCTGCGCGCCGACCCCACCGGCAACGGGCTCATGGTGCTCGACCCGACCGAAGGCCCCCGGGCGCTGGCCGACGTGGACGTGGTCTTCCCCGTGCTGCACGGCACGTACGGCGAGGACGGCACCATCCAGGGCATGCTGGAGATGGCCGGCATCCCCTACGTGGGGGCGAACGTCTTCGCCTCCGCCGCCGCGATGGACAAGGAGTTCACCAAGAAGCTCTGCGCGGTCGAGGGCATCCCGGTCGGCCCGTACGCGGTGCTGCGCAGCGGGATGACGCTGAGCGAGCAGGACAAGAAGCGGCTCGGCCTGCCGGTCTTCGTGAAGCCGTCCCGCGCCGGCTCCTCGTTCGGCATCACCCGGGTCACCGACTGGTCGGACCTGGACGAGGCGGTCGCCACCGCCCGGCAGTTCGACCCCAAGGTCATCATCGAGGCCGCGATCGTCGGCCGCGAGATCGAGTGCGGTGTGCTGGAGGGCGAGGCCGGTGGCACGCCCGAGGCGTCCATGCTGGCCGAGGTGCGTGTCGTGACCGGTCACGACTTCTACGACTTCGAGGCCAAGTACCTCGACGACTCCTGCGAGTACGACATCCCGGCCGGCCTGCCCGACAAGGTGACCCGCCAGGTGCAGGAGTACGCCATCCGCGCGTTCACCGCGTTGGACTGCGCCGGCCTGGCCCGCGCCGACTTCTTCGTCACCCCGGAACTGGACGTCTACCTCAACGAGATCAACACGATGCCCGGGTTCACCCCGACGTCGATGTTCCCCCGGATGTGGGCGGCCTCCGGCCTGGAGTACCCCAAGCTGGTCAACCGGCTGATCCGTACCGCCCAGCGGCGCGGTGTCGGCCTGCACTGAGCCGCGGACGTCCTCGACGCGTGGCCCGTCGTACGGGCCACGCGTCGGTGTGTCAGCCCTGGCAGCCGCTGGGGACGGCGCCGCCCGAGGGGACCGACGCCACGATGGCGCTGGAGATCGGGGCGGCCCACTGCAACGGCTGGGTGTAGGAGCGCGGGATGCGGACCGTCACCGGCGTCTCCCGGTCGACGGTGGTGAGTACCGTCGCGTCGGTCTCCTCGACGGGGTGCCAGCAGACCCGGTTGACCACCCAGACCTCGTCGGTGGCCGGAATGGTCGGCTCGGTGCCTCCGCAGGCCACGGTGAGCGCGGGGTCGCCGTACGCGGCGTTCTGCTCGGGGCCCGCCGTGACCGGACGCTGGGCCAGGTCGCGGATGGTCTGCGGGAGCTGGGAGAGCAGCGCGCGACAGACCGTGGCCGGGCGCTCGGGGAGCGTCGGCGCGGCCATCTCGACCGGCGCGCTGGACTGCGCCCGGGTGGTGCTCGCCGACGGGCTCGGCGCGGCGGCCGGCGTCTCCGGGGCGAGTTTGGCAAAGGCCAGCACGGCCACCAGCAGCGTGACCGGCAGTGCGATCACCGTGGCGAGCAGGGCCGCTCCCCGGACGGTTCGGTCCCGGCCGGCCGGCGCGTCGACGGCCGCAGCGGCGTCCGCGTCGGTACCGTCAGCCGGCTCGGGCGAGGTGTCCGCCGGTTCCCGCTCGCCGTCGTCGTTCCGCACCGCCGAGGGGGTCGTCATCTCGTCCACTTACAGCCGCACCACCGAACACGTGAGGGTGCGCGTGATGCCGGGCACCATCTGCACCTTGCTGACGATGAGTTTGCCGAGCTCGTCGACGGTGTTCGCCTCGGTGAGGACGACCACGTCGTACGGCCCGGTAACGGCGTCGACGCGTACCACGCCGGCGATGTCCGCGATGAGACCCGCCACGTCCCGTGCGCGGCCGACCTCGGTCTGGATGAGGATGTACGCCTGTACCACGACTCGACCTCCGTCCGTCGCCGCCCGAAGGCGGCCCGAAGGGTGAAACTACCTTACGGACCAGGTCGGATCCCTATCGGTGGTCAAGGAGCAGCGGTGAGCGAGCGCGGCGGTGCCGGGCAGAACGGGTCGAACGCCGGCAGTGCCGCCAGCGTGGCCGGGATCGGCGAGTTCGGGCTGATCGGGCGGGTCACCGCCCGCCTGTCGATGGGTCCGACGACGGTGCTCGGGCCGGGTGACGACGCGGCGGTGGTGGCCGCGCCGGACGGCCGGGTGGTCGCCTGCACGGACGTGCTGGTCGACGGGCGACACTTCCGGCGGGACTGGGGGTCGGCGCGCGAGGTCGGTCACCGAGCCGCCGCCGCCAACCTGGCCGACGTCGCGGCGATGGGCGCCGTCCCGACCGCCCTGCTGGTCGCCCTCTGCATGCCCGCCGATCTGGAGACGAGCTGGGCGGAGGAGCTGGCCGACGGGTTGGCCGCCGAGGCCGCCACGGTCGGCGCGAGCGTGGTGGGCGGGGACATGTCGTCGAGCCCGACCCTGACCATCGCGGTCACCGCGTTGGGTGACCTCGGCGGCCGGGCGCCCGTGGTGCGCTCCGGTGCCCGGCCGGGCGACGTGCTGGCCCTGGCCGGTCGCATCGGGTACGCGGCGGCCGGGCTGACCGTGCTCAGCCGGGGCTTCCGTACTCCCCGGCTGCTGGTCGAGGCGTACCGGCGGCCGCAGGTTCCCTATCCGGCCGGACCGCAGGCCGCCCAGCTCGGCGCGACCTCGATGATCGACGTCTCGGACGGGCTCCTCGCCGACCTGGGGCACGTCGCGCGGGCCAGCGGGGTGGCGATCGACGTGCGCCGCGACGCCTTCGAGGTGCCCCGGCAGATGGCGGACGCCGCGCAGGCGCTCGGCGTCGACGCGTACACCTGGATCCTGGCGGGTGGCGAGGACCACGCGTTGGCCGCGACCTTTCCCCCGACGGTGGCGTTGCCGCCGCAGTGGCGGCCCATCGGCACGGTGACGGACGGTGTCGGGGTGACGGTCGACGGCGGTGCCTACGACGGGCCCCGGGGCTGGGACCACTTCCGATGAGGGCATCCGGCGGCCGTACCCTGGATACCGTGAGTGAGATCGAGATCCGGCTGGTGCGGTTCGACGCGCCGGTGGCGCAGCAATTGATCAAGGCGGCGTTGGCCGACCTGGCCACCCGCTACGGGGGAACCGGCGACGACACCCCGGTGGCGGCGAGTGAGTTCGAGCCGCCGGACGGCGCGTTCCTCGTCGCCTACCTGGCCGGTGAGCCGGTCGGCTGCGGCGGCTGGCGCAGCCACGGCACCGACACCGCCGAGCTGAAGCGGATGTACACCGCCCCGGCCGCGCGTGGACGCGGCGTGGCGCGCACGGTCCTCGCCGCCGTCGAGCGCTCGGCGCGCGAGCACGGCCGCAAGCGGATGGTCCTGGAGTGCGGGGACAGGCAGCCCGAGGCGATCGCCATGTACGCGTCCGCCGGTTACGACCGGATCCCCAACTTCGGTTTCTACAAGGACGCGGAGGGCTGCGTCTCCTTCGGCCGCACGCTCTGAGCGACCGGCGTCACGCCGGGCGCGGACACGACAGAGCCGGCGGGCCGCAGGGCCCGCCGGCTGAGCCGAACGAGAAGAGTTGGTGCCGCCGCGTCAGGCGCGGGTGACCTTGCCGGCCTTGATGCACGAGGTGCAGACCTGCAGCTTCTTGGTGTTGCCACCACCGGCCGGGGTGCGCACCGACTGGATGTTCGGGTTCCAGCGGCGGTTGGTCTTCTTCTTGGACCAGGGCACGTTGTGGCCGAAGCCCGGTCCCTTGCCACAGACGTCGCACACGCTAGCCACGGGATACTCCTGGGATTGAAACGTTCATGAGGTCGCCGGCAGGTGCTGCCCGGGCAACCGCGTCAGCCTACCCGATGCCCCGCCGAGGTGACCAACCGCCCTGACCGGGGGCTGGTCCCGGCGGCCACTGTACCTGCCAGGCGGAACCCGGCTGGTCGGGCCGGCAGGGTGGGCAGGTCGAACGCCGGTCAACCGGACACGCCGGACGAGTCCGACGCGTGTCGGTGCGCGCCAGTAGGCTTCTGCCCGTGCTGGACACCCTCGACGCCGCCACGGTCCGCCGGTGGTGCGCGAGCGGGCTGGTCGCGCTCAAGCGCCACCAGGGCGAGATCGACCAGCTCAACGTCTACCCGGTGCCCGACGGCGACACCGGCACCAACCTGGTGCTCACCCTCACCTCGGCCCAGCAGGCCCTGTCGATGGACCTGGACACCCTCCCCGACAGTGGCCCGACCGCCCACGGGCACGCGCTGCGACTGATGGCGCAGGGGGCGCTGCTGGGCGCGCGGGGCAACTCGGGGGTCATCCTCTCGCAGATCCTGCGCGGGTTCGCCGACGCGGTCGTCGCCGTGCCGGCGGTGCGCGGCCGGGCCCTGGCCGGCGCGCTACGGGCGGCGACCACCGCCGCGTACGCCGCGGTCGGCCGTCCCGTCGAAGGCACCCTGCTCACCGTCGTCGCCGCCGCGGCCACCGGGGCCGAGCAGGCGGGCAGCGACGACCTGGCGGTGGTGGCCCGGAACGCCGCCCGGGCGGCGGCCGAGGCCCTGGCCCGTACGCCCGAGCAACTGCCGGCCCTGGCCCGCGCGGGCGTCGTCGACGCCGGCGGACGCGGGCTCTGTGTCCTGCTCGACGCCCTGGTCGAGGTGCTCACCGGGGAGAGCGCGCCCCCGCCCGCGCCGCAGCCGCGCACCGCCCGCCCGGCGGCCACCGTCGCGCGCGAGACCGGTTCCGAGGAGTACGCCTACGAGGTGCAGTACCTGCTCGACGCGCGCGCCGACGCGGTGGCCGCGCTGCGCCGCACCCTGGACGCGCTGGGCGACTCGCTCGTCGTCGTCGGCGACGGGCGCGAGCCGGACGGCACCTGGACCGTGCACGTGCACGTCAACGACGTGGGCGCGGCGGTCGAGGCGGGGATCGCCGCCGGCCGCCCGTACCGGATCTCGGTGACCCGCTTCGCCGACCAGCCGGAGCCGTCCGGCGGTCCGACCGAGGACGGCCGGGCCGCCGTGGTGGTGGCCACCGGCGCCGGGATCGCCGAGCTGTTCGCCGCCGAGGGCGCGACGGTGGTGCCCGGCAACCCGTCCATCGGTGAGCTGCTGGCCGCGGTGCGCGGCACGGGGGCGACCCGGGTGGTCGTCCTGCCGAACGATCCCAACACGGAGGCGGTCGCCAGCGCGGCGGCCCGCGAGGCGCACCGGCACGGCGTCAAGGTGAGCGTGGTGCCGACCCGTTCACCGGTGCAGGCACTCGCCGCCCTCGCGGTCCGCGACGGCGGCCGCCGGTTCGAGGACGACGTGATCGCGATGGCCGAGGCGGCCGGCGCCTGCCGCTACGCCGAGGTCTGCCACGCCAGCCGCGAGGCGCTCACGGTCGCCGGCCCCTGCCGGCCCGGTGACGTGCTGGCGCTGGTCGAGGGCGAGGTGCACCTGATCGGCAGCGACCTCACCGACACCTGCTCCGCCGTGGTCGACCGGATGCTCGGCGGTGGCGGGGAGCTGGTCACCCTGCTCGCCGGGGTGGACGCCCCCGCCGGGCTCATCGATGCCGTCCGCGCGCACGTCGCGCGACGTTGGCCGTTCGTCGAGGTGCAGGCGTACCCGGGCGGTCAACCGTTCTATCCGCTCCTGGTGGGGGTCGAATGAGTGAGCCGGCCACGGTGGACACGCCGCTGAAGAAGCTCGTCGGCGACAAGACGGCCAAGGCGTTGGCCGCCCAGCTCGACCTGCACACGGCCGGTGACCTGATATACCACTTCCCGCGCCGCTACGACGAGCGCGGCGAGCACACCGACATCCGTTCGCTGGACGTCGGCGAGCAGGTCACCGTGCTGGCCCAGGTGCAGCGCACCGCCGTACGGCCGATGCGCCAGCGTCGGGGCAACCTGCTCGAGGTGACCGTCGGCGACGGCTCCGGCGGTGTGCTGACGCTGACGTTCTTCGGTAACCAGGCGTGGCGCGAACGCGAGCTGCGGCCCGGCCGGTGGGGGCTGTTCGCCGGTAAGGTCACCGAGTTCCGGGGCAAACGGCAGCTCAACGGCCCGGAGTACGTCCTGCTCGGCGAGGGGGGCGAGGGCGAGGCGGCGGTCAACGACGAGATCGAGGAGTTCGCGGGCGCGCTGATCCCCGTCTACCCGGCCGCCGCTGCCGTACCGACCTGGGTCATCGCCCGCTGCGTACGGGTCGTGCTGGACACGTTCACCCCGCCGGACGACCCGCTGCCGGCCACCGTCCGGGCCAGCCGCAACCTCGTCGACCTGGGCGCGGCGCTGCGGGAGATCCACCGCCCGTCCACGAAGGAGGCCCTGTACCGGGCGCGACGGCGGCTCAAGTGGGACGAGGCGTTCGCCGTCCAGTTGACGCTGGTGCAGCGCAAGCACCGGGCCGCCGACTGGCCGGCCCGGCCACGGCCGCCGCGCGCCGGTGGGCTGCTGGACGCGTTCGACGCCCGGCTGCCGTACGAGCTGACCGCCGGCCAGCGCGAGGTGGGCGCGGAGATCGCCGAGGACCTGGCCGCCGCGCACCCCATGCACCGCCTCCTGCAGGGCGAGGTGGGCTCGGGCAAGACGGTGGTGGCCCTGCGGGCCATGCTCCAGGTGGTCGACGCGGGCGGGCAGGCCGCGCTGCTGGCCCCCACCGAGGTGCTGGCCGCTCAGCACCACCGCGGCATGCTCGACCTGCTCGGGCCGCTCGGGCGGGCCGGTGAGCTGGACTCCGCCGAGCACGCCACCCGGGTCGAGCTGGTCACCGGTTCGCTGGGCGCGGCGGCCCGCCGCCGGGCGCTCGGCGAGGTGGCCAGCGGCGCCGCCGGCATCGTGCTGGGCACCCACGCGCTGCTCTACGAGGGTGTCGACTTCGCCGACCTGGGTCTGGTGGTGGTCGACGAGCAGCACCGCTTCGGCGTGGAGCAGCGCGACGCGCTGCGCGCCAAGGCCGACCAGCCGCCGCACACGCTGGTGATGACGGCGACGCCGATCCCGCGCACGGTGGCGATGACCGTCTACGGCGACCTGGAGGTGTCCACCCTCTCGCAGCTGCCCCGGGGCCGGTCGCCGATCGCCTCGCACGTCGTCCCGGCCGCCGAGAAGCCGGCCTTCCTGGACCGGGCGTGGCGTCGGCTGCGCGAGGAGGTGGCCGCCGGCCACCAGGCGTACGTGGTGTGCCCGCGGATCGGAGACGGGCCGACGTCGGACGAGGAGCCGCCCCCCGAGGACGACAACGGCCGGCGGCCTCCGCTGGCGGTGACCGAGGTGGCCCCGCTGCTGGCCGACGGGCCGCTGCACGGGCTGCGGATCGGGGTGCTGCACGGCCGGCTGCCCGCCGACGAGAAGGACGCGGTGATGCGTTCCTTCGCCGCCGGTGACCTGGACGTGCTGGTGGCGACCACGGTCATCGAGGTCGGCGTGGACGTGCCCAACGCCACCGTGATGATCGTGCTGGACGCCGACCGCTTCGGCGTCTCGCAACTGCACCAGCTCCGGGGCCGGGTCGGCCGGGGCACCGCCGCCGGGCTCTGCCTGCTGGTGAGCGAGGCCGCCGAGGGCTCGTCGGCGCGGGAACGCCTGGACGCGGTGGCCTCCACCAGCGACGGGTTCAAGCTCGCCGAACTGGACCTGGAGCAGCGCCGCGAGGGCGACGTGCTGGGGGCGACCCAGTCCGGCCACCGCTCGCACCTGCGGCTGCTGTCGCTGCGCCGCGACGCCGACCTGATCCGCGACGCCCGCGCCGAGGCCATCACCCTGATCGGGGACGATCCGGAGCTGACCCGCAACCCGGCGCTGGCCGCGTCGGTGGCGGCGCTGGTCGACGAGGACCGCGCGGAGTACCTGGAGAAGGGCTGACGGTTTCCTATGGCAGGGCGAGCATCGTGTCGGGGAGTCAGTACGGCGGACTGTTGCCGCGGGCGAGTTGAACGTGCCTGAAATTCCTCTAAATCAATTCGGCCGGATTCTGGCTGGGGAGAGTGAAGGCTACTACCTCCACGTTCATTTCGATGGAAATGTCACCGGGGGATATTACGTATATCTTGTGGACGATGTTGAAAACCCTGCTGATGGGGGCGATCTCTGGGCGAAAGATGAGAATGATCTGGCTAAGCTCTTCCGGACTTCCGAATGGAAGATCCAGTGGCTGGAGGGGCGGACCTGCGACTGAGCCTCACATGCTGGAGGGAGGGCTGAGGTTATCGCGTCTGCTCGTCGCGCAGTGCCGCCGAACGCGGCCAGGCGAGAAACCGCGAGTGCAACACCCCGGACGGTGTAAGTGGCAGGTCCGCACATGCCTGCACGAGGTGCGCCGAAAGATGCAGCATCAGCGATATCCGCGCGCCGGTGAACTCCTCAACAAGTTGCCTTTTCCTGGTTCTGCACGGCCACGGTGACCCGCACCCGGCGCAGTTCCACTGCGGCCTTACCGGCTGATGCGCCGACAACAACAACTCCACCACCCTCTCGGACCGTTGGAAGGGGAAGAGACCTCGAGGTGTTGGTGGCTCTTCCCCTGGCACTCACCAGCACGGCGAATCTGCCGCAAGCGAACCGGCGAGGCCCTGGCGCTGAACCTACGAAGCGGCTGTGGGCACTCCAACGTCCTCATGGACACAAGTTCGGACACTTTCGCGATCCATAAGCGTCCCAGTGTGTCCACTAGGGTTAGACGGTATGAGTCACCGCCTTCGCGCGGCCATGCTCCGCGCCCACCTCGACTCGGCTGCCCTCGCCACAGCCGTCGGCGTCGATGTCAAGACCGTCACCCGGTGGCTCGCCGGCCGCGTCCCGCACCAGCGCACCCGGCTTGCCGTCGCCGACGTCCTAGGCGAGACCGAAGCAGACCTCTGGCCTCAGACCCGTCCCGACCAGGCGCCCGGCGCGGAGGCCACTGCCGAGGTCGTCGCCGCCTACGCCCACCGCGCCGACATCCCGCACCATGTCTGGGCCGCGCTGCTCACCGGCGCGAGCAATCGGATCGACCTGCTCGGCTACGCCTTCCCGTTTCTGCTTGAGCTGGTACCCAACACGATGCAGCTCATCTCGGACAAGGCCGCTGGCGGCGCTCATATCCGGCTCGCGTTCGCCGATCCTGACTGCCCGCACGTCGCCGAACGCGACGCCCTCGAACAGATCGGCGGCACGCTACCCGGCCGAATCCGCAACGCCCTCAACTTCTGTGAACCCCTGCACCAGGTGCCCGGTGTGGAGATCGGCCTGCACACCGTGCACCTGTACAACTCGGTGTTCCGCTTCGACCATCAGATGATCGTCACCCCGCACCTGTACCGCGCACGTGGCTACCAACATCCCGCCCTGCATCTGCGCGAACTCTCGCCGCACGGCATCTTCGCGGCCCATGCCGACCAGTTCGAGCAGATATGGCAGACCACCACCGCCTACCCGAAGGAAGCCCGGTGACCGGCCGACGCGACTACCACCACGACCCGCAAGCGCCGCTCGCCAACAGTCTCGTTCCCGCCGCCGCCGCCGTCGTCACCGACCAGCACGGCCGCGTACTGCTACAGCGGCGTAGCGACTCCGGTAACTGGTCCCTACCCGGCGGCGCCATGAACATCGGCGAAACCCTGCAACAGTGCGTCGTCCGCGAGGTACGGGAGGAGACCGGCCTGGACGTCGAGGTGACCGGTCTGTTGGGGATCTACAGCGATCCCGCGCACGTCATCGCCTACCCCGACGGCGAGGTCCGCCAGGAATTCACGGTCACCTACCAGGCTCACGTCATCGGCGGCACGATCAGCATCAGCGACGAGTCGACGGACGTCCGCTTCATCGACCCCGCCGAATTCGACCGAATCCCCATCCACGACACCGTTCGACTCCGCCTTCGGCATTACGTCGAAGGCCGCGAGACTCCCTACCTCGGATAGCGTCGATTCCTTGGCGTGCTGACGCCCCCTTTCCTGCTTGCGGGGTCGAAACCGGCGCGGGACCGCTGCCTGCACCGCAGATACTGTCAACGCACAACGACCGAGGGCGCGTCGACCGGGTGGTCGACGCGCCCTCGGGCTTCAGCGCAGGTCAGGTCAGGCGGTGAAGGTCACCCGACGCCGACGGGCGATGACGAAGAGCACCGCGCCCGCGATCAGCAGCGCGATCGCACCGGCGGCGATGCCGCCCGCCGCCGCACCGGTGACCGGGAGGCCCGGCTCGTCCTCGCCGCCGCCACCGCTGCCGCCGCAGTCACCCTCCGGCGTGTAGACGGCTTCGAGCTCCAGGTCCAGGTCCGGCAGGGCGACGAGCGCCGACTCGGCCTTGCCGGCCTTGAAGGTCACCGTCTCCGAGGCGCCGGCCGCGACCGTACGGGTCTCGGTCTTGTCGCCGTAGGTGAACGTGGTCTTCACCGGCATGCCACCCTCGGGGTTGGTCACGGTGAGGGCGAACTCCTTGCAGTCGGCCTTGGTGGTGACGGCCGGCAGCGGGCAGTCCTCGGGGCGCGCCCACGAGTAGGTGCCGTTCTCGATGACCTTGCCGTCGACCAGGACCTCGATCTTGCCGGCGTCGGCGGCGGGCACCACGATGCTGGTGTCGGCCTTGCCCGGGGCAACGGAGACCTTCTTGGTGAAGCCGTTCTCGCCCTTGACCTCGAACTCGACGGCGTACTTGCTGATCTTGCCGTCGTTGCTCAGCGACACGGCGACCGAACCGTCGCAGTTGGACGCGAAGGTCGAGGCCGGGGTGGCGCAGCTCTTGCTGCCGCCGTTGTACCAGCCCTGCGGGCCCTTGGACCGGTTGCCCGGGGTGCCCGGCGAGCCCAGCTTCTTGTTGTCGTAGCGCTTGCCGCCGTCGACGATCTCGTCGATGACCTGGTCCTTGTCGCCCCAGATGAGGTCGACCTGGGTGTGGCAGTCCGGGATCTCGACGTTCAGCGTGATCTCGGTCTGGGTGGCGCTGACGAAGTCGCTGTCCGGCGTGCCGTACACGTACTGCGGGGTGGCGAACTGCGGCCGCGGCGCGAAGTACGACACCAGGGTGAAGTACTGCTTGCCCTCGCCACAGAGCGGCAGGTCACCGTCGAGCTTGACGGTGGCGGTGCCCTTCGGGCCGTCGAAGGTGTGGCTGTACTTGGCCTTGTCGAGCTCGACGCACTTCGGGGCCGGAGCGCAGGACCGGTCGGCGGGGATGGTGATGCTGCCGTCGTTGGTGGCTTCCTGGCCGTTCTTCTTCCACTTGCCGAACACCACGAGCTTGGCGCTGGCGGTGTTGCCCGGCACCCGCTGGACGGCCTGCACGGAGCCGCCCTTCTTGATGACGTAGCCCTGCAGCGGCACCGCCTTGGCGCCCTCGACGGGCACGGTCACCGGCGTCGCCGGCTCCGCGGTCACCCGCTGGAGCGTCACGGCCTTGTCGCGCTCGCTGTTCTCCACGTTCCACGTGATCACGCGCTCGCCGGTCTGCCGGTCGCAGTCGACGGTGGCCTTGATCGTGGTGTGGTGCGCGCTGGCTGGGGCGGCCACCGCGACGACCCCGGTGAGGCCGACGATGGCGGCTCCCAGGATGGCCAGCGGTCGCCGGAGCGACAGCTTGGGACGGATCACGGGTACTCCTGGAGTGCTGAAGCGTCAGGGGTGTGGCACGGGAGAGACAGTGGACGGTCACTGCACGTCCGATCGGAGAGGCGCCCTCCCGAGCCGTGGGCCGGCGGGTTGTCGCCGGCACCCGGCAGACCCTAGCGATATCGCCCGTCGTGATACAGCGCTCAGGATTTGCTAAGACTGATGTTATGAACTTGAGATCATTGATATACGAGAAGTGATCACGTCGTCCGCGTGGCGGTACCGACCGTGTCGGCCGTCGAGTCCGGCTGATCGCGTAGCGTCGTGGTCATGAGCAGGAGGAGACGGTGACCCGGATCGTGGCCGGGACGCTCGGTGGCCGACGGATCGCCGCGCCGCCCGGCGCCGGCACCCGACCCACGTCCGACCGGGTCCGGGAGGCGCTGTTCAGCGCCGTCGAGTCCGAGGTCGACCTCGACGGTGCGCGCTTCGCCGACCTGTACGCCGGCTCCGGCGCGGTCGGGTTGGAGGCGCTCTCCCGGGGCGCCGGGCACGTCCTGCTCGTGGAGTCCGATCCGCGAGCCGCCCGGGTGATCCGGGAGAACGTGGCGACCCTGCGGGCCGGCGCCGCCGTACGTCTGGTGGCCGGCAAGGTGGCGACGGTGCTGGCCGCCGGTCCGGACGGTGGCGGCTACGACGTGGTCTTCGCCGATCCGCCGTACGCCGTGCCGGACACGGAGATCACCGCGCTGCTCACGACGCTGGTCGACGGCGGCTGGCTGATGCCCGACGCCCTCGTGGTGGTGGAGCGGTCCCGCCGGACCAGGGACTTCGAGTGGGTGCAGGGGATCACCCCGCAGCGCAGTCGGCGGTATGGCGAGACCACCCTTTGGTACGGTCGCCGATCATGAGACGTGCGGTCTGTCCCGGCTCGTTCGACCCGGTCACCAACGGACACCTCGACATCATCGGCCGCGCCAGCCGGCTGTTCGACGAGGTGATCGTCGGCGTCCTGGTCAACCAGTCCAAGAGCGGCCTGTTCACCGTCGACGAGCGGATCGAGATGCTCCGCGAGGTGACCGCCTCGTACGACAACGTACGGGTCGAGTCGTTCCGGGGGCTGCTCGTCGACTTCTGCCGGGCGCAGCAGGCGAGCGTCCTGATCAAGGGGCTGCGGGCGGTCAGCGACTTCGACTACGAGTTGCAGATGGCCCAGATGAACATCGGGCTGGCCGGCGTCGAGACGCTCTTCATGCCGACCAATCCGCTCTACTCGTTCCTCTCGTCCAGCCTCGTCAAGGACGTGGCCAAGTGGGGCGGAGACATCTCCGCGCACGTCCCCGACCCGGTCCGCGAAGCCCTCCAGGCCCGCCTGACCCCCCGCCCCTGACCCCGCACCGCCACCTCCCCGCGATCTTGCACTTTCGGTTGACGTATTGCTCCTTTCGTGGCGCTTTGCGGCGACAGAAACCGCAAGATCGGCGCGGTGGAGGCGGGGAGTGACGGCTTCGCGACGCGCCGGGTTGGGGTGGTGGGGGATCGTGTGGGGCGGGCACGCCATGATGAGCACAGCGGGGAACCGGCCGTAGCCCGCATCATGGAGGTCGGCCGACGAACGACAGGAGTGAGGTACCGGTGGACCCGCTCGATCGCATCGACGAACTGATCGCCATGGTGGAGCAGGCGCGCTCCGTCCCGATGTCGCGGAACAACTGCATGGTCGACCGGGGCGAGATGATCGCCGCGCTGGACGAGATGCGCGCGGACCTCCCTGCCGACCTGCGCCGCGCCGCCGCGCTCCTGGAGGAGCGCGACAAGATCATGGACGCGGGCAAGCGCGAGGCGGACCGGATCATCAGCGAGGGTGAGGCAGAACACGCCCGCCTCGTGTCGGTGAACGAGATCACCGTGTCGGCCGAGCACGAGGGCGCCCGGATCATCGCCGAGGCCCGCGCCGAGGCGCAGCGCCTGCGCGAGGAGGTCGACGACTACGTCGACACGGCGTTGGCCAACTTCGAGCAGTTCCTCACCCGGGCCCTCGCCTCGATAGAGCGTGGCCGCGACAAGATGCACGCGCTGCGGGAGATCGGCACCTTCGGTGGGGATGAGGCGGAACGCCCGCTACCCTTCTGAGCGGCACCTCACCAGCCGACATTCACGCCGCAGGCGTCGCCCCCGGTTCGACGGCCGGGCGGTCGCCCAGGTAACCTTTTTTGTCGGCCTCTCACCGGCCGGAGTCTCACTATGCCCAAGCACTCGCCATCGACACTCGACCCCAGGTCGCCGCTGGTCCTCGACACGAGAGACCTGCCGCGCCGCCCTGGTGCGTTGCGTGAGGTCAAGCGGGTCGTGCCGGCACCGGTGGACCTCGGTGTGGAGTTGATCGGCGTGCCGGAGGGCGCAGACCTCGACCTCGATCTGAGGTTGCAGTCGGTGTCCGAGGGCGTGCTCGTCTCCGGGACCATCACCGGTCCCGTCCGGGGCGAGTGCGGGCGCTGCCTGCGCGAGATCAACGAATCGATGGCCGTGACGATCCAGGAGCTGTACGCGTACGAGAACAGCACCACGGACGCCACGACCGACGAGGACGAGGTGGGCCGGATGCAGGGCGATCTGATCGACCTGGAGCCGGCGCTGCGGGACGCGTTGGTGCTCACGCTGCCGACCAACCCGCTCTGCCGGGAGGACTGCCCAGGACTGTGCCCCGACTGCGGGGCGCACTGGGACGATCTGCCGGCCGACCACAGTCACCAGCAGATCGACCCGCGTTGGGCGGGCCTGACGCAACTGACCCGTACAGAGGAGTAAGAACCGTGGCCGTCCCCAAGCGCAAGATGTCGCGCAGCAACACCCGGTCCCGCCGGGCGAACTGGAAGGCGACCGTGGTCGCGACCGTCGCGTGCCCGCAGTGCAAGTCCCCGAAGCTGCCGCACGCCGCCTGCTCCGTCTGCGGCACCTACAACGGCCGCCAGGTTCTCGAGGTCTGACCTGGACGCCGAGTGACGCCCCCGACCCCGGGTCGGGCGGCGCGCGCACCCTGGCATTCGCCCGGTGTCCCGGCTCCCTCCGACACCGGCCGGCCCAACCCGGCCGGTGTTCCGGTGGAGCCGGGCGCCGCGCGGATCGCCGTTGACCTCCTCGGCGGGGACGACGCTCCCGCCGTCGTGGTTGACGGCGCTCTGCGGGCCATGCGCGCCGACCCTGATCTGCATCTGCTGCTCGTCGGTCCGACCGAGGTCGCCGACGCGCTGATCGCTGCCCTCGCCCCGGCCGAACGGACCCGGATCACGGTCCGGCCGGTCCGCGCCGCCGTCGGCATGGCCGACCATCCCAGCGCCGCCCGCTCGGAGAGCACCGTCCGGGCCGCCGTCACCGCCGTCCGCGACGGCACCGCCGACGCCCTCGTCTCCGCCGGTGCCACCGGTGCCACGGTGACCGCCGCCGTGCTCGGGCTCGGGCGCTGGTCGGAGATCCGCCAGCCCGCCCTGGTCGCCACCCTGCCCGCGGTCGCCGGGCCGGTGGTCCTGCTCGACGTGGGCGGCTCACTGGAACCCCGCCCCGCCACCCTCGCCCGGCACGCCGTGCTCGGCGCCGCGTACGCCGCGGTGGCCCACTCGATCGCCGCGCCGCGGGTCGGCCTGCTCTCGGTGGGCACCGAGGCCGGCAAGGGCGACCGGGTACGCCGAGCCACCGACCCCCTGCTCGCCGTCGAACCGCTGCCCGCCGGGGCGCGCTACGTCGGTCTCGTGGAGGGGTACGACGTGGCCGTCGGCGCGCGCGCCGACGTGGTGGTCACCGACGGCTTCACCGGTAACGTGCTGCTCAAGGCGATCGAGGGCGCGTACGCCATGGCCGGCGGCCCACCCGCCGAGGGTGGCGCTCCCCGCGCGGCGGCCCTGCTGGGCGTCGCGGGGACCGTCGTCGTCTGTCACGGCTCCGCCCGCCCCGCCGACGTCGCCTCCGGCATTGCCCTCGCCGCTCACCTCTGGCGGCGGCGTGCCACCGATCTGGTCTCCGCGTTGCTCGACGGCGACGCCGCGACGGACCGCACCGACCGCTCCACCGACACCGAGGTACGCACATCATGAGCAACGACAAGCGGCGGCGGGCGTCCGTCAGTCACCTGGAAGCCGCGTTCGGCGTCAGCCTGGAGCCGGACCTGCTGCAACGCGCGCTGACCCACCGCTCGTACGCGTACGAGAACGGCGGCCTGCCGACGAACGAGCGGCTGGAGTTCCTCGGCGACTCCGTGCTCGGGGTCGTGATCACCACCGCCCTGTTCCACAACCACCCGGACCTGCCCGAGGGGCAGTTGGCGAAGCTCCGGGCGAGCGTGGTGAACATGCGGGCGCTCGCCGACGTGGCCCGTGGCCTCGGCCCGGACGGCCTCGGCGCGTACCTGCTGCTGGGCAAGGGCGAGGAGACCACCGGTGGCCGGGACAAGGCGAGCATCCTCGCCGACACCCTGGAGGCGCTGCTCGGCGCGATCTACCTCCAGTACGGGCTGGACACCGCCGGGATCGTGATCCACCGCCTCTTCGACCCGCTGATGGCCGAGTCGGCCGGCCGGGGCGCCGCCCTGGACTGGAAGACCAGCCTGCAGGAGTTGACCGCCGCGCTCGGCCTCGGCGTGCCCGAGTACCGGATCGAGGGCACCGGACCGGATCACCTCAAGACGTTCACGGCCTGGGTCGTCGTAGCCGGCAACCGGTACGGCGGCGCGGAGGGGCGCAGCAAGAAGGAGGCCGAGCAGCGCGCCGCCGAGGCGGCCTGGCGGATGCTCTCGGACCAGCACGAGCAGGCCGAGCAGGGCGCCGCGGCCGAGCAGGGCGCCGCGGCCGAGCAGGGCGCCGCGGCCGACCAGGGTGTCGCGGCCGACCAGGGTGTCGCGGCCGGGCCGCTGGAGCGCGCCGAGCAGGCGGCCCAGGCCGAGGAGGCCGACCACCTGGCGCAGGTCATGCCGGCCGACGTGGCGCAGGAGCAGGGTTCCCGCCATGCCTGAGCTGCCCGAGGTGGAGACCGTCCGGCAGGGGCTGGCCCAGTGGGTCACCGGCCGACGGATCGCCTCGGTCGAGGTCCGGCACCCGCGGGCCGTCCGCCGGCACGTACCCGGTGGCGCGCACTTCGCCGACGTCCTCGCCGGCCGGACGATCCTGGACGTCCGGCGGCGCGGCAAGTACCTGTGGCTCCCGCTGGACAGCGGCGACGCGGTGGTCGGGCACCTCGGCATGTCGGGTCAGCTGCTGCTCCAGCCGCCCGGCACCGCCGACGAGACCCACCTGCGGGTCCGGTTCCGGTTCGCCGACGACGGGCCCGAGTTGCGCTTCGTCGACCAGCGCACGTTCGGTGGACTGGCGGTGAGCGAGGGCGGCGCCGACCTGCCGGCCGAGATCGCGCACATCGCGCGCGACCCGATGGACCCGGAGTTCTCCGACGAGGCGTTCGTCGCCGCGCTGCGCCGGCGACGGACCGAGGTGAAGCGGGCCCTTCTCGACCAGACGCTGATCTCCGGCGTGGGCAACATCTACGCCGACGAGGCGCTCTGGCGTGCGCGGCTGCACGGTGCCCGCCCCACCGACGCGCTCACCGGCCCGGCCGCCCAGCGCCTGCTCGGCCACGTCCGTGACGTACTCGCCGAGGCCATCAAGGAGGGCGGCACCAGCTTCGACGCCCTCTACGTCAACGTCAACGGCGAGAGCGGTTACTTCGACCGTGCGCTGAACGCGTACGGCCGCGAGGGCGAGCCGTGCCGGCGCTGCGGTACGCCGATCCGGCGCGAGTCGTTCATGAACCGCTCCTCGTACAGCTGCCCGCGGTGTCAGCCCCGGCCTCGGGGTTCCCTTCGGGGATGACCCGGAGTCGATTCCGGGTCGGTGCCGGCGGGTCGCGGTCGGCCGCTCCGGGCACTTCCCCGGCGTACGCCCGAATCGCGGGTTGATGCCCGTCCGGCGGACCCGCCGCCCCCGGTGGAACGACTCCGGGGTGGGCCGGGGCCGTTCCCCGATGTGACCGCCTCGTCACGCCCCTAACGTCAGCACGGTCGGCAGGGGGTCGACGTGACAGGGGGGCACTGATGGGCAGCAGACCGGTGACGGTGCGGATGGCGCGGTGGAGCGCCGAGCATCCGTGGCGGGCGATCGCGTTGTGGGTCGTGTTCGTGGCGGTGTGCTTCGTCGGGGGCAACGCCGCCGGCCTCAACGAGGCCACCAGCGGCGACCAGGCGATCGGCGAGGCCGGACGGGCCAGCCTCATCGTGGACGGCGGGGCCTTCGACGACCCGGCCGTGGAGAACGTCCTCATCACCTCCCGGGGTGGCGCCCTGGACCCGGCCGCGGCGAAGGCGGCCGCCGACGATGCCGCCGCCCGGCTGCGTACGGTCACCGGGGTCGCCGAGGTCGGCCCGCCGGTCACCGCGCGGGACGGGTCCGCGCTGCTGCTGCCGATTACCATGTCCGGCGATCCGGAGACGGCGTCCGACCGGGTACAGCCGTTGCGCAACGTCACCGCCGGGGTGCAGAGCGCGCATCCCGAGGTACGCGTCGAGCAGGTCGGCGGGCCGTCGATCGGTCAGGCGCTCGACGACACCCTCGGCAAGGACTTCGAGCGGGCCGAGCTGCTGAGCCTGCCGGTGACCCTGGCCATTCTGATCATCGCGTTCGGAGCGTTGGTCGCGGCCAGCGTGCCGGTGCTGCTGGCGCTCTCGTCGGTCGCCGCGGCGATGGGTCTGTCCACGCTCGCCTCGCACCTGGTGCCGGCCACCGACACCACGTCACCGGTGATCCTGCTGATCGGCATGGCGGTGGGGGTCGACTACTCGCTGTTCTACATCCGCCGGGAGCGGGAGGAACGCGCCAAGGGCCGCTCCGGCCTGGACGCCGTGGAGATCGCCGCCGAGACCTCCGGGCACGCCGTGGTGGTCTCCGGGGTCGCGGTGATCATCGCGATGGCCGGGCTGTTCCTCGCCGGTGACGTCGTCTTCTCGTCCCTGGCCGTGGGCTCGATCCTGGTGGTCGCCGTCGCGGTGACCGGCTCGCTGACCGTACTGCCCGCCCTGCTGGCCCGGCTGGGCCGCTGGGTCGACCGTCCCCGGGTGCCGCTGCTGTGGCGCCTCACCGCGCCGCGCACGGGGCGGCACGGCGAGGCCCGTACGCCCCGGCTCTGGCCGGCGGTGCTGCGTCCCGCGCTGCGGGCGCCGGTGGCGACGCTGGTCATCTCGGTCGGCCTGCTGCTCGCGTTGGCCGCGCCGGCACTCGGCATGAAGCTGAAGTTCCCCGGCATGGAGGACCTGCCGCGCACCACACCGGCCATGCAGGCGTACGACCGGCTGACCGCCGCCTTCCCGAGCACCGGCACCAACCATGTGGTGGCCGTCCGGGCGCCGGCCGACCAGGCCGACCGGGTCGGCGCGGCGCTCACCGACCTGGCCGCCCGCGCCTCCGCCGATCCGCTGTTCGCCCCCACCGAGGCGGACGGCCCGAAGATCAAGGTGTCGGCCGACCGGCGGGTGTCGGTGCTGGACGTCGCCACCCCGTACGCCAGCCGCGACGACCGGTCGGTGGAGTCGCTGGAGAAGCTGCGCACCGACCTGGTCCCGGCCGAGCTGCGGGGCATCCCTGGCATCGAGTACGCGGTGGGCGGGAGCGTGGCCGACAGCGAGGACTACGCGGCGCACGTCCGCGACAAGTTGCCGCTGGTGATGGGCTTCGTGCTGGTGCTCACATTCCTCGTCATGACGTTCACCTTCCGCTCGGTCGTGGTGGCGGCCAGCTCGATCGTGCTGAACCTGCTCTCGGCCGGCGCCGCGTACGGGCTGCTGGTGCTGGTCTTCCAGGGCGACTGGGCCGAGGGGCTGCTCGGTTTCACGTCGATGGGTGCGATCGTCTCCTGGCTGCCGCTGTTCCTGTTCGTGGTGCTGTTCGGCCTCTCGATGGACTACCACGTGTTCGTGGTGAGCCGGATCCGTGAGGGGGTCCGGGCCGGGATGTCCAACCGCGACGCCGTGTCGTACGGCATCACCTCGTCGGCCGGGGTGGTGACCAGCGCGGCGATCGTGATGGTCGGGGTGTTCTCGATCTTCGCGACGTTGAGCACGATCGACATGAAGCAGCTCGGTATCGGTCTGGCGGCGGCGATCCTGCTGGATGCCACGATCATCCGGGGCGTGGTGCTGCCGGCCCTGATGACCATGCTCGGTGACGCGAACTGGTGGGCGCCACGGTTCCTGCGCCGCCGTCCGGCACCCGCGCCCACCGATCCGCCGACCCCCGCCCCGGAGCTGGTGCCCGTCTCCTGAGCAGCCGACCGCCTTGAGTGCCGGGCCGCGACCCGCGGCCCGGCACCGGCCGTCCGGTGCGGGTGGACGCGAGGATTAGTCGAGCGTGGGGCGGGGCATCTGGGCCGGCATGGACGAACAGCGCACCCCGGCTGCCCCCTCGCGGGCCGACGCGCCGGGGTATTCCGAACCACGCCGGGGTACGCCATGACCGACGTGCAGACCGCCCCCGTACGCACCAACGTTCCGGCCCGGCTCGACCGGCTCCCGTGGTCCCGCTGGCACTGGATGATCGTCATCGGCCTGGGCACCGTGTGGATCCTCGACGGCCTCGAGGTGACCATCGTCGGCAACCTGTCCGGCAAGCTGGCCGAGCCCGGCAGCGGTCTGGACATCACCCAGAGCCAGGTCACCGGGCTGGCCGCCGCGCTCTACGTGGCCGGCGCGTGCACCGGCGCGCTCTTCTTCGGCTGGCTCACCGACCGGTTCGGGCGCAAGAAGCTGTTCCTGCTGACCCTGGGCCTGTACCTGGTCGCCACCGCGCTGACCGCGCTCTCCTTCGACACCTGGTGGTTCTTCCTGTTCCGGTTCCTCACCGGCATGGGTATCGGTGGCGAGTACGCGGCGATCAACTCGGCGATCGACGAGCTGATCCCGGCCCGGCACCGCGGCCGGATCGACATCATCATCAACGGCACCTTCTGGCTGGGCGCCGCGATGGGCGCGTTGCTGACGGTGCCGCTGCTCAACGGCCTGCCGACGAACCTGGGCTGGCGGGTGGCCTTCGGCCTGGGCGCGATCCTGGGCGTGGTGATCCTGCTGGTCCGCCGGCACGTACCGGAGAGTCCACGCTGGTTGTTCATCCACGGCCGGGCGGACGAGGCGAACGAGCTGGTCGACTCGGTCGAAGCCGAGGTACGCCGGGAGACCGGCCGGGAACTCACCGAGGCCGACGACTACATCACCATCCGGCAGCGCCGCAGCACCAACTTCCTGGCCATCGCGAAGACGCTCTTCGCCCGCTACCCGAAGCGGGCCATCCTGGGCTT
The DNA here is from genome assembly GCF_049179015.1 of Micromonospora sp. WMMD736. NCBI lineage: Bacteria > Bacillati > Actinomycetota > Actinomycetes > Micromonosporales > Micromonosporaceae > Micromonospora > Micromonospora sp. WMMD736. The sequence goes on from NZ_JBMHMI010000001.1 coordinate 5,830,940, forward strand.
CTCGCTCTTCATCGGTCAGGCGTTCCTCTACAACGCGATCACCTTCGGGTTCGCCCAGATCCTGGAGACCTTCTTCGACGTGCAGCCGGGCAACAGCGGCTACTACTTCGCCGTGATCGCGGTGGGCAACCTGGCCGGGCCGCTGCTGCTGGGTCGGCTCTTCGACACGGTCGGGCGGGTACCGATGATCGCCGGCACGTACGTGCTCTCCGGTCTGCTGCTGCTGGGCACCGCGTGGCTGTTCCACAACGGTTCGCTCAGCGCCACCACGATGACGGCCTGCTGGTGGATCGTGCTCTTCTTCGCCTCCGCGGGCGCGAGCGCGGCGTACCTGACCGTGAGCGAGATCTTCCCGATGGAGACCCGCGCCATGGCCATCGCGTTCTTCTACGCGATCGGTACCGCCGCCGGTGGCATCACCGGCCCGCTGCTCTTCTCGAAGCTGGTCGGTACCGGCGAGGTCGGCGACACCGTGCTGGCCTTCGTGATCGGCGCCATCGTGATGATCATCGGTGGGCTGGTCGAGATGGCGCTCGGCGTCCGGGCCGAGGGCCAGTCGCTGGAGAACCTGGCCACCCCCCTCAGCGCGGAGCAGGCGGACGTACCGTCCCCGCGCACCCCGACCGAGCACAGCCCGGCCAGCAAGGCCTGAACCCCCGCCGACCGGTGCCCCCGTCCATACCCCGTGGACGGGGGCACCGGTCGGTCACGGCAGCGGGCAGGGCTCCCGCCAGGCGTCCAACTCCCGATCCTTGCGGATCGACGCGAAGCCGTAGCCGACCGTCGTGACGCAGAACTCGTCGGTCGTGCCGACGTACTCGACGTGGAAGACCGGTTTGCCGGCGTCCGCGAACGGCAGCAGCTTGGCGCACTGGTCGAGCCGGACGCACTCCTCGTTGACCACGAAGTCGAAGTCCGGCGCCAGGGCCGCCAGCTGCGGCACGTCGTTGACCAGCCCGGGGGAGAGCTCCAGCGAGCGGGCCAGGCGGGCCAGCCGGCGGTTGAACAGCAGTTGGTCGTCGAAGCCCAGGGGGAAGCCGCTGCGGTGCGCGTACCCGTCGGCGTCGGCCAGCGCCACCGCGCCGAAGCCCTTGCCCCGGCACAGCCGGAACCGGTCGGCCAGCACCGGCTCCAGCGCGTCCCAGGCCCGTACGTCGAGCCACCGGCTGCCGGACTCTCGACCGGGGGCGCCGAGCACGGCGGCGGGCAGCCGGCTGGCGTCCGGGTCGTTCGGGCGCACCGAGCCGACCGCCACCTGGCAGATCAGCCGTCGGTCCCGTGCGCGCAGCTCGGCCGTCTGCGCCGCCGTGGTCGCCACCGGGTCGAGCAGGAAGACGTCCGCGTCCACCGTCTCGTCGAGCGGGCCGTCGAGTTGCCACTGCCACTGCCAGTGGCGGGACTGGGCGGCCGGCCACGGGGTGGGCGCGCCGGGCGGGGTCAGCTCGCGCCGGCAGCCGTACGCCGGCACCACCAGGACGAGTGCGACGGCGGCCGACACGATCCGGCGCAGCGCGGGTGCGGCGCGACGTCGCCGCGGCCGGATCCGCATCGGCAGCTCCCGGGTCCCGGGCGGCCCGTCGCCGCCCCCACCGGTACGCCGCCGCCTACGTCGGCGTACCCACCCGGGTCAACGAGCGCGGGGGCGCGGACGACGCGCGGTCAGCGCGGCGCCGCGAAGACCTGCGTCCAGTACGGCCCGTTGCTGCTGGCGATGCCGACGCCGATCTCGGTGAATGCGCAGTTCAGGATGTTGGCGCGGTGTCCGGAGCTGTTCATCCAGGCGTCCATCACGGCGGCCGGCGTCTTCTGGTTCCACGCCACGTTCTCGCCGTAGGTACGCCACGCGTAGCCGACGCGGTCCAGCCGGACGCCCGTGTCGCTGCCGTCGCTGCCGGTGTGCGTCATCTTGCTGTGGTCGGCCTGGTCCTGGCTGTGCCGCTGCGCGGCGGTCATCAACTTGTCGTCGATGCTCAGCGCCTTGCAGCCGGCCTTGGCCCGCTCGGCGTTGACCAGGTCCACCACCTGGCGGGCCTGGTCGCTGACGGTGCCGCCGGTGGTGCTCGGGGCGGTGCTGCGATCGACGCTGCGACGGGACGTGGCGGTGGTCCGCGACGAGGCCGGGGTGGGCTTGACGACCTTGCTCGGCGACGGGCTCGGCCGGGCCGGGCTGGGCGAGCTGGTCGCCGACGGCGGGGCCGGGGCGTCGCTGGTCGCCTCCTCGGTGGGGACTGCCGGTGCGGCGGCGACGGTGTCGTCGACGGCGGTCGGCTCGTCGGCCGTGCCGTTGCCGCCCGGCATCGCGAGCGCGCCGACGCCGATGCTCACCACGAGGGTGGCCGTCGCGGCAGCGCCGCCGATCATGAGCGGGCGACGCCAGTTCCGCGGCGAGCGGTGCCGCCCGGTGCCGGTCCGTCCGTCGCCGGCCGCCTCCGTGTCGCCTCCGCCGGTGGCGTACGCGCCGCCCTCGGCGCGCCACCCGTCCGTGATCTCGGTCGGCCGCGTGTCGAAGGTCGGTTCGTCGCCCCGCGTGTGTCCCGGCCAGCTCGTGGTCGGCGCGTCCGTGGGGGCGGGTCGCCACCGGGCGGTGGGCTCGGCGGCGTGCCACTCGTCGGCGGGCTGGTCGGGGTCGTCCCCGAACAGGTACGCCGAGCGGGGCTCCGGGCGGTCTCTCAGCCAGTCCGGCTCGTCGGTCGGCCGCGCGGCGCGCCGGGAGGCGCCGTTCGGGTCCATCGGGTCGGTCCAGCCGTACACGCCTCTGCCTCCACGGGGTCGGTTGTTGGCCCGGGTGACGCTACGACTCGCCCGCGACCTGCGGCAACGTGGCTAAGGAAGAGTTAAGAGGAAGTCGGACGGCAAGGCGGTGACTTCCGGGAATACGGGCGTACAGTAAAGGCGTCCGGACAGAGCGTGTCCGTGCCTTGCGGCAGCCCCCCGACAAGTGGACAGGTCGACGTGGAGATGATCTACGGCCTGCGAGAACTTGACGAAGGAGGGGTTTGCGGCTCAATATATAGGTGTCGCCAGTCGCGCCCGGTCATGCCCAGATACAACCTCTGGAATGACAGCCGCGTACTTTAATGGGCGCGCGCTTGGCCGGCCTTTCCGGCAGCGCATATCAAGGAGTCAGCATGGCGAAGGCCCTCTACGGCCACGTAGGTGCAGCGCCCGACCGGCGTCTGCTCGACGAGGTCACCCGACTGCGTGCCAGGGTTCAGGCACTGGAGTTCGAGATCACGCGTCTGCGTGCCGACAATGATCGGCTCGCGGCGGCTGCGGCGGAAGCGGACGACCTGCTCCGTCTCGCCGAGCCGGCGCTGACCTGATCTTCAAGGTCGGAAAACTGAATCGCAGCACCACCGCAAAAATGCGCGCCGACACCCGTGTGCCGGCGCGCAACGCTGTCCGGCCCCTTTCGCGGCCGACGATTTATGATCTTGTAACTGGCTCGCCCTTTGGCGCCCCCGCCGTTTCGACAGAACGGCGGCACGCACTTTCTGATCATGAGCGGTGTTTGTCTTTTCGTCACCATCGCGACGAGAGTGGGGCCACCTGCCGCGTGACGGGCGGCGCGGGCCGTCGTCCCGGCCGGGGCGGGTCGCGTGCCGGGCGGGTGCCGTCACCGGGTTAGTCTGCGGGTTCACCCAGGTCCCCGCAGCCGGCGACGGTACGGCGGCCACCGGACGAGGATCGAGAAGGTGTATCTCAAGAGCCTGACGGTGAAGGGCTTCAAGTCCTTCGCCTCCGCCACGACGTTGAAGCTGGAGCCCGGGATCACCTGCGTGGTGGGCCCGAACGGCTCCGGCAAGTCGAACGTCGTCGACGCCATCGCCTGGGTGCTCGGCGAACAGGGTGCCAAGGCGCTGCGTGGCGGCAAGATGGAGGACGTCATCTTCGCCGGCACCGCCGGCCGCGCGCCGCTGGGCCGCGCCGAGGTCACCCTCACCATCGACAACACCGACGGCGCGCTGCCGATCGAGTACACCGAGGTCTCCATCACCCGCCGGATGTTCCGCTCCGGCGAGAGCGAGTACGAGATCAACGGCAACACCTGCCGACTGCTCGACATCCAGGAGCTGCTCTCCGACTCCGGCATCGGCCGGGAGATGCACATCATCGTCGGGCAGGGCCGCCTGGACGGCATGCTGCACGCCAAGCCGGAGGACCGCCGCTCGTTCATCGAGGAGGCGGCCGGCGTCCTCAAGCACCGCAAGCGCAAGGAAAAGGCGCTGCGCAAGCTCGACGCGATGCAAGTGAATCTCAACCGTTTGGCCGACCTGACTACTGAGCTGCGTCGCCAGCTCAAGCCGCTGGGCCGGCAGGCCGAGGTGGCCCGCCGGGCGGCCGCCATCCAGGCCAACCTGCGCGACGCCCGGCTGCGCCTGCTCGCCGACGACCTGGCCACCCTGCGCACCACGCTGGACCGCGAGATCGCCGACGAGACCGCGCTGCGGGAGCGGCGCGAGCAGATCGAGGGGGAGCACGCCGAGGTGCAGGGCCGGCTCGGCGAGTTGGAGGCCGCCCTCGCCGAGGACGCGCCGCTGCTCGCCGCCGCGCAGGACACCTGGTACAAGCTGTCCGCGCTGCAGGAGCGCTTCCGCTCCATCGAACAGCTCGCCACCGAGCGGCTGCGGCACCTCAGCGCCTCCGGCGATGACGAACGCCCCGGCCGCGACCCCGAGCAGTTGGAGGCCGAGGCCGAGCGCGTCCGTGAGCAGGAGGAGGAGCTGCGCGCGGCGCTCACCGACGACCAGATCCGGCTGGCCGAGGCGGTCGAGCACCGCCAGGAGCTGGAACGGCAGCTCGCCGCCGCCGAACGCGAGCTGGTCGCCGCCGCCAAGGCCATCGCCGACCGCCGCGAGGGACTGGCCCGCCTCACCGGCCAGGTCAACTCGGCCCGCGCCCGGACCACCAGCGCCGGTGAGGAGATCGAACGCCTCGCCGTCGCGCACGCCGACGCGCTGGGTCGCGCCGAACAGGCCCAGGCCGACCTCGACGCGGTCGCCGCCCAGTCCACCGAGGCGGACCGCGACAACGCGGACCTGGACGCCCGGCACGCCGAGGCGCTCGCCGTCCAGGAGCGCGCCCAGGCGGCCGTCCGGTCGCTGGCCGACGCCGAGCGGGCCGCGGAGAAGGACGCCGCCACCTGGAAGGCCCGCGAAGAGGCCCTGGCGCTGGGCCTGCGGCGCAAGGACGGTGCCGGGGCCCTGCTCGCCCGCGCCGGGGACGTCCCCGGCCTGCTCGGCAGCCTCGCCGGGCTGCTCACCGTCGCGCCCGGACACGAGGCCGCGCTGGCCGCCGCGCTCGGCGGCCTCGCCGACGCGGTCGCCGTCAGCGGGGTGGACGAGGCCGTCGAGGCGATGCGGCTGCTCAAGATCTCCGACGCCGGTCGCGCCGGTCTGCTGGTCGGCAGCCCCGCCGGGCCGGGCATGACCGGATCGGCCGACGCGCTGCGCCCGAAGCTGCCCGACGGCGCCCGCTGGGCCCCCGACCTGGTCGAGTGCGGCCCGGAGCTGCGCCCGGCCGTGCACCGGGCGCTGCGCGACGTGGCGCTCGTCGACGATCTCGCCGCGGCGGCCGACCTGGTCGCCGGCAACCCCGAGCTGCGGGCCGTCACCCCGGACGGCGACGTGGTCGGGGCGTACGCGGCGGCCGGCGGGTCGGCCAAGGCGCCCAGCTACATCGAGGTGCAGGCGGCCGTCGAGGAGGCCCGTGCCAACCGGCTCACCGCCGAGCGGACCGGCGCGGAGCTGCGTGACCAGCTCGTCGAGGCGCGCGCCGAGGTGACCGCCGCGAAGGAGGCCGTGCAGCACGCCGCCGCCGAGAAACGCGAGGCGGAGAGTCACCGCAACGCCGCCGCCCGGCGGCTCGCCGAGCTGGGCGCGGCCGCCCGGTCCGCCAAGGCGGAGACCGACCGGCTCGGCGAGTCCCGGGCCCGCGCCGAGGCCGCCCGGCAACGGGACCTCGCCACGCTTGACGAACTGGAGGAGCGGCTGCGGCTGGCCGAGGAGACCCCGGTCGACGCCGAGCCCTCCACCGAGGAGCGGGACCAGCTCGCCGCCATGGTGCCGCAGGCCCGCCAGAACGAGATGGAGGTCCGGCTCGCGGTGCGTACCGCCGAGGAGCGCGTCTCCTCGATCGCCGGCCGCGCCGACTCCCTCGCCCGGCAGGCGACCGCGGAGCGGGCCGCCCGGGAGCGCGCCGCCGCCCGGCGGGCCGCGCGCGCCCGGGGCGCGGGCATCGCCCGGGCCGTCGCGGGCGGGGCCCGCGCGGCGCTCACCCGGCTCACCACCTCGATCGCGACGGCCGAGCAGCACCGCGACGCCGTCGCGCGCGAACGCGCCGCCCGCGAGGCCGAGCTTCAGGAGGTACGCGGAGCGGCCAAGCGCCTCGGCGCGGAGCTGGAGCGCCTGACCAGCCAGGTGCACCGCGACGAGGTGGCCCGCGCGGAGCAGCGGCTGCGCATCGAGCAACTGGAGGCGAAGGCCGCCGAGGACTTCGGGCTGGACGTGGAGACCCTGGTCGCCGAGTACGGCCCGACCCAGCTCGTTCCACCGACCCAGGTCGACGTCGCCGCCGCCGAGCGCGACGGTCTGCCGGTGCCCGAGCCGGTCCGTTACGAGCGGCCGGTGCAGGAGAAGCGGGCCGCCAAGGCGGAACGCGAACTCGCCCTGCTCGGCAAGGTCAACCCGCTCGCGTTGGAGGAGTTCGCGGCGCTGGAGGAGCGCTTCAAGTTCCTCTCCGAGCAGTTGGAGGACCTCAAGGCCACCCGTCGGGACCTGCTCACCGTCGTCAAGGACGTGGACGAGCGGATCCTGGAGGTCTTCGCCAGTGCCTTCGAGGACACCGCGCGCGAGTTCCAGCAGGTGTTCACGGTGCTCTTTCCCGGTGGTGAGGGCCGGCTCATCCTCACCGACCCCGAGGACCTGCTCACCACCGGCGTCGAGGTCGAGGCCCGCCCGCCGGGCAAGAAGATCAAGCGACTGTCGCTGCTCTCCGGTGGCGAGCGGTCGCTGACCGCGGTGGCCATGCTGGTGGCGATCTTCCGCGCCCGGCCCAGCCCGTTCTACATCATGGACGAGGTGGAGGCGGCCCTGGACGACGTGAACCTGGGCCGGCTCATCACGCTGCTGGCACAGTTGCGGGAGAAGAGTCAGCTGATCGTCATCACGCACCAGAAGCGGACGATGGAGATCGCCGACGCGCTCTACGGGGTGACCATGCGCAGCGGGGTCACCCAGGTGATCAGTCAGAGGCTCAACCGGGCCGACGAGGACGACCAGCGGCCCGGCCGCGGCGAGGAGAACGGGTAGTGGCTCGGGAACGCGCGAAGGCGCTCCTGCTGGACTTCGACGGCGTACTGCGTCGGTGGGACCCGGCGGTCGCCGCCGGGGTTGAGCGGGAGTACGGCCTCTCCGAGGGGGTGCTCACCGAGATCGCCATGCAGTGGGGGAGGCTCCAGCCGGTGCTCACCGGCCAGGTCAGCCACGCCGACTGGGTGAGCAGCGTGGCCGACGCGCTCGCCGAGCCGGCCGGCGGGCCGGACCGGGCCCGCGCGGCCGTCGAGCAGTGGCAGCGCTACCGGGGCGAGGTGGACACCGAGGTGCTCGACTTCGTCCGGGAGGTGCGCGCCGCCGGCATTCCCGTCGGCCTGGGCACCAACGCCACCGACCTGCTCGACGCCGACCTCGCCGCGCTCGGCCTGGTCGGCGAGTTCGACGTGGTGGTCAACTCGTCCACGCTCGGTGTGCACAAGCCCGCGCCGGAGTATTTCCAGGCCGCCTGCCAGGCGCTGGCCACCCCGCCGGCCCGGGTGCTCTTCGTCGACGACGAGGACTGGGCGGTACGGGGCGCGCGGGCCGCCGGGTTGTCGGCGCACCGCTGGGGCGGCCACACCGACCTGCGCTACCTGCGGGCGGCCCTGGACTACTGAGCTTCGCTCACTCGCCGGTGGCGCCGTCGATGCGTTCCCGGATCAGGTCGGCATGGCCGTTGTGTCGGGCGTACTCCTCGATCATGTGCACGTACACCCAGCGCAGGTTGAAGGTGCGCTTCTTCGGGCCGACCTCGGTGAACGTCTCGTCGAGCGAGTGCCCGGCGGCGGCCGCGCGGGCCAGCGCCACCTCGCGGTGAAAGATGGCGAAGTCCGCCTCGGCGTCGGCCGCGCTCACGTCGTGGTCGGCGTCCGGGTTCTCGGGCGTGAAGTACGGGTAGTCGACCCGCTCGCCGGCGAAGTTCTCCCGGAACCACCACGCCTCCACCTCGGCGAGGTGCCGGACGAGGCCGAGCAGGGTCAGCCCGGACGGCTCGACGCTCGGCGTGCGCAACTGCTCCTCGGTGAGCCCTGCGCACTTGAGCAGCAGGGTCTGCCGGTGGTAGTCGAGCCAGCCGTCGAGGATGGTGCGCTCGTCGCCGACGTACGGTTCAGGGGTCCGGGTGATCTCCGGTGCGGTCCATGTCATGGCGCGCATCCTGCCGGGCACCTGTGACCGTTCGCGACGGGTTATTCAGGGCACCACGACGACGGGCCAGTGGCCCTTGCGGACCAGCCGGGTGGCGACCGAGCCGACGAGCCGGTGACCGGCCTGCTCGGACGCGCCCACCACCACCATGTCCGCCCGGAACTCGTCGGCCGCCGCGCACAGCTCGGTGTACGCGTCGCCGCGCCGGCACAGCAGCGTCACCGGAATGCCCAGCTGCTCGGCGCCGCGCCGGCACTCCCGGCGCAGCTCGTCGGCCAGCTCGTCGTGGGTGCGCTGGACCGCGCCGGCGTCCATCCCGGGCACCAGCGAGGTGAGGCCGCTCGCCGAGCTGACGAAGACCACCACCAGGGCGGCACCCTGCCGGCGGGCCAGCCCGGCGGCGTAGGAGCCGGCCCGTCCGGAGGTACGGGTCCCGTCGACGCCCACCATGATCACCCGCGGGCCGTCGGTGCCGCGCTCGAAGGGCAGCGAGCTGACCCGGGGGCCGTACTCCTCGCGGTCCGGTGCTCCCACGCTCATGGCTCTACCTCACCTCTGCCCGTCGGCGGGGGTCGCGCCGACGCTCACTACGGGGTTCGATTCCCGCTCGCCCGTGCCGGAAACCGGGCTGGCGTTGTGCTGCCGCAGCGGCACCTCCCGGATGAAGACCACCGCGATGAACGCGATCAGCGCGAACGGGGCGGCGGCCAGGAAGATGTCACCGGCGCCGTGGCCGTACGCGGCTTCCACCACGGTCCGCAGGGGACCGGGCAGGGTGTGCACGTCGGGCAGGGTGCCGCCGCTGCCGGAGCGGGAGGCGGGGATGCCGAGCTGGGCCAGTCCGTCGGCGGTGTAGTCCTTGACCTTGTGGGCGAGGACCGCGCCGAGGGCGGAGACGCCGATCGCGCCGCCCAGGCTGCGGAAGAACGCCACCACCGAGCTGGCCGCGCCGAGCTCGTGCGTGCCGACGGTGTTCTGCACGGCGAGGACGAGGTTCTGCATGGTGAGGCCCAGGCCGACGCCGATCAGCAGCATGTAGACGCTGAGCAGGGTGTAGCTGGTGTCCGCGCGCAGCGTGCCCATCAGCGCGAAGCCGACGGTGAGCAGCGCCGAGCCGGCCACCAGAAACCGCTTCCAGCGGCCGGTCTTCGTGATGATCCGCCCGCCGACGGTCGAGGCGACCAGCAGGCCGAGGATCATCGGCAGGGTCATCAGGCCGGCCATGGTCGGCGATTCGCCCCGGCTGATCTGGAAGTACTGGCCCAGGAAGATCGACGCGCCGAACAGGCCCACGCCCACCGCGACGCTGGCGACGACGGCGAGGGTGATCGTGCGGTTGCGGAACAGCCGCGGCGGGATCATCGGCTCGGCGGCCCGGGTCTCCACCCGGATGGCGAGCGCGCCGAGGAGCAGAGCGCCGAGGACCATCGCGACGGTCTGCCAGGACGCCCAGGCGAACTGGTCACCGGCGAGGGAGACCCAGATCAGCAGCACCGAGACCGCCGCCGTGATCAGGGTGGCGCCCCACCAGTCGATCTGCGCCCTGCGCTTGACCACCGGCAGGTGCAGGGTCTTCTGGAGCACGACCAGGGCGGCGATGGCGAACGGCACGCCGACGTAGAAGCACCAGCGCCAGCCGAGCCACGAGGTGTCGACGATCACGCCGCCGATCAGCGGCCCGCCGATGGTGCCGACGGCCATCACCGCGCCGAGATAGCCGCTGTAGCGGCCCCGCTCCCGCGGCGCGATCATCGTCGCCATGATCACCTGCGCCAGGGCGGTGAGGCCGCCGGCGCCGACGCCCTGGAGCACCCGGCAAGCGATCAGCTCGCCGGTGCCCTGTGCCAGGCCGGCCAGCACCGAGCCCAGGACGTAGATGCCCAGCGCGAGCTGGACAAGTGTCTTCTTGCTGGTCAGATCGGCCAGTTTGCCCCAGATCGGGGTCGTCGCGGTGGTCGCGAGCAGCGCCGAGGTGACCACCCAGGTGTAGGCGGACTGTCCGCCGTGCAGCTCGGTGATGATGCGCGGCAGCGCGTTCGAGACGACCGTGGAGGAGAGGATCGCGACGAACATGCCCAGCAGCAGTCCGGAGAGGGCCTCCAGGATCTGCCGGTGGGTCATGTCGACCGCGGGCGCTCGGGACGCTGTCGCCTGGCTCATCGTGTGGTGCCTCCAGCCCGTACGTTTGGTTGCCTCAAGCAACAACTAGGCCGATGGCGGCGACATTCCCCGCGTACGGGTCATCTCCAGGAATCGTTGAACCGGCCGAGGAGCCGGGCGAACTCCTCCACGTCCCGGGCCGGCCAGTCGTCGAGCGTGCGCAGGAATTCGCCCAAGCGGGCCGACCGGGCGACGTCGAACCGGTGCTGCCCCTCCTCGGTGAGGCTGATCTGTGCCGCCCGCCGGTCCGTCGGGTCCGGCTCGCGGTGCACCAGGCCCAGCGCCTCCAGCCCGTTGATCTGCCGGCTGAGCGTGCCCTTGCCCACGCCGAGGCGCGCCGCCAGCTCGGTCAGCCGGATCGACCCGCTGCGCCGCAACCAGAGCAGCAGCCCGTAGGTGTTCGGTTCGAGGGTCGGGTGCACCTCGCGGGCGATCTCCCAGGAAACCGCCCGCCCCCGGCGCAGCAGCGCGGTCAGCTCGTGCTCGACGGCCCGGATCGGCTCCGGCTGATGCTCGCTCACGGCCTAGAGAGTACGGCGAGGCCCGGTCATCCGTCGCCGGAGAGGCGGCGGCTCATCACCGGGCGTAGGTGCCCGTCGCTGGTGGTGCCCTCGATGACCACGTCGGCCTGCCGACCCCGATGGGTCAGGGTGGCGACGGCGTTGCCGAAGTAGGGGCCGGCCAGCTTGCGCCAGCGCACCCCTGGCCGGCGGACACCCGCCGAGCGGGCCAGTGCCCGCGTCGCGCCCGCCGGCCCCGACGACCAGCCCATCTTCATCAGCGGTCGGATGCCGGCCGGCACCTGGTTGTGGATCGGCGAGCAGGTGAGCTGGTGCACGGGCGTGACCACCGAAGGGTCGGCGAACCGTGCCCGGGCCACGTACGAGTGGTGCACGTCCCCGGAGAGCACGCTGATCGACGCCGGTGGGGCGTACGCCGGGCCGGCCCCGATCCGTGCGCCGGACGCCCTCGGAGTGCCGGTGCCGATCCGGGCGAACGTCTCACCGAGCGCCTCGAAGGACCGCCGGAACGCCGCCCAGTGCTCCAGGTCGAGGGCCCGGCGCAGCTTCTCGGCCGTCCGGGCCACCCACGGCCGACGCGAGTCGGCCAGCTTCTCGTTCCACGCCTCGATGTGGTGGATGCCCTGGGGTAGCAGCCACGGCAGCGAGGCACCCACCACCAGGTGGTCGTAGACGCCGTGGGCCTGGTCCAGGAACCACGACCACTCACCCGGCGGCAGCATCGCCCGGCTGCCCGGATCGAGCACCCGGCTGCACCGGTTGTCGAGCATGACCAGCCGGGTACGCCCCAGGTCGAGCGCGTAGCTCCACTGGTACTGCACGGCCCGCCAGCGCTCGGTGTCGTGCGCCAGGTCGGCCTCCTGGTCGACCCGGTGCCCGAACTCGCGCAGCACGCCGGTGGCGTCCTCGGCGGCGACGACCTTGGCGTAGACCGGGTCGGCGGCGATCTCGTCCGGCGCGAGATTGCCCAGGTGCTGGTAGACCCAGTACGAGGCGAGCCCGCTGCCGATCCGTTCGGCCCACCACGGCTGCTCGCGCATCTCGGCCCGCCACGACGCCGAGGTGTTCCAGTCGTCGATGATCTCGTGGTCGTCGAAGATCATCACACTCGGCACGGTGGAGAGCAGCCAGCGGATCTCCGGGTCGCGCCACGACTCCAGGTAGAGCTTCGTGTACTCGTCGAAGCTCACCACCTGATCGGCCGGAGCGCCCTTGGGCCGCCGCCGGCGTCGGCGCAGCAGCCGACGCACGGTCGGTGAGGTGACGTCGGCGTACACCTGGTCACCGAGGAGCACCAGCAGGTCCGGCAGCGGGTTCGACTCCGGGTCGGCCATCAACCGCCGGGCGTACGCGTCCAGGGCGTCCGGCGGGAGCTTGCGGGTGGTGGCGTGCTGGGTGGTCTCCCGGCACGAACCGAAGATCAGGTTGACCGGTTGGTCCAGGTCGTCGGCCGCCCGGGTCCGGATGACGCTGGGCGGGAAGCCGCTGCTCTCCACGGGCCACACCAGCTCGTCGTCGACCAGCACCTCGTACGTGGTGGTGCTGTCCGGGGTGAGGCCCTCCACCACGACGAGGGCGTAGTGGTGGTCGTACGCCGAGAAGGTGGATGCGGTGCCGGTGGCGCCGCCGGCCGTGCGGACGGTGACCACGGCGGGCGCGGCGGTCTCCACCCAGATCGTCGCCCGGGTGTCGACCACTCGCCGCAGCAGTGGGCCGATCAGGAGGTGTGCGGCGGGCATGACGCGAGCCTACCGCCGGTTTCCGGAGACCGGCCGGGTGCGGTGGCTGGGACGCCGTCGCCGGCATCTGACAGGATTCCGGCATGGCCGAATATCTCGTCCTCGCTCTGGTCCTGCTCGGTGTGCTGATCGCCGGCACAGTCGGGCTGGTCGTGCCCCGTCTGCGGCGGCGGCCCGAGCCGCCGCTTCCGCGCACCGAGGTCGACACCCGGGCCGAAGAGGATCTCGCCGGTCCGCCGGTCGAGGCACCGGAGTCCGATCTGTCCACCGGCGTCCTGGTCGAGCCGCCGCCGGTGCTCGAACCGCAGGTCGAGGTCCCCGAGCCGACCGCCGGGCGGCTGGTCCGGCTCCGGTCGCGGTTGTCGCGCTCGCAGAACGTGTTCGGCAAGGGACTGCTCGGCCTGCTCGCCCGCGACCACCTCGACGAGGACGTCTGGGAGGAGATCGAGGACAGCCTGATCACCGCCGACGTCGGCGTGGACGCCACCCGCGACATCGTCGACCGGCTGCGGGAACGCACCCGGGTACTGGGCACGCGCTCGGCCGGCGAACTCCGCGCGCTGCTCGCGGCCGAGCTGGTCAACGCCCTCGACCCGGGCATGGACCGCGCACTGCGCACCGCGCCCAAGGACGGCGTGCCGGCGGTCGTGCTGGTGGTGGGCGTGAACGGCGCCGGCAAGACCACCACCTGCGGCAAGGTCGCCCGGGTGCTGGTCGCCGACGGCCGCAGCGTGCTGCTCGGCGCGGCCGACACCTTCCGGGCCGCCGCCGCCGACCAGTTGCAGACCTGGGGCGAGCGGGTCGGCGCGGAGACCGTGCGCGGCCCCGAGGCGGCCGACCCGGCCAGCGTCGCGTTCGACGCCGTCAAGCGGGGCATCGAGACCGGCGTCGACACGGTGCTCATCGACACTGCCGGTCGCCTGCAGAACAAGGTCGGCCTGATGGACGAGCTGGGCAAGGTCAAGCGGGTCGTGGAGAAGCAGGGCCCGATCGACGAGACGCTGCTCATCCTCGACGCCACCACCGGCCAGAACGGTCTGGAGCAGGCCCGGGTCTTCACCGAGGCGGTCAACGTGACCGGTGTGGTGCTGACCAAGCTCGACGGCACCGCCAAGGGCGGCATCGTGATCGCCGTGCAGCGCAAGCTCGGCATCCCGGTGAAGCTCGTCGGCCTCGGCGAGGGCAAGGACGACCTCGCGCCGTTCGACCCGGCGCAGTTCGTCGACGCGCTGCTGGGCACCGAGCCCGCTGGACGGGACGCGTAGTCTCGGGTGACCAGTGACGATCGCGCGTACGCGGGCTGGCGTGACCCCGGCCATTCCTCGCAGCGCCTCGGGAGACCGTACGTGACTTCGCAGGAGATCCCGCTGCACGGCGGCAACGTGAGCACCGTGGTCCGGGTCGGCGACACGGTCCGTCGCAACGCCGGGCCGTGGACCCCGTCCGTGCACGCCCTGCTCCGGCACCTGGAGTACGTCGGCTTCACCGGTGCCCCCCGGGCGCTCGGGATGGACGAGCGCAACCGTGAGGTGCTGTCGTACCTGGAGGGGGAGTGCGGGGAATACCCGCTCGCCCCGCACTGGGTGACCGACGAGGCGCTGGTCACCGTCGCCACCATGCTGCGGATGTTCCACGACGCGCAGTACGGTTTCGCCCCGCCGGCCGGGGCGGTCTGGCGCTCGTTCGGGCCCCCGCCGCCGGACACCGAGGTGATCTGCCACCACGACGCCGCCCCGCACAACGTGATCTGGCGTCCGGACGGCACCCTCGGGCTGATCGACTTCGACCTCGCCTCGCCGGGTGCGCGGATCTACGACGTGGCGTACGCGGCGTGGACCTGGGTGCCGATCTTCGCCGACCGGGACTCGATCACGCTGGGCTGGAAGCACCCGGACCGGCCACGCCGGCTGCGGCTCTTCGCCGACGCGTACGGGCTGATCCCCCGGGACCGGCACCGGCTGATCCGCACCATCCGCAAGCGGATCGTGGACCACGTCGAGGGCATCCGCCGGATGGCCGCCGCCGGTGAGCCGGCGTTCGTCCGGATCGTGCACAAGGGGCACCTGCGGCGTCCGATGCGCGACCTGCGGCTACTCGACTACGAGCGGCACGCTCTGGAGAACGCCCTCCGCTGAGCGCGGATTCGTCGATGCCCGGCCGGTCGTGGTCGGCGAGCTGGTCGATGCGCCTGACCGGTCAGCCATCGACGTACACCGTCCGGGCGATCCACCCCTGTCCATGCCGCGTACTGTGCGGACTCCGTGACACGTACGAAACAACCCGTCACGAATTGGAAACCCGCACGGGACCCTGGGTGAAACAGCCGGCAACAAAGCTTCCGCGCAACCGGCCTACGGGCGACGCTGCCCCGGAAAGCCGCGAAGGAGGACTTCACCTTTAGGAGGCCAGCGTGCCTGAAGCACCGACGATCGACGGCGCCAATACCACGTGGCTGCTGGTTTCGACCGCGCTCGTGCTGCTCATGACCCCTGGACTGGCGCTGTTCTACGGCGGCCTCAACCGGGCCAAGGGCGTACTCAACATGATGATGATGAGCTTCACGGCTATCGGGCTCATCTCTGTTCTGTGGTGGTTCTACGGTTTCAGCGTCGCCTTCGGCACCGATCAGAGCGGCATCATCGGTGACCCGAGCACGTACCTCGGTACCAAGACCTTCCTCGCCGAATCCGACCTGTGGGGTGCCACGGCAGAGAACCCCAGCGGCATCGGCATCCCGCTCTACGTGTTCATGGCGTTCCAGATGGTCTTCGCCGTGATCACCGTCGCGCTGATCAGCGGCGCCATCGCCGACCGGGCCAAGATCGCCGGCTGGCTGCTGTTCGCGTTCGGCTGGGCCACCCTGGTCTACTTCCCCGTCGCCCACTGGGTGTGGGGTGGTGGCTTCATCGGCGCCGGTGCCGAAGGGCTGCACATCAAGGCGCTGGACTTCGCCGGTGGTACCGCGGTGCACATCAACGCCGGTGCGGCGGCCCTGGCCGTGGCCCTGGTGCTCGGCAAGCGTCTCGGCTGGCCCCGCGAGGGCATGAAGCCGCACAACATCCCGCTCGTCGCGCTCGGTGCCGGTCTGCTGTGGTTCGGGTGGTTCGGCTTCAACGCGGGTTCGGAACTGACCGTCGACGGGGTCGCCGGCCTCGCCTTCATCAACACCCAGCTCGCCACCGCGGCCGCCGTGCTCGGCTGGATCGCGGTCGAGTGGATCAAGGACCGCAAGCCGACCATGGTCGGTGCCTCGTCCGGTGCCATCGCCGGCCTGGTCGCCATCACCCCGGCCTGTGGCTTCATCGCCCCGTGGGCGTCCGTGCTGCTCGGCATCGTCGCCGGTGCGGTGTGCGCGCTCGCCGTCAGCCTCAAGTACAAGCTGGGCTACGACGACTCGCTCGACGTGGTCGGCGTGCACTTCGTCGGTGGCTGGATTGGCTCGCTCTGGCTCGGCCTCTTCGCCACCAACTCGGTCAACGCCGCGATCAGCGACGTGGTCGGGGCCTCCGACGGCCTGTTCTACGGCGGCGGCGTGACCCAGCTCGGTCGGCAGGCGCTCGCCGGTCTGATCGTCACCGCGTGGTCGTTCGGCATCGCCTGGGTGCTCGCCTTCGCGATCGAGAAGACGATGGGCTTCCGCATCAAGAACGAGGCCGAGGTCGAGGGCATCGACATCGCCGAGCACGCCGAGAGCAGCTACGACCTGTCCCCGGCCGGAGGCGGCACGGGCGGCGCGTTCGCGATGGCCGGCATCGGCACCTCCGGTGGCGCGTCGAGCACCGTCGCCCCCGAGACCGACTCCACCGAGCCGGTCAGCGCCAAGGTCGCCGGTTAACGTTCTCTAGATGGAGGGGTTGGACATGAAGCTGGTGACCGCGGTCATCAAGCCGTACCAGCTGGACGCGGTGAAGGAAGCTCTGCACGCCCTGGGCGTGGCCGGGCTGACCGTCAGCGAGGTTCAGGGGTACGGACGGCAGAAGGGGCACACCGAGGTCTACCGGGGTGCCGAGTACACGGTCGAGTTCCTGCCCAAGATCCGGGTCGAGGTGCTCACCGACGAGATCGACGTGGAGAAGATCGTGGACGCCATCGTCGGTGCCGCCCGTACGGGCAAGATCGGCGACGGCAAGGTCTGGGTCACCGGTGTCGAGGAGGTCGTCCGGGTGCGTACCGGCGAGCGCGGCCTCGACGCCCTCTGATCCGGACAACGACGGAGATGACCTCGTTGATCAAGAAGAACGCGTCGGGAGATGCCGACAACGGTGACGCGAACCTCTTGATCAACGAGGTCGTCGGCGTACCCGGGGGGATCGGGGAGGCCGCCCGAGTGGGGCGGGCGGCCGCGTACGACGAGTTCCTGCGTGGCTTGTTGCCCGCGCGCGACGGTGTCGCGCTGATGGCCGTCGGGGGCCTGGGGAGGCGGCAGTGCGCCCCCTACAGCGACCTCGACCTGGTGCTCTTGCACGCCGGAGTGCCCGGCACGGACGAGTTGGCCGCCAAGGTCTGGTACCCGATCTGGGATGCCGGCCTGCGCCTGGACTACTCGGTACGGACCGTCTCCGAGGCGCTCTCGATGGCCCAGGACGACGTCAAGGTGGCCCTCGGGCTGCTCGACGCCCGCCTGGTGGCCGGCGACCAGGCGCTCGCCGACGCCTTGATCCGCACCGCCGCCGACCACTGGCGGCGGACCGCCGTACGCCAGCTTCCCGGTCTGCGTGAGGTCACCGTCGCCCGCTGGCAGGCGCACGGCGAGCTGGCCTTCCTCCTCGAAGGCGACCTCAAGGAGGCCGCCGGCGGATTGCGCGACGTGGGGTTGCTGCGCGCGATCTCCGCCGCCGGGATCACCGACGCGCTGCGTCCCGCCGTCCGCGCCGCCCACCTGCGGCTGCTGGACACGCGCGACGCCCTGCACCAGCAGGTCGGCCGCCGGGTCGACCGACTGGTCGCGCAGGAACGCGACGGCGTCGCCGCGCTGCTCGGCCTACGACAACTCCAGCCCGGCGCGTCTGACGCCGCGCGGCGGCCTGGAGCCGTCGTGGAGGACGGCGACGCCCTCCTGCGGCGGGTGGCCGGGGACGCGCGCACGGTCAGCCACGCCCTCGACGACGCCTTCCGCGCCGCCGACCGGCTGCGCTCGGGCCGGTCGCGAGGCGGAAACGGCAGCCCGGTCCGTCGACCGGTGGCCCGGGACGTGGTCGAGCACGACGGAGAGCTGGTGCTGGCCCGGACGGCGATCGGCGCGCGTCCCGACCCGAGCCTGTCCCTGCGGGTGGCCGCCGCGGCGGCCACCACCCGGCTGCCCATCGCGCGGGCCACCTGCGAGTGGCTGGCCGCGTACTGCCCCCCGCTGCCGGCGCCCTGGCCGGCCGAGGCTCGGGCCGCGCTCACCACGCTGCTGGGCGCCGGTCCCGGCCTGGTTCCGGCCTGGGAGACCTGCGACAGGTACGGGCTGGTGGACGGCTGGCTGCCCGAGTGGACCCGGCTGCGTAGCCTGCCCCAGCACAACCCGGTGCACCGCTACACCCTCGATCGGCACCTCGTGCAGGCCGCCCACGAGGCCAGCAAGCACGCCCGCGAGGTGGACCGCCCCGACCTGCTGCTGCTCGGCGCCCTGCTGCACGACATCGGCAAGGGCCTGCCCGGCGACCACAGCACCGTCGGGGTGCCGCTCGCCGAGACGGTGGCGACCCGCGTCGGGCTGCCCGCCCCGGAGGTGGCGCTGATCGGCACCCTCGTCCGGCTGCACCTGCTCCTGCCGGACGTGGCCACCCGGCGGGATCTCGCCGACCCGGTGACCATCGCGTCGGTCGCCGAGGCGGTGGGCGACACCGGCACGCTCGACCTGCTGCACGCCCTGGTCCGCGCCGACGCCGCCGCCACCGGCCCGGCCGCCTGGTCGGACTGGAAGGGTCGACTCGTCGCCGAACTGGTCGCCCGCGTCCGTACCGCGCTGGACACCGGTGTGCTGCCCGAGCCCCCGGCCCCGGACCCGGCGCTGCTGGCCGGGCCGCTGCCGGTCGTCCACCTCACCGGAGACCGGGTGGCGGTGGCCGCCGCCGACCGGCGGGGACTGCTCGCCACCGTGGCCGGCTGCCTCGCCCTGCACCGACTGGAGGTGCTCTCCGCCGACGCCTCAGTGGTCGACGGCCGAGCGCTCGTCGAGTGCCGGGTGCAACCCCGCTACGGCCTGCCGGCCGACCCGGTCCCGCTCCGTGCCGACCTGCGCCGTGCGGTCGCCGGCGACGTGTCCGTCACCCAACGGCTGCGGGGTCGTGCGCTCGCCGCCCGGGGCAGCGGCGCCGCACCCCGGGTCGTCTGGCACCGCGAGGCGGCCACCGACGCCGTCCTGCTCGAGCTGCGCGCCGCCGACGCCGCCGGGCTGCTCTACCGGGTGGCCGGCGCGCTCGACGAGGCCGGCGCCCTGGTCCGGGCCGCACGGATCTCGACCCTCGGCGCGGACGTGGTCGACGCCTTCTACCTCGTGGGCGGCTGGCCGGACGACGCGACCCGGGCCCGCCTGGAGGCCGCCGTCCTCGCCGCCGTCTGACCAACGGCCGGCCGGACGACGCGCCCCCGGGACCGGCTGAGGGCTGCGGTCCTCGCTGCTGCCATCGCCGTGTGGCGCCCGCCGTTGGCAGCGGTCGCCCGCGCTGGCGGTCGTGGCCCAGCCGGTCGTCGTGGGTCCTTTCGGAGCCTTCGGGCGCTCGCAGCCCGCCTGGGCTCTTTGCGCGTGATGACTCAGTGGCATCAAGATGCCGCACAGGCATCAGGCTCACGGCGGTGCCCGCCGCCCCGGGGGACTCCGGCCGCCAGACGCCCCGCCCTCAGATGCCGTCGGCCCTTCAGACGCCGCCCGCCCTCAGATGCCGTCGGCCCCTGCGGCCGCTGCGACGCCATCGGCCGCGCAAGGCACGTCCGCGGCCCGGGCCGGGATGACGGGGGTGGGCGAGGTGGTGGCTACGTCCCGGGACGTAGCGGCAGTGCCGCTCGTGGGCGCACGTCAGGAGGCGTCTGCGCGGGCAGAATGACGGCCATGCGGGGGAACGGGTGGCGGGCGCGGGACGCGGTGGCGGACGCCGTGCTCGCCCTCGTGCTGTTCGGGTTCGGACAACTCGCGACCGGGCTGGCCGGAGACAACCAGCCGGGATCCCGACCGGTGGACGGCCTCTGCCGCGTCGTGCTCGCGGTCGCCACGCTGGCCCTGGCCGGCCGCCGGTACGCCCCGGTCGGCACGCTCGTCGTGGTCACGCTCGCCACCTCGACGTACCTGGTGCTCGGGTATCCGTACGGTCCGGTCCTGCTCGCCTTCCTGGTCGCGGTCTACACCGTGGCGGCGCGGCTGCCGGTGCGTCCGGCGGCGCTCGCCGCCGGTGGCGCGTTCGTGGTGTTGCTGGCGCACGTCTTCGTCTCGCGCGGCCCCACGCCGGGCTGGACCGGAGTGCTCCCCGCGTCGGCCTGGGTGGTCGTACCGTTCGCGGTGGGTGTGGTGGTGCGGGTCAGCCGGGAGGCGGCTGCCCGTACCCGCGCCGAGGAGGTCCGTGAGCGTGCCGAACAGGCCCGGCGGCAGGCCGACGAGGAGCGGCTGCGCATCGCCCAGGAGGTACACGACGTGGTGGGGCACGGGTTGGCCGCGATCAGCATGCAGGCGGAGATCGCCCTGCACCTGCTGCCGAAACGGCCGGAGCAGGCGGAGGTCGCGCTGACCGCCATCAGCCGCTCCAGCCGGGAGGCGCTGGACGAACTGCGGGTCACGTTGGGCGCGGTACGGCGGGGCGCGGAGCGTGAACCGGTGCCCGGTCTGGCGCGACTCCCCGCACTGTGCGACCGCCTGGCGGGCGCGGGTCTCGTCCTCGACCTGCGCCTGGTCGGTGACCCGCGGGAGGTGCCGGCGGCGGTGGACCTGGCCGCGTACCGGGTGGTCCAGGAGGCGTTGACGAACGTGCTGCGGCACGCCGGGGTGGCGCGTGCCGAGGTGACCGTGGGCTACCGGGCCGACGAGGTGACCGTCGAGGTCACCGACCGGGGCGTCGGCGGCCGGCACGGCACGGCCGGCGACCTCGACCTGACCCCTGGTCGGAGCGGCGGGCCCGGCCAGGCCGGTGGGCACGGTCTCGCGGGCATGCGGGAGCGGGTGACGGCGCTGGGCGGGCAGCTGACCGTCGGACCGCGCCCGTCCGGCGGGTTCCGCGTGTGGGCCCGGCTGCCGGTGGAGCCGTCCCCGTGATCCGGGTGCTGATCGCCGACGACCAGGACCTGGTCCGCCTCGGGCTGCGCGCGTTGGTGGAGAGCGAGGACGACCTGGCGCTCGCCGGTGAGGCCGCCGACGGGTTGCGGGCGGTCGAACTGGCCCGGCGGGAGCGGCCGGACGTCGTCCTGATGGACATCCGGATGCCGGGCATCGACGGGATCGAGGCGACCCGCCGGATCGTCGCCGATCCCGACCTGACCGGTACGCGGGTGGTGGTGCTCACCACCTTCGAGCTGGACGAGTACGTCTTCGACGCGCTGCGTCACGGCGCGAGCGGGTTCCTCACCAAGGACACCCGGCCGCCGGAGCTGCTGCGCGCGATCCGGCTGGTCGCCGAGGGGGAGGCGCTGCTGTCGCCGTCGGTGACCCGCCGGGTGGTGCGGGAGTTCGCCACCCGGCCGTCGCGGGCACCCCGTCCGCACCCGCGACTGGACACGCTCACCGACCGGGAACGTCAGGTGGTGGGCCTGGTCGGTGAGGGCCTGAACAACGAGGAGATCGCCGCCCGGTTGGTGGTCAGCCCGGCGACCGCGCGGACCCACGTCAGCCGGGCGATGGGCAAGCTGGCAGCCCGGGACCGGGCCCAGCTCGTCGTCTTCGCGTACCAATCGGGCTTGGTTTCGGGGTGAGGCCGGGCCGCCAGCGGCCGTGCGGCCGGGCGGCCGGGCGGCCGGGCGGCTACCCTAGCGGTGGCCGGACTCCGCAGTGCCGGCCGCGTTGTGCCCGCCGGAACACTGACAAACGGGATGTTCGCGTGTTTGACACCTTGAGTGACCGCCTGTCCGGGATCTTCACCAAGCTCCGCGGCAAGGGACGGCTCACCGACGCCGACATCGACGCCACCGCGCGTGAGATCCGCCTCGCGCTGCTGGAGGCGGACGTCGCGCTGCCGGTGGTCAAGGGCTTCATCGCGGCCGTCAAGGAGCGCGCCCGCAGCGCCGAGGTCTCCCAGGCGCTCAACCCCGCCCAGCAGATCATCAAGATCGTCAACGAAGAGCTGATCAACGTGCTCGGCGGCGAGGGGCGGCGGCTCCAGTTCGCCAAGCAGCCGCCGACCGTGATCATGCTGGCCGGCCTCCAGGGTTCGGGTAAGACCACCCTCGCCGGCAAGCTGGCCCGCTGGCTCAAGGGCCAGGGGCACCAGCCGCTGCTGGTCGCCGCCGACCTTCAGCGCCCCAACGCCGTCGGGCAGCTCCAGGTGCTCGGTGGTCGGGCCGGGGTCGAGGTGTACGCGCCGGAGCCCGGCAACGGCACCGGCGACCCGGTGCAGGTGGCCCGCGCGTCGATCGAGCACGCCAAGCGTGCCGCCCGGGACATCGTCATCGTCGACACCGCCGGCCGGCTCGGTATCGACGCCGAGATGATGCAGCAGGCCGCCGACATCCGCGACGCCGTGTCGCCGGACGAGGTCATCTTCGTCATCGACGCGATGGTCGGTCAGGACGCCGTCCGCACCGCCGAGGCGTTCCGCGACGGCGTCGGCATCACCGGCGTGGTGCTCTCCAAGCTCGACGGCGACGCCCGTGGCGGTGCCGCGCTGTCGGTTCGCGAGGTCACCGGGCAGCCGATCCTCTTCGCGTCCACCGGCGAGAAGCTGGAGGACTTCGACGTCTTCCACCCCGACCGGATGGCCAGCCGGATCCTCGGCATGGGCGACGTCCTCACTCTGATCGAGCAGGCCGAGCAGGCCTTCGACGCCGATCAGAAGGAGAAGATGACCGCCAAGCTGATGGGCGGCGAGCAGTTCACCCTGGACGACTTCCTCGACCAGCTCATCGCGGTACGGCGGATGGGCCCGATCGCCAACGTGCTGGCCATGATGCCCGGCATGGGGCAGATGAAGGACCAGCTCGCCGAGCTGGACGACAGCCACTTCGACCGGGTCACCGCGATCATCCGGTCGATGACCCCGGGCGAGCGCACCAACCCGAAGATCATCAACGGCTCCCGCCGGGCACGCATCGCCAACGGCTCCGGCGTCACCGTGATGGACGTCAACCAGCTGCTCAACCGCTTCGCCGACGCGCAGAAGATGATGAAGCAGATGGGCGGCATGATGGGCCTGCCCGGCGGCGGTCGGCGCAAGGCGACCAAGTCGCCGAAGAACAAGCGCAAGGGCACCAAGGGCGGCGGTCGTCCGCGTACCGGTGCCGGAATGCCGGCCGGCTTCCCGGGTGGCATGCCGCAGCTCCCGCCGGGGATGGACCCGAACGACCTCGCCGCGGGGCAGGGCCTCCCGCCCGGCTTCAAGCTGCCGAAGATCGACTTCAACAAGCTCGGCAAGGGCGGCGACAAGGGCCCGCGCTGACGCGTGTCGGTAACGGCGAGCGACTGATCGGCCGCTTAGGGTGATGTCGCCCCCTGGAAGGAGATGTCATGACCGCGGCCCCGATCCTGCCCGAACGGCACGAGTGGACGGTCGACGACCTCGGTGACCTGCCGAAGGACCTTCCGTACGAACTGATCAACGGAAGGTTGATCGTGCCGTCGCCGACTGCCGTGCACCAAGATCTCTGTGTTCGACTGCTGCTGGCCGTCGAAGTCAACTGTCCACCGGACTACCTGGTCAGCATCGACCTGTCGATGCGGGTCGACCGGCGCAACGAGCCACGCCCCGACGTGGTCGTCATCCGCCGTACGCACGCCAACCGGTCGTCCGTTCCGGTCGAGGACGCCCTGCTCGCCGTGGAGGTGGTCTCCCCGACCTCCAGCTTCCGCGACATGTACGACAAGGCCAAGGTCTACGCGCACGCCGGAATCCGGTCCTACTGGGTGGTGGACCCGTCGCAGGAGCGCGTCACGCTGACCGAGTACGCGCTCGGTGCGAACCGCGAGTACGAGCAGGTCGCGCATACCGAGGACCTGTTCGTCACCGAGCGGCCGTGGAAGGTCTCCGTGGACCTGCCGGCGCTGACCGGCCGGAAGAACGACCTGCTCGCCCCAGACGAGGAGTGATCGGGTAGGACTGTGCGCATGGCCCTTCATGTGCGCGGCGTGCTGCTCCCCGACGACGAGGTGCGGGACCTCTGGCTGGTCGGCGACCGGGTGACCTTCACCCCGGTACCCGACGCGGAGACCGTCGTGGACGGCGGCTTCGTCCTGCCGGGTCTGGTCGACGCGCACTGCCACATCGGCATCGCCCGAGGTGCCGCGCCGATCACCTCGCTCGACCAGGCCCGTGACCTGGCGCGGCTCGACCGGGACGCCGGGGTGCTGGCGATCCGGGACGCCGGCTCGCCGTACCCGTACCCCGAGTTGGACGACGAACCAGACCTGCCGCGACTGGCCCGCGCCGGCCGGCACGTCGCGCCCCCGAAGCGCTACCTGCGGGACATCGGCGTGGAGGTCGACGCCACCGAGGTCGCCGCGACGGTGGCCGCCCAGGCGAAGGCCGGCAACGGCTGGGTCAAGCTGGTCGGTGACTGGATCGACCGGGGCGTCGGCGACCTCGCGCCGGCCTGGGACGCGGACACCCTCACCGCCGCCGTGCGGGCCGCACACGACGCCGGGGTACGCGCCGCGGTGCACACCTTCTCCGAGTCGGCCGTCGAGATTATGGTGCGCGCCGGGGTGGACTCCGTGGAGCACGGCACCGGCCTGAGCCTCGACCTGATCGACGAGATGGCCCGCCGGGGCACCGCCCTCGTCCCCACGATGATCAACATTGCGACCTTCGGCGGGATCGCCGAGCAGGCGCGAGCCAAGTTCCCCGGGTACGCCGAACACATGCTCGCGCTGCGCGACCGCTTCCCCGAGGTGGTACGGGCCGCGCACGAGGCCGGCGTGCCAATCTACGTGGGCACCGACGCCGGCGGCGGCATCGACCACGGGCTGGCCGCCGAGGAGATGCTGCTGCTGCACGAGCGCGCCGGCCTGCCCGCCGAGGACGTGCTCGCCGCCGCCTCGTGGGGCGCCCGGGAGTGGCTCGGCTTTCCCGGGCTGGTCGAGGGCGGCCTCGCCGACCTCACCGTCTACCCCGAGGACCCCCGCCACGACCTGCGGGTCGTCCGTGCCCCGTCCCGCACCATCCTGCGCGGCCGAGTAGTGCGCTGACCCCCTGCCGCGCCGCTTTGGGCTGCGCTGCGCCACGTTGGTCTGCGCTACGTTGCGCTGCGCCGTGCCGTGCTGCGCCGTGCCGTGCCGTGCCGTGCTGCGCCGTGCCGCGCAAGATCGCACTCGATCCTGGATGTAGTGGCCTCGGCATCGCGGGATGCCACTACATCCGGGATGTAGCACGATCTTGCCGCCCAAGATCCGCGCAACATCAGGGATGTTGCTGCATCCGGCACGTCTGAGGCAGCAACATCGGGGATGTTGTGACGATCTTGGCGCGGGGCGCGGGGCGCGGGGCGCGGGGCGCGGGGCGCGGGGCGCGGGGCGCGGGGCGCGGGGCACCCGTCGTCGCAGTCATGATGGTCGAATTCTGCGCGCCGCCGGCCGGCCCGCCGCGCCCTCGTGAAGGGCGGGGTGCGCGGCGCGACGCCTCCCGGGCGCGGTGGCGCCTCGCCCGGCGCATAGGATGTGCGGTCATGGCACGCGTGCTCACTCCCCGTGCGGAGGACTTCCCCCGCTGGTACCAGGACCTGATCGCCAAGGCGAAGCTGGCCGACAACGGCCCGGTCCGGGGGACCATGGTCATCCGACCGGCCGGCTACGCCATCTGGGAGCGGATGCAGGCCGAGATGGACGACCGGATCAAGGCGGCCGGCGCGGAGAACGCGTACTTCCCGCTGTTCATCCCGGAGAGCTACCTCAAGCGCGAGGCCGAGCACGTCGAGGGCTTCTCCCCGGAGCTGGCGGTCGTCACGCACGGTGGTGGCAAGCAGCTCGCCGAGCCGGTGGTGGTGCGTCCCACCAGCGAGACGGTCATCGGCGAGTTCATGGCCAAGTGGATCGACTCGTACCGGGACCTGCCGCTGCTGCTCAACCAGTGGGCGAACGTGGTCCGGTGGGAGCTGCGTCCCCGCATCTTCCTGCGGACCAGCGAGTTCCTCTGGCAGGAGGGGCACACCGCGCACGCCACCCGCGAGGACGCCCGCGCCTACGCGCGGCGGATCCTGCACGAGGCGTACGAGGACCTGATGGTCAACGTGCTGGGCATCCCGGTGGTGGTGGGCCTCAAGACCGCCCGGGAGCGGTTCGCCGGGGCGACCGCCACGTACACCTGCGAAGGCATGATGGGTGACGGCAAGGCGCTCCAGCTGGGCACCAGCCACGAGCTGGGCCAGAACTTCGCCCAGGCGTTCGACATCAGCTACTCCTCCAAGGAGGGCGGCCGGGAGCACGCCTGGACGACCTCCTGGGGCACGTCGACGCGGATGCTCGGCGGTCTGATCATGGCGCACGGCGACGACAACGGCCTGCGCGTGCCGCCGCGGCTGGCACCCATCCAGGCGTACATCATGATCGTCAAGGACGGCGAGGGCGTCGCGGAAGCGGCGGCCAAGCTGCGCGACGGCCTGCGCGACGCCGGTGTCCGGGTCGCGCTCGACGACCGCACCGACACCGCGTTCGGCCGCCGGGCCGTCGACGCCGAGCTGCGCGGCTATCCGGTACGCGTCGAGGTCGGCCCCCGCGATCTGGCCGCCGGTAACGCGACGGTGGTACGCCGTACCGATGGGTCGAAGTCCCCGACCGCGGTGGCCGACGTGGTCGGCGCGGTCCTCGCGGCGTTGGAGGCCGACCAGCAGGCGCTGCACGACCAGGCGCTGGCCCACCGGCAGTCCCGCACGGTGGAGGTGTCGACCCTCGCCGAGGCGATCGAGGCGGCGGCCACCGGCTGGGCCAGGGTGCCGTGGTCGGCGGTCGGCGTGGCCGGCGAGGCCGAGGCGAACGGGCAGGGCGTGACGGTGCGCTGCCTGCTGCGGGCCGACGGCTCGGTGCCGGACTCGGAGGACGAGCCCGACCTGGTGGCCATCCTCGCCCGCGCCTACTGAGGTGCTGGTCGACCGGTTCCAGCCGGGTCGGCTGATCATGCACCGCAACGTGCGACACGGCCGGATCGGCTGGGTACGCCCGGGGCGGGTGGTCAGCGACGACGAGCGGGGCCTGCTGGTCTGGATCGCCCGGGACTCGCCGGTGGCCCACGAGGTCACCGAGGCGGGTCTGAACATGCGGGCCATGCCGTTCGCCCAGTGGGTCTCGTCGTCGTACCGGTTGGCGCACGGGCGCTGGAACGGTCCGCCGCTGTTGAAGTTCCTGCCCACCGGGGCGGCGCACTCGGTCTGGTGGTTCCGGGACGCGCAGGGTCGGTTCGCCCACTGGTACGTCAACCTGGAGGAGCCCGGCGTCCGTTGGGACGACGGCCCGGTGGCCGGCGTCGACGTGGTGGACCAGGACCTCGACGTGGTGGTACGCCCGGACCTGAGCTGGGAGTGGAAGGACGAGGACGAGTTCGTCGAGCGGCTCGCCTTCGGCGCCGACTACTGGGTGACCGACGAGAAGGCGGTCCGCGCCGAGGGGGAGCGGGTGATCGCGCTCGCCGAGGCCGGCGCGTTCCCGTTCGACGGCACCTGGGTCGACTTCACCCCGCCCGCGGATTGGGACGTACCGGACGAACTGCCGCCAGGGTGGGACCGCCCGCCGGTGCGCTGAGAGGTGTTCCGGATCACCGGTGACGTGGTGTCCGGGTCCGGTGCGAATGATCGGCGTCGGATCTGGCAGAATAGGTCGCTGGTATCCGGCGCGCGTCCGGCGCCCTCTAACCCGGGCGCGTCGCCAGTCCACCGAGTTGTCTCCGGCCCAACCCCACTGTGCCGGTCGGCGCTCACCCATGCACACCGCCCGTCGTGGGCTGGTGAGATCGCAACAGGAGCGAAACAACTGTGGCCGTAAAGATCCGGCTCCTGCGGATGGGCAAGATCCGCAACCCGCAGTACCGCATCGTCATCGCCGACTCGCGCACCAAGCGTGACGGCCGGGCGATCGAGTTCGTCGGGGTGTACCAGCCGAAGGAGGACCCTTCGGTCATCGAGGTCAAGTCGGAGCGGGTCCAGTACTGGCTGTCCGTCGGCGCCCAGCCGAGCGAGGCGGTGCAGCGGCTGCTGGAGCTGACCGGTGACTGGCAGAAGTTCAAGGGTCTGCCGGCCCCGCCGCCGCTGAAGGTCGCCCCCGAGCGGGCCGACCGCAAGGCGGCGTACGAGGCCGAGGCGAAGGCCGCCGCCGGGCTGGCCCCGGAGACCCCGGCCAAGCCGGCCAAGAAGGCCGCCAAGGCCACCGAGGCGCCGGCCGCTGAGGCCCCGGCGACCGAGGCGCCGGCCGAGACCCCCGCCGCCGACGCCGGTGAGCAGGCCTGACATGCCTCTGCGTCCCGCGTTGGAGCACCTGGTCAAGGGCATCGTCGACCACCCGGACGACGTCCGGGTCCGGATGGTCGATTCCCGTCGGGGCAAGCGGCTGGAAGTCCGCGTGCACCCCGAGGACCTCGGCACGGTGATCGGGCGGTCCGGCCGGACCGCCAAGGCGCTGCGTCAGGTGATCGGCTCCATCGGTGGGCGCGGCGTACGCGTCGACATCGTCGACTCGTACTGATGCAGCTCGTCGTCGGAAGGGTCGGCAAGCCGCACGGTATCCGCGGTGAGGTCACCGTGGAGGTGCGGACCGACGAGCCCGAAGCACGGTTCGCCCCCGGCGCAGTGCTCAGCACTGAGCCGGGGGCGGTTCCGCCGCCCGCGCCCGCCGACGGGCCGGGCGTGCCGTTCCGGGTGCCGGCAAAGCTGACCATCGAGCAGGCCCGGTTCCACCAGGGTCGGCTGCTGGTCGCCTTCGACGGGATCCTGGACCGCAACACCGCCGAGGCGCTGCGCGGCACGCTGCTCGTGGTGGACAGCGCCGACGTCGAGCCTCCGGAGGACCCGGAGGAGTTCCACGACCACCAGTTGGTGGGCCTCGCCGTGGTCACCCCGGCCGGCGAACACCTGGGCGAGGTCGCCCGCATCGACCACGCGCCCTCGTCCGACCTGCTGGTGCTGCGGCGGCCAGAGGGTCGTACCGCGCTGATCCCGTTCGTCCGGGCGATCGTCCCGGAGGTCGACCTGGCCGGTGGACGCGTGATCGTCGACCCGCCGGCCGGACTGCTCGATCTTTAGGACCACCCCCCATGCGCGTCGACGTCGTGTCGATCTTCCCGGAGTACTTCGCCCCGCTGGACCTGTCGCTGATCGGTCGGGCCCGCGCCAACGGCGTACTCCAGCTCGCCGTGCACGATCTGCGGACCTGGACCCACGACGTGCACCGTACGGTCGACGACACCCCCTACGGCGGCGGCCCGGGGATGGTGATGAAGCCCGAGCCGTGGGGTGCGGCGCTCGACGCGCTCGCGCCGGCCGAGGCCGCGCCGCCCCGACTGCTGGTGCCGTCGCCGGCCGGCGTGCCGTTCACCCAGGCCATGGCCCACGAGCTGGCCGCCGAGTCGCACCTGCTCTTCGCCTGCGGCCGGTACGAGGGGATCGACCAGCGGGTCCTGACGCACGCCGCCACCCGGATGCCGGTCACCGAGGTGTCGCTCGGCGACTACGTGCTCTTCGGCGGCGAGGTCGCTGTGCTCGTCGTGCTGGAGGCGGTCACCCGACTGCTGCCCGGGGTGCTGGGCAACGCCGGCTCGCTGGACGAGGAGTCGCACGCGCACGGGCTGCTGGAGGCGCCGATCTACACGAAGCCGCCGAGCTGGCGCGGCCACGACGTGCCGGACGTGCTCCGCTCCGGCGACCACGGCAGGATCGCCCGCTGGCGGCGCGAGGAGGGGCTGCTGCGCACGGCGGCCCGACGTCCGGACCTGCTGGCCGCGCTGCCCCCCGAGCGGCTCGACAAACGGGACATCGTGGCGCTGGAACAGGCCGGATTTCAGCCACCGCCGGGGGATGTGGCAAAGTAGGGAGGTTGCCGTATCCGTCCGCGCCCGCGGGCGGCTGCGAGGATCCCCGACCGGGGTCGGTCCGCCGGCCACCACCCGGGAATCAGAATCACCCATCCGCGCACCGAGTGACGGTGCGCCGTGAGCCTTACGAGGACGCAGCGATGAACATCCTGGACGCCCTTGACGCCCAGTCGAAGCGGACCGACATCCCCGACTTCCGTGCCGGTGACACCGTCAAGGTGCACGCGCGGGTCGTCGAGGGCAACCGGTCCCGTGTCCAGATCTTCCAGGGCGTCGTGATCCGCCGCCAGGGTGACGGTCTGCGCGAGACCTTCTCGGTCCGCAAGGTCAGCTTCGGTGTCGGCGTCGAGCGGACCTACCCGCTCAACGGCCCGGGCATCGACCGGATCGAGGTCGTGACCCGCGGTGACGTGCGTCGCGCCAAGCTCTACTACCTGCGCGAGCTGCGCGGCAAGAAGGCCAAGATCAAGGAGAAGCGGGAGAAGCAGCCCAGCTGACTTCCCGCTCGCCACGCCGCCTGAACTGCGCGTATGCCGTACCGACCGGACCGCATTACCCTGGTCGTACGGGCGCAGTCAGGCGGTGGCCCCGCCGACGAGGCGGGCAGCCGTCCACAACCGCCCGTGGGGCCTCGACGAGGCTCCCGGGCGGTGGTGTTTCTGCGGACCGGGGAGTGGCGTGGTGCAGACGCTTGACGAGGACGGCACCGTCGATCCGTGGCGCCGGCGGGTTCGCCGCACTCGGCGACAGATGCCCCTCTGGCAGGAGCTTCCGCTGTTGCTGGTGGTGGCGTTCTGCCTGGCGGTGCTGATCCGCACGTTCCTGCTCCAGGCCTTCTTCATCCCGTCCGGTTCGATGGAGGACACCCTCCTGATCGGCGACCGGGTGCTGGTCAACAAGGTCGTCTACGACGTCCGTGACCCGGTGCGCGGCGAGGTGGTGGTGTTCCGGGGCACCGACCGGTGGGCGCCGCAGGTCGACCAGCAGCCGGAGCCCGGGTTCGCCGGCAAGCTCGGCCGGACCGTCGGGGACCTGGTCGGGGTGAGCCGCCCCGGCGAGAAGGACTTCATCAAGCGGGTGATCGGTGTGCCCGGTGACCGCGTGAAGTGCTGCGACTCGCAGGGGCGGGTGACCGTGAACGGGACCCCGCTGGACGAGTCGTACGTGCTGCGCGACTCACCACTGGACCTGCCGCCCAACCCGCAGGAGTGCCGTTCCCGGCGTTTCGACGAGGTGGTCGTACCCCCGGGTCAGATCTTCGTCATGGGCGACCACCGCGAGGTCTCCCAGGACGCGCGCTGTCAGGGGCCGGTGCCCATCGACAACGTCGTCGGCCGGGCGTTCATGGTGGTGTGGCCCTCGTCGCGCTGGGCGGCGCTGTCGGTGCCCGCGACCTTCGACGACGTGGCCGCCCCGGCCACGGCCTCCGCCGGTGTGCCGCCGACCCACCCGTCCCCGCAGGGCGGAGTGCTGCTGATCCTCCCCTTGGCGGTGGTGCTGAGGGGTTCCCGCGCGTTCCGGACGGTGACGTCCGGCCCGGCAACGTAGGCTCCTTGGCGTGATTGACGAGCAGACCGACAAGCCGCGTAGCTCCTTCTGGAAGGAGCTGCCGATCCTGCTGGGTGTGGCGATCCTGGTCGCGGTGCTGGTCCGCGCCTTCGTGCTGCAGACCTTCTTCATCCCCTCCCCGTCCATGGAGAACACTCTCAAGATCGATGATCGGGTGCTGGTCAACAAGCTGGTCTACGACTTCCGGTCACCGCACCGCGGCGAGGTGATCGTCTTCAAGGCCCCCACGGCGTGGAGCGGCAACCCCGACGGCGAGGACTTCATCAAGCGGGTCATCGGCGTCGGCGGCGACCATGTGGTCTGCTGCGACCCGCAGGAGCGCCTGATGATCAACGGCAAGTCGCTCGACGAGCCGTACATCTTCTCGATCGACGGCGTCCAGGACAAGGCGGCCGACCAGGAGTTCGACATCACCGTGCCGAAGGGTCGGCTGTGGGTGATGGGCGACCACCGGTCCGCCTCGGGCGACTCGCTCGAGCACTGGCAGCAGTCCAACCAGAACATCACCGAGGCCACGATCCCCGAGGGGGAGGTGGTCGGGCGGGCGTTCACCGTCTTCTGGCCGGTCAACCGGGCCACCTG
The DNA here is from genome assembly GCF_049179015.1 of Micromonospora sp. WMMD736. NCBI lineage: Bacteria > Bacillati > Actinomycetota > Actinomycetes > Micromonosporales > Micromonosporaceae > Micromonospora > Micromonospora sp. WMMD736. The sequence goes on from NZ_JBMHMI010000001.1 coordinate 5,863,093, forward strand.
GCTGACCGTGCCCGACCAGTTCGACGGCATTCCCAAGCCGTAGAACGGGCGGGGGCATGGGCGATCGGCCGCCCGTCTGGCAGGCTGGTGTGGTGAGCGCGAGGAGTGAGCTGGTGAGCCCCGCGGGCGCGAACCGCGCCGACCGTGTCTACACCCCTCGACGCGCGGCGCGGGTGCTGCTGGTCGACGCGGCCGGTCGGATCCTGCTGTTCCACGGCTTCGACCCGGCCCGCCCGGAACACCACTACTGGTTCACTCCCGGCGGCGGGCTCGACGGGGGTGAGTCTCCGGCGTCCGGCGCGGTGCGGGAGCTGGCCGAGGAGACCGGGCTGCGGGTCGATCCGGCCGAGCTGGGCGAGCCGGTCTGGTCGGACGCCACCGAGTTCCCCTTCGACGGCGACTGGTACCGCCAGGAGCAGGACTTCTTCCTGCTCCGCGTGCCGTCGTGGCAGGTCGACACCGTCGGCTTCACCGACGTGGAGCAGCGCAGCATCGCCGATCACCGCTGGTGGCGGCCCGCCGAGTTGGCCGCCAGCGGCGAGCGGTACTACCCACCCGAGCTGCCCGACCTGCTGGCCAGGCTGCTGCCGCCGGCCGACGAGGCGTCGTGCTGACCCCGCCGCGTACCGTCGTTCGTCGGGAGGCCGGGCTTTACGCGCTGGAACGGGCGTTGCAGCGGCGCGGTTTCCGCCACGTGGCCGGCGCCGACGAGGCCGGTCGGGGCGCGTGCGCCGGGCCGCTGGTCGCCGCCGCGGCCGTGCTTCCCGAGGGGCGGCGCGGCGAGATCGACGGGCTCGCCGACTCCAAGCTGCTCACCCCGGCCAGCCGGGAGCGGGTGTACGCCGAGGTCGTCGACCGTGCCCTGGCGTACGCCGTGGTGGTCATCCCCGCCGACGAGGTCGACGCCCGAGGGCTGCACGTGTGCAACCTGGCCGCGATGCGCCGGGCGCTCGCCTCGCTGACCACCCGACCGGAGTACGTGCTGACCGACGGCTTCGGCGTGGACGGTCTGGGTGTGCCAGGGCTGGCGGTGTGGAAGGGCGATCGGGTGGCCGCCTGCGTGGCGGCGGCCAGCGTGCTCGCCAAGGTCACCCGGGACCGGATCATGGTGGAGCTGGACGGTGCGTACCCGGCGTACGGCTTCGCCGAGCACAAGGGCTACATCACCCCGGAGCACAGCGCGGCGCTGCGGGAGCACGGGCCGTGCCGGGAGCACCGTTTCTCGTACGTCAATGTCGCCGCGGTCTCCGGCCGCGACGGTCGGCCACCGCGCGCCCGGCGACCCGTCGACCCGGCCTCGGACGAGCCGATGGGGCACTCCGGGGCGTCAGGGGGTACCGTCGGCGTGGCGTTGGGCGAGCAGCCTCGGCCTTCGACGCCCGTGGGGGAAGATGTGGTCATGGAAGGCGGAGTGCGATGAGCGCGGAAGATCTCGAAAAGTACGAGACCGAGATGGAGCTGCAGCTCTACCGGGAGTACCGCGACATTGTCCGCCAGTTCTCCTACGTGGTGGAGACCGAGCGTCGGTTCTACCTGGCCAACCAGGTCGACCTGCACGTGCGTAACTCCGACGGTGAGGTCTACTTCGAGGTCGAGATGCACGACGCCTGGGTGTGGGACATGTACCGCCCCGCCCGCTTCGTGAAGAACGTCCGAGTGATGACCTTCAAGGACGTCAACGTCGAAGAGCTGGAGAAGCCCGACATCTCCCTGCCCGCCGACTCCGGCTTCGGCAACTGACCGACCCGTCGCGCCCCGGGCCCCCCACCCGAGGCTGACCGACCGGTCACTCGGCCGGTACGACGACCTCGACGCGCTGCACCAGATTGTTGGCGAAGCCGCCACGATTCCACGGCTGCTCGACCGGCTGGGTCCGCCCGGACGCGTCGGTCGCCCGCGCGCTGAGCACGTACCGGCCCGGCGTCGCCGTCCACTCGTACCGCCACCGCCGCCAGGCGAACTCGCCACCCGTCGCCGGGTCCAGCTCGGCCTGCGCCCAGTTCGCCCCGCCGTCGACGCTCACCTCCACCGCGACCACCGGCGCGTGCCCGGACCAGGCCCGACCGTCCACCGTGCACGTCCCCGCCGGCAGCACCCGGCGGCGCGTCATGAAATCGGGAAAGCCCGGTGGGCGCACCAGCGCACGCGGCTCGATCCGGGTGACCGGCTCGCCCGGATCGTCCGCGTCGCGGCGTAGCCGGTAGGCCACCGCGTTCTGGTAGCCGTCGAACGGCGTGGTCCGCACCTCGATGGAACGCAGCCACTTGACGTGGGCCATGCCGTACCAGCCCGGCACGATCAGCCGGAGCGGTGCGCCGTGCTGCGGCAGCAGGGGAGCGCCGTTCATCTCGTACGCCAGCAGCACCTCCTCGCGTAGCGCGTCGGCCACCGGCAGCGCCCGCTGGTAGTCCTGCTCGACCCCCCGCTCGACGCCGTGATCGGCGCCGGTGAAGACCACGTCCACGGCGTCCGGGCGAAGGCCCGCCTCGCGCAGCAGCGGCGCCAGCGGCGTACCCGTCCACTCGGCGTTACCGACCGCCTCGACCAGCCACGGCTGACTCACCGGCCGGGGGTGCAGCAGGGCGCGGCCGTTGCCGGCGCACTCCAGGGTGACCCGGTGCGTGACCCGGGGCCGCTCGCGCAGCTCGGCCAGACCGACGGTCAACGGCCGCTCGACCGCCCCGCCGACGGTGAGCGCGTGGGTCGTCGGGTCGACCTCCGGGATGTCGTAGTGGATCAGCAGGTAGTGCAGCCCGGCGGGGGTGACGTCGTAGCGCAGCGCCTCCAGCGGAAGGCCGTGGTTGCGGGCCGCCAGCTGCAACTCGTCGGCGCTGATCGCCTCGTCCGGCTCGGCCAGCCGGGACGGACCGCTCACGTCGGCCAGGGTCGGGCCGGAACCCTCGACGCCGTCCGCGCGGGACGTCGTCCGATCGTCAAGAGTGGTCATGCGGGCCTCCCCGGTGCAGACGGCGGCACCCGCCGTACGCGGCCCAGCCTAGGCCCTCCGCCAGGGCCGGAGAACGGATCGCCCTCGGGGAGCGCGTAGCCCGGCGGTGGATTGGCCGGGCCAGTGACAAACATCATCGAAGGTGGAGCTTGCCGTTTGGCGGCCGCCGTGCATGCGCCGATGTCGAGCATCGGGCTCGGTCTGCCCCGCCGCCGTCGACCTGCGCAACACCCCTCTTGCGTATTGCGTTGCCTGGCATTCCCAGACTGAGGCTTAACGTCCCTTTAGGAGGGTTATCGGCGAGCGGATATCCATGATCCGACCGGACGTCAAGACATTGAATGCCGTTACCCGCCTTCGTACGCTCCGCTCGCTCGCAGAGAGCCATGAGCGGGGAGGGTGTCGTGCAGATGCACCGACAGTCACGTGTGTTCATCACCTTGGCCGGAGAGGGCTGCGCGGCGTGGGTTCGTCGCCTGTCGATCTTCTTGATCCTGGCCCTGGTGGCCACGATGGCGGACGTGCCCGCCCGTCCGGTGCCGCCGGCCGCGGCGGCGGCACCGACGCCCGCACCCAAGCCGAAGTGTCCCGAAGACCGTGCCGACGAGGTGTCGGCGGCGATCGCGGCCAAGCTCTGCGCGTCCCGGGTCGAGGTGAAGAACCGCCGGACCGAGACGACTCAGGTCTTCGCCAACCCGGACGGCACCCTCACCGAGGAGCAGGCACTCGCCCCGGTGCGGGTGCACCGGGGTGACCAGTGGGTGCCGGTCGACCTCACCCTGCAGCGCCGGTCGGACGGCTCGGTGGCGCCGATAGCGCATCCCCTCGCGTTGACGTTCGCGGGCGCGACCCCGGGCGCCGGGGAGCACGAGGTGGTGAAGCTCGGCGAGGGCGCGGACCAGTCAGGTCTGGCCTGGTCCGGCGCGCTGCCCGAGCCGGTGCTCGACGGACGCACCATCACCTACCCCGACGTACGGCCGGGTGTCGACCTGGTGTTCCACGCGCACGCCACGGGCTACGAGCAGCACTTCGTGGTCAAGGACCGGGCAGCGCTGGCGCAGGTGCGCAAGCTGTCGGTGCCGCTGCGTACCGGCCAGCTCACCGCCGCCACCGACGGCATGGGGGGACTGCTGCTGAAGGACCGCCGCGGTCGGCAGGTGGGCCGGGCCCAGACGCCGTTGATGTGGGACGCCGAGGTGGCCCCGCAGTCCGGCGAGCGCCTGAACCACGCCCGGGTCGCGTTGCGCACCGTCGCGGGCGGCAAGGGTCGTACCGTCATGGAGCTGACGCCGGACGCGACGTTCCTGGCACGGCCGGACCTGACCTTCCCGGTGACGATCGACCCGCCGACCTCGCTCTCGCCGTCGTTCGACGCCTTCGTGCAGAACACCTACTCCAGCGACCAGTCCGGCTCGGCGGACCTGAAGCTGGGCTACTCGAACGACGGTGGCTCGTTCACCGCCCGCTCCTACCTCCGTTTCAACACCAGCGGTTTCGCCGGCAGCCGGGTGATCTCGGCGAAGCTGCGGCTGTGGAACTACCACTCCTGGTCGTGCACGGCGGCGTCCTGGGAGGCCTGGCGCACCGACCTGGTCGACTCGTCGGTGCGGTGGACGAACCAGCCGACCGCGCGGGCGAAGGTGGGCACCTCCACCGAGACCCGGGGTTACAGCTCGTCCTGCGGCGACGGCTACGTCTACGTCGAGGTCGGCGGGGCACTGCAGTACGCGGCGGACACCAGCGCGTCCAGCGCGAGCGTGATGCTGCGGGCGACGTCCGAGACCTCGACCTCCGGCTGGAAGCGTTTCGACTCGGCCGAGGGCACCCACCCGCCGCTGGTCTCCATCACCTACAACAGCGCACCGTCGGTGCCGTCGGCTTTGGCCGTCGCGCCCTGCTACACCGCCTGCGGATCCGGCGCCCGGACTGCCTCGCTGCGGCCCACTCTGTCGGCGAAGCTGGCCGACGCCAACGCCGGGCAGACCCTGCAGGCCGAGTTCGTGGTGCGGAACAAGACCACCCAGGCCGTCGTCTCGTCGTCCGGCCTGCGATCGGGCAGTCCCGCCTGGACCAACGGCTCCACCGCTTCCTGGCAGGTGCCGGTCGACCTGGTCAACGGCGTCCAGTACGAGTGGCAGGTCCGGGCCAAGGATCCGTACGCCTACGGCACCGCGACGGCGTGGACCCCGCTGACCGTGGACACCACGAAGCCGGGTGTTCCCTTCGTGGCGGCGACGATCTACCTGAACGACGCCCAGCCGCACGGCGGTGCGGGCCAGTCGGACACGTTCACCTTCACGCCGGCCTCGGGCAGCACCGACCTCGCCGCCTTCGTCTACAAGTTCGACTACGACACCGCCGCGACCACGGTAGCCGCGACCGGGGCGAAGTCGGTCACACTCAGCCCACGCGACGGGCACCGCATCCTGACCGTGCAGGCCAAGGACTCGGCCGGCAACCTCTCCGACCTCAACCTCTACGTCTTCGACGCGGGTAACGCCGCGCTGGCCGAACCGCTGCCGGGCGCGACGATCGTCAAACGAACCAAGTTGCGGATTACCACCCCGGTCTCCGGCTACACCCGGACGTACTTCGAATATCGCCGGGGTCCGGGCGGTGCGACCCTGCCGGTGCCCTCGGCGAACTTGACCTCCGCCACCGGGGCGCCGATCACCGCGACCTCCGCCAGCCCGGTCGGCCTGTCGGCGCTCGGTGGGTACGCGATCTGGAACGCCACCGACACCCTCGGCCTGACCGGTGGTGTCGTCGAGGTGCGAGCCCACCTCTACACCGCAACCGGCACGACGCCGGCCTACACCATCCCCTGGGTGCGGGTCTCCGTCGACTCGAGCGGCGACGGCGCCGCCGACGACGAGATCGGCGCCGGTTCAGTCAACCTCCTCACCGGCGACTACTCCATCTCCTCGACGGACGCTGACGAACTGGGCCTCTCGGTCGCCCGGTCCACGTCGTCTCGGGACGGGGCCGCCGGCTACCAGCCGATGGCGCAGCGGTTGACCGCCAACCAGCAGCAGATTTCCACCGACCTGACCGGCTTCACCGTGCCGTCCACCTCGTCGGCGGCGCGTTCCACCGCACGTGGCCAGGGCGAGACCAGCCCGGCCGACTCGTTGGAGATCACCCCGGTCACCACCACGAGCAACGACACCTACGTAGCGGTCGGCGGCGACGGTGGGGCGATGCGGCTGAACATGGCCGCCGGCCGGACGTACCGGATGACCGGCTGGATCTACGTGCCGGGCGGGACCGGGCTGGTGCCGGCCTTCGCCCAGCGTGGCCTGCGGATCGTCGGCTTCACCAAGACCGGCAGTACTTACACCGAAACCTCCTCGGCAATGGCCGCCTACACCGACGGGTGGCAGGAGTTGTCGGTCGACATGACCGTCCCGGCCGGCGCGTCCGAGGCGTTCTTCCGGCTCTACAACGGCATGCAGGGCGGCTCCGGCCGCAAGGTCTACTGGGACAACCTGTCGTTCACCGAGATCGTCGCCCCGTTCGGCCCGGCGTGGACCGGCGGCGCGACCGGCGGCGCAGCGGACATCGAGTACAGCACCGTGACGTTGCCCGAGCCGTCATTGGCCAGGGTCAACGGCATCGGTGGTGGCTGGATCACCTTCGCCAGGAACACCGACGGTGTGACCTTCACCCCGGAGCCGGGCGCCGAGGGGATGGTGCTGACCAAGGTCGGTACCACCGCCTACCGGTTGTCGGAGTTGGACGGCACCGTCACCGAATTCACCTCGCAGGGCGGGGTCTGGGCGGCCACGTCCTCCTGGACGCCGGAGTCGGACACCACCTCCCGCTACATCTACGACACGACCGGCAGCCGATTGCTGCTCAAGAAGGTGATCAACCCGGCCGAGCCGGGCGTCGACGACACCAACCACTGCACCACCGCCGTACCGGCCCGGGGCTGCGAGGTCCTGGAGTACGAGTACGCCACCACCACCTCGTCCGGGCTGAGCCAGACGGTGTTCGGCGACTACACCGACCGGGTCTCCGGTGTGAAGCTCTGGGCCTGGGACCCGGACACCTCGGCGACGACCGCCACCCAGGTCACCCGATACTCGTACGACAACCTCGGCCAGCTCCGTGAGGTGTGGGACCCCCGGGCCACCCCGGCGCTGAAGACCACCTACGAGTACGGTGGCGGCCGGGTCACCAAGGTCACCCCGTCCGGCGAGCTGCCGTGGAACTTCGACTACGGCAACCCGGACGTCGACTCCGCGGCACTGCGCTGGGACCTCGACGCCGGCTCGGGCACCGCCGTCGCCGACTCCTCCGGCAGCGGCCGCAACGGCACCATGGCCAGCGGGGTCTCCTGGGGGCAGGGCAACGACCCGGACGACCCGGCCGACCGGGCATCGGTGTTCACCGGCGGCACCGGCCAGCAGATCAGCGTCGCCGGCACCGCCCTGTCCAACACCGCCTCCTACACCGTCTCCGCCTGGGTACGGATCGAGGACAAGTCGGTCAACCGCACCGCGGTGTCCAAGGACGGCTCCCGGACCAGCGGCCTATTCCTGAACTACGTCGCCGCCGAGGACAAGTTCGCGTTCTCGCGGGTGACCTCGGACAGCGACAGCGCGACCCCGGTTCGGGCCATCGCGAACAGCACCGCCGTGGCGGGCAAGTGGACCCACCTGACCGGCGTCTACGACACCGCCAGCGCCAAGATGAAGCTCTACGTCAACGGCGTGTTGCAGAGCACCACCGCGGCCACCGGCGGCTGGAACGCCAGCGGCGCCTACGTGATCGGCCGGGCCAAGTGGGCCGGTGCCGCCTCGAACATCTGGGACGGCGAGATCGACGACGTCCGCGTCTACGGGAAGGCGCTCACCGACCAGCAGGTCGCCCGACTCTCCGGCGACGAGAACACCGGACGGCTGCTGAAGGTCCGCCGGGCGGCGCTCCAGCAGGGCTCCAAGACCGCCACCGACGGTGAGATCGCGACGAACGTCGTCTACAACGTGCCGTTGGCCAGGTCCCTCGGCGGTCCGTACGACCTGAACTCGGCGGCCATCTCCACGTGGGGTCAGGTCGACCTGCCCACCGACGCGACCGCCGTATTCGGCCCCGAGGACAACCCCGGCCGCAACGCCGCCACCCCGGCCAGCCCGGGCAGCAACGGCTACCCGTACGCCACCGTGCACTACCTCAACGCCGGGGGACAGGAGGTCAACACGGCCAGTCCGGGTGGACACCTCGACACCGTCGAGTACGACAGGTTCGGCAACGTGGTCCGCAGCCTGGAGGCCACCGACCGGGAACTGGCCCTCGGCACGTTCGAGGGCTCCGATCGCTACCTCGACGAGCTGGGCTTGGCCGGCTCGGACACCGCCAGCAGAGCGCTGGCGCTCTCCACTATCAACACGTACAGCACCGACGGTGTCGACCTCCTCGAATCCGTCGGGCCCACCTCGACCGTGGTGCTGGAGAACTCCCTCGCCGATCCGGACGGCACCGGGCCGCTGGAGGCGATCCCGGCCGGCGCGACGGTGATCGGACGCTCGCACGCCGTCAACAAGTACGACGAGGGCAAGCCCGACGGGGCGACCTACCACCTGGTGACCACCGAGAGTGAGGGCGCGCAGATCGTCGGCTATCCGGACGCCGACGTGCGGGTGTCGAAGAACGCTTACGACGCGGAGTACGGGGGCGTGTCCGGCTGGACGTTGAAGTCCCCGACAAAGGTGATCGCGGACGCCGGATCGGGCGGGCAGAACCTGACCGCGTACGTGGTCCGCAACGCCAGCGGTCAGGTGCTCAAGTCCTGGGGCATCGGCTCCACCGGCTCGGACGCGATGGCGACCGAGGTCATCTACTACTCGTCCGGAGCCAACGCCCAGGACGGCGCGTGCGGCAACCGGCCCGAGTGGGCCGGCGAGCCCTGCGTCACCCGGGCGGTCGGAGCCGTCACCGGGCACGATCCGGCACGGATGACCACCAATCTGCCGGAACGGCGGATCAACTCCTACACCCGGTACGGCGACGAGGCCGTGGTGTCCGAGACGTCGAACGGCAAGACCCGCACGACCACCACCCAGTACGACGCGGCCACGCGCGTGACCAGCACGCAGGTCAGCTCCGACGAGGGCGCACCGGTGCCGGCAGTGACCACCGCCTACAGCCCGACGTCCGGCGACGTCACCGTCACCACGATGGGCACCTCGACGGTCACCCGCGAGTACGACCTGCTCGGCCGGCTGGCGTCCTACACCGACGCCGACGGCGGCACGACGACCAACGAGTTCGACAGGTTCGGCAAGTCGGTGAAGGTCTCTGACCCCACCGGGTACTCGACCTTCGCCTATGACCGCGCGGCGGAGCCCCGCGGCCTGCTGACCAGCGTCACCGACAGCGTCGCCGGCACGTTCTCGGCGAAGTACTCCCCGGACGGCCAACTCACCGAGCTGAAGTACCCGGGCGGGCTGACCCGGACCGACCGGCTCGACGCGAACCTCCAGCCGGTGGAGCGGACCTACACCCGCGACTCCGACAACGAGGTCATCTACTCCGAGTCGATCCAGGAGAACACCGCCGGCCAGTGGGTGAACCACACCTACACCGGTGGCAGTAAGGCCTACCGCTACGACCGGCTGGGCCGACTGACGCGTGCCCAGCACGACAGCGCCATCACCGACGGCTGCGTCACCCGCACCTACACCTACGACGACCGGACCAACCGGACCGGGAACTCGCGCTACGCGCCGGCAGCCGACGGCTCGTGTGACGAGACCGGCACCCCGGTGTCCGACACGCACAGCTACGACACCGCCGACCGGCTCACCGACGCCGGCTACGTCTACGACGCCTTCGGGCGGACCATCACCATGCCGGACGGCCTGACGAACGCGTACTTCGCGAACGATCTGGTGCAACGGCAGCAACTCGGGGACTCCCGCCAGAGCTGGACGTTGGACCCCGCGCACCGGTTCCGGGCGTTCACCACCGAGACCATGGTCGACGGCAACTGGGTCAACGCCACCTCCAAGCTGAACCACTACGGCGACGACTCCGACGAGCCCCGCTGGATCATCGAGGACACCACGTTGGGCAGCTACACCCGCAACGTGTCCGGCCCCGACGGCGACCTGGCAGCCACCACCTCCGACGCGGGTGACGTCCGGCTACAGCTGTTGAACCTGCACGGCGACGTGGCCGCGACCATCGACACGGCGTTGCTGGAGCCCGAGTTCCTCGACTACGACGAGTTCGGTGTGCCGGTAGCGGGGCAGGCCGACCAGCGGTACGGCTGGCTCGGCGGCAAGCAGCGCTCCGGCGACGCGGTGGGCGACGTCATCCTCATGGGTGTCCGTCTCTACTCGCCGGGGATCGGGCGTTTCCTCCAGGTCGACCCGGTCGACGGCGGCAACGCCACCGCCTACGACTACTGCGCCGGGGACCCGGTCAACTGCACCGACCTGGACGGCAAGTTCGGCTGGGGCAGCATCAAGAAGGGCCTGTCCAAGGTCGCCAAGGTCGCGTCCTACGCGTCGATGATCCCGGGGCCGGTCGGCACCATCGCCGGGGTGGTCTCCGCGGTCTCGTACGCTGCCACCGGCAACTGGCGGGAGGCGGCCTGGGCGATCGGCGGCGCGCTGGCCGCGACCGTGGGGGCGGGCGCGGCGGTCCGCGGAGCCCGCTTCGCCGTCGGTGCCGCGCGGGCCGCGCAGAAGGCCCGCAAGGCCAGCCGGGCACGACGGTTGTACAAGGGCAGGCACCGGAGTCGCTGCAACTCCTTCACGCCGCAGACCCAGGTGCTGATGGCGGACGGGTCATCACTGCCCATCTCGGACGTTCAGGTGGGCGACTGGGTCATGGCGGTCGATCCCACGACCGGTGTGGCTGAGGCCAAGCCCGTCCTCGCCGTGATCGACGGCGTAGGCGCCAAGCACCTGATCGACATCGACCTCGACGAGGGTCAGGGCGGGGCGCTGGAGGCTACGGCTGAGCATCCGCTGTGGGTGGAGGGCGTGGGCTGGACGTTCGCCGAGAAGGTGCGGGCCGGCGATCGGCTCCGCACCGCCGACGGAACGACGGTGCAGGTGGCCTCTGTCGTGGACCGGGGCTGGGTGCCGGCACAGATCGTGTACAACCTCAACGTCGGGGACCTGCACACGTACGCTGTCCGGGTCGACGGTGCCAACGTGTTGGCGCACAACGTCAGCGCGTGCGGCAAGCACGGCAATTCACTCGACTGTTCCTGCACCCACTACGTGTACCGGATCGACAAGAACGGAAAAGTTTACAAGTACGGCGAAGGAAAGGGAGACCGGCTCCCGAAGCAGCTGCGGAAGCTCAAGCGCAAGAATCCAAATGACAAGTACACCGCCAAGATCCTTCGGGGTGGCATTCCGGGCAAGCGTCGAGCGAAGGCGATCGAGGCCAGACTGATCAGAGGGTTCTTCAGGATCTTCGGAGCGCGCCCTTCCGGAAACAAGAATTGGCATTAGTCCGGCCGTATCGACGATGTGTTGAGGATCTGATGCTTGCAGATGAGGAATTCTGGCGGCTCGTCGCCGTGCTCGGCGGTCAGCCGGAGGCCCAGGACGACGGTCCGTACGAGCGGCTGACCGCGGTGCTGGCCCAGGAGTCGGTGGAACGCATCATCGACTTCGCCGAGACGCTCGCGTTCAAGCTGTACCAGTTGGACCGCCGGGTGCTCGCCCAGGCCACCGCACCGGGGGCGGACGAGCTGTCCGACGACGATTTCCTCTACGCGCGCTGCGCGGTGGTGGTGGCCGGGCCGACGGCGTTCGACGCGGTACTAGCCGATCCGGCGGCTTTCGCACGCTTCACCACCGTCGAGGCCGCGCACGCGGAATCGATCCTCGACGTCCCCTCGAACGCCTATCAGAAGCTGACCGGGGCGGAGTGGGACCACGTCGAGGAGTACGACTACGAGACCGGCTCCAACGAAGAGTGGTGGTGATCTGACCCGGGCTCGTCCGAGGGACGTCGGGTAGGTGCAAGGGCCTACCTGACGCCTCGGCGAGCCCGGAGCGGACAGCATCTCCGCAGCGCGGCATAGCAGATCATCGACTCCTCCGGGTGGTCGTCCACAGGGACGTACGTTGTCCACAGCTTCGGCGGCCGGGCTGGCGGACGACCCGGCCCCGGATCGAGGCTGTCGGCATGCGATCGCCATCCACGCCCCGTCTCGCCTCGATTCGTCGTACCGTGCTGCTCTGCGCGGCGTTTCCCCTCGCCCTGGCCGTGCAGCTCTGCGGTCCGGCGGTGCTCGTGGCGTCGGTGCCCGGCCAGCCACCCACGCCGACCGTGCCGATCGCGTTCCCGGCTTCCGCTCCCGCGCCCGCTTCCACCGAGCGCTTCCGCTGGCCGCTCGACGGGCCACCGCGATTGGTGCGCCGCTTCGACCCGCCACCTGAGCCGTGGCTCTCCGGCCACCGGGGCGTCGACCTGGCGGCAGCGCCTGCCACGGCGATCCGCAGCGCCGGGCGCGGCACGGTGCTCTTTGCGGGCCCGGTGGCCGGCCGACCGGTGGTCACCGTGGGTCACGCCGACGGCCTGCGGACCACCTACGAACCGGTCCAACCGGCGGTACGCCCCGGTCAGGCGGTCGCCGTCGGCGCGTCGCTGGGCGAGCTGCTGACCGGCCACCCGGGTTGCCCGGCAGCCGCGTGCCTGCACTGGGGCCTGCGCCGGGGCGACGAGTACCTGGACCCGCTCGCACTGCTCGGTCTCGGCCCGGTGCGGCTCCTCCCGCTCGACCCGGTGCGCGGGGTCAGCGCTGGGCGAGCAGCGCCGGCAACCGTGTGGCCAGCCGCTCGTACTCGTCGGCCGTGTTGTAGACCTGACCCGTGAGCCGCAGCCACCCGCGGCCGTTCCAGCTCATCACCGCCACCTCGGCGGCGAGCCGCTCGCCGATCCGCGTCTGCAACGCCCGCGCGGCGTCGATCGTGGTGCCCGTCCCGGCCGGCAGCGGGATGAGACGCAGGGCAACCCCCGGTCCGCCGGGGTCGGGCAGCTGGGCGGGGGGCACCGCGAGCGCGTCCCCCACCACCCGTTGGCCGTACGCGGCGAGCGCGGAGTTGTGGTCCCGTACCCGGTCGACACCGAGGGTGCGCAGCGTGAACAGCCCGGCGGGGGCGGCCAACCACGAGGTGTAGTCGAGGGTGGCCTGCCATTCGACCCGGGCCGGGAAGCCGGACTCCTGCTCCCACGACACGACCAGCGGTTCGATCCGCTCGCGCCACTGCGGGGCGACCGCCAGCAGGGCGGTGCCGCGCGGCGCGTACCCCCACTTGTGCAGGTTGCCCGCCCAGAAGTCGGCGCCGATGCTGGCGACCGTGGTGGCGAGCATTCCAGGGGCGTGCGCGGCGTCCACCAGGACCGGCACATTGTTCTCGTGGGCCGCCGCCACGATGGCGGCGGTCGGGAAGAGCTTGGCGGTGGCGGAGGTGAGCTGGTCGACGACGAGCAGCCGGGTCCGTCCCGGGCGCAGGCCGGCCCGGATGGTCTGCACGATCTGCTCGTCATCGGCGTCCAGCGGGATCGGCAGCACCCGGCTGACCGCGCCGGTCCGACGGCACTCCCGCGCGATGGCCAGACTCACCGCCCCGTACCCGTGGTCGGTGCTGAGCACCTCGTCGCCGGGGCGCAGGCCCACCGACTGGAGCACCACGGCGACGCCGGTGGTGGTGTTGCCGATCAGCGCACTGCCCTCCGGGTCCGCGCCGAGAAACCCGGCGAGGTGCCGCCGGGTGTGCGCGATCCGGTCGACGAGCCCCTGGGTGAAGAAGCGCAGCGGGTTGGCCTCCATCTCGTCGCGCAGCCGCTGCTGGGCGCGTTGCACGCCGATCGGCACCGCGCCGAACGAGCCGTGGTTGAGGTGGCTGACCGCCGGGTCAAGGGAGAACAGCAGGCGGGCGCCCGGAATCGGCTCGGGAGGCTGCGGGACGCTCACCAGACGATCGTAACCGCCGGGCGGTCCGGCCCTCCGGCCCCTGATCAGGCGCGGGGGTGCGCCTGCCGGTAGGCGGCCCGTAACCGTTCCACCGACACGTGTGTGTAGATCTGCGTGCTGGCCAGCGACGAGTGCCCGAGTAGCTCCTGCACGGCGCGCAGGTCGGCGCCGCCCTCCAGCAGGTGGGTGGCGGCGGAGTGGCGCAGCCCGTGCGGGCTCGTCCGGGGCAGACCGGCGGCGTCGGCGTACCCGCCGACGATCTGCCGCGCCGTGGTCGGGTTGAGCCGACCGCCGCGCGCCCCGAGCAGCAGCGCGTCACCCGAGTGCGCGGCGACCAACGCGGGTCGGCCCTGCCGCAGCCACTCGTCGAGCGCCCGCTGCGCCGGCACGCCGTACGGCACCGAGCGCTCGCGGCGGCCCTTGCCGAACACCCGGATCACACGCCGGCCGTGGTCGACGTCCGCGACGTCCAGGCCGCACGCCTCGCTGACCCGTACGCCCGTGGCGTAGAGCAGTTCGAGCAGCGCCCGGTCGCGCAGCGCCACCGCCGCGTCGGCGGCCCCGGCGGTCGTGGGGTCTCCGCTGGGCGCGGACGATCCTGTCGCCTGTGTGCCGTCTGCGTCCTGTGCGTCCTGTGCGCCCTTGGCGCCCGGGGCCTCCAACAGCGCGGCGGCCTGGTCGGCGCGCAGGACGCCGGGCAGCTCCCGGTGCGCGCGCGGGCTGGCCAGCGCGGCCCCGACGTCGGCGGTGAGCAGCCCGGCGCGGTGTGCCCACGCGCTGAACGCCCGCGCCGAGGCGGCCCTGCGCGCCAGCGACGTACGGGCGGCCCCACTGGTCCGCTGCCGGGCCAACCAGCTCCGCAGGACCGACAGGTCGACCTCGCCCAGGTCCCGGCAACCCATCCGCACCGCGTGGTCGAGCAGCGCGACCACGTCGGTGACGTACGCGCGGACGGTGTGCTCCGACCGGTTGCGGACCTGGGCGAGGTGCTCGGCGAAGTCGTCGACCGCGTCCCGCAGTGCTGGCGGCAGCTCCTGGTGGGTGGCCCGGGTGCCCCGGGTGGACCGACTCACGGCTGGCACGCCGCTCGCGGCGTCACGGATGCGGTCGACCGGGCGGCGTGCGCACCTTGGCTGGCAGCAGGCACGGCACCAGCGTACGGCCGAGGGTGGGGCGCTGCCGGCAACGTCGACGTCGCGCGTCTACCTGCTGTCGGCGGGACCCTTGGGTTTGTCGACCGGGGCGAGGGCGTAGCCGTCGTCGCGGCGCACCACCATGGACAGCTCCTCCAGCAACGACAACTTGCGCAGCGCGGTACGCACGTTCACGCCGGCACGGGCGGCGAGCGCATCCACACCGCGTACGCCCCGGCGGGGCAACGCCTCCAGCACCGACCGGGCGTCGTCGTCCAGATCGTCGCCCGGCCGTTGCGGGCCACGGGCCAGCGGGGCCAGGTCGACGCCGATCCGGCCCACCTCCTCGAGAACGTGTGCGACGCCGGTGACGAGTCGGGCCTTCGGGTTCTCGCGCAGCAACTCGTGCGCGCCGACGGACATCGCCGAGGTCACCGGCCCCGGCACCACCATGGCCACCCGACCGGTGTGGATGGCCCGCCGGGCGGTCTGCGTCGCTCCGCTGCGCGCCGACGCCTCCACCACGACGGTGCCCAGCGTGCCGCCGGCGATGACCCGGTTGCGGATCAGGAACCGGGGCCGCAGCGGCTCGGCGCCCGGCGGCCACTCGCTGACCAGCAGCCCGGTGTCGGCGATCCGGTCGAACAGGGCGGTGTTGCCCACCGGGTAGGGCCGGTCCACCCCGCAGGCCAGCACCGCCACGGTGAGCCCTTCGGCGTTGAGGGCGCCTCGGTGGGCGGCGGCGTCGATCCCGAACGCGCCTCCGGAGACGACCGTCCAGTCCCGCTCGGCGAGCCCGTACCCGAGGTCGGTGGCCACGTGCTGGCCGTAGGCCGTGGCCGCCCGCGCCCCGACCACGGCCACCGAGCGCTCCAGCGCCTCGCCGAGCGGCCACGCGCCGCGTACCCAGAAGCACAACGGTGGCGCGGTCTCCGCGTCCACGCGGCGGGTCAGGTCGGGCAGCCGCAGCGTGTCGAGATCAGCGACCCGGGCCGGCCACTCGTCGTCCTCCGGGGTGACCAGTCGCGCGCCGAGCCGATCCGCCCGGTCCAGGGCCTCGGCCGCCACCGCGCGGGCGTCGCCGGTCGACATCCGGGCCACCACGGCGGAGGCCAGCCGCCGGTCGGGGCTGCCGCCGTCGAGCAGCAGATCCAGCGTCGCCACCGGCCCCAGCCGTTCGACCAACGCGTGCACCACACGGGTACCGGGCTCGGCCAGCCAGGTCAGCGCCACCCGGGCCAGCCTGCTCCGCTCGTCGACGCTCATGCCGTCTCTCCTGTCCGTAGCTGGGTCGCCTCTCGTACGTCCTCGCGGTCGGGCCGATCCCGACCGTCCAGGTCCGCGATGGTCCAGGCCATCCGGATCACCCGGTCGAAGCCGCGCGCCGAGAGTGAGCCGGAGTCGAGCCGGGCGCGCAGCTCGGCGGTGACCAGCGCCGGTAGCCGCCAGGGCGGGCGGCGCAGGAACGGGCCGTCCACCTCGGCGTTGAGTCGCCGTCCGAGGCTGGCCCAGCGGCTGGCCGCCGCGCCGCGCGCCGCCGCGACCCGGGCGGCGACGGTGGCCGAGGATTCGACGTCACCTCCGGACGCCATTAGCTCCGCCGCCCGGACGGGCATCAGCCGCACCTGCACGTCGATCCGGTCGAGCAGCGGACCCGAGAGCCGGCCCAGGTAGCGGCGGCGGGCCAACGGCGAGCACTCGCAGTACGCGTCGCCGGACGGTTTCGCGCACGGGCACGGATTGGCGGCCAGCACCAGCTGCGTCCGGGCCGGGTACTCGGTACCGCCACCGCTGCGGCTGAGCCGGATGCGGCCGTGCTCCAGCGGGAGGCGCAGCGCCTCCAGTGCGCCCTTGCTGAACTCGGGGGCCTCGTCGAGGAAGAGCACCCCGCGGTGGGCCAGCGACACCGCGCCGGGGCGGGCCAGCCCGGAGCCGCCGCCGACGAGGGAAGGTATGGTCGCTGTGTGGTGCGGTGCCTGGAACGGCGGACGACGCAGGAGCCGACCACCCGGTGGCAGCAGCCCGGCGACCGAGTGCAGGGCGGTCACCTCCAGCGCCGCGTCGTCGTCCAGCTCCGGCAGGAGCGACGGCAGCCGCTCGGCCAGCATCGTCTTGCCCGCCCCGGGCGGACCGAGCAGCGCGAGGTGGTGCCCGCCCGCCGCGGCGATCTCCAGCGCGCGCCGGCCCACCTGCTGTCCGGCGACCTCGGCGAGGTCGGGACCGCCGGTGATCGGCGTCGGGGTGTCCGGTGGTGGCTCGATCAGCGGGCTGCCGTCGCGGACGAAGGTGACCAGTCGGTGCAGCGTGTCCACCGCCCGTACCCGTACCCCGGGGATGACCGCGGCCTCGGCGGCGTTGCCGGTCGGCACGATCACGCGCTCGATGCCCGCCCTGGCCGCCGCGGCGACCATCGGCAGTACGCCGCGCACCGGCCGGACCGTCCCGTCCAGGCCCAGCTCGCCGAGGACCACCACCTTCTCCAGGGGCAACAGCGGCAGCTCGCCGGAGCCGCCCAGCAGCGCGGCGGCGATGGCCAGGTCGAACGCCGACCCGAACTTCGGCAGCGTCGCCGGCAGCAGGTTCAGCGTGATGCGTCGGTTGGGCCACCGTTGACCGGAGTTGACGACGGCGGCCCGGACCCGGTCGCGGGCCTCGTGTAGGGCGGTGTCCGGCAGGCCGGAGATCACCACCGCCGGCAGACCGGCGGCGAGGTCCGCCTCGACCTCGACCAGATGGCCGGTGACGCCGACCAACCCCACGCAGAGCACCTTCGCGTAACTCATGACGCGTCACCCGTTCGTCGGCGCATCTCAGAACGCGCCCTTGAGGTGGTCGACCCGCGCGGGACCGGCGTCGGACAGACGTACCGACACGACGTCGAACCGCACCTCGTCCGCGCTCGTGCCGGTCTCGGCGAGCCACCGCGCGGCGAGCCCGCGCAGGCGGCGGGCCTTGGCCGGTACGACAGCCTCGGCCGGTGGGCCGAACGCGTCGCCCCGCCGCGTCTTCACCTCGCAGAACGCGAGCACCGGCCCGTCCCAGGCGATGATGTCGATCTCGCCTTCCGGGCAGCGCCAGTTCCGGACGATCGGGCGTAGTCCCGCCTCGCTCAGGTGCCGGGCGGCGCACCGCTCGCCGTACGCGCCGACCGCCTGGTTCCGCTTCGTCATGGCCGCGACGGTGCCCGTCGGAGCACGAGGGCCGCGACCCCGAGACTGTCCGCCTGTGGATGACGGTCGCTCTGTGGACAGCCGGACGATCAAGCCCCTGGCGTGCTATGGCGAGGACGGGCCGAAATGGCGCGGGCATGGTCCGTCGCATACGGTGCCTGACGTGGACGGACGACGGAACTTTCCGGAAGATCAGGAGTCGCGCTGGTACCCCGACGAGCGGGGGCGCGGGTACGGCGAACCCGAGTGGCGCGGCACGGGTGAACCCCGGTACCGCGACGGCGAGATCCCCGAGCAGCGCGGCATCGAGGACGCCCGTTCCGTCGAGGACACCGGCGTCGGCCGACGCCGCGAGCCCGACCTGGGCCGCTTCGGCGGCGCGTCCGAGCCGGACCCCGTCCGCTTCGGTGGCGCGTCCGAGCCGGACGCGGTCCGCCTGAGTGTGCTGGACGCGGGCCGCTTCGGCGGTGCGTCGGAGCCGGACTCCGCCCGTCTGGGCGCGCTCGACGGGACCCGCTTCGGTGCGGCCCCGGAAGGGGACTCGGGGCGCTTCGGTGTCGTCGAGGCCCAGCCGGGACGGTTCGGTGTCGCTGAGGCCGATTCGGGGCGGTTCGGCGCGGTCGACCCGCTCGGTGAGGTCCGTACGGACGCGGACGGTTACCGGACGACTCGCTCGCGCCGGGCGGATCGGGATCCCTCGGAGATCTCCGGGGAGCTGCCCGGCCGCCGGGCCGCCCGAGACCCACTGACCACGGCCACGCCGGACAGCGCCCGGGACACCCTGCCGACCCCTGCCCGGGAGATCCCCCCGGCGGCCAGCGCGGACGCCGGACCCGCGGTCGCCCTGCTCGCCGGGCAGACCAGACCCGTCGAGCCGGGCCAGCCCGCTCCCTTCACCGAGCCGGGCCAGCCCGTGCCGCTCGCCGAGCAGAGCCGGTCCGTGCCGCTCGCCGGCTACCCGATCATCGATCCGAACCGTGGTGGCGGCGTCGACCAGCCGCATCCGCTGGACATGCCGACCGGCCCGATGCCGGGTATCGGTCCCCGCCCCGACCTGCCCGCAGCCGAGCCACCGGCGTACTCCGCCGCGCCGGACGGTGTCTACCGGACCCGCCGCCCGGCGTTGGCGGCCCTCTTCGCCCTGCTGGCGTTGATCTTCGAGATCCCCGCGCTGCGGGTTCTGCTGGCGGGCGTGACCGGCGATCCGGTGAACGCCGGGAACGTCGTCGCGGGTATCTGCCTGGTCGCCGGGCTGCCGATCTTCGCAGTGGGGCTGTACGGCCTCAGAACGGGCGGACTGGCGCTCTCCGACGGCGGTCGCGGCTGGTTGCGCCCTCCGACGGCCTACCTGACCGTCGGCCTCGTGCTCTTCGCCGCCGCGGCGCTCGCCGTCGGCTGATCCCCGCCCGACCATGAGGCTCCGCCCGGCCGGGGCCGCCTGATCCCCGCCCGACCACGAGGCTCCGCCCGGCCCGGGGCCGCCTGATCCCCGCCCGACCACCGGCCCCCGCGCACCCGGGGGTCGTCGGGCGGGGAAGGGGCGTACACTGGCCAACTGGCGACCGCCTCGCGCGGTCGACCTCGCGCGCCCTCTTCACGAATCGTCGTGTAGCGGCGGCCTCCCTGGTCCCGATCTTGATCGGGTCCACCATGGGCCGGCGACCAGGCGCCAGGACGCCCGGCCACCGGCCAGGCGTGACAACCAGGGATCTTGAGGAGTACCCACACCATGGCCGTCGTGACCATGCGTCAGCTGCTGGAGAGCGGTGTCCACTTCGGGCACCAGACCCGGCGCTGGAACCCGAAGATGAAGCGCTTCATCATGACCGAGCGCAACGGCATCTACATCATCGACCTGCGCCAGACCCTCGACTACATCGAGAAGGCGTACGAGTTCGTGCGTGGGACCGTCGCGGAGGGTGGCAGCATCCTCTTCGTCGGTACCAAGAAGCAGGCCCAGGAGGCCATCGCCGAGCAGGCGACCCGGGTCGGTCAGCCGTACGTCAACCACCGCTGGCTCGGTGGCATGCTGACCAACTTCCAGACGGTGTACAAGCGGCTCCAGCGGATGAAGGAGCTGGAGGCCCTTGGCGACCTGAGCGGCACCGCCGCCGGTTACACCAAGAAGGAGACCCTGCAGCTCTCCCGCGAGAAGATCAAGCTCACCCGCACGCTGGGTGGTCTGCGGGACATGCAGAAGCTGCCGGCGGCCGTCTGGATCGTCGACACCAAGAAGGAGCACATCGCCGTCGACGAGGCCCGCAAGCTGGGCATCCCGGTCATCGCCGTCCTCGACACCAACTGCGACCCGGACGAGGTCGACTTCCCGATCCCGGGTAACGACGACGCCATCCGCTCGGCCGAGCTGCTGACCAAGGTCGTCGCCGCCGCCGTCGCGGACGGTCTGATCGCCCGCTCGGGCCGTCGTCGGGGCACCGACGAGAAGCCGGAGGCCGGTGTCGCCACCGACGAGCCGCTGGCCGAGTGGGAGCGCGAGCTGCTGGAGGAGCCGAAGAAGGCCGACGAGTCGGCCCCGGCCGAGCAGCCCGCCGCCACCGAGCAGCCGGCGGCCGCCGCCGCGGAGTGACCGCACCGTCGCCGCCCCGCCGTCCGTTTTCACGAACGGCGGGCGGCGACGGTACGCCGGGCACGTTCCGCCCGAATCCGGGTAACCGGCACCTCTGACCATCCACACGCCGACTCAACATCGAAGAGAGAGCCATGTCCCAAATCACCGCCGCGGACGTCAAGAAGCTCCGCGACCTCACCGGCGCCGGCATGATGGACAGCAAGAAGGCGCTGACCGAGGCCGAGGGCGACTTCGACAAGGCCGTCGAGATCCTGCGCGTCAAGGGCGCGAAGGACGTCGGCAAGCGGGCTGGCCGTACGGCCGCCAACGGTCTGGTCGCCCACTCCGGCAAGGCGCTGCTCGAGCTCAACTGCGAGACCGACTTCGTCGCCAAGACCGAGTCGTTCATCGCGCTGGCCCAGCAGCTGGTCGAGCACGGCGAGCGTGCCGGCGTGAGCAACGCCGAGGAGCTGCTCGCCTCCGAGCTGGACGGCAAGGTCGTCGCCGACCTGATCCAGGAGCAGTCCGCCAAGATCGGCGAGAAGCTGGTGCTCAACCGGTTCGCCAAGGTCGAGGGCACCACTGCGGTCTACCTGCACCGCAAGGCGCAGGACCTGCCGCCGGCCGTCGGCGTGCTGGTGTCGTACACCGGCAAGAGCGACGAGGCGGGCGACGCTGACGCCCGTGGCGTCGCGATGCAGATCGCGGCCATGCGGCCGAAGTACCTCAGCCGTGACGAGGTTCCGGCCGAGGTCGTCGAGTCCGAGCGGCGCATCGCCGAGCAGACCGCCCGCGAGGAGAACAAGCCCGAGGCGGCCCTGCCGAAGATCGTCGAGGGTCGGGTGAACGCCTTCTTCAAGGACTACGTCCTCGTCGAGCAGGCGTCGGTGGCCGACAACAAGAAGTCGGTGAAGCAGGTGCTGGCCGAGGCCGGCATCGAGGTCACCCGCTTCGTGCGGTTCGAGGTCGGCCAGGCCTGAGCCGCCACCGGGCGCCGCGCGCGCCCGTGGGCAGGAGACGTCGACGAGGAGGCCGCCGGTGTACGTGACAGGCACCGCGGCCTCCTCGTCACATAGGGTCGGCAGCGGCAGGTTCGCGGTAACGCGTCGCCCGGGGCGTGCGCGTGGGGAAGGCGGGGCGGATGACGCAGGTTGTGAGTGACCGGACGCTGGCGATGGACGATCCGACGGCGCCGCCGCCCGGGCGGGCCCGCCGGGTGGTGCTGAAGCTCTCCGGTGAGGTGTTCGGCGGGGGCGCGATCGGCGTCGACCCGGACGTCGTGCAGGCCATCGCCCGCCAGATCGCCACCGTCGTTCGGCGCGGTGTGCAGGTCTCGGTGGTGGTCGGAGGGGGCAACTTCTTCCGCGGCGCGGAGCTGCAGAAGCGCGGGATGGACCGCGCTCGCGCCGACTACATGGGCATGCTCGGCACCGTGATGAACTGCCTCGCGTTGCAGGACTTCCTGGAGAAGGAGGGCATCGAGACGCGGGTGCAGAGCGCCATCACGATGGCCCAGGTCGCCGAGCCGTACATCCCGTTGCGGGCGATCCGGCACCTGGAGAAGGGCCGCGTGGTCATCTTCGGCGCCGGCGCCGGCATGCCGTACTTCTCGACCGACACGGTGGCCGCCCAGCGGGCGCTGGAGATCCGCGCCGACGTGGTGCTGATGAGCAAGAACGGCGTGGACGGCGTCTACACGGCCGACCCGCGGGTCGACCCGACCGCCAGCAAGCTCGATTCGATCACCTTCTCCGAGGTGCTGCGCCGCAACCTGCGGGTGGCCGACGCGGCCGCGTTCAGCCTCTGCATGGAGAACGGCCTGCCGATGCTGGTCTTCGGCGCGCAGGGTGACGACACCATCATCCGCGCGGTGGGTGGCGACAAGATCGGCACCCTGATCACCGCTTGAGCCTGACGACTTTCAGCAGAGCCCACGACGAGCACAGAAGGAGGCGAGGAGACCGGTGATCGACGACACCCTCCTCGAGGCCGAGGAGAAGATGGAGCGTGCGGTTGAGCACGCCAAGGAGGAGTTCGGCGCCATCCGCACCGGTCGCGCCAACCCCGCCATGTTCTCCAAGATCATCATTGACTACTACGGCACCCCGACGCCGCTGACCCAGATGGCGTCCGTCGCGATCCCCGAGCCGCGCATGGCCATCATCAAGCCGTACGACAACTCGCAGATCAACGCGATGGAGAAGGCGATCCGCGACTCGGACCTCGGGGTCAACCCGAACAACGAGGGCAACCAGCTGCGCATCCTGCTCCCGCAGATGACCGAGGAGCGCCGCCGCGACATGATCAAGGTGGCCCGGCACAAGGGCGAGGAGGCCAAGGTGGCCATCCGTAACGTCCGCCGCCGCGGCAAGGAGGAGCTGGACCGGATCGTCAAGGACGGCGAGGCCGGCGAGGACGACGGCCGCCGCGCCGAGAAGGAACTCGACGACCTGACGCAGCGCTACGTCGCCAGCATCGACGACCTGGTCAAGCACAAGGAGACCGAGCTGCTGGAGGTCTGACGCGCCACCCGGCGTCCGCCGGGTGAACGGCCGATGCGAGGCCCGCCCCCGATCCGGGGACGGGCCTCGCGCCGTCTGGGCGTCAGCAGGGGATCCGCACGGTACGGGTCGTCTCGGTCAGCGTCGTTCCGACGTACGCGTCGTGCAGCTCGAAGCGCACGGTGGCCCGACCCGGATGCAGCACCGGGTAGGCCCGGTAGAAGCCCATCGAGATGCTGGCGGTGCCGCCGTCGCAGACGATCTCGCCGGCGCCGAGGGCACCGGTGGCCCAGTAGGTCGGCAGGCCGTCCTGGGTCAGCGACGCCGACAGGAAGTACACGCCGGTCGGGCAGTTGCGCACCTCCCCCCGGGCGGTGGCGGCCGGGAACGCCGGCCCGGTGCCGTCGGGACTCCCGTCGTACAGGTAGATCTCGCTGGTGCGGTGGTCGATCCGGATGGTGGCGTTTCGTGTCGCCGCGGTGGCCGGTGAGGCCGCCGTCAGGACGAGGGCGGCCGTCGTCAGCACCGCCAGGCTGATTCTGCGCACGAACGTTCCTTCCCCGCTGCTGTGTTTGGGACCGCCGGCGGACGCCGGCACACCGACAGCCGACCACCGACGGGTGGCGCGGGTCATCCCCTGTTCGCCCGGATGTTCGGTCGGATAGGCGTCGATGCGTCCGCGGTGGGCGGGGTCACGCAGCCCGCCGCTGTCGTGCCAGCACGGTGACTCGCCGGAGCTTGCGCACCGTGACCCGGGAGGGGCCCCGCGGTCACGGGTGCCATCGTCCGCCTCACCCCGGCGGCGGGTGCAGTAGGCTCGTCAGGATTCCCGGCCACCGGGCGGTGCGCCTGGGAATCGACCGACCATCGGGGCGGTCGAGCCGGAGGAACACAGTCGCGCGTGTAGGGGATGCTTGTGGCCTTGCGTCATGTGGTGGTACTCGTGCCGCGTCGCGGTGCGTGATGTCCCACCCCGACCCCTACACCAACGAGCCGCGCGGCTGGGACCGGCCCGAGCGCCCGGTGGCTCTGCCCTGGCCCGAGCAGGAGCTCGAGGCGGGCCAGTGGAGCCGCCGGCCGGCCGCCGGGCCCGAGTTGTACACCGAGTCCCGCACCCGGCCGTACGCCGGTCCGCACCCGGCGGGCCCGTACGACGAGCGCGGCCGGACGGTCCGCCCGGACGACCGGGACCGCTTCGACGACCGGGACCGCTACGACGACGACCGGGACCGCTACGACGACCGGGGTCACCCCGGCCGCTACGGTGACCGCCCGCCAATGGGTGACGCGGTGCCACGTTATGCCGACGCCGGTGCCGGTCAGCGTCACGACGACCGTGCCGCGCCACCGCGTTTCGACGGCCGTGACGCCCCGCCCTACGTCGACGACCGTGACGTTCCGCCCCGCTTCGACGACGATGCCGGTTTCCCGACAGCGCAGCTCGCGCCCATCGGCGCCGAGATCCTGCCGGACGACGACCCGGTGACCGACCCGGAGCCGCCGGTGGGCCGGCGGCCGAAGGGACGCCGACGGGCCAGCATCGACCGACCGGCGACCCAGCAGGCGGGTACCGGGCGGGCCGGCCGTAACCTGCCGGCGGCGATCGGTGTGGGCCTCGCCCTGGGCGCGCTGATCGTGGTGCCGTTGGCCGTCTACCCGCCGGCGTTCCTGCCGGTGATCGCCGCCGCCGTCGCGATCGGTATCTGGGAGATGGCCCGCGCGGTGCGGCGCAGCGGCGCTCACCCGCCGCTGGTGCCGCTGCTCGCCGGTGGTGTCCTGACCGTGGGTCTGGCCTGGTTCGCCGGCCCGGACGCGCTCAGCCTCGGGCTGTTGGTGACGGTGCTAGGCACGATGATCTGGCGGTTGGGTGACGGCCCGGCCGGCTTCCAGCGGGATCTGACCGCCGCCACCCTGATCGCCGTCTACGTGCCGTTCCTCGCCGGTTTCGCGGCGTTGCTGGCGGCGGCCCCCGGCGACGGTCGGCTGCGCATCCTGGCCACGCTGATCGCGGTGGTCCTCTCCGACACCGGCGGGTACGCGGCCGGGGTCTCCTTCGGCCGGCATCCGATGGCGCCGTCCATCAGCCCGAAGAAGTCCTGGGAGGGGTTCGCCGGCTCGGTCACCGCGGCGGCGCTGGGCAGTGCCCTGCTGCTCTGGCTGATGTTCGACCTGGCCCCGTGGTGGGGTGCCCTGTTCGGGGTGGCCGTCTCCGTCGCGGCGGTCCTGGGCGATCTCGCCGAGTCGATGATCAAGCGGGATCTCGGTATCAAGGACATGAGCAACCTGCTGCCGGGGCACGGTGGCCTGATGGACCGGCTGGACTCGATCCTGTTCGCGGTGCCGACCGCCTACCTGTTGCTGGTGATCTTCGTGCCGGTGGCGGGGTGAGGTATGCGTCACCATGGCCGGAGCGCTGCCGACCGACGTCGAGCACCGGTTCGACGCCTCCGGACGGGTGTCGAACGCTTCAGGCGTGACACACTGGACCGGCCATGACGAGTCTGCCGCTGATCCCCGCCATCTCGGACGCCCCCACCGCACGCCGGGCCTCCATGCCACCGCAGCACCTTGCTGACCTGGACCTGGCCGGCCGCCAGTCGCTGGTCACCGGGCTGGGCGAGCCCGCCTTCCGTGCCAAGCAGATCTCCAACCACTACTTCGGGCGGTTGGTACGCGACCCGCAGGCGATGACCGACCTGCCCGCCGCGACGCGCGAGCGGCTCGCCGACCAACTGCTTCCGAAGCTGCTCAGCCCGGTGCGCGAGTTGGCCTGCGACGACGGCGCGACCCGCAAGGCGCTGTGGAAGCTGCACGACGGCGCGTTGGTGGAGAGCGTGCTGATGGGCTACCCGGACCGGGTCACGGTCTGCATCTCCAGCCAGGCGGGCTGCGGCATGGCCTGCCCGTTCTGCGCCACCGGCCAGGCCGGGCTGACCCGCAACCTGTCCACCGCCGAGATCGTCGATCAGGCGGTCTATCTGGCCGGGGTGGCGGCCTCCGGCGCGGTCGCCGGCTCACCGCCGCGGCTGTCGCACGTCGTGTTCATGGGCATGGGTGAGCCGCTGGCCAACTACAACCGGGTCATCGCGGCGATCCGTCGGCTGGTCAGCCCCGCTCCGGAGGGGCTCGGCCTGTCGCAGCGGCACATCACCGTTTCCACGGTCGGCCTGGTTCCGGCCATCCGCCGACTGGCCAGCGAAGACCTCTCTGTGACCCTTGCGCTGTCGTTGCACGCGCCCGATGATGATCTGCGCGACGAACTCGTGCCGGTAAACCAGCGCTGGAAGGTAGCCGAGGTGCTGGACGCAGCGTGGGACTATGCCGCCCGGACGGGTCGTCGCGTGTCCATCGAGTACGCAATGATCAAGGACGTGAACGACCAGCCGTGGCGAGCTGACCTGCTCGGGCGGCTGTTGGCCGGCAAGTTGGCGCATGTGAACCTCATCCCGCTCAATCCGACGCCGGGCAGCCGCTGGGACGCGAGCCCGAAGCCGGTCGAGCGGGAGTTCGTCCGGCGCTTGCGCGACGCGGGAGTCTCCACCACCGTACGGGACACCCGGGGTCGCGAGATCGACGGCGCGTGTGGCCAGCTCGCCGCCGCCGAGGACACCGACACCTTCACCGACCGCGCCGAAGAGGCACCGGCGTGACCGGGCGTGGCGAACGACACCAGGAGACATAGTGGCGAGTCAGGGTCAGCGTTTCCGGCGCAAGGCGGTTCGCCGGGGATACAAGGTCGACGAGGTGGACGCCTTCCTCGACCGGGTCGAGGCGACGCTCGACGGCCGACAGGTCGGTGCGCCCGTCGCCTCGCAGGAGGTCCACGACGTCGTCTTCCGGGTGCGGTTCAACGGCTACGACGAGTGGCAGGTCGACCTGCACCTGGACCGGGTCGAGCGACAGCTGGCCGAGCTGGAGGAGCGCAACAGCGCCGGGCGCGGCGGCGATCCTCGGATGGGTGACCGGCTGGGCCCTCCGGACCGGATGGGTCCGCCGATGCGCGACGACCGTGGCGGCATGCCGCAGCCGATGCCTCCCCGCCCGATGCCCGCCCAGGCCGGTCCGCCGGCCGACCGCTACGGCCGGTACGACGAGCCCACCGGTGCCTTCGCCGGCGGGTACGACGCTCCCCGGGGCGGCTACGACGCGCAGCGTGGGCCGGGCCCTGGTGGCCCCGGCCCCGGCCCGGGCGGTCCCGGCCCGATGGGCCCTGGCGGCCCGATGGGTGGGCACGGCCTGCCGCCGCGTGGCCTGCCGGCCGGTCCGGGTGGTTACGGCCCGCCGGACGACCAGCGGATGCCGGGTGGTTACGGTCCGCCGGACGACCAGCGGATGCCGGGTGGTTACGGTCCGCCGGACGACCAGCGGATGCCGGGTGGTTACGGTCCGCCGGACGACCAGCGCATGCCGGGTGGTTACGGTCCGCCGGACGACCAGCGCATGCCCGGCGGTTACGGTCCGCCCGACGGTTCGCGAGCGCCCGGTGGCTACCCGCCGCCGCCGGACGAGCCCCGCTTCGACGGCTTCGAGGCCGGTCGGCGTGCCCGCGCCGACATGACGGCCGAGATCCGGATGCCCGAGCGTGACCTACGTGACCTGCGGCGCGGCCCGGCCGGTCCGCCACCGATGCCGCAGCAGGGCATCGGTGGTCCGCCGATGGCCGGTCCGCCGGCCGTCGCCGGTCCGCCGATGGGCGGTCCGCCGATGGCCGGCCCGCCCGGCAGTGACCTGTACCGGGTCGACCAGATCCGCCGCAGGTTCCAGGTCCGTCGATTCGGCAGCGGGTACGACCCCGACCAGGTGGACCAGTTCTTCGAGTCCCTGCTCGGCGGCATGCAGCGTCGCAACCCGATGCCGGTCGACCCGAAGGACCTGGACACGCTCCGGTTCGGCCTGGTGCCCGGCGGCTACTTCGAGGCCGAGGTCGACGCGGCGCTCAAGGACGTGCAGGACATCCTGTTCGGGCGCTGACCCGGACGCGTACACGAACGAGGGCCCGTCCCCGGTTGGGGGCGGGCCCTCGGCGTTCCTCGGCTGGTGGGCCGGGCGGACGGTCGGGTCAGGAGCGCAGACCGTTGCGCCGTAGCACGGCATCGCCGATCACGATGACCAGCAGCAGCGCGGCGAGGCCGATCAGCCAGATGTCCTCGACCCTGCCTTCGTGGTTGCCGCAGAACGCCATGACGACCAGCGCCAGCGCGGACAGCACGGCGCCGATGCGCCCCGACTTGCGGTGCCCGGGCTTGTGCTGGTCCGGCGACGTTACCGGCTCGCTTCCTGCCACTGTCGGTCCTTCCCTCGCGATCGGATCTTTGGTTAGTCTGGCACGCCTGCCGCCCGGGGCGGTGCGGTGGGGGTTTCCCGGCCATGTGGCCCTACCGCCCAGGCCGGACGGCTCTACGGGCGTCGAGGGGTGGCGGTCAGACTCACTCCGGTAGCGTTTGGCGTACACCTGATTGTCTGTTTGAGGGGGACTGTGCGGTGCGAGTGACCGGAACCGGGCACGCCAGCATGCGGATCGACACGGCCGCGGGCAGCATCCTGTGCGACCCATGGGTCAATCCGGCCTACTTCGCCTCGTGGTTTCCCTTCCCCGACAACTCGCTGCTCGACTGGGAGACGCTGGGCCAGGTCGACTACCTGTACGTCTCTCACCTGCACCGGGACCACTTCGACGCGAAGCACCTGCGGGACTACGTCTCGAAGGACGCGACGGTCCTGCTCCCCGAGTTCCCCACCTCCGAGATGGAGGACGAGTTCCGGGCGTTGGGCTTCACCAAGTTCCTGAAGGCGCCCAACGAGCAGGTCGTGGACCTGCCCGGCGGCCTGAAGATCATGATCCAGGCGTTGACCAGCCCCACCGACGGCCCGATCGGCGACTCCTCGCTCTGGGTCGAGTACGACGGGGTGCGGCTGCTGAACCAGAACGACGCCCGCCCCACCGACCTCAGCGTCTTCGCCGAGTTGGGTCACGTGCACGCGCACCTGCTCCAGTTCTCCGGGGCCATCTGGTACCCGATGGTCTACGAGCTGCCGCAGGCGGCGAAGACCGCGTTCGGCAAGCAGAAGCGCGACCGGCAGTTCGACCGGACGTGGCGGTACATCGACGACCTGAAGGCCGACCACGTCTTCCCGATCGCCGGCCCGCCGTGCTTCCTCGACGACGAGCTGTGGCAGTTCAACGACATCTTCGGCGACGAGGGCAACATCTTCCCCGACCAGTCGGTGTTCCTGTCGGAGTACGCCAAGGTCGGCGGCACCAACGGCATCGTGCTGCTGCCGGGCAGCGTCGCGGAGGTCACCACCGAGGGTGCCAGCACCACCCACCCGGTGCCGATCGAGGAGTTCTTCGCCAACAAGGTCGCCCATCTGGAGGAGATGCGGGAGCGTAAGCGCCCGATCATCGAGGCGGAGAAGGCGTCCTGGCGGCACCCCGAGGTGGACGTGCTCGGCGAGATGAAGCGCCGGATCGAGCCGCTGCTCGACGAGTCGATCTACCTGGCCAAGGGGGTCGGCGGCCCGGTCCGCTTCGACCTGGTCGGCACCGACGACTCAGGCGGTGAGTCGATTGAATCGATCGTGGTGGACTTCCCGGGCAAGGAGGTCCGGCCGTACGCGGACGAGAAGGTGCGGTACCGGTTCCGGACCGAGCGGTCGCTGGTCGAGCACCTGCTCTTCATCGACGAGGTGGACTGGGTCAACTCGCTCTTCCTGTCCTGCCGGTTCTCGGCGGCGCGGATCGGTCAGTACAACGAGTTCGTCTACGCGTTCTTCAAGTGCCTCTCCGAGGAGCGTCTCCAGTACGCCGAGGGCTGGTACGACGAGCACGAGCGCAGCACCGACGCCGAGGACATCACGCTCGGCGACTGGGTGGTGCAGCGCCGCTGCCCGCACCTGAAGGCGGATCTGACCCGGTTCGGCATCGTCGAGGGTGACCAGCTCACCTGCCAGCTGCACGGCTGGCGCTTCGACCTGCCCAGCGGCCGTTGCCTGACGAGCGTCGGCCACAAGGTCCGCGCCCACCGCGTCGACGCGGAAACCCCCGCCCCGGCTGGCGAAGCCCTCTCCTAACCCCTTCCCGCCCCCCAGCCTCGTCGATCATGAAGTTGTGGTGCCCGTTGTGCAGGGTTTGGTCACTTTCGTCCACCATCACAACCCCATGATCGACGCGGGCAGGCGGCCGGGCGGGTGGGGTCAGACGGCTAGGTCGGTGAGGATCCGGCGGGCGGCGTTGTGGCCGGCGGCGCCGATCACGCTGCCGGCGGGATGGCAGCCGGCGCTGCCCGCGTACACGCCGTCGATGCCGGTGGCGTACGGCATCCGGTCGGTGAAGGAGACGGTGTTGTCGACGTGGTGGATGTGCCCGCCGCTGATGCCGAAGTGCGCCTCGATGCCGGGCGGCGGCAGCGGCACCGCGTCGGCGATCAGGTCGGCGGTGCCGGGGGCGTACCGCTCGACGATCTCGACGAGCCGGTCGACGTAGCCGGGCAGCTCGGCGTCCCAGGTGGTGCCGGCCAGCGCGTAGGGGACCGACTGGACGAACAGCGCCGACGAGTGGTGCCCGGCGGTGTCGGAGAGCGACGGGTCGACGGTGGTGTGCAGGTACCACTCGATGGTCGGTTCGGCCGGCAGCCGCCCGGCCTGCACGTCCGCCCACATCGCCCGCAGCGCGCTCATCGGTGAGGTGGCGTCGCCGCCGACCAGCGAGGCGGAGCCGGGCAGCAGGTGGATGGTCGACCCGAACGGGCTCGGCGCGTCGGCGGGCAGGCAGGAGAAGCGGGGCAGGCCGCGCAGCGCCAGGTTGAGCTTGAGGGTGGTGCCGGGCCGGCGGACCGCCGCCATCCGATCGCCGAGTCGCGCCGGGAGCGCGCCGTCGGGCAACAGCTCCATCAGGGTGTACGGGTCACACGCGCCGAGCACCACCCGCGCTGCGACCTGCCGACCGTCGGCGAGTACGACGCCGCTGGCCGCGCCGCCGTCGAGGGTCACCGCGCGCACCGGCGTACCCGTGACGATGGTGGCCCCGGCGGCGCGCGCGGCGTCGGCGAACGTCCGTGAGACGGTGCCCATGCCGCCTTCGGCGATCATCCAGGTGCCGCCCGAGCCGGGTAGCCGGCACATGTTGTGCACGAGGAAGTTGTGGCCCGTCCCGGGGTCGTCCGGGCCGGCGTTGAGGCCGGAGAGGCCGTCGGTGACGGCGTACATGCTGACCAGCAGTTCGGAGCGGAACTCGAAGCGGGCCAGGTAGTCGGCGACCGACCCGCGGACCAGATCGACGAAGACCTGCCGCAGCGCTGGGCGGACGTGCCGCTCGGCGGTCTCCTCGACGCTCATCGGCTCGGCGAGCCAGGCCGGGGCGAGGTCCTCGCGCAGCGCGGCCAGTTCGGCCTGCATGGCGTCGTCGGCGGCGACGTCCGCGGGGGAGAAGAACGCGGCGAGCTGCGCCCGGGTGGCGGCGGTGTCGCTGCCGAAGAGCAGGTACGGCGAGCCGAGGCCACCCGGTGTGGGCAGGAAGTAGTGCGGGTCGCGGCGCAGCACCGGGATGCGCACGTCGAGGGTGGCCAGCAGCTCCGGTGGCATCAGCCCGAGCAGGTACGAGCCGGTGGAGTGGCGCAGCCCCGGCACCTTGGGGAACGGGTTCTCGGTGCGGGTCGCGCCGCCGATCACGTCGGCGGCCTCGACCACGAGGACGTCCAGACCCGCGCGCGCCAGCAGAACCGCGGAGACCAGACCGTTGTGTCCGCTCCCGACGACGACGACGTCGGCTCGGGCGGGAATCTCACCACTCATGCCGCCGGAGCCTAGTCCCACCGCCGCCCCCTGTAACCCGTTGATCAAGAGGTTCGCGTCCGGAAACGCCGTCCGGATGACGCGAACCTCTTGATCAACGGGGGTGGGTGGGGAGGTGGACCGTGAACGTCGAGCCTTGGCCCGGCGCGCTGCACGCCTGGACCGTGCCGTGGTGGGCTTCTACCAGCTTGCGGACGATGGCCAGGCCCAAGCCGCTGCCGCCGGTCTGCCGGCTGCGGGACTTCTCCGCCCGCCAGAAGCGGTCGAACACCCGGGGCAGGTCCTCGATGCTGATGCCGCTGCCCGTGTCGGCGACGGCGATGGTCACCTGCCCGTCGGCCACCCCGGCGCTGATCGTGACGCTGCCGCCGGCCGGGGTGTGGCGGACCGCGTTGCCGACCAGGTTGCCGACGACCTGACGCAGTCGCACCGGGTCGGCGTACACCTGCGGGTCGGCGTCGACGAGCACCGACAGCGCTACGCCGGCCCGGTCGGCCGGCACCCGGTACGCCTCGGCCACCTGGCCCAGCAGGTCGGCGAGGTAGACCGTCTCGGGGTGCAGCCGCAGCGCGCCCGCCTCCGCCTCGGCGAGATCCTGGAGGTCGGCGATCACGTGTTGCAGCAACGTCGCCTCCTCCAGCAGCGACGACACCAACCGCCGGTCCATCGGTGCGACGCCGTCCTCGGCGGCCTCCAACCAGCCCCGGATCGTGGTGACCGGTGTGCGTAGCTCGTGGGCGATGTCGCTGACCATGGCGCGACGCAGCTGTTCGAGGCGTTCGCGGCGCTCGGACATGTCGTTGAACGCCTCGGCCAGCCGGGCGATCTCATCCCGGCCGGTGACGCGGACACGGGCCGCGCCGTCGCCGTCGCGCATCCGCTGGGCAGCGCCGGTCAGCGCGTGCAGCGGACGGGTCAGCCGGACCCCGGCCAGCACCGTGACTCCGACGGTCACCAGCAGCACGAGACCGGCGACCGCCACGATGCGCGCCTGGTTGGCGCGGGACAGGTCGAAGGTCGTGGTGGGGCGACCGGCCGGATCGGAGACGAACAGGGTCGCCGCCGGGGCGACGTACGGGAGGAGTTGTTCCCTGCGGCTGGTGCCCAGACAGGCGTTGGCCGCCCGGCTGTGGTCCTGGTCGGCCTCGGTGAGGTCCGCGCGAGCGCTTCCCGTGGGAGCGGGCTGCATCTTCCACGTCCAGTTCAGGTCGACGATCACGGGCGCCAGGTTGCGACGGGCCAGGCAGGTGTTCACCAACGCGTTGAGCTGCGCCAGACCCTTGCGCTCGGTGGCGGTCGGGTTAGCCAGCTTCCCCCGCGGTTCGGCGCAGACGGCGTCGTCGTTCAGCTCGGTGCCGGTGGTCTGGATCCGGGGTCGGCCGGTCGGCCCCTGCGCCACGACCGCCGCGATCCTGGGCCGCATCCGCAGGCACAGCACGGCCTGGTCCGCCCGGTCGAGCAGCATGCGGCGCTCCTCGGGCGGGAGCAGGTACGGGCCGGCGGCGCGGGGGTCGATCCGCGCGGCGTCGGCGAGCGCGGGGGAGCCCGGGGCAAGGGCGGTGTCGACGGCGAGCGCGTCGATGGTCGCGGAGGGCGTGGTGGGCAGCGGGCCGGCCTGCGGCGCCGAGTCGGCGAGTGGCGTGCCCGACTCGGTGGTCAGGGTGATCCGCCGGCCCACCTGGTCGGCGAGCGGTCGCAGGGTGGCCTCGACGCCGTCCCAGCTCGGGTGGGTTGCCGCGTAGCCGATCAGGGTGTCGTAGATGCGGGCGTCGTCGGCGAGCGCCTGCCCCTGTTCCTGCCGGATCGCCCCGGTCGTGGTGCGGACGGCCAGCCACGCCGTGGCGGCGATCGAACCCACGGCGATGAGGACGGCCAGCGCGAGCAGCCGGAGGAGCAGGCTGCGGTGCAGCGGCACCTCACGCCGCATGGTGGTGCGCCTCCGCCAGCTTGTAGCCGACGCCGTAGACGGTCAGCAGGCGGACCGGTCTGCGCGGGTTCGGCTCGATCTTCCGGCGCAGGTGCATGACGTGGACGTCGACGGTCCGGCCGGTGATGTACTTGTCGAAGCCGTGCAGGTGGCCGAGGAGCTGGTCCCGGGTAAAGGCCCGACCCGGCTGGGCGGCCATCGCCTGGAGCAGTTGGAACTCGCCCGGTGTGCAGTCGACGCGTCGTCCGTCGACGCGTACCTCGTGGCGGATCGGGTCGACGTGCAGGTCGCCGACCCGTAGCACCGGGTCGGCCGCGCGTGCCGTCCGCTGGCCCCGGCGCAGCAGCGTCCGTACCCGGGCCACCAACTCGCGTGGGCTGTACGGCTTGGTCACGTAGTCGTCGGCGCCCAGGTCGAGGCCGAGCAGCAGGTCGTCCTCGGTGGCGCGGGCGGTCAGCATGAGCACGGGCAGGTCGGATTCACGGCGCAGGATGCGGCAGACGTCCAGGCCGTCGACCTTCGGCATCATCACGTCGAGGATCAGCAGGTCCGGCGCATCCCGGCGAATGTGCTCCAGGGCGGCCCGCCCGTCGCCGACGACGACGACCGTGTGCCCCTCCCGCTCCAGGTAGCGGCGGACCAACTCGGCCTGCTTCTCGTCGTCCTCGGCTATCAGCACGCGTGCAGTCACGGCAGCGAGCGTACGTGTCCTGGATCGCCGTCAACGAGGCCTGTGAGCTGGGGCTACTGGATGAGGACCGTTTCCTGACAGGTCTCTGACAACTGTTCGTGAGGCTGCTGCCATGACGTACGCATCACGACGAGTCGGCTTCGCCGCGCTCACCCTGTTCGCCACGGTCCTCGCCGGCTGCGGCGGTGAGAAGTCCGACGCTGGTGGCGCCGCCGACGTCGCCTCCCTCGCCACGGCCTCCGTCACGCCGAGCGCCTCCGCCTCCGGCGCGGCCACGATCGGTCGGCCGCAGTTGCGCCTGGACACGACCGACGAGGAGGAGAACCGGCTCTGGTACGCGTACCACCTCTGCCTGCGGGACAACGGGGTGCAGGAGAACAAGGGCCGCTCGGCCGGGGCCACGGGGGACGGCCCGGGGCTCTCCCTCGACCAGAGTGGCGAGCCGAAGGCGGCGTACGTGGCGTGCGCCAACAAGCTTCCCCTGCAACCGCCGGAGCTGGACCAGGCGAAGAACCCGAACTACCAGGCCCAGTGGAACGACTACGTGCAGTGCCTACGGGGTCGCGGTATGAAGATCCACTCGCTGCCGGACGGCTCCGGCTGGACGTACGACGACGGGGTCGCCGACCCGTCCGGCGGCTACGACGGACCGACGCTCTCGAAGGTGGAGCGCGAGTGCACGATGGAGACCTTCGGTGGGCGCTAGGCCGAAGCGGCGGACCGCGCTCGCCGTGGCCGTGGTGACCGTCGTGGTCGCCCTCGGCGCGAGCGTCACGGCGCTGACCCTGCGGCGGCACGACGACGGTACGACGAGCGGCCCGCCGCCGGTGACGACGGCCACGGTGATCAGCACCGACCTGTCGGACAGCCGCTCCCTCGACGGAACGCTCGGCTTCGGCCCGGAGCGGGTGGTCAAGGGCACCGGCGAGGGCGTCGTCACCCGCCTGCCGAAGGTCGGTGACACGGTGGCCCGGGGCAAGCCCCTCTACTGGGTCGACGACCGGCCGGTGCCGGTGCTGTTCGGCGGCACCCCGCTCTTTCGTACCCTCGACAAGCCCGGCCTGGTGGGCAGCGACGTGCTGATCGTGCGGGACAACCTGAAGGCGCTCGGGTACGCGACCGGCACGCAGCCGACCCGCGCCAAGGACGGCACGAAGATCGGCCCGGGTCGGGCCCTGCTCACCGACACGCTGGTGGCCGCGATCAAGAAGTGGCAGCAGGCACTCGACCTGGAACCCTCCGGGCGGATCGAGGTCGGGCAGGCCGTCGTGCTGCCGGGGCCGGTCCGGGTGAGCGCGGTGAAGGCCCTGCCCGGTGACCCCGTCGGCGGCGAGTTGGTGGCCGTCACCGAGAAGGTCAAGCTGGTGACCGTCCCGGTGGAGGCGACCGAGGTCGGCAGTATCCGGGTGGGTGCGACGGTCGCGATCACCCTGCCCGACACGACCGAGGTCCCCGGTCGGGTCGCCTCGATCTCCCACACGGTGCAGGGCGGCGGCCCCGACACGGGGACCGGTCAGACCGGCCCACCGAAGGTGGACGTCCTCGTCACGCCGGCGAAGGCGGCCGACGTGGCGAAGCTGGACGCGGCGTCGGTGCAGGTCACGTTCACCACGAGCGCCCGCAGGAACGTGTTGGCCGTACCGGTCGGCGCACTGGTGGCGCTCCGCGAGGGCGGGCACGCCCTCCAACTGCCCGACGGCGGGCTGCTGGCCGTGCAGACCGGGATGTTCTCCCGAGGGCTCGTCGAGGTCAGCGGCGACGGCGTCACCGCGGGACTCACGGTGGTGACCGCCGCGTGAGTACCGTCATCCCCTTTCCGGTCCGGGACGCGCCGACCCAGGTGACCCCGGCGTACCGGGAGCCGGTGCTGCAACTCGACGGGGTGAGCCGGACGTACCCGGGCGGCGTCTCCGCCCTGGACGACGTCTCGCTGACCGTGCGCGCGGGAGAGCTCCTCGCCATCGTCGGACCGTCCGGGTCCGGGAAGTCGACCCTGCTGAACATCATGGGCACGCTCGATGCGCCCAGCAGCGGGCGGGTACGCGTCGCCGGGCAGGAGGTGACGGACCTGTCCGACCGGCGGCTCTCCGCGCTGCGGGGCCGGTGGCTCGGCTTCGTCTTCCAGCAGTTCCACCTCGTCGCTGGGCTCGACGCCGCCGAGAACGTCGCCACCGGGCTGCTCTACGCCGGCGTACCCCGTCGTCGCCGTCGCCGTACGGCCGTCGACGCGCTGGCCCGGGTCGGCCTGGCGCACCGCATCGACCACCTGCCGCACCAGCTCTCCGGCGGGGAACGCCAGCGGGTCGCCATCGCGCGGGCGCTGGTCAACGACCCGGCGTTGGTCCTGGCCGACGAGCCGACCGGCGCCCTGGACACCGCCAACGGCGAGGCGGTCCTGGCGCTGCTGCTGAGCCTGCACGCCGAGGGCACCACCATCGCCATGATCACCCACGATCGGGATCTCGCCGCCCGGACCCCTCGGCAGGTGGACATCCGCGACGGGCGGATCGTCTCCGACACCCTCGACAGGACCCACCGATGACCACACCGACCGCGGCACCCGGCGGCCGACCGCCCCGGCTCGCCCCGAGCGACGTACTCCGGCTCGGTCTGCTCGGGCTGACCAGCCGGCGGATGCGGGCGGTGCTGTCCGCCCTGGGCATCTCCATCGGCATCGCCACGATGATCGTCGTGGTCGGCATCCCGGCGTCGAGCCAACGCGACCTGATGGACCAACTCTCCGCTCTCGGCACCAACCTGCTGCGTGCCGAACCCGTGCCGGACCAGGACCCGCCCGTGCTGCTGCCGGAGGAGTCGGTGCCGATGGTGCAGCGGATCGGGCCCGTCGAGACGGTGAGCGCGGTCGCGAACACCCACGTCGCGGTCCGCCGCAACGACCTGGTGGACCGCTACGACACGTCGGGGCTCACCACCCTCGCCGCGCGCCCGGATCTGCTGGACACCGTCAACGGACGGGTCCGCGTCGGCCGGTTCCTGGACGACGGCACGGCGCGGCTGCCGACCGCCGTGCTTGGCTACGTGGCCGCGAGCCGGCTCGGGTTCGCCACCGTCGACCCGGGCCGGCCGCCCCAGGTGCTCGTCGGCGAGCGGTGGTTCACCGTGATCGGCGTACTCGATCCGCTGCCCATCGCCCCCGACCTGGACCGTTCGGTGCTGGTCGGCTGGGACGCGGCCCGGAACATGCTCGGCTTCGACGGGCATCCCACCGTCGTGTACGTGCGCGCCCGCGAGGCCGCGCTGGAGGACGTGCGCGCCGTGCTGCCGGCCACCCTCGACCCGCAGTTGCCCGGACTGATCCAGGTCAGCCGCCCCTCGGATGCGCTCGCCGCCAAGCGGGCCACCGAGAACACGTTCTCCGCGCTGTTCCTCGGGCTGGCCGCCGTGGCGTTGCTGGTCGGCGGGATCGGGGTGGCCAACACGATGGTCATCTCGGTGCTGGAACGCCGCCGGGAGATCGGTCTGCGCCGGGCGCTCGGCGCGAACCGTGGCCAGATCCGGGTGCAGTTCCTCACCGAGTCGGTGCTGCTGTCGGTGCTCGGCGGTGCCGCCGGAGCGGTGCTCGGCGTGCTCGCGACGGTCGGGTACGCCAGCTACCAGGGGTGGCCGCCGACGATCCCGGTGACCTCGGTGGCCGGCGGCGTCGCCGGTGCGATGCTGGTCGGGATGGTGGCGGGCGTCTACCCGTCGATCCGCGCCGCCCGCCTCACCCCCACCGAGGCGCTCGCCGCCGGGTGATCAGCTCTGCCGCTGGGCACGCCAACGGGACAGGGCCAGGGTCGCCGAGTAGCCGGCCAGGACGATCACGTGGAACACGTACAGCCACAGGAGCACGGCCACGCCCGCGCCGATCGGATCGAAGCCGCCGAACGGCACGCCCAAATCCAGCGGGAGCGACGCGAACAGCACGAAACCGTGCAGGAACCCGGAGAGGTTGGCCGCCGTGAACGAACCGATCGCGAGGGTGGAGAGCCAGTCCGGTGACGCCGGACCGACCACCCGGAACACCCACACCAGCACCGGGGTGAGCACCAGCCAGACCGCTAGGAAGGAGAGCACCACGCCCAGCGCGCCGACCCAGCCGCCCTGGCGGACCAGTCGGGTGGTGAGCGGCAGCGCCAGCAGGATCGACAGCAGCAGCGCGGGGGCGGGCGCGAGCAGCGGCAACAACAGCAGCCGACCCCGCCATCCCACCAGGTGCTCGTCGGTGCGCGGCGCGGCCACCGACACGAACGCCCGGCGCAGCCCCTCGCCGTACAGCGACGCGGGCAGCAGGGAGGCGAGCGCCAGCAGCGGGGTCAACCGCACCCCGGCGTCGACCAGGGCGGCCACCGCCTGGGGCGCGCCGATCGCCGTCGGCAGGGCCTCCACGGCGTACGACGTGAGTCGGCGTACCCGGTCGTCGCCCGCGATCAGCGAGGTGAGCCAGAGGGCCAGCAACGCCACCGGGACCACGGCGATCGCGCCGTAGAAGGTGATCGCGGCGGCGTGCAGCGACAGGTCGCGTCCGCGCACCGGACGGAACGCGGCACTGGTGATCCGTTTCGCGCGCTGCCATCCGCTGCCCATCGGCTTCTCCTTCCCTGTCGTCGGGGAGCTCACTCCTTAAGATCGCCGGTCATGACTGTTGTCACCACCGAACGCCTCATCCTGCGCGATTGGACCGACGAACCGGCGGACCTGGCCCGGATCTACGACATCTACAAGCGTCCGGAGATCACCCGCTGGTTGGGCGTGTCACCGGGTCTGCCGATGACCGAGCCGGGTCAGGCCGCCGAACGGCTGCGGATGTGGCGGGACCGGCACGCCATGGACGCCGGCCGGTACGGCACCTGGGCGATCGAGGTGCGCGGGACCGGTGTGGTCGCGGGCACGGCGCTGCTCAAGCCGCTGCCGGGACGCGACGAGGGTGAGCTCACCGGTGACATCGAGGTGGGCTGGCACCTGCACCCCGACTCGTGGGGTCACGGCTACGCCACCGAGGCGGCCCGGGCGCTGATCGCCCGGGAGTTCGCCACCGGCACCCCGGAGATCTACGCGGTCGTGTCGCCCGGCAACGAGCCGTCGATGGCGGTGTGCCGGCGACTCGGCATGGCGCACGTCTGCCAGCGCACCGACTGGTACGGCGGCGAGTTGCTGGAGACCTTCGTCCTGACGGCTCCAGGGGACTGATCGCTCCGGCATCACCTGACGCAAGATCCGTACAGCATCGGGGAAGGTTGCGCCTCCAGTCGTCGGAGGTGGCACCTTCCCCGCACTGTGCGCCGTCAGAGGTGCGCCAAGAGTGGGCAACTCCGTCAATAGTCACGATGGTCGAAGTATTGACGCTCCCGTAGCACGTCAGTAACCTTTGGTCAAAGTTACGCAAGAACTAGACAAACACATGCACGGATCTGCGCATGCTCGCGGAAGATTCAACGGGTCTCCTGGGGAGGCCCGTTGATGGTCGTACCCCTCGCACGCCGGCCCGCCTCACCGGTCGGCGACGCACCGCCACCCCACCCCCACCGTGGTCACCCCTGCCCGCGGCAACCGTCCCCCGACGACAGGACAGTCATGAGACGACGAGCGACACTGTTCAGGATGGTGGCGGCGACAGTCGCGACCACGCTGATCGCGACCGCCCTCGCCACCCCGGCCCCCGCCGCCCGCCCCGCCGGCCAACCGGCCGCCGCCAGCAGCGCCGTCGCCGCGGCGGCCACCAACCTCGCCCAGGGCCGTCCCACCCAGGAGAGCGGCCACGCCGACGTCTACGACTCGTCGAAGGTCGTCGACGGCAACGCGGGCAGCTACTGGGAGAGCGTCAACAACTCGTTCCCCCAGTGGGTGCAGGTCGACCTCGGCTCGGCACAGTCGGTCAACCAGGTCGTGCTGAAGCTCCCGACGAACGGTTGGGGCACCCGGACGCAGACGTTGAGCGTGCGGGGCAGCGTCGACGGTTCGTCCTTCACCGACCTGGTCGGGTCGCGGACGTACACCTTCGACCCGGCGAGCGGCAGCACCGCCACCATCAACTTCAGCGCCACCGCCGCCCGCTACGTCCGGATCACCATCACCGCCAACAGCGGCTGGCCGGCCGGGCAGCTCTCCGAGCTGGAGGTGTACGGCAGCGGCGGCACCGGTGACACCACCGCGCCGAGTGTCCCGGGGACGCTGTCGCAGAGCACGTCGGGCAGCACGATCACGCTCACCTGGGCTGCCTCCACCGACTCCGGCGGCAGCGGCCTCGCCGGCTACAACGTCTACCGGGGCGGCAGCCTGATCGCGACGCTGGGCACCGTCCTCACGTACCAGGACAGCCAGCCGGCGACCGCGACGGTGTCGTACTACGTCCGCGCCCGCGACGGGGCCGGCAACCTGTCCGGCAACAGCAACACCGTCACCCGGACCGGCAGCAACCCGCCGGCCTGCACCAACGTGGCGCAGGGCAAGACCATGACGGCCAGCGGCTCCACCTTCACCTTCACTCCGGACAAGGCGAACGACGGGCAACTCGGCACCTACTGGGAGGGCGCGGCCAGCTACCCGCAGAACCTCACCGTGGCGCTGGGCGCGAACCACTCGATCTCCGGCGTCACCGTCAAGCTCAACCCCGACCCGTCCTGGGGCACCCGTACCCAGACGATCCAGGTCCTCGGCCGCGACCAGGCGTCGTCGTCGTACACCAGCCTGGTGTCGGCGGCGGCCTACCAGTTCGTCCAGGGCGTCAACACGGTGACCATTGGGGTCAGCGCGACCACCGCGGACGTGCAGTTGCGGTTCACCGGCAACACCGGCGCCCCCTCCGGCCAGGTCGCCGAGCTGGAGGTCTGCGGCACGCCGGCCCCCAACCCGGACCTGGTGGTCAGCTCGGTGACCTGGTCGCCCACGTCGCCCAGCGAGGTCTCCGCGATCACCCTCTCGGCTGTCGTGCAGAACGTCGGCACCGCCGCCGCAGCGGCCACGACGGTGAACTTCAGCCTGGCCGGCACGGTCGTCGGCAGCGCCACGGTGGGCGCGCTCGCCGCCGGAGCCTCGACCACCGTGTCGTTCAACGCCGGCACACGGCCGATGGGCAGCTACGCCGTCGCGGCGACGGCCGACCCGGCCAACACGGTCGTCGAGCAGAACAACGGCAACAACAGCCTCACGGCGGCAGCGCCGCTGGTGGTGGCACAGGCACCGGGGCCCGACCTCCAGGTGCTGAACATCGCCTCGAACCCGGCCAACCCGGCCGTCGGGGCGTCCGTCACCTTCACCGTGGCGGTCCGCAACCGGGGCACCACCGCGACCGGCGCGACCACCGTCACCCGGCTGGTGGCGGGCGGCACCACGCTCAACACGAACACCGCCTCGATCGCGGCCGGCGCGACGGTCACCGTGGCCGTCAGCGGTAGCTGGACCGCCACCAGCGGCGGCGCGACCCTCACCGCCACCGCCGACGCCACGAACGTGGTCGCCGAGACCAACGAGAGCAACAACACCCTCAGCCAGTCCATCGTGGTGGGTCGCGGCGCGGCGGTGCCGTACGTCTCCTACGAGGCGGAGGCCGGTCGCTACTCGGGCACGCTGCTGGAGGCCGACCCGCTGCGTACCTTCGGGCACACCAACTTCGCCAGCGAGTCCTCGGGCCGCAAGTCGGTACGCCTCACCAGCACCGGCCAGTTCGTCGAGTTCACCTCGGCCAACCAGGCCAACGCCATCGTGGTGCGCAACTCCATCCCGGACGCGCCCGGTGGCGGTGGCATCGAGGCGACCATCAGCCTCTACGTCAACGACGTCTTCTCCCGGAAGTTGACCCTGTCGTCGAAGCACAGCTGGCTCTACGGCAACACCGACGGGCCGGAGGCGCTCACCAACACCCCGCAGGCCGACGCCCGACGGCTGTTCGACGAGTCGAACGCCCTGCTGTCCCAGTCGTACC
The DNA here is from genome assembly GCF_049179015.1 of Micromonospora sp. WMMD736. Classification (NCBI taxonomy): domain Bacteria; kingdom Bacillati; phylum Actinomycetota; class Actinomycetes; order Micromonosporales; family Micromonosporaceae; genus Micromonospora; species Micromonospora sp. WMMD736. The sequence goes on from NZ_JBMHMI010000001.1 coordinate 5,905,693, forward strand.
CGGCGGGCACCCGCTTCAAGTTGCAGCGCGACTCGGGCGACACCGCCTCGTTCTACGTCATCGACATGATCGACCTGGAGCAGGTCGCCCCGCCGCTGAGTCAGCCCGCCGGCTGCACCTCGATCACCCAGTACGGCGCGGTCCCGAACGACGGGCTCGACGACACGGCCGCCATCCAGCGGGCCGTGACCGATGACCAGAACGGCGTCATCAGCTGCGTCTGGATCCCGGCCGGCCAGTGGCGGCAGGAGCAGAAGATCCTGACCGACGACCCGCTGAACCGGGGCATGTACAACCAGGTCGGCATCAGCAACGTCACCATCCGGGGTGCCGGCATGTGGCACTCGCAGCTCTACACGCTGACCGAGCCGCAGAACGTGGTGGGCGGCATCAACCACCCGCACGAGGGCAACTTCGGCTTCGACATCGACAAGAACACCCAGATCTCCGACATCGCCATCTTCGGCTCCGGCCGGATCCGCGGCGGTGACGGCAACGCCGAGGGCGGCGTCGGTCTGAACGGTCGGTTCGGCACCGGCACGAAGATCAGCAACGTCTGGATCGAGCACGCCAACGTGGGTGTCTGGGTGGGCCGCGACTACGACAACATCCCCGACCTGTGGGGACCGGCCGACGGGCTGGAGTTCAGCGGGATGCGGATCCGCAACACGTACGCCGACGGCATCAACTTCAGCAACGGCACGCGCAACTCGCGGGTGTTCAACTCGTCGTTCCGTACCACGGGCGACGACGCGCTCGCGGTCTGGGCCAACCCGTACGTCAAGGACCGCAGCGTCGACATCGCGCACGACAACCACTTCGTCAACAACACCGTCCAGCTGCCCTGGCGGGCCAACGGCATCGCCATCTACGGCGGCTACGACAACTCGATCGAGAACAACCTGGTCTACGACACCGCCAACTACCCGGGCATCATGCTGGCGACCGATCACGACCCGCTGCCGTTCTCCGGCACGACGTTGATCGCCAACAATGGGCTCTACCGCACCGGTGGCGCGTTCTGGAACGAGGACCAGGAGTTCGGCGCCATCACGCTCTTCCCGTCCACCCGGGACATCACCGGGGTCACCATACGAGACACCGACATCGTCGATTCGACGTACGACGGAATCCAGTTCAAGAACGGCGGCGGCAACATGCCGAACGTCGCCATCACCAACGTACGGATCGACAAGTCCAACAACGGTGCCGGCATCCTCGCGATGAGCGGGGCGCGCGGTAACGCCAACCTCACGAACGTGACGATCACCAACTCGGCCGACGGCAACATCGTCGTCCAGCCGGGCTCGCAGTTCGTCATCAACGGCGGCTGACCCGGTTTACGTGAAATCGGGGTGTCCGCGTGCTGCGGACACCCCGATTTCCATGAACCCGGGTCGATCAGGTCCTCCCGCGGACCGGTCAGGCGGTCGGCACCGGTGCCAGGGCCGCCGCGAGGGCCTCGGCGTTCTTCTTGTCCACCCGGGGGAAGGTCAGGCTGATGCCGTCCCCGGCAGCGCCGAAGGCGATGCGCAGCAGGCTCACGATGCCCATCTTCGCCTCGGCGAGTGCGACCTGTTCCCGGGGCACCTCGCCGAGCACACCATTTCCGGGCCCGCCGAGGAAGGTCTGCGGCAGGAAGATCAGCCGCCGGTCGGTGAGGACGACGAACTGCTTCTTGGTCCGGGACAGCGCGTGGCCCACCATCCCGGCACCGGCCGTGATCAGTCCCTGCGAGACGACCGTCCCGAGTCGACCGGCCGAGTAACTCCCGATCATCGCCCGGGTAGCGGTGATCGGCTGTTCCCCGGGTTGCAGGATCGACGCCACCCGCTCGAACGCGCGGGTCTGAAGTTTCTGGTTCATGTGGTCCCCTCCGTGTTTGACCATGACCGCCGCTGATGCTCGCGGAGCGGGGCACCCTGGGCCATCCGTCGATCAGACGCACGATCATGACGGTCGGTCATGGTCGGCCGGGTCACCTGCGGTGCCGGGCCAACCCGCAGGGGCCGTCGTGGGCGTCGGGCCGCCGGCACCGGCCGGCTTCGCCGAGCCGGGCGTCACAGAACACTCGGGTACGCAGGAACTGCGCGTCCTCCTCGCTGAGCGTCGTCTCGCCGAAGTCGACGACGGCGAGGTGACCGAGCGAGTCGCGCAGCGCCACGGCCAGCGCGGTGACCTCGTCGAGGCTGGTCAGCGTGGTCGGCAGGTGGATGATCCACCGTGGCGCGGTCATCGGGTCCACCGGCCCGGCCATACCAGCCGGGCCGCACCACGCCGGCGGTCCGGACAGGGCCAGCGCAGTCCACAGGTGCAGTACCGGCCCCACCGCGCCCAGTTGCGGCGATGCTGCGGTGTCAGCGGCACCGGCCTGACCTGCCTGCCCATCGCACCCACCTTCCTCGCGCCTGTTCACACTCTGGTGTGGACGCGACTACCGCCGGAAGGTGGTGAGCGCCCTCAGCGCCGGCTGTGCCGATCCGCCGATTCGCGGTGATGGCCGGTGGTGATCGGTGGGCGAGATGTGGTGGAGGTGTGATGGACAGCGGCCCGGTGTCGACGCTGGAGTTCCTCGGAGCGGAGCTGCGACGGGCTCGCCGGCAGCGCGGGCTGAGCCAGGAGGAGTTGGCCCAGCGCATCAGCTACTCGTCGTCGCTGGTGGGGATGGTGGAGATCGGTCACCGCACGCCCTCGCAGGACTTCGTCGCCCGGGTCGACGGGGTATTGGAGGCCGGCGGGCTGTTCGAGCGGTTGCTCGGCCTGGTCCGGGCCGACGCGGCCCCACCCTGGTTGCGTGAGTGGATCACCGTCGAACGGGAGGCGACCATGATCCGCTGGTTCGAGCCGTCGTTGATTCCCGGCCTCCTCCAGACCGAGGCGTACGCCCGGGCGGTGCTGCGCGGCGGGGGCATGCTGCGGGAGCCGGAAATCGAGCAGCGGGTGGGCTCACGCATGGACCGGCAGTCGGTGTTGAGCCGGGAGCACCCGCCGGAGTTCGTGGCGGTGGTCGACGAGGCGGTGCTGCGGCGGGCGATCGGCGCACCGGCCGTGATGGTGGCGCAGTTCGAGCACCTGCTCCAGATCACCGAGCAGCCGCATGTGGACCTCTACGTGGTGCCGGCCGAGGCGGGCATGCACGCCGGGTTGGCGGGCCCGTTCATCCTGGCCCGGACACCCGACAGCGGTGAGGTCGCGCACCTCGACACCGCCGTCCGCGCGCACGTCACCGACCGCCCGGAGGACGTTGATAACCTTCGGCGCAGATGGGAGAGCCTGCGGGGCGAGGCGTTGCCCCGGCGGGCCTCACGGGATCTCGTACGGGAGTTGGCGAAGTCATGGACCTGACCGGTGCGGTGTGGCGCACGTCCACCCGCAGCGACAACGGCGGCTCGACCTGCGTAGAGGTGGCCACCAATCTGTCGCACCTGGTCGGCGTACGCGACAGCAAGGACCGGCAGGGGCCGGTGCTGACCTTCACCCCCTCGGCCTGGGCCGCCTTCACCGCTTCCGTACCGCAGATCTTGGACACTTCCCGTTCCGACGGAACGGGAAGTGTCCAAGATCTGCGCGTGCCGCGCGAATCTGGTGCGCGATCGGTGGCGGACTCGGTGTGCGATGACGTGCTGCGGGGGCGGCGGTGGCTAGGCTGACCTGAGCATGATGGTCCGCTGAGGGGGGTGAGCCCGGATGGCCCAGGCAGCGTTCGCGCCGGAGCCGGCGCCGCAGCACATCGAGCCGTCGTTCGACGTGCTGCGGTGGCACGACGAGCCGTGGACCGCTCAGCTCGCCCTCGACCTGTTGCCGGAGACCAACGGCCCCAAGGTTGAGGTCCTGAGCGGAAGTGTGATCGTGACACCACATGCGGGGATCGACCATCAGTCGGTCGAGCGGGAACTGCCCTACGTGCTCCACCGTGCTGCGCGAAAGGCCGGCTTCTGGGTCTATCCGGAGATCAACGTCCTCTCCGGGCATGATCTCTTCATTCCGGACATCGTTGTGCTGCGCAGCTCCGGGGGCGGCCGCACAACGGTTCCCATCACCGACGCGGTGCTACTCGGAGAAATCGTTTCGCCGGGCAACCGCCGCAAGGACGTGATCGACCGGCCCCGGGAGTACGCGGCTGCGGGAGTTCCGTTCTTTCTCCGGGTGGACCTGCGCAACCGGGTACCGACACTGGCTCTGTTCGAGCTGGTCGACGGGGAGTACCGGCCGATGGCTGCCGCAGCAGCGGGTACCACCTTCGCGATGCGCGAGCCCTTCGGGTTCTCCATCGATCCGGCCGAACTGCTGGACGAGGAGGCGGCACCGGACGAGTCGGGCTCCTCCTGATCGACACGGTTTCGGCGCTGTGGGGGTGTCCGAGAGCTGCGGATACCCCGAGATCGGCGAACTCGTGTGGATCAAGGGTGCGCGAGGGCTGAGGCTCCCAGCGGGCGTACAGCGGCGGTGGGGGAGAATGGCCCCGTGACTTCCCCCCGCGATCTTGTTCTGCTCGGGTCCACCGGTTCGATCGGCACGCAGGCCATCGACATCGTCCGGCGCAATCCGGACCGGTTCCGGGTGGTGGCGATCGGGGCGGGTGGGGGCAACGTCGAGCTGCTCGCCGCGCAGGCTCTCGAACTGGGCGTCGAGGCGGTCGGGGTGGCCAAGGCGTCCGCCGCCCAGGACCTGCAACTCGCCTTCTACGCCGAGGCGAGCCGGCGCGGCTGGGCCACCGGCGACTTCAAGCTTCCCAAGATCGTGGCCGGGCCGGACGCCATGACCGAGTTGGCGCAGTGGCCGTGCGACATCGTTCTGAACGGGGTGGTCGGCTCGCTGGGCCTCGCTCCTACGTTGGCCGCGCTGCGCGGTGGTCGTACTCTCGCGCTCGCCAACAAGGAGTCGCTCGTGGCCGGCGGCCCGCTGGTCAAGGCCGCGGTGACGCGGCCGGGGCAGATCGTGCCGGTCGACTCGGAGCATTCGGCGCTCGCGCAGTGTCTGCGGTCCGGTTCGCGCGGTGAGGTGCGGCGGCTGATCGTCACGGCCAGCGGCGGCCCGTTCCGGGGGCGGCAGCGCGACGAGTTGACGCAGGTCACGCCGGAGCAGGCGCTCGCGCACCCGACCTGGAACATGGGGCCGGTCGTCACGATCAACTCGGCGACCATGGTCAACAAGGCACTGGAGGTGATCGAGGCGCACGAGCTGTTCGACGTGCCGTACGCCGACATCACCGTCATGGTCCACCCGCAGTCGGTGATCCACTCGATGGTCGAGTTCGTGGACGGGTCGACGATCGCCCAGGCCAGCCCACCGGACATGCGACTGCCGATCGCGCTCGGCATCGGCTGGCCGGACCGGGTGCCCGAGGCCGCCACCGCCGTCGACTGGACAACCGCACACACCTGGGAGTTCACGCCGCTCGACGACGACGCGTTCCCGGCCGTCGCCCTCGCCAAGGCCGCCGGGGAGGCCGGGCGCTGCCGCCCGGCTATCTACAACGCGGCGAACGAGGAGTGCGTGGCGGCGTTCGTGGCCGGACGGCTGCCGTTCCTCGGCATCGTCGACACCCTTGAGCGGGTGTTGGAGGACGCTCCGGACTTCGCCGAACCAGGTACCGTCGAGGACGTGCTCGCGGCCGAGTCGTGGGCACGCGCGCATGCGCAGGAGATCATCGCGGGTTCGGTGGAAGGAGCTTGATGTCGTACCTGCTCGGGGTGGTCCTCTTCGCCCTGGCCATCCTCGTCTCGGTCAGTCTGCACGAGGCGGGGCACCTGCTCACCGCCAAGATGTTCGGGATGAAGGTGACGAAGTACTTCGTCGGCTTCGGCCCCACCATCTGGTCGTTCAAGCGGGGTGAGACCGAGTACGGCCTGAAGGGCATCCCCCTCGGCGGTTTCTGCAAGATCGTCGGGATGACGCCGCAGGACGACGACGTCGAGCCCGGCGACGAGCCGCGGGTGATGTGGCGCTACCCGGTCTGGAAGCGGACGATCGTGATGGCCGCCGGCTCGATCACGCACTTCGCGCTCGCGCTGGTCACCATCTGGATCCTCGCCGTCTCCGCCGGCCTGCCCAACCCGGCCTTCCCGACCACGGAGGCGCAGGCCCGCCAGGAACCTGCCGTCATCGAACTCAGGCCGTGCGTGGTGCCGGAGAACGTCGTGCGGGAGTGCACGCCGGCCGACCCCGCGAGCCCGGCCGCCCAGGCCCAGCTGCGCGACGGCGACCGGATCACCTCGATCAACGGCACCACGATCGGCACCTACGGCGAATTGCTGACGGCGCTGCGCGGGCTCAAGCCGGGCGACACCACGCGGATCGAGTACGTTCGCGACGGGCAGCCGGGCAGCGTCAGCACGGTGCTGGCGCAGACCCAGCGTCCGCCCCTGGACAACCCCGGCGGCACCGTCGGACCGGTGGCCGCTCTCGGCATCGGTGTCGTTCCCACCACGCCCCCCCGCGTGACGTACGGGCCGGGGGCCGCCTTCGGCGCCACCGCCGACTTCACCGGCGACCTCGCTGTCGGCACGGCCCAGGCGTTGCAGCGCATCCCGCAGAAGGTCCCCGCCCTGTGGACCGCCCTGACCGGCGGCGAGCGGGACGTGGACACCCCGATCAGCGTGGTCGGCGCCAGCCGGCTCGGCGGCGAGGCGGTCGAGAACGACGCCTGGCTTGTCTTCTTCATGCTGTTCGTGTCGCTGAACTTCTTCATCGGCGTGTTCAACCTGCTGCCGCTGCTGCCCGTCGACGGCGGCCACATCGCCATCGCCTGGTTCGAGCGGGCCCGCTCCTGGATCTACGCGCGGATCGGCCGGCGGGACCCCGGCCGGGTCGACTACCTCAAACTGATGCCCTTCACGTACGCGGTGATCCTGATCGGTGGCGCTTTCACGCTGCTCACCATCGCCGCGGACGTCGTCAACCCGATCACGCTCTTCTCAAGGTGAGTGCCTGAAGTGACCGCTATCAGTCTCGGTATGCCCGCCGTGCCGCCCCCGCCGCTCGCACCCCGCCGGGCCAGCCGCCAGATCATGGTCGGCTCGGTGCCGGTCGGTGGCGGTGCGCCGGTGTCCGTGCAGTCGATGACCACGACCCTCACCTCCGACGTCAACGCGACCCTCCAGCAGATCGCCGAGCTGACCGCGTCCGGCTGCCAGATCGTCCGGGTGGCGGTGCCGTCCCAGGACGATGTCGAGGCGCTGCCCGCGATCGCCAAGAAGTCGCAGATCCCGGTGATCGCCGACATCCACTTCCAGCCCAAGTACGTCTTCGCCGCCATCGACGCCGGCTGCGCGGCCGTCCGGGTCAACCCGGGCAACATCCGGCAGTTCGACGACAAGGTCAAGGAGATCGCACGTGCCGCCGGGGACGCCGGGGTGCCGATCCGGATCGGCGTCAACGCGGGCTCGCTGGACAAGCGGCTGCTGACCAAGTACGGCAAGGCCACCGCCGAGGCGCTCGTCGAGTCGGCCCTGTGGGAGTGCTCGCTGTTCGAGGAGCACGGCTTCCGCGACATCAAGATCTCGGTGAAGCACAACGACCCGGTCGTGATGATCCGGGCGTACCGGCAGCTCGCCGAGCAGTGCGACTACCCGCTGCACCTCGGCGTCACCGAGGCCGGGCCGGCGTTCCAGGGCACCATCAAGTCGGCGGTCGCCTTCGGCGCGCTGCTGGCCGAGGGCATCGGCGACACCATCCGGGTCTCGCTCTCCGCCCCGCCGGTCGAGGAGATCAAGGTCGGCAACCAGATCCTGGAGTCCCTCGGTCTGCGCGAGCGCGGCCTGGAGATCGTCTCCTGCCCGTCCTGCGGTCGCGCCCAGGTGGACGTCTACAAGCTCGCCGAGGAGGTCACCGCCGGCCTGGAAGGGCTGCCGGTGCCACTGCGGGTCGCCGTCATGGGCTGCGTCGTCAACGGTCCGGGCGAGGCCCGCGAGGCCGATCTCGGCGTCGCCTCCGGCAACGGCAAGGGCCAGATCTTCGTCAAGGGGCAGGTCGTCAAGACCGTGCCCGAGGGGCAGATCGTGGAGACGCTGATCGAGGAGGCGCTGCGCATCGCCGACGAGATGGGCGCCGAGCTGCCCGAGGAACTGCGCGGGCTGGTCACCGGCCCGACGGTCACCGTGCACTGAGCCCCGCTGCTACACCGCAGAGCGGCCGCTTCCCGCAAGGGAGGCGGCCGCTCTCCGTTCGCGCCGACCCGCACTGTCCCCTCACCCGCCCACCCGCCCACGCGCCCACGCGCGTCGATCATGAAGTTATTGCCGACAAATGGCACAGAACTTGGCAATAACTTCATGATCACGGCGGCCTGTCCGGTGTGCGCGAGACGCCGGGGCGTGGCGGCCGAGGCCGTTCAGTCGGATTCGGCGAGGATCGCGTACAGCTTGCGTCGGGTCTCGTCGAGGACCCGGGCGGCCCGCTCGCGCTGGTCGTCGGTGCCGTTCACCATCACCTGCCGCAGGGCGTTCATCGCCTGCGCGCCGGAGTCGCGGATGTCATGCCAACTGCTCACGGTGTCCTGGGCGACGTCGGCCCAGGGCGGGGTCTGCGCGGCGGCGGTGGCCTCGGCCTGGCCGGCCTCGGTGACGGTGAACCGCTTCCGTCCGCCGCTGGCCTCCTCGGTGCTGGCGGCGATCACACCCTCGTCCTCCAGGAGTTGGAGCGTGGGGTAGATCGAACCCGGGCTGGGCCGCCAGGCCCCGCCGGTGCGGGAGTCGATCTCCTGGATCATCTCGTAGCCGTGCATCGGCCGCTCGGTGAGCAGGGCCAACACCGCGCCACGGACGTTGGGGCGTCGCCCCCTGCCGCGGCCGTGCCCGCGACCGCGGCCGCGCCCGCCGTGCTCGTGGCCGTGCTCGTGGGGGCCGGGCGGGACCGGCGGGAAGCCGAAGCCCCGCATCCGGGCCTCGTGCATCGGGTGGTGCTGTCGATGGAACCGCATCGGGTTCTTCCTCTCTACGTACTGTCGCTGATGCATCAACGATATATCGGCAATGCATCGACGACAAGGGGCGGACTGCAAACCGTACGTACGTCTTGCTAAGGTCCTCGTATGCGCCTGCTGCCACCACCGGGCCCGGCCCGGATCCTCACGCTGAGCACCCTGGTCAGGACCATCGGGCGAGGTCTGTGGCTGGTCGCCAGCGCGCTCTTTCTCACCCGCTCGGTCGGCCTGTCGGCGACCCAGGTTGGTGTCGGACTGACCATCTCGGCGCTCGTCGGTGTGCTCGCGAGCACGCCGAGCGGATACCTCGCCGACCGGGTGGGCCCGCGTGGGGTGCAGGTGGGCGGGCTGATCGCGGCCGGCGTCCTGACCGCCGGTCTGATCACCGTCCGATCGTTCCCCGCGTTCGTGCTGATCGGATCCGCCACCGCGCTCGCCGACGCCGTGGAGCGTGGTGCCCGGGGAGCCCTCATCGCCGGCGCGGTCCCGGCCGACCAGCGCGTACACACCCGCGCCTACCTGCGAGCCACCACCAACGTCGGAATCTCCGTCGGGGCCGTCCTCGGCGGGTTCGCCATCGCCGCCGACACCCGTGCCGGCTACCTCGGGTTGATCCTGGCGACGGCGGCGGCGTCGGTGACCGCGGCGGCCATTTCCCTCCGGCTGCCCACCGTCGCGCCCGTTGCGGCCCCGACGCGCGGCCCCCGGCTGGTCGCCCTACGGGACCGGCCGTTCCTCGCCTTCACCCTGCTCGACGGGCTGATGTCCATGCACTTCAGCCTGCTCACCCTCGCCCTGCCGCTGTGGATCGCCGGGCACACCACCGCCCCGATCTGGATGATCTCGGTGTTGACGCTGGTCAACACCGTGCTGGTGGTGCTCCTACAGGTGCCGGCGGCACGCGCTGCCGTCACCCTGCCGGGAGCCGCACGCGCGTCCCGCCGGGCGGGGGCGGCCATCGCCGTGGCCTGCGTACTGTTCGCCGCCAGCGGCGCACTGCCCACACCGGGCGCCATCGGCCTGCTCTGCGTCGGATCGCTGGCGCACGTGACCGGGGAGCTGTGGCACTCCGCCGCCGGATGGGGAATCTCCTTCGGGCTGGCGCCGGCCGACGCCCACGGGCAGTACCAGGGGACGTACGGCATGGGTTACGAACTGGGCAAGATGCTCGCGCCCGTCGTCGTGACCAGCCTCGCCCTGGGTTGGGGCGGACCGGGATGGCTCGTGCTGGCCGGGCTGTTCCTCCTGCTCGGTGCCCTGGTGCCCCCGGTCGTCCGGTGGGCGGGCCAGGCCCGCCCGGCCGGCCGGGTCACCGAGCCGGTGACCATCTGAGGTCGGGCTCGCCACTCGGCCGGCGGGGCAGGGGGTCGATCTGGCAGGCTGGTAGTCGTGCTGACGGTGCCGGTACGGCAACTGGGGGAATCGGAGCGCCGCGCGGTCGAGCGCCTGCTCGACCGTGACCCGTTCGCGGGCGCGCAGGTCGCCGAGCGCATCGCCGCGCGCGGGCTCTCCTGGTGGCGGGCCGAAGGGCGGATCCTGGGGTACGGCGCCCGGCGCAACCTCGAATCACTGTGCTGGCTCGGCGGCAACCTGACGCCGGTGCTCGCCAGCGACGCCGCCGTGTCCGCCTTCGCCGACCTGCTCGCCGGAGAGGATCGGCTCTGCTCCTCGATCGTCGGCCGCGCGGACGCCGTCCTCGCCCTCTGGGACCGGCTCTCCCACACGTGGGGCCCGGCCCGCGACGTCCGCCCCAACCAGCCGCTGCTGGCCACCGACACGACGCCGCTCGTTCCGGCCGACCCAGAGGTACGCCGCGTGCGCTCCGGCGAGGTCGATCGACTCTTTCCGGCGGCGGTCGCGATGTACACCGAAGAGGTGGGCGTCTCCCCGCTCGCCGAGGACGCTGGCCGCAGCTACCGACGCCGGGTCAACGACCTGGTCCGCGCCGGCCGCGCGTACGCCCGGTTCGTGGACGGCAAGGTCGTGTTCAAGGCCGAGTTGGCCGTCGTGACCAAGCGGACCGCCCAGGTCCAGGGCGTCTGGGTCGCGCCGGAGTGGCGGGGCCGTGGCATCGCCGCCGCCGCGATGGCCGCCGTGGTACGCGACGCGCTGGCCCGGGTCGCTCCCACGGTCAGCCTGTACGTCAACGACTTCAACCTGCCGGCCCGCCGAGTCTACGAACGCTGCGGCTTCCAACCGGTCGGCACGCTCGCCACCGTCCTCTTCTGATCTTTCCGCAGGTACGGCGATGGCCGGCGCCCCGTTCAGGGTGCCGGCCATCGGTGTGTTGTCAGCTGTTCCAGTAGTGGGCGACGAGGTCGGTGGCCTGCTGCTCCCACTGGGCGTACGCGTCCGGGTAGGCCGAGACCTGTACGGTCTGCGCGGCGTCGGTCAGGGGCATGTCCTGCCAGCCGTCGACCTGGCGCAGGCCCTTGAGGAACGCGGTCGTCGAGTACTCCGGGTTGGTGATCTGCTCCGGCGTGCCCCAACCGGAGGACGGGCGCTGCTGGAACAGGCCCAGGGAGTCGTGGTCGTTGGCGTCGCCGAGGTGACCCAGGTTCTCCAGCTTGGACTCCTGCAGGCTGGTCGCGATCGAGATGACCGCGGCCCGCTCGGGCAGACCCGCCTTCTTCGTGGCCGCGATGATGGCCTTGGCGTTGGCGGTCTGCTCGTCGTTGAGGTCGATGTGCGACTGGTCGCCCTGCGGCTTCGGCGCGGCGCTCTGCACCGCCACGGCGACGGGCTTGGTGTCCACGGCCGGGTTGGCGTGGGCGGCGATCGGGCCGGCGAAGACGCCACCGGCGAACGCGAGACCCGCAATGGACAGCATGCTCTTGCGGAAGATCGTGTTCATCAGGGTTGCTCCTTCGGGGGTAGGAAACACCCACGCCACCCGTTCGGGGGGATCGGTGACGCCGGGGGTGTCAGCACCTCGTCCGGGCGCTCATGCGAAGTCTTGAGGGGGCGGCCTGCCAGCCGGGGGGCTCGTGGCGGCCGGTCGGTGTGTAACGACCGGCGGGCCGGGGTCATTCCCGGGGGCGTGGCGGCTTGCAAGCCGGGGGGCTCGCGGCGGCCGGACCGGGTGTAACGACCCGGGGGCCGGGGTCATTCCCGGGGGAGGCGGCCCCGTGATCGGGGTGATCGTCGCGCCGGGTCCGGGTGTGACGACCGCCAGTTCGGGGTCATTCCTGGGGGCAGGGGGCCGGCAACCCGCCCTTGCTCTGCGAGGTGACGGGGCGGGGCCGGACGGCCCGGGGGTGACCTGTGCTCCTGCGATCGTCCGGGCACGCAACGATCCCCGACCCGGCACAATTCCGGTGCACGGGTGTAGCCGGTCACCACAGACGCCCCGAGACTGGACGTATCGCCCAGGCGAGGTGGGGCCGGTGGGGTGATCCACACGAGATCGTCGAACTTGGGGTATCCGGGGCCGATTGATACCCCCAGATCGGTGAAGTCGAGTCGATCATGCTGGTCCGGGACCGGTCGATGCCCCCATATCGGCGACCTCGTGTCGATCACGTCGATCCGGGGTGGGCAGGCCCGACGCCGCCGATGTCGGCGCATCGGGCACCGAGGGATGACCTGGTCAGGGCGGGTAAATCGGTTGAGGGGACCGGGTCGCTGCCGGCACGCTGGGTGTTCCGCCACCCACGTCCGGAGGAACTTTCCATGCGCCTGCTCCGTGATCTGTGGGGCACCTCGCCACGCCGTCTGACGCTCGTGGCCGTCCTGATCGTGTTGGGCGCCGCCGGTCAGGCGGGGGCGTCCGCGCTGGCCGGCGCGGTGCTCGTACACCGGTCGGCCGTCTCCTTCACGGTCCTTGCCGCCGCGCTGGCCGCCGTCGTGCTCAGCGACCTGGTGGTGAGCCTGGTGATGGCCGGGCTGACCGCCGACTGGTCCGCCGACATCCGTCGGCGGCTATGCCGGGTCGCGCTCGGGCAGGATCTGCCCAGTCTCGAGACGACCCCGGTGGGCGAGCTGCTGGACCGCATCGACGGGGATGTCTACCAGGTGGCGTCGGCGGTTCGTAACCAGGGTTCGCGCCTCGCCCAAGGGCTCTGCGTCGGTCTGCTGTCGATGGTCGTCGCGCTCGTCGTGTGGTGGCCGGCCGGCATCGCGATGCTGCTGCTGACGGTGGTGCTGGGAGTGGGGCTGCGCCGGCCGACGGCACGGATCGGGCCGGCCCGCATGATCGAGGAGGAGGCCTGGTCCGACCTGGCCGCCGTGATGGAGGAGGCGGTGCACGGCCAGGACGACGTGCGGACCAGCCTGGCCCAGCCGTACGTGCTGCGGCTCTATGCCCGGCGGGCCGCCGCCGTGCTGTCCCGCGGCCACCGGGTCTGGGTGCTCTCCGCCAAGGTGGCGACGATCGCCACCGCCACGATCCGGGTGGGCGTCGGCGTGGTGGTGCTCGGCGGGGCCTGGGCCCTGGCCACCGGCCGGGTCGACGCCGCCCGGCTCACCGCCATCTGGCTGCTCGCCCTGGCCTTCGGGGCCACCGCGGAACACGTCGGCCGGATGGTGCCCGAACTACAGGAGGCCCTCGGCGCGTGGGCCCGTGTGCAGTTGCTCCAGAAGGTTCGGCAGGAACCGGTCGGCGGGGCCACCCCGGTCGAGGGTGACCTGCGCATCCGGGAGCTGACATTCGGGTACGAGGTGAGCGGCCCGGAGAGTGGGCGGGGTCCGGCCCTGCGGGGGCTCAGCCTCACCTTCGCGCGAGGGCGCTCGTACGCGCTGATCGGGCGTACCGGGTCGGGCAAGTCGACCCTGGCGAAGGTGCTCACCCGGGCCGTGGACGTGCCGCCGGGCACCGTCTTCCTCGGCGGCACCGACCTGTGCGACCTGGACGTGGAGGAGCTGCGCCGCTGGGTGGCGCTGGTGCCGCAGCGCACCGAGATCGTGGCCGGCACGCTCGCCGAGAACGTCGCGCTCTACGACCCGGAGCTGCTGGACGCCGCCGCCCGGGCGCTCGACGAACTGGGCCTGGCCGGCTGGATCGCCGAGCTGCCCGACGGGTTGGCGACCCGGCTGGGGGAGGGCGGCCACGTGCTCTCCGCCGGCCAGGAGCAGCTGGTGGCGTTCGCCCGGATCCTGGTCCGCGACCCGCACGTGGTGATCCTCGACGAGGCCACCGCCCGGTTGGACCCGGTGACCGAGGCGCGGGTACAGCGGGCCACCGAGCGACTGCTGCGCGACCGGATCGGCATCGTCATCGCGCACCGACTCTCCTCGGTGCGCCGCTGCGACGAGGTGGTGGTACTCGCCGACGGCGCGGTGGTCGAGGCCGGTCCATTGGAGACGTCGACCCGGTTCGCCGAGTTGCTGGCGACCAGTCACGCGGCCGTCTACGCCGGCGGGGCGTCGGCGTCCGGCACGGGCGGCGGCACCGACCTGCTGACCGGCCCGAACACCGCCGGCAGCGACCTGCTGGCCGGCCCGAACACCGCCGGCAGCGACCTGCTGGCCGGCCCGAACAGCGCCGGTCACGACACCGCCGGTCACGACAGCGTCGGTCGGGGCACCGCCGGTTCGGTCGTTGCGGCGGCCGAGGCCGGGTCGGTACCGGCGTCGCGTACCGACCCGCCGCCGTTGCCGCCGACGCCGCCGGCGCGGACCTTCCGGGAGATCATTCGACTCTGCACCAACGATCCCCGGTACGGAGTTGCCGCGATCGTGCTGTTCCTCGGGCTCAGCCTGCTCGGGCTGGACGGTCCGGTGCTGCCGTGGCTGTGGGCCGACCTGGTCGACGGGACCGGCAGTCCGTACCTGCCGGCGTTGGGCATCGTGGCCGGGCTGCTGGTCACCCTGCCGCTGCCGTTCTACACGCACGTGTGGTTCCCGCACTGGTGGGTGCGGCAGATGCTGCGGATCGGCCTGCGGTTGGTGCACGGCCAGACCGGCCCGCGCCGGGTCAGCTCGCACAGCCCGGCGGAGGTGGTGGCCCAGGGTGGCGACACCGAGCGGGTGGTGCAGCTCGCCGACAACGTGCTGGACCAGACCGTGGCGGTGGTGCTGGTGGTGGCGATGACGGCGGTCACCGGCAGCGTCGTACCGGGGCTGTTCTTCCTCGGCACGATGGTGGTCTCCGGGCTGGCCGCGACGCTGTTCGGCCCGAAGCTGGAGCGGGCGGCGCGGGCGACCGTCGCGGCGCGCGCCGCCTTCGCCACCGCGCTGGTCTCCGCGCTCTCCGCGGCGCGGACGGTCAAGCTCGCCGGCGCCACGTCGGCGGTGCTGCGGCACCTGGCCGACCTGGACGTGCTGCGCAGCGACCGGCAGCGCCGGGAGATCGCCGTGCAGGTGTGGTCCCGGTCGACCCCGGCGGTGGTCAGCGGGCTGCTGCCGATCGGCGCGTGGGCCCTGTACCTGGGCGGCGAACTGTCGGCGGGCGCGGTGCTGGTGGCCGTCTCCACGCTGGGCGCGGCCCGGTGGTTCGCCTGGACCACCGCGTCGTTGATCTCCCAACTGCCGTCGGCGCGGGTGTGGACCCGGCGGACGGTGGCGATGACGGGCGTGGGGGCGTACTCGGTGGGGGTTCCGGCGGTCGACCTGGCCGGCGGGACCGCGCCCGCGCCGACGCCGCCGCCCCGACGGCCGTTGCGCCGGTTGGAGCTGCGCGGCTTCTCGGTGGTGCACTCCGATGGCACGCTCGCCGTGCGCGACGTGGACCTGACCGTTCAGCGTGGTCAGTTGGTGCTGGTCGTCGGGCCGGTCGGAGCCGGCAAGTCCTCGCTGCTGCGGGCCCTCGCGGGCATCGTGCACCACACCGGCGAGCTGCGGTGGAACGGTGACAGGGTCACCGAGCCCGAGCTGTTCCTGCGCCCCAACCAGGTCGGCTACGTCGGCCAGCTACCCCGGGTGCTCTCCGGCACGGTGGTCGAGAACATCGCGCTCGGCCACCAGGTGGACGCGGCCGACGCGGTCAGCACGGCCCAGCTCGACCACGACCTGGCCGCCGCCGGGGGTGGGCTGGGTCTGCTCATCGGGCACAAGGGCACCCGGCTCTCCGGCGGGCAGCTCCAGCGGCTCGCCCTGGCCCGGGCGCTGGCGCCGCGTACCGAACTGTTGGTCGCGGACGACGTGTCGTCGGCCCTGGACGTCACGACGGAGCTGGCGCTGTGGCAGGCGCTGCGGGCGCACGGCGTGACCGTGGTGGGTTCCACCGCCAAGCGTGCCGCGTTGGTCCGCGCCGACCACGTGGTCGTCCTTCAGGCGGGCACGGTGGCGGCGCAGGGCACCTGGCGGGAATTGGAGGGCGACTGGTCGCACCTCGCCGGCTGAGAACCGGGTCCGGGCGGCTGTCGGGAACGGCAGCCGCCCGTACCGGTTCGGATCAGGCGCGGGCGTACTGGGCGGGGCCGCTGTACGCGACGCCGAGCTTGGCGGCGGCACGGCGCGGCCAGTACGGGTCGCGCAGCAGTTCCCGACCGAGCAGCACCAGGTCGGCCTCGCCGCTGGCGACGATCTGCTCGGCGTGCTCCGGCTCGACGATCAGGCCGACCGCGCCGGTGGGTACGCCGGCCTCGCGGCGGATCTGGGCGGCCATCGGCACCTGGTAGCCGGGGCCGAGCTGCGGGATGCGCTGCTCGGTGCTGACGCCACCGGAGGAGGTGTCGACCAGGTCGACGCCCACGGCGGCCAGCTCGCCGGCGAGCACCACGCTGTCCTCGACGGTCCAGCCGCCCTCGACCCAGTCGGTGGCGGAGATCCGGGTGAGCACCGGCACGCTCTCGCCCACGGCGGCGCGTACCGCGCGGGCGACCTCCAGGGTGAGCCGCATCCGGCCGGCCCGGTCACCGCCGTAGGCGTCGGTGCGGTGGTTGGTCAGCGGCGACAGGAACTCGTTGAGCAGGTACCCGTGCGCGGCGTGCACCTCCACGGCGGCGAAGCCGGCGGCGAGGGCCCGCTCGGCGGCGGCGGCGAACGCGTCGACGACGCCCGCGATGCCCGCCGCGTCGAGCACGGTCGGCGTCCGGTAGCTGGGGCTGAACGGCTCGGCGCTCGGGCCGACCGGCGTCCAACCGCCCTCGGCGTCCGGCACCCCGCCGTTGCCCGAGTCCCACGGCCGGTAGGTGGAGGCCTTGAACCCGGCGTGCGCGAGCTGGACGGCCGGCACCGCGCCGTGCGCGGCGACGAACGCGGTCACCGGACGCCAGGCGTCCACGTGCGCGTCGGACCACAGCCCGGTGTCCTGCGGGGAGATCCGACCCTCCGGGAGTACGGCGGTCGCCTCGGTCAGCACCAGTCCGGCACCGCCGATGGCGCGGGTGCCGAGGTGGACGAGGTGCCAGTCGGTGGGCAGGCCGTCCGGACCGGCGGAGTACTGGCACATCGGCGCCATGGCGACGCGGTTGGGCAGGGTGACCCCACGCAGGGCCAGCGGCGTGAACAGGGAACTCATGTGCTCATCCTCTCGGTACGACGACGGACCCCGCTGTCGAGGGGGTCCGTCGTCGTGGAAGAACAGGTCAGGCGGGTACGGGGGTCAGCTCCGGGCGGGTGTCCGCAACTTCGGTCTCCGGGTCGGTGAGGTCACGTCGGCCGGCCGAGTCGTACGCGGCCCGGTCGAGGGTGCCCTCCCGGGCGGCGACGACGGTCGGCACCAGCGCCTGCCCGGCCACGTTGGTGGCGGTGCGCATCATGTCCAGGATCGGGTCGATGGCGAGCAGCAGGCCGGCCCCGGCCAGCGGCAGGCCCAGCGTGCTCAGGGTGAGGGTGAGCATCACGATCGCGCCGGTCAGGCCGGCGGTGGCCGCCGAGCCGACCACCGAGACGAAGGCGATGAGCAGGTAGTCGGTGAGGCCGAGCTGTACGCCGAACACCTGGGCCACGAAGATCGCGGCGAGTGCCGGGTAGATCGCGGCGCAGCCGTCCATCTTCGTGGTGGCGCCGAACGGCACCGCGAACGAGGCGTACTCGCGGGGGACGCCGAGGCGCTCGACGGAGCGCTGGGTCACCGGCATGGTGCCCACCGAGGAGCGGGACACGAAGGCCAGCTCGATCGCGGGCCAGGCCCCGGCGAAGAAACGCAGCGGGTTGAGCCGGCCGGCGAGGATCAGCACCAGCGGGTAGACCACGAACAGCACGATGGCGCAGCCGACGTAGACGGCGGTGGTGAACTTGGCGAGGGGGGCCAGCAGGTCCCAGCCGTACGAGGCGACGGCGTTGCCGATCAGGCCGAGCGTGCCGATCGGGGCGAGCCGGATGACCCACCAGAGGGCCTTCTGCACGATCTCCAGCAGCGAGCGGTTCAGCGCCACGAACGGTTCGGCGGCGTCGCCGACCAGCAGGGCCGCCGCGCCGATGACGACGGCGAGGAAGACGATCTGTAGGACGTTGCCCTCGACGAACGCGCCGACCGGGTTGGTGGGCACGATGCCGGTGAGGAAGTCCGTCCAGGAGCCGGTCTTCTTGGGGGCGGTCGCGCCGCCCAGGTCGAGCGTCACGCCCCGGCCGGGGTCGACGAGCAGACCGAGGCCGATGCCGATGGTCACCGAGATCAGCGCGGTGATGCCGAACCACATGAGGGTCTTGAGGGCGAGCCGAGCGGCGTTGGCCACGCCGCGCAGGCTGACCACGCTGACCACGATGGCGGTGAAGACCAGCGGCGGTACGGCCAGCTTGAGGAGCTGGACGAAGAGGGAGCCGACGGTGTGCAGGGTGCTGGTCAGCCAGCTCACGTCGTTGGCGCGGGCCAGG
This sequence comes from Micromonospora sp. WMMD736, assembly GCF_049179015.1. NCBI lineage: Bacteria > Bacillati > Actinomycetota > Actinomycetes > Micromonosporales > Micromonosporaceae > Micromonospora > Micromonospora sp. WMMD736. The sequence goes on from NZ_JBMHMI010000001.1 coordinate 5,924,315, forward strand.
AAGCCGAGCGCCACGCCGAGCACGAGGCCGAGCAGGATCTGCACGGAGAAGGGAATTTTGCGCAGGCCGAAGGGCATGAGATGTCCAATTGTGGGTCGTCCGGGCGGGGTAGGCGTGTGAAAGCTCGGCTACCCCGGACAGACACCGCTGGCCTGTAGTCGGAGATCGACATACAGGCGGACGGTGAGGTCCCAGACATTGGTCATCGTTCGCCGACGATACGCTGATCCACCGGATCTGCAAGGCGCGATGCGCGTGACGCTCCTTACAGGCTTCGCCGGTGCGAAGTCAGGGCCAGGGCCGTGCCGGTGGCCACGCCCCACAGCACCGCCAACGCGATAACCACCCGTTCCACCACGCCGACCAGCGAGCCCCGGCCCACCACGAGCATGGCCAGGCCGATCGTGGCGCACAGCGGCAGGGCGAGCGCCGCCGTCCCCGCCGCCAGACGGCGTACCACCGGCCCGGCCGGCCCGGACACGGCCAACGCGACCATGGCGAGGACCACCGCCGCCGTCGCCGCGATGCTCGCGCCGCCGTGCACCAGGTCGGCCACCGTGGTCCGCTCGAACGGCGGTAGCGGGCATCCGGCGGAGCAGGTCACCGCCCCGGAGACCGCCGTGAGCACGGCGCCGCCGGCGAGCAGCGCCGGCGCGACCCGGACCCCGGGCGGCAGCGCCGCGGCGATCAGCAGCAACGCGCCGGCAAGAGCCAGAACCCCGATCCGGTACGTCACGGCGTGCGCGCTGCCGGCGATACCGGCCTCGCTCACGTACCCGGTGAAGCCCGGACCGGGACCGGCGACCACCGCTACCGTCACCGCGACCGCCCCGGCCACGGCGAAGCCGGCGGCGGCCGACCCGGCGACCCGGCGGGCCACGCCCGGGTCGCCGGTAGGCCTCGTGGCGGTGCCGGCCCGACCCGGCTCAGCCACGTCCGTGCGGCGTCGTCCAGCCGGACTCGTCGGGCCCCAACGGCACGATGCCGGTCGGGTTGATCTCCCGGTGGGTGCCGTAGTAGTGCCGCTTGATGTGGTCGAAGTCCACCGTCTCGCCGAAACCCGGCGTCTGGAACAGGTCCCGGGCGTACGCCCAGAGCACCGGCATCTCGGTCAGCTTGTTCCGGTTGCACTTGAAGTGCCCGTGGTAGGCCGCGTCGAAGCGGACCAGCGTGGTGAACAGCCGCACGTCGGCCTCGGTGATCGCGTCCCCCATCAGGTAACGCTGGCCGGCCAGCCGCTCGGAGAGCACGTCCAGCCGGGCGAAGAGTGCCCGGAACGCCTCGTCGTACGCCTCCTGGGAGGTCGCGAAGCCGCACCGGTAGACGCCGTTGTTGACGTCGGTGTGGATCTCGGCCATCAGCGCGTCCATCTCGGGACGCAGCGCGACCGGGTACAGATCCGGGGCGTCGGGCGCGTGCAGCGACCGCCACTCGGTGGAGAAGTCGAGGGTGAGCTGCGGGTAGTCGTTGGTGACCACCCGGCCGGTCACGGTGTCGACGAGCGCCGGCACGGTCACCCGGCCGGTGTAGTCCTCGTCGGTGGCCAGGTACGCCTCGGAGAGGAAACGGACGCCGAGGACCGGGTCGAAGCCGTCCGGGTCGAGCGCGAACGCCCAACCCCGCTCGTCCCGGATCGGGTCGACGGTGCCCAGCGAGATCGCGTCGTCCAGGCCGAGCAGGCCCCGCACGATCCGCGCCCGGTGCGCCCACGGGCACGCGCGGCACCAGATGAGCCGGTAGCGGCCGGCCTCCAACGGCCAGCGGTCCTGCTCGTCCGGACCGCCGCCCGGGGGTGAGGTCGAGTCGGCGGTGACCCGACCGGTGAACCGGTTGGGCTGACGGACGAACGCGCCGCCACGGCTGGTCTCTGCGCTGAACTGGGCCCGGGCCATGCCGTCAACCTATCCGCTGCCGGCGCGGATATCCTGGCGGCCGGCAGCCCCCGCGATCCGGTGGGCGTGCCCCACCCCCGCCGTCTGCACCCCTGAAGGACTCGCGATGACCGTGGCATACCTGGTGGCCGGTGTCCGTACCCCGATCGGCCGGTACGCGGGCGCGTTGGCCGGCGTCCGCCCCGACGACCTGGCCGCCCACGTCATCCGTGAGCTGGTCGCCCGCCACCCGTCGGTGGACTGGGCCCGCGTCGACGACGTCGTGCTCGGCTGCGCCAACCAGGCCGGTGAGGACAACCGCAACGTGGCCCGGATGGCGGCGCTGCTCGCCGGGCTGCCCGAAGAGGTGCCGGGCAGCACGGTCAACCGACTCTGCGGCTCCGGCCTGGACGCCCTCGCCACCGCCGCCCGATCCATCGTGGCCGGGGACGCCGAGCTGGTGGTCGCGGGCGGGGTGGAGAGCATGAGCCGGGCGCCCTTCGTCGTGCCGAAGGCGACCTCGGCGTACTCCCGCTCGGCCGAGCTGCACGACACCACCCTGGGCTGGCGGCTGGTCAACCCGCTGATGCGCGACGGCTGGGGGATCGACTCGATGCCCGAGACGGCGGAGAACGTGGCCGCCGAGTACGGCGTCGACCGCACCGACCAGGACGCCTTCGCGTACCGCTCGCAGCAGCGTGCCGCCAAGGCGCAGGCCGACGGCCGGTTCGCCGAGGAGATCGTCCCGGTCTCCGTGCCCGCCGGCCGTCGGGAGACCCGACTGGTCGAGGTCGACGAGCACCCGCGCGAGACGTCGCTGGAGAAGCTGGCCGCGCTGCCCACCCCGTTCCGCGACGGCGGCACGGTGACCGCCGGCAACTCGTCGGGCGTCAACGACGGTGCGGTCGCGCTGCTGGTGGCCAGCGAGGCCGCGGTGCGGCGGTACGACCTCACCCCGCTGGCCCGCGTCGTCGGCGCGGCGACGGCCGGCGTGCCGCCCCGGATCATGGGCATCGGCCCGGTGCCGGCCACCCGCAAGCTGCTCGACCGGACCGCCGTCGACCTGGCCGCGGTGGACGTCGTCGAGCTGAACGAGGCGTTCGCCGCGCAGTCCGTGGCGGTGCTGCGTGAACTGGGACTGCCCGTCGACGCCGAGCACGTGAACCCCAACGGGGGCGCGATCGCGCTCGGGCACCCGCTGGGCGCGAGCGGTGCGCGGCTGGCGCTGACCGCCGCCCTGGAACTGCGCCGCCGCGGCGGCCGGCGGGCGCTCGCCACCATGTGCATCGGTGTCGGGCAGGGCATCTCGCTGCTGCTGGAGTCTGCCGCCTGAGTGCGGGAAAGTTACGTGAGGGGATCTCCCGTACGCGGCGGCCGGCGGCCTAGAGTGGTCCACACCACACGACCCGCGGGGTCGGCCGGCGGCCGCGTACGCCCGTCGACGCCGGTGCCGCCTCGCGCCGCGGCAACGAACTGGGGGACACACCGATGCCGGACGCACTGCCGACCGAGATTGACCTGACCCGGCCGAGCGCGGCCCGGGTGTACGACTACTTCCTGGGCGGGGCGCACAACTTCGAGATCGACCGGCAGTTGGCCGAGCAGATCGCCAGCATGACCCCGAACCTCGCGGCCACCATGCGCTCCGGCCGCGAGTTCCTGCGCCGGGCCGTCCGGGTGCTGCTCGACGCCGGTATCGACCAGTTCCTCGACATCGGCTCCGGCATCCCGACCGTGGGCAACGTGCACGAGGTGGCGCAGGCGGCCAACCCGAAGGCCCGGGTCGTCTACGTCGACATCGACCCGGTGGCGGTCGCGCACAGCCGGGAACTGCTCGCGGGCAACGACCTGACCGGGGTGATCCACGCGGACCTGCGTGACCCGGAGCGCATCCTCGCCGAGACCCGGCGGCTCGGTCTGATCGACTTCGCGCGTCCTATGGGCATCCTGCTCGCCGGGGTGGTGCACTTCGTCCCGGACGCCGACCATCCCGACGAGATCCTGGCGACCCTGCGGGCCGCCGCCGCGCCGGGCAGCTTCCTGGTCGTCTCGCACTCCACCTTCGAGGACCAGCCGCAGGAGATGCTGGACGCCCAGCGCCTCTCCTCCCGGACCGACACCGAGATCACCCTGCGCTCCCGCGCGCAGGTCACCGGCTTTTTCGGCGACTGGACGGTGCTCGAACCGGGCGTCGTGCACATGCCACTGTGGCGGCCCGACGCGCCGGAGGACGTCGACGAGCACCCCGAGCGGTTCGGCGCCTTCGGCGGCGTCGCCCGGTACGACCAGCCCGCCGGCTGACCCCGTGGCCGCCGTCCCGGACCCCACCGGGGTCGACGTCGGCCGGACCGGCGCCGAGGCGTACGCCGCTGACTGGGCCCGTGCCGTACGCCGCATCGGGTTCGTGCCGCTCAGCGCGGCCGAGACCGAGCGGCTGCTGCTGCTGCACACCGTCCGGCTGGCGGAGATCGTGCGCGCGGAGCCGTTCGACGCCCGTCCCGCCGAGGAGGTCGGGCGGGCCCTGGTGGAGGCGCACCTGACCGAGCCCCGGGCGTTGGAGTGGTCGCTGCGCGCGCTCGGTGACGACTTCCCCGCCCGGGTGTTGGCGGCCGACGACCGGCCGGCCGCTCCGCGCGACCGCATCGCGGCGACGCAGGGCGCGCTGGCGGCCGGGTTCGCCCGTGCGCTGCGGGACCGCACCTTCGCCCAACAGGAGCGCATCGCCCGATCGGCGTGGCAGGCGCGCGACGAGGTTGAACAGGCGTTGCGCGACAGCGAGGCGCGGTTCCGGGCGGTCTTCACGGGCGCCGCCATCGGTATCGGCATCGCCGGGGTGGACGGGCAGATCATCGACGTCAACACGGCGTTCGCCGAGATGCTCGGCTACTCGATCGAGGAGTTGCGCCGGATCAACGTGGCGACGCTGTTCCACGCCGACGACGCCGCCGGCATGTGGGAGCTGTACCAGGAGCTGATCGAGGGCAAGCAGGACTCCGCGCGGGTGGAGAAGCGCTATTACCGCAAGGACGGCAGCGTCGTCTGGACGGATCTGGCCGTGTCGCTGATCCGGTACGACGACGGCCGGCCACGGTTCACCGTCGCGATGATCGAGGACATCACCGAGCGGTACGAACTCCAGCAGCGGCTGCGCTTCCAGGCGCTGCACGATCCGCTCACCGGGCTGCCCAACCGGACGCTGTTCTTCGAGACGCTGGGCCGGGTCTTCGACGCCGCCGACCCCGGCCAGCGGGTCGGGGTGTGCTTCCTCGACCTGGACGGCTTCAAGGCCATCAACGACGGCCTCGGCCACGACCTCGGCGACCGGCTGCTGGTGACGATCGGTCGGCGGCTCGCCGAGTGTGTGGCCGACCGGGGTCACCTGGTCGCCCGGATGGGCGGCGACGAGTTCGTCATCCTGGTCGACGGCGGTGGCGGGGTCGCGGACGCGGTGGCCGTGGCGGAGGCCGCGCTGGCTGCCGTCGCCGCGCCGGTCCACGTCGGCGACCAGCAGTTGGCGGTCTCCGCCAGCGTCGGGATCGTGGACTGCCCGGCCGCGGAGACCACCGCCTCGGAGCTGATGAAGGCCGCCGACACGACGCTCTACTGGGCCAAGGCCGCCGGGCGGGGCCGGTGGGCGGTGTACGACCCGGAGCGCAGCGCCCGTGACCTCGCCCGGTCGGCGCTGGTCGCCGGCCTGCCGGCCGCGCTGGACCGGGGCGAGTTCGTGTTGCACTACCAGCCGATCGTGTCGCTGCTGGAGGGCACGATGCTCGCCGTGGAGGCGTTGGTCCGGTGGGAGCACCCGGAGCTGGGCCTCCTCGGCCCGGATCATTTCATCGGCCTCGCCGAGGAGACCGGTCTGATCGTCCGGCTGGGTGAGTGGGTGCTGCGGCGGGCCTGCCGCGACGCCGAACGCTGGTGGCGGGAGTTCCCCGGGGCGCGGGTCGTGGTCAGCGTGAACCTGGCCGCCCGGCAGGCCGACGACCCGGCGATCGTCGCGACGGTGGCCGACGCGCTCGCCACCAGCGGTCTGCCGGCGGGGCTGCTGCAACTGGAGTTGACCGAGAGCGCCGTCATGGGCAGCGCGGGCGAGCCGCTGCGCAGCCTGCACCGGCTCGCGGCGCTGGGCGTCCGGCTGGCCGTCGACGACTTCGGCACCGGCTACTCCAACCTCGCGTACCTGCGGCGGCTGCCGATCCACTGCCTGAAGCTGGCCGGCCCGTTCGTCGAGGGCATCCGCGCCGACGGTACGGACGAGGCGGCGGACCACCGCGACGAGCGGATCGTCGACGCGTTGGTCCGGTTGGCGCACGCGTTGGAGTTGTGGGTCACGGCCGAGGCGGTGGAGACGGGCGTGCAGGCGGAGCGGCTGCGGGCCCTGCGGTGCGACACCGGGCAGGGCCGGTACTTCGGGGCGCCGGTCCCGGCGCAGGACATCACGGCTCGGCTGCGCGGCGCTTCGGCATGATGTGCGCGAGCGGGGGATCGTTGCGGTCGGGGTGGTCCCGTTGGTGCCGACGGAAGGCGACGGCGTGAGCCTGAACGATTCGCAGACGGTGGTGACCGTGGTGGCGGCGCTGGCCATCCTGGCCGGGCTGGCGGGTGTGGTGGTGCCCGGCCTGCCGGCGCTGCCGCTGTGCTGGGGCGGGGTCCTGGTCTGGGCGATCTTCGGCGGGGCCGGCCTCGCGGGTTGGGCGGTGTTCGCCGCCGCCACGCTCGTCGCGGTCGGCGGGATGGTCGTGAAGTATCTCTGGCCGGGGCGGAACCTCAAGCGGACCGGTGTGCCGACGTCGTCCCTGCTGGTCGGGGGCGCGCTCGGGTTGGTGGGGTTCTTCGTGATCCCCGTGGTCGGCCTGCTGCTGGGCTTCGTCGCGGGGGTGTGGGCGGCGGAGCGGTTGCGGCTGGGCAGCAACCGGCTCGCCTGGCCATCCACCGTGCAGGCCCTCAAGGCGGTCGGCCTGTCCATGCTGGTGGAGTTCCTGGCCGGGCTGACCATCGGTGCCCTCTGGGTCGGCGGTCTGCTGCTGACCTGATCCGCCGCCCGGTCCGACGACTTCGCCGCGTTCAGCGGAGCCGTAGGGTGAGCAGGTGCGACTGGTCAAGTTCACCCATGCCTGTGTCCGCCTCGAGGACGCCGAGCGGCGACTGCTCATCGATCCCGACATCCTGGTGACTCACGAACACGACGACCACCTCGACCTTGAGCGGGTCATTGAGGTGTCGGCCTCCCGTCCGGTACGCCTCTACGCGCCGGAGCCGGTTCGGGAACTGGCCGAGAAGGGCGGATTGGCGGCGGCGGTCACCGTGGTCGCGGCGGGCGACGAGTTCCGGGCCGGCGGCTTCCAGGTGGCGGCGGTCGGTGGTGAGCACGCGGAGATCTACGACGGACTGCCGGGCTGCGTCAACCTCGGCTATGTGGTCGAAGGGGTCTACCACCCCGGCGACTCGTATTTCGTACCTCGCCAGCGGGTGACGACGCTCCTCGTGCCGGCCGCGGCGCCGTGGGGCAGGCACCGTGACGCCATCGACATGACGCGTGCCATCGCCCCGGAGCGGGCGTTTCCCATCCACGATCGGGCACTGTCGGCGGACGTCGGCTACGCGAACTTCGACGGCTGGATGGAGTTCAAGGGCGCAACGGAATACCGGCGGATTCCCGTCGGCGACCACGCCGTCCTCTGATCGCGGTGCGCATCGTGGTGCTCGGCGGCCTGGGCGCCTGGCCCTCGGCCGAGCAGGGCTGTGCCGGCTTCCTGGTCGAGCACGGGGGCTTCCGGCTGCTGATCGACCCCGGCTACGCGACCCTGCAACCGCTGCTGACCCGGCTGCCCGCCGCGGCGGTCGACGCCGTGTACGTCAGCCACGGCCACCCCGACCACTGCGCCGACCTCCAACCACTGCTGCGGGCCAGGGCGTTGGCCGACCGACCCGCCCCGGCTCTGCCGGTGTACGCGCCCACCGGCAGCCTCGACGCGCTGCTCGCGATCGACGATCCGGGGCTCGTCGACGCGGCGTACCGGCCGCACGGGTTCACCCCCGGCGACGCCTTCGACGTCGGTCCGTTCGCCGTGCGGACCTGGTCGTTGCCGCACTGGTTGCCCAACGCGGGGGCCCGCTTCACCGCGGGCGGGACGGTGCTGGCGTACACCGGGGACACCGGACCGGACCCGACGTTGGTCGAGTTGGCCCGCGACGCCGACCTGCTGATCGCCGAGGCGACGTACGTCGACGAGGTCCCGGACGAGCAGGTCGGATTCCTGTCGAGCGCCGCCGAGGTGGGCCGATACGCCGGTGCGGCACGGACCCGGGCGGTCCTGTTGACCCACCTGTGGCCCGGCACGGACCCGGCGGCGGCGGTCGCCGCGACGCGGCAGGCGTACGCGGGGCCGGTCGCCGTGGCCCGATCGGGCGTGGTGGTCGACCTGCCCGGCTGACGTCGGGGCCGGACGGGCGCGGGGTGCCCGGCCGGTCGACCGGGCACCCCGTGCCGTCCTAGTAGTCCTGGTAGTCGGTGTACCGGCGGCTGCCCGATGCGCCGTCCTGCACCCACACGGTCACCCGGACGGTGTCGCTCAGCTTCGGGGTGGGATAGGCGTGGTTGCCCTCGTCGCAGGCGTTGAAGGAGCCGTTGGCGTCCTCGGCGGTCGCGATGACCCTGCCCGTGGTGAGGTTCCGCATCTCCGCCCGCGCGCGGTAGCCGTCCTTCGCGTCGTCGCAGACCGACAGTTCCCAAGCGTTGTAGACGTCCAGGTACGCCGTCGCGGACCCGTTCGTGGTCTCGACGACGATCTCGTACATCGCGGCGTTCCGGTCGGCACTGGTCGTGGCCGCCTGGGCCGCGGTCGCCCCGACGGGCAACAGCATGAGCGTGGCCAGAGCCATGGTGGAGGTCCTTCGCAGCACTGGGCGTCCTTTCGATCGTGGACCGGCCGGAATCAGGTCGGCCGGATGGCTCCACGATGGGGACGCCGGATCGACCGGGGCAACGGGAAACGGCGTTCGGGACGGTTCCGAACAGCCCTGCTGGGGTCGGGCGCGGCGGCGCGGGGCGCCTTCGTCGGATACGGCGGGAGGCCGTACGCGAGAGAGAGGCGGCGCCCCGCACCACCGTGTGCCGGACGTTTCCGAGCGCCCGACGGAGCCCGTCGCGATCGGGCCTGGTCACGGGTTACAGCATGCGGTCGTCCAGGTGCGGCGGCAACGGGATTAGCGCGACGACAGCCGCGACGTATTGACCGCCCCTGATCATCGGGACGACACTTTGCGCACTCGTTGACGGAACCACCTCAGGGAGGTGCGCAGTGGCCACGACGCCCGTTCCGACCGCAGAGCAACCAATGGACGACGACGCCCGGCGTCTCGCCGAACTCGGCTACAAGCAGGAACTGCGCCGCAAGTGGAGCGGCTTCTCCAACTTCGCCATCTCGTTCTCCATCATCTCGATCCTGGCCGGCTGCTTCACCACGTTCGGCCAGGCGTGGAACAACGGCGGGCCGGTCGCCATCTCCTGGGGCTGGCCGCTGATCTCACTGTTCATCCTGATCATCGGCTTCTGCATGGCCGAGCTGGTGTCGGCGTACCCGACGGCGGGTGGCATCTACTGGTGGGCGGCGACCATGGGTCGCCCGGCGCACGGCTGGTTCACCGGCTGGTTGAACCTGATCGGCCTGGTGGCGGTCACCGCGTCGGTCGACTACGGCTGCGCGACCTTCCTCAACCTCACCCTGTCGGCGCTCTTCGACGGCTGGGCCGGAACGCTGCGGCAGGCGTTCGTCCTGTTCGTGATCATCCTGGCGCTGCATGGCCTCATCAACATCTACGGGCACCGGATCATCGACGTACTTCAGAACGTCTCGGTCTGGTGGCACGTGGCCGGCGCGGCCGTCGTGGTGGCCATCCTGGTGTTCGTCCCGGACAACCACCAGAGCTTCCAGTTCGTGTTCACCGAGCGGTTCAACAACTCGGGCTTCGGTGACGGTGACACCGGCGGGTTGACGTTCTGGTTCTACGTGCTGCCGCTGGGCTTCCTGCTCACCCAGTACACGATCACGGGCTTCGACGCCTGCGCGCACGTGTCCGAGGAGACCCGGGGGGCATCCCAGGCCGCCGCCAAGGGGCTCTGGCAGTCGATCTTCTACTCGGCGGTCGGCGGCTGGGTCCTGCTGCTGGCCTTCCTCTTCGCGGCCACCGACGTCGAGGCGGTCAACGCCGCCGGCGGCTTCTCCGGCGCCATCTTCGAGTCGGCGCTGACCCCGGTCTTCTTCAAGATCGTCATCATCATCTCCACCATCGGGCAGTTCTTCTGCGGGATGAGCTGCGTGACGTCGATGAGTCGGATGGCGTACGCGTTCAGCCGCGACCGGGCCGTGCCGGGCTGGCGACTCTGGTCCAAGGTCGACCGCAACGGCACGCCGGTCAACGCGATCATCGGCGCCACGATCGCCGGCCTGGTGCTCACCCTGCCGGCCCTCTACGAGAGCTCGGCCGGCATTCCGGTCGCCTTCTACGCGGTGGTCTCCGTCGCGGTGCTCGGCCTCTACCTGTCCTTCCTCATCCCGATCGCGCTGCGGCTGCGCATGGGCGAGCGGTTCGTACCCGGCCCGTGGACGCTGGGACGCAAGTACAAGCTGCTCGGCTGGATCGCGGTCATCGAGATCGCGGTCATCGCCGTGTACTTCGTGCTGCCCATCGTGCCGGCAGGGGTGCCCGGCGACGACGAGTTCACCTGGTCGGCGGTGAACTACGCACCGCTCGCCGTCGGCGGGGTGCTGCTGGTGGTGGCCGTCTGGTGGTACGCCTCGGCCCGCAAGTGGTTCACCGGCCCGGTCCGTACCGTCGAGGAACGCGCACCGGCGACCGACCCGGCGGCCGCCGACGGCCCGGCCTGACCCGCGCCCGGCGGGATGGTCCTCGCGGCCGTCCCGCCGGGTTTGCCGCCCGCGTCGCAGGGGGCATTGACGGTGATCCGGTTTGCCAGTAGACCTTGGTGATGGAGGCCCGCTCATGAGGAATGCGCCGCTCACGCTGGAACAACTGCGGGTCGCCGTCGACGAGGGCGAGATCGACACCGTGGTGCTGGCCCTGGTCGACATGCAGGGCCGGTTGCAGGGCAAGCGCTTCCACGCGCCCTTCTTCCTCGACCAGGTCGTCGAGGGCGGCAGCGAGGGCTGCAACTACCTGCTGGCGGTGGACGTCGACATGAACACCGTCGACGGGTACGCGATGTCGAGCTGGGAGCGCGGCTACGGCGACTTCGCCATGGTGCCGGACTTCGCCACCCTGCGTCGGGTGCCCTGGCAGCCCGGCTCGGCGATGCTGCTGGCCGACCTCGCCTGGCTGGACGGCTCCGGTGACGTGGTCGCCTCACCCCGGCAGATCCTGCGCCGGCAACTGGACCGGCTGGCCGAGCACGGGCTGACCGCGTACGCCGGCACCGAGCTGGAGTTCGTGCTGTTCCGCGACTCGTACGAGGACGCCTGGCGGCGCGGCTACCGCGACCTCACCCCGGCGAACCAGTACAACGTGGACTACTCGCTGCTCGGCACCGCCCGGGTGGAGCCGCTGCTGCGCCGGATCCGCACCGAGATGGCCGGCGCGGGGCTCACCCCGGAGAGCGCCAAGGGTGAGTGCAACCTCGGCCAACACGAGATCGCCTTCCGGTACGACGAGGCGGTGGCCTGCGCCGACCACCACGTCATCTACAAGAACGGCGCGAAGGAGATCGCCGCCCAGGAAGGCATGTCGATCACCTTCATGGCCAAGCCGAACGAGCGGGAGGGCAACTCCTGCCACATCCACTTCTCGCTGCGGGACTCGTCCGGCTCGTCGGCAATGCTCGGGGACGGGCCGGCGCACCTGTCGTCGACCGGGCAGCGGGTGCTCGCCGGGCTGCTGGCCACCATGCGGGAGTTCAGCCTGCTCTTTGCCCCGAACATCAACTCCTACAAGCGCTACCAGCCGGGCTCGTTCGCCCCGACCGCTCTGCGCTGGGGCGTCGACAACCGCACCTGCGCGCTGCGGGTGGTCGGGCACGGGCAGGGCATGCGGGTGGAGAACCGGGTGCCCGGTGCCGACGTCAACCCGTACCTGGCGATCGCCGGGCTGGTCGCGGGCGCGCTGCACGGCATCGAACAGGGGCTGGAGCTGGGCGCGCAGTGCACCGGCAACGCGTACGACGACCCGGAGGCCGAGCGCGTCCCCACCACGTTGCGCGACGCCCTGGCCCTGTGGGAGGAGTCCGAGGTGGCCCGGAGCGCCTTCGGCGACGAGGTGGTGGCCCACTACGCCAACCAGGCGAGGGTGGAACTGGCCGCCTTCGACGCGGCGGTGACGGACTGGGAGCTGACCCGTGGCTTCGAGCGCCTCTAGCCCCGGGTCGCCCTCCGCCGCGCCGCGATCTTGCACTTTCTGTCATTGCTCTGGGATAACTCACGGCTTATGTCGGCACAGAAAGTGCAAGATCGGCGGGGACTGGGTGAGGGGTGGGGCGCGTGACGGTTCTTGTTGATCCGGCTTCCGGGGCGGGGTTTCGGGAGGTGCCAGCGGCGCCGACGGAGGACGTCGACGCGGCCATCTCGCGGGCTGCTGCCGCCTTCGACGCGTGGCGGGGCGTCGCGCCGGGGGATCGGGCGCGGTTGTTGCGGCGGTTCGCCGGTGTCGTCGACGCGCACCTGGACGAGCTGGCCGCGTTGGAGGTCCGTAACTCCGGGCACACCATCGGCAACGCCCGCTGGGAGGCCGGCAACGTCCGGGACGTGCTGGACTACTACGCCGGTGCGCCGGAGCGGTTGACCGGTCGGCAGATCCCCGTACCCGGCGGTCTGGACGTCACCTTCCACGAACCGCTGGGCGTGGTCGGTGTGATCGTGCCGTGGAACTTCCCGATGCCGATCGCCGCCTGGGGGTTCGCCCCGGCCCTCGCCGCCGGTAACACGGTGGTGCTCAAGCCCGCCGAGCTGACCCCGCTCACCGCGCTGCGCCTGGCCGAGCTGGCCCGCGAGGCCGGCTTGCCCGACGACGTGTTCACCGTGCTGCCGGGTCAGGGGTCGGTGGTGGGGGAGCGGTTCGTCAGCCATCCGGCCGTCCGCAAGATCTGCTTCACCGGTTCCACCGAGGTCGGCACGCGCATCATGGCCGGCTGCGCCGCCCAGGTGAAGCGGCTCACGCTGGAGCTGGGCGGCAAGAGCGCCAACATCGTGTTCGCCGACGCCGATCTGGAGACCGCCGCCGCGACCGCGCCCGGCGCGGTCTTCGACAACGCCGGCCAGGACTGCTGCGCACGGTCGCGGATCCTGGTCCAACGACCGGTGTACGACCGGTTCCTGGAACTGCTCGAACCAGCGGTACGCGCGGTACGGGTCGAGGACCCGTCCCGGGACACCGCCGAGATGGGTCCGCTGATCTCCGCCGCCCAACGGGACCGCGTCGCCGGCTACGTGACCGGGGCGACTGTCGCCTTCACCGGCTCGTGCCCGGACGGACCCGGCTTCTGGCACGCGCCCACCGTGCTGCTGGCCGACTCGCCGGCCGACCGGCACTGGCGGGAGGAGATCTTCGGGCCGGTGGTCTCGGTGCTGCCGTTCGACGACGAGGCCGACGCGGTGCGGCTCGCCAACGACACCGAGTACGGCCTCTCCGGCTCGATCTGGACCCGGGACGTCGGCCGCGCGCTGCGGATGGCACGTGCCGTCGACTCGGGCAACCTCAGCGTCAACTCGCACTCCTCGGTGCGCTACTGGACCCCGTTCGGCGGGATGAAGCGCTCCGGACTCGGCCGTGAGCTGGGCCCGGACGCGCTGCACTCCTTCACCGACGTCAAGAACGTGTTCATCGCGACGAAGGAGTGAGGCCAGTGCAGGGTCGGTTGCAGGACCGGGTGGCCGTGGTCACCGGAGCGGGCAGCGGCATCGGGTTGGCCACCGTACGGCGCTTCGCCGCCGAGGGTGCCCGGGTGGTCTGCGTGGACATCGACGCGGAGGCCGGCACAAGGGCCGCGCAGGAGTGTGGCGGCGAGTTCGTGGCCGCCGACGTGGCCGACGAGTCGGCCGTCCGTGACCTGTTCGACGGGGTGGCCGACCGGCACGGCCGGGTGGACGTCGCGTTCAACAACGCCGGCATCTCCCCGCCGGACGACGACTCCATCCTGGACACCGGCCTGGACGCCTGGGAGCGGGTGCTGCGGGTCAACACCACGAGCGTCTACCTGTGCTGCAAGTACGCGATTCCGCACATGCGGAGGCAGGGCAAGGGGTCGATCATCAACACGGCCTCCTTCGTGGCGTTGATGGGCGCGGCGACGTCGCAGATCGCGTACACCGCGAGCAAGGGTGGCGTGCTGGCGATGACCCGGGAGTTGGGTGTGCAGTTCGCCCGCGAGGGCATCCGGGTCAACGCGCTCTGCCCCGGCCCGGTGGCCACCCCGCTGCTGCTGGAACTGTTCGCCGCCGATCCGGAGCGGGCCGCCCGCCGGCTGGTGCACGTGCCGATGGGCCGCTTCGGGCAGCCCGAGGAGATCGCCGCCGCGGTGGCCTTCCTGGCCAGCGACGACGCCTCGTTCATGACCGCCGCGCAGTTCGTGGTCGACGGCGGCATCACCGGCGCGTACGTCACTCCACTGTGAGCGCGAGGAGTGAGCCGGGTTTGCGAGCCCCGCAGTCGCGAACGGTGCCGGTGCTGTGAGGCGGCCCCTGATCGGGATCAGCGCGTACGTCGAGCCCGCCGACTGGGCCGTCTGGCGGGGGGTGCGGGCGGTCCTGGTGCCCGAGGCGTACGTGCGGGCGGTGACCGCCGCCGGGGGCCGGGCGGTGGTGCTGCCCCCGGACGACGCCGACGCCGACGTGCTGACGGTCCTCGACGGGCTGCTGCTGGCCGGGGGCGCCGACGTGGGCCCGGGGCGGTACGGCCAGCAGCCGCACCCGCGTACCGAGGACCGGCCGGACCGGGACGCCGGTGAGCTGACGCTACTGGCAGCCGCCCTCGCCGCCGACCTGCCCGTGCTCGGGGTCTGCCGGGGGATGCAGCTGCTCGCCGTCGCCTACGGCGGCACCCTGCACCAGCACCTGCCGGACGTGCTCGGCTCCGAGGCGCACCGGCCGGCGCCGGGCGTCTACGGCGCTCACCCGGTGCGCTTCGCGCCCGGCACCCTCGCGGCCCGGACCCTGGTCGGAGTCGAGCAGGTCAACTCGTACCACCACCAGGCGGTCGCCACCCCGGGCCGACTCAGGGTGAGCGGCTGGGCGGCCGACGGCGTGATCGAGGCGGTGGAGGATCCGGATCGTACGTTCGTGCTGGGCGTGCAGTGGCATCCGGAGAACGAGCCGGATCCCCTCCCGATCACCGCGCTGGTCCGGGCCGCCCGAGGGTCCGGACCGCCGGTAGACGATCACGACGAGGGGGTACGCGTGGCGGGGTCACCGGCGCTGTGACGCAGGTCGCCCCCGTCGCGCGGGTCCGGCGGTGGGAGGATCAGCGCATGGGCAAGGTCTATCCGGAGATCGACGGTCGCCTGCGGGAGTTCATCGCGGCCCAGCCGGTCTTCTTCGTGGCGACCGCGCCGTCCGGTCCCGAGGGGCATGTCAATGTCTCACCGAAGGGCATGACGGGCACCTTCGTCATCCTCGGCCCGCACCGGGTGGCCTACCTCGACTATCACGGCAGCGGTGCGGAGACCATCGCGCACCTGCGGGACAACGGCCGCATCACGCTGATGTTCTGCGCCTTCGACGGGCCGCCGAAGATCGTGCGCCTGCACGGCAGGGGCCACAGCGTGGCGGTGACCGAGGCGGGCTTCGCCGACCGGCTCGCCGAGTTTCCCGCTCCACCGGACGTGCACGCCGTACGGGCCGTCATCACCGTCGACGTGCAGCGGGTCAGCGACTCCTGTGGCTACGCCGTGCCGCTGATGGACTTCCGCGCCGAACGCGACCTGTTACTCACCTCACACTCCCGTCGTGCGGCCGATGATCTGGTGACCTACCGCGCCACCAAGAACGCCGCGAGCATCGACGGCCTGCCGGTCTTCTGAGTGCTCAGAGCCCACCGGGTCCTCGCCGGTGGGCCCGGTCCGTCCCGTGCTGTCAGGTCACCGACGACCGGAGCGCCACTAACCAGCGTCCGCCGGTCGGCATGCGTTACGTTGCTGGTCCGCCGGGGTACAAGTCCGAGCACGGCGCTTGAAGATCAACGGCTGCGGGGTACGGCCGAGGCGGGGAGGTTGCATGAGCTCGGCCCAGGGGGGCGCGGACGCGGGACGTCCGTTCGCCGACGGCCAGGAGATCCCCCCGCTGTTGGCCGCCGCCTTCGCGAACGGCGGTGAGCTGGGCGAACGCCTCCGCGCCTTCGACTGGTCGACGGCGCCGCTGGGCGGGCCGTCGCAGTGGCCGGCCGCGTTGGCCAGCGCCGTCGGCATGATGCTCTCCTCCAGCGCGCAGATCGTCATGTTCTGGGGCGACGACAAGCTCGCCTTCTACAACGACGCGTACCGGCCGACCATCGGCAGCAAGCACCCGCACGTGCTCGGGCGACCGGCCCGGCACAACTGGGCCGAGACGTGGGACGTCCTCGGCCCGCTGCTCGACGGCGTCCGCCGCACCGGGCTCTCCTACCGTGGCGCGGACCACCCCTTCCTGCTGGACCGCTCCGGTTTCGTCGAGCAGACCTACTTCGACGTCTCGTACGACCCGATCCGGGACGTCGACGGCTCGGTCAGCGGCGTCTACTGCATCGTCAACGAGACCACCGGCCGGGTGGTCGGTGAACGGCGCCTGCGGGCGTTGTCCGAACTGGGTGCCGAGTTGGCCGACGTGAACAGCGCCGGCGAGCTGGGCCGGACCGCCGCCGACGTGCTCGGCCGACACTGCGCCGACGTGCCCTTCGCGCTCATCTACCTCGCCGACGACACCGGCGAGTTCCGGCTGACCGGGGCCAGCGGCGTCGATCCGGCGGCGGTCGACGCCCCGTCGGCGACGTTCGCCGAACTGGTCGCCGAGGGTGCCTCCACCACCGTGCAGGTGCGCGACCTGCTGGCGCAGCGACCGGCCGACGCCTCCGACGTGGCGCTCGTGCTGCCCGTGAAGGCGACCAACGAGACCGTCGGCGCGCTGGTCGTCGGCGTGGCCCGCCTCCTGCCGCTCGGCGACGAGTACCGCGACTTCCTCGACCTGGTGGCCGCGCAGATCTCCCGGGCGGTCGGCACCCAGCGGGCGTACGAGCAGGAGCGCGCCCGGGCCGCCGAGCTGGCCGCGCTGGACCGGGCGAAGACCAACTTCTTCGCGAACGTCAGCCACGAGTTCCGTACCCCGCTGACGCTGGTGCTCGGCCCGCTGGAGGACATGCTGGCCGACCCGGAGCTGCCCGCCGCCTACACCGACCGACTCGTCGTGATGCACCGCAACGCGTTGCGGCTGCTCAAGCTGGTCAACACCGTGCTCGACTTCTCCCGGCTGGAATCCGGCCGGCTCGCGGCCCGCTACCAACCCACCGACCTGGCCGACTACACCGCCCGACTGGCCAGCACCTTCCGCTCGGCCACCGAACGCGCCGGCCTGCGGCTGGTCGTGGACTGCCCGCCGCTGCCCGCGCCGGTCTTCGTCGACCGGGACATGTGGGAGAAGATCGTCCTCAACCTGGTGTCGAACGCCGTGAAGTTCACCTTCCACGGCGAGATCCGGGTACGGATCCGGGCCGACGGCGGCATGGCCCGGCTGGATGTCGTCGACACCGGCGTCGGGATCGTGCCGGACGAACTGCCGCACGTCTTCGAGCGGTTCCACCGGGTGCCCGGCGCGCGCGCCCGTACCCACGAGGGCACCGGTATCGGGCTGGCACTGGTCCGCGAGCTGGTCGAGATGCACGGCGGTACGGTCGGGCTGACCAGTCAGGTCGACGAGGGCAGCACCTTCACGGTGACCATCCCGTTCTCCTCCGATCACCTGCCCGCCGACCGGGTGGTCGCGTTCGCCCCCCTGCCGACGGGCGAGCCCGAGCAGGCCCGGCTCTTCGTGGCGGAGACCGCCCTGTGGGCCGCCGGGGACGCCACCGGCGAGGCCGGGCAGCAGCCGGCCGACGCCGCCCCGAGCGGCCGGATCCTGGTCGTCGACGACAACGCCGACCTGCGGGAGCACGTCACCCGGTTGCTCTCGCCGACCTGGGAGGTGGTCACCGCCAGCGACGGTCGGGAGGCCCTGACGCTGGCCCGTGCGGGCGGTTTCGACCTGGTGCTCAGCGACGTGATGATGCCGCGACTGGACGGGTTCGGTCTGGTCGGCGCGTTGCGCGCGGACCCCCGTACCCGTGATGTGCCGATCGTGCTGCTCTCCGCCCGCGCCGGCTCCGCGGAGTCGGTCGCCGGCCTCGCCGTCGGTGCGGACGACTACCTGACCAAGCCGTTCTCCGGGCAGGAGCTGATCGCCCGGGTCCGGGCCAACGTCGAGCTGGGCCAGCTACGCGGCCAGATCATCCGTCGTCTGCGGGCGCTGGCCGACGCGGCGGTGGCGGTCAACACGGCCCGGTCCACCGGCGACGTGCTCCAGGTCGCCGCTCGGCACGCGCTGAGCCTCGCCGAGGCGGCCCGGGTCGTGGTCAGCGCCGCCGGCTCCCGGTTCGAGGCCGACGGTGGCGGTGACACGGCCGCCGATCCGACCTTCGTGGCCCCGCTGACCGGCATCAGCCGCGAGCAGCTCGGCGAGCTGCGGGTCTGGCGGGCCGCCGACGACGACGCGCAGGCCGACGAGGCCGCGCTCACCCAACTGGCCCGGTTGGTCGGCGTCCGACTGGAGAACGCCCAGCTCTACGAGGCCGAACACCACATCGCCACCACGTTGCAGCACAGTCTGCTGCCGAGGTCGTTGCCCCAACTGCCGGGCGCGGTCGTCGCGAGCCGCTACCTGCCGGGCAGCGCCGACGTCGAGGTCGGTGGGGACTGGTACGACGTGCTCGCGCTCGACGGCGACAACCTGGTGCTGGTCATCGGCGACGTCGTCGGCAAGGGCGTCCAGGCCGCCGCAGCCATGGGTCAGCTGCGCAACGCGCTGCGGGCGTACCTGCTGGAGGGCTTCGACCCGGGCGAGTCGCTCACCCGGCTCAACCGGCTGGTCGTGTCCACCGAGGAGTCGTCGTTCGCGACGGTGGTCTGCCTGCTGTTCAGCCCCCGTACCGGTCGCCTGCGCTACGCCAGCGCCGGCCACCCGTCCCCCCTGCTGATCCGAGGAGACGACGTGGCGTTCCTGCACGACCGTGCGCTCGGTCCGCCGGTCGGCGCCATTCCCGGCGCCACCTACCGGACCGTCGAGGGTGAGCTGCCCGCGGGCAGCCGGCTGCTGCTCTACACCGACGGGCTGATCGAGGACCGTCAGATGGGCATCGACGCCGCGCTGGCACAGTTGCGCGTCGACGCCGCCGCGCCGGGCCACCACGTGGCGGATCTGGTCGACACGGTCGTCGAGCGGGTCACCGGGCGACCGCGTCGCGACGACGTGGCGGTGCTCGCCGTGGAGGCGGCGGAGCTGAACCGGTTCGCGTTGCGGCTGCCGGCCGACCCGACCCGACTGAGCGTGCTCCGCAAGCGCCTGGAGGACTTCCTCGTCGCGCACAACGTCGGCGAGACGGACCTGTTCGACCTGACCGTGGCGGTCTCGGAGGCCGCCGCGAACGCCATCGAGCACCCCGTCCAGCCCGCCGAGGCGGTGATCACCGTGGAGGTGGCCATCGAGGACCGGACGGTGATCGCCACCGTGCGGGACACCGGGCAGTGGCGGGAATCCAGCGACTCCGGCTTCCGGGGGCGCGGACTGTCGCTGATCAAGGCGTTGGGTGACCTGATGGTGCGGCGTACCGATGGGGGGACCGAGGTGACGCTGCGCCGGCAGTTGCAGGGGTGACGGCGCGCGGTCGGGGCTCAGACCGGGTCGAGCCAGTCCTGGTCGCCCAGGCCGGAGATCTCCAGCACCCGGCGTACCTGCCGCGACGGCAGCACGGTCAGCGTGCCGGAGAACTGCTGGGCGAGCCGGACTACCGCGTGGATGGCCGCCGAGTCGAAGAAGGTCACCGCCCGCAGGTCGAGGGTGAGCCGGCTGGCGGGCTCGCGCAGGGCGGTCTGCACCATCGTGTCGGCCGTCGCCATGTCGACCTCGCCGGCCACCACGACGTGGAGGTGCTCTCCGTCGATCTCCGCGCGGGCGGAGAAGACGGGTGGTGCTCCCCCTTGATCCACGCAGACACGATGGCACAGCCGACCTGGCAGGGCAACAATCGGACCCGACCGGCCGTGGCGCGGGTCACCGACGTGCACGGCGATAGGCTTGGCGCATGACCGTCCGTGCGCCGCTGACCCCCGGCACGCTCTCCCCGATGCGACCGGTGCCCGCTCACATTCCCCGCCCGGAGTACGTGGGCAAGAAGGCCCCGCAGCCGTGGCGCGGCTCGCACGTGCAGACGCCGGAGACCATTGAGAAGATGCGGATCGCCAGCCGGCTGGCCGCCCAGGCGACGCAGCTCGCCGGTGAGCACTGCAAGCCCGGCGTGACCACCGACGAGATCGACCGCGTGGTGCACGAGTTCCTCTGCGACCACGACGCGTACCCGTCGACGCTCGGCTACCGGGGCTACCCCAAGTCCTGCTGCACCAGCCTCAACGAGGTCATCTGCCACGGCATCCCGGACTCCACAGTGCTGACCGACGGCGACATCATCAACGTCGACGTGACCGCGTACATCGGCGGTGTGCACGGTGACACGGATGCCACCTTCTGCGTCGGCGAGGTCAGCGAGGAGGTCCAGCTCCTCGTCGAGCGCACCCACGAGGCGATGATGCGCGGCATCCGCGCGGTCGCGCCGGGTCGCCAGATCAACGTGGTGGGCCGCGTCATCGAGTCGTACGCCAAGCGGTTCGGCTACGGCGTGGTCCGCGACTTCACCGGCCACGGGATCGGCGAGACCTTCCACAGCGGGCTCTACGTGCCGCACTACGACAGTCCCCGGCCGACGGACGTCATGGAGCCGGGGATGACCTTCACCATCGAGCCGATGATCACCCTCGGCACCTACCAGTACGACATGTGGGACGACGGGTGGACCGTGGTCACCAAGGACCGCAAATGGACCGCCCAGTTCGAGCACACGATCGTCGTCACCGACGACGGCCACGAGATCCTGACCCTCCCGTGAGCGCGAGGAACGCAGCGAAGCGGAGTCCCGCAGTCGCGAACGAAGGACAGGCGCCGTGACCGACACCCCTGCCGCCCTGCGCGAGGCGCACCACGCGGACGTCTCCGGTGGCTGGCTGCGTCCGGCGGTCTTCGGCGCGATGGACGGCCTGGTGACCAACATCGCCCTCATCGCCGGCGTCGGCGGCGGTGGCGTCTCGCCGCACAGCATCGTGCTGACCGGCACCGCCGGCCTGGTGGCCGGCGCGATCTCGATGGGGCTCGGCGAGTACACCAGCGTGCGCTCGGCCAACGAGCAGGTCGCCGCCGAGGTCGCCAAGGAGCGGCGCGAGCTGGAACGGCACCCCGAGGCGGAGGCGCGCGAGTTGGCCGACGCCTGGGTGGCCCGGGGCCTGCCCCGTGACCTCGCCATGCAGGTCGCCGAGGCGGTACGCCGCGACCCGGAGGAGGCGCTGCGGGTGCACGTCCGCGAGGAGTTGGGCGTCGACCCCGACGACCAGCCGAGCCCGTGGGCGGCGGCGATCTCCTCGTTCGTGTTCTTCTCGCTGGGGGCGCTGATCCCCCTGCTGCCGTACCTGCTCGGCGCCACCGAACTCTGGCTGGCGCTCGCCGTGGGCGGGCTCGGGCTGTTCGCCGCCGGCGCGGTGGTGGCCCGGTTCACCAACCGACCCTGGTGGACCAGTGGCCTGCGTCAACTCGTGCTGGGCGCCGCGGCGGCCGGGGCCACCTACCTCGTCGGTGCGCTGATCGGGGTGCAGGGCGGCCTGTGACGCCCGCTCAACCGCCGAGCAGATCGTCGATCGTGCCGTCGACCGGGCGGCCGCGCGCCGCCAGTTCCTCGGCCTGCCGGGTCAGTACGGCACCGACCTCGGTCATGTCCGCGCCGGCCAGACCGGTACGCCGTACCGCGTCACCCGGATCACGGAAGTAGGTGCGGCCGAGCAGGCCGGTCACGGTCGCGGCGGCCAACCGCGCCTCGCCGAGCATCAGCAGCGCCTGGTCGGTCTCGTACCACTCGGCCAGTCGGGCTGCCCGCGCGTGCGCGGCGCTGCCCCGGTACCAGGCCTGCCGCGCCGCCGCGCTGAACTCCGCCGGCCGGGCCCGGGCGAGTCGACCGAGGTGCTCGTCGCGTAACGTCCGCAGCCAGCCCGTCGGGTCGAACAGCGACCGGGTGGTGACGTACCGGTCGGCCGTCAGCGGCCACAACGGAGAGAGCAACCGGGCCTGCCCGAGGTAGTCGTCGGCGCCGGCCACGGTGAGGTCGACCAGCACGCCGTCCACCCGCCGGGTCGCCGGCGGCGGCCCGCCACCCGTCCGGTAGGTGACCACCAGCATCCCCACCTCGCCGTTCCCGCCACCATCGTCGTCGCCGTGCGCCAGGGGCCCGTGGACCGCGATCGCCAGCGCGTCGGCGGGGAAACGTCGCTGGATCGCCTCGGCCACCCGTTCCGCCACCGACCACCGTCGGTCGCCACCGCCGAGATCGAGACCGGACCGCTCGTCGCTGGCGCTCACGGGTCACAAACCTCCCCTTTGGCGACTGGCGTCAGCCTAGCCAGCCGACGGCGGGTCGTCCGGCCCGCCGCGCCCGGTCGGCACCAGCCGGAAGATGCGGATCTCGCGCCCGCCGGCCCGCTCGACATACGTGCGGTACGCCGGCCACTGGGCGACGAGCAGGTCCCAGAGTCGGTCCCGCTCGACCCCGGACGCCAGGTCGGCGCGCACCGGAAACCGGCGACCC
Source organism: Micromonospora sp. WMMD736 (assembly GCF_049179015.1). Classification (NCBI taxonomy): domain Bacteria; kingdom Bacillati; phylum Actinomycetota; class Actinomycetes; order Micromonosporales; family Micromonosporaceae; genus Micromonospora; species Micromonospora sp. WMMD736. Next base: position 5,947,087 of record NZ_JBMHMI010000001.1, read on the forward strand.
TTCACGTCCACCTCGGCGGCCGGGTCGGCGAGCAGGTTCATCGCCCAACCGGGCTGGTGGGTCTGCCCCCAGTTGGAACCGATCACCACGTAGGCGTCGCCGTCGGGCACGTAGAGCAGCGGGTTGCTGCGCGGCTTGCCGGACCGGCGGCCGGTCGTGGTGATCACCAGGGAGGGCAGCAGACCGAGCGCGACCACCCGTCCGCGGGTGAGCCGGCCGACGATCCGGTCGGCCGGTACCAGCAGGCGGGCGGCGGCCCCGAACCAGCGGTGGTGGCCGAGTCGGCGGGTGAGGGTGGTGAGCGCTGACACGCGGATCAGTCTGCCGGTTGCCCCGCCCCGGCGGCACCCCCGGACGGTCCGGGTTCCGGGCCCGCGGTCGAGACGTCAGTCCAGGCGACGTTCGATCGGCAGCCGGGCCCGGGTGAACAGGCCCGCGCCGAGCATCGCCACCACCGGCACCACCACCAGGACGCCCAGCGCCGGCCACGGCACCAGGTACGGGTACGGCTCCATCACCGGCCAGGCCGTCGCGTACTCCCGGTTCGCCGAGAACAGCACGATCGCCGCCGTCCCGAGACCGGCCACGATGCCGAGCACCGAGCCGAGACCCGCGATCACCCCGGCCTGACAGATCGCCAGCAGCCGGCGTACGGCGGGGGCCGCACCGACCGCCGCGAGCGTGGACAGCTCGGCGCGGCCCTCGGCGGCGGCGAGCGCCGTGGCGATCCCGGCCGCGCCCACCGTGATCACTCCGGCCGCCGCGGCGAGCAGCAGCAGCAGCGGGGAGTCGTCGCGGGGGGCGGCGCCCTGTTCCACCTGGAGGGAGAACGCTCCGAAGGCCCGCAGGTCGGCGGTGAACCGGTCCTGGCGACGTTGGCTGGGCGGCGTCGAGGTGTCGACCACCCAGCCGTTCGACACCGGCCTCAGGGCGAGCTGCCGGGCCGCCGTCGGGGACAGCAGGAGGCGAGGCTGGCCGGCCGTCGACGCCAGCGCGTACCCGGGCAGATCGCGTCGGGTGCTCCGCGCCTCGTCCTGCCCGCTGCGGAACTCGTCCACCTGCACGGTCACCAGGCCGTCGTGCAGGTAGCGCGGATCGGTGACCACCACGCCCCCGGCGCGCAGCACGGCGGTGGCGGCGGTGGTCGTAGCCGGGTCGGCGCCGGTGAGGAGCGGCAACGCGCTGCCGTCGTCCACGAGCGTCTGCACGTAGCTCCCGAAGTAGTCCGCCGCGCGGTCCCGGCAGCGCGGGTCCGCCAGCGCCTGCCGACGTTGGGAGGTCGACAGGTCGTCCCCGGGCTGGAAGGGGCAGACACGATCCGGCGGGAGTTCCGGCCCGACGTTGCAGTAGCTGGCCGGGCCGTCGGCCGCCAGGCAGGCCGTGGCCTGCACCAGGGCGACGGCACTGGCGCCGAGGTGTTCCCGGGCGGCGCTCGTGACCTGCTCCACCGTCGGTTCCGGCCGCAGCGCCACGTCATCGCGCATGACCAGGGCGTGACCGGTGGGCAACAGCGGTCGATAGGTACGGGCGTCGCGGACCGCGTCGCTGGCCAGGTAGCCGCCGAGCGCGACGCTGCCGGCCACCGCCGCCATCACGGCGCAGATGGCCGGCGCCGCGGCGGCCCGGTTACGGCTCGCGTCGCGCAGCGCGATCCGCGGTGCCAGCGGCAGCACCCGACCGAGCCGGGCGAGCCCGCCGATCAGGGTGGGCGTGCAACAGACCAGGCCCAACTCCCCGAGGATCAGACCGGCCAGGATCACGGCGGGGGACGTCCGACTGGCCCCGAACGCCGCGAGCGCCGCCCCGCCGACGACCAGCGCCAATCCGCTGACCAGCGCCCGGGCCCGGGGCGGGGGAGGGGTCCGTCGACCGGCGAGCCCGGCCATGACGTCCTGCCGGGCCGCCGTCCAGGCCGGCGCCAACGCCGCCAGCACTCCGGCCAGCACCGCGACCCCGCCGAGCACGACCAGTGCCAGCGGCCAGCAGCGGTACGCGCCGAAGCGGGTGCCGAACACGTACTGCTCCATGACGGGACGTCCGGCGAAGGCCGCGCCGACCCCGAGCAGCAGACCGGCCGCGGCACCCAGGGATCCCAGCACCACCCCGTCGGCGAGCACGACCCGGCGCAGGTGGGCCGCGTCACCGCCGGCCACCGCGACCAGCGCCAGGTCCCGGCGTCGACGGCGCACCCCCACCGCGAACGCCGGCCCGACGAGGAGCACCACCTCCAGCAACCCCAGCCCGGCGATCAGCACCATCGTGCTCAGGTCGCTGGCGTTGTCGGGCCCGACGTACCCGATGAAGCTCCGGGAGGACGTCGTCGAAGCCGGCGCGTGGCGAGGCGCCACCACCACTCCGTGCTCGTTGAGCCGGGCGACCATCCTCGCGTCGACCGCGCCGGGCACGTCGATCAGCCACCGACTGTCCGGCTGCGCATCGGCCCGGCCGACGGCCGCCGGGTGCAGCGCGATCACCGGGCCGAGGTCGTCGGGGAACTCGACCACACCGACCACCGTGTACGTCCGGGTCCGGTCGGCGGTGGGCACCGACTCGCCGAGGCGTCCGTCCAGCCGACGCAGCGCTGTCGGACTCAACGCGACCTCTCCGGGCTGCTGCGGCGCCCGCCCCGAGCGGAACCGCACCAGACCGCGGGCCAGCGGGTCGGTGAGGTCGAGGATCCACGCCCGGAGGGTCTCGTCGCCGCGCGGGCCCCGCACCGTCACCGGGCTGCCGGCGCGTATCTCGGTGACCCGGCTACCGGGGCCGAGCAACGCGGTCACCTCGTCGGCGGTGGTCGGACGGCTCATCGCCGACTGGCCGTTGTCACGGGGGTACCACGTGTCGCCCCTCTCGTCCTGGACGACCGGGGTGTCGGCGAACCAGCGCAGCTCCGCGTCGGCGACGCCGAGCCGCCGGTCGAGCTGTTCCTGCGGTGTCAGCTCGGCCATGTCGTAGCTCGCCGCCAGAAAGGCCAGCACCAGCACCGGAAGCGCGATCATCGCCAGCACCAGGGCGGTACGCCGCCGCGCCCGTCGCGACTCCCGGCGGGCGATCCGCAGCGCTGCCCGCCACGAGCCGGTCAGCTCGGCGAACCGCTGCCGCCGCCCGGTTTGGACCGGTGTCGGCGGCCCGACCGGAGCGTCGACGCGACCGCGGGTCACCGGCGTCCGGCGCAGGGTCAACGGTCGCTACCGGAGAGGAGTTGCTCGACGCTGCCCAGCGGCGCGGTCGTGTCGACCAGCACGCCGTCGCGCAGGAACACCACCCGGTCGGCCCAACCGGCGTGCCGCGCCTCGTGGGTGACCAGGATGCCGGCGGCGCCCGCGTCGACCCGGCGGCGCAACAGGTGCAGCACCGCCTCGCCGGTCTGCGAGTCGAGCGCTCCGGTGGGTTCGTCGGCGAGCACCAGCCGTCGTTCGCCGACCAGCGCGCGGGCGATGGCCACCCGCTGCTGCTGGCCACCGGAGAGCTGGTCGGGGAAGCGGTCACCCAGCGCCGGCAGGCCCACCTCGGTCAGCGCGGCCAGGGCGGCCGCCCGAGCGCGCCGGCCGCCGACGCCGTCGAGTTCCAGCGGGAGCGCGACGTTCTCCAGCGCGCTCAGGCTGCCCAGCAGGTTGAGGTGCTGAAAGATGTAGCCGATGCGGCGTCGGCGTAGCTGCGCCAGTCCGCGGCGGTCCAGCGCGCCGAGCGGCTGCCCTTCCACCCGGACGTCGCCCCGAGTCGGGCGGTCGAGGCCGCCGGCGAGGGCCAGCAGCGTCGACTTTCCGGACCCGGACGGACCCATCACGGCGACCAACTCGCCCGGCCGGACGACGAGGCTGACGCCGCGCAGCGCGTGCACCGCGGCCGGGCCGACCCCGTGGGTGCGGTGGACGGCGCGCAGATCGAGCACCGCGTCGTCCGATCCGCTCACCGTCGCGCCTCCTCGTCGGCCCACCGTACGGCGTCGGACGCGTCACCAGCGGCCGGTCGGGGCGGGTGCGGCGGCCCGTCGGCCGGCCGGTGCCGTACCAGACTGCTCTCGCAGTGATCCAGCCAGCGCACCTCGGCCTCGGCCTGGAACACCATCGAGTCCAGGACCAGTCGCCATGGCAGGTCCTCCGGTCGGTCGCTGCCGTACTTCAACCGGGTCAACTCCTGCAACGCGCGCATCGTCGCGCTGCGTTGGGCCTGTACCACCGAGCGGACGTCCACGCCGGGGGTGGTGAGCGCCAGGGCCAGCTTGATCGCCAGCTCGTCGCGCGGCCGGTCGGTACGGCTGATCGGCGTGGCGAACCACAGCGCGAGGTCCGCCCGGCCGGCGTCGGTGATCTCGTACGGGCGCTGTCCGGCCTCGCTCTCGGGCAGCGGGCGCACCAGGCCGTCCCGTTCCAGCCGGGCCAGCGTGGTGTAGACCTGCCCGATGTTCAGCGGCCAGGTCGAGCCGGTCGACTCCTCGAAAGCGGCGCGGAGCTGATAGCCGTACATCTGGCCGCGTTCGAGGAGGGCGAGCAGCCCGTGACGGATGGACATGGCAACGGAGTATGCATACCTGGTATGGGCTCCGCAACCGGGGCGGATCGGTTCAGGTCGGACGGCCGGGAAATGCGACAGTGGGTGGCGTCACCCCGGCGGCCTTGCGCCACTTGGTCGCCCGTACGGCGTACTCGACGAGGGCGGCCAGCGCCTGGTTCCGGTCGGCGCCGGTGGTGGACGCCAACGCGGCCCGCCAGTGCGCCGCGGTGCGCTCCTCCACCTCGATGGCCAGCCGGAGGGCGCTGGCCCGGTTGGTGACCGGGAACGGCAGCGCGTAGCCGGCCCGGTCGGGTGGAACGGTGCCCCCGGCACCGCTCAACTGCACCACCACCGCGTCGCGTCGGCGTCGGTGCGCGGCCTCTGCCTGGTGGGCGGCGTCGCGAACCGCGCCGGTGAGTCGGACACCGATCCGCCCGTACGCGTAGATGGCCGCGTACTCGGCGCTGAGCGCGGCGGCGAGCGCCTCCTCGGCGGTGGGCTGCTTCACTTCAGTGCCTCCTGGTGAGTGGCCCGCGCCGCGACGATCGATCCGAGCAGCGCGGCCCTTGCGGCGGGCGCGGCGGCGCAGGCGGCGGTGGCGGACTGCTGGGCGGCCTTCTCCCGGGCGCGGAGGTCGGCGAGCGCGCCCGCCGGCTCGCTGGCCGCGGTGGCGCTCGGATCGACGGCGGGTGCGGACGGCAGGGTGATGCCGACGACCCGGGCGAGTTCGGTGGCGTGCGCGGTGTGCGTCTCGGCGATGGGATTGAGGCGGTCGGCCAGGTCCGGGTGGGCGGCGGCGCTCGCCCGGTACGCCGCGGCGAGGCCGAGCGCCTCGTCCACCATCGACCGCAGCGGGTCCGGCGGTGGCGTCGGCTCGTCGTCGCGGTCGAAAAGATCACAGCCTGTCAGGGGCGCCACCGCGCCGCCGAGCGCCAGGAGAGCGCCGGCCCGTAGGAGCTTTCGCCGGGAATGCCGGAATACTTGGTCGCGCTGAGTCGTTCTGCCGATCCCCACCGGGCAAGTCAACACCATCGGGTCCGGTCCGGGCGTCACCGGCGTCGGTGCGCCGCCCGGTCCACCGCCCGGCAGGCGCGTTACGCTCTGCGCAGCCACCGGCGCGTCCGCTCCGGTGGCGTGCCGGCATGGCGGGACGACGTCCCGATCGACCAGGGAAAGGGTGCGTACATGACGCAGCGTGGCCGTGCCACCAGGTCGACGGGTCGACCCCGCGACGGCGCGGGTCCCCGCGCTCCACGCGGCGGCGGTGATCTCGCGGCCCGGCGCACCCGTTTGCGGACCGTGATCGAGCCGGTGGTGACCGGTGTGGGCTACGACCTGGAGGACCTGTCGGTCTCCCGAGCCGGACGCCGGCACGTGGTACGGGTGATCGTGGACGCGGACGGCGGGATCGACCTGGACGCCGTCGCGGACGTCTCCCGCGCGGTCTCGAAGGCGCTGGACGCGGCCGAGGAGGCCGACGGCGACATCGTCGCCGGGGAGTACCAGCTCGAGGTCAGCTCGCCCGGTGTGGACCGGCCGCTCACCCTGCCCCGGCACTGGCGACGCAACGTGGGCCGACTGGTCAAGGTCACCGTCCGGGGCGCCGCGGCGCTGCCCGGCCAACGCGGCGAGCAGCCCTCGGGCGACCGTCAGGTGACCGGTCGGGTGCTCGGGGCCGACGACGAGGGCTTACGACTGGAGACCGACGGCGGCGAGGCCCGGTGGGCGTACGCCCAGCTGGGCCCGGGCCGGGTGCAGGTCGAGTTCACCCGCCTCGCCGAGCTGGGTGAGCCGGACGAGTTCGACGACGCGGACGAGACCGACGAGTACGACGATGCAGACGACATCGACGACGATGATGATGTGGAGGACGAGGAGAGGTGAACATCGACCTCGCGGCGCTGCGCGCACTCGAGCGCGAGCGGGAGATCCCGTTCGACACGATCCTCGCGGCGATCGAGACCGCGTTGCTGACCGCCTACCGGCACACCGACGGCGCGGAGCCGCACGCCCGGGTGGAGATCGACCGTAAGTCCGGCGCGGCCCTGGTGTACGCGCAGGAGATGGATGACGACGGCTCGCTGGTGCGGGAGTGGGACGACACCCCGCACGACTTCGGCCGGATCGCCGCCATGACCGCCAAGCAGGTGATCCTCCAGCGCCTGCGGGAGGCCACCGACGAGGTGCACTTCGGCGAGTACGTGGGCCGCGAGGGTGACCTGGTCACCGGCGTGGTGCAGGCGCACGAGACGCGTACCGAGAAGGGCATCGTCAGCGTCGACCTGGGCAAGCTGGAGGGTGTCCTGCCGCAGTCCGAGCAGGTGCCCGGCGAGCAGTACGCGCACGGTGAGCGCGTGCGGTGCGTGGTGGTGCACGTGGCCAAGGGCATGCGCGGGCCGCAGATCACCCTGTCCCGCTCCCACCCGGCGCTGGTCAAGAAGCTGTTCGCGCTGGAGGTGCCGGAGATCGCCGACGGCACCGTCGAGATCGGCGCGATCGCGCGTGAGGCAGGTCACCGTACGAAGATCGCCGTCCGCTCCACCACCCCCGGCGTGAACGCCAAGGGCGCCTGCATCGGTCCGATGGGTCAGCGGGTGCGAGCCGTGATGAGCGAGCTGCACGGCGAAAAGATCGACATCATCGACTGGTCGGACGACCCGGCCACCTTCGTCGGAAACGCGTTGTCGCCGGCCAAGGCGCTGCGGGTCGAGGTCGTGGACCTGGCTGGTCGGGCTGCCCGGGTGACCGTTCCCGACTTCCAGCTCTCGCTCGCCATCGGCCGCGAGGGGCAGAATGCCCGCCTTGCTGCCCGGTTGACCGGTTGGCGAATCGACATTCGGTCCGACGCGGAGCAGACCGCCCCGGCGGCGCGGGGGGCGGCGGATCACGTGCCGGAGCCGGGCGGCGCGATCTCGGGCAGCTAGGGGTAGACTTCTTCCAGTGGTACGACGCGCGCAGCCGGAGCGCACCTGTGTGGGCTGCCGGAAACGTGCGCCGGCCAGCGAATTGCTGCGGATCGTCGCGATCAGAGACGAGGTTGGTCACAGCCTCCGGCCTGATCCGCGCCGCAGGCTGCCGGGTCGGGGAGCGAACATGCACCCGGATCCGGCCTGCTTCGCGCTGGCGGTGCGGCGCCGCGCCTTCGGGCGAGCGCTGCGCATCACCGAGGTCCTCGACCACGGTGTGCTGGCAGAGCACGTCGATGCGCCAACCACTACGTCCGGTCAGCCCGACCGGGCGAGGGTCGCTAGCAGGGTAGGACGACCGACATGAGCACACGATGAAGTCCCTGAAATGACCAGGCTTCAAGTGCACGAGTGAGGTCGCTGCGGGTGCTGCCCGCACGACCTCGGAGTGAGGAGTGCAGTGGCAGGCAAGGCCCGCGTACACGAGCTTGCAAAAGAGCTCGGGGTCGAGAGTAAGACCGTTCTCGCCAAGCTCAAGGAGATGGGCGAGTTCGTCAAGTCCGCGTCCAGCACGGTCGAGGCGCCCGTCGCCCGACGGCTGAGGAACGCATTCGTCGCGTCCGCCGGTGCTCCGGCGCCGGCCGCCCCGTCGGCGCCCGCGCCGACGCCGGCTTCGACGCCGACCCCGACGCCGTCCCCGACCCCGGGCGCCCCCCGGGTCTCGGCCAAGCCGATGCCGCCTCGGCGGCCGGCCGCGCCGGTGCCCGGTCCGAAGCCCAAGGGTCCGGTGCCCGGTGCGCCGCAGTCGGCGGCCCCGGTCGCCAAGCCGGCGAGTGCCCACGACATCGAGGTGGCGGCCGCGGAGGCGCGTGCCGCCGCGCTGAAGGCTGAGCAGGAGGCCGCGGTCAAGGCCGCGCAGGCCGCCCGTCAGCAGCAGCGGGAGAACCCCGTCCGCCGGGAGCCTCCGGCCGACGGCAACCGGCCCGGTCCTCGGCCGGGTCCGGCGGCGATGCCGCCCCGTCCCGGTTCGCCGGCCGCTCGGCCGAGCGCGCCGGCTCCCGGTCCGGGTGCCCGGCCGGGCGGTCGTCCGCCGGCGCGCGGCGCTGGCAACAACCCGTTCGGCATCCAGGGCGGCCAGCAGCAGCAGCGGCCGCCGGCCGCCGGTGCGGGTGGTCCCCGGCCGAACAGCCCGGCGGGTATGCCGCCGCGGCCGAGCCCGAACTCCATGCCGCCGCGGCCGAGCCCGGCGTCCATGCCGAGTCAGCGTCCGGCCGCCGGTCGTCCCGGCCCCGGTGGCGCGGGTCGCCCCGGTGGCGGCGCGGGCCGTCCCGGTGGCGGTGGCGGCGGGTTCCGTGGCGGTCCCGGTGGTGGCGGCGGCGGTTACCGCGGCGGCCCGGGTGGCGGCGGCGGTGCCGGTGGCGGTGGCTACCGGGGTGGCCCCGGTGGTGGCGGTGGCGCTCCCGGCGGTGGTTTCCGTCCGGGTGCTCCCTCCGGCGGCGGCGGTCGTCCGGGTGCCGGTGGTCGTGGCCGTGGCGGCGGCGCCGCGGGTGCCTTCGGGCGTCCGGGTGGTCGGCCGACCCGTGGCCGCAAGTCCAAGAAGCAGCGCAGACAGGAGTTCGACAACCTGTCGGCTCCGACCATGAGCTCGGGTGCTCCCCGGGGTCAGGGTCAGGTCGTCCGGCTCTCCCGTGGCGCCTCGCTGTCGGACTTCGCCGACAAGATCAACGCCAACCCGGGTTCGCTGGTCCAGGAGATGTTCAACCTGGGCGAGATGGTCACCGCGACCCAGTCCTGCTCCGACGACACCCTGCAGCTGCTGGGTGAGCACCTGGGCTTCGACATCCAGATCGTCAGCCCGGAGGACGAGGACCGCGAGCTGCTCGCGCAGTTCAACATCGACCTCGACGCCGAGGTGGCCGAGGAGCGCCTGGTCAGCCGTGCGCCGGTGGTGACCGTCATGGGTCACGTCGACCACGGTAAGACCAAGCTGCTCGACGCCATCCGTAAGGCGAACGTGGTGGCCGGTGAGGCGGGTGGCATCACCCAGCACATCGGTGCGTACCAGGTGCACGTCCCGCACGAGGGCGAGGACCGCGCGGTCACCTTCATCGACACCCCGGGTCACGAGGCGTTCACCGCCATGCGTGCCCGTGGTGCCCAGGTGACGGACATCGTGATCCTCGTGGTCGCGGCCGACGACGGCGTCATGCCGCAGACCATCGAGGCGTTGAACCACGCCAAGGCGGCCGACGTGCCGATCGTGGTCGCGGTCAACAAGGTCGACAAGCCGGAGGCCAACCCGGACAAGGTCCGCCAGCAGCTGACCGAGTACGGCCTGGTCGCCGAGGAGTACGGCGGCGACACCATGTTCGTCAACGTGGCCGCGAAGCCGGGCATCGGCATCGAGGAGCTGCTCGAGGCCGTCCTGCTCACCGCCGACGCGTCGCTGGAGCTGACCGCTCCGATCGACGGGCCGGCGCAGGGTGTGGCGATCGAGGCGCACCTGGACAAGGGTCGCGGTGCGGTGGCCACGGTGCTGGTGCAGAAGGGCACCCTGCGGGCGGGCGACTCGATCGTCGCCGGTGGGGCCCACGGCCGGGTCCGGGCCATGCTCGACGAGAACGGCAACCAGGTCTCCGAGGCCGGGCCCGCGCGTCCGGTCATGGTGCTGGGTCTGACCGCGCCGCCCGGCGCGGGTGACACGTTCCTCGCCGCGGCGGACGACCGCACGGTGCGGCAGATCGCCGAGCAGCGCCAGGCGCGGCGGCGGGCGGCGGCATTCGCCAACTCCCGTGGTCGGGCCACCCTCGAGACGCTCATGGAGCAGCTCAAGGAGGGCGAGAAGACGTCGCTCAACCTCATCCTCAAGGGCGATGTCTCCGGTTCGGTGGAGGCCCTCGAGGACGCGCTGTTCAACCTCGACATCCCCGAGGAGGTCCAGCTCAAGGTCCTCGACCGGGGCGTCGGCGCGATCACCGAGAGCAACGTCATGCTCGCGAGCGCCTCGTCCGAGCCGGTCACGATCATCGGCTTCAACGTGCGGGCCTCCAACAAGGTCCGCGAGATGGCCGACCGCGAGGGCGTGGAGATCCGGTACTACACGGTCATCTACCAGGCCATCGAGGAGATCGAGGCGGCGCTCAAGGGCCTGCTCAAGCCGGAGTACGAGGAGGCCGAGCTGGGCACCGCGGAGATCCGCGACGTGTTCCGCTCGTCCAAGATCGGCAACATCTCCGGTTGCATCGTCCGGTCGGGCATCATCCGGCGCAACGCGAAGGCTCGGCTGCTTCGGGACGGGACGGTCGTGGCGGACAATCTCACGATCACCTCGCTCAAGCGGTTCAAGGACGACGCCACCGAGGTCCGCGAGGGCTTCGAGTGTGGTCTGACCCTGGGTGGTTACAACAACGTCCAGGTCGGCGACGTCATCGAGACCTTCGAGATGCGGGAGAAGGTTCGCGCCTGATCCGGCAGTGACACGCTGATCAAGGGGTTTACGCCGGCCGGCGTAAACCCCTTGATCATGCGGGGTCAGTTGGCGGTATCGTCCGGGTCGATGTTTACCGGAACCGCGGTCTTCGACCTGCTGCTGCCGGGCGACTCCCGGTCGCTCAAAGCCAAGAGATCATATGTACGGCCGATCGTGGCGGCCCTGCGCCGTTTCGAGGTGTCGGCCGCCGAGGTGGGTGCGCTCGACCTGCATGGTCGGGCGGAGATAGCGGTGGCCGTGGTCGCCGCCGAGGCGGCGCACGTCCGCGAGGTGCTCGACTCCTGCGAGCGCCTGGTGGCCGCCCGCCCCGAGGTCGAACTGTTGTCGGTTCGACGCCGGTTGTACGGCGTGGACGACGACTGACCCACGGGGCCGGCGGTGCCCGGCGACCGTCGCCACCGCGAAGGTAGTGTTCGAGATGTTGGCCGGTCGGCCGGCGGCCTCCAGGGCCGTCCGGGCCGGCCGGGAGCGGGACGCCGTGGAGGTGGCGAGATGTCTGATCCGGCCAAGGTACGCCGGCACGCGGAACGAGTGCGTGAGCTGGTCGCTTCGGTGGTGCGGAGCCAGATCAAGGACCCGCGCCTGGGCATGATCACGATCACCGACGCCCGGATCACCGCCGACCTGCGCGACGCGACGGTCTTCTACACGGTGTTGGGTGACGCGGTGGCCCAGGCGGACACCGCGGCGGCTCTGGAGAGCGCCAAGGGAATGCTGCGCAGCACGGTCGGTAAGGCGCTCGGGCTGCGGCACTCGCCCACGCTGACGTTCGTCCTCGACGACGTGCAGGACCAGGTCAAGCACATCGACGACCTGCTCGCCGCCGCCCGCAACGCCGACGCGGAGGTGCAGCGGCTCGCCGCCCGCGCCGAGTACGCGGGCGACGCGCAGCCGTACCGCGTCGAGGACGAGGACGACGAGACGGACGAGGAGGCCGACGCCGCCGCCGACGCCACCGAGACTCCCCGGGGTGGGGCAGCGCGGTGACGGGCGCCGCCGGTGCCCAACTCGCCGCGACGGTCGACGTCGGCCCGTCCGAGGCGGACTGGGCGGCGGCCGAGACCTTGATCCGCGCACTCCCGTCGACCGGCCGGGTGTTGTTGATCTGCCACGTCAACCCGGACGGTGACGCGCTGGGCAGCATGCTCGGCTTCGGTCTGGGCCTGCGTCAGTTCGGCGCACACCGGGTGCAGGCGACCTTTCCCGGGCCGCCGGAGGTGCCCGAACCGTTCCGGGGTCTGCCCGGGATGGCGCTTCTGGTCCCGCCGGGCGACGCGGACCCGGCACCGGACCTGGTGATCTGCTTCGACGCGGCCAGCGAGTCGCGCCTCGGTGAGCTGGCCGACCGGCTGTCGACGGCGGGTGCCGCGCTGGTGCTCGACCACCACGCCTCGAATCCGGGCTTCGGTACGGTCAACCTGGTCGACCCGACAGCCGCCGCGACGTCGGTGGTCGCCGATCGGCTCCTGGCGCGGCTGGGCGTGACGACGGACCGGGCCATCGCCGAGTGCTTCTACGTGGCGCTGACCACGGACACCGGGTCGTTCCGCTTCGAGGCGACCACTCCGGCCGTACATCAGATGGCCGCCCGGCTGCTGGCCACCGGCATCTCGCCCGGTGACATCTCCCGGCGCGTCTTCGACACCCGGCCCTTCGGCGCGGTCCGACTCTTCGGAGAGGTGCTCGGCCGCGCTCGTCTGGAACCGTCGGCCGCCGAGGGTCGGGGACTGGTGTGGACCTTCGCCACCCTCGACGACCTGGTTCGGCACGACCAGCGGCCGTACGTGCTGGAGGCGCTCATCGACTCGGTGCGGTGCACCGCCGAGGCGGACGTGAGCTGCGTGTTGAAGCAGACCGCGCCCGACGAGTGGGCCGTGTCCATGCGTAGCAAGGGCGCGGTGGACGTCAGCCGCGTGGCGGTCGCGTTGGGCGGGGGTGGCCACAGGTTCGCGGCCGGGTTCACCGGCCGGGGGAGCACCGAGCAGGTCGTCGAGGCGATCCGCGGTGAGTTGGGCGCGGCGCTGATCTCCAACGTCGGCTGACCCCTCGCGGCCCGTCCGCCGCGCTGGCACTGCGGTAGGAGCGGCAAGTTCAGGGTCAGCTCCGGGGAGTGTTGGCCTTCCCGCGCTGCGTGAGACCGGGAAGAATTGCGGGATGGAGCAGCCGCACGATCTCACCGTGGAGGCCCCCCGAGCCTGGGACCGGCCCGCCGTCTCCGTTCCGGTTCTCCTCTGCCTGTCCCTCGTCGGCGGTCGGTTCGCGTCGTTCTCCACCGAGGCGAACCTCTACACGCTCGGCACCGGCGGCGTGTTGATCTGGCTCGGTCTGAGCAACCGGGTGCCCCGGCGTCCGGCACCGCCCCGGCTGGGCGCGGGGGCGGCGTGGTGGGCCCTGCCGGTGGTGATCTTCGGGGTCTTCGAGGGCGCGACCTTCGTGCTCGCCGTGGGCGACGACTTTCCCACCTTCTCCCGGCTCGCCGACCCGTTACTGGAGGATCATCTAACCCGGTCGGCGGCCTGGTTCGCCTGGTTGGCCGCGTTCTGGGGGTTGGTGCGGCGATGATGCGGGCCCTTGCGATCGGCGGTTTCCTTGCCGCGCTCGTCCTCTTCGCCGTCATCGAGGTGCTGGCCCGCCGGGAGGGCTCCCGGATCCCCACGATGAGCGACGTGTGCGCGTACGTGATGCGCTACGAGGTCGGGTCGGTGCCCGTGGGCAGGATCGGTCTGTTCGGCTTCTGGTGGTGGCTGGGCTGGCACTTCCTGGCCCGGTGAGGCGGGTGGTCGATGGTCCAAATGGCGGGAACCGTGGGCAGCATCTGGACCTGAACGATAACTTGGGAAGTGGCCGACGCCACGTCGTGGTGCAGGTCGTGGGTGGGGGTGTCACACCTCGCGCCGCCTCCCTCCAGGGTCGGACCGACCCGGGCTCTCGCTGCCCAGTCGGCTGCTCCGGTAACCCCGGACCGCCGTGGGGCGCTCAGCACTACCGCCCGTGAGGGCCGCCGCGCGCCGGTGGCTCGCACCCTGGAAGGAGCCCACCATGCCGAACAAGCCCAAGCCCGAGACCACCGACGACGCCCGCGAGCAGGCCCGCCGCGCGCTCCAGACGTCGATGGACACCCGCCAGTAAGCCCGACCCAGCCCAGCCCAGACCCCACCGGTCGGCCGATCGTGCAGTTGCTGTGGTGACAAGGTCGGCGCAATGCCGCAATTCACCAACACCACGTGCGCGATCGACGAGGTGGGGCGCGGCCACGGGTGCTGCGTGTAGGTAAGCCATCGGCGCGCTTGCAGTCCTTACTGCCGGCGTGTCACGATCGGCGGCGATGAGCCAGACCGCCACCGTCGACCGATCCGCCTCACCACGCCGGATCGCGAGCCTCGCCCTGCCGGCGCTCGTGGTGCTCGCCGCCGAGCCGCTCTACGTGCTCGTCGACACGGCCGTCGTCGGGCACCTCGGTCGCGTGCCGCTGGCCGCGCTCGCCGTCGGCGGCACGGTGATGACACTCACCGCCTGGCTCGGGACGGTCGTCGCGTACGGCACCACCGGGCGTTCCGCCCGTCGCTTCGGCGCCGGCGACCGAGCGGCGGCGGTGGCCGAGGGAGTGCAGTCGTCCTGGCTGGCGCTCGGCGTCGGACTGCTGGTCGCGATCGGCATGCAGATCGGCGGGGGCGCGTTGGCGCGTACCCTCGCCGGAGGTGGTGGCGACGTGGCCGGCGCGGCCGCGCAGTGGCTGCGCGTCGCGGCGCTCGGCGCCCCCGGCCTGCTGCTCGCCGCGGCCGGCAACGGCTGGTTGCGCGGCGTGCAGGACACCCGCCGTCCGCTGTACTTCGTGCTCGGCCCCAACCTGGTCTCCGCCCTGCTCTGCCCGCTGCTGGTCTACCCCGCCGGCCTGGGCCTGACCGGCTCGGCGGTCGCCAACGCGGTCGCGCAGACCCTCTCCGGCGTGCTCTTCGCCGGGGCGCTGGTCGCCGAGCGGTTGTCGCTGCGGCCCCGGCCGCGCCTGATCCGCGACCAGCTGGTGCTCAGCCGGGACCTGCTGATCCGGGGTCTGGCGTTCCAGGCCAGCTTCCTCTCCGCGACGGCGGTCGCCGCCCGGTTCGGCGCTGCCGCCGTCGGCGCCCACCAGATCGCCCTGCAACTGTGGTTCTTCACGGCGCTGGTGCTCGACGCGCTCGCCATCGCCGCGCAGTCCCTCGTCGGGGCGGCCCTGGGGGCCGGCGACGCGGCGGGCGCCCGAGCGCTGGCCCGCCGGATCGGGCTGCTCGGCGGCCTCTGCGGCGTCGCCTTCGCCCTGGTCATCGCCGCCGGCGCGGGCGTGGTGCCGTCCTGGTTCAGCTCCGACGGGCAGGTACGCGAGCAGGCGATGGTCGCCTGGCCCTGGTTCGTCGCCATGCTGCCGCTGGCCGGGGTGGTGTTCGCGCTCGACGGCGTCCTCATCGGCGCCGGTGACGTCCGTTACCTGCGCAATCTCACCATCGTGGCGGCGCTCGGCGGCTTCCTGCCGGCCATCTGGCTGGCGTACGTGCTCAACCTGGGACTCGGTGGCATCTGGGCGGGCCTGACCCTGTTCGTGGTGATCCGACTGGTCGCCCTGCTGCTGCGGGTGCGCTCCGGCGGCTGGGCGGTGGTCGGGGCCGTCCGCTGACCGGTGCCGGCGTCTGGCAGGCTTGGGCGACGTGAGCACCGATGGTCTGATCGTCGTCGACAAGCCCGGCGGCATGACGTCGCACGACGTGGTCGCGCGGATCCGCCGACTGGCGAAGACCCGCCGCGTCGGGCACGGCGGCACCCTCGACCCGATGGCCACCGGAGTGCTGGTGATCGGTGTCGGTCGGGCCACCCGGCTGCTGACCTACGTGATCGGCGCGGGCAAGAGCTACACCGGCACCATCCGGCTGGGCCAGGCCACCGTCACCGACGACGCCGAGGGCGACGTGATCGCCACGACCCCGGCCGGACACGTCACCGACGAGGCGGTCCACGCCGCGCTGACCGCGCTGACCGGCGCGGTGGACCAGGTGCCGAGCGCGGTCAGCGCCATCAAGATCGACGGGCAGCGGGCGTACAAGCGGGTCCGGGACGGGGAGAGCGTCGAGCTGCCCGCGCGCCGGGTGACCATCTCCCGGCTGGAGGTGCTGGCGATCCGCCGGGAGCAGCCGGACGTGGTGGACGTCGACATCGACGTGACCTGCTCCTCGGGCACGTACATCCGGGCCATCGCCCGGGACGCGGGCCTGGCCCTCGGTGTCGGCGGGCACCTCACCGCGCTGCGTCGGACCGCGGTGGGTGGCTTCGCTCTCGCCGAGGCGGCCACCCTCGACCAGCTGGAGGAGCGCGCTCCGGAGGTGGTGAACCTGCCGCTCGACGCCGCGGCCGACCGGTTCTTCCCCCGCCGGGACGCGACCCCCGACGAGGCGAAGGTGCTCGGCCACGGCGGGCCGCTGGACCCGGCCGGCATCGCCGGCCCGTACGCCGTCTTCGGCCCCGCCGGAGGTCTGATCGCTATCGTCAGCGAGCGGGACGGCCGGGCCCGCGCGGAGATCGTGCTCGCCCCGGCCTGACGGCGGGACGCAGGTCCGCCGGCCCTCGGCCGGCGCAGTCGACCCGCCGACGGGCGGGACAGCAGGGGAGGATTGGCATGCAGCGGTGGCGGGGGTACGACGCGGCGCCCGGAGGATGGGGGCGCTCGGTCGTCACCATCGGCGTCTTCGACGGCGTGCACAAGGGGCACCAGGCGACCATCGGGCACGCCGTGGCCCGCGCCCGGGAGCTGGGCGTGCAGTCCGTGGTGGTCACGTTCGATCCGCACCCGGCCGAGGTGGTCCGCCCCGGCTCACACCCCGCGATCCTCACCGAGCCGGGTCGCAAGGCCGAGTTGATCGAGGCACTCGGCGTGGACGTGCTCTGCGTGGTGCCGTTCACTCCCGAGTTCTCGCGGCTGCCGCCCGAGCAGTTCGTCCACGACATCCTGGTCGAACACCTGCACGCGGCGCTGGTGGTGGTCGGCGACAACTTCCGCTTCGGGCATCGCGCGGCCGGCGACGTGGCGCTGCTGGAGCGGCTGGGTCAGACCTTCGGCTTCGGGGTGGAGGGCAGTCCGCTGATCGCCGCGGACGGCACCGTCTTCTCCTCCACGTACATCCGCTCCTGCGTCGACGCGGGCGACGTGGGCACCGCGGCGGACGCGCTGGGTCGCGCGCACCGGGTGGAGGGCGTGGTGGTCCGTGGTGACCAGCGCGGCCGGGTGCTCGGCTTCCCCACCGCGAACCTGCTCTGCCACCGGTACGCGGCGGTACCCGCCGACGGGGTGTACGCGGCCCGCATGATCCGCCGGGGTCAGCCTGAGCCGCTGATGGCCGCGGTGTCGGTGGGCACCAACCCGACCTTCTCCGGCCGGGAGCGGCGGGTCGAGGCGTACGCGCTGGACTTCTCCGGTGATCTCTACGGCGAGCGGCTGGCGCTGGACTTCGTGACGCACCTGCGCGGGCAGGTCCGGTACGACTCGATCGAGCCGCTGATCGCCCAGATCGAAGAGGACGTCGAGCGCACCCGGCGCGCACTGAGCTGATCATCCGCCGGGCCGCGCCGGCCCTTGGCCGGGTGTTACCGGCGGGTGCTGGTAGTCTTGCGGGGACGTCGGGTGACCGGCGTGGGGCCTCGCGTGCCTGCTCGACGCCGCGGGTGCGAGGAACCGGTCCGTTCCCGGTCCCGATCGGGACGACGGACACCCACTTGATCAACCCACTGAAACAGGGAGAACATGGCGCTCGACCAGGAAGCCAAGGCCAGCATCCGCGCGGAGTACGCGACCGCCGAGGGCGACACCGGTTCGCCGGAGGTGCAGGTCGCGGTCCTCACCAAGCGGATCGCCGAGCTGACCGAGCACCTGAAGGTGCACAAGCACGACCACCACAGCCGCCGTGGGCTGCTGCTGCTGGTCGGCCGTCGCCGTCGGCTGCTCAACTACGTCCAGAAGAAGGACATCGCCCGCTACCGGACGCTCATCGAGCGGCTCGGTCTGCGCCGGTGACGTGACGGGGGAGCGGCCGGACGGCCGCTCCCCCGATCCGCGTCCCACCTGAAAGAAACACGGGCCGCGCGACCACCCGAGAGGGAGCCGGTCAGCGTACCGGTCTCCGGTAGTGGCCCCCGGGAACCCGGCAGCACGCCGGCCACCCGGGCGCTTCGATCGAAGACCGGCCGGCTGAGCAGCTCCCCGACGTCGTGGGCCCACGACGCGAAGGAGCACGACAGCACATGACCGAGACCAAACTCGGCACCGAATCCCGCACCGCCGTGATCGACAACGGGTCCTTCGGCACCCGCGAGATCACCTTCTCCACCGGTCGGCTGGCCCGCCAGGCCGCCGGTTCCGTCATCGCCCAGCTGGGCGAGACGGTCGTCCTCTCCGCTACCACCGCCGGCAAGCAGCCGAAGGAGCAGTTCGACTTCTTCCCGCTGACCGTCGACGTCGAGGAGCGGATGTACGCCGCGGGCCGCATCCCCGGCTCGTTCTTCCGCCGTGAGGGCCGGCCCAGCGAGGACGCCATCCTCACCTGCCGCCTGATCGACCGGCCGCTGCGCCCGTCGTTCGTCAAGGGCCTGCGCAACGAGGTCCAGGTCGTCGAGACCGTCCTCGCGCTCGACCCGGCGCACCCGTACGACGTCGTGGCGATCAACGCCGCCTCGATGTCGACCAAGCTCTCGGGCCTGCCGTTCTCGGGCCCGATCGGCGCGACCCGTGTCGCGCACATCGACGGCCAGTGGGTGGCCTTCCCGACCCTGGAGGAGCTGGCCCGCGCCACCTTCGACATGGTCGTGGCCGGCCGTACCCTCGCCGACGGCGAGGTCGCGATCATGATGGTCGAGGCCGAGGCCACCCCGAACGCCGTGACCCTGATCGCGGGCGGCGCCACCGCGCCGACCGAGGAGGTCGTCGCCAGCGGTCTGGAGGCCGCCAAGCCGGCCATCCGCGAGCTGTGCCGGGCGCAGGCCGAGCTGGCCGAGGTCGCCGCCAAGCCGGTCGCCGAGTTCCCGGTCTTCCTCGACTACCAGGACGACGTGTTCGACGCGGTGGCCGACCTGGCCCGTGGCGAGGTCGCCGAGGCGCTCACCATCGCCGGCAAGGCCGACCGCGAGGAGGCCCTGGACCGGGTGAAGGCCCGGGTCGCCGAGGAGCTGGGCGCCCGCTTCGAGGGCCGGGAGAAGGAGCTGTCCGCCGCCTTCCGGTCGCTCACCAAGTCCGAGGTGCGCAGCCGCGTGCTGCGCGAGCAGGTCCGCATCGACGGCCGTGGCCCGCGCGACATCCGGCCGCTGAGCGCCGAGGTCGGCGTGCTGCCCCGGGTGCACGGTTCGGCGCTGTTCGAGCGCGGCGAGACCCAGATCCTGGGCGTCACCACGCTGAACATGCTCCGCATGGAGCAGATGGTGGACACGCTCTCCCCGGAGAACCGCAAGCGCTACATGCACAACTACAACTTCCCGCCGTACTCGACCGGTGAGACCGGCCGGGTCGGTTCGCCGAAGCGTCGCGAGATCGGCCACGGCGCGCTCGCCGAGCGGGCGCTGATCCCGGTGCTGCCGTCGCGCGAGGAGTTCCCGTACGCCATCCGGCAGGTCTCCGAGGCGCTTGGCTCCAACGGCTCCACCTCGATGGGTTCGGTCTGCGCCTCGACACTGGGCCTGCTCTCGGCCGGTGTGCCGCTGAAGGCGCCGGTCGCCGGCATCGCCATGGGCCTCATCTCCGACGAGGTGGACGGCAAGACCGAGTACGTGACGCTGACCGACATCCTCGGCGCCGAGGACGCGTTCGGCGACATGGACTTCAAGGTCGCCGGCACGCCGGAGTTCGTCACCGCGCTGCAGCTCGACACCAAGCTCAACGGCATCCCGTCGGACGTGCTGGCCGCCGCGTTGCAGCAGGCCAACGAGGCCCGGCAGGTCATCCTCGGCGTGATGAAGGCGGCCATCGAGGCGCCGGCCGAGATGTCGGACTACGCGCCGCGGGTCACCACCGTCAAGATCCCGGTGGACAAGATCGGCATGGTGATCGGCCCGAAGGGCCAGACCATCAACGCGATCCAGGACGAGACCGGCGCCGAGATCTCCATCGAGGACGACGGCACGATCTACGTCGGCGCCACCAACGGCCCGTCGGCCCAGGCGGCCGTCGACCGGATCAACGGGATCGCCAACCCGACGCTGCCGAAGCAGGGCGAGCGGTTCCTCGGCACGGTGGTCAAGACCGCCGCGTTCGGCGCGTTCATCTCGCTGCTGCCGGGCCGCGACGGCCTGCTGCACATCTCCAAGGTGGGCGACGGCAAGCGGGTCGAGCGCGTGGAGGACTTCCTCAACGTCGGCGACCGGGTCGAGGTCGAGATCGCGGACATCGACGCCCGCGGCAAGATCTACCTGGACAAGGTTCGTCCGGAGGGCGCCGAGGCGCCGGCCGCCGGTGAGGCCGCCGGTGGCGACCGTCCGTCCGGCCGCGACCGGGGCGACCGTGGTCCGCGGGACCGGGGTGACCGCGAGCGTGGCGGTGACCGCGGCGGGCGTGGCCCGGAGCGCGGTGACCGTGGCGAGGGCGGCGGCGAGGGTGGTGGCGAGGGCGGCGAGCGCCCGCGTCGCCGGACCCGGCACAGCTGACCACCAGCACCTGCAACACCCACCCCTCGTCGAACCGGGAGCACCACGTGAGTCGGGCCTTCAGTGCGCCGTTTCCACCGGATCGACGGGGGGTGGCACCGTCTCGGGACACCGCGGCGGGCCGCTCCGGCGGCACCGCCCGCGCGGTCACCCGGACGCTCAGCGACGACCCGTTGGGCGGCACGGTACGACGTACCGTGCTGCCCAGCGGCCTGCGCGTGCTCACCGAGGCGATCCCGGCCATGCGCAGCGTCTCCTTCGGCATCTGGGTGGCGGTGGGCTCGCGGGACGAGACCCGTCCGCAGGCCGGTGCCGCGCACTTCCTGGAGCACCTGCTCTTCAAGGGCACCCACAAGCGGACCGCGCTGGAGATCTCCTCGCAGATCGAGGCGGTCGGTGGTGAGACGAACGCCTTCACCACGAAGGAATACACCTGCTACTACGCCCGCGTGCTGGACGAGGACCTGCCGCTGGCGATCGACGTGATGTGCGACCTGGTCGCCGACTCCCTGATCGAGCCGGCCGACGTGGAGACCGAGCGGGGCGTGATCCTCGAGGAGATCGCCATGCACGACGACGAGCCCGGTGACGAGGTGCACGACCTCTTCGCCCGGGCCGTCTACGGTGACCACCCGCTGGGTCGGCTGATCTCCGGTACCGAGGAGACCGTCACGCCGATGACCCGCCGGCAGATTCAGAGCTTCTACCGGAACCGCTACACCGCCCCACAGATCGTCATCGCCGCCGCCGGCAACCTCGACCACGCCGCCGTGGTGAAGCTGGTCCGCCAGGCCGTGCGCGGCACGCCGCTGGACAGCGACCCGGCCGCGCCGGCCACGCACCGTGCGGCCAACCCGGCGGTACGCACCAAGCCGGCCACCACCCTGGTCGAGCCGAAGGAGACCGAGCAGGCGCACGTCATCCTCGGCTGCCCCGGCATCGACCGCACCGACGACCGGCGCTTCGCCCTCGGGGTGCTCAACAACGTGCTGGGCGGCGGCATGTCCAGTCGGCTCTTCCAGGAGATCCGCGAGCAGCGCGGCCTCGCGTACTCGGTCTACTCCTACGCCAGCCAGTACGCCGACAGCGGCCTGTTCGCCGTCTACGCCGGCTGCGCGCCGGGCAAGGTGGACGAGGTGCTGGCCCTGACCCGGGCCGAGCTGGCCCGGGTGGCCGCCGACGGGTTGACCGATGCCGAGGTGGCCCGGGGCAAGGGCATGAGCAAGGGCTCCTTCGTGCTCGGTCTGGAGGACACCGGCTCGCGGATGAGTCGGCTGGCCAAGGGGGAGCTGCTCTACGGCGACCTGATGCCGGTGGACGAGCTGCTCCGCCGGGTCGACGGGGTCACCGTCGAGGAGGTCAACGTCCTCGCCGTGGAGCTGCTGAGTCGGCCGATGTCGCTGGCCGTCGTCGGTCCGTTCGGCGAGGGCGACTTCTCCGGCTGACCGCCTCCGCCTGACCCGCCGCGTCCCGATTGGGATAGGTTGTGCCCCGTGACTGACGAGCAAGGGAAGACCCGGGTCGGTGTGTTCGGTGCCCGTGGTCGGATGGGTGTCGAGGTCTGCAAGGCCGTCGACGCCGCTGACGATCTCGAACTGGCCGCCGCGATCGACCAGGGCGACGGCCTCGACGCCGCGTCCGCCGCCCAGGTGGTCGTCGACTTCACCACGCCCGACGTGGTCATGGACAACCTCGAGTGGGCCATCGGGCAGGGCATCCACGCGGTGGTGGGCACCACCGGCTTCACCGAGCAGCGGCTCGAGCAGGTGCGCGGCTGGCTGGCCGACCGACCCGAGGTGGGCGTGGTCATCGCCCCGAACTTCGGTATCGGCGCGGTGCTGATGATGCAGTTCGCCGCGCGGGCCGCCCGGCACTTCGAGTCCGTCGAGATCATCGAGCAGCACCATCCGCGCAAGCTGGATGCCCCGAGCGGCACCGCCACGCACACCGCCCGGCAGATCGCCCGGGCCCGGGCCGAGGCCGGCCTCGGCCCGGTGCCGGACGCGACGAAGGACGAGGTGCCGGGCGCGCGGGGGGCCGACATCGACGGGGTACGGGTGCACGCCGTACGCGCCACCGGACTGGTTGCCCACCAGGAGGTGCTGTTCGGCGGCACCGGCGAGACGCTGACGATCCGGCATGACTCGTACGACCGGGTGTCCTTCATGCCCGGCGTCCTCCTGGCCGTCCGTGCCGTCCGCAGCCGCCCCGGCCTGACCATCGGCCTGGACCCCCTCCTCGGCTGAGCCGGCGCGCAGCCGCCGCGCCACCCTCCGCGATCTTGCAGTTCCTGTCGCGACAAAGGCGGCATTACCGCCGATCTCGGCAACACAAACTGCAAGATCGCGGAGGGCTGGGCGGCGGCGGGCCTCACCTCGCCTCTCCGTCGCTGTCGATCATGGAGTTGTGGTGCCCCGTATTTCGGGCGGGTGTGGAGCTTTCGCCCACCACAACTCCATGATCGACGGGGTGGGAGGGGCGGGGTTAGCTCGGGGTGCGTTGGGTGGGGAGGGTTGGGGCGGTCAGGGGAGCGGGGAGGCCGGTTATCTCGGCTTCGCCGGCCTGGTTGACCGTGACGCTCACCGGTTTGCCGGCTACCCGGAGGTTGGTGGCGTGCACCGCGCCGAAGTCGGGGCCGGCCAGCGGGGCGACGCGGACCGTGCCGCCGGGCACGTCCGGGTAGAGGCCCGTCGCGGCCTGGAGCAGCAGGACCGCGCCCGCCGCGGCCCACGCCTGTGGACGGCAGGCCGCCGGGTAGGGCACCGGACGGCCCAGTAGTGTCCGGTCGTCGCCGCCGTACAGTTCGGGCATCCGGTAGTCGAACGCCTCGGCCGCCGTGAGCAGCCCTTCGGCCAGGCCGAGCGCGGCCTCGGAGTGCCCGGCCCGAGCCAGCCCGGCGAGCACGATCGCGGTGTCGTGGGTCCAGATCGAACCGCAGTGGTACGACAGCGGGCTGAAGCCGGCGTCGTCGGTGGACATCGTCCGTAGCCCGAAGCCACCGGCCATGGCGTCCGTGGTGAGCAGGCGGGCGATCTGCGTCTCCTCGTCGGCGTCGAGCAGACCGGTGCCGAGCAGGTGACCGATGTTGCTGGTCAGCGAGTCGACGGGCCGCTTGTCCCGGTCTAGGGCCAGGGCGGGCTGCGGGCCGTACCGGCCGTCGACCCAGAAGCGCTCCCGGAAGCGTCGGGCCAGGGCGGCGGCGTGTTCGCGCCACCGGTCCGCGCCGGGGCGGCCGAAGGCGTCCAACAGGGCGGCGCCGTTCACCGCCGCCTCGTGCGCGTACGCCTGCACCTCGGCGAGCACGATCGGCGCGGTGGCCAGGCTGCCGTCGTGGAAGCGTACGGCGTCGCCGGAGTCCTTCCAGCCCTGGTTGGACAGGCCGTGACCGGTGGTGTCGACGTACTCGACGAGGCCGTCACCGTCCGGGTCGGCGTGCTCGCCGAGCCAGCGCAACGCGGCCTCCAGGTGCGGCAGCAACGGCGCGATCTGCTCGGCGTCGAGGCCCCAGCGCCACGCGTCGTGCAGCAGGTTGACCCAGAGCATGGTGGCGTCGACGGTGCCGTAGTAGGCCGGCGGGAGGTGCAGGCCGTTGCCGGGCACCGCGAACTCGTGCCGGCGCAGCTCGTGCAGGATCTTGCCGGGGTCCTCGCCGGTGGCCGGGTCGTGCCGGGTGCCCTGGCGGCGGGCCAGGACGCGCAGGGTGCCGGCGGCCAGGTCGGTGCCGAGGGGCAGCATCATCCGGGCGGCCCAGAGGCTGTCCCGACCGAACAGGGTGAGGAACCAGGGGACGCCGGCGCCCAGGAAGACGTCCCCGGGAGCACCGGTCTCGGCCAGGCGGAGCCCGCGCAGGTCGTCCAGACTGCGGTCGAGGAGCCGGACCAGCCGCCGGTCGTCGGCGGTCACCGCCGGCCGGGCCCACTCCGGCTCGCCGGTCGGGCCGACCACCACGGCGCGGGGGTCCGTGACGGCCAGCTGCCAGCGCAGCACCGTCCCGCCGCCCGGGGGCAGGTCGATCGGCCAGGTCAGCCGGGGCGCGGTGGCCCGCTCGCCGGTGGCGAGCACGTCGGCGTCCGGCGCGGTCACGGTGACGGTGATCCCGTCGGCGGCCCAGGTGAGCACGCCCGGCTGGCCGGTCTTCGCCTCCAGCGCGTCGGCAGCGCCGCCGGACTTGACGGTTTCGATGGGTGCCAGATCGCAGGCGAGGTCGACGGTGACGGTGGCCCGTACGCCGACCGTGGCGGTGGAGACGATCCGCAGCTCCTCGGTGAGGCCGTTGCGGGTGGCCCGGCGGGAACGCTCCACGCGGACGGTGGGGTCGGGGGTCGGGTCGCCGAGCCAGCGGGCCAGCCCCACGAAGCGGGCGCCGTGCGGGCCGTCCTGGCCGTGGGTGAGACCCTCCAATTCCTGGTCGTCCACCCGCAGCTCGGCCCGGGAGAGCACGCGGGCGTCGGCGTGGAAGACCCCCTGGACGCCGGTCGGGCGGATCTGCCCGGTCGCGTCCCCCAGCGCGCTGGTGGGGGCGAGCACCGCCCCCACCAACTCGTGCAGAAGGGGTTGCAGCTGGCGTTCGGTCACGGTGCGGCTCCAGATCATCGGGGTGCGGGGCGGATGTCTTGACAACGCGCCCCGGGCGGTGCAAAGTGCGAAACATTCCAGAAACTTGAACGATCTAATCCTGCACTATCCGAATTGGATCGTTCAAGACGGCGAGAGGGATTAAGTGCCTGAAAAGGTAACCATCGCAACGGTGGCCCGGCACGCCCGCGTGAGCCGCCAGACGGTCTCCAACGTGCTCAACGCCCCGCACATCGTGCGCCAGGAGACCCGCCAGCGGGTCGAGGACGCGATCAACGCGCTCGGCTACCGGGCCAACCAGGCCGCCCGGCAGATGCGCACCGGCCGGTCCCGACTCATCGCCGCCCGGATCGAACCCACCCGCGACGGCATCAACGGCTCCGTGCTCGACCGCTTCCTGCACGGGCTCACCGAGACCGCCGACGCCGCCGGCTACCGGGTGCTGCTCTACACCGCCGCCGACGACGAGCGGGAGATCGCCACCTACGACGACCTACTCGGCACGTACGAATTGGACGCGTTCGTGCTGGTCGGCACCAAGTATGGAGACCCGCGTACCGCCTGGCTCGCCGACCGGGGGGTGCCCTTCGTGACGTTCGGCCGGCCGTGGGACGCGCTCGACGCGCATCCCTGGGTCGACGTCGACGGCGCGGCCGGCACCGCCGCCGCCACCCGCCACCTGCTGGACACCGGGCACCGACGGATCGCCTTCATCGGCTGGCCGAGCGGCTCCGGCGTCGGCGACGACCGACGTGCCGGCTGGTACGACACCCTGCACGCGGCCGGCGTCGACCCGGCGGGGCTGCACCGGGAGACCGAGGACGGCGTCGCCGAGGGCGAACGTCTCACCCGCGACCTGCTCGCCGCCACGACGCCGACCGCCGTGCTCTGCGCCAGCGACTCGCTCGCGCTCGGCGCCCTCCAAGCCGTCCGTGACCTCGACCCGCCGGTGTCGGTGATCGGCTTCGACGACACGCCGGTCGCCGCCGCCATCGGCCTGGCCAGCGTCAGTCAACCCCTCGCCGAGGCCGCCGCCCGCTGCGTGGACCTGCTCACCGGTGTCCTCGACGGCAACCAGACACCCACCCCCGTGCTGCTGGCGCCCTCGCTGGCCCTGCGGCACACCGCGTAACCCACCCCCTCACCAGGAGAAACCCATGGCACCCAGAACCCTCACCCGGGCAGCGGTCGCCGGCCTCGCCGCCGTCGCGCTCTTCGGATCCGCAGCCTGCGGCAGCGGCTTCGACGACTCCGGCGACGCCGCCCAGTCCAGCGGCCCGGCCAACCTGCAGATCCTCATCGGCTCCTCCGGCGAGGCCGAGACCAAGGCCGTCCAGGACGCCGCCGCCAAGTGGGCCGGCAGCTCCGGCAACACCGCGACGGTCACCCCGGCGCAGGATCTCACCCAGCAGCTCGGCCAGGCCCTCGCCGGTGGCACCCCGCCGGACGTCTTCTACGTCGACGCGGCCCGCTTCGCCGACTACGCGAGCGTCGGCGCGCTGGAGCCGTACGGCGACAAGATCTCCAACACGAGCGACTTCTACGAGAGCCTGCGCACCACGTTCACGTACGACGGCAAGCTCTACTGCGCCCCCAAGGACTTCTCCACCCTCGCCCTGCAGATCAACACCGACCTGTGGGCCAAGGCCGGGCTGACCGACGCCGACGTGCCGACCACCTGGGACCAGCTCACCGTGACCGCCCAGAAGATCAAGGCGAAGGGGCAGGTCGCCCTGGCGCTCGGCGACACCCGCGACCGCATCGGCGCGTTCCTGGTGCAGAACGGCGGCTGGCTGGTGAGCAAGGACGGCAAGCAGCCGACCGCCGACACCCCGGAGAACCTGGCGGCCCTGGAGTACGTCAAGACCATGCTCACCTCCGGCCTGGCCAAGTACCCGAAGCAGCTCGACTCGGGCTGGTCCGGCGAGGCGTTCGGCAAGGGCAAGGCCGTGATGACGATCGAGGGCAACTGGATCAAGGGCGCGCTGCAGAACGACTTCCCGAACGTGAAGTACAAGGTGGTGGCGTTGCCGGCCGGCCCGAAGGGCCAGGGCACGCTCTCCTTCACCCAGTGCTGGGGCGTCGCGGCGAAGAGCAAGTACAAGGACCAGGCGATCAAGTTCGTCGAGGCGATGACGAGCGGCGAGCAGCAGATGGCCTTCGCCACGGCGTTCGGTGTCATGCCGTCCCGCCAGTCGGTGCGCGACCAGTACACCGCGGCCTTCCCGGCCGACAAGGTCTTCATCGACGGCGCCGCGTACGCCCAGGGCCCGGTGAACGCGCCGAAGATGGACAGCGTCCTCAAGGACCTCGACACCGGCCTGCAGGGCCTCGCCAACGGTGACCCGAAGACCGTGCTGCAGAACTTCGACAAGAACGCCAAGGCCGCGCTCGGCGGCAGCTGACGAGTCGGCGGGGGCCCCACGGACCAGGGGCCCCCGCCGCACGTCGACCCGAGAGAGGAAGGGAGGGGAGATGGCAACCGAGACACTGACCGCCGCGGCCACCGCGCCCGGCGCGGGCCGCCGCCGACGCCGTGGTGGCGTACGCGGCAACGAGAACCTCGCCGGCTGGCTGTTCGTCGCGCCGGTGATCGTCATCCTGGGGCTGTTCCTGGTGCTGCCGATCCTGATGGCGCTCTGGGTCAGTCTGACCGACTGGAACGGCCAGGGCAGCCCGTTCACCGGCGACGTCCCGTTCGTCGGCGCGCACAACTACACCCAGCTGTTCACCGAGGACGGGCTGGCCCGCCGCGACTTCATGACCAGCATCCGCAACAACATCTACTACGTGGTCATCGTGGTGCCGGCGCAGACCGTGCTCGCGCTGGGGCTGGCGCTGATCGTCAACAACCGGATGCTCAAGGGCAAGAGCTTCTTCCGCAGCGCCTTCTACTTCCCCTCGGTCACCAGCTCGGTCGCGATCAGCGTGGTGTTCCTCTTCCTGTTCGCCAACTCCGGCGCGGTGAACGCGCTGCTCGGTTTCCTCGGCATCGACGGACCGGAGTGGTTCGCCGACTCCCGGGGCGTCCTGCACCTGCTCCTCGGCGCGGTCGGCGTCGACACACCCCCGGCGGCGCTCACCGACGGCGGCCCGTTCGGGCTGACCTGGTGGGACTGGCTCGCCGGCCCCAGCGTCGCGATGACCTCGATCATCACGCTGGTCGTCTGGACGACCTCCGGCACGTTCATGCTGATGTTCCTGGCCGGGCTCCAGAACGTCCCGGTGACTCTCGACGAGGCGAGCAGCCTCGACGGAGCGTCCCGTTGGCAGCGCTTCCGGCACGTCACGCTGCCGATGATCCGGCCGACCACCTTCCTGGTGCTCACCCTCGGCCTGATCGGCTCCTGGCAGGTCTTCGACCAGGTGTACGTGATGAGCCAGGGCGACCCGGCCAAGACCACCCTCACCCCGGCGTACCTGTCGTACCGGACCGCCTTCCGGGACTTCGACTACGGCTCCGGCGCGGCGATCTCGTTCGTGTTGTTCCTGATCATCATCGTGCTCACGCTGATCCAGCGTCGTGCGCTGGCCGAGCGGGACACCGACCGGCCGCGTCGCGGGTGGCGGCGTCGGCGCGTACCGGAGAGGTCCTGAGATGGCCGTGCGCACCGACCACCCGGCGGGGCCCGCGCGCGGTGACCAGCGCGAGGCCCGCACCCTGGCCACCCGCTTCCTGGGGTACGCGACGCTGGTCTTCTTCGGGTTGGTGTTCCTCTATCCGTTCGTCATCCAGATCGGCAACTCGCTCAAGACCGAGCCGGACGCGGCGGCCAACCCGCTGTCGCCGTTCCCGGACCCGCTCACCCTGGCCGGCTTCGAGCGGATCTTCGCGGGCACCAACTTCCCGCTCTGGCTGGGCAACTCGCTGCTGGTGACCGTGCTGGTCACCGTCGGGCGGGTGTTCTTCGACTCGCTCGCCGGGTACGCCCTGGCCCGGCTGCGGTTCACCGGGCGCGGCGGGCTGTTCGCGGCCATCATCGCCGTGATGGCGGTCCCCGGGGTGGTCCTGCTGATCCCGAAGTTCCTGGTGCTCAATCAGCTCGGCATCTACAACAGCTACGCCGGCCTCGTGGTGCCGCTGCTGGCCGACGCGGCGGGCGTGTTCATCATGAAACAGTTCTTCGAGTCGATCCCGGTGAGTGTGGAGGAGGCCGCCCGCATCGACGGGGCGAGCGTCTTCCGGACCTTCTGGTCGGTGGTGCTGCCGATGGCGAAGCCGGCGCTGATCACCCTGACCATCCTGTCGTTCCAGGGCTCCTGGAACGAGTTCCCGCACAGCCTCGTGTCGGTGCAGGACCCGGACCTGTTCACCCTGCCGCGTGGCCTCGCCGACCTGGTCAGCGGATCGTTGGGCAGCGGCACCCAGTACCCGCTGAAGCTGGGCGCGGCGCTGCTCGCCACCATCCCCGTGGCGATCATCTTCGTGGTGTTCCAGCGCTACTTCGTCCGCGACGCCAACGACGGTTCGGACAAGGGCTGACCCGGTCGGGTCACTCGCCGGGGCGGTCCCCGGCGAGTGGCTCGGTCGGCACCGCCACGTGCAGGCGCACCTGGGGCACCAGCATGTCGTCGACGTCCAGCGCCCGGGCCGCGCCGTCGGGCTCCCATCCGGTGCTGGTGAGGAACTTGCGGGTCGCCTCGTCGCCGTCGAACGCCCAGGCCACCGCCCGACTCATCCCGTCGGAGCGCCACAGGTCGACGGTGGCGGCGAGCAGTCGGCTGCCGTGCCCCCGCCGACCCCAGCGCGGCTCGACCAGCAGGTCGGTCACCGCCGCCACGTCCGGGCCCAGGGCATCGGCCGGCTCGCCCGGCGCGAGGGCCTCCCCGTCGGCCGGGCCGGAGGCGGCGAACCCCACCAGATACGATTGTTCGGCCTGTTCGACGGCGACCAGCACCCGGTGCGCGCCCGAGGGCGGCTCCAGCACCGCGGCGCTCCACCGCCGGGCGAGGAACGCCTCGTCCAGGTTGTCGAGCACGTGCCGAGGCAGGATCCGGCGGTACGCGACCCGCCAGGTCGCGAGCTGGATGCGTGCGATCTCGCCGGCGTCCTCGGGACGCGCCGGGCGGACGTACCCGAGAGCCATGGGACGGAAGCCTACTCAAGGGCCAGGGAGGCGACGGTGGCGCAGGGTGCCAGCAGGACGGCCGCGCAGGTCGTCGGGGTGGTGGTGCTCGCCGCGGCGGTCACCGCGTTCCTCTCCGTCGCGGCGGTACGGCACGGCTTCTTCGACCTGAAGGTCTACTACGGCGCGCTGACGTGGTGGGTGCACGACGGCGGGGAGATCTACGACTACCTCAAGCCCAGGACCCAGTACGGCTTCACCTACCCGCCGTTCGCCGCGCTGGTCATGCTGCCGATGGCGTACCTGCCGTGGACGGCCGCGATCGTGGTGAGCGTGCTCGCCAGCGTGGCCACCACCACCGTGCTGATCTGGTGGTTCGTCGACCCGATCGCCCGGCGGGCCGGGTGGACCCGCTGGTTCGCCCTCGCCGTCGCGCTCTGCCTGGCCGCCGCCTTCGAGCCGATGCGCGAGACGGTCAACTTCGGGCAGGTCAACACGCTGCTGCTCTTCCTGGTGGCGGTGGACCTGCTCCGGCTGCTGCCCGCCGGCAGCCGGTGGGCGGGCGTGGGCATCGGCCTGGCCACCGCGATCAAGCTGACCCCGGGCATCTTCATCGTCTACTTGCTGGTCACCGGGCGATGGCGTGCGGCGCTCACCGCCAGCGGCGCCGCCGCCGGGGTGACCGTGCTGGCCGGCGCGCTCTTCCCGGACGCCTCCCGAGAGTTCTGGACCGAGGCGCTGTGGAACACCGGGCGGGTCGGCGAGCTCGCCTTCGTCTCCAACCAGTCGCTGCGCGGCGTGGTCGCCCGCCTCGACCCGCAACACCCGAGCACCCTGCTCTGGCTGCTGCTGGTCCTCGGCACCCTGGCGCTCTGGGCCTGGCGGTCCCGCGCGGCCGTCGCGGCCGGCGACGAGGAGACCGGTCTGGCCCTGACCGGCGCGGTGATGTGCCTGGTCAGCCCGGTCACCTGGGTACACCACCTGGTCTGGCTGCTGCCCGCGCTGATCCTGCTGGTGGACAACGCGATGGCCGCGCCGGCCGGCCGCCGCCGGCGGGTCCTGCTGATCGCCGCGACCATCGGGTACGCGCTGCTGATCAGCCGGACCGTCTGGTTCTGGGAGAAGGACTTCACCGGCGTCGACGGCTTCCTCGGCAGCAACGCGTACGTCTGGATCAGCCTGGCCCTGCTGGCCTTCCTGCCGACCCGCAAGTGGCTCACGCCGGGCGGGTCAGTCGTCGAGGCGTCCGGCGTACCGCAGCTCGACGAGCCCGACCGGGCCACGCCCTCCGGCGAGCGGCACCTGGTAGGTCGACCGCTCACCGTCCGGTGACAGCCCGGCCCGTTCGTAGAACCGACGGGCCCGCCCGTTGTCGGCCAGCACCCACAGCCGGTAGCCGGTCCAGCCCCGCTCGACGAGCCCGGCGCGGGCCGCCGCGAACAGCGCGGTGGCCGTCCCGTCCCCCCAGAACGCCGGCTCGACGTAGAGGGCCAGCACCTCGCCGACGCTCGGGTCCAGGTCGTCCCGGTCCTGGTTGCGGCGGTACGGCCCGAAGGTGGTGAAGCCGACGGCCAGCCCGTCCACCTCGCCGAGGAGAGTGGTGAACGGGTGCTCCGGGTCGGCGGTGCCCACCTCACGGCGGCGCTGCGCCCAGGCCGCCACGTTGAGCCGACCGAGCACCTCGTCCGGCATGACACCGGCGTAACCAGACTGCCAGCCGTGCACGTGCACCCGGGCGATCGCCTCGGCGTCGTCCGGCTCCTCCCGGCGGATGGTCAGCATTGCACCGTTCTATGCCCCCGTGACGGTCGGAGTCCAGCTTCCCGCACCGACGTCGTACCGATGATTTATCGTCGCCGACGATGGCCGCACTGGAATCACTCTCGCTCGCCCAGGCCCGACGGGTGGCGCTCGCCGCCCAGGGCTTCGCCGACCCGTCGCCGACCGGCGTGCCCACCCGTCGGCATCTGCGCCGGGTCCTCGACCGGGTCGCCCTGATCCAGATGGACTCGGTCAACGTGCTGCAACGGGCGCACTACCTGCCGCTCTACAGTCGACTCGGTCCGTACCCGACGACCCTGCTGGACAACGCCGCCTACCGCCGCCCCCGGGAGCTGTTCGAGTACTGGGGCCACGAGGCCTCCCTCGTACCGGTCGGGTTGCACCCGCTGCTGCGCTGGCGGATGGCCCGGGCGCGCAGCGAAGCCTGGGGCGGCATGCGGCGCATCGCCCAGGAGCAGCCCGACCTGGTCGCCTGGGTACGCGACGAGGTGGCCGCCCGGGGGCCGTTGACCGCCGCGGAGATCGAGCACGACGCGCCCCGGCAGACCGGCAACTGGGGGTGGAACTGGTCGGCCGTCAAGCAGGCGCTGGAGTTCCTTTTCTGGGCCGGTGAGGTGACCGCCGCCGAGCGCAGCACCTCCTTCGCCCGCCGCTACGACCTGCCCGAGCGGGTGCTGCCGGCGGCCGCGCTGGCCGCGCCCACCCCGACCGACGCCGAGGCGTACCGCGGCCTGGTGGCCCTGGCCGCGCGCGCGCTCGGGGTGGCCGCCGAGCCGGAGCTGCGCGACTACTTCCGGCTGCCGGTCGCCGGGGCCCGCCAGGCGGTCGCCGAGCTGGCCGAGGCCGGCGAGCTGGTGCCGGTCACCGTGGCGGGCTGGCGGCAGCCGGCCTGGCTGCACACCTCCGCGCGGCTGCCCCGCTGGGTACGCGGCAACACGCTGGTCAGCCCGTTCGACCCGCTGATCTGGGAACGGGCCCGCACCGAGCGGCTGTTCGACTTCAGCTACCGGATCGAGATCTACGTGCCGGCGCCGCAGCGGGTGTACGGCTACTACGTGCTGCCGTTCCTGCAGGGCGACCGGTTCACCGCCCGGGTCGACCTGAAGGCCGACCGCAGGGCCGGAGTGCTGCTGGTGCCGGCCGCCTGGCTCGAGCCGGGCGCCGACGCGGGGGAGACCGCCGTGGCGCTCGCCGCCGAGCTGTACCGGCTGGCCGGCTGGCTCGGGCTGGACGCGGTCGCGCCGCCCGCCGCCGGCGACCTGGCGGGTCCGCTCACGGCCGCGCTGGCGAGCGTGTCAGGTGTACCGTGAACGCGTGACGAGCGCTCCCGGACCGGTCGACCAGTCACCGCCTGTCGGTTACCACTACCCGGCGCCCCAGCCCGACCGGCTCACCCGGTTCGTCCTGCGGATCCACGCGCGTTCGCCGCGTTGGGCCGCGCCACTGGCCGCGCTCGGCTGCGTCGGGCTCGGCATGGGGTACGCGCTGGTGAGCAACCCGACCCACGCCGACCCGGACGCCGCGCCCACCTGCATCATGAAGCTGACCACCGGGTTCGACTGCCCGGGCTGCGGCGGCACCCGCGCACTCTGGTACGTGCTGCACGCCGACCTGCCGGCCGCCGCCCGACACCACTTCCTGTTCGTCTTCTCGCTGCCCTTCCTGGCGTACCTCTTCGTGGCCTGGGCGGGCAACCAGGCGTTCGGCTGGCGGCTGCCCGAGCTGCGGATCAGCCCCAAGGTCATCAGCGGCTTCATGGCCGCCTGGCTGGCGTTCACGGTGGTGCGCAACCTGCCCTGGGCGCCGTTCACCTCGCTCTACGTCTGACCGCGCTGCTCTTCGTCTGACCGCGCTGCTCTTCGTCTGACCGCGCTGCTCTTCGTCTGGCGGTGCTGCCGCCTGACGCGACCCGAGCTATGCCTGCTCCCCCAGGGGGCAGGACCTGGTGGGGTCTCCCTGTCGAGCTGCCCCAGATGTGGGGCGCCAAAGGACGTCAGGGACGGCACCACCCGTCACGCGGGGCGGACGACCCTCGCCAGGCGTGGACGAGCGCGTCGCGGGCGGGCGCGGCGTCGACGCTTGGGGTGGAGGTCGGCGCTGCCGGGCCGGTGCGCTGTCGGCCCGGTGTGTTGTTGGGCCGGTGTGTTGTTGGGCCGGTGTGTTGTCGCTCCAGCGCGTTGTCGGCCCGGTGCGTTGTGGGCCCGGTGCGCTGGCGGGCACCGATTCGGTCGGCGGGAGGAAGCCCTTGGCGGCGTGGCTCCTGCCCCACATCTGGGGCAGCTCGACAGGCCACGAGGAAGACCCACGGACCGGCGGAGCCCGAGGACGGCTGTCGAGATCTTGAACACCGACAGGCCCCCGGTGATTCGGGAACGGGCCGCCGGCCACTACAGTCCCAGGCATGCCGGAGATGGTGCAGCCCCAGGTCAAGTTGATCGCGTGGACCCAGTTCGCGGCCCCGGACGACGTGCCGTGGTCGACCGACGCCGAGGGCGGCCAGGCGCTCGCCGAGTTCGCCGGGCGGGCCTGCTACCAGTCGTGGAAGAAGCCGAACCCGGCCACCGCCACCAACGCCGGCTACCTCGCGCACATCCTCGAGGTGGGTCACCTGAGCGTGCTGGAGCACGGCTCGGTCACCTTCTACTTCACCGGGGTGTCCCGCTCCTTCACCCACGAGCTGATCCGGCACCGGCACTTCTCGTACTCCCAGCTCTCGCAGCGGTACGTCCCCGAGCGGGACGCGGCCATGGTCGAGCCGGCGGTCATCGCCGACGACCCGGAGCTGCACAAGAAGTTCGTCGAGGCCGCCGAGGCGAGCGTGCGGGCGTACACGGAGCTGTTGGAGGGTCTGGAGCAGCGCTTCTCCGACGAGCCGAACCCGACGCTGCGCCGCAAGCAGGCCCGGCAGGCGGCCCGGGCGGTGCTGCCGAACGCCACGGAGACGCGGATCGTGGTCACCGGCAACTACCGGGCCTGGCGGCACTTCATCGCGATGCGGGCCACCGAGCACGCCGACGTGGAGATCCGCGAGCTGGCCGTGGAGTGCCTGCGTCAGCTCCAGGGAGTCGCCCCGAACGTCTTCGCCGACTTCGCGATCTCCACCCTGCCGGACGGCACCGAGGTGGCGGCCAGCCCGCACGAGGCGTCCTGAGCCCTTCCCCGGCGGGCTCCGGCTGGTCGTCCGCTAGGTTGGAGGGTATGACGCAGGACCACCCCGACGCCGCCGCCCGACCGGTGTCCCGCCCGTTCGGGCGGGTGCTCACCGCCATGGTGAGCCCGTTCACCGCCGACGGCTCACTCGACCTCGACGGCGCCGCCCGACTGGCGAGCTACCTGGTCGACGAACAGGGCAACGACGCGCTGGTGGTCAACGGCACCACCGGCGAGTCGCCGACCACCACCGACGCGGAGAAGGAACTCCTGATCCGCGCCGTGGTCGAGGCCGTCGGTGACCGCGCCCGGGTGGTGGCCGGTGTCGGCACCAACGACACCCGACACACGATCGAGCTGGCTGCCTCCGCCGAGAAGGCCGGCGCGCACGGCCTGCTGGTGGTCACGCCGTACTACAACAAGCCGCCGCAGAGCGGACTACTGCGACACTTCACCGCCGTGGCCGACGCCAGCGGACTGCCGGTGATGCTGTACGACATCCCGCACCGCTCCGGCGTGCCGATCGACACCGAGACACTGGTCCGGCTCGCCGACCACGGCCGCATCGTCGCGGTCAAGGACGCCAAGGGCGACCTGATCGCCACCAGTTGGGTGACCAGCCGGACCGGCCTCGCCTACTACAGCGGCGAGGACGCGCTCACCCTGCCGGCGCTGGCGGTCGGCTGCGTGGGCGTGGTCGGCACCTCCACGCACTTCACCGGGGCGCTGACCGCACAGATGATCGAGGCGTACGACGCGGGGGACATGCCCACCGCGCTGACCCTGCACAGGCGGCTGCTGCCGCTGTTCACGGGCATCTTCCGCACGCAGGGCACCATCCTGGTCAAGGCCGGCCTGGCAGCGCTGGGCCTGCCGGCCGGCCCGGTGCGACCCCCGCTCGTGGATGCCACCAACGACGAGATCGCCCAGCTGCGCGCGGACTTCGCGGCAGCGGGCCTGGAGCTACCCGAATGATCGAACGACACGACGGGCGCCGGGTGACGGCGTCGCAGAATGAGGTGGACGAGTGACCGAGGCGCACATCGAGGCGGAACTACCCCCGCCGCTGCCGGAAGGTGGCCTGCGGATCATCCCGCTCGGCGGGCTCGGCGCCATCGGTCGGAACATGACCGTCTTCGAGTACGACGGCAAGTTGCTGATCGTCGACTGCGGGGTGCTCTTCCCCGACGTCGAGCAGCCGGGCGTGGACCTGATCCTGCCCGACTTCGGCCCGATCCTGGACCGTCTCGCCGACGTGCAGGCGATCGTGCTGACCCACGGCCACGAGGACCACATCGGGGCGGTGCCCTACCTGCTGGCCCACAAGCCGGACATCCCGCTGGTCGGCTCGCAGTTCACCCTCGCCCTGGTCGAGGCAAAGCTGGCCGAGCGGCGGATCCAGCCGTACACGCTGACCGTGCGCGAGGGCGGCCGGGAGCGGCTCGGGCCGTTCGAGTGCGAGTTCTTCGCGGTCAACCACTCCATCCCGGACGCGCTCGCGGTGGCCATCCGCACCCCGGCCGGTCTGGTGCTGCACACCGGCGACTTCAAGATGGACCAACTCCCGCTGGACGGCCGGATCACCGACCTGGCCGGCTTCGCGCGGCTTGGTGCCGAGGGCGTCGACCTGCTGCTCTCCGACTCCACCAACGCGGAGATCCCCGGCTTCGTCACCCCGGAGCGGGAGATCGGGCCGGTGCTCGACTCGATCTTCGCGAAGGCCAAGGGCCGGATCATCGTGGCCTCGTTCGCCTCGCACGTGCACCGGGTGCAGCAGGTCTTCGACTCCGCCCTGGAGCACGGCCGCAAGGTCGCCCTGATCGGCCGGTCCATGGTCCGCAACATGGGCATCGCCCGCGACCTCGGCCTGCTCAACATCCCGGCCGGCCTGGTCATCGGGATCGAGGAGGCGACGACCCTGCCTCCGGACCAGATCGTGCTGATGTCCACCGGGTCGCAGGGCGAGCCGATGAGCGCGCTCGGCCGGATGGCCAGCGGCGACCACCGGCACATCACCATCGCGCCGGGCGACACCGTCGTGCTGGCGTCGTCGCTGGTGCCGGGCAACGAAACCTCGGTCTACCGGGTCATCAACCGGCTCGCCCGCGCCGGGGCGGTGGTCGTGCACAAGGACGTCGCGAAGGTGCACGTCTCCGGGCACGCGCCGGCCGGCGAACTGCTCTACCTGC
Source organism: Micromonospora sp. WMMD736 (assembly GCF_049179015.1). NCBI lineage: Bacteria > Bacillati > Actinomycetota > Actinomycetes > Micromonosporales > Micromonosporaceae > Micromonospora > Micromonospora sp. WMMD736. The sequence goes on from NZ_JBMHMI010000001.1 coordinate 5,984,387, forward strand.
TCAACGTGGTCCGGCCCAGCAACCTGATGCCCGTGCACGGAGAGTGGCGTCACCTGCGGGCGCACGCCCGGCTCGGCATCGAGTCCGGGGTCGCCCCCGACCGGGTGGTCATCTGCGAGGACGGTGACGTGGTCGACCTGGTCGAGGGCCGCGCCAGCCTGGTCGGGCACGTGAAGAGCCGGTACGTCTACGTCGACGGTCTCGCCGTCGGCGACGTCAGCGAGTCGCTGCTCACCGAACGGCGGATCCTCGGCGACGGCGGCTTCATCGCCACCACCGTCGTCGTCGACTCGGTCACCGGCAAGGTGGTCGCCGGTCCGACGCTGTCGGCCAAGGGCTTCTCCGAGGACCCGGAGGCGTTCAACCCGGTGATCCCGCTGGTCACCGAGGCGCTCAACCGTGCCGCCGCGGACGGCATCACCGACCCGCACCAGCTCCAGCAGATCGTCCGGCGGACCGTGGGGCGGTGGGTCAACGACGCGTACCGGCGGCGGCCCATGATCGTGCCCACCGTCGTCGAGGTCTGACGCACGCGTGACCGGGCCGGTCGCCGACGTCCCCCGTGGATGTCGGTGACCGGCCCGGAGCCTGTTCCGGCTCAGCCCCGCGACAGTCGCCGCCGCAGCACCAGCAGGCCGGCGCCGAGGGCCAGCAACGCCGCGCCGACGAGGGCGTACGCCCCGCCGGACGGTCCGGTGCGGGGGAGTTGCACGGCGCCCGGGGTGGACGAGGTCACGCCGACCGTCGGGCGCGCGGTGGCGGTCGGGCTCGGCGTGAGCGCCGTACCGGTGGGCGACGGCGTGGTGGCGTCACCGGCACCCGATCCGCCCGAGCCGTTCAGGCGCAGCGTCGTCACGGTGTCCTTGTTCGTGTAGCGGTTGGTGGGGGCGAGCGACACCTGCACGGTCTTCGTGCCCCCGGTGACCGTCAGCCGTACGTCGAAGCTGTCGGTGACGCCGTCGCCGAGCACGTTCGGCCGCAGGACCTCGCAGGCGACGCCGACCATCCGGCCACGGTCCGCGCAGGTCGGGGCGGCCACCCGCACCCCGGCCGGGGTGGTGACGAACAACGAGTAACCGCCGATGTCGAAGGTGCCGGCGTTGGTGACCCGTACCCGCACCGTCGTCGTCCCGTGGACGACCGGGTCGGCGGTGGCCCGCAACCGCAACGAGGTGCGGTCCGGCCAGTTGACCCGGAAGTCGGTGAACCTGTCGGTGACCCCGGCGGCGTCCCGGCCGGCGACGGCGCCCCACGCCGGCACCCCGAAGACCGGCTCCGAAGCCGACGAGCCGATCGTCAACCGGTACACCCGCTCGCCCCCGGCGGGCAGTTCCGCACCGCCGCAGAGCCAGGTACGCGGCGTGCCCCGGACGATCTCACAGTCCTCGCCCCGGAGCAGGTCGACGTCGACCGGGAGGCGCAGCACGAAGAAGCCCTTCGCGGCGGCGCTGCCGGTGTTCCGGACGGTGACCCCCAGCGGGCCGGAGGGCGCCCACGGGTCCCCGCCGAGGAAGACGATGTCGCCCCGAGCGGTGATCGTGGGTGCGGTGCTCGCGGTTGGCGCGGCGAGGACCGGCGCGGCGACCGCCGGTCCGGCGAGGACGGGTACGAGGAGCAGGGCAGCGGCGAGGAGGCCGGAGCGGAGCAGGCGGTTCATGACGACTCCCGGGGGTTCGCGGTCGGTGATGGCCGTAGCACATCTCCGCGGCGCGTCCGGTTGCGTGTTGTCGGATGTCGCACAGTCGCGCCCCCGCCTGCAACCAACTGCCCTGTCCGCGACCTAGGGGAGCGCGGCGACCGCCTCGGCGTAGGCGACGCCGGTGGCGATGGCGGCGTCCACCAGCACCGTGAGTTGCTCCGGGGCCACCCCGTACGCCAGGTCGGTGGCGACGTCGCCGGCCAGCACCAGCTCCCCGCCGAGGTCGTGCGCGTACGCCTTGGGCAGCAGCCGGTCGTGGTTCCAGGCGTTGCAGAAGGCGTACGCCTCGGCGCGGCGGGTCGCCGGCAGCCGGCGGGCGGCCATCGCGCGGGCGTGCAGCACCTCGCCGCGTTCACCGGCCCGCCGGAACTGGATCACCACCTCGCCCCACCGGCCGACCACGGTCGCGCCCTCGTCCACGACGTACCGGTCGCCGCGTCGGTCCAGGGCGGCGGTGATCATGCCGATGGTCAGCGTGGCCAGCTCGTGCTCGTCGTCCCCGTCGGGCGCGGAGTCGTCGTCGCTGGGCTCGTCGTCGGTGGGCAGGGGAACCGGCGTCGCCACCGGGCGTTCGGCCAGCCACGCGGCCATCCGGCCCAGGTGGTGACCGGAGCCGTTGCGGGCGTCGAAGCTGCCGGCCAGCTCGTTGGCGATGGCGAGCAGGAGGGCGCCGAGGGTGGCGAGATCCAGGTCGGTGGCCGGTCGCCCGCCGTACGCCGGCCGGTGCACGGTGCGGACGCCGAGACCGGCCTCGACGGCCAGCGTGCAGACCAGCGCGCCGGCGGCGGCGAACTCCATCGCGGCGAGGTCGTCGGTGGGCCGGTCCAGCCGGGGCAGCTGCTCGGCCAGGATGGCCAGGCCCCGGTCCAGGTGTCCGCCCAGGGCGCAGAAGCGCAGGTGCGCGGCGAGGTACGGGAACGCCGCGGGTTCGCGCCGGTGCCGCCGGTACGCCCGGACGTGCCCCGCGGCGGCCCGCTCCGGCTCGCCGAGGCGCAGCTCCGGCAGCAACCCGGCCACGAGCGAACGCTCGGGCTGGTCCGTGCAGTCCGCCGCGTCGTCGGTGGGCCCGGCCAGTTCGTCCAGCGCGGCCCGCCACGCACCCCAGCCGGCGAGCAGCTCGGCCCGGCGGGCCGGGGCGCAACCCGGGCACCCACCGGACGGCCCGGCGGTCGTTCCCGCCCACCGCTGGTACCAGTGCCGGGCGGTGGGTTCGTCGCCCAGGTGGTCGGCCATCCGGCAACGCAGCTCGGCGACGGTCGACGCGTCGGGGCCGTCCGACCCGATCCGGTGGGCCAGGTCGTCCAGCAGGGACCGGGTCTGGTCCAGCCCCACCCGGGGCGTGCCGAACAGCGCCTCCACGGCGTACCGCTGCAGGCGCAGCAGCAGCCGGCCCTCCTCCTCGGTGAGTAGCTCCGGACGGTAGTCGGCGGCGGCCCGGCACCGGCGTACCGGCTCGACCAGACGCCACCGTTCACCACGAAGCAGGTACGCCTCGACGAGCGCGAATCGGGCGTCCAGGGCGGACCGGAGGTCCCCGGCGGTGTCGGCGCGCTCGGCGAGGCGTTCGAGGGCGAGGAGGCGGTCCGGCCCGTCGGGCAGGTCGCGTGCGTCGGCCAGCGCGTGGACCAGCGCCGGATCGCGGTGGACGGTCACGCCGGCACCGCGCCGGGCAGGCGACCGACGGCGACGGCGAGTTGGCAGCCGGTCGTGATGCCACAGTCGAGCAGCCGGTCGAGCTGGTGCGGCGTGACGCCACGCTCCAGATCGGTGATCACCTCACCGTGGATCCGGGCCCGGCCGGCGTCGTCGACGTGCACGAACGCCTTGGGCCACAGCCGGTCGTGGTTCCACGCGTTGCAGAACGCGTACAGGTCGGGCACCCGCTCGATCCCGAAGGTCGGCGTGACCATCGTGCGGACCTGGAGCAGCTCGCCGGCCGCGCCGAGGCGCAGGAACCAGATCAGGTTGTCGTCGAAGCGACCCACCAGGTCGCCGTTGGACGCACGACCGACCGGGCGGCCGCGCGCGGCGAGCACCGCGGCGACCAGCTCACCGGTCAGCGGGCGTACCGCACCGGGGTGCCCGGCCAGCGGATCGTCCTCGATTCCCGGCGACGCCATCGGGCATCCCTTTCTGAGGCGGATATCACGACCGGCGGCGGGGTCCGTGTTGCGACGCGCGGACACGACCCGGAAAAGCGGCGATCTGCCCGGCCCCACCGTTACCGTGACTCTATGGCGGGCCGTACCTCTCAGGCGAGCCGGCGACGCGGCGCGTCGCCGCGCGGTGGCACCAACAGCCGTGCCCGTCAACCGGCGAAGAAGACCCGGGCACCGGTACGGCGACGCACCACACCCGCCCGTCCGGGCCCGGCCGTCTACGTGGGCCGCGCTGTCGGTGCACTGTGGATGGGGCTGGCGCACGGGATGGGGTGGGCGGTACGGGCCGCCGGCCGACAGGCCGCCTCCGCCCGCGACCTGGATCCGGAGCACCGCCGCGATGGTGCCGGTCTGCTGCTGTTCGGGCTGGCCCTGCTCAGCGCCGTGGCGCTGTGGTTCTCCGGCGCGGGCCCGGTGGGCGCCCGCTTGGCCGACACGGTCCGGCTGTTCCTCGGCGCGATCTCCGTGGTGGTGCCGGTGCTGCTGATGATCGGCGCGTGGCGGCTCATGCGTCAGCCGGCCGATCCGGAGCACCGGGGTCGCGGGCTGATCGGGTGGGGTTCGCTGCTGGTGTCGACCGCGGCGCTGCTCCAGATCGGCCAGGACCCGGTGGACACCGTGGAGCGTGACTTCGCGGGCGGCCTGGTCGGCGCCGGTGTGGGCGGGTTGCTGGAACGGGCGGTCACCGCGTGGGTGGCCGTACCCCTGCTGGTCCTGCTCCTGCTCTTCGGCCTGCTCGTGGTCACCGCGACGCCGATCAACAAGATCCCGGAGCGGCTGGGTCTGCTCGCCGGAGGGCTCGTCGCGCCGCCGGAGGCCACCGAGGAGGACGACGAGCCGGCTGCCCGGCCCGCGCGCAAGCGGCCGGCGAAGCGGATGCCGCCACCGATCGACCCGGACGACTTCGAGGACATCGAGGGCGCGGACCTCCAGGAGACCATGGTCCTGCCGCGCAAGGCCCCGGCGAAGGTGCCGGCCAGCCGCAAGCCGGCCGAGCCGCCGGAGCACTCGCCCGCGCCCACCCGCGCCGAGCAGCTCGCGTTGACCGGGTTGGCCGGCGACTACACCCTGCCGCCGGCCAACATGCTCAGCAGCGGGGCCGCCCCCAAGACCCGCAGCAAGGCCAACGACGAGGTGATCGCCGCGCTGACCGGCGTCTTCGACCAGTTCGACGTGGACGCCGCCGTCACCGGCTTCACCCGTGGTCCGACGGTCACCCGCTACGAGGTGGAGTTGGGGCACGGCGTCAAGGTCGAGCGGATCACCCAGCTCTCCCGCAACATCGCCTACGCGGTGAAGTCGCCGGACGTACGGATCCTCAGCCCGATCCCGGGCAAGAGCGCGGTCGGCGTGGAGATCCCGAACACGGACCCGGAGAACGTGTCGCTCGGCGACGTGCTGCGCTCGCGGGCGGCGACGAGCGACCACCATCCGATGGTGGTGGCGCTCGGCAAGGACATCGAGGGCGGCTACGTGGTGGCCAACCTCGCCAAGATGCCGCACATCCTCATCGCCGGCGCCACTGGCGCGGGCAAGTCTTCGTGCCTGAACTCCCTGCTGGTGTCGATCCTCACCCGGGCGACGCCGGACGAGGTGCGGCTGCTGCTGATCGACCCGAAGCGGGTCGAGATGACCGGCTACGAGGGCATCCCGCACCTGGTCACCCCGATCGTCACGAACGCCAAGAAGGCGGCGGACTCGCTGGACTGGGTCGTGCGCGAGATGGACATGCGCTACGACGACCTCGCGGCCAACGGGGTCCGGCACATCGACGACTTCAACCGCAAGGTCCGCAACGGCGAGATCAAGGCCCCGCCGGGCAGCGAGCGGGAGATGCGCCCGTACCCGTACCTGCTGGTGATCGTGGACGAGCTGGCCGACCTGATGATGGTCGCGCCGCGTGACGTGGAGGACTCGGTCGTCCGGATCACGCAGTTGGCCCGGGCCGCCGGCATCCACCTGGTCCTGGCCACCCAGCGGCCCTCGGTCGACGTGGTGACCGGTCTGATCAAGGCGAACGTGCCGTCCCGGCTGGCGTTCGCCACCTCGTCCCTCGCGGACTCGCGGGTCATCCTGGACCAGCCGGGCGCGGAGAAGCTGCTCGGCCGGGGTGACGGGCTCTTCCTGCCGATGGGCGCGTCGAAGCCGGTGCGCATCCAGGGCGCGTGGGTCACCGAGCGCGAGATCAGCGACGTGGTGAAGTTCTGCAAGGACCAGCGTGAGCCGGAGTTCCGCCCGGACGTGCTGACCCCCGCCCAGGACAACAAGAAGAAGATCGACGAGGACATCGGCGACGACCTCGACCTGCTGGTGCAGGCCGTGGAGCTGGTGGTCACCTCACAGTTCGGCTCCACCTCGATGCTCCAGCGCAAGCTGCGGGTCGGTTTCGCCAAGGCCGGTCGCCTCATGGACCTCATGGAGACCCGTGGGGTGGTCGGGCCGTCCGAGGGGTCGAAGGCGCGCGACGTGCTGGTCAAGCCGGACGAGCTGGAGGAGGTCCTGGCCGGTCTGCGCGGCGACGTCGACTGACCACTCGCGACCCCCGGACCTGACGGGCCCGCCGGTGTCCGGCGGGCCTCGCCACGCGTGGTCGTCAGTGGAAGATCTTCAGGCCGACCACGCCGGCTACCACCAGCAGCAGGCAGAAGATCCGGGGCAGGCTCACCGACTCGCCGAGCGCCACCATGCCGACCAGCGCCGTGCCCACCGCGCCGATACCGACCCAGACCGCGTACCCGGTGCCGACCGGAATGTCGCGCAGCGCGTACGCCAGGCCGCCCATGCTCAGCGCCAGGGCCAGCACGAACACCACCGAGGGGAGCAGCCGGCTGAAGCCGGCGCTGCGGTCCAGAGCGACGGCCCAGGCCGTCTCCAGCAGTCCGGAGATCACGAGTACGAGCCAGGCCATCGTTCACCTCACGAGGACGAGTCGGGTCTGCACACTGCGGGGCGTCTTGGCCTGACCGGGTACGCCCACCGCTCGTCCGGAGTGACCGCCACGTCGGGCGTCACCACCGCCGACGCTAGCACCGGCCGGCGGCCGCGGATGGTGACCCACGCCACCACGCATTGACCTCTACTTCGCTTCAACTTGCACTATGCGGGCATGGCTCTGCTCTACGCCGACCCCGAGGTCGCCGCCGCCCTGGACGCCGCCACCACCGTCGACGCCATGCGGGCCGCCCTGGTGGCCGCGTACGAGGGGCGCTTGGTCGCCCCACCCCGGGCCGCCGCCCCGCTCGCCGGCGGGCGGATGGTGCTCACCGCCGGGCACCTGGTCGGCAAGTGGTACGGCTACCGGTCGTACGACACGTTCGGCCACCCCCAGGGCGAGCAACTGGTCGTGCTGCACGACGCCGACACCGGGGCGGTGCGGGCCGTCGCCGTGGGCGAGGAGCTGGGCTCCCGTCGTACCGGTGGGCTGGGCGGCGTCGCGGTGGACGCGCTGGCCCGGCCGGACGCGACCACCCTCGGCGTGATCGGCTCCGGGCGGCAGGCGTGGACCCAGGTGTGGGCCGCCGCAGCCGTGCGCCCGCTGCGCGAGGTGGTCGTGCACAGCCGTTCGGGGGCGCGTAGGGAGGCCTTCGCCGCCCGGGTACGCGCCGAACTCGGCGTGCCAGCACGCGCGGTCGGCGACCCCGCCGCCGCCGTCACCGGGCGGGACATCGTGGTGCTCGCCACCACGAGCCCCACGCCGGTGCTGCTAGCTGCCGACGTGAGCCCCGGCACGCACGTCAACACGGTCGGCTTCAAGCAGCACGACCGCAGCGAGTTCGGCACCGACCTGCTGGACGCCGCCGACCTGCTGGTCACCGACTCGCCGGCCCAGGCGGCGGACTACCGGCCGCCGATGCTCGCGGCCCTCCCCGCGTACGCCGGACGGTTGCGGGACCTGGGCGGCATCCTGGCGGGCGCGGTTCCCGGCCGGACCACGGCGGACCAGGTCTCCGTCTTCTGCTGCACGGGGCTGGCCGGTACCGAGGTCTTCCTGCTCGACGCCCTGACCCGGGCGACCGCCGTGACCCGGTGACCGACCCACGCGGGCGGGACGTCCCGGCCGACCAGCGTGCCCGCGTGCGTGGGCTACCGCGAGCGGCCCGGTACCCTCGGATGGTGTCTGCCACCACCTCTCCTTCCGCTTCCGACAACGCCGAGGGCCGTCGCGTCGCCCTGCTCACCCTGGGCTGCGCCCGCAACGAGGTCGACTCGGAGGAGCTGGCCGCCCGGCTGCACGCCGACGGCTGGCAGGTGAGCACCGACGGCGAGGGCGCCGACGTGGTGGTCGTGAACACCTGCGGCTTCGTGGAGAAGGCCAAGCAGGATTCGATCCAGACGCTGCTCGCCGCCGCCGGAACGGGCGCGAAGGTGGTGGCCGCCGGCTGCATGGCCGAGCGCTACGGCAAGGAGCTGGCCGACAGCCTGCCCGAGGCGCAGGCGGTGCTGAGCTTCGACGACTACCCGGACATCGCCGCCCGGCTCAACGCCGTGGTCGCCGGTGAGCAGGTGACCGCGCACACCCCGCGTGACCGCCGCGAGCTGCTGCCGCTCACGCCCGTGCGGCGCCGCGACAGTGGGGTGTCCCTGCCCGGGCACGGCACCGTGGCGCGCGCGGCCGTCGACACGGACGAGCACACCCCGGCCCACCTGCGTCAGGTGCTGCGCCGTCGACTGGACACCGGCCCGGTCGCGTCGTTGAAACTCGCCAGCGGCTGCGACCGGCGCTGCGCGTTCTGTGCCATTCCGGCGTTCCGTGGGGCATTCGTCTCGCGTACCCCCGACGAGCTGCTCGCCGAGGCGGAGTGGCTGGCCAAGACCGGCGTACGGGAGCTGGTGCTGGTCAGCGAGAACTCCACCTCGTACGGCAAGGACCTCGGCGACCCGCGCGCGCTGGAGAAGCTGCTGCCGCAGCTCGCTGCGGTGTCCGGAATCGTCCGGGTGCGGGTGAGCTACCTCCAGCCGGCCGAGACGCGGCCCGGGCTGGTCGAGGCGATCGCCGGTACGCCCGGGGTGGCCCCCTACTTCGACCTGTCGTTCCAGCACTCCAGCGAGCCCGTGCTGCGCCGGATGCGGCGTTTCGGCTCCACCGATCGGTTCCTGGAGCTGCTGGCCAGCGCCCGGGCGCTCGCGCCGGAGGCGGGTGCGCGGAGCAACTTCATCGTCGGCTTCCCCGGCGAGACCCGCGCCGACGTCGACGAGCTGATCCGCTTCCTCACCGAGGCCCGGCTCGACGCGATCGGCATGTTCGACTACAGCGACGAGGACGGCACCGAGGCCGCCGGCCTGCCCGGCAAGGTCTCCGCCGCGACCATCAAGCGGCGGTACGACCGGCTCAGCGCGCTCGCCGACGAGCTCTGCTCGCAGCGGGCCGAGGACCGGCTCGGCTCGACCGTCGAGGTGCTCGTCGACGCGATCGTGGACGGCGTGGTGGAGGGCCGGGCCGCGCACCAGGCGCCGGAGGTGGACGGATCGACCACCCTGGTCGCGCCGGTCGACGGCGGGGTCGACCTGAGCGCGCTGCGCCCGGGTGACCTGGTGCGGGCCACGGTGACCGGCACCGAAGGGGTGGATCTGCTCGCGGTGCCGGATGAGATGATCTCGGCGGCGCCCGGCGCGGCACGGTGACGGCGGGCCCGGACGGAGCGGGGGAGCCAGGTGGTGTGGTGTCGGGAACGCCACGGCGGCCCGAGCGGAGCGAGACGGTGACCGGGGCGACGGAGTCGACGCCGGCCCGGGTGGTCGCGCGGGTGCCCGTGCTCAACGCGGCCAACGCCCTGACCGCGCTGCGGCTGGTGTTGGTGCCGGTCTTCGCCGCCTCGGTGATCGTGTCGGGGATGACCCACGCGGGCTGGCGGATGGCGGCCTGCCTGATCTTCGCGGTGGCCTCGGCGACCGATCTGGTGGACGGTTGGATCGCCCGCCGGTTCGGGCTGGTCACCTCGGTCGGCAAGGTGGCCGACCCGATCGCCGACAAGGCGCTCACCGGCGCGGCCCTGGTGCTGCTCTCCTGGTACGACCGGCTGCCCTGGTGGGTGACGGCGCTGATCCTCGTCCGTGAGCTGGGCATCACCGGGCTGCGCTTCTGGGTGATCCGGCACGGGGTGATCGCGGCCAGCCGTGGCGGCAAGATCAAGACCGCGTTGCAGATCCTGGCCATCGCCTGGTACCTCTGGCCGATGCCGGCCGCCCTCGCCGCCGTCGGCCCGTGGATCATGGGCGCTGCCGTCCTGGTCACGGTCGCCACCGGCTTCGACTACATCCTCCAGGCCCTCCGCCTCCGCCGCCCCCGCCCCTGACCCCCTTCTGGGCCCGGTGATCATGAAGTTGTTGCCGTCCGGATCGGCGTGTCGGGGCGATAACTTCATGATCGACGGGGTTCGGCCGGGAGGGTGGGCCGGGAGGGTGGGCCGGGAGGGTTGGGGGTTGGCGGGTGGGGAAGGACGGGATCATGCAGCGGGAAGAGAACGCGACGGGTAGCGCGGCGGCGGGTGTCGTGCACAGCCTGTCGCAGCGGCGCGAGACCCTCGCCACCGTCGAATCGCTCACCGGCGGGCTGCTGGCCGCGTCGATCGTGGAGATCGCCGGGGTCAGCGGGATCTACCGGGGCGGGTTGGTCGTCTACGCCACCGAACTGAAGGCCACGCTCGCCGACGTACCGTCCGACCTGCTGGCCGAGCGCGGACCGGTCGACCCCGACGTGGCGGCGGCGCTCGCCGAGGGCGGTCGGCGGCGCTGCGGAGCGGACTGGGGGCTCGCCACCACCGGTGTCGCCGGCCCGGAGCCGCAGGACGGCAAGCCCGTCGGCCTGGTCTACGTCGCGGTCGCCGGCCCGACCGGCGTCGAGGTCCGCGAACTCCACCTCGACGGCGGGCGGGACCATGTCCGCTCGGTCGCCGTGATCGAGGCGCTGCGGCTGCTCGCCGAACGCATCCACGCCGCCGACGAGGCCGCCCTCGACGGCCTGGGGCCGGCGGACGCAGGCACCCCCGCCAGCGCGGGGACGGGTGGCGGCGCCACCGGGAACGGCACGGGAACGGCCGCCGACAACGCCCGGGGCGGTCTCGGTACGGCCGGCGCGGGGCGTCGGTGAGTCGTCCCGCCAGGATCCGACGGGCGGGGTGGGATGTCGCCGGGGCGCGCAGCGGGTACGGTTGCGGGAAGGCTCCGACGCTTGGAGTCGGCGCGGTCCGCCGCGGCCGGCTGCCTGCCGCCGGGCGTGAGGTATCCCTCAGGGGGAGGTGCGATGGTCCTGCTACGCCGGGTGATCGGTGACGCACTGCGGGCGCGCCGGCAGGGACAGCAGCGCACACTGCGTGAGGTGTCCACCGCCGCCAATGTCAGCCTCGGTTACCTCTCCGAGATCGAGCGGGGGCACAAGGAGCCGTCCAGCGAACTGCTGGCCGCGATCTGTGACGCGCTCGGCGCCCGCCTCTCCGAACTTCTCCGCGAGGTGAGCGACACCGTGGCGCTCGCCGAGCAGATGCCCGCCGGGGTGCTCGTCGGCATGCAGGACGAGCCGGCCGAGGCCGCGCCCGTCGCGCCGGCCGCCGTCCGCAAGGCCGCCAACCGGGGCGTCCGCCAGGTCACCTCCGACGGCAAGGTCGCGGTGTCGGTCCGGCAGGACTCTCCGCTGCGGGCGACGCTGCGCAGCACCCGGGTCCGGCCCACCGAGCGCGACCGGGACGTGGTCTGCGCCGCCTGAGCACCGTGCGTCCGTTGCCCGTGGGCGACGTGGCGCTGGCCGCGTAGGGTTGCCCGCAGGAGCCGACGGTGCCCGTCGTGCACCCGGTACGGATGCCGCGCTGGCGTTCTGCTGGGACGATGGAGACCGGCCGGGTCGCGGTCGGTCGGCGCAATCCGGCCCGACCGCGGTGGAGCGACGCTACTGAGGGGATACCGCGGAGATGGCGAACCCGTTCGTCAAGGGCTGGAACTACCTGATGGCGCTCTTCGGCGCGAAGATCGACGAGCACGCCGACCCCAAGGTGCAGATCCAGCAGGCCATCGAGGATGCCCAGCGGCAGCACCAGGCGCTGGTCCAGCAGGCAGCGGCCGTCATCGGCAACCAACGTCAGCTGGAGATGAAGCTGTCCCGGCAGATGTCCGAGGTCGAGCGGCTCCAGGGCAACGCCCGGCAGGCCCTGGTGCTGTCCGACCAGGCCCGCGCCAAGGGCGACGAGGCCGAGGCCGCGCGGTTCGAGCAGTCCGCCCAGGCCCTGGCCACTCAGCTGGTCTCCGCCGAGCAGGCCGCCGAGGACCTGAAGACCCTGCACGACCAGGCGCTCGGCGCGGCCGCGCAGGCCCGCCGGGCAGTCGAGAACAACTCCATGATCCTCCAGCAGAAGCTCGCCGAGCGCACCAAGCTGCTCAGCCAGCTCGAGCAGGCCAAGATGCAGGAGACCGTGGCCCGCTCGTTGGAGTCGATGTCGTCGCTGACCGCACCCACCAACACCCCCTCCCTGGACGAGGTGCGGGACCGCATCGAGCGGCGGTACGCCAACGCCATGGGCCGCGCCGAGCTGGCCGGCAACTCCGTCGAGGGTCGGATGTTGGAGATCCAGAAGGCGACCATCGACTCGGCCGGTTCGGCGCGGCTGGAGCAGATCCGCTCCAGCATGGCGGGGGAGCAGCTCGGCGGCACGGCGCAGCGCCCGGCGGTCCCACAGGCCGAGCAGGCGGGCCCGGGCAGCGACCCGACCGCCGCCGCCCGGCTGGACGAGCTGCGCGCCAGCATGGCCCGCGAGCGGGGCACCGGCGACCCGACCGCCGCCGGCTGAACGACCGGTCCGAGGGGGTCTTCCGGTGGCAGACGAGCGCACACGCTACTTCCGTCAACTGGGTCGGCTGCGCCGGTCCGCCCGGCGGTGGAGCGTCCTGGCCGGTGGGCTCGGCGGAGCCGCGGCGGTGCTGACGCCGTACGCCGGGCTCGGTCTGCCGGACGCGGCCTGGGCCGGCGCCGCGGGCAGCGCGGTGGCGTTGGCCGCCTGGCGCTGGATCGACCTGCGGGCGCTGGCCGCCCGGCCCGCGCCCCCGGCGCTGGACCCGGCCGAGGCCGCCGCCCGGTCCCGGGCCCGGCTGGTGGCCGCCGTCGAGCGGCTGCCGGTGGGCTCCGGCGTGCTGGCCGAGGTACGCCGGGTGCGCAGCCGGGTCGCGCTGCGCGGCACCACCGCCGGACAGCAGTGGGCGCGACTGGACCGCGCCTCGCTCACCCTGGCCGGGATGGCGCCCCGGCTCACCGGGCTCGCCGAGCCGGCCGTGCGGGAGGCCGCCGACGCCGACCGGTCGCTGCGGGAACTCGCGAATCGGGTGGCCAGCGTCGAACGGGCCCTGCGGCTCGCGCCGACCGACGCCCGGGCGCCGCTGGCCGACGCGCACGCCACCCTGACCGCGCAGTTGGAGGGCGGGGTGGCCGCCTACGAGCGGTTGGTGGTCGCCGCCGCCGGCTACCTCGCCGAGGACGCCCGCCCGGAGCCCACCCACCCCGCCGCCGATCGGCTCACCGAGGCCACCGACCTGCTGCACGGCGTGGCGTCGGCCCTGGCCGAGCTGCGTGCCGGCGGCGCCGGCCTGCGCGCGCCGACCCGCTGAGCCGCGCCCGACCGCCGGTCACGGTGGCGTCGTCACCGGGATCGGACCGGTGTACGGCGAGCTGCCCACGACGTTGAACGACCGGATCCGGTAGTGGTAGGTCACGCCCCGGGCCAGGCCCGTGTTGGTGAAACCGCGACCGGTGACCGTGAAGGTCGCCACCTCGTGGGCGAACGCCGGGTCCACCGCCCGCTGCACGATGAAGCCGGCCCCCGGGCCGACCGGGGTGTTCGCCGTCCACACCAGCGCCACGGTCGCGGTGTCCGGGCCCGGCGCGCTCGCGATCGCGGTCACCTCGCCGGGGGTGCTCGGCGCGGGTGGGGTGCTCGCCGCGGCCACCGTCGACCACGCCGAGGCGGCACCCAGATAGGTGGTGCGGACCCGGTAGTAGTACGTGGTGTCCGGTGCGGCCGTGGTGTCCAGGTGGTTGTCGCCCACCCCGATCGCGGTGGTGCCCGGCCCGCTGGTGAAGGTCGGGTTGGTGGCCCGCTGCACGTCGATGCCGGTGGCGAAGGAGCGGTTCGTCCAGCGCAGCGCCACCCGCAGCGGCGCGGCGGGCGGGATCGCCGCGATCAGACCGCCCGGCGCGGCGAGGTGCACCGAGGCGGGGACGCTGTTCGACCAGGACGAGTAGCTCACGTCGTTCTCCGCCCGGATCCGGTAGTGGTACGTGACACCGGGGGTCACCGTCGCGTCGGTGTAGCGGGTCGCGGTCGCCGCCACGGTGATCGTGGTGACGTCGCCGCCGAAGGACCCGTCGGTGGCCCGTTGCAGCAGGTGGCTGGTCGCGGGCGGGCGTCCGCCGTTGCCGGTCCAGGCCAGGGCGATCGCCGGAAGGGCGGTGGCCGAGCCGGGCACCGGCGTGGCGGTCAGCCCGGTGGGCGCGCGCGGCGTCACCCGCAGCACCAGCGGCCGGGTCATGCCCAGGTCACGGTGGCCGGCGAGTTGGCTGTGCCAGCGGTACTCCCAACCCAGGTTGACCATCTGGTTGACCACCACGGCGGGTCGCCCGTCGGTCGGGCTGACCGGCGTCGACCCGGTCCGCGCGCCGGCCGGACGACCCGGGTCGAGCAGCCGCACGCTGTCGCCCAGCTTGAACGGCAGGGCCGGGGCGACCGGGCGCAGCGCCACCACCACGTCCTCGCGGGGGTTGACCCGGACGACCTGTTTCCAGCCCAGCTCCGCCGGGTGCGGCGGGCGCTGCGTGCCGTCCCAGCCGACCCGGTTGACGACCTGCACGTCGCAGCCGCCGAAGCGCAGCGGCTCGGTCTGCCGTACGTTGCCGCTGATCCGCCACAGTTGCGTGCCGTCGGTCGGCGCGCCCACTCCGGTGGCCGGGTCGGCCGCGAACAGCACCTCGGTCACCGGGTCGGTCGGCCCGAGCGGCAGCGTCGCCGGGGCGAGCGGTCCGGTGTGCGGGTGGCCCACCCCGAGCCGCCCGGCCAGTCGGCCGTGACCGGGCTCGAAGACCTGCTGCGCGGACTTGACCTCGATCGGCAGGGTCACCGGACCGGTGCCCGCCAGCGGCGTGAACGTCACCGTGTCGGCGTGCGCCGAGACGACCGTCCCGGCCGTGGTCCGGCTGCCGAACGCCGGGTCGTACGCCGGCTGCGGCACGATCGGCGGGCGCTGGCTGGCCGCGTACGCCACCGGCAGCCGCTCCCGCAGCCGGTCCAGGTCGTACCGCCCCTCGGGCGTACCGGACACCCGGAACTGCACCAGGGTACGGGTGTTCGGGCCGTACCCTGGCTCGGTGGGCGGCGGACCGCCCTCGGCCGTGCGGTCCGGCGCGTCGGTGTGCTGGTCGTAGCGCGGATCGAAGCCAGGCAGCGGTGCCGGGGCGTCGTTGTAGAGGATCAGCGTGCTGCCCGGTTCCACGGTGGAGAAGTCGACGAGCACGTCCGCCGCCTCACCCGGGGCGAGCAGCAGCGTGTGCCCGTCGACGTTCAGCACGGTCGGGTCGAGCCGGTCGTAGCGGTAACCGATCGGCCGGTTGGGCAGCACCACCGGGGCGGGCAGCAGCCCGGCCTCGTTGCCGATCTGGACGAACTCCGGGCCGGCGGCGCGCGGGTCGGGCACCCCGCCGTCGCGCCCGTCGCTCGGCCAACCGGCCGGCCGGTCCGCCGACCGCACGGCGGGCACCATCGGCACCTCACCGGCGTCCGCGTCGGCCAGGCTGCCGTCGGCGGACCACATCGGGGCGTCCGAGCAGGCCCGGTAGAGCTGGAGGTTGAGGCTGCGGTCCAGGCAGGCATTGAGGATGCGCAGGCGGTAGACGGCGGGCCGCACCCGCAGGTACGGGTAGGCGACACCGTTGACCAGCGGGGTGTCCCCGTACGCGGCGGGCACCGCGGACGGGTGCGGCACCCCGGGGCGCAGCGGTGGTTCGGTGCCACCGCCGACGGGGTCGTGGTGCGGGTTCGGCACCGGCCCCGGACCGGTCAGCGGTGGCTCACCCGCGATCCGTTCGGCCATCGGCCAACCGTCCACGGTGGGTCCGCTGTCGTCCCGACCGTCGTCCGGCGCCGGACGACGCGACCAGGGACCGTAGTCCCACCGACCGGTGGGGTTGCGCCCGCCGGACCGGTACGGGTTCTGCCGGGGCTGGTAGACGTGCGGGTACCACAGGCTGCCCCGGGCGCCCCAGCGTTCCCGGTCCCAGGTCGGGTCCTCGGCGGCCAGTTGGGTGTCGTCCGGCACGAACGTCTTGTCCTCGATCACCAGGGGCACCTGCTCGGCCGGCAACACCCCCTCGGCGACGAGTTCGTCCTCGACCGGGTCGGTGAGCAGGTACGGCGCGAGCTGCCCACCGTAGACGGTGAGCCGGGCCAGCCCGAGGGTGTTGTCGTGGAACCACAGCAGGCGGCCGCTCTGCTCGTTGGGGAAGTAGAGCGTGGTGGCGCCCGTGCCGGGCACCGGCATGTCCGGCACGGGCGTGAGGCCGGTTCCGGTCGGGTACGGGGTGATCTCCCCGGCCGGGGTGATCCAGTGTCCCGGGTTGCCCGCGCTGGTCCAGCCGGTCTGCGCCCCCGCCAGGTGCAGCACCGCCCGGTTCTGCGGGTACGGCGCCGGCCCGTCCAGCGGCCCGAGGCCGGCCCCCTCGACCGTCTCGTCGACCGGCAGGAACAGCTCGCCGGCCCGGCCGGTGGGAAGCTGGTTGATGAACTTCACCCGGACCGGTCGGCCTCGCCGGGCGCGGATCATCGGGCCGAGGTGCCAGGGCCGCTCCGGTGGCACCACCGTGTTGTGGCCCGACGCATCGGTGCCCAGGTTGAGCTGCCGGTAGCCGCGCAGCCGGGTGACGGGCAGATCCCGGTGCAGGCGTTGCGCGTACTCCTGGAGCCCGATCTCGTAGTAGTCGCAGCCCGGGTAGCTGATCGTGTCGGGCACCGCCACGGGCAGCGCCTGCTCGCCGGGTACGGGCAGCGCGTCGACGAACTTGCGCAGGCCGGTGCCCGGCACCAGCCGGCCGTCGGGGTCACGCGTCGGGCGGGGACTGTACGCGACGTTCGGCACCGGTCCGAAGCAGCGTGGCTCGGCGGACGGGTCCAGGCTCGCCGTGGGCCCCGCCTCCTCGGCGGTACGCGCGGTGGGAACGGACGCCGTCCGACCGAGGCCGTCAGGGGCGGTCCGGTAGAAGAAGGTGGAGCGGAGTCTGCGGAAGATCGCCATGACTCTCCCCGGGGTCGGGGCACGAGGAACGCCACCCCGGCGTGGCGGCCCTCGGCACTCTGCTGACAGGCGGTGAGCACCCAACCGCAGCATGCGACGTCGAGGGGTCGGTTAGGAATTACCCAATCGTCCGTATCTGGGATGACCTCGATCCACAACGCGCGGTCAACCCGGCGGCGGGCTGCCCGATCGCTCGGGCTGGCACACCGGGCACCAGTAGGTGACGCGCTCGCCCAGCTCCTCCTTGCTGATGGCGGTGCCGCAGCGGCGGCACGGCTGGGCGCGGCGGCCGTACACGTAGCTGGTCTGCCCCCGGTGCAGCGAGCCGGTGCTGCTCTGCGTCCAGCGGCCACGGTTGGCGGCCAGCAGCCGCTGCGCGAGGGCCACCATGCCCGGCAGGTCGGGCACCGCCCGCACGGGCGTCCACGGTGACACGCCCCGCAGGAACAGCACCTCACACTTGTAGAGGTTGCCCACCCCGGCCAGGTTGCGCTGGTCGAGTAGGGCCTCGCCGATGGTCTGCTCGGGATGCGCCCAGAGCCGCTCGACCGCCTCGGCGGCGTCCCAGTCGGGGCCGAGCAGGTCCGGCCCGAGGTGGCCCACCAGGGTGTCCTCCCCGGCGGTGGGCACCAGGGCCAGCTCGTGCAGGTGGTAGCCCACCGCCACCGCGCCGGAGCTGCGCAGCACCACCCGGATCAGGTGCGCGGGCCGGCCGCTCCACCGTTCTCCCGGCGCGTACGCCCGCCAGGCGCCGTCCATCCGCAGGTGGGAGTGCAGCGTCCACGGCGCGTCGTCCGGGGCGGCGAGGCGGAGCAGCAGGTGCTTGCCCCGGCTGGCCGACTCGCGGACGGTCCAGCCGGTGAGGTCGGTGGTGGCCAGCCGAGGCACCCGGAAGTCGGAGGCGGTCAGCCGCGCACCGGCCAGCGCGCGGTGCAGCACGCGGGCGGTGTTCCAGACGGTGTCACCTTCGGGCACGCTGCCATCCTCCCTCTTTCGAGCAAGATTCGCATGTGTCGCTATTTGTAGCCAGGTTCCTCATGATCTCCTGACATGCGATGGTCAGGGAGTTCTGAGGAGAATGCCCATGACTCGACGTCATTGTCGTATCCGACCCTCCGTCCTCGCCGCCATCCTCGCTCTCGCGCTCACCGCAGCCCTGGTACCCGTCACCAGAGCCGCCCGGACCACCACCCCCGCGACCGCCGGTCCACTCACCCTGGCTGCCGCCGCGCCGGCCGGGGAACGGTGGAGCGCCGACCTGTCGGTCATCGACCGGGACGACGTCAACGTCCGCCGCACCGCCGCCGGACTGCGGCTGCGCGAGGCCCACGCCGCCGGACGCAGCCCGCGCAGCCCGCACAGCGCGCTCGCCGAGGGCATGCTCCTCAGCGCCCCGCGCACCCTCGCCCGCCCGGCCACCCGGGTCCGCGCCGAGGTCACCGCCGACGTCCCCGCAGGCGCGAGCGTGGAGGCGCAGGTACGCGGCTGGCGGCTCGACGGCTGGACCGAGTGGCGGGCCGCGACCGTCGGCGCGATCTTCGACCAGCCGGTCAGCCGCGTACAGACCCGGGTGGTGCTGACCGCGCGGGCCGGCGGGGCCACCGCGACGGTACGCGGCGTCCAGCTCACCGCCGACGCGACCGCCGCCGTCTCCGCCGCCACGCCCGGCCTCACCTACCGGGTGTACGCCACCCGGATCGGACTGGTCGGCGAACTGACCGCCAACGGCCGCACCGTGCAGCCGCGCGACCACTTCGTGGCGCTACCGTCGCGCCGGGGCCTCTCCCCGCTCAACACCGGCGACTACACCGTGCGGGTCTGCACCACCACGGGCGCACGCTGCGAGTACGCCCCGGTCTGGGACGTCGGACCGTGGAACACCCGCGACGACTACTGGAACCCGTCCGCCGTACGCGAGAACTGGAAGAACCTCCCGCAGGGCCGGCCCGAGGCACAGGCCGCCTACCAGTCCGGCTACAACGGCGGGAAGGACCAGTTCGGGCGTACGGTGCTGAACCCGGCCGGCATCGACCTGGCCGACGGCACCTTCTGGGACGGTCTGCAACTCACCACCAACGCCTGGGTGGAGGTCGCGTACCTGTGGACCGGCGGCGGGCCGCGCGCCGTGGTGGGTGACGGCCCGCTCAACATCCGCAGCGGGCCCGGCACCTCGTACGCGGTCCGTGGCCTCGCCGCGCGGTTCGCCAACGTACCGGTCCAGTGCTACGTCACCGGCCAGTCGGTCGCCGGCCCGTACCGCACCACCACCAGGTGGAACCGCCTGGCCACCGGGCAGTACGTCAGCTACGCGTACGTCTCCGCCGTGTACGGCGGCACCGTACCGGCCTGCTGAGACGACCTCGCTTCGGCGGGCGCCGGGTCAGGGGCGCTCGTCGGGGCGGGCGGGACGCACCATGTCCTGGTAACGCGGGTGGCTCGCCCCGTAGACGGCGTAGTTGAGCCGGGCGTGCGACAGGCTCAGGTCGCCGTTGGCGCCGCCCCGCACCGCGTCGGCATCGGCGTCGCTCTGGCCGTCGTCGGTCCAGAAGCAGACCGGGCAGGTCCCGCCGCCGGTCCGGGAAGCACAACAGGGACAGCCCACGGGAACTACGTGTTCACCCACCGGTTCACCCACCGGGGCAGCATTCCACAGTCGAATGTCAGCCGGCCACCCGCAGGAGGTCACCCGGGCGTACGTCGAGAAGGTCCACGGCCCGACCGCCATTGACCGCCACCGCCACGAGGTCGGCCGAGTCGACGTACACCACCAGGGCCTCAGGTGGCGCGTCGCCGAACGTCCGTCCGTGGACCGCCGGGTGGGACGGCGGTTGCCCGGACGGGCCGACCCGGACGGTGGCGGCGAGCGCGGCGAGCACCTCACCCGGCGCGGCCAGTTGCACGTTGCCGAAGTGGTCGACGGTCAGCACCTCGGCGGTGAAGCCGTCGGCGTCACGGGTCACGACCGGCGTCGGCAGCCGGACCAGGTCGTCCGGGTCGACCGCCGGACCGGCCTCGGCTAGTGGCGCCCCGAGCGCCAGGCGTGCCGCCACCGGGGCGAAGACGTCCCGGCCGTGGAACGTGCCGGACACCCGGGCCGCCAGCCACCGTGGGTCGGTCAGCTCCACGGCGGCGCCGACCCCGCCGAGCGCGGTGGCCGCGTCGAGCAGCAACCCGTTGTCCGGGCCGACCAGCAGCCCACCCGGGGTGGCCAGCCCGATGCCCCGGCGGGTGGTGCCGACCCCGGGATCGACCACCGCCACGTGCACGCCCACCGGCAGGTACGCCACGGTCTGCGCCAGCACGGCGGCGCCGCGCCGGACGTCCGCCGGCGGCACCAGGTGCGTCACGTCGATGACCCGGGCGGCGGGCGCGATCCGCGCGATCACTCCGTGGCAGGCGGCCACGAAGCCGTCGTCGAGGCCGTAGTCGGTGGTCAACGAGATCCACGGTGCACCAGACACCCCCGCAGGCTAACGCCCCGCCGCCCGCGGTGGCGGATAGTGGACAGCGCGGTGGCCGACCGGCCCCTCGCGCCGCCCAGCGTGGTTGGGCAGACTGCGCCTGTGACACTTCGGAGCCTGCCCGTCGTCGGGGTCCTGCTGATCGCCGCCGTCGTCGTCGCCGGCTGCGGCCGTGGTGACGACGCCGAGCCGTCGAGTGCCGCCCCCGGTGTCTCGTCCCCGGCCGTCCAGGCCACCGATCTGCCGAGCCTGCCGAATCCCTCGGCGGTTCCGTCCGCCACCGACTCCGCCGTAGTGCCACCAGCACGGGCCGCCACGCCGCCCACCGTGCCGTCGGTGCCACCGCAGGGACCGGTCGAGCGTCGGCCGGCCAGTCCGCCGCCGGTGGTTCTGCCCCCGCGCCCGGCGGGAGCGCCCAGCGCCCAGCAGGTCATCAATGCGTTCAAGGCCGCCGGTCTGCGGGTCACGCACCCCAAGAACCGCTCGGTCGACTGTGGTCCGGACGGTCTCGGGCTGGGCTGCTCCGAGATCGTGGCCACCGACGGCGTCACCGTCTACGTGTTCCCCGACGAGACCAGCGCCGGCGACATCGCCGAGACCTGGGGTGGGCAGTCGTACCAGCGTGGTGCCGTGGTGCTCAACTACCTTGAGGCGAAGACACCGGCAGCCGACCGCCTCCGCTACGAGAAGACCCTCGACAGCCTCCGCTGAGGCTGCCCCGGTGCGCCGCCGTCCCGTTGCGCTGCCGTCGGGCGGCTGCGGCCGCGCATGGCTGTTGTGCCTGTGATGCCTGTGCGTCATCAAGATGACGCACAGGCATCAACGCCTCAGCAGTGGTGCTGGCCCTGCGGCGGGGGAGAGCTGCCGGATCGCGTGAGGGTGTCGCGGGCGAGTGGTCTGCCACCCGAATGGCCGTCACGCGGGAAGCCGGTAACGCGCACAGGACGCCGGGCGCGGTCGGCCGACCGCGTAGGTGGAGCACCTACCGGTTGAGCGAGCCGCGGCGGTCCTGGGCCGGGT
Source organism: Micromonospora sp. WMMD736 (assembly GCF_049179015.1). Classification (NCBI taxonomy): domain Bacteria; kingdom Bacillati; phylum Actinomycetota; class Actinomycetes; order Micromonosporales; family Micromonosporaceae; genus Micromonospora; species Micromonospora sp. WMMD736. The sequence continues at coordinate 6,005,983 of NZ_JBMHMI010000001.1, forward strand.
GACGGGTCAGCCGCGTAGGCGTAGGCCGCGCGGGGTGGCCCGGAAGCCGGCGGCGGTCAGCGCGTCACGCAGCGGCGACGAGTGCACCGCGTCGCCGTCGGCCCGTTCGACCGACATCGCGCCCAACGCTCCGGAGTGGACGGCGTCGGCCAGCGCCTTGCCGGCCGCCGCGAGCGTCTCGGTGTCGTCGGTGAAGGAGAGCAGCGTCCGGCCACCGCGCTCCACGTACAGCACGAGGTCGCCGCCGACCTGCACCACCAGGGCGCCGGCCTTGCGGCCCGCCCGGTGTCCGGTCGCGGTGGCGGCCCCGTCACCGGAGTCGACGGCGCGGTCCGGCCAGGGCAGTGCCGCGCCGTACGGGTTGGCGGGATCGGTGGCCGCGAGGACGGTGGCCGGTCCGCCGCGGCCCCGCGCGCCGTCGGTCGGCTCCGCCAGGGCGCGTAGCCGGTCCACCGCGCCGGGCACCGCGAACTGTGCCGCGCCGAGGCCCTCGACGAAGTAGCCCCGGCGGGCCGCGCCACGTTCCTCCAGCGCCGACAGCACCGGGTAGACCGCCGAGAACCCGCCGACCACCTGCTCGGCCATGACCGCGCCCCGGGTGACGACCCCGTGCCGTTCCAGCAGGACGTCGGCGAGGGCAGCGGCCCGCCTGGTCGGGTCGAGGTCCCGGTCCGGAAGCCGCGACCAGCGGCCGGCGACGGTCGGTGGACCGCTACGGGTGGGCAGCGCCACCCGGCCGGGCCGCCGGTAGCGGGTGCGCGGCGCGGACGGGCGTGACCGGTGCGCCCCACCCGCGCCGAGCACTGCCCGTAGCGGGGCGAGCGTGTCGTTGGTGAGGTGCCCGGCCCAGACCAGGTCCCAGATGACACCGCTCAGCGCGGCATCGTCGGTGGCGCCGACCCGGTCGGCCAGGGCGCGGAAGAACAGCGCCTGCCCGTCGCCGAGCGCGTCGAGCACCGCGTCGTGCAGCGGGGTACGCGTCAACGCCTCGTCGGGCGGCGGCAGCAGCAGCGGCGCGGCGTCCGCGTACGCCAGGGTGACCCAGCCGTCGCCCCCGGAGATCGCCCCCGACCCGGCCCAGAGCACCTCCCCGCTGGCACACAGCTCGTCGAGCTGGGCGGGGGAGTAGTCGGCGACCCGGCCGGGCAACACCAGCCGTTCCAGCGCGGACGCGGGCACCGCCGCGCCCTGCAACTGCTCCACCGTGGCCGCGAGCGCCTCCACACCCCGGGCGGACGAGCCGACCTGCTGCCAGCGGGGCAGGAACGTGGCCAGGGCCCGGGGCGGCACCGGCTCGATCTCCCGGCGCAGCGCCGCGAGCGAGCGGCGGCGCAGCATGCGCAGCACCTCGGCGTCGCACCACTGCGCGCCGGCCGTGTCGGGCGTGAACTCACCGGAGACGACGCGACCGGTGGCGGCGAGGCGGCGCAGCGCCTGCTCGACCACGAAGACGCCGAGCCCGAAGCGCGCCGCACAGGTCGCGGCGGCGAACGGGCCGTGGGTGCGGGCGTACCGGGCCACCAGGTCGCCCAGCGGGTCGGCCACCGGGGCGAGGTACGCCTCGGCCACCCCGACGGGCAGCGCCACGCCGAGCGCGTCGCGCAGCCGGGCGGCGTCCTCGATGCCGACCCAGCGCTGCTCGCCGGCAATCCGCACCCGCAGCACCCGGCGGGCGGCCTCCAGCTCGGTCAGCCAGCTCTCCGGCACGCCCCGCTCGGTCAGCTCGACGTCGCTCAGGTCGCCCAGCACCCGCAGCAGCTCGACCACGTCCTCCGCGTCGCGCGGACGGCGCTGCTCGGTCAGCCAGCGCAGTTGCCGGTCGGTCTCGGCGAGCACCTCCGGATCCAGCAGCTCGCGCAGGTCGACCCGGCCCAGCAGCTCACCGAGGAGCGTGGAGTCCAGGGCGAGGGCGGCGGCCCGGCGCTCGGCGAGCGGGGCGTCGCCCTCGTAGAGGAACGCGCCCACGTAGCCGAAGAGCAGCGACCGGGCGAACGGCGACGGCGCGCTCGTCTCCACCTCGACCAGGCGGACCTTGCGGGCCGCCAGGTCGCGCATCAGCTCGGCCAGCGCCGGTTGGTCGAAGACGTCCTGGAGGCACTCCCGGGCGGCCTCCAGGGTGACCGGGAAGTCGGCGTACTCGCGGGCGACGTCGAGCAGTTGCGCGGCGCGTTGCCGCTGCTGCCAGAGCGGCTGACGGCGGCGTGGGTCGCGGCGGGGCAGCAGCAGCGACCGGGCGGCGCACTCCCGGAACCGGGCGGCGAAGAGCGCCGAGGTGCCGACCGACTCCTGCACGAGCTGGGCGATCTCGTCCGGCTCGAAGACGACGACGTCGGCGCCGGGTGGCTCGTCGGCGGTGTCCGGCAGGCGTACCACGATGCCGTCGTCCGAGGGCATGACCTGGGCGTCCACCCCGTACCGCTCGGCCAGCCGGCGGCCCACGGCGAGGGCCCAGGGCCCGTTGACGCGCGCGCCGAGGACGCTGTGCACGGCGAGTCGCCAGTCGCCCAGCTCGTCACGGAAGCGCTCGACCACGACCGTCCGGTCGTCGGGCAGGGAGCGGGTGGCCTCCCGCTGGTCGCGCAGGTAGGCCATCAGGTTACTGGCGGCCCAGTCGTCCAGGCCGCCCTCGCGCAGCGTGGCCAGCGCCGCCTCGTCACTCTGGCGCAGCAGGGCACGGACCCGCGCGCCGATGGCCCGACCCAGCTCCACCGGGCGGCCGAGCTGGTCGCCCTTCCAGAACGGCATCCGCGCGGCCTGCCCCGGCGCGGGGGAGACCAGCACCCGGTCCGGGGTGATCTCCTCGATGCGCCACGAGGACGAGCCGAGCAGGAAGACGTCGCCGACGCGCGACTCGTAGACCATCTCCTCGTCCAGCTCGCCGACCCGGGCGGCCCGCTCCGCACCGGCCAGGAAGACCCCGAACAGGCCCCGGTCCGGGATGGTGCCGCCGCTGGTCACCGCCAGCCGTTGCGCGCCGGGACGGCCGGTGAGCTGGTCGCTGGCCCGGTCCCAGACCAGCCGGGGACGCAGCTCGGCGAAGGCGGTGGACGGATAGCGACCGGAGAGCATGTCCAGCACGGCGTGCAGCGCGGAGTCGGGCAGCTCGGCGAAGGGCGCGGCCCGCCGGACCAGCACCGCCAGATCGGCCACCTGCCACGGCTCCAGGGCCACCATGGCGACGATCTGCTGGGCCAGCACGTCCAGCGGGTTGCGCGGGTAGTGCAGCTCCTCGATCGCGCCGTCGGTCATCCGCTCGGCCACCACGGCGCAGGACAGCAGGTCACCCCGGTGCTTCGGGAAGACCACCCCGCGGGACACCGCGCCGACCTGGTGCCCGGCCCGGCCGACGCGTTGCAGGCCGGCGGCGACGCTCGGTGGGGCCTCGATCTGCACCACCAGGTCGACCGCGCCCATGTCGATGCCGAGCTCCAGGCTGGAGGTCGCCACCACCGCCGGGAGCTGGCCGGACTTGAGCGCCTCCTCGATGTGCTTGCGCTCCTCCCGCGAGACGCTGCCGTGGTGGGCACGGGCGATCACCGGCGCGGCCCCGGCCGCCGCGCCGGACTGGGCCATCACCTGCGCCGGCACGCCGTTGCTGCCCGGACCGGGCGCCGAGCCGCCGTGGGCCGGCAGGCCGTTGCTGCCTGGACCGGGCGCCGAGCCGCCGTGGGCCGGTGGCCGGTTGCGCGCCGGGCCTGCGGGGCCACCCCACCGCTGCGCGCCGGACGCCGGGTCGTCGTCGGCCGCCGGCTCGTCGTCCGCCGACGACCCCGGGGGTACGACGATCGCGCCCTCGCCCGACGCGGAGGCGACCGCGGCGGTGGCCACCTCCTCGGCGGCCAGCTCGTTGAGCCGGGCGCACAGCCGCTCTGCGCTGCGGCGGGAATTGGTGAAGACGATGGTGGAGCGGTGCTGCCCGATCAGCGAGAAGACCCGCTCCTCGACGGCCGGCCAGATCGAGGCACGGCGCGGGCCGGGCCCGCCGAGGGCGTCCTCGGGTGGCTGCTCCTGCTCGTCGAGCCGGGTCATGTCCTCCACCGGCACCTGCACGCTGACCTCGATCGTCTTCGCCGTGCGCGGCTGCACGACGTCGACCGGCCGGGCGCCGCCGAGGAACCGGGCGCAGGCGTCGATCGGCCGGACGGTGGCGGAGAGGCCGATCCGTTGTGCCGGCGTGGGCAGCAGCTCGTCGAGGCGTTCCAGGGAGAGGGCGAGGTGGGCCCCGCGCTTGCTGCCGGCCACCGCGTGGACCTCGTCGACGATCACCGTCTGGACGCCGCGCAGCGAATCCCGGGCCGCCGAGGTGAGCAGCAGGAACAGCGACTCGGGCGTGGTGATGAGGATGTCGGGTGGGGTGCGGGCGAAGGCCCGGCGCTCGTCGGCCGGCGTGTCACCGGTGCGCATCCCGACGGTGATGTCGGGTGGCGGGACGCCGAGCCGGGTGGCCGCCTGCCGGATGCCGGCCAGCGGCGCGCGGAGGTTGCGTTCGACGTCGACGGCGAGGGCCTTGAGCGGGCTGACGTAGAGCACCCGGCACCGCTGCCGTGCCTCGGTCGGCGCGGGCTCGCGGGCCAGCCGGTCCAGCGACCAGAGGAAGGCCGCGAGTGTCTTGCCGGAGCCGGTGGGTGCCACGACCAGGGCATTACGGCCGGCCGAGACGGACTGCCAGGCGCCGGTCTGGGCGGCGGTGGGAGCGGCGAAGGCGGCGTCGAACCAGGCACGGGTGGCCGGGCCGAACCCGTCCAACACCCCGCCCCTACCCGCGTCTGCCCCGCTCACTGGTCCATCGTGCCCCGCCGGTACGACAACCACGAGCGACCCACGTCGGATCGTGCCGCGCTGCGTGGAAATTGCGCACGATGCACCTTTAATACGTTAAGTCTCACTTAACTGCTTGCTTGTAAGGAGCAACATAAAGTAACTTCACCCGCAACGCGAATCGGGTGGGAGGGATCGGATGACCGGCGAGCCGCGACACGTCGAGCCCGGCACCGATGTGCTGATCCGCAAGGTCGACAGCCACCTCGCCGCGCTCCGCGGCGGTCTGCACGGGCCCGAGCTGGAGCTCGCCGAGCGTCTCGCCGGCTGCCTACGGGAGCTGGTCGTCTCCACCGCCCAGGCCAGCGCCGCCGACCGGGGTCAGGTCCGTGTCGCGGTGCACTACTTCGTGTTGCGCCGGGAGAGCCGGGGTCGGCTGCTCTCGATGCGCTCCCTCGCCGTCGCGGAGCGGGTCGTCGCCAAGGTCGCCCTCCAGCTCGGCCGCGTCGACCTGCTGGCCGACCTGCGCCGAGGTCACCAGGATCTCGACGACGCGCTGCCGGTCGGCGACGCGCTGCTGCGCTGATCGCACATTGCTCTCCATAGCGGGGCAATTCCGGTAAAACCGCCCGAGGGTCGGGGATCTGGCGTCTGATCGCTGAAGACACCACCGCTGTGCGGGTGTCGGCCACCTCGATCGGGAGCGCGAGTGCTGGTACTGCTCATCCTCCACCTCGTGGCGGCCCTCGTCGCGCCGCTTCTCGTCCGTTGGTGGGGTCCGCGCGCGTGCTATCCGCTGGCGCTCGCGCCGGCCGCCGCGTTCGGCTGGGCGCTGGCCCGTACCCCGGCCGTCGGGCATGGCGGCGCGGTGGTCGAGACGTACCCGTGGATCGGGCAGTTGGGCCTCGACATCGCGCTGCGCCTCACGACGCTGTCCTGGCTCATGACCCTGCTGGTCGGCGGCGTCGGCGCGCTGGTGCTGGTCTACAGCGCCCGGTACTTCGACGCCGGCTCGCCCGGGATGGCCCAGTTCGCCGCCGTCCTGGTCGCCTTCGCCGGCGCGATGCTCGTCCTGGTGTTCGCCGACGACCTGCTGCTGCTCTACGTCGGCTGGGAGTTGACCACGATTTTCTCGTACCTGCTGATCGGGCACAGCACCGAACGTCGGTCCAGCCGCTGGGCGGCGGCGCAGGCGCTGACCGTCACCACGCTGGGCGGGCTCGCCATGCTGGTCGGGTTCATCCTGCTGGGCGAGCACGCTGGCAGTTACCGCTGGTCCGAGATCGTCACCCACCCGCTGCCCGGCGGCGGCTACCTCGTCACGGCGGTGCTGCTGATCCTGGCCGGGGCGCTGTCCAAGTCGGCGGTGCTCCCGTTCAGCTCCTGGCTGCCGGTCGCGATGGCGGCGCCCACCCCGGTCAGCGCGTACCTGCACGCGGCCGCCATGGTCAAGGCCGGCGTCTACCTGGTCGGGCTGCTCGCGCCGGTGCTCGCCACGGTCGGCCCGTGGCGACCGGTGGTACAGGTCGCCGGGGTGGCGACCATGCTCGTCGCCGGGTGGGCGGCCCTGCGACAGCACGACCTCAAGCTGCTGCTCGCGTACGGGACGGTCAGCCAGTTGGGCCTGCTGGTCGCGGTGACCGGCGCGGGCACCCCAGACGCCGCGCTGGCCGGCGTGGCGATGCTGCTGGCGCACGCCCTGTTCAAGGCGTCGCTGTTCCTGGTCGTCGGCGTCATCGACCACGGCGCGGGGACCCGGGACCTGCGCGAGTTGTCCGGGCTGCGCCGCTGGTCCCGGCCGTTGTTCGGGGTCGCGGTGCTGGCGGCGGCGTCGATGGCGGGCGTACCGCCGCTCGTCGGGTTCGTCGCCAAGGAGGCGGTGTTCGCGGCGTTCACCGACGACCCGGTGGTCCTCGCCGGGTTCGTCGCCGGAACCGTGCTCACCGTCGCGTACAGCGCCCGCTTCCTCTGGGGCGCGTTCGCCGACCGGCCGGGCGTCGAACCGGTCCCACCCGCGCCGATCGCCGCGTCGATGCTGCTCCCACCGGCAGCGCTCGCCGTCGTCGGGCTGGCGGCCGGTCCCGCGGCCGGTGTGCTGGACGGCCTGCTGAGTCCGTACGCCGAGTTGCTGGGCGGCCTCGACGCGCACCTGACGCTCTGGCCCGGACCGACAGCGGCGCTCGGTCTGTCCGTGCTGGCGCTGGCCGGCGGCGTCCTGCTCTTCGCGCTGCGCGGGCCGCTCGCCCCCGCGCTGGCCCGGCTCCGGTCGCCGGTGGGCGGCAATCAGGGGTACGAGTGGGTCGTGGGCCGGTTCGACCGGTTCGCCATCGGGGTCACCGGCGCGACACAGCGTGGCTCCCTGCCGCAGTACCTCGGCGTCATCCTCGTCACCCTCGTGCTGCTGCCCGGTGGGGCGATGCTCGCCGCCGCGCCGTGGCGGGCCCGGCTCCCGCTCTGGGACAACCCGCTGCAACCGGTGGTCGTGGTGGTCATCGCGGTGGCCGCGCTGCTCGCGGTCGGCGCTCGCCGACGGTTGACCGCGATGCTGCTGGTCGGCGTCACCGGCTACGGCACCGCCATGCTGTTCATCCTGCACGGCGCGCCGGATCTGGCGCTCACCCAGTTCCTGGTGGAGACCGCGACCATCGCGGTCTTCGTGCTGGTGCTGCGCCGCCTGCCGGAGCGGTTCTCGGCCCGGCCGCTGCGCCGGAGCCGGTGGACGCGTCGGGCGATCGGCGTGGCGATGGGCGTGGTGGCGGGTGGGCTCGCGCTCGTCGCGGCCGGCGCCCGCCGCGCGCCGGACATCTCCACCGTCTTCCCGGCCCTCGCCGTGAGTGAGGGGTACGGCCGCAACGTGGTCAACGTGACCCTCGTCGACATCCGCGCCTGGGACACCATGGGGGAGGTGTCCGTGCTGGTGGTGGCCGCGACCGGAGTGGCCAGCCTGATCTTCGAACGGTCCCGTACCGGGCCCAGGCCGCGCCGGCCGGAGTCCGCCGGGACGCTCGGGTCCGACCGTCCGGTCTGGTTGCGGGGCGGCCCGACCCTCTACGAGGAGCAGCGGTCGATCGTCCTGGAGGTGGTCATCCGACTGATCTTCCACACGGTGGTGCTGTTCTCGCTGTTCCTGCTCTTCTCCGGGCACAACGCGCCGGGCGGCGGATTCGCGGGCGGGCTGGTGGCCGGGCTCGCGCTGGTCGTCCGCTACCTGGCCGGCGGCAGGTACGAGTTGACCGACGCCGCCCCGGTGGGCGCCGGCCTGATCCTCGGCGCGGGGCTGGCCCTGGCGGTGGGTACGGGCACGGTGGCGCTGCTGGCCGGTGGGTCGGTGCTGGAGAGCGCGAAGCTCGACGTGTCGCTACCGCTGGTCGGCGACGTCCACCTGGTCACGTCGCTCTTCTTCGACATCGGCGTGTACCTGATCGTGATCGGGCTGCTGCTGGACATCCTGCGCAGCCTCGGCGCCGAGGTGGACCGGCACATCGAGGCCACCGGGACGCCGGGCGGCGGTCTGGCCGTCGACAAGGGCGGCCGGCAATGACGGCGGGCAACCCCGGGCCGACGCTGGTGCTGGTGCTCGCCGTCGCGGCGCTGGTCGGGTGCGGGGTGGTCCTGCTGCTGGAGCGCAGCCTCACCCGGATCCTGCTCGGCGTGATCCTGTTGGGCAACGGCGTCAACCTGCTGATCCTGCTGGGCGGCCGGTCGGGTGGCGCTCCGGTCGTGGGCACCGGCCCGCTGGACCGGATGAGTGATCCGCTGGCGCAGGCGATGGTGCTGACCGCCATCGTGATCACGTTCGGGTTCACCGCGTTCCTGCTCGCCGTGGCGTACCGGAGCTGGTATCTCACCGGTGACGACGAGGTGCCCGACGACCTGGAGGACCGCCAGATCATCCGCCGTGCGGAGCACTACGAGGTGGGCGCGGTCGACCGTGGCGGGGAGGGCCCGAACGGCGATCCGGAGCAGGTCGACCCGGAGCCGGCCCGCCGCCGACTCCGACGCGGTCGACGGGACGGTGCGTCGTGAGCCGGCTCCTGCCGCTGCCGGTGGTGGTGCCGCTGCTCGGCGCGGCGCTGACCCTGCTGCTGGCCGACCGACCCCGGGTGCAGCGTACGGTCAGCGTGCTCTGCCTGGCGGTGACGTTCACCGTGGCGGTGGTGCTACTCGTGCAGGCGTACCGGCACGGGCCAGTGGTGCTCGCGGTCGGCGGGTGGCCGCCACCGGTCGGCATCGTGCTGGTGGCCGACCAGTTGGCGGCGCTGATGCTGGTGGTGTCCTCCGCGGTGACCCTGTGCGTGCTGGTGTACTCGATCGGCCAGGGCCGCAGCGAGACCAGCGAGAGCGCGCCGGTGGTCATCTTCCACCCGACCTACCTGGTGCTCACCGCGGGCGTCACCAACGCGTTCCTGGCGGGTGACCTGTTCAACCTGTTCGTCGGCTTCGAGATCCTGCTGGCGGCCAGCTTCGTGCTGATCACGCTGGGTGGCACCGAGGCGCGCATCCGTACCGGATCGACGTACGTGGTGGTCAGCGTCCTCTCCTCGATGATCTTCCTGGCCGGGGTGGGGCTGGTGTACGCGGCCACCGGCACGCTCAACCTGGCGCAGCTGGCCCAACGTCTCGACGACCTGCCGGACAACGTCCGCGTGACCCTGCAACTGATGCTGCTGCTCGCGTTCGCGATCAAGGCCGCGGTCTTTCCGCTCTCGGCCTGGCTGCCGGACAGCTACCCCACCGCTCCGGCTCCGGTGACCGCCGTGTTCGCGGGGCTGCTCACCAAGGTGGGCGTGTACGCGATCATCCGTACCGAGACGCTGCTCTTCCCGGGTGGTGAGGTCGACGAGCTGCTCATGGTCGTCGCCGGCCTGACGATGGTGGTCGGCATCCTCGGCGCGGTGGCGCAGTCGGACATGAAGCGGCTGTTCTCGTTCACCCTGGTCAGCCACATCGGCTACATGATCTTCGGGGTGGCGTTGAGCACCGCCGCCGGGCTCGCCGGGGCGATCTTCTACGTGGTGCACCACATCACCATCCAGACGACCCTGTTCCTGGTCGCCGGGCTGGTCGAGGAGCGCGCCGGCAGCACCGACCTGCGCCGTCTCGGCGGGCTCGCCCGGGTCGCGCCCCTGCTCGGCGTCCTCTTCTTCGTCCCGGCGATGAACCTCGCCGGGGTGCCCCCGTTCTCCGGGTTCCTCGGCAAGCTCGGTCTGCTCCAGGCCGGGGTGGCGGCCGGCGGGGCGCTGCCCGCGACGCTGGTGGCGGCCGGGACGCTCACCAGCCTGCTCACCCTGTACGTGGCCTCCCGGGTGTGGAACATCGCGTTCTGGCGGGCGCCGAAGATCGACACCAACGAACCCATCGTCCGGCTGCCCGCCCTGACGGTCGGCGCCACCGTCGCCCTGGTCGCCCTGGGAGTGTCGCTGACCGTGCTGGCCGGCCCGCTGTTCGACGTCACCGCCGACGCGGCCACCGACCTGCTCTCGCGTACGCCGTACGTGCGCGCTGTCCTGCCCGGCGGCGTGCCGTGACGGGCCCGCGCGGCGCGCCCCCGACGGACGCCGCCACGAAAGGCGGGCCGGGGCGGTGGCGGGACCAGGCCCTGGCGTTGGGCTGGCTGGTGTTGGTCTGGAACCTGCTCTGGGGTGAGATCAATCTGGCGAACATCGTCGGCGGCCTGCTGGTGGGCGGCGCGGTCCTGATGTTCTTCCCCCTGCCGTCGGTCAGCTTCGGCGGGCGGCTGAGACCGGTGGCGCTGCTGGCGTTCGCCGGTCGGTTCGTCGTCGAACTCGTCACCGCGAGCCTGCACATCGCCCGGATCGCCGTGCAACCCGGCTACCGACCGCGCGGCGCGATCATCGCCGTCCCGTTGCGGGTGCGTACGGATCTGAACCTGGCGCTCACCGCCGAGGTGGTCTCGCTGGTGCCCGGCACACTGATCCTCAAGGTGGACCGCGAGCCGGGGGTGCTCTACCTGCACGTGCTGGACACCCACGGCCCGGCGGACCTGGCGCTCGCCCGGGACCGCGCCCTCGACGTCGAACGACGCATCATCCGGGCGGTGGGCAGCGCCGACGAACTGCGCCGCGTGGAAAACGGTCCCGCCGAGAAGGGAACTGCTCAATGATCACGCTCCTGGCCGTCGTCCTCACCGTCCTGCTGTCGGTGACCGCGCTGCTCGTGCTGATCCGGCTCTACCGGGGACCCGCGCTGCTGGACCGGGTGATCGCGGCGGACATGCTGCTCGCCACCATGGTCGGCGCGGTGGGCGCGGAGGCGGCGGTCAACCGGCACGCCACCACGCTGCCCGTGCTGGTGGTGCTCTCCCTGCTCGGCTTCGTCGGCTCGGTCTCGCTGGTCCGCTTCGCCGTCCGGGAACGCTCCTGATGTCGGGCGTACTCGCGACGATCGCCGACTGGCTCGGCGCCGCCTGCCTGGTCGCCGGAGCGCTGCTCGCGCTCTGCGCCGGCATCGGTGTGCTGCGTTTCCCGGACGCCCTGTCCCGGATGCACGCGGCCACCAAGCCCCAGGTGCTCGGCGTACTCCTGCTGCTGCTCGGGATCGCGCTGCGGCTGCGGTCCTTGGCGGACCTGGGCATGATCCTGCTGGTCGGGGTCTTCCAGTTGGCCACCGCCCCGGTCGCCGCGCAGATGATCGGCCGCGCCGCGTACCGGTCCGGCCGGCTCGATCGGGGCCTGCTCGACGCCGACGAACTGGCCGGGGCAGAGTCGACCGGTGGGCGCGGCGACGGCCGGTCCCGGCCGGGCTGAACAGGACGAACGACTCCTTCGGCCCACCCTCAGCGGAGTCCCAGGCAACGTCGATAAAATGACGGCATGATCGACTCCTCTGCCCAGGAGGGCAGCAGTAGCCAGCCGGGTCGTGCCCGGCATATCCCCGTCCCGACGGCCCCGGGAGCCCTGAGCGTCCCGTGTTGATCGTCGTCGGTCTTCTTCTCATCATCGTGCTCACCGCCGCCACCGGTTACTTCGTGGCGCAGGAGTTCGGCTACGTCGCCGTGGACCGGGGCAAGCTGCGCCAGCTCGCCGACGACGGCGACCAGGCCGCCGCCCGGGCCCTCGCCGTCACCAGCCGGCTCTCCTTCATGCTCTCCGGCGCGCAACTCGGCATCACCGTCACCGCGCTGTTGGTCGGTTACGTCGCCGAGCCGTACCTCGGTGGCGGCCTCGCCGACCTGCTCGGCGTCGCCGGCGTCAGCGAGTCCGTGAGCCTGCCGCTGTCGGTGGCGCTGGCCCTGATCATCGCCACCGTCGTGCAGATGGTCCTCGGCGAGCTGGCGCCCAAGAACCTCGCCATCGCCCGGGCCGAACCGCTGGCCCGGGCGCTGAGCCGGTCCACGCTCGTCTACCTGGCCATCGCCGGTCCGGTGATCCGGCTCTTCGACCGGGCGTCCATCCGGCTGCTGCGCCGGGTGGGCATCGAACCGATCGAGGAGCTGCCCAGCGGCGCTACCCCCGCCGACCTGGAACAGATCATCGCCGAGTCACGCGAGGAGGGCAGCCTGGACGCCGAGATGTCCACGCTGCTCGACCGAGGGCTCGACTTCCGTGAGCTGACCGCGGGTGAGGCCATGGTGCCCCGGGTCGACGTGCACACCGTCCGGGGGCACGAGCCGGTGAGCCGGGTGGTCGAGCTGCTGGACACCGGCCACTCGCGCTTCCCGGTGCGCGGCGCCGAGGGCGTCGACGACCTCCTCGGCATCGTGGGCATCGCCGACGTGTTGGGCGTACCGCCCGCCGAGCGGGCCACCACCCCGGTCAGCGCGGTGGCGGGGCCGCCGCTGCTCGTACCGGAGACCCTGCCCCTGCCCACGGTGCTGGACCGGCTGCGCTCCGGGCACCGGCAGATGGCCTGCGTGGTCGACGAGTACGGCGGCTTCGCCGGTGTGATCACGCTGGAGGACATTGCCGAGGAGCTGGTCGGTCCGATCCGGGACGAGGACGACCCGCCGGAGCGGGCGCCCGCCCGCCAGGACGACGGTTCCTGGGTGGTGCCGGCCCGCTGGCGGATCGACGAGGTCGCCGACAGCACCGGCATCGCGCTGCCTGAGGCGCCCGAGTACGACACGCTCTCCGGGCTGGTCATGCGGGAGCTGGGCCGGGTGCCGGAGGTCGGCGACCGGCTGGAGATCAGTCTGCTGCCCGAGGGCGTCGAGGCCGACGAGGACGAGGCGGAGCCCCGCGCGCTGGTCGAGGTGCTGGCCGTGGACCGGCACGTCGCCGACTCGGTACGGCTGCAACTCACCGACCGTGGCGAGCGACGCGAGGTGTCCGCATGAGCCCCGGCATCGCGTTGATCAGCTCCGGCGTCCTGCTGGGGCTGAACGGGTTCTTCGTGGCCGCCGAGTTCGCGCTGGTGGCCAGCAAGCGGTACCGGCTGGAGCAGGCGGCGGCCAGTGGTGGCCGGGCGGCCCGGGCCGCGCTGGACGGCGTCCGCGAGCTGTCGCTGATGCTGGCCGGGGCGCAGCTCGGCATCACCCTGTGCACCCTGGGCCTCGGTGCGCTGGCCGAGCCGGCGATCGAGCACCTGGTCAGCCCGCTACTGCACGCGGTCGGGCTGCCCGACGCGGCCAGTCACGTCATCGCCCTGGTCTTCGCCCTCGGATTGGTGACCTTCCTGCACCTGGTGGTGGGGGAGATGGCCCCGAAGTCGTGGGCGATCACCGACGCCGAACGCTCGGCGACGCTGCTCGCGCTGCCGTTCCGGGCCTTCGCCCGGGTGTCCCGGCCGGTGCTGTCCGCGTTGAACGCGCTGGCCAACTCGATCCTGCGCCTGGTCGGCGTCCACCAGCAGGACCAGTTGGCCCAGGTGCACGGCCCGGACGAGCTGCGGATCCTGCTGGAGCAGTCCCGCGAGCACGGGCTGCTCGGCGCGGAGCAGCACCAACTGCTCACCAGCATGCTGGAGTTGCAGGGCACGTCGGTGGCGCAGGTGATGGAGCCGTTCGCCACCATGGTCACCGTCCGGCGCGACGACCCGGCCGAGCGGATCGAGCAGGTCAGCCGGGACAGCGGCCGGTCGCGGCTGGCGGTGCTGGACTCCGGCGGCGACGTCTGTGGTCTGGTGCACGTCCGGGAGGCGGTACGGGTGGTCACCACCGGCCGGGCCGCGACGGCCGGGGAGCTGATGACACCGGCGTTCACCCTGCCGGCGACGTCCTCGGTCACCGAGGCGGTGGCCGCGATGCGCGCCCGGCAGTCGCAGCTCGCGCTGGTGCGCAACGGTGGTGGCCCGGCCCGCCCGATCGGCTTCGTCGCGCTGGAGGACCTGTTGGAGGAGGTCATCGGCGAGTTCGACGACGAGACCGACACGGTGCCGCGCGGCCGGCGGCTGCGCTAGGCAGACCGCACTTTCCGCAAGTTCCGGGTGACCCCCCGCCAGGTCGGCGAGAGTTGAGGTGACCTGGCGGGGGGCGCGATGCGGTTGACGGGGGTGTCTCGGGAGTCCGGCTGGACCGGGCTGTCCGTGCAGACCACGCTGGGAAACCCGAGCACCCGTCCGGGCCTGCGCCTGCCCGGTCGGGTGACCCTCGCCGCCGGTCCGGACGACGTGCTCGTACGCCACATCCGGCTCGGCCTGGTCACGACGGTCGAGCCGGACGACCCGGCGGCCCCCCGACGCCTCATGCAGTTCTTCCAGCTGCCGATCGCCGGGCGGTTCGTGGTCCCGGCGGGGCGCCGCCGGGCGGTGGACTTCGCGTTGCCGCTGCCCTGGGAGACCCCGGTGACCACCTTCGGCGGGGTGCCGTTGCTCAGTCTGCGGATGGGTCTGCGGACCGAGGTGTCCGTCGACCCGGACCTGGACCAGGGCGCCATGGTGCCGGTCTTCGTGCACCCGGTCCCCACCCAGCAGCACGTGCTGGCGGCGTTGGACACGCTGGGCTTCTCGATCCGCCAGGCCGGGCTGGTGGAGGGCGGCCTGCCCGGGGTGGAGCACGCTCTACCGCTGCACCAGCGGTGGGGCTACTGGGTGGGGCCGCTCTACGCCGGGCCGATCACCGAGCTGGAGCTGATCTTCGTAACGAACTCGGTGGGCATCGAGGTAATCACCTGGATGGACCGGCGGCTGGCCCTGGCCGGCATCACCCACCAGAGCATCAGCCGGTTCCGCATCTGGCACGCCGACGCCGGACAGCGGGACTGGGTCGCCACCGTGGACGGCTGGCTGCGCCACGCCATCAACCGCCACGCGGCGGCCGCCGCCCACGCCGACTGGTCCGCCCAGATCGGCCATTCCGCCCACGTGAGCCGCCACCCCGACGCCCCGATCAAACCCGGCTACGGCCTCGGCGGCACAGCAGGAGGAGCCGGCGTGGGCGGCGGCTCCGGCGGCGGCGACGGCACCTGAAGCCCCCGATCCTCGCCCTCGCGCGCCCGCGGCGGGGTCGGGGTGGGTCAGCCGGCGGTGGCGGTGGCTAGTTTGACGCTGAAGGCCAGGAAGAGCGTTGCCACTGCCGTGGTGCCGCCTACCGCCAGGCGACGGCGGCGACGGAACTGGGCCGCCAGGAACGTGCCCGCGAAGATCAGCGCGGTCAGGTAGAGCGCGCTGGTGACCTGGGCGATCAGGCCGAGCAGCAGGAACGACAGCGCCGGCCAGGCGTACTCGGGGTCGACGAACTGGATGAAGAACGAGATGAAGAAGAGGATCGCCTTCGGGTTCAGCAGGCTGATCACCAGCGCCTTGCGGAAGGGGCTGCGCAGCTGCGCCGGCTCGGCGGCGTCGATGAGCCGCGGCGTGGTCGGGTCGTTGCGGTCGCGCCAGCGCCGCCAGGCGCCGCGCAGCATGGTCAGCCCGACATAGCCGAGGTACGCGGCACCGGCGTACTTGATCACCAGGAACAACGGTGGGTACGCCTTGAGCAGCGACGCCACCCCGGCGGCGGAGAGGACCATCAGCACCCCGTCGCCGACGAACACCCCGCCCGCCGCCCGGTAGCCGGCCCCCACGCCCCGTTTGGCGGCGGTGGAGAGCACGAAGAGCGAGTTCGGCCCGGGCAGCAGGATGATGGCCACGGTGCCCAGCACGTACGTCCAGATGTCGGTGATCCCCAGCACGCCCGCCATCATCCGGCCGCCGGTGCCGTCCGGCGAAGCCTTTTCCGCAGCGTGGCCTGTGCGTTCGGCCACTCGTCGACGGTCATCGCGTACTGCACCGTGTCCCGCCACGAGCCGTCCGGACGCTGGCGGTGCATCCGCAGCACCCCCTCCCGGGTCGCGCCGAGCCGTTCGATGGCCGCCTGGGACCGCACGTTGCGGATGTCGGTGTGCCAGGCCACCCGTACCGCGCCCAGCTCGTCGAAGGCCCGGCCGAGCAGCAGCAGCTTGGCCTCGGTGTTGATTCCGGTACGCCACCACGGACGGCCGAGGAAGGTGTGTCCGATCGCCACCGACCGCCGTTCCGGGTCGATCTCGTAGTACGAGGTGCTGCCGACCACCGTCCCGGTCGCCGCGCAGCGCTGCACCCAGGGCACCCGCTCGCCGCGCTGCTGCGCGTCGAGCGCGGCGGCGATCACCGCGGCGGTCCCGGCCGGCTCGGTGGGGCGCGGGACGGTCAGGTGCCGCCAGACGTCGTCGTCGGCGGTGGCGGCGTGCAGGTCGTCGGCGTGTGTCAGGTCCAGCGGTTCCAGCCGGACGTGCTCGCCGTTCAGCGGCACCGGGTCGTGCCAGGGCGTACGGATCGTCCGCAGGTACGGCGGCAGCGGCGCGGTGATCCCGGCGGCGGACTCCGGCAGCCCGGCGGTCAGTCGCAGTGGCAGGACGCCGGCCCAGTGCGGTAGGTGCAGGTCGGCCTGGTCCTCGCGGACGCCGCCGGTGCGCGACCGGACGGACACCTCGTGCAGGGGTAGCGCCAGCACGGCGGTCTCGGCCAGTTCGCGCCGGTTCGGCGGGCGGCTGTCCGTGCTGCGGCCCGCGCCCACCTTGTCGACGAGCGCGGTGAGCATCGCGCTCTTCTCCGCGGCGTCGGTGACCAGTCGGGCGGTGCCGTGCGCGACCACCGAGCGGTAGTTGGCGCTGTGGTGGAACTGGGAGCGGGCGTAGACCAGCCCGTCGAGCAGGGTGACCGCGACGCAGACGGCCAGCCCTTCGCCCCGGGCGGCGAGCAGCGGGCGACTGCCGGTGGAGCCGTGCAGGTAGAGGGTGTCGCCGACGCGGACGTGCAGGGTGGGCAGTACGCGGGGCTCGCCGTCCACGGTGAAGCCGAGCGCGCAGTGGTACGCCTCGTCGAGGATGGCGTGTGCCGCCTCGCGGTCGTAGCTCATCCGCTCGCGGGAGCGGGTGGCGGTGGTCCGGGCGGTGGGTGGATACATGCGCGCCCCTTTGTTCTAGTACAATCCTGTATTTGTGTCAGCACGCTATCAGTTCACCGGGACGACGGCCGCCACGATTTCGGCCAGCATCGAGTCGGGCATCCGTACCGGCACGCTGCCACCCGGCGCGGCCCTGCCGCCGGTACGGGCCCTCGCCGCCGAACTCGCCGTCAGCCCGGCGACCGTCGCCCGCGCCTACCAGGAGCTGCGCCAGCGGGGCGTGCTCGTCACCGCCGGCCGGCACGGCACCCGCGTCCGCCCCCGCCCGCCGGTGGCCGCCCGTCGCTCCGCGCTGCGCCCCGCGCCCCTGTCCGGCGCCCGTGACCTGTCCCGGGGCGAACCCGACCCCCGGCTGCTGCCCCCGATCGGCCCGCACCTGGCCGCGCTCGCCGCCGACGCCGGCCCGCCGATCGGCTACTCGCAGGCCGGAGTGCTCCCGGAACTGGCCGAGCTGGCCCGCGCCCGGCTGCGCGCCGACGGCGTACCCGCTGACGACCTCACCCTCACGGGTGGCGCGCTGGACGGCATCGAACGCCTCCTCGGCGCCCACCTGCGCCCCGGCGACGCGGTCGCGGTGGAGGACCCCGGCTGGGCCAACCTGCTCGACCTGGTCGCCGCCCTCGGGCTGCGACCGATCGGCGTACCGCTGGACGACGAGGGGCCGCTTCCGGCCGGGGTGGCGGCCGCGCTGACCGCCGGGGCGCGGGCGCTGGTGGTCACCAGCCGCGCCCAGAACCCGACCGGCGCGGCCGTCTCCGCCACCCGCGCCGAGGAGCTGCGCGCGCTGCTCGCGGGGCGGCGGGACCTGCTTCTCGTCGAGGACGACCACGCCGCCGAGCTGGCCCGCGTACCCCTGCACCCGCTGGCCGGCGCGACCGCGACCTGGGCCTTCGTGCGGTCGGTGAGCAAGCCCTTCGGCCCGGACCTGCGACTGGCGGTGCTGGCCGGCGACGAGACGACCGTGGCCCGGGTGACCGGCCGGACACGGGTCGGCGCCGGCTGGGTGTCCACCGTGCTGCAACGGCTGGTGCTGGCCCTGTGGCGGGATCCGGCGGTCGACGACCTCGTGGGCCGGGCGGCGCAGAGCTACGAGCTGCGGCGCGAAGGGCTGGTGGCCGCGCTCGCCGAGCACGGCCTGCCCGCCCATGGACACAGCGGCATCAACGTCTGGCTGCCGGTGCCGGACGAGACCAGCGCGGTGACCGCGTTACGCGATGCGGGTTGGGTGGTGGCGCCCGGCGCCCTCTACCGGATCGCCGCCCCGCCCGCCGTGCGCGTCACCGTCAGTTCGCTGGCCGTCGAGGACCTGACGCCCCTGGCCGCCGCCCTGGCGCGCGCGGCCCACCCCGGTCCACCGTCCGGGTTCGCCACCTGACCGGTCGAGAGGTTTGCCGGGTGCGTGACGGGTATGCGCGCCGGTGGAGGTGGCTGACATGGCTTCAGGCGGCAATCGAGGGCTCTGGATCGGGGTCGCGGTCGCGGTCATCGTGATCATCATCGTGCTGATCGCGCTCGCGTCGTGCGGTGGTGGCGGCGGGGGTGGCGGCTACTGAGGCAGTCGGCCCGATCCTCGTCGGGACCGTACCCGGCACCACGTACCGAACGGGTATATAACAGTCGGCATGACCGACGACGCCCCCGGTGCCCAACGGTTCATCCCTCCCGATGCCGACACCATCGACGAGTTGCGTGCGGCCTCGGGCGGCTGTCGTGGCTGCGAGCTGTACCGGGACGCCACGCAGACCGTCTTCGGGCGGGGTGACGAGAGCGCCCGCGTGGTGCTGGTGGGCGAGCAGCCCGGCGACATGGAGGACCAGAAGGGTCTGCCCTTCGTCGGTCCGGCCGGTCGGCTGCTGCGCCGGGCCGTCGACGACGCCGGCCTCGACCCGGCCGCGCTGTACCTCACGAACGCGGTGAAGCACTTTCGTTTTGAGGTGCGCGGCAAGCGGCGCATCCACCAGACGCCGGACCGGATCCACATCGCCGCCTGCCGTCCCTGGCTGATCGCCGAGTTCGCCCGGCTCGACCCGGCGGTCGTCGTGGTGCTCGGCGCCACCGCCGCCAAGGCGCTGCTCGGCCCGTCCTTCCGGGTGACGAGGCAGCGCGGTGAACTGCTGCCCTGGCCCGCGTCGGCCCAGCATCCCGAGGAGTTCCAGCGGGTCCCGGTGGACAGCGCCGGCACGGTGACCGACGCCCCGTCGACCCGGCTGCTGGCGACCATCCACCCGTCCGCGGTGCTGCGCGCGGACGACCAGGACGCCGCGTACGCGGGGCTGGTCGCCGACCTCACCGTCGCCGCCCGCGCCCTCGCCGGATAACCGCCCGGCTCGCGTCGAGCGGGGCGTCAGCCGGCGGTGTCGGAGTAGACCTCGACGTCGTAGAGCAGTTGGACGTTGCGGCGGCCGTTAGTGACGCCCACGAAGACCGGCTCCCCGGCCGGGGTGCGGCCCTGCCGCCACGCCTGTTCCCGGGCCGCCTCCCGCGACTCGTGATGGCTCCTGCCTTCCTGGTGCAGCTGCAGGACGCGCCGAGCGGTGCTCCGGTCGCTGTCGACGTGGACGCGCAGAAGAGGCATGGGGGGACCTCCGTGCGAGGGCGGATGTACGCGTGTTCAGGCAGCTTACCGATGTTAAATTTCCTGTCCACCCGTATTAGGGTGACCGCATGACAGAGCGCCGCCCTCCCTCGTCGGTGTGGCTACGCCCGGCGCCCTCCCGGGCACCGCGCCGGCCACCACTGACGATCGACCGGATCGTGGCCGCGGCCGTCGACCTGCTCGACGAGCACGGCGTCGACGGCCTCACGATGCGCAGCCTCGCCCAACGCCTCACCGTGACGGCGACCGCGCTGTACTGGCACGTGCGGACCAAGGACGACGTGCTGGACCTGGCGATGGACCAGATCTTCGGCGACGTGCCGATTCCCGACGCGACCGACGACTGGCCGGAGGACATCCGCGTCCTCGTCCGCGGCTGGCGCTCCGCCATGCTCCGGCATCCCTGGGCGCCGGGCCTGGTCGGGCGTCCGATGCTCGGCCCCAACGTGCTGGCCCGCACCGAGTTCCTCCAGGCGGCGCTGGTGCGCGGCGGCTGCCGTGGCCGCCACCTCGCGGTGGCCACGCGAACACTTGCCAACTACGTCATCGGTGCCTCGCTCACCGAAGCCACGTGGCGCAGCAGCGCCGACCCGGAGGCGCGGGCCGCCGCCCGCGACCGGGTCACCGCGCACGCCGAGGACTACCCGACCCTCAACGCCTCCGGCCACCTCGACGACTCCCGGTGGGGCGACGACCTGCTGTTCGACGAGGGTCTGGACGGCGTGCTCCGTTCGGTGGCGCGACGCCCACCGTCCTGAGTGTCCCGACCCGGCCCGGACGCCTGATACCTACCGGAAACGGCGTTGCGTGAACGCTGTAACAGGCCCTCCACAGACTCAGATGAGTCGATCTTGTAGGGGAGGCGTTCATGAGCGATCAGACGCAGTCGACGGTGAGCCGGCGTGGATTCCTGCGCGCGGTCGGGGTCAGCGGCGGGGCGGGCGCGATGCTCGCCACGATGGGCGCCATGGGTCTCGCGCCCAGTGCCGCCGCGTCGACGACCCCGGCCTTCCGGGCGCCGGAACCGTCCGACTTCACGCTGTCCGGGCGGCCGGGTGCCAGCGTCGTCGTGCTGGGCGGTGGCATCGCGGGGCTCACCACCGCGTACGAGCTGGGCAAGGCGGGTTACCACTGCACGGTCCTGGAGGCGCGGCACCGTGTCGGCGGGCGGAACCTGACCATCCGTGGCGGCGACGTCGAGACCGACCTCGACGGGCACACCCAACGGGCCGGCTTCTCCGACGGCGTCTACTTCAACGCCGGCCCGGGGCGGATCGCGCAGTGGATGGTCACCATGGACTACTGCCGGGAGCTGGGCGTACCCGTCGAGGTCTTCACCAACCAGAACGCCGACGCCTGGATCTACAACGAGTCCGCCGGGATGACCGAACCGGTCCGCTACCGCACCGCCAAGGCCGACGTCTACGGCTACGTCTCCGAACTGCTCGCGAAGGCCACCGACCAGGGTGCGCTGGACGCGCGGCTCAGCGCCGAGGACCGGGAGCGGCTGCTGTCGTTCCTGCAGAGCTTCGGCGCGATCGGCGGACGGGCCAGCGACTGGGCGTACACCGGGACCAGTCGCCGCGGCTTCGCCGCGTACCCCGGCGCGGGCAACGACGTCGGCAGCGTGCTCGGTGCGCCACCGGCGCTCGCCGACGTCTTCGCCAGCAACGTGGGCCGGTACTTCTCCTTCGAGTTCGGCTACGACCAGGCGATGCTGATGTTCCAACCGGTCGGCGGGATGGACCAGATCCCGCGCGCCCTCGCCAAGGCCGTCGGCGGGCACCGGATCCGCCTCAACGCCGAGGTGACCGGAGTGACGGACCGGGGCAGCCGGGTCGAGGTGACCTATCGCCAGGGCGGCCGGCTGTCGCAGATCACCGCCGACTACTGCGTGGCCGCGCTGCCACCGCACCTGATGGCCCGGGTGCCGCACAACCTCGGCGTCGACGTGACCGCCGCGCTGGCCGACTTCCCCGTCACCGCCGCCGGCAAGATCGGCCTGGAGTACCGCAGCCGCTGGTGGGAGACCGACCAGCGGATCTACGGCGGCATCACCGAGACCGACCTGGACCTGTCGCACATCTGGTACCCGTCCTACGGCTTCCACGGCAAGCGGGGCCTGGTCGTCGGCTACTACAACACCGGGGCGAACGCTCGGGCGTACAGCGGGCTCACCCCCGAGCTGCGCCGGGAGCGGGCGGTCAGCCAGGGCGTGAAGATCCACGGCGACAAGTACCGCAGCGAGCTGGTCACCTCGTACTCGCACGCCTGGGACCGGACCCGCTACATCGAGGGCGCGTGGACCTCGCCCCGGTACGGCACCGCCGGATACGACCTGCTGCTCCAGCCGGCCGGGCGGGTCTACTTCGCCGGGGACTGGCTCAGTCACGAGGTGGCCTGGCAGCACGGCGCGTTCGTGGCGGCCCGCGCGGCGGTGTCGTCCCTGCACCAGCGGGTGATGACCGGCTGACGTCCACGCGCCCGCCGATCCTGCCGGTCGGCGGGCGCGGGGCGTCGGGGCCGGAGTGGGTGCGCGAGGATGGGGGCGTCCCCGTCCTTGAGGAGCGCCGATGGCCACCGACCTGACCGAGCCGCGTACCGCCGCCCGACTCGACGTCGCGCCGATCCAGCGGCGCACCATGCGGCTGCTCTTCAGCACCCAGATCATCGGCGGCATCGGCGTGACCATCGGCATCTCCGTCGGCGCGCTGCTCGCCGCCCGGGTCGCCGGCACCGCGCTGGCCGGCGTCGCGCAGAGTGCCGGGGTGGTCGGTGCGGCGCTGCTCGCCGTCCCGGTCACCCGGATCATGGCCCGGCACGGTCGCCGACCCGGCCTGGTGCTGGCGTACGCGGTGGGCGCCGTCGGTGGCGTCCTCGTGGTGTTGGCGGCGGCCGCCCGCTCGGTGCCGCTGCTCCTTCTCGGCATGCTGCTGTTCGGTGGCGGCACCGCCGCCAACCTCCAAGCCCGCTACACCGCCGTGGACCTCGCCGAGCCGGCCCGTCGAGGTCGCCAGCTCTCGCTGATCGTCTGGGCCACCACCATCGGCGCGGTGGCCGCGCCGAACTTCGCCGCCCTGGCCGACCGGGTGACCACCGGCTGGGGGCTGCCCGCCCTGGCCGGCCCGTTCGCGTTCAGCGCGGCGGCGTTCGTGCTGGCTGCCGTCGTACTCCTCGGCCTGTTGCGGCCCGACCCACTGCTCACCGCGCGGCGACTCGCGGCGGCCGACGCCGCATCCGTGCCCGACGGTCACGGGCCGGTCGCCGCCGTGCCGGCGGGCGGTGGCGTCGGGCCGGCCGCCGCGCCGGTCGGTGCCCGCGCGCCGCGCGGCGCCGGGATGCGGGCGGCCTGGTCGGTGGTACGCGCACAGCCCGCCGCCCGGCTCGGCATCGCCGCGGTGGCGGTGGGTCACCTGGTGATGGTGGCGGTGATGGCGATGACCCCGGTGCGGCTCGGTGAGTCGCACGCCGACGCCGACGTGCTGCGGCTGGTCGGGATCGTGCTGAGTCTGCACATCGCCGGCATGTACGCGTTCTCCCCGGTCGTCGGCTGGCTCACCGACCGGCTCGGTCGGCGGGCCGTGATCCTGGGCGGGGTCGGGCTGCTGCTGGCCGCCTGCGCGGTGGCCGGTACCGCCGGGCACCACACGCCCCGGCTCTCGGTCGGCCTCGTCCTGCTCGGGCTGGGTTGGTCGGGGACGATGGTGGCCGGCTCGACGCTGCTCTCCGAGTCGGTGTCGGCCGGTGTGCGACCGAGCGTCCAGGGGTTCTCCGACATGATCATGGGGCTGGCGGGCGCGAGTGCCGCGGTGCTCAGCGGGTTTGTCATGCAGGTGGCCGGTTATCCGGTGCTCACCCTGCTCGCGGCGGTCGCGACCGTGCCCCTGGTGGCGCTAGCGTTGCGCCCGGTGCCGACCGGGGCGCCGGGTGAGGAGGATTGATCACGTGCGGCTGACCGACTTCTGGGCGCGGTTGGAGGAGGCGTTCGGGCCGGGCTATGCGGCCAGCATCGCCCGGGATCAGGTGCTGTCCCAGCTTGGCGGCCGGACCATCGAGCAGGCGTTGTCGGCGGGGGAGCGGACGAGCGTGGTGTGGCGGGCGGTCTGCGCCGCGTATCCCGACCGAGTACCCGCGCGACTACGCTGAGCAGCGTTTTCGCCGGTTCCGCGTGTCGCTTGTCGAGTCGTACACCTGTTCGGCTATTGTCCACAGCGGGGTGCTCGTCCACAGCTCACGGCCCGTCGGCTGGTTTTCTGTCGGACCTAGCGCCTAGCGTGTCCCGCGTGACGCGAAGCTCAGCAAAGACGCCGGCGAAGGCAGGGGTGGCAACCATGGCAGCAGGGCCTGACCGGGAGAAGGCACTCGACCTTGCTCTCGCTCAGATCGACAAGCAGTTCGGCAAGGGCTCGGTGATGCGGCTGGGAGAGCGGCCGGTCGTCCAGACCGCCGTGATCCCGACCGGCTCGATCGCGCTCGACGTGGCGCTCGGTGTGGGCGGTCTCCCGCGCGGTCGGGTGATCGAGGTCTACGGCCCCGAGTCCAGCGGTAAGACCACGGTGGCCCTGCACGCCGTGGCGAACGCCCAGCGCAACGGCGGCATCGCCGCCTTCATCGACGCCGAGCACGCGCTTGACCCGGAGTACGCGAAGGCTCTCGGCGTCGACACCGACGCGATGCTGGTCTCCCAGCCGGACACCGGCGAGCAGGCGCTGGAGATCGCGGACATGCTGATCCGCTCCGGCGCTCTGGACATCATCGTGATCGACTCCGTGGCGGCCCTGGTGCCCCGCGCCGAGATCGAGGGCGAGATGGGCGACAGCCACGTGGGTCTCCAGGCCCGGCTGATGAGCCAGGCGCTGCGCAAGATCACTGGTGTGCTCAGCAACACCGGCACCACGGCGATCTTCATCAACCAGCTCCGGGAAAAGATCGGCGTGATGTTCGGCAGCCCGGAGACCACGACCGGTGGTCGGGCGCTGAAGTTCTACGCCTCGGTCCGGCTGGACGTGCGCCGCATCGAGAGCCTCAAGGACGGCACCGACGTGGTCGGTAACCGCACCCGGGTCAAGGTCGTGAAGAACAAGGTGGCCGCGCCGTTCAAGCAGGCCGAGTTCGACATCATGTACGGCAAGGGCATCTCGCGTGAGGGCTCGCTGATCGACGTCGGCGTGGAGCAGGCGATCATCCGCAAGTCCGGTGCGTGGTACACGTACGACGGCGACCAGCTCGGCCAGGGCAAGGAGAAGGCCCGGGAGTTCCTGAAGGAGAACCCGGACGTGGCCGCCGAGATCGAGAAGAAGATCCTGGAGAAGCTCGGCGTCGGGGTCGGCGCGGGCGACGCCGCCGGTGGCCCGGAGCTGCCGCCGGTCGACTTCTGATCGGTCGCTGACCGATGGCAGGACGACGCGCCCGTACGGGGCGGGGCTGGGATGCCAGTCCGCCTCGTACGGGCGACGCCGCCGATCCGCCGCGCCCCCGCCGCGGCGGGCGTGGGGCCGAGTCGCCGGACGACGAGCAGTCGTCCACACCGCGCGACGAGTCCGAGCTGGCTCGCGAGATCTGTCTGCGCCAACTCGCCGTGCGGCCGCGTACCCGCGCCGAGCTGGCCGGGGCGCTGGCCAAGCGGGGCATCTCCGAGGAGGTGTCGGCCGAGGTGCTCGACCGGTACGACGAGGTCGGCATCATCGACGACGCCGCTTTCGCCCGGGCCTGGGTGTCGAGTCGACACTCCGGGCGCGGTCTCGCCCGCCGGGCGCTCGCCAACGAGCTGCGCCGCAAGGGCGTGGACGGCGAGGTGGCCACCGAGGCGCTGGGTGAGCTGGACGAGGAGACCGAGGCAGAGACCGCCCGGGCCCTGGTGGAGCGCAAACTGCGTACCGCCCGTGGTGAGCCGGACGCGGTCTTCCGCCGGCTGGTGGGCATGCTGGCCCGCAAGGGTTACCCGCCCGGCGTGGCCATCCGGGCGGTGAAGGAGGCGCTCGCCGCGCAGAGCGCCGAGGCGGCCGAGTTCGCCGAGCAGATCGACGCCGACGCCCTGGCTGACGCCGAGGGCGAGCTGGAGCGGGACAGTCGCTGACGCGACTCGCGCGGTCGGACGTGCACGACGACGCCCGTGGGTCGCAGGCGTCACATCGGAGAGCCGTGGGCCGCACCTGTGCGGTCGCTGAACAGGCATGACGACCGAATGCAGACGTCGGCTCGTCGTCTTTGTCCCCCCGTGTCCGACACGACATCAGCTTTGCGTGACGCTGCAACTTCTCTCCGTTCGGGGGGTTTGATCATGAGTCCTTGACCAGACCGCCCTCGGAGACCTAGCCTCGCCATACAGGCTCACATTGCCCGACCATCGCAGGCTAAGCGCACAACATAGATCTCGTAACAGAACAGCATCACTTTGGCCGGCTCCACGGCCTTTGGCGGCAGTTCCGGACTGGCCGGTCCGGGACGCCGCGACAACTGCACCCGGTCGCCGACGATGCCTGAGGGCACCGCCGGCGGAGAGAGCTATCTACGGCCAGCCGCTCCGGTCGGGCGTCCACAGCCGCAGGAGTGTGCCCTGGGCACAGTCGCTGCGGTCATGACGTTCAGGGGAGGCGGCCATGGCGGGGCGGCGGCACAGGCGCACGGACGGACCTCGCGGGGTTCCGGCATGAACGCCCTCGACGTGGTGCTCCTCGCCGCCGTCCTGATCCTCGCCGTGGTCGTGGTCGCGGCGGTGCTGGTCGGCATCCGGACACTGCGGCGGATCGGCTCGACGCCCGCCCCGGAGGATCCCGCCTTCATCGCCGAGAAGGACCGTCAGCAGCAGTCCCTGGCCGCCCTGCGCGACGCGGCCGACCAGGCGAACAGCACGATCGACGTGGCGAAGTCCGCCGCCTCCGCGGCCCGCGCCGAAGCCGCGGCGGCCAAAGCCGAGGCGAAGGCGGCCCGGGCCGAGGCCCGCCGGGTGCTCGACGACGCCCGCGCCGAGGCGGACACCGTGCTGGAACGGGCGCACAAGCAGGCCGAGGCGGACGCCGAGCAGCTCCGCACGGCCGCGCGCCGCAGCGGTGAGCGGGAGGTCGCGGTGCTCGCCGCCACGACCCGCGAACAGGCCGCCGAGGTGGAGCGGCGGGCGGCCCGGATGGACGAGCGGGAGCGGCTGCACACCGAGGAGGTGGAGCGGTTCGCCGAGCGGGAGCGACAACTCACCGCGGCCGGTGCCGCCCTGGCCGCCCGCGAGTCCGCGCTCGCCCAGCGCGAGACCGAGCTGGCCGAGGCCGAGGAGTTGCGCCGCCGGGAGTTGGAGCGGGTGGCCGGCCTCACCGCCGAGTCCGCCCGGTTGGAGCTGATCGAGGCGATCGAGACGTCCGCCAAGCGGGAGGCGGCGCTCCTCGTCCGCGACATCGAGTCCGACGCGCGCAACACCGCCGAGCAGCGGGCCCGGCACATCGTGGTGGACGCGATCCAGCGGGTCGCCAGCGAGCAGACCGCGGAGAGCGTGGTCAGCGTCCTGCATCTGCCCGGGGACGAGATGAAGGGCCGCATCATCGGCCGCGAGGGCCGCAACATCCGTGCCTTCGAATCGGTCACCGGCGTCAACCTGATCATCGACGACACCCCCGAGGCGGTGCTGCTCTCCTGCTTCGACCCGGTGCGCCGCGAGGTCGGCCGGCTCACTCTCGAGAAGCTCGTGCTGGACGGGCGGATCCACCCGCACCGGATCGAGGAGGTCTACGACCTGGCCCGCCAGGAGGTGGAGCAGCTCTGTCTGCGCGCCGCCGAGGACGCCCTGGTCGAGGTGGGCATCACCGAGATCCATCCCGAGCTGGTGACCCTGCTGGGCCGGCTGCGCTACCGCACCTCGTACGGGCAGAACGTGCTCAAGCACCTGGTCGAGACCGCGCACATCGCCGGCATCATGGCCGCCGAACTGCGGCTCGACGTGCCCACCATCAAGCGGTCGGCGTTCCTGCACGACATCGGCAAGGCGCTCACCCACGAGGTCGAGGGCAGTCACGCCATCATCGGCGCCGACCTGGCCCGCAAGTACGGCGAGCACGAGGACGTGGTGCACGCCATCGAGGCGCACCACAACGAGGTGCCGCCGCAGACCATCGAGGCCGTCCTCACCCAGGCGTCGGACGCCTGCTCGGGCGGCCGGCCGGGGGCGCGGCGGGAGAGCCTCGAGGCGTACGTCAAGCGGCTGGAGCGGATCGAGGAGATCGCGGCCGGCAAGCTCGGCGTGGACAAGGTCTTCGCCATGCAGGCCGGCCGGGAGATCCGGGTGATGGTCAAGCCGGACGACGTCGACGACATCGGCGCGGCCGTGCTGGCCCGCGACGTGGCCAAGCAGATCGAGGAGGAGCTGACCTACCCGGGTCAGATCCGGGTCACCGTGGTCCGCGAGTCCCGGGTCACCGAGATCGCCCGCTGACCTGCGACACGCGACGGGCGGGTGGCCTCGGCCACCCGCCCGTCGTTCGTTCCGCTCCCGGTCACACCATGCGGGGGGCTTCCTCGCCGGTCTCCTGGGTGGGCAGCACCGCAGCGGCCGTTCGCCGGCTCCGGCCCATCCGCTTCTGCAACCACCAGGCCAGGATCGACAACGCGCCGCAGATGGCGATGTAGATCGTCGCGACGATCAGGTACGTCGGCACGTACGGCAGCCCGAACGGCAACCGGCCGCCGATCTGCTTACCGACGAACAGCAGCTCGGGGTACGTGATGATGAAGCCCAGCGCGGTGTCCTTGAGCAGCACGACGAGCTGGCTGACGATCGCCGGGAGCATCGACCGCACCGCCTGCGGCAGCAGGATCAGCCGCAGCACCTGGTTCTTGCGCATGCCGATCGCGTACGCGCCCTCGGTCTGCCCGTACGGCACCGCGTTGATGCCGGCCCGGAAGATCTCCGCGAGCACCGAGCCGTTGTAGAGCATCAGCCCGATGACCAGCGCCCACAGCTTGTCGATCGACCAGCCGTACTGCAGCGGCACGTAGTAGCCGAAGAAGATCAGGATCAGCAGGGGGATCGCCCGGAACAGCTCCACCACGAACGTCGACGGGGCCCGCAGGATCCACTTGTCGCTGAGCCGGCCGCTGGCGAAGATCGCGCCGAACAGCAGCGCCAGGACCGCGGCGATGCCGGCGGCCTTCAGCGTGGCCCACAGGCCGCCGAGCAGTTCGCGTTGCACCGAGGCGTACTGGAACTGCTCCCACTTGCGGGCCTCGAACTGGCCGGTGTCGGTGAACTTGTAGCCGATGTAGGCGACCAGCGCGATGATGCCGGCGGTGGCGACGACGCCCAGGATCGCGTTGCGCCGCTTGGCGCGGGGTCCGGGCAGGTCGTAGAGGACCGATGCCTGGCTCAACTCAGCCACCTCTCGTTCGCGACTGCGGGGCTCATCGGGCCACTCGCCACTTGCGCTCCAGGAACCGCTGCAACGCCACCAGCGGCAGGATCAGGATCAGGAAGCCGATGGTGATCCAGAGCAGGACGGCGAACTGCGGCTCGCCCCGCTCGGCCATGTACGCCGGGATCGCGCCGGCCTCCAGCACCGAGAAGCCGGCGGCGATCGTGGTGTTCTTCAGCATGGCGATGAAGACGCTGACCATCGGCGGGACCATCGCGCGCAGCGCCTGCGGCAGCACGATGAGCGTGAGCACCTGCCCGAAGGTCATGCCCAGGGCGCGGGCCGCCTCGGCCTGCCCGGCGGCCACCGTGTTGACGCCGGAGCGGATCACCTCGCAGACGAACGCCGAGGTGTAGACGGTCAGCGCGATGGCGGCGCTGGTGTCGTACTCGAAGTTGACGTCGAGCTTCGGCACCGCGAACACGAGGAACGCGAAGACCAACGTCAGCGGGGTGTTGCGCACCAGGTTGACGTACGTGGCGCCGAACGCGCGCAGCGCCGGTACGGGCGAGACCCGCATCGCGCCGAGCAGCGTGCCGAGGACGAGGCTGCCGACCGCGGCGATCAGGAAGAGTTTGACGGTGTTGGTGAACCCCTCGACGAACAGCTGCCCGTTGTCCGTCAGTACGCGGAAGAACTCGCCCATGCCTCGCTCTCAGTCCCTCTCCACGGGCGCCGGACGGGGACGAGCCCCGCCCGGCGCCGCTACTCGTGTCGAGCCGGTCGATCAGTAGCGCTCGACCTTCGGCGGGGTGCCCGCCGAGCCGGAGAGGCCGAGCGTGCCGTCGTAGATCTTCTGCCAGGTGCCGTTGGTGAAGGCGGCCTCGATCTGGTCGTTGACGTAGTCGCGCAGCGCCTTGTCGTCCTTCGGCAGGCCGATGCCGTACTTCTCGGTGCTGAACGGCTGGCCGACGACCTTGAGCCCCTCCGGGTCCTGCGCCGCGTAGCCCTTGAGGATCGCGTCGTCGGTGGTGACGGCGTCGACCTTCTTGTCCAGCAGCTGCGACACGCACTCCGAGTAGGTCTTGAACTCGACGATGTTGTTCGCCTCGGTCAGACCCTCGTCGCGGACCTTCTGGATCGGCGTCGAGCCGGTGGCCGAGCAAACCTTCTTGCCCTTGAGGGTGTCCTTGCCGGTGATCGACGACTCGTCCTTGCGGACCAGCAGGTCCTGACCGGCGACGAAGTACGGGCCGGCGAAGGAGATGTCGTTCTTGCGCTTGTCGGTGATCGAGTAGGTGCCGACGTAGTAGTCGACCTCACCACCCTTGATCGCGGTCTCCCGGTTGGCCGACGCGATCTCCTTGTACTGGATCTTCGCGGGGTCGATGCCGAGCGTGCTCGCGACGTACTGGGCGATCTCGATGTCGAAGCCGCACCGCTTGCCCTGGGCGTCCTTGTAGCCGAGGTTCGGCTGGTCGAACTTGACCCCGACGGAGACCGTGCCCGCCGCCTTGATCTTGTCGAAGGTGGGGCTGCCGGCGACGGCAGCGTCCGTCTTCGGGGTGAAGGTCGCGCCGGAGCTCTTGCAGGTGTCACCCTGGGCGGCGCCGGAGGCGTTTCCACCGGCACTCGGCGTCGGCTCACCCTCCTTGCCGCAGGCCGCGGCGGACAGGGCGAGGGAGGCCATCATGGCGACCGCCGCCACGCGCGTCATACGCATACTCTTCTCCTTCTTCGACGGAGCCCGCCCCTGTGCGGCGCGCTCCACTACGGACGCCTAGTGCGTGAGGATCTTGGAGAGGAAGTCCTTGGCCCGGTCGCTGCGCGGGTTCGCGAAGAACTCCGCGGGCGGGGCGTCCTCGACCAGTTGGCCGTCGGCCATGAAGATGACCCGGTTGGCGGCGTGCCGCGCGAAGCCCATCTCGTGGGTGACCACGACCATCGTCATGCCGTCACGCGCCAGCGACGTCATCACGTCCAGGACCTCGCCGACCATCTCCGGGTCGAGGGCGCTGGTGGGTTCGTCGAACAGCATCGCCTTGGGCTGCATGGCCAGCGCCCGGGCGATCGCCGCCCGCTGCTGCTGACCGCCGGAGAGCTGCGCCGGGAACTTGTCCGCCTGGTTGGCGATGCCGACCCGGTCGAGCAGGGCCAGACCGCGTTCGCGGGCCACCGCGGGCTTCTCCTTGCGGACCTTGATCGGCCCGAGGGTGACGTTCTCCAGGATGGTCTTGTGGGCGAAGAGGTTGAAGGACTGGAACACCATGCCCACCTCGCTGCGCAGCCGGGCGAGGGGCTTGCCCTCGGCGGGCAGCGGCTGACCGTCGAAGGTGATGGTGCCGGAGTTGATCGGTTCCAGTCTGTTGATGGCGCGGCACAGCGTCGACTTGCCGGAGCCGGACGGGCCGATGACCACGACCACCTCGCCCCGACCCACCGACAGCGAGACGTCGTCCAGCACGTGCAGCGGTCCGAACCACTTGTTGACCGCGTCCAGCACGATGAGCGGTTCGCCCGTCGTCACGTCGTCCACCGTCCCTGTCGTCTCCCCGGACCGGGGTCGGTCGACCCCTGGTTGGGCAACTGTAGGCGGCGTGATGTGGCAGAACGCAACCCAGTTGGTCACGGAGCGGTAACACCGGTCACGATCGTCGTCGGGGGTCCGGTTTCGGTCAGCGCTGGGCCGCGACGGTGGCGGTGGCACGGGGTTGCCGAGATCATGGGGGGATGACGGAACCCGTACGGCTGACCCGTTACGCGCGCGGCGGCGGCTGCGCCTGCAAGATCCCGCCGGGTGAGTTGGAGGCCATGGTGGCCGGTCTCGGCCCGGCCACCGGCACCGCCGAGCTGCTGGTCGGCCTGGACCACGGCGACGACGCCGCGGTGGTCCGCCTGGACGAGCGCACGGGCGTGGTCAGCACCGCGGACTTCTTCACCCCGGTCGTCGACGACGCGTACGACTGGGGGCGCATCGCCGCGGCCAACGCGTTGTCCGACGTGTACGCGATGGGCGGTACCCCGCTGGTGGCGCTGAACCTGCTCTGCTGGCCGCGGGACGTGCTGCCGCTGGAGTTGGCGCGGGAGGTGCTGCGCGGCGGCCAGGACGTGGCCCGGGAGGCAGGCTGTCACCTGGCCGGCGGGCACAGCGTGGACGACGACGGTCCGAAGTACGGCCTCGCGGTCACCGGCACCGTACGTCCCGAGGAGCTGATCACTCTGGACGCCGGCCGGGCCGGGATACCGCTGTCCCTGACCAAGCCGCTCGGCGTGGGCGTGCTCAACACCCGCCACAAGTCCACCGGCGAGAGCTTTCCGGAGGCGGTCGCCTCGATGAGTGCCCTGAACCGGGACGCGGCCCGCGCCGCGGTCGCCGCCGGCATCCGGTGCGGCACCGACGTGACCGGGTTCGGTCTGCTCGGTCACGCCTCGAAGCTGGCCCGCGCCAGCCGGCTGACGGTGGCCATCGACACGGCCCGGGTGCCGTACCTGGCGGGCGCGCGGGAGGCGCTGCGCGACGGGTACGTCAGTGGCGGCAGCCGGCGCAACCTGGAGTGGGTCACCCCGTGGACGGACTTCGGCGCGGCCGACGAGGGGGAGCGGCTGCTGCTGGCCGACGCGCAGACGTCCGGAGGTCTGCTGGTCGCGGGTGAGCTGCCGGGCGCACCGGTGGTGGGGGAGTTGCTGCCCCGCGGGGAGCACCTGGTCGTCCTGCGCTGACCGGTGGCGGGACACGCTGGCCCGGTGGTACCGGCCGGCGCACGATACCCGATAAACTGTCACCTTCCCGCTACTCCGAGCAATGCCGCTCAGGGAAATTTTGCCCGGAATGGTCACAGACCGGTAACTTGCCCCCGGCTGAGGTCATATGCCCCCCACCATCGTCAGTAAGGCCCGATCCGGAGGCCGGTGGGACGAACGCAGCGAGGAGGCGGAATGACCGAGCTGTGGAACTGGAGAATCGACCGGGTGCGACCCGTGGAGGTCTACCCGGCGCTGGCCGAGGCGCTCGGTCGGGTGGTGATGCCGCTGGCCGCGGCGGACCCGGCGCGGCTGCCGGCGTACGCAGTGGTGTGTGACGTCTGGCAGGCGCCGGGCGAGTTCCCGACGGTGATCGACTGTTACGGGGTGCCCGAGCGGCTCTCCGAGCACGCCAGCATCGCCGCGCTGGCCCGGCTGTTGGGCCGGGACTGCCTGCTGCGGGACGACACGCTCGACGCCAGCCGGCACCTGCTCGTCGCACCGGACGGCACGGTCCGCCCGGTGCACTTCGACGTCCGGGACACCGACGACGGCGAGGTGCTCAGCAAGCGGCGGCTCTGCTCGCTGGGCGACCCGGGCTGCCGGGGCTGGTCGCAGTGTCACCGCTCGCGCTGGGCGCCCGACACCGTCGCGCCGGTCCTCGCCGCGGCCTGACCACCAGCGGGAAGCTCGGGCGGCGCACGCCGAGCCGGCCGGAGGACGCGAGCCGAGGCGGTCGGCCGTTCAGCCGAGCCGGCCGGGGCGTCAGCCGCGCCCGCTGGCGGTGGCGGCCGGTCGATCGGCGGCGTTCGACCCACCCCGCACGACCAACTGGTCGAGCAGGGTGCGGGTGGCTTCGGTCACGGCGGCCACGGCGGCCTCGAACGCGGCGGCGTTGTGTGCCGCGGGCGCGCGGAAGCCGGAGATCTTCCGGACGTACTGCAACGCCGCCGCCTCGATGTCGGCGTCGGTCACCTGCGGGGTGAACGGCTCCCGCAACGTCTTGATGCTCCGGCACATGTGCGCTCCTTCACGTCTCGTGCGCTACTTGACCAACGATGACATCGTTGGGGCTGTTGCCTATTCTGGTGGCGCGTCAGGGCCCTCGGGCCGACCATCACACCTCTCGTGGCGTGCCCACGGGACCCGGAGACTCACTGTGGACCAGAAGCCCGCACCGCCCGCCGGTCGGAGTCCCGACCCGATCGCGTCGATCCTGAGGACTCGGCTCGACCAGGTCGCGACCGAGCACCCCGAGACGGTCGACGTGCTCCTGCGCCGCGTCCTACCTCCGGTCACCGGACCGGCGGAGACGACCGTGCCCGTCGCCGCGTTCAACTCGGCCATCTGACCCTATGACGGCTGGGCGAACCGCGCCGACTCGGCCCAGCGCCGCGATCGGCCAGTACGTCCTGAAGGTGCACAGCCGCTGTGACCTGAGCTGCGATCACTGCTACGTCTACGAGCACGCCGACCAGACCTGGCGGGGCCGACCGCGCGAGATGACGGCGGAGACGCTGGACGCGGCCGCGTCCCGGATAGCCGACCATGCCGGGGCGCACGGACTGCCGGTGGTCCACGTCGTGCTGCACGGCGGCGAACCCTTGCTGCTCGGTCCGGTGCGGATGCGGCGGAT
The DNA here is from genome assembly GCF_049179015.1 of Micromonospora sp. WMMD736. Lineage (NCBI taxonomy): Bacteria > Bacillati > Actinomycetota > Actinomycetes > Micromonosporales > Micromonosporaceae > Micromonospora > Micromonospora sp. WMMD736. Next base: position 6,040,371 of record NZ_JBMHMI010000001.1, read on the forward strand.
CCTCAGCGGGCTGCGGACGGCGATCGACCCGATCGTCCCGCTCGATCTGCGGTTGCAGACCAACGGCGTCCAGCTCGATGCGGCATTCTGCGACCTCTTCGTCGAGTACGACGTCAAGGTGGGGGTCTCCCTGGATGGTGACCGCGTCGCCAACGACCGGCACCGTCGTTTCGCCAACGGCGCCAGCAGCCACGATCCGGTCCGGCGAGCCCTTGCCCTGCTCCGACGCCCGGAATACCGCGCCTGCTACGCCGGCATCCTCTGCACGGTCGACGTGGCCAACGACCCGGAGGCGGTCTACGCCGCGCTGCTCGCCGAGGAGCCACCCCGGATCGACCTGCTCCTACCGCACCACACGTGGGACCATCCGCCGCCCCGGCCCGGCGGCGTCCCGACCCCCTACGCCGACTGGCTGGGCCGGATCTACCGGCGGTGGGTCGACGACGGTCGTCCGGTGTCGATCCGTCTGTTCGAGGCGTTGCTTCCGGGCGGGACGACCGCGGGTACCGAGGCGGTCGGCCTCCTGCCGGCGGACCTGGTGGTGGTCGAGACCGACGGCGCCTGGGAGCAGGCGGATTCGCTCAAGGTGGCGTACGACGGCGCCGCCGCCACCGACCTGAATGTCTTCGACCACACGGTGGACGACGCGGCGCGGCATCCCGGTGTGGCCGTGCGGCAGACGGGGTTGGCGGGCCTCTCGGCGATCTGCCGATCGTGCCCGGTGGTCGCCCGCTGCGGCGGCGGCCTGTACGCGCACCGCTACCGGACCGGGGCCGGCTTCGACAACCCGTCGGTCTACTGTGCCGATCTCCGAAAGTTGATCTCTACGATGGACGAGCACCCGGCCGGACCCGCGTTGGCGTCGCCCGACACGCAGTGGATGCTGGACGACCTCGCCAGCGGCCACGGTGGCCCGGAGTCCATCGAGTTCCTGGTGAACTCCCAGCTGGCCATCGACCGCGCGCTGCTCGCCGCCGTCCGGGAGGTGTCCAGCCCCGGCCCCGGATGGGACCTCCTCGTCCACCTGGACGCCGCAGCGCCGGAGACGGCCCGCACCGTGCTGACACATCCGTTTCTCCGCCCCCGCATGATGCGGCTGCTGCGACACGATGCCGGGTCATCCGTGCCCCGTTCCCCCGAACCGGACCCGTTCGCCCCGATCGCCGCGGCGATCGCCGTCCGTGGGGGGATCGCCGCCGACGTGCGACTCCCCGTCGTCGGTGGCCAGGTCTTCCTGCCCACGGTGGGCGCGTTCCGGCTGCCGTCGACGGGAATGGAGGCGGTGGTGCTCACCGCCCGTGCCGGCGGCTTCCGGCTGCTCGCCGGGTCCGAAACGTACGACGTGAGCCTGGATGAGCCAGGCACCTGGCCCTCGGGTTGGCGGCCGACCCGGCGAAGCGGACTGCCCGGCCACGGGCTGATCATCGAGGACCTCGACCCGGCAAGGGACTGTTACGGGCAGCCGGTGCGGGAGCGCCTGGCGGAGCAGCCGGCGGTCGCTCTGGCCCAGACGGTCACCGAGGCATGGCGGCTCGTCGAACGGGACGTCCCCCACCACGCGGAGGGGATGAGCCGAGGAATGCGAGCGATCGTTCCGCTGGACCCCTCACCCACGACCGCGTTGAGCAGTGCCACCGCCCGTGACGCCTTCGGAGCCGTGGCGGCGGGACCGGTGGCCGTCCCCGAGGCGCTCGCGGTGCTGCTCGTGCACGAGTGGCAGCACTCCAAGCTCGGGGCGGTGCTGGACCTGTACGACCTGGTCGAACCAGGATCGCCCGTACGGTTGCCGGTGGGCTGGCGCCCCGATCCACGGCCGGCGGAGGCGGTGCTCCAGGGCGCGTATGCGCATCTGGCGGTGGCCGAGGTGTGGCACGCCCGCGTCGTCGCCGACGGACCCACCGATCCGATGGCCGCCACTCACGCCGACCGTTTCCGCGACTGGACGGGCCAGGCACTCGACGCGTTGGCGGCGAGCGGCTCGCTGACCGAAGCCGGTGAGCGCTTCGTGGCGACCATGGGGCGGGGGCTGGCGGAGCTGGTTCGTGGCTGAGTCGCCGACGCCCCCGCTCGACGTCGGCACCGTCGCCGCCGACCTGCGTGCGGTGGGCCTCGCCGCCGGGCAGGACGTCCTGGTGCACTCGTCGCTGCGCCGGGTGGGCCCACTGGCGAAGGGGGCGGAGACCCTGGCCGAGGCGCTGCACGCGGTGCTCGGCCCGGAGGGCACGCTCGTCGTACCGACACACAACGCGGGCAACTCGACGACCTCGCGTACGTGGCACGAGGCGACCCGGGGAATGAGCGCCGACGAGCGGCTGCGGTACGAGGCGACCATGCCGGGCTGGGACCGGGGGCGCACGCCCGCGCAGGGCGTCGGCACGTTCGCCGAGTACGTGCGTCTCCTGCCGGGAGCCGTCCGCAGTGCACATCCGCAGACCTCGTTCGCCGCGGTCGGCCGCCGGGCGGACCTGTTGACCGCCGACCATGTCCTGCACTCCCACCTGGGGCAGCGGTCCCCGGTGGGTCGGATGTACGACACCGGGGGCCACGTGCTGCTCCTCGGGGTCGGGTACGACGCGTGCAGCGCTCTGCACCTCGCCGAATACCGGCTGCCGAACGTTCCGACCCAGGCCTACCGCTGTTACCGTCAGGTGGGCGGGAGGCGACTGCGCTGCGACTTCGTCGCACCGGAGTTGGACGACAGCGACTTCGGCGCCCTCGGCGCGTGCCTGGACGACGAGCCGTTCGTGCGTCGTGGCACGGTCGGGCGGGCGGTCGCCCGATTGCTGCCCATACCCCCCACAGTGGACTTCGCCGTAAAGTGGTTCGTCAGCAACCGGATCAGCCCGCGCCATTGACGAACGCCTTACGCTGAGATCCCGGTCGCTTTCCGGACGGCGGAGGAACGACGGTGAGCGAAGCGGTATCGGTCGTTGACTCGCAGTCCCCGCTGTTCTTCTTGAGCTATTCCCGTCCGACGGTCCGGCGGGCCGGCAACAATCCCCAGGAGTACGTCTACCGATTCTTCGACGACCTCTCCACCCACGTCAGTGAGCTGGTCGGGCTGCCGACCGGGGTTGATCCCGGCTTCATGGACAGCACGCTCTCCGGCGGTGAGCGATGGACCCCCGAACTGCTGAACGCGGCCGGCACCTGCCAGGTTTTCATCCCGTTGGTGTCCAGCTCTTTCCTCAGCAGCGCATGGTGTGCGATGGAGTGGCACGCCTTCGCGCGACGCCGGATCGAACCGCGTAGTCCGGGCGTCTCCGCGCACGAGACGGCGATCGTGCCCGTCAACTGGTCACCGACCGCCGAGGCGTCACTGCCGCCGAGTATCCGTGCCATCCAACGGTTCTCACCGACCGCGATACCGGACGACAACACCGTTGCGCGCCTGTACGAGCAGGAGGGGGTCTACGGATTGCTGACCATGCAGATGGAGCAGGCGTACCGCGCGGTGGTGTGGCGTCTCGCCCAGCGGGTGGTGGCGATCCATCGGGCCTACCGGGTACACCCGATGGTGCCCAAGGGCGTCGACGAGTTGCGCACGCTCTTCGACGAGGAGGCCGCCGTATGATGCCGCGCACCGCCGCCGGGACGGCGCCGACGCGTGAGACCTACTTCTTCCTGAGCTACGCGCATTCCGCGCCGATGCAGAGCGCCCGCACCGACACCGACGTCTGGGTCGGTCGGTTCTTCGCCGACCTGTCGGGCGAGGTGGGTCGCCTGGCGGCGCCACGGCCCGGTGTGGAGATCGGTTTCATCGACCAGCACATACCCCCGGGCGCCGACGTGAAGGCGGCCCTGGCGGGTGCCCTGGGCGCGGCCCAGGTGTTCGTGCCGCTCTACTCGCCGGGCTACTTCAACCGGCCGTGGGCGTTGGGCGAGCAGGAGTCCTTCCTCGCCCGGTTGGGCACCGTCGCGGACGCGGAACCGGTGCCCCCCGTCGTGCCGGCCGAACACGTCGTGCCGGTCCTCTGGATCCCGGTTCCCAGTTGGGACAACCATCCCGAACTCGGTGGCGCGCTGGACCTGGGACGGGACGTCCCCGCGTACGCCGAGAACGGCATGCGCGCGCTCTGCATGCTTGGCGCCTACCGGGAGCAGTATCAGCTTCTGCTCCGACGCCTGGCGCGGCGGATCGTGGAGCCCACCCGACGGTTCTGGCTGCGCCCATCCCGGGCGCCGGCGCTGGACGAGGTCTCGCGGCAGACCTCGGCCGACCCGGCGTTCGTGGTCGCGGTGCTGGCGCCCACGCGGGACCAGCCGCCGGAGGGACGGGAGGCGTCCTCGTACGCCGACCGCAGCCGGCTGTGGCGTCCGTTCGGGGCACGACAGGAACTTCCCCTGGCCGACTACGCCGCGAGCACCGCCGAGCGACTCGGTCTGCCGGCGCGTACCACCGACTTCGCCGACGCCGAGGACCTGCTCGAGGTCCGTCCCGGCCTGATCCTGATCGATCCGTGGATCACCCAGCGTCCCGGCGGCGTGGCCACCCTGCGCGCTGCGGCGCGGGCGCTTCCGCCGTGGGCGGTGCCGCTGCTGGTGACCGACGCCGACGAGCCGCGCGACGCGCACCGCGGCGCGGACCTGGCGCGGCTGGCGCTGGGCGTGTTGCAGGACGCCGGCGTACCGCGGCCCCGGTGGGTCGGCCGGATGGACGAGTTCGCCGGACTGGTACCGGCAGTGGTGACCGAGGCCCGACGGCTGTACCTGAAGCACGGCGCGGTGTTCCCGGCAGCGGTGCCCAGCACCCGGCCACCCAGCCTGCGCACCTCGGTCTCGTCATCGTTCGAAGCCCCGGAGATGCCCGATGAGCAATGAGCGCGACGGTCAGATAGTCACCTTCTACTCGTTCAAGGGCGGAACGGGCCGGACGATGGCGCTGGCCAACGTCGCGTGGATCCTGGCTGCCAACGGCAAGCGCGTGCTGGTCACCGACTGGGACCTGGAATCGCCCGGCCTGCACCGCTTCTTCCACCCGTTCCTCGACGTGGCCGCGGTCGGCAGCACCGGCGGGGTCATCGACCTCATCCACGACTACGAGTCGGAGACGATGCGCAACGCGGAACGGCCGGAGGGCTGGGTCGAGCAGTACGCCCGGGTCAACCGGTACGCGTTCTCGCTGGGTTGGGAGTTCCCGGGCGCTGGCGGGTTGGACTTCCTCTCCGCCGGTCGGCAGAACAGCGACTACGCCGTCTCGGTGAGCGGCCTGGACTGGGACACCTTCTACCACCGGCTGGGCGGCGAACGGTTCCTGGAGGCGTTGCGCGCGGACATGAAGCGCGAGTACGACTACACCCTGATCGACAGCCGGACCGGGCTCAGCGACGTCGCCGACATCTGCACACTGCACCTGCCGGACGTCCTGGTCGACTGCTTCACCCTCAGTGACCAGGGCATCGAGGGTGCCGCTCAGGTCGCACGCGCCGTCGCCGACCACTATCCGCGCCGCGATATCCGGATCCTGCCGGTGCCGATGCGGGTGGACCAGGCGGAGAAGGAGAAGGCCGACGCCGGGCGGGCGCTTGCGATGCGCCGCTTCGCCGGGCTCCCCACCGGCATGACGGAGGCGGACCGCCGACGCTACTGGGCGGCGGTGGAGGTGCCATACCGGCCGTTCTACGCGTACGAGGAGACGCTGGCGACGTTCGGCGACGGGCCCGGCTCGCCTACCTCGCTGCTGGCGGCGTTCGAAACGCTGACGGCGGAGCTGACCGACGGGGCGGTACGCGCGATGCCGCCCATGGACGAGTCGGTGCGCGAGCGGGAGAAGGCGCGCTTCCGGCGCCGCCACGAACTCCCCGACGATGACCTCATGCTCCGCTACGCCCCGGAGGACGCGGTCTGGGCGGAATGGATCGAGCGGGTGCTCAGCTCCGCCGGCGTGCGGGTCGTCGACTGGACCCAGCCGGCCGAGCCCGCCGTCCCGCCACCGGCCCGTACGTTGACCATCCTCTCCTCCGCCTACGTGGCCCTGCCTCCCGCCGCGTTGCCCCCGCGGGACCCGGCCGCCGGCACCACCCCGCTGGCGGTCTACGTGAGCGACCTGCGGCCGCTCGCGGAGTTCGCGGTGGCCTCCTCCACCCATCTGGTCAACGTCAGCGCGGCGACCGCGGCGGAGCGACTGCTCCGGCTGGTGGACCGGCCACCCCCGTTGCGCACCGACGGTCCGGGCGATGCCGGCCTGCGCTTTCCGGCCGCCGAGCCGGCCGTCTTCGAGGCCCCGAACCGCAACGCGCGGTTCACCGGCCGAGAAGGTGAGCTGGCCATCCTGCGCCGGCACCTGACCGGCGGCGGGGCTGCCGCCGTGCCGGTCGCTCTGCAGGGGATGGGTGGTGTCGGCAAGACCGAACTCGCCCTGGAGTACGTGCACCGGTTCAAGTCCGCGTACGACGTGGTCTGGTGGATCACCGTCGGCGCGACGGACTCGGCCGGCGCGGACGTGGAGAACTCGCTGGCGGCCTTCGCCACGCGGCTCGGCGTCGGTGGCCATCCGAACCGGGTGGACGACGTGCACGCGATCCTGGACGCGCTCGGGCGGGGTGAGGCCCGGCGATGGCTGCTGGTGATCGACAACGCGGAGGAGGTCGACCTGGTCGAACGCTTCCTGCCGCGCGGCGGCGGGCACGTGCTGCTCACCTCCCGCAACCCCGCCTGGGGGGACCGGGCCACCCCGATCCAGGTCGATGTCTTCGCCCGCGCGGAGAGCGTCGTCCACCTGCGACGCCGGGTACCCTCCCTCACCGACGAGGAGGCGGATCGGATCGCCGACGCGCTCGGAGACCTGGCAGTCGCGGTAGCCGCCGCGGGCGCGTACCTGGCGGACGCCGGCACCTCGGTCGACGCGTACCTGGAGCAGATCGAGCGGCACGGTCCCAGCGCGCTGTCCGTGGAGGCCACCTGGGATCTCTCCCTGGCGCGACTGCGCACGCAGTCGCCGGCGGCCTATCGGCTGTTGCAGCTCTGCTCCGTGCTGGCCTCGGAGATCGACCTGGATCTGCTGCACAGCGACGAGATGGCTCAGGCGTTGGCGCCCTTCGACTCGTCGGTCTCCGAACGTCTGGTCCGTGGGGCGCTGGTCCAGCGGATCAACCGGTCGGCCCTGCTCACCATGGACATGCCGAAGCGGCGGGTGCTGGTGCACCGTCTGCTCCAGGCGGTTGTCCGGGAGGGGATGACCGCGGACGAGGTCGCCGAAACCCGGCACGAGGTCCACCTGGTGCTGGCGGCGTCCCGGCCCCGCGGCGACGCCGACGATCCGCAGACCTGGGACCGGTTCCGGACGCTCTGGCCGCACATCGAGGCGTCCGGCGCCGTGCGCTGCCACGACGAGTCGGCCCGGGAACTGATGATCGACCGGGTGCGGTATCTCTGGCGTCAGGGTGAGCTCGACCTGGCGAACGCGTTCGCTGAAGAGGTCGACGCGGTGTGGTCGCAGCGACTGAACCGCCTCTACGGCACCGACGAGTTGGCCACCCTACGTCGACAGGTGCTGCACCTGCGCTTCAACCGGGCGAACGTGCTGCGGGCACTCGCCCGCTACGACGAGGCGCTCGCCCTGGACGAGCAGGTCCTCGACGAGCAGCGGGCGCTGCTGGGCGACCGGCACCCGCAGACCCTGATGACCGCCGGCAGCCTGGGCGCCGACCTACGGGCTCTTGGCCGGTACGCCAAGGCGATCGAACGTGATCGGGAAACGTACGACGCCTGGCGCGAGGAACTCGGCGAGGAGCATCCGCGTACGCTCTCCGCGGCCAACAACCTCGCCCACTCCTACCGCCTGGTGGGTGACTTCCGATCGGCGCGGGTTCGGGACGAGGCCGTGCTCCAGCTCCGCCGGGCGGTGCAGGGGGCGGAGAATCCGTACACCCTGCACTCGGCCGCGCAGCTGGCACGGGACCTGCGGGAGGCCGGCGAGTACGACAAGTCCGTCGTGTTGTTGCGTACCGTGCACCACCAGTTGGCCAACCTCAAGGAGATCGGCAGCGAGGCAGGGGACACCCTGAACGCCCAGGTCAGCCTCGCCGTGTCGCTGCGCAGCGCGGGCCACGCGACGGAGGCGGCCGGGCTCCTCGACGCGGCGTACCCGGTGCTGGAGGAGAAGTTCGGACGGAACAACCCGGAAACCCTGATCTGCCGTGCCGCCCTGGTGGCCAATCTGCTGGCGCTGGGCGAGACCGCTCGCGCGGTGACCGAGGCGGAGCAGGTGGCGAGGATCTACGAGCAATGGCTGGGGGTCCTGCACCCGCACACGCTGGGCGCCCTGAGCAACCTCGCGGCGGCGCAGCGGGCCGTGGGCCGGGTGGCTGAGGCGCGCGCGACGGCCGAACGGGCGGCCACCGCGCTGCGTGAGGTGCTCGGCCCGGACCACCCGCACACCCTCGCCGCGGAGGAGAACCTCGGCATCTGCCTCGCCGAGGAGGGGGACCGGCACGGCGCGTCCGAACGCCTCCGTGCTGTCGCCGACCGCTGGGCGGCCACCTCCGGTCCGCGCCACCCGGACGCTCTGCGCTGCCTGGCGAACCTGGCGCTCGTCGCGCGCGAGAGCGGCGGCGACCGGCCCTCCGCGACGATCACCACGCAGGTGGTGGAACTGGGCGGGGTGGTCGCGGCCGAACACCCGAGCGTGCGGGCGTTGCGGGAAGGGCGGTTGGTCGCCCGGATCGTCGATCCCCACCCCTTCTGACCGACGCGACGTCGGGATCGGAGAGACGTCATGGAGACCGACCGCGAAGGGCAGGTCGTCACCTTCTACTCGTACAAGGGTGGGACGGGTCGGACGATGGCGCTGGCCAACGTGGCCTGGATCCTCGCGGCCAGCGGCCGGCGGGTGCTCGTCGCCGACTGGGACCTCGAATCACCCGGCCTGCACCGCTTCTTCCACCCCTTCCTCGACGCCGGGACGATCGGGGACGCCAGCGGCGTGATCGACATGATCCACGAATTCGAGAGGGAGACCTCCCGCGTCGGCGACCGGTCGGAGCAGTCCGTCCGGGTCGGCCGCCACGCGCTCCCGCTGCGGTGGAACTTCCCGGACGGCGGCGGCCTCGACTTCCTCTCCGCCGGCCGGCGCAACAGCGACCAGGCCGTGTCGGTGAGCGGGCTGGACTGGGACAACTTCTACAACCGGCTGGGCGGGGCGCAGTTCTTCGAGGCGCTGCGGGCGGACATGAAGCGGCGGTACGACTTCACCCTGATCGACAGCCGAGCGGGGCTCAGCGACGTCGCGGGCATCTGCACCCTGCACCTGCCGGACACCCTGGTCACCTGCTTCACCCTCAGCGACCAGGGCATCGACGGTGCGGCCGGGGTCGCCCACCTGGTGCGGGACCGCTCGCGGCAGCGCGACATCCGGGTCCTGCCGGTGCCGATGCGGGTCGACCAGGCCGAGAAGGAGCAGGCCGAGGCGGGTCGGCTGCTGGCCGTACGCCGGTTCGCCGGTCTGCCGACCGGCATGACCGAGGCGCAGCGGCGCCGGTACTGGGCCGAGGTGGAGGTCCCCTACCGGCCGTACTACGCGTTCGAGGAGAAACTGGCGACGTTCGTCGATCCGCCCGGCTCGCCGACGTCGCTGCTGTCCGCGTTCGAGACGTTGACCGGGATCCTCACCGACGGCGCGGTGACCGCGCTGCCGGTGATGGACGAGGCGGTACGTGAGCGGATCAAGGTCCGCTACCACCGGGGTAGCGAGACGTTCGACAGTCGGATCCTGCTCCGCTGCGCCCCGGAGGACGCCATCTGGGCCGAGTGGCTGGAACGGGTGCTCAGCTCGGCGGGTGTGCAGGTGGTGGACCCGGCGTCGGCCGCCGGCACGCCCGCCCCGCGCACGCTGACGGTGGTCTCGCCGGCCTACGTGGCGACGCTGCCCCGCGCCCGGCCGGCCCGCGACACCAGCACCGGCTCCACCGCCCTCGCCGTGTACGTCGCCGACCTGCGCCCACTGGCGGAGTTCCCGGCCCACACCACGACCACCCTGGTCGACGTGAGCGCCGCGACGGCCGTGCAGCGGGTGCTGCGCCTGGTCGGCCGGCCGGTGCCCTCGCCCAGGGACGGCCCGGCGGACGGTGGCGCCCGCTATCCCGGGAACGAGCCGCTGATCTTCCATGCGCCCAACCGCAACGCCCGGTTCACCGGACGCGAGGAGTACCTGACGCAACTGCGCGCGCGGTTGCGCGGCGAAGGCAGCGCGGTGGTGCTGCCGGTCGCGTTGCAGGGTATGGGCGGCGTCGGCAAGACGCAGGTCGCGCTGGAGTACGTGCACCGGTTCAAGGCCGCCTACGACGTCGTCTGGTGGATCGTCGCGGACCCACCGCAGTTCATCGACACCGCCCTGGCCGACCTGGCGACCCGGCTCGGCATCGCCGCCGGTCCCACCCTGCCCGACACCGTCCGCGCGGTGTTCCAGGCGCTGGGCCGGGGCGAGCCCTTCGAGCGGTGGCTCGTCGTGTTCGACGACGCCGGGCATCTCGACCAGATCGAGCCCTTCCTGCCCCGGGGGCCCGGGCACGTCCTGCTGACCTCCCGCGACCGCGCCTGGGGTGACCGGGCGCACCCGATCCAGGTCGACGTCTTCGACCGGACGGAGAGCGTCGCCCACCTCGTCCAGCGCGTGCCCACGATCAGCACGCAGGAGGCCGACCGGGTGGCGGAGGCGCTCGGCGACCTGCCGATCGCGGTGGCCGCCGCGGGCGCGTGGCTCGCCGACACCGGGACCGCGGTCGCCAACTACCTGCGACAGATCGAGCGGCACGGCCCCGAGGTGCTCTCCGTGGAGGCCACCTGGGACCTGTCGCTGAACCGGCTGCACGAGCAGGCACCCGCCGCCTACCGACTGTTGCAGCTCTGCTCGGTGCTGGCTCCGGAGATCGCCCTCGACCTGATCTACAGCGACGAGATGGCGGCTGCCCTCGTGCCGTTCGACCCGTCGGTGTCGGAACGGCTCATGCGCGGCGCCCTGGTCCAGCAGGTCAACCGGCTGGCGCTGCTCAAACTGGACGTTCAGGGCGGTCGGATCCAGGTGCACCGGCTGTTGCAGGCGGTGGTCCGGGAGCGGATGACCGACGACGAGATCGCCACGGCCCAGCACCAGGTGCACCTGGTGCTGGCCGCCTCCCGACCGCCCGGCGACGTGGACGATCCGGCCACCTGGCCCCGGCTGCGCATGCTCTGGCCGCACCTGGCGGTCTCCGAGGCGGTGACCTGCCCCGACGAGGCGGTGCGCCAGCTGCTGATCGACCGCGTCCGCTACCTGTGGCAGCGCGGCGGCCTCGAGCAGGCCGACGCGTTCAGCCAACAGGTGGACGACACCTGGTCGGCGCGGCTGCGGGACCTCGATGAGGAGGGTGCCGCAGCGGCGCTGGGCCGACAGCTGCTGCACCTGCGGTTCAACCGGGCGAACATCCTGCGCAGCCTGGGCCGGTTCGTCGAGGCCCGCGACCTGAACGAGGCGGTGCTGGCCGAGCAGCTGAGGCTGCTGGGTCCGTCGCACCCGCACACTCTGTTGACCGTCGGGGGTCTCGCCGCCGACCTGCGCGCGCTGGGCCGCTACGCCGAGGCGCTGGAACGGGACCGGTCCACCTACGCCTCCTGGCTCCAGGTGTTCGGCGAGGACCATCCCCGGACGTTGGGCGCGGCCAACGACCTCGCCGTCTCGTACCGGCTGGTCGGCGACCACCGGTCGGCCCGCCGGTGGGACGAGGAGGTGCACGAGCGGAAGCGACTGGTGCTCGGCCCCACCCACCCGGCCACGCTGGTCTCCGCCGTGCACCTGGGTAGCGATCTGCGCGAGGCCGGCGAGTACGAGAAGTCGGCCGCCCTGCTGCGCACCGTCCACGCCGCGTCCTGCGAGGTGCTGGGGCCCGACGACGGCGTCTCCGTCACTGCGCAGGTCAACCTGGCGGTCTCGCTGGGCAGCGCCGGTCGGGCCGGTGCGGCCGCGCCGATGTTCGAGGCCGCCCACTTCAGGCTCGACGAGGGCTTCGGGCCGGTCAACCCGGGCACGCTGGCATGCCGGTCGAGCCGGGCGGGGAACCTGCTGGCCCTCGGCGATGCGGGACGGGCGCTGACCGAGCTGACCGCAGTCGTCCGGGCGTACGAGACGGACCTGCGCCTCGGCGCCGAGCACCCGCACGTCCTGGTGACGTTGAGCAACCTCTCCGTCGCCGAACGTGCGGTCGGTCGCCGGTCGCCGGCGCTCGCGTCGGCGGTGCGGGCGGCCGGCGGACTGCGCGAGGTGCTCGGCCCCGATCATCCGCACACCCTGGCGGCGGAGGTGAACCGGGCGGTGTGCCTCGCCGAGGAGGGCGAGTGGGAGCGGGCGCGGGAGCGGCTGCGGGAAACGGCTGACCGGTTGTCACTGGTGCTCGGCGCGGATCACCCCGACACGCTGCGCTGCCTCGGTGATCTCGCGCTGGTGTCGAGCCAGGTGGGCGCCGACGCCCCCGCCGGGGACGTGAGCGCGGTGGCCGACCGGCTGGCCGTGGTGATCGGCGAGGAGCATCCCAGCGTGCGGACCCTGCGGGAGCGGCGGTTGGTCGTCCGGATGATCGATCCGCACCTGCTCTGATCGGGCGGGCGGCACGGCGAGGCCCCCGTACCCTGCCGCTACTCTGGTAGCCCGAGGGGAAGGGGCACCAAGAGGGTGGCTAGGACCTACAACGTCGTGACGTACGGCTGCCAGATGAACGTGCACGACTCCGAGCGCATCTCCGGCCTGCTCGAACAGGCCGGCTACGTCCGCGCCCCCCAGGCCGACGAGACCCCGGACATCGTCGTCTTCAACACTTGCGCGGTGCGGGAGAACGCCGACAACCGCCTCTACGGCAACCTCGGTCGTCTGCGCCCGGTGAAGGACAAGCACCCGGGGATGCAGATCGCGGTGGGCGGCTGCCTGGCCCAGAAGGACCGCGGCGAGATCGTCCGCAAGGCGCCCTGGGTGGACGTGGTCTTCGGCACGCACAACATCGGCGCGCTTCCGGTCCTGCTGGAACGGGCCCGGCACAACGCCGCCGCCGAGGTGGAGATCCTGGAGTCGCTGGACGTCTTCCCGTCCACGCTGCCGACCCGCCGCGAGTCCACCTACGCCGGCTGGGTCTCGATCTCGGTGGGCTGCAACAACACCTGCACGTTCTGCATCGTGCCCGCCCTGCGCGGCAAGGAGAAGGACCGGCGCCCCGGCGACATCCTCTCCGAGGTGCGCGCGCTCGTCGACGAGGGCGTGCTGGAGGTGACGCTGCTCGGGCAGAACGTCAACTCGTACGGCGTCGAGTTCGGCGACCGGTACGCGTTCGGCAAGCTGCTGCGCGCGACCGGTGAGATCGACGGCCTGGAGCGGGTCCGGTTCACCAGCCCGCACCCGAAGGACTTCACCGACGACGTGATCGCCGCGATGGCCGAGACCCCGAACGTCTGCCACTCGCTGCACATGCCGTTGCAGTCCGGCTCCGACGACGTGCTGAAGGCGATGCGCCGGTCGTACCGCTCCGAGCGGTACCTGGGAATCATCGAGAAGGTCCGGGCGGCGATGCCGGACGCGGCGATCACCACCGACATCATCGTCGGTTTCCCGGGCGAGACCGAGGCCGACTTCCAGCGCACGCTGGACGTGGTGCGCGAGGCCCGCTTCTCGTCGGCCTTCACCTTCCAGTACTCCAAGCGCCCCGGCACGCCCGCCGCGACCATGGACGGCCAACTGCCCAAGCAGGTCGTGCAGGAGCGCTACGAGCGGCTGATCGCCACCGTCGAGGAGATCACCTGGGCGGAGAACAAGCGCCTCGTGGGGGAGACCGTCGAGGTGCTGGTCGCGGTCGGCGAGGGCCGCAAGGACGACCGGACCGGGCGGCTGTCCGGCCGGGCCCGTGACGGACGTCTCGTGCACTTCGACGCCGGCAGCTTCGCGGGGGCGATCCGCCCCGGCGACATCGTGCACACCGAGATCACGTACGCCGCGCCGCACCACCTCAACGCCGACGGCGCGCCCCGGTCGCACCGCCGTACCCGGGCCGGTGACGCCGCCGAGGCCGGCCGCTCCCCGCGTACCCCCGGGGTGTTGCTTGGCCTGCCCACGGTCGGTGCCCCGGCCGCGACGCCCGCGCCGACGACCGGCTGCGCCGCGCACTGACCCCGGTCGGGGCCCGCCGGCCCGGCGGACCCCGACCGACGCACGGTCAGACCGTGATGCGACCCGCGCCGGCGCCGCCCGTCACGATGGACTTGACGTTGCTCGCGGTGTCCAGTTGGTACGAGTACGGGATGCTGGCGACGCTGCCACCGGTCTGGCCGGCGGGCGAGTTGACGAAGTGGTTGTTGCGGGCGACCAGTCGGCCCGGCCCGGAGTCGGCCTCGCCGAGGTGGTACGTGTCGGGGACGTTCTCGAAGTAGTTGCCCTCGACGAGCACACCCGCGTTCTCGGTGGAGGCCACGCCGTAGCCGGTGTTGGCCCGGTAGTAGTTGTTGTAGACGTGCACCGGGTTGCCGAAGCGCACCCGGGGGTTGCGCTGCTTGCTGCCGTCGAACCAGTTGTGGTGGTACGTCACCCGCAGGTGCCCGGTGTCTTGGGCGCCGTTGTCGTCGCTGTGCCCGAGCAGCATGGTCTTGTCGTGGTTGAAGACCCGGTTCCACGACACCGTGACGAAGTCCGAGCCGCGCTTGATGTCGACCGCGCCGTCGTACCCGTTGCTGAAGGTGTTGTGGTCGATCCAGACGTTGGTGGCCGACTCCTGCACGTTGATCGCGTCGTCGTTCCAGTCCCGGAAGGTCAGGTTCCGGATGATGACGTTGCGGTCACCGCTGACGTTGAGCCCGCAGCCGACGATCGTCGCGCCGGAGTTGCCGAGGATGGTCTTGTTGGACCGGACCCGCAGCATGCCGGAGCAGGAGATGGTGCCGGACACCCGGATCACCGCCGATCCGGTCGCGTTCAGCGCGCTGGTGAGCGCCGAGGCGTTCGTGACGGTGGTCGTCGGTGCGCCACCTCCGCCGGTGGTGCCGCCGTTCTGGGTGGCCCAGCCGACCAGGCCGGTCTGCGGCGGGACGCTGGGGGGCGACTGGCTGGGGATCGGTGAGATGGTGGGCGTGCCGGGGGTGGTCGGTGCGGCGGTGGTCGGTGTGGTGGTGCCGCCGGTGCACGCCACGTTGTTCAGGGTGAAGCTGGTCGGGGCGGGGTTGCTGGAGTTGTTCCAACTCGCGTTGAAGCCGAACGAGGCGCTGCCGTTGGTGGCCAGGTTGCCGTTGTAGTCGACGTTGGCGGCGGACACCTCGCCGCCGCTCTGCGTGACGGTGGCCCCCCACGCCTGGCTGACCTGCTGGCCGGCCCCGTACGACCAGCGCAGCGTCCACCCGGAGACCGGGTCGCCGAGGTTGGTGACCGTGACGTTGCCGGTGAATCCGCCCGGCCACTGGCTGGCGACCGAGTAGGCGACCTGACAGCCGGCTGCCGCCTGGGCCGATACGGCCGTCAGGAGACCGCCGGTGACCAGCGCGGCGGTTGCGGCGGCGGTGGTGGCGAGCAGCGTCATTCGACGCTGTGCTGTGCGCATGCTGCTTCCTTTCGGTGAGGCGGACACACCGTCGCGACGCCCATGCCCGTGGGCGGCGAGGTGGGCCGGGATCTCACGTCCCGGGTCCGCCGGTGCGATTCGGTGCGGAGAGCGGCTCCCGCGCTCGCGCCGGCCGCGGCGGAGGCAAGCGCTTTCCCGATGGAAACATAGAAGTATCTGGATGTAAATGCTCCGTGCGGCCGGGCCGCGCTCGCCCTGCACGTGAGCTGGTGCGCGCCCGGCCCGAGGTGGCCGACGCCCTCGGCGTGGGCGTCGACCACCTCGGTTGCTCAACAGCTCGCGCCGTTGAGCTTCACGGTCGCCGGGGCGCTGGCCGTACCGTTGGCGGTGAAGCCCACGGTGACCGAGGCGCCCGCCGCCAGAGACGGCGCGTGGCTGGGCGCGGCGGCCGTGACCGTCGTACCGGACTGCGTGACGGTGGCGTTCCACCCGCTGCCCAGCGTCACGCCGGACGGCCAGGTCCAGGTGGCTGACCAGGGATTCACCGCGGCAGTGCCGGTGTTCTTCAGGGTCAACTCACCCTGGAAGCCGCCCTGCCAGGCGTTGACCTGCCGGTAGGTGGCCGTGCAGGCGCCCGGAGGCGCGCTCGTCGGCCCGCCCGTGGGGCCACCGGTCGGCCCGCCCGTGGGGCCACCGGTGGGGCCACCCCCGCTCGGGGCGATCAGGTACGGCTGCAGGATGGCCTGCTTGGTGGTGTTGACGTTGGTCCAGTCGTCGAGCGCGATACCGCCGGTGTCACCCGAGTTCGGGTTCCACGACCAGTAGGTGAACGACATTCCGGTCACTCCGGTGCCGGTGTACGCCATCAACTTCTCCAGCCACACCCGGTCCTTCGGGTCGGCCAGGGTGCTGCCGAACTCACCCATCATGATCGGGGCGATGTTCTGCTTGTAGAGGTAACCCCAGTACTTGTCCCAGATGGCCGGCAGGTTCGCCGGGTAGTCCGGGGCGTCGAACCAGGTCTGCCGGTACACCGACGTCGCGTACTCGTGCGGCGAGTAGACCAGCCGGTTCGCCACGTTCAGCCGTACCGGGTACTGACCCGCCTTCGACAGGTTGCCGCCCCACCAGCCGCAGTCTTCGTCGTTGCTGGGGTCGTTGTCCCAGACGTTGGAGAGACCACCGCTCGGGCAGCTCACCCCCTCCACGAAGATCAACCAGTTGGGCTGAACACCGAGGATGGCGTTGCCGGCCCGCTCGGCGGCGAGCCGCCAGTCCCGGTTCGTGTCGCCGCAACCCCAGCACGCGCCGGTCGCCGCCGGGTTCGTGCCCTCGGCGTGCGGCTCGTTGTGCAGGTCCGCGCCGATCACCGTCGGATTGCCCGCGTACCGCTGGGCGAGCATCTTCCAGTCGTTGATCCAGGTCGCCTCGGAAACCGTCGACGTGTACCACAGCGGCGACTGTCCCGCCGACGTCGGCCGGTGCCGGTCCAGTATGATCCGCATCCCCTTGCTGCCGGCGTAGTCGATCACCTTGTCCAGGATCTGCAACGGTGACAGGCCCACCAGGTCCGGGTTCACGAAATCGTTGATGCCGGTGGCGGTCGCGCCGGCCTTGATCGAGTCGTTCGAGTACGGCACCCGCAGCGTGTTGTAGCCCAGCCGGGCCATCGTGTCGAGCTGACCCCGCCACGGATTGCTCGACCAGAGCCCGTGGAAGGTCTTGTTGTCGGTCTCCATGCCGAACCAGTTGATGCCGGTCAACCGGACCGTGGCCCCGGTGCTGTCCACGATCTGGTTACCGTTCGTGTGCAGATAGCCGGTGCCGGTGCCCGCGGCGGAAGCCGGGGTGGTGCTGACGGTGGCGGCGAGGAACACGCCGGCCGCGGCGGTGGCGAGCGCGGTCAGCGCGCCGCCGAGAGCTTTCGTACGGGTCATTCGAGCTCCACTTCGGATGCGCGACGCCGTCCATCGACGACGCCGGCAGGCGGCCGTGCGCACATCACGGCCCCTTGGGGGTACGCGGACAGTGCGCGACGGCCCATGTCACGCGGACGGGAAACTCGCGGCAGCACACCGGCCGATCCTCGACGGCGATGCTCGCCGTCGGCGCCCTCGGCCCGGTGGCCCTACCTGACTCCGTCGCCCATTCTCATCAGCCCACCTCAATGCG
Source organism: Micromonospora sp. WMMD736 (assembly GCF_049179015.1). NCBI lineage: Bacteria > Bacillati > Actinomycetota > Actinomycetes > Micromonosporales > Micromonosporaceae > Micromonospora > Micromonospora sp. WMMD736. Next base: position 6,058,040 of record NZ_JBMHMI010000001.1, read on the forward strand.
TCAACTGGACGCATCGCACAGTCCCGCTCCCACCCGCGCGCCGCCCGGCCTCCGGGTCTCGCGTCGCCTCGCCCTCGGGTCTTGCGTGCCCGCGTCGCCTCGCCCTTGCGCCCGCCGCGTCGCTCCGCCCACCCCGCCCAGCGTCGCGCCGCCCTGCGCTGCTTCTCCGCGCCGCGCCGCCCTGCGTGGTCCCGCGTCACGCCGGGCGCTCGGACAAGATCGTGCTCGATTCTGCATGTCAACGCCGTTGCCTTAGCGATCGGTTGCTTGGGCCAAGGGGTGCGGCGAGCTGCCGACACCCCGGGTTCGTCACTCTGGGAACGCCTCGCCGCGCCGATCTTGCACTTTCGGTCGCCGAAATGCGCGGCAATGCCCACTTATGTCACGACAGGAAGTGCAAGATCGCGAAGAAGGCCTCGTCGGTCATGGAGTTGTGGTGCCTGGTTTGGTGGCCATGAGGGGTCTTTGTCACCCACCACAACTCCATGATCGACAAAGCAGTGCGGGTTGACGAACAGCCAATCGCCCTAACGCAACGGTTGTCCTGCATGTAGTGGTGTCACGGCGCTGACACCACTAAATCAATGACACATCCAGGATCGAGCGTGATCATGTCGATGGGCACGGGCCCAAAGCCGCCTGCCTGCGCCCACCGCGTCAGACCGCCCCAAGATCCTCACAACTTCGGTGAAGTTGCTGCCTCCCGGGCGTCTGAGGCAGCAACTTCCCCGAAGTTACGACGATCTTGGCGTGCGGGCGTGGGATGCGCGCGAGCCCTCGGTCCCTTTCGGGCACCGAGGGCTCGCGGATTGCGTCGGGTCAGCCGGCCTGCTCGGCGAGCTGGAGGAACTGCCGCTTCGAGGCGAGGGCCTGCTCGGCCTCCTTGATGCGCCGGGCGTCCCCGGCGCTCTGCGCCCGGGCCAGCCGCTCCTCGGCCTCCGCCACCTGGGCCCGCATCTGGGCGAGCAGCGGGTTGTCCTCCTTGGTGGTACGCCGCCACGCGGAGTCCATCACCTCGCGGACCTTGTCGTCGATGACGCGCAACCGGCGCTCCAGGCCGGCGGCGGCCTCACGCGGCACCCGGCCGGCCTCGTGCCACTGCGCCTGGATCTCACGCAGCTTGGCCTGGGCGCCCTTGGGGTCGGCGTCGATGTCCAGGGCCTCGGCCTCGGCCAGCAGGGCCTGCTTACGCTCCAGGTTGCCGCGCTGCTCGTTGTCCCGTGCCGAGAAGACCTCGCTGCGCCGGGTGAAGAAGGCGTCCTGCGCGGCCCGGAACCGTTCCCAGAGCTTCTGCTCGGCCTCCTTGGAGGCGCGGGGCGCGGCCTTCCACTGGGTCATCAGCTCCTTGAGCTGGTTGGCCGTGGCCGCCCACTCGGTGGAGTCCTGGATCTTCTCAGCCTCGGCGACCAGCTCTTCCTTGACGGTCTGCGCCTGCTTGCGCTGCGCGTCCAGGGAGGCGAAGTGGGCGCCCCGGCGGCGGGTGAAGCCGTCCCGCGCGGCGGCGAAACGCTTCCACAGCTCGCCGTCGGCCTTCTTGTCGACCCCACGAATGGTCTTCCACTCGTCGAGGATCTCCTTGAGCCGGTCACCGGCCGTCTTCCAACCGGTCGACTCCGCGGCGAGCTTCTCGGCCTCTTCGACCAGTGCGGTCTTGCGGGCCAGAGCCTCACCGCGGGCGGCGTCCCGGGCGGCGCGTGCCTCGGTGGCCTTCTCCTCGGCGAGGGTCGCCAGTTTGTCCAGTCGGGCGGTCAGGGCGTCGATGTCGCCGACCACGTGGGCCTCCGGCAGCGTGGCGCGGATCCGCCGGATCGTGCTCAACGAGTGCCCGGCGTCCGCCGCGCCCGAGTTGAGCCGCGCTTCGGTCAGATCCACCTCGGTGACCAGGTCGGCGAAGCGGCGCGCGAAGTGCGCGAGCCCTTCCTCCGGCGCTCCTGCCTGCCAGGATCCGACCACCCGCTCGCCCTCGGCGGTCTTGACGTAGACGGTGCCGTCCGCGTCCACCCGTCCGAAGGCAGTCCAGTCGCTCATGTGCCCATCCTCGTTCTCCCGGCGTCGAGGGAGCCGTCCCCCGTCGCCGCCACGGCGCAGCCAACTTGCTTCCGGCATTGTCACAGGTCCGACCCGGTCCGCGTCGAGCGCCTATCGCCGACCGTGACCATACGGTGTCCTAGGGCCCGATTGACCGGATCGCGGCGGAGACGCACCGGGGATTCCCGCTACGGTGAAAGGGTGCCACTGGTCGCCGCCGCCGTCTGCCCGCATCCGCCCCTGCTCGTGCCCGAAGTGGCCGGTGCCGCCGCCAGCGAACTGGACGACCTGCGATCGGCCTGCGATCTCGCCGTTGGTCGGCTGTTGGCGACCGGCCCGGACGTGGTGGTGCTGCTCGGCGTCGGCCCGGTGACCGGTCCGGTCCGGCCTCCGGCCACCGGCTCGCTCCAACCGTGGGGCGTCGACCTGGACGTGCCCCTGGTCCCCGGCCAGCCGGACCGGGGCGCCGTGCTGCCGCTGAGTCTGACCATCGGCGCGTGGCTGCTGTCCCGGCACGTCCCGCTGCCGGCAGCGTCGAAGCAGCAGGCCGTGCAGGTCACCGCCGACGCCGGGCCGGTCGAGGTGGCCGCGCTCGCCGCCGAGATCGCCGCCGCCGGTGACCGGGTGGCGCTGCTCGTACTCGGGGACGGATCGGCCTGCCGGGGCCAGCAGGCCCCCGGGTACGACGACCAGCGCGCTCTCCCGTACGACGAAGGGGTCGCCACGGCCCTCGCCGAGGCGGACCTGGACGCCCTGCGCGACCTGGACCCCGGTGTGTCGGCGCAGTTGAAGGTCGCCGGCCGGGCGGCGTGGCAGGTGCTCGCCGACGCGGCAGGGGCCAGCGGCGGCGGGTGGCGCGGCGAGTTGCTGCACGAGTCGGCGCCCTACGGGGTGGCCTACTTCGTGGCGTCCTGGGAGCGAATGTGACAGTCGTTGCGGTGGTGGGGCCGACGGCGGCGGGCAAGTCGGCGTTGAGCATCGCGCTCGCGCACGCCCTCGATGGTGAGGTGGTCAACGCGGACTCGATGCAGCTCTACCGGGGCATGGACATCGGCACCGCGAAGCTGACCACGGACGAGCGGGACGGCGTGCCGCACCACCTGCTCGACATCTGGGAGGTGAGCGAGCCGGCCAGCGTCGCGGAGTACCAGCGGCTGGCCCGCGCGGCGGTGGACGACATCCTGGCCCGGGGGCGGGTGCCGCTGCTGGTGGGTGGCTCGGGGCTGTACGTGCGGGCGGTGCTGGAGCGCTTCGAGTTCCCGGGCACCGACGCGGCGCTGCGCGAACGGCTGGAACGCGAGTTGGCCGAGGTCGGTCCGGCGCCGCTGTACGCCCGGCTGCGTGCCGTCGACCCGGTAGCCGCCGAGGGCATCCTGCCGGGCAACGGCCGGCGGATCGTCCGGGCCTTGGAGGTGATCGAGCTGACCGGCGCGCCGTTCACCGCGTCGCTGCCGCAGCCCACCCCGTACTACCCGTCGGTGCAGCTCGGCGTCGACCTCGACACCGGGCTACTGGACGAGCGGATCGCACTGCGGGTGGACCGGATGTGGGCCGACGGGCTGGTCGACGAGACCCGCGAACTGGTCGGCCGGGGTCTGGCCGAGGGGCGGACGGCGAGCCGGGCGCTCGGCTACCAGCAGGTGTTGCGCCTGCTGGACGGGGAGTTGACCGAGGAGCAGGCGCACGACGAGACGGTCCGGGCCACCCGGCGGTTCGTCCGCCGGCAGCGGTCCTGGTTCCGGCGTGACCCCCGCATCCAGTGGCTGGACTCCGCCGCGCCGGACCTGATCGAGGCCGCCGTGCGTCTGGTGCCGGCCGCTGCGCGATGATGGGGTCGTGGAGTTCACCAAGGGGCACGGCACCGGCAACGACTTCGTCCTCCTGCCCGACCCGGACGGTCAGCTCGAGCTGACCCCGGAGTTGGTCGCGGCGCTCTGCGACCGGCGTCGCGGCATCGGCGCGGACGGCGTCCTGCGGGTGGTCCGCTCGGCCAAGCATCCCGACGGCGCCGGACAGGCCGGCGAGGCCGAGTGGTTCATGGACTACTGGAACGCGGACGGCTCGTTCGCCGAGATGTGTGGCAACGGCGCCCGGGTCTTCGTGCGCTACCTGCTCGACACCGGGCTCGCCACGCCCTCCGGCGCGGCGTTGCCGGTGGCCACCCGCGCCGGCGTCGTGCGCGCGCTGGTCGAGGGCGGCGCGGTCTCCGTCGAGATGCGCAGACCCCGGATGTACGACGAGTCGAGTGCCACCCTGGGCGGTCTGACCCTGTCCGGCACGGTCGTGGACGTCGGCAACCCGCATCTGGTGTGCGTCCTGCCCAGCGGCGTGGACCTGGCCGGGCTCGATCTGACCGTCGCGCCCGGTTTCGACCCGGAGGTCTTCCCGGCCGGCGTGAACGTCGAGTTCATCACGCCGGGCGACCCGGTCGACGGCACGGACGGCCACACTCTGATGCGGGTCTACGAGCGCGGCAGCGCCGAGACCTTGTCCTGCGGCACCGGCGCGTGCGCGGTGGGCGCGGTGGCCCTGCGCGACGAGGGCCGAGACACCGGTGTGGTGGCCGTGGACGTCCCGGGCGGCCGTGTCACGGTCACGGTCACCCCGGACTCCTGTTGGCTCTCCGGCCCGGCTGTCCTGGTAGCAACCGGCGAGGTCGACCTCTCCGCCCTGCCCGTTGAGGCTCGGCGCTGACGCCGCTCGCTCGGGCCGCGCCCCCTGCTGAAGGACTTCCGCTCGCCGGCTGCCGTCGGTTGTTGTTGGTCCTTTGCTCTGCTTCACTCCACGCAACACCCGGTGTCCGGTTATCGGACAGCGAGCTGTTGCGTCGGTTGAAGCAGAGCAAAGGGCACGAGGCGATCAGGGTCGCCTCCCGCGCTTTCCTCGCTCTCGACGCGGCAACGCGCCAGGCAGCCGGCAACGCGCCGGGCACTCGGCAATACGCCGGGCGCCCGGCAATACGCCGGGCGCCCGGCAATGCGTCGGGCACCGGTAACGCGCGGGCACCCGGTAACGCGCCGGTCAGGCGGTCAGGGGGTGGCGCTGGCGGTTGCGGCGATCTCGGGGAGATCGGCCGGGCCGGGGTCGGCGGCCGGGAGAGGGCTCGGGTTGTGCGCGGCGGCGCGGACGGCGGCGGCGACCGCCGGGGCCACCCGAGAGTCGAAGACGCTCGGCACGATCACCGTCGGGTTGATCTTGTCCTCGCCGACGACGTCGGCGATGGCCCGCGCCGCTGCGATCGCCATCTCCTCGGTGAACTCCTCGGCGTGCGCGTCCAGCATCCCGCGGAACACGCCCGGGAAGGCGAGCACGTTGTTGATCTGATTCGGCTGGTCCGAGCGGCCGGTGGCGACCACCGCGGCGTACTTGCGCGCCTCCCGCGGGTCGACCTCCGGGTCCGGGTTGGCCAGCGCGAAGACGATCGCGTCCTTGGCCATCTGCGCGATGTCGTCGCCGGTGAGCAGGTTCGGGGCGCTGACCCCGATGAACACGTCGGCGCCCCGGATCGCCCCGGGCAGGTCGCCGGAGTAGTTCTCCTTGTTGGTGTTCTCGGCCAGCCACTGCCAGGCCGGGTTCAGGTCGGCCAGGCCGCGGTGCAGGGCGCCCTGCCGGTCGTACGCGATGATGTCGCCGACGCCCTGACGCAGCAGCAGCTTCATGATCGCGGTGCCGGCCGCGCCCGCGCCGGAGACGACCACCCGGACGTCCGAGAGTTGCTTGCCCACGACGCGCAGCGCGTTGGTCAGCGCGGCCAGCACGCAGATCGCGGTGCCGTGCTGGTCGTCGTGGAAGACCGGGATGTCCAGCGCCTCGCGCAGCCGGGCCTCGATCTCGAAGCAGCGCGGCGCGGCGATGTCCTCCAGGTTGATCCCGCCGTACGCGGGCGCGATGGCCTTGACGATCTGCACGATCTCGTCGGTGTCCTGGGTGTCCAGCACCACCGGCCAGGCGTCCACCCCGCCGAAGCGCTTGAACAGCGCCGCCTTGCCCTCCATCACCGGCAGCGAGGCGGCGGGGCCCAGGTTGCCCAGGCCGAGCACGGCCGAGCCGTCGCTGACCACCGCGACGGTGTTGCGCTTGATGGTCAGCCGCCGGGCGTCCGCCGGGTTCTCGGCGATCGCCATGCAGACCCGGGCCACCCCCGGGGTGTACGCGCGGGACAGCTCGTCGCGGTTGCGCAGCGCGACCTTCGAGGTCACCTCGATCTTGCCGCCGAGGTGCAGCAGGAACGTCCGGTCGGACACCTTGCGCACGTCCACGCCGTCCAGCGCCCGGAGCGCGTCGACCACCTGGTCGGCGTGCTTGGCGTCGGCGGTGTCGCAGGTCAGGTCGACGATCACGTGGGTCGGGTCCGAGTCCACCACGTCCAGCGCCGTGACGATCGCCCCGGCTTCCCCGACGGAGGTGGTGAGCCGACCGATCGAGGAGGCGTCCGCGGTCACGGCGATCCGAATGGTGATCGAAAATCCGGCGCTCGGCAGTCGGGTGATGGCCACGGGATCCCTCCGTCACGGCTGTGCGGCCGGTCGGCCGCCGCCTGAGCATTTCTACCGGGTTGTGGAGGTCGACTGGTATTCGCCCCCGCTTTTGGCGACCTCCAGCACGGGCATATAGCAGGTGCGCTGGGCGTTGTGACGTGTCAGGATTACGTTCTACTTATCAAAACGGACAGGAGAACCGCTTGCGAGACCAGGAGAACTTCGTCCCCGTCGAGGACGAGTTCGACGATGTCACCACCGGCGAGCTGGACCTGTCGGAGCGGCAGTCTCTCCGGCGCGTCCCCGGCCTCTCCACCGAGCTCAGCGACGTCACCGAGGTCGAATACCGCCAGCTGCGGCTGGAGCGGGTGGTCCTGGTGGGCGTCTGGACCGAGGGCACGGTGACCGACGCGGAGAACTCCCTGACCGAGCTGGCCGCGCTCGCCGAGACGGCGGGCTCGCAGGTGCTCGAAGGGCTGATCCAGCGTCGTACCCGACCCGACCCCGCCACCTACATCGGGCGCGGCAAGGTCGACGACCTCGGCGCGGTGGTGCTCTCCACCGGCGCCGACACGGTCATCTGCGATGGCGAGTTGTCCCCGTCGCAGCTGCGCAACCTGGAGCAGCGCACCAAGGTCAAGGTCGTCGACCGGACGGCGCTGATCCTGGACATCTTCGCCCAGCACGCCAAGAGCAAGGAAGGCAAGGCGCAGGTCGAGCTGGCCCAGCTCGAATACCTGCTGCCCCGGCTGCGCGGTTGGGGTGAGACGCTGTCCCGCCAGACCGGTGGTTCCGGTCGCGGCGGCGGTGCCGGCGGCGGCGTGGGTGTCCGTGGTCCCGGTGAGACCAAGCTGGAGACCGACCGGCGGCGCATCCGCCACCGCATCTCCCGGCTGCGTCGCGAGATCAAGAGCATGAAGACGGTACGCGTCACCAAGCGCGCCCGTCGTACCCGCAACTCGGTGCCCGCCGTGGCCATCGCCGGCTACACCAACGCCGGCAAGTCCAGCCTGCTCAACCGGCTGACCGGCGCGGGCGTCCTGGTGGAGAACGCGCTCTTCGCCACGCTGGACCCGACGACCCGCAAGGCCACCGCCTCGGACGGGCGGCTCTACACGCTCTCCGACACGGTCGGCTTCGTGCGGCACCTGCCGCACCAGATCGTCGAGGCGTTCCGCTCGACGCTCGAGGAGGTCGCGGAGGCCGATCTGGTGGTGCACGTCGTCGACGGCACCCACCCGGATCCGGAGGAGCAGGTGCGGGCGGTACACGAGGTGCTCGCCGAGGTGGGCGCGGACCGGCTCCCCGAGCTGCTGGTGGTCAACAAGACCGACGCCGCCGACGAGGACACCCTGCTGCGGCTCAAGCGCCTCTGGCCGGACGCGATCTTCGTCTCGGCGCACTCCGGTCGGGGCATCGACGGGTTGCGCACGGCGATCGAGGAGCGGCTCCCGCAGCCCGCCGTGGAGGTGCGGGCCGTGCTGCCGTACGACCGCGGCGACCTGGTGTCCCGGGTGCACCGGTCGGGCGAGGTGCTCAGCACGTCGCACCTGGCCGAAGGCACTCTGCTGCACGTCCGGGTCAGCGCGGCGCTCGCCGCCGAGCTGGCGCCGTACGACGTCACGCGCGAGGGCGAAGCGGTCGGCAGCCGCCCCTGAGCGGCCCCGGCGTCATCCATCGGAAACGCGCGGCATGCGACACTGGCCGAATGCGCCGCGTTGTTTCCTCGGTCACGGTTGCCCTCGGCCTGTTCGGGGCAACCGTGGCGCTGGCCGGAGTCGCCGTAGCCGCTCCCGCTCCCGTGTCGTCCCAGCCGCTCGCCGCGGCCGCCGGCAAGAAGCGCTGCACGGTCACCGACGAGCGGCTGCGGGAGCTGTCCGGCTTGGTGGCCACCAAGAGCGGTTACATCGTCATCAACGACGGCACCGAGGTCGAATCGCGTAAGCGGATCTTCTTTCTCGACAGCAAGTGCAAGGTCGTCAAGGAGGGGGTCCGCTACCCGAGTTCGCCACTCGACACCGAGGATCTCGCGGTCTCGCCGAAGGGCGACACCCTGTGGATCGGTGACATCGGCGACAACGCCACCAGCAAGGACCGGCGTACCCGGATCGCGGTCTGGACGATGCCGATCGCCGGTAACAAGCCGCCGGTGCTGCACCGGCTCTCCTACCCGGAGAACAAGCCCCGGGACGCGGAGGCGCTGCTGGTGGGGGCCGACGGCCTGCCGCTGATCATCACCAAGGTGGCGAACGGCAACTCGGAGATCTTCACCCCGACGGCGAAGCTGAGGAACGGCGACACCCCGCCGGTGCCGATGAAGAAGGTCGGCGAGATCAAGCTGCCGAAGACCACCACCGAGAACCCGCTGAGCGTCTACGGACGGCTCGCGATCACCGGCGCGGCCCGTTCGCCGGACGGCACCCGCGTCGTCGTCCGCACCTACGCGGACGCCTTCGAGTACGACGTCACCGGCGACAACATCGTCGAAGCGCTCACCACCGGCAAGCCGCGGGTGACGCCGCTGGCCGACCCGTTCGGCGAGGCGATCTCCTACACCCCGGACGGCAAGTCCTTCGTCACGGTCTCCGACGCCGGTCAGTTCGCCGCCGACGAGCCGGTCGACATCCTGAGCTACACGCCGTCCACCAGCGCGGCGGCGCCGTTGGCGGCGACCACGGGCGACAAGCCGGCGGCCAAGGGATCCTGGATGGACGGGCTCAGCTTCACCGACATCACCTATCTGGTGGGCGCGGTCGGCGTACTCGGTCTGCTGCTCGTCGGTGCCGGCATCATCGGCATCGTGCTCGCCCGCCGACGGCCCCCCAAGGACGACGATTCGGCGGATGGCGCCGACGACCGCGCTGGCACGTCCGGGGCCGACCGTGTTCCGCCGGGCGGCGGTCGTCCCAACGCCGGCGTGTACGGCGGCGCGGCAGCCAGCGGCGGGGTCTACGGCGGCTCCGGCCGGGGTGGCCCCGCTCCCGCTGGCGGTGCCGTCTACGGCGGTGGCGGCGCACGCCCCAGCGGCGCGGGCGGCGGGGGTCAACGACCGGCCGGTACCGGAGGTGGGCGTCCGGCCGGCCCGGCGGGAGGCGGTTACGGCGGTGCCCGGCCCGGTGGGGGTGGCGGCGGCGCTCCGGCCGGCGGCGGTGTGTACGGCGGCGGTCGTTCCGGCGGTCCCGGCGGTGCCGGCGGTGGTCGGTCCGGTGGTGGCGGCGGTGGTCGGTCCGGTGGTGGCCGACCGGGCGGCGGCGTGTACGGCGGCGGTGGCCAGCCCGGCGGTGGCCAGCCCGGCGGTGGCCAGCCCGGCGGTGGTCGGGCCGGCGGTGGTCGGGCCGAGCCGCCACGGCGCGGTGGCGGCCAGGAACCGGACTACCGGGCTCAGCGGCCCGGTCGCCGACGTGAGGATGATGCGCCCGTCGATCCGTACGGGCAGTACCCCGGCGGGGGTCGTGGCCCACGGGGCGACCGCTACTGACGCGACGCGACCGGCGTCACCTGGGCCGCACCGAGAGCGATGGCCCGGCCAGGTCAGTGACGTGCGAACGGTCGAGCGACGCGGGTGAGCGCCGACGGCACCCACCCGCGTGTCGGTCAGATCCGGCGGAGTACCGCCACGACCCGGCCCATGATGGTGGCGTCGTCACCGGCGATCGGGTCGAAGGCCGGGTTCTGCGGCATCAGCCAGACGTGCCCGTCGCGGCGACGGTAGGTCTTGACGGTCGCCTCGCCGTCGAGCATGGCGGCCACGATCTCGCCCGAGTCGGCGGTCGGCTGCTGCCGCACGACGACCCAGTCACCGTCGCAGATGGCCGCGTCGAGCATCGAGTCGCCCTTGACCTGGAGCATGAACACCTCGCCCTCGCCCACCAGCTCGCGGGGGAGGGGGAAGATGTCCTCCACGGCCTGTTCGGCGAGGATCGGCCCACCGGCGGCGATCCGGCCGAGCATCGGCACGTACGCCGGGGCGGGCCGTTGGGCGCGCGACAGCTCGTCGTCGATGGCTTCACTGGGCGCGCGGACGTCCACGGCACGCGGCCGGTTGGGGTCGCGGCGCAGAAAGCCCTTCTTCTCCAGCTCCTTGAGCTGGTAGGCGACGCTCGACGGGGACACCAGGCCGACCGCCTCGCCGATCTCCCGGACGCTCGGCGGATAGCCGTGCCGCTCCACCCAGGTGCGGATGAACTCAAGGATGCGGCGCTGGCGGGCGGTCAGGTCGACCGTCGCCGGGTCGGGGAAGGCGCTGACCACCGGCGTGACCGGGCGCACGGCGGGCTGACCCGTCCGGCTGCGTGCGGCGGTGCGGCGTCGGGTGGCCGGCGGGCCCGCCTCGGTAATCTGCTGCGGGCTTTTCGGCCGGCTGGCCCGGTCCTCGGTCACGTCCGTCCTCCCTGGTCGGCGCTGGGTGCCTCGTCGGCTCGTGGTGCGTGCGGTTGTTCCTGACCGTATAGGTGAGATCGGTCATTTTCAAACATCTGTACGACCTCTCACCGGCGTGTCGGGGTGAAAAACCACTCTCCTCGTACGGATGTTCTGATAAATGGTACGTCGAGTAGCACGCGTGTTCGATTGGCCGACGGATTCGCGATCGGGTTCGGGCGGGTGGCGGGTAACCCGGAGGGGGTGTCGGCGTTGGTTTCGCGGGGGTGGACGACGCCGATCGTCCGTGACGCGCCGGACACGCCGGTCAACTTGACCCGGGTTCGTCAGCGACATACGGTCGACCCCTAGATGTAGTAGTGACACGGGCGTAAGTTGCCCACAGGTTGGGTCTGACTACCGACCGCACTCCCGTAGGGTCGACCACAGCGGGCGCCATGAGCGCATGGCACCGTTGCGGCGGCCTGTGCCCGGGTGTGTCCGGTACGACGTGATTGATCATGATTAGGGGGTCCGCGATGCGGTGTCCGTACTGCCGGCACGCCGACTCCCGGGTGGTCGATTCGCGGGAGGCCGACGACGGTCAGCTCATCCGGCGGCGACGTTCCTGCCCGGAGTGCGGCAAGCGGTTCACCACCGTCGAGGAGGCGGTCCTCGCGGTCGTCAAGCGCAGCGGGGTGACCGAGCCGTTCAGCCGTACGAAGATCATCGGCGGGGTGCGCAAGGCGTGCCAGGGCCGGCCGGTGGACGACGACTCGCTCGCGCTGCTCGCGCAGCGGGTGGAGGAGACGGTCCGGGCCAAGGGGGCCGCCGAGATCCCCAGCCATGACGTGGGCCTGGCGATCCTGGGTCCGCTACGCGACCTGGACGAGATCGCCTACCTGCGGTTCGCCAGCGTCTACCGCTCCTTCGACTCGCTCGCCGACTTCGAGCGCGAGATCGAGACGTTGCGGGCTGCGGCACGGGCCCGGGAGCAGGGTCCGGCCGACGCGGTCGAGGCCGCCGGCCGGAGCAACTGAGACTTCACTGTTTTTCCGAGAGATCAGGACGCGCGGTGGGTGACCGCGCAGACGAGGGGGGCGACGGCGTGACAACGAGCCGTTCACGGAACAAGGCAGGCGCGGGGCTGAAGATCGAGCGCGTGTGGACGACGGAGGGGGTCCACCCGTACGACGAGGTCTCGTGGGAGCGCCGGGACGTCGTGATGACGAACTGGCGGGACGGCTCGATCAACTTCGAGCAGCGGGGCGTGGAGTTCCCGGAGTCGTGGAGCGTCAACGCGGCGAACATCGTGACCACCAAGTACTTCCGGGGCGCGGTGGGGACCCCGGAGCGGGAGTGGTCGCTCAAGCAGCTCATCGACCGGGTGGTCACCACCTACCGCACCGCGGGCGAGGAGTACGGCTACTTCGCCAGCCCGGCCGACGCCGAGATCTTCGCGCACGAGCTGACCTGGATGCTGCTGCACCAGGTGTTCAGCTTCAACTCGCCGGTCTGGTTCAACGTCGGCACGCCGTCGCCGCAGCAGGTCAGCGCCTGCTTCATCCTGGCCGTCGACGACTCGATGGACTCCATCCTGGACTGGTACAAGGAGGAGGGGCTGATCTTCAAGGGCGGCTCCGGCTCCGGCGTCAACCTGTCGCGGATCCGCTCGTCGAAGGAGCTGCTCTCCTCCGGTGGCAACGCCTCCGGCCCGGTCAGCTTCATGCGCGGCGCGGACGCCTCCGCCGGCACCATCAAGTCCGGCGGCGCCACCCGACGCGCGGCCAAGATGGTCATCCTCGACGTCGACCACCCGGACATCCAGGAGTTCGTGGTCACCAAGGCGCGCGAGGAAGACAAGATCCGCGCGCTGCGGGACGCCGGGTTCGACATGGACCTCGGCGGCTCGGACATCGTCAGCGTGCAGTACCAGAACGCCAACAACTCCGTCCGGGTATCCGACGAGTTCATGTCGGCGGTCGAGAACGGCAAGGGCTTCGACCTGCGCGGCCGCCTCGACGGCGCGACGATCGAGACCGTCGACGCCAAGAACCTCTTCCGTGCCATCTCCCAGGCCGCCTGGGAGTGCGCCGACCCGGGCCTGCAGTACGACGACACGATCAACGACTGGCACACCTGCCCGGAGACCGGGCGGATCACCGCGTCGAACCCCTGCTCGGAGTACCTGCACCTGGACAACTCCTCGTGCAACCTGGCCTCGCTCAACCTGATGAAGTTCCTCCGCGCCGACGGCGGCTTCGAGGTGGAGAAGTTCGTCAAGTCCGTCGAGTTCGTCATCACCGCGATGGACATCTCGATCTGCTTCGCGGACTTCCCGACCGACAAGATCGGTGAGACGTCCCGCGCCTACCGGCAGCTCGGCATCGGCTACGCGAACCTGGGCGCCCTGCTGATGGCGTCCGGTCTGCCCTACGACTCGGAGCAGGGCCGCTCGGTCGCCGCCGCCATCACGTCGCTGATGACCGGCACCGCGTACCGCCGCTCGGCCGAGCTGGCCGGCGTGGTCGGCCCGTACGACGGCTACGCCCGCAACGCCGAGCCGCACAAGCGGGTCATGCGCAAGCACGCCGCCGCCAACGACGAGATCAAGCCGACCAGCCCGGTGGCTACCGCGATCGTCCGTGAGGCGACCAAGCAGTGGACCCAGGGCAACAAGATCGGTGACAAGTTCGGTTGGCGCAACGCGCAGGCGAGCGTCCTCGCGCCGACCGGCACGATCGGCTTCATGATGGACTGCGACACGACCGGCGTGGAGCCGGACCTGGCGCTGGTCAAGTTCAAGAAGCTGGTCGGCGGCGGCTCGATGCAGATCGTCAACCAGACCGTGCCCCGCGCCCTGCGCAGCCTCGGCTACCCCGAGGAGCAGGTCGAGGCGATCGTCGAGCACATCGCCGACCACGGCCACGTGGTGGACGCCCCCGGCCTCAAGCCGGAGCACTACCCGGTCTTCGACTGCGCCATGGGCGAGCGCACCATCGCCCCGATGGGCCACGTGCGGATGATGGCGGCCATCCAGCCGTTCGTCTCCGGCGCCATCTCCAAGACGGTCAACATGCCGGAGGCGGCCACCGTCGAGGACGTCGAGAAGATCTACTTCGAGGGCTGGAAGCTCGGTCTCAAGGCCCTGGCGATCTACCGGGACAACTGCAAGGTCGGCCAGCCGCTCTCGGTCGCCAAGAACAACAAGGCCAGCGAGCCGGCCGCCGTCGAGATCGCCGCCGCCGCGCCGGCCGCGGTGGAGAAGGTCATCGAGTACCGGCCGGTGCGCAAGCGCCTGCCGAAGAAGCGCCCGTCCGAGACGGTCAGCTTCTCCGTCGGTGGCGCCGAGGGCTACCTCACCGCGTCGTCCTACCCGGACGACGGCCTCGGCGAGGTCTTCCTCAAGATGTCCAAGCAGGGCTCGACCCTGGCCGGCGTGATGGACGCCTTCTCGGTGGCCATCAGCATCGGCCTGCAATACGGCGTGCCGCTGGAGACGTTCGTCAGCAAGTTCACCAACATGCGCTTCGAGCCGGCCGGTATGACCGACGACCCGGACGTGCGGATGGCGGCCTCGGTGATGGACTACATCTTCCGTCGCCTGGCGCTCGACTTCCTGCCCTACGAGCGCCGCGCCGAGCTGGGCATCTTCACCGCCGGCGAGCGGGCCGCCCAGCTGCGGGCCGAGGCCGACGCCGAGGCCGCCGCCGTGAGCGGTGCCGACCTCACCGCCATGGCGTCGTCCGCTCCGGTGGAGGCTCCCGCCAAGCCCGAGGCGGTCGCCCAGCCGGCCCAGGAGATGGCCGACGTGGCCGCCGCCAAGCCGGTGACGAGCGTGGGTTCCAGCACCGAGCTGCTGGAGGCCGTGATCGGCAAGGCCGCCGACGCGCCGCTCTGCTTCACCTGCGGTACGAAGATGCGCCCGGCCGGTAGCTGCTACGTCTGCGAGGGCTGCGGCTCCACCAGCGGCTGCAGCTGACGTACACGTAACGCGGCGCTGCCCCGGCCTCCTTCGTGAGGTCGGGGCAGCGCCGTTTTTCCTACCACGCCGGCTCGATCACTTGATGCTCAGTAGTTGTGGATGAGCCACGCTGACTGTTCAGCATCAGGTGATCATGGCGGCGGCGCGAAACCGGGGCTGTTGGCTCGCGCCGTTTGGTAACGCCCGTGCTTCGCCGGACGAAGAAGAGGTGTGAACGCGCGAGGGAGGACGGCCTGTGAACGAGCCGAGCCGAGCCGATGACGACATTTCCGCGATCGGGGTTGATCCAGCGGCCTTCGAGGTCTTCTACCGGCGGCACCTGGAGGCGGTGGGCCGCTTCGTGGCGCGGCGGGTCGACGACCCACATCTCGCTGCCGACCTGACCGCCGACGTGTTCCTGGCGGTGATCGAGTCGGCGGCCGGCTACCGGCCGGACCGCGGTAGCCAGATCGGCTGGCTGTACGGGGTGGCCCGCCACGTCATCGGCGACGAGCGGCGACGGGCCGCCCAACGCCTGCGGGTGACCGGCCGACTGGCCGGACGACGGGACCTCAACCCCGACGACATCGCGCGCATCGAGGAGCGGATCGACGCCGAGTCGGCGGCCCGCCGCACCCACCGGGCACTCAGCGAACTCCCCGAGGGCACCCGGACGCTCGTCGAACTCGTCGCCGTGGACGGCCTCACCGTCGCGGAGGCGGCGTCAGCGCTCGGGATGTCGCCGGTCGCCGCTCGGGTCCGGCTGCACCGCGCCCGCCGCCTCGTCCGCGCGGTGCTCGCCCGCCCGGTCACCACCCTCGCCTGAGCTGAGACGGAGCTGACGATGAACACGACTGAACGGTCGCCGCAGGGTTTCGAGGAGCAGCTTCTCCGGGACCTGAGCGCACACGTCGCCCAACGGGCCGAGCTGGCGTCGGCGGGCCGTACGGCCGGACGCCGTACCCGATTCCTGCGTGGTTGGCGTCTGGCCGGAGCGGCCGGGATGGCGGTGACGCTGACCGCCGGTGCGCTGGCGGTCCAGACCATGAGGTTCGGCGACCAGTCGCCGCCCAGCGCCAGCGCGTCGGAGATCTTCCACCTGGCGGCCGACGCCGCCCGGCAGCAGCCGGAGCTCACCGCCCGCCCCGAGCAGTACGTCTTCATGGAGTCCCTGGCGACGATCCGCGACCTGCCGGACAGCGGTCCGTACCGGACGACCCGGAACCAACTGTGGCAGTCGGCCGGTGGCGTCGCGTATACGCAGGCACGCTATCGACCGGAGAGCGACCCGAACGGATGGGGCGAGCTCACGGTCCTCCGCGAGGAGGATCCGGCCGACCCGGAGAAGGAACTCGACGCGTTTCCGCCGCCGGCGTACCACGGCGACCTGCCCACCGATCCGGACGAGCTGCTTCGCTACCTTCGGGAACACCCGGTCGACCTGCATCTACCCGAAGGGGCCGACGAGAAGGCCGTCTACGGGAGCGAGAGCATGCCGTACACGACCGCGCGGTCGATGCTCTACGGCGGCTACGTGCCGCCCCGAGCGCGAGCGGCACTGTTCGAACTGCTGGCACGGCAGCCGGGGGCAGTCGTCATATCAGGCGACGTGGTGGACGCCGCAGGTCGGCACGGGGTGGCGATTCGGATGCCCGGTGTGATCGGTGGTAACGATGACTTCCTCTTCGACCGGGACACCCATGCCTTTCTCGGCACCCGAACATCGTTGGTACGCAACGGCAAGGAGTCGATGTACGCCGCAATCGCGGTACTGCGTATCGCCATCGTCGACCGACCGGGCCAACTGCCCTGACCCGTACGGGTCTTTGCGAGGCTGACGGTATGACTTCTCCCCTTGCGGATCGCGTCTACGAAACGTGCCACCTGACCGGGTCGTTCCTCCTGCGCTCCGGTCAGACGAGCGACGAGTACTTCGACAAGTACCTGTTCGAGGCGGAGCCGGGCCTGTTGCGGGAGGTGGCCGAGGCGATGGTCGTCCTGCTGCCCGAGTGTGACGTGCTGGCGGGAATGGAGATGGGCGGCATCCCGATCGCCACCGTGATGTCGCAGCTGACCGGGCTGCCGACCGCGTTCGTCCGCAAGCAGGCGAAGGAGTACGGCACCGGCAAGGCGGCCGAGGGCAGCCCGGTCGACGGCCGGCGGGTCGTGGTGATCGAGGACGTGGTGACCACCGGCGGCGCGTTGCTGGCGTCGTGCCGGCAGCTACGGGCCGCCGGCGCGAAGGTCGACTCGGTGGTCTGCGCCATCGACCGGGAGCAGGGCGGACGGGAAAATTTGGCGGCCGAAGGGCTGCGGTTGGATGCCGCACTCACCCGTCGTGACCTCGAATCCTCCCTCCCGGGCTGAGTCGTCGGACAAGTCGGCTGCGATGCCCCGTGGCGCTGTCGGACCCGCCCCGGCAGGACGACGAGTGGAACCGTCCGCGGGCTGGTGATCGACTCGACATCGGCGAAGTGGGGGTGTCCTGCGGGCCTGACACCGCCACCTCGCCGACCTCGTGTTGAGGAACCCCCTCGCGGGGTCAGGGTTGCGCGAACAGGGGGCCGTAGTTCGACCGGAACATCTGCTCGCCGAGGCGGCGCAGCACCAGGTCGCGCAGGGCGGGCGGGAGGCCGGTGGCCTTGTCCCGGCGGTGCGTCTGGCTGAGCACCCAGTCGGTGCGCGGGCGCCGACGCGCCTCGAAGGCTCGCAGCGCCTCGGTGATGGAGTCGGCGGCGGTTAAGGAGGAGGCGAGCACGACCGCGTCCTCCAGGGCCATCGCCGCGCCCTGGGCCATGTTCGGCGAGGTGGCGTGGGCGGCGTCGCCGATCAGCAGCACCGGACCCCGCGACCAGGAGTCGAGGACGACCTCCTGGTTTGGGCCGGCGTGCAGGGTGCTGTCGTCGTGGTCGAGGGCCTTGAGCATGATGGCCGCCGGCTCGGTGAACGACGCGGCCACGTCGTCGCGCCAGCCGGGCCGGTCGGCCACCGGGCCGTCGTTGTAGTAGCAGTACGTCTGCTCGGCGCTGATCGGGATCGTCAGGAACTGCCTGCCCCGACCCAACTGCACCGACCAGAACGGCTCGTCGTCGATGCGGGGAGCGACCCAGCGGTACGCGTACTGGCCCAGGTCGCGGGCCGCCTGACCGTCGAAGGCGAGCCGACGCACCGTCGAGTGCACCCCGTCCGCGCCGATCACCAGGTCGTACCGTTCGGTGCTGCCGTCGTCGAACCCGACGGCGACCCGGTCACCCTCCGGGTCGAACGCGATCGGGTGGCGACCCCAGCGGATCGGGGCGTCTCCGACGCCGGCCACCAGGGCCCGGTGCAGTCCGGCCCGGGGCAGCGACAGGCACGGGCCGACGCCCTGCCAGAGCGCGGTCACGTCGATGTCGAAGAGGCGACGTCCGCGCTGGTTGGCGCTGCGCTGCCGGGTGATCTCCACGGCGACGTCGGCGACCTGCTCGCGCAGACCGAGGACGTCGAGCACCCGGGTCGCGTTGCCGGTGAGGTAGATGCCGGTGCCCGAGGCGGTCGGCCCGGGCGTCCGCTCGACCACGTCGACCGTCGCCCCCCAACCGCGCAACGCGACGACCGTCGCCAGCCCGGCGATGCCCCCGCCGACGATGAGTACCCGGACATCGTTACCCCGCACGACATGTTCCCTTCCGCTGCGCAGGCCGGCTGAGCTGCTGCTCAACACCTCGGCCGCCGCAGCACTCTAGAAGGAGGGTGAGTCGGCGCACGGGTACGGGGGCTGAACGACCGGCCAATGGACTGCGACGATGAGGCCATGACAACCGCCGAGGCGTACGTCGAGTTCGCCCGCCGCGAGGCACACGGGGTCTCACCGACGTACGAGCGGCTGTCGTACGCCGTCGCCGACGACCACGACCTGCTCGCCCTGCTCGACGGGCTCCCGCCCGCCAAGCGCCAGCCGAACCTGCTGTACGGCGTGGTCCGCTGGCTGGGCGGCCCGGTCGACGATCCGGGCGCGTTCCACGAGTACGTGCGGACGCACTGGCCCGCCATCGAGACCGAGTTGCTGAGCAGGGCCACCCAGACGAACGAGGCGGGCCGGTGCGCGGTGCTGCTGCCGGTGCTCGCCGCGCTGCCGCAGCCCCTCGCCCTGCTGGAGGTCGGCGCGTCCGCCGGGCTCTGCCTCTACCCCGACCGGTACGCCTACCGGTACGGCGGGCACGAGGTCGGCGACGGTGTGCCCGTCCTGGAGTGCACGGTCAGCGGGTTGACGCCACCTGGGCGCGTACCCCGGGTGGTGTGGCGGGCTGGCCTCGACCTGAACCCGCTCGACGTGACCGACCCCGACGACGTGTCCTGGTTGGACGCCCTGATCTGGCCGGAGCACGCGCACCGGCGGGCCCGGCTGCGCGCGGCGGCGGCGGTTGCCGCCGCCGACCCGCCGCTGCTGGTCCGGGGTGACCTGGTGGACGACCTGCCGGCGCTGGCGGCCCGTGCGCCGGCCGACGCGACGCTCGTCATCTTTCACACGTCCGTGCTCTACCAGGTGCCCGCCGCGCGTCGGGACGCGTTCGTGCGGCTGGTCGGTGAGCTGCCGGGGCACTGGATCGCGAACGAGGCCCCGGAGGTGCTGCCCCACGGCGGGCTGCCCGACTCGCCGGACGCGACGCTGCACAACGTGCTCGCGCTGGACGGCAAGCCGCTGGCCTGGACCCGGGGCCATGGTCAGGCGATGACCTGGTTCGGCTGAGAGCCCGCCGCCAACGACATTCGGGCACGCAGGGCCCGGACGAACCAGTCCACGGCCGGCGCGACCGGGCTCCCACCCGACCAGCCGTTGATCACCGACAGCAGGTCGAGGTAACGGTCCCGGCGGGGGTCGTTCGCCAGGACCAGCCGGTCCAGCAACCGCTGGCGCAGGTCGGCGTCGCCGGCGAGGCCGTGCAGGCGGGCGTACCGGTCGGTGACCGCCGCGACCACCGGCTCGGCCTCGTCTCCGCTCGGATCGAGACCGGCGGCCAGGGCGGCCGCCGCCCCGTGCCGGACCAGGGCGACGGCGTCCGGGCGGGGGAGACCGGGTACGTCGTTGTCGGTGGCGTGTTGGCGGGCGAGCCGCCGCATGCTCGCCCGGAAGGCGGGGTCGCGGCACAGCTCGGCCAGCTCGATCCACGCTTGGATCTGCTCGGCGCTGGGATCGTCGGGCAGCTCCGGCGTCATCGAGACGAGCACCCCGGGGTATGTCGGCGGGTCGCCGGCGAAGACGCTGTCCAGGAAGTCGTCCACCAGCTGCGTCCGTTCGTGGGCGGTGAGCTGGGCCAACCGGTGTAGGTCGTCGACCTCGGACGGGCCCGCCCCGCGCCTCGCCGCAACGGTCAGCACCGCCTGACGCAGTCGCAGCACGCGGATCTGCGCGGCCAGCGCCTCGGCGTGCGTGGCGGCCACCTCGTGCAGCGGCACCTGGCGATCCACCACCCGACGGATGGCGGCCAGGTCCACGCCCAGCTCCCGTAACGTCCGGACGAGTTCCAGCTGCGCGACCGCCGCGGCGTCGAAGAGCCGGTAGCCGGCCGGGCTCCGGTCGCTCGGCGGGACGATCCCGTGGTCGGCGTAGAAACGGATGGTCTTGACGCTCAGTCCGGTGCGCCGGGCCAGCTCGCCGATGGTGTACCGCTCGTCGCCGCTCATGCCCCCACCCTCACGTCTCCCGCCACGGGAGACTCAAGCAGACTGGCCCGGTGAGCGGAGAGCGACGACCCCTGGCTGGCCGGCCGCTCACCGAGCCGCACCCGTCCCGCCTGCCGCCGGAGCACCCGGACCGGGCCCGGATCATCGCGGCGCACGACGCCGCACTGGCCGCCGGACAGGCCGGCTATCCCGACCCGGTGACGGGTCTGTTCGTGCTCAGCGCCGCCTTCCTGGCCCGTCGCGGCACGTGCTGCGGACGGGGGTGCCGGCACTGCCCGTACGTGGACGATCCACCCTCGGAATGAGGACTTTCGCCAGACCCGGACACCCCGTACGGTTTCCGACGGACATCCGGCGGGCCCCTTCCGCCGTCGGTCGGGGAGAGGGTGAAACGTGCGCGGGCGGATCGTGTTCGCCGGGCTGGCGGGCCTGCTGGTGAGCGGCTGTGCCGCCGAGGCCGAGCCGGTGGCGGTGCCACCACCGGCGCCGGTTGCCCTGGACGTGGCGGCGGCCTCGTCGGGTGGGGCCTGCCGGCTGCTGGACTTCACGGTGATCGAGCAGACCGTCAAGGCGCGCTTCGACGTGGCGGCGGCCAGCGAGCGGAACGACACCCACACCTGCGTGGTCCGGGCCGAGCGCGCGGCGCTGCCGGAGCTGATGCTCAGCGTGTCCGAGACCGGCATCGACAAGTCCACCTTCAGCGCCGACGTGGTGCCCGCCAAGGCGACGAAGGTCACCGGCCTGGGCCAGCTGGCGTACCGGCGTACCGTCGCCGCGACCGGCGGCTACGGGCCGGTAGCCGAGGTCGGTTGGCTGGCCGGCGACGGACGTCTGGCCAGCCTGACCTGGACCGGCGCCCGGGGGACCGAGCGCGCGGCGGCGGACAAGATGGCCAACAACCTCGTCGCGTTGGCCAAGAAGGTGGACACCCGGGCGCTGTGACGCCCGCGTCCGGTCAGCTGGCGGCGACGAAGACCCGGGAGGCGACCTCGCGGGGCAGCCGCACCCGGTCGCCGGAGCGGTCGATCGACACCCCGTCGCGCTCCTGGGCCACCGTCACCGTGGCCCCCGGGTCGACACCGGCGGCGTGCAGCTGGCGCAGCACGTCGGAGTCGGTCTGCACGCTCTCGCAAATCCGGCGGACCACGACCGGCCCGGAGAGCCCGGGGAAGGCCAGGTTGCGCTCGCCCTCGCCGGCCTCGCTGGCCGGGGCCTCGGGAGAGCCCAGCTCCTCCAGGCCCGGGATCGGGTTGCCGTACGGCGAGCGGGTCGGCCGGTTCAGCAGGTCGTACACCCGCTTCTCGACGGCGTCGCTCATCACGTGCTCCCAGCGGCAGGCCTCCTCGTGGGCCTCCTCGTAGGGCATCCCGATGACGTTGACGAGCAGCAGCTCGGCGAGGCGGTGCTTGCGCATCACGGAGACGGCGGTGCCCCGGCCGAGCGCGGTGAGCGTCAGGTGCCGGTCGCCCTCGACGGTGAGCAGGCCGTCGCGCTCCATCCGGGCCACGGTCTGGCTGACGGTGGGGCCGCTCTGCTTGAGGCGCTCGGCGATCCGGGCACGCAGCGGCGGCACTCCCTCCTCCTCCAGCTCGAGGATGGTGCGCAGGTACATCTCGGTCGTGTCGACGAGTGAGTGGCTGTTTATCTTTATCACCTGTCAGCGAGGAACGAACCGGAGGCTCCAGTGTCGCACGAGCGACCCCGCATCATCCACTACACCCGCCCGGCCATGGACGACAGCGCCCCCGAGGGCCTGGAGGCCCAGCAGGACGCCACCGCGCTGGCGGCATGGGAGCACGGCTACGAGTGGCGCCCGGCCCGCGAGGGCGAGGCCGCTGATCTGCTGACGCAGCAGGAGGCGGCCGAGCGCTTCATGCTGGAGAACGGACTCCCCGTCGACATCTACACCGAGGACGACGACCCGGAGGACGACCGTGGGTGACGTGCCCCTGCGGTGCGGCATCTACTGCCGGATCAGTGAGGACCGGGAGTCCGAAGAGAAGGGCGTCACCGACCAGGAGGCCGACTGCCGCGAGCTGGTGGCGTCGCTCGGGTGGCAGGTGGTCGACGTCTTCATCGACAACGACCTGTCGGCCAGCACGAAGGCGAAGAAGATCAGGCCGCGGTTCGAGGAGATGATGCGCCAGGCTGAGGCCGGCGTGCTCGACGTGCTCGTCTCGCTCAGCAACAGCCGGTTCACGCGGCGGCCCATGGAGCTTGAGCGGCTGATCACGCTGCACGACGCCAGGGGCACGCTGCTCTACACGGTCAAGAGCGGCAACGACGACCTCTCGACCGCCGATGGGCGGATGGTGGCCCGGATCAAGGCGGCGGTGGACGCTGCGGAGGCTGAGCGGACCGGAGAGCGTGTCGCGCGGGCCGCCAGGCGGCGTCGGGAGGCCGGCGAGCTGCACGGTGGCGCGCGGACGTTCGGCTACGTGCACAAGTCGCCGCTCGGCTATTGCCAGGAGATTGACCCGCTTGCCGAGAAGGCGCTCCATGCGGGCAAGGACGTCCTGCTCCGGACCGGCAAGGTGTCCAAGGTCCGCAAGCTCTGGCAGGAGATGGGCGTCCTCACTCCTTTCGGGAAGGAGTGGGAAAACGACGGCAACGTGGCCCGGACCCTGCGTAACCCCCGCATCGCCGGCCTGGTGGCGCACGATGACGAGATCGTCGGGCCGGGCAACTGGCCCGCCATCTTCACCCGAGCCGAGCACGAGGCCATCGTCGCGGCTCTGGGCACGCGGGGCGCGAAGGGCAAGGGTGGGCCGCCGAAGGCCCGCAAGTACCTGCTGACGGGGTTCATCTTCTGCGTGTGTGGCAACCCGATGTCCGCGCAGGTCTACATCCCCCCGCCGGGCAAGTCCGGCGGCTACAGCCGCTACATCTGCATCAAACAGCGGGGTGGATGCGGCCAGGTCTCCCGTCAGCTTCCGTGGCTGGACGCCGTGGTCCGGGAGTGGGTGTGCGGTGCCATTGAGGGCCGCCTGAGCGTCCCTGAAGGCGAAGAAGGGACCGACCCTAACCCAGCCCTGGAGGCGAAGATCCGGGAGCTTGAGGCCGAGATCAAGCGGGTCCAGGGCGGGCAGCGTAAGGGCATCTACACCGACGACGAGGCCCTTGAGGAAATCATCCCGATGCGGCAGCAGATCCAGGCGCTGCGTTCCGAGCAGGGGGACCTTGCCAAGCAGGCCGCGCTGATCCCGGTCGACAGGGAAGAGGAACTAGAAGACTGGCTTGACGATGATCCGGAGAGCTTGTACGAGCGCATCGCGATCTTGGGGCGCTACGTGAAGCGGATCATCGTCAAGCCAGTCGGGAAGGGCGGCAGCAACGGGGTTGACGGGCCGCCGATTGACGCGGTGGTTATCGTGCCTCGCGGCTGAGCCTGTCCCTGCGGATGGCTCGAAGCAAGGCAGTCACCTCGGCGTCTCGCTGAGGATCAGGGTGGTTCCGAGCCCACTCCCGGCCAAGCTGGCGGAAGTGGGCTCGGACGCTTTCAGGGATCTCGCTCACAGGGGCGCCGCAGCCGGGTCGTCGTCGTCGTGGGGCTCGAAGATGATCTCCCCGGTCTCCATGTCGCAGTAGTGCTCGATGCGGGCCTCGAAGAACGCCATGACGGCGAGCGCCCACTCCTCGTCGGTCATGTCCTCGGCGTCCGGGGCGACGCTCAGGAAGTCGACCTTCACGTAGTCGAGCAGGAAGCGCAGCGCGACCTTCAGGTGGCCGATGGCCGTGGCCCGGCTGCCGAAGCCCGCGTCGAGAGCGCTGGCCGCCGACGTGACGTGGGCCATGACGCCATACATGATCGCCCTCTGGCAGGAGTTGCAGGCTTCCATCGGCTCGTTGGTGCCGGTGACTCCGGCGAGGTGGCCGATGATCTCCGGGGGAAGCTGGTCAGTCATGCGCTCTGTCCGTTCAGGTAGTCGGCGATGGCGAGGTGTCCCGCCCGGAGGCGCAGGCCCACGGCCTGCCGGCTGACGCCCTGCAACAGGGCGATCTCTCCTTGGGTGAGTCCGAAGTTGTGGCGCAGGCTGAGGGCCTGTGCGATGACGTCCTGGCGGTGCGCGAACGTGGCCTTCCAGGCCCTCGCGAGGTCCAGGGCCATCACGTGCGCGTCGGTCTCGCGGGTGTTGCTGCTCTGGCGTGCTGCCGGGTTGGTGCAGGCGCACCGCCCGCACTGGTCGTGGCCGCCGTGGCGGTGCTCACAGACCTTGTGCTCGCCGTCGACCGTGCAGCCCTCGCGGAACTCGTCGGTCTCGCAGTCGTGCGTGCAGGTGCCGACTCCGCGCCGGCAGCGATCCGCGGCTGCCTCCCGGCTGGTCCACGCGGCGTGCCCGAACGCAGTCGGGAGCATCACCGCGACCAGCTCGGGGGAGTACCGGCCCCTCCAATCCAGGGATCGGTAGGAGCCGGGAACCCCGACGCTCATGCGCGCTCCAGCGCGGACAGGTAGACGGTGGCGCTTGCGCGCGACGCCCCGTACTTGACCCGGCCGTTCAGCTCTTGCGTGAGCCGGAACGTCAGCAGCCGGGGGTCGAGCCCCTGGAGCCGTTCCTTGGTGGCGACGAGGATGAAACCCTCCTGGCGCATGTCCTCGTACTCGGCGAGCATGTTCACCGCGTTGTCGCCGTACTTGCCGGCGACGATGCGTGCCGCCGCCTCGATCGCTGCGACCGTGGCCGGCTCCAGGACCGAGTCCCAGTCGGCTTCGTTAGCACGTCCTTTGTTAGCAAGTTCGGTCACGATGCGCTCCTCACCTGGGTACCGGAAACTCGGGTACTCGACCTGGACCAGGCGCCGCACGCCCGGCACTGCCACCGCTGGTACTTGCCGAGCTGCGTGTACGCGTGCCCCTCGCGCCGCAGGTCGTCCTTCCCGCACTGCGGGCACTTCTCGTCGCTGCCCTCGCTGTGCAGCCGCGCGTTCGGCGCACCCGGGAGCCAGCCGCTCAGCCGGTCGTGCAGCTCCTCCAGCAGCACGACGTCCCGCTTGTTGTACTGCTCCATCTCCGCCCAGGCCGACGCCTCGTTCGCCATGCAGCGAACCCAGAGGTTGAAGCCGGCGTGCTTGACCTTGCCCTCCAGGCCCAGCGCCTCGCTGACGTGCGCCAGCTTGTTGCTAGGAAAGCGGAACTGCTTGCGCACCTGAGTGAGCAGGTCGAGCTGCGCGTACGGGGCCGGCGGCTTCATGCTGTTCAGCACGAACTCCCGGTTGAGGTGCGGGATGTCGAACGCCTTGCCGTTGTAGTGCACCACCAGGTCGGCGGCACTCAGCGCGGCGTGCGTCTCGTCGAGCATTCCGCGGTGACCCGGGGAGTGGTCGCTGACGAACGTGACCTTCTTCTCGCCGCGCCACTTCCAGGAGACGCTGAGCACCTGGCCGGTCTCCACCAGCCGCTCCAGCGGGATGTTCTCCCGCCAGAGGCTCCAGACGTACGCCAGGTTCGGCGACGTCTCGATGTCCATGTAGAGGGTCTTCACGCCGGCACCACCCGCACGATGTTCTTGACGTTGTGGATCGTCACGGGCGGCGTCGCGGCCTCGTACTCCTCGACGTAGTCCTTCAGGACCCCCTGCCGATACGACGCCTTGTACTGGTTGCGGGCAGCCCAGGCCGCGTCGTTCTCACCTCGGTAAGAGTAGGCGCTCCAGGTGACGACGAGCGGGTGGCGCTCGTCCAGCTCCCTCTGCGTCAACACCTCGCCGGTCTCCCGGTGCGTGTAGATGGAGCCCCGCTCGACCTCCCAGTGCTTGTCGCTAGCGTACGGGTCAATGCCCTTGCCGGTCCGCTTGTCGCGGTAGCGGGTGCGCTGGTAGCTCGCGCCCCACCGGGCGCCCTCCATGCGCTCGATGCTCGCCGTCTTGCCGTTGTACGACAGCAGCTTGCCGAGCACGATCTGCACCGAGCGGCCCGACATTTGCGGGTAGACCACGATGTCGCCCGGCGCAATGACGTTGCCGGCCACGTCGGTTAGCAACTGCTGCTCGCTCATGCGGGCACCTCGAAGTCCTGGAAGGTGTTCGGGGCGACCCGCTTCAGTTCGACGAGGATGCGCTTGGCCACCTCGTAGAACTCCAGGTCCGCCAGCGGCTCGCCCTGGGCGTTGGTGGCCAACCTCTTTGTTAGCAAGTCGCGCCAGGCGCGCAGGTTGCCGGTGACGAGGATCTTCGTCTCGGTGCCGCCGGGCAGGACGTGACGGGCCGCCTGACGCGCCTGCTTGCGGCCCTGCCCCTGCTCGGTCAGGTTGTCGACCAGCGTCCCGTAGGCGTCCTGGGCGTCCTCGACGACCTCGTCCATCCAATAGCGCGCCGGACGGGTGACGCTCGCCAACCCGGGGTGCGCGACGAAGCCGAGGGCGTCCACGTACCGCTGGCTCACCTCGCTGAAGCTGAGGTGCCGGTGCCGGATCAGCTCGTGGGTGAAGTTGCGGGTGACGCCGTCGATGTAGAACGACGCGCTGGAGTGCTCCAGCACCGAGTAGTGACCCTGTCCGAGGATGTTGGCCAGGTAGCCCTGGTTCGTGGCGGTCGCCGGGTTGGGCCGGTTCCACGACAGGTAGCACAGCCGGCCGCCCTGCTCGCCCAGGTCGTCGGCGTCGGTGACGTCGAACGGGGCGTGCGGCTGGTAGCCGGGGATGTCGTCAACCATGATGGTGCGGGCGATCAGCATGACTCGCATCAGGCGGTCCACTCTCCTTCGGGCCAGACGATCCGCTCGACGCCGTGGAGCATCAGCGCGGCTTGGCAGTCGTGGCACGGCTGCCGGGTTACATAGCAAGTGACGGCCTGCTCGGTGTCGGGCAGGAACAGCAGGGCGTTCATCTCGGCGTGCGTTGCGATGCACTCGCTCGGCCCGCTGTCGTACGGCGTGTAGGGCGGGCACTCGTCGTAGCTGAGCTGACCCCGGGGGCAGGCGCCCTCCAGGCAGCCTGGCTTGCCCGGCAGGACGCCGTTGTAGCCGGTGCCGCAGATGGAGCGGTTGGCTCGCACCAGAACCGCGGCGACCTGACTGCGGGTGCAGTCACCTCGCCGGAGCGCCGCCTGAGCGATGCCCATGAAGTAGTCGTCCCAGTCGGGTCTGCTCACTGCTGCGCCACCGGGACCGGCAGCAGGTCGAGCAGGAACAGCGCGTACGCGAGCACGGGCTCGTGCCCGACAGCACCCGCGCTCACCAGGGGGCCGGACGAGCGCAGATCCTTGGCGACGGCAGCCGCGAGGTTCAGTGCCTCCACCCGGGCCGGGTCGAGCGCGCCCGGCTGAGCGGCAGCCGTCAACGCGGCTTCGTGCTCCTCGCGGGTGACGAGCTGGTGGTCGTCGATCGCGTCGGTGCGCCCGTTCTGGTACGCCTGGGCCAGGTCGTCGGCCGCAGCCGGGCTGAGCGGGCGAAGGGCGGCAACCAGCTCGGCCACCTGCGTTGGCGGCAGGTAGACGGCCGAGACATCGCCCGCTCCCTCCCGGGTCACGAACGCGACGTCGGGGTGGTCGCTGGAGCCGTAGTCCTCGACGGTCAGGCAGTCGCCGTCGTTGTCGGTGTACTCGAAGATTCGCATCATGGTGCCCCTCTCATCCGACCAGGGCGTACAGCCCGGCCGCGCCCTGTGCTTGGTAGGTCTCGGTCACGTCTCCGATGCGGAGCTGGACGCCGCGCGCCTGCCGCATCGCTCGGGTGATTTGCGCGGTGAACCGGGCGCCCGCGTCGTCGGGGTCTCCCCAGACCCAGACTCGACTGAAGCCGGCGAGCATCCGGCGGTGGTGGTTCTGCCATCCAGACGCGCCAGGGATGGCCACCGCAGGCAGCCCGACCTGGTTGAGGATCATCGCGTCGAACTCGCCCTCGCAGACATGGATCTCGTCGTCGGCGAGGTGGATGGCCGGGACGTAGAAGACCCGGTTCGGCTCGCCTTCGAGGGACATGTACTTGCCGTGGTCGTGCTGTTCCTTGACGCCCGGAACCCCGACGTTGCACCGGGGGCTGAGGCAGCGGAAGCGGACGCTGACTGCCTGGTAGTCGTGGCGCAGGTACGGGATCGCTAGCCAGCCCGCGTACTGCCCGTGGCCCGGCGCCGGGTCAACGACGACGCCAAGACGGTTTGTAGCTGCCGTTTCCCGGCTTATTCCCCTTCGCAGGAGGAACGCTGCGGCGTCCGAAGTAAGAGCCGCTTGATACCGGCTGATCGCTTCGTCCAGCGCCTCCCGCTGCGAGTCCGAGGTCGGCCGCAATGGATCGCGCTCGGCCAAAGGTCACCCCCTCTTTCAGCATGATCAATGTCCAGACGTCGCCACCTTCGCCGCAGCCGTGGCAGTTCCACAGGCCCTCGTCCAGGCGAACCGAGCAGCTTGGCGTCTTCGAGCTGCCCTGTTCTTCGTGGATCGGGCACCAGACCATCTGCCTCGTCTTGGGCTTGACGGTGACGCCGTAGTGTTCGAGCACCGCCTCCAGGGAGGGCCGGTCATCGTCGGCCGGCTCCTCCCTGGCTCGCAGTCGCCAGGCGGTCACGACGACTCCTTCTTCCGGGTCGCCCTCGCCTTCGGCTTGGCCTGTGCGTACTTGCCGCACGCCCCGTGCCGACCGCACACGACGCAGTAGCCCCGGGCGGAGCCCTCCATGCTGTGTGCGTAGGCGGGGTGGCCACACCCCTCGGTGGTGCAGAAGCCGAAGCCGCCGCCGGCCCGCTCGTCCACCGTTCCGCCGAGCCCTCTGACCTTCACGACACCCCACCTCGCGGGGTCACTCGGGAGCAGAGAGCCCTGCCACTTGGTGCCGAGAGCCTTGGCCTCGGGCTCGCTGGCGAACGGTCCGAACGCCAGCGAGCCGTCCCCTGTGCTAACCCCCAGCACGTACCAGTCGCGGAACCAGAGCATGTCCACGACCTCGCGGATCAGGGCCTTGGCCATGTCCTCGGCGCTGTCGAAGTCGTCAGACTCCAGCAGGTCGATGACCGGCTGAACCTCCTCCTTGCGGGGGGTGAACCTCACGGTTGCCTCCGCTTCGGCCTGCGCTTCACCTTCGGTCGCCCGGGGGCGATGACGGTTCGGCCCAGCGCTCGTGTGGCCGGCGGCTCCCGTAGGTAGTCGGCCATCCGTTGCGCCTTGGTGTGGTCCTTGAGCCGGCCGATGAGGCGGGTGTTGCAGTAGGGGCAGAGGATGCCCCGCACTGGCCCGGCCTGGCCCTTGGCGTGCTCGTGGTCCAGGTGGAAGACCTCTTCGGAGCCGTCAGGCTTGGTCCGCGGCTTGCGCTCGCAGATCCCGCACCCGCCCCCCTGCTCCTCAAGAATCCGGTCCCATTCGGCGAGCGTGATGCCGTAGACCTTCGCGATCCACGCCGCCCTGCCGGCCTGCTTCTGGCAGATCGCCGAGCAATATTTCTTCTGGCGGCCCGTGAGCAGCCCGCCGCAGACGACGCAGTCGGTCACCGCAGCAGGAGCAGCGCCGCGCTGCCCGCGCCGCACAGGAGGCCCAGGACGGCGACGGCCCCCAGGACGCTCAGCGCGATCACCATGTCGGCCTTGGTCGGCTTGTTGGGTTCCATAGCAAGTCCCTTCAGAGAATGACGGAGAAGAGGTCGTCGCCGACGGCCAGATCGACGCTGTCGAACTGCCAGTCGCCTTCACGGGTGACCGCGTCGTCCACCACGGCGGCCCTGACGTCCAGCGGAGAGATGTCGTGGAAAGCGGTCTCGACGGCGAACCCTGCGGAGAACCCCTCCTCGGGCAGCTCGACCACCACGTCCGCGTACACCTTCTTCACGAAGGTGACGACATAGGTCCGCGTCTTCGGCTTGCCGCTCATTCGCAGTCCCCCTCCGGCCCGTCTTCGTCCCAGCAGTCGATGTCGTTCCAGAGGGCCTGGTTCATTTCCCAGTCCCGCGTCTTGTCGTCCATGGAATTCCACTCGTCACGCGAGTAGCCGGTGTCGTACTCGTATCCATAGGTGATGTTGGAGAAGGCCGAGAACTTGAGAACGACGCTCAAGGTGTGTCCTCTCTACCGTGCGTGAAAGCGGGTCAGATCCGGCTCTGCGCGCAGAATCGCGTAGCTTCTCGCCGTGGGGTCACTCGGCCCCATTCGCTGCTTGATGCAGGCGATTTTGTAGGCCAGGGTGTGCGGGTCCAGGGCCACCGAAAGCGATAGCTCCGGCTTTTCCGAAAGCCCGCCCTTGACCTCGTTTCGCCCTGGCGGGTCGTAGGGCGCCTGCTTGGCGTCCCATGACTTGTCCGACGCGTGGTGCAGCAGGACCGTGGTGGCGCCGGTTTCCCGGGCGAACGCCGTGGCGTTGCTCATGACGTTCATCTGGACCGTGTAATCGGCCTCAGCGCCCTCAAAATCCATCAGGTTGTCGTAGACGACCACCTGCGGATAGCTGTCGTGCAATTCCACGTACGCCTCAAGCTCCTGGTCGACCGACTGCCAGTCGAGCTGACCAAAGGCGAACGTGATAGGCACGGACTCGATAGCGTCCAGGGCCTCCTGTCGCGCCCGGCCACCGCTGAGCATCCGAATCTCGATGGACTCGGTCGTCTCACCGAGGAACATGCTCGCGATTCGAGACGACGCGGTGAATGGCGACATGTCGGCCGAAAAATAGAGCGTGGGAAGGCCCATTTGGGCAACCCACCAGAGCGCGAAGCCGCTTTTCTGAGTGCCACTGCGGCCGGCGATCATTACCACTTCGCCGTGCCGGGGCCGGACCCCCATGTCGTACAAGGGTTGGAGGTCCGGCACCCGGGGCAACTCGCGGCCCGACTCAGCGTGCAGGCTGAGCGATCTGCCGGGCGTCAGCAACTCAGAAGTCCGGCACCGCCGACAGGGCGGCCTGGAGCTTGGCCTCGCGCGCCTCGTAGTAGGCCGCCGCCTTGTCGTAGTCGGCGTCGCGCGGCTGGCGGAAGACCCAGCTCTTGTTACCGCCGCCCTTGGGCTGGTAGTGCAGCAGGGTGGCGATCAGGGCCGGCGAGCTGTCGCCCGTCTTCTTGGCCTCCTCCATCAGCTCCTTGAGGTCCCGGGCCAGGACGGTGGCGTTGATCTCCACCACCTCGACGGAGCTGGGCTCGCCCTTGTCCAGGGCCTCCTGGGTGCGGAAGACGGTGACCTTGGTCTTGATGTGGTCGCGCGGGCCGAACTTGCCCTGCACGCCCTCGCGGATGCCCAGCGGCTCGAACAGCAGCGCGGGGTCCGCGCCGTGGTTCTCCGGCTTGAAGAACGGGGGGAGGTTGCCGCCGACCGAATCCTTCTTAGCAAGTGCCATTAGTTGCCACCCTCCTTGAGAGACTTACCCTTCGCCCGCCAGGCCGCGTCCACGACCTCGTTCAGCGGGTTGTGTTCCACCCAGAAACGCTTGAGCTGGTCGACCGACGTAGCGGCCTCGATCTGGTCCAGCAGGGCCCTGTTCGGGTCCGCCGGAGCCTGGTCCGCGGTGGCGGCGGCAGCCGCGATCCACGGGTCGTTTCCAGTCGTCTCGGCCGGCGCCGAGGTGCTGCGCACGACGCGCCCACCCAGCTCACGGCCGACGTTGGCCATCGCGCGAAAGAGCTGGTTGGCGTTGTGGATCGCCTCGACCAGCGTGAGATCGCCCTCCAGGCCGAACGCCTCGACGATCCGGTCCCGCAGCATCGCGGCCGAGCTGCCGCGCAGGATCAGCCAGGGCTCCTCGTAGCCCTTGCCCGCCTTGAACGTGACGACATGCGAGCCGCCCTCGTCCTGCCAGGGAGTGTCAGTCACTCGTTCTCCTCAGTGTCGTTGTCCTTGAGCCAGATGCCGATGCGCCGGCTGGACCCGATGGGGATGCCTCGCCGCCTCAGCTCCCTCGTGCGGAAGGAGAGGTAGGCGTAGCGGTGGTCATCCGGGTCGCCACCGAGGCGCCGGAACAGCTCGACCTGCCGCACGGCGCGCTGAGGCCCGTAGTGACCCCCGTCGCGCAGGGCCGCCAGCAGCTCGTCGGCAGTGATGTCCGTGACCTCGCGAAAGGTCGTCGCAGGTGCGCTCACTCGTCGTCCTCGCCTTCCTCGGCAGCTTCGTACCGCATAGCAAGTGAGCCCGTAGGAGACGGGTACGGACGGAACGCCTTGCGCCCCCGGGTCCGAATAGCCCTGACCTCCCGGGCCAGCAGGAAGCCGTCCCAGCCGAGCCGCAGGTCCACCCACATCACCTCGCACGTGCCGGTGCCAGCCGGCGCGTTGATGATCAGCCCCCAGTTCAGGTTCAGATCGTCCGGCCACGGCGTGCGAACGCCGGTCGCCGGGTCGTACATCTCGCCGTGGCCGTAGCCGGAGAGCTGCATCGCCATCTTCAGGCCGCCGTAGTCGACCCGGCCCGTCTTGAGGTCCGTGATCAGGTGGCCGGCTGGCTCCAGGCCGTCCGGGTCCGGGCCGGCATAGAAGCTCATCCGGTCCGGGGTGCCGCCCACCTTGAACTCGTCGAGCACCGCGAAGTGCTCGATCTCCTTGATCTCCAGGTCGAGCGTCGCCAGCACGTACGCGGCGATGTCGGCCCGATCCTCGGCGGTGGCCTTGTCGGGGAGCGCTTCGCCCTTGTCGGCGTACTCGCTCAGCTCGTGCAGCCAGTCGCCCTGCTCGGCCTTGGCGTTTCCTCCGGCCACCTTGTGCAACCGCTCCGCGATGGCGTTGAGCTTGGCCTTGTCGCCAGCGGCGTCCGCCCGCAGCACCTCCGCCACCAGGTCGTCCCGCTTGCCATCAGGCAACATAGCAAGTCCGACCAGGACGAGTCGCTTCCCCCATTTCTGAAGGTTGCTCTTGTCCTCCAGGCAGTCGATCCAGGTCGTCATCCGGGTGTACGCCTTGAGCTTGGCGTCCAGGTCCGGCTGACCGTCCTCGCCCAGCGGAATGATCAACGGCTGCTGTCTGCCGTTGCGCGGGACGTCGCGGTTGCCGCCGGCCCCGCGCGCCCGCTCCTTGTGAGCGTCCAGCTTGACCAGGGCCATTACCAGCCGCCCTTTCGCGCCAGCGGGACCATGTAGCGCCCCTGCTCGTCTTCCCCGAACTCGTCGCCGGTCTCATCGGGGTCCAGCTCCTCGAATCCCGCCTCGTCCACAAGGGCCAGGGCGTCGCGGATCTCGTCCGCGCTGGCGTCAGGATGAACGAACATCCAGCCTTCGCCCCCCTCGTGATCGAGGTCGACACTCACGTGCTCGACCAGGTCCTTCATCGCACCACCAACCTCTCGGTGACTTGCTAGAAAACCGTAACAGCCGAATCCGACAGGTGTCGCGGGACCGCCCAGAGGTGTCGCGAAGTCCGTGCTCATGCCGTGCCCCCGTTGTTGATCAGTGATTCAGGGGCATGACGGTAGAGGCGGGCGTCACATGCTGTCCACAGCCGTGGACGAGTTACCCACAGGTATGGACGAACGGTTGGAACCGGCAGCCGCCCGTCCACATCCGTGGACGAAGCATCCCCCCTGGTGGACGCGGCTGTCGCGGGACGGCTATGGTCGCCACGCCCCGCACGACGAGTTTGGGAGCACGTTTTGCCTGATCATGAGCTTGCGAAGCTCATCAACGACCGACGCCGGGACAAGGGGGAATCCTTCGAGACCATCGCCGAACGGGGCGGCGACGACATCTCGAAGTCCTACGTCCACAAGCTGGCCACCATCGAGCGGCCGGCGATGCCGAAGCCCGAACAGATCACGGCCCTCGCGGTAGCCCTGGAGCTGCCCGAGGACGTGGTGCTGCGCGCTGCGGAGAGGTCGGCCGGCTACCACACCTACGAGACGGAGACGCCCGACACGAAGACCCGCATCCTCATCGCGAACATCGAGAAGCTGACGCCCGAGCAGCAGGCGTCCGTCGCCGCGCTCGTCGAGCATCACCTGCGCTCGCTGGACCTCTGAAAAATTCTCACCATTCGGCCACTGTTTGACGGCAAGATCCACCCATAGCATCGACCGGCACCACACCTGACCAGCGAGAACCCGCCAGCCTCTCTGCAACAAGGAACGCAGTGTGAAGATCGTGCAACGGCACACCGGAGCCACGGCTGTGCCCGTCCCAGACCTGGGAGTAATTCTCGTCGACCCCGGCATCGGCCACGACACAGCAGTCAACGCCATCAGGGCGGTCCTGCCCGGCGCCCATCCTGACGCCATCGAGCACTGGGTGGAGGCAGTGCTCCCCACCATCCCGCCGGCAGCGGTCATGCTGCCGCCGGGCGCACGCCAGTACCGACACACACCGCCGGCAAGCCTCAAGCCGGGACGCCACCGCCACCACCGCGAGCGGCGGCAACTTGGGGGCAAGGTGGCCAAGGTCGGCGTTCGCGTCGCATCGCTGGTCGCCGCCTCGCTGATCGGCGCGATCCTCACGCCGATGCTCTCTGGCCAGGGCGTGAACCCGGTCTCTGCTGCCGCCGCCTGGGACAACCCGGTCTTCGAGTCGATCCAGTCAGGCTCGGACCTTCATTGCGCGGACGTCGAAAGCGCAGACCTCACCGCGGCCTGCGTCGCGTCGGACGGCACTCAGATACGCGTCGAGGCGTCCGTTGGCCCGGACTCGTTGACCTTCTCGTTCATCTACACCGACGCGAACGGGAAGCGCCAGCGCAACATCCTGCGGGTGTTCAGCTCGCCCGAAGGGCTCGAAGGCTGGAGGGCCACGATCGGGTCAAGCGATATCGGGCCGATGCGCCCGAGCCTCGTGCAGGGAGAGCGGTGGGCGCTCTACGGCACCGATAAGACCCGAATCATGCGGTGGGCTCGCGGGCTGGACGAGAAGGTGGTCTTGCCGGCGGACATGGCGGAGGCGGCGTTCGCGATGAAGCTGCTGACCCCGCCAGGAGAGCCGGCCCCGACCGACAAGCCGTTGACCGTGGGCGACCTGGTCCAACGTCAGGCCGTACGCATCATCGTCGGCGACACCACGCTCTCGCGCGCCGACCTGGAGCCCCTGGGCGAGCCCGCAACGGTGCCGCCAGCCGTTCCGCTGCCGCCAACTATCGGACCCGTGGTGCCGTCAGTGCCAGCGCCGCCAGTGACGCCACCAGTGACGCCGCCAGTGACGGTGCCGAGTGAGCCGGCCAAGCCGCCGGTTACAGCACCAACCGAGCCGGCCAAGCCGCCCGTAACCGAGCAGCCACCCATCCCTCCCGTAACCGAGCAGCCGACCGAGCCGCCCACCTCGGAGCAGCCCACCGACGAGCCGGAGCAGTCGCCAGAGGATGAGCCGGCGCAGTCGCCGGATGATGAGGCTCCGGTCGACGAGGCCCCGGACGAGAGCGAGCCGGACGATCCGCTGAACGATCCGGTCGACGTCCCCGACGACACGCCCACCCCGATCCACGACGAGGTGGCCAACCCGCCGGCTCCGCCGATCTACGCCGAGATGCTGCGCGCCGCAGCCTGAGACGCGAGAAAGCCCCCGGCTCGTCAGGCCGGGGGCTTCCGCTTAGCTCGCTGGGTTACTCGCGTGACCCGCGTGCGCGGGTGACCTTCTCGGGGACGCGGATCAGGTCGTTGTCGATCCCTGGTCGGCGGGGGACCAGCCACCAGCCCTGTGGGGTGTCCGGGTCGTAGTGAACGACCGCATCCTCCTCGCGCACGTTCCGGAGCCAGCTCTCAAGCTGCTTCATCCGCTCGGCCGGGATCGGCTGACCGGCCCGACGCCGGGCCTCGGTGCGCAGCATCTGGAGCATGTGGTTGAGCCGGTGCTCGCGCTTGACCGCCCACGGGATCAGGGAGGCGTCGCGCACGGCGCGCTTCTCCAGGCCGAGCTGCGAGCGCCAGTTGGAGATGGTGCCGTTACCGATCTCGATGTCGTACTTGCGCTTGTACTCGCTGATGATCCAGGAGTACGGCTTGCGCTCGTTCTCGTACCACCGAATGAACTCGTCCCTGTTCACGAGTTTGCTGACGGTCACGGCACCTCCTAAAATCGGACACTAAGGTTGATGCTAAGCGATACATAGACAGGATAGCAAGTTGAAGATTGAGGTTCGTGTCTGCGACGTCTGCAAAGACCCTACATTGCAAGTCGCGACGTACACGGTCAGTGTGGGCGACAAGACCGGCACGACCGACCGCTGCGGCCCCCACGGGGCCGAGTTGAAGGCCATCGCCGAGGGCACGCCGCCGCCCAGGCCCAGGCCCAGGCGGCGCGGCAGCCGGGTCGCCAGCATGGACGAGGTCGAGGCCGCCAGGGTGCCCAACGAGCGATAAGCCCCGGCCACCCGCGAGGGGCAGCCGGGGTCACCGTCTGGGCTGAGTTAGGCGTCCGAGCCCTCGGACGAGCTGGCCGACAGCCACGGCACGAACCTGTCGATGAACGCGTTCACCGCCGGCAGCGCCATTACCCGGGTTACCAGGGTGGCGCCCGCCACGACAGCGGCAGCCGCGCCGGTCAGGTAGGCGTACATGTTGGCAGGGAGCGCGCCCTCCAACTCGACCATGGCGATCGGAACGATCACCAGCAGAACCGTGCATGCCGACACGAACGCCTGGAACGCGGTACGGATACGACGCCGCCGGGCGTCAAGGTCGTTGGTCACTGAACTCCTTAGAACTTGCCGGTGTTGAGCCGGCGCTGAATGGCCTTGACCAGCTCGGAGACCGGGGCGGACATGCGACCGTCCCGCTCGGTGCCCAGGTAGCCCTGAAGGGCGTACGTGGTGAGGTAGTAGCGGCCGTCCTGGCGAATGCCCTTGCCGTCCACGTCGATCTTGTGACCCTTGCTGCGCAGGAGGCGCTGGACGGCCTTGACCAGGGAGCTAACCTCGCTGATCTTGCCGTCGACCGGCGTGCCCATGACCTGCTGCCAGCGCTTGATGGTGGCTGGACCCAACTTGCCGTCGACCACGAGCTTCGCCGGCTGGGCCGGGGGCTTCGGGGTGCTCGGCGGCTTCGGGGCCGACAAGCCGCGGATCTTCCGGGCGATCCGAGCAACCTCGGACGCGCCCTTGTTGATCTCGAAGTGCATGTCGTCCTTGCGCCCGGAGTAGTCGCCGCCCCAGCGCACGACGCCTTCGCAGAAGGCCAGGATCTTGCGGATCGCGGCCACCTTCGCGGCGCTGAACGTGTTCGCCCGGCCCATCGGGTGAGCCGGCGCGTTCAGGTCGATCGCCGTGCCGGAGGCGTGGTTCGACAGCTCCTTCGAGCCCTCGAT
The DNA here is from genome assembly GCF_049179015.1 of Micromonospora sp. WMMD736. Lineage (NCBI taxonomy): Bacteria > Bacillati > Actinomycetota > Actinomycetes > Micromonosporales > Micromonosporaceae > Micromonospora > Micromonospora sp. WMMD736. The sequence goes on from NZ_JBMHMI010000001.1 coordinate 6,095,641, forward strand.
GTTCTTGTAGAAGTAGCCCCAGCATTCACCGTCCTTCAGTGGCTCGACGGTGCGGTGGAACTCGGCCGCTACGTACATCAGGACGGTCTCGACGTCGCCGGCCAGGACGCCCTGCGGGAAGTCGACGTTCGTTCCGGGGACCTTCGGGGACACGATGCGGATCTCGGTCTTCGAGCCGGCGTGCCAGCCGTTCTGGGAAGTGCTCAACAAATACTCCTTAGCAAGTGGGGCGCTGGGTACGCAGGTGGTCGTCGAGCCGGGCGTCACCCGCCGCGCGCTCCATGCGCTCGACCCGCAGGTCTTCACGGAGGCCGGCGATCTCCCTGCTGTGCTGGCGCTGGCCCTGCACGAGGGTTTCGACGCCCTCCAGCACGCGGTCAACGTCGTCGCGCAGGTTCGTCTCGTGTGAGTTGGCCACCTGGTCCCGGATCTGGTTGAGGTGGCGGCCTTGCCGCCTCTGCATCACCTGCGACACCGCGATGGTCGCCAGGCCGAAGCCGCCGGAAACGATGGCGGCTTGAACGATCGGGTCCACTGGGCTCCTAGAGCGGTTTCACAAGGCAGCGGCGCCATTCGTAGCCGCCGGGAACGGCCACCGAGACCCACACGTCAGCTTCGAGCCAGTCAGTGCCGGCGCTGCTGGCCACGCGTAGGCCGGAGGTGGTTCGGGTCGTCAGGGTCGCGCTCCACGCACCCGCGCCGGCCGCGTTGTTCGCTCGCGCCCGGAAGTAGTAGGTGGTGCTGGGAGCGAGGCCGCCGATGTTGCGCGCCATCGTCGTCGAGTTGAGCGATGCCGCAGCGGTGAAGCTGGATGAGGTCGACCACTGCAAGTCGTAATCCGTGATGGTCGCGCCGCCGGGATCTTCCGGCACGTCCCAGGAGACCGCCACCTCGGTTGGCTTGCGGTCGCCGGCCGCCAGGGAGAGCGGCTGCGTCGGGGGTGTCGCGGCGGTGGTGGCGCTGCCCGTCGCGGAGAACGGGCCTTGCTTGCCGTCCGTGTTGGTGGCTCGAACCCGATAGAAGTACGCCTTGGTGTGCGTCAGGCCGGTCACCTGAAGCGACCGGGAGCTGCCCGGCAGGGACGACGACACCAGGCCCACGCTGAACGAGCTGTTGTCGGCCCGCTGCACCTCATACGAGCTGATGTCAGCGCCGCCATCGTCGCCCGGCGCTGCCCAGGAGAGCGTCATGGACGTGCCACCGATGCCGGAGGCGCTGGGCGTGCCCGGCGCGCTCGGGGCGGTGGTGCCCGTGGTGAAGGTCCGGAGTCCGGAGAAGTCCGCCCAGCCGGCGTCGTCGTTGATGGCGCGCACGGTCGCGTACATCGTGGTGCCCTTGGGTAGCCCGGTGGCGCTGTAGGTGGTGCCCCAGTTCGCCACGTCGTTGACGATGTACGGGCCGGCGAAGATGTTCGTGTCGGTCTTGATGATGAACTGCCGCCGGTCCAGTCCCGCGCCGACGTTGCTGGGCGCGGTCCAGGAGAACGAGGCCGTCGTCGGGTCGGAGTCCGTGTGGCCGCTGACCGATGGGGTACCCGGGGTGCCAGGCAGGCGCGGGATGCGGGGGAGTGCCCAGGTGCCGCTGCCCGAGATTCGGTCACCGCTGTAGCCGGTCATGATCCCGTACAGGCTGATGTTCGCGTCACCGGAGCTGTTGTGCGCGATCGTGCGGGTGCCGGACCACACGGCGTGGTCGCGGTCGCGCAGGTCCCCGGTGTAGTCCTTGATCCTGCCGCTGTTCGAGTAGACCGTGACGCCGTTGACCTGGCAGGTGCCGTTGTCGAGCTGCCGGTCGAGAGGGCTGGAGTGGAAGCCCCAGCCGAAGGTGACGTGCACGGTCGACGTGTTGTTCGCGATGCTCTGGCTGGACAGGGACCAGGTGACGTAGATGCCGTTCGACGACGGTCGGACGGTGCCGGAGGTCGCCAAGGGTGCCTCCTTAGAGCGGCTGAATCCAGATGGTGTTCGGCGCTGCGGCCGGCTGCGCCGACTGGACGATCAGGCTGTAGTTGTTCCACTTGCTGGCGTTCGGGGCGGTGGTCGGCTGGAGGTCGACCCACCCGGAGCCGTTGTGGTACTCCCACTTGCCGAGCGTCGCGTTGAACCCGAGCTTGTATTTGCGGGGGTTCGCCGGGCGGCCGGCAGTGGTCCAGGCCCCGATGGTGGAGCCGATGAACTGCCGCAGGTCGGTGATGTAGCCGGCTTGCATAGCTCCAGCGCCGGACGGGATGTCCAGGCGGGCCAGCGCGATCTCATGGATGCCGGTGTCGGTCTGCGTCAGTGCCGGCGGCGTCGGCGTCGCGGAGGCGGTGCCCGGCTTGACGGTGAAGATCATGTTGTTGTTGGCGCGGTCCAGCCGCAGGATGGCCAGGTCCACCCGGCCGTAGCTGGCGTCACCGTTGGCCACGGCGACCGGGCCTTCGGTGTCCGTGGAGTAGCCCATGAAGCCGCGGAGCGCGGCGGTGCCGGCGGCAGCCACAACCGTCATGCCGGAGCCGGCGGACACCTGAAAGCCCGTGCTGCCGTGCGAGCCGACGATGCCATCGTCGACTGCCTCGCCCATGAGACGCGAGTAGTCCGACTCCGAGGTGTCCTGAGTGTCGAAGGGGAAAGCGGTGATAGCCACTGGCGGCTCCTTGGCATGACGAAGCCCCCCGAGTCGCGGGACTCAGGGGGCTCCAGGGAGAAGGGGTCAGGCGGTCGGCTCGTCGACCGGCGGCTCGCCGGCCGGAACCCGCTCGACCGGGGAGGGCTCGTCCAGGGCCGCTCGGCGGATGCTGTTGACCGGGATGCGGATGACGAGCAGGCCGCCGGGCTGCCATGGGATGTCCGGGTCGGGCTCGTAGGCGTCGATGACCACCTCGTCGGTGTCGGTGTCCAGGAGCCATCGGTTGGCCCAGATGTTGACAAGATTCACTGCTGTGCCTCCGAGGGCTACTGCTCCGCGGTGAAGCGGATGCTGTCGAGGGTGACGAGGTCGAGCGGGCCGAGCTGCCTCTGTAGCGAGCCGGTCTGCGAGATATCCACGCGGCCAAGGGCGTTGTTGGCGAGGGACGGGAACATCAGCCGGAAGCGTGGGCGGCACCCTTCCGGCAGGACGCCCATGACGCTGGTGGCACCAGACCCGAGCCCCGACGCCAGGCCGCGCACCTCCACCAGGCTGCCGGGGTGCATCTTGAACTCCGGGCTGGCGTAGTTCGCGTCGCTGAAGCGCGTCCAGCCGGTGGCGAGGGATAGCGTCGACCAGCGCCCGGTCCAGTACAGGCCGATGGTGTTCCAGTCGATGTCGGCCGTTCCGTTCGACACGAAGTTGACCGGCGTCCAGCGGGTGCCGGATCGCCAATCGTCGTGCTTGATCGTGACGGTGGCAGAGAAGTCGGTGGGCATGGCGGCGGCCCTGACCTCCAGGTGGACGCCGTCGTAGGTGCCGCCGATCGGGACCAGGCGAGCCTGACTGAAGGGCGAGCCGTAGGTGCCGGCGCTGTAGCCGGCGCACTCCTCCAGGTACAGGTGTGCGCCCTGCTGGAAGTTGTAGCCGTAGCTGGCCTTCAGCCGGATCTGCGCGTGCTGGCTAGGGGCGTTGGTGCTGATCACGAACTCGGCCGAAGCCTTCGCGTTGATCACGCCCTGCTGCCCGATGATCGTGCCGATGCGGTACCAGGTTCCGGCGGTGAGAGCGCCGCTCCTGGTGTACGTGTCCGACTCGTCGAAGGCGAGCTTGTGCCAGGCGGACCAGCCGGGATTGTCGCTATGGAAGCTGCGCTTCCACATGTTCCAGCCGGTGTTCGAGTGGAAGACCTGACTGACCCGCGAGGTGCTGTCCCAGTTGTACGTGACGATCGTGCCGACCTCAGCCGGCGTCCAGCCGCTCCCCGTCCCGACCGAGTACACCGAAACGCCGAGCGGGTAGGCGCTCGGCGACGTGGTCATGGCGATCGAGTTGTTCGGCAGCTTGCGCGCACCCTCCAGGATGTCGAGCCGGCCGTCGAGCGCGGCGATGTCGTCGCCGGCCTTCTCGCTCGCGGCGGTGATCGCCGCAGGGGTGACGCTGCTGCGCTCCAGGCTCGACACCCGGGAGTCGAGTGCCTGCACCTTCGCCGCCGGAGCCCGGTCGATGGCCGCCGGGTCGCCGAGGGTCACGCCCATGCGGAAGCCGGCGCTGTCGTACTTCAGGACGTAGCCGGTGATGACGGCCTGCATCTCGACGCCCTGGACGACCACGGAGATCAGGTCGCCGAGGTTCCAGTCGACGCCCAGGGCCGCGTAGAAGTCCTCCATCGGGACCACCTGCACGGACACCTGCGAGAAGCCGCCTTGCTGCAACGCCTCCTGCCCGGCCTGGACCAGCTCGTCGTTGCCGTCCTGCTGACGGCGGTCGACGAACACCTCGACCCGTCGCCCCCACTGGCTCTCGCCGGCCCGGGACTCAGGGCTGCTGACCGCGACGAACTGCCGCTCGGTCAGCCACTCGTCGTCGGTGGCGCCCTCGTTGCGCTCGACGTCCTGGCCGGCGACGATCGCGCGGGTGATGGACGGGGGAGCGGAGGCGACCTTGTGACCAGCCAGCATGTTGTTGCGGATGTCGAGTCGGATGCTCTGGCTGCGGTCGGTCACGGCGAACGTCTGGAACTCCAGCTTCGAGCCGACCTGCACGACGCGGAAGCCGATGTTGGCGGTCGCCGCCAGGTTGGCCAGCAGCTCGCCCAGGACGTCGTAGCGGGCGCGCTTGGTGACGACCGGACCACGGTGGCCGTTGGTGCCGAGCTGGAGCCGCGTCTCGCGGCGGGAGCCGAGGTTCGGGTCCGCGCTGATCGGTGCGCCGGGGCCGATGTTGGCGTTGACATAGGCGTACATCAGGTCTTCGCACGTGCCGGTACGCACGTCGTGCGTCTGCGGCTGGTTGGCCGGGTCCAGGTTGGCCGGGTTGGGGAAGGCGAGCCGGTCGGCGAGCAGCACGTTGTCCGTGAGGCCGTCGACCTGAAGCGTGCCGTTGGGGTCCGTGGAGGTGGCCGCGTCCTCCGCCTTCACGGTCGGCCCGGAGATCAGGACGTCGCCGTTCTCCAGCGTTACGAGGATGCCCGAGCCCGGCTGGCGCAGCACGGCCGCCAGGGGGCTTTCGCTGGGCAGCCGCAGCGTCCAGGAGCCGACGTTGCGGTACTGGTCCTCGATCGTCAGCGTCAGGTCCGCCGGGGGGATCTGGCCGATGCGGTTGAGGTTCTTGTCGCGGACCTCGACCGTCAGGTGCGTGATGTCCATCAGATCACCGCCCACTTCCGGGGGTACCAGGTCGCCGTGATCCGCGTGGCGGCTGACGTGCCGAAGGCAACGACCGTTGCCTGAGAGTCCTTGGGCGGGATCGGCCAGAACCGTGGCGCTGGCAGTAGATCGCCGTACCTGTTGGCGCCGGTTTGGTCGGTGACCCGTGCGCGGGCGGTGTCGATCGTCAGCGTTTCGCCAGCGGTCAGGACGCCGTCCCAGATGAACTGCTCGCCGCTGGGCGCGGTCACCTGGAGCGCGCTGTGCGTCGAGTCCCCGGCGATCGGCCCCTGCACGGTCCAGATCGGATACGCGCTGGCGTCGCCCGGGTTCTCGAACAGGATCGCCCCGTCAGCGGTGCTGCCGGACAGGCGCAGCATCGACAGCGAGGTGGTGCCCTTGAGCAGGCCCCGGCCCGCCGAGGACGACACGATGACCCGACTCATCGGGTACCGGGCCTGCCAGAGTGGCTTGCCGGCGCGCAGCGTCACGATCGTCTGAAGCTCGGTCTCCCCGAGGGTGTCCTTGCCGTAGGCGTAGACGCCGCCGCCCATGCGGTGGCACGTCAGGCCCCACTCCTGGCCGTCATCCTCGACCCACCAGAGCATCACCTCGCGGGTCAGTATTTTAGCAAGACGGGCCAGCGTGATTTCGAGCTGACCCCGGTCGGGGGCACGCACGTACAACGGGATGTCGACGTCGCGCGGCTGAATGCGCTCGCCACGGTAGGTGGCACCGTCGCCGGCACCCTCGATCCAGTTGACCGCCACGGGCGGGAGGCCGAGCCCGGTTACACCGGACAGGGCCTCCACGCCGTAGCCAGTCAGGGAAACCCCGTTCAGGTCAAGCGAATCGTCCGCAGTCTCGAAACGTAGGTAAGGCATCTCACCACCCGAATGCGCGAGCGCGACCGACCGCGCTGAACAGGTCTTCCTCGGCCCCGAGCGAGTTGCCGGGCGCCGCGTGATAGATGAGGGTGTTACCGGCGCTCTGCGCGCCGGAGCCGGAGTACGAGCCGGCGGACACCCCGAGGGCGACAGCCGGCGAACCGAACCGCGTGCCGCCGATCTCGCTCGTGAAGCCGCTGAGCGACTTGCGGACCGCGTCGTACTGCGACTCCATGCCCTCCAGGAGGCCCTGGATGATCAGCTCACCCGCGTGAACCAGCAGGACAGCGTCGTAGTCCTCCGGACCCTTCAGGCTCTTGATCTTGTCGCCGATGCCGCCCAGCCAGCCGGCCACGTCGCCCCAGACGGCCTTGAGGCCGTCCCATAGGCTGCTCATGATCGAGCGGCCGATGCCCAGTAGCAGGCTGTTCACGTTGCCGATGGCGCTGATCACCCGGCCGCCGAGCCCGACGAGCCAACTGCTCGTCGTGGACCACTGCGACGTCAGGGATTCCTGGATCTTGCCCCAGGCGGCCGAGAAGAACGACCGCACCTTGCCGGCCAGGTCACCGATCGCGCTCGTCACCCGCGCCCAGAGGCCGGCGTAGTAGCCGACGACCGCGGTGATGGCGTCGAGCGTGGTGTCCTTGATCCAGCTCAGGGCATTGGAGAAGAACGAGGTGACCTTGCCCCACCCGGCCGTCAGCCCGTTGAGCAGGCCGGCGATCAGGTTCTCCGCGATCTCGATGAAGACGCGCGAGGGGGAGTGGATACCAAGGAAATCCTTGACCCACGCGATCAGCCCCTCCCAGACGCCCTGGAAGAAGTCGCCGATCTTGGTCCAGATGCCCTCCCACCAGGAGGCGAACCCGGCGATGCCCTCCTGGAGCTTGCCGATGCCGTCCTGCACCCACTCCAGCGCCGGCAGCATGACGGCCGAGATGACCTCGGCCACGAAGCCGAAGCCCCTGGCTACACCCTCAAGGCTGAAGACGATCAGCGGCAGGACGACCGCCAGGAGGAGCTGAAGCACGGTCATGACGACCGACAGGCTGTTCGAGACCAGCAGGAGCACTGGCGGAAGCAGCGGAAGGATCGCCTCGACGAGCTGAAGCAACACCGGGATCAGCGGCGTCAGGATTTGCACGACCAGGTTGACGAGCATCGGGATCAGCGGGGTCAGCGCGGCGAAGATACTCGTAAATGCCGTAGCGAGCATCGGGAACAGCGGGACGAGCTGCGTGAACAGGCCCGCCAATGGCGTCAGGACGGTCGCCAGGGCACCCGCCAGGACGTTGAACAGCGCCAGGGCCACGTCAATAACCGGCGACAGGGCCGGCATCAGCGCGACGAGTGCGTTCACGATGGCGTCGATCGCGGCCATCAGTGCCGGCGACGAGAATGCCTGCGCGAGTGCTTCCGCGAGCTTCGTGATGACCGGCGACAGCGCCACCAGCACCGTCTGGAAGCCGCCACTGAGCACGTTGATCAGCGGCAAGATTGCCTGAAGGACCCCCCCGAACGACGGCGCGAGAGCCGCGAACGTCTGCCCGATCTGCGTCGCGAGGACGCCGAGCACCGGGCCGAGGGCGCCGATCAGCTCGGCGACCGGCTGGATCGCTGGAGCCAGGGCGTTGACCCCGGCCGCGATGCCGCCGACAAGCGACGAAAACCCCTGGACCATGGCCGGGTCGTTCAGCAGGGCGCCCAGGACGTTGACGACCTGGCCCAGAATGCTCCCGATCGTCGGCAGAACGGACGACAGGATCGCGGTGATGCCGGTGAAGGCGTCCTTGAATCCGCCCTGCGCGGTGTCGAAAAAGACGCTGAACATCTGCGACGCGGCCGAGAAAAACACGGTGAGCGTCGGCTGAAGACCCTTCAGCGTTTCGGCGAACCCGCCGAGGGATTCGCTCAGGGCGGTGAAGATCCCGGCACCTGCCGCCGCCGAGAACAGCGTGCCGAAAATGCTGGCAACCGACTTGATGATCTCGAATAGGGCGGAAAGCGTAGTGATCACCGTCGTGACCGTGTTGTTCAACTTCTCGCCGGCAACGTTCTGCTGGAACCATGCCGAGAACTGCGTCGCGATCTGGCCCACCAGCGTCGCCAGGGGCGGCAGGATCGCCGACCCGAGCTGGCCGAACATCGTGATGATGTTGGCAATGGCCGGAGTGAAGGCCGAGAACCTGCTGATGGACTCCGACAGGTTGCCGAACATGCCCGGCAATGCCGGCAGCAGCGAGGTCGTCAGACTGCCCGACAGGGCCGAGAAGAACCCGCCGATCTTGCCGGAGACGCCCTCCAGGCCCGTGCTGATCAGCGGCAGAGCTTTGTTAGCAAGTTCGCTGATGGGTCCACGCGCGACGGCCCAGAAGGACTCGCTGATGGTGGCCTGAAGGCCCTTGAAGCCCTCCGCGATGGCCGGGAGCTGCTGCGGCAGATCCTTCAGGGCTGCGACCGTCGTGGCGACGCCGATCGCGATGCCGGGCACCGTCAGCAGGAGCGGGGCGAGCTGCGCCAGCCCACCGACCAGGCCGATCAGGTTGGACGTCAGGGAGATGACCGCGCCGGACATCGCGAGGATGCCGGTGGTGGCTGCGGCGAAGTTCGGCAGGTTGGTGAACAACCCGGCGAGCAGTTGACGGCCCTGCGAGAGGTTGTCGTTGAACGCCTTGAACGTCGAGAGCGTGGCGAAGAACAAGCCGGCCTGCGCCAGCGCGCCCTTGAAGTCAAGATCGATGCGGATGTCGCGAGCACGCGTGATCACCGCCAGCGCGGCACTGAGCGCGGCCTTCGACCCCGTCGTGACCTCCGGCTCGACCGGCAGGTGGATGCCCTGCACCTTGGCGGTAATCTGCGCCGCGATCGTGCGTAGCTTCTGCTCCAGCTTGAGCTGGGCGAACGGGTCCAGCTCGGCGCCGATCTTGGCGTTGATGTCGTCGCGCGCCTTCATGAGGAGCGCGATCTCCTCGACGGTGCGGTTGAACTTGTCGCGGTCCAGCCGCACACCGAGCAGCATCTCCTCGGAGCGCAGCAGCGCCTTGGCGCGAGCCACAACATCCGCGAACTGCTTTTGGTCCAGCTCCGCCCGCACGCGCATTTCCGCAGCGGTCGACGCGTCCAGCAACGCCTGCAACTCGTCCTTGGCGGCCTCAAGGCTCGCCTCGTTGAGGTCGACGTTGAGCAGGAAATCGGCCCGCACGTTCGCCAGCTCGGCATCGAGCTTGGCGATGGCCCGCTCGATGCTGCCGTTGTCGTCCAGGTCGATGTTGAGGTCGATACCGACCTGGCCGATCCGCTCCTGCAACAGATCCTTGGCGGCGTTGAGGTCGGCCTCGTTCAGGCTGACCGGCAGCTCGATCGCGTCGAGATTCATCAGCTCGCGGTTGATGCGCGCCAGTGCCGTCTGAAGCGAGCCAGCATCGTCAACGTTGATCTTGAGCGTGATGTCCTTGAGGGCCGCCTCCGCGGCCTCCTGGACGCTCTTGGCGTCGGCCGCCGCCTGAGCGGCTGCGCCGTCCTCCAGCTCGACGCCCAGCTTGGCCGTCAGCTCGGGAAGGCGCTTCTCCGCCTTCTCCAGCTCGGCCTTGGCCTCCGAAGGGAGCTTCGAGGCGTCAGGCACAACCCTGACTGAGACCTGGCCAATCGTCTTGTCGTCCGCCATTAGCCCTTCCCGATCATGCGCAAAATCGCCTGCCGCGCCGTCACCTTCTTCTCGGGTGCGGCAGACTCAGCGGGCTTGGACTTGGGGCGCGGATAGTCCGGCAAGCGCGGGGGGCCTTTCTTGCCCCAGTTGCCGGATGCGCGCGTGTTGAGGCTCAAGGCGTCGTAGAGGTTCGCCAGCAGATGGCGAGTCGCGCCCCAGCCGTAGTGCTCGCGGCCCCCGGCGGAAAGGGCGGCGGTCAGGCTGTCGTCTGGAAGGGCCTGCACAGCAGCGAGCACGAGGACGGGATTCGGTCCGCGGCCTTCGATGACGTCGACCAGGTCGATGCCGAAGTAGCGCCGCAGATCCGGGTAGATCCCCTCCCCGTACTCGTCGACGAGCCGTGCTAGGCCGAGGCTTCCCCCACGCGGGTCTTCCGCCCGTACTCGCCGAGCACTTCCGCCAGCACCGTCAGGTCGTCACCGATGGCCTTGAGCAGCACGTCCGCGCCGGCCTTCGTGTCGGCGGTCACGCGGATCATGTCGCGCATGATCGCCTCCTGGTCGGCGCCCTCCTCCTTCAGGCGCTCCTGGAGCTTCGCGATCTCGTCGCGCTTGGTCTTGGGCAGGCGCAGCGGGTTGAGCAGGCGAACGGTGCGGTCTCCGACCTCGACGGGCAGGTGGCCGTACTTGGCTTCAGCGGCCTCGCGGATGTCATCGAGCTTCATAGGTGGCGAACCTCCAAAAGTCAGGGCGGCGGACGCTGGTGAAGAGGGGTGGAACCCCCTGACCCGGCCGGGTCCGCCACGCAGCCGGGCCAGGGGTGGTCTTTCTTAGCAAGTGCGGTTACGCGGCACCCGTGGCCCAGGCGGTGCCGGTCCAGTGGACCTGCGAGCCGTCGTCGAGCAGCACGTACTGGCCCGACGTCCACGCGGTGGTCGGCGACGCGGTGACAACGCCGGTCATCGCGCTGAGCGCGGCCGGAAGGTCAGCGCCAGCCGGGGTGTAGGTGCCGGGGGTGCCGGCGGTAGCGCCGGTCGCCACGACCCCGCCGAGCGGAGTGATGGCGTAAGTCCACTCGTTGGTCGAGTAGATCAGCGGCTTGATGTTCAGCGGCAGGCCGACCAGCGACTCCGCGTCGGCCACGGCCACGTCGTCGCCCCGGAAAATCTCCGAGCGCGGCGTGTAGAGGCCGAAGGAGTTGCCGCCATCGACGAAGATCGCCAGGAACGCGCACTCGGTCGGCTCCGGCGACTGCGGGATGCCCAGCGTGCCATCGGGCAGCAGGGGCGCGTTCGCGCCGTAGTAGAGCCGAAGCGACTTGCGGTCGAACTGGTTCACGGTGAGCGCGAAGGACTCGGTACGCGGGGCGTACGTGGTCCGCAGGCTCTTGGACTGAAGCGTGCCCAGGGTGGTCGCGTCGCCGCCCTCGGAGCTGAAGGAGAAGATGTCCTCCAGGCTCGTGTGGCCGACAGCCTCCCACGGGCCGGCAGGGGCCACATCGAGGGACGCCGGCATCGGGGTGCCAACGGGCGCGGTGAAGAAGTTACCGCTGCCCACGACCAGGGTCGCGTTGTCGTTCTTAGCCATTCAGGCCGTCTCCTTACAGGGGGTACGGGTGGTTCGTGGGCTTACGGACGGTCAGCCGGTAGCGGCCCTCGTAGCGCCAGGTGTTGCTGGGCAGGTCGGCGTACTGCACGGGACCGGCCGATGTCGCCCAGTCCGGCTGCCGGCGTGCGGGCGAGAGCGTCTGGAAGTAGCTCAGCCAGCCGATGTCGGCGTTGCCCCAGTTGGAGGCCGCCGCGTCACGCAGGGCCACCCGGACCGCGTCGGCGATGATCGCCGCGTCTCGGTCTCCGTCCGGGTCGGCCGCGAAGGTGTGGACAGCGATGTCCGCCTGCTCAAGGAACCGCTCGTCTCCGCTGAAGAAATAGAAGGTGGGCAGCCGGCGGCACAGCACGAGGGGAAACTCCTGGTCCTTGCGGACCTGCGTTACCACCTCGATGTCGGGTAGCGCCTCGCGCAGCACGGCGAGCAGGACGTCCTCGATCGGCACCCGCTCGGCCAGGGAGGCGGTGATCGGGGGGAGGTTCGCCACTATCGCCCCCTCAATTCGGAGCGGTGGCGGTCAGCGACGACCTGCACGGCGCGCTCCAGGAGGAACAGGCCCTCCATCTCCCCGAGGGGGAGGCCGGTTTCGTCGTCGTAGAACTCGACCCGCCGGCCGCGTTCGATGTTGTAGGCGGCACCGTCGCCGAGGGTGTCATTGAGCACGACGTCCCAGCCGGACCCGCCACCGCGGCCTCCGCGCCACCGCAACACCTCGATGAAGGCGTCCCAGTCGATGCGTCGACCGATCGACACGGAGTGGTCGCGGGCCTCGATCAGGTACGCGTCGGCGTACGCCTTGATCTCGAAGGCGTACTTACCTAGGGACCGCTGGACGCCGACCATGTCCGCGATAGCGCCTTCGAGCGTCTGCCCGTTGACGTACTTGTAGACCTCGGCCATCAGCTCGGCCTCCGGCGGATGTCCATCGTGTAGTGCCGGGTGTGGCGGGTGCCGTGGTGGTAGGCCGGCGGGACGACCACGTCCCACATCGAGCCGTTCCAGAACACCCGCGACCAGGAGTCGATCCCCTGGACGTCGGCGCTGACGATCATGCGAGTGACGTCGATGTCCTGCTGACCCGCGACCTCGGCGCGCGACGAGCGCTGCGGCACGAACACGGCCGTCACGGGGATGGGGTTGTCCATGTCCGCCGTCTCGACGCGACTGCCCCGCGAGTCGGTGTAGACCTTCGTGGGGTAGACGATCGCGGCCTGGCCGCGCCTGCGCTGATGGCTCACGTCACCAGCCCCCACCGGGCTGGTTGAACGGGAACGGCTTGAGTCCGCCACCGTCGACCGGCACGTAGTGGTCGTCGACCTGGCGCGGTGCGATGTAGGCGTACGTCTCGACGGAGCCGAAGAACGAGTGTCCCGTGCGGGCGTCGCCGACCGCGCGGATCAGCTTGATCTCCTTGTCGGTGAACTCCGCGGCGCCCGCCTCGTCACCGAGGTTGGCCCACTGCAACGCCTCGTCGCCGGCCCGGCTCAGCACGTAGCCGTTCATGTTCCGTGCCCAGCGGGCGACCGCCTTGATGACGGTGTTGCGTACCGGGTTGGGCAGGTTGTCGACGTCGCTCCACTCGCGGCCGGCGATGAACCGGGCCTCGTTGGACAAGTCCTCCAGTGCCATGTCGACGGCCTGGCTCTCCTGCTCGCTGAGCGTGAAGTCCAGCCGGCGCTGCACGTCCTGTACCTGGGCGAACGGCCCCATGGGGTACCCCCTCTGAAAGCACGGCAGGGGAGCCGTCCCGCAGGACAGCTCCCCATTCGCCCGGTTGGATTAGGAGAAGATGGTGCCGACGCCGGTCGCCTTGACGAACTGGTCGAGCAGCGAGCCGGTGGCCGGGGTGCCGCCAGTGCCGGAGGCGTTCGCGTTGAGCTTCGCGTCGGGAAGCGCGTCAGCCGTCGCGTCCACATCGAAGGCAACGCCCCGGATGAAGAACTCACCGACCTTGCCGGTGCCGTCCACGATCGCGCCGTTCGGCTTGCCGGTGCCGTCCAGGCCCTCGAAGACGTCGGTCACGTTCATGACGCCGTTGTAGAGGTTGACCACCGACCGCTCCGCCAGGATGGTCGGGTCGTAGTCGAGCACCCACCGGGCCGCGACGCCGCCCACGCCGTTCGCGCCGGCCGAAGCGGTAGCGCCCACGGCGGACTGCGGCACAGCCGGCGCGGCGGTCGCCATCGCGAACGCGCTCGGGACGATCAGGTAGCCCTTGTCGGCGGCCAGCTCGGGCGCAACGATGATGTTCATGCCGAACACGCGGCCGATGAACGCCTCGCGCAGCACGCCCTCGGCGACCGAGTCACCGACGTTCTGTGCCAGGGTCAGGGTCGGGTCGTTCAGGATCGCCGCCTCGACGGCGGTACCGACGACCAGGGTCCGCGACTCCATCGGCATCCGGAACGCGTTCGCGATCCGGCGCAGCTCGATCAGCGAGGCCCGCAGGGTCCGGTTCGCCTTCGCGCCCGCGATGGTCGCCAGGTACGGAGCGCCGGTCAGCTTGTTGATCGCCTTCTGGTTCAGCGACCGCGCCACCGCCTGCGCCTGCATACCGATGACCCGGCTCCACTGGATGGAGTCCCAGTCCTTCTGCTCGTCCTGGAGCTTGGTGGCCGAGTAGGTGTTGCCCGACAGGGTCAGGCTGATCTTCCGGTCCTGGAACGCGTCGAAGGTGATCGGCGTGGTCCGCTCGGCGCGGAAGTCCGCGATCTCCCGGGCCGGCAGGATGCCCGGCACCCGGATGTAGACGGTGTCGTTCTCCGCGCCCCGAAACTGGTCGAAACCCTGGCGCTGGAACAGCGCGGGAATGGTGAGGCTCTGCTCGATGACCTCGGCCGCGACGGCGGCGAGCTTCTGCGGCTTCACCACAGAGTTGAGTGCCACTGCTTGTCTCCTAGGAGGGTGAGCCATGCAGCGCGCGGGAGCGTCTAGCGCCCCGGGTCGCGCAACATAGCAAGTGATGGGAAAGAACTGCGACGGCTACAGCCGGCCAAGCCGGACCTTGCGAGCGACGTCCTTGACGTCGAAGCCGTCATCCGAGCCGGCGCCTGCGTTCAGGCCGCCACTCAGCCGCTCGGGCGGTGCTTCCTGCACCGGAGCGAACTTCTTCAGCACCTCGGCGTGAGCCTTCAGCTCCGCCTCGGTGTCGCCCTTCAGCACGGCACGCAGCTCGTCAGGCAGACCGCGACCAGCGCGCTCCACCATCAGCTCCCGCTCCAGCGCCTTGTTCGCGTCGGCCAGCTCCTTGCGCGCGGTCTCGAACTCCTCGACCGTCTTCGCGGTGCTGAGCTTCGCCTCGGCGTCACGCAGCTTGGTGCGGTAGCCGGCGGCTTCTTGGCGGGTCTTGGACAGCTCCTTCTCGTACCACTCGGGCGTCTTCGGCGACTGCTCGGTGGACTCGGTGCTGCCGTTCTGCTGGTTGGTCTGCGGGGTCTGTTCGGTCCCCGTCGACTCGGTGCCTTCGGTGCTTTCGGGCATTGCTCACGCCTCCTGGACGCTTGCGGACATGGATGATCGAGCGACCACCAGGGCCGCCAAAGGGAAAGTCAGAAAAGAGAGGGGGTTACTCGACGATCTCGCGGTCGACGCGGACCTGGCCCTGCTCGGTGTAGGCGCCAGCAGCCACCAGGGCCGCCTGCTCCTCGCGCAGACGCTTCAGCTCCTCCTCGCGCAGCCGCATCCACTCCTGGATCTCGGTGCGCGTCGCCTCGGGCACGCGGCCCCACAGACCGACGCCGGGGATGCCAAGCTCCTTGAGCTTCACCAGGCCGTCCGCGACGTTCGACAGCGACCGCATCTGCGTATCGCGCCACACCACTTCGCCCGCGTAGTCCTCGGCCACGGAACTGTCACCCGACAGCTCCCCGGCGATCCTGAACACGCGCTCCCACGACTCGCCGAAGCCCTTGCGGTACAGCTCCACCTTGCGCAACAGCGAGGTCTCCGCGGCCTGGAGCGCTTCCGCGCTCAGGTTCGCAATCTCACCTAGCAAGTAGTGGGGTGGAGTCTGCGTGATGACGGCGAGCTGCCGCAGGCTCATATCCAGCGACTTGATGTAGCCGTCGAGCGGCGTGCCTGGCAGCGTGTCGAATTTCGTCTCCGGGTCGGAGGCGAAGAACCAGCGCCGGGCGTTCAAGTTGATGGGCTCAGGAACCGGCTTGCCCGTCTCCGGGTCGATAACCGGGTCGCCGGGCTCGGTGCCGCTCGGGGCCTGGCCGCTATCAACCGCAGACTTCGTCCACCGCTTCATCGGCGGTGCCATTGCCGTCACAGTGCGGATCGTGAAAGACCCATAGGTTTGCGCGACGAGCAAATCGAACATCGTCTGATTGATGCGGTCCTGGTTGGACTTATTCGGCTCGACGACGCCGACCGTCCGGCCCTCCAGGTCCACGGAGGCCGCGAACCGGGTCACGGGACACTCGGACAGCCCGTGCCTGAAGCCCTTGTCGACGGTGACGGAGTCGAGGTCGCCCAGCGACCCGTAGGTCACCCGGTACTCGTACTCCCCGTCCCACAGTCGAGCCAGGCCCTTGCGCGCGGCCGACGTCTTCGCCTTCGCGTCCGGCTCACGGACGATCGTCAGCGCCGCGTACGGGTCGACGTCGTTCGCCGGGTCGACGTAGACCGCAGCGGTGTTGTACGCGCTCAAGCCCTTCGTCAGCACCCGGTTCTTGACCTTCTCGGTCAACGCGAACGAGTGCCCGTACTTCAGCGCGCCGTGGTAGATCGGACCCTGCCGGGCATCGAGCCGGCTGGCCTGCCAGTGCTTCCACTCCGGGGGAGTGGTCTGGTCGGCGTCCGCGCGGTCCTGGTCGCCGCGCCGGAAGCTGTCGACGAACAGGGCTTGAGCCGGCGTGCCGATCAGCAGCGGAATCAGGTTCGTCACCGACCGCTTGGCGAGAAGCCTGTACTCCGCGTCCGCGCCCTCGGGCATGTACGGGTCGTCGTGGTCGCCGGAAACGTAGCGGTCGATGATGTCGAACCGCTCGCGGTCCGCGTCGATGATGCCCAGCAGGAGCTGGGCGAGGCCCTTGGCGCTCGTATCGACGGGCTGCGTCATGCCCACCTCCTCACAGGAACCAGCCATCACCGGAGCCGATGCGCTCCTGCTTGGGATTGGTTAGACAGCGATGCAGCGCTTCGTGCGCCAACATCCAGGCCGCGTAGGCGTCGATGCGCCGATTCGAGTCCTGCGACTCTTTGCGGAAGTAGTTGCCGTGGTTATTGACGAACCGGCGAGCATTCATGGTGTGCCGGCGCAGCGAGAGGTCGCCGTCGAAGAACACCTTGCCCTCGACGATCGAGGACATCAGGCGCTCGTGTGCGCGCGTCGTTTCCTGCTGCCGGTTACGCATGTCGAACGCAATCGCGGCGTCCTGGCGAGCCTTCACGGCCAGGCCGGACCCGAAATCGTTCGTCCAGTCGGTGATGAACGATTCCCACAGGTTCACGTCGGCGAAGAACGCCTTGACCTTGAACTGGCGCACGGTCGAGCGCACCGCGCTATCGACGGCTTGCGTGTCGACCTGCCAGCGTCCGCGCTCCTCTTCGTTCCAGGTGTGCGGCTGCTCCCACAGGCCGAGGAGGAACGTCGTGCGGTCCTTGATGCGAATCGCCACCAAGGCCGTACTGTCCTCATACCGGCCGCCATCGAACCCGAGCACGATCTCGTCGCCAGGCGCCAGCGTGGCGTTGTCACGAGTGATCGCCTTGATCTGGTCCGGCCCGAACAGGGCCTCCTCGTCGGCGACGATCATGTTGAGCCACATGCGTCGGCTGCGAGCTGCGGTGATCGCGGTGTTCTGGACCGACTTGATGATCGCCTCGACGCGCAGCCACGTTGCGTCGCCCCGGATCTTCGGGATGACGATGCGCAGCGCCTCGGGCGTCAGCGGCGTCTTCTCGTGAGCCTCGATCGAGTCGTACAAAAAGCCAATGTCGTCGGCGCGGCCCTCTTGGATCAGCTCGTACGCGAACCGCATCTTCTCGGCGACGGAATCTTCACCGGGGAGGTAAGCGTTCGTGATTGCCAGATAGCGACAGTTCATTTTCGTCGCATTACCGTCAACCGTCTCGTACATCTTGTCGCCGTTGTTGCCGCGCACCCAGTGGTGCGTCTCGTTCAAGATCACGAAGGAACTGCGACCACCTTCGAGCGCCCTATACGAGGATGTAACCGCCTCTATTCGGCATCTGCCCCGATGCGCCCGAATAATCTCAGCGCCGACCTTGATCCCGTAGGTGTCGATGCACTTCTGCGAGATAATCGACGGGAACACCGTCATCGTGTTCCGCGTCTGATCGCGGCTCACCGCGGCGACCTGAACCCAGGCTCGGCGATTCGGCTTCCCGACCGGATTGCCGTTCGCGTCAAAGTGACTGAAGCGCGACGGGCCGACAAACTCCACCATGCACATCACTGCGGCTAGTGGATCTTTCCCCCACCCCTTTAGGCGCTGTAGGCAGCCCGTCCGATAGGTGAATTCGCCATTCTCGTCGACCGCATACCACCAGAGGATGAACCGGGCCTGCTCGGGCGTGAATTTCCACGAGCCGCCATCCATTCCGCTGAGGTATTCCTCGCACCAAAAGATGACCTGCCAACCGATGGTCAGCTCCGGCTCCGCGTAGGTTCCTAGCGGGCCGCGCTGCCACGTAGGGCCGATGTAGTACGGCTCCAGGGCCTCGATCTGCTCAAGCGTGAGCTTCGTAGCGGGGGCAGCCATTTCTGCCCCCTTTCTGCGACGGCGGGGGACTCGAACACCCCTGATCCCGGCTCTCTATGCCGGCGCGTGGCCGCACGCTTACCGCCTATGCGCTAGACGACCAGGCCGAGCGCCCTCCGGCGCGCATCCATGTCGACCACTTCGGCCTCCTCCTCGACCTCGTCTTGCAGCTCGACGCGAACACGGCGTCGGGCGCCCTCGGTCACGAGAAGGTTCTCCATGGCGCTGTAAATGCTCGCGAGCATCTGGCCGGAGCGCTTGCCCATCGTTTTGTAGTAAGAGACGTCGTCACAGATCGAGTACAGGAACGCGTAGTCGCTGCTCTCGTAGAAATCGGCCTGCCCGGACTCCAACGTGGCGTCCCAGAGCAGTCGCGCGATCGGGTGCCAGTCCGGATCGGCCTCGGGAACCCTTGCGGGACGGCTTTTGCCCTTGGTGATCGGTGCCTTGTCGCCCCGGTTGGCGTCCCGATCGCGGCTCAGGTCATCCGAGCGGTTCGGAACGGGTCCACGGGTGCCCACTACGACCCAATCTCGCCCCGGCGCAGCGCGTCGGAGCGGAACTTGGCGTGGCGCTCGGTCTCCGAGGCAATGAAGACCGCTTCCAGGCCGTCCAGGGGCACCCTGACGGGCGCCGGATGGGTCGTGCCGACCCTCAGGAGGGCGTGATCGCCGGCCTGGCCTACGAAGACGGCTTCTCCTCGGTCGGGGAGTCGTACGGCGGCACCAGGAAGGAAACCAGATACGCCAGCGAGAGGCCCGCGATCGTCAGCAGCAGGGTCAGGAGCATTTGAGTCATGCTCAGGCACCTCCACAGCGGTCTCAGGGGCCGCAGCGGCGGTCTCAGGGGCGCGCGTGGCCCTCGTGCGGGGCGTGGCGGCGGTCTTCCGGGGCGGCATCGTCGTCCTCCAGGGGGTCAAGTCGGGGATTCACCTCGTCGACCCTCTCCGGCAGGGCGAATCCGATCGTCGTCGTCGTGTTGGAGACCTCTTCGTCGTCGACCTCGTCGTCCATGTCGAACAGCGCGGCCTCGAAATGCAGCGGGCCAACCTTCAGTACGGCTCGCAGAGGCAGAAAGCGCGTCAACACGTCCAGCACGGGGCCTCCATTCCAGGGGCGTGCCTCTCCCACCATGGCGGGAACGCACCTCTCGCCCTGATCGACGATTCCTCCCGCTGCACCGGGGCGTCCGGCCGTGCGGTTTCCCAGTGGTCAAAGCGAGGCAAGTCGTGGGGGCGCTCTCCGCGGAGAGGGCGCTAAGAGCGCCCCGGCCGGGAGCAGCAGGCGGTTTATGCCTTGCGCATCACCGGAACGGCGAGCTGGCCGGGTAGCGACGGCAGCTCGCCTACGTCTTCATTCCAGGGTGGGGTTCCCACCGCTTTCCCCGGATGGGGGCCAGGCGGTAGCGAGCCATCTTTCCCTCCAGCGCCGTTTTCTTGCCGTGGCACCTGGCGCAAAGCGCCTGGAGGTTGTCTCGGGAATGGTCGTGCCGGTCGTTGATGTGGTCGACCTGGTTGGCGTATTCGCCACACCGGCGGCAGGAGTATTCCTCGTCTTCGAGGACATCTGCCCGGATCTGATCCCAGTTACTCGGTAACTCGGATCTTCGAGGTGAACTGCTCCAACTCACTACAGGCTCTCTCTCTGCGCCCCTTTAGGGGGCGCAAGCTCTGTAGCTTGAGGGAACGCTGAACTCCGGTAGCGTTTCGGTGACAGGTACTCAGGTACCTATCGCTAACCCGGAGCGGAATCATGGGGCTACCTACCCCTGTTACCCGGTAACTGGGTAACAGGGGTTCTCTCACGCCCTTTAGGGCGTGGGTTACCGGGTTACTGGGTTACCCCCCCTACCCCCCTACTTGTAAGAGGACGCGACTTGGCGATTTGGCAAGGGTTTGTGACCGGGTTCACACCAACCTAGTCGTCGCAGCGGTGCTCGTGCTGCACGACTCGGCCGCAGTCGGGCTCCTGGCACCGCCACTGGCGACCCATCGCGCCGCAGCGCGGGCAGGCTCCATGCGCCGGAGTGGTGCGCGGGTTGCCGTCAGGGTCGCGGTGCCCGACCTGGCACACCTCGGGGATCTCGGCCCAGCCGGCGGGGGTCTTCCGGAAGCGCGTCACCGGCCGACCGTACTTGGCGCCGGGCTCAGTCTTCCGGCTCGTCCGTGTAGCGGTTCCGGAGGTACAGCGCCCACCCCGCCAGCCCGGCCGCGCTGACCACGATCACGGCCAGCAAAAACGCCACCGGCCAGGTAACCCCGGCCGCGATGGCGGGATTGGACAGCCACACGCCCAGGACGGCGAGGACGGCTCCCGCTCCGAGGAGGAGTTGCAGGTGGCGGGTCTTCATTCCGCCATGCTAGGCGGCGCGCACAAGCCGCCAGAGTGACACGCCAGGAGCCGGCCCAGGCCCGCTCAGAGCCCCCGGGAGCAGGGCGTCTGGCTACCCAGCCCCAACGGCCTGGCGCGGCCCGCTAGGCGCTCCAGCGAGCCGCCAGGGGCCTCAAACGGGGCCTCTGATCGACTTGAAAACCTGCGCGTAACGAGAGGCGGGTACAGTCCCTCCGCCGCCACGCATCGAAAGGGGTGCATACCCCCCCTTGTCAAGGCTTTATGTAATACATCACAAACACTTGACATGCGCGCTCAACTGTGCCCTCACACGTGCGCGAAACACAATCACACATCAAAGTCAATAGATTGTGATGCTATCCACAATGTGACTTGCGTCATCTTGCTATCGTACCTGACTTGCTATGATTGACGCATGACGACGACGCCCCCCCTCCCCCCGCGCGCGGCCCGCGCGCAAGCCGGAAAGCTCCGGCCGGGGGCGGAGCCTGCCCAAAATCAGGTGGTGTCCGGTGCGTCCGTCGTGCCCGTTGTGACCGTGCCTGCCGTCCGGCAGGGAGCGGAAATTTTCCAAATGGAAAATGGAGTAGAGAGCATGGCTAACAACGCTGCCAAGCCGACCACCCCGCGCGCCACGCGCACGCGAAAGGCCACCCCGGACAGCACCCCGGACAGCACCACGCAGGCCACGCTGTTGGACGTCAAGCCGGACAGCATCGAGCGCAACCAGGCCAACCCGGAACGTGCCGCGATCGTGGCGCGTATCAAGGGCTACGCGGGCACCATCCGGGAAAACTCGACGCTGCTCTTGGCGGATGTGCTCACGCTGTGCGCCGGTATTCCGGCTAAGGAATGGAAGGCCGTTCTTCAGCCCGAGATCGGTGCACAGCGTGTCGGTAAGGTTCTGACGCGCGGTGATGCGCAGACGTTGGTCAAGCAGTTGCGTGACCCTGCCCGCAACGGTGGGAAGATCACCACGGAAGATGTTGCGGCCGTTCTTGGTATCGGTGTCGGCACGGTCAACCGCCACGAAAAGGCGACCGATGAGACGGACCCGGGTACGGGTGACGGTGCGACCGACGGTGAGGTCAAGCCTGCCGCATCCGGCGTCGACTTGCTAAAGAAGATTGAGGCCGATTTGGCTAAGGCGCTCAAGCGCGACGACGCGACGTCGGAGGAATTCATCACGCGGTTGACCCTGCTCATGGTGGCGGCCCGCAAGGGTCTGCCCGGTGGGGTCGACACGAACAACCGGGGCGGACAGGGCTAGGACCCGCGCGGGAGAGCCCGGCAGGCTTCGGCCTGTCGGGCGTTCGTCGTGCCCATGTTCGCCCCGATTTTCCAAATGGAAAATTGATCAGCCGGCCGGATTTTCCAAATGGAAAGTCGCACAACGAAAGCAGTTAGTTATGAGCTACGTCAAAGACATTCGGATCACGGTCAACGAGCACGGCACGCGAGCGGTCGCCCTGTTCATGCAGTTCTTCGAGGGGAAGTGGACGTTCGCCAGCCTCGAATTCGTGCGGACGGTCGGCACGCTCACATGGAAGCCGATTCGCAACCCCGACGTGCTCGGGGAGGCGCAAACGGTGGTGGCCCGCAAGTTGAAGGCGGATCACGGCAAGACCCCCGCCGGGGGCGTGCGTCGCAACTTCAGCGCGCCTACGCACCAGCGCATCCGGCCCGTCGTGACTCGCAAGACTGACGTCCTGCATGACCCGGACGTGACGTTGCATGACTTGCCACTGAGTTCGTACCGAGCGGTGGTGAAGTCGGCGACGCGTCGCGCTCCCGTGACTCCGGTGACTCCCACGCCGCAGAGTTCCCTGCCCACCTCGTGTGACTGCCGGGAGCACACCAATCGGTTCGTGCGTGGGTCGGCTCGGTGGCGCAGTCACGCGCTGAGTTTCGGGTGCGTGGGTGAGCCCGAGCTGACGCCCGTGACCACCGAGCCGGCCAGGCCCCGGCCTGCGGCTCCCGTGGTTGACGCGGTGGACGGCTTCGACGTGCTGCTCACTGCGGCTGAGGGTGCCATCGATGCGGGGGCCAGTAAGGACGCCGTGAACGAGGTGCTGAGGCTCTACCGGCGCGGCACCCTCACGACGCCCGAGGCGCTGTCGGAGCTGTCCGCGGCGGCATGACCAGACAGCCTGCGTGGCCGACATGGGCGGCATGGGAGCGAGACCTGACGCAGGCACGCACCACCAGCAATCCGTAATCAGATGCAACCAGGAGGTAGTGCTATGACGATTTCCATGTACTGCGTGACCCGGGGTGGCCAGCGGATCGCCGGGTCGCTGGCCGTCCCGTACGCGGCGGCTGTGCTGGCTGCGAACACCCTGAACCGTGAGCACCGCCGGAAGGATGAGTTTGACGTCGCACCGGACCCCACGGCTACCGCGTGGGAGCAGATGCAGGCGCCTCGCATGGCGTCGCTGGTGGGTGCCGTGCTCGAACCGACCATCACTTGCTATAGTGTGGCGGCGTACGGACAGCACCGCATGGTCGAGGTGGCGCTCACCGACGAGTGCGACCACGGCTGCAAGGTGCTGGAGTGCGAGTGCGGACTCCGCACCGTGTCGCACCGCAGGATCTACGGCTGCCCGCTCGGCTAGCACGCCTTAGTCGCCACCAGTTCATGAGGGGAGAACTGGTGGCGGCCATGGCTTGCTAAGTGAGCCTACGCGAGTTTTCCAGATGGAAAATCCGCGGGTCGACCAACGAAAGGAGGAGGGGTGGTCCATGTTCCGACCCACCACATGCGGGTGTCCGTAGACGGGGAGCCGGCGATCTCGGTCGCCGCGCCCGTGACCATCTACAACCCATCGAACGACTACAACTCCGGCGACTACGAGGCGTACGTGGGTGAGGTGCTGTTGCGGTACAGCGCCTGCGGCTTCTACCGAGCCACCTACCAGGGTGTCAGGCAGGGGCAGGCCGCGCCCCGGTACGGCTCCGGCGAGTCGGTGACGTTCGACTTCACCAAGTACGGCGGACCGCGAATCCAGATCGTCAACGACTAGCAGCAGTAAGAGATGGAGCTGAAGTGACCACTGACCACGACCGGCGGCTGTCCGCCCTCTGGTACGCCTGGGGGCAGATCGACTCCGGCGCGCACGCGGGCGCCCTGGTGCTCGACGACGGGTGGGAGTTCGCCCGCGATCAGGAGAAGATGCAGCGGGACTACAACGAGGGCCGGCGCTACAGCCTGCCCAGCATCCTCAGCGCCTGGGACGACTTCGTCGAGCGCAAGCGGGCCGGGGAAGGGCAGCCGGCGCAGCCGGCCGGGCTCACCCCGACCGAGCCGGCGGCGGTGCCGGCGTGACGCAGGAGTACGTGTTCGACGGGATCGCCACCTTCACAGCGCGAGTCGTGGCCGAGAGCGCGCAGCAGGCGGCCGACATGATCCGCGCGATGCAGGGCTTCGAGCCGTACGCCCTGGAGACCGAGGACGGCATCCAGGTCACCGAGCTGTCCTGGGGGAAGCACCTGCCCGACGAGCTGGTGTTCGTGCACGACGAGGACGAGTAGGTGACGGAGTGAGCGTGGCGACGCTGCCGGCGGTGGAGCCGGACAACCTGAACGCGCTGATGGACTTCGGTCACGTCATCCGCGTGCACCCGGACGGCACGGTATCGGAGCCGCACGACGTGTGGGCGCCGGAGCTGAACGACGACGTGCTGGGCGAGTTCGCGCACATCGAGGGTCAGCCGACCGGCTGGCGGCTGATGAACGGCTACTCGGGGCAGTGGAGCTACCGCGGCCCCGTGATGCACGAGAGCGAGTCCATCGGTGGGCGGATGGCTCTGGACATCTTGGGCCAGCCGGGTTTGTACGTGAGCCTGCTGGCGTCCACCAGTGAGCCGGTGGAGGACTGCGAGCACTGCCGGGCGGCCGGCGAGGGTGGCCCCTGCGACCTGCACGACATCACGGGTTGGGCCGTGGCATACATCGAGGACGAGGACGAAATTCAACTATGACCGCACTTGCTAACGTAGATCCCAACATCACCCCTGCGTTCGCGTCGGACGCCGGCTGCTGGATCGACGGGCACTGGGGCCAGTACGCGACCGTGCGGCTGATGAGCCTGGCCGTCGAGCGCGGCTGGCGCCTGAGCGACGAGGACGACGCGATCTTCCTGCGGCTGCACGTCAGCGCGGGCAGCCCCTCGTCCCCGGAGGCTAGCGACGGCGACTGGGAGGCGCTGTACGAGCAGGGCGGCCTGGCCGACCAGGCGGAGGCGTGGCTCAACGACCACGTCGCACCCGAGGGCTTCGTGTTCGGCTGGCACGACGGGGAGTTCTTTCTCTGGCCGGTCCACGTCTGGCACTGGCAGGGCGACGACCCGGACGCGTGCGACTGCACTTGCAGCCAGATGAGTGCCGCGTGGGCCTACCTGTGAAGGCCAAGCGCGCCTCCTGCGCGTTCACCTCCGTCTCGCACCACTCCCGAGACCGGGTGCGGGTGTACCACGGCAAGCCGGACCCGGTCGTTCTGTGCGGCTACCACGCGTCGGACGCGTGGATCAAGGAAGCGCTCAAGTTCGTAAGCGAAGGGAAGAACTGATGGACATCAAGGAGACGCGCGAGCTGCTGCGCCGGGTCGTCGAGGAGAAGGGGCGGGACTTCCGTTACGCCCCGAAGGACGCGAACGGGCTGGCCTGCTACTACGCGCCGCGCCCCGACATGTTCGCGGAAGACGACCCGCGAGCGACCTCCCCCTGCATGGTGGGCGCGGTGTTCGCCCTGGCGGGCATCGAGGTGGACCCGCGCGAGACGGATTCCGCCGACAACCTGGCCGCCCGTCACGGCTTCTCGTGGGTGGCGCAGAGGTACCTGCGGAAGGCGCAGATCCACCAGGACAACGGCGCGACCTGGGGGGACTCGTACGACGTGGCCGAGGAGTGGTACCAGGCGCACCTGCGGGAGATGGCGGCGGCCCAGTGAGGGCGATTTGGAAGGGCACGATCTCGTTCGGCCTGGTCTCGGTTGGGGTGAAGGTCTTCTCGGCCACCGAGGAGAAGGACATCCGCTTCCACCAGGTGCACCAGGCTGACGGCGGTCGCATCCGGTACAAGCGGGTCTGCGCGGACTGCGGCGATGAGGTGGCGTACGCCGACATCGCCAAGGGCTACGACGTGGACGGTGGAGCCCCCGTGGTGCTCACGAACGAGGACTTCGCGGACCTGCCGTTGGCGACGTCTCGGGTGATCGACGTGCTGGAGTTCGTGCCGGCCGAGCAGATCGACCCGATCCTCTACGACCGGGTGTATTTCCTGACGCCGGCCGAGAAGGCGAACAGCAAGGCGTACGTGCTGCTGCGCGACGCCCTGGAGGAGTCCGGTCGGGTCGCGGTGGTGAAGGTGGCCCTGCGTCAGCGGGAGCACCTGGCGACGCTGCGGGTGCGTGACGGGCTGCTGCTGCTCAACACGATGCTGTGGCCGGACGAGGTGCGGAAGCCGGAGTTCCAGATCCTCAACGAGAGCCCGGACATCCGCCCGGCCGAGCTGGCGATGGCCGGCGCGCTGATCGAGTCGATGGTGGGGGAGTTCGACCCGGACGCCTTCACCGATGACTACCGGGCGGCCGTGCAGGAGGTCGTCGACGCCAAAGTGGAGGGCCGGGAGGTCGTTCAGCCTGCGGCGATCGAGCAGGCGCCGGCTGTCGACCTGATCGCGGCGCTCACGGCGTCGGTGCAGGCGGCGCAAGCCAGGCGCGACAGCGAGCCGATACCCATCACCGCGGCCCGGTCTGCCCGGGGCGCCACGAAGACCCGGAGGTCTGCGTGAGCACGTTCGAGGTGTACCAGCGCAGCATCACCGACCACTTCGCCGGCATGTCCGATCGCATGGTCGACCTGGTGAAGGCGGTCTACGACCACGCCGACGAGCACTACAGCGAGGGCGGCTGGGACGTGATCGCCGAGTGCTGGGAGCCGGCCGAGATCGCCAAGGAGCTGCGCGAGGGCATGACCGAGGCCGAGGCGGTCGACGAGTTCCGGCCCTCGGTGTCGGTGTGGGCTGACCGGCAGGCCGACGCGATCAACAGCGCCTTCTAGGCAGGGGGAGACCGTGAAGAAGACCTTGCTCGCCACGTCGCTCGTGGTGCTGCTCGCCGCGTTCTTCGGCGGACTCGTCGGGTGGGGTGTGCGCGGCCTACAGCCGGCGCAGCCGATGCGGCCCTGCGCCACCGAGGACTCGCCGGCTGTCGCCGGGGAGCCCTGCTACTACCGCGCCACCGAACGAGGCAACGGACGGGGCATCAGCTTCGTCATCGACGGCACCGGCCGCACGATCTCGCTTCCCAGCAACCCGTGACCCGGATTTTCCAGATGGAAAACGATCAACCATGGAGGACCGCATGACCATGACCATCAACTTCGACCTGCTCGACGCCGCCATCGAGGACGCCGCGAACGAGGACGGCGACTTCCTGCACCACCAGGGCGAGTGGGCGACCGTGATGAACCCGCAAGCCGGCAGCGCGGAGCTGTGCGAGACCGGGCTGTGCCTGGCCGGCTTCGCCGCCGTGCGTGCGGGTGCCACGGTGCCCAAGCCGCGCCGCTACCCGAGCGAGAACTTCTGGTGGATTCCGCGCTGGTGGGTCGAGGAGGAGACCGGGCAGACGGTCACCGATGGCGAGGACTTGGACGGGGCCGTCCACGTCAGCGAGTTCGCCCGGCGGCGCCTGGGGCTGAGGGAGTGGCAGTCGAAGGCCCTGTTCAAGAGCAGCAACACCTTGGACGACCTGCGGGCGATGCGGGACCACCTGCGGGAGCACCCGGACGCGAACTACACCGACCTGATCACGCTGCGCGCGGACAGCGACTACTGCTGCGACTACTGCTCGAACTGATCCCGGCAACCGACCCCGCCTCACCTCACCCCTTCAGGAGCAACGCAATGACCACGAACACGACGATCAACTTCGACCTGCTCGACGCCGGCATCGAGGACGCCGCCACGGGAGCCCACGGGTACGAGCACGACCAGAGCAACTGGGTGGCCGTGGTGAGCCCCCACGAGGAGCCCGACCACCCGTGCGGCACCGCGATGTGCCTGGCCGGGTTCGTCGCCATCCGCGCGGGCGCCGAGGTCCCCAAGCCGATCTACGACTACTTCATGGGGGCCTGGGACATCCCGTACTGGGACGTCAACCCCGAGACGGGGCAGCTCGACTCGCGCCACGGCGTGCACGTCGCCACGTTCGCCCGGAAGCGCCTGGGCATCAGCGACGACCAGGCGGACGCCCTGTTCGCCGGCTCCAACACCCTGCGCGTCCTGCGGGCGATGCGGGACTACCTGCGGGACAACCCGGACGCGACCTACGCCGAGCTGAACGACATCCGCATCCGGAACCACTGAAGGGCCTACAGATGACCATCACGACCCTCGACATCAACATCGACACCTGGATCATCCTCGACGTGTGTAGCACCTGCTACTGGGCGGTGGGCGGCAGCGGCGAGATCAACGACGTGCTCGACGCCCGGTCGGCCGAGGCCCTGGACGTGAAGTGGCAGGACTACCACATGTGGGTGGACTGCGGGGGCGACGGCTGCGACTCCGAGCACCGATGGATGTGCGTGTACGAGGACTGCGACGACCCCAACGACGAGGACGCGCTGTTCGGCCACTCGCACGAGTACGGGCACCACTCCGGCGGGTTCACCCGGCTGTCCTGCGACGTGTGCGGGGGCGGCGGCCACGACTCGCACCGGGTGATCGCCGAGAAGCTGGACAGCCCGCCCGAGTACCTGAACGTGGCCGTGTCGCACGAGATCACCGCCGGGGACCTGGTGGAGGGCGACAAGATCCTGAAGGTCGACGGGATCGCGTGGCCCGTCCTGGTGGAGGCCATCGACTACACCCCGGGCACGGTCTTCGCGAAGCTCGTCGACCCGCTGCGCGAGTCGCCCGACGAGTACATCTCCTTCCTGCGGGAGACTCCCGCCACCGTCCTGTTCGCCGCCTCTTGCTAAAAAAGGAGCACCATGGCTAGCCTGGCATTCTGGAGAGACCGCGAACCCGAGCCGGTCGGCGCGACGCTCGACTGGTCGCCGGCCCAGGAGATCGCCGAGGACCCGAGGATCGAGCGGATCATCATCGAACACTCGCTCGACCTCATCAACCCCGACCACCGCGAGATCGCGGCCGACGTGCTGGCAATGCGTGTCCGCATCGACGAGATGGTGGCCGAGTGGTCGGACTCCCTGGACGCGCGGCTCGACGGGTGGGCGCCCGGGTGGCGCGACGACATGCCGACCATGACCATCCCCCTCTATCCGCTCCCGCACTTGCTAAGTGAGGCCGCTGCCTAGTGCGACCTCCGGCGTTCGGGCTCGCCGTCCGAACGCCGGGCGACGGCACTAGTCGTCAACCACACGATCACCTGGAGGACCAGAGATGACGACCAAGTTCATGAGCAACTTCGAGCTGGCCGAAGAGGCGCGCAAGGGCCTGCCGGAGCTGGCCGCGACCGTGGCGCGCGAGCTGGGGGAGGGATGGCAGGCGACGCACGACGAGCACACGCGGTGGTTCGACCTGAAGGGGCCGGACGGCGAGTGGCTGATGATCAACATCGACTCCCACGCGCCGGAGCGCGTCGACATCGACAGCCGGCTACCCCGGGAGATCCACGCCTCCGGCGCGGACACCCACGGGCTCCGCACCCCGGAAATCTCCGTTGCCCTGCGACGCGGTGCGGTGACCATCGCGAAGGAGATCAACCGCCGGCTGCTGCCCGACTACCGGGACATCCTGCTGACGGCCCGCAAGCTCGCCACCAACGCCCTGCGGGATCGGGCCGAGCGCGACGACGTGGCTCGGACCGCGGCCGAGCTGCTGGGCGTGCAGCGCTTCGGTGCGGGCGAGCCCTCCAACCCCCTGCACAGCGTGTACTTCCGCCGGCACCACCAGGGGCGCGGCATGACCAGCGTCGAGATCCGACCCGGGGGCTACGTGCGGATCGAGACCAACGGCGACATCGAGGACATGCGCGACGTCCTGGCCGCGCTCGGCAAGGTGCCCGCCTGACCTAACCCCACTTGCTAACAAACCGATCGATCTGAAGGGAACCAGCCGAATGTCGAACAACGAGATCACCACCATCAACGCCGGCATGGCCAGACTGCTCGGGGCCGTCGCGTCCGAGCTGGCGGGCATCTTCGAGCGCATCGACATGGCCGAGGACGAGATCCGAAGCATGCAACAGCGCCACCCCGCCCACCGCGACGAGCTGTACCACTCGTTCAAGCTGCTCCAGCCCCGCGACATCGGGGAGGGCATGTACACCGAGTTCGTCTACCTCTCGCACGTCCGGGAGCTGCTGGGCCGGGTCGTCTCGGGTGCCGACCTGCGGCCGGCGACGTACGCGGAGATGTCCGTGATGTGCGCCGAGGTGAGCCAGAAGGTGCCGATGCACGGTGCCGGCGCCGGCCTGTACTTCCGCCTATGGGCCAAGGCGTTCCCGACCCACCCGCTCACCGTCGAGCAGGCCGCGCAGCGGGTGCACTACGAGAAGCTGTTCGCCTCGCAGATCGACGAGTCGCAGGCCGAGCTGCGCTACAGGATGGCCGACCCGCAGCGCAGGCTGGTCGACATCGAGTGCGAGGGCAAGCACCACGGCAAGCGGGTCGACTGCCGGTTCGTCGTTCACGAGGGTGCGGTGGACGTGCCGGCGCTGGCGGCGGCCTGAGCATGGAACAGGCTGACCGGACTCTGAAGATCAGCCGTTGGGCGCTGGTCGGGATCGCGGTGGTCGCCGCTGTCGTGTCCTACTGGACGCAGCGCGACTTGCTGCTCAGGCACGACGCGGACTTTCTGTCGGCCACCGCGATCCCGATCACCGTCGACCTGGCGGTGATCATGTGCTCGCTGATCATCAACTCGGCCGGCGTCGCGCCGGAGGCCCGCAGGCGGGCGTGGGTCGTGCTGATCACGGCCTGCTCCGTGAGCATCGTGGCCAACTGCTACGCCGGGGAGAACGTGATCCAGCGCGTCGCCCATGTGTGGTGCGTCGTGATCTACCTCGGTGCCGAGGCGGTCGCCTCCCGGACCCGAGCGCGTCGCGCCGTTGCCCGCAAGCCGGCGCGCGAGCCCGCCAAGGCCAAGCGGGTCGAGAAGGCCCCGCCTGTCGAGGGTGGCCAGGAGACCGTCGCTTCGGCCGTCAGGCCGCAACGCTCGCGTGCCACCGGCCCGCGCGGTCGCACGAAGGTGACCCCCATCGAGGACGTCGAGGCCAGCCGCACCACCCAGCCGGCCGAGTCCGACCTGATCGCCGCGTAACCACACCCCAACTTGCTAAGGAGTATCGAGATGG
Organism: Micromonospora sp. WMMD736; assembly: GCF_049179015.1. Taxonomy (NCBI): domain Bacteria; kingdom Bacillati; phylum Actinomycetota; class Actinomycetes; order Micromonosporales; family Micromonosporaceae; genus Micromonospora; species Micromonospora sp. WMMD736. The sequence goes on from NZ_JBMHMI010000001.1 coordinate 6,126,440, forward strand.
ATGTCATGGCGGACTACGCCTGGGTCATCACGAAGGACCACATCACCCCGCCGGAGGAGGAATCCGACGAGGGGATCGCCGGCCCGCGCCTCGCGCCGGACGACCTGCTGAAGCGGGTGAAGGCCGGCGAAGGCCACACCTTCTACCTCTACGACGGCGACGGCGAGCGGTACTACACCGGGCGCCTGCTGACGACCGGCGACATGGGCAGCGAGGAGCACTGCGCCGCCCCGCTCGACGACTTCGGCACCGGCTGGGCCGGCTGCACGGACGTCCGCTGGCACGGCCACCCCGAGTGGGCCATCGGATGACCGCCGCGAGCTGCCAGACCTGCCGCAACCTGCGAGTCCAGATCGGCCAGGCGAACGGCGACCTCGCCGCCGCCGTCCGTAAGGCCATCAACCGGCCGACCGCCTACCAGCTCGCGCAGGTGGAGCGGATGAAGGCCCGCAAAGCCGAGACCAAGAAGACGATCGCTCAACACGAGCTGACCTGCGAGGAGCTGGTGAACGCATGAAGACCTACACGGTTCGGTGGCGCGAGATCAGTGACCACGAGACCGAGCTGACCGCCGAGGACATCGCGGCGCTGCTGGGGTGCACGGTCGAGGAGGTCGAGGAGGACATCGACCAGGCGATCGACGACTCCGGGAACAGCCTCGCTGACGAGCTGTCCGAGTACAGCGACCAGGCGTTCGACGGCCTGGTCCGCGAAGACATTGAGATCGAGGAGCTGTAGGCATGGACACGTTGCTGGAGAAGGGCGACCTGCGGGTGCGCCTGCTGCCCGACGAGCTGCACCGCGACATCCGCGCCGAGCTGGACGGCCTGCCGCACGAGCTGCGGGAGTTCGACCCGCACAGCTACGGCCGGGACCGCAGGGAGGCCCGAGAGGTCGGCGGCCCGCTGTTCGACGAGTACGCCTGGTTCCTGCGGCGGAGCTGGTGGCGCGACGACCCGCAGGACTGGGTGGCCAAGGTGTTCCGCCGGTACGTCGAGATCGTGCACGGCGGTGTCGTCGAGACGGTCGGCCGGCGGACGTTCTACCTGCTGCCGGAAGACGCGGGCGGCACCGTCGACAAGGACGTACTGAGAAGCGACCTCGTCAGCGGCGTCGACACCATCCGCAAGTGGGAGGACGGCGAGGTCTACAGCTACGTCGTCGAGCGCCTGGTCGAGTGGGCGCGGCTGGACGACCTCGGCATCCGGCGCAAGACGTGGGAGCACGAGGACTCCTGCGGCGGCTACATCGGATACGAGCACGCGGTTGAGGCCGCGACCGAAGCGTTCGAGTACGCGAACTGAGGGGAAGACCGTGAAGTTGCAGGAACCGAAGAACGTCAACTACGCCGCCGTCGTCGTGCGGGTGCGGCACATCAACACCCTGGCCAACTGCGACAGGGTGGTGGGCGTGCCCTTGCTGGGCTACCAGGCGATCGTCTCGAAGGACACGCAGGTCGGCGACCTGGGCGTGCTGTTCACCGCCGAGACGCAGCTCAGCGTGGCGTACGCCGCCGCGAACAACCTGCACCGGCACGCGTACCTGAACGTCGACCCGGCGCTGACCGGCTACCTGGAGGACAACCGCCGCGTCAAGGCGTTGAAGTTCCGCGGCCACCGCTCGGACGCCCTGTTCATGCCGCTCGACAGCCTGGCGCCCTTCATGAAGGACCCGCACCAGCTCCGCGAGGGCGACACGTTCGACGAGATCAACGGGCAGCCGATCTGCCAGAAGTACCTGCTGCGGCAGCCGGGTCAGCGCTCGGCCAAGGTGGTCGGGCCGGCGCGACGAGAGCGGGTCGACGAGAAGCTGTTCCCGAAGCACTTCGACACGGGCAGCTTCTTCCGGGCGCCCGGTGCCATCGGCAGCGATGATCACGTAGTCGTCACGCAGAAGCTGCACGGCACGTCGGTCCGGGCCGGGCACACGCTCGTCGAACGCAAGCTGCGCTGGCGCGACAAGGTGGCCCGGTTCTTCGGTGCCAGCGTGGTCGAGCGGGAGTGGGCGTACGTCTACGGCTCCCGCAACGTGACCAAGGACCCGGACAACCCGTGGGGGACCGAGTTCTACGGCCGCGACATCTACACCGAGGTCGGCTCCCGGCTCAAGGGGCTGCTGCCCAAGGGCTACGTCGTGTACGGCGAGATCGTGGGCTGGGTGCCGGACTCGGACAGGCCGATCCAGCGCGACTACACCTACCGCATCCCCGAGGGCGTGGCGAAGCTCTACGTCTACCGCGTCGCCGTGATCAACGAGGACGGGCGGTCGGTCGACTTGAGCTGGCCGGCGGTCAAGGAGTTCTGCGCCTCGATCGGCGTGGACACGGTGCCCGAGCTGGCGACCCGGCGGGGCATCAACGACTTCTATGTGGAGGGGTTCCTCGACCGGCGGTTCGCCGACCGGCCGATCCTCTACAACGAGGACCCGTTGCCCACGGACAACGTGATGGTCGACGAGGGCGTGTGCCTGCGGGTCGAGGGCATGACGCCGCTCGTGCTCAAGGGGAAGTCGCCCGAGTTCCTTCGGCACGAGACGAAGATGCTCGACAAGGGCGAGCTGGACATGGAAGCGGAGGCGGCCCTGTGACCCAAGTTGCTAAGATAGATTCGGCGTCCGGCGAACTGCTGCGCGTGTACCTGGTCCCGGCGGACCGGGTCGCGGAGTTCCACGACCTGGTGAACGCGGCCACCGAAGCCGCCCAGGGGGACAACCGAGACGACGAGCTGCGCGCCCTCTGGCGTCTCGTCGGCAACTCGGTGCAGGCGTTCGAGGCGGCCCAGATCGTGAAGGTGAGGTTCAAATGAGTGACGTCGCGCTGACCATGCACGGAGACACGCTGGTCGTCGAGGCCGGCGACCTGCCGACCGCCAGGCAGACCCTCGCGGAGTACGCCACGCGGGAGAGCTTCGTGTGGATCACCAACGCCGAGAGCGGCAGCGTGTGGGCCGCCTACGACCTGGCCCCGGAGGAGATCGAGGGGTTCGCTCGCGGTCTGTCCGAGGACGAGTACGACGAGCTGATGGACGCCGAGTTCGTCCGTCACTGCGGCGACCTCTACCCGATCACCGAGTTCAGCCGCGACGCCGGGATCACCCGGGGCGCCGGCCTGCCCGAGTGGATGCAGGGGTGGCACGCCCACCTGTCGGAGTCGGCGTTCTCCGGGCTGCTGCTGCGCTACCACCAGCTCGACCCCGACGACGACGGCAGCCCCGTCGACATGTCGGGCGGCTCCGGCGTCACCATCGCCCGCTACATCCTCAGCTAACCACCCCCACCAGCAAGGAGTGCTCATGAAGAAGGTCACCGCGGCTACCGCCGCCATCGTCGCCGCGCTCGCGCTCGCCGGCTGCCAGGCCGAGACCAAGACCGACGCGCCCGAGCCGACGCCGGACAACATCGTTGACGGTACCGGGACGCAGGTCATCCGGATGCCGGACGGGTTCCGCAACGTGGCGGTCACCAAGTACGTCACGAAGGACGGCGCCTGCTACATGGTGTTCGTCACCAGCCGGGGCATCTGGGAGTCCGGCAACAAGGACTTCACGACGCTGCCCTCGGGGATCTCGACGATCCCCTGCACCCCGGCCACGCGGCCCGGACTTGCTAAGTAGTATGGCCGTGCGTTGATGGTGGTGGCTGGGCTCGCGGGTCCGGCCGCCGCCACCTGTCGCACGGACAGGGCCAACATCGAAGGGGACATCATGGAAGACCTGCCGATCCGGGAAGCGTCCGCGCTCAAGCCGGGCGACCGCTACATCCGGACCGCCTACAACACCGAGACGGGCGACGACGAGGACGTCATCGTGACCGTGCTCGGCGAACAGCAGCCGTGCAGCGACATCTTTGGCCGCGACATGATCCGCTACTGGGCGACCCGGGCGGACACCGGAGCTGAGGGGTGGGTGATCTTCGGCCCGCACGCGCTGGTCAAGGCGCTCAAGTGCGACTGGCAGACGGCCTACGGGCTGCCGTGGACGGAGACCTGCGACGAGCCGGCCGCGCCGGGTCAGCCGTGGTGCGTCGAGCACTGCCAGGACTGGCAGGCCAACTACGGCCTGCCGCTACCGGGCTCCGCCCGCACTTGCTAAGGTATAAACACTGCACGAGGAGAACGCGAATGAGCAACGACAGTACCAGCCCCGACATGCTTAGCAAGGTCCGCAAGCTGCTGGCCCAGGCCGAAGACCCGGCCTGTACGCCGGCCGAATCCAAGGCGTTCACCGCCAAGGCCGCCGAGCTGATCGCCCGGTACGGCATCGAGAAGGCCCTGCTCAACGCGGCCATGCCCGAGGCCCAGAGGGAGGCGGTCGCTGACCGGCAGATTCTTGTGCCGGCGCCGTACTCCACCGAGAAGTCGGCGCTACTGCACCTCGTCGCGCAACCGCTGAACGTGCACACCGTTCGCCTGCGCACCACGCCGCGCCGGGTCGGCTACACCGTGCACCTGTTCGGCTTCCCGTCCGACCTGGAGCGCGTCGAGCTGCTGTTCACGTCCCTGCTGGTGCAGGCGTCGCACGGCATCATCACGGCCCGCCCCATCTTCCAGGGCGAGAGCCCGACCAGCTACCGCAGGGCGTGGCTGCGCGGGTTCGGACACGAGGTGTGGGCGCGGCTGACCGCCGCCGAGCAGCGCGCCAAGGGTGAGCACGAAGGGCCGTCGACCGACCTGGTGCTCGCCAACCGCAAGTCGGCCGTCGACAGCAGGGCGGCCGAGGTCTACCCCAAGTTGAGGACGCTTCCCAAAGCGAAGATCAGCAGCACCGGCTACGGTGCCGGCCGCCTGGCCGGGCAGCGAGCCGACCTCGGAGGCGACCGGGTCTCCACGGCGGCAGGCGCGGCGATCGGGACCTAGCGCCAGCGCCCGACACCGAGCCGCCACGTACCGCAGCACCTAGTAGTCAAGGAAACGCAATGATCAGCACCATCGCTCAGCAATGCACGACGGACGACGCGGAGACGTTTTTCGACGCCCGCCGCGCCAACGACGCGATCGACATCTGTATCGACTGCCAGGTCATGGTCCAGTGCCGCGACCTGGCCCGCGCCGAGGGGCACCTCTATGGGGTCTGGGGTGGTGAGACCCCGAGAGCCCGCCTCGACTGGCTGGCCGAGCACCACCCCGACCCCGAGGTCAGGGCCGACGCGGCTACCGAAGCCGCCCGGCTGGAGCGCGACCGCCAGCGGTCGAGCGATGCCAACCGCGAGGCCCGCGCTCGCAAGCGGGCGGAGAAGGCCGGCTTGCCCTACACGCGGCCCCCGGCGGAACCGGGGTCGAACGTCGTCGCGATCCCCACGATCCACCAGCTCAGAGCCCAGCGCCTCGCGCAGCGGGCTCGCCAGTTGCTCCGTGACGGGGTCGACATGGACGGCATCGCCGAGGAGCTGGGCACCACCAGGCGCAGCGTCCAGCGGTACCTGAGCGACAAGTACGACAACATTCCAGCGTAACTTGCTAAGGAGTATTCGATGACCAACTTCATCAGCCCGACGTCCGTAGCCGCCCACTACTTCCGCCCCGCCGAGTACGAAGACGCCATCGCCGTCGTCCTCAAGCCGCGAGCGATCATGCCGACCGGCGCTGACGGCAAGCCCGAGGTGCTGTGCTCGGCCGTCATCTTCGATACCGAGGAATCGCTCGACGCCGCCACCCCGACGCGCGTGCTGCCGGACACCATCGTGAACGTCGGCGTCATCTACAAGCAGCTCGTCCGCACCTTCGACCAGGGCGGCGTGCTCCCCGGCTACATCGCCCAGGGCGCGATGACCACCCACGGCACGAAGCCCTGGATCATCGAGGCCCTGGACCCCGAGGACCAGGCCCAGGCCGAGAAGGCGTGGAACCTGGTGACCGCATGAGCAAGATGCACAAGCGCCGCCGGGCGATCAGCTTCAAGACCCACCACACCCGCCCGCGCCGCCGCACCGTCATGCGACCCACGCCGGCTCCCAGTGCCCGCACGAGGGAGTCGACGCAACTCGGGCTGCTGATCCTCGCCGCCATTCTCGCGACGCTCACGCTCGTCGGCGCGCTCCTGCTCGTCCAGTGGGACCGCGAGGACTGGGATCAGCGCTGCCGAGACATCGGGGGCGAGCCGACCACCCTTCACCGAGGCCAACTCTGCATGTCCGAAGACGGCCGCATCCTGGATTCGCGATGACGTTTCAGCACATCGGCCTGCCGATGGCGTGCGCCAACCTGGCGTGCCCCAACAAGCCAGGCGAAGGGCACTTCGTCCTCATAGAGACCCGCGAGAGCGTCGTCGGCGGCCACCGCCCGATCCGCCTCTACATCTGCGCCCCGTGTGCCGCCGGCCTGCTGGCAGCCCTGACCAAGGAGGTCACCGCCTGATGGAGTTCATCATCGTCGACCGGCGAGGCGAGCCGGGAAGGATCTTCGCCTACGGGGTCTACCTGGTTCCCGTTGGCGCTGACGAGAAGCACCTGCGGGCGAAGTACATCGGCGGCACGGACACCGAATGGGGCGCCCGCCGGAAGATCCGCAAAGAGCGCAGGCGGATCGAGTTCAGGGAGTCGGAAACCATGGTCATTCACAGGGAGACGCTGTGAGCGCGTACGTCACGAAGGACTCCGGCGAGCGCGCCCAGTACGACTCCGGGATGGTGCGCGACATCCAGGAGGGCAAGCCGCGGTTCGACCTGATCCTCGCGGCCGACCTGCCCTACGAGGAGCAGATGTTGACCCGCCTGGCCCAACTCCTACAGCGCGGAGCCGTCAAGTACGGCGAGCGCAACTGGGAGAAGGCCCGAGGGGGCGAGGAGCTGGCACGCGCCAAGGCCAGCGCCATGCGCCACCTCATCCAGTGGATGTGCGGCGAGCGCGACGAGGACCACGCCGCCGCTGTCGTGTTCAACCTGATGCTCGGCGAGTTCGTGAACTACCAGATGGGGGAGGCCCAGTGAGCCGCAGGTACGACGTCAAAGTGAACACCAGCCCGGTCGCCAACAACTACGCCGGCCCCATGGAGCGGATCATCGAGTTCAGCTCGCCGGCCGGCGGGGGACTGATCGCCTTCACCACCCCGGGCGACGGGACGCTACGGGTCGACGTCTACCAGATCGACGACACCGTGACCGTGGTGTCGCCACCGGCGAAGTGACACCAGGGGGTGTCGGTGGGGATCGGTACTCTCGCTGGCATGAGCGAGGAGTTCCCCGACGAGGAGTGGCTTGACAACGACCTGGTCATCGACGCCCAGGGCCGGCTGTTCGTCCGGGCCGACCGGGACAGCATCGCCGAGGGCTGGCCGTGGGCGTACGCGCCTGATGGTGCGCCGATGAACCCGTCGAGCCTGCCAGGCCCCGAGGGGTCCGTCGAAGAGACCTATCCCGAGCGGCCTCTCGTGCTGCTGGTGCGCGACGGTCGACCTGCACGGTAGAGACGCGAAACACGAAGGCCCGGCCCCCCATCTCGGGGAGCCGGGCCTTCTTGCGTTTCCGGGTCAGTGCTTCTTGGCGAAGTCGACGAAGGCACCCCACGTCTGCGGGGTGAAGTTGAGCGTTCCGCCGTCGCGGTTCTTGGTGTCGCGAACGAGCACGACGCCGGGCAGGTTGTCTGCCACCTCGACGCAGTCACCCCCGCTGGTGCCGCTACGGGTCGACTTGCGCCACTGGGCGTTACTGAGGTCCATGGCTCTCTACTTCCTTCATCAGGGCGATTGACAGGCTTTGCGGGAGGGCAACGCCCCTCACGCCTTCCCATCTAGCCAGAAGCGTAGCCATCCCATCCTCGCCATCCACGACAAGACCCGCAAGCTGGTTCTCCAGGTGGCCCACCCAGTTGCCATCCGACGACCTAGCTAGAGCGAGCGGACCGGACAGGCCGACGTGCAACCCGGCGTCCCGGGGGATGACGTGAATGTGGATGTGGGGCAGCTCGGCCATCTTCACCAGGTGGGCGAGCTGTTCGCTCATGATCGCGTCTTGGCGTCGCAAGGCGCCCTCGTCGATCACGGCCACGACCTGAGGGGGGCGCTCGCGGGTCAGGATCTCCTGCCGCTCCAGCCGGGAAGCCACCTGGTTCTCCACCTCGGACTCCGGCCGCAGGTCGTCGAAGCGGAGCACCGCGCGGGCATAGTTCGCCGTCTGGAGCAGGCCCGGAATGAGGGTCGGGTTGAAGTACCTGAGCTGCATGGCGACGCGCTCGGCGTCGAGCCACGGCCTGAACCAGCTTGGCTGGCCGGCGCTCTGCGCCATCTCCAGCAGTGACACGAACAGCCCGCCGGTATCGAGCACCTTGTCCGCCCGCTCGGCGTACGCCAGGTCCATGGGCCGAGTGCCGGTCTCGACCGCGGAGACCGTCGAGCCTGAGTAGGAGGCGCGTCGGCCGAATTCGTCCTGACTCATGCCCTGTAGGGCTCGCAGCTTGCGGAGCTGCACGCGAATGAGTTCGGCGGTCTGCTCGCTTTCCATGCGTCCTCCAGGATCTCGCGAAGATCACCAGGCCGTCGCCAGGACTCGCACCGGGCGTCCAGAGTAGCGCCGCAACCTGCCGTAACGCCTTCCGACAGTAGTCCCGTCCTAACCAGACTGTCACCCATGCGATCCGGCTCCCATCCAGTGTGGGACGGGGTTGGGTCGCAGGGGTCGCTCCGCTTCCCCCGTGGTGGAGCGGCCCCCTCCCAGACTGGCGGGGTGGGGTAGACGTGAGGCATCGCGGAGGGTGGCACCGGAAGTCTCATCGTGGCCGGCACTGCGCGTGCTGCTCGGAGCGCCGCGCGACCAGGGGTGGGCGTCGGCGGCCCGCTCCGACGCCCGAGCCGGCCACCCCCGCCCCGCCGTTCAGCTATCCGCCCTACTCCGACAGCGGGCCGACCGAGATCCTGTGGCATCTCGCGGCCGAACTGGTCACCGCCGGGCAGTCAATGCGGGCGAGCGGGAGCCGCTGATGATCACCATCGAGATCCGGGGTCACGTCGCGGAGAGCCCGACGTGGAGTTGCCAGGGATGCGGCGAGCCGTGGCCCTGCGCCGAGATGCGGATCATCCCCCGCGAAGACGCGCACACCTACCTGTCGCTGATGGCGTCCATCCTGCCGTCCGCCATCCGGGATCTCCGCGGCCGACTCGACGGGCCGGACCCGATCGCCATCGTGAGGCGTTTCGTCTGGTGGCTGCCGCTGAGCTACGACGAGGCTCGGGCCATCGCGAAGAGGATGCGCTGATGCCTCGCCCCGGCCGCCCTCACCTGCCGATGCGCCCGCTCTGGCGCTGCCGTGGCTGCGGCGTGGAGTGGCCCTGCCAGCCGGCCAAGCTGTCTCTGCTCAGCGAGTACCAGGGGAATCGGACCGGGCTGATCATCTACCTCGCGCAGCAGATGGTCGAGGCGCGTGACCAGCTCCACCAGCTCAACCCGGACAAGATGCCCGACCTGACCGAGCGGTTCCTTGCCTGGGCACGCCCCCGGGGCTGACGTTCAGCGCGACCCCTGATTCGGCTTCTCGTTCTGCCGCTCCCGCTCGGCCAGTTGCCGGCCGTACTGGCGGCCGAGGTTGCGGAAGTGGTCGCGGACGCTCTGCGGAAGGTTGCTCATCGTGGGCTCCTGTACCTAGTTGTCCTGTTCCGACAGCTCCGGTACTCTCCCCGCTGAAGGTAATCACTGACTCGGTCGTGTCGACCAGATCGTGAGACTTCATAAGGTAAGCGGCCCTCCGATGCACGATGCTACCCTGCCGCGCGGCGAGCGACCGCTGCCGAATCGCGTCGTGGTGACCCGGATGGTGTTGGATGGTCGCCATGTCCGGTACCGAGGAGTTGCTGGTCGAGGTCGACCGGCTCACCGCCGAGCTCGACCAGGCCGACCCGCCCACCCTGCTCGACGTCCGCTGGCGGCTCACCGGCCCGCCCGGCCACGACGACTACCTGGCCGGCCACCTGCCCGGCGCGGTCTTTCTCGACCTGGACACCGCGCTGTGCGGGCCGCCCGGCGTCGGCGGTCGGCACCCGCTGCCCGACCCGGGCGCGCTGCGGGGGGCGCTGCGGGCCGCCGGCGTCCGTTCCGGTCACCCCGTGGTGGTGTACGACGGCGGCGACGGCCTGGCCGCCGCACGCGCCTGGTGGACGTTGCGGTGGGCCGGACACCAGTCGGTGCGCCTGCTGCACGGGGGCTTCCCGGCCTGGGTCGCCGCCGGCCGGCCGGTCTCCACCGAAGCGCCCACCCCGCGCCCCGGCGACGTCGAGGTGCACCCCGGTGCTCTCCCGGTGCTCGACGCCGGGCACGCCGCCGCCCTGGCCGCCGCCGACGACGCCGTGCTGCTCGACGTACGCGCGGCACCGCGCTTCCGGGGCGAGGTCGAACCGATCGACCCGGTCGCCGGTCACGTGCCCGGCGCGGCGAACCTGCCCGGCGGCGAGTACGTGGGCGCCGACGGGCGCTTCCCGGCCGCCGAGGTGCTGCGGGACCGGTTCGCCGCCGTCGGCGTGAACGGGGCGCGGCAGGTCGGGGCGTACTGCGGCTCCGGCGTGACCGCCGCGCAGGCGGTTCTCGCGCTGCACCTGGCCGGCCGGCCGGACGCGGCGCTGTACGTCGGATCGTGGAGCAACTGGGTCGCCGACGCCTCCCGGCCGGTCGCCACCGGACCGACACCGGAGCGCTGACCAGCGCGTGCGATGGGCCGGCGACGGTCCTCGTGCGACGATGGGCTCATGTCCGACGACACGGTGGTGGTGTGGGACCCCGCGCTGCTCGCCTACAACCTGGGTGACCATCCGCTCGACCCGGTCCGGGTGGAGCTGACCGTCGCGCTCGCCCAGGAGTTGGGCGTCCTGACCCGACCCGGTGTGCGCGTGGTCAAGCCGGAGCCCGCCGACGACGCCCTGCTGACCCGCGTACACGACCCGGCCTACCTGGCCGCCGTGCGGGCCGCGCCGCGCGACCCGCTGTTCGCCGGGTACGGGCTGGGCACCTCCGACAACCCGGTCTTCGAGGGGATGCACGAGTCCAGCGCGTTGATCGCCGGCGCGACGGTTGCCGCGGCCGAGGCGGTCTGGCGGGGGGACGCCCGTCGGGCCGTCAACGTGGCCGGTGGCCTGCACCACGCGATGCGCGCCCGGGCGTCCGGTTTCTGCGTCTACAACGACCCGGCGGTGGCCATCGCGCGGCTGCTCGACCTGGGCGCCGAGCGGATCGCGTACGTCGACGTGGACGTGCACCACGGCGACGGGGTGCAGGACATCTTCTGGGACGACCCGCGGGTGCTCACGGTCAGCCTGCACGAGACCCCGCTCGCGCTCTTTCCCGGCAGCGGCTTCCCCGACGAGACCGGCGGGCCGGGGGCGCAGGGCAGCGCGGTGAACCTGCCGTTGCCGCCCGGCGTCGACGACACCGGCTGGCAGCGGGCGTTCCACGCGATCGTGCCGTCGGTGCTGCGCGCGTTCCGGCCGCAGGTGCTCGTCACCCAGTGCGGCGCGGACGGGCACCGGCTCGATCCGCTCGCCGACCTGAACCTGACGGTGGACGGGCAGCGCGCCACCTACCTGGCGCTGCGGGCGCTCGCCGACGAGTTGTGCGAGGGCCGCTGGGTCGCCACCGGCGGTGGCGGGTACGCGCTGGTCGAGGCGGTGCCGCGAGCGTGGACGCACCTGCTGGCCGTGGCGACCGGCGACCCGATCGACCCGGCGACGCTCACCCCGCTCGCCTGGCGGGAGTTGGCGGCGGCCCGGCGACCGGGCCGGGACATCCCGCTGCGGATGACCGACGACGCCGACCCGTCGTACGAGCCGTGGCAGCCGACGGGTGAGCCGAACGCGGTGGACCGGGCCATCGCGGCGACCCGCAAGACCGTCTTCCCGCTGCTCGGCCTCGACCCGTACGACCCGCGGGACTGAACCGGGCCGTCCTGCGGTGACGAGCGTGGACCAGACCGTCGACGTGCTGCTCAGCGATGGCAGCACCGTCCAGTTGCGGCAGATCGACCCGACCGACGCGCCGGGCATCGTGGCGATGCACAGCCGGTTCTCCGAGCGCACCCGCTACCTGCGGTACTTCTCGCCGTACCCGCGCATCCCGGAACGCGACCTGATCCGTTTCGTCACGGTCGACCACCACGACCGGGAGGCGTTCGTGGTGCTGGCCGCCGACCGGATCGTCGCGGTCGGCCGGTACGAGCGCCTGGGCCCGCAGGCTCCGGAGGCGGAGGTGGCCTTCGTGGTGGAGGACGCCTTCCAGGGGCGGGGTATCGGCTCGGTGTTGATGGAGCACCTGGCCGACGCCGCCCGGCGCAACGGCATCATGAGCTTCGTCGCCGAGGTGCTGCCGGCCAACGGGACGATGCTGCGGGTCTTCGCCGACTTCGGCTACCAGGTCCAGCGCGCGTACGCCGACGGCGTGGTGCACCTGAGCTTCCCGATCGCCCCGACCGAGGCCACCCTGGAGGTGCAGCGCGGCCGGGAGCACCGCACCGAGGCACGGTCGATCGCCCGGCTGCTCGCCCCACGGGGCATCGCCGTCTACGGCGCGAGCGCCACCGGGCAGGGCGTCGGCGCGGCGGTGCTCGGGCACCTGCGCGACGGCGGTTTCACCGGTGCGGTGGTGCCGGTGCATCCGAGCGCGTCCACGGTGGCCGGGCTGCCCGCGTACCCGAGTGCTGTCGACGCCCAGCTGCCGGTGGACCTGGCGGTGGTGGCGGTCCCGCCGGAGGCGGCGACCGCGGTGGTCGCCGACGCGGCCGCCGCCGGGGTGCACGGCCTCGTCGTGATCTCGGCCGGCTTCGCCGAGGCCGGCGGTGAGGGCGCGGCCATCCAGCGGTCGCTGGTCCGCGCGGCCCACGCCGCGGGCATGCGCGTGGTCGGCCCGAACTGTCTGGGCGTGGCCAACACCGATCCGACGGTACGCCTCAACGCCACGCTCGCACCGGCGCTGCCGCCGGCCGGCCGGGTCGGCATCTTCAGCCAGTCCGGCGCGTTCGGGGTGGCGCTGCTCGCTGAGGCGGACCGGCGCGGTCTGGGCCTGTCCAGCTTCGTCTCGGCCGGCAACCGGGCCGACGTCTCCGGCAACGACCTGTTGCAGTACTGGCAGGACGACCCGGGCACCGACGTGATCATGCTGTACCTGGAGACGTTCGGTAACCCGCGCAAGTTCGCCCGGCTGGCCCGGCGGATCGGCCGCGGCAAACCGGTGGTGGCGCTCGCCTCGCCGGCCCGCCCACCCGGGGTCGGTGCGGCCGCCGGCCCGGACGAGGTGGCGGTGGCCGCGCTCTTCGCCCAGTCCGGGGTGATCCGGGTGGACACCGTGGCGGAGCTGCTCGACGTGGGGGTCCTGCTGGCCAACCAGCCGCTGCCCACCGGCGGTCGGGTCGGCGTGGTCGGCAACTCGTCGGCGCTGACCGGGTTGGCGGCCACGGCCTGCGTCGGACAGGGCCTGACGGTGGCCGACGGCTACCCGCGTGACGTCGGGCCGAGCGCCGGCGCCGCCGAGTTCGCCACCGCCCTCGCCGAGACGGCCGGCGACGACCGGGTGGATGCCCTCGTGGTGGTCTTCGCCCCACCGCTGCCCGGTCAACGCACCGATGTGGACGCGGACGTCACCGCGGCCCTTCCGGCGGCCCTGGCCCTGGGCAAGCCGACCGTGGCGACGTTCCTGGTCGGCCGGCTGCCGGCCGGGGTGCCCGCGTACGGCGGGGTGGAGGAGGCCGTCCGCGCCCTCGCCCGGGTGCACCGGTACGCGCGGTGGCTGGACCGCCCACCCGGCGTGACGCCCCAGCTGCCCCGCATCGACCGGGACGCCGCGCAGCACGCGCTGCGCGCCGACCCTGTCGACGCGGGGGCGCTGCTGGCCGCGTACGGCATCGAGACCGTGCCGTCGACGCTCGTGGACACGGTCGACGCGGCGGCCGAGGCGGCGGCGCGGGTGGGTTTCCCGGTGGCCCTCAAGGCCGCCGATCCGGGGCTGCGGCACCGGCTCGACCTGGGCGCGGTTCGTCTCGACCTGCGCGACGAGGCGGCCGTGCGCCACGCGTACACCGAGCTGGCCGCCGGCTTCGGCGCGGACGTGCTGGTGCAGCCGATGGTCCCGCCCGGCGTGGCCTGCGTGGTGGAGCTGGTAGAGGATCCGGCGTTCGGGCCGGTGGTCGGCTTCGGTCTCGGCGGAGTCGCCACCGACCTGCTCGGGGACCGGGCCTGGCGGGCGGTGCCGCTCACCGACACCGACGCCGCCGAACTGGTGGACGAGCCGCGCGCCGCACCGCTGTTGCGGGGGCACCGGGGCGCCGCGCCGGTGGACCGCGCGGCCCTGGCCGACCTGCTGCTGCGGGTCGGTCAGCTCGCCGACGAACAGCCCCGGGTGCGGGCGGTCACCCTCAACCCGGTGCTCGCCCGCCCGGACGGCATCTCGGTCCTGCACGCCCAGGTACGCGTCGGCGGCGTGGCCGCCCGTCCGGACACCGGCCCCCGCCGCCTCTGAGGGCGCCCTCGGGGGATCGTTTCCTCGACAGCGGGGAAGGCCCCGGCGAACCGCCAGGGCCTTCCGTCCTACTGAGGCGCGTCAGCAGGCGTACGCCTCCAGGCGCTGCGCCCGCTCCGGCGCGCGCAGCTTGAGCAGCGTCACCTTCTCGATCTGCCGAATGCGCTCGCGGGACAGGCCGAACTCGCGGCCGACCTCGTCCAGGGTGCGCTGCCGGCCGTCGTCCAGCCCGAACCGGAGGCGAATGACCGCCTGCTCCCGCTGCGACAGCGTGGCCAGCACGATGCTCACCTCGTTGCGCAGCTCGCCGTGCGCGGCCCCCTCGCCCGGGTCGGTACGCGGGTCCACCGCGGCCACGAAGTCACCGAGCGCGCTCTCCCCGTCGTCGCCGACGGCCTGGTCCAGGCTGACCGGCTCCCGGTCGTACGAGATGAGTTCGATGACCTGGAACTCGGGGATCTCCAGGGCTCGGGCGACCTCCGCCACGGTGGGCTCGCGGCCCAGCGTCACCGCCAGCTCGCGGCGGGACCGGACCATCCGGTTGACCTGCTCGACCATGTGCACCGGGATCCGGATGGTGCGGGCCTGGTCGGCCATGGCGCGGGTGATCGCCTGCCGGATCCACCAGGTGGCGTACGTGGAGAACTTGTAGCCCTTGGCGTAGTCGAACTTCTCCACCGCCCGGATGAGACCGAGGTTGCCCTCCTGGATCAGGTCGAGGAAGGCCATGCCGCGTCCGGTGTACCGCTTGGCGATGCTGACCACCAGCCGCAGGTTCGCCTCCAGCAGGTGGTCCTTGGCGGCGCGACCCTCGACCACGATCAGCTCCAGGTCGGTCCGCAGCTCCTCCGAGACCGGAGTGCAGGTGGCGAGCTTCTCCTCGGCGAACAGCCCGGCCTCGACCCGCCGGGCCAGCTCGACCTCCTGCGCGGCCGTCAGCAACTTCGTCCGACCGATGCCGTTGAGGTACGCCCGGACCAGGTCGGTGGAGATGCCGCGCTCGTCGGTGGCGTCCAGGTCGGTGAGGGCGTCGGTCTCGGTGCTGGTGGCTGGGCGCGTCCGGTGTTCCGTCATCTCTGTCTCCCCGTATCCCACGTCTGTGCCGTGTCTCCGGCCCAGTGGTGCCGGTGTGAGACACAGCTTGGCGGGCGGGACGTGAAACGGGAGTGAGCTGATCGCGGACCCGACAGCAATCCCGCAGGATTGCCACCGAAATCTGTCACCAGACCACTTGCGACCACCCGAACAAGTTCCGGCGGTGGCCCTCCCCGGCTTCCGCGCGTTGATCATGAAGTTATTACCCTGACACGCCGGTCCGGCGAGCAATAACTTCATGATCAACGGGGTGGGAGGGGTGGGAGGTGGGGGAGGGGGGAGGGGGAGGGGGGTTAGAGGTCTAGGAGGATGGTCTTGGGGCCTATGTTGGTGCTTTCTACGAGCATGTGGGTGCGGAAGCGGCCGGTCTCGACCTTCGCGCCGCGGTCGCGGAGCGCTTGCACGACCGCAGTGACCAGGGGCTCGGCCACCTCGGCGGGGGCCGCTGCCGTCCAACTCGGACGGCGGCCCTTGCGGGCGTCGCCGTAGAGGGTGAACTGGCTGACCACCAGGATCGGGGCCCCGACGTCGGCGGCGGACCGCTCGTCGTCCAGGATGCGCAGCTCGTGCACCTTGCGGGCCATCGTCGCGGCGGTCTCGGCGGTGTCGGTGTGTGTCACCCCGAGCAGCACCAGCAGGCCGTCCTCGATCGCGCCGACCACCTCGTCGTCCACCGTCACGCTGGCCCGCCCGACCGTCTGCACCACGGCCCGCATCAGCCCGTCACCGGCTCGATGAAGCCGCGCTCGACCAGGTGCGCGACGATCGGGCCGGCCGCCTCGGCCATCTCGTCGGGTTCCACGTCGTGTGCCGCCGCGAGCAGGGCGAGCTGATCACGGAGCGGCAGGCGGCCGTCCGCCCCGCCGACCAGCGCCAGCACCAACGGGTCGATCTCCTCGGTCCAGCGCAGGCCGTGCGGCATCGCGAGCACCTGCCGGTCGACCGCCCAGCCCTCGTCACCCATGGTGGCCTCCTGGCGGAGCTGGAGACCGTCGGCGGCCCGGTAGCGCTCGGCGAGCAACGCCTCGGTGTCGCGTACCCGCAGGAAGTCCTGACGGTCGAACCAGGCGCCGATCTGGTCGCCCAGTGGCGGCGCGACCCGCTGGCGCAGGTCCTCCACGCGGACCACCGGATCGGCCTGACCGCCGCGGCGCAGCGACACGATGCCGAAGCCGATCGCCTCGATCTTGTGTTGGTCGAACCAGTCCAGCCAGACGGCCGCCCGTTGCGGGTCGGCCCCCTCACCCACGTCGGTGAGCCACAGGTCGACGTACGCCATCGGGTCGGCGACCTCGCGCTGGATCACCCAGGCGTCCAGGCCGGTGCCGGCGAACCAGCCGGCCACCCGCTCGTCCCACTCCTCGCCGGCGACGTGCACCCAGTTCGCCAGGTACTGCATCGTGCCGCCCTCGGTGAGCAGGCCGGGGGCCGCGGCGGCCAGTTCGGCGGCGATGGCGTCGCCCACCCGACCCGAGTCGCGGTAGACGTGCGTGGTGGTGCCGGGGCCCACCACGAACGGCGGGTTGCTCACCACCAGGTCGAATCGGCGGCCGGCCACCGGCGCGACCATGTCGCCCCGCAGCAGCTCCCAGTCCTGGCCGTTGAGGGCGGCGTTGGTCGCGGCGAAGCGCAGAGCCCGCTCGGAGAGGTCCGTGGCGGTCACCGTGTCGGCGTGGGTGGCCAGGTGCAGAGCCTGCACGCCGGAGCCGGTGCCCAGGTCCAGGGCGGCGCCGACCGGCCGGCGTACGGTCGCCCCGATCAGGGTGTGGGTGGCCCCGCCGATGCCGAGCACGTGTTCGGCGTGCAGCGGTCGACCCGGCCTGGCGCTGGCCGGCACGTCGGCGAGCACCCACCAGTCGTCGCCGTACGGTTCCAGGTCGACACCGGCGCGCAGGCCCTCGTCGTACCGCTCGACGAGCCCGCCGGCCAGCGCCTCGTCGAGCCCCAGCGGGGCCAGCGCGGCGGCGACGGCGGTCTCCGGCTCGGTCTGGTCACAGATGAACAGCCGGATCAGCGTGGCGAGCGGGTCGCGGTCCTCGGTGCCGCGCAGCGCGGCCCGGTAGTCGTTGCGCGCGACCGAGGCGGTGGCCTGCGGACCGAGCCGTTCGGCGATGCCGTTGCTGGTGAACCCGGCCCGGGTCAGCGCGGTCCGCAGGGCGTCGACGCCGGCGGGGGAGAGCAGCATGTCGTGTTCGTCCACGTCGCCATCCTGCCCCGCGTCGAGTCCCGCGGTCGGCGGCACCCGCCGACGGACGTCGGAGCGTCGGTGTCCGACCGCGTCGGTGGGCGGGGCAGGATGGTGGCCATGACGCTCGTGCTCCCCATCGACCCCGAGGCCAACCGTCTGCTGGAGCGCAGCCCGCTGGCCCTGCTGGTCGGCATGGTCCTCGATCAACAAGTCGCGATGGAGAAGGCGTTCTCGTCGCCGTACGTGCTGGCGCAGCGGCTCGGTCACGACCTGGACGCGGCGGAGCTGGCCGGCTACGACACCGAGGCGCTGGTCGCGATCTTTGCCACCCCGCCCGCCCTGCACCGGTTCCCGAAGGCGATGGCGACCCGGGTGCAGGAGGTCTGCCGGGCGCTCGTGGAGCGCTACGACGGCGACGCGGCGCTGCTGTGGTCGGACGTCGCCGACGGGCCGGAACTGCTGCGGCGGGTCGCCGACCTGCCCGGCTTCGGTAAGCAGAAGGCGCAGATCTTCGTGGCGCTGCTGGGCAAGCGGTTCGGGGTGACCCCGCAGGACTGGCGGACGGCGGCCGGCGGGTACGGGGACCCCGGCGCGTACCGGTCGGTGGCGGACGTCACCGACGCCGACTCGCTGCGCCGGGTGCGGGAGTACAAGCAGCAGATGAAGGCTGCGGCGAAGGCCGAGAAGGGCTGACGTTCAGGCGGCGGTGGGGTGGGCCAGCGAGGCCAGCGCGCGCCGGACGTCGGCCAGCGAGACGGTGGCCGAGTCGTCGAGGTCGGCGAGGCCGGCCTCGATCCACTGCCGCATCAGCGTGGTTACCCCGATGCCGCGGGCGTCGGCGGCGGCGCGGACCCGCTCGTAGGTCTCCAGCGGCAGCCGGACCGACCGGCTCACCATCGGCACGTCCGTGTCGGGTGTCGGCAGGTCCACTGCGGGGCTCTCGTCGATCAGGTCGGCGAGCCGGTCGTCGCCGCTGTGGAACTGCTTCGTCGCGTCGTCACGGTGCATCGTCACGGCCCCCCTCGTCGGCGATCTCTCCGCACGGCCTCGTCGTAGCGCTTGGACTCGACGTCGCTCAGCTCGCGGGCGGAGAGGATGTCCCAGTCGTTGTCGGTGCCATCGGCCTCGGCGAGCAGCACCGCCAGGCGGCGGCCCCGGCGGGCGGCGGCGTAGACCACCATCACGTCGTCGCCCAGGTGGCGGATGACCCGTCGCGCGCTGTGCAGCGCCTCCCAGACTTCCCCGGGCGTGACGTCGTAGACCCTCAGGTTGGCCAACGCCTCGTCGGTGAAGCTGAACCTGCTGCCCACGAGACGCAGCGTACCACGTACGTAACACGTACCGGGATGACTCGATATTGGCTGATCACGGCTCCGTGGTGACAGGATGGGGCGTAATCCCCTCGAGGAGGTCCATGGTGAAGCGTCAGGCGTACGAGCCGATTCTCATCACCGATGCCTCGCGCAGCCAGCAGGATCAGCTCACCAGCCGTCAGCGCCGCTATGTCCTCATGATGGGCATCCGGGTGGCCTGCATCGTCGCCGGAGCGATCCTGGTCGGCGCGAAGGCTCCGCTGCTCTGGCTCTGGTTGCCGCTGTGCGCCCTCGGCATGGTGCTCATCCCGTGGCTGGCCGTGCTGCTGGCCAACGACCGGCCGCCCAAGGAGGAGCACCGGCTGGCCAACCGGTTCCACCCCCGGCGGCGGGACGCGGCCCCACCGATGAGCCTCACCGCCGACGAACGACCCCACAAGATCATCGACGCCGAGCCCTGACCCGCCCCGCGGGCCAGGGCTCCGACGCCTCAGGCCGGTGGTCGGGCGCCGACGCTGGAGACGGCCAGCGCCCCCAGTTCGGTCGCGCGGTCCAGGGCCCCGGTCGCGGTGGCACCGCCGAGCCAGGCGGTCAGCAGGCCGGCCGCGAAGGCGTCGCCGGCCCCGGTGACGTCCACCACCGCCACCCGCCGGGCCGTCGCCACGCTCACCGTGGCGGTTCGGCCCTCCACCCACACCGCGCCCGCCGCCCCGCGTTTGACGACCACCCGCCGGGCCGTCGCCGACAACACCCGCCCCTGCGCCGCCGGGTCCAGCCCGCCGGCCAGCACCGTGGCCTCGTCCGCGTTGACCAGGAGCAGGTCGACATCGCGTACCCAACCCAGGAAGGTCCGCGCGCCGACGCGCTGCAGCGGCGCCGCGGAGGCCGCGTCGACGCTGGTGGTGAGCCCGCGCTCGCGGGCGGCGGCCAACGCGCGCAGGCCCGCCGCGCGCGACGCGGCATCCAACAGGGTGTACGCGGACAGATGCAGATGCCCCGCGTCGGGCGTCGCCGCGAGGGCCTTCTCGACGTGCCCGGCGCTCAACCGCAGGTTCGCGCCCCGCGACGTGACCATGGTCCGCTCGCCGTCGGCGGTCAGCACCACCACCGTGCCGGTGGGTACGCCCGGCACCCGCTCGACGGCGCAGTCCACGCCCGCGCGGGCCAACTCGGCCACCCGGTCGCGCCCCGCGTCGTCGTCGCCGACCGCGCCGACGAGCGTGACGGCGAATCCCTGGGCGGCCACCCAGGCGGCGGTGTTGGCCGCCTGCCCGCCGCCGCCGAGGCTGATCTCGGCGTCGGTGTCCGTGCCGGCCGCGAGCGGCCCGCTGAGCACCGCGACCACGTCGGTGATCACGTCGCCGACGACGATCACGCGGGTCCCAGGGGTCATGCCGGGACGGCGGAGGCGCGGGCGACCGTGGCGACCGCGATGCGCGCGGCCAGGTCGGCGTTGCGCAGGATGATGCGGATGTTGACCGCGAGGCTCGCGCCCTCGGTGGCCGAGTGGAAGTGCGCCAGCAGGTACGGCGTGACGGCCTTGCCGGTCACCCCGTCCCGCTCCAGCAGGGCCAGGCCGTCGGCGAGGGTCCGGTCGTGCAGCTCGGGGTCGAGCTGTTCGTCGACCGGCAGCGGGTTGGCGACGAGCAGCGCGCCGGTGTGCACGGCGTGCTCGTCCCGGGCGGCCAGTACGGCGGCGACCTGCTCCGGCGAGTCCACCGACCAGTCCAGGTCGAAGCCGGCGTCGGTCAGGTAGAAGCCGGGGAACCGTCGGGTGCGGTAGCCGAGCACGGCGACCCCGAGGGTCTCCAGGCGCTCCAGGGTCGCGCCCACGTCGAGGATCGACTTGACTCCGGCGCAGACCACCGTGATCGGTGTCTGGGCCAGGGTGACGAGGTCGGCCGACTCGTCGAAGGTGTGCTCCGCCTCCCGGTGCACCCCGCCCAACCCGCCGGTCGCGAACACCCCGATCCCGGCCGCCGCGGCCACCGCGCTGGTCGCGGCCACGGTGGTAGCGCCGTCCGCGCCGGTGGCCGCCGCCACGGCCAGATCGCGCACCGAGAGCTTCGTCACACCATCGACGGTGGCCAGTCGGGTCAGCTGCGCGTCGTCCAGACCGACCACCAGCTCGCCACGGATCATGCCGATCGTCGCCGGAACCGCCCCGGCGTCCCGGACCGCCTGCTCGATCTCCCGCGCCACCCGCAGGTTCTGCGGACGGGGCAGGCCGTGCGAGACGATGGTGCTCTCCAGGGCGACGACGGGTCGGCCGTCGCGCAGGGCTGCGGCTACCTCGGTGCCATAGCTGATGCGAAAGTCAGTCACACGGGCACCGTACGGGGTCTTACGCCGGCCGGCCTCAAGTGGACCCGGCCGTGATGACCTGCCAAACTTGTCGGTTGGAGGTGCAGACGTGAGCACAGAGGTTCTCGAGCGTCCGGAGCTGAAGGACGCCGACACCGGTCCGGAGATGTTCCACTACGTCCGCAAGGAGAAGATCGCCGAGAGTGCCGTCATGGGCACCTTCGTCGTGGCGCTCTGCGGCGAGACCTTCCCGGTCACCAAGGCGGCCAAGCCGGGCTCCCCGGTCTGCCCCAAGTGCAAGGAGATCTACGACTCGTACCGGGAGTGAACCCCGGCCGGTCCTCCGGCCGGCGACGTAGCCTGCGGCGGTGACCACCTCCACCGCCCTGCTCCTCGCCGACCTGACCGGTGTCGCGGTGTTCGCCGCCTCCGGGGCCTCGGCCGCGGTGGCGAAACGGCTCGACCTCTTCGGTGTCGCGTTCGTCGGCTTCGTGGCCGCGCTCGGCGGCGGCATCTTCCGCGACCTCGTCATCGACGAGGTGCCGCCGCTGGCCTTCGCCGACTGGCGGTACGCCACGACCGCCGCGATCACCGCGGTCGCCGTGTTCTGGCTGCACCCGCAACTCGCCCGGCTGCGCACCACCGTGCTGGTGCTCGACGCGGCCGGCCTCGCGCTGTTCACCGTGACCGGCACGCTCAAGGCGCTCGACGCCCGGGTGCCGGCCGTCGGCGCCTGCCTGATCGGCATGCTGACCGCGATCGGCGGCGGGCTCGGCCGGGACCTGCTCACCGCGGAGATCCCCGTGGTGCTGCGCCGGGAGATCTACGCGGTGGCCGCGCTGGCCGGCTCGGTGGTGGTGGCACTGCTGTACCTGACCGACCAGACCGGTCCGGTGCCGCTCACCGCAGCTGCCGTCGGGGTGTTCGGGTTACGCCTGGTCGCGCTGCGCCGCCGCTGGTCCGCCCCGGTGGCGACGGTGCGGCCGCCGCGCACCGGCGACCCCTGGTGACGCCCGTCCCGCCGCTGTCGCGGATGTGACCAGCGTGGCGTCGCCTGGGCCTGCGGGCGCGCGCTGGTTATGCTGAGTCGGCCTTCGCGGCAGCTACTGCGCGGAGGCGTTTTCATGGGCGGCGGTACTCGTGGCCCTCGCCCGGTGTCCGCCCTCGTGCGGTCGGAGAGGAGCTTCGCGTGGCAGCCCGGACGCCGGTGCTCGAGACGTTCCCGGCACTGCGTGCCTGGCAGCGCAAGGCGCTGGTGGAGTACCTGCGCCGGCGTACCGACGACTTCACCGCGGTCGCCACCCCGGGCGCCGGCAAGACCACCTTCGCCCTGCGCATCGCCGCCGAACTGCTCGCCGACGGCACCGTCGAGGCGGTCACCGTGGTGGCCCCCACCGAGCACCTGAAGACCCAGTGGGCCGAGGCCGCGGCCCGGGTGGGCATCCAACTCGACGCCGCGTTCCGCAACGCCGACGTGCACTCCGCCGCCGACTTCCACGGTGCGGTGATCACCTACGCCCAGGTCGGCATGGCCCCGCAGGTGCACCGGCGCCGCACGATGACCCGGCGCACCCTGGTCATCCTCGACGAGATCCACCACGCCGGCGACTCCCGTACCTGGGGCGACGGGGTCAAGGCCGCCTTCGAGCCGGCCGTCCGCCGGCTGATGCTCACCGGCACGCCGTTCCGCTCCGACGACAACCCGATCCCGTTCGTCGAGTACGAGAGGGGCGGTGACGGGCTGCTGCGCTCGCGCGCCGACTCGGTGTACGGCTACGCCGACGCACTGCGTGACGGGGTCGTCCGGCCGGTGCTCTTCCTCGCGTACTCGGGGGAGACCCGCTGGCGTACCAACGCCGGGGACGAGCTGGCGGCCCGCCTCGGCGAGCCGATGACCCAGGACCTGGTGGCGCAGGCGTGGCGTACCGCCCTGGACCCGGCGGGGGACTGGATGCCGCAGGTGCTGCGGGCCGCCGACGCCCGACTCACCGTGCTGCGCAACGCGGGGATGCCCGACGCCGGTGGCCTGATCATCGCCACCGACCAGCAGACCGCGCGCTCGTACGCCAAGCTGATCGAGCAGGTGACCGGTGAGAAGGCCGCCGTGGTCCTCTCCGACGACCAGGGCGCCTCCGCGCGGATCGCGACGTTCGCGGCGTCCGACCAGCGGTGGCTGGTCGCGGTGCGGATGGTGTCCGAGGGCGTCGACATCCCCCGGCTCGCCGTCGGCGTCTATGCCACCAGCGCCAGCACGCCGCTCTACTTCGCCCAGGCGATCGGCCGGTTCGTGCGGGCCCGCCGCCCCGGCGAGACCGCCTCGGTCTTCCTGCCCAGCGTGCCGCACCTGCTCGGCCTGGCCAGCGAAATGGAGAACGAGCGGGACCACGTCCTGGGCAAGCCCAAGGAGTCCGACGGCCTCGACGACGACCTGCTGGAACGCGCGCAGCGCGACGACCAGGCGAGCGGGGAGTTGGAGAAGCGGTTCGCCGCGCTCTCGGCCACCGCCGAACTGGATCAGGTGATCTTCGACGGCGCGTCCTTCGGGACCGCCGCCCAGGCCGGTACGCCCGAGGAGGAGGAGTACCTCGGCCTGCCCGGTCTGCTCACCGCCGACCAGGTCTCCCTGCTACTGACCAAACGGCAGGCGGACCAGCTCGCCGCCCAGCGCCGCCGGACGGCCGAGCGGACCGCTCAGCCGGCCGCTGCGCCGTCAGCGGCGCCGCCGGTACCCCTGAGTGCCGCCCAGCGTCGTGTGGCCCTCCGGCGTCAACTCAACGCTCTGGTGGCCGCCCGACACCACCGCACCGGCCAGCCGCACGGCAAGATCCACGCCGAGCTGCGCCGGCTCTGCGGTGGGCCGCCGAGCGCCCAGGCCACCATCGAGCAGCTCGAGGAACGCATAGCCACCGTGCAGACCCTCTGACCCCACGTACCCACGCACGCGACGAACGACCTCAGCACCCAGGCCCGGACGTACCCGCCACTAGCCGCACTCCAGGCACACGGACCCGCGGCCCGAGGGACGCGGAGGGCGCAGAGCGCTCAAGATCTGCGCAGCTTCGGGGATGTTGCTGCCTCTCGGGCGTCGGAACCAGCAACATCCCCGAAGTTGTGCAGATCATGGTGGCTGCCCGCTGGGTTGGGTAGGAAAAAGCCGACCGGAGGCACCCCGTGTGGGGTACCTCCGGTCGGCTATGTCGGTTGCGGACTTAGTTCGCCATCAGATCGGCGCCACGCCAGCTGAACTCGGGGTCCGTCGCGAACCGTACGGTGATCTTGACGAGATCCTCCGCGTACTTGTTCGCGTGGTGCCCACAGAACACCAACTCGCTCCCACCCGAGAGAGTGATCCGGAGCTTGCCGGCAGCATTGCAGCGGTCGCACCGTTCATCGGCGGCTGGGGGAGCCACCGTCTCGGGCGGCGGCGTGAGGGTCGGGGTCATCGCCTTCCTCCTCTGGTCGTCACCGATGAACAATCTCTTCGGTCGTTGCTCACCTATCGTGCAACACCCGTGCTGGGCCTTGCCTTCCCTGTGTGCCCGCGGGGGACCGAGGTCACACATGGCAGGGACAGTGTGCCGTGAACCCAGGGTGCCACGTCAACGATCACATTCGTGCATCCGGACGATCACCATCTGGCGTTGCACGCCAGGTGGTCAAAACGACACGTTCGGTTGACGAAACAGGCTCAGTCCAGGTAATCCCGGAGAACCTGTGACCGGGACGGGTGCCGGAGCTTGGACATCGTCTTGGACTCGATCTGACGGATCCGCTCCCGGGTCACCCCGTAGACCTGCCCGATCTCGTCCAGCGTCCGCGGCTGACCGTCGGTCAGGCCGAAGCGCAGCCGTACGACGCCCGCCTCCCGCTCGGAGAGCGTCTGCAGCACCTGCTGGAGCTGGTCCTGCAGGAGCGAGAACGAGACGGCGTCGACGGCGACCACGGCCTCGGAGTCCTCGATGAAGTCACCGAGCTGGCTGTCGCCCTCGTCGCCGATGGTCTGGTCCAGCGAGATGGGCTCCCGAGCGTACTGCTGGATCTCCAGCACCTTCTCGGGTGTGATGTCCATCTCCTTGGCCAGCTCCTCCGGGGTGGGCTCGCGGCCCAGATCCTGGAGCAGCTCACGCTGTATGCGGCCGAGCTTGTTGATGACCTCGACCATGTGCACCGGGATACGGATGGTGCGGGCCTGGTCGGCCATGGCGCGGGTGATGGCCTGCCGGATCCACCAGGTGGCGTACGTGGAGAACTTGTAGCCCTTGGTGTAGTCGAACTTCTCCACCGCCCGGATGAGACCGAGGTTGCCCTCCTGGATCAGGTCGAGGAAGGCCATGCCGCGTCCCGTGTACCGCTTGGCCAGGGACACGACCAGACGGAGGTTCGCCTCGAGCAGGTGGTTCTTGGCGCGCTCACCGTCGCGGGAGATCCAGCCCAGGTCGCGGACCATCTCCCGGGCGAGCTTCTCCTCGCCCTCGTCGGCCGCGCGCAGCTGCTCGGCGGCGTAGAGCCCGGCCTCGATCCGCTTGGCGAGCTCCACCTCCTGCTCGGCGTTGAGCAGCGGGACCTTGCCGATCTGCTTCAGGTACGCCCGGACGGAGTCGGCGGAGGCGGTCAGCTCGGCGTCGCGCCGGGCCTGCTTGAGCGCCTCGGACTCCTCGTCGTCCCACTCGAAGTCGTTGTCGGTGGCCGACGCGGCGGCGTCGGTCTCGGCGGCCTGGGCCAGCTCGGCCGGCTCCTCGACCACCACGTCCTCGATGGTGGCGGCGAGTTCCTCCGGGTCGATCTCGCCCTCGGCGCCCTCGGCCCCCTCGCCCTTGGCCTTGCCGCCGGCCTTGACCGGCTTGGCGCCGGCCGCCGCGGCCACCGTGGCCTTGGTCGCGCGGGTGGACTTGGTCGCCTTGGCCGGCGCGGCTGCCGCGGCGGCGACCCCTGCGGTGCTGCCGGCGGCCTTACGTGCGGCCACCTTGCGCGGGGCGGGCGTCGTCGGCGCCTCGTCGGCGGCGGGCGCCTGCTTCGGGGCGGGCGCGGCGGCCTTCTTCGTCGTCTTGGCGGTGGTGGCTCGGGACGCGGGGGTCGTCGAGCGAGCTGCGGCGACCCGGCGGCGGGTGCTCGCCGAGCCGTCCACCACCACGGTCACTCCCGCCTCGGAGAGCGCCCGCAGGATCTTCTTGGCCTGGGCCGGAGTCACCTCGGCGGTCTCGACGGTGCGCGCGAGCTGAGCCGACGTGAGCTGACCGCCAGCGCTCTGCGCATGGGCGATCAGGGTGTCGGTGAGCGAGCGAACGTCGGCGCCGGGCTGGCGGGGTTCTGTCACGAATGACCTTCCGGAGGCGAAGAGCGGGCACGGCCGGGTCGTCCGGCACGGCGTGGGTCAACCGGGCCGGGCGATGTGGTTGAGGGACCCCCGTGTCCCGGGCCGGCCGGGGTCTCGGCGGTCCGTGGCGCGTGGGCAGGGGTGAATTGTAACGCCGTCTGCGGCGATCATCCTGCGCCGCACGGCGTAACGGCGGCGGGACCGCCGATTCGGCGCAGATGTGGACTTTGTAAGGATGATACTCGCGCACGGCCCGCAATGCCCCGGTCGTGCCGGAAGGGGACCCTGGAATGGACCGTTCGGCACCGCCACCGCGGGAATTGTTGGCGATCGCGATCGAGGTGGCGCGGGACGCCGCGGCGACCGCGTACCGGATGCGCGTCGAGGGCGTTTCCGTGGCGGCCACCAAGAGCACCGTCACCGACGTGGTCACGGCCGCCGACCGGGCCGTCGAGCGTCAGGTCCTCGACGCGCTGCGCCGGCTGCGACCGGGGGACGCGGTCCTCGGCGAGGAGTACGGCACGACGGACACCGGTCCGGTGGCGCCCGGCGGGGTGCGGTGGATCGTCGACCCGATCGACGGCACCGTGAACTACCTCTACGGGTTGCCGTACAGCGCGGTGTCGCTGGCCGCCGAGGTGGACGGCGCGGTGGTCGCCGGCGTGGTGCGCAACGTGCACACCGGTGAGGAGTGGACCGCGACGGCCGGTGGCGGGGCGTGGCGCGACGGCGTCCGGCTGCGCTGCTCGGCGGAGACCGACCTGGGCCAGGCGCTGGTCGGCACCGGGTTCGGCTACGACGCCGGCCGCCGGGCGCACCAGGCGTCGGTGGTGGCCGGGCTGATCGCCTCGGTACGTGACATCCGCCGCCTCGGCGCCGCCGCGCTGGACCTCTGCATGGTCGCGGAGGGGCGGCTGGACGCGTACTTCGAGAAGGGGTTGTCGGCCTGGGACCAGGCCGCCGGAGGTCTGATCGCCGCCGAGGCGGGCGCTCGGGTGGCCGGCCTGGCCGGCCGCCCGGCCGGCCCCGACCTGGTGATCGCGGCTCCGCCGGCCCTCTTCGCCGGGCTGCACGACCGGCTGGCCGCCCTGGACGCCTCCGGCGGCCCCTGACGCCGGTAGGCCGGCCCGGCCGTGCCGGTCAGGCCGTCACTTCTTCGGGGCGGGGGACGGGCAGGAGCCCGCCGGCGCGACGGGCGGGCCGAGGTCGCCGAGGGACTGGTTGACCTCGGTGGTGGTGGCGAGCTGCTGGAAGCCGTTGCCCAGCACCACGTCCACGGTGTCGTCGGTGCGCTTGGGGTCGTAGACCGGCTCGGCGTTGTTCAGGAAGTACGCCTTGAGCAGGTGGGCGGAGCTGACACCCTTGGGGCCGAACTTCAGCACGGCCACGTCGTCGATGCCCTTGGGCGCGTTGCCGACCTTCTTGACCTGGAACTTGCGGTTCCGGAAGTCGTCGGCGACCGCACCGGCCCGGCCCGGCTCGTCGGTCGCGTTCAGGACGTTGATCTTGACGTCCTTGGTCTCGTGCAGGGTGACGTCGGCCAGCGGCCAGCCGTCCGGGCAGCCGCCCGCCGCGCCGGCCTCGCTCTGGCTGTCCCGGACGATCGCGGTGATCACGAACGCCAGCGCCAGGACCCCCAGCAGGCCGACGACGACGAGTGCTCGCACTCGCGCAAAACTCATCTGGGCGCTCCCCGGAGCTGAGGTGGGTGGCGGCGGCCGCCCTCGATCGCACTGACCGCCGGCCGTCGAATACGCCGCTGAGGTTAACGGTTGTCCGGCCGTCGCGTGGAAACAGTCCGACATGCCGGCGCGCCGACCGTGAACCGGGTACTACTACCCCTATCTTCGTGTCGCCTGAATCACATTGGGAACAACTTCGCGTGCGGGGGCGTACATCTCAGCCACGAGGGCGGTATACATGCCTCGCCCAACGGGGGGTAAGGTTCCGCGCTCGCAGGGGAGTGGCCCCAGCGGTCCCGACCCGTACGGTCCCGCGGGTCGGGTGCCCGACACAAGTGGTTGCCGGCCAGCGGAACCGAAACAGCGTCGTCCGGCGTTACAACCGGAAGCGACAACATCGATATGGGAGAGTGACATCCGATGGCCACCGACTACGACGCCCCGCGTCGCGACGAGGTCGACCTCGGCGAGGACAGCCTGGAAGAGCTCAAGGCCCGGCGCGTCGACTCACAGTCGGGCGCGGTGGACGTCGACGAGGCCGAGGTCGCCGAGAGCTTCGAGCTGCCCGGTGCCGACCTGGCCGACGAGGAGCTCACTGTCAAGGTGCTACCGATGCAGCAGGACGAGTTCCGGTGTGCCCGCTGCTTCCTGGTCCACCATCGCAGCCAGCTGGCGGTCGAGCGCAACGGCGAGCTGATCTGCCGAGAGTGCGTCTGACACGCACGACACCGGCGGCGGCCTCCTGATCGGGGCCGCCGCTACCGGTGTAGGCGTGCGACGCCGGTGGGTACCTGCTTGACTCGTAGCGGGTAGCCACAGCACCGGGAGGTTCCACCCATGAGCGATCGAGGCGACACCACCGACGGCGGCGCGGACGACCTCGGCGCCACCGTCGCGGCGTTGACCGAGGACGACATCGCGCCGGCCCGGCGACGCCAACTGCTCACCCGGATGGTGTCCCAGGCCCGCAGCCGGGGCATCTCCGACCTGTTCAAGCCCCGTGCCGCGGTGCGCTGGATGGTCGACACGGTGGCCGAGATAGCTCCGCACGTGCCGGTGCGGGACCTGGACACCCTGCGTCGACACTTTCCCGGCCTGGACGACGCCGCCCTGGCCGAGCGACTGATCCGCAACGCCTCCCGCACCACTGCCGGGATCGGCGCGGCCGGCGGGGGAGTCGCCGCCGTCGAGTGGACGGTGGCGCCCACGCTGCTCTCCGCGCCCGTGCTGCTCGCCGCCGAGACGGTGGCGGTCGTGGCGGTGGAGCTGAAACTGATCGGTGAGCTGCACGAGATCCACGGCGTGTCGCTGCCCGGTGCCGGCGGCCAGCGGGCGGTGGCCCTGGTGCACTCCTGGGCCACTCAGCGCGGGGTCAACCCGATGGTGCCCGGCGTGGGCGTCGGCGCGGTGCTCGGCACCGCCGCCCGCAAGGAGATGCGGGACATGCTGCTGCGCCGCTTCGGGCGCAACCTCACCACCCTCGGGCCGTTCCTCACGGGCGCGGCGGTGGCCAGCTTCCTGAACCGCCGGGCCACCCGTCAGATGGCCGACCAGCTCCAGGCGGACCTGCGTCGTCGCGGCATCGCCCGGCCGGCACCACCGACGGCCCTGCCCGGCCCGCCCACGGGCACCTGAGCGGGCCCTGGGCGTCGCCTCAGCCCGGCTCGCCGGCCGTGGAGTCGGCGGGCCGGGCGGCGTCCCGCGCGGCCAGCAGCACCTCGGCCAACTCGACCGGACGCCTGCTGCTCACCACCCAGAACGGGGTCGGATCGGCCGGATCGTCGAGCACCACCTGCACGGCGCCGCTGATCCACGGCCGCTGCACCACGAAGGCGAGCGGGTCCGCGCCCACACCCAGCACCTCACGGCGACCGGAGGCGTCCAACGGGACCACGTCGGCCACGAAGCGAGCCGGCAGCCGGGCGTCGTCCACCCGCAGCTCACCGTCGACGACCGCCACCCTGATCCGGCCCAGCCACCACAGTCCGACGGCGGTGACCGGTAGCAGCACCGCGAAGGGCAGCCAGGCGCGGGCGCCGGAACCACCCATCCAGATCTCGACCGCCAGCAGCCCGGCGGCCACCAGGCTGATCAGCCACAGCCACCAGGGCAGGTCCAGCCGTTCGGCGTACGCCGGGCGGGCCGGAACCGCTGGCCGATCGGCGGACGGGGAGGGCGACATGCTCACTCCTGCGAGGGTACGGCGCACGACGGGCCGGCCAACCGGCAGGATGGCAGGGTCACCGGAGACAACCGGACCGAAGAGGGGACCCGTGACCGACGTCGTACCCGTGCCCGTACGGCTGCTCGATGCCGAGCTGCCGATGCCCACGTACGCCCATCCCGGCGATGCCGGGGCCGACCTGGTGGCCGCCGCGGACGTGGAGCTGCCGCCCGGCGGTCGGGCCCTGGTGCCCACCGGCGTGGCCGTCGCCCTGCCGGACGGCTACGTGGGCCTGGTCCACCCCCGGTCCGGCCTGGCGGCCAGGCTCGGCGTGACGGTGCTCAACGCGCCCGGTACGGTCGACGCCGGCTACCGGGGTGAGATCATGGTCAACCTGATCAACCATGATCGGGACACGCCCGCCAAGATCTCTCGCGGCGACCGGATCGCCCAGCTCGTGATCCAGCGGGTGGCACGGGCGCGGTTCGAGCCGGTGGCCGAGCTGCCCGGGTCCGCACGGGGGACCGGTGGGCACGGTTCGACCGGCGGGCACGCTCAGCTGGTGCCGTCGTCGGCCGGCGGGCAGACGGAAGAAGTGGCAGGGTGATCGTGAACAGCGGAGGGTGGGCGCAGTGATCTTCTCCCGAAAGCGGGCCGATGCCGGGCGGCACACCCGCGACGAGCGGGCCACCGAGGTCCTCGACGAGGGCGGCGCGGCGTCGGCGCTGGTGCGCGGGCCGTACGACATCTCCGAGGTCGACGACGAGGTGCAGCGGCTCGACCTGGGCAGCCTGCACATTCCGGCGGTCGCCGAGGTGGAGGTGCGGGTGCAGGCCGACCCGCAGGGCGTGATCCAGCAGGTCGTGCTGGTGCACGGGGACAACGCGTTGCAGCTCGGTGTCTTCGCCGCCCCCCGGTCCGAGGGGATCTGGGACGAGGTGCGCGAGGAGATCCGGCAGTCGCTGCTGCGGGACGGCGCCTCCGCGCAGGAGGTCGCCGGCGAGTACGGCACGGAGTTGCACGCCCAGGTGCGGACCCCGGACGGCCCGACCAACCTGCGGTTCGTCGGCGTCGACGGACCGCGCTGGATGGTCCGCGGCGTCTTCCAGGGCCCGGCGGCCACCGACCCGGCCAGCTCGGGTCCGCTCGCCGAGTGCCTGGAAGGCCTGGTGGTCGACCGTGGCCAGGAGGCGAAGCCGGTCCGCGAGCCGCTCCCGCTGCGACTGCCCCGCGAGATGGCCGACCAGGCCGAGGGCGCGTCCGGCGAGCCCCGCCAGGCCTGAACGACCACGTCCCGGCCCGCCGGAACCGGCTCCGTCGGCGTACGCTGGCGGGACGGTTCCGGCGTCGCCGGAGCCGGGCCGGTCCCGGCGAGCGTGGAGAGGGTGACGCGGAGGTCATGACGACCGACGAGAGCAAGGTGTCGCTGCGGCGCATCCTGCAACGGTTCACCGCCAGCGAGGCCGAGATCGACGCGCAGGAGCTGCGGCAGGAGAGCGCCGAGTGCGGGGGCGTCCTGGCCCAGCAGTGTGCCCGGGGCCAACTGGTCTCGGTCGCCGGCCGCCTGCGCACCGTCGTCTACACGCCCCGCACCAACCTGCCCACCCTCGAAGCCGACCTGTACGACGGCAGCGACGTCGTCACCCTGGTCTGGCTGGGGCGGCGGCACATCTCCGGGATCGAGCCGGGGCGGCACCTGACCGCTCGTGGCCGGGTGGCGATGCGCGACGACCGCAAGGTCATCTACAACCCGTACTACGAGCTGGATTCGCCGAAGTGACGGCGCCGCGAACGGAAGGCCGGCCATGACGACGGGACAGCACCGGGCGGCACAGCCGGAGATTCCTGCGGAGGACGACGAGGCACTGCCGACGATCGCCGAGCAGATGGCCGACCAGCTCGGCGGCTGGCGTGGGCTGGTCGAGTCGAGCATCCCGGTCGTCGTCTTCGTGGTCGCCAACATCATCGGTGACCTGCGGCCCGCCGTGATCGCCTCGGTGGCCGTCGCGCTGCTGATCGCCGGTCTGCGGCTGGCCCAGCGCCGGCCGATCCGGCACGCGGTCAACGGGCTGTTCGGCGTCGGCATCGGCGCCGCCATCGCGTGGCGCACCGGCGACGAGCGTGACTTCTACCTGCCCGGCATCCTCTACGGCATCGGCTACGGCGTCGCCCTGCTGATCTCGGCGGCCGTCCGACAGCCCCTGGTCGGTTGGATCTGGTCGGTGCTGGTCGCCAAGGGCCGCTCCGAATGGCGGACCGACCCGAAGCTGGTGCGCACCTTCACCCGGCTGACCGTGCTCTGGGGCGTGGTCTGGCTCGCCAAGGTGGGCGTGCAGGCCGGGCTCTACCTGGCCCACCAGGACACCGCGCTGGGCGTGGCCCGGCTGGCCCTGGGCTATCCGCCGTACGCGCTGTTGCTGCTCATCACCGTCTGGACGGTGCGCCGGGTCACCCGGGAGCCGCAGCCCACCCCGCTGCCCGGCGCCTGAGAGGGCCCGCGCCGCCGAGCCGGCTCAGCGTGAGCCGCGGGTCCGCTCGACGCTGTCCGGGCCGAGGATGACCGCGCGCACGTCGTCCTCCACCTCGGCCGTGCACACGAAGATCAGCTCGTCGCCGGCCTCGATGGGGTCGTCCGGGCTGGGCACCAGGACACGCTTGCCGCGCAGGATCGCCACCAGGGCGGAGTCGCGGGGCAGCGGCACCGCGTGTAGCGGCTGACCGACGTACGGGGCGGTCGGCGGCAGGGTGATCTCGACCAGGTTCGCCTCGCCCTGCCGGAAGGTCATGAGCCGGACCAGGTCGCCGACGGTGACCGCCTCCTCGACCAGGGCGGCCATCACCCGGGGCTTGCTCACCGCGACGTCGACGCCCCACTGCTCGGTGAAGAGCCACTCGTTCTCCGCCCGGTTGACCCGGGCGACCACGCGGGGCACCGCGAACTCGGTCTTGGCCAGCAGCGACAGCACCAGGTTGGTCTTGTCGTCGCCGGTGGCGGCGACCACCACGTCACAACCGGCGACGTTGGCCTCCTCCAGGCTGGCCACCTCGCACGCGTCGGCGAGCACCCACTCGGCGGCGGGCACCCGGTCCGGTCGGAGCATCTTCGGTTGACGCTCGATCAGCATCACCTGATGGCCGTTCTCGATCAGCTCCTGGGCGATCGAACGGCCCACGTTGCCGGCGCCGGCGATGGCGATCCGCATGGCTCAGTGCCCTCCTTCCGGCGGCGTCGCCGCCACCGCCGTGACCGTGGCCACGATGTCGTCGCTGACCAGCATGAACACCTGGTCACCCTCCTGCACGAGGGTGGACGCGGTGGGCAGCGTGCCGATGCCGAAGCGGATCAGGTAGGCCACCCGCGCGCCCGAGGCCTGCTCCAGCACGTGCACCCGGTGACCGATCCACTCGCGGTGCACCGGAACCTCGACGATCGACACGGTGCTGGTCGGGTCGCGGAAGATCTCCACGTTGCCCTCGGGCACGAGGTGCCGCAGCATCCGGTCGGCCGTCCAACGCACCGTCGCCACGGTGGGAATGCCGAGGCGCTCGTACACCTGCGCCCGGCGCTGGTCGTAGATCCGGGCCGCGACCCGGGACACGCCGAACGTCTCGCGGGCCAGGCGCGCCGAGATGATGTTGGAGTTGTCGCCGCTGGAGACCGCCGCGAAGGCGTCCGCCCGCTCGATGCCGGCCTGGCGCAGCACCTCGCCGTCGAAGCCGGCCCCCGTCACCGTGATCCCGGCGAAGTCGGGGCCGAGCCGGCGGAAGGCGTCGGCGTCCTGGTCGATCACCGCCACCGAGTGCCCCCGGGACTCCAGGCTGTGGGCGAGGGTCGACCCGACCCGCCCACATCCCATGATCACGACGTGCACGCTGTCCCTCCCAAGGTACGTACCATCCCCGCTGCCGGTGGTCTTCGAGTGCGAGCCTGCCACGTCACGGTCGGAAGCGGGGACCGACGGTACCCCGCCGCCGTGCGTGGCGATGATCGCCCACCCCCGCGTTCGCACCGTGGTGGTCGTACCCTTGGCGTTCGTGGCCAGTCCCACCTCGCTGCTGAAGCGGCTGCTCCTCGGTCGACCGTTCCGGTCCGACCGCCTGCAGCACACCCTCCTGCCGAAGCGCATCGCGCTGCCCGTGTTCGCCTCCGACGCGCTGTCCAGCGTCGCGTACGCGCCCGACGAGATCCTGCTGACCCTGTCGATCGCCGGGGCGTCGGCCTACCTGTTCTCCCCCTGGATCGCCCTCGCGGTCGTCGTGGTGATGCTCACGGTGGTGGCCAGCTACCGGCAGAACGTGCACGCCTACCCCTCCGGCGGCGGCGACTACGAGGTGGCCACGGTCAACCTCGGCCCCAAGTTCGGCATCGGGGTGGCCAGCGCCCTGCTGGTCGACTACGTGCTCACGGTGGCCGTGTCCGTCTCCTCGGGGGTGGCCAACCTCGGCTCGGTGGTCCCGTTCGTGGCCACCCACAAGGTCATGATCGCGGTCCTCGCGGTGATCCTGCTGACCGCCGTCAACCTGCGCGGGCTGCGCGAGTCCGGTACCGCCTTCGCCATCCCCACCTACGGGTTCGTGATCGTGATGGGCGGAATGCTGCTCACCGGGCTGTTCCGCGTCTTCGTCCTGGGCGACGAGCTCCGCGCGCCCAGCGCCGACCTGGTCATCCAGGCCGAGCACAGCGTGACCGGCTTCGCGCTGGTCTTCCTGCTCCTGCGGACGTTCAGCTCGGGTGCCGCCGCCCTCACCGGCGTCGAGGCGATCTCCAACGGCGTTCCCGCCTTCAAGGCGCCGAAGAGCCGCAACGCCGCCACCACACTGCTGCTGCTGGGCGCGATCGCGGTGAGCCTGCTGGTCGGGATCATCTGGCTGGCCCGGCTGACCCACCTGCAGTTCGTCGAGGACCCGGCCCTGCAGATCGTCTCCGGCCCCGAGGGGTACGTGCAGAAGACGGTCACCACCCAGCTCGGCGAGACGGTCTTCGGCTCCGGCTCGATCCTGCTCTACGTGGTGGCCGGGATGACCGCGCTCATCCTCTTCCTGGCCGCGAACACCGCGTTCAACGGTTTCCCGGTGCTCGGCTCGATCCTCGCCCAGGACCGCTACCTGCCCCGCCAGTTCCACACCCGGGGCGACCGGCTGGCGTTCTCCAACGGCATCACCTTCCTCGCCCTCTTCGCGATCGTCCTGATCGTCGGTTTCCAGGCCGAGGTGACCCGCCTCATCCAGCTCTACATCGTCGGGGTGTTCGTCTCGTTCACCGTCTCCCAGGCCGGCATGATCCGGCACTGGAACCGGCGGCTGCGTACCGAGCGGGACCCGGCGGCCCGCAAGCGGATGCACCGCTCCCGGGCCATCAACACGTTCGGCATGGGTCTGACCGGCACGGTGCTGGTGATCGTCCTGATCACCAAGTTCCTGCTCGGCGCGTGGATCGCGATCGCCGCGATGGCGGTGATCTACGCGCTGATGCTGGCCATCCGCCGGCACTACGACCGGGTCGCCGCCGAGCTGACCCCGCCGGCCGAGAGCCGGGCCGTGCTGCCCGCCCGCAACCACGCGATCGTGCTGGTCAGCAAGCTGCACCAGCCGACGTTGCGGGCCATCGCGTACGCCCGGGCCACCCGCCCGGACACGTTGACCGCGGTGACCGTCAACGTGGACGAGAAGGACACCCGCGACCTGCAGGCCGACTGGGAACGGCGGGAGATGGCGATCCCGCTCACCGTCGTCGACTCGCCGTACCGGGAGATCACCCGGCCGATCCTGGACTTCGTCGCCTCCACCCGCCGTACGTCGCCGCGCGACGTGGTCACCGTCTTCATCCCCGAGTACGTGGTGGGGCGCTGGTGGGAGAACCTGCTACACAACCAGAGCGCGCTGCGCCTCAAGGGCCGGCTGCTGTTCGAACCGGGGGTCATGGTGGTCAGCGTGCCGTGGCAGCTCGCCTCGACCGCCAGCAAGAACCTGGACCGGCTGGACGCCACGCTCTCCAACACGCCGGCGCGTGGACCCCGGGGCACGGTGCCGGTGGCGGTGGCCGCGCCGGCACCCGGCGAGAGCGGCCCGGCGGGCGGCGAGACGGTGGGGGACGGCCGTGACTGAGCGTACGACCCCGGGTGGAACCCCGACCGTCGAGCGGGGCCTCGGCGAGGCGGAGCGGGTCGAGTTGACCGTCGACGCGGTGGCCCCCGGCGGGCACTGTGTCGCGCGGGTGGACGGGCAGGTGGTGTTCGTCCGCCACGCGCTGCCCGGGGAACGGGTGATCGCCGAGGTCACCGAGGTGCACCGGGGGTTCGTCCGGGCCGACGCCGTGACCGTGCTGGACCCGTCGCCGGACCGGGTGGAGCCGCCCTGCCCGTACGCGAAGCCGGGTGCCTGCGGCGGGTGCGACCTGCAACACGTCGCCCCGGACGCGCAACTGGCCTGGAAGACCGCCGTGGTGCGGGAGCAGTTGGCCCGCCTGGGTGGGCTCACCGACGCCGAGCTGGACCGGCTCGGCGTCCGGGTCGAGGCGCTGCCGGGTGGGCTGCTCGGCTGGCGGACCCGGGTCCGCTACGCGGTCGACGCCGCCGACCGGGCCGGCCTGCTCAAGCACCGCTCGCACGAGGTCGTGCCGATCGACCGTTGCCGCATCGCCCACCCGGCCATCCAGCAGCTCGCGGTGCTCACCCCGACCGGCGCGCGCTGGCCGGCGGCGGATGCGGTGGAGACCGTCGCCAGCGGCGGCGGGGACGTGAGCGTCGCCGAGGTCCGCGACGGGGTCGTCACGCCGGTGAGCGGGCCCACCGAGGTTCGTGAGGTGGCCGCCGGGCGGGACTGGGAGCTGCCCGCGTCCGCCTTCTGGCAGGTGCACCCGGCGGCGGCCGACACGCTGAACACGGCCGTGCTGGAACTACTGGACCCGCGGCCGGGCGAGGTCGCCTGGGACCTCTACGGCGGTGCCGGGCTGTTCGCCGCCGGGCTGGCCGCCCGCGTCGGCGCGTCCGGTCGGGTGACGCTGGTGGAGGCCTCCGCCCAGGGTGTCGCCGCCGCCCGGGAGAACCTGGCCGACCTGCCCCGCGTCGAGGTCGTGTCGGCGCGGGTGGAGACCGCGCTGGCCCGCCGACGGATCACCGGTCCGGTCGACGTGGTGGTGCTCGACCCGCCGCGCTCCGGCGCCGGCGCCCCGGTGGTGCGCGCCCTGGCCGCCGCCGGCCCACGGGCGGTCGCGTACGTGGCGTGCGACCCGGCGGCCTTCGCCCGGGACGTGCGTACCTTCGCCGAGCTGGGCTGGCGGCTGGCGGCGCTGCGCGGCTTCGACCTGTTCCCGATGACCCAGCACGTCGAGTGCGTCGGACTGCTGCTGCCACCGGCCTGACCAGCTGCTCAGCGGGCTGGTCCGGGGTGAGCGGCTCGGGCCAGGCTGCGGAGTACCGGGCGGCCGATAGACTCTCCGGTCATGAGCGTTGAAGAGGACACGGCCAACCACGGTCGGCTGCTGGAGACGGTACGCGGTCCGCAGGACGTCAAGCGGATGTCCGGCGAGGAGCTGGATGTGCTCGCCGCCGAGATCCGGGACTTCCTGATCGCCAAGGTCTCCCGCACCGGCGGGCACGTCGGGCCCAACCTCGGCGTGGTCGAGCTGACGCTGGCCATGCACCGCGTCTTCGACTCCCCCCGGGACCGGCTCCTGTTCGACACGGGCCACCAGGCGTACGTGCACAAGATCCTCACCGGGCGTCAGGCCGGCTTCGACAAGCTCCGCCAGCGCGGTGGCCTGTCCGGCTACCCCAGCCAGGCGGAGAGCGAGCACGACCTCATCGAGAATTCGCACGCCTCCACCGCGCTCTCCTACGCCGACGGCCTGGCCAAGGCGTACGCCCTGCGGGGTGAGCAGCGCAGCGTCGTGGCCGTGGTCGGCGACGGCGCGCTGACCGGCGGCATGTGCTGGGAGGCGCTGAACAACATCGCCACCGCCGGCAACTCGCTGGTCATCGTGGTCAACGACAACGGCCGGTCCTACTCGCCCACCATCGGCGGGCTGGCCGACCACCTCTCCTCGCTGCGGCTCAACCCGGGCTACGAGAAGGTCCTCGACACGGTCAAGGACGCCCTCGGCTCCACCCCGTTGGTCGGCAAGCCGATGTACGAGGTGCTGCACGCGGTCAAGAAGGGCATCAAGGACGCGGTCGCCCCGCAGGCCATGTTCGAGGATCTGGGCATCAAGTACGTCGGCCCGGTGGACGGGCACGACGTGGCGGCCGTGGAGTCGGCGCTGCGCGCGGCCAAGAACTTCGGTGGCCCGGTGATCGTGCACGCCGTGACCCGCAAGGGGTACGGCTACCGTCCCGCCGAGGAGGACGAGGCGGACTGCCTGCACGGCCCGAGCAGCGCCTTCGACGTGGAGACCGGCACACTGCTGGCCGCCCCCTCGGTGAAGTGGACCCACGTCTTCGCCGACGAGCTGCTGGCCATCGCCGACGACCGGCCCGACGTGGTGGGCATCACCGCGGCCATGGCCGAGCCGACCGGCATCGCCAAGCTGGCCCGCAAGTACCCCGAGCGGGTGTACGACGTGGGCATCGCCGAGCAGCACGCCGCCACCTCGGCGGCCGGCCTGGCGCTCGGTGGCCTGCACCCGGTGGTCGCCGTCTACGCCACGTTCCTCAACCGCGCCTTCGACCAGGTCCTGCTGGACGTGGCGATGCACAAGCTGCCGGTGACCTTCGTGCTGGACCGGGCGGGCATCACCGGCCCGGACGGCCCCAGCCACTACGGCATCTGGGACATGTCGGTCTTCGGTGTTGTGCCGGGTCTGCGGATCGCCGCTCCCCGGGACGCCGCCACGCTCCGCGAGGAGCTACGCGAGGCGGTGGCCACCGACGACGGCCCGACCGTCCTGCGCTTCCCGACCGGCGCGGTCGCCGCGGACCTTCCGGCGCTGCGCCGGGTCGGCACCGTCGACGTGCTGGCCGAGTCGACGCGTACCGACGTGCTGCTCGTCGCCGTCGGCTCCTTCGGCCAGTTGGGCATGGAGGTCGCCGCCCGGGTCGCCGAGCACGGCTACGGCGTCACGGTGGTCGATCCCCGCTGGGTGCGTCCGGTCCCGGCCGAGCTGGTCGACATGGCCGCCCGCCATCGGCTCGTGGTCACCGTCGAGGACGGCGTCCGCGTCGGCGGTGTCGGTGACGCTCTCGGCCAGGCGATGCGCGACGCCGACGTCCGGGTGCCCCTCAAGGACCTTGGCGTACCGGCCGACTGGCACCCGCACGGCACCCGCGCGCAGATCCTCGCCGACCTCGGCCTGACCGCGCAGGACGTGGCCCGTGACGTCACCGGCTGGATCTCCCGCCTGGACGCCACCCCGGACCACCTCACCCCCACCAGCAACACGGCAGCTCAGAACTAGCCCCTGGAACGCCCCGACGGCGGGCGCGCCCCTCTCCGGGGCGCGCCCGCCGTCGCTACGTGCTGGTGCATATCCGCGCCGATCTTGCACTTGCGGTTGTCGCAACGCGCCTTTCGCGCCGTATGTCGCCGCAGAAAGTGCAAGATCGCCGGGGCCGGGGCCGGGGCCGGGGCCGGGGCCGGGGCCGGGGCCGGGGCTGGGGCCGGGGCTGGGGCTGGGTTAGCGGTGGGGGGTTACTGAGCGGTAGTGGGTTTTGTCGGTGTTGGCCAGGCTGTAGGTCTGGGTGCGGGTGGGCTCCGGCACGACCACCAGGCCGGGGCGTTCCACCAGCAGCGGGGTGCCGGGCGGTACGGAGAGCGAGCTGTCCCGGGTGGCCCGCCAACTGAGCACCAGCAGTGGCTGGTCGGGGACCGGAAGCTGGTACGTCTGCAACGGGGTCGCCCGGTCGGCCGGCGACACCACCGGCGCGCTCCCGTCCGCCGGCCGGTACACGACAGCGGTCATCGTGCCGGCGTCGGTGTCCCAGCTGAGTTGCTGCAACTCGGCCGGCTCGCCGCCACCGAGCGCCACCTCGCCGAGCGACCGGACCGAGAGCTTCGCCATCGGCCAGGACGTCGGCACCGACTTCGGCGCGTCCCGGTCGCCGATCCGGCGCGGAATGCTGCCGAAGGGGCCCCGCTCGCCGGCCAGCACGCAGGTGTCCAGACCGGTGAGCGCCCGCTTGCCCGCGCCGGACTCGTCGCGGACCAGCGGATAGCGCGGGTCGGTCGTGCCGGTACCCAGGTCGAGCAGGCGCTCGGCGGCCCGCCCACGGGGCAGTGACTCGGTGGGGCGCAGGGTCGCCGTCACGCCGACCGCCATGCAGGCCGGCACGTCGACCGACGCGCTGAGGCCGTCGGTGACCGCCAACGCCCGCCCCTGCGGCCCGAGCAACTGCTGGACCCGGGCCGAGACCAGGTAGCGCCGGCCGCCGGCCGTCTGCACCGGCAGCACGTCGGAGTAGACCAGGTAGCCGGGGTCGGTGTACTCGGTGGCGCGGGTGATCCTGTATCGGCCGCCGTCGTCGGTGAGTTGCAGCAGCCAGGACGCGCCTTCTCCCGGCACGTCGGCCGCGACCATGGCCACCGGGGCGCCGTCGACCCGTCCGGAGAAGAGGATGCCGGACGACGGCAAATGCGCCCGGTCGTCGTCCGGTGACCGCCAGTCCCGTACCGCCCTGGTGACCGCAGTCGTCGCCGCGGCGTCGGCGGACAGATCGCCCCGGGGCGGCCACACGGCCAACGTGCCGTCGAGGCTGTCGTACCCCACCCGCAGGTCGCGAGGCGCGCGGTCCGCGACGGGACCGCACGCGGTGCTGACCAACAACGCCGTCAGCAGGGCGGCGAGCGTCCTGCCGTGCCGGCGGCCCGGAGTCACCTGATCCGCCCCCGCTCGCCTCGCCGTCGCTGTCGGAAAGCGCCATAGTACGAGATGTCCGAAGCGACGCCGCCGTTGGCCGGATCCTCGTCCGCCACAATGGACATCACCGCGGTTTTAGTGCCCTTTTCGCCGCTCGGGTAGACTCCGCCGACTGTGACGCCTGCCGAGTCCCGCGCCCTCGTTTCCCGGGCCAGGTCCGTCGGGGCGCCCAGCGACTCCGCCGTTCCGGCCGACCGCGTCGACACCGCCCCGGCCACCCCGACCTCGACCGTGTCCGAGACGACTCTGCCGGTCCCGACCGCGCCGCGCGAGACCGTCCCGGACCAGGTCGCGCCGGACCAGGTCGCGCCGGACCAGGTCGATCCGCACGAGACCGCACGGGACACGGCCGAGGCGGGGACCACCGCGCCGGACGGGACGGTCCCGGCGTCCGGGCCGAGGTCGCGCCGTTGGGCCCGCTGGACCCGGCGACGGCAGCACCTGGCGGTCGGCGCGCTTTTCCTGCTCGCCGCCCTCTGGGTGACCAGCCGGATCTGGCTGGACCCGGCGGGCCGGGTGGCGTCGCTCTACACCGGTGACCCGGCCCAGGTGCAGTTCTTCCTCGCCCACTCGGTACGGGTGGTGCTGCACGGTGAGTACCCCTTCTACACCGAGCAGTTCAACTACCCCGACGGCGTCAACCTGATGGCCAACACGGCGGTGCTGGCGCTGGGCATCCCGATGGTGCCGGTGACCCTGCTGTTCGGCCCGGCGGTGTCCTTCGTGGTGCTGGTGACGCTCGGCCTCGCCGGCACCGCCATGGCCTGGTACCTCGTACTCCGCCGGCACATCGTGCGTACGCCGCTCGCGGCGGCCGTCGGCGGCTGGTTCTGCGGCTTCTCCCCGGCGATGCTCTCGCACGCGAGTTGGCACCCGAACATCATCAGCCAGTTCCTGCTGCCGTTCATCGTCTGGCGGGTCCTGGTGTTGACCCGTTCGCGCCGGCCGGTCCGCGACGGTGTGCTGCTGGCCCTGCTGGTCACCGCGCAGGCGTTCATCAACGAGGAGATTCTGCTCTTCACGGCGCTGGCCTGCGGGATCTTCCTGATCGCGGTGGTGGTCCAGGAACCGGCCCGCTGGCGGGGAGCGTGGCGGCCGCTGGCCGCCGGTCTCGCCGCCTGCGCGGTGCTTGCCGGGGCGCTGCTGGCGTACCCGCTGTACGTGCAGTTCGCCGGACCGATGGCGTACCACGGGCTCAGTGACGCGGTGCAGGACTACGGCAACGACATCGCCGCCTTCTTCGCGCCCGGCTCGGCCACCCTCGGTGGCAACCAGCGGGCCAACGTCAACCTGGCGCCGAACTACTCGGAGGAGAACGCGTTCTTCGGCTGGAGCCTGTCGATGCTCGCCGTCGGCGTCGTGGTCTGGCTGCGTCGGGAGATGGTCGTCCGGGCGCTCGCCGCGACCGGCGCGTTCTTCGCCCTGCTCTCGCTCGGCGAGCAGATCTCCTGGTGGCACCGGGACCTGATCACCGGGCCGTGGGAGCTGCTGGTGCACCTGCCCCTGTTGGACGCGGTGGTGCCGACCCGATTCGGTCTGATCACCACGGTGGTCATCGGGCTGCTGCTCGCGATCGCCGTCGAGCGGGCCTGGGCGCTGCGGCCGGCCGACCGGCGTACCGTCCGGACGCTCACCGCCGCCGGCCTGGCGTTCGCGCTGCTGCCGATCGCTCCGATGCCGCTACGGATGGTCTCCCGGCCGCCGGTGCCGGAGTTCATCACCGCCGACCGGTGGCGGGCGTACGTCGGTCCCGACCAGACGCTCGTACCGATTCCGGTGCCCAGCATGGGCAACACGCACGGCATGCGCTGGGCGGCGGCCACCAACCTCGACTTCAAGATCCCGGGTGGCTACTTCCTCGCCCCCCGCAACGGCAACACCGGTGACCCGGGCCGGTTCGGTGGCCGACCCAGCGGGGTGGGCCAACTGCTGGAGGAGGTGGCGACCACCGGTCGTACCTCCAAGTTGGACGACCGGCAGCGTCGGCGCTTCACGGACGAGCTACGGCACTGGCGGGCGGCGATCCTCGTGCTGCCGGTCCGCCAGCAGAACGCCGAGCCGCTGCGGCGTACGGTCGAGGAGCTGGTCGGACCCGGTCGTCAGGAGTTGGACGTCTGGGTGTGGGACGTCCGGGCGCTGACCGACCGCTCGGTCGGATGACCACGGGAACGGCGCCGTCGACGACGCGCCGGTTGATCAGCCGACCAGGGCGCGGACGTCCCAGACCCAGACGTCGTCGACTCGCTGCGGCGGCCCGAGCAGCGCGGTGACCAGCTCGCGCAGCACCGCCTCACGCGGGTGGGCGCCGAGCACCACCACC
Source organism: Micromonospora sp. WMMD736 (assembly GCF_049179015.1). Classification (NCBI taxonomy): domain Bacteria; kingdom Bacillati; phylum Actinomycetota; class Actinomycetes; order Micromonosporales; family Micromonosporaceae; genus Micromonospora; species Micromonospora sp. WMMD736. The sequence continues at coordinate 6,170,083 of NZ_JBMHMI010000001.1, forward strand.
GACGCCCGCCAGAACCGCAGATCCTCGACGGCCTGCCGCCGGTTCTCGTCGGTGAGCGCGGGCACCGTCCCCGCGTCCATGGTGGAGTAGATGAGGCTGCTGGTCGGTCGGTTCGGGGCGCCGAAGACACCTTCGCCCAGCTCGTTCGGGCCGATGAAGTAGCCGCCCGGAATGGGGAACTCCTGCCCGGTCAGGGCACTCCAGCGCAGCGTCGGCAGACCGTGCACGTTGCTCGGGATGGGCACCGGCACCAGGGTCCGGCCCGCCGGCACGTACGGCCGCCAGCCGCCGGCCGTGATGAAGTGCGGCGGCGGGTCGATCTGCTGCGCGGGCAGCGGCCGGGGGAACAGCGGCAGCAGGGCGAGGGCCGCCGCCGCGTACCCCAGCGGGCGCAGCCACCGGCGGCGCGGCGCGGCCGGCGCGGCGGGCGGCTCCCCGGCGCGCGGTGCCGGCGCGAGGCCCGCGCGGGCCTGCCGGGCCGCCGCGTCGCAGAACAGCGCCAGCAGTACGCCGACCGCGGCGGCGACCACCAGGGCCAGCCGGGTCGGCATCATCATCTCGACCAGCGGCAGGTCGTCCGACACGTACGACCACGGGCCGGGGATGTCGGTCTCCACCCCGTCGAAGCGCACCCACGGCCCGATCGACGCCACGGTGAACACCACGACGAGCACCGCGAGGATCCGGGCGGGCAGCGAGCGGCGGACGAGCAGCACCAGAGCCACCAGGGACAGCAGCACCAGCGGCCAGCCGAACCAGGTGTTCTGCTCGGTCAGCCCGATCGTCTTCTCCACCTCGGGGGTACCCGCCCAGGTGTCCCGCGCGAAGGTCACGAACGCGGCCAGGTCCTCGCCCCAGTTGTGGAAGACGCCACCCTGTAGGCCCCGGTAGGACTGGGGGCCGTCGAACTGGAACCAGATCGGGTACGCCGTGAGCGTCAGGGCCAGCCCTCCGGCCACGCCCAGGCCGGCCAGGAACGTCCCGGCCATGGCGCGGGTGGCCCGGGGCCGCTGCACCGCGTACGCGAGCACGACGACGAGGCAGGCCAGCGCCGTGAGCAGCAGCATCTCCTCGTTGATGAAGATCTGGTACGCGACCAGCGCGCCGAGCACCAGACCGTTGCGCCGCCACCGGCCCGGCTCGCCGAGGCGCAGCACCCGCACCACGATCAGCGGGAGCAGGAAGTTGGAGACGAAGTTGGGCTGGCCGTTGGCGTGGTGGATGATGCCCGGCGCGAAGCCGAGGAAGGCGCCGCCCACGAAGGCCGCCGCCCGCGAGCGCACCAGGTGTCGCGAGAGCATCCAGTACGCGGTGCCGGCGGTGGCGGCCAGGGCACCGCCCAGGTAGAGGGCGTACATCACCTGCGGGCCGAGCAGCATGGTGAGCGGGGCCAGGGGCAGGGTCACCCCGAGCAGCGAGGTGTTGGCCATCATGTTCACCCCGTCCGGGGCGTTCTGCCGGGCCGTGAACAGCGGGTTCTCCAGGTGCCGCACCGAGTACGCGCCGTGGGCGAACAGCCATTCGAACCAACTGTGGTCGGTGGGCAGGTGCGACGAGACCCGGCCGGTCACGTCCCCCCAGTAGTTGAGGCAGACGAAGACGCCCAGCAGCACATAGGCTCCGAGGGCCAACAGGTCGGCTCGGGCCGGGCGGCGTCGGGGCCGCCGTGTCGGCTCGACCTCGGCCGGCTCGGCGTCGGTCACGGAATTCAGCGAGGGGTCTACCACCGGCACAGCCACGACGCGCCATCGTACAGGCGAGGATGCGTCGCTTTTGCCGGGCCGGTACGCCCACGGCCGGTTTGCCGGGCCGCACCCGGTCGGTCGCGTCGGCGATGAAGGGACGGTCCTTGTCGATCATCGAGCTGGGCGAGATCCGGGACGAGCCCTCGTCGCTGCCGCCGGTTCGTCCGCCACGCGCCGTCGGCCGCCCGCTGCGTAGCGTGGCTGTGCTCCTGCTTGCCCTGGTCACGCTCGGTGGTGCGACAGCCGTCCGGCACCGCGTCAGCACGTCGGTGCCGATCGCGCCGGGCGCTTCGGCGTACCTCACCGAGGACGGCGTCGTGGTGGTCGACGCGTCGACGCCCACCGGCGACCGGTACCTGAGCGTCTACGACCAGCCCGGGCCGACGGGCGGGGACGGCGTACGGCGTCGGTGGCGGGCAGCGCTGGATCGCAGCGGCGACTACATGGCCGTGTGGGTCCAACGCGGAATGCTGCTGGCGGTGGGCGTCAGCGTCGCCAGCGGTGTGTTGGAGACCACCGCCTACGACGCACAGACCGGCCAGCGGCGCTGGCGTCACCCGGGGATCGCCCAGCGGGCGACCGACGGGGGCATGCTCCTCGCCAACGACACGGGCGACGCGCTGGGCACGGTGAGCCGGGTGACCCCCGACACCGGCCGCCTCCTCTGGTCGGTGCCGGTTCCGTTCGGTGGCACCGGATTCCACCGGCGGGACGGACAGGTCGACCAGATCGTCTTCGTCCAGCCGACCGGTGAGGTGCAGGTGTACGACGCGCACACCGGAGACCTGCGACACAGCGTCGACACGTTGCCCGGTGACCGGTCGGCGTTCCAGCGGGTGCAGGTCGTGGACGACCTGGTGCTGCTCGTGCCACCCGGCAGCACCGAGCTGGTCGCCTTCCGCCTGCCCACGATGGAGCGGGTGTGGACGTCGCCGGTGCCGCTGGTGGCCTGGGCGGTCTCGTGCGCGGACCTGCTGTGCGCCGTCCAGCAGACCGGCGGCATCCAGACCATCGAACCCACCACCGGCGCCGTCCGCTGGTCGGATCCGGGGCCGGACATGCTGGTGGACGTCCGGCGGGACAGGCTGCTGGTGGCCACGTCCGAGCAGCGGTACGCGGTGCGCGACGCGCGGACCGGACGGGAACGCGCCGAGTTGGGCCGGTGGCAGCTCGTGAACCAGGTACGTCAGGAGGACGCGCTGCTCGGCGTACGCCCGACATCCGACGGTCGGCTCGTCGTCGCCGAACTCGACCTCACCGCCGGCCGGACGCGGATCCTGGACGTCCTGCCGGCGGTGGCGGGCGGGTGTCAGTCGGCGCTGCCCGTCCTGCTCTGTCGGCGGCTCGACGGCTCGACCGGCCTCTGGAGGTTGTCCCGGTGAGCGACGCGGTGATCGACCTCGGGGAGCTGCGGGACGGAACGGACCCCGATCCGCTGCCCCGCCCACCGTCGGCCCGGGGCCGGCGGACCCGCGCCGCGCTCGTCGCGCTGCTGGTGCTCGTCGGCCTTGCCGCGTCGACGCCGTACCCGCGGCGCGTGGGGGTGACGCTGCCGGCCACCGCCGGCGCCGACGCGGTCGTCTTCGACGACGTCCTCTTCCTCGTCGAGCCGCTCGGGGCGACAAGGCAGCGGAGGCTGACCGCCACCCGACTGCCCGACGGCGAGCCGCTCTGGCGTACGTCGCTGCCGGCCGAGGGCCGGTACTGGGGAGTCGCCCGGTCCGGCGAGACGCTGCTGGCCATCGGGTACGAGACCGGTCCGGACGGCGGCGGGACGCTCACCATCGCGTTGGACCCCCGGACCGGCGCGTACCGCTGGCAGCAGCCGGGCAGACCCGTCGTACTGCCCGACGGTGCGATCCTGCTGTGGTCCGCCGAGAACGAGGCCGTGAGCGCCCTGCGGGCCGTCGACCCGTGCTGCGGCACGGTGCGCTGGCAGGTGTCCGTCGCGGCGGCCGCGGACCTTACCCTGCGCGACGACGCCCGCGGGGTGGACCGGTTGGTGCTCCTACGCGGCAACGGACAGGTCGAGGTCCGTGACACGGCCACCGGAGCGGTGCTGGCCCGCGCCGACCTGCCCTCGTCCCCGGGCTTGACGCCCCGCGTCGTGCGGGTGGTGGGCGACCTGCTGGTCACCGTCGACGGCGCTCCGTCCGTCATCACGGCCTACGGACTGGACCATCTGGACCAGCGTTGGCGGACCCGCGCAGCCGGAGCGACGTACGTGTCCGACTGCGGGGTCGTGCTCTGCCTGGAGAACGAAGCCGGCGGACGGCGGACGATCGATGCCGCGACCGGTGAGCCACGGTGGGAGGACGACCGCTGGGGGTGGGTGTGGCCGCAGGCCGACCGGTTGGTGGCCACCGCGCAGGGCAGCGCCGGGCCGGGCGCGCAGGATCTGGTCGTACTCGATCCGCCGACCGGCAGGGTGTTGGCCAGGCTGGGTCGCTGGGAGGTCGCCCAGTACGACTCCGATGGTCCGCTGATCGGCGTACGCCCACACCCCGACGGCGGTCTGCTCGTGGCCGAGTTGGACGTCCGGGGCGGCACGGTGCGCGTGCTGGACGTGCTGCCGGATGCCGCCGGGGAGTGCCGGGCCGCTACCGGCCTGCTGCTCTGTCGCCGTCGGGACGCCGACTTCGGGCTGTGGCGGCTGCCGACCTGACCAGCGGCGGACACGACGCGGCGGCGAGGGAGGATGGTTGCCCGCCGGCACTAGGTTGTCGGTGGTCAGCAGCGAGGAGGCCGGGATGCGGGTACTGGTGGTCGAGGACGAACGCAACCTCGCCGACGCGATCGCACGCGGGTTGCGCAAGCGGGGCATGGCGGTCGACGTGGCGTACGACGGTGACGCCGGCCACGAGGCGGCGTTCGTCACCCGGTACGACGTGGTGGTGCTCGACCGCGACCTGCCCGGCGTGCACGGCGACCAGATCTGCGCCGACCTCGCCGCCTCCGGGGCGCTGACCCGGGTGCTCATGCTGACGGCGAGCGGAACCGTCGCCGACCGGGTGGAGGGACTGCAACTCGGCGCGGACGACTACCTGCCCAAGCCGTTCGCGTTCGACGAGCTGGTCGCCCGCGTGCAGGCGCTGGGCCGGCGGGCCACCCCGGCCGCGCCGCCGGTGCTCGAACTGGCCGATCTGGTGCTGGACCCGGCCCGCCGGGTCGCCACCCGTGCCGGTGCGCCGATCGACCTGACAAACAAGGAGTTCGGCGTGCTCAGCGAGCTGCTCAAGGCGCGCGGTGCGGTGGTGTCCAGCGAGGAGCTGCTGGAGCGGGTCTGGGACGCCAACACCGACCCGTTCACCACCATCGTCCGGGTGACCGTGATGACGTTGCGGAAGAAGCTCGGCGATCCGCCGTTGATCGAGACGGTGGTGGGGGCGGGTTACCGCACGGCCGAGGTGCTGCCGTGAGCCGGCCGGGACGGTTGCGGCCCACCCTGCGGCTGCGGTTGACCCTGCTCAACGGCGTCCTGCTGGTCGGCGCGGGCGCGATCCTGGTGCTGCTGGCCTGGCTGCTGGTCCGCGACGCGCTGCGACCCACCGACGAGCTGCTGCCCGGCACGACCGTGCTGCTCTCCGACGGCGGCAGGATGGACGCGGCGCAGTGGCAGCGCGAACTCGTCGACTCCGCCTCCGGGGAGTTGCTGGCCAAGGGCCTGGTCGCGTTGTTGGCGATCAGCGTGGTGGGGGTCGCCGGCGCGTACGCGGTGGCCGGCCGGGCGCTGCGACCCCTGCACCAGGTCACCGCGACCGCCCAGCGACTCGGCGAGGCCACCCTGGACCAGCGCATCGGTTACTCCGGCGCGGACGACGAGGTGGCCGAGTTGGCGAAGACGTTCGACGCGATGCTGGACCGGATCGCGTCCGCGTTCGAGGCGCAGAAGCGTTTCGTGGCGAACGCCTCGCACGAGCTGCGTACCCCGCTCGCGGTCATGCGGACCGAGATCGACGTGACGCTCAGCGACGACGACGCGGACGCCGCCGAGTACCGCCGGATGGCGACCGTCGTGCGCGACGCCTCGGAACGGGCGAACAGCCTGGTGGACGCGTTGCTGGTGCTGGCCCGCAGCGAGGCGCAGGCCGGGGGGCGGCTGGGCCGGCGCAGCGAGTGCGACCTGGCGACGGGCACCGCCAACGCGCTGTCCGCGATACGCCGCGAGGTCGAGCGGATCGGCCTGCGGGTGCAGACGTCACTGGAGTCCGCGCCGGTGGTCGGCGACCCGGGCCTGCTCGACCGGTTGGCCGGCAACCTGATCGAGAACGCCGTCCGCTACAACCACCTGCACGGGCGGCTCTGGGTACGGACGGGCACCGACGGCGACCGCTCGTGGCTGGTGGTCGGCAACACCGGTTTCGAGGTGGACCAGGCCGACGTACCGGGGCTGTTCGAACCGTTCCGGCGCGGCGGCCGGGAACGTACCGGGGCACGCGGCTCCGGCCTGGGGCTGTCCATCGTCCGTGCGGTCTGTCAGGCGCACGGCGGAACGGTCCGGGTGGTCGCCCAACCCGGCGGCGGCCTGGAGGTGACCGTCACCCTGCCCTCGGCGCACGCGGTGCCGGCGGTGACCGACGTCCGGGACCCGGTGCACTGACCGCCGCCCGCCCGGGGTTGCCGCACCGGCCGACCGGTGCGAAGATCACCCGGTCAGCTCGAAGGCGAGGAAGGGGGTGCGACCGATGTCCATCGTCATGTCGACCGCGCCCCGCACCGCCGGCTGACCCATATCTACGCGGGGCGCCTCCACAGGTAATGGAGGAAGCCGTGTATCCACGGATCCACAACGTCAGCTTCGACTGCCACGACACGTACGCCCTCTCCGGCTTCTGGTCCGCCGTGCTGGGCGCCGACCGTCATCCGGACGACCGTCCCGGTGACCCCGAGGCTGTCCTGCCGGCCGTCGACCCCGCCGCTCCCCACCTGTTCTTCCAGCAGGTGCCGGAGCCCAAGGTGGTCAAGAACCGGCTGCACATCTGCCTCGAACCGGCCGGTCGCAGCCGGGACGAGGAGGTCGAGCGGGTCCTCGGGCTCGGCGCCACCCTGGTCGTCGACCGCCGAAACGCCGACGGCAGCGGCTGGGTGGTGCTGGCCGACCCGGAGGGCAACGAGTTCTGCGTGCTGCGCAGCGCCGCCGAGCGGGCCGCGACACCGGCGGGGCCGGACACGCCGTCGGCCTAGTGCCGGCGTACGGCGGGGCCCCGGCCACCCTCGGGTGGCCGGGGCCCGGTCGTGCACTTCCTCAGGAGCGCTGCTCGATCTGACCCCGAACGCCGACGAACTCCGCCTTGGCCTCTGCGGCGGTCTTGAAGTACATGACCACCAGGCCCACGCTGCCCCGGTCGGCCCAGACGCAGACGCCGAGCGGCACGCTCGCGGCCTTGCCGTCGCCGCAGCGCGCGTCGCCGCCCAGCGGCCCCGCCTCGACCGCCGTCATGTTGGTGACCGACAGCTCGCTGGAGAGCCCGGTCACCGCCTCGTCCAGCTCCTTCTTCGGGTCGGCCATCACGCCGGACACCGCGGCGATCAGGATGAGGTCCTGCTTGGTCGGATCGCCGTAGAACGCGCCGACGGTGCTGGTCTCGTTCTGCACCTCGGTCTTCATCTGGGTGACCATCTGGTCGGCGACCGTCTGCAACTGCGGGTCGGTGTTCTTCGCTCGGCCGGCGAGGGTGGCCGGCGCGACGACCCGGGTCTTGGTGGCGTCGACGACGTCACCGAACTCGTCCTTGAGCGCGAACCAGGTGATCCCCGCGCCACCGAGGCAGAGCACGAGCACGACGGCCAGCACGATCAGGATGATCTTGCCGACGTTCGACTTCTTCGGCGGCGGACCGGCCAGGTGCGGACCCCCGTAGGGCTGCCCCGGCTGCGCGGGCGGGAAGCCCTGCTGCTGTGGCCAACCGGGCTGCGGCGGGCCGGGCTGCTGCTCCGCTGCCGGCGGCCCCGGCTGGTACGGCGCTGCCGGCTGGCCCGGCTGCTGCGACGGGATGGGGGAGTCGTGCGGCGGCGGCCCGAAGGGGTTGGCCGGTGGCTGGGACATCAGTCAGCTCCAGGATGGGGTGCGAAACGCGTGATCGTAACCCGGCGAGGGCAACCGTGCGGCACCCGCCGGGTCTCGCGGCCCACCCGGGACCGCACGGAAACGGCCGTGGTGGCCGGCCCGGTCCACCAGGGACGGTCCGGCCACCACGACGGGTGGAGCTGATCGGTCAGGCGGGCAGGCTCGCCGCTCCGCGCGGCAGGAACCGCCGGCCGGTGACCCGTTCGGAGGTGCCGGTGCGGTCCAGGTACGGGGTGACGCCGCCCAGGTGGAACGGCCAGCCGGCACCCAGGATCATGCACAGGTCGATGTCCTGCGCCTCGGCGACCACGCCCTCGTCCAGCATGAGCCGGATCTCCTGCGCGAGCGCGTCGAGCGCGTTCTGCCGTACCTGCTCGGCGGTCAGCGGCTGGTCGCCGACCACCAGCAGCTTGGCGACCTCGGCGTTGACCTGGTCGTCGACGACGAGCGGCTGACCCGAGTCGGCGATCCGCTTGAGGTTCTCGCTGACGCCGTACCGGTCCGGGTAGGCGGCGTGCAGGGTGCCTCCCACGTGGTACGCCACCGCCGGCCCGACGAGCTGGAGCAGGGCGAGCGGCCGCATCGGCAGGCCCAGCGGGTCCAGGGCGCTGTCCGCGACGTCCAGCGGGGTGCCGGCGTCCACGGCGGCGAAGACGGTGCCCAGGAAGCGGGTGAGCAGCCGGTTCACCACGAACGCCGGGGCGTCCTTGACGAGCACGCTCGACTTCTTGAGCTGCTTGCCCACCGCGAAGGCGGTCGCGAGGGTGGCGTCGTCGGTGCGCTCGCCCCGGACGATCTCCAGCAGTGGCAGCACGGCCACCGGGTTGAAGAAGTGGAAGCCGACCACCCGCTCCGGGTGCTCCAGCTCCGCCGCCATCTCGGTGATCGACAGCGAGCTGGTGTTGGTGGCGAGCACCGCCTCCGGGGAGACGATCTTCTCCAGTTCGGCCCAGACCTGCTTCTTGACGCCCAGGTCCTCGAAGACCGCCTCGATGACGAAGTCCGCGTCGGCGAACGTGCTCTTGTCGACGGTGCCGCTGACCAGGCCGTACAGCTTGGCGGCGGTGTTCTTGTCCATCCGGCCCTTGGTGACGGCCTTCTCGATCTGGGTGTGCACGTAGCCGACGCCCTTGTCCACCCGGGCCTGGTCGAGGTCGGTCATGACGACCGGCACCTGGAGGCGGCGGGCGAACAGCAGCGCCAGCTGGCTGGCCATCAGGCCGGCGCCGACGATCCCGACCTTGGTGACCGGGCGGGCCAGGCCCTTGTCCGGTGCGCCGGCCGGCCGCTTGGCCCGCCGCTGCACCAGGTCGAAGGCGTACAGGCCGCTGCGCAGCTCCTCGGAGAAGACCAGGTCCGCGAGGGCCTCGTCCTCGGCGGCGGTGCCGGCGGCAAAGTCGGCGTCCTTGGCCGTCTCCAGCAGGTCCAACGCCTTGTACGCGGCCGGCACCGCGCCGTGCAGCCGCTGGTTCAGCGTCTCCCGGGCGAAGTAGAGCACGCCCGCCCACATGTCCTTGTCGACCTCGGGACGGGTCACGGTGACCTGGCCCCGCACCACGCCGGCGGCCCACTCGAGCGAGCGCTCCAGGAAGTCGGCCGGCTCCAGCAGAACGTCCGCGATGCCCATCTCGGCAGCCTGCTTCGGCTTGAGCATCTTGTTCTGCATCAGCGGGTTCTGGATGATCACCTGGGTCGCGGCGGGGATGCCGATCAGGTTCGGCAGCAGCTGCGTGCCACCCCAGCCGGGCACCAGTCCGAGGGAGACCTCGGGCAGCGCGAGGGCCGCCGCGCCACCCGAGAGCGTCCGGTAGTGGCAGTGCAGCGCCAGCTCCAGGCCGCCGCCCATGGCCGCGCCGTTGACGAACGCGAACGTGGGCACGGTGCTGTCCTTGAGCCGGGCGAAGACCCGGTGACCGAGCCGGCCGATCTCCAGCGCCTGCGCGCGGTCGGCGAGCTGCGGCAGGCCGACGATGTCCGCGCCCACGCAGAAGATGTACGGCTTGCCGGTGACCGCGATGAACGCCGGGTCGGCGGCGAGCGCGGCGGTGATCGCCTCGTCCAGACTCGCCAGACCGGCCGGGCCGAAGGTGTTCGGCTTGGTGTGGTCGAGGCCGTTGTCCAGGGTGATCAGGGCGGCGGGCCGGTCCAGCCCCGGCACGTTCACCTGACGCAGCAGCGCCTTCGTGACAACCTCGTTCGCTGCCTTCACTTGTCGCCACCCTCCCAGTGCGGGTTCTCCCAGATGACCGTGCCGCCCATGCCGATGCCGATGCACATGGCGGTCACGCCGTAGCGGACCTCGGGGTGCTCGGCGAACTGGCGGGCCAGCTGCGTCATCAGCCGTACGCCGGACGAGGCGAGCGGGTGGCCGATGGCGATCGCGCCGCCCCACGGGTTGACCCGCGGGTCATCGTCGGCGATGCCGAAGTGGTCGAGGAAGGCGAGCACCTGCACGGCGAACGCCTCGTTCAGCTCGAAGAGGCCGATGTCGTCGATGCTGAGCCCGGCAAGGCGCAGCGCCTTCTCCGTCGATGGGATCGGGCCGACGCCCATCACCTCCGGCTCGACGCCGACGAAACCGAACGACACCAGCCGCATGGCGACCGGCAGGCCCAGCTCGCGGGCGGTCGCCTCGTCGGCGAGCAGGCTCGCGGTGGCGCCGTCGTTCAGGCCCGCCGCGTTGCCCGCGGTGACCTTGCCGTGCGGTCGGAACGGGGTCTTCAGGGTGGCGAGCTTCTCCATGGAGGTGTCCCGGGGCGCCTCGTCGACCGTGGCCAGACCCCAGCCGCCCTCGGTGTCGCGGATGGACATCGACACCAGGTCGTCCTGGAGCTTGCCGTTGGCGTACGCCTTGGCGGTCTTCTGCTGCGAGGCGAGCGCGAACGCGTCGGTGCGTTCCTTGGTGATGTGCGGGACCAGGTCGTGCAGGTTCTCCGCGGTCGCGCCCATGACCAGCGCGGAAGGGTCGACCAGCTTCTCGGCGATGATGCGCGGGTTGGGGTCGACGCCCTCACCCATCGGGTGGCGGCCCATGTGCTCGACGCCACCGGCGATGGCGACGTCGTACGCGCCCATGGCGATGCCGCTGGCCACCGTGGTCACGGCGGTCATCGCGCCGGCGCACATCCGGTCGATGGCGAAGCCGGGCACGGTCTTGGGCAGACCGGCCAGCAGCGCGGCCGTACGGCCGATGGTGAGGCCCTGGTCGCCGATCTGGGTGGTGGCGGCGATGGCGACCTCCTCGACCCGCTCCGGCGGGAGCTGCGGGTTGCGGCGCAGCAGTTCCCGGATGCAGCGGATCACCAGGTCGTCGGCGCGGGTGTTGGCGTACATGCCACCCGCCTTGCCGAATGGGGTGCGGACGCCGTCGACGAAGACGACATCCCGAACTTCACGGGGCACTTGAGCCTCCTTATCGACCACAATTCGGCCTCCGCGCCGCTGGGCGGCGCTCCGGACCGAACGAGCGTCGGCCGGGCGGGGCACGTCACCCGGAATGCTACTCGTCAGTAACCAACCCCGTCCCGATGCCCCGCTGTGGCCCATCCCACAACCCGCCCCACCCTCCCCCCACCCTCCCCCCGGCCGGTCCGCCCCATCGGTTCGCGATCATGAAGTTGTTGTCACGACACGCCGATGCCGGTGGCAATAACTTCATGATCAACGGCGTCCCAGGCGTCCCAGGCGTCCCGGGCGTCCCGGGCGTCCCGGGCGGCCGGGCGGCCGGGACGCCGGGCGGCCGGGCGGGGTCAGGGGATGGGGTTGGGGGCCAGTGCCTCGGTCAGGTGTGCGGTGAGCAGGCCGATCTGCCACTCGCGGGCGTTGAAGCCGCGCAGTGCCTCCGCCACCGTGGCCTCGGTGATCTCCTCTGGAGGAGTCCAGGCCAGGCGACGTACCGAATCCGGGGTGATCAGATTTTCCGGGGGCAGGTTGTGCTCGCCCGCGAGACGGACCACCACCTCCCGGCAGCGGGCCAGGCGACCGGCCGCGACCGGGTCCCGCTCGGCCCACCGGTGCGGCGGGGGCGGACCCTCCACCGTCGGGGTGACCGGCAGGGCGTCGTCCGGCAGTTCCCGGGCGTCGTCGAGCGCGGCCAGCCAGGTGCGGGCCAGCCGGCGGACCGATCGGCCGCCGAAACCGGGCAGCGTCAGCAGCGTCTTCTCGTCCTTCGGGTCCAGCTCGGCCGCCGCGACGATGGCCGAGTCGGGCAGCACCCGACCGGGCGCGGCGTCCCGTCGGGCGGCGATCTGGTCCCGGGCGTACCACAGGGAGCGGACCCGGGCCTGGGCCCGCGCACCTCGTACCCGGTGGATGCCGGACGTCCGACGCCACGGTTCGGCGCGCACCCGGGGTGGGCGTGCGCCGGTCCGGACCAGGGCGGCGAACTCCTCGGCGGCCCACGCCGACTTGCCCTGCCGGGCCAGTTCGGCGTCGAGCGCGTCGCGCAGGTCGGTGAGCATCTCCACGTCGAGCGCGGCGTAGGTCAGCCACGACTCGGGCAGCGGACGACTCGACCAGTCGGCTGCCGAGTGGTGCTTCTCCAGGGTGTAGCCGAGTAGCTGCTCGGTCAGCGCGGCCAGGCCGACCCGCTCGAACCCGGCCAGCCGAGCGGCCAGTTCCGTGTCGAACAGCCGGCGGGGGCGCAGCCCCACCTCGGCCAGACACGGCAGATCCTGACTGGCCGCGTGGAGCACCCACTCGGCCTCGCCGATCGCCGCGTCCAGCGCGCTGAGGTCGGGCAGCGGCAGCGGGTCGATCAGCGCCGTGCCGGCACCCGTGCGGCGGAGCTGCACGAGGTACGCACGTTGGCTGTAGCGGTAGCCCGAGGCGCGCTCGGCATCCAGGGCAACCGGGCCGGTGCCCGCCGCGAACCGGGCCACGACCTCGGCGAGTTCGGCCGGGGTGGTCACCGGTTCGGGGGTGCCGTCACGCGGGGCGGTCAGCGGAACGGGCCCACCGTCGGTCGGGTCGGGCCCCTCGCCCGCCGGCTGCGGCTGGGCCGACGGCGGGTGCTGGGGTGCGTGTCCCGGAGGTTCTGCGGTGGGCCGACGGCGCAGGGGTGGTTCGTCGGTCACCTGCCAACCCTAGTGCGCGCACCGATCCCGCGTGCGCAGCCGGTCCGGCGTGTGTCGGCCAGGTGTCCGCAAGGTGTCCTTTCGGATGCCGGACATCGGGGAAGACAAAGCCCGTTCGCGCAGGTACGGTCCATCGAGCCGTCGGCCCCGGGTGACATCCGGGATGACGGCCGCACGGGGAGACCACGGGGAAGGGCAACACGATCATGACGGCTGGTTTCGGTGCGGGCGACGGGCGACCGATGGACGCCGACCCGGACGGCATGAGTGGTTCGACCGCCGAGCGGCCCGGTCCACTACCCCCGCGCATCGAACCGCATCCACCGGCCGGCGTCACCTGGTCCGGCACGCCGGGCGGCACCGAGCAACCCACCGCCGTCCCGACGCCCCGTACCGGATGGTCGGCCCCGCCGAACAGCGGGCAGTGGGGCCAGGGTCCCGCCCCGGCCAACCCGCCCGCCGCACCTCCTGGACCGGCCGCTCCCTATGCGCCGTACGCCCCGGCCGCTCCCGCGTCGTACGGCGGTGGCTACCCGCCCGCCGGTGACCTGGCCAGCGCGCCGTACCCCGGCGGTCAGCCCGGCTGGCCGGGTGTCACCCCGCCACCCGTGCGACCCACCCGACGCCGCTGGCCGGTCGTGCTGGCCACGGTGCTCGTCGTCGCGCTGGCCGCCGTGGTCGGTGTGCAGGCGTACCAGCTCGACCGGCTCGGTGACCGGCTCACCGCCACCGACGGTCGGCTCGCGCAGGCCCAGGACGGCGACGGCGCCCGCCTCGACGGCCTGGAGAAGCGCGCCGACGCCCTGGAGAAGCAGGCCGGCGCCGCGTTCAACCCGGAGGCGGTGGCGAGCGCCGTGCTGCCCAGCGTGTTCCGGGTACGGGCCGGCCAGTTCACCGGCAGCGCGTTCGCGGTGGGCAAGCCGGCGGCCGGCGGCGGCACCAACCTGTTCACCAACTTCCACGTGGTCGAGTCGGTGTGGGAGGGCGGCGGACGCGAGGTCTTCCTGGAGCGCACCGACCAGCGTTTCCCGGCCACCATCGTCAAGGTCGACAAGACCAACGACGTGGCGCACCTGCGAACCACCGGCAAGTTCACCGGCCTGGTCACCGCGCCGACCGCCGTGAAGTCCGGCCAGCAGATCGTCGTCGTCGGCGCTCCGCTCGGCCTGGAGGACAGCGTCACCACCGGTGTGGTGAGCGCGTTACGCGCCGCCCAGGGTGGCTCCGGCCCGGCCATCCAGTTCGACGCGCCGATCAACCCCGGCAACTCCGGCGGCCCGGTCATCAACGGCAGCAAGCAGGTGGTCGGCATCGCCACCGCCAAGGCCCGCGACGCCGAGGGCATCGGGCTGGCCGTACCGATCAAGGTCGCCTGCGACGGTTTCAAGATCTGCTGACCCGCGGCTCCGGCCGCTCGTGCCACGCACGGCCCTCCCGGCCGTCCCAACCCTCGTCCGGGCCCTCGGCCCCGACGATCCTGTCGCCGCATCCGGTCCGTCGCGCGCCCCCGGCGGTGGACCTGCTCACCTGGAGGAAGAACATGTCCCAGCCACCGACCGGCCCGGAGGGCCTCCCGCCCGCCGGCCCGACGCCGACGCCCGCCGCCCCGCCGGCCGGTCCGCCCGACGCCGACGCGACGGTGCCGCACGCGGCGGCGCCCCAGCCGACCGGCACCGAACCGACCGCGCAGTACCCGGTCGGTCAGCCCGCCCCGCAGCAGTACGCCCCGGGCCAGGCTGCCCCGCAGTACGCCGGCCAGCCGGCCTACCCGGCCAGCGCCCCGCCCTACGCCGGGCAGCCCATGTCCGCGCCGCCGGTCTCCGGCCCGGCGTACGGGCAGCCCATGTCGGGCCCGCCCGGTATGGCGCCGTACGGCGCTGTGCCGGCCCCTCGGCGCAGCCGCGCCGTACTGGTGCTGGCCCTGGTGGCCACGCTGCTCTTCCTCGTCAGCGGGGTGATGACCGGGCTGTTCGTGACCAAGAACAACGAGCTGAACCGGACCGAGAAGCGTCTCAACGCCCAGGTCAGCCAGCGGGACGGCACCATCGCGGCCAACACCACCGAGATCGGTCGGCTCAAGACCGAACTGCAGGCCATGCAGGACAAGCTCGACAACACCGAGCAGGACCTGACCGGTACCCGGAACGACCGTGACGAGCAGGCCCGGCAGAAGAAGGTCATCGCCAGTTGCCTGGACAAGCTGACCACGGCGCTGGGTGCGGCGGCGGCCGGCAACAAGGGCAAGTACGACGCGGCGATGAAGGGCCTCGACAAGGTCTGCGACGAGGCCGAGAACTACCTCTGATCCGCCGTGCCGTCCGCCGCCACCGCAGCTATCCGGCGGTGGCGGCCGGGCGGCGGTCGGCGAGCGCGGTGACCCCGGGTGGGGGCAGGCCGGCCGTCGAGGCGAGCAGGGTGCACCACCCGAGCAGGTGTGGGGCGAGGTCGTCGTCGAGGGGCGTCCAGGAGGCGCGGATCTCGATGTCGCCGGCGGTCGGCGGGCCGGCCAGGTCACCGAACCGGGTCGACATGGTCTGGGTGACCGTTCCGCCGATCGCGCGGTGCCGGGCGTCCTGGGTATCGAGGGCGTCGGTCAGCCACGTCCAGCCGACCCCGGGAAGCAGCGGGTCGGCGGCGAGGTCGACCTCCAACTCGGCCGTCACGTAGGTGACCAACCGCAGGGTGCCCTGCCACGCCTCGTGCCCGGCCGGGTCGTGCAGCAGGATCAGCCGCCCGGTGGCCACCTCGTCGTCGTCGCGCAGCACCGTCGCGGAGAGCGCGAACGTGTACGGCGCGAGCCGTTGGGGCGCGCCGACCTCCTCCAGTGTGATCTCCGGCCGGGGCGCCGGCGACCGCAGCCCGGCGACCGCGCGGGCGAAGGTCTCCGGGAGCGCGATCGGGGGGGCCATGCCGGCAGCCTATGCCGCCGTGTGGTCGCCCGCTTCGACGGCGCGCCGACACTCGCCGAGGGGCACCGGTGTGTGGAACGTGCCGTTCCTCTCACCCCCACCCGGTCCGAGGCGGGCGGCGTGGCACGATTGCGGCGATGACCACGGATACCACGGGCATTGCCGCCCGAGACGGACACCCGCGCCCCGGCGGCCCGGCTGACTCGCCCTTCGTCCGGGCGTGTCGGCATCGGCCCGGCCCGCACACCCCGGTCTGGTTCATGCGCCAGGCGGGGCGCTCCCTTCCGGAGTACCGGGAGATCCGGGCCAACGTGCCGATGCTGGAGTCCTGCCGCCGCCCGGAGCTGGTCACCGAGATCACCCTCCAGCCGGTGCGCCGGCACGGGGTGGACGCGGCCATCCTGTTCAGCGACATCGTGGTGCCCGTCGCCGCGGCCGGCATCGACCTGGACATCGTGCCGGGCACCGGCCCGGTGGTCGCCGAGCCGATCCGGACCGCCGCCGACGTGGAGCGGATCCGCCTGATCACCCGCGACGACGTCCCGTACGTGGACGAGGCCGTCCGCCAGCTCGTGGTCGAGCTGGGCGACACTCCGCTGATCGGCTTCGCCGGGGCGCCGTTCACGCTGGCCAGCTACCTCGTCGAGGGCGGCCCGTCGCGGACCCACGCCAAGACCAAGGCCCTGATGTACGGCGACCCCGAGCTGTGGCACGCGCTCTGCGCCCGGCTGGCCGAGGTGACCCTGGCCTTCCTGCGGGTGCAGATCGAGGCCGGGGTGTCCGCCGTGCAGCTCTTCGACTCGTGGGCCGGCGCGCTCTCCGAGGCCGACTACCGCCGTTACGTGCTGCCGCACTCGACGGAGGTGCTCAGCGGGCTGGCGGACGCCGGTGTGCCGCGCATCCACTTCGGCGTGGGCACCGCCGAGCTGCTGGGCGCGATGGGCGAGGCCGGCGCGGACGTGGTCGGCGTCGACTGGCGTACGCCACTGGACGTGGCCACCGGCCGGATCGGGCCGGACAAGGCGGTGCAGGGCAACCTGGACCCGTGCGTGCTGCTCGCGCCGTGGCCGGTGGTCGAGGCCGAGGTACGCCGTATCCTGGAGCAGGGCAAGGCGGCCCCCGGGCACGTGTTCAACCTCGGCCACGGTGTGCTGCCGGAGACCGACCCGGACGTGTTGACCCGGGTCGTCGCGCTGGTGCACGAGGTGTCCAGCCGCCGGGCCGACGAGGGCTGACCGGGCCGATGCGACAGCCCTGGCGGGTGGCGGTGGTCGGCGGCGGGATCGCCGGGTTGGCCGCCGCGGTCCGCTTGCGCGACCGCGCGCCGGAGGGCACCGAGATCACCGTGTACGAGCAGTCCGGCGCGCTGGGCGGCAAGCTGCGCACCGGATCGCTGGCTGGTGGACCGGTGGAGTTCGGCGCCGAGTCGTTCCTGATGCGCGACCCCACCGGAGCCGAGAGCCCGGCGGTGGCGCTGGCCCGCCGGCTCGGGCTGGCCGAGCGGATCGTGCATCCCACCGTCGGGCAGGCCGCGTTGGTGGTCGACGGCGGGCTGCGCCCCATCCCGGGCGGCACGCTTGTCGGCGTACCCGGGGATCTGGACCGGGTGACGACGGTCGCCCGGCCGGCGGCGGACGCCGACACCGACGGCGGTCGGCCGCTGGTCGGGCCGGACGCGGACGTCTCGGTGGGCGCGCTGGTCCGTTCCCGCTTCGGCGACGAGGTGGTCGACCGGCTGGTCGACCCGATGCTCGGCGGCGTGTACGCGGGCCGCGCCGACGACCTGTCGCTGGTCACCACGATGCCGGCGCTGGCCCGCGCGGCGCGGGTGGAGCACACCCTCATCGGCGCGGTCCGGGCCGCGCAGGCAGCCGCCCCGCGCGCCCCCGGCGCCCCGGTCTTCGGCACCCTGACCGGCGGGCTGGGCACCCTCGTCGAGGCGGCGGTGACGGCCAGCGGGGCGACGATCCGGCGGGACGCCGCCGTGCGCGAGGTGACCCGGACCGACAGCGGCTGGCGGCTCACCGTCGGCCCGACGCGTGATCCGCAGCGCATCGACGTGGACGCCGTGGTGCTGGCGGTGCCGGCCCGGCCGGCGGCCCGGCTGCTCGCCGGCCCGGCCCCGCAGGCCGCCTCGGTCGTCGGCGAGCTGGACTACGCGAGCGTCGCGCTGGTCACCCTGGCGCTGCCGGAGCCGGCGCTGCCCGAGCTGTCCGGCTTCCTGGTGCCGAGCACCGAAGGGCTGCTGATCAAGGCGGCGACGTTCTTCACCACGAAGTGGGGACACCTGCGGCGACCGGACGGGCTGGCGCTGGTGCGCGCGTCGGTGGGCCGGTACGGCGAGGAGGCGCAGCTCCAGCGCCCGGACGCCGACCTGGCCGCGACCGTGCACCGGGAGTTGTCGGCGGTGCTCGGTACGTCGCTGCCCGCGCCGGTCGACGGGCACGTGCAGCGGTGGGGCGGCGCGCTGCCGCAGTACACCCCGGGGCACGCCGACCGGGTCGCCGCCGCGCGGACGGCGCTGCGGGCCGCGCACCCCAACCTGGTCCTGGCCGGCGCCGGCTACGACGGCGTCGGCATACCGGTCTGCGTCCGTTCCGGCGAGACGGCGGCCGACGAGATCATCACAGCACTGGGAGGATCGGCGAGATGACCGAGCAGACCAACGCGGCCCGGCTGCGGGAGCTGAACGACAGCATCCGCTACACGATGTGGTCGGTGTTCCGGGCCAGCGGACCGCTGCCGTCGCTGCGGGACAACGTCACCGGTGAGGTCGAGTCCCTCTTCGACGAGCTGGCCGGCAAGGACGTGGTGATCCGGGGCGTGTACGACGTGGCCGGCCTGCGCGCCGACGCGGACGTGATGATCTGGTGGCACTCGGCGTCGAGCGACGCCCTCCAGGACGCGTACCTGCGGTTCCGCCGGACGACGCTGGGCCGGGCGCTGACCCCGGTGTGGTCGCAGATGGCGCTGCACCGGCCGGCGGAGTTCAACAAGAGCCACATCCCGGCGTTTCTGGCCGGCGAGGAGGCCCGCCCCTACCTGTGCGTCTACCCGTTCGTGCGCTCGTACGAGTGGTACCTGCTGCCGGACGCCGAGCGGCGTGAGCTGCTGGCCGAGCACGGCAAGATGGCGCGCGGCTACCCGGACGTACGCGCCAACACGGTCGCCTCGTTCGCGCTTGGCGACTACGAGTGGATGCTCGCGTTCGAGGCCGACGAGCTGCACCGGATCGTCGACCTGATGCGGGACCTGCGCGCCTCCGGGGCCCGCCGGCACGTCCGCGAGGAAGTCCCGTTCTACACGGGCCGCCGCCGCTCGGTAGCCGAGATCGTCAACTGCCTCGTCTGACCCCGCCCCGCCCCTGCCCCGCGATCTTGCACTTTCTGTCGCGACGAAAGGGGCATAGGCCGCGATCTGGCAACCGAAAGTGCAAGATCGACGCACCGGGCTGCCCGCCGACCTCCTCGATCATGCGGAGGTGGTGCCCGGACGGATCGCCGGGCACCACCGCATTCCTGCCGGCCGGTGCCGCGCCCCCGCCCGGGTGCGGCACCGGCCGGAGGTCAACTGGTCACCGTGCAGGAGACCAGCGGAACCTGGCCGCTGGCGTTCCCCGAGCCGAGCAGACCGAATGTCGTGCTCTGCCCGGCAGCAAGCGTGCCGTTGTAGTTGACGTTTCGCGCGGTGACCAGGGTGCCGTTGGTGGTGACGGTGGCGCTCCACACCGAGGCGACCTGCTGACCGTTGTTGTAGTTCCAGCTCACCGACCAGCCCCTGGTGGGTGAGCCACCGGCGGTGACCTTCACCTCGGCCTGGAAGCCTCCGGTCCACTGGCCCGTGACCTGGTACGTCGCCGTGCAGGCGCCGGCCGGCGGCGGGGTGCTCGGCGGGGGAGTCGTCGGCGGCGGAGTGGTCGGCGGCGGGGTGGTGGGCGGGGGAGTGGTGGGCGGCGGCGTCGTCGGCGGCGGCGTGGTGGGCGGCGGCGGGGTCGAGCCGCCACCGAAGTCCACGTCACTGCACAGGTAGTACGACTGGTCCAGGTGGCTTGCCTGCCAGATGGTGTAGACGATGTGCCGGCCGGTCCGTCCCGTCGCGTTGACCGGGATCTGGATGGAGACGCCATCGGCCTCCCTGGTCCACTGCGACGCCGGGGTGTTGCCGATCTGGCCGGCCAACTCCAGGTCGTTCCAGCCCAGCGGCTGGGTGGCCGAGTTGAAGCCCTGCTTGGTCACGTACACCCGGATGTAGTCGGCGCCGTGGCTGGCCTGGTCGAAGAAGCGCAGCCGGAAGTTGTTCGCCACCGACGTGGTCTTCCAGGCGCCGACCGTGTCCATGGCGTTGTAGCGGCCGTTCTGGGTGCGTCCGCCGCTGCACAGTTGGCCGTTCGGGATGGCGCCCTGGTGGTTACCGGCCACGCCCTCCCGGAACAGGCCGTTCCAGTTCCACATGGCCTGCGGGTCGGCCTGCCAGGCCTGCCAGCACATCGGGTCCTCGGTGGCCATGCGCGGGTTCTGGAAGTCACCGCCCCAGCGCTGCCAGCAGCTGTAGCTGCGCGAGGGTGGGTCGACGACCGAGCCGTGCGCGGAGGCGGATGGGACCAGCGAGACGCTGAGCGCCGTGGTCAACAGGAGCGTGGCGGCTGCCGCGACGGCGAGCGGCCGGAGCACGCGTGGTGTTCGGGCGATTGTGGACATGGAGCCCCCGGGGGATGAGGTCGGACGACGACACCCGGACTGCCGGGAGTTGCCCGCTCCCGTGCCTACTCGCTGGCTCCCGCGATGGCTCTACCCGGCACGATGCCAGGTTGATCGTCAGACGTCAATGGCCACCGGTCGCGGGTCGCGGCGCATGGGGGTGTGCGGGATGCCGTCCTCGACGTACTCCGGGCCGCTGACCGTGAAACCGTATCGGGCGTAGAACGCGACCAGGTGCGACTGGGCCTCCAGCACGCTGGGCCGGTCGCCGATGAGGTCCAGCGCCGCGGCCATCAGCCGGCCGGCGTGCCCGCCACGCCGGGCCGCCGGGGCGACCACCACCCGGCCGATCCGGGCGAGGCCGTCCGGGTCGGCGAGGATCCGCAGGTACGCCAGCAGCGCGTCGCCGTCGGTCAGCCAGACGTGTCGGGTGCCCGGCTCGACGTCGCGCCCGTCGAGCTCCGGGTACGGGCAGTTCTGCTCCACCACGAACACGTCGACGCGCAGCTTGAGCAGGTCGTGGAAGGTGCGGGCGTCCAAGTCGGCGAAGAGGGCGGTCCGGATCTCGGTGGTCTGCTGGGGCACCCACCGATCCTAGGTCGGGCGGTTCGGGGGGCGTACGCGCCGGGGGGTCAGGCGGGACGCGCGCCGACGGCGTCGCGGATCTCTGCGCCCTCGGCGCCCTCGACCGCCCGGGCGCAGTGCCCGCAGCAGAAGAACCGGCCGTTGACCTCGACGCCGTGCCCGACGATCTTGACCTGGCAGTGTTCGCAGATGGGCGCCATGCGGTGGATCGCGCACTCGAAGGAGTCGAAGGTGTGCACGTCGCCGCTGACCGTGTGCACCTCGAACGCCATCCAGTAGTCGTTGCCGCAGACCTCGCACGTTGCCACAGGAACCCCCCGTATCAGGACATGTGACCTCAGGGTGCCTCAGGGTGGGACGGCGGCGGGCGAATTACCGCCAGTCCGCCGGCCTGGGCGGCGTGTCGGCGTCGGCGTGTCGTGCGTTAGGCCAGGTGAACCGCCGTGACCCCGGAGGATCGCCATGATCAAACGCAACAAGCTGTTCGGCAGCCAGACCCGGGTGACCTTCTGCCTTCCCCGGGATGCGCCGCCCGGTCCGGTGAGTGTCGTGGGTTCGTTCAACGACTGGGAGCCCGGCCGGCACGAGTTGGTGGCCCGCCGCGACGGCACCCGGACGGTGACCGTACGGCTCGGTCCGGGGGAGTACCGCTTCCGCTACCTCGCCACCGGTGGCGTCTGGCTCGACGACGAGACGGCCGACGGGATCGATGGCGGCGGCAGCCTGCTGCGACTCTGAGAGGTCAACTCGTCACCATCGATGCATTTATCGGTGATGCTCTTTACTGTTAATAAAGTTTAAATTACCTTGGGGGCACCTCACCGCACCTGCAGAAGGAGCTGCCCCCATGCGTCGAAGAATCACCGTCCCGCTGGTGGCGGCGGGCGCTGTCGCCGCCACCCTCACCGTCGCCGCGCCCGCCCAGGCGCACGGCTACGTCTCCGCCCCGCCGAGCCGGCAGGCGCTCTGCGCGCAGGGCAAGGTGCCCGACTGTGGGCAGATCAAGTACGAGCCGCAGAGCGTCGAAGGGCCCAAGGGCCTCAAGAGCTGCAACGCCGGCATCAGCCAGTTCGCCGTCCTCAACGACGACAGCCGGGGCTGGCCGGCCACGTCGGTCGGCAGCTCGCTGACCTTCACCTGGGTGAACACCGCCCGGCACGCCACCAGCAACTGGGAGTACTGGATCGGCAACACCCGGGTCGGCGTGGTCAACGGCAACGGGCAGCAGCCCGGCGCGACGGTCTCGCACACCGTCAACCTGGGCGGTTTCTCCGGGCGACAGAAGATCCTCGCGGTCTGGAACATCTCCGACACCGCGAACGCCTTCTACTCCTGCATCGACGTGCAGATCGGCGGCGGCGGGTCGACGCCCACCCCCGCGCCGACCACCTCACCCACGCCGCGGCCGACCACCAGCCCGACCGCCGCGCCGACGACCCCACCCCCGGCGGGTGGCAGTTGGACGGCCGGGCGGGCGTACCAGGTCGGTGACCAGGTCACCTACGGCGGTCTCACGTACCGCTGCCGGCAGGCGCACACGGCGATCTCCGGCTGGGAGCCGCCGAACGTACCGGCGCTCTGGCAGCAGGTCTGACCGCGCGGGTGCGGTCCCGGCCGCACCCGCGTCGCCACCCCCACCCGATCGGAGCCCCGGCATGCCCCGCGCAACCCCTCTGGCGTGGTTGGTCGCCGCGTCGCTGCTCGCCGGCTGCGCCGGGCCGTCCCCGCGCCCACCGGTTCCCGCGTCCCCGGTGGTGGCCGACTCCGCGCCGGCCGCCGTCGAGCTCAGCGGCATCGACGTGGTGTTCCTGAGCACCATGGCGGGGCACAGCGAACGCACCCTCCAGATCGTCCGGCTCGCCCGGGACCGGCTGCGCGACGACGCGCTGCGCACCCTGGCCGCCGCCATCGAGGTGACCGAGGCCGACGAGCTGTCGACCATGCGTGGGTGGTTGCCGACGAGCGGACCGGGCGTCGACGTCACCGTCGGCCACGACCACGCCGGACACGGCGACGACGCGGCGCTCGACCGGCTGCGGGCCGCGTCGAACGCCGACGTCGACCGGGTGCTGCGCGAGGTCCTCACCGACCACCAGCGCGCCGCCGCCGACCTGGCCCGGGCCCAGGTCGGCGTCGGCCGCGACGAGCGGGTCCGCGACCTGGCCCGGCGGATCGAACAGTCCCGGTCCGCCGAGGTCCAGCTACTCAGCGGGTACGACGATCAGGTCAGCGGGGTTCCAGGCGCACCGAGATCGAGTTGACGCAGTGCCGGGTGTCCTTCGGCGTGAAACCCTCGCCGTGGAACACGTGCCCGAGGTGACTGTCGCAGCGGGCGCAGCGGATCTCCGTACGGGACATGCCGAGGCTGCGGTCCTCGATCTCCTTGACCCGACCCGGGATGGCGTCGTCGAAGCTCGGCCACCCGCAGTGCGAGTCGAACTTCGTGTCGCTGGAGAAGAGTTCCAGACCGCAGGCCCGGCAGTGGTAGACGCCCGGCGTCTTGGTGTCCACGTACTCGCCGGTCCACGGGCGCTCGGTGCCGTGCTCCCGCAGGACGTGGAACTCCTCCGGGGTCAGGCGCACGCGCCACTCGTCCTCGGTGGTGGGCAGGTTGTTGTCGTCGAGACTCACCCGTCAACGGTACGTCGAACGTCGGGGGCGTGGCATAAGGTCGCGGGATGGGTGGCACCAAGGCAGCGGTCGCCGAGGTCGAGGTGGCCGGGCACACCGTACGGCTCAGCAGCCCCGACCGGGTGATCTTCCCCCAGCGGGGCTTCACCAAGGCGGACGTCTTCCACTACTACCTGGCCGTCGGCGACGGGATCATGCGCGCCTTGCGGGACCGGCCCACCACGCTGCAGCGCTTCCCCGAGGGCGTCGAGGGTGAGGCGTTCTTCCAGAAGCGGGTGCCCACCCGGGGTGTGCCGCCCTGGATCACCACCGCCGACATCACCTTCCCGAGCGGTCGCGGCGCGGCCGAGCTGTGCCCGGCCGACCTGGCGCACGTGGCCTGGGCGGCGCAGATGGGCACGATCGTGTTCCATCCGTGGCCGGTACGCGCCGCCGACACCGACCGCCCGGACGAGCTGCGCGTCGACCTCGACCCGCAACCCGGCACCGACTTCGCCGACGCGGCCCGGGCCGCCGCCGAGGTGCGCGCCGTCCTCGACGAGCTGGGCGCGACCGGCTGGCCGAAGACGTCCGGCGGGCGCGGCGTGCACGTCTACCTGCGCATCCAACCCCGCTGGACGTTCACCGAGGTGCGCCGCGCCACCATCGCCCTGGCCCGCGAGGTCGAGCGCCGCAACCCCGATCTGGTGACCACCGCCTGGTGGAAGGAGGAGCGCGGCAGCCGGGTCTTCGTCGACTACAACCAGATGGCCCGCGACCGGACGATCGCCTGCGCGTACTCGCTGCGCGCCAACGCCCGGGCCACCGTCTCCACCCCGGTCACCTGGGACGAGCTGCCCGACGTCGACCCGGACGACTTCGACCTGCGTACCGTGCCGGCCCGACTGGCCGAGCAGGGCGACCCGCACGCCGGCATCGACGACACCCCGTGGGACATCACGCCCCTGCTGGAGTGGGCCGACCGCGACGCCGCCGCCGGCCAGGGCGACCTGCCGTACCCGCCGGACCACCCGAAGATGCCCGGCGAACCCAAGCGCGTGCAACCCAGCCGCGCCAAGCGCACCCCCTAGCTCCGCTGTCCCGAGGGCGGCCGGGCAGTCCACGCCACGAACCTGTCGAACAGCTCCCGAGGGTCGGGTACCGCGTCCGGGTTCAGCTTCAGCAGGTCGGCCGTCGCCTCGAACAGCTGGCTCGCCAGGTAGACCGACAACCCCACCCGATCCCGCCGGTACTGCATGGCCAGCAGCAGTCGGGCCGGCGGGCACGGCCAGGCGGCCGCACAGACGCGGCAGAGCCACAGGGGGCGCATCGGAGTGTGCGGGCGGATCGCCCTCCGCTGGTGGTGCGGGACGCGCGGCTCGTTCGGCGAAGGCATCACCCCATCGTGGGTGAGGCTATTGTCAGTGTCAATAGTCTGCGTAGTTGTCGGAGTGAGCGGACATCGCCGCTGTCATCGTCAACGTGTGGACCTGGTTGGCGTGGCGGAGATCCGGGTGATGCTCGGCAACGTGTCGCGGCAGCGCGCGTCGGTCATCGCCAACCAGCGCAACTTCCCGGAGCCGGTCGCCGTGCTGGCCATGGGCAAGGTCTGGCGTAGGTCGGACGTCGAGGCCTGGATCAAAAAGCACCGTCCGGAAGCCACGACGAGCTGACCGATCAGCGGCACGCGCCGCGACTGCGGCAGCGGAGTCTTGTCGTACACCTGTTCTAGAATTTGCTGGTGATCGATGAGTTGGCGCGGGCGGATCGGGCGGTGGCGGCGTGCGCCGACACCGCCGTCTGGGCCCTCGCCGAGCCCGATCTGATCGCGGCGTTGGACGCCACCCACCGGCTTGCGCAGCGGCTGGCGGCGGTGCAGTTGGCCCTCGTGCGCGAGTTGGACGGTCGGGGCACGGCTGTCGCGCAGGGCGCGTCCTCGACGGCGGTGTGGCTGCGTGGGCGGCTGCGACTCGACATCGGTGCCGCGCGCCGGCTGGTCGCCCTCGCGGCCTCGGTCGACGTCGCGCCACCCGCCGTGCGGCAGGCGTTGGCGGACGGCGCGGTCAGCGTGGAGCAGGCCCGGGTCATCGCCGACACGGCCGCCACGGTGTCGGCCGTGGCGGGTACGGAGGTGGCCGACAGGGCGGTCGGGATGCTCGTCGAGTGGGCGGGGCAGTTCGAGCCGACGCTGCTGCGGCGGATGGGCACCCGGATCCTCGACCACGTCGCCCCCGACCTCGCCGATGCCGCCGACGCGGCAACCCTGGCCGCCGAGGCCGCCCGGGAAGCCCGCGACCGGCACGTCACCGTCTCCGAGCAGACCGGTGGGCGGCTCCGGCTCAGCGGCATCCTCGACGCCGAGACCGCCGCGCTGCTGCGCGCCGCCATCGATCCGCTGAGCGCGCCCTCCGGGCCGGACGACACCCGCTGCGCCGGGCAGCGCCGCCACGACGCCCTCGCGGACGTGTGCCGGCTGGCGCTGCGCACCGGCGAACTGCCGGAGACGGGCGGCGACCCCGCGCAGCTCGTCGTGACCACCAGCTTCGATGGGCTGACCCGGCAGTTGGGCGTCGGGGCGCTCGACGTCGGCCTGCGACTCACTCCTGACACGGTGCGCCGGCTCGCCTGCGACGCCGCCGTGCTGCCGGCCGTGCTCGGCGGCGCCGGGCAGGTCCTCGACGTCGGCCGGCAACGCCGCCTTGTCACCGGGCCGCTGCGGCGGGCACTGGTGCTGCGTGACCGGGGCTGCGCCTTCCCGGGCTGCGACCGGCCGCCGCGCTGGTGCGCCGCCCACCACATCCGGCACTGGGCCGACGGCGGGCCGACCAGCCTCGACAACGCCGTCCTGCTCTGCGGCCACCACCACCGGCACGTCCACCAGGCCGACTGGGTGGTGCGGCTGGGCGACGACGGCCGTCCGGAGTTCATACCGCCGGCCTGGCTCGACCCCGACCGCCTCCCGCGCCGCAACGAATTCCATCGGCGGACGTAGGGGCAGTTGACATTGTCGATACCCTGCGAGGGCTCGTCGGGGGAGAGGTGGCTGATGCTCAAGGACGTCACGTCGGTACGGGTGCTCGCCTACTTCCCGTGTCAGCTCTCCGCGCCGCCCGGTCTCGACGATGACGTGCCCTCGGGGTGGCGCGTCACCGACGGCCTCGACGACCTGGCGTTGCAGCCCTACGGTCAACGACTCCTCGACGAACTGCTCGCCAGCATGCCCCGGCCGACGATGGAGATCAGCGGTGGCGTGGAGGTCCTGCGGGCGGCCGGGCAGGAGATCGATCCCGCGCTGCTGCCCACCACGGAATCCGGCGCATGGCAGGTGGTCTCGGCCCGGATCAGCATCTGGAACGTCGACTGTGGCCTGCTGTGCGTGACGTACGAGCTGCCGCACGGCATCGTCGACGGCACCGACGACGTGGTGGCCGAGGTGGCGCCGCCGGTCCAGCGGATGGTGCCCGCGGCGACGCGACTCCTGCGCGCCGTCCTGCCGGTGCCGGCCGGTACGGACGAGGTCTTCGTCCTCTGGGCCAACACCACCTTCGCCGTGCGGGTGCACCCGGACTGCGACCCGGCGCGCCGACGTGCCATCGCTGTGCAGTTCACCCCGGACGGCGTGGACTGCACGCCCGACGGCATCTCCGATGGCGTGTTGCGGGTCGGCTCGCACACCACGGCGGTGGTCAGTGATTTCGGTTCGCGCCCGGCCCTGCTGTTGGCGCGGTTGACCGGGGTGCACCACGTCTGCTGGGCCGCGGCCCTACGCTATGACGCGGTGCTCTCGGCGGAGTTGTCCCAGATCGACCCGGGGCGTGCCGGCCTGTCCATGAGCGCTCTCGAAGACCAGGCCAAGCGCATTCTCAGTGGCTACCACCGCATCCGCCTCTTCCGGCTCGGCTATTCGTCGGTGGAGGCGCACCTCGACGCGGCGGGCGGCACCGTGTGGAACGCGCTGGAGCAGCAGTGGAAGTTCCGGCTGGTGCTCACCACGCTCGACGAGCGGCTCGACTTCGTCCGTACGTTGCACCAGCAACTGGTGGGTCGCCTCCAGGACCGGCGGTCCCGCCTGCTCAACGAGTTGGTGCTGGCCTTCACCTTCCTCAACATCTTCGCCATCGTGCTCGCCGCGCTGACCTTCGTGGCGCTGCCGAGCCTCGACGTCGGGCTCCTGGCCTCGGCGATCGGGGTGGTGATGCTGCTGGCGAACCTGACCGCGTACCTCGCGTTCCGTCGCCAGATGAACAACCCGGGTCGGGTCTCCGGCGGGTGAGGGGTGCGGACCCTCCAACGGGGACGGTGCCGAACTGGCATCGCTGGCACACTGATGCCCATGGTCGACTGGTTCACGCAGGTCGAGGTGGGCCCGGGCGTCATCCGCGTCGGGGAGCCACACGTCAACGAACTCCTGTCGGCGAACCTCTGGTGGTTGCGCGGCACCGACCGCGACATCGTCATCGACGCGGGGCTCGGCGTGGTCGCCCTGCGACAGGCGGTCCCGGGCATGTTCGCCCGCGATCCACTGGTCCTGCTCACCCACGCGCACCTCGACCACGTTGGTGGGGCGTCCGAGTTCGTCGACCGCGCTGCCCATCGTGCCGAGGCGCAGGTGCTGGCGGCGGGGGTGCCGGCGAGCCTGTACGGCGCGGACCTCTACGACAAACTCGGCATCGACGCGGCGGGGGAGCCGGTCCCGGACCTCCTGCTCGACGCCCTGCCGGACCCGGGCTACGACCCGACCGCCTACCGCGTCGAGCCCATGGCCCTGAGCCGCGTGCTCGACGACGGTGACCGGGTCGACCTGGGCGGACGGGAGCTGACCGTGTTGCACCTCCCCGGTCACACGCCGGGCAGCATCGCCCTGTTCGAGGAGCGCACCGGCACCCTCTACTCCGGCGACGTCGTCTACGAGGGCTGGCTGATCGACAACCTGCCGAACTCCGACGTGGCGGCCTACCGGCGCAGCATGGAGTTCCTTGCCGACCTCGACGTGGCCGTCGTCCACCCCGGGCACGGGGACAGCTTCGACCGGACGCGCCTGCGCCAGTTGGCGGCCGCCTACCTGAGCAGGACGGCGTAGGGCGCGCGATCGTCGATAGCATCACCGCCATGGCGACCCGGCTGGTGCAGATCAACATGAAGGCCCGCGACGAGGCGGCGCTCGGCGCGTTCTGGGCCGAGGTGCTCGGCTGGGAGATGTCCAGGGAGGGGCCCGGCGTGGTCAACCTCGAACCGAAGGACTTCGTCTATCCCGATCCGGTCGCCGTCTGCATCGACGTCGTGGTGACCGACGAGCCCAAGACCGTCAAGAACCGCGTACACGTCGACCTGGCCACCACCTCGGCGGCGCACCAGGCCGCGGTCGTCGCGCGCCTGCGGGATCTCGGCGCGACGCCCGTCGACGTGGGTCAGGGGGACGTGCCGTGGACCGTCCTGGCCGATCCCGACGGCAACGAGTTCTGCGTGCTGGACTGGCACGACCCGGACCAGGACACCGGCCCGATCGCCTCCGTGGTGGTCGACTGCGCGGACCCGAGGGCCATGGCCCGCTTCTGGGGCGAGGCGACGGACTGGACCGTGCACAAGGTGACCGACGACAGCGCGGTCCTGCGCTCGTCCCGGGGCGTGGGTCCGTACCTGCAGTTCCTGCGGACGCCCGACGTGAAGGCCGGGTGGAACCGCGTCCACCTCGACCTGCGTCCGTACCCGGAGGACGACCTGGAGACCGAGGCGGCGCGACTGCGCGCCCTCGGCGCCACCGACATCGACCTGGGCGACAGCACGATCCCGTGGAAGGTCTTCACCGACCCGGAGGGCAACGAGTTCTGTCTCCTCACCCCGAAGTGATCCACACGCCAGCGCCGCGCGCCGATCGCCATACCGATTGACTTTCGATAGGTAGTGAGCGAAACTCGATGCATGTTTGTTGAACGTCGAGCGGTGTCCGCTCTCCGTGTATTCCTCGTGGTGTTGTTCGGGGTCCTGGTCCTCTTCCAGACCATGTCGCTGCCGGGGCAGTTCGCGCACATGGCGAAGGAGTCGCCACAGGACGCGTACCTCCGGTGGCCCGCGACGATCGTGACGGTCTTCTGGGTGCTCTGCGTCCAGGTGGTGATCGTCGCGACGTGGCAGCTGCTCAGCCTGGTCAAGAACGACCGCATCTTCACCGCGGCGTCGCTGAAGTGGGTCGACGCCATCGTCTGGGCCATCGCCGCCGCGTGGCTGGTGCTGGTGGGAGTCTTCCTCTACGTCGGGTTCAACGCGAACGACCCCGGGCTGCCGCTCCTGCTGTTCCTGCTGACGGTGGGCGTCACCGTGCTGGGGCTCCTGATGGTGGTCATGCGCGCCCTGCTGCGGCAGGCCACCACGCTGCGGACCGACATGGAAGCGGTGATCTGATGCCCATCGTCGTCCGGATCGACGTCGAGTTGGCCAAGCGCAAGATGAGCGTCGGCGAGTTCGCCGAGCGCGTCGGGCTCACCCCGGCGAACGTGGCGGTGCTCAAGAACGGCCGCGCCAAGGCCGTCCGTTTCAGCACCCTCGAAGCGATGTGCCGGGTGCTCGAATGCCAGCCCGGAGACCTGCTCGAATGGGTCGAGGAGGAGACCGCATGAGGTACGTCGTCGCCATCGCGGCCGTCGCCCTCGGCGTCGCCGCCGTCGTGTACGGCGGGGCCGACGACTCGCCGGGCCTCCAGCTCATCGGCGCGCTGCTCGTCGTGGGCGCGATCGCCTTCGCCGTACGGGCGGCCCGGCGCGGCGCGTGAACCACCGACCGTACTCCTAATAACGATCATGTAACGGGCGCGAACCTTTCCCCGTAGGTGACCTGTCTTGAAGGTCGTCGGCCCACCAGGGCCAGGGGAGGCGTCGGATGAAGCTGGTGTGGAGGCGGGCCCGCGAGGCGCGGGGACTGCTGTTTGCTGCGGTGCTCGCCGCCTTGGTCGCCGTAGCGTTGGTCACCGGCCTGGCGGACTACAACCGACGCGCCGTGGACGCCGGACAGCGCGCGTTGGTCGCGGCGTCACCGGTCGAGGAACGCGGCCTGTTGTTCAGTGGGTCCGGTGGCCGCGACGCCGCCGAGTTCGCCAAGCGTGACGGCGCGGCGCGGGCACAGTTCGCCGACGGGCTGGCCGGGGTGCCGGTCGCCGTCTCCGCCGCGCGGTACGGCACCGGCCGGGAACTGACCGGCGATCTCGGCTCGGTGCCGCGCAAAGGCACCGATCCCATCTTCGCCAACCTGGCGACCCTCGACGGCCTGACCGCGCACGCCGAGTTGACCAACGGAGCCTGGCCCCGCCCCGGAGCGACGCCGGCCCAGGTGAGCCTGCCGGAGCGGGTCGCCACGACCCTCGGCCTGACCGTCGGCGACCGGATTCCGCTGCGGGACCGCGCCACCGAGAAGGCCAGCGCGGTGGTGCTCGCCGGCACCTGGCGGCCGCGCGACCCGGCCGAGGCGTACTGGCTGCTGGCTCCCGGTGTGGGTACGGGCAGCGTCGCCTCGGCCACCTCGTACGGGCCGTTCGTGCTGGACCCGGCCGACTTCGCGACCCTCTTTCCGGGCTCGGTGACGGCGTCCTGGCTGGCCGAACCCGACCTCGGCAGTGTCGACACCGCTGACCTGCCCGCCGTACGGGCCGCCGCGAGCGCGGCCGCCGTCGCAGTGCCCGAGGCCGCCGAACTGGGCAGCTCGGGGCAGGTCACGACGAAGATCGACCGACTGCTGGACCGGATCGCCCGAGCCGACCTGGTGGGCCGCTCCGCGCTGGCCACCCCGCTGCTGCTCATCCTGGTGCTCGGCGGCTACGCGCTGGTGCTGGTCGCCGCGCTCCTGCACGAGGACCGTCGCCCGCAGACCGCGCTGCTGCGCGCCCGTGGCGCCGCCCGCCGCCAACTGGCCGGCCTGGCCGCCCGGGAGGCGACCCTGGTGGTGGCGCCGGCTGCCCTGCTCGGGCCGGTGATCGCCGGAGAGGCGCTGCGCTTCGTCCGACCCGGCGGCGCGGCGGAACTCTCCACCGCCGCCGGCAACACCACCCTGATCTGGGCTGCGGCCGCCGCGACGGCGGCCGGCTGCCTGGTCGCCATGGTCGCGCCGACCCTGCGCGGCTCCGGCACGTACGTCGCCGACATGGCCGCCCGATCCCGGCCGAACCGGTCGGCGAGCATCCAGCGCGCGAGCGTCGACCTGGTGCTCGTGGCCCTCGCCGTGCTCGCCTGGGTGCAGCTGCGTCGGTACGCGTCACCGCTCGCCGGCTCGAACGGCCGACTCGGACTCGACCCGCTGCTGGTCGCCGCCCCGACCCTGGGCGTGCTGGCCGGGGCGGTGCTGGCACTGCGGGTGCTCCCGCCGCTCACCCGGTTCGCCGAACGGTTCGTCGACCGGCGACCGTGGACCGCCACCATGCTGGGCATGTGGCAGGCCGGTCGGCGTCCGCACGCCGGGCCGGTGCTGCTGCTCGCTCTCGCCGTCGGCGGCAGCACGCTCGCCTGGTCCCTGGTCAGCACCGGGGAACGGTCCCAGGTCGAGCAGGCCGGCCACACGGTCGGCGCGGACCTGCGGGTGACCGAGCGCGGCGGTGCCGCCCCGGTGACCCGGGCCGGTGAGCTCGCCGCCATGCCGGGCGTGCGCCGGGCGCTGCCGGTGTGGCGCGACGAGGTGCGGGTCGGGCGCGGAGACCTGCCCGTCACCGTGATCGGCTTCGACACGGCCGACGCGCCGGGTGTCGTCCGGCTCGCCGACCGGCTGAGCGCCGATCCGGTGTCGACGCAGTACCAGCGGATGACCGCCGC
This sequence comes from Micromonospora sp. WMMD736, assembly GCF_049179015.1. NCBI lineage: Bacteria > Bacillati > Actinomycetota > Actinomycetes > Micromonosporales > Micromonosporaceae > Micromonospora > Micromonospora sp. WMMD736. The sequence goes on from NZ_JBMHMI010000001.1 coordinate 6,202,560, forward strand.
CCGGGGCGCTCCCGCCGGCCTCGACCTGCCCGCCGGCACCCGAGCGATCACCGGTACGGCCCGCACCCCGGTTAACCACGCCATCCGGCCGCTGAAGATCGCCGTGTCGCTGCTGGTCACCAGCAGCGACGGGTCAGCCTTCCGACTCCCGGCCGTCGACGCCACCAGCGACGGACGGGCCGCGCGGTTCACCGTGCGGCTACCCGACGCGGGAGGTGCGCGACTGCGGCTGGCCGGATTCGAGGCCGACGGTGGAGCGGACGCCGGGAACTCGTACCGGCTCCAGGTGGACGGGCTGACGTTGGTCGGCCCGGACGGCGCCAACCGGCCCGCCGAGTTGACCGGGGCCTGGAGCACCACCGCCGACGGCAGCCCGCCCGTCCCGGCGCGATCCAGCGCGCGCGGTGTCGTCGCCGACTATCCGGTGGACGCGATTCCCGGTGGACAATACGCCTACCACCCGCCCACCCGGTTCGCCATCGTGCCCGCCGGGCAGATCGCACCCGTTCCGGTCCTCATGACGCCCGGTGTGCGCGACGCGATGAGCCTGCACACCGGCGACACCTTCGCCCTGGCCCTCTCCGGCGCATCCGTGCCGGCCCGGCTGGTCGGCGAGCTGAGCTCCGTGCCGACCACCTCGGGAGAGGGCATTCTGCTCGACCTTCCCGCGGCGGTCGACGCGCTGATCCGCGGTGGTGGAACCGTCCGGACCACACCCGAGTGGTGGATCGGTGCCGCCGACCCGGCGGCCGCCACCCGTGCCGCCGGTGAACTGACCGGCGTCACCGTCTTCGACCGGCGTGCCGAGATCGAGGCCGCCGCCGACGACCCGTACTGGCGGGGTTCGCGCACCGGGATGCTCGCCGCCGCGCTCGGCGCGGTCCTGCTCGCCCTGGTCGGCCTCATGGTCGACGTGTGGGCCACCGCACGACGTCGGTTGAGCGAGTTCGCGGTGTTGACCACCCTCGGCGCGACGCCCCGGCTGCTGGCCCGGGCGCTGCTGGCCGAGCAGACCTTCCTGGCCGGCATCGGTGTCGGCGTCGGGCTGCTGCTCGGCGCCCTGGTCGGGGCCACCATGGCTCCACTGGTCATCCTGACCCCGGCCGCCGGTCGGCCGGTGCCCCCGGCGGCGTTCGCGCTGCCCTGGGTGCCCATTGGCCTGACCGCGGTCGGCCTGCTGTTGGCGGCGCTCGCCTTCAGCGCGTTCATCGCCACCGGCATCCGTCAGCGGGTGGCGGCGGTGCAGCTGCGAATCGGGGGAGAACGATGAGCGTCGGCGCGGCCGCCCGCCGGGTCCGGGCGTACGGCGGGCAGTTCCTGCTTCTGGCGGTGCTGACCCTGGTGGTCACGCTGCTGGTCAGCGGGGTGCCCCGACTGGTCAACCGGCTCGCCGAGGAGGGCCTGCGGGCGCAGCTCAACAGCGAGTCGGCTGACCGTCGGGATCTCAACTACGCCACGGGGGAGGTCAACACCGGCGCGGCGCCGGTCATGCCCGGAGCCCGCAAGCAGTTCGACAGCCTGGTCGAGGAGATGCCACCGCCGGTACGGTCCGCCGTCACCGAGCGCTGGTTCAGCGTGGACACCCCGCCGAACCTGGTGGTCGGTCCCGACCTTAAGGCCCGTAACCTGCTGGTCCACCTCGGTCTGCGCGCCATGCCGAGCATCCAGCAGGAGAGCACCCTCGTCGAGGGCGCCTGGCCGAACGAGACCTACGTGACCGGCCGGCCCATCGAGCTGGCTCTCGACGCGGACGTGGCGCGCAAGCTCAACCTGCGCGTCGGTAGCCGGCTCGACCGTGGTCGGCCCGACGACGGTGCCAAGCCGAGCCCCATGGTGGTGGTCGGGCTGTTCCGGCCGGTCGACCGCGCGAGCGGCGCCTGGGGCGGGCTGCCGCAGGTGCTCCAGGTCGTCGAGCCGTTGGGGGACGGCGAGCCCTCCATCGCCGTCGGAGTGGTCGCCCCGGTGGTCCTCGACAAGGGGGCCGCGGCCGGCTGGCTGGTGCGCACGCAGTGGCGTTACCGGCTCGGCGTGGACCGGATCGACGCGCGCCAGCTCGACCAGACGATCGACGGCCTGCAACAGTTGCAGCGACACGTCCCGCCCGGTCTCACGTTGACGCAGGCCGTCGACATCCCGCTGCGCGCGTTCGCCGCCCAGGTGAACTCCGCCCGGACCCTGCTCGCGGTGGTCGGTGCGGGAGTCCTGGCCACCCTGGCCGGGCTGATCCTGCTCGCGGCGACCCTGTCCACCCGCCGACGCCGCTCGGAGTTCGCGCTCATCCGGGCCCGTGGCGGCGCGGCCACCGCCGGCGCGCGCCGCAGCCTCGCCGAGGCACTGCTGGTGGTGCCGGTCGCCGCAGCGGTGGGCTGGTGGCTGGGCACGCTGTTCCCGGGTACGCCCGACCCGACCATGCCGTACGCCGCCGTGGCGACCGTGCTGGTCACCCTGGCACTGCCGCTGGCGACCCTGACGGTGCAGGGCGCCGGAGCTGCCCGCCGGGACCTGATCCGGATGCGTCCGTCGACCCGGCGGCTGACCGTCGAGGTCTTCCTGCTGTTGCTGGCCGGGCTCACCGCCGTGCTGCTGCGTCGGCGCGGGCTCATCCTCGGTGAGGTCGACCCGCTGCTCGTGTCGGTGCCGGTGCTGCTCGCGGTCGCCGCGGCGGTGGTCGCGCTGCGTGCGTACCCGTGGCCGTTGTTGCTGGTCAGCCGGCTCGCCGCGCGGAGCCGCGGCAGTGTGGCCTTCCTCGGCACCGCACGGGCCGGCCGATCGACGGTCGCCGCGCCGCTGGTCGTCGTGGTGCTGGCGATCGGCACGGCGGCCTTCTGCGCGGTCGTCGCCGGTGGCGTCGACGCGAGCCGGGGCCGGGCGGCCGCACAGGTCGTTCCCGCCGACGCGCTGATCCGGGGGGAACGCTTCGCCCCGGACACGGTCGACGCGCTGAACGGCCTGCCCGGCGTCGAGGCCGCCACGCCGGTGCTCATCGAGCCGGACCAGCGGTTGGCGACCGACGAGGTCGGCACCGACGCGCGGATCGGCCAGACCACCGTGCTGCTCGTCGACGGTCCCGGTCTGGCCACGGTGACCGGCGAGTCCGGGGTGGACGTGCGGGTGCCGGAGGCGTTGCGCACGGCCCGCGCCGAAGCGGGGGCGCTGCCCGCGATCGTGTCACCGGCCGTCGCCGCCGACCTGACGCGGGCGGGGCTGCGGGACTCGGCGTTCATCCTGGTGCAGGGCCAGCGGTACGAGTTCCGGGTGGCCGACACGCAGGACGGCTTCCCGCTGCTGCCGGCGGACACCGCCCGGTTCGTCATCCTGCCCTGGCAGGCGCTGCCGCCGCGGGCCACCCAACCGGCGCCCACCAGCCTGCTCGTCGCCGGCGACCGGCTCGACGCGGAGGCGCTACGGCAGGCCGGTGACGAGGGCCAGCTGCGCTTCCAGCAGCAGGGGGCGGTCACCGGTCGGGAACGGCCACTGGGAGTCACCGTCGACACCCGGGCGGGCGTACGACACCAGCTCGCTGACGGCGGCGCGAACGGCGTCCTGGTCTTCGGGTTCGTGGCCGGTGCCGCCGGCGGCACGGTCCTCGGCCTGCTGGCCATCGCGTTCACCGTGCTGGCCGGGGCGCGGGCCCGGGGGCAGGTGCTGTCCCGGCTGCGCACTCTCGGGCTGTCCCGCCGGCAGTGGCGAGGGCTGCTGCTGGTCGAGCTGACGCCGCTGGTCGGGGTGTCGGTGCTGACCGGGGCGCTGGTCGGTGCGGTGCTTCCCCTGGTGCTCAATCCGGTGCTCGGCCTGTCCGCGTTCACCGGCGGAGTGCCGGTCCGGGTGGCTTTCGAACCCGGGCTGGTCGTCGCGGTGGTCGCGCTCGGCGCGATCGCCCTTGGCTTCGCGGTAGCCGTCGAGGCCCTGAACAACCGCCGGATGCGCCTCGGTGAGGTGCTGCGGCTCGGAGAGGAGAGCTGAGATGACCGTTACCGCCCAGACTGACCTGGTGCCCGACCTGGCTTCCCTACAGCAGCGGGCCGCGCAACGCGCCGCCGAGCGGGCCGGCGGGCAGGACCGCCTGCGTGGCCACATCGTCTGTGACGGCCTGGTGCGCATCTTCAAGACCGAGGGGGTGGAGGTGGTCGCCCTCCAGGGGCTCGACCTGGTCATCGACCGGGGCGAGCTGGTGGCGATCGTCGGCGCGTCCGGCTCGGGTAAGTCGACCCTGCTCAACATCCTCTCCGGCCTCGACACGCCGACCGCCGGTATCGCCCGGGTGGCCGACTACGACCTGCTCTCGCTCTCCGCGAAGCGTCGGTTGAGCTACCGACGGCAGTTGGTCGGGTTCGTCTGGCAGCAGACCGGCCGTAACCTGCTGCCGTACCTCACCGCGCTGGAGAACGTCGAGCTGCCGATGCAGTTGGCGGGCAAGCGTTCGGCACGGGCCCGCCGGGAGCGGGCGCGGGAACTGCTCGACCTGGTCGGTGTGGGCTACGGCGCGGACCGGCGGCCCGGTCAGCTCAGCGGCGGTGAGCAGCAGCGGGTGGCGGTGGCGGTGGCCGTGGCCAACGATCCGGAGGTGCTCTTCGCCGACGAGCCGACCGGTGAGCTGGACGAGGCCACCGGCGCGGAGGTCTTCGGGGCGCTGCGCACCATCAACGCCGAACTGGGCGTGACCATCGTGGTCGTCACCCACGACCACGCCGTCGCCACGCAGGTCCGCCGGACCGTCGCGATCCGCGACGGTCGAACCGCTTCCGAGGTACGCCGGACCGCGCGCGTCGGCGCGGACGGCAACACCGAATTGGTTAGCGAGGAGTACGCGGTGCTGGACCGCAACGGCCGGATGCAGCTGCCGGCCGCGTTCGTCGACGCGCTGTCGCTGAAGGAGCGGGTCCGGCTCGATCTGGAGCCCGACCATGTGCAGGTACGGCCCGGTGACCGGGTCTCGGAGGAGCGGGAGGCACGGGCGTGAACTATCAGGACACGGCGGTCGCGGGAGCGGCCTCGACTGTTGGCGGACCGGGTGTGCCGTCCACCGAGGTGGTCCGGGTCAGCGGGGTGAGTCGCACCTTCGGCCGTGGTGAGCACGCCGTACACGCGGTGCGGGACGTCTCGTTCACCGCCGACCGTGGTGAACTGATCGCCATCCGGGGGCGTTCCGGTGCCGGCAAGACCACGTTGCTGAACCTCATCGGCGGACTGGACCGGCCGGACAGCGGCCAGGTGATGGTGGCCGGGCACGAGGTGACCTCGGCCGGGGAGGCCGAGTTGCTGCGGCTGCGCCGGGGCACGATCGGGTTCGTCTTCCAGACCTTCGGGCTGGTGCCGATTCTTTCCGCCGCCGAGAACGTCGGCGTGCCGCTGCGGCTGGCGCAGGTGCCGGCCGCCGAGCGCGAGGAGCGCGTGGCGGTGCTGCTCGAGCTGGTGGGCCTGGGTGGGCACGCGGCCCAGCGTCCGTACGAGCTCTCCGGCGGCCAGCAGCAGCGGGTCGCCCTGGCCCGTTCGCTCGCCAACGAACCGGACCTGCTCATCGCCGACGAGCCCACCGGTCAGCTCGACTCGGAGACGGGGCGGTCCATCATGGATCTGCTCCGCGCGGTGGTGCACGCCCGAGGCATGACGGCCCTGGTCGCCACGCACGATTCGGCCCTGATCGACCTCGCCGACCGGGTCCTCGTCCTGCGCGACGGCCGCCTCGTCGACGGCTGACCGGTGCCCGCCGCCTGCGCCGACCTGGGCGGCTGCCGGTAGCGGGTGGCCGGGTAGCGGGTGGCCCGGTGGTCCGGTGGCCGGGTGGCCGGGTGGCCCGGTGGCCCAGTGGCCGGGTGGCCGGTAGCCGGTGGCCCGGTGGCCGGTGGCCGGTCGCTTGTGGGCTGGGCCGTCGGCTCGGTCACGGAGGACCACTAGGTCTGTCCACTCCCTGTCGAGCTGCCCCAGATATGGGGCGCGCGCTTTGGCGTGGGGCGGGTGCCTGTGCCCGCCGTTGGCGTCAGCGGGTGCGGTGTCGGCCATTGACGTGGTTGGCGTTGGTGGGTGGGGGTCGGCCATCGACGTGGTTGGCGTCGGCGTGGATCGCCTGCGCCCCAGATCTGGGGCAGCTCGACAGGCGTCCGTTGGCAACCTCGGACCGGCGCCGTCGGCCACCTGTCGACGGTCGGCGTGCCAGGGACTAGCTGGGGTGACCCGGCGGGTCAGAGCGGGAGCTTCATGCCCTCGTGGCTGGCCGTGAAGCCGAGGTTCAGATAGAAGCGGTGCGCGTCGGTACGGGACTTGTCGGTGGTGAGCTGCACCAGGGCGCAGCCCCGCTGCCGCGCCTGGTCGATGGCCCACTCCATCAGCTCCCGGCCGCGGCCCTGGCCGCGCCGGTCGGAACGTACCCGGACCGACTCGATCAGGGATCGCTCGGCGCCGTGCCGGCCCAGCCCTGGGATGTAGGTGATCTGGAGGCACCCGACCAGGTCGCCATCCTGCTCGGCGACGACCAGGACGTTGCGTGGGTCGGCGCTGATGTCGGCGAACGCCCGCTCGTACGCCGCGTCGACCTGGGTGAAGTCACGTGCCTTGCCCAGGACGTCGTCGGCGAGCAGGGCAATGATGGCGGGCAGGTCCGCGCGGACCGCCTCCCGGAAGATCATGTCGCTCATGCCGGTCAGCCTGGCACAGCGTCACTTGGCCGGGCAGCGCAGGCCCTCGCGGGGAACGGTCAGCTCGAGCAGGTACGCGTCGACGGCCTGGGTGATGCAGGAGGTCTGCGGGTACGCGGTGTGCCCCTCGCCCTCCCAGGTGAGTACCCGGCCCACGCCCAGCATCGAGGCGAGACGGCCGGTCTGCTCGTACGGCGTCGCCGGGTCGCCGGTCGTGCCGACCACCACGATGGGCGGCGCGCCGTTGGCCCGACCGGTCGGGTACGGGTCCCGGCCGCCCGGCCACTCGACGCAGCTCAGCATGCCCACGGCGAGCGCCGGACCGAACAGCGGGTACTTCGCGCGCCACTGGGACTGCAACTGGCGGATCTGCTCCCGGCTCGGCTTCTCGGTCTCGTCGGCGCAGTTGATGGCGAGGTTGGCGTCGAACAGGTTCGAGTAGTGCCCGTCGCTCTCCCGCCCGGCGTACGAGTCGGCGAGCCGGAACACGTCCTTCGGGTCCCCCTCGGCCAGCCGGTCGATGGCCCGCGCCAGCTCCTGCCAACCGGACTCCGTGTAGAGGGACGAGATGACCGCGTAGAAGACCCAGCCGGCGGTGGCCTCCCGCCCGTCGTCGCCCCGGACCGGGGAGACCCTGGCCTTGTCGATGGCCGAGGTCACCGCGGCGCGGGCGTCCGGGGCGATCGGGCAGCGCGCCGCGTTGGCGGCGCACCAGCGGTCGAAGTTGTCGAACGCGCGCTCGAACCCGCGGGCCTGGCTCTCCGAGCCGGCGACCAACCGCTGCTGCGGGTCGACGGCGCCGTCGAGCACCAACGCGCGTACCCGCTGGGGGTAGAGCTGGGCGTAGATGGCACCCAGCAGCGTGCCGTAGGAGTAACCCAGGTAGGTCAGCTTGTCGTCGCCGACGGCGGCGCGGACCGCGTCCATGTCCCGGGCGGCCTGCTCGCTGCCGTACAGGGGCAGCTGGTCGCCGTAGCGGTCCCCGCAACCCCGCCCGATCCGCTGGCTCAACCCGGCGAAGCCGTCGAACGACGCCTGGCTCTGCGGATCCGGGTCGTAGCCGAAGCTCGCGTCCAGGTCGGCGTCCGAGATGCACTTGACCGGACTGGACCGGGACACGCCGCGTGGGTCGAAACCGACGATGTCGAAGCGCTCGGTGATCGAGGCGGGCAACCCACCGAACTGGGTGCCGAACGAGAGGTAGACGGCGGTGTCCACACCGGAGCCGCCGGGGCCGCCGGGGTTGACCACCAGCGAGCCGATGCGGTCCCGCTGCCGGGTCGAGCGGGCCCGCAGCAGGGCGATCTCGAAGGTCTGCCCGGCGCCGGGCCCGACGGTGGCCCCGCTGCCGGTGCCCCAGTCCCGGGGCACGGCGATCCGGGCGCACTCGTAGCGCATGTCCGGTGCGCCCCGCCCCACCAGATCCTCGGCCACCTCCGGGCAGGGCCGCCAGGTGGCCGACGAGCCGGCCGGGGCGGCCTCACCCTGCACCTCGGTGCGCGGCGCGAACGCCGGTAGCGTGCAGCCGGCGGTGAGCAGGGCCGCCACGGCGAGGGCGACGAGGCGGTGACGGACCCGGCGACCGGGTGCCATCCGAGGGTGGTCGGCGGTGCGGCTCACGTGATCCTCCGGAGTCGGGTCGACGGTCAGGCTACGCCGGACCGGCGGCGGCCCGATCCAGGGTGACCGTCGGATCGCCGCGCAGCACCTGGTCGACGTCGAAGCGGATCGGACGGTCGAGCTGGTCGTAGCGGCAGGAGCGGGGATCGCGGTCGGGTCGCCACCGGACGAACTGGGCGGTGTGCCGGAAGCGGTCGCCCTCCATCGCGTCGTAACCCACCTCGACGACCAGCTCCGGGCGCAGCGGCTCCCACTCCAGGTTCTTGGTGCCCGTCCACCGGCTCACCCCGCCCGGGATGCGCTGACCGCGTTCGTGGTCGCCGTGCACCCACGGGTGCTCCCCGCCGGTGTCCCGGTAGGGGGCCAGCTCGTCGAGCAACTCGGCGCGGCGGGCCATGCTGAACGACGCGCTCACCCCGACGTGGTGCAGGACGCCCTCGTCGTCGTAGAGGCCGAGCAGCAACGAGCCGACCACCGGGCCGGACTTGTGCCAGCGGAAACCGGCCACCACCGCGTCGGCGGTGCGGGCGTGCTTGACCTTGAACATGAGCCGTTTGCCCGGCTCGTACGGCAGGTCGGCCGGCTTGACGATCAACCCGTCCAACCCCGCGCCCTCGAAGACGTCGAACCAGCGGCGTGCGGTCTCCGGGTCGGTGGTGACCTGGGTGACGTGCACCGGCGGGCGCACGTCGGCCAGCGCCTGCACCAGCCGTTCCCGGCGGTGCGGGTACGGCTGGTCGAGCAACGCCTCGTCACCGACGGCCAGCAGGTCGAAGGCGACGAAGTCGGCGGGCGTGGTCTCGGCCAGCAGCTTGACCCGCGACGCCGCCGGGTGGATGCGCTGGGCCAGCAGCTCGAAGTCCAGCCTCGGCTGACCGGACGGCCCGTCCCGCCGGATCACGATCAGCTCACCGTCGACCGCGCACCGCTCGGGCAGCTGCCGGCGGGCCTGCTCGACCACCTCGGGGAAGTAGCGGGTCATCGACTTGCCGCCCCGGCTGGCCAGCTCGACCTCGTCGCCGTCGCGGAACACGATGCACCGGAACCCGTCCCACTTGGGCTCGTACGTCACACCGGGTGTGGTGGGCAGCTTGGGGACGCTCTTGGCCAGCATCGGCTCGACCGGAGGGTTGATCGGCAGGTCCACGGCGACCAGTCAATCAGACCGCACCGACAGCCGTGAGGCAGATCACCGCTGGTGCGGGGGTGGCGTGTCCGCCCGCGCGCCCCTCGTCCCGCCCGGGCGAATTGGATAACCGCAGGTCAGCGCTAGTTTCACGGGATGGTCGAGTGGGTCTGTGACTGCTGCGGGCGGTGGCGGGTCAGCGTCGAGCTGGTCCGGGGCCGCTACCGCTACCGGCTGACCCGTCGATATCCGCAGCGGTTCGGTGGCGGCCGGGACGTGCTCGGCGAGGTCGCCACGGTGTCCGAGCTGGAAGAGCTGCTGCGGCGGCGTACCCCGTTGAGCCTGGCCGACCTGCGCGAAGCCGCCTAGGCGGGTGCGGCCGGCGGACCCGTGGCCCGGTCGAGGATCGGACCGGCCGAAGGATGTCGCAGTCAGCATCCGCCGGGCAGCGTCGTCGGCAGTAGGTGGCGGTGCCGGACGACGCCACCGGGGGAGGGGACGCGATGCGGTTCGAAGCGGACACGGAGATCGGCGCGGATGCCGAGCGGGTCTGGGCGGTGCTGGTGGACGTCCAGCGGTGGCCGGAGTGGACCGCCTCGGTGACCCGGGCCGAGCGGGGCGAGCCGGGGCCCTTCGCGGTCGGCGCGACCGCCCGCCTGACCCAACCGAAACTGCGCCCCGCGGTCTGGCGGGTGGTCGAGCTGACCGAGGGGCGGGAGTTCACCTGGGTCTCCGACGTCCCGGGTGTGCACACCCGTGGCGAGCACCGGTTGGTGCCGTTGCCCGACGGGCGTACCCGGGTCGAGGTGGCCGTCGACCAGGCCGGACCGCTCGCCGGTCTGGTCGGCCGGCTGTACGGCGGCCTGCTGCGCCGCTACGTCAGGCTGGAGGCCGACGGGCTCAGGCGTCGCTGTGAGCGGAGCTGACGGCCGGTTTCTCCAGCACGGCCAACGGGGTGCCGTTCGGGTCCGGGCGGTGCGCCACGATCCGGTAGCCGTACCGCTGGTACAGCGTGAGGGTGCGGGCGCTGTCCGCGCCGGTGAAGAGGCTGAACCGGGCCGCGCGTCCGGCGCAGGCCGCCTCGATCGCGGTGAGCAGCCCCGCTCCGACACCCCGCCCCTGCTGGTCGGGGGCGACCGAGAGACGCCCGATGTGTGCCGTGTCGCCCACCAGGTGGGCGCGCACCGAGCCGACCAGTCGGTGCCCCGAGCGGGCGACGAGCACGATGTCCGGACCGGCCAGCACGGCCGTGACCTCGTCCAGGGTCTCGGTCAGGGGCGGCAGGAAGGGCTCGCCGTAGTGCTGCGCCTCGCTCAGGTACGCGGCGCGCTGCACGGTCAGGATCTCGCCGGCGTCCGCGACGACCGCGGGAACGATGCTCATCGGGGAAGCACACCACAGCCGCCGTGGACGTCGCAGGGCGGCCCGGCCGTACCCTGGCCGGTGTCCGATCGAGGTCGTGGGGGTGCGATGTCCGAGCTGACGTACCCGGAGGTGGGGTCGACCCGGCACGGGCCGCTGCCCGGCGGGTACCACCACCTGGACCACCGGTATCGGCTTCCGGACGGTTGCTTCGACGTCGCGGCCGACGCGGTGCTGAGCTGGCGGCTGCACCGTGCCGCCGGTGTCCGGATGCGTACCGACGCGCCAAGGGCCACCGAGCGAGTGCTGGTGACCGTGGGTCTGGGCCTCGGGCCGGCTCGCCTCTGGGGGCCGTGCCAGGTGGTCTGGACCAGAGATTCCCCCAGCCGGGCCGGTTTCGGTTACGGCACGCTGCCCGGGCACCCGGAGCGCGGTGAGGAGGCGTTCGAGGTCGTCCGGGACGACGCCGGCGCGGTCTGGTTCGAGGTACGCGCGTTCAGCCTCCCGGACCGCTGGTTCACCCGCGCCGGGGGACCGGCGGTCCGGGCCGTGCAGCACGCGTACGCGTGGTGGCTCGGCCGGACCCTGCGTCGCCTCTGCGCGGGGCGCTGAGCGCCGCCACGAGCGGTCAGAAGCGGGCGAAGGAGCGGATCGGCGCGCGTGGGCCGTACTTCGGCGCCTGGATGCCGGCGGCCTCCAGCAGCACACACACCCGACCCCGATGCCCCCGGAACGGCTCCAGCAGGGTCAGCATCCGCGCGTCGTCGCCTCTCGGCTCGCCGGCCAGCGCCCAGGACACCGTGTTCGGGATGTGGTAGTCACCGACGCTCACCGCGTCCGGGTCGCCGTACGCGATCCGGACAACCTCGGCGGCGGTCCACGGCCCGATGCCCGCGATGGCGGTCAGCCGGCGGGTCGCCTCCGCCGCGTCGGCGCAGCGCTCCAGGCGGTCGGCCAGCGCGGCGGCCCGGCGCAGCGTGTCCGCCCGGCGTTGCTCCACGCCGAACGGGTGGAACACCCAGTACGGGGTGGCGGCCACCGCGGCGGCCTCGGGCGGCAGCAGCAGCGGCTGGAACGGGCCGGGAGCCGGCTCGCGGAAGTGCCGCACGGTCGCCGCGTACGCCCGGTACGCCTCCTTGCCGGTGACCTTCTGCTCGAAGACCGCCCGCAGCAGTCGGGGGAAGACCTGCCCGGTGGTGGGCATGCGCAGTCCCCGGTGCTCCCGGGCCAGCCGGGCGACCAGGGGGTGCGCCGCCGCCAACTCGGCGAAGCCGGTCAGGTCGTCGCGCAGCCCGGCGATCCCGTCGGCGTGGGCCACGACATGCTCGGCGCCCGGTCCGTAACCCTCGGCGAGCAGGTCACCGCCTGCCGGCCGCAGAGCGAGGGTGGCCGGTCCCTGCGGGGTGCGCGTCGCCCACCAGAAGGTGCCGGCGGCGATGCGCGCGCACGGGTCGTACGGGCTGAAGGTCAGCGCGCGGACCGACGCGGCCAGCCGGTACCCGACCGGCGGGTGCAGCACCCTGGTCGCGGCGGGTTCGGTCTCGGTCACCCTGCCACTCTGCCAGGTCCGGCGGTGGTGCCGGTCGCCGCCGTCCGTCGAAACGCTTCGGACACGGCGGTGGCCGGTCGCGCCCGCTGAGGCTGCGACCGGCCACCGCCGTGTCCTGGTGGTACCGCGATCAGTACGAGTAGCCCGAACCGCCGGCATCGCTCGACCCGCTGTCGGCCGGCGGCGCGACGGCCTTCGGCGTCGAGGTGGGCAGGCAGCTCAGGTTCTTCTTGCCGTCGGGCTGCACCACGAACCAGGTGCCGCCGACGGCCTGGCCCTTCCACTGGCCGGGCTTCTTGTCGCCGATGTAGCGGTACACCGGCCAGCCGCCGACGGTGAGCTGGCGGGTGCCGTCCTGCCGGGTCACGCTGCCGACCTTGTCGTCGGAGACGCCGGTGAGCTGCGGGTTCCCGTCGGTCAGTGCCGGAGGCCAGACCTCCGCGCACTTGTCGACGCAGTTCGACGCGGGCGGGTCGGCGGTGTCCTTGTCGAAGCGGTACAGGATCCAGCCGTCCTGGTCGGTGACGACCTTGCCCATCCGGGCCACGCTCTTGCCGATCAACTGCTCGGTCAGGTCGACGTTCGCGGGCGGCGGCGCGTCGGCGACCGGCGCCTCCGCGGCTGCCGACGCCTCGGGCTCCGCCGACGCGCTGGGCTCGGCCGCGGCGACGGCGACCGGCTCGGCCGCGCTCGAGTTCGCCCCGTCGTAACCTGCGGGAGCGCAGGCCGTTAGTGCGACCATCGCGCTCGCGACGATGACGGTCCGCTTCATCTGTGCCACGTGCCCTCCTCATTCTTGGCAGTTCACCCATAGGTACGGCGAACGGGCTGTCAAGGTTGAAGAAGTAACAGTGGTCAATTTCACGGGTTTTGATTGAACCGTAGCGAGCGTTGATCCGTACGGCCCCACGCGGAATGTCCGACGGGAACAAAAATCGACGCCGACCATTGGGTAATGGCCGGCGTCGACGATGGTACGCGAACCTACATGGGGACCGTGACCAGCGGGCTTGCCACACCGTTACGGTCGACCGACTGCACCTGGAGCTGTTTGATGTCCTTCGTCGACGCCGACGTGGACGCGCTCAGCTCAAGACCCTGCGGGCGATTGTTCGTCCCGTAGCCACCCTCGGGCACCGACCACGTCGAAATCACCTCCGTGGTGGCGTTTTCGCGCACCACCACCAACCGGCAAATCCGCGGGCCGGGCAGTTTGCGCAGGTTGAAGTTGATGCGGGTGCCGTACTCCCGCTCGATGAGGAACATGGTCGTCTGCACGCCGGTCGTCGGGTCGGTGGCGTCGACCTGGTCGCCCTCCTCCTCGGTGCCGCCGACGCCCGGACCGCTCGGCGGCGCGGTCGGCGCGCTCGTCGGCGGGTCGTTGACACCGGCGCTCGTCGACGGCTCCGCGAGATTCCCCGGCGTCTCGTCCCCGGCCACGCTCACGAAGCCGTAGCCCGTCAACCCGCCGAAGACCACCACCGCCGCGGCGGTCGCGAGCATCTGACGAAACCTGGTGCGCCGCCGGTCGGCCCGGACCGCGACCAACGTCCGGTCCAGCAGCGCCGGATCCGTGGCGGTCTGCTCCAGGGCCATCATCGTCTCGCCGTCGATGCCGGAGAGCAGGCCCACCACCGGCACCATCGTCTCCAGCTCGGCCGCGCACGCCCAGCACGCGGCGAGATGCTCCTCGAACCGCTCGGTGTCCTGCTCGTCAAGCACGCCGAGCGCGTACGCGGCGACGTCCATGTGGTCCGGCCGGCTCATTCTGTCACCCCCCGCTCCTGCAGAGCCGTGCGCAAGGCGCGCAGCGCGTAGTAGACCCGCGACTTGGCGGTGCCCAACGGAAGGCCAAGCTCCTCCGCCGCCTCCGGCACCGTCCGCCCCCGGAAGTACGTCGCGATCAGGATCTCCCGATGCGACTGACTGAGCGTACGCAGCGCGTCCGCCACCGTCATCGTGCGCAGCACCCGGTCGGTGCTGTCCGCCTCGGCGAACGCGGTCAGGTCCCGGTCGTACGTCTCCGGCGGCCGGGCCTCCTGACTGCGGTGCTCGTCGATGGCGATCCGACGTGCCACGGTGACCAGCCAGGGCCGCAGCGAACCCTGCCCCTGTGCACCGAGGCGGTGCGCGTTGCGCCAGGCCCGCAGCAGCGTCTCCTGGACGATGTCCTCCGCGCGCTGCCGGTCCCCCCCGGTGAGCCGCATGACGAACATCAGCAACGGGCCGGCGTGCTCGGCGTAGAGCAGCCGGATCAACTGGTCGGAGTGGCTGGCCTCGGTTGTCGTCGCCTGGTGGCGTCCGGGCGCCGGTCGGGGCGTCACCGGACCATTTTGGCGAGACGTCGCTCGGGCGTCGACCCCCCGGGCAGACGAGGTCGACCGTGACGACGACCGCGCGGACAACCAGTCCGCACCAACCGCGTCGCCATGCCAACCGGCCGCCACCGCATGCATGCAGACCTCCGGGATGTCCGTGACCAACGCCGGCCCACGAGGCGGGCCGCCCGGTGGTACGCAGCGACGCCCCGAGCGGATCAACGAAGCCCGAAAAAATTTCCGGCAACGCGGTCACGGTCCACGGTGGACGGTCAGCGGCGGACGGAGAAGAGCCCCGGCGGTGGCGGATCCGAGCCGGTGGCATCCGCGTCGCGTACCACCGCCGCCCCGCTGGCGAAGCGCTCCAGCTCGTCACCGGCCACCACCCGACCGGGAAACCAGTCGCCGGCCGCCCGCCGGGTCAGACCGGGCAGCGGGGGAGTCGTCCGGCCGGCGACCAGCACCAGATTGCCGTACCGGCGACCGCGCAGCACCCCCGCGTCGCCGACCAGGCACGCCTGGGGCAGCACCGAGCGCACCGTGGCGACCTGACTGCGGGCGTACCGCAGCGGCGGGCCGTCGGCCAGGTTCGCCAACAACCAGCCCGCCGGGCGGAGCACCCGGGCCACCTCGGCGGCGTACTCCACCGACGTGAGGTGTGCCGGGGTACGGGCACCGGCGAAGACGTCGGCGACCACCACGTCGTAGCTGGCGTCCCGCGTCGAGGTCAGCACGGCCCGCGCATCCTGCACGCGGACCCGCAGCCGGGCGTCCGCGGGCCAGGGCAGCACCCGACGCACCAGCTCCACCAGGGCGCCGTCCACCTCGGACACCCGCTGGGTCGAGCCGGGGCGGGTCACCGACACGTACCGGGGCAGGGTCAGCGCGCCGCCGCCCAGGTGCAGCACCCGCAGCGGCTCGCCCGGAGGCGCGATCAGGTCCAGCGCGGCGGCCAGCCGTCGGACGTACTCGAACTCCAGGTGCGTCGGGTCACTCAGGTCGACGTGCGACTGCGGTGCGCCGTCCAGCAGCAACGTCCACGAACCGGGCCGGTCCGCCGACGGCACCAGCTCGGCCAGACCGGTGTCCACCTGCTCGACCACCCGGTCACCCGCTCGTTTACGTCCCACCGCGACCCGCCCGCTCAGCGACCGGCCCGCGCCGCGCTGGTCAACGCGCGGTGCAGCAGCCGGGAGTCGCCGAGCAGCGCGCGCAGGCGGCGCTCCAGACCGGCGATCGGGATCAGGTTCTGCGGGGCCCGTGGGTCCTTGTACGGCGTCGAGGCGAACCGGGGCAGCGTGACCAGCGACAGGTCGGCCAGGTCGATCGCCGCCTCGACGGGCAGCTCGGTGGAGCACTCCACCCGGACGATGCCGGCCCACGGCGCGCCCACGGCCACCGGCAGCCGCAAATACCACGACCAGCCGCCCCAGGGGGTGCCCAACCGGAACACCGGCGACCGCTCACCCGGCGCGAGGCCCGTCACCACCGCCGTCAGCCGGGCGTCCAGGTACTGGCTGTGCTGAGTCTTGATGTAGCCGAGCGTGCGCGGCAGATGGTGGCGACTGCGCAGCGGACCGTCCACCACCAGCAGATCGCCGTCGACCCGGGCGGCGTCGGACACCGCCACCTCCAACGCGGTCAACGGGCCCTGCACGGCCGCCGGCAGCTTCGCCAACTCGCCGGTGCCGCCCACCCGGTGCACCGGGTAGCGGACCGCGCCCGCCACCACGTCCCGCGCCGACGGGCTCGCCGTGAACAGACCCCGGCCCACCTGCGTGCCGGCCAACTGCGCCGCGCCCCGACCCAGGTCGCAGCGGACCACCCCGGCCGCGTACGACGCGGCGAGGCCCGGAAACGACCCGCCGTCCTCCTCCGCCGTCCAGATGCTCGCGTCGACCCGGCGGACCCCGTCGACCAGGAGCACCACGTCCGGCGCCCGCACGTCGGCGCGTACGCCGATCGCCCGCCAGTCGACGGCCGGCAACTCCACGTCGACCTCGACCTGGGTGCTGCTCGGCGTGGCCGGGCCGGTGGCAGCCGCCTCGAAGGAGGCCCCGTACGACGGGTCCCACGCGTCGACGAAGAACGCCGCGTCGCCCACGCTCACCGGCCGGTCCGTTCGACGCGCGCCGAGCGGGCGTCCTTGCGCACCTCGAAGCGGACCGGAATCCGCTCGGCCAGCGCCGCGACGTGGGTGACCACGCCGACCATCCGGTCACCCCGGGCGGCCAGGTTCTCCAGGGTGGCGGCCACCGTGTCCAGGGTGGCCGCGTCCAGCGTGCCGAAACCCTCGTCCAGGACGATCGACTCCAGACTCGCCGCCGTCGTCGACATGCCGGCCAACTGCTCGGAGAGCGCCAGCGCCAGCGCCAGCGACGCCTGGAACGTCTCGCCGCCGGAGAGCGTCCGCACCCCCCGGCGCAGCCCGGCGTCGTGGTGGTCGACCACGAAGAACTCGCCCTTGTCGTGCACCAGCTCGTACTGCCCCGAGGACAGCTCCCGCAGGATCCCCGACGCGCCGTCGACCAGCAGGTCCAACGCCTCCGCCAGCAGCCACCGCTCGAAGTTGTTGGCCCGCAGGTGCCCCGCGAGGGCCCGCGCCACCTGCGCCTCGCGCTCGTGCCCGGCCCGCTGTTCGCGCAATGTGCCAGCCTGCTCGCGGCGCTCGTGCAGCCGGCGTCGGTCGGCCTCGGCCCGCTCGACGGCCACCGTCGCGGCGTGCACCGGGTCGTCGCCGACCGGCACGTCGGCGGCGGCGAAGATGTCCGCGATCCGCCGCTGCACCTCGTCGGCCGCCGCTTCGGCGTCGGCGACCATCGCCGCGCGGCCGGCCCGGTCGGCGCGACGGCGCTCCGCCTCGGCCGTCGCCCAGTCGGTCAACGCCGCCCAGGAGGCCGCCACGTCGTCCCGGTCGGCGGCCGGCGGCCCGAACCGGGCCAGCCCGTCGCGGGCCGTGTCGAAGCCCTGCCAGGTCGCCCGCAGCCGCTCCTGCGCCGCGTCCACACCGGCGCGGGCCTGGCGGGCGCTGTCCCGGCCCGCCCGTACGGCGGTCGCCGCCTCGTCCAGGGCACGTCGCAGTCGGGCGTGCTCGGCCAGCTCGCGGCGCAGCACCGCCGGCTCCGCCGCGCCCGCGAGCTGACCGTCTAGTTCGGCCAGCCGGGCGTCCACCTGCTCCTGCCGGGCGCGGGCCTGCACCAGCAGCCGTTCCAGCTCCCGCGCTGCGGCGTCGCGCTGCTGCACCGCCGCCTGCGCCGCCTTCGTGGCGGCCCGCGCCGCCTTGCCGGCCGCCGTCGCGGCGGCCACCGCCGAATCCGCCGGGACCGCCGGCACCCGCGCCACCGGCTGCTCGCACACCGGGCAGGGCCCGCCCGGATGCAGGTGCGCCCGCAGGCCGACCGCCAGGTCGGTGGCCTTGGCCTCCTCGTGCGCCCGGAAGGCCGCCTCCAACTCGGCGTCGGCCCGCTCGGCCTCGGCGCGGGCGGCGGCCAGCGCCGCCACCGCCGTCGCGTGCTCCGCGTCCGCCGTACGCACCGCCGCGCGGACCGTGTCGGCCTCGCCGGTCAGCCGATCCCGATCGTCGTACGCCCGCAGTTGCAGCCGCAGCGCGCTCTCGTCACCGGCGCCGGCCAGCTCACCGCGCAGCTTCTCCTCGCGCTCCTCGGCCAACGACACCGCCGTGGCAGCCGCGTCGGCCTCGGCCCGCGCCGCGGCCACGGCGCGCGCCACCTCGGCCACCCCGTGCGGGGCGCGGACGGCGGACAGCACGCTCAGCTCGTCGTCGAGCGCGGTCAGGGCGGCCGCCGCCTCCCGCGCGCGTTGCCGGGCCGCCGCCAGCTCCGGCATGGCCCCGGTCACCGCGCCGGCCAACTCGACCATCTCCTCGACGAGGGCGTCGGCCTCGGCCACCGCCTCGTCGTCCACCCCGGTCAGCCCGGCGAGCACCTGGTCGACCGCGTCCAGCTTGGCCTCCGCCTGCGCGGCGCGGGCCGTGGCCCTCTTCTGCACGTCCTCGTAGACGCCGAGGCCCAGCAGGTTCACCAGGATCTGCTGCCGGGTGGCCGGCTTGGCGTGCAGGAAGTCGGCGAACTGCCCCTGCGGCAGCACCACGCAGCTGGTGAACTGCTCGTACGGCAGTCCGACCGCCTCCAGCACCGCCTGTTCCATCTCGGCGGGCGTACCGGCGACCACCTCGCCCAGGTCGTCCGGGCTCAACCCGGTGTCGAGCTTGGTCACGTCGAAGCCGGCCGGCATCACCTGCAATCCGGCGTTCGCGGTCTTCACGTTGCCCCGGCCGTCCCGGCGCACCACCCGGGTCGCCACGTACCGGGCGCCACCGGACTCGAAGACCAGCCGGACCCGGGCCTCGGTCGCCGACGGCGCGAGGGCGTTGGCCAATCCCCGCGCGCCACCCCAGCGCGGCACCGTGCCGTAGAGCGCGAAGCAGATGGCGTCCAGCACGGTGGACTTACCCGAGCCGGTCGGCCCGATCAGCGCGAAGAAGTCGGCGTCGGTGAAGTCGACGGTCGTGGAGTCCCGAAAGACCGTGAACCCCGCCATGTCCAGCCGCATCGGTCGCATCAGTGATCGACCTCCTCGAAGAGTTCGTCGAAGAGTTCGCGGACGCCCTCGTCGTCGTGGCCCCGGCTGTCGAGGTAGTCGCCGAACAGCTCCCGGGGAGAACGCCCCGACCGCTGCGCGATCCGCGTGCCGCTGCCCGGCGCCGCCAGCAGCTCCGGGTCGATCCGGATCTCCAGCGCCCGGGGCAGCAGCTCCTGGACCTCCTCGCGCAGGCCCGCGCGAGGGTGCTCCCGGACGAACACCCGCAGCCAGGCGTCCGGCGTCTCGATCTCGGCGAGCTGGGCCAGCGTGCCGCGGACCGTCCGCAGCGCGCTCGCCGCGGTCACCGGCACCTCCCGCACCCGGGCAGCCGTGGTGGCGGTCACCTCGACGACCGTCACCGACGGGACGTTCTCTTGCTCGCCGAAGTCGACGGCGAGCGGACTGCCGCTGTACCGCACCGGGCACGGGCCCTCGACCCGCTGCGCCCGGTGCAGGTGGCCCAGCGCCACGTAGTGCGCCGTCGCCGGAAAGACGGTGGCCGGCACCGCGTAGCCGAGCACCGTGTGCGCGTCCCGCTCGCCGCCGCCCGCCGCCGCGCCGGTCACCGTCAGGTGCGCGGTGACCAGGTGCACCCGGTCCGGCTCGGTGAACCCCTCGGTGAGCCGGCCTAGCACCCGACCCAGGTGGTCGGCGTACGTCTGGTTGGCCTCGGCGGCGGTCAGCTCGTACATCTCCAGCGCGCGGATGGCGTACCGCTGGGACAGGAACGGCAGCGCCGCGAGCTGCCACCGCTCCCCGCCGGCCGTGGTGCCGTCGATGATGTGCTCGGCCGGATTCTCGCGTACCCCGCCGCGCAGCGTGATGCCCGCGGCCTCGGCCCACGGGCGCAGCGCGTCCAGCGCGGGCCCGTTGTCGTGGTTGCCGCCGATCGCGACCACGTCCGCGCCGGTCCGACGCAGCGCGGTCAACGCCCGGGTGACCAGCCGGGTCGCCTCCGAGGTCGGTGCGGCCGTGTCGTAGAGGTCACCGGCGACGATCACCAGATCCGGCTGTTCGGCGCGGGCGATGTCGATCACCCCGGCCAGGACGGCCTTGTGCTCCTCGGCCCGGGACTGCCCCTTGAGCACCTTGCCCACGTGCCAGTCGGAGGTGTGCAGGATCTTCATAGCTGCCGGCCCCCTAGAACGGGATGTCGTCGTCGCTGCCGCCGCCCGAGCCCACCACGGCGAAGGGGTCGGCGGACTGGGTGATCGAGCGCAGCGTCTCCGAGGGGGCGCGGCCAGCCTCGGAGACCCGCGTGGCCCACGCCGGGAACGGAAACTCCAGGCAGAGCGGCACCGGGATGTCGGGCTGGTTGACGAACATCGTGCCCGGCTTGGCGAGCAGCGCCCGCTGTCGCTGGGCCGGTGGCAGGAAGCCGTACTCCGGGCGGGACGCCTCGGCCGGGTCGAGCCGGCCGACCACCCGGATCGCCGAGTTGGTGACGATCCGGCGCTCCACCTCGCTCGCCGTCTGCTGGGCGCCGATCAGGATGACCCCGAGCGAGCGACCGCGCTCGGCGATGTCGAGCAGCACCTCCTTGATGGGGGAGGAGCCCTCCCGGGGCGCGTACTTGTTGAGCTCGTCGAGGACGACGAAGAGCAGCGGCTTGGCGGTGCCGGCCTTCTCCTTGCGCTCGAACTCGCTCTTGAGCGTCACACCCACCACGAACCGCTGCGCCCGATCCGGGAGGTTGTGCAGGTCGACGACGGTCACCTGTGCGGACTCGCTGGTGTTGATCGAGTGCGGGCGGCGCACCGCCAGGTCGCCCCGGATCAGCCGGGCCAGGTCCTTCTTACTGCCGATCAGCCGCCGGGCGAACGCGTTGACGGTGCCCAGGCCGACCGCGCTGCCCGCCCAGTCGGAGCGCGTCTCGTCGTCGTTGAGCTGATCGACGATGTGGTCCACCAGGTCGCCGTAGGAGCCCAGCCGGACCCCGTCGATGCTCACCCCACCGTCGGCGGGCTGCGCGTAACGGGCCAGGTGGGCCGCGACCGAGTGCACGACCATCGTGTACTGCTGGCGCTCGTCGTCGGCGTCCGCGAAGACGTACGGCAGCAGGCGGTCGGAACAGAACTCGCTCAACGTCCAGTAGAAGGCGTCCACGCCGGTCAACCGGCTGCTCACGTCCGGCGTGCCGGCCGCGTCACCGACCCGGGGCGGGGCGTACACCCGCACGTCGGGGAAGGCGCCCGCGCTCAGGCCCAGCTTGGCGTACGCCGCCCGGGTCGGCTCGTCGAGACGCGTGTTGGGGTGGTCGAGGAACAGCAGGTCCTCGCCCTTGACGTTGAAGATGAGCGCCTTGCCGTTGACCGCGTCGCCGCCCAGGACGCCGGAGCGGAAGACCGAGTAGAGCAGGAAGGTCGCGAAACTCGTCTTGGTGGCCACCCCGGAGATGCCGGAGATGGAGACGTGCGCGCCCCGGCTGCCGTCGAGGAAGTCGGCGTTCAGGTAGACCGGCACGCCGTCGCGGCCCATCCCCATCGGGATGCGCCGCTCCATCCGGTCGAAGTGCAGCGCCCGGGCCCGCGCGTCGCCCTCGGCCCGGTGCACCACGGCCCCCGGGGTCGGCGGCACGTACAGCTCCGGGTCGACCCGCGTGGTGGTGACCTCGGCCGCCTCCTGCACCTGGGCGGGCAGGGTGCCGTCGGCGATGGCGAATACGTCCGAGTCGAACTGGGCGCCCTCGTGCCGGGCCCGGACCTGCGTGACCACCCCGGCGATCGTCACCGGCTCGCGGTCGGGCAGCTCACGACGGGTGACCACCACGTCGTCGAGCTGGAGGTAGCTGCCGGGGGCCACGGCCGTCCAGAACTGCAACGGCGTGGCGTCGGCGGTGCCCAGCACCCGGCCGACGAGCTCGCCCGGGCCGTCGAGGTCGGCGTCGCTCATCGGACGACTCGTGTCGGTCGGGCAGCGCGATCGGGAAGCATGACGTGCATCCTGCACGAGGAGTACGACAGGTCGCCACGCGACGCGGCGGACGACACCATGGTCGGTCACACCGGCGACGCTGGGTGTGCGGCCGAGCGACGGCCCGTGACGCGCCGCTTTCGGCAGTGGTCGTGCGGAGGCCGTCAGTCGCGGGCGTGGCGGAGCAGCAGTACGCCGTCGTCGGCGGCGAGCACGTGCCGCAGCGGCAGGTGTCTCGGCGCGCTGGCGTCGCCGGCGGTGATCCGCCCCGGGCCCGGCCCGGCGAGCAGCGGCGCGACGGTCAGGCACAGCTCGTCGACCAGGTCGGCCGCGGTGAGCGCGCCGAGCAGGTGCGGGCCGCCCTCGCAGAGCAGCTGCGCCAGTCCACGGCCGTGCAGCTCGGCCAGGGCGGCGGCGAGGTCGACCCGGCCGGTACCGCAGCGCAGTACGTCGGCGACGTCGGTGAGGCCGGGTGGTGGCTCGGCGTCGGAGTGGGTGAGCACGATCGGCCGGACCGGCGCGTCGGCGAACGCGGCCTGCGCCGGGTCCAGGTCGAGGGTGCCGGAGACGACCACCAACGTCGGGTACGCCGCCAGCCCGTTCGCCCTGCGCCAGGCGCGGCGGCCCTCGTCCAGGCGGACGGCCCGGTACCCCTCGTGTCGCAGGGTGCCGGCGGCCACGACGAGGGCGTCACAGGCCATCCGCAGCAGGCCGAACACCCGCTTGTCCGGCTCGCCCGACAGGCCGGCGGAGAAGCCGTCGACGGTGACCGCGCCGTCCAGGCTGGAGACGAAGTTGACCCGCAGTCGAGGCCGGTCGGCGCGGCCGTACAGGGCGGTCAACGCCGCATCGTCGAGCGGCTCGACGGACGGGTCGGGCCAGAGCCGCCGGATCGGAATTCCGACCGTCATTCGCCGGCCGGACCGGTGACCGGAGGGGTCGGTTCGGCGGTACGGTGCTGGCAGTCGCACCAGTTCCGGCCCGGGCAGTCGTCGTGCCGCCGGGCCCGGCACGCTCGGCAGATCATGCTCGCAGCCTAAGCCGCTCAAGGACAGGACAGCATGCCGCGTCAGATCTTCCAGCTGAAGATGTCCCTCGCCGGTGTCCGCCCGCCCATCTGGCGTCGGGTGCTCGTCCCGGCCGGCTACACGCTGGACCGGCTGCACCGGGTCGCGCAGCACGCGATGGGCTGGCGGGACTGCCACCTGCACTCGTTCGAGATCGACACGGTGACCTACGGCGAACCCGACCCGGACGAGGGCCTGGCGCTGCACGACGAGCTGGACGTCCGGCTGGACGCGGTGCTCGGCAAGGGCAGCAGGTTCTCCTACCAGTACGACTTCGGCGACTGGTGGGAGCACGACCTGGTCGTCGAGGACGCGCTCACCGCTGACCGGGACGAGCGGTACCCGCTCTGCCTGGACGGTGAGCGAGCGTGCCCGCCGGAGGGCATCGGTGGCCCGCTGGGCTACCAGACGCTGCTGGCGGCGCTGGCCGATCCGGCTCATCCGGAGCGGGCTCTGCTGAGCGGCTGGGTCACCGGCGGCTTCGACCCGGCGTCCTTCGACCCCGCCGTCGCCACCACGCTGCTGCGCCGCTTCTGCTGACCGGGCCGGTCAGGCTGGGGAAAGTGCCCGGTGCGCCGCTCTGAAACAGGGCGGTAACGATCTGGGAACGCTCCCAATGGTCTATTGACACCCTGGTAGCGCCCCGGCAATCTCATGGGAGCGCTCCCGGGGGAGTGGCGGAAGTCTCCTTCACCACGCTCCCCGGACGCCCTCGGTCACCGGCCGGGTGGCGCGGGGCGCTACAGCACCCCCCACCACGCACGACACACCAAGCCTCACCACTTGAGAGGGGTCAGGATGAGCGTCACCTCACGTCGCCGTTTTGCGGCGATCGCGCTCGCGTCCGTCGCCGTGCTCGCCGCGGCGACCGCCTGCGGCGACGGCGACTCGTCGTCCGATTCGGACGGCGGCAAGGTCACTCTGGTCGTCGACGTCTTCGGCGACCAGGGCTTCGGCTACGAGGAGCTCTACAAGCAGTACCAGACGGAGCACCCGAACGTCACGATCCAGGAGCGCGGCAAGGGCCTCGGCCTGGGTGACTACAACACCCGGCTGACGCAGCAGATCACCGCCGGTGCCGGTGCCGGTGACGTCGTCGCCCTCGAAGAGGGCACGATCGTGCAGTTCTTCGCGCAGGCCGACAAGTTCGTGAACCTGGCCGACCACGGCGCCAACGACCTCAAGGCCAACTTCCTGCCCTGGAAGTGGGAGGGTGGCCTCACGCCGGACGGCAAGGTGCTCGGTCTCGGCACCGACGTCGGTGGCATGGCCGTCTGCTACCGCAGCGACCTCTTCAAGGCCGCCGGTCTGCCGACCGACCGCGAGCAGGTCGGCGCCCTCTGGCCGACGTGGGACGCGTTCATCGAGCAGGGTCAGAAGTTCGCCGCCGCCGACAAGAAGCACAAGTTCGTCGACTCGGCCACCAACTTCTACAACATCGTGCTGATGCAGACGGCGGGCGCCGGCAACGGCTACACCTACTTCGACAAGAGCAACAAGCTCGTCGTCGGTGAGAACCCGGACGTGCAGTCCGCGTTCCAGCAGACCACCAAGATGATCAGCGCGGGTCTGTCGAACAACCTGCGGAGCTTCTCCAACGAGTGGAACGCCGGCTTCAAGAACGGCAGCTTCGCCACCATCGGCTGCCCGGCCTGGATGACGGGTGTCATCAAGGGTCAGGCCGGCGACGCGGCGGCCGGCAAGTGGGACGTCGCCAAGGCGCCGGGCAACGGCGGCAACTGGGGCGGTTCCTGGCTGGCCGTGCCGAAGTCCAGCAAGCACCAGAAGGAAGCCGCTGAGCTGGCCAAGTTCCTGACCAGCGCCAAGAGCCAGACCGAGGCGTTCAAGAAGGTCGGCAACCTGCCCTCGTCGCCGCAGGCCCTTGAGGACCCGGCCGTGCTCGCCGCCACCAACGAGTACTTCAGCGGTGCCCCGATCGGCAAGATCTTCGCCGCTGGCGCCAAGGAGCTGAAGCCGGTCTACCTCGGCCCGAAGAACCAGGCGGTCCGGGACGCGGTCGAGAACGCGCTGCGCAGCATCGAGCAGGGTAAGGCCGCCGACGCCGCTTGGCAGGACGCGGTGAAGAACGGCCAGGCAGCAGGCAAGTAACGGCTGCGACGCGCTCACGGGTGGTGCCGCTCCGGCACCACCCGTGAACCCGCGTCGACACGCCCTGCTGCGGCGCCCCACGAGGCGCCGCCGAGTGTGAAGGACCGCTCATGAGCTCCCTGAAGACCCCCGCGCCACCGGGCGCCTCGGCCCGCGGCCCGCGCCCGGCGCCGCGGCACTCAACAGCGCGCCGCCGGCAGCTGAACCGGCTGGACCTGCGCTTCACCCCGTACGTCTTCGTCCTGCCGTTCTTCGTGTTGTTCGCGATCTTCGGCGTCTACCCGATCGTCTACACGTTCTGGATCGCGATGACCGACCGGTCACCGATGAACGCGACGATCAGCTTCGTCGGTCTGGACAACTTCGTCGAGCTGTTCACGAACGACCCGCAGTTCTGGAACGCGGTGGTGAACACCTTCGGGATGTTCGCGCTCTCCACCATCCCGCAGCTGCTCATCGCGCTGATGCTGGCCAACGCGCTGAACCGGCGCATCCGCGGCCAGATGTTCTTCCGCTTGGCCATCGCGATGCCGATCATCACCTCGACCGCCGTCGTGGCGCTCATCTTCTCGATGATCTACGCCCGGGACTTCGGCCTGATGAACTGGCTGCTCGACCTGGTCGGCGTCGGCCCCATCGACTGGCGGGCCAACCGCTTCGCCTCCTGGTTCGCCATCGCCACGATGGTCGACTGGCGGTGGGTGGGCTACAACGCCCTCATCTACCTCGCCGCGATGCAGTCGATCAGCAAGGACGTGTACGAGGCGGCCGCCCTCGACGGCGCCTCGCAACGCCGCCAGTTCTGGTCGATCACCATTCCGCAGCTGCGCCCCACCATCATCTTCACGCTGATCATCTCGACCATCGGCGGTCTGCAGCTCTTCACCGAGCCGCTGATGTTCACCAGCGGCTCGGGCGCGCTCTCCGGCGGCACGGAGGGGCAGTTCCAGACGATCACGATGTACCTGCTGGACGTCATGAACCAGCGGTTCCGGTGGGGGTACGCGGGCGCCGTCGCCCTGGTGCTGTTCCTGCTGATCGCGTCCGTCTCGTTCATCAACTACCTGCTGGCCCGCCGCATCAGCTCCGACAAGTGAGGGTGGCCCACCCATGACCAGTACCACTCTGCGACCGCCGTCGGTCCGGCCTCCGGCCGGACGCAACGGCATCCGCCACAGCGCGGAGAAGCTCTGGACGGCCAGCCCGCTCACCTGGTTCGGGCTCGTCCTCGGCGTGATCCTGTCGCTCTTCCCGTTCTACTGGATGATCGTCATCGCCTCGCGGACCAGCGACGCCGCGAACTCCTGGCCGCCGCCGTTCCTGCCGGGCGGCAAGCTGGGCGAGAACATCCAGCGGGTGCTCGACAACGGCGACGCGAACATCGTCAAGGGCCTGATGAACTCGTTCCTGGTGTCGGGCACGATCACGGTGGCGACCGTGTTCTTCGGCTCGCTCGCCGGATTCGCGTTCGCGAAACTGCGCTTCCGTGGCAAGAACGCGCTGCTGCTCATCATCCTGGCCTCGATGATGATCCCCATTCAGCTCGGCGTGCTTCCGCTGTACATCCTCATGGCGAAGCTGGAATGGCTGAACACGATGCCGTCGGTGACGGTGCCGTTCCTGATCGGCGGCTTCGGCATCTTCATGATGCGCCAGTACGCCGAGCAGGCGGTGCCCAACGAGCTGATCGAGGCGGCCCGCGTCGACGGCTGCTCCACCTGGCGTGTCTACTGGCACGTGGTCGTGCCGGCGCTGCGACCCGCCGCGGCCGTGCTCGGGCTGCTCACCTTCATGGAGCAGTGGAACCAGTTCTTCTGGCCCTTCGTGGTGCTCGCCGACCCGGCGAACCCGACCGTGCAGATCTCGCTGCGCAGTCTGAACACCGCGTACTTCGCGGACAATTCTCAGATTTTCGCGGGTACGCTCATCGCGACCCTTCCGCTGTTCATCGTCTTCGTTCTGTTCGGCCGCCAGATCATTGGCGGGATCATGGAAGGTGCCGTCAAGTCGTGAGCAACCCCGCCAGCCCATCCGCCGTCGACCTCCTCGACGAGCGTTCCGGGCTGACCTTTCCGCCCGGCTTCCTGTGGGGAGCCGCGACCGCGGCCTACCAGATCGAGGGGGCGGCGGCCGAGGACGGCCGCACCCCGTCGATCTGGGACACCTTCAGCCACACCGAGGGCCGGGTGGTCAACGGGCACACCGGCGACGTCGCCTGCGACCACTACCACCGGCTCGGTGACGACGTCGCGTTGATGGCCGAGCTGGGTCTCAAGTCGTACCGTTTTTCGGTTTCCTGGCCCCGGGTGCAGCCCGGCGGCACGGGCGCGGCCAACCCGAAGGGCCTGGACTTCTACCGGCGGCTCGTGGACGAGCTGCTGGCCCACGACATCGAGCCGTGGCTCACCCTCTACCACTGGGACCTCCCGCAGGAGTTGGAGGACGCCGGCGGCTGGCCGTCGCGGGACACCGCCGCCCGATTCGCCGACTACACCACGCTCGTCGCCGACGCGCTCGGCGACCGGGTGCGCTACTGGACCACGCTGAACGAGCCGTGGTGCTCGGCGTTCCTCGGGTACGGCTCCGGCGTGCACGCCCCGGGCCGCTCCAACGGCGCGGACGCGGTGCGCGCCGGTCACCACCTGATGCTCGGGCACGGCCTGGCCGTGCAGGCCCTGCGGGCCGCCCGGCCCACGGCCGAGGTGGGCGTGACCGTCAACCTGTACCCGGTCGACGCGGCCACCGACGCGCCCGCCGACGTCGACGCGGCCCGCCGGATCGACGGGCTGGCCAACCGCTTCTTCCTCGACCCGCTGCTGCGCGGGTCGTACCCGGAGGATCTGGTGGCCGACCTGCGCGAGGTCACCGACTTCGACCATGTGCACGACGGTGACCTGGCGACCATCTCCACGCCGCTGGACCTGGTCGGAATCAACTACTACAGCCGGCACGTGGTCGCCGCGCCGATCGAGGGCGCCGAGCCCGAGCCGTACTGGCGGGCACCCTCCTGCTGGCCGGGCAGCGAGGACGTCCGGTTCGTCACCCGGGGTGTCCCGGTCACCGACATGAACTGGGAGATCGACGCCCCGGGCCTGGTGGAGACGCTGCGGCGGGTGCACGACGAGTACACCGACCTGCCGCTGTACGTCACCGAGAACGGCTCCGCGTTCGTCGACACCGTCGTCGACGGGCAGGTCGACGACGTCGACCGGCTGGCCTACTTCGATGCCCACCTGCGGGCCTGCCACGAAGCGATCAACGCCGGCGTGCCTTTGCGGGGATACTTCGCCTGGTCATTGATGGATAATTTCGAGTGGGCCTGGGGTTACACCAAGCGCTTCGGCATGATCCACGTCGACTATGACAGCCAGCTTCGCATCCCCAAGTCCAGCGCCAGGTGGTACGCCTCGGTGATCCGACGCAACGGTCTGGCCGCACAATAGGCTCGGGCCAGCCATCAGGGCGGCCCCGGCGTCCACCCTTGCGTGGCGCCGGGTCCGCCCGCCGTCGGAGGAGCAGACGATGACAACGCAGCGCACCCGCTCGCTCGGGCGCCCGACCCTCGACGCGGTCGCGGCGCGCGCCGGCGTGGGTCGGGGCACGGTCTCGCGCGTGGTCAACGGCTCGCCCCAGGTCAGCCCGGAGGCCCGGGCCGCGGTCCAACAGGCGATCGCCGAATTGGGGTACGTGCCGAACCGTGCCGCCCGCGCGCTGGTCACCCAGCGGACCGACTCCGTCGCCCTGGTGGTGTCCGAATCCGGGGAGCGGGTCTTCACCGAGCCGTTCTTCGCGGCGATCGTGCGGGGGATCAGCTCCGGCCTGCTGGAGACGCCCATGCAGCTCTGGCTGGCGATGGCCCAGTCGCCGGTCGAGCGGGAGCGCGTCGAGCACCACCTCACCAACCAGCACGTCGACGGCGTACTGCTGCTGTCGTTGCACGACTCCGATCCGCTGCCCACCCTGCTGGAGGAGCGTGGCCTCCCCGCGGTGCTCGGTGGCCGACCGGCCCGGATGCTGCAACCCGGGGCCCAGCCGGCGTGGTTCGTCGACGTCGACAACGTTGGCGGCGCACGGCAGGCGGTGGAGTACCTGACCGGCCAGGGGCGGCGGCGCGTCGCCACCATCGCCGGCCCGCAGGACATGGGCGCTGGCCTGGCCCGACTGGCCGGCTACACCGAGGCCGTCAAGGCCACCGGCGTCGGCGTCAACCCGGACCTGATCGCGTACGGCGACTTCAGCGAGAACAGCGGGGCGACCGCTATGCGCCGACTGCTGAACGCCTGCCCGGACCTGGACGCCGTCTTCGTCGCCTCCGACCTGATGGCGTTCGGCGCGTTGCGGACCCTGCGCGACGCCGGCCGGCGTGTCCCGGAGGACGTCGCCGTGATCGGCTTCGACGACGCGCCGGTCGCCCGCCAGGCGGACCCACCGTTGACGAGCGTGTTCCAGCCGGTGGAGGAGATGGGCCGGCAGATGGCCCGACTGCT
The DNA here is from genome assembly GCF_049179015.1 of Micromonospora sp. WMMD736. NCBI lineage: Bacteria > Bacillati > Actinomycetota > Actinomycetes > Micromonosporales > Micromonosporaceae > Micromonospora > Micromonospora sp. WMMD736. Next base: position 6,232,345 of record NZ_JBMHMI010000001.1, read on the forward strand.
GGTCGCCCGCATCCGCGGCGACGACCTCCCCGCCCCGCACATCCTCCTGGACACCCAACTCGTCCACCGAGCCAGCGCCTGACCCCACCCCCTCTCCCCGCCGATCTTGCACTTGCTGCGGGGACATACGGGACGTTCCCCGCAAGCCGTCGACAGAAAGTGCAAGATCGGCGCGCTGTCCGGGTGGGGGCGTGGGGTTAGGGTTGCCAGCGGCGGAGTTCGCGTTTGGCCAGGGAGTTGCGGTGGACCTCGTCGGGACCGTCGGCGAGGCGCAGGGTGCGGGTCTGTGCCCAGAGGGCGGCCAGGGGGGTGTCCTGGCTGACGCCCGCGCCGCCGTACGCCTGGATGGCCTTGTCGATCACCCACTCCGCCATCGTCGGCGTGGCGATCTTGATGGCCTGGATCTCGGTGTGCGCGCCCTTGTTGCCGACGGTGTCCATCAGCCAGGCCGTCTTGAGCACCAGGAGGCGGGCCTGTTCGATGCGGACCCGCGATTCGGCGATCCACTCCCGCACGACACCCTGCTCGGCGAGGGGGCGGCCGAACGCGACCCGTCCCAGCGTCCGCTTGCAGAGCAGCTCCAACGCCCGCTCGGCCATGCCGATCAAACGCATGCAGTGGTGGATGCGGCCCGGGCCGAGCCGTGCCTGGGCGATGGCGAAGCCGGTGCCCTCCGCGCCGATCAGGTTGTCGGCCGGCACCCGTACGTCGGTGAAGTCGATCTCGGCATGCCCGCCGTGCGTGCCGTCGGTGTAGCCGAAGACGTGCATGCCCCGGCGGACGGTCACGCCCGGCGTGTCCCGGGGGACGAGCACCATGCTCTGCTGGCGGTGCCGGTCGGCGTCCGGGTCGGTCTTGCCCATCACGATGAAGATCTCGCAGCGCGGGTCCATCGCGCCGGACGACCACCACTTGCGGCCGTTGATGACGTACTCGTCGCCGTCGCGGGTGATCCGGGTGGCGATGTTCGTCGCGTCGGAGGAGGCCACCTCCGGCTCGGTCATGCAGAAGGCCGAGCGGATCTCGCCCTCCAGCAGCGGCATGAGCCAGCGCTCGCGCTGGGCGTCCGAGCCGAATTCGGCCAGCAGCTCCATGTTGCCCGTGTCCGGAGCCGCGCAGTTGACGGCCTCGGGCGCCAGGTGCGGGCTGCGCCCGGTCAGCTCGGCGAGCGGCGCGTACTGGAGGTTGGTCAGGCCGGCGCCGTAGCGCGGGTCGGGCAGGAAGAGGTTCCACAGGCCGCGCTTGCGGGCCTCCGCCTTCAGCTCGGTCAACACTGGGGTACGCGACCAGGGGTCGCCGGTGGCCGCCTGCTCGGCGTGCACCGGCTCGGCCGGATAGACGTGCTCGGTCAGGAACCGGGTCAGCTCGTCGCGCAGCTCCTCGGTCCGGGCGTCGTACGCGAAGTCCATCACCGCTCCCTGGCGGCGGTCAGCCCGTGCGCGACCAGCGGTGCCACCATCTCGCCGATCCGGTCGAAGCCCTCGCCGAGCGTCTGCCCGAGCGTGTGGCGGTAGTGGATGCCCTCGCAGATGACGGCGAGCTTGAAGCAGCCCAGCGCCACGTGCCAATGCAGCGGCCCGACGTCGACGTCGCTGCGCCCGGCGTACCGCTCGATCAGCTCGGCGCCGGTGGGAAAGCCGGCGCGCGGACCGAGGCCGTCGGCGACGGGGTTGCCGGCGGCCGTGTCGCTGTCGCCCAGCACGTCCCAGTAGGTCAGTAGCAGCCCCAGGTCGGCGAGGGGATCGCCGAGGGTGGCCATCTCCCAGTCCAGGACGGCGTGTACGGCCACCGGGTCGGCCGAGGCGAGGAGGTTGTCCAGCCGGTAGTCGCCGTGCACGATGCGGCCGGCGTTCGCGCCCTCGGGTGCGGTCGCGGCGAGCCGGTCGCGCAGCTCGTCGATGCCGGGCAGGTCACGGCCGCGTGAGCGGTCCAGCTGCCCCGCCCAGCGGCGGACCTGCCGGGCCAGGTAGCCCTCGGGGCGGCCGAAGTCGGCGAGCCCGACGGCGGCCGGCTCGACGGTGTGCAGCGCGGCGAGGGTGTCCATCATCGCCATGGCGAGGGCCCGGCGACGCTCGTCGCCCAGCGGGTCGGTCTGGGCGCGGGCGCGGAACACCTCGCCGGGCATGCGTTCCATCAGGTAGAACGGTGCGCCGAGAACCTCGGTGTCGGTGCAGAGCAGCAGCGCGCCGGGCACCGGCACCTCGGTGGGCGCGAGCGCGGAGATGACCCGGAACTCTCTGGCCATGTCGTGCGCGGTGGCCAGCACGTGCCCCAGCGGCGGGCGACGCAGCACGACCTCGCGCTCGCCGAGGCGCAGCAGGTAGGTGAGGTTGGACTTGCCGCCCGCGATCAACTGGGCCCGCATCGGCCCCACGGCCAGCTCGGGTCGGTGCGTCGCCAGGTGGTCGGCGAGCCGATCGAGGTCGATGCCGGCGGGGGTGGCGGGGACGGCGCCCGGCCGGAGCGCGCTGGCGGCCGGATCGGTCATCCGACTAGTTGATGGCAGCCCGCTCACGTTGTCAAGGTCAGATTTTCCCCTCGGGACATGCCTCTGCAACAGGGACGAAATGGTCAACCACCAGGCTGTTGTCAGCCTGCCGGCCGTCGCCGGCCCGCCGAGCGGAGGGACAGACATGTTGCTGCGAGTTCGGGTCACCCTGCCGGACCGTCCGGGCACCCTCGGTCAGGTCGCCCGCACGCTGGGTGTCTCCGGCGCGGACATCGTGCAGGTCGTGGTCCTCGAGCGCCTCGGCGGGCGCGCGGTGGACGACTTCACGGTGGTGTGGCCCGGCGCGGCGCGGGTCGAGCGTCTGCTGGCCGGTCTCGCGGCGATCCCGGGCGTGCGGGTGGACGGTGTGTGGCGGGCGATCGGCGCGCCCACCACCACCGGCCAGGACGCGGAGCTGCTGGCCCAGGTCGCGGCGAACCCGGCTGACGGGCTGGCGACCCTGGTGGATGCCGTACCGGGGCTGCTGGCGGCCGACTGGGCGGTGGCGGCCGTGGTCCCGGCGGACTGGGCGTCGCGTACGGGGGGTGGCGGGGCCACCATCGGTCACGCGAGCTGGCGCGCTCCCGTACCGCCGCGGTTGCCGGAGGTGACCCCGCTGCGCGGGCGGTCGATGACCGCGCCCGACGGCACCCACTACGCGATCGCCCCGTTCGGGCGGGCCGGTCTGGTGCTGGTGGTGGCCCGCGAGCACAACGAGACCCTCTGCGCCGCGGGTTTCCACAGCACGGAGGTCGACCGGCTCACCCAACTCGTCCGGGCCAGCGCGGTCATCCTGGGCGACCGACTGGACCTGGTCGGTGCGCCCCCGGTGGTCACCGGTCCCTGACCGACGCGAGGAGTTCCCGGGTCGACACCGGCGAGCAACCGGGCGGCAACAGCCGCGGTCGAGGCTCGGAGGTGGGGAAGGGAGCCAATCATGACGTTGTGGCGGATCCGAGCGACCGTGGACGACCGACCCGGCTATCTGTCGGTCCTCACGGCGAGCCTCGCGCTGCGCGGGGTCAACATCCTCGCCGTGCAGGTGCAGCCCACCGAGCAGGGCGCGGTGGACGACTTCCTGGTCGACGCGCCGGACGCGCTCGACGAGGCCGGGCTGATCGCCGCCGTCGAACGGGGGCGCGGGCGGGACTGCTGGGTGGCGCGCAGCGAGGCACGCGGCCTGGTCGACCAACCGACCCGGGTGCTCGGCCTGGCAAACCGGTTGGTGCGCGACCCGGACGCGACGGGTGAGGCGCTGCGTACGCTGCTCGGCGCCGACTCGGTGAGCTGGCGTCCGGCGGCGACCGCTGCGGACCAGGGCAGCACCGGCACGAGCATGGTGTTGGCCGACCCGGCGGGCGGTGCGTTCGCCCTGCACCGGGCCGCGCCCGCCTTCACCCCGGCGGAGTACGCCCGGGCGCAGGCCCTGGTCGAGCTGGCCGGCACCGTGACCCGTCGGGCCGCCGAGCAGGTCAGCCTGGTGCTGCCGGACGGTGTCGAGGTGGCGGTACGTCCGGCGTGCGCGGACGACCTGGCGGGTGTGGTGGAGCTGCACGAGGCGTGCTCGCCGCGCAGCCGGGAGCGGCGCTACCTGAGCGGCGCCGCGCTGCCACGGCCGGCCCGACTGCGCCGACTGTTGGAGCCGAGTCGAGGGCTGACCCTGGTCGCGACGACCACCGACACCGACGGCGCGGTGGTCGCCATGGCGAACCTGCTGGGCGAGGGCGACGAGGCCGAGGTGGCGCTACTGGTACGCGACGACTGGCAGCGCCGTGGCCTGGGCTCGGCCCTGCTGCGCCGGATGGTGTCGCACGCCGACCGGGCCGGGTACGCGGCGTTGGTGCTGCACGTCCAGGCGGACAACGCGCCGATGCTGCGGACGCTGCGTCGACTGGACCGGCCCAACTCGGTGCAGCGGGACGGCGGTCTGCTCACCCTGACCATGCCGCTCGGGGTTCCGGTGCGGGCTGCGGGCCGGAGCGCTGTGGCGTCGGGTGGTCAGCAGCGGATCTGACGGCGAGCGGCGTGGGCTTCCCAATCGGCGTGGTGCACATTACATTGTCGGATATCCATGGGAGCGCTTCCACGGCCCGTGGTCACACCGCCACCCCGTTGTCGCCGGTGGCCGTGCCGCCCCCACGCCGTCCCGCGTCGGTGCGACCGCCGGCGGCCCCTGGCTAACAGGAGCCCGTCATGCGCCACCTGACCCGGCCGTCCACCGGCCACCCCGGCCGGTCGCCCGTCGCCGACCAACCGTGGCCCCGGCGGCTGCTGGCCGTCGGCGTCGCCCTGCTCACCGGCGCGTCCCTCGCGGTCGCCGCGCCGACTCCCGGGCCCGCGTCCGCCGCGCCCTCCTTCAACTACGCCGAGGCGTTGCAGAAGTCCCTGCTGTTCTACGAGGCGCAGCAGTCCGGCCAACTGCCCGACTGGAACCGCGTCTCCTGGCGCGGCGACAGCGCCCTCACCGACGGCGCCGGTACCGGAGTCGACCTCACCGGTGGCTGGTACGACGCCGGCGACCATGTGAAGTTCGGCTTCCCGATGGCGTTCAGCGCCACCATGCTCGCCTGGGGCGCGGTGGAGTACCGCAGCGGCTACGCCTCCTCCGGGCAGCTGCCGCACCTGTTGAACAACCTGCGCTTCGTCAACGACTACTTCATCAAGGCGCACCCGTCGGCGAACGTCCTCTACGGACAGGTCGGCAAGGGCGACGACGACCACAAGTGGTGGGGCCCGGCCGAGGTGCTGCCGATGGCGCGGCCCGCGTACAAGATCGATGCGAGCTGTGGCGGCGCGGACCTGGCGGGGGAGACGGCCGCCGCGATGGCCGCCTCGTCGATGGTGTTCCGGCCCACCGACGCGACCTACGCGGACAAGCTGCTCACCCACGCCCGGCAGCTCTACACGTTCGCCGACACCGTGCGGAAGGCCTACAGCGAGTGCATCACCGACGCGGCCTCGTTCTACAAGTCGTGGAGCGGTTACCAGGACGAGCTGGTGTGGGCCGCCATCTGGCTCTACCGGGCCACCGGTGACGCCAGCTACCTGACCAAGGCCGAGAGTGAGTACGACAAGCTCGGCACCGAGCCGCAGTCCACGACCCGCTCCTACAAGTGGACGATCGCCTGGGACAACAAGCAGTTCGGCGCGTACGTGCTGCTGGCGAACCTGACCGGTAAGCAGAAGTACGTCGACGACGCCAACCGCTGGCTGGACTACTGGACGGTCGGGGTGAACGGGCAGCGGGTGCCGTACTCGCCCGGCGGGATGGCGGTGCTCGACTCCTGGGGGGCACTGCGCTACGCGGCCAACACCTCCTTCGCCGCGCTGGTCTACAGCGACAAGACCACCGACACCACCCGCAAGGCGCGGTACCACGACTTCGCCGTCCGGCAGATCAACTACGCGCTCGGCGACAACCCGCGCAACTCCAGCTACGTCATCGGGTTCGGCACCAACGCGCCGAAGAACCCGCACCACCGCACCGCGCACGGCTCCTGGTGGGACAGCCAGACCGTGCCCGTCGAGACCCGGCACACCCTCTACGGCGCGCTGGTCGGCGGCCCGTCCTCGGCCAACGACGCGTACAGCGACAGCCGGTCGGACTACGTGATGAACGAGGTGGCCACCGACTACAACGCCGGCTTCACGTCCGCGCTGGTCCGGCTGACCTCCGAGTACGGTGGCACCCCGCTGGCGAACTTCCCGGTCGCCGAGACGCCGGACATGGACGAGATGACCGTGGAGACCACTGTCATGCAGGCCGAGCCCCGGGCCACCGGGCTCAAGGCGATCGTCTACAACAAGTCGGCGTTCCCGGCCCGCGCGCTGACCAACGGCAAGTTCCGGTACTACTTCCGGCCCGACGGCAGCGGCCCGGTGCAGGTCACCTCCGGCTACACCCAGGGCTGCCCGTCGCCGAGCAGCGCCAAGCAGTTCAGCGGCGACATCTGGTACGTCGAGGTGGACTGCGCCGGCTACACCATCGCTCCGGCCGGGCAGTCGCAGCACCGGATGGAGGTCCAGTTCAAGATCGGCGTACCGGAGGGCGGCACCTGGGATCCGACCAACGACCCGTCGTACCAGGCGACCGCCGGGCCGAACCGCAAGGTTCCGCTCTACGCCGGCAGCACCCGCGTCTGGGGTGAGGAGCCGGGGCCGGTCGTGCCGGACACCACCGCGCCGAGCGTCCCGGGCAAGCCGGTGGCGTCGAATCTCGGGTCCCGCTCGGTCACCCTGACCTGGGCGGCGTCCACCGACACCGGCGGCAGCGGTCTGGCCGGCTACGAGGTCCGCGAGGTGCAGGTCGGCAGCGACACGGTGGTGAACCGGCCGGTCACCGGCACGACGCTGACCATCTCGACGCTGCTGCCGGCGACGTCGTACGAGTTCAGCGTGGTGGCCCGCGACGGCGCGGGCAACACCTCGGCGGCGTCGCCGGTGCTCACCGTGACCACGCCGCCGACCGGTTCCACCGACACGACACCGCCGAGCACGCCCGGCACGCCGGTCGCCTCGGCGGTCACCGCCACCGGCCTCACCCTGGCCTGGACGCCGTCCACCGACAACGTGGGCGTCACCGGTTACCGGGTCTACCGCGAGGCGGGCGCGACCGACGTACTCGTCGGGTCACCGACCGGTAGCACCCTCGCCGTGACCGGGTTGACCGCCTCCACGGCGTACCAGTTCTACGTGGTGGCCGTCGACGCGGCCGGCAACACCTCCGCGGCGTCCGCGCCGGTCGCGGTCACCACGGCGGCGCCGCCGGTCGGCGGCACCTGCTCGGTGGGGTACGCGACGACGGACTGGAACACCGGCTTCACCGCGACGGTGACGATCACCAACACCGGCACCACCGCGCTGAACGGCTGGACGCTGCGGTTCAGCTTCCCGGGCGGGCAGACCGTCAGTCAGGGCTGGTCGGCGACCGTCAGCCAGTCCGGCGCGGCGGTCACCGCGACGAACCTGTCCTATAACGGCACGATCGCCCCGGGCGCGTCGGTGAGCTTCGGCTTCAACGGCACGCACAGCGGCAGCAATCCGAGGCCGACCGCCTTCACCGTCAACAACACCACCTGCGCCGTCGCCTGAGGCGGGGCCAGTCGTCGCGGCCGGTCACCGTCTCGGAGGTGACCGGCACGCGGCGTGACCGGCCGCGTCACGCCGCCGCCGGCCCAACACATTTCCGAAACTTTTCCGAAACCTCGGTCGTTCGGGCTGGTCGCGTGATATGAACATCGATTGAAATAAATATTCAACTGAGATGTCTGGTCGTCCCCGCCTCGGCGGCCCGGGTTCAGGCCAGTAGGGAGGCAGAGATGGCAATGACACCACCCGTTCCTCGCGGCGGGACCCGGCGGCGGCGATCGCCGGTCGTCCGAGCGCTGCTCGCCGGCACGTTCAGCGTCGTGACCGTGGCCGCCGTCGCGGTGATGATGCCCTCGGCGAACGCCGCCGCGAGCACGCTCGGCGCGGCCGCCGCGCAGTCGGGCCGGTACTTCGGCACCGCCATCGCGGCGGGCCGGCTCAGCAACTCGCAGTACAGCACGATCGCGGCCCAAGAGTTCAACATGATCACGGCCGAGAACGAGATGAAGCCGGAGTCGACGCAGCCCCAGCGGGGTCAGTTCAACTTCAACTCCGGTGACCAGATCTACAACTGGGCGACCCAGCGCGGCCTGAAGGTGCGGGGGCACACCCTGGCCTGGCACGCGCAGCAGCCGCAGTGGATGCAGAGCATGAGCGGCAGCACCCTGCGGCAGGCGATGATCGACCACATCAACGGCGTGATGGGCCACTACCGGGGCAAGCTCGCCGCGTGGGACGTGGTCAACGAGGCGTTCAACGAGGACGGCAGCCGCCGCAACTCCAACCTCCAGGGCACCGGCAACGACTGGATCGAGGTGGCGTTCCGCACCGCGCGGGCCGCCGACCCGTCGGTCAAGCTCTGCTACAACGACTACAACATCGAGAACTGGTCGTACGGCAAGACGCAGGGCGTCTACCGCATGATCCAGGACTTCAAGTCCCGCGGCGTGCCGATCGACTGCGTCGGCCTGCAGACCCACTTCACCGGCGGCAGCTCGCTGCCGAGCAACTTCCAGACCACGCTCTCCAGCTTCGCCGCGCTCGGCGTGGACGTGGCGCTGACCGAGGTCGACGTCACCAACGCCTCCACCACCCAGTACGCCGGGCTGACCCAGGCGTGCCTGAACGTGCCGCGCTGCATCGGCATCACCGTCTGGGGCGTACGCGACAGCGACTCCTGGCGCTCCAACGAGAGCCCGCTGCTCTTCGACGGCAACGGCAACAAGAAGGCCGCCTACAACTCCGTCCTCAACGCGCTCAACGCGGCCCCGCCGACCTCGGGACCGACCGGGACCCCGACGGTGAGCCCGACCGTCAGCCCGACGGTGAGCCCCACCACGAGCCCGCCGCCGAGCGGCGGTTCGGGTCGGATCGTCGGGGTGCAGTCGGGCCGGTGCATCGACGTACCCAACGCCACGCAGACCAACGGCACCCGGGTCCAGCTCTACGACTGCCACAGTCAGTCGAACCAGCAGTGGACCTACACCTCCACCAAGCAGTTGCGGGTCTACGGCAGCAAGTGCCTGGACGCGAACGGCGCGGCCACCGCCAACGGCACCGGAATCATCATCTGGGACTGCAACAGCGGGACGAACCAGCAGTGGAACATCAACTCCAACGGCACCATCAGCGGTGTGCAGTCCGGCCGTTGCCTGGACGTCTGGGGCACCGGTAACGGCCAGCAGGTCCAGCTGTACGACTGCCACGGGCAGACCAACCAGCAGTGGCGGACCGACTTCGGTGGCACCACGCCGACGTCCGCGCCGCCGACCTCGGCCCCGCCGACCACCACGCCGCCTCCGACGGGTGGCTGTGCGCTCCCGTCGACCTACCGGTGGTCGTCGACCGGCGCGCTGACCAGCCCGAAGAACGGCTGGCTCTCGCTCAAGGACTTCACCAACGTCGTCTACAACGGCCAGCACCTGGTCTACGGGTCGTACGTGAACAGCAGCGGCCAGTACAGCTCGATGAACTTCGGCACGTTCACCAACTGGTCCGACATGGCCTCGGCCAGCCAGAACGGGATGAGCCAGGGCACGGTGGCGCCCACGCTGCTGTACTTCGCCCCGAAGAACATCTGGGTGCTGGCGTACCAGTGGGGACCGACCTCGTTCAGCTACAAGACGTCGAGCGACCCGACCAACGCCAACGGCTGGTCCTCGGCGCAGACGCTGTCCACGGCCACCCTCCCGGACGCTCCGTACGGGGTGATCGACCAGACCCTCATCGGCGACGACCAGAACATGTACCTCTTCTTCGCCGGGGACAACGGCAAGATCTACCGGTCCAGCATGCCGCTGGGGAACTTCCCGGGCAGCTTCGGCTCCAGCTACACGACGATCATGACCGACTCGACCAACAACCTGTTCGAGGGCGTCGAGGTCTACAAGGTGGCGGGCCAGAACCAGTACCTGATGATCGTCGAGGCGATCGGAAGTCAGGGACGCTACTTCCGGTCGTTCACGTCCACCAGCCTGGGCGGCTCGTGGACCCCGCAGGCCGCCAGCGAGAGCAACCCGTTCGCCGGCAAGGCCAACAGCGGCGCCACGTGGACCAACGACATCAGCCACGGTGACCTGGTCCGCACCAACCCCGACCAGACCAAGACCGTCGACGCCTGCAACCTGCAGTTGCTGTACCAGGGCAAGGACCCGAGTGCGGGCGGCGACTACAACCGGCTGCCGTGGCGGCCGGGCGTACTGACCCTCCAGCGCTAGGCGTCACTTGATCTAACGAACCAGGGCGTGCCCGGCACCGCGCGGTGCCGGGCACGCCCGTTCAATCTCAGTCGGTGAGGTCGTCCGCGAGCAGGTCCATCAGCAGGGCGTCGTGCCAGCGGCCGTCCTCGCCGCGTTCGTAGCGGCGCATGATGCCCACCGGCCGGAAACCCACCTTCGCGTACGCCCGGATGGCGGCGCTGTTCGCCGCCGCCGGGTCGATGGTGAACCGGTGGTGGCCGTACTCGTCGATCAGGTGCCGGGCCAGGGTGCGGATGGCGTCTCCACCGTGGCCCGCGCCGCGTGACTCCGGATCGAGGAACACGTCCAGGCTGGCGTGCCGGTAGTCCGGGTCGGACTCGGCGTACCACTGGATCGCGCCGATCACCCGGCCGTCGTGCTCGATGGCGTACAGCGTCAGGTCGTCGTCGTCGAGGTCGGCGTGGACCGCCGCGGTCAGGTCGTCGCCGCCGCGCCACCAGCGGCGTACCTCCGGGTGCGCCCGGATGGCCGCGAGGGCCGGCACGTCCGCGACCGTCGCCGGTCGCAGGGTCACCGCCCGCCCGCGCAGCATCGGCTCAGCCCCGGATCTCGCCGTGCTCGACGCAGACTGCCGACCAGCCGACCGGCAGCACCTGCACCTTCATCCGGCGTCGACAGCGCGCGCAGTAGCGCGGCGGCTCCAACTGCCGCGCCGCCGCGCACGACTCGTGCCCGGCGGTCGACGCGTCCTCGCCGCAGCGGTCACACCAGCGTTGCGTTGCCACCAGCTCGGTCACGTCGTCCTCACTGATCAGCTCAGAGGGTCGCGGAGAGGGCCTTGACCGGCATCTTCAGCTCGTCCAGCAGGTCGAGGTCGGCGGTCGCCGGCCGGCCCAGCGTGGTCAGGTAGTTGCCGACGATCACCGCGTTGATGCCGCCCAGCAGACCGTCGCGGGTGCCCAGGTCGCCGAGGGTGATCTCGCGGCCGCCCGCGTACCGCAGAATGGTGCGGGGCATGGCCAGCCGGAACGCGGCGATGGCCCGCAGCGCGTCCTTGCCCTCCACGACCGGGCGGTCGCCGAGTGGGGTGCCGGGGCGCGGGTTGAGGAAGTTCAGCGGCACCTCGTGCGGGTCGAGTTCGGCGAGCTGCGCGGCGAACTCCGCGCGCTGCTCGACGGTCTCGCCGAGGCCGAGGATGCCGCCGCAGCACACCTCCATGCCGGAGTCGCGGACCATCCGCAGCGTCTCCCAACGCTCCTCCCACGAGTGGGTGGTGACCACGTTCGGGAAGTACGACCGGCAGGTCTCCAGGTTGTGGTTGTAGCGGTGCACGCCCATGTCGACCAGGTCGTCGACCTGCTCCTGGCTGAGCATGCCCAGCGACGCGGCGACCTGGATGTCGACCTCGGCCTTGATGGCGGCGACGCCCTCGCGCATCTGCTTCATGAGCCGCGCGTCCGGGCCGCGCACGGCGGCCACGATGCAGAACTCCGTGGCCCCGGTCTTCGCGGTCTGCTTCGCGGCCTCGACCAGCGACGGGATGTCCAGCCAGACCGAGCGCACCGGGGAGGTGAACAGACCCGACTGGGAGCAGAAGTGGCAGTCCTCCGGGCACCCGCCGGTCTTCAGCGAGACGATCCCCTCGACCTCGACCTCGGGCCCGCACCACCGCATCCGTACCTCGTGCGCGAGTTGCAGGGCAGCGGGCAGGTGCTCGTCGGGCAGGTTCAGCACGGCGAGGACGCCGGCCTGGTCGAGGCCGACGCCGTCACCCAGGACCTGGGTGCGGGCCTGGTCGAGGATTTCTGGCATGGCTCGTACCCTACAAGGCCCTCGCTCAGGGCGGGTATGACCTGCCGCCGGGGTCCGCGCGATCCGGCGGGGCCGGCCCCGATCGCCGGCCGTGCGGGTCGGGCGACGCGTTCTCCCGCGTGGCGCCCGAACGTGACGGCGACATGACGCTAAGTGGTGTTCGATCTCGCCGGGGCTGTGTTCGCCGCCGCCGTGCCCCGCGTACCGAGTGGATTCGTCTGCCCGATGGGCGCGGGTGGTAATTTCGCCCGGCGGACGTCGGCGTGACCGGCGCGGACGGCGGTGAAGGGGTGACGGTGGCGGACTGGCTGGCGGCGCTCGATCGGCGCGCGCAGTTGCGGGCGAAGGCCGGGTTGACCCGGCGGCTGCACCCGCGTCCCGCCGACGACCGGATGACCGACCTCGCCGGCAACGACTACCTCGGGCTGGCCACCCATCCGGAGGTCACGGCCGCGGCCGTGGCGGCGCTGTCGGCGTACGGGCTGGGCGCGACCGGTTCGCGGCTGGTGCGCGGCTCGACCGACGCGCACCACGCCCTGGAGGACGACCTGGCGCAGTGGCTGGGCACCGATCGGGCGCTCGTCTTCTCCTCCGGTTACCTGGCGAACCTGGGCGCGTTGCGGGCTCTCGTGCAGCCCCGGACTCTGCTCGTCTCGGACGCGCACAACCACGCCTCGCTGATCGACGGCTGCCGGATCTCGGGCGCCGAGACGGTGGTCAGCGCGCACGCCGACGTGACGGCGGTGGCCGCAGCCCTGGCGGTGGCGCCGGGACGACCGGCGGTGGTGGTCACCGAGTCGGTCTTCTCGGTCGACGGCGACCTCGCACCGCTGGCCGAGCTGCACGCGGTGGCCCGCCGCTACGGCGCGCTGCTGCTGGTCGACGACGCGCACGGGCTCGGCGTCACCGGTCCGTCCGGAGCGGGTGCGGTGGCCGCCGCCGGGCTGGCCGGCGAGCCGGACGTGGTGGTCACCGCCACCCTGTCCAAGGCGCTCGGCGGGGCGGGTGGGGTGGTCGCCGGTCCGGCCGAGTTCGTCCGGCACCTGGTCGAGACCAGCCGTACGTTCATCTTCGACACCGCGCTGCCGCCGGCCGTGGCGGCCGGGGTGCACGCCGCACTGGGGCTGGCCCGGGCCGGGAACGACGTTCGTGCCGAGCTTGCCGACCGGGTGGCGCTCGCGGTCGGTCGACTGGGCGCGGCCGGGCTGACCGTTTCCGCGCCGGACGCGGCGGTGATCTCGGTGACGGCGCCCGGTCCGGAGGCCGCGACGGCCTGGGCGGCCGACTGCCGGGACCGGGGCGTCGCGGTGGGCTGCTTCCGGCCCCCGTCGACCCCGGACACCCGCTCCCGGCTGCGCCTCACCGTCAGCGCCGGGGTGCCGCGGGCGGACTTCGAGCGGGCGTTGGACGTCATCGTGGACTGTGCCCCATGAGCGCGAGGAGCGATACGGCGTGGGCGGGGCCGGTGCTGGTCACCGGCACCGACACCGAGGTGGGCAAGACGGTGGTCACGGCGGCGATCGCGGCTGCCGCGCAGGCCGCTGGCCTGCGGGTGGCGGTGGTCAAGCCGGGTCAGACCGGCACGGCCGGTGGCGAGCCGGGTGACGTGGACGCGGTCAACCGGCTGGCGGCCCCGCTGACCGGTCGCACCCTGGCGAGCTTTCCGGACCCGCTCGCGCCGCTGGCCGCGGCCCGGGTCGCGGACCTGCCGCCGTTGGAGCTGTACACGGCGGTGGACGCCGTCCGCGAGGAGGCGGACAAGCACGACCTGGTCCTCGTCGAGGGGGCCGGCGGTCTGCTGGTGCCGATGGGACTGCGCCCGTCCGGCGAGCCGTGGACGATGGCCGACCTGGCGGTGTCCCTCGGCGCGCCCGCGGTGGTGGTCGCCCGGGCCGGGCTGGGCACGCTCAACCACACGGCGCTGACCCTGGAGGCGCTGGACCGCCGGGCGGTCCCGGCCGGAGTGGTGATCGGGGCCTGGCCGGCGTCGCCGGAGCTGGTGCACTGGACCAACCTGACCGACCTGGTGCCGAACCTGCTGGGCGCGGTGCCGGCCGGGGCGGGCGCCATCGACCCGGGGGTGTTCCGACGGTCGGCGCCGGGGTGGCTCACCCCGGCACTGCACGGGGTGCTCGACGACTGGCGCGTCTGGGCCGAGGAGAGCAGCTAAACAGCTGACTTTCGTCGGTGTCCGGGCAGGTCGGGCGTGGGTAGCGTGGCCGCCGTGAGGATCCTGGAGCCGTCGACGTCCCGGGCGTCCCGGTGGCGACGCCCCGTCCTGGACGTGTCGCTCTGGGCGCTGGTGGCCGCGCCGATCGCGGCCGCGCGGGTGACCCCGCCGTACCCACGGTTCGGTGTGGCGCTGCTGCTCGGCGCGCTGGCGCTGCTCGCGGTCGCCGTCGCGTCGGCGCGACGGTGGCCGCTGGTGGGGTTGCTGGTGGTGGTGCTCGGTTCGCTGGTGGACGGCAACTTCGTCTTCGCCATCCCGGTGTTCAGCTATCTGAGCGGCCGGCGCAGCGCGACGGCGACGCCAGCGGCCGCGCTGTTCGGCGTGATCGCCGTCGGCGGCTCGGTGCTGAACCTCGGGTTGCTCGGCACCGGGGCGGCGACCTGGTTCCTGCTGGCGTCGGTGCTGCTGTTCGGCGGGGTGTTCCCCTGGCTGGTGGGCCGGTACCGCCGGCAGCAGCAGGCGCTGACCGACGCCGGCCGTCGGCACGTCGAGGCGGTGGCACGCGAGCGGCGTGGCGTCGCGGAGCGGATCCGGCTTCGCGAGCGGGCGCGTATCGCCGAGGAGATGCACGATTCGCTCGGTCACGATCTCAGTCTCATCGCGGTGCGGGCCGCCGCGTTGGAGCTGGCCGACGACCTCGCTCCGGCCCACCGGACGGCCGTGGGGGAGCTGCGGTCCAGCGTGGCGGCGGCGACCGAACGGCTGCACGACATCATCGGGGTGCTGCGGGAGGAGGGTGGCCCGGCCGGCGTCCGACCGGTGGGGGAGACCGTCGTGGACCTGGTGACCGGGGCTCGCGAGGCCGGGATGGCGGTACGGCTGGACGCGCGGCCGGACACCCTGCGGTTGCCCGGCATGACCGGGGCCGCCGCCCACCAGGTGGTGCGGGAGGCGCTCACCAACGCGGCCCGGTACGCCCCGGGCGCACCGGTGACGGTGAGCCTGGCGTCCGACGTGGACGGGGTCGAGGTGCGGGTGCGCAACGCCCCGCCGCCGGCCGGTCCGCTGCCCCGGCCGGCCTCCTCGGGTAGTGGCCTGGTCGCCCTCGCCGAGCGGGTACGCCTGGCCGGCGGAGTGCTGGACGCCGGTCCGTGCCCCGACGGCGGATTCGCGCTGCGTGCCCGGCTACCGCTCGCCGCCGAACCGGGGCTGCCGGTGGTGGCCGCCGCCAGCGGGACGGTCGACGACGTCCCCGCGTCCAGGGGCGTTTCGGAACGGCCGCTCGACGCCGAACGCCAGCTGCGCGAGGCTCGTCGTCGGGCGCGACGGAGCCTGCTGACGGCGCTCGCCGCGCCGGCCGGCTTCGGGCTGGCCCTGTCGCTGGTCTACTACCCGTTCGCCACGGCCGGCACGGTGCTCGACGAGTCGACGTACGACCGGATGCGGCCCGGGACGGCCCGGGCCGACCTGCCCGGGCTGCCCCGCCGGCAGCTCGCCCCGCCGCTCGGTGCCGCCGAGCCCGGCTGCGAGTACTACACCGACGGCAACTTCCCGCTCGCCGAGGCGACGTGGCGGCTCTGCTTCACCGACGGCCGACTGGTCAGCAAGGAGCGCATCGCGTAGTGGACACCGACACCGACACGGTCCCGACCGCGCCCGTCCGGGTGGTCCTGGCCGACGACGAGGCGATGATCCGGGCCGGGGTGCGGGCCATCCTCGCGGCCGACCCGGGTATCGAGGTGGTCGCCGAGGCCGCCGACGGGCGGGCGGCGGTGGAGCTGGTCCGCGCGCACCGGCCACGGGTGGCGTTGCTGGACATCCGGATGCCCCGGCTGGACGGCCTGGCCGCGGCGGCCGAGATCCACCGGCTGGCGCCGGCCACGGCGACGGTCATGCTGACCACCTTCGGTGAGGACGACCACGTGGCCCGGGCGCTCGGGCACGGCGCGAGCGGGTTCCTGCTCAAGGCCGGCGATCCACGGGAGTTGATCGCCGGGGTGCACGCGGTCGCCGACGGCGGGGCGTACCTGTCGCCGCGGGTGGCACGTCGGGTGATCGAGCTGGGCGCCGGGCGGTTGGCGCGTCGGCCCGCCGCGCGGGATCGGACGGCCGGGCTGACCGAGCGGGAACGCGAGGTGCTGGCGTTGGTCGGCGCGGGTCTGTCCAACGCGGAGATCGCTCGCCGGCTGCACCTGGTGGAGGGCACCGTGAAGAGCTACCTGACGAGCATCTTCACCCGGCTGGAGGTGCGCAACCGGGTGCAGGCGGCGA
The DNA here is from genome assembly GCF_049179015.1 of Micromonospora sp. WMMD736. Taxonomy (NCBI): domain Bacteria; kingdom Bacillati; phylum Actinomycetota; class Actinomycetes; order Micromonosporales; family Micromonosporaceae; genus Micromonospora; species Micromonospora sp. WMMD736. The sequence goes on from NZ_JBMHMI010000001.1 coordinate 6,248,873, forward strand.
TCCTCGCGTACGAGGCGGGGCTGGTCGAGCGGTGAGCGGGGGCCGCAAGAGCCCCCGCTCACCGCTTCAGGCGTCGCGACGGCGGAGCATGGCCCGGCCGAGCAGCAGCGCGGCGCCCGCCCAGCCGGCGAGCAGCAGCAACCCGACCACCGCGGGGTACGGGTCGGTGTCGCCGTCGAGGAAGTGCACACCGGCCACGCCGGGGAACACGTCGGCGATCCGGTTCAGGACGGCGATGTCCGGCTCCTGGAGCGACAGCGGCACGATCGTCAGGGTGGCGAAGAGCACGATGATGGTGAGGACCGCGCTGCGCAGTGCCGCGCCGAGGCCGAGCGCGAGGACGCCGACCAGGGCCAGGTAGGTGGCGACCGCCACGATGTCGCCGATCGTCTCGGCGGTGGGCGCGCTGCCCCAGTCGCCGAGCACCGGGCGGGCGACGAGGACGCCGACACCGCCGAGCAGCAGACCGAGGGCGAAGGTGACGGCGCCCGTCACGACGGCCTTGGCCAGCAGCACCCGACCGCGCGCCGGGGTGCACTGCAGGGTCGTGGCGATGGTGCCGCTGGTGAACTCCGTGGTGATGGCGAGCAGGCCCACCGCCAGTACGGCGTACTGGGTCAGCTCGATCGCGTCGATCAGCACGGTGCCGGCGGTGACGACGCCGAGGTCGTCGGCCGGGTCGTCGTTGGTGTTGGCGTTGGCCGCATAGATGGCCAGCTGGCCGGCGCTCGCGGCCATGACGAGCACTCCGGCCAGCAGCGTCCACCAGGTGCTGCGTACCGAGAACAGCTTGGTCCACTCGGCGGCCAGCGCACCGCGGAAGGCGCCGGCACGGGTACCGGAGACGGTCTGCGTGCTCATGCGGCACCCCCGGCGTACTCGACGCTGTCGGCGGTCAACTCCATGAACGCCTGCTCCAGCGACGCGCCGTGCGGGCTCAGCTCGTGCAACGGCACCCCCAGCTCGTACGCCAGGTCGCCGATCCGCTCCACCGTGCTGCCGCTGACGGTCAGCTCGAACGGCCCGGCCTCCTCGACGGTGCCGCCGGTCGCGGCGAGACGTGCGGCGAGGGTGGCGAGCCCTTCGCGGTGTGGGCTGCGGACCCGTACGACGACGGCGCTGCCCGCGATCACCTCCCCGACCGGGGCATCGGCGAGGAGTCGTCCCCGGCCGATCACGACGAGTTGATCGGCGGTGAGCTGCATCTCGCTCATCAGGTGACTGGAGACGAAGACCGTCCGGCCCTCGTCGGCGAGTGAGCGCATGAGCTGACGTACCCAGCGCACCCCGTCCGGGTCGAGGCCGTTCACCGGCTCGTCGAACATCAGCACGGGTGGATCGGCGAGTAGCGCTCCGGCGATGCCGAGCCGCTGTCCCATGCCGAGGGAGAGGGCGCGACCCGGCTTGCCGGCGGCACGCCCGTCCAGCCCCACGGTGTCGAGCACCTCGTCGACCCGGCGGGTGGGGATGCCGTTGCTGCGCGCCATGGCCAGCAGGTGCGCCCGCCCGGACCGGGTCGGGTGGATGGCCCGGGCGTCGAGGAGGGCGCCCACCTCGTGCAACGGTCGTCGCAGCTCCCGGTACGACCGGCCGGCGACGAGCGCCTGCCCGGCGGTGGGCCGGTCCAGGCCGAGGATCATCCGCATGGTGGTGGACTTGCCGGCGCCGTTGGGGCCGAGGAAGCCGGTGACCCGGCCGGGCGCGATGTCGACGGTCAGGGCGTCGACCGCGACGGCCGCCCCGAACCGTTTCGTCAACCCACGTAAAGTGATCATGCGTTGACGCTAGGCTCCGGCCGCCCCGGCCCGCCGCGCCCGAACGGCACCCACCGGCACTGACTTTCGTCAGGCCGCCCGGGTCAGCGGATGTAGTCCTCCAGCAGCGCCGGGGTGAGTCCGGCCCGGTGGATGGCCTTCAACGCGGCCAGCAGGTCGTCCATCAGCGCCGGCCGGAAGTGCATCAGCAGCACGTCGCCGGGTTGGACCACCTTCTCCGGGGTCTGGTAGCGCACCTTGCCCTCGTGGACCGTCTCCGACCAGTGCAGGACCGCCTTCGCGCCGCAGTCCCGCGCGGCCTTCAGCGTGGTGCTGTCGCGCTCGCCGAACGGTGGGCGGAACAGGGTCGCCCGTTGGCCGAACAGCGCCTGGAGTTTGTCCGCCGCGCCGCAGATCTCCTGCTTCTGGTAGTCGTACGACCGGCCCGCGAGGGAGTTGTGCCGGATGGTGTGGTTCTCGACGACACCACCGGCGACCTGGATCTGGCGGAAGTAGACGTCGTGCTCCTCGGCGGCCGGCGAGTTCAGGAACATGGTGACCGGGATGTGCGCGCGGGCGATGAAGTCGGGCACCGCGGGCGGGCGGGCCAGGCCGCCGTCGTCGATGGTGATGAAGGCGACCTTCTGGGTGGTCGGCAGGCGGTGCCAGAAAGGGATCGGGCCGGTCGTCGGCAGCGGCACCGGTTCCGGAAGTGGCGCTGCGGGGAAGACCGGTACCTGCGACACGTACCAGTCCAGGGTCCCGCGTGCCGGCGGCGCGGTCGGGGACGGCGAGGCCGACGGGGTGGGCGACGCCGCGGAAGGGCTCGGCTGTGCGGCGATCTGCCGGGCGTGGAAGGCGGGTCCGGCTGCGCAGGCGCTCAGCGCCAACAGGGCCAGGAGCGTTGTGGCGGAGATGATCCGACGGGTGGGGGTGACGGACACGCCCGGAAACATACCGGGCGATTGTCAGGATCCGGTCAGCCCGCTGTGCCCGATGGCCGACGCACCACGAAGGCGTCCGGCATCCGGAAGGTGAGGTTGTCCGGGCACCACGGCGGTCGTACCACGTCCACCCCGTCGAGCAGCGGCGCGGCCTCGGCCACCACGACGGCCGCCTCCATCCGGGCCAGCACGTCACCGACGCAGCGGTGCGCCCCCGCCCCGAACGCCAGGTGCCGCCGCGACCCGCGCTGCCCGGGAACGAACCCGTCCGGCGTGCCGACGACCGCCGGGTCGCGACCGGCGCGGGCCAGCCACAGCACGATGCTGGTGCCCGCCGGCACGGCCGTGTCGCCGAGAACGCCGTCCGCCGCGGCGACGCGCCGCCAGGTGACGATCGGCGGTTCGAGGCGCAGGCCCTCCTCCACGACGTCGGTCACCGCGACGTCGCCCGCGCGCAGCCCGGCGCGTACCGCCGGCTCGCCGGCCAGCCGGTGCAGCAGCAGGGTGAGGAACTGCGAGGTGGTCTCCTGTCCGGCGACCAGCAGGAAGAAGAGCGCGCCGACCACCACGTCGGGCGGGTGCCCGGCGGCGCGCAGCTCGGCGGCCAGGCCGCCGCCGGTGGCCGCGAACTCCCGCAGTACGTGGTGGAAGCGTCCCACCTCGGCGGCGAGCGCCACCTGCCGGTCGTCGTCCAGCGGCGCCCAGAACAGCTCCAGCGCCGCCCGGGCGAACTTCTTGACCGCGCCGACCGGCGCGTCCGGCAGGTCGACCAGCCGGGCCAGCACCAGCAGGGGCAGGTCGGCGGCGAGGTCCGCGTACAGGTCGACGGGCGCTCCGGCGTCGAGCGAGGCCCGTAGCCGGGCCACCCGCTCCCGCACCAGGGCCGTGAGCCACGGACGCTGCGCGGCCACCTTCGCGGGGTGCAGCGCGTCCGCCACGATGCCCCGGATCTGCGGGTGGCTGACGCCGGAGTTGTTCGCCAGGGTCGGCGGCAGCCGGAACCGGTGCCCGGCGAGCACCCGCAGCGCGGTCACCGGCATCGGGGTCACCGCGTCCAGGGCGTTGTCCGGCCGGTAGCGCTCCGGGTCGGCGAGGACCTGGCGGACCAGCGCGTGCCGGGTGACGACGAGGTGGCGTACGCCGACGTGGTCGGTCACCTCGGCGACGTCCGGCCAGGGTGCCTCGACGGCGGACGTCCAGCCGGAGAAGAGCACGCCGACACGCTAGCCGGCGGCTCCGGGCAGGCCGGGGCGCAACCGCCAGACGGTGGTGCGCTTCACCCGTACGCTCTCCAGGGCCTCCGGCACCGGCACGTCGTAGCTGGCCAGCTCGTCGAAGCGGTCCCGGGGCAGGAACGCCCGGCCGGGGTCACCGACCAGCGCCGGCGCCCCGGCCCGGGTGGCGCGCAGCAGGAACCGCAGTACCCGTCGGGCCATCGCGTCGCTGTAGAAGACGTCCCCGGCGAGCACCACCTCGGCGTCGCCCGCGTCGCCGTCGAGGATGTCGCGGTACTCGGCGTCGACGCGTACCCCGTTGGCTTCGGCGTTGAGCGCGACGGCCGCGACCGCCAGTTCGTCGACCTCGACGGCGCGCACGTAGGCCGCGCCGGCCCGGGCGGCGGCGATGGCCACCAGGCCGGAGCCGGAGGCGAGGTCGAGCACCCGCCGGCCGGCGACCAGGTCCGGATGGTCGGTGACGTAGCGGGCCAGCGCCTGCCCGCCGGCCCAGGCGAAGGCCCAGAACGGCGGCGGTCGGTCGGTGGAGAACTGGCCCTCGGTCAGCTCCCAGAGCCCGATCGGCTCGTCCGCCTGGTGCAGGCGCACCTCGGGGACGAAGGCGACCGGGGTCAGCCGGGCGTGCAGCCGGACGAACGTGCTGGAGAGCTCGGACACCCGGCGATTCTCCCAGTGGCCCGTCGTGCGGCGTGTCGCGGGGGAGTGGTGACCGGTTCACCACTGTCGGTGAAATAGCCCCTCATCCTTGGCGTCCGGTGCGAAGACACCCCTCTGTGTGATCCGCCCGCTTCCTCCTACCGTTTCCCTTCAGGGACGAGAAGGAGTGAGGTGGTGGTGATCGTGTGGCGGTACGCGCTGCGGCTCGGGGCGTTGGTTGCCGGCGTGGCCGGGACGGTGCTGACCCTGGCCGCACCGGCGCAGGCGGCCTTCGCCACCGAGATGAGCGGCCTGCCGGCCCGGTTCACCGCCGGCGACCAGGTGCGCACGATCTCCGCGGTGGTCTCGCAGACGGACCGGCGCGGCGGGTGCGCGAAGGTGCGCTGGTCGATGGTGCTCCGGGTGCAGGGCATCCGGCTCGATCAGGTGAAGATGGACCGGGTGGAGGAGAACGGCGACTTCCCGGTGGAGATCCGGACCGAGGGTGACGTGGCCCGGTTGACCGACCGGCAACTCGACCCGGGCACCCTCTGCCCGGGTCGCACGGTGACCGCCCGCTACCGGGTGGCCTTCGCCGAGGACGTCACGCAGGGGCGGGTCACCCTCGCCGCCGAGGCGTACGACGCCAACCTGCGCCTGTTGTCCCGCCAGACCGTCACCCGCTCGGTGGTGGGAGCGGGCGTCACCAGGACCCGGACGCCGACGCCGAGCCCGACCCCCGCGCCGCCGAGCGACCCGCCGAGCGAACCGGCGCTGGAGAGCGACCCGGCCGAGGAACCGCTCGCGGAGCAGCCGGTCGACGCGGCGCCGCCGCCGGCCAACCGCCAAGTCGCCCAGACCGGCGGGTTCGGTGTGGTGCAGGCGGCGTTCCTGCTCGGCGGGTTGCTGCTCTCACTCGGGGTGGGCCTGCTGCTGCGACTGCGCCACCTCACCCGCGCCGCGAAGGACGAGGCCGAGGACCCACCGGTGGACCGGCTCTGGGAGCGGCCCGCGCCGACCGGGCGTTGGCACCCGGCACGCCGCTGATCGGGGGTCGTCGGGGCCGGCGGTTCCCCGCCGGCCCCGACGGTGTCACTTCGCGAACGCCTGGAACTCGGCGATCCTGACCTGGGCACGGGACGGGCTGGCCGTGGCGCAGTCGGTCGTCGTGGCCGGGTCGTCGTCCTGCTCGCCGGCGTACTGCGGGCCGCCGGTGCACTGGCTGGCCAGCACCTCCAACCGCAGGTGGGTGGCGACCGTGGTGGGCACCGCGAACGTCCGCAGGTTGATGTCGCGGCTGTACGCCCGGTACGCCCCGCCGGGGAACGCGTCGGCCGCGCTGGTGTAGATGCGCCGCCAGCGCGCCGGGTCGGCGCAGTCGGTGGTGGTCGCGTCGCAGGCGGACACGGCGAACGAGCGCAGCGCGCTGAGCGCGTTCTGACTGCCGGTGTCCGCGTCCCCGACGATCGCGGGTCGCAGCATCGCGCTGACGTTCACCCGCTTGACCACCTGCGGGGCGTCACCGGCCAGCGCGACGGTGAGCTGCCTGCCGGCCACCCCGTCCAGCGAGGCCCAGTTCGTCGCCTCGGTGTCGTCGGCGACCCGGTCCAGGTTGACCCCGTCACCGCTGATCGTCGCGCCGGACGTCGTGGACGCCAGGTTGCGGCTCATCCGCAGATCCACGTAGCCAGCCTTGCCGGCGTCGGCGACCACGCTGAGTCGCTGGTGCCCGAAGCCGGGCGCGACGGCCAGCAGGTCGTACGTGCCGGCGACCATCTCCACCGTGTCCGGGATCGGCGTCGCCGGGTCGGTGTCGGCGATCGGTACGGCCCGCGCCTCGTACGCCCCGACGTACACCCGAATCGGCGCGTCGGCGCTGTCCCCGCGCGGGCGCAGGGTGAGGGTCGCGTTGCCGCCTCGGGGCGAGGCGAAGCTCGGCGTCGGGTCGGTGTCCGCGGCGCCGTTGGTGGCGGCGTCCCGGCCCATCCCGGAGCGGGCGAACTCGGCCCAGATCAGGTCCTGGTTCGCGCCGCCGAAGCGCAGCAGGTCGGCGGTGAGCATGTTGTCCCGCATGTCCAGCATGCTGACCTGGCTCGCCGCCTGGAGCAGGAACGAGTCGAAGACCAGTTGCGACCAGCGCCGGTTGCCCGGACATTTGTCGGCCGGAACAAGGCCCTGCGCGCACTCCCGCTGCCGCTGCGGGGTGCCCAGGCCGTACCGCTTGACCAGCGCGGCGCGTACCCGGTAGTTGGTGGCGCCCCAGATCTCCCCGTCGGCGTGCACGGCCGGGCCGGCGGTGTTGTAGCCGATGTCGGAGTAGTTCAGCGGGCTGCGGCTCAGGTCGTAGTTGCGGATGCCGCTGACCAGGTTGCCGGTGACGTAGCCGCCGGTGACGAAGGGCGTTTCGCCGGGAGCGCGCAGGCCGTTCTGGTAGAGGTACTCGGCGGCCATCAGGTCGCCCCACGACTCGCCCATCGCGCCGCCCTGGTGGCCGCTGATCCCGCTGTCCGGGCCGGCGATCATCCGGTTGGTGATGGCGTGGGTGTACTCGTGGCCGATCACCGTCATGTCGTAGTCGCCGTCCACGCACGGCGGGTACGGGCCACCGGCCTGCGGCTGCCACAGGTACATGTTGGTGGTCGGCGGCAGACCGTCGCGCGGGGTGCCCTGGTTGGCGTTGTTGCGGTTGCCGGTGAGCGCGCCCTGCTGGGCGCGGCCCTGCTCGGCGTCGCCGCCCAGCCCGGACGGGGTGAGGTTCACCGCCTGGAGGTTCCACGCCGACTCGGTGAAGCCGAGCTGGTACGCCCAGTCGTGCATCCGGTTGTGCATGACGAAGAGGTTGGCGATCGCCGCGTCCGCGTCGTTGCGCTGCGCGGACGTGAACACCTCCGGGTTGCACCTCGCCTGGTGCCACTGGTCGGTGAACGGGTACTCGTAGCGGCGGTCCGCGCTGGGGGCCGCCGGGACCACCGGGGTGTTGTTTCCCCAGGAGAGCACGGTGTTGGCCGAGTTGCCGCGCGAGGTGAAGGTGGGTGTGCCGGTGGCCGCGTCGACGTCCCACGGCTGCCCGGTGGCCGGGTCGCGGAACGCCGCCTGGCAGTTGGGGGACGGGTCGCCGCACCAGCGCACCCGGGGGTCCTGGCCGGCGGCGAGGTCCCGGGGCGGGGTGGCCGGGAAGACCGCCCAACTCGGGTTGTCCGAGTCGAAGTCGACGAGATCCTCGCGGACCAGCACCTTCCCGGTGCCGCCGTCCACGTAGCTGGTGAACGCCACCGGGTGGTCGGCGTCCGCGCCGATCATGGTCACCTCGTAGGCGGCGCGGGGACCGTCCAGCGGGGTGGGCACGGCCACGGAACGCACGGAGTGGCTGGCCACGGCCGACGGGCTCAGCCCGGCGTCGGCGAGCGCGTCGGCGTACGCCTGCTCGGCGGTGCGGGTGGCGGGCGCGGGCGCGCGGGTGTCCCGGGCCAGGGAGGAGTTGACGGCGAGCACCGAGCCGCCGCTGACCGCGAGCGTGACCAGGCCGTCGTGACCGGCCGGCAGGTCGCCGAAGCGCTGCCGCAGCGTCACCACCGTGCCGCTGCCGATCGGCCGGACCAGCACCCGGTCCAGGTCGGCGACCGTCGCGGCGTCCATGCCGTACAGGTCGCGGTTCGCGCTCAGGTAGGCGCGCGCGGCGGCCTCGGGGTCGGCGGGCAGTCCGGTGGCGAGCGGGGTACGACCGGGGCCGAGCGCCTGGGGCGTGCCGAGCCGGTTCCACCGCGCGTCGGGGTCCGCGGCGCGGGCCAGCCCGCGCTGGCGGGCGTCGGGTGCCGCCGTACCGGTGCGGTTGTCGAGGTCGGCGGGCTGGTGTCCCTCGGCGAACGGCCCGGACGTGCGCTCGGCGGGAGCGGCGGTGGGTGCGGCGTTGCTCGCGCCGGTGGGTAGCAGCGCGGCGAGGGTCGCCGTCGTCGCCAGGACGGCGATGAGCCGGCGTCGAGGCCGGCTCATCGGGGGTGACCACTCCGGTTGTGGCACGGGACCTCCTCGTGGGAGCGGGATGGCCGGCGGCTGCCGACCGACGATGCGCGGTGACGCATGCGCATCTGTGGATATCAGTCGATCGAGGAAGCGGCAAGGTCCCGAGTCGATCGGCACGTCAAGACAGCGACCGCACGGTCACCGACGTCTTCCTCTTCCCACTCCAGCGGCACGGCGACCACCACGCGAACCCGTTGCGCCGCTACCGGACGCTGCGCAGCTTCGACAGCTCACCGCTCCGGCGGCGGGTGATGGACCACCGGTTGCTCGCCCACTACGGCGGCGGCCGGACGCTGGCCGACACGCGACCCCGGCGGTGACGGCTCAGTCGGCGGGCGGCTCAGTCGCCGGGCGCCCAGTCGGGGTCGCGGCCGAAGGCGGCCAGCAGGTGATCCTGCTCGTCGGCATCGGCGGGCACCCGCGCCGTGTCCCGGATCAGCTTGTCGCGTCGGTAGTCGTCGACCCGGCCGGCGAACCACTGCGCGCACACGTGCACCGCGTCCGGGTCGAACCGTGGGTCGGCGCCGATCGCCACCGCCAGGTCCCAGCCGTGTATCAGGTGTTCGGCGAGGAGCTGTTGGACGTACTCGGCGGCCGGAGTCTCACCGGCCGACAGGTGCACGGTCCGGTCGATCGTGCCGGGATGCGTGACCGCGATCTCGGCCTGCGCGGCCGCCTCCCGGGCCACCGTGACCGGATCGGCGCCGAGCTGGTCGCCATCGAAGCGGTCGCCGACCTCCTCGATGGTGCGGCCGGCGAGCAGCGGGACGCTCCACCGGTCCTCGCCGACCATGTGGTTGACCAGGGTCCGGACGTCCCAGTCGGGGCAGGGGGTCTCATCGGACCACTGACCGGGCCCGATCTGGTCCACCCGGTCGACAAACTCGGCCAGGCTCCGGCGGTACGCCTCCAGCAGATCCATGCCGTCGATTGTTCTCTTCGGCACGCCGGCCCGAGCCGTTTTGCCCGCCCTGGCGTGCGGCGTGCTGGGTCGCTCAGTCCAGTACGGCCGGGTCCAGACCCAGCTCGCGGGCGGTGACCAGGCGTACCCACTCCCCGAACTGTCGCCGGGAGATGACCCGGTCGTGCACCGCGAGCTGCACGGCGAGGCCATCCATCACGGCGCTGATCCGCCAGGCGGCCCCGTCCGGGTCGGCGCACTGGAAGGTGCCGTCGGCGACCCCGGTGGAGATCACGGCGGCGAGATCCTGTCGCCACCGCAGGTCGAGCCGGCGGGACACCTTCTCCAGCTCGGGGGTCCGCAGCGACTCGGACCAACCGTCGATCCACATCGACCAGGAGGTCGCGCGGCCGGCCGGGGTGTAGAGCTTGAGGATCCGGCGGAGCTTCGTCAGCGGCGGTGCGGAGGAGCGGGTGACCGCGTCCAGGCGGGCCAGGTCCTGCTCGACGGCGTACGCGAAGGCCTGCGCGAGCAGCCGCTCCTTCGTGGCGAAGTGGTAGAACACCAGTGCCTGGCTCACCCCGGCGGCCTGCGCCACGTCGGCCGTTCGGGTGTTGGCCAGACCGCGCTCCACGATCACGTCGCAGGCCGTGCGCAGCAGGGCATCCAGGCGGATCTCGGCCGCACGTCTCGTCACGACCGTTACCGTAGCCCATCGACACGAACACGAACAGTTACCGATGCCGTCCGATTCGTGGGGTAAGAGTCGGAAGTCAGACAATTCCGGGAGATGTCATGGCTCGTTCTCCTAACGGTGTCCGCTGAGGTGGGCGGCTCGCTGTCCAGGTGTGTCGGCGGCGGACGGAGGGTGTCTCGCACGAATCGACGCCAGTCGCTGGATGATGCCGGAGTGTGACGAGTGCGAGTCAAATGCGAATCAGGTCAGCTGACTAGGACGCACGCGCTCCGTGCCCCCGACCACCCGGTCGGACGGAGGGGACGCGCCGACGCGGACCCCGATTTGGCAGTCGTTCGCCGACTCGGCTAAAGTTCTCATCCGTCACCCGGGAAAGCCGGGGGCGTGCGGACGTAGCGCAGCTGGTAGCGCATCACCTTGCCAAGGTGAGGGTCGCGGGTTCGAATCCCGTCGTCCGCTCGGAGCTGCCGCCACGCATGACGGGGGCAACCTCGGTGGGGTGGCCGAGAGGCGAGGCAACGGCCTGCAAAGCCGTGTACGCGGGTTCAAATCCCGTCCCCACCTCGGCAAGAAAGAGCACGGGCGATTGGCGCAGTGGGAGCGCGCTTCCTTGACACGGAAGAGGTCACTGGTTCAAACCCAGTATCGCCCACCAGTTGTACGACGTGAACGTCGAGGCCCGTCACCGGTTCCGGTGACGGGCCTCGACGCTGTTCCAGGAGAACCGGCTGGCCGCCCTCAGGAAGCAGACCCTACTCACCGGCACGGAGCACCTCGCTCAACCGGTCGCGTCGCCGCAGCGCCGACTCGACGGGTACGACGGTGGCGGCCGCCGCCAGCAGCGCCGCGCCCAGCAGGACGAGCAGCCACCACGGCAGGATCGCCGCCGGGTTGTCGGCCTGGCCGGTGAGCAGCCGCAGGTCGAGGGGGCCGAGCGTCACTCGGGCGAGCAGGGCCCCGAGCAGCGGACCGCACACCGCGACGACCACGACCGGCGGCAGCAGCTCTCCGGCGGCGACCCAGCGGGCGTCGCGTGGCCGCAGCCCGAGGGTCCGCAGCCGGGTCAGGGTCTGCCACCGTTCGGACGCCCCCGCGGCGGCGGCGAGCGCCAGGCCGAGGAGCCCCAGTGCCAGCAGCACTGCGGCGGCGGCCCACGCCAGCCGTAGGAGCCCCGCGGTCAGCGGAGCCGCTCGCTGCGTCCGCAGCACGTCGGCGCGCGACACGACGTCGGCGGAGACGCCGCTGTTCGACACCGCCCGCGCCGCGCCGGGACCGGTCACCCAGACCGTGTTCGGAACGGCGGCCAGGCCGGCGTCCGCGAGAGCGGCGGCGTCCACGATCACGACGTCGTCGACGCCGCCGACCGAGGGCGCGGTACCGACCACGGCGAGGTGGATGGCCGGGCCATCGTCCCGGGGTAGCTGCAACCGCGTACCGGCCGGCAGCTCGCCGTCGCTCGACCGGACCAGCGCGGGGACCTCTCCGGGACCGGGACCGGGCGTCGTGAGCCGGGCCAGCTCGGGCGCGTCGGGCAGCGGGGTGGTGGCCAACAGGCGCTGGAACGCTTCGGCGTCCACGATGACCAGGCGCGGGGTGAACGGTGTCGAGTCCGTGAAGACGCGCGCCGAGTCGGTGACCTGCGCGACGACGACCTGCCCCACCCCCGCGGCGGCGGCGATCCGTTCGGCGATGGCGGGCGTGGCGGCCTTGGCGTCCGCGGCGACGTCGAGGCGGGCGTCGGCGCCGACGGCGTTCCACGCGCCGTCGGCGAGACCCCGGGTGACGGTGGCGCCGAGGATGAGCGCGAACGAGGCGAGCGCCGTGGCGCTCACCAGTACCAGCAGCGGCAGCGCGCGCCCTGCCGTCGTGACCGCCCGGGCGGCACCGAAGACGGCCAGCGGGCGAGGCGAGCGCAGGGCCTGGCGCAGCGCGAACCGTGCGCCCAGCGGGAGTAGTCGGATCAGGACGAGCGCGCCGACGAGCGCGCCCAGAGCGACGGCGCTGACCGGCAGGATGACGTCGCTGGTCGGCGCACCGGTGTCGCCGTCGGCGGTGACGGGCAGGAGCCCGCGCTGGTGCAGAGTGACGAGCGCGGCGACCGCGGCGATCAGGACAGCGGCCTCCACGGCGGCGCGGCGTAGCTGCCCGGTGGCCCGCATCCAGCGCCGAGCGGCCGGGTTTGCGGGCTGACGCCGATCCTGGCTGGCCCGGCCGGCGGCGAGGGTACCGAACGCCGGCCCGGCGACGGCGCCGGCCAGGACCACCGGGATGGCCCAGCTCCACGAGACGCCCGGCGCTGCCACACGGGCGAGCGCGAGCCCGACCGCGGCGGCCGAGAGGGACACCACCGTGGACTCGATGGCCAGTTCCGTGCCGAGGTCGGATAGCGCCGCCCCCCGGTGCCGGGCGGCGCTCAGCGCCAGGGTTCGGCGGCGGACCAGCAGGTCGGCGGCGAGCAGCAGGACCAGGACCGTGGCGGTCAGCACACCCGTGAGCAGCACGGCCGCCTGCGCCCGTACGGCGCTGACCCGGGCGCGGGTCGCGCGCAGGGTGGCGTCGAGCTGCGATTCCCACTTCAGCGAGTCGTCGCGCGCGCCGGACGAGCCGGATGCCGCCTTGAGCGTGACCACCTGGTTGACCAGGCCCGCGCTGGTGGCCCAGGTGAGCGCGTCGGGATCGGGAACGAAGTGGACGGTGCGCCGCAGTTGGCCCTCGTCGACGGCGAGGCGGGCGTCCGGCAACGAGTCGCGCGACAGCAGACCGGCGAACCGGGTGATCCCCACGCCGTCGGCGCCGGGCACGGGGCGCAGGAGCGCCGGGGCGAGTCGCCACGCGGGATCGGCGGTGTCCGCGGGTCGGTAGATCCCGCTGATCCGCAGGTCCGCCTCGCGCCCCCGGCTGTCCTTTGCCCGGATCCGGTCGCCGGGGCCGAGGTCGAGCGCGGCGGCGTCCGCCTCGGAGAGACCGACCTGCACCGGCCAGGGTGGCCCCTTGTAGGGGACTTCGATGTACTCGTCCGGGACGGCGGCGAGGGGAGCGTTACCGGCGACCCAGGCCACCTCCGGGCCGTCGGTGTCGTCGGCCAGGTAGGTGAACTGGAAGGTCCGCGGCGTGGTGCCGTCGGTGATGTTCAGGACCGGGCCGTCGACGACGGCGACGGGCGGGAGCAGCGCGGCGTCGAGGTCGGGCCCGAGCGCGTACGTCGCCCGCACGCGGAAGTCGTCGACCGCCTTGGCGAGGTCGGCCATCCGCACGCGCCCGCCGGTCGGGCCGTCGTCGCGCTCCCAGTCGGCGTGTGCGAGGACGTCCGCGTCCTGACCGGCGTGGCGGACGGTGTCCTGGACGGTCCGGTCGGCGGCGGTCCGGAGCAGCACCGGTACGGCCCCGGCGAGCAGCGCGACGGCGGCGATGACGGCTGCGGAGAGCAGCAGCGGGCCGGCGTCGGCCCGGCCACGACCACGGACGCTGGGCCAGTGCGGCGCCGGGAACCGGCGGGTCAACTGCTTCACGGCGCCACCCGCAGGTGCGCGGCGTCGGCCCGGCGGACCTGGATGCCGACCACGATGGCGACCGCCAGCAGACACCCGGCCAGCAGTACGGCGAGCAGTGCGACCTCGGCCGGCCACGGCCAGTGTGGCTGGGCGGCCGGGACGGGCGCGGCACCGGTGTCGGAGCGGACGAGCAGGGGAGCGACGAGGCGGGTGGCGAGCGCGCCGACGGCCGCTCCCGCCGCGAGCAGTGGCAGCAGGACGCCGGCGTGCTGGCCGAGCAGCACGGCCCGGATACCGCGCCGGGACATCCCCAGGCCGCGTAACCGCGCCACCTCGACGGCGCGGAGCTGTAGGTCGCAGGTGACGTGCAGGACGACGCCAGCGAGCAGCAGCAGGGCCGCGGCCGGTACGACGAGCCGGAGCGCGCCGGGCAGTTCGGCGCGCAGCGGGCCGCCGATGAGGCGGGTGGTCTCCGCCTCGCGGGTCGTGACGGCGCCCAGGTGCAGGGCGGTGGCCCGCTCGGCGGCGTCGGGGCCGGCCGGGTGGCCGACCCACCAGGCGTCGACCGGGAAGGTGAGGTCACCGGCGACGACGCGCGCGCGGGACAGCGCGTCCAGGTCGGCCAGGACGGCGACGGCCCCGGGGGCGGCCGGTACGGCCGGCACGACCTCGGTGACGACGACCGGAACGGGTGTGGTGCCGACCGTGACGCTGAGCTTGCTGCCGGTGTGGACGTCGGCCTCGTCGGCGAAGCGGGCGGAGACGGCGACCGGCACGTCGCCGGGGGCCGGGAAGGCGGTGGCGACGAGGGTCCGGGCGGCGTCGTCGGCGCCGCCGAGTTCGACGGTCGCGGCCATCCGTAGCGCGGTTCCCGTGGGCGTGGGGGAGAGCCGGAGGTCAAGGTCGGTCAGCTTGCTCGGTACCGGAGGCGCGGACGTGGCGGTCCAGTCCGATCCGTCGGTGGCGGCCGCCGCTGGCACGGTCAGCGTGACGGCTACGGCCACGGGCCCGGCGGCTGCCATGGGTTCGTCGTCGGTGTCGGCGGTGACCGGTAGGGCGACCGCGACGAGGCGCAGCCCGTCGACCGGCGCGCAGGTGGGCAGCCGGATTTCGCGGCCGTCGAGCGGTACGGCGGGACCGGTGCAGGACGTGCGGAGGCCGGTGCCGTCCTGCAGCAGCAGCCGGGGGGTCACGGCGAGCGGGGTCTCGCCGGCCGCCGTTCCGCTCAGGACCAGCGGGGCGCCGGCCGGAACGTCGAGGCCGCCGACCCGGGTGCGGGGGGCCAGTGCGGCGCCCACGTGGGCCCATTCGCGGTCGCCGTCCAGCCGCCCGCGCAGCAGCGCGTCGGCGCGGGTGGTGTCCACGGCGACCAGGCGAGGTGCTTCGCCGGAGGTTCCGAGCCACTGACCGATGGCGGTACCGCGGTCGAGGACCGGACTCACCGCGCCCGCGGTGGCCGTGCTGACGATCGCGCCCTCGCCGGCCGAGGGCGACGTGCTGAGGGTGAGCGCCAGGTCGGTGCCGACCGAGAGCGCGGCCTGGTCGCGCTGCGACTGGTGCCAGGTGGTGTCGAAGGCCAGGCCGAAGGTTCCGGCGGCGCAGGCCAGCCCGACGAGCAGGCCGGCGGCGACCGCCTGGGGCCGGCGGGCGCTCTCGGCGACCGCCAGCGGGAGCGCCAGGCCGCGGGCGCGGTACGCCAGCCGGTCGGCGCCGCGCAGGGCGGGCAGCACCACCCGCAGCGCCAGGGCGGCGCCGGCGGTGAGCAGCAGCGCCGGAGCGAGCACCCGGACCGCGTCGGCGCGCGGGCTGGCGG
Organism: Micromonospora sp. WMMD736; assembly: GCF_049179015.1. NCBI lineage: Bacteria > Bacillati > Actinomycetota > Actinomycetes > Micromonosporales > Micromonosporaceae > Micromonospora > Micromonospora sp. WMMD736. The sequence goes on from NZ_JBMHMI010000001.1 coordinate 6,264,364, forward strand.
CGGTGGGTTGCGCGTACAGCTGCCACCAGCCGACGGCGGCGAAGACCGCGAGCAGCACGTCCGCGCCGGAGCGGGCCAGCAGCTCGCGGCGGGTGCGCCGCTCGCCGGCCGCCGGGACGGGACGGATCGCCAGGACGGTGAGGACGACGGCGAGCACCAGCGCGCCCCCGGCGATGGCGAGGACCTGGACGCCGGTGATGGCCGGCCCGACGGTCAGGCCGGCGTCGTCCAGCGGCGGCAGGTGGGTCAGGCCGGCGTGCAGGGCCGAAGAGGCCGGTATCGCGAGCGCGATGGCGACGGCCGCGACGAGCCCGGCCTCGAGTGTCGCGGTGGCGGCGAGCTGACGACGGCTGGTGCCCAGTGCGGACCGCAGGGCGGTCTCGTCGGCGCGGATGCTGGCGGTGAGGCGTCCGGCGAGGACGAGCGCCGTCGCGGCCAGTACCCCGCCGAGGACGGCGATCGCGAGCACGACGGCGGCGGTGACGTGCCGTTGATCGTCGGCCGACCGCAGGGTCGCCGACAGGTCGGTGGCGACGCGGGCCAGCTGGACGCGGTCGCCGAGGGTGCGGGCCAACCGGCGGTCCGCGTCGCGGATGCCACCGGCCACGGTGTCCAGGTCTCGACGGTCGGCGTGGCTCAGGTCGGGATGGGCGGTGACCTCCAGACGATCGACGGTGGCACCGGTGGTGACCAGGTCGGCGAGGTCGACGAGGAACGGGCCGTAGGCGTTGACCGGTTGCAGGAAACGACCGTCCCGGTAGCCGGTGGCGGATCCGGCGGCGGCCAGCGGGTCGCGGTCCCAACCGCGCCCGGACAGCGGGCGTACGACGCCGACGACGGTCACGTCGATGGCCGCAACGGGTGGGTGGGCCAGCTCGGCGCCGAGGCGCACCCGGCTACCGGGGGTGAGGCCGAGCAGGTGGGCGGTCGACTCCAGGAGCACCGCGTCGCCGGGGCGCTGGGGCCAGCGTCCGGTGACCAGCTCGGCCCGGGCCGGCAGGTCGTCGAGCCCGGACAGGTAGGCCTGTGCGCCGACCGTGGTGCCCGGGGCGAGCGCGGGCGGTAGTGCCCGCAGCACCGTCGACGCCCGCGCGGCGGTGGTCACCGGGAACGGCGCGAGCGCGGAGGTCACCCCGGCGCGGGTGTCGGCGAGGACGGACGACGCGTCGGGGCCGTCGACGGTGCCGGTGTAGACGGTCGCGTCGACGGCGGCGGGATCGGCGCGGGCCAGGGCGACCTCCAGGGCCCGCTCGGCGGTGCGGGTGACCAGCAGCGTGCAGGTGCCCAGCAGGGTCGCGCCGATGGTGACGACCCCGAGGAGGGCCGCCAGCAACGGCCACTGCGCGCGGGCGCGTCGGCGGACGAGCCTCAGCATCGTCGTGTCACCTGGCGTCCCGCACCGGCTCGTACGCCTGCCCGGCCGGCTCTTCGTCGAGGTGCCCGTCGTGGATGCGGATCACCCGGTCGGCCAGGGCCATCATCACCGCGTCGTGCGTCGACACCAGAACGGTGACGCCCTCGGACTCCGCCACCCCGCGCAGCAGGGCCATCACCGCCAGGCCCGTCTCGGCGTCCAGTTGGCCGGTGGGCTCGTCGGCGAGCAGGAGCCGGGGCGAGGCGGCCAGCGCGCGGGCGATCGCCACCCGCTGCTGTTGGCCGCCGGACATCTCGGCCGGCCGTTGCTGGGCGTGGTCGGCCAGGCCGACCAGTTCCAGCAGCAACTCGACCCGCCGCTCGCGTTCGGGCGGGGCGACGCGGGCCAGCCGCAGCGGCGCGGCGACGTTCTCGGCGGCCGACAGGACCGGGATCAGCCCGAAGCTCTGGAAGACGTACGAGACCTTCTCGCGCCGCAGCCGGGACAGGCCGTCCTCGTCGAGCGCGGTGACGTCGGTGCCGTCGACGTGCACGGTGCCGGCGTCCGGACGGTCCAGGCCGCCGATCACGTTGAGCAGGGTGGTCTTGCCCGAGCCGGACCGTCCGACGAGGGCCACCATGGCACCTGCGGCCACCTCGAACGACACGCCGCGCAGGGCGTGCACGACGGTCGGCCCGGTGTGGAAGCTGCGGTGTACGTCCCGCACCCGCAGCAACGGCTCGCTCATTCGCCGCTGCGCGAGTCGGAGCGGATGGTGATGTGGTCGGGTTCCAGGGCCAGCCGGACCCGTCGCGTCAGCGCCAGCGCCTGGCGAAACTCGCGGGGCACCTGGACCCGTCCGGCACGGTCCATCACGGCGTACTCCTCGGCGATCATGTGCGTGTCACCCTCCGCGTCGGTGGTGGCGCGGCGCAGCACCTCGCTGCTGGTGCGACCGTCGCGGATCGCGACGGTTCGTTCGACCTGGCCGCTGACCGCCGGGTCGTGGGTGACCACGACGACGGTGACGCCGTAGCGCCGGTTGACGTCCCGCAGCACGCCGAAGACCTCGGCGGACGTGGCAGCGTCCAACTCGCCGGTCGGCTCGTCGGCGAGCAGGACCCGTGGCTGGTTGGCCAGGGCCACCGCGATCGCCACCCGCATCTGCTGTCCACCGGAGAGTTGGCCGGGGCGGCGGTCGGCGCAGTCGGCGACGCCGAGGCTGTCCAGCAGTTCGGCCGCGCGCTCCTGCCGCTCCTTCTTCGGGGTTCGGGCCGCCGTCATCGGCAGGTCCACCATCTCCCGCGCGGTCAGGTACGGGATCAGGTTGCTCGCCGTCTGCTGCCGGACGAACCCCACGGTGCGCCGCCGGTAGTCCACCCGGTCCGCGCGGGACATGGCCAGCAGGTTCCACGTGTCGACCCGGACCCGGCCGGCGGTGGGGGCGTCGATGCCGGCCAGGATGGACAGCAGTGTCGACTTGCCCGATCCGGAGGCGCCGACGACGGCGACCATCTCGCCGCTCTCCACGGCCAGGTCCAGTCCCTGAAGTGCCTGCACCTCGATCGAACCGGTCTGGTAGATCCGGACCAGGTTCTCGCAGACGATGAGCGCGTCCCGGCCGAACTCGGGTGCCCGCGCGGACGGCTGCGGCAGGGACAGCGGGGTGGTGGACATTCCCAGCAGTCTCGCAACCGGCGGCCTCGTTGACCATGCCTCTCGTGCGGTTATTTCGCGTTCGGCACGAGGATCTGTCGTCGAACGGTCAGAAGGTCAGCAGCCGGAACGCGCCCACCGGCCGGAAGCCGAGCCGGCGGTAGATTCCCTCGCCGACGGGAGACGAGGTGAGGGCTGCCGTACGGGCGCCCCGTTGCCGGGCCAGGTCGAGCGCGGCCCGGGTGATGGCCGCGCCGATGCCCTGCCGGCGCTGCTCGGGTTGCGTGCCCACGAAGTAGAGCGTGACCAGACCGTGGCTGAGCCAGGCGACAGCCGTGCCGACGATCCGGCCGTCGGTGCGGCGACCGGCCAACCGGATCACCGTGCCGTCGCCGCTGAACGCCTTCTCCCGTTCGATCGTCGCCGGGACACCCTCGGTGGGGATGCCGGACACCCGGGCGTAGGCCGCGACGAAGGCGTCGAGGTCGTCGGTCTCGGCGATGTGCAGGCCGGCGGGCGTCGGGGCCTCGGCCACCGTGTCGAGCGCCACCGCCATGATCGGCATGCGGGCGACCTCGGTCGCTCCGAGGGCGACCAGGCCGTCGGCGGTGCCGGCGTCGCTGTCCGGCCCGACCCACCAGATTCGGGGTACGCCCCGCAGGCGTCGCCGGGCCTCGACGAGCGCCTCGCCGGGCGTCGGCCCGGCCACCCGCAGTACGCCGTTGAGAGGGGCGTGCGGCACGTCACTGCGGTAGGTCGGCAGGTCCGGGCCGCCGCCGGTGCCGATGTTCCAACCGAGCAGGTACCACCGGTGGGCGGCCAGCACCGTGTCGAGGGACTCCATGAGCTGGATCGTAACGCGGGCAATTACCTGCTCTCACCAGGGGAAACGTGACGGGCCGGCATCCTCGCGGGGAGGTCGCCGGCCCGTTCACCCGAGCCCCTCACAGCGGCGGGGCGATGTCCCGCCGCTCCTCGACCCGGCGGTACTCGACGGGCTGCTCGGTGGTGGTCACGACCGCGCCGCGGCGGCGCTGGAAGATCAACGTCGTCATGATCAGACCGAGGACGCCGGCGCCCATCAGGATCCAGCCGACCACGTCGAGGTTGATGCCGCCGACGCTGGCGTCGAGGGCGAAGGTGAGAATCGCGCCGAGCGCGATCAGGAAGATGCTGGTGCCGATACCCACGACAGCCTCCTTAGGGGGTGTGGTGCGCTGTCGAGGTTCATCAGTACCCCGCTGTCGAGCAGCGCAATCGCGGTCGCCCGAGGGTGCCGCGCCGGCCGATCTTGGCATCGGGTAGAGTTTGCTCCGTTGCCGGCGGTAGCCGGGGACGTGCGGACGTAGCGCAGCTGGTAGCGCATCACCTTGCCAAGGTGAGGGTCGCGGGTTCGAATCCCGTCGTCCGCTCGCGATTCGCCTCGGCCGGCATGGTTGCCGGATCGGGCGGGCACCACGGGCGATTGGCGCAGTGGGAGCGCGCTTCCTTGACACGGAAGAGGTCACTGGTTCAAACCCAGTATCGCCCACCATTCATGAGCAGGTCACTTGGCCCGTTACCGGATCTCCGGTAACGGGCGTCTTGTTTCTGCTCCGCCTCAGCCCTTCTTCTCGATTTTCTCCGCCGCGTGGCGCAGTGCGCTGACGAGCTCGGGTATGTGCGCGTCGGGAAACCGGCCGGACATGCCGATCGCGGCGTACGGCGCCGAGCCGACGGTGACGGCGACGGTGCGTTCGGTCTTGCCGGTGCGCAGGGCGAAACCGGCTTCGCGGATCTCCGCGAGATCGGCGAGCACCTGCTCGACCGGGGTCTCGTTCGCGCTGGTCGCCCACATCTCGCGGACGTTCTCGTCGTCCTGGGAGGCCAGCAGTGCCATTCCGAGCCCGGATCGGGCGACCGGGAACAGGCCGATCCGGCCGAGGGCCGTGCTGGTGTCCATGCCCGGGTCGGCGTGGTACAGGTACGACATCTGGTCGCGCCAGAGCACACCCATGGCCACGGTGTGACCGTGGACGTGCAGCTCGCCGAGAGGCCCGAGCGCGCGGCGGATCAGGCCCGATCCGAAGAGGCTCTGCGCGGCCAGGGCATGGATTCCCGGGCCGGGGCGATAGCGACGCCGCTCGTCCTGTTCGATCAGCCGGATGTGCGCGAGGGTCTTGAGCAGCCGGTTCGCGCGTGAGGGTTCCAGCCCGAGCCGTCGTGCGACCTCGCGTGAGCCGAGGGACTCAGCGGAGCTGGCCAGCAACTGCAGGCAGTCGAGCCCATCCTGGAGCGACTTGTTCGGCTGAGACGGCAGCATGTTGCATTTATAGCATCAATCCATTGCGGAGCGCTACGGGCTCGTGTCGCTCGGGTTTCATCGACGTGTCTTGACGGTGCTATTACTGCACCATTACGCTCGCCGCACTTGACCAACGATCCCGCCCGGTCGCCGCAGTCACCCTGCTCCAGCAGGGGCGATGACTGCTGTCCTGGTCGGCTTCTGACATCACGGGGTGGGTCCGGCGGGTTGCCGCCATGGACGGAAAGGCGCCACATGCTGTGAACCGTGGCGAGCCGGTCGGCTCGCCACGCGCCCACGTCACGGGACGACGATGCGCCAGCGCGCGGACCGTGGCTGAGCCGAGAGGTGACGAACTTGATACGACCCTCGAACGTGCGCCGCCACAGGTGGCGGACGCACGTCGCGGCCGGACTGGCCGTTCTCATCGGTCTACCCATGATCGGCGTCGCGCCTCCCGCGTTCGCCGACACCGCCGCGGCCTCCGCGGTGCTCTCGTCCACTCCACAGTGGAACGGCATGGCCGGCAACCCCGGCGACGCCTCCGGCCAGATCTCCGCGGCGGCCACCGAACGGGGCGGCCGCCCCTGCTGGACCACCACGCAGACGCCGATCACCAATGACTTCCTGTATTTCCGGGTCGATGCCGCCCGGCAGCCCGCCACCACCGGGTACGCGTTCGTCAAGGTCAGCTACTTCGACGCCGGCCCCGGACACTTCACCATCCAGTACGACGGCACGGGGCAGAACCGGGCCGGCGACTCCGTTCCGCTGACCGGCGGGAACGTCTGGCGTTCCTACGTCTTCCAGTTGGCCGACGCCGAGTTCAAGGGCGACCTGCCGTCCGGCGCCGACTTCCGCATCGCCTCCTGGGACAGCCGGCTCGGGCGGTCGGCCACCGACCTGTGCGTCTCCGACGTCTCGGTCAGCTTCAGCAGTGCCGAGGCGGTGCGCATCACCGCGACGAACCTGGTCTTCAGCGGATCCGAGCCGCGGACCATCCCGGTGACCTCCAGCGCGGCCAGCGTGAGCTGGGCGGTCGCCGACGAGCAGGGGGTGCCGGCGGCCAGTGGCATGGCCGCGGTGTCCGGTGGCACGGCGACGGTCAACCTCGCCACGGTCAAGCCCGGCTACTACACCCTCGGCGTCACGGCCGAGGTGGGTGGACTCCCGGTCACCCGGTACACGCCGGTGGCGCTGCTGGACGCGCTTCCCGCCGACGCCCGGCGGCCCGGCGCGCCCTGGGGGGTCGGGACCCACTTCTCCCAGAGCGACCCGGCCAGTCTCATTCCCACCATGGCGAAGGTCGGTTACACCCACGTCCGTGACGCCCTGTCCTGGCAGCACGTGGAGAAGACCACCGGCACCTACACCATGCCCACCTACGGTGCCCCGTTCCTCAACGGGCTGGCCGCCAACGGCATGGAGCCGCTGCTGGTCGCGGCGTTCGCCAACCCGCTCTACGACGGTGGCAAGACGCCGAGCACGCCGGAGGGCCACGCCGCCTTCGCCGCCTACGCCTCGGCGATGCTCACCCTCTCCGGCACCAACAAGGTCGAGGTGTACAACGAGTTCGACGGCGGCTTCAACAACGGCCTGTGCGGTCGTACCCCGGAGTGCTACCTGCCTCTGTTGCAGGCGACCTACGCCAAGGTCAAGGCCGACCACCCGCAGGCCGAGGTCGTCGCGCCGGCCGGCGGCGGACCCGCGTGGTGGGAGGAGCTGTTCCAGATCGGCGGCCTGCGGTACATGGACCGCTTCAGCGCGCACCTCTACGGCTTCCCGGCGCCGCCGGAGGTCCGCGGCGTGACCATGATCCCGACGTTCAAGGACCTGATCCGCCGCTACAACAACGGTCGTGACATGCCGATCGACATCACCGAGAACGGATACCCGACCCACACCAGCGGCGGCGTCACCGAACTGCAGCAGGGCGACTACCTGGTCCGCACGGCGAGCCTGGCCGTGGCCAACGGGGCCAGCCGTTACTACTGGTACGACTTCCTCAACGACGGTACGACCGCGTCGAACCAGGAGTACAACTTCGGCGTGATGCGCCGTCCCGGATACCTCGGGATGAACGCCTACGCCCCGAAGCCGGCGCTGGTCACGCAGTCGGTCCTGATCCGGCAACTCGCCGGTCTGAACTTCCGTGCCGCCGACAACCTGGGCTCGGGTGTCTACTCGTACGAGTTCGCCGGCGGGGCCGGCAAGACGCCGGTCCGGGTGATGTGGGCGACCACACCGACCCAGGTGGAGCTGAGCACCACCACTCCCGTCACGGTCACCAACGCCTACGGCCGGTCGAACACCCTCGAACCCCTGCAGGGCAAGGTGACGCTGGACCTGACCGAGCACCCGGTCTTCACCAGGGGCAAGCCGACGGCCCTCGCGGTGAGCAACCCGGAGGTGTACTCCGTCTCGGTTCCGGACACGGTCGCCGTCGGCGACGACATCCCGGTGACGCTGAAGGTGGACCGGACCCACGGTGGCGGCGGCACGTGGACCAACTTCCACATCGAGGACAGCACCTACGCGGTGTACGCGCCGGCCGGGCAGGTGGGCACGAAGACCGTCACCGTTCCCGGTAGCACGGTGAAGGGCCCGCGAACAGTGCACGTGCGGGCCGGGTCCGGCGGATCGGCGTCGATGGTGCTGCGCGACGACGCGATGATCACCGACCCGGTCGTGGCGACCGTCGATCCGATCGTGACGTCCGTCGGGCCGCTCGGTGGGTCGCTGCGGGTGAAGATCACCAACAACAAGTCGGCGACGGCTCTGGACGTGGCACAGATCGCCTGGACGGTGGGGACGCAGAGCGGCACGGTGAGCGGCGTCGCTCCGGTACCGCCGAACTCCGTCACCTCGGTCGACATACCGGTCGCGGGGATCGTCCCGTGGAAGTCCTACGACATGTCGGTGCGCGTCGACACGGCCCAGTTGGGCGCGTTCCGGGCCGGTGGGACCGTCGGCTTCAACCCGATCGAGGCCGACGGACAGAACGCCGTCGTACCGGTGAATCTGGCGGCCGACGGCGCGGTCGACTACCGGCGCGTTCCCTACGGCGGCACGGCGGACCTGTCGGGCACCGTCAAGCTCACCCGCACCGCGGACGCCCTGTGGTTGACGGCCGACGTGACCGACAACGTCCACGCCCAGACGAAGACGGCCGGCAGCATGTGGGACGGCGACTCCATCCAACTGGCGGTCAGCCCCGACCTTCCGGGGCGGTCGACCGCCCGCGTCGAGATCGGCGCGGCGCTGCTGGGCACCGGTCCGGCCGTGTACACCTTCACGCCACCGGCCGGCGGAGTGGCCGGGGCGACGCCCGGCGCGACGGCGGCGATCGTCCGGAACGGGACCACCACCTCCTACCGCGTGTCGGTGCCCTGGTCGGCACTCGGGCTCAGCGGTCCGCCCACCGCACCGATCGCCCTGTCCTTCGTGGTCAACGATGACGACGACGGCATCGGCCGGGCCGGCTGGATCCAGTGGGGCGGCGGCATCGTCCTGGCCAAGAACACCGCGGAGTTCCGGCCGGTGCAGGTGATGACGCCATGAGCGGGCCCCGGCGGGTCCTGGTCACCGGTGCGGCCGGACGGTTGGGCCGCGCGGCCCTGACGCTCTTCGCCGACCGCCTCATCCCCACCACCGGTCTCGACCTGCACGACCCGGGCGACACCCGGGCGGGCCGGATGGTGACCGGATCCGCCGGGGACCCGATCGTGGTACGCGACGCCCTCGCGGAGGTCGACGCCGTCTTCCACTGCGCGGCCATCCCCGCGCCCACCCTCGGTACACCGCACGAGGTGTTCACCACCAACACCCAGGCGACGTTCACGGTGCTGGAGGAGGCGGCGCAACGGGGCGTCCGGCGGGCCGTGCTCGCCAGCAGCCTGTCGGTGACCGGCCTGCCCTGGTCGCCGTATCCGCAGACACCGGCCTACCTGCCCCTCGACGAGGATCTGCCGTTGCAGGTGGCCGACCCGTACGCGCTGTCGAAGCAGACCGACGAGGCGATCGGCGCCATGATGGCCCGCCGGCACGACATGACCGTCGTCGCACTGCGCCTGCCCCTGCTCGGGGGTCCCGGCGACCAGTTCGACACCTACGCCCGCTACTACGCCGAACACCCGGAGTGGGGGGCCAAGGAAATGTGGGCGTACCTGGACACCCGCGACGCCGCCCGCGCCGGCCTGTTGGCCCTCACCGCCCCTCTGACGGGATTCCATCCGATGTTCGTCGCCGCCCCGGACACCCTGAGCGCCACCGACACGGAGGCACTGCTTGACGAACACCTGCCGGGGGTGCCCCGGCGGACGCGACTGACCGGCCGGGGCGTCGCCATCGACACCGGTCGAGCGACGCGGCTGCTCGGCTTCACCCCCGAGCACCTCCATCCCTTGTCCCCACCCGGACAGCCACCATCGACACCTCAGGAAGTGACGTCATGACACGTACGATCAGCCGCCGACGCCTGCTCGCGGGCGCGGCCGGACTGGGCTCCGCCGCCCTCCTCGCGGCCTGCGGCAAGGACGATTCCGGTGCCGACGGCACGGTGACCCTCAACGTCTGGGGCGGCGTCCCTGCGGAGAACGGACCCGACGCCCTGTTCGCCGCGTTCACCGCAAAGCACCCGAACATCAAGGTCAAGTACACCCGTTTCGTCAACGACGATCAGGGCAACCTCAAGCTCGACACCGCGCTGCAGGGCGGTCTCGACATCGACGTGGTCGTCTCGTACGCGCGCTCGGCCCTGGCCAAGCGCGTGGAAGCGGGTCTGCTCACCGACCTCACCGACCGGCTCGCCGGTGACCCGGTGTTGAAGGTCTTCGCCCCCGGGGCGAATCCGGCCAGCAACTACTTCTTCGACGGCAAGGCGTACTCCGCTCCGGCCAGCCGCAGCGTGGAGACGGTGCTGGCGAACAAGAGCCTGCTCGACAAGGCCGGAGTGACCGTCCCGACGGACTGGACGACCGCCGACTTCCGCGCGATCGCGAAGCAGCTCTCCGGCAACGGCGTGTACGGGTGTCTCATCCCGCCGGACCTGGCCCGCCAGCAGCTCGGTCCGGACTTCACCTACAAGGCCGGCGGCCGCGAGTCCAACTTCGACCACCCGGCGTTCCGGGAGAACTTCCAACTGCGGTTGGACATGATGGCCGAGAAGTCCGCCGTTCCGATGACCGAGATCGTCGCCCAGAAGTGGGACGCGTTCGCCCAGACCCCGTTCCTCACGGGGAAGGTCGCGATGTGGATCTCTCAGCCGTTCGTCATGCGCTACATCAAGGACACCAAGGAGTATCCGCACGACTTCAAGACCGTGCTGCTGCCGATGCCGGCGCCGCAGAAGGGCGCGCAGTTCTGGAACACCGGCGCCTACGGCGACAACGTGGCGATCACCAAGAAGTCCAAGCACCAGGACGCCGCCTTCACGCTCCTGCAGTTCTGGCTCGGCGAAGGCGCGGCACACATGGTGCCCGGCGGCCGGCTCCCGTCGCTGCCCGGGGGCGACACCGCCAAACTGGCCGCCGATCTGGGCGGCCCCGACGCCGCGAAGCTGTTCGACGAGCAGTCGCTGGTCACCAACCTGCTGACCTCGGACGCGCGGATCCCCGTGGACGCCATCCAGACCGCGCACGCGGAGATCACCACGATCATGAACGGGCTCAACCAGCGGGTCCTGCTCGGGAACATCAGCATCGACCAGTGGGCCCGGACCGCCAAGGAACAGTGCGACGCCGCGATCAAGAAGGCGGCCTAGAGACACATGCAGACTCTGGTTGGGTCGGCCCGGTCACCGGTACCGCCCGTCGTACGGGAGCAGAAGCGCCGGCCCGCCGGGGTCCGTTCCTGGTTGCCGTGGTTGTTCATCGCTCCCAATCTCATCGGACTGATCGCCTTCACCCTCGGTCCGATGCTGGCCGGGCTGGGCATCGCGTTCACCCGCTGGAACGTGCTGTCCGGCCTGGGCGGGATCGAGTGGGTGGGCCTGGACAACTTCGCGGAGCTGTTCGCCGACCCCAAGTTCTGGAAGGCCCTGGGCCGCACGGTGTTCTTCGCCGGCCTCGGCGTTCCGCTGTCGATCGCCTTCGGCCTGCTGCTCGCGCTGGCCCTCAACCGGCCGCTGGTCGGCCGGGCCGCGCTGCGGGTCGTGTTCTTCGTACCCAGCATGGTCAACACGGTCGCCATCGGCATGGTCTGGCTGCTCGTGCTCAACCCCAGCGCCGGGCTGCTCAACCAGGCCCTGCGGTTCCTGGGTCTGTCCGAGCCGCCGACCTGGCTGGTGTCCGAGAACTGGGCTCTGCCGGCACTCGTGCTCATCCAGGTGTGGGCCGGCATGGGCTACCAAGCGGTGATCTACCTGGCCGCTCTACAGGAACTGCCCCAGGACCTGCACGAGGCGGCGATGATCGACGGCGCCGGCGCGTGGCGCCGGTTCCGCACCATCACCTGGCCGAGCCTCATGCCGACCACCGTCTTCCTGGCGATCACGTCGTTCATCGGCACGTCACAGGGGTTCGGGTTGATCGCCTTCCTGACCGGCGGCGGCCCAGGGGAGTCCACCACCGTGCTGGCCTACTACATGTACCAGTCCGGATTCCAGGCCTACAAGTTCGGCTACGCCGCGGCGATCGGCGTCGTCACGTTCGCTGCGGTACTGCTGCTGACGCTGGTGCTGTGGCGGTTCCAGAAGGGACGGGGGCTCTACACATGACCCGCAGCCGTACTGACCGGACCCTGCGCACCTGGTTGCTGAGCGTCCTCATGTGGGCGATCGCCGTGCTCTTCGCCCTCCCGCTGCTGTGGATGATCTCGGCTTCGCTCAAACGCAACATCGACGTGTTCACGCTTCCGGTGACGTGGATTCCCGACCCCGTTCGGTGGGTCAACTACGCGGACGTCTGGGCCGGCGACCCACCCCTGATGCGATACTTCGCCAACTCCCTGATCGTGGCGACCGTCGCCGTCGCCGGCGAGCTGTTCACGTCCTCCCTGGCCGGGTACGCCTTCGCCCGCATGCGGTTCAAGGGTCGCGACCGCCTGTTCCTGCTCTACATCGCGACCTCGATCGTGCCGACCCAGTTGCTGCTCGTGCCCCGGTTCATGTTCTTCCAGGCCGTCGGCCTGTACGACACCCTGTGGGCGCTGATCCTGCCGAGTATGTTCACCGTCTTCGGCACCTTCCTGATGCGCCAGCACTTCTCCGCGGTACCCGGGGAACTGGCCGAGGCCGCACGCATCGACGGTGCCGGCGAATGGTCGATCTACTGGCGCATCTACCTCCCGATGGCGAAGCCCGTCCTCGCGGCACTGGCGATCCTCGGCTTCGTCTGGTCGTGGAACAGCTACGAGACGCCGTTGATCATGCTCTCCACCGACGAGAACTACACGCTTCCCGTCGGCCTGACCCGGTTCGTCGACGGCGACGGCGGTCTCGCCGGTGGCCTGTCGATGGCCGCGGCCACCTCCTCGGTCGTACCGATGATCATCGTGTTCCTCGTGTTCCAGCGCCAGTTCCTGTCCGCACTGAGCCGCACGGGGCTCAAGTGACACCGACGGAGGCTCATCACCATGCGTGTTGAACACGCCGGACACGACATCACAGTGGTGGGCGGTGGTCTGGCGGGTGTGTGCGCGGCGATCGCCGCCGCCCGCCTCGGCCGGACGGTTGCGCTGATCAACAACCGGCCGGTGCTGGGGGGCAACTCCAGCAGCGAGGTGCGGGTCTGGGTGGTGGGCGCCACGAGCCACGGCGACAACCATTACGCCCGCGAAGGCGGGATCATGGGTGAGCTGTTCGTGGAGAACCAGTACCGCAACCCGCAGGGCAACCCGTACGTGTGGGACACGGTCGTGCTCGACGCCGTGCGGGCGGAACCGAACATCTCCCTGTACCTCAACACCGACGTCCGGGACGTCGAGGCGGACGGGCCGCCCGAGGCGCGTCAGATCCACTCCGTCACCGGATGGATGATGGGCTCGGAACGGCTCATCCACTTCTCGTCGCCGATCTTCCTCGACTGCACCGGCGACGGACTGGTCGGACACCTGGCCGGCGCCGAGTACCGCATCGGCCGCGAGGCCAGCGACCAGTACGGCGAACCCTGGGCGCCCGCCGAGGCCGACGACATCACCCTCGGCAGCACCCTGCTCTTCTACACCAAGGACGCCGGTGAGCCGGTCACCTACGTGCCGCCGTCGTTCGCCAAGGACATCACGCAGACCAGCATCCCGCAGCGACGCATCATCCGGGCCGGTGACAACGGCACCGCGTACTGGTGGATCGAGTACGGCGGGGAGTTGGACACCGTCCACGACAACGACGTCATCCGGGACGAACTGTGGTCGGTCATCTACGGCATCTGGGACCACATCAAGAACTCGGGCCGGTTCGACGCGGACACGATGACCCTGGAATGGGTCGGGGCCGTCCCCGGCAAGCGGGAGTACCGGAGGTTCATCGGCGACCACGTGCTGACCCAGAACGACATCATGGGCCAGCGGGATTTCCCCGACCAGATAGCCTTCGGCGGTTGGTCCATCGACATGCATCCCCCGCAGGGCATGTACGCGACGGAGGCCGCCTCCAAACACCTGCACCCGGACGGCGTCTACCCCATTCCCTACCGGTGCCTGTACTCGGTGAACACCACCAACCTGCTGTTCGCCGGGCGTAACGTCTCGGCCAGCCACATCGCGTTCGGGTCGACCCGGGTGATGGCCACCTGCGCGACGCTGGGCCAGGCGGCGGGAACCGCCGCCGCCCTGTGCCTCGACGCAAAGGTGGCCCCACGCGAACTCGACGCGGGCCACCTCCAGCAGACCCTGTTGCGCTCCGACGCGTCGCTCATCGGCGTGGCCGCGGCCGATCCCACCGATCAGGCCCGCTCGGCGCTGGTGACGGCGTCCTCGACGCTGGACGGGATCGAGGTGACCGAACCGGGTGAGAGGTGGCCGCTGACCGCCGACGCCGGCATCGTGCTGCCGGTCGACCCCGCCCTGGCGGGGCCGGAACTCCTCGTCGACGCGGCCGAGGCCACGACGCTCGTGGTGGACCTCTACGACACCGGCCTCGGACAGAACTACGTACCGGGAGCGCTGATCGACACCGTGCAGGTCCCGGTCGGAGTGGGCGTGCGGCAATGGGTCCGCCTCCCGCTGGCCTGGACGCCATCCACCGCGCGCAACGCCTTCCTGCGGGTACGGGCCAACCGCGCCGTGACCCTGCACGTGGCGGACACGACAGTCCCCGGCATCCTGTCCCTGTCGCACGTGCCGCCGACGGCGGGCCGCACGGAGCGGCAACCGGTGCTCGAATGGAAGAGCGCGGCCCTGCGCCGCCGGACCTTCTGCCTGCGCACCGGTCCGACGGCGGCCTACTCCGCCGACAAGGTGGTCGACGGGTACCTGCGCCCCTTCGCCGGACCGCACCTGTGGATGTCGCGGACCCTCGCCACGGACGGCGAGCCGTGGTTGCAACTGGCCTGGGCCGAGCCGGTGACGGTGAGCCGGGTCGAGATCATCGCCAACGACGACGTCAACGAGGACCTGATCAACCTGCCCCATCACCGGATGCCGTTCACGCTCATGCCGACGCTCGTGCGCGACTACCGGATCGAGGCCCGCGTCGCCGGGGCCGGCTGGCAACCGCTCGTGTCGGTGGCCGACAACCGCAAGCGGCACCGCACGCACCGCCTCGCGGACCCGATCGTGACCGACCGGATCAGGGTCGTCGTCACCGCTACCAACGGCACCGGTTCGGCCCAGTTGATCGCCGTACGGGCCTACGCCTGACGGCCCGCCGTCGCAGTCCATCCACGCAACGATCCCCGAACAGGAGACCACGTTCGTGCCCCTCAATCCCATGCCGGAGACGCAGGCACCCTGGCCCGGCCGAGACCGGCTGCGCATCACCGGCGTCCGGTCGATCGTCACCGCCCCGGAGGGCGTGCCGCTCGTCGTCGTCCGGGTCGACACCAACGATCCCGGCCTGTACGGGCTCGGCTGCGCGACGTTCACCCAGCGCTTCCACGCGGTCGCCGCCACCGTCGACCGTCATGTCGCGCCGCTGCTCGTTGGCCGCCATCCGGCCGACATCGAGGACATCTTCCGAATGGTCCACTTCTCGTCGTACTGGCGCAGCGGGCCGGTCACCAACAACGCTCTGTCCGGCGTCGACCAGGCGCTGTGGGACATCGCCGGCAAACGGGCCGGCATGCCCGTCTACGAATTGCTCGGCGGGCGGGTCCGCGCGGCGGCCGACACGTACCTGCACGCCGGCGGGGCCACCGTCGACGACACCCTGGAGCAGGCCCGCGCCCTGCTCGACCGGGGCTACCGACACGTCCGGCTCCAGGTCGGCAGCCCCGGCATCGGCACCTACGGCGCTCCGGCCACGTCCGGCGGTTACCCCGGAACACCGCACCCCGGCGGGTGGGACGTGCACCGCTACCTGCGCGACACACCGAACCTGTTCGCGCAGGCCCGCGCGGCCCTCGGGCCCGAGCCGCACCTGATGCACGACGTCCACTCCCGGCTGACCGTCAAGCAGGCCGTCGGGTTGGCCCGCCAGCTCGAGGAGTACCGGTTGTTCTTCCTGGAGGATCCGATCGCCCCGGAGTTCTACGACCGGCTGAGCGAGGTCCGCGCGGCCGCACCCATGCCCATCGCCGTCGGCGAGCAGGTGGCGTCGGTGGCCGACGCGGCCCGGCTCGTGACGGGTGGCGGCGTCGATCTGCTGCGCCTGCACATCTCCTCGATCGGCGGCCTGAGCCCGGCGCGCAAGCTCGTCGCCCTGTGCGAACTCCACGGTGTCGGCACCGCCTGGCACGCGCCGACGGACGTGTCCCCGGTCGGCGCGGCGGCCAACGTCGCGCTCGACGTGACCAGCGCGGCGTTCGTCGTCCAGGAGGGGCACGAGTACTCGCCCGACGTCCACGCGGTGTTCCCGGGCACGCTCGCACCCCGCAACGGTTTCCTCTATCCGTCGGACGCGCCCGGCTGGGGCATCGATCTCGACGAGGCGGAGGCGGCCAAGTACCCGCCCGTGGAGCACCTCCACGAACGGTGGTCGGCCCAGGTACGGCACCTCGACGGCGGGATCGTGGCGCCGTGAAGATCGACCGTCTGGAGACCTTCCTCGTCGCGCCCCGCTGGCTCTTTCTGAAGATCACCACCGATGACGGTGTCGTCGGCTGGGGCGAACCGGTCGTGGAAGGCCGCGCCGAGACCGTCCAGGCCGCCGTCGGCGAGCTGTCCGACCTGCTCGTCGGCAGCGATCCGATGCGCATCGAAGACCATTGGCAGGTCCTCACCCGCGGTGGCTTCTACCGCGGCGGCCCCGTACTCTCCAGCGCCGTCGCCGGCATCGACCAGGCGCTGTGGGACATCGCCGGAAAGGTCCGCGGGGCGCCGGTCCACGAACTGCTCGGCGGGCCGGTACGCGACCGCGTCCGGATGTACGGCTGGGCGTACGGCGAGACCGCCGAACAGGTCGCCGAAAACGCCGCGGCGGCGATCGCGACCGGATACACCGCCGTCAAGATCGCACCGCCCGGCCCGATGGCGTTCCTGGACACACTCGCGGGCCTGAGCTCCGTCGTCGATCTCCTGGCCAAGGTCCGCGATGCGGTCGGCCCCGACAATGATGTCGCGATCGACCTGCACGGCCGGGCCTCGATCGCCGCCAGCCGCCGCCTCCTGTCACTGCTGGAGCCGTACGTGCCGCTGTTCGTCGAGGAACCGCTGCGGCCGGAGTACTCCAGCGACATCGCGCGGATCGTCACGGCGACCACACTGCCGATCGCCACCGGCGAGCGGCTCTACACGCGGCGCGAGTTCCGGGACGTCCTGGACGCCGGAGTGGCCGTCGTCCAACCCGACCTCTCGCACGCCGGAGGCATCTCCGAGGTCCGGCGCATCGCGGCGGTCGCCGAGATGTACGACGCCGTCCTGGCCCCGCACTGCCCGCTCGGCCCCATCGCCCTGGCCGCATGCCTGCAGATCGACCTGGCCATTCCCAACTTCCTCATCCAGGAACAGGCCCTGGGCATCCACTACAACAACGGCCAGGACGGCCTGAACTACCTCGTCGACGCCGACGTCCTGCGGTTGCGGGACGGGCACGTGGAGCGTCTCGGCGCACCCGGCCTCGGCATCGAGGTCGACGAGAACGCGGTGCGGGCGGCGGCGGCACGGGGGCACCGCTTCCGTTCCCCCGTCTGGCGCGGCCCGGACGGCGCCTTCACCGAGTGGTGACCACCCTTCGCCCCCCGACCAACCAGCCACCCTGGAGATGCCATGGCACTGTTCGACATGCCCGAAGACCTGCTGCGCAGCTACCGGCCCGCGATCGCGGAGCCGGAGGACTTCGACAGCTTCTGGACCGCGACGCTCCAGGACGCGCGCGCCCATTCGCTGGATCTCACCGCCACGCCGGTCGACAACGGCCTCGCACTGATCGACACCCTCGACGTCACCTTCGCCGGCTACGACGGCAACCCGGTCAAGGCATGGCTGCACCTGCCCGTCACCCGCACCGGTGCACTGCCCGCCGTGGTGGAGTACGTCGGATACGGCGGTGGCCGCGGCCTGCCGCATGAGAGACCGCTGTGGGCCATGGCCGGATATGCCCACCTCATCATGGACACCCGGGGTCAAGGCGCGAAGGGCCCCAAGGGGGACACCCCTGATCCGGACCCCTTTGGTGACCCCGCGATCGCGGGTTTCACCACCCGGGGCATCGCCAGCCCGGAGAGCTACTACTACCGCCGGGTCTTCACCGACGGGGTCCGTGCCGTCGACGCCGTACGGGAGCTGTCCGAGGTGGACGCGACCAGAGTGGCCGTCACCGGAACCAGCCAGGGCGGTGGAATCGCGACCGCCGTGGCCGGCCTCGCCTCGGGCCTGGTGGCCGCCATGCCCGACGTTCCGTTCCTGGCCGACTTCGCCCGCGCGCTGACCATCACCGACGCCTCGCCGTACGCCGAGATCACCGGCTATCTGAAGGTCCGCCGGGACCAACGCGACCAGGTGATGCGAACGCTCTCGTACTTCGACACGGCCAACCACGCCAAGCGGGCCAGCGCCTCGGCGCTGTACTCCGTCGGGCTCATGGACCAGGCCTGCCCGCCCTCGACCGTGTACGCCTCGTACAACCACTACGCCGGCCCGAAGGAGATCCGCGTCTACCCGTTCAACGGCCACGAAGGGGGCCAGGCCTTCCATGAGATCGAAAAGCTGAGGTTCGCCGCCAAGCCGCTCAGCGGGTGAGCGGAGCGCAGCCGAGCCGGCGCCGACCGGCCCCACGTCACCATCAACAGCACCGCGGAGGAGGAGCCGGCATGCAGCCGCAGCACGATCATCGATGGTTGCGCTGGCCATCGGACCCGTCCCGGCGCCGCCTCGCGTTCGGCGCCGACTACAACCCCGAGCAGTGGCCACGTCACGTCTGGGACGCGGACGTCCGGGCCATGCAGGTGGCCGGCGTGAACATCGTCTCCTTGGCGATCTTCTCCTGGGCCCGGATCCAGCCCCAGGCGGACGTGTGGGACTTCGGGTGGCTGGACGACGTCATGGACCTGCTGCACGCCCACGGCATCGCCGTCGACCTGGCCACGGCGACCGCGTCCCCGCCGCCCTGGCTGACCACGATGCACCCGGAGATCCTGCCCGTCGACCGGGACGGCCACACCATCTCGCCCGGGGCCCGGCAGCACTGGCGGCCGACTTCGCCGATCTTCCGACGGCACGCGCTCCGCCTGACCCGCGCACTCGCCGAGCGGTACCGCGACCACCCGGCGCTGACCGCCTGGCATGTCAACAACGAACTGGGCGGTGACAACGCCTACGACTACTCCGATGACGCCGCGACCGCGTTCCGGGACTGGCTGCGCCGCCGGTACGGCACCCTGGACGCCCTCAACCGGGCCTGGGCGACCACGTTCTGGTCGCAGCAATACAGCGACTGGACGCAGATCCTGCCACCGCGGCGGACGGCCACACACCCCAACCCGACGCAGCAACTGGACTTCAAGCGGTTCTCCTCCGACGCGCTCAAGGACCACCTGCGCGCCGAACGATCCGTGCTGTACGAAGTGACCCCGGACGTTCCCGTCACCACCAACTTCATGGTCATGGGCTGGTCCAAGGCCCTCAACTACGCCGACTGGGCCGCCGAGGTCGACTTCGTCGCCAACGACCACTACACGACGCCGGGCCCGCAGGCGCACGACGAACTGTCGTTCTCCGCCAACCTCACCTCGAACCTGGCCGGCGGGCGGCCGTGGTATCTCATGGAGCACTCCACCAGCGCGCTCAACTGGCAGCCGATCAACGTCGCGAAAGGGCCCGGCGAGATGGCCCGGGACTCGCTCACGCACGTCGCCCACGGCGCCGACGCGGTCTGCTTCTTCCAATGGCGGCAGTCCGCGGCGGGCGCCGAGAAGTACCACTCGGCGATGCTGCCCCACGCCGGCGTCGACAGCACCGTCTTCCGCGCCGTCACCGATCTCGGTGCGACGCTGCGCGATCTCGCCGAGGTGGCCGGCACGACGCGTCGGCCGTCCGGCGCGGCCATCGTCTTCGACTGGGAGTCCTGGTGGACGGCCGAACACGACGCGCACCCCAGCGACCGGCTCCGCTACCGGCAGGAGGCCCTCGACTGGTACACGGCCTTTCTCGAACTCGGTATCCGCGTCGACGTGGTTCCCGTCGGCGCGCCGCTGGATCGCTACGGTCTGCTCGTCGCCCCGATCCTGCATGTCGTACCCGGCGCGCTCGCCGACCGGCTACGCGGCTACGTCACCCGTGGGGGCCACCTGGTCACCACCTACTTCTCCGGCATCGTCGACGAGCACGACCATGTCTGGCTCGGCGGCTACCCGGGAGCCCTGCGCGATCTGCTCGGCATCAGGATCGAAGAGTTCGCTCCCCTGACCGACGAGCAGAGCGTCGAGCTCGACAACGACGCGGTGGGCACCCTGTGGACCGACCGCATCGACCTGGCGGACCCCGCGACCGAGGTCCTGGCCCGGTACCGCCAGGGCGGCCAGAATGGCCGCGCGGCCATCACCCGTCGGGCCGTCGGGTCCGGATCCGCCGCCTACGTCTCCACCCGTCTGCGGCCCGCTGGGCTCACCGTCGTCCTGGCCGACCTGGCGCGGTGGGCCGGCATCGAGAGCGAACTTCCGCCGGGCCTGCGCGGCCGCGTCGAACTGGCCGTACGCGGACCGTACTGGTTCCTGATCAACCGTACCGGGCAGACCCTCGACATCTCCGCCGTCGAGGGCGAACGGCTCGGTTCCGGGACCGCCGTCCTGGCACCGCACGCCGTGGCGGTCCTGCGTCGCGCCGCTGTCGCGGACCAGGCGGGTCAGTGATGCTCACCCGCGCCGACCTCGGCGTGCTGGACGTCGCGGCCCGCACGGCCGTCGACCTGCGGACAGCTGGCAGCCGCCGGCCGACCGTCGCGAATCCGGTGGCGTTGGTGGACCAACCGTTGCGAGACTCGGTCCCGTGCCCGAACCGGACCGCTTCCGCGCCGCCGTACACGTCTGGGCGGCCGGCGGTCCCGATGCCGCGACGGCCGCCGACGCGGCCCGGAAGTCGGCGGTCGGCCTGCGTGCGGTCGTCCTCGTCGAAGGGGCCAGCGACCAGCGCGCGGTGGAGGCACTCGCGGATCGACGGCACCGTGACCTCGCCGGTGAGGGCGTCTGCGTGGTGCCGCTCGGCGGCGCGATGAGCGTCGGCCGGTACCTGCGGCTGTTCGGACCGCAGGGCCTCGCCGTCACGGTACGGGGGCTGTGCGACGAGGCCGAGGAGGGCTTCTTCCGCCGTGGCCTGGAACAGGCGGGTTTCGGTGCCGCCTTGGACCGGCCTGCGCTGGAGGCGCTCGGGTTCGGGGTCTGCGTGGCCGATCTGGAGGACGAGTTGATCCGTGCGCTGGGCAGCGACGGCGTGCAGCGGGTCATCGCGGACCAGGGGGACCTCGCCCGGTTGCGCATCTTCCAGAACCAACCCGCCCAACGTGGACGGTCGATCGAGCGCCAACTGCGTCGTTTCCTGGGCACCATGAGTGGGCGCAAGGCCCGCTACGCCGAGGCGCTCGTGCGGGCGCTCGACCCGGATCGCGTGCCCCGCCCGCTGGACCGACTGCTCGCCGACTGAGTCTCACGCCGGCACGACCGGCAGCTCCAGCACGTCGTCGACCGTGCGGCGCGGGGTGGGTCGGCCCGGCTGGCCGTACCCGATGCGCAGCACCATCTGCGGGGTGCCGAAGCGTCCCAGCGACACGCGTAGCTGCTCCCGCGCGGTCGGCACCTCGATCGGCTGGGACAACATCGACACGCCCAACCCGGCGTCGGTGGCGGTGAGCAGCACCCGTTGCAGGGCCTGCCCGGCGACCACCTGGTCGACGGCGGTGTTGCCGACCGAGCCGAGCACGCCGACCAGCGGCTCGGGTTCGAAGTCCCGTCCCGGCGCGCGGTCGCGTCCGCCGAAGCCGCGCGCCGGCAGCACGTCCTGCGGCTCGTGCTGCGGGCCGCCGGCCGAGGCGGCTACGCCGTCCGGCGCGGGCCCGTGACGCAGCCACTGCTCCCGCTCGGCGCGGTACGTCGGGTCGCGTTCCAGCACCCGGTGCGCGCCGCGGGCGATCTCGCCGAACGCGTGCACGGCGCTCACCCCGACCAGCAGTTCCAGCCAGCACCCCTCGGCGCGGGCCGCTTCGCCGAGCCGCCAGCGAGCGTCGGACGGCACCGGGTCCGGCCAGAACGGCAGCCGGTTGCTGAACCGGCGGGGGATGGCGGTGTACAGGCTCTGCTCGGTGGGGCTGGGCCGGCGCGGGAGGTCCGGCACCAGCCGGGCCAGCAGGTCCGGCTCGACCGGGTCCGGGCGCAGTCGCACCCGGGCGGGAACGCCGGCCACGGCCAACGCGATCCGCAGGTTCAGCAGGGCCGCGCCGCACGCCATCCGCACGCCCCAGCCGCTGGGATCGGTCGCCGGCAGCCGCCGTGACGGGTCGGCCAGCACCTCGATGCCGCCGTCGCGTAGCCGGAACCGCCACGGCTGCGTGTTGTGCAGCGACGGCGCCCGGACCGCGCTGGCGGCGGCGGCCCGCAGGTGGTCGCCGGTGTAGCCGATGTTCATGGCGGTGCTCCTTCCCCTGGGCCGGTCGTCGAGCCGGGACGGCTGGCGCACCCCTCACGGTCCGCCGATCGGACGGCGACGAGCAGGGCCGGACGTCCCGACCCACCGGGCCCGACCGCCCCAGCGACCGTCGGTACCTCGGGTCGGGACCTTCGGCCCGTGCACCCGTCGTGCGGCACCGGTAGAAACGAGGGATGATCCGCGTCTTCCTCCTCGACGACCACGAGGTCGTCCGCCGTGGCCTGGCCGACCTGTTGCAGAGCAGCGGTGACATCGAGGTGGTCGGTGAGTCCGGCTCCGCGCAGGAGGCGTCGCGTCGCATCCCGGCGCTGCGGCCCGACGTGGCGATCCTCGACGCCCGGCTGCCCGACGGCAACGGCATCGACGTGTGTCGCGACGTCCGGGCCGTCGACTCGTCCATCAAGGGCCTGATCCTCACCTCGTACGAGGACGACGAGGCCCTGTTCGCCGCGATCATGGCGGGTGCCGCCGGGTACGTGCTCAAGCAGATCCGTGGCACCGACCTGGTCGACGCGGTGCGCCGGGTCGCGGCCGGGCAGTCCCTGCTCGATCCGGCGATCACCACGCGGGTGCTGGACCGGATCCGCAACGGCGTCGAACAGCCGCGCGAGCTGAAGTCGCTCACCGAGCAGGAACGGCGGATCCTGGAGTACGTCGCCGAAGGGCTGACCAACCGCGAGATCGCGGGAAAGATGTTCCTCGCGGAGAAGACGGTGAAGAACTACGTCTCCAGCGTGCTGGCCAAACTGGGCCTGGAACGCCGCACCCAGGCCGCGGTCCTGGCAACCCGCCTGCTCGGCAAGACCCCCTGACGCCCCCCTCACCTCCGCGATCTTGCACTTTCTGCGCCGACAAAACCGACCCGAAGGCGCATACCGTTCACCGAAACTGCAAGATCGGCGAGACTCTCCGCGCAGGTCAGTCGCCGAGCGGCACTGACCAGCGGAGCTCGGTGCCGTGGGGGTCCGCGGGGTTGATGGTGAAGGTGCCGTTCAGGCGGTCGGCGCGTTCGCGCAGGTTGACCAGGCCGCCTCGGGCCGTACCTGGGTCGCAGCCCACCCCGTCGTCGGTCACCGTCACGCTCACCTGACCGCCGTCGACGCGTACGGCCACGTCGACGCGGGTGGCCCGCGCGTGGCGGACCGTGTTGGACAGCGCCTCGCGCAGCACGGCGGCCAGCTCCGGGCGGATGGTGTCGGGGACGGCGCTGTCCACCGGGCCGGTCAGCTCCAGGTGCGGCTTGAAGCCAAGGGATTCGGCGGCCAGTTCGATCGCCTCGCGGATCTCGGTGCGCAGCGCGGCGGTCATCGGTGTGCGCAGCTCGAAGATGGTCCGCCGGATGTCGCGGATGGTGTCGTCGAGGTCGTCGACGGCGGCGTTGATCCGTTTGGCGACCTCGGGGCGGGCCATCATCGGCGCGGCGCTCTGCAACTGCAGGCCGGTGGCGAAGAGTCGCTGGATCACCACGTCGTGCAGGTCACGGGCGATCCGCTCGCGGTCCTCCAGGACCACCAACAGCTCGCGCTCCTCCTGACCACGTGCCCGCTCCATGGCCAGCGCCGCCTGGCCGGCGAAGCTGCCCAGCAGCGCCACGTCCTCTTCGCTGGCACCGCCGCCACGCTCCGGCCGGTGCGCCACGATGAGCACACCGTGCAGTGTCTCCGCGGTGGCCAGCGGCGAGACGATCGCGGGCCCGGTGTGCAGCAGCGCCGGCCAGGGCGCGGCGTGCGCGAGGTCGTCCACCTGGTCGTGCCGCCCCTGCGCCACGGCCGCGCCGAAGCTGGTCTCGGCGGCCGGCAGAACCGCGCCGACCAGCGCCCGGGCCCCCTCGTCCACACCGTCGACCACTTCCACCGTGAACTGCGCGGTGTCGGCGTCGTGCAGCAGCACCAGCGCCAACTCCGCCTCGGCGACCTCCCGGGCGCGGCGGGCGACGAGTGCCAGCGCGTCGGTGCGACGCACCTCGCCGAGCAGCACCGTGGTGATCTCGGCGGTCGCCGCGAGCCAGCGTTCCCGCCGGTGGGCGAGGGCGTACAGGCGGGCGTTCTCGATGGCCACGCCAGCGGCGGCGGCGAGCGCGACGACGATCTCCTCGTCGTCCTCGGTGAACTGGGCGCCGCCCTGCTTCTCGGCCAGGTAGAGGTTGCCGAACACCTGTTCCCGGATGAGTACCGGCACGCCGAGGAAGCTGTGCATGGGCGGGTGGTTGGCGGGGAAGCCGTAGGAGCGGGGGTGCTGGGTGATGTCCGGCATGCGCAGCGGGCGGGGATCGTCGATGAGCAGGCCGAGCACGCCCCGCCCGTGTGGCAGGTCGCCGATCCGCGCGTGCTGCTCGGGTGTGATGCCGTGCACGATGAAGTCGTGCAGCAGCCGGTCCGGGCCGACCACGCCCAACGCGCCGTACCGGGCGCCGACCAGCTCGCAGGCCGCCTGCACGATGCGCCGCAGGGTGGTGCGTAGATCCAGGTTGGTGCCGATGCCGACGACCGCGTCGAGCAGCGCCCGTAGCCGTTCCCGGCTGGTCATCACCTCGCCGACCCGGTCCAGCATCTCCTGGAGCAGTTCGTCGAGGCGGACCCGGGACAGGGGGCTCAGCCCGAGCGACGGCGTGACCGGGGTTTCCGGACGGGGCTGCGGGACGCTGCTGGTCACCGCGCGATCGTAGCGCCGACGATTCGCGACGATCGACCCGTCAGCGCCGGTCGCCGCGCACCGCGGAGGTGTCAACCACCTGTTCGCCGGCCAGTCGCGGGGTGTGCGGCGGTCCCGCGTGGGCCGGGTCCGCGATCCCCAGGCGCAGCACGAGGTACGGGAAACCGATGCCGGCGAGCACCTGACGCAGTGTCTGCCGGGTGCCCTCGACCTCGACCACCGCGCTCAGCGGCACCGCCGACACACCGAGCCGGGTGGCGGTCAGCCAGGCGGCGGAGAGGGCCTCACCGGCGCGGAGCCAGCTGTCCCGCTCGTCCTCGTCGCCGTGCAGCAGCGCGTACACCGCAGCGTGGTCGTGGCCGGGGCCGATCGGCAGGCTTCCGGGACGGCCGAAGTCCCGGCTCGGGACGGTGGTCTGCGTGGGTTCGGCGGGCAGCACGTCGGCGGGTAGGCCGGTGCCGGTGTCGGCGCGACTCGTCCAGTACGCCAGCTCGGCGCGCAGCTCCGGGTCCTCGGCCTCGACCGCGCCGGCGTGCCCGGCCGCGGCGGCCAGCTCCAACACCTGGTCGCGGTCGAGGATCTGGAGCCGACTGCCCTCGGCGGTGACCGCCCGGGTGATCTCCCCGATCGCGGCGGTGGGCACCGGCTCGTCGCTGACCGGCCGTCGGTCGGTGTGCCGCACCGACATGCACTGCACCAGGCGCATGGCATCAGGGTCGGGCTCGGTCCGGGTCAGGTCGGAGAGGCGGGCCAGCAGGCCGGGGTCGCCCGGGTCGGGGAGGCGTTGCACCATTGCGCGCCAGCCCTCGGCGGCGAGCGCCACCCGGGCGTGGTGCAGGGCTGCGCCGCAGCTGACCGCCAGCAGTCGTCCCTCCGGGTCGCCGGCCAGGAGCTGCCGGTCGGCGGCCGTGTGCAGCTCCAGCGCATCGGAGAGGACCCGCCAACGCCAGGGCTGCGTGTTGTGCACCGAGGGGGCGTGGCCGGCGGTGGTGGCAGCCTCCGCCAGCGCGGTGGTCAGCTGGCTTTCCTGACTCATCGTCACGACCTTTCCGTCTCTGCCCATCGTGCCTGACCCGGCGTTGTCGCGCGGTGTGTTGCCGCTCCATCCTGAGGCCTCGGCCGGCCACGCGCAGGGGCCACAGGTCCCGGGACCCGGGCCGGTCGGCCCAGAACGACGGTCGGCCGTCTCAACGCTCCCGGACGACGGCGACCGGGCAGCCGGCGTGCTGGATGAGCTGCTGGCTGACCGAGCCGAGCAGCATTCCGGCAAGCCCGCCCCGGCCCCGGCTGCCGACCACCACCAACTGGGCCGACCGGCTCGCCTCGATCAGCGTCGCCGCCGGACTGCCCGCCACGAGGTCGACCGTCAGCTCCAGCTCGGGGAACGTCCGCCGCCAGGGTTCGACCGCCTCCTCGACGGCCGCCCGCTCGTCGGGCGTCCCGGCCGCTCCACCGGGGCCCGGCGTCCAGGCGTGCAGCACACGCAGCGGTACCCGACGCTGGGCCGCCCGCTCGGCCGCGAAGCCGAGTGCCACCAGCGACGGCTCGGAGGTGTCCACCCCGACCGTCACGGCGTCGGCCGGGCCGTGGGTGGTGCCGTCGCGGACCACGATGACGGGACAGTGTGCGTGCGCGGCGACCGACACCGCCGTCGACCCGGCCAGCAGCCCGGCGAACCCGCCGTGACCCCGGCTGCCGAGCACCAGCATCCCCGCGTCGGTGGAGCGTTCCTGCAACACGAGGGCGGGCGGTCCGTCGTACACCTCGCCGGTGACCGTCAGGCCGGGATGCGCGGCGGCGGCGTCCGCGGCGGCGTTGCGGACCAGGTCGTCCACCTGCCGTCGGGCGGTGTCGTCCGGCCAGATGCCGGGCGCCACGCCCGGACCGACCCAACTGGCCACCGTCAGCCATTCGAAGATGTACGCCAGCCGCACCGGCTGACCGCTGCGTTCGGCCTCGTCCAGCGCCCAGTCCAGGGCCACCGACGCGTCGGTCGAGCCGTCGTAGCCGACCAGGATCTCCGCGTCCCGCACGTCGTCCTCCTTCAGGGGTTGGTCGGGTCGGTCTCGCGGACCCACCGCCACTCGGCGACCTGCGGGTCGTCCTCGCCGTACCGGCGGGTGTAGTCGCGGGCCGCCTGCCGGGCGTCGACCATCCGCTGGCGCAGGTGCGCGGCGCGCGCTCCCAGGCCCGGCACCCGGTCGATGACGTCGATGACGAGGTGGAACCGGTCCAGGTCGTTGAGCATCACCATGTCGAACGGGGTGGTGGTGGTGCCCTCCTCCTTGTAGCCGCGTACGTGCAGGTTGTCGTGGTTGGACCGGCGGTAGGTCAGGCGGTGGATGAGCCACGGGTATCCGTGGTAGGCGAAGATGACCGGTCGGTCCGGGGTGAAGATGGTGTCGAATTCCTTGTCGGGCAGGCCGTGCGGGTGTTCGGTGTCCGGTTGCAGGCGCATCAGGTCGACGACGTTGACCAGCCGGACCTTCAGCTCCGGCAGGTGCCGGCGCAGCAGGTCGGCGGCGGCCAGCGTCTCCAGGGTGGGTACGTCGCCGCAGCAGGCGAGGACGACGTCCGGCTCGCTGTCGCCGTCGGTGCTGGCCCACTCCCAGATGCCCAGACCGCGGCGGGTGTGCTGGATCGCCTCGTCGACGGTGAGCCAGTTGGGCGCCGGCTGCTTCCCGGCCACGACCACGTTGATGTAGTGCCGGCTGCGCAGGCAGTGGTCCATGGTGGCGAGCAGGGTGTTGGCGTCCGGCGGCAGGTAGACCCGGACCACCTCGGCCTTCTTGTTGACCACGTGATCGATGAAGCCCGGGTCCTGGTGGGAGAAGCCGTTGTGGTCCTGCCGCCAGACGTGGCTGGACAGCAGGTAGTTCAGCGAGGCGATCGGCTGTCGCCAGGGGATGGCGCGGGTCACCTTCAGCCACTTGGCGTGCTGGTTCACCATCGAGTCGACGATGTGGATGAAGGCCTCGTAGCTGGTGAACACCCCGTGCCGGCCGGTCAGCAGGTAGCCCTCCAACCAGCCCTGGCACAGGTGCTCGGAGAGCACCTCCATGACCCGGCCGTCCGGGGAGAGGTGGTCGTCGCCGGGGACCGTGGCGACCATCCAGGCCCGGTCGGTCGCCTCGAAGGCGGCACCCAACCGGTTGGACGCGACCTCGTCCGGGCCGAACAGCCGGAAGGTCTGCGGGTTGGCGGTGATCACGTCGCGGATCCACGGACCGAGCACCCCGGTCGCGCCGGCCATCGGCTGGCCCGGCTCGGGGACGTCGACGCCGTACTCGCCGAAGTCGGGCAGGTCCAGGTCGCGCAGGATCACTCCGCCGTTGGTGACCGGGTTGGCGCTCATCCGCCGGTCGCCGCTCGGCGGCAGGGTCCGCAGCTCGTCGACCGGTGCGCCGGTGGCGTCGAACAGCTCCTCGGGTCGGTAGCTGCGTAGCCAGCGCTCCAGCTCGGCCAGGTGCGCCGGGTTGTCGCGTACGCCGGACAGCGGCACCTGGTGCGCCCGGTAGGTGCCCTCCACCTCCGTGCCGTCGACCTCGCGCGGTCCGGTCCAGCCCTTCGGCGTCCGCAGGATGATCATCGGCCAGCGGGGCCGCTCGACGACGCCGCCGGAGCGCGCCCGGCGCTGGATCGTGGCGATCTCGTCCAGCGCCCGGTCCATGGTGGCCGCGAGCGTGCGGTGCACCATGCCCGGGTCGTCGCCGGCCACCACGTACGGCTCGTAACCCGAGCCCCGCATGAGATCCAGCAGGTCCGTCTCGGGGATCCGGGACAGCACGGTGGGATTGGCGATCTTGTAGCCGTTGAGGTGCAGGATCGGCAGCACCGCGCCGTCCCGGGCCGGGTTGAGGAAGACGTTGGAGAGCCAACTGCCGGCCAGTGGGCCGGTCTCCGCTTCACCGTCGCCCACCACGCAGGCGACCACGAGATCCGGGTGGTCGAACGCGGCGCCGTAGGCGTGGCTCAGGGCGTACCCCAGCTCGCCGCCCTCGTGGATCGAACCCGGCACGTCCGCTGCGACGTGGCTGGGGATGCCGCCGGGGAAGGAGAACTGCCGGAACAGCCGGGCCATGCCGGTCTCGTCGCGGGCCACGTCGTGGTAGCGCTCGGACCAGGTGCCCTCCAACCACGTGTTGGCCACGATGGCCGGGCCGCCGTGTCCGGGGCCGGTGACCAGCATGGCGTTCAGGTCGCGCGCGACGATCACCCGGTTGAGGTGGGCGTAGATCAGGTTCAGCCCGGGGCTGGTTCCCCAGTGTCCGAGCAGCCGGGGCTTGATGTCGTCGACGGTCAGCGGCTCCCGCAGCAGAGGGTTGCCCAGCAGGTAGATCTGCCCGACGGTGAGGTAGTTCGCGGCGCGCCAGTAGGCGTCCAGCCGGCGCAGCTCCTCGTCGGTGAGTGCGCGCTGTACGTCTTCAGCGGTGTCCATGATGCTGCCTCCCGCGGTTAGGGGGTGGGTCCGGCGTCCAGCCTCGCCGCTGCGGCCGTGCTCGGTCAGGGTCGTTGGTCCCGGGTCGGGTGGGCGTCGGGCCCGGTGAGCGGGACCTCGGCGAGGCCGCGGACGACGACCACCGGGGCGGGGGAGTGGTAGAGCAGGGACTGGGCGACCGCGCCGAGCATGGCGCGTCCCGGTTCGTCGCCGCGGGCCGCGACCAGCGCCACCTGGGCCGATCGGGACGTGTCGATGAGCACCTGCGCGGGGTCGCCGCGCACGACCCGGCATTCGGTGGGCACGCCGGTGTGCCGGTCGACGTGCCGGGCCAGCGCCTCGCCGAGCTGCTCGGTGACCGCGTCGGTGTCCTCGTCGCTCTCCACCACCCGCAGGGCCACGAGGCGCGCGTCGCGCCGGGCGGCGCACTCGACGGCCCACCGCAGCGCGAGGTGGGAGCTGGGCGAGCCGTCCACCCCGACCAGGACCGGGCCCTGCGGCGGGGGTTCGCGACGGACCGCCAGCAGCGGACAGTTGGCCCGCGCCGCCAGCTGCACGGCGGGCGTGTCGGCCGGGACGCACTGACCGCTGCCGGCCATTCCGCTGTCGCCGACCGCCAGCAGGAAGGCGGTCTCGGAGCGGCGGATGAGGGTGGGCAGCATGGCGCTCTCGACGATCTCGCCGCGTACGGTCAGGCCGGGTTCGACCTGGTGGGCGAGCTGGGCGGCCTGGGTGATCAGAGACTCGGCCTGGTCGCGGGGCGCGGCGACGGTGTCCGCGGCGAACGCGGCCTGCCAGTCGAAGGTGTGTACCAGGTGCAGGGGCCGCCCGTGGCCGGCGGCCTCCTGGGCGGCCTGCTCCACGACCGGGAGGTCCCCGTTCGAGCCGAGGCCGACCAGCACCGCCGCGTCGGCCGATGCCGCCATCCGATACCACCTCCCGGGCGTCGCGCCCGGCACGACCACGCTGTCCCTGCACCGAGGGTAGTCGGATGACTGCTCCGTGTGGGTGGGATCGACTCACGGGGTGCGTCGAGCCCGGACCCCTGCTGTCAACGTGTGTTGACACACGCCGGCTGTCAACGTATGTTGACACCATGAGTCAGGCAACGGAACTCGCGGCCGAAGCCGGCAGCACCGACCCCCGGGTCGGGCTCCGCGCCGTCCGCGCGCTGCGTCGGCTGCTCGAGCGACTCGAGGTGGTCCAGGTGGACAACGCCCGCCGACAGGGCTGGTCCTGGCAGGAGATCGCCGACGCGCTCGAGGTCAGCCGGCAGGCGGTGCACAAGAAGCACGCCGGGCGACCGGCGGTCAACTCATCCTGGGAGGCGTGATGTTCGAACGGTTCACCGACCGGGCACGGGACGTGGTCCGGCGGGCGATCGAGGAGGCGCGCGTCGAGGGGCGGCGGCCGGTCGGCACCGAACACCTGCTGCTCGCCCTCCTCGCCGACGAGGAAGGCCTGGCCGGGCGGGTACTGGCCGACGCCGGGGTACGCGCCGACGACCTGCGCGAGCGGGTCCGGCGGCACACCGTCAGCGGCGGCGCCGGTCTCGGCGACGCGGACGCGGCGGCGCTGCGCGAGATCGGCATCGACCTGGCCGCGATCGTGGCCCGCATCGAGCAGTCCTTCGGCCCCGACGCGCTGCGCGAGGCGGTGCCGGCGCCGCGTCGCCGCTGGGGGCGTCGCCGCTACCTGGGCGGCCCGTTCTCGCCCCGGTCCAAGAAGGCCCTGGAACTGTCGCTGCGCGAGGCGCTGCGGCTGCGGCACCGGCACATCGGCACCGAACACATCCTGCTCGGGGTGCTGCGTGAGGGCCAGGGACTGGGCGCGCTGGTGCTCACCGAGGCCGGAGTCGACCTCGACGATCTGCGCCGTCGGGTGGAGGCGGCACTGCGTACGGCGGCGTGACGGCCACGTACGTGTTGAAACCTGTCTGTGGCACTTCCGACGCCGACGGTTCGCCGGGTCGCTGACGGCGGCGGCGTGCTGCACACTGTCGCCGTGGATGCTGGACAGGACAGGCGCCCCTCAGGTGGGGACGGCGGGCTGCGCTCCGCCGTGGTGGTCAATCCGGCGAAGGTCGCCGATCTCGACGAGCTGCGCCGCACCGTGAACGACGCGCTGGCCGCCGCCGGGTGGCCCGAGCCGCAGTGGTTCGAGACCACGGTCGACGATCCGGGTCGGGGCCAGACCGAGCAGGCCGTCAAGGCCGGCGCCGACCTGGTCTTCGCCTGCGGCGGCGACGGCACCGTGATGTCCTGCGTCAGCGGGCTCGTCGGCACCGACGTGGCGCTCGCCGTGCTGCCGCAGGGCACCGGCAACCTGCTCGCCGCCAACCTCGGCCTCTCCACCGACCTCGCGGCGGGGCTCCAGGTCGCCGTCGAGCGCGGCCGACGGCTGCTCGACGTCGGTGCGGTGGAGGACCAGTACTTCACCGTGATGGCCGGCATGGGGTTCGACGCCCAGATGCTCGACGCCACCAACGAGACCACCAAGGCGCGCATCGGCTGGCCGGCGTACGTGATGGGTGCCGTGAAGCACCTGCGCGACCGGCCGATGCGGGTGCAGATCCGCATCGACGACCGCCCGCCGGTGCGCCGCCGGGCCCGCTCGGTGCTGATCGCCAACGTCGGCCGGCTCCAGGGCGGCGTGACCCTGCTGACCGAGGCCGAGCCGGACGACGGCTGGCTCGACGTCGCCGTGCTCACCCCGCGTAACCTGCGGCACTGGCTGGCGCTCGGCTGGGCCGTGGTCCGCCGCAGCGGCCAGGTGCCACAGCTGGAGATCTTCCGCGGCCGGACGGTGGTGGTCACCAGCAACCGGCCGCAGCCACGTGAGCTGGACGGCGACCTCATCGCCCCCGGACGGCAGCTCCGCGCCGAGATCCGGCCGCAGGCGCTGTGGCTCTGCGTCCCGCAGCCCGAGGACGCCCCCGACCTGTCCGTCGACGCGCAGGCCGCCGGGGAGCGGGGCGAGCAGCTGATCGAGGAAGCGCGCCGTGAGTAGCACCCGGATCGTGCCGGAGACCCGGCTGATGGCCGACGAGGAGCTGTCGGCCGACGACGCCTGGCACACACTGCGCCGCAAGGGCGGCTGGCATCTGCTGCGGGACGCGTTCATCCGGTTCCGCTACGGCGACGGGTTCAGCCACTCCCGCGCGTTCGCGTTGCAGCTCTGCCTGGCCGTGGTGCCGTTCCTCATCGCGCTCACCGGTCTGATCAGCGAGTTGGGCGTGGAGGAGGGCGGCCGGGTGGTCGCCGACACCGTGCTGGCGCTCACCCCCGGTCAGAGCGCCGAGGTCGTCGGCGAACTGCTCGGCGAGGGCGAACGCGTCGAGGACGCGGGGGAGTTGGCGCTCACCCTCGGTCTGCTCACCGGCCTGGTCGCGCTGACCACCACGATGGCCCAGATCGAGCGGGGTGCCAACCGCATCTACGGCGTCGAACGGGACCGCCCGGCGTTCTGGAAGTACCTGCGGGCGGCCGTGCTGGCCGTCACCGCCGGCCTGCCCGCGCTGGCCGGCTTCCTGATCCTCGTCGGCGGCGGGGCGATGGGTGACTCGGTACGCGAGCACTACGAGTGGGGCGAGACCGCCAACATCATCTGGAACGTGATCCGGTTCCCGTTGAGCCTCGGCCTGACCGTGCTCGCCGTGGCGGTGCTGTTCCGGCACGCGCCGCGCCGCAACCAGCCGGGCCTGTCCTGGCTGTTCTTCGGCGCCGGCATCGCCACGGCCCTGTGGTGGCTGGCCAGCCTGCTGCTCGCCGCGTACGTCAAGTTCAGCGACGGCTTCGGGCAGACCTACGGCGCGCTTACCGGCATGATGGCGCTGCTGCTCTGGGCCAACCTGACCGGCATGGCGCTCTTCGGCGGGCTGGCCTTCGCCGCCCAGTTGGAGGCGCTGCGGATCGGTGTGCAGGAGCCCGCGCAGCCCGACCTGTGGGAACCCGAGGCCGACCGCGCCGAACTGTTCGACACCGGGGACATGACCGCGCTCTGAGCGCGCCGGGTGTACGCCGGACCCGGATCGGGTACCTCGCCTCGCCAGGTACGACAAGGGAGGTGCGGGGTGACCGCGGTCAAAGAGGTGGCTCGGCGTCCGATCGGTCACTTCGCCGAACGGAGCATCGCCGGTCTGGTCGCCGTCATCGGCGCGGGCGCGGCGTTCGGGCTGTTGCTGTTGCTCGTCCGCTTCAAGTGGAGCCCGTTGCAGGACGCCGACCACGCGCTCGCCGAGTGGTTCAACTCGCTCGTTGCCCCACACCACCCGCTGGTCACCGTGCTCCAGGCGGTGACCGACCTGGGTGGCCGACCGATCCTCATCTGGCTGGTCGCGATTCCGGCGATCGGCCTGCTGATCCGGCGGCAGCCCCGGCTGGCGGTCTACCTGATCGTCACCGGGGTCGGCGGGTTGATCCTCGACCCGTCGCTCAAGAACCTCGTCGGTCGACTCCGCCCGGTGGTGGACATCCCGGTCGCCAGCGCGCCCGGCAACAGCTTCCCGAGCGGGCACGCGCTCGGCTCGATCGTCGCGTACGGGGCGCTGCTGCTGGTGTTCCTGCCGGCGATGGCGCCCCGCTGGCGCAAGCCCGCGATCGTCGGCGTCGGTGTGCTGGTGGCGCTGATCGGGCTGACCCGGATCGCGCTGGGCGTGCACTTCGTCTCCGACGTGCTGGGCGCCTGGCTGCTCGGGGCCGCCTGGCTGGGCGTCACCGCGTACGCCTTCCGGCTGTGGCGGCGCGAGCGCGGCAAGCCGGTGCCGCCGCTGACCGAGGGCCTGGAGCCGGAGGCGGGGCACGACATCGCCATCGCCCCGGCCGAGGAGCGGGTGCTGGCCCACCCCCGCTCGGCGGTGGCCGAGCTGCTGGTCGGCTGGGTGCTCGTGTTCGGCGCGTTGTACGGCTTCGGCACGTTCGTCAGCTACCACGCCAAGGGCACCTTCTTCGCGACCCTGGACACCGAGGTCCCGCGCTGGTTCGCCGATCGGCACACCGACGCGCTGACCGACCTGAGCTGGTGGTGGAGCAAGTTCGGTGACACCCACGCCATCCTGCTCATCTCGCTGGTGTTCTGCCCGCTGGTGCTCGCGGTGTGGCGCCGGTGGCGACCCGTGCTGTTCGTGGTGCTGGCGATGGTCGGTGAGTTGACCCTCTTCCTCGCCTCGGCGCACGTGGTCGACCGGCCGCGACCGCCGGTGGAGAACCTGGACGGGCAGATGCCCACCTCCTCGTTCCCGTCCGGGCACATCGCGGCCACGATCTGCGTCTGGCTGGCGATCACGCTGATCGTGTTCCCGCGTACCGACCGCTGGTGGCGGTGGATCTTCGTGGCGCTGGCCGTGATCATGCCGGTCGGGGTGGCGACCTCCCGGATGTACCGGGGGATGCACCACCCGACCGACTTCATGGGCGCGATCCTGCTCTCCGCGCTCTGGATCGGCCTGCTCTACCTCGTGATCCGCCCCAACGCCGACCTGGCGGAGGGCAACCGACCGGCCATCGAGTCGGAGGACGTGGACACCCTCGACGACGAGCTGGCGCGCGCCGGCCGGGCCGACTGAGCACCACGATGCTGCGGGTGATGACCTGGAACATCCGCACCGGCGGTCGGGACCGTGGCGGCGCCGACCGGCTGGATCGGGTGGTCCAGGTCGTCGACCGGCAGACGCCGGACGTGTTGGTGTTGCAGGAGCTGCGCGGCTTCGATCGGGCGGGGCTGATGGCCACCGTGGCGGACCGGGTCGGGATGACGCCCCACCTGGCCCGGTCCTGCTTCGGGCAGCCGGTGGCGGTGCTGGTCCGGCCGCCGTACCGGGTGCTCGCCGCGGGACCGTTGCGCCGGCCGTTCCACCACGCCGCCGCCCGCGTCGTGGTGTCCACCCCGGCCGGACCGCTCACCGTGCTCGGCACCCACCTGTACCCGTACTCCGGTGGCCGCCGACGGATGGAGGCCGACTGGCTGGTCGCCGCCCTGCGCCGCGCCCCCGGGCCGTTGACCCTGGTCGCCGGTGACCTCAACTCGCTCGACCCGACGGTCGACCACACCGCCCGGCTTGCCGGCCTGCCCGCCCTCTACCAGCGACGGCACCTGCGCCGGCGCGGCGGTGCGGTGGACACCCGCGCGGTCGCCCGGCTGCTCGCCGCCGACCTGGTCGACCTGTGGCCGTCCGCCAACACCGGCACGCCCGAGACCGCCGGTCTGACCGTACCCACCCGGTTCGGGGGAGCGGAGTTCGCCGGGATGCGGCTGGACTACCTGCTGGGCAGCCGCGCGGTGGCCGAGCGGCTGCGCGGCTGCCAGGTGATCCGGGACGCGACGACGGACACCGCCTCCGACCACTATCCACTGCTGGCCACCATCGACCTGTGACCCGCACGGGGCCCCGCCGGATGGCGTCGCCGGGCTACCGTGCCCACCGTGACCGACCGTCCCACCCTCCGCCCGCCACTGCCCGCGCCGTCGACCGACCGCCCGGCTGCGCCGACGGTGACGTTCGCGGGCCGAATGCCGTCGACCGTCCACACGGGCGAGCCGGCCAGCGACGCGCTTCCGCTCGTCGCGGCCGTCGCGCGCGGTGTGGCGCTGGTCTTCGTGCTGCCGGTACGCCTGCTCTGGGAGCTGATCGCGGCTGCCGGCCGGCTGCTGCGCCGGTACCTGCTCACCCCGGTCGGGCGGCTCCTGCGCGACTGGCTGCTGGCCCCGCTGGTCTGGGCCCTGGACCATCTGGTGTGGCGTCCGCTGCTCTGGTGCGCCGACCATCTACTGTGGCGTCCGCTGCGCTGGGCGGCCCGCAATCTCGTGTGGCTGCCGCTGGTCTGGCTGGGGCGCGGCCTGACGTGGGCGGCGCGGACACTCGTGTGGGTGCCGCTGGTGTGGGTGGCCCGCAATCTCGTGTGGCTGCCGCTGGTGTGGCTGGCGCGGGGGGTTGCCTGGGTGGCCCGAACGCTCGTCTGGCTGCCGTTGGTGTGGTTGGCCCGGCACGGGCTGCGCCCGCCGCTGGTGGCCCTCGGTCGCGTGCTGGCCTGGCTCGCCGAGCACCTCGTCGTGCGGCCGCTGCGCTTGCTGGGCGCGGCCCTCGCCCCCGCCGGACGGCTGCTGTGGCGGGGCGTCGCCGCGCTCGCCGGGGCGGTGGGTGTCGCGCTCGTCGCGCTGGCGCGCGGAGTCCGGTGGGTCGTGGTCGGCCTGGCGCGCGGCGTCTGGTGGCTCGTCGTCGGCTTCGGTCGGCTGGTCGTGGCCGCGCTGGTGGGGGCGTGGCGAACGGCCGGCTGGCTGCTGCGGTGGGTCTACCGACTGCTGCTGCGCCCGATCGGGTTGGCGCTGCGTTGGTTGTGGCGGCACACCGTACGTCCGCTGCTGTCGGGCATCCGCTGGGTCTGGTCGGTGACGGTCGTGCCGGCGGCGCGCGGTCTGCGCGCGGCCTGGCGGGCCACCGTCACGCCGGCGGCGCGGTGGACCCGCCGCGCGGTGCTCGACCCGGCCCGGGTGGCGTCCCGCGAGGTGCTGAACGCACTGGGCCTGCGCCGCTGAGGACGTTTCAGAGCACCAGGTTGAGCAGGACGGTCAGCACCACCGAGGCCAGGATCGAGAAGAGGATCATCAGGAGGCAGCCGAGGCCACCACCGAGCGGCCGGATCTCCGTGTTACCGAAGCGCATGACGTTCACCTGTCCGTGAGTGCGGGCTGTGGCTGAGCAGAGCACGGATCGCGTCCGCGACCGCCGTCGGCGCGGTGGTGACCACGTTGTGCGCGGCACCCGGTACGACGGCGAGGTCGGCGTCCGGCACGAGCCGGGTCACCTGCTCGCGCCACCGCGCCGGGACCACCGGGTCGAGACCGCCGGTCAGCACGAGGGTCGGCGTCGTGATCCGCACGAGGTCGGTCTCGATCGCGTTGCGCACCGAGTGCGACAGCGTCGCGAAGACCCGCCAGGGCCGGGCGTCCCAGATGTCCCGCACCAGGATGGGTGCCTGCATCGGGGCCTCGTGCAGCGTGTCCACCAGCCATCGGGCGAACAGGGCGCGTCGGGACCGGGCGACCGGGTCACTTGTCGGCCCGGCGAGCACCAGCGCGCGTACCGCGTCCGGGTGGTTCGCGGTGAGCGCGGCGGCGACCTCCGCGCCGAACGAGTGCCCCACCAGGCAGACCGGCGGCAGCCGGTACGCGGCCAGCCAGGCCGCCAGGTGGTCGGCGTGCCGGGCGACGTCGTACGCGCTCCGGGGGTGGTCGCTCAGGCCGAAGCCGGGCAGGTCCGGCACGTACACCGGGTGGGTGCCGGCGAGCGCGACGGCCAGCGGGGTGAGATAGCGGTGCGAGACGGCGAGGCCGTGCACGAGCACCACGGGCGTCGCCCCGGCGTCCGGTCCGCCGCTTCGTCGGGTGTGGGTGCGCACGCCGCCGACGAGCCGCCAGTCGCTGGTGAGAGCGGCGTCCGGCCGGGGAGCGGCCAGGGCGAGCCGCAGCTCGGCCAACCCGAACCGGCCGGACGCCGTCACCCTCACAGTTGACGCAGCCGCGGCAGTAGCTGGTCCTGCGCCCAGTCCAGGAACATCGGCTGGGTCTCCCCGCCGACCTGGATGATCGCCACGTGCGTGAAGCCGGCGTCGACGAACTTGCGGAACGCCTCGACGTGCGCGTCCACGTCCGGACCGCAGGAGATGCCCTCGGCGACGTCTTCCTCGCGGACGAACTGGGTGGCGGCGGCGAAGGACTCCGGCCCGGGTAGGTCGGCGTTGACCTTCCAGCCCATGCCGAACCAGCGGAACTGGTCGTGCACGATCTTGCGGCACTCGGCCTCGTCCGGGCCGTAGCAGATCGCCACCTGCCCGTAGCGGGGCTGGCCGGCGCCGCCCGCGTCGTCGTACATCTCGATGATGTGCCGGTCGGGCTCGGTCGCGACGAGGCCGTTGCCGTACTCGGCGGCCAGCGTGGCGGACTGCCGGCCGGAGGCGGCGATGGCCATCGGGACGGGCCGCTCGGGCCGGTCCCAGACGTAGGCGTCGGGTACGTCGAAGTGGTTCCCGGAGAAGGTCAACGTCTCGCCGTTGAGCAGCGGACGGATGATCTGCAACGCCTCCTCGAACATCTCGTGGCGCTGCTGCACGTGCGGCCAACCGCCGACCACGTGCTCGTTGAGGTTCTCGCCGGCGCCCAAGCCGAGGGTGAACCGCCCGTCCGAGAGCGCGCCGATGGTGCTGGCCTTCTGGGCGACCACGGCCGGGTGGTAGCGGCGGATCGGGCAGGTCACGAAGGACATCAGCTCCGCGCGGGAGGTGGCGTGCGCGACCGCGCCGAGCACCGACCAGGCGTACGGGGAGTGGCCCTGCGAGTCCAGCCACGGGTAGTAGTGGTCGGACATCACCAGCTGGTCGAAGCCGGCCGCCTCGGCCCGCACCGCGTGGTCCACCAGTCGCTTAGGTCCGGTCTGCTCGCACATCAGGGTGTAGCCGACGCTCACCATCCCGGTATCTCCTTCTCGCCGACGGTTCGTCCCGGGATACCCAGGTCAGCAACGGTCAACCCTCCCGTCCGGTTCGCCCGAGCGATGCTTGACGGATGCCGTGGACGCGCCTACGGTCCTCTTAACCGGTTAAGACCCTCGGTGTGGCGCACATCCTGTGGTGGGGATGACCGCCCCGTGACGGCCCGCGTCCGCGCGGGCCGTCACGGCCGCCCGCCCCTTCGCGCCCTCTACTGAACCGGTTGCGAGAGCTGATCCATCGCCCTAGGCTGATGCGCGCCGCCGGGAGTCGGGCGGCGGCTGTCGGGCTGCAGCCGCCTTCCCCTGTCGCACCCCACCCCTGCCGGGCATCGGGGGTCCTCCCTGAGGAAGGCCATGAAGACTCGACTCTCCGCCGTCGGCGCCGCCCTGCTCGCGCTGCTGCTCGCCGTCCTGGCGTTCGGTCAACCGGCGCACGCCGCGGCCGGCTTCTCCGTCGCGGGCGGCAAGCTGTACGACGCCAACGGCGCCGAATTCGTCATGCGCGGCGTCAACCACGCGCACACCTGGTACCCGCAGCAGACCAGTTCGTTCGCGAACGTCAAGGCGCTCGGCGCGAACACCGTGCGGGTGGTGCTCTCCAGCGGTGACCGGTGGACCCGGAACACCAACGCCGACGTCGCCAACGTCATCTCGCTGTGCAAGGCCAACCGGCTGATCTGTGTGCTGGAGGTGCACGACACCACCGGCTACGGCGAGCAGAGCGGTGCGATCACCCTGGACCGTGCCGTCGACTACTGGCTCAGCCTGAAGGACGTGCTGGTCGGCCAGGAGCGGTACGTCATCGTCAACATCGGCAACGAGCCGTACGGCAACTACAACTACGGCTCGTGGGCCACCGACAGCGCCAACGCGGTCAAGCGGCTGCGGGCCGGCGGCCTGACCCACACCATCATGGTGGACGCGCCGAACTGGGGCCAGGACTGGGGATTCACGATGCGCGACAACGCCGCGTCGGTCTTCGCCGCCGACCCGGCCCGCAACACGCTCTTCTCCATCCACATGTACGGCGTCTTCGACACCGCCGCCGAGATCAGCGACTACCTGGGCCGGTTCCGGACGGCGGGACTGCCCATCGTGGTCGGTGAGTTCGGCTTCAACCACTCCGACGGGGACCCGGACGAGGACAGCATCCTCGCCTACAGCCAGGCCAACGGGATCGGCTGGCTCGGCTGGTCGTGGAGCGGCAACGGCGGCGGGGTCGAGTATCTCGACATGGCCACCGCGTTCAACCCGGCCAGCCTGACCACCTGGGGGCAGCGGGTCTTCAACGGCGTCAACGGCATCCGGCAGACCGCCCGAGAGGCCACCGTCTTCGGCGGCCCCCCGCCGCCGACCACCCCTCCTCCCACCACCCCGCCGCCGACCACCCCGCCGCCGACCACGCCCCCTCCCACCACGCCCCCGCCGACGACCACGCCGCCGCCCGCCGGTGGCTGCACGGCGACGTACACCATCACCAACCAGTGGCAGGGCGGCTTCCAGGGCGAGGTACGCGTGACCGCCGGCGCGTCGGCGATCACCGGGTGGACCACCCGGTGGACCCTCGCCAACGGCCAGAGCGTCACGCAGTCCTGGAACGCGACGGTCACCAGCAGCGGCTCCAC
Organism: Micromonospora sp. WMMD736; assembly: GCF_049179015.1. Taxonomy (NCBI): domain Bacteria; kingdom Bacillati; phylum Actinomycetota; class Actinomycetes; order Micromonosporales; family Micromonosporaceae; genus Micromonospora; species Micromonospora sp. WMMD736. The sequence goes on from NZ_JBMHMI010000001.1 coordinate 6,305,020, forward strand.
GGTGACCGCGCGGAACGCGGACTACAACGGCCGGCTGGCCGCCGGGGCCAGCGCCACCTTCGGCTTCCTCGGCGGCTGGAGCGGCACCAACCCGACACCGCAGGTGAGCTGCACCGCCGGTTGAGCAACGTACGGCGACCAACGCCAGGTGGCCGGGCCCGGTGCGGGCCCGGCCACCGCGTCCGTCGTGAGCCCGAGCGCGCTCAGTGCTGCTCGCCGGTCAGGTTCACGATGACCACGCCCGCGATGATCAGCGCGATGCCGGTGAGCTTGACCGGCCCGACCGACTCGCCCAGGAACACCGCGCCGATCGCCACGATGGCCGCGGTGCCCAGGCCCGACCAGAGGGCGTACGCGACACCGACCGGTATCTCCTTGACGGCCTGTGCGAGCAGGAGGAACGCCAGCGCGTAGCCGACCAGGCAGCCCACCGTCGGCCAGAGGCGGGTGAAGCCGGCTGTGCTCTTGATCAGGCTGGTCGCCACCACCTCGGCGAGGATCGCGATCCCCAACAGCACGTACGCCATCAGCACTCGCCGTCCTCCGTGGTTTGGGTAGATCTTGGACAGTTTCCGTTCCCCGCTGACGGAAACTGTCCGAGATTGACAACTTCGGCAGAGGAGCTGTCGGCGGCGAGCCGGGCGGCGCGCATGGTGAGGTAGCGCTGTTCGGGGAGGCTGCTCGTGCGGGCAGCGGCATCCCGGTAGTCCGCGATGGCCCGTTTCCGGTCGCCGGCCATCTCGTGCAGGTGCGCCCGGGCGGCGGGCAGCCGGTGGTGTCCGGCCAGCCGGGGATCGTCGGTCAGCGCGTCGAGGGCGGTGAGGCCGGCAGCGGGCCCGTGCACCATGGCGGTCGCGACGGCCCGGTTGAGCGCCACCACCGGGGTGCCGGCCAACCGATCCAGCACCTCGTACAGCGCCAGGATCTGGGGCCAGTCGGTCGCATCGGTGCTGGGAGCCTCGTCGTGCAGCGCGGCGATGGCGGCCTGCACCTGGTACGGGCCGACCGGGCCGCGCGGCAGCGCCGTCGTGACCAGTGCGACGCCTTCGGCGATGGCCGCCGCGTCCCAGCGTCCGCGATCCTGCTCGGCCAGTGGGATCAGCTCTCCGGAAGGCCCGGTTCGTGCCGGGCTGCGCGCCTCCGTGAGCAGCAGCAACGCGAGCAGTCCGGCGGTCTCACTGTCGTCGGGCAGGCGTACGTGCAGCGCCCGGGTCAGCCGGATAGCCTCGGCCGCCAGGTCGACACGGCGTAGGTCCGGGCCCGCGGTACTGGTGTGCCCCTCGGTGAAGATCAGGTAGAGCACCTGTCGGACGGCGGCCAACCGATCGGCCCGCTCCGCCTCCTCGGGCATCCGGAACGGTAGCCCGGACGTGCGGATCCGCTGCTTTGCCCGGCTGATCCGCTGCGCCATGGTCGCCTCGGGCACCAGGAACGCGCGGGCGATCTCGGCGGTGCTCAGACCGCCGACCGCGCGCAGGGTCAACGCGACGGCCGACGTGGGGGCGAGTGCCGGATGGCAGCAGAGGAAGAGCAGGACGAGGGTGTCGTCCCGCTCGGCGGACAGCTCCTCGTCCGGGGCCGGCGCGTACCGCCGGTCGTCCGGGTCCTGACGGGTGACCAGGTCCTCGCGGCGACGCCGGGCCTGCTCGCCGCGGACCAACTCGATCATCCGGCGGTAGCCGACCTGGATCAACCAGCCCCGGGGGTTCGTCGGCAACCCGTCGGCCGGCCACTGGCTGGCGGCGGCGAGCAGCGCCTCCTGTACGGCGTCCTCGGCGGTGGCGAAGTCACCGAACCGACGGGTGAGCACGCCGAGGACCTGCGGCGCCAGTTCGCGCAGCAGGTCCTCGATGCGACGGTCGGTGGTCAGCGCTCACAGCTCCTGCGACGGAGCGGACATCACCGGGTGCACCTCGATCGGCATGTTCAGCGGCCGACCACCGGGGCCGGGCGCGGTGGAGATGTGCGCGGCCAACTCCACCGCCCGCTGCGGGCTCTCGACGTCGACGATCCAGAAGCCCGCCAGGAACTCCTTCGTCTCGGCGAACGGGCCCTCGGTGACGACCGGTGCACCGCCCTCGCCGGCGCGCACGATCCGCGCCTGCTGCGGGCCGCCGAGGCCCTGGGCGTCGACCCACTCGCCGTCGGCGGCCAGCTTCTCGTTGACCTCACCCATGAACGCCACGTGCGCCCGGACCTCGTCCTGGGTCCAGGTGTCGATGCCCGGGAAGTCGGTCCCGGTGGCGCTGAACTGCATCAACAGCATGTACTTCATCGTCTCGCTCCTCACGCCGCGCACCGTGGTCGGTGCTCTCACCCTGAGGTAGAAGCCGACGACACCGTTCTCGACACCCCGGAGGTAAGAAATTTCTAGCCGACCTCGTCGACCTCGAACAGCAGGCTCTGCTCCGGGTGTAGCGCGGGTAGCTGCACGCCCACCCGGGCCAGCGCCGCTCCGCTGAGCGTGACACCGGACGCCAGCCAGGGCGGTGCGGACCGCTCGATGGTCGCCGGAGGCGGCACGTCCGGGACCGGCCGCACCCGGTAGCGCCGCGCCGGGTCGAGGCCGGGCAGCCGTACCGCGCCCGGACTCTGCGCCGCCGAGGTGGCGAGTTGGGCCACCGCGTACACCGCTCGGGTCTTGTCCTTCTCGACCACGCCGTGCGCCCAGACGGCCGGGTCCGGGTGGTCGACCCGGACCACCCGCCCGGCGTGCAGCAGCGGACGCAGCCGCTTGTGCAGCGCCACCCAGGCGGTCAGCTCGGCCTGTTCGGCGGCGCTGATGGAGGCGATGTCCCACTCGATGCCGTGGTGACCGAAGAGCGCCGTGGCCGCCCGGAAACCCAGGTCGTGTACGCGGTGGGTGGTGTGCGAGCGCTGCGGCCCGATGTGCGTGCCGACGAGTTCCGGTGGCAGCAGCAGCCCGGTCCAGCGCTGGATGCCGAGCCGTTCCAGGGCGTCGTTGCAGTCGCTGGCCCAGACCCGGTCGGTGCGGGCCAGGATGGCCAGGTCCACCCGGGCGCCACCGGACGAGCAGCTCTCGATCTCCACGCCGGGGTGGCGTCGACGCAGCTCGTCGAGGAGGCGGTAGACCGCGAGGGTCTGCCCATGCACCCCGGGCCGGCCGTGGTGACCCGCCTCGGTGAGGTCCCGGTTGTGGTCCCACTTGAGGTAGCTGATCCCGGGATGCTCGGTGAGCAGCGCGTCGAGGCGTTCCAGCACGTAGTCGTACGCCTCGGGCCGGCCCAGGTCGAGCACCTGCTGGCTGCGCCAGGCCGGCGGCAGCCGCCCCGGCAGGGTCAGCAGCCAGTCGGCGTGCGCGCGGAACAGGTCCGAGTCCGGGTTGACCATCTCCGGTTCCACCCAGAGACCGAACTGAAGGCCGTGGCCGGTCACGTGGTCGATGAGCGGTTGCAGACCGTCGGGCCAGACGCCCTCGTCGACGTACCAGTCGCCCAACCCGGCCGTGTCGTCGCGCCGGCCGCGGAACCAACCGTCGTCGAGCACGAACCGTTCCACGCCGATCTGCGCGGCGCGGTCGGCGAGGGCCCGCAGCCGGTCCAGGTCGTGGTCGAAGTAGACCGCCTCCCAGACGTTGAGGGTCACCGGGCGCGGGGATCGCGGGTGTCCGGGCCGCGCCCGCACGTGCGAGTGGAGTACGTCGCTGAGCCCGTCCAGCCCTTCGTCGGACCAGACGGCGTAGAGCAGCGGAGTCTCGTACGCCTCGCCGGGAGCGAGCCGGATCTCGCCGGGGGCCAGCAGTTCCCCGCCGCCGAGGGTGGAATCGCCGGTGGGCCGGCGTTCGGCGACGGTGAGATGGTCGCCGCTCCACGCGGTGTGCACCGCCCAGACCTCGCCGTGCCCGAAGCCGAACCCGGCGGTGCCGGCCACCAGCAGCAGCGTGGCGTCGTGCCCGGTGCGACCGTGCCGACCCTCGCGGACCCACGCGCCGTGCTGCCACGGGTGCCGCTGCGGCGAGCGTTCGCGGCACCAGCGGCCGGTCAGGTCGAGCAGTTCGGTGGCGACCGCCGGCACCGGGAGCACCGGGGTCAGCTCCCGCACCTCGTACGCGCCGGCACCGTCGTTGCGGAGCCGGTGCCGGATGGTCAGCAGGCCGTACGGGTCGAGCGTGATCTCGATGGTCAGGGACAGCCCGGCGGCCTCGTCCGACGCCCGTACCGTGACCCGGGCCGGGGCGTCGGCCGGCTCGTCGACGGCGAGACCGTCGAGCCGGAACGCGGTGGACCAGTCCCGCCCGTCGCGGTGCCCGGCCAGCCCCGGTCGGCCGCTCCAACCGGCGCTCGCCTCCGGCAGCAGCGACAGCACGGGTGGCTCGTCGAAGCTGCTCGGCACCACCGGTGGCACGGTGGCGTCCACGAGGTGGCGCAGGCCCTCGTCGTCCAGGTCGCCGACGTCGCCGCCCCAGTGCGCCACGCGGGGCAGCCCCGGGCCGCGCGCGTCGAGTACCAGGCTGGTCCGCCCGCGGCGCAGGTGCAGGATCGTCATCCTTTGGAGGCTCCCAAGGTCAGGCCCCGGACGAAGTGCCGCTGGAGCATAAAGAAGATCACGAGGGTGGGGATCGCGACGAGCACGCTGCCCGCCGAGACCAGGTTGTTGTCGGTGAAGAACTGGCCGCGCAGGTTGTTGAGCGAGCTGGTCACCGGGAACTTGTCGCCGGTACGCATGAGGACGGTGGCCCAGAAGAACTCGTTGTAGATCCAGGTCACCTCCAGGGTGGCCAGCGCGGCCAGGGCCGGCCGGCACAGCGGCATGGTGATCTGCCAGTACTGCCGCCAGACGCTCGCGCCGTCAACCATCGCCGCCTCGTACAGGTCGTGCGGGAGCGCCTTCATGTAGTTGCTGAGCACGAAGACGCAGAACCCGCACTGGAAGGCCACGTTGATCAGGATCAGGCCCCAGTAGCTGTCGTAGAGCAGCTCCGAGTCGCTCATGAACTCCGGCAGCGGCACCTCGGTGAACAGCCGGAACAGCGGAATGAGCAGCGCCTGCTGCGGCAGCAGGTTGGCGGCGGTGAACACCCCGAGCAGGATGAGGTTGGTCTTCCAGCTGAACCGGGCGATGACGAACGCGACGCAGGAGGCGAGGAAGAGCGTCAGCAGCACCGCCGGCACCGTGATGTAGACCGAGTTGAGGAAGTGCTTGCCGAACTCCGCCTGGTCCCAGGCCGTGACGTAGTTGTCGATGGTCCAGCCGCCGAACGAGACGTAGCCGTTGGCGGCGGTGTACTGGTAGGAGCGGAACGACGTCAGGACCGCCCAGGCGATCGGGAAGAGCCAGATCAGCGCCACGGCGATGAGGAAGCCGTGCAGCAGCATCCGCAGCGGGGTCAGCCTGCGTCGGCGGTTCGGGGTGTCGACGCTCATTCCCGGTTCTCCCTCATCACGGTCGCCAGGTAGATGGTGATGAAGACCAGCGAGACGACCAGCATGATCGTCGCCAGCGCCGAGCCGAAGCCGATCCGGCTCGCCTCACCCACCACGTTCTGGGTGACCAGCGCGGAGATCAACTCCAGGCCGTTGCGGCCCTTGTTGACGACCCAGACCAGGTCGAACGCGCGCAGCGACTCGATCACGGTCACCACCAGGACGATGATGTTGATCGGTCGCAGCACCGGGAACACGACCCGGAAGAAGGTCCGGACCTCGGAGGCGCCGTCGACCGCGGCCGCCTCGCGCAGCGACGGGTCGACGCCCTTCAGTCCGGCCAGGTAGAGCAGCATGATGTAGCCGACGTGTCGCCACCCGGAGGCGACCATGACCGCCCAGATGTTGACGTTCGAGTCGCCGTACCAGTCGGTCTGGGTGCCGAGGACGGCGTTGATCAGACCCTGGTCACGGGAGTAGAGCAGCTGCCAGACGAAGCCGATAAGCGCCAGCGAGAGCACCACCGGCAGGTACAGCGCGGTCTGGTAGAAGCGGCTGCCGCGCAGCTCCTTGTCGAGCAGCACGGCCAGGAACATGCCGAACGGCGTGGCGACCACGAACAGCACGGCCAGCCAGAGCAGGTTGTGTTGGATCGCGGGCACGAACGGCGGGTAGATGTTCACCACGTCGCTGTAGTTGCGCCCGCCGACGAACTCGATCTCGTTGAGGGGACCGATGCCGTCCCAGTCGGTGCCGGACAGCACCACGGTCGCCAGGGCCGGCAGCCAGACGAGCGCGGTGACGAGCAGCAGTGGGACGAGCACCATCAGCGTGATGACCACGCGGTCGGTGGGGGACAGGAGCCGTAGCCGCCGGCGACGACCACCCGTGGAGGTGGTCGCGGCCGGCGGCGGCACGGCGCGATCCGCTTGGATCAGGGGTAGGTCGGACACGATGTCCTCCCCCTTCCGCCGTCAGTCAGTGAAGATCGACTTCTTCTGGTTCTCGATGGACGACGTCAGCCCGTCAATGTCCTTGGGGTTCTTGATGAACTGCTGGATCGCCGGGATCATCACCGTCGAGGCGAAGTCCGGTCGGGTGTCCCGGTCGAGGAACTGGGCGATCTCGGTGGCCGACCCGACCAGCTCCGCGGCCTTCTTCTGCAACGCCGTGTAGCCGCCGACGTCCGCGCCACTGTTGGCGACGAGGACGGCCGGGTCGTTCTTGAGGTTGATGTCCGCGGCGGCCTTGCCACCGAAGTACTCCAGCAGCTTGCGCGCGTTGTCCTCGTTCTTGGGCTTGCGCGCCATCATGTAGCCGTCGATCGGGGCGTCCAGGGCCTTCGCGCCGATGGCCGGGTCGATCTCGGGGAAGGTGAAGAAGTCGAGGTCGTCCTGCTCCTCGTTGCTGAACTGCTGGCCGACGAAGAGGCCCAGCAGGTACATGCCGCTCTTCTTCTGCTGCAACGACTGCGCGGCCTCCTGCCAGGTGCGGCCGAGGCTGTCCGGCTGGTGCAGGGGGAGCAGGCCGGCCCAGGTGTCGAAGACCTTCTTGACCTTGTCGGAGGTCCAGGCCTCCTTGCCGGCCATCAGGTCGACGTGGAACTGGTAGCCGTTGATCCGCAGGTTGAGGATGTCGAACGTGCCCATCGCCGGCCAGCCGTCCTTGTCGGCGAAGGCGATCGGGGTGAGGCCGTCCTTCTTCATCTGCGCGCCGAGCGTGGTGAACTGGTCCAGCGTGGTCGGCACCTGGTAGCCGTACTGCTTCCAGACCGACTTGCGGTAGAAGACCGCCCACGGGTAGTACGTCGCCGGGACGAAGTACTGCTTGCCGTCGTCGCCGGTGGACGCCTTCTTGAACGCGTCGGAGAAGCCGGAGAGCTTGCCCCACACGTCGCTGATGTCGCTGGCCAGGCCCTTCTGGGCGAAGAAGCGCATCCGGTAGCCGGCGAACCAGGTGAAGACGTCGTCCGGCTTGCCCTGCAGGTAGTTGTTGATGTTCTCCTGGAACGTGTTGTGGTCGACCGTGTTGGTCGCGACCTGCACGCCGGACGAGGTCTTGAACGAATCGGTGATCTTGGCGAGGACGTCCTTGGGCTTCGGGTCGGACTGGTTCGATCCGAGCGTGACGTCCTTACTGGACTCGCCGGAGCCGGAGTCGTCGCCGCAACCGGCGAGCAGGCCGGTGCTGAGCAGCGCGCCCGTGCCGGCCGCGCCGGCCAGCAGTGACCGTCGGTTGATGCCGGCGACGGAGGGTGGTACGAGCCGGGCCAGGTATTCGGCCTGCGATCGGGGACGGGACATCGGTGCCTCCTGCGGATGAAGAGGTGCTGCGTCCAAGGGTCGGGTGTGGTGAGGAGCGGTCCAGCCTGGCAAATACACGTCGTGATCCACCGAGAATCCACATTGGCGAACACGATCAGCCAGTTGGGGCCTCAAGCTACCCCTCCATAGGCCGCTGTCAAGAGGTCCTTTCGCCTCTGATAACCCAGTCGTGATACGGCTGTTACGAGGTAAACGTTGGAAACGAAGTCGATGTTGGAAACTGTTGACTTCGGTGGATGGCCGGTGCACCCTCACCTCTCATGCGGCGATGGCAGGGCGACGGCATCTACTTCGGCGGCGACTACAACCCTGAGCAGTGGCCCGAGCAGACCTGGTCGGAGGACGTCGAGCTGATGCGACGGGCCGGGGTCAACCTGGTCTCCGTCGGCATCTTCTCCTGGGCACGCCTGGAACCCCACCCCGGCCGGTTCGAGTTCGGTTGGCTGGACCGGGTGCTCGACCTCCTGCACGACGGGGGCATTCAGGTCGACCTGGCCACCGCCACCGCCACTCCACCGCCCTGGCTGTCCCGCGCGCACCCGGAGACGCTGCCCCGACGGGCCGACGGCGCGATCCTCTGGCCGGGTGGACGGCAGGCGTACTGTCCCAGCTCGCCGGTGTTCCGCGAGCGCGCCCTGGAGCTGGTACGCGCGGTCGCCGGCCGGTACGCCGAGCACCCCGCCGTCGTCATGTGGCACGTCTCGAACGAGCTGGGCTGTCACAACGTGCATTGCTACTGCGACGTCAGCGCCGAGGCGTTCCGGGGGTGGCTGCGCGAGCGCTACGGCGACCTGGACCGGCTCAACGACGCGTGGGGCACCGCGTTCTGGAGCCAGCGCTACGGCGACTGGGCCGAGATCAACCCGCCGCGCACCGCACCGACGTTCGCCAACCCCACGCAGCAGCTCGACTTCCTGCGCTTCTCCTCCGACGAGCAGCGCGCCCAACTACGCGCCGAACGCGAGACGCTGACGACGCTGGTCCGCCAGCCGGTCACCACCAACTTCATGGTCGGCATGGCCAAGCACATGGACTACCACTCCTGGGCCGGCGACGTGGACCTCGTCTCCAACGACCACTACCTGACCGCCGCCGACCCGCGCGCCCACCTCGGGCTGGCGCTGGCCGCCGACCACACCCGGGGCGTCGCCGGTGGCGAGCCCTGGCTGCTCATGGAGCACTCCACCAGCGCGGTCAACTGGCAGCCGCGCAACGTGGCGAAGCTCCCCGGCGAGCTTCGCCGCAACAGCCTGGCCCACGTCGCCCGGGGCGCCGACGGGGTGCTGTTCTTCCAGTGGCGGGCCTCCCGGGCCGGAGCCGAGAAGTTCCACTCCGCCCTGGTGCCGCACGCCGGCCCGGAGACCAAGGTGTTCCGCGAGGTCTGCCGGCTCGGCGCGGACCTGAAGGCCCTCGCCGAGGTACGCGGCAGCCGGGTCGACGCCGAGGTGGCGATCCTGTTCGACTACGAGGCGTGGTGGGCGGTCGAGTTGGACTCCCACCCGAGCGCCGACGTCACGTACGCCGACCGCCTCAACGCGCTGTACGGCGCCCTGTGGCGGGCCGGCGTGACCGCCGACATCGTCCACCCGTCGGCCGACCTCAGCGGCTACCGGCTGGTCCTGGTGCCCACCCTCTACCTCGTCCGCGACGCCGACGTCGAGGCGCTGCGCCGATTCGTGGCGGCCGGCGGCACGGCGGCGGTCACCTACTTCAGCGGCATCGTCGACGAGAACGACCACATCCGCCTCGGCGGTTACCCCGGCGCGTACCGCGACCTGCTCGGCGTCCGCACCGAGGAGTTCTTCCCCCTGCGCGAGGGCGAACGCGTCGGACTCGACGACGGCGGCACCGTCGACGTGTGGACCGAGTGGCTGCACGCTGACGACGCCGAGGTGCTCACGTCGTACACCGATGGGCCCCTGCCGGGCGTGCCGGCGCTGACGCGGCGGCCGGTCGGCGCGGGCGCCGCCTGGTACGTCGGCACCCGGCTCGACGAACCGGCCACCGACCGGCTGGTCGCCCGGCTGCTCGACGAGGCCGGCGTCCGTCCGGCGGCGCAGGCGCCGAGCGGGGTGGAGGTGGTCCGCCGCCGCGACGGCGAGCGGACCTGGCTGTTCGCGATCAACCACACCTCGTCGGAGGTACGGGTCTCGGCGACCGGTGTCGAGCTGTTGACCGGGACACGGTGTACGGGTGAGCTGACCGTGCCGGCCGGTGAGGTGGCGGTGGTCCGTGAGGACCGGTTCTGATCCGGGCGGCGGCCACGGTTCGAAGGAGATTCCCCAGATGTTGGCCCAGCAGCGGCAGAGCGCGATCCTCGACCTGATCCGCCAGCGCGGCGGGGTACGGGTGAGTCACCTGGTCAGCCGGTTCGGCGTGTCCGACATGACGATCCGGCGCGACCTGGAGGTGCTGGCCGAGCGCGGCCTGGTCGACAAGGTCCACGGTGGCGCGACGCTCGCCGGGCCCGGCTCGGCCGACGAGCCCGGCTTCGCCGCGAAGTCGATCCGTCAACAGGCGGAGAAGCGGGCCATCGCCGAGCGGGCGGCCACGATGGTGGAGCCGGGGATGGCCATCGCGCTCTCCGCCGGTACGACCACCGCCGCGCTGGCCACCCTGCTGTCCGACGTGCACGGGCTGACCGTGGTGACCAACTCGATCCCGGTGGCCGACGCGCTCTACCAGAATCCGCGCGCCGACCAGACCGTCGTCCTGACCGGCGGCATCCGTACCCCGTCCGACGCGCTGACCGGCCCGGTCGCCGAGGCGGCGATCAGCGCGCTCAACGTCGACCTGCTCTTTTTGGGCGTGCACGGCCTCAGCCCGCGCACCGGCTTCACCACGCCGAACCTGCTGGAGGCCGGCGTCAACCGCTGCCTCATCGGGGCTGCCCGTCGGCTGGTGGTGCTCGCCGACCACACCAAGTGGGAGACGATCGGCATCGCCACCATCGCCCCGCTGGAGGCGGCCGACGTGCTGATCACCGACGTCGGCCTACCCGCCGAGGCCCGCACCACCATCGGCGAACAGGTCGGCGAGCTGGTCGTCGTGGAGCCCGGCTAAGGCTCTCCTAGTGGTCGTTGAGCATGAACAGGAGCGTGTGGCGCTTCAGGTCCAGGAACACCACGCGCCAGCGTGTCGACGGTGACGCCTCGTTGTAGGTCTGACTGTGCAGCCACTGCGGTTCGGGCGGGAGGAACGGTACGAGGTCCGGTCGCACGTCCGCGGGCGCGTGTGAGCTGGTCAGTTCAGCCGGGTCGACAGAGGTGAACGGAACGAACTCGAATCGCTCGGCCATTCTCTTGGCGTCCTCGGGACGTAGCACGATGACGCCCTGGTACTCCCAGTCCGTCGGGCCCGGCATCCGTGAACACGGATTGCCCAGCGCGCGGGCTTGCCAGTGAACCTCCGAATAGTCGCCGACAAACGGAAGGTCCTCCGGTGGCTCCCAGCGGTCGACCCGGACCTTCGCCTCATCGGCCTTCCGCTGCTCCTCGCATGCACGCGTCCCGTCAACCGCTGCCGTGTCGCACCCGGCCACGGCCAGCAACACGATCGCCGTCGCGAGCACGGCGGCGCGTGCGCGCCTCCCCGCTCTCATAGTCGACGAGGATAGAGATCGGTCAGGGATCGTCGACAGGCGAGCAGACGCCGTCGTGGTCGGCCGGCCGCGCGCACCGCCGGCGATCCGGCATGATGCGGTCGCAGAAAACCCACTGTCGTACGTGCTGCGCGTCCTCGGCCGACACGGTGATGCCGCCTACGTCGACCTGTGGTGTCGTGGCCAGTGACCGGGCGAGAGTACGCGCGAACTCCAGCGCACCGGCCAGGTCCGCCACCGCCACCGGCAGGTGGATCACGTGCCGAGGTGGCGGTTCGGCCGCGTCGGTCGGCTCCGTGAAGGCGAACACGGCGGCCCGAGGCAGCGGTACGAAAACGCGGTCCGGTGGGATCACCACTGCCGCCGATCGGGCCAGTTGCCCTGCCGAGCCCGCAGCGCCCGCTTGACCCGCGCGTTCTCTTCGCTGAGCAGCGCCAGATCGTGGTGCAGCGCGGTCAGGTCGAGCGCGACGCGGTGCAGGAACCGCCGCACCTCCCGGGGGTCGAGGCCTCGCCGGCCAAAGCCCACGGTGGCGAACTGATGGTCGCGTACGTGCCGCGGATGCAGCCGGCCGCCGTCGTGGAACGCGCCTCTCGTCATCGGTCACCTCTGTCGTCGTCGGTCGATGGGTGCGTCGGGGTCGCGAGAGCGCCCTTGTTCGTGGTACGTATTCGTCCAAGTCGGTTCGGAGCCGGGATTCTGTGTATCCCGACGCTCTAGTTGAGACCCGACGAGAGCCGGTATGCGACTGCCACTCGCGAAGCCGTCTCTCGTCACCTTCTCGGCTGTTGGCACAGCCGCGGTTGCCGTGTTTGCACCGGGTATCCCCGGGGGCCGGCGATCACCCTCACCCGCAGGTCACGTTTCCAGTGGCCTCGGCATTGGTGCAACGACACCAACGGAATCCTTCTTCGGGTGCCCTTGAGAGGTGAGCATGGCCGCGAGCAGAGAGCCGTTCGTCAGAACCCTTCGTGCCCAATGGCTGGGCCAGCAGATGCGTGAGCTGCGCGAGAGGCGGGGGCTCACCCTCAAGTACGTCGCGCAGTATCTTGAGCGCGACTTCTCGTCGCTGGCGCGGTACGAGCGGGCGGAGTGGCCCTTCCGGAGAGATCTGGTGGTGGCGTTGCTCGATCTTTACGGCGTCTACGACGAGCGGGAGAGGGATCGGCTCGTCCAGCTCGCGCAGGACGCCTGGCGCGTCGACCGCTGGGACAACGGCTTCGACACAACGATCTACGACAACTCGTTCATCGACTTTCCCTGGCTGGAAGCGAGAGCCGATGAAGTCTGTACCTACGCAGCATACCTGATACCTGGTCTGCTTCAGACACGCGACTACGCCGAGGCGGTCATCAGGAATGCCGAGCCCAGCTCGGCGAGCGAGGTCGAGATCCGGAAGTGGGTCGAACTGCGCATGGACCGGCAGCGGATGCTGGATGGTCCTTCGCCAATGAGGCTCGTTGTGATCATCGAAGAGGCGGCCCTGCGGCGGCCCGTCATGAGTAGAAGCGTCATGGCCGCTCAACTGACCCACCTGGCGCGCGCCACCGCGAAGTCGACGGTCGAGATCCGTGTACTCCCGCTGACCCTCGGGCTGCACGCCGACTTGGACGGCACTTTCTGGCTCTTCAGGATGCCTGCCCCCTACTCAGACGTCGCCCATGCCGAAACCCTCGGTGGGCGTCTCTTCCTGGAATCAGGCAATGCCTCGCGCTACGTCCGCGCGTACGATCGCCTCCGGGAGGCCGCACTCAGTGCGACTGAGTCGGCGAAGCTGATCACAGCACTCGCGGAGGAGCTGTCATGAGCGAGTCCACGCCTGATGTCGCCTGGCACATCAGCACGAGGAGCCCCGACAACGGCGGTAACTGTGTTGAGGCGGGGCCTGTTCTGGACGGCTCCGGCCGGGTGGCGGTGCGGGACAGCAAGGACCGCGCGGCGGCGACCCTCCTCTATGGCGTCAGCGGCTGGACCGCGTTCGTCAACGGGGTCAAGGACGGCACATTCGCGCGCACCGACCCGTGATCGACTCGACATCGCCGATGTGGGGGTGTCCCGGTCGGGTTGACAGCCCGACTTCGGCGAAGTCGAGTCGATCAGTATTCGGTGGCGGCATCCATTGGCCGGCGGGCACCATCGGGGCCGTGGAAGCGCACGAGATGGCGGACCTGTTCGACCAGGCGGTGCAGCGGTCGCGGCGTACCGTCGCCGAAGGCGACTCCGACGACGGGTCGACGCTGCTCCGGCAGGCGGCCGACGCGGGTGCCCCGGCCGCGCGGTTGGCCGTGGGGCGGCTCGGCGATCCGGACCCTGTGGTGCGCGCGGCGGCGTGTGACCTGCTCGGCTTCGCCAGCGAGGTGCACGGGGACGACCTGCGCGCGGACGCCGCGACGGCCCTGATCTCGCTGGCCGCCACCGAGACCGATCCCGAGGTGCACTGGTCGATCGCCCGTGCGTTGGGTTCCACCTGCGACCCGCGCGCCCTGCCGACCCTGGTCATCCTCGCAGGCAGCCCTGACAGCGACGTACGGTTCCAGGTCGCCGTCGCGGTGCCGATGGTGCTCGATGATCCGCCGGCCGAGGCCGGCGAGGCGGTGCTGATCGACCTCTGCACCGACCCCGACGCGCGGGTGCGGGAGTGGGCGACGTTCGGGCTCGGTTGGCTGAGCACCGCAGACGGGAACGCCGTCCGGCAGGCGCTGTGGGACCGTACCCGCGACGTCGACCCGGAGGTACGCGCGGAAGGCGCCCGCGGGTTGGCCCGGCGGCGGGACGCCCGGGCACTTCCCCTGGTACGCGAGCTGCTCGCCCAGGACGAGGTCCACAAGTTCACCGTCCAGGCCGCCGCCTACCTGGCGGACCCGTCGTTGCTGCCGCTGCTGGACGGCTTCAACCCCGACGCGGACGGCGTCGCCGAGGCGCTGGTCGAATGTGATCCCGTCCGCCGCGCCCGTCGCGACGAGTCGGCGTGGCGGCTCTTCGACGCCATCCACCGTCGATGTCCCGACCTCGGGGTCACCCTTTTCGGCGAGCGGTGCGACCTCGGCCTGTACCTCGATGTCATCGGTGGCCCGAGCCTCGACGGCCACTGGTTCGTGGATGCGCTGCTGCGCCGGGCCGGGAACGACGCGGATCGGGCTGCGGACCTGGCGATCGCGGACGTCGGACGCTGATCGACTCGGTTTTGCGGAAGTCGGGCCGTCCCGGTCAGGGTGACAGCCCGACTTCCAGGAACCCGAGTCGATCGAGCGCGGTCGGCGCGCTCACAGCGATCTCACAGGGGGTCTGGATAGGGTGCGCGGTGAGTCAACGTCCGACTCCATGGTGGAGCGGTCGGCTGTCGCACAGGAGTTCCGATGGTCTTCAAGAAGATGTTGAGCGCGTTCGGTGTGGGTGGTCCCAGCGTGGACACTGTGCTGACCAACCCCAACACCCGACCCGGCCTGACCCTCGACGGTGAGGTCAGAATCGTCGGCGGGGACAACCCGGCGGCCATCGAGCAGGTGGTGATCGGCCTGGTCACCCGGGTCGAGGTCGAGGGCCACGACACGGAGTACGCCGGCACCATGGAGTTCCACCGGATGGCCGTGAGCGGAGCGTTCCAGCTCGCGCCCAAGCAGGAGATGTCGATCCCGTTCCAGCTCCCGGTGCCGTGGGAGACCCCGATCACCGACGTGTACGGCCAGCGCCTGCACGGCATGACGATGGGCCTGCGGACCGAGTTGTCGGTGGCCCGCGCGGTCGACAAGGGCGACCTGGACCACGTGGCGGTGCACCCGTTGCCGGTGCACGAGCGGATCCTGGAGGCGTTCCAGCGGCTCGGCTTCCGGTTCAAGTCCGCTGACCTCGAGCGCGGTCACATCCGGGGCGTGCAGCAGACGCTGCCGTTCTATCAGGAGATCGAGTTCTTCGCGTCCCCGCAGTACGCGAGCACGATCAACGAGGTCGAGCTGACCTTCGTGACCAACCAGTACGGCGTCGACGTGATCCTGGAGTGCGACAAGCGCGGCGGCTTCCTGAGCGCCGGGCACGACGCGTTCGGTCGCTACCAGGTGTCGCACGCCGACGTCGACCGGGTCGACTGGGCGCAGGTCGTCGACGGTTGGCTGCGCGAGACGACGTCCCGCTACGGCAGCCTGCGGTCCCAGTACGGCCACGGTCACGGCTACGGTCCGGGCCACGGTCACGGCCGTGGTGGCATGGGTGTGGGTGGCATGGTCGCCGGTGCGGCGCTCGGTGTCGCCGGCGGCATGATCGCCGGCGAGATGATCGAGGACGCCTTCGAGGGCGACTTCGGCGACTTCGGCGGCGACGAGTAACGCCCGTACGCACGACGGTGGCCTCCGGGAGAACTCTCCCGGAGGCCACCGTTTCACGTGCGGCGCGTCAGCGCCCGCGCATGCTCCGCTCCTTGCCGGACCGGCGCTCGGAGCCGGCCTTCGACAGGCCCCGGCTGACCAGGTAACCACCGGTCAGGATGCTCAGGAACAGCCACGTCTGGCTCGGGTTGTTGATGTTCAACCCGTTGGCGGTGGTGCCCTTCCAGAACGCGGCGATCACGAGCAGTGCGACGGCGGCGGCGTAGACCCAGAATTCCGTGGTCAGGAACGCCTGCTTGGTCTCCGTACCCGGCGCCGGCACGGGCTCACGATGTCCGTCGCGCATGGCCGGCATCTGCTGGGTGTCCCGCATCATGGCGGGGTTCTGCGGGTCGTTCATGGGCCGGTTCATCGGCCTGGTGGAAGCAGCCTGCGTGCTCATCTGGTCCTCCTCAGGATGCGATGAGTCGTACCTGCCTTCCCTCGCCCCGCTACCGCGTTTCGGCCACGGCACGGTTCGCTTGCACGGCGGGGACGCCCCCCGACTACCCGACGGCCGCGAGCAGGTAACACCCCTACCTCGAAAAATGCATCGACGAGGCGTGACGGCGCCCGCAACACGACCGGTCGGGGCGGATGTCCGGTTCCGGGTCGCCGCGCGGGCGCTTTGGGTTTGGTCGACGGGTGGCCGGGCACGCAGTCGGTTCCACCAGCTTCTGCGAGGTGATGGACGTGCGTGAGGACGACATGCGGCAGGAGGCCGCCCGCCAGGCCGAGAACCGGATCACCGGCGGCGTGTACGGCGAGGGCGCCCTCGACGAGGTGACGGTGCCCCCCACCGATGTGGAGACCCAACTCCAACGTGACGATCCACTCGACCCGGCGCACGAACGGGTCGACCCGCGGGTGCTGCACGACGGCGGCCCGGTCGGCGGCCAGGGCGCGGTGACCACCACCGGTGGCACCGCCGGGCCGGCGAGCGTACGCCGGGTCGCCCGCCAGCCCGAGCGACACCCGGGCAAGGTGGCACCGACGACCACCGGCGACGCCACCACCGGCGGCCTGAGCACCCCGACGGGCGGCGGCACCAGCGACCAGTCCACGTCGGCGACCGGCCCAGCCAAGTCCATCCGGGACCGCTCGACCGACCGGCGGTGACCCGCCGCGCCCCCGCCGGCCGACCGGTCGGCGGGGGCGACGTGGGCGGGTCAGGGGCAGGGGCGCAGGATGCCCAGACGCTGGGTGGCCCGGGTGAGCGCGACGTACAGGTCGCTGCGCCCGCGCGGCGACTCGGCCACCATCCGGTCCGGGTCGACGACCAGCACCGAGTCGAACTCCAGCCCCTTGGCCTGGGCGACGGTCAGCACGACCACCCGGCTCTCCAGCTCCGGGTTCTCGCCCACCGTGGCCTCGGGCAGCGCGGCGGTCAGCGCCGAGCCGAGCGCGTCGACCCGGCTGGCCGGCACGATGACGCCGACCCGGCCCTCGGTCAGCCCCGCGGCCTCGCGGGCCACCGCCGCCACCAACTCGGCGGGTAGCTGCCCGTCGGGCACCGCCCGGTCCCACGGCGGTACGCCGCTCTCCCGCACCGAGCGGGGTGGCCGCAGCGCCGGGTCGATCTCGGTGAGCACCTCCGCGGCGACCGCCATGATCTCGGCGGGCGTGCGGTAGCTGACCGTCAGCTCGGTGAGCCGCCACCGCTGTGCCACGTACGGGGCGAGGGCGTCCGCCCAGGAGGGCGTTCCGGCGAGCGCGCCGGTCTGCGCCACGTCCCCGACGATCGTCATCGACCGGCTCGGGCAGCGGCGCATCAGCAGCCGCCACGCCATCGGCGACAACTCCTGTGCCTCGTCCACGATGACGTGGCCGAACGCCCACGTGCGGTCGGCGGCGGCGCGCTGCGCGGTGGTCAGCCGGTCGGCCTCCTCCTGCCGTTCCAGCAGCCGGTCCGCGTCGATGAGGTCGGTCACGCCGAGGATCTCGCCGCCCTCGGCCTCGTCCTCCACGTCGATCGACCGGGAGCCGCGGGCGATCTCCAGCACGCCCTCGGCGTACTCCCGCTCCATGAGGCGGATGCGCTCGCGCCGGGCGGCGGCGGCCCGCTCGTCCTCGCCGAGCAGTTCGGCCGCCTCGTCCAGCAGCGGCACGTCGGCGGGCGTCCAACCGCCCGGCTCGCGGTGCAGCAGCGCCCGCTCGTCGTCGGTCAGCATCGGCGCGGCGGCGGCGATCCGGTCCGGGTCCGCGTACAGGTCAGCGAGCAGGCGCTGCGGGGTGAGCACCGGCCACAACCGATCGAGTACGGCCTGAATCTCCGTCTCCTCGCGCAGCTCCCGACGGATCTCGGCGCGGTCGGCCTCGTCGAGCAGGTTGTCGCCGCCCAGCGGGTCGGCGCCGATCCGCTCGGCCACCTGGTCGGCGAGCGCGTGCACGATCTCCACGTCGAACAGCGCCCGGGCCAGGTTGTGCGGACGGTCGGTGCGGCGTACCCGGTCCCGCGCGACGCGCACGGTCTCCGGGTCGAGGGTCAGCACCTCGCGCTCCACCTCGATCTCCAGCGGCTCGTCCGGCACCCACTGCCGGTCCCGCACGGCGAGGGCCAGCACCTCGGCGAGCACGGCGCGGCCCTTGAGCGCCGCGGCCTGGGCCGACTCGTCGCGCTGGGCGCTCACCCCGGGGAACAGGTCACCCTGGGTACGCAGCAGCACGCCCGTCTCGGCCAGCGTGGGAAGCACCTGGGAGATGTAGCGCAGGAACGTCGCGTTCGGTCCGACCAGCAGCACACCACGACTGGACAGCTCGCGTCGGTGTGTGTAGAGCAGGTACGCGGCCCGGTGCAGCGCGACGGCGGTCTTGCCGGTGCCGGGGCCGCCCTGGACCACCAGCACCCCGGGCAGGTCGGCACGGATGATCCGGTCCTGCTCGGCCTGGATGGTCTCCACGATGTCGCGCATCCGGCCCGTCCGACCGGCGTTGAGCGCGGCCAGCAGGGACGCCTCGCCGGTCAGCTCCTCGTGGCCGCCGGGGGAGGCGCTGTCGATGTCGAGGACCTCGTCGTTGAGCCCGGTCACCTTGCGCTGGCGGGTACGCAGGTGTCGGCGGCGGCGTACGCCCTGTGGGTTGGCGGCGGTGGCGAGGTAGAACGGCCGCGCGGCCGGGGCACGCCAGTCCATCAACAGCGGGTCGTAGTCGCCACTGGTGTCGAAGATCCCAATCCGGCCGATGTAGCGGCGGGAGTCGTCGTCGCCGTCGAGCCGCCCGAAGCAGAGGCCATTCTCCACGGCGGAGAACTGCTCGACCTGGTCGGCGTACATGGCCACGGAGCTGTCGCGCTGGGAGCGGTCCTGCAGGGTGCCGCCGGTGTTGCGCAGCTCGGCGGTGAGCCGGTGGGCGGCCTGCTCACGCAACCCGTCCAGCCGGTCGTAGAGCATCGAGACGTACTCCTGCTCGCGGCCGATCTCGTCGACCGGCAATTCACCGGTACCGCCGGAGTGCCTTGACAAGCCGTCTCCCTAAACGTTAGAATCCAATGCTAGAACGGCATTTAATGCCGTTCTTTTTTGTGCCCTCGAATTGTCGAAGATAGCGCGGCCGGCCCGCTGTCACCAAGCCGACCGGGCCGATCCGGGTCACACAGATACGCCGGGCCGACCGCGTGGTCGACCCGGCGTACGTGTGTGCGGAGTTCAGCCGCGAGCCACCTGGTAGAGCCGCTCGGGGGTGACGGCTCCGGCGAGCACCCGCCCGTCGTCGGTGAGCAGCACGCTGAACAGCTTGCCGGTGAGCAACCGCCCGCTGCCCCAGTCGCCGCTGACCCTCGGCAGGCCACCGAGCAGCTTCGACAGGTCGGCGTCCGGCGCGGCGGTCGACTTCTGGCCCGGGGCTGCGACGGCCGGCTTCTGGCCCGAGGCTGCGTCGACGCGGGCGACCAGGACGGTGGTCCAGCCGTCGCCGACCGTCCGCACCTGGGGGTCCCGACCCGGCGCGACGGGTGCCGGCCGGCCGGTGGTCGGCCGCTCGGCGCTCTCCTCGGTGACCCGCACGCCCGGGGGCGGGTTGAAGGCGAACTGGTCGGCGTCGGGGCGGCGGTAGTCGACCTGGGTGAACGCCATCTCGAAGGCCGGCTGGTCGCTGCCGGCGGCGAGCACCTCGAAGCGCAGCGGCACGTGCTGCTTCGCGTCGATGGCGATCCGGAGCTGGTGCACCAGCGAGTCACGGTCACGCGGCGCGAGCACCAGCTCGTAGGCGTCCCGACCGGCGACGGTGGCCGAGCGGCCGACGCTGACCTCGGTGCTCGGATCGATCGCGCCCAACGCCAGGTCGGCGGCCTCCCGGGGAGTGGCCGGCAGGCTCGGCGTCGCGTCGGGCTTCGCGGTGCCCGTCGCCTCGCCCAGGGCGCGGTGGCGGGCGGTGTTGCCGCGGCTCTCCCAGGTCCACACGTCCCGACCGTTGCGGATGATGTCCCGCTGGCCGAGCGTGTCCACCAGCGCGACGCGCTGCCGATCCGGGCCGGAGTACCACACCCGCAGGGTGTGCGTGCCGCTCAGCAGGGCCGTCAGGTCGTTGCCGGGCAGCAGCCCGACGAGCGGCGGCAGGCCGAGGTCGGCGCGTTGCACGACCGTCCCGGACAACCCCTCCAGGGAGGAGGTCTGGAGGTCCACCAGAAGCTGGGCGGCGGTACGCGGCGGCAGGCTCGGCTCGGCCTCTGCGGCGAACGTGCCGACGGCGGCGCCGCCACCGATGACGGCGACGCCGGCGGCCACCGGGACCAGCCACCGCAGGACGGGACGACTTCTCAGGATCGACATGGTGCACACCTCCTGCCCGACATCCTGCCCGGTCGGCGCTGTGAGTGCGCTGAGGACGCCGAACCGCGAGTTGTGACCCGGGTGGCACCCTTGAGGCGTGCGGTTGTTGGTGGTGGAGGACGAGGCCCGGCTGGCGGATGCCCTGCAACGCGGCCTGCAGGCGGAGGGGTTCGCGGTCGACGTTGCGGCGACCGGCCCCGCCGGCCTGGACGCGGCACGCCACGGCGGGTACGACGCGATGATCCTCGACGTCATGCTGCCCGGGCTCTCCGGCTACGAGGTGGTGCGCCGGCTGCGCGCCGAGCAGCACTGGCTGCCGGTGCTGATGCTGTCGGCCAAGGACGGCGAGTACGACCAGGCCGACGGCCTGGACTGCGGCGCCGACGACTACCTGACCAAGCCGTTCTCGTACGTGGTGCTGCTGGCCCGCCTGCGGGCGTTGCTGCGCCGGGGAGCGCCGGAGCGGCCCGCCGTGCTGGCGGTCGGCGACCTGCGGCTCGATCCGGCCCGTCGGCGGGTGACCCGGGCCGACGCCGAGGTGACGTTGACCGCGCGCGAGTACGCCCTGCTGGACTATCTGATGCGCCGCCCCGGCCAGGTCATCTCCAAGATCGAGCTGCTGGACCACGTATGGGACGCCAGCCTGGAGACGGCGCCGAACGTGGTCGAGGTGTACGTCGGCTACCTGCGTCGCAAGCTCGGCCGGGATCGGTTGGAGACCATCCGGGGCGCCGGCTACCGGCTGGCGACGTGACGTCGACCGACCCGCCGCGCGGCTGGTCGCCCCGCCGGGGCCTGCACGGCTTGGGGCTGCGGGGCCGCCTCCTGGCGCTCGGCGTGTTCGGCCTCACCATCGGTCTCGCCCTCGGTGGGGTGGTGCTGCTCGGCGCGCTGCGCTTCGTGCTCCAGCGCAACGTGGACACCGAGGCGTTCCGGACCGCCGACGCGGTCGCCCTGCTCGCCGCCGAGGACGCGCTGCCCGACCCGCTGCCGGTGGCCGGCGGGCAGGTCCGGGTCCAGGTGATCGACGCGCAGGGGCGGGTCCGGGCGGCCTCGATCGACGCGGACCGCCTGGTCCCGATGGCCCGCCCCGAGTGGTTGGACGCCGGCCAGCGGCAACGCCTGGACGTTCCCGCCGAGCGGGTCGGGCTCCGCGGGCCGGTCCGGGTGGTCGCCGTACCCGCCGGCACGGGGGCCGAGCCGCTCACCGTGCTGGTCGCCCGCTCGATGGCCGACGTGCGGCAGAGCACACACGTGGTGCGGACCATTCTGTTGGTGGCGTTCCCGCTGCTGGTGGTGGTCCTGGCCGGGGTGGCGTGGCGGGTGGTCGGCGCGACGTTGCGTCCCGTGGAGGCGCTGCGTCAGGGCGCGGAGGAGATCACCGGTCGGGCCGGCGCGGGTCGACTTCCGGTGCCCGCCTCCGCCGACGAGATCCACCGGCTGGCGGTGACCCTGAACGGGATGCTGGACCGGTTGGAGTCGGCCCGGGCCCGGCAGCGGGCCTTCGTCTCCGATGCCGCGCACGAGCTGCGCAGCCCGCTGGCCAACATCCGTACCGAGTTGGAGGTGGCCCAGCGGCTCGCCGACCGGACGGACTGGACGGCGGTGACCGCCAACCTGCTCGCCGACACCGAGCGGTTGAGCCTGCTGGTCGACGACCTGCTGCTGCTGGCCCGCCTGGACGAGATGCCGGCGGCGCGGGGCACCGGCCCGGTCGATCTGACGACCCTGGTGAGCGAGGTCGCCGCCCGGTATCCGTCGCCGCCGGTGCGGGTGGCACCGTCGCCGGGGCCGCTGTGGACGGCCGGCAACGAGGCCGAGCTACGGCGGGTGCTGGCCAACCTCGTCGACAACGCGGTCCGGCACGCGCACCGCAGCGTCGTCCTCGCGGTCGAGCCGCACGAGACCGCGTACCACCTGGTGACGGTGACCGACGACGGCCCGGGCATCGCGGCGGCCGATCGCGGCCGCGTCTTCGACCGGTTCACGAGGTTGGACGACGGCCGCGCCCGTGACCACGGCGGCGCGGGGCTCGGCCTCGCCATCGTGTGGGAGCTGGTCCGCCGTGCGGGCGGCGTCATCACCCTGACCGACGCCGACGGCCCGCACGGCCTGCGGGTACGCCTGCTGCTTCCGGCGACGCCGACCGGACCCGAGTCGCCACCGCTGGTCGCCCGCCCGTGAGCGTGGCGGACGTCAGCGGCGGCGGGTGCAGACCTGGTCGGCGCTCGCCACGGTGTCGGTGGACCAGACGACCGCGACGGTGAAGCAGTAGTCGTTGGCGCGGTTCAGCGCGTACACGATGTAGCTGTCGGTGCCGGCGGGCAGCGTCGCGATCGCGGTCTTCTCCTGCCCGGCCCGGCCGGCGGAGACGATGACCGGCCCCTCGCCGCCGGCCGGGTACGTCCAGCGCAGGGTGATGTTGTCCCGGTTGTCGCGCACCGACACCGCGCCCGGCGGGGTGCCTGGTGCGGCGGCCGGCGCGGTCGTGCCGGCGGCCGGGGTGCCGGTGGTCGGGGACGGGGCCGTGCCGGTCGGGCCGACGCTCGGTGCCGGCCCGGACTTCGGGTCGTCCCCGTCGCCGACGCGCGCCACGCCGGCGATCACCGCCGCCGTGCCCAGCAGCACCACGACCACGCCGGCCACCAGCACCGGCACCAGCCTGTTGCGCGCCGGCGTCGGCGCCCGGTGCACGGGCACCGGCAGCAACCGTGACGGCGTGTACGGGGTCAGCGGCGCCGACGGTCGCTCCGGTTCGGACGACGCTCCGGGGCGGTACAGCCGGTACACGCCGGACGACTCTTCGGTGCCGCCCGTGAACCCGGCCACCGACGGGGGCACCGGCGCGACGGTGGGGTGCGGGACGGGTTCGTCCGTCCGGTCCGGCGGCCAGCGGAAGTCGGGTTCGTCGGCGGGCGGCCAGCGGACGTCCGACGGCCCCTCCGCGTCGTCGGCCGGCGGCCAGCGGAAGTCCGGGGAGCCGTCCGGTTCGTCGGCAGGTACCCGTGGATTCGGCACCGCGCCGCCGCTGGCGACCCCGGCACCAGCGAGGCCCTCGTCGGTGCGGTCGGCAGGAGCCGCGGCCGGAGGGGTCGGCGGATGGTAGGCGGCCTTGAGCGGCTGGTCGGGCTGCGGTGGGGTGCGCGCGGCCGGCACCACCGGTGCCTCGGGGGTGGCGGACGTGTCGTCGGCGCAGACGTGGTCGGGGTTGGCCGCTGCCCGGGCCAGCGCCGCCACCTGGAGGGCGAGGGGGTCGTCGGCGCTCAGATGTTGCCGGCACAACTCGCGGGCCAGCGCGAGGTTGTCGTGCGCCTCGGCGAACTGCCCGCAGTCGCGCTGCATCGAGCCGAGCCGGGCCAACATCTTGATGCCGCTGGGGTGGCCGTCGCCGTACACCTCGCGGTGCAACTCCCAGGCGTCCTGGAGGCGGTCGCGGGCCACCGTGCACTGGCCCCGGGCGTACTCGACGGTGGCCAGGTCGGCGTGTGCGGCCAGCACCCGCAGCGATTCGGGACCGTCCTGCGCGGTCAGCTCGATGATCACGTCCTGGTAGAGCCGGGCGGCCCGGGAGTGACTGCCCACCCGGTGCAGTACGGCGGCCAGGGTCGCGGCGGCGGCCACCGTGCGGGGGTCGGCGCGGCCGTGCAACCGGGTCGTGGCCGCGTACGCGAAGGCGGCCCAACCGCGGGCGGAGTGCGGCTCACCGAGGGCCACGAGCACCCGCGCCTGGAGGCTGGCCGCCTCGGCCAACTCCGGCGTGGCGTTGGCCGGGCGGGGGTCGGCGTCGGTGAGCGCGTCGGACAGCAGCCGTTGCGCACCGGCGATGTCGCCAGCGGACACGAGGTGGTGCGCCTGGTCAGTCAACTCGTCGAAGCCGGAGGACACGCCCCATCGTGCTCATCCGACGACGGTAAGTACAAGACCCGCGCCGGTGTCGATCGGTCAGGATCTGCTCAGATGCTCGGCCAACGTCTCGCTGATCCGGCGTAACTGGTCGACCTGGGCGGGGCTCAGCGCGTCGAACAGGTGCCGGCGTACCCCCTCGACGTGGCCGGGCGCGGCGGCGGCGAGGGTGGCGAAACCATCGTCGGTGAGCACCGCGATCTGCCCGCGCCGGTCGGTGGGGCAGTCCTCGCGGCGCACCCAGCCTGCCTCCTCGAGGCGGGCCACCGCGTGCGAGAGCCGGCTGCGCGACGACCCGGCGGCGTCGGCCAACTCGCTCATCCGCAGTTGTCGACCGGGCGCCTCGGAGAGCCGGACCAGGATCTCGTAGTAGGCGTGCGGCATACCGGCATCACGTTGCAGCTCACGGTCGAGCGTGTCCATCAGCGCCCGGGAGGAGGCGAGGAACGCCCGCCAGGTGCGCTGCTCGTCGGGGTTAAGCCAGCGGGTCATGACGACCATCATACCCCCAATGGTTGAACGCTCAACAAATTGACGCTACGGTGGGGTCATGGGTATTCATCGGCTCAACCACGCGGTTCTCTACGTCAGTGACCTCGCCCGCAGCGTCGCCTTCTACCGCGACGTGCTGGGCTTCACCCCGGTCGAGATGACCCCGGACGGTTTCCGGGGCGCGACCTTCCTCCAGGCCCCCGACTCCACCAACGACCACGACCTCGGCCTGTTCGAGATCGGCGCGGGCGCCGGGCGCTCGACCGCCGGCCGGGCCACCGTCGGGCTCTACCACCTGGCGTGGGAGGTCGACACCCTCGACGAGTTGGCCGCCACCGCCGAGCGGCTCGCCGCGGCCGGGGCGCTGGCCGGCACGTCCGACCACGGCACGACCAAGAGCCTCTACGGGCAGGACCCGGACGGGCTGGAGTTCGAGGTGGTCTGGCTGGTCCCGGCCAACCTTCTGAACGACGACACGCTGGCCGCCCGCAAGCGGATCGGCCGGCTCGACCTGGCCGCCGAGCGGCAACGGTACGGCGGGCAGACGCGCGGCGGCGTGGGGATCTCCGTCCCGGCCTGAACGGCCATGGGGTAGAACGGACCGATGCCAACCAACCGGACCGCCGCCGTCCTCCGTGAACTGCTGGTCCGCCACCTGACCACCTGGCTGCCGGTAGCCCTGCACCGCTCCCGCCGCGTGACCGTGGCGCTGGCCTGGGCCGGGGCCGACGGTGGCGGCGCGGAGGCGGCACTACGGGCGGTCGTCGGTCACGCCGCGCAGGTACGCGGCCGGCAGGTGACGGTCCTGGTCCTGGCCGACGAGGCCACCGACCTGCCGTCCCGGCTCGGGCCGGTCGAGGCGGAGTTGCCGCCCGAGGTGACGGTGCATCTGCTACCCGGCGGCCCCACCCGGCTGCCGGTGGCGCTCAAGGCGGCCTCCGCGGCCGGGGCGCCGCTGTTCTGCTTCGTCGACCTGTCCGGCCCGGCGTACGCCGAGGTGCTGCGCGCCTGCGCCAACGGTCGCAACGGCGAAGTGCTGCTGCACGCCACCACCAGCGCCCGCCCGGCCCTCGTCAGCGCCGGCTTCCCGCTGGTCGCCGAGGTGGCACCGGTGCTGGGGGCGGACGGGGGAGCGGGCAACGCCTCGGCCGACGTGGACGACGAGGCGGCCGGCGTGATCGCGTTCGGGAGCCGGTCGGACCGGAGCCTGGAGGCGGTCCGGGACGCGCTCTGGACGGTGGGCGCGGACCTTGGCGTGCGCTACCGCGACCCCGCCCACCCGACGGCCCCGCCAGTGGACGTGACCGGAGGCGCTTCCCTGGACCCGCTGGCCCGTGAGTTGCTCGCCGAGCTGCGCCGGAGTGGGCCACGCCCGGTCACCGACCTGCGCCGACACACCCTCACCAACACCATCTACCGCGCAACCGACGCCAACCAGGCCCTCCACACCCTGCTCCAGGAGCGCAAAGCAACCCGTGACCGCGAGTCCGGTCGCCTGGCCGGCGACGAGCTGATCACCCCCACCCCCTGACCCTTCCCCGCGACCCTTCCCCGCGATCTTGCACTTTCTGCGGTGACACAAGGGACATCCCGCGTGTAACGGCAACCGAAAGTGCAAGATCGACGAGCGGGTGGGCGCAGACGCCGAGCGGGGCGCCGGTGCATCACCGGCGCCCCGCTCGACTCCCGGGTCGTTACGACCGGGCCTTGTCCTGCTTCCAGGACAGCGGTCCCGGCAGGTCGACGCGGTGTGCCCGGGCCTTCGAGTTCCAGGACCAACGGCCGATCTTGATGCTCCACGAGGAGAAGCCGTTCTCGGTGAAGTTCAGGATCAGCGGACCAAACTTCTTGCGCTTGCGAAACATGAGGCCCATCGGAGCACTCCCCTCGTCAACCGTTCCCTGCCGTGTCGGCATCGAACATTCCCGGACCGGCGAATTCCGAAACCCCCTCGGCGTCCCGGGTGGACGGTGTGCCGCCACGACACCCGAATTCCTATCCAACAGATGGGTGTTGCGCTGCGGTAAACGCTGCTGGGGGTGCCTCGTAACATCGTCGGCGATGCAAGTCTCATCTTGTGGAAGACCGTTGACCGGCCGTTCGCGCCGTCGGCAGCATGGGTTTCATGTTGCCGCGCAATGAGCTTCTCCTCATCGCCCACACCGCGCCGGCCCTGGTGTCGGCGTGACCACCGTGGAGCGTCCGACGACGGACGCGACCGACCTGCGACCGGTCGACCGGGACCTGTTCCGCGCGCTGCTGCGCCGGCAGGCCACCAGCGTCACCGTGGTCACCGCCGTGGCCCGGTCCACCGACCCGGCCTGCCTGGGCGGGATCGGTCAACCGATCCGGGCCGGGTTCACCGCCACCTCGTTCACCTCGGTCTCACTGGAACCGCCGCTCGTCTCGTTCTGCCTCGGCACGGCGTCGTCGAGCTGGCCGGTGCTGGCCCGTGCCGAACACGTCGCGGTCCACCTGCTGGCCGCCGGGCAGCGGGAGGCAGCCGCCGTCTTCGCCACCAGCGGCATCGACCGGTTCGCCGCCTACCCGGACTGGACGACCGGGCCGTTCGGGGTGCCACTACTGACCGGGGTGCTGGCCCGACTGTTCTGCCGGGTGGTGCACCGCGCGCCGGTCGGCGACCACACCCTGGTCATCGCCGAACCGCTCGCCTTGGGCGACGGCGGCGACGGTCCTCCACTCGTGCACCACCGGGGCGGCTACACCACGGCGGCCGGCTGGTGAGCACACCCGTCACGGCCGACCTCCTCGTGTTGGACCGGGCCGCCCAGGACCTGCTGTTCCGGACGGCCCGCACCGCCAACACGTTCACCGACGAGCCGGTCACCGACGCCCAGGTGGCCGCGATCCACGACCTGATCCGGTACGGGCCGACCGCGTACAACGGCCAGCCGCTGCGGGTGCTGCTGCTGCGCTCGCCGCAGGCCCGGGCCCGGCTGCTGCCGTACGTGTCGTCGAGCAACCGGGCGAAGACGGCCAGCGCGCCGCTGGCGGCGGTGCTCGCCGCCGACGTGGACTTCCACGAGCGGCTGCCCGAGCTGTACCCGCACCGACCGCAGGCCCGGGAGTGGCTGGGTGATCGGACGGCCCGCGCCGAACAGGCCCGATTCAACGCCACCCTCCAGATCGGCTACCTGCTGCTGGGGATACGCGCGGCAGGGCTGGCCGCCGGCCCGATGGCCGGGTTCGACGCCGACGGGGTGACCCGGGAGTTCTTTCCCGACGGCCGGCACGAGGCGCTGCTGCTGCTGAACGTCGGCCATCCCGGTCCAGACGCCTGGGGCGACCGGCTGCCCCGACTCGACACCGACGAGGTGGTGCACGCCCGGTGAGGCGTCAGCGTGGCTCCCATGCGTCGGGCAGCGCGGTGAGCTTTCGGACGTGCGCGGGAAGCCGACCGCTGACGATCTCGGCGAGGCTCACCTCGTCCACCACCCGCCGCACGGCGGCGCGCACCGCCACCCACAGGCCCGGCAGGTTCTCCGCCGAACCCTCGTAGCGGGTCTCCTCCGGGCGCAGGCCGCGGACGCCCGCGAGCGGGCCCTCCACCGCGCGTAGCACCGCGCCGACGGTCACCTCGCGGGGCGGACGGGCCAGGGTGTAACCGCCCTCCGCGCCGCGTTGGGCGCGAACGATCCCGGCCCGGCGCAGATCCGCCAGGACCGCCTCCAGGAACTTGCGGGGCATGTCCTGCTCCGCCGCGATGGCCTGGGTGGACAGCAGCGAGGGGTACGCGGTCGCGAGGCTCAGCGCCGCCCGTACCGCGTAGTCGCCGCGCGCGGAGATCTGCACCCCGTCATCATGCCCGCCCGCTCGGGATCCCCGAGCCACCGGGCCGCCCTGAGTTGCCGGGTGCGCCGGCTGTCCCGGAGTGGAACCGCCCACCGTTGGGGCCCGTCGGCTCGACCGGTGGCCGGGGTCGGACCACCCGGCCGGCGGCCGGCTGGTCGCTGGCGGCCCGGAACGCGCCGGGGCTGACCCCGATCTCCCGGGTGAAGAACCGGCCGAAGTTGGTCGGCTCGGAAAAGCCGAGCCCCCGGCCGATCCGCGCGATCGGTTCGTCGCTCGCCGCGAGCAGTCGGGCGGCCTGCAACGCCACCCGTTCGTCGATGACCTGCTTGGCGCTGCGGCCGGTGACGGCCAGGCAGGCCCGGGTCAGGGTACGCACCGAGCACCCGAGCGCGGCGGCGTAGTCCTCGACCCGCCGGGACACCTGGTAGCCGTGCTCCACCTCGCGGCAGAACCGCTGGAACGTCTCGGCCTCGTTGCGCTGCCCGGCCGGGTTCGCGTCGGGCAGCGCCAACCGCAGCAGCAGTACGGCGAGCTGGTGCCGCAGCAGCGCGCGGCCGGCCGGGCCGTCACCGTGCCGCTGGCAGTCCACCGCCAACTGGCTCACCTCGTTGATCACCGCGTCCTCGTCCTCGCCGGCCAACTGTCGCCAGGTCGGTGCCGCGTCCTCGTCGACGGCCAGGCCGTGCAGGGCATCGGTGGTCCAGCCGACCACCGACGCGTCGAACTGGGGGCCGGCGCAGCGCAGCACCTGACCGGCGCGGACCCGCAGCAGCGTGCCGGGCCGGCACGGCAGGAGGTGGAAATCCAGCTCGGCGTCGCCGTGGCCGCGGGTGGTGAGGATCAGCAGCTCCCGTTCGACGAACACCGGCCGACGCCAGCCGGGGTCACCGGCCAGGTCGGCCAGCGCGAACGTGGCGATCTCGTCGGGTACGGGTGATGCCGTTCCGATCGATGGCGCGGGGGAGGGATCGGTGGAGACCATCGCCTGCGACGGTAGCCCGAACCGCAGGTCACCGCATCCCGACCGGCGTACGTGACGGCGTCGAGGCTTGTCGCGGCCCCCACGGCCGGGCTACGTTACCCGGCGGTAGCGCCGTCCGGTCCCGGTTCGTCCGGCGCCCGTCGGGCGGCGGACCACGCCGACTCGCGATGGGATGGGTATGACGGAGCTGTTCTCGGTCGAAGACAAGACGGTCCTGGTCACCGGCGGATCCCGGGGAATCGGGCTGATGATCGCCCAGGGCTTCGTCCGGGCCGGCGCCCGCGTGATCATCTCGTCCCGCAAGGCGGACGTCTGCGAGCAGGTCGCCACCGAACTCTCCGCCGAGGGCCGGTGCGAGGCCATCCCCGCCGACCTGAGCGCCGACGACGGAGCGCAGGCCCTCGCCGCCGCCGTGCGCGAGCGCGTCGACCGCCTCGACGTGCTGGTCAACAACGCCGGCGCCACCTGGGGAGCGCCGCTGGAGAACTACCCGGAGGCCGCGTTCGACAAGCTCTGGGCGGTCAACGTCAAGGCCGTCTTCCGGCTCACCACCGCGCTGCTGCCGGCGCTACGCACCGCCGCCAGCGCCGACGACCCGGCCCGGGTGATCAACATCGGGTCCATCGACGGCATCCGGGTGCCGTTCATGGAGGTGTACGCGTACTCGGCCACCAAGGCCGCCGTGCACATGCTCACCCGCAGTCTCGCCCACCAGCTCGCCGGTGAGCAGATCACCGTCAACGCGATCGCGCCCGGCCCGTTCGAGAGCAAGATGATGGCGTTCGCGCTCGACGACCCGGCCGGCCGCTCCGCCATCGAACAGCAGGTGCCGCTGGGCCGCATCGGCCGCCCCGAGGACATGGCCGGCACCGCGATCTACCTGTCGTCGCGGGCCGGCGCGTACCTGACCGGCGCGGTCATCCCCGTCGACGGCGGCATCACCACGCACGGCTGAGCACCGGCCAGCCCGGGTCGGGCTGTGGTCGTACTCCCTGGGGTGGGTGTGCCGGGGCCGCGCGGACTCGGCAGATCCGCGCGGCCCCGGTGTTGCTCTGTCTCAGCGGCCGGCGAGCAGCCGGTTCACCGCGGTGTCGACGTCCAGGTGCTCGGCCTCGCGGCCGCGCGGGACGACGACGTACGTCCGTCGAAGGAAACGCACCAGGACACTGCGCGGCACCTCGAAGAGGGCGTTGCCGTCCGGTGACGAGAGGGCCAGCGCGACGAAGTCGCCGCGCGGTGTGGCCCAGGGCCAGACCCGCACATCCCCGATGCCGGCCGGTTCGTCCAGGCCGGTGACCAGCAGCTCGCGAGCGAACGACCAGCTCACCGCCTCGCCGCCGGCCGATTCGGCGTGGAACAGGACATGGACCGCATACGGGTCAGCAGGGTCGTAACGCAGACTGGCACGCACCGGCAAGGCGGTGGCGTCAGGCGCGACGAGCCTTAGCGACGTCTCGACCTCTACGGTCGTCGGTCGGATGACACTCATGGACGTTCTCCCCCCGGCACCGCTGCGGAACGCGCGTGTCCCGCTTTTCCCATACTCAGGTGCTACTCCTGGCTACGCTCCGCCATACGCTGACTTCACCCAGTGGTGGGAAGGGGGACGGAAGCGCCTCGTGAATGTGAACATTCATGTAGGATTTCCGGTTCTGCCCAGTGCGTGATGCCGCCCGGCGTCGGGTGGCTCAGTCGTCGACTTACTCCGGTAACGTCCAGTCGGCCGTTGCAGTGACGGGCCCGAGCGACACTGGGGGGTGAAATGGTCACGAACCGATCCTCAGTGGATCCGGTGACCGCGCCGGGCCCGCCGAACGTCGCGGTCCGAGCAACCGAAAAGCGGGGGTACGACGTGCCGATGGAGCAGCCCGAGCGACCCGGACGGTCGACGCCCGACGTGGGCCGTCACGGTGGCGTCCTCGTCGTCGGCGAACCACCGCGCCGCCCGCACTGGCGGCAGCGGATCTCGACCACCCTCGACCTGATCCGGGCCAACCCCACCGGCCGGATCGCCCTCAAGATCTTCATCGCGATCGCCGGTGCGCTGGTGGTCACCATCGGCATCGCCCTCATCCCGCTGCCCGGGCCCGGCTGGCTGCTCGTCATCGCCGGCCTCGGCATCTGGGCCGTCGAATTCCACTGGGCCCGCCGACTGCTCGGCTTCACCCGCCGGCACGTCCACGGCTGGACGCGCTGGGTGAGACGACAGTCACTGCCGCTGCGCTTCGTCCTCGGCGCCGTCGGCCTGGTCTTCGTCGGCGCGGTGGTCTGGCTCTCCCTCAAGCTCAGCCTCGGCATCGACGTGGTGGCCGAGGCGAGGCAGTACCTCGCGGCACGCTGACCCCGGATTTTTGGTCTGGTTCCACGATCGGGTAGAGTCAACGGCGCTGAGGGCGATTAGCTCAGTGGGAGAGCGCTTCGTTCACACCGAAGAGGTCGCTGGTTCGATACCAGCATCGCCCACTCTCAGTTCTTGCAGATCAGAGGCCGCTTCCCGGTTCGGGAGGTGGCCTTTCTGCTGTGATACGGCAGTTCCGGCGGTGGCCGAGCGGGTCGGAGTGGACGAGGGCCGGCGACAGGCCATGACACCCGGAAGGAGCTGACTGATGACCGACTGGCACTCGCTGTGGGATGCGGTTGTCGCCAGCGATGTGAGCGCCCGAGACGGCCTGGGCTGGGAGTTCACCAGCCGGAGCGGCTGCCGGACTTCGACTCCGGCCCACTGCGGTCCCGCCGAGCGATTCCACTCGTACGCGGCCCCATCAACCAGGTGGAAGTCGTCTACGACACCGTTGTCGAGGGCCGTCGCGATGCGGGGCTCGTGAGTGAGGTCTTGCTGCACGGCGACCACGCGTCGACGTTGCTCATTGCCGCCGAAGCGTATTCCCGGCACGAGTGGCACCTGTTCGACGAATCCGTAGTCGCTCTGACGGAGCCGACCACAGCCGACTCTCTAGCCTGGATCCCCGAGCGACACCGCTGGCGGCGGACCGACGGTCGCCCCTGACACTCATCCATGCCGCGAGCCGCGCCATCGGTTGCTAGCCGATCTTTGCGATCCAGGCTACGGACTCTCGTGTTTGCGCTGCGAGAAGTTGCTCCTCGCCGTCACGCAAACGGCCGCTCGGGTGGTGCGCCGGTTGGCGTGGGATGGATGCCGAACTTTTCGATCATGAACCGCCAGAACAGAGCGACTGCGTCCTGGGCGGGTCTCTGGATCCGGTCGTTTCGGCCGGTGTGGGTGATGTGCTCGATCGTGATCCAGCCGTAGGCCGAGCGGACCGTGACGACGTCGACTGGTGGTGGTGTGACGGGTTTGCGCGTGACGACGAGGTCGAACATCGAGGTCGTGCCTGCCAGGAGTGCTTCCGTTTCGGACGCGATGATGCTGTCGACTATGTCCAGCACCGGTTCGTAGGTGGCGCTGTCGTCGAGGGCACCGTGCAGGCGTGCCGCGATGGTGTGCCAGGGCTTCTCGCGGAACTCGGCTGACCACCCCAGGGTTCGCATCCCCTCAGCGTGTCAGATGGCGGGGGGTTGTGGTTTCGCGGCTGGAGCCGTCGTCGATGACCGATGAACGGGCAGCGCGGTACCGTCGGACATGGCGGCCCCGCTGGTGTAGAGGCCGGCGGTGCCGCCGCCCAGTCCTCTACCTGGGAGCGGCCATGACCGAGCCAACGTCATTCGGTGCCCGCCTACGCGCCCACCGCGAACGAGCGGGGAAGACGCGCGTTGTTCTGGGTGGCCTGGTCGGTCGAAGCGCCGACTGGGTCAAGGCGTTGGAGTCCGGGCGGCTGCTCACGCCGCGCCTGCCCATGCTGCTGCGCCTGGCCGAGGTCCTCGACGTCTCGGACCTGGCCGAGCTGACCGGCGACCAGTCCCTGCCGGTCGCGTCGGTGACCCGGGCCGGGCACCCGGCCGTCGACAACGTCGCCGCCGCCATGCAGCGCACCACCGTCCCCGCCGGGGAGCCGACGCCCGTTGGCGTCCTGCGCGGGTTGGTCGACCAGGCATGGATGCTGTGGCACCGGTCCAGCACCGAACGGACCGCCGTGGCTGCGGTGTTGCCCGGCCTGCTCGACGACGCCCGCCGCTCGGTGAGACGACTCGACGGCACCGACCGGCGGGCGGCGCTGGCCGAGCTGGCGCGCGTCTACCACCTGGCGCAGCTGTACGTCGCTCACCAGCCTTACCCGGAGCTGGTGTGGCTGGCCGCCGACCGTGCCATGGGCGCCGCGCAGGACGCCGACGACCCGAACGCGATCGCCGCGGCGGCGTGGTACTACGCACACGTCTACCGGTCGGCGAACCAGGTCGACGCGGCCGAGCTGGTGCTCGCCGACGCCGAGCGGCTCGTCGACAGGGAAGCGGGAGCCGAACAGTACGCGCGGTGGGCCCAGCTTCAACTGGGGCGCGCGCTCGGTCACGCGAAGGCCGGCCGCACCGGGCAGGCGTGGCGCGCGTGGGACGCCGCTGACGCCGCCGCTGGCCGCCTCGGAGCCGGCTACGCCCACCCGTGGCTCATGTTCGGTCCGGCCGCCTGCGCTGCGTACGCGGTGACGTTGGAGACGGACCTGTGCCACGCGGGGGAGGCCGTTCGGCGAGCCGACTCGACGAACTACAGCGCGCTTCCCTCGCGTACCCGCCGCGCAGGTCATCTGATCGACGCGGCCCGCGCGCACCTGCTGCGCCGCGAGGAAGTAGCTGCTGTGCACCTGCTTGGCCGGGCGCTACGCGAGAGCGTCGACACGGTCCGGCACAACCCGTACTCGCGGAGCGCCGCCTTCGAGTTGTCTTCGCGTCCGGGAACCGTCGGGGAAGACGCGCGCGAGCTGGCGCTCGCCATCGGCGTCGAGGGGTAACCGTGCCAGGGGGACGGTCTGTCCCCGTCGCGTTGCGTGGTCGTACATAGCGTCCCTGGTTACTGAGTCGGGCGCGGATCGAATGCAGCGTCGTAGTGAAGATCTTCGCGCCCCTGACCTGGGGAGGCGACACATTGCACATCGTCCAGAGGCTGTGGCGGCTGCTCACGCCCGCCCCGCCGCCTGTTCCGCCCGGTACCGGCCAGCGTATCCAGGCCGCCGAGCAGGAAGCGGCCAAGCGGCGGGTCCTGGCCAGCGCCCGGACCATGGAGCAGGGGCACCGGCGCGCAAGCCGCCCCGACGGGCCGGTCCGGTGAGCGGCCGGCGGATGCCCGAGCCCGGCACGCGGGTGTCGGTGCGGCCCGGCCAGTGGCAGCCCAGCCCCGGCATCGAGGGCCAGACCAGCCACGACATCGTCATCGTCAAGGTCCACGAGTCCCACGACCCGCGGTTCGCCTGGGTGTACGGCCACGGCCCGGACTGCAGTTGGCCCACGGCGGACTGCGCCGTCCCATGGTGCTTCGAGGTGCTCGTCAGCGTCGACGTCCTGGCCGCCACCGCCGCAGGGCAGCGGCCGTGACCACGTACCCATGCTGGCAGGTGGCCTCGGGGACCAGCCGGCGGGCGCGGTCCCTCGCGGCGGCGCTGCGCGGAGGTCGCGTATGACCACGCACGGCCCGGTGCTGCCGATCTGGAGCTGCGGCGGCTGCGCTGCGCCCTGGCCCTGCCGCACACGGCAGCGCGAGTTGCTCGCCGAGTTCGACGACGCTCCGATCTCCCTGGCGCTCTACCTGGGTTCCCAACTGGTGCGGGCCACCCAGGATCTGACCTGGGTGCCGGCGGGTGCGCTGCACAGACGCTTCCTCGGCTGGCTCCGGTGAGCACCCTGCGGCCCAGCGACGAGAAGTTCCACTACAGCGACGGCTCGCACATGTGGATCCCACCGGACCCGGAATACGACCAGGAGGTCTGGGACGAACAGACTCGGTGGCAGTGCCCGTACGCTGGGGCGGTGATCGACTTTCGGGTGGCGGTTGAAGCACGTGACCTCGATGCCGTTGAGGCGGCCCTGGCCGACGACGTGGTGTTTCGCAGCCCGGTGGCGTTCAAGCCCTATGTGGGCAAGGCGATCACCGCTGCGATCCTGCGGGGTGTGTTGCGGGTGTTCGAGGACTTCCGGTACGTCCGCGAGTTGAGCGGCGAGGGCGCTCGCGATCACGCGCTGGTCTTCGAGGCACGGATGGGTGAGGTCGCTGTCGAGGGCTGCGACTTCCTGCATCTGGATGAGAGCGGCTTGATCGATGAATTCACGGTCATGGTTCGTCCGCTGTCCGCCGCGCAGGCCCTGGCTGCCGCGATGGCCGCCGAATTCGAGCAGATCCAGCGCGAGGCGTCGACCGTTGAGCCTTCGCGCGCTCGACGAGCGGCAGCGCGGAAGACGACGGATACTCGCCTGATGACTGGACCGGATCTCGACCCCGAGCAGTATCCGCCCATCGACCCAGGTGAGCCGGTGCCCGACGACCCGGGCGTCCTGCTACCTGACACGCCGGACGAATTGCCCGAAGCCCCGACCGAACCGATGCCAGACGATGGTGGCAACGCGGGCGGCGTGCGCGAGCCGGCATAGATCCGTCCGCGGCAACTGCTCTGACCAGCTATGTCGTTGATCTCGCCGGTTACCAAGCGAGAGGCCGAAAAGCAGTGACACAGGTCATGGTTGAGGTTGACCTTGGGTCAGGGTGCACGCTCCCTGCATCGGCACGCCGAAAGGGTGCGCCGAACGACAGACTCAAGGGAGCGAACGATCATGTCCATCACCCTGGCCGAGCAGGACCGCCCGGAATTGCAGAAGGTCATCGAAGAGATCGTGGATTCCGGTATCGCCGGGATCACGCTGCGCGTGCACGACGAGCGGGGCGAGTGGGTCGGCAGCGCTGGGGTTGCCGAGTTGGGCGGGACCGCGAAGCCGCCGACGAACGGGCATGTCCGGATCGGCAGCAACACCAAGACCTTCACCGCGAGCCTGGTCCTGCAACTGGTGGCCGAGGGCAAAATCGCTCTGGATAGCCCGGCCGCCGACTACCTGCCCGACCTCGGACTCGACGAGCGGATCACGGTGCGGATGCTGCTGCAGCACACCAGCGGAGTCTTCAACTTCACCGGCGAGTACTACGCCGACGGCACGTTCACTCCGGGCATCCCCGCCACCACTGCGGGCAAGGAGTGGGTGGACAACCGGTTCACGACCTACCCACCGGAGGACCTGGTACGGCTGGCGTTGTCCAAGCCCGCACGGTTCGAACCGGGTACGGACTGGAGCTACTCCAACACCAACTACGTGCTGGCCCGGCTGCTGGTCGAGAGGGTCACCGGCCGCCCGTTCGCCCAGGAGATGCAGCGACTGATCCTGGGGCCGCTCGGACTGACGGGCACCGTGGCGCCGACCACCCAGACCGAAGTCTCCGAGCCGCACGCCCACGCGTACTACCGCTACGAGGACGACGGCGAGCAGAAGACCGTCGACGTCACCCGCCACAACCCCTCCTGGATTTCCAGCGGCGGTGACATGATCTCGACCACCCAGGATCTGCACACGTTCATCTCCGCGCTGGTGGGCGGCAAGCTCCTGACGGCCGAACTGCTGACCGAAATGTGCACTCCGCACCCGACGCCCATCCCGAACATGGGCTATGGCCTTGGAGTATTTGTGCAGGACACCGGCCTGGGCGGCACCGTGATCACGCACAACGGCGGCATCGCGGGTCACGCGGCGCTGATGTACAGCACACCCGATGGCAGCAAGACCCTGACCGCCACGCTGAACTATGTGGACGACGCCGCGCTGTCGCTGGCCGTGCCGTTCCAGCAGGCGACGCAGCGGCTCGTCAACGAGGTGTTCTGCGCTGGGCAGGCCGATCCGGCTCGGCCGACGCGCTGAGCACCTGTGCCTCATATAACCGCTTCCGGCGGTCCATCAGGTAGGAGCCGAAACGGGGCCACGCCGGGTTCGTCGAGCTCGGCGTGGCCGGTCGCATGCTCGGCCGTACGTCTGCCAATTCGTGGCCGAGGTAGGGCACAAGGCAGGCTGAGCAGATGAGGAATGGAGTCACGATCGGGCAGGCGGCGGCCTTTGCCGGCGTAACGGTCAAGACGGTGCGGCATTACCACAAGCTCGGCCTGGTCGAGGAGCCCGAACGTGACAGCTCCGGCTACCGACGGTACGGATCGGCCGACCTGTTACGGCTGGTGCAGGTCCGGACCCTCGCCGGGGCGGGCGTGCCGTTGGCCGAGATCGGGCCCCTGATCGACGCCGACGCCGACGTGTTCGCCAACGCTATCGCCGACGTCGAGCGGCAGCTCACCGAACGGATCGAGGAGTTGACCGCCCGGCGTGACACTCTGCACCGGATCGCCGATGGCAACCGGGCGCTGCTGCCTGACCGTGCCGTGGCGCTGCTGGAACGGATGCCCAGCCTGGGCTTCACCGCCGACGAGGTGGCGGCCGCCCGGGAAAGCTTAGTGCTGGCCAAGGCCCTGGTCCCCGAAGGCTTCGACGACTACCTCACCCACGTCGAGCACGCCCTGCAGGACACCCGGTTCGTCGCCCTGAGCAAGCGCGCTGCCGAAACCGCGACCTGGGCACCGGATGACCCCCGCATCGACGAACTCGCCACCGCCATCGCCGACCACTACCTTGCCAACCCCGCACACCTGAAAATCGTGACCGGCCTGCAAGCCCGCAACGAGGCCGCGACCCGATACAAACTGATCGCCCACCACGGCGAAGAACAGGCACCGGCCTCGGCCCAACTGGTCGCACTCGTCGAGACCAAACTCCGCTCCGCCGGCATCCACATCCCCGGGCCAGACTCTTACTAACTGCTGCACTGGCAGGGCTTCCCCGCTCAGCCGTGACGAGTGCACAAGATCCGAAACATGCACCCCATGATCGAGATCGCCGCTGATCCGCTACCGGCTCTTCGCTCCCGGGCCTCTCGTCGCCTTGGAGCCATCCGGGCACCGCGCCGTGCGGCAATCAAGTTGATCGAACTTCAGTGCTGCTGCCGGGGATGGACGCGAGGCTGCCGTCCGGCTATCTTGCTTCAAGATCAAGGGGGTCAACGTGGGCGCGTCCGGGTGGAGCTACTACGTCGCATATCAGCCGGATCTCCAAGTCGCGCTGGACGGACTGCGGCGGCAGGTTTTCGAAACCGGTGACTACTGGTGGGCAGTGCCGTATGAGTACGGCAAATCGGCGGCGGACTTTCCGAATCGGCCGACGACGGAGGCGGAGCTATGGGCGGACGAGTCCGTCCAGGAGTCCGGCACACACTCGATATTGGATATGTCCCGAATCCTGGCCGACGGAGAAGAGCCTGACTACGGGACGATCCAGCCGGTGGTCGAGGCGGAGGCGCTCGAGCGCCTGGGTGCCCGCAAGCTGACCCGGTCGCACGTGGACGCGCTCGAACCTCTCGCTGAGCGACGCTGGTTCGGCCGGTGCGCGGTCCTGCATGACGCTGAGGGCAATCCCAGCGAGATCTACTTCTGGGGTTTCTCTGGTGACTAAGGGCTGCCTCGTGGCTGGACGGACGCGCGGTCGGCGCACTCGGAAACCTGTCCCACGCCTGCCGAGTCCGACGGCCTGAAACGAGCGGGCCGGCCGGGCTTCGGTCGCCACGACCACGGCGTACGCACGAGATGGGAGTTCGGCATGACTGGTCCCCGCGAAACCTTCCTCCGACTGGTGAACGGCGTCTGCGACGGTCCGTACGAAGACCTGGCCGACCTGTACGGCGAACAAACCCATGTCACGCATCCGTTTCACCCGCTCGACCCGCCACCGCTGCGTAGCCGCAGCGAACTGCACGAGCACTTCACCGCGACGCCTCCGGTTGGCCGGACGTTGCACCGAAAGCCGGTCGACGTGAGGATTCATGAAACCGCGGACCCGGAGGTGATCGTCGCCGAGTTCGCCTACCAGGGGGTGGTCGCCGAGACAGGTGAGGCCTTCACCGTGCCATGCGTCTTCGTGATGCGTATCCGCAATGGGCTCATCATCGAGTCCCGGGACTACATCGACCACGTCGCCAGCGCGCGGGCGTGGGGTCAACTCGACAGCCTGTTGACCGCACTCCGTCCGCAGACAAGCAGCACCATCGAGGGCACGACCTGACCCTGGAGCGTCGGCTGGGTACCGGGGTGGTCGTCATCTGTGGTCACAACGGCGACGGCGGTGGCATCTACGACTACTGGGGTTGCCAAGCGCAGGTCCGCGCCGAGGTTGTACAGGTCCTGGGTGAGCTGCGAGCCGGGGCCGGTAGACCGGAGCGGCGGTGGTCTCCGAAGCATGGCGGCTGACGACGTACCCCTCAGTGCCCAGGTGCCGGTCTCCGGATCCGCCGCCGCGAGCGGCCTACGCCTTTCGGCCGGTTGGAGCACCCAGGGCTCTGTCTCGAGCCCGATGGCAGGTCCTTGCGGGCTTCCTACGCTTCCTCATTATGTCGATCACCCGACGGGTCTCCGTCATCGCACCGGTCGCGGGTCTGCTACTCGGATTCCTCGACTTCGTCTGGATCAAATTCGTACCGGCGCACTTCGGCGGCCTCGGCAATTCGATCGCGGTATGGGCGGTGGCGGCGTTCCTGCTCGCGTTCTTCCTCCGATGGCCAGCGGTCCGGGCCGTCGCCGCAGCGGTCATCATGCTGCTCATCGCCGTGCCCAGCTACTACATCGCCGCAGCGCTCATCCAGCACGACGACTGGTCGACGGTCTGGGGCGTCGCCGCGAGGCAGTGGATGGTGCTGGGAGTGATCGCTGGGCTCGTGTTCGGATTCGGGGGCGTGGTAGCTCGCCAACCTGGGCCGCTCCGGCGGCCGGCCCTCGGGTTGGCGGCTGCGGTCCTGTTTGCCGAAGCGATCCTGCAGTTGCCGAGGATCGGCCAGCCAAGTTACAACACCGCGGACATCGTCCAGTACGTACTCGTCCTGGTTGCCCTGGCTGTCCTGAGTCCCCTGGCCGTGGCGCGGACCTGGCCGGACCGCGCACTCGCCCTGGCGTACGCGGTTCCGGTGTCTGGCGTCGGCTACCTACTCATGACCGCTACCGCCTTCCGGTCGAAGTAGCGCGCACGACGGAACAGGGGGTGCGGGAGTGGCTGGCCGACTGGGGGTGGCTGAGACACGATGTCACGCGTTGGTTGCGCGGTGGCGGGCGCGTACCAGGTGGTGCAGCGCCACCAGGGGGACCACGCCCGCCGGATACCAGGCCAGGTCGACGGGGTCGAACTGCACACCCAGCGCGAGCCTCGCGGCGAGGCTCCGCGCCGACAGTTCGGCTGGCACCCCAGTCAGCTGTGCGAGCTCCACCACCCAGCAGAAGACCGTGGCGATAGTCCCGGCGGGCATCGGCGCCATCCGTGGCCGCAGGAACATCACCGCCGCCCAGACCATCGACGCGTACAGCGCGGTTCCGGAGTACTGTCGCAGCGCCCCGCCGTCGAAGGCGCGGATCAGCAGTGCGAGGCCCAGGAACAGCAGCGCGGCCAAGGGCATGAGCCACCGCACCGTACGGGGCTTGATCGACATTCCCGCTACGGTAGCCCAGTACCGGAGCGCTACCTGAGCTTCGCCTCGGGTGAGGATGGC
The DNA here is from genome assembly GCF_049179015.1 of Micromonospora sp. WMMD736. Classification (NCBI taxonomy): domain Bacteria; kingdom Bacillati; phylum Actinomycetota; class Actinomycetes; order Micromonosporales; family Micromonosporaceae; genus Micromonospora; species Micromonospora sp. WMMD736. The sequence continues at coordinate 6,346,155 of NZ_JBMHMI010000001.1, forward strand.
GAGATGTCGCGCCCCCTCGTGTTCGTCCACGCCTCAACGGACGACGAGCGCGTCGCCCATCCTCAAGGCCCCTTCAGCGCAATCGATGTGCTGGCCGTCGTCGAACGCGGTGCTGGCTATCCGGAATCGTGACGGCTCGGCGATCTCCTCACTCGCCAGGGCCCACGGTCGGCCGGGGTCTGCGCCGGGCACGGCGGCGAGGAGGACGACACCGCCGTGCTGAGGGACGACGTCGTCGGCGTGGGGCTCGTCGTACCGTACGTGACGCAGCACGACCGGGCCGGAGCGGATCGTCTCAGGCGGCACCCTGGGTGGCACGTGACGCCAGTGCCGGGCAAGCTCCGCGAAGGCCGTCTGGCGCTCGGCGCCACGACGCCTGCTCGCGGCGAGAATGCCGCTGCCCGCGTCGGCCGCGATACGACAGATGTCGAGGATCGGCACGCCGGCGGCCAGCTTTGGATGGTGGTGAACGAGCCGAGCGTGGTTCAGCAACATGACGAGCGCTTCAGCGGCGGCCCGTTGCGGTGCGGTCAGGCTCGACGTCCGAACCGGCTTTCGTCGTTGCGGCCGTGTGTGCGGGGTAACGAGGTCAGCCGCGCGGCCGGCCGTCGACTCGTACCATCGTGGGTCGTCGTTCCAGACCGAAGCCTCGGTCGCCCGCAGGCGCCCGGTGCGCCCGATCGCCACCCCCCACCCGGCGTCGGTGCGGCTCACGGTCATCCCGACCCGGTCCTCGGCGTCGAACCGCAGATCGGTGACCTCGTCGAAGGTGAACTTCAGCGGTGCGGCCGGCCAGGGCTTCTGGGAGCCGTCCCGCGAGACGCGTCCGGTACTGGGTGTGAACCGCCGCGGAGTGGCCAGGGTGAGCTGTACCCGCAGTCCCGCATCCGTTGGTCGGGCGGTGAGCGAGCGGACGCTGCCGGCGGCGAGGTCGTAGTCGTGGGCGAGCGCGTCGACGACTTTCGAGGTCAACCGGCAGACGCCCGGAAAGACGCGCCCTTGGTAGTCCCGGTGGACGCAACGGTCCGGCTGTGCGGTGGGAAGCACCGTGTCCAGGCTCGGGTCCAGGTCGACCATCAGCCGGCGTCGGTCGGCACCGAGGTCAGCCATCCACCGTAGGCCGGCGCGGGCTCGTCTGGACCGAAGCGGCCGGGGAGCACATGCCGCGCCCACCAGGGGTACGGCGTTGTTGTCCCAGATGTCGGCGATGCGGCCGATCCGCGCCGCGTCGAAACCTCGGGCGTCCGTGGCCAGGGCGGTGATCTCGCGGATGGAGCGGTCGAGCAGCCCGGCGAAGGCTTGCAGCGGCGAACTCACGGCGGCGAGTATCGCACCCGCGAGCAGAGGGCCGTGGTGTCGCGCGTCGATGTTAGGTTCGCAGACGTGACGATGCGGATCACCGCTGGGCGTTTCCACGCGGCGGACGGTGTCGAAGACTGGCGGTGTCTCTACCACCTGGTTTCGGCCTACTTTCGGACTGGCTCGCTGTCGGCGGGGATCGCGTTCGTCGACGAGATCGGCCGGCTCGCCGGCCGCGACGAGCAGGAGCATCTCACCGTGGACCTGCGCCACGCGGGTGTCACCGTGTCGCTGTCCCGGCGTGACATCGCATTGGCGCGACGGATATCGGCCGCTGCTCGGGCGCTGGGCATCCCCGCCGATCCCACGGCGGTGCAGCTCATCAATATCACCCTCGATGCCCTGGTGAAGCCGGACGTGCTGCCGTTCTGGCAGGCGCTGCTGGGATACCAGCAGATCGGTGAGGACTACCTGGCCGATCCGGCGCGACGGGGCCCGGGTTCGGGCTGCAATCCATGGAGACGGCGCGACCACAACGCAATCGGATGCACGTCGACATCGCGGTCCCGCACGATCAAGCGGAGGACCGCATCGCCGCCGCCGTGGCCGCCGGCGGGCGCGTCGTCTCCGACACGCACGCGCCGAAGTGGTGGGTGCTGGCCGACCCCGAGGGTAATGAGGCATGCGTCGCGACCTGGGTCGGACGCGAGTAGCAGGCCAGCCAAGGACGCGCGAAAGGCCGGCAGTTGGCGAACGGCCAGCGGCCCGTTGCGCGTCCGGTCCGGCCTGCCGATCGTCCCGCCCAGGTAGGACCTTGCGTCGAACCAGCAGGCTGAATGCATGAACCTGGTACTTGCCTTGAGTGGTCCGATCAGCGCCCTGCTGGGGGTATGGCTGGGAACGATGATGAGTGCCCGGGCGCAGGACCGTGCGATGCGTCAGGACCAGGAACGTCAGGCCGCAGAGGTCAAGCGGGCGGCGTACGTGAGCCACCTGACCGCGCTTCGTGCCTACCTGGTGTACGTCACCTCCCATGCCGGAGAGATCTCCGTCATTCGCGGCCAGGGCGGCAACCCCGCGCGGCCGTCGTTCACCGGTCGAGGCCACGACGTTCGTGAGGCGGTCGAGACGACCTACACAGCACTGCAACTGGTCGCGGCGGAACAGGAGACCGTCAACCAGGCCCACCTGGTCTCGCGAGCCGCCCGCAGGATCGCGGTGGCCGCCGCCGAGCACGACCCGCAGCTGAGCCAGAAACTGCTGATCTTCTGGGAACTCGAACGCAAGCTGGTGAACCAACTGCGGAAGGAGCTGGGCGAAAAGCTCTCACTCGCTTCGGCGTACGACGCGGACGCACTGCTGCCCTAGATCGCGGTGGTCGGCTGGGGCCGTCGGATGAACCGTCGGTCGCGGGCGGTGAGCGAGGCCGTGGGGCTGGCCGCGCGAAGAACGACGTCGAGCACCAGCTCGGGCTCGGCTGAGTAGGCGCCGCTGGCCCAGGCTGCATTCGCCTCGATCACTGCCCAGTGACCGTCGAGCAGTCCTACGTCCACGACGATGGCAGACGGCAGCGTGTGCCCGTATCCGGCGAGGAGGTCGGTGCCGAAGGCCTGCGCGTCCGTCGACGGAGGGCCGAGGTGCAACCGACCGTGCGCGGCGTACTGGCTGCCGGTGTGGACGACACCGTCGAGCAGGTGTAACCGGTATTCGGCGGTGAAATCGACGATGTCGCTGACGAGCACGGGAGTTCCCCGGTCGACAGCGTCGGGACCGGGCAGGCGGGAGCCGTCGGTGTAGATCATCGCCGGGATGCTCTTGTCGTTGGGTGACTTGATGAACGCTGGTCGACGGAGCTCGTAGGCCTCGCCGATGTCGACCATGGTGATATCCCGGCGGGTCAGTTCCCGAGGGAGGCCGGTCAGCCAGCCGGGGTCAGCCTCCAGCGGTGCGATCCCGAGCAGCGGTGCGACGGCGTCGGCGAAGCTCGGTCCCGCGTGCAGGTGGTCGGCGCGCACGCCGGGGGTACGTCGAAGGTGTGGAGCTGAACCGTGCGGAGCCCCCGTCGGTGGGCGGCGTCGCGCAGGCTCTGCGCCGAGGCGGTCAGGCGTGGCGGCAGGACGAGTGTCACGGCCGATGATCCTCTCCCATCGCGCGCGCCCGATACAGCGGATATCAGGCTCGCCAACGCCGCGGCGACTCAGTTCAGAAGCTTCTCCGTGAGGTCCATCAACCGCTCGGCGTCGCTCGGGTCGAGGGTCGGGAAGCTATCCGGAAGTCGCTTGTCCCGGTCCACAGCGGTCACCGGCGCGGCCGGCGGCGCATCCAGGAACTGGTGGATCGGGGCCACCGCGTCCGCGACAGGTCGGGCCGCCAGCGCCGCCATCGCGAGCAGGCCGCGGACCACCGGAGGGAGTGAGCTTCGATCGCCGCTCTTGGTGAAGCCGGGATGGTAGAGCACGTAACGGGCGCGGCTGCCAGACCGCTGGCCGAATCCCACGCCGAGCAGGTCGTTGGCTCGACCGGCCTGCAGTTGCGCCGTGATGGCCGAGTAGCCCGACGTCAGCTGCGGGTCGTTCCAGTGCAGCCGGCCTCTGGTGACACCGACACCGGCGACGTTCACGATCACCGGCGCGGCAGCCCGGTCCAGGGCAGGACGCAGGCCGAAGCTGAGCAGATAACGACTGAGGTAGTAGAGCGCGAACGTACGCTCCAGACCCTCGGCTGTCACGATGCGTCTTGGCGCGACAGCATTGGCGAACAGCGCCAACGCGTCCACGACCTCGTACTCGCCAAGTATGTGCTCGATGACGTGCCGCGTCTCGGCCACGCTGGACAGATCGACACGACGGAAGGTGATGGGGCCCCCGGCCATGGCCTCGCCGCGTTCACGGTTGCGGCCGAGCACCAGGACACGGTCGCCGCGTTCGGCCCGCTTCAGGCTGAACGCACGTCCCATCCCGTTGGTGCCGCCACTGACTATCACGACGCCCATATCGTCCCCCACTATCGTTGCTCATCGACGTGCTCATCTTGGGCAGCCCGCCGACGGAGGCGAAAGAAGGCATTTTCGTGTCCATAAGTAACATCGATGTGAGTGCCTCACTGTCTGACCATCGCCTGCCGATTCCCGTTCCGGTCGGCGAGTACGAGCGCTGCCCGGTCACCGATGTGCTGCGCCGGGTGAGCGACAAATGGACGCTGTTGCTGATCACCCTGCTCGGCCGGCAGCCGTACCGGTTCAACGAGTTGCATCGGGCCGTGGAGGGCATCAGCCCTCGCATGCTCACCCGAACGTTGCGCACACTGGAGAGCGACGGCCTCGTTGCGCGAGAAGTGTTTCCGACGTTGCCGCCGAGCGTCGAGTACCGGCTGACGCCGCTCGGCGTGAGCCTTCTGGAACCGCTCTCCGCGTTGGCCGACTGGGCGGTCGACCACCACGCCGAGATCGCTGCGGTTCGTCAGCGAGCTAGCTGAGACGCCACGCGACGCGGCACTCGTCCGCAGTTGGTCGCGCACGACGCTCCGGCGGACGCCTAGCGCCTCGTCGGCACCGTCGACTGACCGGGCGTCACGCGCGGCTCAGACCGAGCGCCTCGTCCACCCGGTCCAGCACCGTCACGTCGTCGTGGCCGACGCCGCGCAGCAGGTCGATGGCGGTCGCCCGGATCTGCCCGACGATCATGGTGACCGGCAGCGGCGGACCGGACCGCAGCAGGCCGGCGGCGATCCGGACCGCCTCCAGTGCCGCCGCGTCGGCCCGCTGCGCGTGCCGCTCGGCATCGGCACCGCTCAGGTCGCTGGCCAGCGCCTCCCCGGCCGACCGTACGGCGGTGGTCAGCGCGCCGATCGCGGCGGCCAACTCCGGCGGGGTGGCGGTGTGCCGGCGGGTCAGGGTCACCCCGGCTCGGGCCAGCACCCGGATGTTGCGGGCGGCGTAGTCGAGCTGCCGCACGGTCGCTTCCACGTCGGCGAGCTTGCCCAGGTGCCGGCGGCGCAGTCCCAGCCGCAGCGTCTCACCGGTGGCGAGCACGGCCGTCTGTAGCTGGGCGACACAGTCGTCCACCTGCCGGGCCTGATCCAGCGCGGCGCGGGCGGCGTCCTCGTCGCAGCCCTGCAACGCCATGCTCACCTCGTCGAGCAGGTCGGCCAGGTCGGTGTAGCTGCGCCGGGCCTGCGCCACCAGCGGTGCCAGCGGGTCGCGGGCGGCCATCAGCTGGCTGGCGGCCAATGCCACCGCGCCGCCGATGAGCGCGTCGACGAAGCGGAACGGCATCAGCGTGCCGTGCGGCGCGGCGACCACGACCAGGTACATGGCCGAGACGGTGGCCTGCACGACCAGGGCACGGCGTGCCCCGATCACCACCAGCGTCGTGGTGGTGAGCACTAGGACCAGCAGGACCGTGCCGGTGCCTGGGCCCAGCGCGTACACCAGTAGTTCCGCGACGAGCACGGCGGCGGCCACGGCAAGCAGGATCTCGACGGTCTGCCGCAGCCGTCGCCCGCGCGACTCACCGAGCACGACGAGCGCGGCGGTCGGGGCGTAGAACGGATCCGGGTGACGGATCACCACCGCCGCCACGATCCAGGCGACCACCGCGGCGGCGGTCAGCTCGACCACGGTCATCCCGTCACCCCGTAACCGTGCGACGGCGTCGCGTCCCCACGTCCGCACCGGTGGTACCCCTTCCGCCCAGCGGACCGGGGACGGCCGCCGATTGATCTTCTGCGAGGACGGGCACTACCCCGCCCGTGACCTGCTCAATCGCCGAGTAGCGAGGGGCACCCGGGTCGGCAGACCATGGCGGAAGGCCACGTCACTGCACGGCGGTGGCCGGGGGGTGATCGAATGACTCCGGGCAGCGGAAGGTGTACAGCGAGTAGCCGCGCCCGATCTGTACGCCGACGATGTCGGGGGACGCGGTCGGGTCCTCCTCGGCCGGGCGCCAGCTGCAATGCATGCCGTTCCAGTCGCCCGAATCCACGGTGAAGATCAGGGTCATCCTGGTGCCGCAGGCAGCACAGTCCATCGGGTACGGATCGGTCAGTGACCAGTTCGCGTACCCGCCGACCTTCCATCCCGGCGCCAGCGACAAGTCGCTCTGATAGTGCGGACGGCTCTCGTCCTCGTCGTCATCCCACTCATCGAGCCGGTCGCGTAGGTCATCGGGGAGCAGATCGGCGTACTGGTACTCGCGGACCTGCTCGGGGTGCACCAGGCACGGGATCGGCAGATACATGTCGCTGATCACCGGCGGCTCGGGAGGCGCGTCGAGCAGTGGGCCGATGGTCGAACTGTCGCGCCAGTGGAGAAAGACACGGGGGCTGTAGTGCCGGTCCGAGTGGTCCACGGGGCACCACAGCACCTGGAGCAGGTCGGTGCCGTCCGGACCGGCGTAGTCCGGGATGTCACGTCGGTACAGCTGCGCGACCGGAACCAACGGGATGGGATCCTCGATCAGGTCGCCCAGGTCCAGATCGTCGGCGGCGTCGAGTTCCGCCCGCTCCTGCACGGTCAGGAAGTCCCCACCCGGCAACGGCTCCCGGGCTTCCGCGGTCGCGAGGATCGCCCGCCTGCGGCGTAGGGCGGCCGGGGTCGTGAGGTTCCACGGCTCGTGCGCCCCGCTGTCGTCGCAGACCGGCCATACCTCGTCGGCGGGCCACAGCAGTGGTCCACCGACCGAGCTGTCCCTGACGGTCGGAGCGCCGGGTCGGGGATGCAGGCGGGTGGCCGTGGTGGAATGGTCTCGCAGCTCGGGAAAGACTGCGGCGATGTCCAGAGGACGCGGAGGCGTGGTGCGGACCATGGTGGTGGATCTTATGGCCCGCACACGCGGCATAGGGTGCACTCAATGATCCGATCTGCCTTCCTCGATGCCGCCCAGATCGCGGCGGCTCTGTTGCGCGAACCGATACTGGCCGAGCGATGGCCCACGCCCAGCGCGTTGCCCGACTTCTCGACCGGCGGCCTGGCTCGTCACCTTGCCTACCAGGTGACTCACACGGTGACCTTCCTTGACGCCGCGCCCGGACAGTCGGCCATCCCGGTGCTGGAGCACTTCACCGGCAACACCTGGGTGACCTCGGGCGTCGGCAGTGCTGACAACATCGGCATCCGACGCCGCAGCGAGCAGGCGGCCGCGTCGACGACCGCCGCTGCCCTGGCGGACACCGTCGATGTCGCGTTGACCGAGCTGCGGGCGGTAGTGCCCGCACAGCCCCTCGACCGCATCGTCGATCTCGGCGAGTGGGGTCTGCGGGTCGACGACTTCCTGTTGACCCGTGTCGTGGAGCTGGTGGTGCACGTCGACGACCTGGCCGTCAGCCTCGGCTTGCCGACGCCCCCGATGCCAGCGGCAGCGACCAAAGCGTCGATCCAGCTGCTGAGTAGCCTCGCCGCCTGGCGACACGGCGCCCTGAACGTGATCCGCGCACTCGCCCGCCAAGAACGGGCACCCACCTCGATCGCCGCTCTCTGAATGCCGGAGACTCCCGTTCCTGGCCGCGACAGCGCGCGCTCACCCGCCGCTGATGGTGCGCAGCCGACCTGAGCCTCGCTGAGTGCGGCCGTTGCGTCGGTCGCGGCATCCGAGGCCGGATGCATGGCCGGTGACCGGCTGTCCGCCTGACGACGCTCTGCCTTTCCTCGCCCATGCCCTGCTGGAGAAGCTCTATCGGGAGCGCGGTGAGCGGGGCGGCGGCAACAGCCGTGACGGCGCGGCGTTCACCGCGATCGGCGACATCCTGCGCGAGTCGCTGGTACCGCCACAGACGACTGCCACGCTCTACCGGGCGGTGGCGAAGATTCCGGGGGTCGAGGTGGTCCGCGGGGTCGAGGATGCGGCCGGGCGGCGGGGAGTGGCTGTCGGGTACACCGAGCGGAGCCGGCGCGATGAGTGGATCTTCGACGAGCAGACGTACGAATATCTTGGCGAGCGTAGTTACCTCGTGGCCGACACCGCCGACGGACCGGCGGGTACGGTGCTGGCCACGACCGCGGTGTTGCAGCGAGCAGTGGTGTCGGACCTCGGAGAGCGCCCAGAGGGATAGCTGCGCGGGTGTCGGGGTGACGAGGTGGTGCGGAGCGACAGCGAGGAGCCGGAGGTCGAGATGGTCGAGCGGCTCATTTCCCGGACGGACGCCGCCTACCGGCGTTGGTTGGCGTCGCTCACCGACGACGTCGTCGCCGATCACGTCGTCATGTACTGCCGGGAATCCCTGCCGGAGCGCAACACGACCTACGGAATCGGGGAGTGGCTCGCGGGCTACCTGATGATCGGCCAGGACGGCGATCGGGGATTCTTCCTTCGGTGTGACGACGGCGACGGCCCGGTGTTCCGGGCCGACCTGGGCGGTCTCGGCGAAGCCGATCTCGACGTCGTCGCCCCTGCCTTCGAGGGGTGGCGGCGATCCGGCTTCGCCCTGCCCGCCGCTCCGGAGCCAGACCTGCCGCCAACCGCCGACGTCTATCTCGGCAACATTCCGCTCGACGGAGTTGAGCTGCTGGTACGGGCAAGAAAGCTGCTGGGCGTGGACTGGCGGTTCGGGGACCTCCGGGGCCTGCTCGCCGCCCAACCGATCCTGGCCGCGAGGTCAGCTCGCCCGTACGCGCTGCGTCGCGACCTGGAACACGCCCCTGAGCTGCGGCCGTACCTGTTCTATGACACCGGCCGCGGCCTGGCAGCGATATGGCCGACCGGCAGCGAGACGGCGAAGCGGCGCCCGCCGCAGAAGTGACCGCGGCGGCTGGCGGGTCGACCAAGCGTCACCGGATCTCGTTGTCGGGGTGCTCACTGTCGTAGGCCCACCAGCGCCGCCGCTGGTTCGAGGAGGTCCGGTGGATCCTTCCATCCGCTGGTCTCCACGAGCTGCCAGCCGTCGCCCAGCTCACGCAACCAGTAATGCTGGTGGCCGAACCCGCTGATGTCGTCCTGGTCGACCAGCAACCCCTGTGGTCGCGCCACAACGACCGTCCCCCAATAGCCCACGCGCGAGAGCATAGGCTGGCCGGTGGTCGGAGCATCGACACCTGCCAGGACAGCGGATCACGGGTCAGCGAGCGGTGGGGTCGGTCAGCCGACGCAGTTCGATGGCGGCGAGTTCCCGCAGGGTCTGGTCGGGGTCGCGGGTGTAGCGCCGGAGGATGTCCGGGGCAACGTCGGGCGCGACATGTCGTGCCACGACCGCGACCCGCTGACGGACCATCGGATCCGGGTCGTCCGCCAGTTCGACGAGGAGATCTCCCCGGCGGGAGGTGCCATCAGCGCTGGCGAGTCCGCTGAGGGTGGCTGCCCGTACCGCGGCCTCGCCGTCTCTCGCCAGCACCGTGAGTTGCGGCACCACCCGGGGATCCGCGTCGGCCGCTTTCGGGAGCGCCTTGGCGGCTTGGACGCGCAGCTGTGGGTCGCGGTCAACCGCCAGCATCAGGAGCGTGTCCACCGCCGCGTGCCCTCCGACCGCGCCGAGGGCTTCCGCCGCCCTCTCGCGCACGTGTCGATCGGGATCGTGCAGGAGCCGTTGCAGGGCCGGCGTCGCCTCGTCATTGCCGAGCCGCCCGAGCGCCCAGGCAACCATGGACCGTACCCGCGGTTCCGGATCGGTGGCGAGGGCGACGAGCGGTGCGACCGCGTCAACCCGGCCGGCGTGGGCCAGCCTGCTGGCGGCCGACACTCGTACCTGCTGGTTCGGGTCGCGCAGCGCCAGCACCAGCGCGCCGAAAGCCCGGTCGTCACCAGCGGGGTCGGGCATCGAGCCGACCGCCATGGACCTGATCTCCGGGTCCGTGTCGGTCAGGGCCGCGGCCAGCAGCTCGACGTTCGGTGTCTCGGCCATGAAACCGAGCGCCCACAGCCCCACCCGGCGCAGCTCCGGCCGGTCGTTCGTGGCGAGTTCAGAAACCACGTTCAGGCTGGTCGAAGGGTCCGCGCGCAGCAGCTCGATGATCTCACTCTGCAGACCGTCCTGGTCGTCCCCGAGGTCGCGCGCCGAGGCGCGGAGCAGCACCGGTAGGGCGGCCGCGCCGTCGATGCCCGCCAGGACACCGGCGATCAGGTCCCGACCGTAGAAGTTGCCCTCGTCGAGAAACCGGTCCAGTGCTTCCCGTAGTCGGGGTACCAGAGCGATGTCCCCGCTCGTCGCGAGCGCCGTGACGGTTGGCGCGATGTCGTCGTAATCGTCCTCAAGCTCCACGGCGTGCCGGACCACGGCCTCCAGCGCCCCACGGCTGTCGATCATCCGGTCACCCTGCCATACGACCCCAGACGCGACGGTGACCTGTCGTCCGCGGGCGAGGGGTCCGGGGCGACGCTGCGCCCCGAACCCCTGCGGCCCGCGGATGGAGTACCGCTCTCAGGTCATCCGCACCGTTGACCGTTGAGGGTGAAGGCGGTCGGCGCCGGGTTGGTGCCGCTCCACGTCCCGTTGAAGCCGATGCTCGTGGACGCGCCGGCAGCGAGTTTGCCGTTCCAGCTCATGCTGTCCGCCGTGACGCTCGTGCCGCTCTGTTTCCAGGTGGCCGACCAGCCCTGGCTGACCTTCTGGCCGGCGGTGGGGAAGTCGAAGCCGAGTTTCCAGCCGTCGATCGCGGTGGTGCCGGTGTTCTTGATCGTGACGGTCGCGGTGAAGCCGCCCGGCCAACTGTTCGCCGTGTAGCCGACCGTGCATCGGCCGGTGGGCGCGGTGGGCGCGGTCCGCACGGTCAGGCCGGGCGAGGCCGTCGAGACGTTCCCCGCCGCGTCATGGGCGGTCACCACGAAGGTGTACGGAGTGTCCGGCGTCAGCCCGGTCACGGTGTACGTGGTGCCGGTGGCGCTGCCCACCTTCACGGTGCCGGTGGTGTCGACCCGGTGCACGTCGTAGCCGGTGACGGCGGTGTCGTCGGTGGACGGGGTCCAGGCCAGCGCGATGCTGTCGCTGGTGATCGTGCCGGCGGTCGGCTTGCCCGGGGCGGTCGGCGCCTGGGTGTCGCCGGGCGTGGTGGCGCGCGGCAGCACCAGGTGGGTGATCGAGTTGGCCGGGAAGGTGGTCGTGAGACCGCCGGCGGTCACCGGCTGGTCGGCCTCCCGGACGACGCCGGCCAGGTTCGCCCCGCTGTACCGGTAGACCTGGGCGGTGCTCGCGGAGACGCCGGTGAGGTTGAGCGGGCTGGTCAGGTCGTCGCCGGTCTTGTTCACGACGACCACGGTGAGTGCCTTGTCGGCGCTGCGCTCGGCCGCGTACACGGCCAGTTTGCCCTGGTCGGCGCTGGTCGCCTGGATGGAGGTCTCGCCGAACGCGCCGCCGGAGCCGTCGTAGTTGCGGTAGATGCGGAAGGCGTTGGCCACCGGCTGGTCGGCGGCGGGCGCGGTCCAGAGGGCGGCCATGTCGAGCCCTTCGCGGCCGAAGATGCCGAGGACGTCCGCCTGGGCGAGCGCGCCGTTGAGCGAACCGTGGGCACCCCAGTTGTACTCGGTCATCGCGATCTTCGTGCCGGGGTAGTGCTGGGAGACCAGCTCGCGCAGCCGCGGGATGAACCGGACCGGACTGTTGATCCAGCTCTCGTCCACGTAGGTCGGGTCCCAGAGTTGGCGGGTCGAGCGCAGCCGCAGCGCCTGGGTGTTGGCGTCGCCGGCCGCGTCCCCGAAGACGCCGGACTGCTGCGGGTACAGGTGGACGTCGAAGTAGTCGAGGAGGCGCGTGCCGTGCTGCTGCTCGTACTCGCGCATCCGGTCCAGGTACCACGGGCCGAGGTCCTGGCCGCCGTGCGCGGCCTTGTCCGGTGGGTTCGACCAGCAGCCGGTACGCGAGCAGGTGTCCTGGTCGAGGCCCGAGTAGATGATCGAGTTCAGGCCCCAGCCGACCGGACCGAGCGTCTTCGCGCCGGGGTCGGCGGCCTTGATCGCGGCAGCGTACGCGTAGGTGCGGTCGCGCAGCTCGTCGTAGCCCATGCCCGTCGGTCGGACGTCGCGGTGGGTGGACTGCCAGAGGTCCGGCTCGTTGTCCAGGTTGTAGAACTGCACGCCGCCGTCGGCGGCGGCGCCGAACTGCCCCTTGAGGTGGTCGACGAAGTCGGCGACGTACTCCGGGCCGACCGCGACGCTGGTGTCCTCCGGGTCGTTGCCGGTGATCAAGGACCCGTCCGGTTTCTTGCCGTTGCCGCAGTCCGGCGCCCAGGGGTCGGTGGACTCCTGCGGACCGTACTTGGCGACGCTGAAGCCGCAGGCCCGCGACCGGTCCTTGGCGATCCAGCCGAGCAGCGGCACCGTCATGACCGTGCCGGTGCCGGTGGCCTTGTTGCGCTGCACGAACCGGTCGCTCTCCGAGCCGTTCGGGAGGTCCTCCGGACTCGAATTGTCGTTGGGGATGTTCTCGAAGTACCAGTCCGCCGCGCGGTTGGTGGTGTCGGCCCGGAAGTTGTAACGGGTGGTGGCGTTTCCGCCGTAGCGGTTCACCGGCAGCCGCAGGTCGCGGGCGAGAGCCTCGTCCGCGAAGTTCATGCCGTAGATGTACGGGCTGATCTGGTGCCGGGCGGCGGTGGTGTCCACGGCGAGCGCCGGGCCGGTCGCGGCCAGGGCGGGAGCCGGCAGGGCCAGACCGCCGAGGGCCGTGGCGAGCACGACCGGAAGTAGAGCGGTGGTGGGACGCACGAGCATTCCTTTCGAGAGAAGCCCGTCGATGGGAGCGCTGCCACAGCGTCGCGCCTTCGTGCCGCCGAGTCAATTCGACGCCGAAGGGCTTCCGGTTGAGCTGGTGCTACTGCTCGCCGCCCACGAGACTGGGCGAATCACCCTCGCCCGACACCCGCGCGCTCACGAGCGAGGTGAGCACCGACAGCACCGCTGCGCCGGACGCGATGCCACCCGCCGCCGCCCAGTCCGCCTGCCACGCGTCGAACACCACGTCGGCGCCCCAGTAGAGGAGCAGACCCTGCGCGGCGCTCTTCACCGCCCGTTCGGCGGCGGCCTTCCAGAACTTCGTGGTGAACATGTCCGTACCTCCAGAGCCAGGTTCGTGGAACGGTCCATACGCCAAGAATGCCTGGTCAGGAGGGGTTGATGCCTGTCGAGTTGGCGTCGGTCCACGGCGGCCGGGCTCAAAGCTCGCCACCGCCCGTGGACGCCATCGGGACGGGGGCGGTGAGCTTGGCCCGGGGCCGGTCGGCATCCGGATGCCGCAGCTCGTCGAAGATCGTCAGCGCCTCCCGCCACGCCCGGCGCGCGGCGTCGAGGTCACCGGCGGCCCGCAGACTGTCACCCAGGTTGTCCAGCACCTCCGCCTCGTCGTACCGGTCGCCGAGTTCCCGGTGCAGGGCCAGCGCCCGTCGGTAGCAGTCCGCGGCCTCGTCGTGGTCGCCGAGGCCGTGCCGGACGTACCCCAGGCTGTCCCAGGTCAGCGCCGCGCCGTGCCGGTCGCCGGTCTCCTCGTGCAGCCGCAGGGCCGCCTGGCAGCACTGCAACGCCGGCCCTGGCTCGCCGAGCCGGGCGTGCATCCAACCCAGATTGTTGAGCGCCTTGGCCTGCCCGACCCGGTAGTCGGCGGCCCGGTACAGGTCCAGGGCCACCCGCGTCTCGTCCAGGGCCGACCGCAGCCGGCCCTGCCGGGCGAGCACCCAGCTCACCCCGAGGTGCGTGTGCGCCCGTCCGGTGTCGTCGCCCAGCTCGCGGTACAGCTCCAGGTCGCGTCGGTAGTGCCGGTGCGCCGCCTCGTGATCGCCCGACCAGGTGCAGGCGATGGCGAGGCCGCGGTGCGCCTGGGCCTGACCGGCCAGGTCACCCCGACGCCGCGCCGCCGCCAGTGCGGTCCGCTGCGCGGCGGCAAGCTCCGGCCAGTGCCCGCTGCGATCGAGGTACGTGGTGAGAGCCGCCGCCAGCATCCACGCGTGCCGGTCCAGGCCGGTGGCCGCCGCCTGTTCCACACCCGCCAGCAGGACGTGGTGCTCGGCGACGAACCACGCGGTCGCCCAGGCGTGCTCCGGACGGTCGCCCACCGTCACTCCCGTCGCCGGCGTCGGCAGCGCGGCCGGCCGCGCCAACCGGTACGGGTCGAGCAGGTGGTCCGCCGCGTGCGAGGCGTGCAGGTAGTGGTCGAACAGGCGGCGTCGGGCGGCCTCCCGCTCGGTCTCGGGGTCGGTGTCGTGACACAGCTCCGAGGCGTACGCGCGCAGCAGGTCGTGCATCGCGTACCGGCCGGCGGCGCGCTCGGTGAGCAGGTTCGCCCGGGTGAGGTCGGCCAGCAGCGGGCCGACCCGGGCCGGCGGCAGGCCGGCGAGGCTCGCCACCGCCGTCCGCCCGGTGTCCGGGCCGGGGTGCAACCCGAGCAGTCGGAACAAGCGGGCCGCGTCGGCGTCCAGGGCCCGGTACGACCAGGAGAAGACCGCCCGTACGTCGGTCATCGGGTCACCGGTCGTCAGTGGACCGAGCCGGTCCGTGACGCCGTCTCGAAGTTCGCCCGCGAGCACCGCCAGCGGCACGTCAGGTTGCCCGACCGCGCGGGCCGCGACGACGGCCAGGGCCAACGGCAGGCCAGCGCAGCATCGGACGATCTCGTCCAACGCCGTCGCCTCGTGCCGGGCACGGCCGCGACCGAGCCGAGCGATCAGCAGCTCCCGAGCCTCGGCCGGTCCCAGCAGGTCCAGCGTCACCGGGCGGGCTCCGGCGTTGACCACCAGGCCGGTGAGCCGGTTACGGCTGGTCACCACGACCAGGCTGCCCGGGGATCCCGGCAACAGCGGCCGCACCTGCTCGTCGTCGCGGGCGTTGTCGAGCAGCACCAGGACCCGGCGGTGAGCGAGCAGCGTCCGGAACAGGGCCGCCTGTCCGGCCAGGTCGGTGGGTACGCGCTGGGGCGGCACGTGCAGCGCCTCCAGGAATCCGCGCAGCGCCTCGCCCGGCGGCACGGCCCGGCCGTCGAGGTCGAATCCGCGCAGGTTGACGTAGAGCTGCCCGTCCGGGTAGCGGTGCGCGACCTGGTGGGCCCACCGCACGGCGAGGGTGGTCTTGCCGACCCCGGCGGTGCCGGCGATGGCGGAGATGACCACCGCCCGGCACGGAGACCCCGGGACGCCGTCTCCGCCGACCCGCGCCGGGTCGGCGGGCAGCAGCGCGTCCAGTTGCCGCAGGGCCGCCGTGCGGCCGGTGAACCAGGCGGGGTCGCCGGGAAGCTGCGCCGGTGGCGGCCCGACGGGCCCCGGGGGTGCGGGCTCGGCCGTCGTCTGCCCCCGCAGCACGCGCAGGTGTGCCCCGCTCAACTCAGGGCCGGGCTCGACGCCCAACTCGTCGACGAGACGGCGGCGGGTCTCGGCGTAGAGTCGCAGGGCGGCGGCCTGTTGGCCACAGCCGGCCAGGGCGAGCAGGTAACCGGCCAACAGCGGCTCCCGGAGCGGATGCTCGACCACCAGGGGGCGCAGCGTACGCGCGGTGGCGGCGTACCGGCCGAGATCGAGTTCCACGGCGGCCAGCCGCTCGTACGCGAGCAGTCGCTGCTCGTCCAGCCCGGCGGCGGCGGCGTCGACGAACGCGCCGGCCGCACCGGACAGCGCCGGACCCCGCCACAGCGCCAGGCCGTCCCGCAGCAGCCGCGCCGCCTCGACCCGCCGGCCGGCCGCCTCCTCGACGCGGGCCCGCTCGACCGCCGCGGTGAACTCGGTGAGGTCCAGCTCGGTCCCGCCCACGGCGAGCCGGTAGCCGCCGCTCTGCGTGGTCAGCAGGTCGGCCGCGCCCGCCTCGCGCAGGGCCGCCCGGATCCGGGAGACGCAGACCTGCACCTGGGTCCGGGCGCTGGCCGGCGGGTCGTCGGCCCAGAGCGCCGACACGATCTGCCCGAGAGGCACCAGCCGGTCGGCGTTGAGGACCAGCAGCGCGAGCACCGCGCATTGCTGGGGGCGGTCGATGGGAAGGACCCGCCCGTCGGCGGTCACCTGGACGGGGCCGAGGACTGACCACCGCATGGCTTTCCTCGTCAGTCGTGATGGGACGAGCACAGTCTATGGATGGCGGGACCGGTGCGGCCCACGCCAAGCGGTCGGATAGCGGACGCCAAGCGGCCTCGCCCAGGCTTTGCTCAGCCGCCGGATCCGCAGGTCCGGGGGGAGGCGGGCCGGTTCGTCCGGCCACTGTGGACAGGGAGAGCGACATGCGAGTAACCAGGGGACGGGGCGTGCTGACGGCAGTCGTGTCGACGGCCGCCGTGGTGGCGGGCCTGGGCTGGGCGGCACCGGCCTGGGCGGTGCCGGGGTTGGAGACGGTCACCCAGTCGGCGGCCGAGAGCAGCGCGGACAAGTCGGCGTTCGCGTCCTGCCCGGCGGGCAAGGTGGTCACCGGGGGCGGCGGGTTTCTCACCGCCGGCTCGTCGGCGGCCGGGCGGGTCGGGCTGGACCGGCTGGAGCCGCTGGCCAACGGCACCGGGTTCTTCGTGACCATGCGGGAGGCGGGCCCGGTCAACTTCGCCGGGGACTGGGGGTTGCAGGCCGTCGCCCAGTGCGCCACCACACCGGCCGGCTACCAGGTGGTGGCCACGACCGGGGCGGTCGGGACGGAGTACGTCACGGCGAGCTGCGGAACGAAGAAGGTCATCGGCATGGGCGGGCGGGTCAACAGCGGCCTGGGCGACGTCGTGCTCGACCAGGTGGTGCCGTCGTTCGACCTGTCGTCGGTGACCGTCCGGGCGGTCGCCGTGCAGGGCACCTCGCCGGCCGGCTGGAGCGCCACCTCGATCGCGGTCTGCGCCAACGGGCCCGCAGGGCTGGAGCGGGTCGCGTTGACCGGGACGAGCGCGAGCAATTCGTCGGACCACGCCGTCAAGGCGTGCCCGGCCGGCAAGGACCTCTACAGCGCGGGTGCCGACATCAACGCCGGCAACGGCCAGGTGCTGCTGAGCGCGATCAACATCACCGGGGGGAACACCGTTCGGGTACGGGCGGACGAGGACGCCGACGGCTTCGCGGGCTCGTGGAGTCTCAACGGATACGGCATCTGCGGGAGCTGATTCTCCGGCCGGGGCTGCCGCTGGCAGCCCCGGCCGCTGGTCCTCGTGGGCAATATGATCGTCGTCGGATGATGACCGGGAGGGCGGATGTCATGAAGTTCCTTCTCACGTCGGGGGGCATCAGCAACCCGAGCATCTCCGACGCGCTCGTCGAGCTGCTGGGCAAGCCGATCGCCGAGTCCACGGCAGTGTTCATCCCCACCGGGGTCCATCCCTTTCCCGGCGGGGCCGAGAAGGCGTGGAAGGCAGTTCATGGCCACGCCTCGATCCCGCTGACCCAGCTCGGTTGGAAGTCCGTGGGGCTGTTGGAACTCACGGCGCTGCCGACCGTTCGGTCGGAGAACTGGGTACCGGCGGTCCGGGAGGCCGATGCCCTCCTCGTCCGGGGCGGCGATGTGCTGTATCTGACCTACTGGCTGCGCCGGTCGGGCCTGGCCGATCTCCTGCCGTCGCTGAGTGACACGGTCTATGTGGGGGTCAGCGCCGGGAGCATCGCGGTCACCCCGTACAACTGCGACGCCGAATTCGACCTGGGATTCGTCCCCGACGGCAGCGACATGGCGCAGGACGCCGACCGGGCGCTGGGCCTGGTGGACTTCACGCTGTACCCCCACCTCGACCATCCGGACATGGCAGACGCCACGCTGTCCACCATCGAGAAGTGGGCGGCCGGTATCCAGGTCCCGACCTACGCCATCGACGACGACACCGCCATCACGGTGGTCGATGGCACCGTCGACGTCATCTCCGAAGGCGAGTGGAGACTGCTCAACCCCTGACCGGCACCGGCCCTGACGGTTGACGGCCTCGGTTACCCGCCGTCCTCCTCGCTCAGGCTGCTGGCGGGTCGGCACTGATACGCGCGAGGGTGCGTCGGCCGATCAGACTCATCGTCGGGTTGGTCCGCTGGTAGTACCAGACCAATCCCATTGCCTGCTGGAACGCCCACGCCCTACCCCGCTCCCATTGGAGATCGTCGCGGTCGAGTCGCTGCCGGAACGCCTGGCGTGGCTCCCGCTCCAGCAGGTGCCAGGCACCGACGAGGTCGAGGGCAGGGTCGGCCGGGCCCAGCCCACCCACGTCGAGAACCCCGGCCAGCCGCCCGGCGGCGACCAGGACGTTTCCCGGTATGAGATCGCCGTGGTTCATCACGTCCGGGGCCTCACCCCGCGGCAGTTCCCTCATCACTGCCCAGAACCGGCGGAGCAGAGGGACGTCCAGCAACGCTTCGCTGTGCCGGAAACAGGCCTGGAGGTACTCGTCGTGTGCCGGCAGCTCGCCACCACGACCCTGCCCGGCGAACACGCGGCCACGTGTGTCGATGGCTCGCACGCCGTCGACGAACTCGGCGAGATCGTGCGCGAAGGCGACCGAGTCTCCGGGGTCCTCGTCGGTGGCGACGACTCCGGGTATCCACGTCTGCACCGACCAGGGGAGCGGGTAGCCCGCACCCGGTCGACCAATGGCGACCGGCTCGGGAGTGGGAAATCGCGTACGGCCCAACAGTTCCCGGGCCGCTCCCGCCTCGCGTTCCAGCCAGGCCTGCGCCACGTCGACCTCCTGGGGCTGGAGGGGGAATCGGGCGGTCAGGCGGTCACCGATACGGACGATGGCGTTGACCGTTCCCTGCGAGGCGACGCGCCGGAGAGTCAGGCCCCGCCACTGGGGAAACTGTGCGTCCACCAGCCCGCGTACGACGTCGACGGAGACCGTGAGCTGGCCCTCGTGCATCGGCACGTCCGGCGACAGGGGAGTGGCTGGCACGACAGTAATCCTTCGTCAGGTGTTCGAGGCGGCTGAGCGTAGCGGCCTCCCGGTCCTGCTTTACTTGTCGCGTGGGTACCCGTCTCCTCCTCGGTATCGTTCTGCCGGTCGCGGGCGTGTCGGTGATGGTGGCCGGACTCCTGGTCGCGGCGGGGTACGTCGACCAACCGGGGCCGTTCAACGAAGCGATCCTCGGCACGGCGGGCGCGACCATGGTCGTGGCAGGTCTGCGGGGTCGGCGGAAGAATCGGCTCTCCGGCTCGGGTCGAACGGGGCCGCTCTGATGGCCATGTCCGCGCGTCTGGCCCGGCTGCGGGCGGTGATCGGCCCCGAGCTGATCCAGTTGCCGTCGGTGTCGGTCATCCTCGTCGACGAACACGAACGGCTCCTGCTGGTACGCCACACCGAAAGTCCGGACGTGTGGGGTCTGCCGGGCGGCGCGGTGGAGATCGGCGAATCGCCGGCCCAGGCGGCCGTGCGCGAGGTCCGTGAGGAGATCGGCGTCCAGATCGGCGGGCTGCGGCTGCTGGACGTGCTGGGCGGGTCGGCCTACGAGGTGACCTACTCCAACGGCGACCAGGTCGCGTACGTCACCGCCGTCTACGAGGCGGTGATCGTCGACGGGACACCCGCCCCGGACCAGGAGGAGATCAGCGAGCTGGACTGGTTCACCTCGACGCAGCTGCGCGGCGCCGAGCTCAACCGGTTCACCCGGGCGCTACTGGAGGCAACCGGTCACCTCGCGGCCTGACGGCGCTCCGCCGGCACGAATCGTAGCGGGACAGCGAGCCGCCCGGCCCGTCGCTACGGTCGTCAGGATGAACGGTTCTGAGCCGACGGTGGTCGGCATCGCGCACCAGATGGCCGGCTCGACCGTACGGCTGCGCCCGGTGACCGAGGACGACCTGGAGATGATGCGCCGGTTCGCGGTCGAACCCGGGCTGATCGGGCTCGATTGGGCTGGTTTCCGGGACGCCGCCGCGCCGGCCCGTCGCTTCGCCGAGAACGGCTATCTCGGTGAGCAGATCGGTGGCCTGATCGTGCAGGTCGAACCGTCGGCCGACTCGCGCGCGGGTTACGTCAGCTACCTCCAGCGCCAGAACGGAGGCCGGGCGCCCTACTGGGAGATCGGCATCGTGCTGCTGCCCGAGTGGCGCGGCCAGGGCTTCGGCTGGCGGGCACAGGCGCTGTTCTGCGACTACCTGTTCAGTCACACCCCGGCGCAGCGCATCCAGGCCAGCACCCATGCGGAGAACGCCGCCGAGCAGCGGTCGCTGGAGAAGGCCGGCTTCCAGTTGGAGGGTGTCGTCCGAGCCTGTGAGTTCCGGGCGGGGGCCTGGCGGGACGGGTGGCTCTACAGCCGGCTGCGCGACGACCCGTCACCCCTGTGACCCGGTCCGCCAGGTCCCCGGGTGGACACGTGAGCGGACTGCGGGAGATCGCCCGGCAGACCGTCGAGATCGTCGAGTCGGGGCGCTACCGCAATGACGACGGCGTCGAGGTCCTCGTCGGCGCGGCGGTACGCGCCGCGGTCGCCGGTACCCGTCACCACCTGCCGGACGAGGTGCTCGCGGTGCGGGACGCGGTGCCCGGCGTCGCGGCGGTGGAGGTGACGCACGAGTCGACGTTGCAGGCGGCGTACCGGCTCGGACCCGGTGCGGCGTGCCTGGTGTTCGCGTCGGCGAGGAACCCGGGTGGCGGCTTCCTGAACGGGGCGCAGGCGCAGGAGGAGAGCATCGCTCGGTCGTCGGCGCTCTACCCGTGTCTTCGTGCCGCGCCGGAGTTCTACGCGTTCCACCGTGCGCAGCAGGATCTGCGCTACAGCGACCGGGTCATCTACTCCCCGCTCGTGCCGGTGTTCCGGGACGACGAGGGGAACCTGCTCGAGCAGCCGTACCCGACATCGTTCCTGACCGCCGCGGCGCCGAACCTCGGCGCGATGGCGCGTAACCAGCCGGCGCACGCGGCGGACGTGCCGGCCGTGCTGGCCCGGCGCGCGCGGCGGGTGTTGGAGGTTGCCGCCGCGCACGGGGACCGGTCGATCGTGTTGGGTGCCTGGGGTTGCGGGGTGTTCCGCAACGATCCCGCTGCGGTGGCCGGCGCGTTCGCTGAGGCTCTGCACGCGGTCGATCGGTTCGACCGCGTGGTGTTCGCCATCCGGGATGGCCTGCCGGGCACCCCCGTGTACGGCGCGTTCGCGAAACGCCTGACGGGATATGCCGAGGACTCGCCAACGTCGGGTTAGGTGGGTGCAGACCGCGATCACCGGGAGGGCACGTGTCGGGCCGTTTCGTGTACTGGATGAACGTCTCTCTCGATCTCCGGATCGAGCATGCCCCGGGCGAGGAGGGCGCCGGCAACTGGCTGCGCATCGGCGAGCCGCTGCACCGGGAGTTCAACGCGCGGGCCCGGGCGCTGACGTCGATGGTCCAGGGGCGCACGATCTACGAGACGATGGAGGGGTTCTGGCCGGCCGCGCGGGACGATGACGAACTCCCCGACTTCATGCGTGAGTACGGCGAGATCTGGACGACGAAGCCGAAGGTGCTCGTGTCCCGCACCCGTACCGAGGCCGGGTACAACACCCGGACCGTCGGCGCGGGCGGCGACGCCGTCGAACTGCTCGCCCGCTACCGCGAGGAGCAGGACGGCGACATCGGCGTCGGCGGCGCGACGCTGGCCACCCACCTGCTCCGCGCGGGTCTACTGGACGAGCTTCTGCTCTTCACCCACCCGGTCATCCTCGGCGCGGGCCGGCCGCTGTTCGACGAGCATGAGCGGACGGTCGAGCTGGACCTGCTCGAACAGAAGTCGTTCGCCGAGGGGGTCACGCTGCACAGGTACGCCGTCCGTTACGCCGAGGAGGCGTGATCGGGCCGCCGTGCGCCGTCCTCGGCAGCGTGCACACGATCGGCCCGGTCGAGGAAGGCTGGGCGGTGGGCGTTGGTGAGCCAGCGCAGCGCCCACTCGACCGGGCCGTAGCGGAACCGTCGCAGCCAGAGTGCGCTTGCCACCAACTGGGCCGCGAACACCGCCACAACGAAGGCGAAGAGGGCCAGCGGGGAGAACGTCCCGGCGAGGCCGAAGCCGATGCCGGTAAAGGCGATCAGGCCGACGGCCGACTGGGCAAGGTAGTTGGTGAGGGCCATCCGGCCGGCCGGGGCGAGCGCGGCCCGGACCACCGACGTACGCGGGTTGTGCATGATCCGCAGCAGTGTCGCCACGTAGGCGGCGGCCAGCAGCGGGGCTGTCGAGACGCTGGCCGCGACGCCGAGAGGGTTGCCGTTGCCACCGCTGGCCGCGTAGACGGCCGCCCCGAGCAGTCCGATCGGAAACCCGATCCACTGGATGCGGCGTAGCACTGCCTCGTTGCTGGAGACGCGGTTCAGCCACTGCCGACGTCCGGCGACCATGCCGAGCAGGAACAGGGCCAGGGCGGTCGGGCCCTGCAGGGTGACCGCCTGGAGCACCAGCAGGGGCAGGCCGGCGAGGTGTTCGCCGATGTTCGCCGTCCAGCCGCCGAGCAGTGCCTGCGTCGCGTCCTCGCCGTTGGCCAGCGCCTCGGCCTCGCCGGGCAGGAACGCCGATCGGTCCACGAGGAGCGCGCTGGTGACCAGGCTGACCAGCACGAGCGTGTACAGCGCCGCCGCGATCCGCAGCGCCGTACGGTCGGCCACTGTGCGCAGCAGGAGCAGCGCGAGGCACGCCACCGCGTACGTGGTGAGGACGTCGCCGCCGTACAGGAGCACGGTGTGCAGGGCGCCGAGGACGAAGAGGCCACCGATCCGGCGGAGCATGCGTGCCGGGAACGCCGCGCCGGCCCTGCTCGCCGCGGTCATCTGGAGGGTGAAGCTGTAGCCGAAGAGGAACGAGAACAGCACGTAGAACTTCATGTCGACGAAGACCGAGGAGAACGTGCGAACGGCGTCGTCGAGCCCCGAGCCGAAGTCCGGGTCGGTCACCAGGTTCCCCGGATAGCCGGATGCCATGAAGGTGACGTTGACAGCGAATATGCCGAGGAGGGCGAACCCTCGGATCGCGTCGACGTCGTGCAGACGTCCGCCCGGAGTCGGTGGGGTCACGACACTCCCATCTGTGTACGACATACAGAGTACTAGGTACAGAGTTACCGAGATCTAGAGTGCAGGCAAGACCCGACGGTGGAGAGCGAGGGGAACCGGACGTGGCGGAACGGAGGCTTCCGGCAGTGGTGGCCCGGATGTGGGGGAAGGAGACCAGCTCCCGGCACGGCCCCCGGCCCAGCCTCGAACTGGGCAGCATCGTCGACGCCGCGATCCGGATCGCCGACCGCGAGGGTCTGGCGGGGGTGACGATGGGCAGTGTCGCGACCCAGCTCGGGGTGGCGGCGATGTCCCTGTACCGCTACGTCGGCAGCAAGGACGAACTGCTGGTCATGATGGCCGACGCCGCAGCGTCCGAGCCGCCCGCGCTCGACGGGCGCGTGTGGCGCGACTACCTGACCGACTGGACCCGGGCCAACCGGGACTTCCTGCTCGCCCGACCGTGGCTGCTGGCACTCGACCAGCGCACCCCGCCCACCGGGCCCCGGTTGCTGCGCTGGCTGGACCGCGCGCTCGCCGCGCTCGCCGGTACCGGGCTCGCTTACGGTGCACGGATCAACATCGCCACCGTTCTCAGTGGTTACGCTGCCCAGCAGGCGGCCCTGGCCCACGCGCTGAGCGCCGGTCCGGCCGCCACCGACGACTCGATCGCCGGACTGGCCGAGTACGGCGAGATCCTCGGGCAGGTACTCGACGCGGACGCCTACCCGGAGCTGGCCTCGGCCGTCGGCGCGAATGCCCTGGGTGTCGCCGAGGAGTGGATCGACGACGCCGACTTCACCTTCGGGCTCGATCTGCTCCTGGACGGCATCGAAGCGCTCGTCGCCCGCAGCGCCCGCGACTGAGGGCGGACGATCGTGCCAACCGGACAGACTCCGGTGGCTCCAGCGTGTCGGTCTTCGACGAGAAAGCGATGAAACGTCGGCCTTGGCGTGTGGTGAACAACGGGTATCCCTAACGACGGTTCAGCGCCGATCATTGCCCGGAGATCGACGTGAGTCATTCTCACCTCCGGGTGGAGCGCCCGGGCACGGAGGGCGAGACGTCGGCACCGGAAGCCGGGCGTGACCGAACGGCCCGACTCCGCGTCCCCGGAGGATCGCCATGCCCCGTCCCGCTGTCCGCACCTGGCTCGCGGCGTTCACCGCCGCCACCCTCACCGCGAGTGTCCTGACGGTGACCCCGCCGTCACCGGCGCTCGCCGCCACCACCTTCACCGCCAACGACTACTGCCTGGGCCAGTGCTCCGACATCCTGCCCCCGGGACAGAACGGCAACGCCACGCTGGTCGCCATCCTGGCGCACCAGGCGCTCGGCACCCGCCCCGCGCACTCCAGCGACCAGCTCGACGAGTACGCGAACCTGGTCTACAACTACGCCGGGCTCACCGACGAGCAGATCGCCCACTTCTACAACGACGCCTCGTTCGGTGTGCCGGCCGCGCAGGTCGAGAGCACCGTCTCGCCGCGCGCGGACGTGACCATCGTGCGGGACAAGGCCACCGGCGTCCCGCACGTCACCGGCACCACCCGCGGCGGCACCATGTTCGGCGCCGGCTACGCCGGGGCGCAGGACCGGCTCTGGGTGATGGACCTGCTGCGGCACGTCGGACGCGGCAACGTCAGTTCGTTCGCCGGCGGCGCCCCCGGCAACCGTGAGCTGGAGCAGAGCGTCTGGGCCAACTCGCCCTACACCGAGGCGGACCTCCAGGCCCAGGTGGAGGCGCTGCGTACCAAGGGCGCCCGAGGTCAGCAGCTCTACACCGACGTCGCCGACTACATCGCCGGCATCAACGCCTACATCGACAAGTCGATCGCCGACGACAACTACCCGGGGGAGTACGTGCTCGCCGGCGCCGGCAAGCCGAAGCACTTCACCATGACCGACCTGATCGCCACCGCCGGTGTGATCGGCGGTCTGTTCGGCGGGGGCGGCGGCAGCGAGATCCAGTCCGCCCTGGTCCGGGTGGCCGCCCGGGCCAAGTACGGCGTCACCGAGGGCGACAAGGTGTGGGCGGCGTTCCGGTCGCAGAACGACCCGGAGACCGTGCTCACCCTGCACGACGGGCAGAGCTTCCCGTACGGGGGGACACCTCCGGGCGCGACCAGCGCGGTGCTTCCCGACGCCGGGACCGTGGTCGCCGAGCCGCTCGCCTATGACGCCAGCGGCGGGGCCGCTTCCCGTACCGGCGCGAGCGCCGCTACCCAGGAGCTGATCGGCGGGCTGGCGAACCTGCGCGCGCACGGCATGTCCAACGCCGTCGTGGTCTCCGGGCGGCACACCACCACCGGAAACCCGGTCGCCGTGTTCGGTCCGCAGACCGGCTACTTCGCGCCGCAACTGCTGATGCTCCAGGAGTTGCAGGGGCCGGGCATCAGCGCGCGAGGGGCCGCGTTCGCCGGGCTGAACCTCTACGTGCTGCTCGGTCGCGGCCAGGACTACGCGTGGAGCGCCACCTCCGCCTCCCAGGACCTCACCGACACGTACGCGGTGCCGCTGTGCACCACCGACGGCACCGCGCCGACGCTGCGGTCCAACCGCTACCTCTACCACGGGCAGTGCCTCGCGATGGAGGCGTTGGAGCAGCGCAACTCCTGGTCGCCCACGCTGGCCGACTCCACCCCCGCCGGCTCGTACACGTTGCGTGCGCTCCGCACCAAGTATGGGCTGGTCTCCTACCGCGGACTGGTGAACGGGCAGCCGACCGCCTTCACCAAGCTGCGCTCCACCTACCGGCACGAGGCCGACTCGGCGATCGGTTTCCAGGCCTTCAACGACCCGGCGGCGATGGGCAGCGCGGCGGCCTTCCAGGGCTCCGCCGCCAGCGTCGGGTACGCGTTCAACTGGTTCTACGTCAACTCGACCGAGGCCGCGTACTTCAACTCCGGCTCGAACCCGGTCCGGTCGTCCGGCACCGACCCGAACCTTCCGGCGAAGGCCGAGCCGGCGTACGAGTGGGTCGGCTGGAACCCCGACACCAACGACGCCACGTACACGTCGGCGTCGGCCCACCCGCAGTCGGTCAACCAGGACTACTACGTGAGCTGGAACAACAAGCAGGCACGGGACTTCGGGGCGGCCGACGGCAACTTCAGCTTCGGCTCCGTACACCGGGGTCAGTTGCTCGACGGGCCGGTGCGGACGGCGATCGCCCAGCGCAAGCTCGGCCGCTCCGACGTCGTCAAGATCATGGCGGACGCGGCGGTGACCGACCTGCGCGGCCAGCAGGTCCTCGGCGAGCTGTTGCGGGTGCTGGACAGCACTCCGGTCACCGACCCGGGGCTGGCCGATGCGGTGGGCAAGCTGCGCGCCTGGCAGCAGGCGGGCGCCCGTCGGGTGGAGACGGCCGCCGGCTCCAAGGTCTACCAGCACGCCGACGCCATCCGGATCTTCGACGCCTGGTGGCCGTTGCTGGCGTCGGCCGAGTTCCGGCCCGGCCTCGGTCCGGACCTCTACGCCGCGCTGGTGGACGCCATCGAGGTCAACGAGGCGCCGTCGGGCGGCCAGAACGGCGGTCGGGACGGCACCGTCAGCTGGGCCTCGCAAGGTCAGGCGCACAAGGGCTCGTCGTTCCAGCACGGCTGGTGGGGCTACGTCGACAAGGACCTGCGGACCGTGCTCGGCGACTCCGTCAATGGCGGGCTGGGCCGCGCGTACTGCGGCAACGGCAACCTCGGCGCGTGCCGGCAGTCCCTGCTGGACACGCTCGGCCAGGCCGCCGCGGTGCCGGCCACCACGGTCTATCCGGGCGACAAGTCCTGCGGTGCCGGCGACCAGTGGTGCGCCGACTCGATCGCCCACTCCGGGCTCGGCGGCATCACCCACCCGGTGATCGCCTGGCAGAACCGTCCCACCTACCAGCAGGTCGTCTCGTTCCCGGCGCGTCGGGGCGACGACGTCACCAACCTGGCCCAGGGCCGCCCGGCGACCGCGTCGAGCACCCAGTTCCTCACCAGCTACACCCCGGACAAGGCGGTCGACGGCAGCCTCGGCAGCCGGTGGGCCAGCAGCTACAACGACAACCAGTGGCTCCGCGTCGACCTCGGCGCGGCCCGCACCGTCAGCCGGGCGGTGCTGCGCTGGGAGTCGGCCTACGGCACCTCGTACCGGATCGAGGTCTCCGGCGACGGCAGTTCCTGGACGCCGGTGTTCACCACCGCCGCCGGCAACGGCGGCGTCGACAACGCCACCTTCGCCCCGGTCACGGCCCGCTACGTGCGGGTGTACGGCCTCAAGCGGGCCACCTCGTACGGATTCTCACTCTACGAATTCGAGCTGTACGGACGGTGACCCGCCCGGTAGGGGCCGGCCGATCCGTTGCCGGCCTCTACGCGGGCTCTGTCGAGCAGGCCAGTGCCTGGCAGCGCTGCCGTAGCCGCCCGATGGTGGGCAGTGCGGCGGCGGGCGTCAGTCTCGCTTGCCGGGCGACGACCACTGCCGTGGCTGACGCTCGGTGAGGGGGCGGTGTTCGGCCGATGGTGTGCGGACAATGGAGCGATGAGACGAGAGGTTCGGCTGGGGCGGTTGACCGGGACGCGCGTGGACGGCGCGGTGGCGA
This sequence comes from Micromonospora sp. WMMD736, assembly GCF_049179015.1. Classification (NCBI taxonomy): domain Bacteria; kingdom Bacillati; phylum Actinomycetota; class Actinomycetes; order Micromonosporales; family Micromonosporaceae; genus Micromonospora; species Micromonospora sp. WMMD736. The sequence goes on from NZ_JBMHMI010000001.1 coordinate 6,373,815, forward strand.
CGGGCGCGGTAGCCACCGGCGCGCGGGCGGCGGGGGCGGCATCGCTCGGTGCACTGGCGCTGGGGGCGGTGGCGGTCGGAGCGGTGGCCGTCGGGGCGCTGGTGATCGGGCGGCTGGCGATCCGCCGGGCGGTGGTGCGGGAGTTGCGCGTCGGCCGGTTGGAGATCGGCGAGCTGGTGGTGCACCGCCGATCCGCTGCCGAGGACTGACAAGCGCCGGCTCCCCTCGGCGCGGCCTCCCGTCAGGTCGGCCGGGACGGTCATGGCGTCGAGGTCTGGCCCAGGGCCGCCTTGACGATCCGGATCGCCTCGGTGGCGTCGGTGCGGCCGCGTCGATGACGATCGTCGGACCCAGACGAGCTCGACCGGATGGGCGACCCGCCGGGGCAGTCGCCCGCCGGCCGCCCGATCCGACGGCGGCCCCCATTGCGTTCGGTAATCACCACGGGGATTCGTGAGATCGAAGCTCGCTGTCAAACGCCATGGCGACTCGGTCATTTCGCAGCAATTCGCCATCCGGATTTGACGCTCCGGAAGTAGTCGACCACGTGCTGAAAGCGCACATCGCAGGCGCGGCAGTCGACCGAAATTCGTGCCGGATAAGTGCGACCAAAATGGCCCCCTCGCACGTCTTTTAGGTGACGGATGGTCACGGCCGGCGGGGCGGCCAAGGAGGGTAAGGGACGTGGGGGACGTGCGTGGGCGTATGCGGGACGAACTGGCCCGACACGTCGCCCCGCCACTGGGTGATCTGGTCCAGCAGTCGATGGTGCAGGGTCGTCGGCTGCGCCGCCGGCGTCGGCTGGCGCAGGTCGGCGCGGGCGGATCGGCGTTGGCGGTGCTGCTCCTGATCGGCCTGGCGTTCGGGCCCCGCCTCGGCGGTGACGACCAGGTCGGTCAGCCCGGAACGTGGGGCATCGGTGCGCCCGGTGAGGCGGTCGACAGCCCCACACCGTCCCCGGCGGAGACCTCCGACGACGCCCCGGGCGGCGGGTTCGTGCCGGGCGCAGCCGAGGCGCCGGGAGTGGGCACGTCGCCGACCCCCACGACGACGGTGATCGACACAGTGCGGATCGGGCCGGGGCCGGACGGCGCGTTGCTGACGACCACGCCGCAGGGCGCCCTGGATTTGCTGATGCGGCTCCTGCCCAAGGGGGAGACCAGCGGTGAGGCGAACCTGGGCAGCAGCGGGGCGGGCCCCGGCATGCCGTACGTCCAGATCTTCCTTGATCGGGGCGACGGGCCCGGCATGGTGCGGCTCTCCGTCTACCAGGACGACCTCGGCGGCGATCCGGTCCCGGGGACGGTGGAGCTGACCGAGGTGCCCGGCAACTGCGTGCAGGACAAGATGATCACGGTGTACCACCGGGACGGCCTCCAGATCGACGTGCTGATCGCCACCTGTCTGGCCTGGGGTGGCAAGGGAAATTCGCCCGCGCCGGCCGTTCTGTCGGTGGACGAGGCAATCGCCATCGCCGCGAACCCGAATTGGGGGACGAAACTGCCGGCCGAGTACGTCAGGAGCGGTGCCAAGAGATTCCCGACCCTGGCCAGGTCGGATGGCTGACGAGGACTTCGTGGAGTTCGCGCAGGCGGCCGTCGGTCGCCTGCGTGACGCCGCGTTCCTGATGTGCCGCGACTGGCATCTCGCCCAGGACCTCACCCAGACCGCGCTGGCCAAGATGTACGCCAACTGGGGGCGGGTCCGACGGGTCGACGACCCCTACGCGTACGCCCGCAAGGTGCTGCTGCGCTGCGTGATCGATCAGCAGCGGCGTCGCTCCAGCACCGAGTTGGCCATGTCGACGCCGCCCGACCAGGGCGAGGAGCATCCGGCTGAGCTGCGCATGACGTTGCTCGACGCGGTCGCCACCCTGCCACTGCGCGATCGGGCGATCATCGTCCTGCGCTACTGGGACGACCTGAGCGTGGAGACGACCGCCGAGGTCGTGGGCGTCTCCACGGCCGTCGTGAAGAGCCAGAGCATGCGCTCCCTCAGCCGGTTGCGCGAGTTGCTCGGCGAGACCCGCTCCGAGTTGTTCGCCGAGGAGCGTCATTGACCGGCCGCGCCTGCCCCGCGCAGGCGGGGCGGATGCCAACACGCATCGTCCGCGACGACGCGGTCCGCGGGGGCAGTCATCCGAGTGTGGGAGGTTCGGTGTCGTTGTCGAGCAGCAGGGTCGGCCGAGGCCCGGTTCGCGGCCGGAGCCGAGTCCCGGCCGTGGTCGTGCCGCTGGCCCTGTCGGCGTTGGTGCTGCTGGTCGCGGGGTGTCAGCGGGCGGATCCGGGCGGCCGGCCCGAGGCATCACCCACGGTGAACGTCGAGCGCAGCGGTCTGGGCATGCTGCTGGTAGCAGGCGACCTGGGCGCGGGTTGGCTTGCGGACGACGCGCGGCCCGGTCTGCCACCCTGGCCGTGGGAGCAGGACGACTGCCCCGACTACCGCAGCAGCGACTACACCGCGAAGTCACACCGACGCTCTGCCGTTCAGCGCTACTACCGGCTGCCGGACGGGTCGTCGCCAGCCCACCACGTCGTGGAGACTTACGAGCCCGGATGGGCGGCGCGGAATGTCGACGACGTCCGTCAGGTCCTCCGGCGATGCGCGAGCTACCTGGTGCACGGATCACGAGTCTCGTTCGACATCATCGACCCGCACTACCTGAGCGATGCCGGTCTGCTCGTCCGGGGCCGCATCGCACATGCCGACACCCCTACTACCGCTAGGTACTTCGTCATGGTGAAACGGGACGAGACGGTCTCGACAGTCAGCCTGCCCGACCTGGGTAACCAGGCTGCGGTGGATACGATCGCGGCGAAGGCGGTGGCCCGCCTTGGCTGAGCGGGGAGGTCGTGGGCTGCCACGCCGCTGGGTCGTCTCCGCGGTCACCGTGTCTCTCGCCGGCGTCGCGACGGCCGCGTACGGCGCCACACACGTCCGCGACGGTGGCGGAGCTGACGCGTCACCCGGTCGTTCGCCGGCCAGTCCGGTTCCGACGACGCCAGCCGTCGACCGACTGAAGCCGGCGCGGGCACGGATCGAGGCCTACGTCGACCGGTACGACGGTCATCTCGCCGTCGCGGCACTGGATCGACAAAGTACGGCCGCGGTGACGGCCGGCACCACCCGCTTCCAGACCGCCAGCATCGTCAAGGTCAACATCCTCGCCGCGCTTCTGCTGCGCCAGACACCGCCCGGCAAGGCCCTGAGCTCGGAGACCAGACGGCTCGCCGAAGCCATGATCGTGTCCAGTGACAACGCCGCGGCGGTGGCCCTCTGGCAGAAGATCGACGGCTCGGGTGGCCTCACCGCCGCGAACCGCGAACTCGGTCTGCGCGAGACCAGGCCGAACAAGCACTGGGGGATGACCACGACCACGGTCGCCGACCAGATCCGTCTGCTGACGGCGCTGACGTCGTCGAAGGGGCCGCTGACGCCGCAGGACCGTACCTTCGTCATGGGCCTCATGAAGAAGGTGATCCCCGAGCAGCGCTGGGGAGTCACCGCCGCGCGGGAGCCGGGCAACCCCGCGGTGTACGTCAAGAACGGCTGGGACACCGCGGACGTCGACGGCGGGCGCTGGCTCGTCAACAGCATCGGGCGGATCGTCGAGGACCGTCACGACTGGTTGATCGCCGTGCTCTCCGACCATCACGTCAGCCAGGAAGCGGGCATCAAGGTGGTGGAGAAGGCCGCCACCTTCGTCCTCAAGGAGTTGCGCGCCGCCACCACGGGCGACGGCCCTGCGCAGGAGTAGGCCGTCGCCCCGGAGGCGGGTGTCACCCGTCGGCTGTGGCCGCCGATTCAGGGCCGATCGGCGGCCACGGGCAGGTGTGCGACCGGCACGAGTCGCCGTACGCCCCGGCTCGGGCTGGGCTGCTCGGTGCCCCGGACGGTCGCGATGTCGGCCGCGAGCGCCTCGATCTGTTGGCGGGTGACGCCCGGCATGCAGATCAGGTGGCTGATGCCGCCGTCGGCGTTCGACAGGCCGTAGCGGCGGGAGATCGGCGGTGGCGGCGTCGTGAAGTACACCGTGAAGGCGTGGACGTTGCGCCAGGCGGGCCAGCCGACGCTGGCCAGCAGCGAGTGGGCGAACCGGGCCGTCTCGCGGGCCCGCTCGGCGCGTTCACGATGCCCGTCCTCGCCGAGCAGCCGCAGCGCGTACCACATCTGGACGGCGAGTTGGCCGCAGCGGGAGCCGCTGATGGTGCTGTCGGTCGTGGCGGTGTAGGAGATCCGCCGCGCTGCCCGTTGCAGCGAGCGGCGCGTCACCACCAGACCTCCGGGAACGGTGGTGCCGTAGAACTTGTGGCTGGAGATCGCCACGGAGTCGACCACGCCGCCGAGGTCGATGGCCACGGGCCGGTCCGGCAGCAGGGCCAACGGCACACCGGCGAGCGCTCCGTCGACGTGCAGGTGAGCGTTGCGGATCGCCAGCTCGGACAGGACGCGACGCACCCGGGCCGGGTCGTCCACCGCCTCGGTCACGGTCGTGCCGGCGTTGGCCACGACGATGGCCGGCCGGTCTCTACGCCGGGCCAACTCGCCCCGCAGATCATCGTAGTCGACCTCACCGGTGACGTCGGTGCGGATGACGACCTCGGGGAGGTTCAGCATGCTGGCGGTCTTGCGGATCCAGTCGTGGGTCGCCTGGCTGTAGTAGAGCACGGGACTCGCGCCCGCGAACCGGTCCCGGGCGAGCAGGATGGCCGCCTGGTTCGCCTCCGTGCCACCACTGGTCAGATATCCCCACCGATCGTCGGCGGGGGCGCGGAAGAGGTTGGCGTGCCAGTCGATGACCTGCCGCTCGTACGCCTTCGTGTGACCGGTGTCGGGGTCGGTCTCCGGATCGCCGACGTTGTTGATCAACAGTCCGAACAGTGAGGTCACGGGTCCATAGTCGATGTCCACTGCGGCCGGGAAGCCGATCGACCTGCGGGCTGACAGAGCAGCTCGTAACTGCTCGATCTCAGCGGTGAGGGAAAGGTCGTCGGGAACGCTTGTGGGGGAGGTCACGGGCTCTCCGTTGATAGGCGACTCAGCGAAGAGTGGACCATGACGCCGACGTGCAGGCAACCGTCTCCGAATCGCGATCAAGCCGACTGGCGGTGCATGGTTGATCGCGGTGTGTGTGCGATGAGAGGCTGTAGCGACGTCTTTGGAGGGACTGACACCGTGGCGTACGACAGGCCAGGAACCCGCTCGGGTCCTTTTGAGAGGGACGCCGACGATTGGAGAGCGGCGGCGAGTGCCGGAAGGACGACAGCGGTCCCCTGGGACCAGCACTCGGGCAGCCAGTCGTCCCTACCTCCCGAGCCGGTGCCGGCGGTGGGACGCCATGGTTGGGTGGCGCCCACGGCAGCGATGCCGTCCCCCGCGGTCGAGCAGCAGCCACCGGTGCCCTGGCAGCCCGCGCCGTCCGCGTACGCGCCGCCACCGGTGGACCCGTCGCCGGCCCCGCGCGAGGCGCCCCCCGCGCCCCCGATCAGCGATCCGGAGACGCGGCGGATCTGGGCGTCGTTGCGGTCCTCCGCGTTGAGCCGGATCGGGCTGATGAACACCATGCACGGCCGACACGCGTGGGCACAGCGTCGACGCAATCCGCTCTGCCCCTACGGCTTCGCCTTCCTCTACGCGACACCGGTCGTCGGCTCCACACCGGACCGTTCGGTCTTCGAGGTGGGAGCGGCGACGCGTCTCGACAAGGCTGGCGAGGACGTCTCACACCTGCCCCGGCTCCTGTACGACCTCGCGCAGACGGCGCGGCACTACCTCGACAACGGCGGCCTGGATCCACGTCAGCCCCCGCAGATGTGCAACCGCGTCGACGAGCGGATCACCGCCGAGTCGACGTTCATCGGGCTCGCGGTCAGCTCGCTCGACGGTCCGCTCGGCACCTGGGAGCAGACGATGCGCCGGGTGGAGGGTGAGGACCGTATCCCCGGCCGCTTCTACATCCAGTTGATGGACCCCGAGGAGACGCGCATCGTCGTCGACCGGCCCACCGATCCGTGGGAGAGACCACTGATCCAGTCCACCACGCCGCTCCACGAGTCGTGGCGGCCTTTGCAGAGCTACGCGGGCGACACTCCTATCTGGACGGGGATCGCCCAGTTGGCGACGCTGGTGCACCTCGGTGCGCAGCGGATCAACCCGACCAGGGGCGCGACGTAGCCGAAACGAGGAGCAGGCGGCGCCGCCGAAGCGCCGCCGCCTGCTCCGTTCGGTGGACGCGGCTCAGAGCGTGAGGTGACTCAGGTCCTCGTCGACCTGCCGCGTCGGGTTGGTCTCCCGCTCGCCGATGCCGGTGAGCAGGTCCGGCCGGCGGGCCCGAACGCTGATCGCCCAGAGCACGCCGATGATGACGAAGACGCCGACCGTCCCGGGCACCAGCCAGGCGGTGTGGGACCCGGGTGGCGTGCCGAGCGCGGCGCTGATGTTGACCAGCGTGACCAGCAGGATCACCGCGATCGCGATACCACCGAGCGTGGGAGCGATCGCCCGTGCCCACAGCGACTCGCTGCGTCCGCCTCCGCGGGCGAAGTAGCGGACGGTGGCGAGTGAACTCACCGTCATCAACAGCATCAGGCTGACTGCGGCGATGTTGCTCAGCCAGGTGAACATCGTCAACGCCTCGGCGCCGCTCACCACGAACAGCAGGATGACGATCAGAGCGGTGATCGACTGGGTGACCGAGCCACCGAGCGGCGCACCCGACCCACCCTCGCGGATGGTCGCCAGGCGAGCGGGCAGCAGCCGGTCCTTGCCGAGCGCGAAGAGGTATCTCGCGACGCTGTTGTGGAAGCTGATCATCGCCGCGAGGACGCTGCTGACCAGCAGCAGGCCACCCAGCGCCACCAGCAGCACGCCCGCACTGCCGGCGCGGGAGCCCGAGAAGACCTCGAACGGCAGCGGCGCCGCCGGGTCGCGGGCCAGGTCGACGACCCGGTCGGCGCCCACCGTCGCCGCCATCGCCCAGGCGCACAGCGCGTAGAGCAGGCCCAGGCCCAGGATCACGTAGATGATGCTGCGGGACACCGCCCGTGGGGTGCGCGCCTCCGCACCGTATGCGGCGATGGTCTCGGTGCCGAAGAACGCGGCGAAGCCGAGGGGGAGTACCGCGAGCCCGGCCACCACCCCGGCGTCGAACAGTTGCGTCGGGTTCAGCGCCGCGAAGGTCAGCTGACCGCCCGCCGGGTGGGCCAGGCCGACCAGCACGAACACCAGGAGCAACGTGACCTCGACGATCAGGATGGTGCCGAACATGGCGGTGCTGACGCCGGTGCGTTGCAGACCGAACGCCGCGACGATGGCCCACGCGAGCAGCGCGCCGAGCCACCACGGTCCGCCGACCAGGCCGCTGACCACCGAACCGAGCAGCCCGTACAGCGATATCTGAATGGTGTTGTAGGCCAGTAGCACGACCGGCGCGCCCGCGACCCCGACGAGCCGGGACAGGCCGGCGGCGAGGGCGGTGTAGAAGATTCCACTGGGCTGCACGTAACGGGCGATGGCGATGTACCCCGGCGCCCACAGCAGCATGACGGCCGTCAACAGCAGGAAACTGGAGGCCACAGCGGTGTTGCCGGTCGCCGCATAGGTGGCGACGATACCGCCGACGAGAACCGCCATCGGCGACGACGCGGTCGCCCCGAAGGTCACCAACGAACTCGTTCGCAGAGTTTTGCGTGCCAGTCCCCGCTCGGCGGACACCGTCAGGGGGGTCACCGAAGGCGTGACCATAACTGAACCTCCCCAGGTTCTAGGCGATAGGTCAGGGACGGGACTCGATGACCTTACAGGTGATCTCGCCGTTACTGGGAGCAGCGGGTAGCAGAATTAAGCGCCGCGAAACGGTGCCACCGCAGGGGGGATCGACACATGCCGTCTGATGTGGACAAACGGCATCGCGCCCGCGTGGTTCACCGGCGACGGCGGGCCATCCACTGCCAGATGTGGGTGCCGTGGTGGCTGGGGTCGTTGCGGGCCACGTAGATCCAGGACCAGTGACCGGGGAACTGGTAGCCGTTGAAGACGACGTGGTCGTACAGGGTGACCAGCGATCCTCGGATGAGGTCGTGGGCGTGGACCGTGTTGGTCTCGGGCGGCACGGTGTCGTCGTCGAGCGAGGTGACCAGCCAGGTCGGCGTCCGGATCGCCGCCAGTTCCGCGTCGGTGATCAGCGGCGGGCCCTCCCCGCCGAGCGGCTCGACGACGCCACAGATCGGCACCGACGCGGCGAACAGGTCGGGATACGCGACGGTCATCTTCAGCGACATGTAGCCGCCGTTGCTGCAACCGACCACGTGGATCCGGTCGGGGTCGACGCGCTCGCGACGGACGAGATCCTGGACGATCTCGCGGATCAGCGGGGCGAACCGGGGACCGTCCTCCATCCAGTAGGAGGTGCTCTGCGGCGCCACGACGTACGCGCCGGAGAAGATCCGTTGCGCCTCCGGGGTGGCGAAGCCCAGTGCGCCGCGGTTGGCACGCAGCGTGGTCTCGTTGTCGTAGTAGTCGTCGGGCAGGGAGGCGCCCTCGCCGGCACCGTGCAGCCAGAGGATCAGCGGCCGCCGGCCGTGCCGGGGCGGACGCTCCGGGGAGTACAACCGGTACTTCATCCCCGACGCCGAGACGTGGTGGGTGAAGGCGTCCACCTCGGGGTTCGACAGTCGCCCCTGTACGAAGCGCGTGATGGTGAGCGGGGCGCCGTGGCGGCGCGTGAGCGGGGTGTTCTGCGTGATGGTGTAGACGAGGTCCAGCCGGACGTTGCGGCCTCGGCTCAGGATGTAGCCGAGCGTGCCGCCGCCGGGTTGACCCTCGCCGTGGCTCAGCTCCAGCACGATGTTGCCGTGCCGGTCGAGTCGGGCCGCGGTCACCGTGCGGTCCAGGTCGTACTCGCTGAAGATCAGGTCGCCGGGGGCGATCGGGATCGGGCTGGTGGCCTTGGCGCGCACGGTGAACGTGTCGGGGGTGAGCCCGGCCGGGTCGATCGGGCCGAGCCGACGGGTGTCGAGGGTGACCGAGGTGACCTGCTCGCCACCGTCGAGCGTCCGCGCGTCGAGGGTGAAGACCACGCCGGCCGCCTGGTGCCGGTCGTCGGCCTGGGCGGCGGCACTCGGCAGGGTGAGACCGAGAGCGGCGCCGGCCCCACCGGCCAGCACGGTACGGCGAGTGACAGGCGTGGACATACGGCCCCCCGTTTGTAGACAAACGTCGATGGCACCCCACCGTAACGGCGCGGAAATCCAGTGGCAACCGATGCGGTCGCGCGCTCAGGACGCCCGAGGCCGGTGATCCCGGAAGGGCGCCCTGATCGATCACGTCCGGACGGTCAGCTCAGGCGCTCGAACACCGAGAACGGGTAGACCCAGGCCTGGGTGAAGATCAGCCCCAGTCGGTGCAGGTACCGCTGGCAGGTGTTCGGCTGCGCGGGGTTGGTGCAGAAGGTCACCCACAGCTCGGAGTACCCGTCCTTCTCGGTCGGGCTGTGGGCGTACACCTCGTCCCGCGTCACGAACTGCATCGAGGTCAGTCGGGGGTCCTGCACGTCGTTGGGGAAGGACAGGGACGTGTCCAGGCCGTACAGCACGATCTCGTTGGGGAACACGCAGACACTCGCCTGGAAGTACAGCTCGTAGATGGTGCTGTAGGTGGCGGTCTCGTAGACCTGCTCGGAGACCTCCTCCCGGTAGCAGGGGGTGCCGGGCGGGAAGGCGGGCGGCGGGGGAACCTGAATCACGTTGGTCCCGATGCCGCCGATGGCGCGGGCCGCCTTGTGCGTCGAGGTCGCGGCGAGACCGCCGTCGACGCAGGCCGTCTTCGTCGTGCAGATGGCCGGGCCGGGCGTCGCCGCCGACGCGGCCGCCGCCGGAACCGCGAGCGTCGCCGCGAGCACGGTCAGGGCCAGGACCAGAGGCTTGAGATGTACGGACACATGACCTCCATCGATCGGATCGGTGCGCTCTGCGCAGGAGCAGGATCGCGGATCGGATCGGGCTCTGGCCGGGATTCCGTACACCGCCGTACACTGACGAACGTCTATTGTCGACGGTGGGGGGCTGGGCACTGGATGCCGCGGGGGCGCAGACGTCTGACGACCTCGCCGGCCTGTTGCGGGCGTTGCGACGCAGGCACGCACGCCAACGGGGCGACGGCGAGCTGACCTATCGGGAGCTGGCCGCCCGGACCGGCTGGTCGCACACCGCCATCGCGGAGTACCTGACCGGTAAGACGCTGCCGCCCACCGATCGCCTCGACGCCCTGGTCCGGCTCCTCGGTGCCACGCCGGCCGAGCAGGGCGCGTTGGCCACCGCCCGGGACCGCATCGAGGAGAGTCGTCGCCGGGCGCCGCGCACGGCGGGCCGGCTGGTACCCCGGCAACTGCCCGCCGACGTGGCCAGCCTCGCCGGCCGCGACGACGAGGTGGCCGTCCTCGACAAGCTCGTCGCCGCGCCCACCTCCGTCGTGGTGGCCGCCATCTCGGGCACGGCGGGGGTGGGCAAGACGGCGCTGGCCGTGCACTGGGCACATCGTGTCGCCGATCGCTTCGACGACGGTCAGCTCTACGTCAACCTGCGCGGCTTCGACCCGCGTGGGCAGGCGGTGAGCCCGGCGAAGGCGCTGCACGGCTTCCTGGACGCGCTCGGCGTTCCGGCCACCCGGGTGCCCGCCGACCTCGACGCCCAGGCCGCCCTGTACCGCAGCGCGCTGGCCGGCAAGCGGATCCTCGTCGTGCTGGACAACGCCCGGGACGCCGAACAGGTCCGCCCGCTGCTGCCCGGCACGCCCACCACGATGGTGTTGGTGACCAGCCGCAGCCAGCTCACCTCGCTGGTCAGCCTGGACGGCGCGCACCCGCTCCCGCTCGGCCTGCTCAGCCGCGACGCGGCCGCTCACCTGCTCACCAATCGGCTCGGTGTGGAACGGGTGGCCGCCGAGCCGGAAGCCGCCGAGGCGATCATCACCGCCTGCGCCCGACTGCCGCTGGCCCTGAGCATCGCCGCCGCCCGGGCGCAGCAGTCGGGCTTTCCGCTGGCCACCCTCGCGGCCGAGCTGGGCACGGCCGGTCAGCGCTTCGGGGTGCTCGACGCGGGGGACGCGGTCGGTGAGGTGCGGGCGGTGTTCTCCTGGTCGTACGACGCGCTCAGCGTGCCGGCCGCCGGGCTGTTCCGGCTGGTGGGCCTGCACCCCGGCCCGGACATCACGGTGGCCGCCGCGGCCAGCCTGTCCGGTCGGCCGGTGGACGACACCCGGCGGCTGCTGACCGAACTGACCCGCGCGAGCCTGCTGGCCGAGTACCGGCCCGGCCGGTTCACCGCACACGACCTCCTGCGCGCGTACGCCGCCGAACTCAGCGACGGCACCGATCCCGTCTCCGACCGCAGGGCCGCCACGATCCGGCTCCTCGATCACTACACCCACACCACCCACGCCGCCGACGCCCTGCTGCGCCCGCACAGCGACCCGGTCGACCACCTGATGGCCCCGGCGGCGGCCGGTGTACGCCCCGAACGACCCACCTCGCACGCGGAAGCGCTGCAATGGTTGACCGCCGAACACCCGGTCCTGCTCGCCGCCCAACGCCTGGCCGCGAGCAGCGGGCTCGACGCCCACACCTGGCGGTTGGGGCGGGCCCTCGACACGTTCCTGGACCGGCAGGGGCACTGGCACGACCGCGTCGAGGCCTGCCAAGCGGCCCTGCGCGCCGCCGAACGTCTCGGCGACCCGCTCGCCCAGGCCGTCGCGCACCGCTTCCTGGCCGGCGCCCACACCGTGGTCAACCGGTACGCCGACGCCCACCGCCACCTCGAATGCGCCCTCGACCTGTACGTCGTCAGTGGTGACACCGAGGGCGAGGCGCGTACGCACCAGAACCTCGCTTCGCTCTGGGACCGTCAGGGCGAGCCCCGGCTGGCCCTTGAGCACTCGACGCGGACCCTCGTCCTGGCCCGGGCCGCCGGCCACCGCAGGGCCCAGGCCGACGCGCTCAACGCCGTCGGCTGGTGCCACGCCCAGCTCGGCGACCACCTCGCGGCCCTGGCCTACTGCGAGCAGGCGCTCGACCTGCTCCAGCAGCTCGACGACCGGGCGGGCGAGGCCGCGACCTGGGACAGCCTCGGTTACGCACACCACCACCTCGGCCAGTACGACCGGGCCGTGGAGTGTTACGAGCGCACGCTCGACCTGACCCGGGACCTCGGCGACCTCTGGGGCGAGGCGGACACTCTCAGCCGGCTGGGCGACACCCGCCTCGCGCTCGGCGACCCCGCCGCCGCCCGAGCCGACTGGCAGCGGGCACTTGACATCTTCACAGCCCTGGACCACCCGGACGCCGACGCCGTCCGCGCCAGGTTGCAGGCACGGTGAGTGTGCGCGCCGACCAGACGATGGTGCGGGTCCCGGTTTAGCTCCTTGTGCTGCGGGGATTGCCCGGCAGCGCTCCGGCGGCAGTCGGGGCCGGGTGGAGGAGGCTGATGCGTAGGATCCGGGCGTCCCGCGGCGCCACCTCGAACGGGGCGACCAGATCCCGGAAGCCGATCGGAGCCGAACGCGACCCGAGCCGGGTGGTCACCTTCAGCGACGCCGTCACGGCTATCGCCATCACCCTTCTCGTCCTGGAGATCAGGCCGCCCGAGGACACCGAACACCTCATGCGCGGGCTCCTCGACCTGTGGCCGTCCTACCTGGCCTACGGCGTCACCTTCCTGCTGATCGGCCAGATGTGGGTGAACCATCACGTCATGTTCGACCACATCCGGTCCGCCGACCGCCTCCTGCTGCTGTTGAACACGCTGCTCCTGATGGTGATCGCCTTTCTGCCGTTCGTCTCGTCGGTGCTGGCCCGCGCCTTCGCGGAAGGCCCCGGCAAACGGACCGCGCTCGTCTTCTACGGCATCGTCTACGGCACCGCCGCCATCCTCTTCAACGTCATCTGGGAATACGCCAAGAGCGGCCACCGTCTGTTGACGTCCACCACCGACGAGGCCACCGCCAGGGCGATCAGCAGGCGGTTTCGACCCGCCCCCGTCTGGATCGCCGTCGGAACCGCGCTCTGCGTCGTGCACCCGGTCGCCGGCCTGATCGCGGTCGCGGCGTTCGTCCCCTTCTACTGGCTACCGATCAACGGTGAGATCGCCAGCATCAGACGTACTCGCGCCCAGGCCGCGAGCGGCCCGCCCTGAACCCGGTCCTGTCCGAGCCGGCCTCCCTGCCCCGACCTGCGCGGGCAGCCGGGGACGTTGCCGGCCGGGTACGAGTCGCCGGAGCAGCCGTACATCGAATCCGGCAGCACGTGCCGTTAGGCTCGCCCGCATGCCGGACAGCACCTCAACGTCGCGCACGGTCGGCGACGAGGTCATCGAGGGGCGGCAACGCCTCGTCTTTGTCAACAAGGGTGATCATTACACGCTCAGCACACTCGGCGTCTTCGCGGACGGCGTCGTCCTCTGGCGGTTCGGATCGACTGATCTCGACGGTCTCCGCGCCGCGTTCGATGACGGCACGCTGAGATTGACACCGCCCGAGGGCGCATCGCTGGTCATCACGGGCACAGCACGCGGGACCGTGCCGGCGCTGGAGTCGTGGCTGACTCCGGAACTGGTGATCGGCGAACTCGCCGACGAGGTGGACGATCTCAACGATCGGCCGGATTCCTCCCGGCGCTGCTGGAACGCGCTTCTGGCGTATGCCGCGAATCCGACTGGGGCCAACTTGGAAGTCGTCCGCGAGTTGTATCACGCGGTGCCGGAGCACCGCCGAATCTACATGCTCGGCGACATGGACCAGAACGACGTTCCGGTAAGGATCCTGCTCGCCGAGGTGGGCGAGACGATCCCGGCCCGGCGCCCGGGCCAGACGCTCACGGTGACCCCGGGAGCCCGAGAGCAGGCGCTCGACTATTTCCGCCGCAGTGCGGCCGGTGTCGCCCGGGCCCAGGCGCAGCGGGTGGCGGACGGGCCGGAGACTACCGTGCCGCTGGTCGTCGGCGGGCACGTCTACCCGAATGGCTGGCCGGACCCGGCGGGCTTGGAGGTCCTGCAGATCGACTATCCGGCGGCGGTGACACACGGCGGCCGGGAATATGCGAGCGTCATGCACGCCTACTGGGCGCTATCCACCGACGACCCCGATTGGCACGATCGTATCGCCGCCGCCAGCCGTGGTCTCGACGCCCGGACACTCGGGCAGGATGCACCCCGGCGGCCGGGCTGGCCGGCGGCCCGGCTGGGCGCGATGGCCGCCCTGCTGCGGGACAAGTTCGAGCGCCACCCGGCGATGGCGGCGACGTTGCTGGGTACCGGTGACAACCGGCTGCTCTACAACGACTGGGCTTCGAAGTTCTGGAGCTCGAGCGGCGCCAACTGGCTGGGGCGATTGCTGGAACTCGCCCGGTCCGAGCTGGCCACCCGACAGTAGGACCCCCTGACGTAATCACCGGCCCGGGGACGGCCCGGGCCGGTGATCGTCAGTGCGTCGGGTCAGCGGCCCTGGCGAGCCTTCACGTTGTCGCCGAAGGTCCAGCCGCGGGAGCCGTCCCAGTTGATCGACCAGGTCATCAGGCCCTTGATGTTCGGGACCGCGTTGTAAGCCTGGGTGACCAGCGACGGGGTCATGTAGCCGCCACCGGCGCCGGGCTGGGCGGGCAGGCCGGGGACCTGCTTGTCGTACGGGACGCGGATGGTGGTGCCCCCGATGGTGAGGCCGTTGTTGAGGCACTGCGTCTGCACGGTGAAGCCCTGCACGGTGCCCGCCGGGTACGAGTCGCCGTTGCAGCCGTACATGCTGCCGTTGTAGTACTGCATGTTGAGCCACCAGAGCCGGCCGTTGTCGACGTACTTCTTGATGATCGGCAGGTACGAGCCCCAGATCGAGCCGTAGACCACGCTGCCGCCGGTGACGTAGGCGGTCTCCGGCGCCATGGTCAGGCCGAAGTTCGACGGCATCCGGGCCAGCACGCCGTCGATGATCCGGATCAGGTTCGCCTGCGACGTCGACAGGGTGTTGATGTTGCCGCTGCCGGTCAGGCCGGTCTCGATGTCGATGTCGATGCCGTCGAAGTGGTAGGTCGTGAGGATCGGCACGATCGTCGCGATGAACCGGTCGGCGACCGCCGTGGAGCTCAGGTCGATGCCCGCGGCGGCTCCGCCGATCGACATCAGGATGGTGGCGCCGGCAGCTTTGGCCTGGCACATCTCGGCCGGGGTCGCCACCTTCACGCCGGCGTCCATGCCGTTCTCCCAGAGGACCGTGCCGTCCGCGCGGATCACCGGGAACGCCGCGTTGATCACGTTGTAGCCGTGCTGTGGGAGCCGGCTGTCGGTGATCGGGATCCAGCCGAGGCCGGGGTGTACGCCGTTGGACGCGCCGTCCCAGTTCTCCCAGTACCCCTGCAACACCTTGCCGGTCGGCCGGGACTTCACCGCGCAGGTTCCCCCGGTCGGCGGCGGCGTGCTGGGGGGAGCCGTGGTGGGGGGAGCCGTGGTCGGTGGTGCCGTGGTGGGCGGCGCGGTCGTCGGCGGGGCGGTGGTGGGTGGGGCAGTGGTGGGTGGGGGAGTGCTTCCCGAGCAGGCCCCCAGATCACGCCAGAGCGACGGGGTGGAAGCGGGGTTCCAGCCAGCGCCGACGTACGCGGTGTGGGTGACCAGCGCCTGGTAGAGCCGGCCGCCGTAGGTGACCTGTGCGCCCACCTGGTACGTGGTGCCCTCGGCCCAGGCGGGCGCGGTGCAGGCGACCAGCGCGACGGCGTTGGCCGAGGACACGGCGGCCATGCTGCTGGGGACGAAGGCGACGGCGGCCGTGACGGACATCGCCGCCCCGGCCAGCGCTGCGACGATGCGACGGCTTCTCATGGCTCACTCCCCAGGCTTCGACGACCCGCGACCTCCACATATTGACGTTCGTGACGTTTAATATCAAGGGTTGTTTACAGATACGGTGCCGTGGGTGGCCATGACGATGAGGTCGGCTATCGCGTCCGGATGGGTGACCATGGCCAGGTGCGACGAGTCGACCTCGATCGTCGTCGCGTTCATCCGCACGGCCAGGAACCGCTCGAGCTCGGGCGCGGTCGTACGGTCCTGCCGCGAGATGGAGTAGTAGCAGGGTTTGTCCCGCCAGGCGGCCTTCGTGGTGCGGGCCGTGAACAGGTCGCCGGCGATCGGCCCCTGGACGGCGTAGAGGGCCCGCGCACGGGCCTCGTCGACGCCGCCGGCGAAGTCGTCGAGGAAGGAGCTCTCGCTGAGCTGGGCGTACCCGTCGTTGTGGACCAGGCCCGCGTTCGCTGGCGGCGTGGGGAACTTCGCGGCAAGCGCGGTGTAGTCCTCGCCGACGTCCGGCGCGCGGGCCGCCACGTACACCAGGGCGGTCACCGATGGATGGTCTCCGGCTTCGGTGATGACCGTGCCGGCCCAGGAGTGGCCGACGAGCACCGTCGGCCCGTCCTGGCGGTCCAGTGCCCGGCGGGTGGCGGCGACGTCGTCGGAGAGGGAGGTCAGCGGGTTCTGCACGGCGGTGACGGTCAGGCCGGCCCGTTGGAGCAGCGGGATCACGTCGGACCAGGAGGAGCCGTCGGCGTACGCGCCGTGCACCAGGACGACGTTGCGGGCGGATTCGCCCCGGGGTCCAGCGGCCATCGGAGTCTCCTACGCGATACGCGGAATCGTCGGCGCACAGCAACGCCTCTCCGACACTCTTGCCCAAGCTGGCCCCGGTGGAGGCGCAAACGCGGAGGCTTCGACCGCGCGTGGCGGTGTTCGTCGCGCCGACGGCGCGAAGCGTCGCGCGTCGCTGTCAGACGGAGACCCAGCAGTACAGGCGTTCGCTGCGCGCTGTCGCCGACCGTGCCAGCGCGGCCAGCTCGATCAGGATTTCCGCCAGGTCCGACGGCTCGCACTGCCCCCGGATCTCCTCGACCTGCGACCACGGCACCGCCACCCGACGCAGGTCCGCCTCCGACGAGGTGGCCAGCGCCGTCTGCACCTCGTCCGTCAACGCGATGACGAGTTGGTTGCCGTCGTCGCGGCCCGCGACGATGTGACTCCACCGTGGGTTCTCGGTCACCGCGTCGTAGTCGAGGCCTCTCAGCAACCCCTCCAGCTGCCCGATCAAAACGGAGGGTTCGAGGCCCTTCAACTCGAGCACGTCGAGTTCGGGGTCGGTGGCGGCCCGTGGCCCGCCGAGGACGTCGATCACGGCAGCGGCGGCTTCGTCGGAGGCGGCCGGGAAGTAGTCGCAGAGGATTCCCACGGCACGATCCTGGCAGGGGCGCCCATTCGCCGCTGTCCCTGCCGGGACCGATTCGCCGCGGCAGCCGCGAGGGCGGATGCCGGGGCACCCGCCCCGCACGAATGGTTGTGTCAGCAGGTGCGGGTCTGCCAGGTCACCTTCGTCACGAACATGGGCACGTAGAAGTTGCCGTCGCCGGGGCGGACGCACTCCGTGCCGGTGAGTGGCGTGCCGAGGTACGTGTAGGACCAGGTGATCTCGGCGTTCCGGGAGGTGTGGTTGTAGTAGTTGAAGACCGGGGCGTTGCCCGACCATTCGCCGCTGGTCACCAGGGACGGAGGTGCCGTCGGGCCCTGGGCCGGGTGGTCCCAGTTGGGCCAGGCGCAGAACGAGCCCTGCGGGCAGTTGCCGGGTCCCCAGACACCGGAGGCCGCGGCGGGGGCGGCGTGGGCGGTGGCCAGGACGGCCGCGACGGACGCGGTGACGGCTATGGACTTCCAGTGCATGGCTGACCCCTTTGATAGACAACTATCAATATGCAATTAAGCTACTGGTGGAAATTTGCGTCGTCAATAACTGGGGGTGAGTCGTTTCAGGGGTCGGTGAAGCCCGAACGGCGTGACGCGTCCGTCGGCGGGGTGCTCCCGCCGACGGACGCGCGGTGGACCTACGGCTTGCGGGCGAGTAGCCCGACGAAGGTGTGATAGGTGTCGGTCTGCTGCGGCGCGGACGCGCCCGGCTCCGGCCGCCACTCGGCCAGCGGCACCAGCCCCGGCTCCAGCACCTCCAGCCCGTCGACGAACGAGAGGATCTCCTCGTCCGTACGCCAGCGGCCGGTGCCCAGCGATTCGTTGAAGACCCGCTCGACCTCGCGCGCCTTGCGGGAGCCCTCCGGGTCCCGCTCGCCCGGGTCACGGAAGTGCGAGATCGCCACGTAGCTGCCCGAGGGCAGCGCGTCGATCAGCTCCGCCGCCACCGCGCGCGGATCCTCGTCGTCGCCCAGATGGTGCAGGATCGCGAAGAGGAGCAGCCCGACCGGACGGTCGAAGTCGAGGAACCGCCGCACGTCCGGATGGTGCAGGATCTCCTGCGGTGTCCGGATGTCCGCCTGGATCACCGTCGCGGTGCCGTCCGCGGCGAGCAGTGCCCGGCCGTGCGTCAGGACGATCGGGTCGTTGTCGACGTAGACCACCTGAGCCTTCGGGTTCTGCTCGGTGGCGACCTCGTGCACGTTGCCCTGGGTGGGCAGCCCCGATCCGATGTCGAGGAACTGGTCGATCCCCGCGTCGGCGACCAAGAAGCGGATCACCCGACGCAGGAAGGCCCGGTTCGCCTGGCCGGCTGCCGGCCCGTCCGGGGTGATCCGCAGGGCGTGCTCGGCGACCTGCCGGTCCGCCTCGAAGTTGTCCTTGCCGCCCAGGAAGAAGTCGTAGACCCGGGCCACGCTGGGAATGCGGGGGTCGATGCCCGGGGGTGCCGCCTTGTCGCGGGTCACAGGCGTCTCCATTCGATACGAATCAGCGCTGGCTGAGGACTGTGGACGGTGCCGGCATTGGGGCGAGTGTAGCGATCGGGCCCACAGAATTCCGCCCCGGCTGGTATCGCTCCCAGTGAGTCGTCTCCGCGCCTGGGCGCTCCGGGGGTGACGCGTCGAAGGGGAACCGACCGAGTAATGAGACACGTTGGCGATCATCAATATCATGGCCGCATCGTCGACGTATGACAGGCGTCTCGTCGTCCTCGCTGTTCCGCCGTCTGGGTCCGGGTCTGCTGGTCGCCGCCATGCTCTCGACGGCGGTGGTCGTGACCGTCGCGGGCATCGCGCCCGCGGCCGACGCCGGCACCGCCGCCCCCGCCGCGTACCCCGGGGTCGCCCCGGCGCCGCGCGGCGGCGCGATGCCCGCCGCCGAACCGACCGGGACCGCGCCGCCGCCACCCACCACGCCACCCGGCACGCCGGGTACCTCGCCGTTCCCGCCGAGCCCGCCCACCAACCTGACCGCCAGCGAGGTACGCACCGGCTCGGTCACCCTCACCTGGACGGCCGCCAAGCCCGGCTGCTGCGCCATCGTCGGGTACGACATCACGTACTACCAGGCGTTCGACGACGTCATCTACAGCGCCAGCGTCGGCGCCGTCACCAGCACCACGATCACCTCGTACATCGGGCCGGGCAAGCAGTACTCGTTCCGGGTGGCCGCCCGGGACACCCTCGGGCACCGGTCGACCGCCACGGACACGCTGACCGTGGTCACGCCGGTGACGGACACCGGTGGGGACACCACGCCGCCGAGCGCCCCGCAGAACCTGACGGTCACCGAGGTGACGGCCTCGGACGGCACGCTGTCCTGGTCGCCGTCGACCGACAACGTCGGCGTGCTCGGCTACAGCGTCTACCGCTTCGACGGCTGGTTCAGCTCGACGCTGATCGCCACCGTGCCGGGAACGACGTACACGACGCCGCTGCCCGCGTCCACGCCGCTGCGGAACCTCTACTACGTCCGGGCCCGGGACGCGGCGGGCAACGTGTCGATCGCGTCCAACACCGTCACCCTGCCCACGACGTCCACGCCGTCGCCTCCGCCGCCCTCGACATGCCGGGTGACCTACCGGAACCAGTCCGAGTGGCAGGGCGGATTCGTGGCCACTGTGACGGTGCAGAATCTCGGTTCCGCGCCGGTCGACGGCTGGATCGTCACGTTCCCGTTCCCTGGGGACCAGCAGGTGACCTCGGCGTGGAACGCCACGGTCGGCCAGACCGGCGCGATGGTGACCGCCCGCAACGTCGACTGGAACCGCGTCCTGCCGCCGAACGGCTCCGCGACCTTCGGCATCCAGGGGCGGTGGATCGCCAGCGACGCGCCGCCCACCACCTTCACGCTGAACGGCGTGCCGTGCGCCACGGGCTGAGCGCGTCCCCTCGACAAGGAGTCTCGTGAGCACAACCCACCGTCGCCGGGTCCTGGCCGGGGCCGTCCTGGCCGGCGTCCTCGTCGTCTCCACCACGCTCGGCGGCCCGACCGCGCCCGCCTCCGCCGCGAACACGCTCACCATGCGGGGCGCCGACGTCTCCTCGTTGCAGCGCAGCCTCGACGTGGGCGCGCGGTACTACGACGCCGACGGCGTCGCCCGTGACCCACTGGACATCCTGAAGTCCGTCGGCGTGAACTACGTCCGACTGCGTGTCTGGAACAACCCGGGGAGCGGCTACAACAACAAGAGCAAGGTGTTGGCGCAGGCCAGGGCGGCGAAGGCGAAGGGCCTCAAGGTGCTCATCGACTTCCACTACTCCGACACCTGGGCCGACCCCGGCAAGCAGTACAAGCCCGCCGCGTGGGTCGGCCACACCCTCAGCCAACTGGGCGCCGACGTGTACACCTTCACCTACGACGTCTGCGCCGCCCTGCGGGGGCAGGGCACCCTGCCGGACAGCGTGCAGATCGGCAACGAGATCAACGTCGGGATGCTGTGGAACGAGGGCAAGGTCGTCAACAACGACTTCGCCCCGCTGGCCGGTCTGCTGAAGCAGGGCTACAACGCCACCAAGGCGTGCGGCGGGGGCATTCCGGTGATGATCCACACCGCGAACGCCGACAGCAACGCCAACGCCCGGTGGTTCTACGACGGCATCCGCGCCCAGGGCGTGCAGTGGGACATCACGGCACTGTCCTACTACTGCATGTGGCACGGCAGCCTGGCGAACCTCTACAACAACATCGTCGACCTGCGCGGTCGCTACGGCAGGCCGGTGGTGATCGCGGAGACCGCGTACCCCTTCACCCGGAACAACGCGGACAGCGAGCCGAACGCCATCGGCGACGCGACGTGCGACGGCATCAGCGCCACCTGGTCGGGGCAGGCCCAGGAGTTCGACTGGGTACAGAACACCGCCCGCAATGCCGGCGCCATCGGTGTCTTCTACTGGGAACCGACCTGGTACGCGGTGATCGGCAACGGTTGGGACCCGGCCAACATCAACGGCACCGGAAACCAGTGGGACAACATGGCCGTCTTCGACTGGTTCGGGCGGGTGAACCCGAACGTACGCTGGACGCCCTGACCTTCGCGGGACGCGCCCCCGCCCATCGTCGCGGCGATGAGCGGGGGCGCCGTCGGGCGGACCGTCAGACGGCCGTACGGGACCACTGCTGGTTGGCGCCGCTGTTGCAGGTGTACTGCTTGAGGATGATTCCGTCGGCGGTGGATGCGGCGGGTACGTCGACGCATTTGCCGCTGTGTCGGGCGCGGAGTTGGAAGTAGCCGCCGTTGGTGACCATCTGGAACTGCTGGTTGGTGCCGCTGCCGCAGGTGTACTGGATGAGTTCGGCGCCGTCGGCGGTCGAGGCGCTCGTCACGTCGAGGCACTTGCCGCTGTTGCGGCTGATGATCCGCCAGTAGCCGCTGCCGGCGTCCTGGAACTGCCACTGCTGCCAGGCGTTGCCGCCGTACGTGTACTGGCCGACGCGGGCGCCGTTGTTCATGTTCGGCGACTGGACGTCCATGCTCTTGCCGCTGTGCCGCACGTCGACCCGGTAGAAGGTCCCCGTGGTCGGGGGAGGCGTCGTGGGGTCGCCGCCGCCGATGGTGTCGCCCCAGGCGTAGCGGAGCCGGTCCGCGCCGGAGGTGTTGCGGACGGTGAGGGTGAGGTCGGTGCCGCTGCCGCCCAGCGCGTACATGGAGTACCAGTCGTAGCCGATGGTGCCGGGTTTGCCGCCGAGGGCGGGCCAGTAGGTGCCGCCCATCTGGTTGTCGCGCATGACCTGGGCCATGGCGCGGATGTAGCGCACGAAGTTGTCGGTGCTGTTGGCATCGGCGTAGTTCCGGCCGTCGTTCATGGGCGCGCCGAACTCGGTGGCCACCGCCCGGGAGGCGCAGGTGCCCAGGCGGGTCTGGATGTGGCCGCGGAACGCGTCGTAGGTCATCGCGCCGTAGAAGAAGGCGTAGTAGTGAAAGGACAGCAGGGTGGCATTGAAGCGGCTGTCGTTGCAGATGTCGCGTAGGTCCTGGCTGAAGCCGGTACCACCGATGAGCACCCGGCCGGGTGGGGCCGAGGAGTGGGAGGTGAGCCAGTTGGCCGCGACGGTACGCCACTGTTCCGAGCTGTAGCCGTGTGGCTCGTTCATCGGCTCGAAGTAGACGTTGGTGTTCGCGCCGTACGTGTTGGTCACCGTGGACCACATCGCGTTCCACGCGGCGAGGTTCGTGATCCTGCCGCCGGAGGCGGCGCCGTCCTCCCAGTAGGCCAGGATCACCTTGAACCCACGGGCGGTGGCGGCGTCGATGGCACCACGGTACGCCTCCCACCACGCCGTCCCGACGGTGTGCGTGTTGATCGGCAACCGCACGGTATTGACACCCAGGGTGGCCGCCATGTCGTCATACAGGGCATTGGCCTTGGCCCGCACGGTCGCGTTGCTGTCCGACATGCTCAAACCCTGCACGACCAAAGGACCAGTGCTGAAGTTGTCGCCCAACACCGCCCAGTTCATCCCCCGGAACTGACTGGTAGCGGCAACAGCCGGCCCGGGCCGCACCGCGACAACACCGACAAACGCCGTCAACGCGGCCACCAGAGCGACGAGCGTCCGTCGTAACAGGCGAGGATCGCGCGTCGAATCAGGTGCGCGGTCGGCGGATGGTGTGACCATGATGCCTCCGAGGCCGTCGTGAATGTGTTAGCGCTAACACAAACCGCGGACATGATTGATCGAATCGCGGCGTGATTGACGTGCCGCCCAGGCGGATCCGGCACCTCACCGGGTAGCGGACAGCGTGTGTTCGGCGTGTTAAGCGCGTGTTGCAGCCAAGTGTTAGCGACCGCATGTGGAGTGTCAAGGCATCGATGCTTCTCGCTGACGAGGTCGTCGCCCGCCTCGTCACGGGGCAGCGAATGTCGATCGGTCGATGACAGGATCGCTCGGTGCGCGTTCTCTTCGACGGCCCGGCGCCGGTCGACTATGGGCAGATCTACGTGACGAGCCGCGAGCTGCCCGACATGCAGCAGGCGTTCGCCGGGCAGACGAACGGCCTGTGCGGGGCCGGTCACCCGGGTGTGCTGTTCCTGATGACCGGTACCCACTCCGGACGGGTCCGTTTCCGGATCGAGCTGCACGACGCCGAGCCGCCGCCCGCAGCCGCCGAGTGGGAGGACGTGGTGGAGGTGTCGCTCCAGCCGAGGGCCCCGGTGGTCGACCTGGTCCCGTGGGGCGATGGGGCGCTGGCCCACCTGCCGCTGACGTCGAAGGACAGTGACGGCGGCCGACTGCCGGTCTACCGCGTGCGGTACTGCGCGGCGGGGATGGACGAGGGGCGCGATCCGTTCGGCGGGCTCGACCCCGACGAGATCGACGAGTACGACCACACCTACCTGGACCGACGACCGGACCGCTACCTGCTGTGCTTCTGGCCGCAGGCCAGCGCGGGCGGCGGCCCGGGTGACGGCGTCGTCCGTGCCGACGCGGTGCTGCGCCAGAGCAGCGGCAACGCGGCGTACTGGCACGGTTGGGCTCGTGGACTGCCGGCCCCGCTCACGCTGGAGGAGCAGGTCGAGGCCGAACTGCGCAGACGGGCGGAGGAGGACCGCCGCAACGAGGAGTACCGGCGGCGCGCAGAGTTGCGGCGCTGGGGCGGGCGTCTGCCGAGCGAGCGACTCCGACAGGTACGCGGCAATGTCCACGGCATGCTGTTGCTGGACCGGGACCTGGTCGACGGCGTGGCCGATGCCGACGCCGTCACCCAACGCGAGATCGCGGTCTGGGCGGCGCGGCAGGCGTGCGCCCTGGCCGGCATCGCGGATCTCGACTGGATGCGGCCCGCGTGGACGGCGCTGGAACGGGGTGGGCCCCTGCCGGCCGAATTCACCGACCTGACGGCCCTCAGGGCGCGGATACCGGGCAGGCCGACCGTCACGATCGCCGTCGCCTCGCTGCGCCGCAGGGATGCCGCGCCGACCGACCTGCTGCGCACGGCGCTCGACAGCCCGGTGGACCCGGTCGCGATGGCCCTGCCGGCCCTCGTGGCCGCCGGGGAGTCGGATCCGCTGCAGGCCGCACTGGAGGCGCTGTGGGCGGCGGTCAGCACCTACGCCTCCCGCCGGAACGATGTCCTGGCGGCCGTGCGGCGGGCGTTCCCGATCGTCGACCAGACGCAGGCACGCTGACCCGTTCGTCCTCAGGTGACGGGGTCTGGTTCGGCACGGACGACGACGAGTGGGCCGCGCCGTCCCAGCGCCCACACGGTGAGCGCCAGGCAGCCCAGGCCCGCTCCCGCGATCGTGACAGCTGACCAGCCGCCCACGGACCAGAGCGTGCTCGCGGCGGCGGAACCGGCGGCGGCGCCGATGAAGTTGCTGGTCGCCAGAGCCGTGTTGAGCCGGCTGCGCGCCTCGTGCGCGAGGGCGAACAACCGCGCCCGGTTGAGCAGGGCCTGCGTCTGGAAGGCGACGTCGACCACGACGGCCACGGTGACGAGAAGCACGAGGGACCGGCCGCCGAACGCCGCGACGACGAACGCCCCCAGGGCCAGGGCCCAGGCCGCCCCGGTGGCCGGAAGGGACCAGCCGCGGTCGTGCAGGCGACCACCGCGCAGGCCGGAGAGGACACCGGCGAGTCCGACCAACCCGAACATCCCGATCACCGTCGGCGGGTAGTGGAACGGTGGACCGCTGAGCAGGAACGTCAGCGCCGTCCAGAAGAGCGAGAAGGCGGCGAAGCCGGTGGCGGCGAGGACCAGCGTCCACCGGACCGCCCGCTCCCGCCGGACCATCGCGGCGACCGAGAACAGGAGCCGTGGGTACGGGATGCGTGCCCGCGGTGGCAGCGGCGGCGTCGCGCGGTGGAGCAGGACCGCGAGCAGGGCGGCGACGACCGCGGCGAGGGCGTAGGTCGCACGCCAACCGGCGGTGCCGGAGACGAGTCCGCTGATCGTGCGGGAGGCCAGGATGCCCGTGAGGGTCCCCGATCCGACGACACCGACGACCCGACCACGGTCGGCGTCACCGGCCAGGTCTCCGGCGAGCGGCGTGAGGATCTGCCCGGAGATCGTCGTGACGCCCAGCACGCCGAGCGCGACCAGGAGCACGCCGATCGACGGTGCCAGCGCGCACAGCAGTAGCGCGGCGGCGGAGGCCAGGAACATCAGCGGGACGAAGCGGCGGCGGTCCAGGACGTCGCCGAGCGGTACGAGCAGCAGGACGCCGACGGCGTACCCGATCTGCGTCGCGGTGACGAGCCAGCCGGCCGTGGACGTCGGCGTGTCCAGGTCGTCGGCGATGACGCCGAGCAGCGGCTGCGCCCAGTACAGGTTGGCGACGGCCGCGCCGGCCGCCAGCGCGAACAGGAACGTCAGCGGGCGGCTCAGGTGCGGGGGCGGTGCCGGGCGGGGCGCGGCCACCCCGCCACGCTAAGGGCGTGTGTCAAAGCCCCCTGCCGGCCGAGGGCCCCTGGTCGATCAGCGGACCGCGCCGCAGTTCGCGCAGCACGCCGTGCCGGCGCGCGGCCCACGCCAGACGCCGCACGCTCGGGTGCCGTACGAACAGCGCGGCCGCTCGGCGGATCATGCCGAACCGGTGGTCGCTGAGCTGGTTCTCCATCGCCTGCCAGATCAGCTCGCGCACGTTGGCGCTGTCCAGCGCCGCCCGGACCGCACGTCGTACCGCGGGGTCCTCGGCGGCCGAGGCGATGGCGGCGGCGAGGCCCGGTCGGTCGGCGAGCGGTTCCACCGCCGCCGCCACGAGCGGCCGGCGCACCTCGTCCCGTTCCAGCAGCAGCAACACCGCCTCCCGGATCTCGACCGTCTCCAGGCCGGAGCGCAGCAGGTCCACCAGGCTGCGCTCGACCGCACCGTCGTGGTCCGGCACGGCCAGCGTGGCCAGCAGCACGGACACCTCGTCGAGGTCGATGAGGTGTCGGAGCCCGTCGCGGAACTCCGGGAGCCCCCACGCCACCTGAACGGCCTTGAGGAGATCGCGGTTCATGCGCCATCCGCTACCCGAAAGCCACTCCGGCCGAAACGTCCGCGTCCCCGCGTCCCCGCGTCCCCGGCCGGTGCAGGCACTATCGTTCTGGGGTGCGCATCCGCTTCGACGTACCCGCCGATCCCGCCTATCCCGCTCGTGTGGCGGCCACCCTCGCCGGTGTCCGGCTGCGTCGGTTCAGCTACATCGGCGCGGTGCTGGTGGCGATCGGGGTGGTCGGCCTGGTGCTCGCGCGCGGGCTGGGCTGGGGTGAGCGCGCGTCCCCGCTGTGG
This sequence comes from Micromonospora sp. WMMD736, assembly GCF_049179015.1. Lineage (NCBI taxonomy): Bacteria > Bacillati > Actinomycetota > Actinomycetes > Micromonosporales > Micromonosporaceae > Micromonospora > Micromonospora sp. WMMD736. The sequence goes on from NZ_JBMHMI010000001.1 coordinate 6,400,287, forward strand.
CTGACGTTGGTGCTCGGCGGCGTGCTGTCGATGCTGTACCTGCCCTGGGTGCGGTCGCGGGCCCGCCGCCGCTCGGGTGACTACGCCGTCGACGGCGCGTACGAGATCACCGACGACAACATCATGATGCGCAGCGGCGCGGAGTCCGGCGGTATCGCCTGGGACGGGGTCGCGCGGGTGCAGGACACCCCGGAGTTCTGGGTCGTGTTCGTCGGCCGGATGCCGGCGACCGTGATCCCCCGGTGGCTGATGTCCGCCGAGGACGCCGAGACGTTGCGCGTCTTCATGACCGACCGGGGCCTGCTGGGTCCGCGTCCCTGACGGCGAGGGTCCGGTTCTTCGGCTGGGCGAGGAAGCGCAGGTACGCCGCCCGGTCGAACGGGTTGCCGTCGGTGCGGGCCCGGCGCGGCGGCTCGCCGGACACCGGTCGGTCGCCGCCGGGCGTCGACGACCACAGCCCTTCCCCGCTGGACAGGTCCGGCAGCCGCCGCTGCGCCTCGACTTCGAGCCGGGCCGGCAGCACGCCACTGATCCGCCAGCCGGCGGCGACGTCGTCGACCCCGTCGACCCGTGCGCCGAGCCCGCCCAGGTACGACGTGACCGGGCCGAGCCGGTCGGCGGGCACCTCCACCTCGAAGCGGCGACACGGCTCGAAGACCCTTGTGCCGGCCTCGGCGAGCGCCTGCATGAGGACGTACGGCGCGAGGTCCCGGAAGTGCCCGGCCGTCGTGATCGGCGACCAGTAGCCGCTGTGGGTGAGGGTGATCCGGATGTCGGTCACCGGCCAGCCGTGACAGCCCTGGTCGAGGGCGGCGCGGGCGGCCTCCTCGATGGCCGCGTGGAACGACAGCGGCAGCGAGCCCAGCTCGACCTCCCGTCGGTAGTCCACGCCGACGCCGGGTTCGACCCGGAACCCGACCGTCCCGAAGAAGCCGTGCCCGATGATCTCCACGGCGGCACCCGTGCCGGTCGGCCGCTCGACGTGCACGAGCCGTGCCGGCCCGAACTCCGCCTCGATCCCGTACCTCTCGGCCAGCGTGGCACTCAGCACCTCACGCTGCACCTCGCCGTAGAGGAGCACACTCGTGCCGCCGTCGGGGGCCACCCGGGTCCGCAGGAACGGGTCGGTGTCCGCGATGTCCAGTAGCGCGGCGTGCAGCGCCACCGTCCGGGACGCGTCGCGGGGTCGTACCACCGCCTCCAGGGTCGGCGCCGGGAAGTACGACCGCCCGTCGAGGCCGGCCGGGCTGCCGAGCTGGTCGCCGAGGCGTACCCCGGTCAGGCCGCCGACCCGGGCGATGTGGCCGGCGGTCAGCGCGGCCCGGTCGGTGGCCGCGCCGACCACGTCGAGCCGCGTGATCCGCCCGCGCGTCGCGGTGGTCCGGCCGTCCGGCTCCCGACGGTACGCGGTGACCCGCTCCCGCGCCCGGAACTGTCCGCCGTACGAGCGCAGGTAGGCCACCCGTTCGCCGCAGGGGTCGCGCTCGATGGCGAACACCCGCGCTCGCGGGTCGGGTTCGGCCGGAGGTGCGGGCGGAAGCAGGGCCGCGATGGCGTCCAGCAGCTCCGGTACGCCGGCGCCGGACAGCGCCGAGCCGAACAGCAGCGGGTACGCCTGCCCCGCCGCGACCTGCGCCCGCAGGGCCTCGTCGACGCGGTCGGGGTCGGGCGGCAGGTCGTCGACGAGGACGGCCAGCAGTTCGTCGTCGTGTTCGGCGAGAATCTCGGCGAGGCGGTGGTCGTACCCCCGGGGGTGCGGCCGGTAGGTGGCCTCGGGCGTGCCGGGCGCGCGGACCGTGCCCAGCGGGACGACGGTCGGCGCGAGGAGCCGGCGGGTGTCCGCGACCAGCTCGTCGACGCGGGCCCCGACCCGGTCGATCTTGTTGACGAAGATCAGCGTGGGCAGCCGGAGCGACCGGAGGATCCCCATGATCCGGCGGCTGTGTGGCTGGACCCCCTCGACGGCCGACAGCACCAGCACGGCCGCGTCGAGCACCCCGAGCGCGCGTTCGACCTCGGCCACGAAGTCGCTGTGCCCGGGGGTGTCGAGCAGGTTGACCTGGCGGTCGCGCACGGTGAAAGCGGCGACGGCGCTGCGGATGGTGATGCCCCGCCGACGCTCGATCTCACCGGTGTCGGTCTGGGTGGTGCCCGCGTCGACGCTGCCGAGTTGGTCGATGAACCCGGTGGCGTGCAGCAGGCGTTCGGTCAGGCTGGTCTTACCGGCGTCGACGTGGGCGACGATACCAAGGTTGACGGTCTGCACAGGCGATCAGGTCCTCGAAAGCTCGCGTCCGGATGGGCGGGGTTTCGAGTCCTCGCATCGCCGTGCTCCTGTCTGCCGGTGCTGCCGGGCCGTGCGGGCCCGGTCCTTCTTCGGCCAGGCTGGCACGGCCGGCGGCGTCGGGCCACCCATTTACCTGCGCTTGCTTAGATAGTGCTCTGTCAATAGATTGAGGGTGGGCGTCACCGGGCTTCGGGCAACGATCCGAAGCGGTGACTGACAGCTTGACCTCGAGCCGGGCACGTCGGTCGTACGCATCGACCACTCGCTGTGGCGCATCGCCGCGCCGTACCCGGCGCATCACCGCGTCCGCTCCGGACGCGCTGCCGCGCCGGCCTCTCCCGCTCGATGGCAGAAGGACTTCCCATGACCATTCTCCGTGCCCGCCCCGCCCCGACCCTCGCGGTCGTCGCCGCGCTGGCCGCCGCCGTGACCGCGACCGGCACGACCCTGCTCGTCGCGCCGGCCGCGGCCGCCCAGGCTTGCCGGATCGACTACACGCCCAACCAGTGGCCCGGCGGTTTCACCGCCAGCGTCAAGGTCAGCCCCGGGGACACCGCCGTCTCCGCCTGGACCGTCACCTGGACGTACGCCGGAAACGAGCGCGTCACGAGCGGCTGGAACGCCACGGTCAGCCAGTCCGGATCGACGGTGACCGCCCGCAACATGTCGTACAACGGGAGCATCCCGGCCGGCGGCGCCACCGAGTTCGGCGTGCAGGGCACGTACAGCACCAGCGGTGGAGCGCCGACCGGCTTCAGCCTGAACGGCGTTCCGTGCAACGGTGTCGCGCCGACCACGCCGCCGCCGACCACGCCGCCGCCGACCACGCCGCCCCCGACCACGCCGCCCCCGACCACTCCGCCCCCGACCACTCCGCCCCCCACGACGCCGCCGCCCACCACCCCGCCGCCCACGACGCCCCCGCCCACCACGCCGCCGCCGGTCGGCTGCGCCGGGGCGGTGCTCTGCGACGGCTTCGAGAGCCAGACCGGTTCGACACCGTCCGGCGACTGGGCCGTGGTGAGCCCGGACTGTTCCGGCGCCGGAACCGCCACCATCGACACGACCACCACGCACAGCGGCAGCCGGGCCGTCCGGATCAACGGCGCGGCGGGGTACTGCAACCACGTCTTCATCAGGTCCACGAAGAACCTCGGCAGCGTGGGCAGCGTCCGGTACGGCCGGATCTGGGTCCGGCACACCACCGCCCAGCCCACCGACCACACCACGATGATGGCGATGACCGACGCCGCCGACGGCAACCGGGACCTGCGGATGGGCGGCCAGAACGGCGCCCTGCAGTGGAACCGCGCCTCTGACGACGCGACCCTGCCGGAGCAGAGCCCGGCCGGGGTGGCGCAGAGCGTGCCACTGCCCACCAACCGGTGGACCTGCCTGGAGTTCATGGTGGACGGCTCGTCCGGTCAGCTCCGTACCTGGCTGGACGGCACCGCCATCGCGGGGCTGACCGCGGACGGCGTACCCACCCACGACATCGACGGGCAGTGGTACAACCGCACCTGGCGACCGCAGCTCACCGACCTGAAGCTGGGCTGGGAGAGCTACGGCAACGGGTCCGACACCCTCTGGTACGACGACGTCGCGGTCGGGGCCAGCCGGATCGGCTGCTGACCGTCGCACGGGATCGGGGGTGTGGCACGGTCGACGTGCCGCACTCCCGCCGTCGTCCGGTGCCGGAACGGCCCACCTGGTGGAGGCTGGCCGACGGGCGCGACGTTAGCCTGCTGTCATGGCGAGCGCCGAACTCCAGGAGTTGATCGTTGCGGACGCCGACGCGCTGCGCGTGTGGCTGACGGCCAACCACACCACGTCGCCCGGCGTCTGGCTGGCCCTGACCAAGAAGGGCGGCACGGTCACGACGCTGACCTGGCAGCAGGCCGTCGACGAGGCGCTCTGTTTCGGCTGGATCGACGGGCAGGCCCGCAAGCGGGACGAGGAGTCTTCCTGGATCCGGTACACCCCCCGCCGCCCGCGCAGCATCTGGTCGCAGCGGAACGTCGCGCATGTGGAGCGGCTGGAGGCGCAGGGGCGGATGACGCCCGCGGGCCGGGCCGTGGTGGAGGCCGCCAAGGCCGACGGGCGGTGGGCGGCCGCGTACGCCCCGCCGTCGGAAGCCGAGGTGCCGGCCGACCTGCTCGCCGCCATCGCCGCCGATCCCGCGGCCCAGGCCATGTTCGACGTGCTCACCAAGACCAACCGATTCTCGCTCATCCACCGCGTCAACGCGGTCAAGCGGGCCGAGACCCGCGCGCGCAAGATCAGTGAATTCGTCGCCATGCTGGCCCGCCACGAGACCCCCTATCCGCAGAAGGCCCGGCCGTCCAGCCCGCCGTCGTCGTGAGCCTGGCGGGTGGCGACGGGGCAACGGCAAGCTAGTCGGCGCCGTCCACGCGGGCGGCGATCTCCCGCAGGGCGGCGATGTGGCCGCTCAGGGCCGCCCGGCCGGCCGCGGAGAGGTTGATCCACGTCCGGGGGCGCTTGCCCACGTAGCCCTTGCGCACCTCGACGTAACCGGCGTCGCTCAGGTTCGAGATCCGCTTGGACAGGGCCGAATCGCTGAGGTCCATGGCGTCGCGGACGAACGCGAACTCGGCCCACTCACTCCCCGCCAGCAGCGCCAGGATGCCCAGCCGGGTCGGATCGAGCAGGGCCGGGTCCAACTTCGGATCGGCCGCCACGGTCAGGCCGGGCGGGTGAGGACGTGACGCTGCCACCACGGCCCGGCGACGCTCAGCAGGACACCGCCGACCAGGCCGAACCACACCCAGAGATGGGGGACGTCCAGGGCGGTGGCCAGGGCCGCGCCACCGATCAGGAGGGCCAGCACGAGGGCCGACCACAGCAGGCTCGACGTGTCGGGAGTGGCACGGGGACGCACCGGCCGCCGCAGTAACGCCGCTCCCCAGCGGGTGTTGGCGGCCATCGAGGCGAGCAGCAGCAGGATGACGATGGTGGTGCCGTAGGTGCGGACGAAGTCCGGGTACCGGTCGGCCACGATCCCGTACGCCGCGACGAGGATTCCGGCCGCGAGCCAGGTCCACCGTGAGCGGCCGGCGGCCGCTGCCGTCTGGTCCCGGCGTCGGTCGACGTCCTCGAGAGCCTGCCGTGCCTCTTCCGGGGTCGGTGTGGTGCCCATCGTGCCCCTCCTTGAGCTAGGGAAAGTACTTGCTCGTACGGAAAGTTAACATTCACTTTCCGTACGAGCAAGTTGTTGCCAGATCGGTCACGCGCTGCCGGCCGGCCCGCCGTACGACCCGGCCGGCAGCGCCGGGTTCACTCCGGGAGCTGGTAGAGGCGGTAGCGGGTGACCGTGTCGAAACCGATCTGCCGGTACACCGGTTCGCCCTCGCTGCTCGCCTGGAGGGTGGCGATCCGCAGCCCGGCCGCGCGGGTGATGCGCAGCGCCTCGCGGGTCAGGGCGCTCGCGATGCCCCTGCGGCGGTGGTCGGGGTGGGTGGCGATGCAGTACAGAGCGCCGACGTCGGTGCCGAGCGACAGGGTGCACGTGCCCACGGTGCGGCCGTCCACGACGCCGGCGAGGCGGACCACGTCCGGGTAGGCGAAGGACAGCTCCCGGTCGACGACGAGCCCGAGATCGCCGGAGAGGCCGAGCGGTCCGGCGTACGCCTCGACGTACTCGCGCATCTCAGCCGGCGTGGCCGCGACCTGGATCCGCAGGTCGCGGGGTGCCTCGACCTCGGCCAGCGTGGTCACGTCGACCGCCATGACGGGCATGTCGGAGATCTGCTTCGCACCGTGTGCGAGCAGGCCCTCGGCGGTGCCCTCGTCGCTGTCCGCGCCCACCCACCAGCCCCAGGTCGAGCCGGTCAGGTGCTTGCGCGCCTCCGTGATCGCGTCGTCGAGCTGCCGCCCGCGTACCCGCAGGACCCCGTTGAGCAGCGGGTGCGGGATGTCGGTCCGATAGGTCGGCAGGTCGGTGTCGGGCTCGGTGCCGGCCCAACCGCACCAGTACGTGCGGTTCGCGGCGAGCTGCGGTTCCAGGTCGTGGATGGAGTACGTGGTCATACCCTCAGGACTTCGTTCGGCGGGCGGAAGTTCGATTCCGCGGCGGATTCGCTAGAACCGGGGTGGACGTGGGGTGTGCAGAAGGCGCACCTCGCGCACCAGGCCCTTTTTCTCCCTCAACAACCAGGTCGCCCCGGGTGGGCAGTGGTACGGATCCTCCGGCGGGTTGATGAAGGCGTTCTCCCAGATCGTGACGCCGGACCCGGCGAGCACTCCGGTGATCTTCGCCGCGACGCCGGACTCGTAGTCCTGCCGCATGACGCCGAAGACCGCTTCCCGGCCGATCGTCCGGATGCCGCTCGGCCACCAGAAGGTCATGTCCTCGGCCCAGCGGGCGGCCACCTCGTTCAGCCTGGCACCGTCCGGCACCGCCGACAGGATCGTCGCCGCCTCCTGCTGTCGCTCGGCGCGTAGCGCCACGCTTTCGCCGTGCCGCTCGTCGTGCACCCGGGGGAGGACCTCGGCCAACTGTCGGCGGGCCTCGCTCAGGCGACTACGGACGGTGCCGACCGGCGTACCACAGATCTCGGCGATCTGCTCGTACGAGTTGTGGTCGGTGAAGTACCGCAGCAGCGCCACCGTCTGCGCGGCCGGCGACAACTGCTGGATCGCGTGCCAGACCCAGTCCCGCAGGGCGCTGCGTTCGATACGGGCGACCGGGTCGTCCAGCTCCGAGGCGAGCAGATTCTCGCCGGCCACGCCGACCGGAACGGGGACGCGGGCGCGGAGCATCGTCCGGCAGTTGTTGCGCACGATGGCGTGTAGCCAGGACCGCGCGGCGCCGGGGTCGCGCAGCTCACCGATGCGGCCGAACGCCGTGATCGCCGCATCCTGGCAGGCGTCCTCGGCGTCGGGCCGGGAGCCCAACAGCCGGTGGGCCACGGCGAGCATGCCGGCGTAGTGACGGTCGATGAGCAACGCGAAGCTGGCCGGGTCGCCCCGCTGGGCGCTCCGGACCTGCTCGACCGGGTCGCCGGCCGACACGTACGCCGAGGTCGGGGAGAGCATCCGGAAACGCTAGCTCGGTAATCGGCAAGATCCGCGCCCGGGACTGTCGGCCGAGGGGCGGGACTGCCCGCGCGGTTTGTCGCCGCCCGGCCGGGGAAGCCGGATTCCGTTCCGGGCACGAGGTGTGCCGTTGTCGAGTGCTGGCGCGACGAGAGCGGCCAGCGCGGATGGGAGTACGCGTGAAGGCCGTCGTTTTCCACGGCATCGGTGACATTCGGGTCGACGACGTGCCCGAGCCCCGCATCGAACAACCCACCGACGCGATCGTCCGGATCACCACGGCGGCGATCTGCGGCACCGACCTGCACTTCGTCCGTGGCACCATGCCCGGGATGAAGCCGGGCAAGGTCCTCGGCCACGAGGGCGTCGGGGTGGTCGAGGAGGTCGGTTCGCAGATCCACAACTTCCGGCCGGGTGACCGGGTGGTGATCTCGGCGGTGCTGGGCTGCGGGTCCTGCTGGTACTGCCGTCGGGGCCTCTTCGCGCAGTGCGACAACGCCAACCCGCTCGGGCCGAGGACCGGTACGGCATCGCCCGGCTCACCCGAGATGCAGGGTCCGTTCAACGGCCTACAGGCGGAGTACGCCCGGGTCCCGTTCGCGCACACCAACCTGATCTCCCTCGCCGAGAACGTCACCGAGTCCCAGGCGATCACGCTGTCCGACATCTACCCGACCGGCTACTTCGCAGCGGTTCTCGCCGAGGCCGACGATGGCAAGATCGTCACCGTCTGGGGCTGCGGCCCGGTGGGACAGTTCGCCATCCTCTCCGCGTACCAGCGCGGCGCGTCCCGGCTGATCGCGGTCGACGGACACGCCGACCGGCTGCACCACGCCCGCAGCCGTGGTGCCGAAGTGATCAACTTCAACGAGGACGACCCGGTCGACGCCATCATGCAGTTGACGAACGGGATCGGGGCCGACTGCGCGATCGACGCCGTCGGCGTGGACAGCGAGAGCGCCACGTCGGGGCCGGCGGCCGGTAAGGACGCCGAGCGCAACGCCGAGGAGCAGCGCACGCTCTCGCCCAACCTCGACCCGCAGGGCCAGGACGGGCACTGGAAGCCGGGTGACGCGCCGAGTCAGGCGCAGACCTGGGCGGTGGACAGCCTCGCCAAGGTCGGCACCCTGGGCATCGTGGGCGTCTACCCGCCCGGCGACCGGTACTTCCCGATCGGCACGACGATGGGGCGCAACCTGACCATCCGGGCCGGCAACGGCAACCACCCCCGGTACATCCCCAAGCTGGCGGCCATGGTCGCCTCGGGTCAGGTCCGGCCGGAGGACGTGGTGACGGAGCACGAGCCGCTCACCGACGCGGTCGGCGCGTACCGGGAGTTCGACCTGCGCAGCCCCGGCTGGCTCAAGGTGGCCCTGCGCGCCACCTGAGGACGGTTGCGGCGACGCCCGCATCCTGGCGCGCCGCACACCTGCGGACGAGCCGCCAGGCAGCCTGACCGCGCGGGGTCGCCGGGCAGCTCAGGCCGGGGAGCGCAACCGCGAACCGGAGGCGTCGACGGTCCGTTTCGCGCCGTGCACGTTGACCCCGGTCAACCGGATGCCCCCCAACGTCTCGGGGATGTGCGGATCGGTGGCGAGGACGCCGTCGCTGACGTCGAGCCCGAGCATCGTCCGCAGGAAGAGCAGGGGTGCCCCGCTGGCCCACGCCTGGGGGTTGCAGGCGGTGGGGTAGGGCACGGGTCGTCGTCCCAGCGACCGGTCGTACCCGGAGAACGCCTCGGGCAGGCGGTAGTCGAAGTGGGCCGCCGCTTCGAGCATCGCCATCGCGATGCGGTTGGCCTCGTCCCGGTGGCCGTACCGGGCGAGCCCGGCGGCGATGATCGAATTGTCGTGCGGCCACACGGTGCCGAGGTGGTAGCCGATCGGGTTGAACCCCACGTCGGCGGTCGACAGCGTCCGTACGCCCCAGCCGGAGAACATCTCGTCGGACATCAGGTGCCGGGCCACCACGGCCGCCCGCTCGGACGGAACGATCCCGCTCCACAGCAGGTGGCCCATGTTCGAGGTCATCGAATCGATGGGACGTTTCTCCGCGTCCAGGCCGATCGCGTAGTAGCCACCGCGCTGCGGCAGCCAGTAGTCGCGGTTGAACCGTTCACGCAGATCGGTGGCCTCGGTCCGCAGCCGTCGCGCCAACGGTGCGTCGGCCCACGGCCCGTCGGCGAGTTCCGCGACGCGTACCTTCGCGTCGTAGGTGTAGCCCTGGATCTCGCAGGTGGCGACCGGCAGGTCGGGGAGCCTGCTGTCGGCGAACTGCACGCCGTCCGGCGAGTCGCGCCAGCACTGGTTGCGCATGCCGTTCGGCGAGCGCGTGCCGTACTCGACATACCCGTCGCCGTCGCGGTCCCCGAACTCGTCGATCCACCGCAGCGCCGCGTCGACGTTGGGCCGCAACTGCCGCACCAACGCGTCGTCGCCGGTCCACCGCCAGTACTCGGAGAGCAGGATCAGCCAGAGCTGGGTGGTGTCGGCCGCACCGAAGCACGGGCCGTAGGGCTCGATGCCGAGCTGCGTCAGCTCACCGGAGCGGAACTCGTGCAGGATCTTGCCGGGGTCCTGGTCGCTGAAGTCGTCGACGACGGTGCCCTGGTGCGCGGCGAGGGTGACCAGCGCCCCGCGGGCCACGTCCGGCCCGCAGGTGATGCTCTGGTACGCCGTGATCAGCGTGTCCCGGCCGAACACGGTCAGGAACCAGGGCATGCCGGCGGCCAGCAGCACGACCTGCTGGCCGTTGATCTCCTTGACGATGCGCATCGACACCAGGTCGACGGCTGATTTGTGGTAGACGTTGCGCAACAGCTCCGATTCCGCGCTGAGGTCCGGTTTGTTGGCGGTCCACTGCGTCGCCGCGTCGTCGGCGTCGGCGGTGTGTGCTTCGCCGAAGACCCGACTGGTCGGCTGGAAGTCGATACCCTGACAGTTCAACAGCACGCGCACCTCGCAGCCCCAGGTGTCGCCGCGCTCCAGGCGTACGTCCCAGGCCAGCGAGTCACCCTCAACCCGGTCGGCCGGGGGAGCGGCCTCGACGGTGGTGCCGGCCGACCAGCGCGAGTTCCGGTAGGAGAAGAGCAGCGCGGAACCGTCCCGCCGGTGGTCCCGTCGGATGTCGGCCAGCCGGCTCCGTCCCGCTCGCTTGATCTCGAAGAGGTCGGCGAAGTCGACCCCGACGTCCAGCCGCAGACGTACGGAGACCGGTTCGACGCCGAAGTACTGCAACTCGATGCGCTCGTACATGCCGTCTCCGACGAACCGTTCCCGGCGCAGCCCGATGCCGTTCGCTCGCAGGTTCGGTAGCTCCGGGTTGGCGAGGAAGAAGGCCGCGGAGTAGGCGTCGACGGTGCCGGCGCTGAGCACCAGCGGGGCGTGTCCGTCGAGGGTCATCTCCCAACGGCTGAGGTAGCGGGTGTCGTCGTGCACGAGTCCGGCGATGGAATCGGCCGGCACGTCGCCGACCGAATTGGACAACATGAAGGTTCGACCCTCGAATATGCCGACGGAATCGGGGCCGAGTTCCGGAGGCATGTCACGGTTGGCGCCGCCGTGCGGGCGTTCCTGCTGTTTCGTCGGCCGAGAATTCATGGCACCCGCACCTCCCCGGTGGGCAGCCGCGGCCCGCCGTACACGCTCGCAGTCTAGGAGCCCAAAGGGCGATCTCGCTGCTGTATTGCCTGGTGCAGGGCGTGCGCCAGTCGTCGGGCCGACCATGTCGGTCGCGTGCGCGGCACCCGGTTGGTTGAGCATGTTATCGATAACATGCTATGTTCCGGCGCGGGGAGTGAAGGGCACGCTCCCTGTCACCGCAGTCAGTCGGCGCAGGCATGCCGAGGGCTCGCCCTCGCGCCGCCGCACCGATCGGTGACCAGTCCGGGCCGCTCCGCCACTGCCAGGCGACCGCGCGGTCGTCGGACGCCTCCCGGTCCGGCCGCATTCCCCGCATTCCATGCCCCGTCGCGGACAACCCGGCAGCGACGGTACGGCCCGTACACGACCCGTGTACGCCGCACCGGCCGCACGAGCACGCCGGCCCGCAACGGAAAGGACGTCCTGTCACGGCACCTCGTCGGTCGGCCCTCGTCCCGCCCAGGCGGGCGAGCACCCCCCACCGGCACGAACCGGATCGAGGTGCACGTCGTACGCACGATCAACGGCAAGGAGTCGAGCAAATGGTCAGACGGAGACAACTACTGACGATCGTCGCGGCCGCGGCGGCTCTCGTCGTGGCTACCGGCGGTGCGTTGACCGCCGGGTTCCGCGGCGAGGCGGTGGCCGCCACGAACGGCACCCTGGCGGCGACCGCGGGCTGCGGTAAGGCGCCCACGCTGAGCAGCGGAACCCGCACGATCACCAGCAGCGGCCAGAGCCGCACCTACATCCTGCAGATCCCGAGCGGGTACGACCGGAATCGTCAGTACCGGCTGGTCTTCGGCTTCCACTGGCTGAACGGTTCGGCCAACAACGTCGCCTCGGCCGGCTACTACGGGCTCGCGCCGCTGTCGAACAACAGCACCATCTTCGTCGCTCCGCAGGGCATCAATGCCGGCTGGGCCAACACCAACGGCCGGGACCTGACCCTCTTCGACGACATCTCCCGGCAGGTCGAGAACGACCTCTGCGTCGACACGACGCAGCGTTTCGCCCTCGGTTGGAGCTACGGCGGAGCCATGAGTTACGCGGTGGCCTGTGCCCGACCGAACGTCATCCGCGCGGTCGCCGTGCTGTCCGGCGCGAACCTCAGTGGCTGTAACGGCGGCACCCAGCCGGTTCCGTACTTCGGCATCCACGGCATCTACGACAGCGTGCTCAACATCTCCCAGGGTCGGGCGTTGCGCGACACGTTCGTCAGGAACAACGGTTGCACGGCGCAGAGCCCGCGGGAGCCCAGCCGGGGCAGCCTGACCCACATCACCACCACCTACTCCGGCTGCCGCGCCGGGTATCCCGTGCAGTGGGCCGCGTTCGACGGCGACCACACGCCGAGCCCGGTCGACGGGTCGGGTAGCCCCAACGACTCGCGGACCTGGACCTCGGGTGAGATCTGGCGGTTCTTCAGCCAGTTCCAGTCCACGACTCCGCCCACCACGCCCCCGCCGACGACGCCCCCGCCCACGACTCCGCCGCCGACCACCCCGCCGCCGACGACGCCCCCGCCGACCACCCCGCCGCCGACCGGCGAGCCGGGCACCTGCGCCGCCACCTACCGGGCGATCAACAGTTGGCCGGGTGGCTTCCAGGCCGAGGTCACCGTCACCAACGGGACCACCAGCACGATCAACGGTTGGACGGTGGGTCTGACCCTGGCCAACGGCCAGGCCATCAGCAGCCTGTGGAGCGGCATCAACACCGGGACCACCGGCAACGTCACCGTTCGTAACGCCGCCTACAACGGCACGCTCGCGCCGAACGGCTCGACGACCTTCGGCTTCACCGCCAACGGAGACGGCGCCACTCCGCCCAGCAACGTCACCTGCACCAGCTCCTGAGCACGGGTGCCCGGGTCCGGAGCCAGCGCATCCGGACCCGGGCGCCAGGACCGATGCGGCGTCGCCCCGGCCGGAGGTCGGTTGACGGGCCGTCGCGAGCGCGGCGGCGTCGGGGGGGGTCGCGGTGCTTTATGCGCGAATGTCGATGTTAGCGTCAGTCATTTCAGAGTTGCCGAGCGTGCCGGCCCGGGTGCGGCACGGTGCGTGGCCGGTTGGCAGGCGCGTGACCGGCGTCAATGGTTGAACCCGACGGACCGGCCCCGCTTTACGCGGATGTTACGTCTTGACGAACAGCATGTTATCGCTCACAGTCGATGGTCAAGGACGACGTCGGATGCGATGCGCCGCCGGCTGACTTCGTCGACCGTCAATCCGACTGTGTCCGCAGCACACCGGGGTCGTGTTAACGCGAACATCCCGCCGTGTGCGTCCGGTCGCGTGTCGTGGTGCGCCCAGCTTCGGGTAGCCGTTCGGCTCCCTGTGATTGAGGAGGAACATGTCCGCCATTGGTACGTCCCCGGGGACAGCGCCGCGCTCGCGGCGGCGAGCGTGGTTGGTACGAGCGGCAGCCGCCAGTGTGGCCGCGGTGGTGGTCGCGGGCGCCGCCGCGATGGCGGTGTCGTCGCCCGCGGCCGCGGCGAGCGTCGACACGAGCGCGTGGTACGTCCTGGTGAATCGCAACAGTGGCAAGGCGTTGGATGTCTACAACCTGGCCACGAACGACGGTGCGCGGATCACGCAGTGGACGCGTAACAACGGTAATCAGCAGCAGTGGCAGTTCGTGGATTCCGGTGGTGGGTACTACCGGGTCAAGTCGCGGTTGTCGGGCAAGGTGTTGGACGTCTCGGGCCGGTCGACCGCCAATGGTGGGGCGATCGTGCAGTGGTCCGACAATGGTGGGACCAACCAGCAGTTCCGCCTCGCCGACTCGGACAGCGGTTATGTGCGTCTGATCAACCGCAACAGCAACAAGGTCATGGAGGTGCAGGGCGCCTCGACCGCCGACGGTGGCAACATCGTGCAGTACGACGACTGGAACGGCACCAACCAGCAGTGGCAGCTCGTGCGCGTCGACGGCGGGGGCAACCCGACCACGCCGCCACCGACCACGCCACCCCCGGGCGGCACCTGTGACCTGCCGTCGTCGTACCGGTGGTCGTCGACCGGGGCGTTGGCGCAGCCGAAGTCGGGCTGGGTCTCCCTCAAGGACTTCACCGTGGCCCCCTTCAACGGTCAGCAGCTCGTCTACGCCACCACCCACGACTTCGGCTCGTCGTGGGGCTCGATGAACTTCGGCCTGTTCACCAACTGGTCCCAGATGGGCTCGGCCAGCCAGAACACCATGAACAGCGGCACCGTCGCACCCACGCTGTTCTACTTCGCACCCAAGAACATCTGGGTCTTGGCCTACCAGTGGGGCGGCCCGGCCTTCTCCTACCGCACCTCCACCGACCCCACCAACCCCAACGGCTGGTCCGCCGCCCAGACCCTGTTCACCGGCAGCATCACCGGCTCCGGCACCGGCCCCATCGACCAGACCCTCATCGCCGACGACCAGAACATGTACCTCTTCTTCGCCGGCGACAACGGCAAGATCTACCGCGCCAGCATGCCCATCGGGAACTTCCCCAGCAGCTTCGGCTCGAACTACACCACCATCATGAGCGACACCACCAACAACCTCTTCGAAGCACCCCAGGTGTACAAACTCCGCGGCCAGAACCGCTACCTCATGATCGTCGAAGCCATCGGCAGTCAGGGCCGCTACTTCCGCTCCTTCACCGCCACCAGCCTCAACGGCTCCTGGACCCCCCAGGCCGCCACCGAGAGCAACCCCTTCGCCGGCAAGGCCAACAGCGGCGCCACCTGGACCAACGACATCAGCCACGGCGAGCTGATCCGCACCAGCGCCGACCAGACCTTCACCGTCGACCCCTGCAACCTGCAACTGCTCTACCAAGGCCGATCGCCCTCCTCCAACGGCGTCGACTACGGCCTGCTGCCCTACCGCCCGGGCCTGCTCACCCTGCAACGCTGACCTGACCCACCGCCCGCGGGGCGGGCCCGGCACCACGCCGAGCCCGCCCCGCGTCACGTCCACCGGCCCCCGCCTCTGCCAGGCTGGGGGCATGCCCTTGAGCGCGCACCACCTCAGAACATCGGTCGCCGTCTCCGACATCGCGCGGGCGGTCGCCTTCTACGAAGGCAAACTGGGCCTACGGGCGCTGCGGTCCGCGCCCAGCGCCCACATCGTCGACGGCAGCCGCATCTACGCCTCCGGCGGCGGACCGGCCCTGAACGTGTACCAGTCGGTCACCGCCGGGACGACCGAGGCGACGCTGGCGACGTGGTACGTCGACGACCTCGACGAGATCGTCGACGAACTCGTGGCCGCCGGCGTCGACCTCGTGCGGTACGAGCAGTTCGAGCACGACCCGAAGGGGATCACCGCGCGGGCCGGCGGCGGGCGTGTCGCCTGGTTCCAGGATCCGGACGGCAACACGTTCGCCATCGAGGCCGACGTCTGACCGGTGGTGCCGGCGCTCACAGATGCCGTTCCACTTCGCTGAGCCGCTCGCTGAGAAAGGTCCGTTCGACGTCGTTGTCGGTGAGGGTCAAGGCCTCCTCGTAGGCCGTCCGGGCCTGCCGCCACTGCCCCAACTGGCGCAGGAAGTCGGCCCGGGCGGCACTCAGATATCCGTACGTGGCGAGGGCCGGGTCGGCGAGCAGGGGGTTCAGCGCGTCGAGGCCGGCCCGGGGGCCGTCGCGCAGACCGATCGCGACGGCCCGGTTGAGATCGACCACGGGAGAGGGCCAGATCCGGAACAGGGTGTCGTAGAGCGCGACGATCTGGGCCCAGTCGGTGTCCTGCCAGCGCGGCGCCTCGGCGTGCAGGGCGGCTATCGCCGCCTCCAAGGCGTACCGTGTCGGAGGCCGACGACGCAGCGCGTCGGTGACCAGGGCTCGGCCCTCGGCGATGAGCTGCCGGTCCCAGCGCGAGCGGTCCTGCTCGGACAGCAGCACCAGCCGCCCGTCCGCCGATCTGCGGGTGCGCTGGCGGGCGGCGTTGAGCAGCAGCAACGCGAGCAGTGCGCTGATCTCGGCGTTGGTCGGCATCAGCAGGTGCAGCATGCGGGCCAGCCCGATCGCGCTGTCCACCAGATCCTCGCGGACCAGTTCGGCGCCGAGCGGCGCCGTGTGGCCGGTGGTGAAGATCAGGTGGACGACCTCCAGGACGGCGCTCACCCGCTCGTCGAGCTGGTCCGGGCCCGGCACCCGGTACGGGATGCGGGCCGCGGCGATCTTCTTCTTGGCCCGGGTGATGCGGGCGGCCATGGTGGCCGGCTGCACGAGGAACGCGCGGGCCACCTCGGGCGTGGACAGCCCGCACACCAGGCGCAGCGTCAGGGCGACCTGGGCGTCCTGGGCCAGCGCCGGGTGTGCGCAGGTGAAGATGAGCCGCAGCCGGTCGTCGACGAGACCGTCCTCGGGACCCGGCGTGGTCTCGTCGGCCACGAGCAGCGGCATCCGGCGACGGAACGCCGACTCGCGGCGCAGGACGTCGCGCGCCCGGTTGCGCGCGGTGGTGGTCAACCAGGCCCCCGGCCGGTCCGGAATGCCAGCCTTCGTCCAGGTCTCCAGGGCCTGCGCGAACGCGTCCTGTGTGCACTCCTCGGCCAGGTCGAGGTCGCGGGTCAGGTGGGCCGTGGTGCTGAACACCTGGGCCCAGTCGCGGCGGTGCGCCTGGGCGACCGCCGCGACGACCTCGTCCTTCGTCCGTGGGTCGGTCACGTCAACCGTGGTCGACCACCGGGCGGATCTCCACACCGCTGTGCGATGCGTGCACCTCGGGAAGCAGCGCCGCCAACGACAGGACCTCGTCCAGGTCGGTGGCCTCGATCAGGTAGTAGCCGCCGAGCGCCTCCTTGGTCTCCAGGAACGGCCCGTCGGTCGTCTTGATCTGGCCCGTGGAGTCCGAGCGCAGCGTGGTGGCCGTGGGCGACATCTCCAACTGCTGCCCGTCGATGATCTGCCTGCCGGCCTTCTCGGCGAACGCCGCGTGCGCGGCGTCGTGCGCCTTCCACTGCTCGGCGGTCATCGCGTCCCACTGCTGGGCGTCGCCGTAGATCAGAATCATGTACTTGGCCATGGCTCAGGTCCCGTCCGTGTGCCGGCCGCCTCTCGTGGTGGCCTCTACAGTACGACGGGTCGCGCGGGCGGTAGATCGACAGCCGCGCCGAGAAGTTCGGGCCTGGGCTTCGCGGCGATCGGGCTGCGGCTGGTTGCCGACGATGCCTTACCACTGAGCGCCCTCGTCCGACAGGATCTCGACGTAGCCGTCGGCGCCGTGTACCCGGATCCGTTGCCCGTCACGGATGAGCCTGGTCGCGTCCGGCACGCCGACGACGGCCGGTAGGCCGTACTCCCGGGCGATGACCGAGCCGTGGGTCATCAGGCCACCCACCTCGGTGACCAGCCCGGCGACCGCCACGAACAGCGGCGACCAGCTCGGGTCGGTGTACGCGGTGACCAGGATGTCGCCCGGGGACAGGTCGGCCTCGGCCAGGTCGAGAAGGACGCGGGCGCGACCCTCGACGACCCCGTCGGAGACGCCGAGACCGACGAGCGCACCGGTCGGCAGGTCGTCGCGTCGGTACGCCCCGGAGATGCCCTCTCCCTCGGAGGTGAGCACCCGGGGTGGGGTCAGCGTCTGGTACGTCCGGAACGCCTCCCTGCGCCGCTCGACGAGGTGGTCGTCGATCCGGTGCGTCCGTACCACGTCGTGCAGCTCGGCGAAGGTGAGGTAGAAGATGTCGTCGACCTGGCGCAGCACGCCGGCCTGGACGAGGGCCTCCGCCTCCCGGAGCAGGGCCTGCTTGTAGACGAGGTAGCGGCTGATGATCGCGTACTTCGGGTACTCCCGATATCCGATGAAGGTGCGGACCCGGTCGATCATCCGTGCGGTCTCGTCGGCCTTGCGCTCCCCGTCCGGCAGGGCGCGCAGGCGTTCCAGCAGCTCGTCGCGCTTGCGCTGGGCCTCCTCGCGCCCCTGCGCGAAGCGCCGCGCGGCCGCGCCGGGCTCGTGCAGCCTGACGTTGTCGAGGATCAGGGGTACGAGCGTGGTGGGGCGTTCGACCCAGCGTGGCCTGGTGATGTCGATCTCGCCGACACAGCGCATCCCGTACCGGTCGAGATAGGCCCGGAGGGCGTCGCGTGCCTGGACGCCGCCCGGCAGCCTCGGCAACTCGTCGAGGAAGCCGTCGTCGTCGACGTCCCGCAGGAAGGCCACCACCTCGGGGTACGGACGAATCGCGTCCGCGACGTCGAGCAGCGCCAGGCCCATCTCCGACGTGACGTTGCCGGAGGCCGACAGGGTGAGGGTGTCGGCGGCGTTCCGCTCACCCAGCCATCCGGCAAGCTGTTCGTTGAGCCACCAGGTGGCCTCCATACCCGCCATGATCACCTGCATGCTCAACGGGTCGGCGAGCAGCCGCTTGTGCTCCTCGAATGCCGCGAGCAGGACGTCGAACAGCGCCGGTCCGGTCACCGTCGCGATGTCATGCCGTAGCGCGGCGAGGGCCGTACGGCTGCGCTCGACCAGTTCGGTGACGATGGCGGGATCGTTCTCGATCGTGGTCGGCGCGCCACCGAGCCGCGGGACACCGGGTGCGTCGTCGGTCAGCGTCGGTACGAAGTCGCGGGCGAGGAGGGTCTCCAGCGCGTCCCGGGTCAACGGATCGGACCTGCCCGCCATCTGGAGGAAGCCGGCGCGGCTTGCGGGCGACGCCAGGATCGCGGTGGCGTCGACGAAGAGCCGCCCACCGGCCTCGTGCATCGGCGCCATCGCCGTGAGCTGCCACATGGACAGCCCCAGCGGTTTCATGGCGTCGGTCATCATCTGCTGATGCCCCACGGAGAGGTAGACGTGGTTCGCCCCGTCCCGGGCGGTGGCGGGTACGGGGAAGAGCGTGGTGATCGGCCGGCTCTGGACGATCTGGATGTCGTCGTCGGCGAGGCACCACTCGATGTCCTGCGGGCAGTCGAAGGCCGCCTCGATGCGCCGCCCCACCCGTACCAGTCGCAGGACCTGGTCGTCCGTCAGCGCCGGCTGGCCCTGCCGGTCCGCGCTGACCTCCCGCCGGGCGGTGCCACCGCCCGGCAGGGCGTCGACGGCGAGGCGCTTGACGGCGATCGACCTGTCGACGATCGCGTCGTCGCGCACCCGGTAGGCGTCCGGGTTCACCAGCCCGGAGACCAGGGCCTCGCCGAGACCGAAACTGGCCTCCACGGCGGCGACCCTCCGGTTGGACGTGACGGGGTCGGCCGTGAACAGCACGCCGGCCGCCTGCGGGAAGACCATCTTCTGCACGACGACGGCGAGGTGGACGGTTCGGTGGTCGATGCCGTTGCGCAGCCGGTAGGTGACGGCCCGCTCAGTGAAGAGTGCGGCCCAGCACCGGCTCAGGTGCGTGACGACGGCCTCCGTGCCTCGAACGTTCAGGTAGGTGTCCTGCTGGCCGGCGAAGGACGCCGTCGCGAGGTCCTCCGCGGTGGCGCTGGACCGGACGGCGTAGGCCGTGTCGGTGCCGTGCCGGCGCAGGGCCGCGCCGATCGCCGCCACCACGTCGTCCGGTGGGACGATTCCCTCGATCAGTCGGCGGATCTCCGCGCTGAGGTCGCGGATCGTCTCCCGGTCGTCCACCGCCAGGCGCGACAGGTGGTCGAGGTGATCCGCCATCGCGGGCGCCCCGGCCAGCACCCGCCGGTAGGCGTCGGTCGTCACACAGAAACCGGGCGGTACGCGGACGCCCTCGATCCGCGTCAGCGCCCCCAGCCGGGCGCCCTTGCCGCCGACGATCGCGACCTGTGTCTCGTCGACCTCGTCGAGATCCCACACGTACCGGTCCGTCATCGCGCCACCCCGACCCGGACGACCGGCGTGAATTCTCGCGTCCTACACAACACGTGGTGCCCCGATTCTTCGCATCGTTCCCGTCTCCGGCCGACGATTCTGCGCCACGACCAGGGTCTTGCGGCAAGGCCCCGGTCGCGATATACGTTGAAGTGGGAGCGGTTACCGGTGGCGTTTTCCGGCCACGCAGGGAACGCCATGAACCGAAATCACGAAACGCGGCACGGCCTCCGCTGACGGCGCGCGAGAGGGAGCTGCCGCGACAGCGGTCCACACAGGTTCTCTTCGTCGAGGGTGCCGGGGCGTCGCGTCCCTACGCCGACCGACCTCGCCGGCCACGGCGTCGGACCTCACTTTGACGTCTGCGGCTAATCGTATTAGCCTTAAGCTAAGATGATTAGCCTGGAGGCTTCGATGACCGAGTACCTGAACGTGGACGGCGGCACCCTCGCGTACGAGGTGACCGGCTCCTCCGGCCCGCTCGTCGTGCTCGCCCACGGCATGGGTGACAGCCGTGAGGCGTACCGCTTCGTCGCGCCGCGCCTGGCGGCCGCCGGCTACCGGGTGGCCGCGGTCGACCTGCGCGGTTGTGGCGAGTCGAGCGTCGGATGGCGCTCCTACAGTCGCACCGACATCGCGGGCGACCTGCTCGCGGTCGTCCGCCACCTCGGCGGCCCGGCCGTGCTGGTCGGCCACTCGGTCTCCGGCGGGGCCGCCACCATCGCCGCCGCCCGGGCGCCCGAGGCGGTCACCGGGATCGTCGAACTGGCTCCCTTCACCCGCAAGCAGTCGATCAAGCTGGGCGACCTACGGATCGCCCGCTACCGCAGGGGCATCGCCCGGCTGCTCGGCACCGGCCTGTTCGGCAGCGTCCGGCTCTGGCGCAGCTATCTCGACGTGGCCTACCCGGGCCGCAAGCCGGCCGACTGGTCCGCCCGTACGGCCCGGATCGACGCCATGATGCGCGAACCCGGCCGTATGGCGGCGATGCGCACGATGGGTCGGTCGGCGCCGACCGACGCCGGGGCACAACTGGGTAACGTGCGTTGTCCGGTCCTGATCGTCGAGGGCACGCTCGACCCGGACTGGGCCGACCCGCGCGCCGAGGGCGCGGCCATCGTGGCCGCGCTGCCAGCCGGGCTGGGCCGGCTCGAGCTGGTCGAGGGCGCGGGTCACTACCCGCACGTGCAGTACTCCGACGAGGTGCTGACCCTGTTGCTCGCCTTCCTGGGCGCGCACGCCCGCGCCTGATCGGCGGTCAGGCCAGCAGTTGCTCCCGCATCCGCGCGCCCAGGTTGATCCGTCCCACCGGACGCCCGGCGTGCGGATCGTGGACGTCCAGGCTGTTGTTGCGGCGCATCATCGCGCGGACCGGCGGCGGCAGTCGCGGTGGGTCGTCCATTGCCGCGAGGATCTGCGCGGCGCTCGCGATCAGTCGATCGACCAGGGCTGCCCCGTCGGTGTCCACCCGCACCCGGCCGTACTCCCAGGCGGCGGTGGTGAGGTCGAGCACCTCGAACATGTGGGTCACCAGCGGCGCCGGATCGGTCACCCGGTCGAGCCGGGCCGCGCGACCGCCGACCACCGCGACGGCGGCGGTCACCTGCGCGTACGGGTGGAAGCCGCAGGGCAGCGCGAACAGTGGCCAGCGCAGTCCGGGACCGGCCTCCGACCACAGTTGCCGGTAGTTGCGCCGGTGTACAAGGAGTCGTCGGCCCGTCCGACGGTGGATGTCCTGGGCCTGTGCCCGAAGATCAAGGTGCGCCTCCTCGGCGACCTGGTGCAGGACCCGGGCCGCGACCACCAGGCCGTCGTCCCCGCTCAGCATCCCGGTCGCCGCCTCGACCTGCGCGGAGAACGGGGTCCGCGCCTGCGGGCCGTACCCGTGCTGGAGGTCTCGCAGCAGCGTCTGCTGCCGCTCCGGGTCGAGCTGGATCCGCCCGCCGCCCAGCAGCCGCTGGAGCCAACGCATGTCGCCTCGTTTCAGCAGAGCCGTCCCGAACTGTCGCCATGCTATGCGCCGGGGGATCATCGCGTGTCGCAGGGGTGCGCGGTAACGGCGGAATCCACATTCCAGGCTGTCATTTAGTGAGGTTCATCGATATTGACGTTAGCCTTCGTTAAGGGACAGGATCTCGGCACCACCACCATCGCCGCGATCTCCCTTGGGAGGCGTCATGTCCCGTCCCCGCCTGCCGCTCCCGCGGGCAGCCGCCCGACTGGCCGTACTCGCCACGGCCGCCGTCGGTGTCCTGCTCGCCGTCACCACACCCGCCAGCGCCGCGGTCCCCTCCGGCCGCTACGTCGCGCTGGGCGACTCGTACACCGCTGGTCCCCTGATCCCGACCCAGGTGGATCTCAACTGTCTGCGGTCGAACCGCAACTATCCCTCCCTGGTGGCCGTGGCCGCCGGCTCGGCGTCGTTCGCCGACGTGAGCTGCTCCGGGGCCACCACCGACGACATCCTCTACGGCGGCAGTGGTCAACTGGGCATCAACCTGCCGCCGCAGCTCAACGCGGTCACGTCGAGCACCTCGCTGGTGACGGTGCAGATCGGCGGTAACGACATCGGCTTCTCCGGCATCATCAGCGAGTGCGCGGAGGCGAGCCTCAGCAGTCCCCTCGGGTCGCCGTGCAAGAACCGGTACACGGCCGGTGGCACCGACCAGTTGCAGGCCCGGATCGCGGCAACGGTGCCGAAGGTGACCACCGTCCTGCAGGCGATCCGCCGGGCCGCGCCGAGCGCGCGCGTCGTCGTCCTCGGCTATCCGGCGATCCTGCCCGACAGCGGGTACGGCTGCTGGCCGGTAGTGCCGATCGCCTACCAGGACGTGCCGTACCTGCGCGGCATCGAGAAGTCGCTCAACGC
Source organism: Micromonospora sp. WMMD736 (assembly GCF_049179015.1). Classification (NCBI taxonomy): domain Bacteria; kingdom Bacillati; phylum Actinomycetota; class Actinomycetes; order Micromonosporales; family Micromonosporaceae; genus Micromonospora; species Micromonospora sp. WMMD736. Next base: position 6,422,911 of record NZ_JBMHMI010000001.1, read on the forward strand.
CATGCTGGCCAGTGCCGCGGGCGCGAACGGCGCCACCTACGCCGACGTCTACACGCCGTCGATCGGTCGGGACGCGTGCAAGGGCAGCGGCACCCGCTGGGTCGAGGGTCTGGTGCCGCAGAACTCCGCCGCGCCCTTCCACCCGAACGCCCGTGGTGAGCAGGGCATGAGCACTGCGCTGCTGGCCACCCTGAGCTGACCGGGACGGTCGTCAGCGCCGGCCCCGCCGTCGTACGGCGGGGCCGGATCGTCCGTCCCGCCACCGTCGGAGACTGTCGGAGGCCCGTGCCAGGATCCTCGCCATGGATGGATGGACGTACAACGACCGCCCCGAGGGCGTGCGCTTCCTGACCGAGCGGGTCGCCGAGCCGGGTCGCGCCGAGATCGAAGCCGAGATCTGGGACTGGGTCGTGCGCGGGTACGACGACCCCGACGAATTCCTGGACTACCTCGACGGGGACGACGACCGACACGGCGCCACCGACGACGACCTCCGGTCGGCGTACGAGAGCGCGCTGGCCACCCGGCGTGCGCAGCAGCAGGCGTGGGGCGCGGTGCGCGGCAACCTGACCCGGGCGTTCGCCGAGCTCACCGAGGCGGGTGTGGTGGCCCGGGAGAACTTCAGCTGCTGCGGCACCTGCGCGTCCGCCGAGATCCACGACGAGCGCGACGACTCGCGGCACTGGCAGGGCTACCTGTGGTACCACCAGCAGGACACCGAGTCGCTGCTCGCCAGTGAGGACGGCGAGGTCTACCTCGGCTACGGCGTCTATCCGGCGGCGGATTTCGACGAGGCCGCCTACTCGGCCCTGCCGGAGGCCGAGCAGCAGGCCCGTTACCAGACCGACCTGGAACGCCTGCTGGACGAGGTCGCCTTCCCGGTGCTGCGTCGGCACGGCATGCGGGTGGAGTGGAACCGCAAGCAGTCGCAGCGGATCCGGGTTACCGGCGCGCAGTGGTACGCGCCCCTGCCGAGCGTCTGAGGCAGGTCGCGCCAGCCCTCACCGCCGCCGGTGGTCGTTGAGGCGGGCGGCCTGGCGGGTCAGGTGGTCCCGCTCGGCGAGGTTGGCGGCCTTCCGAGCCGCCTCGGCGTAGAGCCGCGCCGCCGTCGCCAGGTCACCGTCGCGCTCATGCAGGTACGCGGCCACCGCCGTGTACCTGGGCAGCGAGTCGTCGAGCCCCGCGAGGGCCGCCAGCCCGGCCCGGGCGCCGTCGGCCGCGCCGACCGCCACGGCGCGGTTGAGCCGGACGACCGGGCTGTCGGTCAGCCGCGCGAGTTCGTCGTACCACTCGACGATCTGCACCCAGTCGGTCTCCTCGGCGCAGGGAGCGTCGGCGTGCAGCGCCGCGATGGCGGCCTGGGCCTGGAACTCGCCGAGCCGGTCGCGGGCGAGGGCCGTCTGGAGGACGCCGACGCCCTCGGCGATGGCGGTCGTGTCCCATCGGCTGCGGTCCTGCTCCGCGAGCGGCACCAGACTGCCGTCGGGCGCGGTCCGGCTGGCACGACGGGCGTGGTGCAGCAGCATGAGGGCGAGCAGCCCCGCCACCTCGGGATGATCGATCGCGACCGCGAGCTGCCGGGTGAGCCGGATGGCCTCGGCGGCGAGGTCGACGTCACCGGTGTAGCCCTCGTTGAAGACCAGGTAGAGCACGCGCAGGACGGTGGTCACGTCGCCGGGCTGGTCGAACCGTACGGTGGAGACGGTGCGTTTGGCCCGGCTGATGCGCTGCGCCATGGTCGCCTCGGGCACCAGGTAGGCCTGGGCGATCTGCCGGGTGGTCAGCCCGCCGACGGCGCGCAACGTGAGCGCGACGGCCGACGACGGCGTCAGCGACGGGTGGGCGCAGAGGAAGTAGAGCGCGAGGGTGTCGTCCACCTCGCTCGTGGGCCCGGGTGTCGGCTCGGTGTCGACGACGTCCTCACGACGGCGGCGGGCGGCGTCCGCGCGGGCGGTGTCGAGGAACCGACGCCACGCCACGGTGATCAGCCAGCCCTTCGCGTCGCGCGGCGGATCGGCCGGCCAGACGCGAACGGCCTCCACCAGCGCGTCCTGCACGGCGTCCTCGGCCGCCGCGAAGTCAGCTCCACGGCGGACGAGAACGGCGAGCACGCTCGGGGTGAGGCTCCGCAGCAGTGCCTGGTCCATCGCGGACGTCACTCCGTGATGGTGGGCGGCTCGGTGAGGAACGGGCGCACCTCCAGCCACTCGTGGATCGGCTTTCCGCCCGCGCCCGGCGCGGCCGACAGCTCGCCCGCCAGCTCGACGGCGCGTTCGTAGCTGTCGACGTCGATCACCATCCAACCGGCGATGAGGTCCTTGGTCTCGGCGAACGGGCCGTCGGTGACCGGCGGGCGTCCTTCTCCGTCGTAGCGGACCCAGGCCCCTTCGGGGGCGAGCGCCTGGCCTTCGATGAACTCGCCGCTCTTCTCCAGCCGGGCGGCGAAGTCGTGCATGTACTGGATGTGCGCGGAGATCTCCTCCGGCGTCCACCGGTCCATCGGCACGTCGTTCACCGCCGCGGGACCGCCCCGGTAGTGCTTCAGCAGCAGGTACTTCATCGTCGTGTTCCTCCTCGCTGGCGCGACCCTTCCGGTCGCGTTCACCCCGGGGACGACGCCGGGTGTGGTTTCTCGACATGGTCGCCGAAAAAAGTTTGGCGACGTCGGGACCCGCCGTTCGGGCGCGGCTACCGGTCCCCGGGTGGCCCGGTGCTGCCCCGGACAACGAGCGCCGTGCTGAGTTCGTACCGCTCCTGGGGCAGGGCGTGACCGTCGGCCAGCGTCAACGCGAGGCGGGCGGCGGTGGCCCCGATCTCGGTGAACGGTTGTCGCACCGTAGTCAGTGGTGGTGACGTCCAGGTCGCCTGGTCCACGTCGTCGAACCCGACGACGCTGAGGTCTTCGGGGATCCGCCGACCGACGTCGTGGGCCGCCGCGTAGACGCCGAGGGCCTGCAGGTCGTTGCCGCAGACGACGGCGGTGGGTGGTTCGGGCAGGGTCAGCAACTCGCGGCCGAGGTCCCGGCCGGCCACGAAGCTGAAGACCCCCTGCCGTTCGAGGCTGTCGTCGAATCCGATGCCGGCATGATCCAGCGCGGCGCGGAAGCCGTCCAGGCGGGCTCGCGCCGCCAGGTCCTGCACCGGTCCGGTGAGTACCCCGATCCGCCGGTGGCCGAGGTCGAGAAGGTGCCGGGTGGCGGCGAGGGCGCCGCTCCAGTTGTTCGACCCGACGGCGGGGGTGGGGAAGAGTTCGCCGCCCGGGTCGATGGCGACCAGGGGTATCCCCATGGCGGCCAACTGTCGGCCGTGTTCGGCGGTGACGAGCGAACAGACCGCGATGACGGCGGTCGGATGCCGCAGCAGCAGGGGCTCCATCCAGGGCAGCCCGGCCGTCACGCGGTGCCGGAGGTCGACGAACCCGACGGTGCAGCGCCGCGCGTCGGCGACCTCCTGGATGCCGCGCAGGATCTCCAGCGCGATCGAGGGCAACATGTGGTGGAAGAGCACCTCGACGCAGCGGGTTCTGGCGGCGTCCTCCAGTCGGCGGTAGCCATGGTCGCGCAACAGTGCCTCCACCCGCTGCCGGGTCTGCTCGCCCACCCCGGCGCGGCCGTTGAGGACCTTGGACACCGTGGGAGGGGACACTCCGGCGAGCTCGGCGATCGTGGCGACGGGCAGGTCACCCCGTTGCGGTTTGCGGGGGCGGCGCCGCCGGCTCTCGTCGCTCACACGGCGAGTCTACGGTCGCGGCACCGGTCGTTCAGTCGGGCGGACGCGCCACCGGACGGTAGTCGAACCAGTCGAAGGCCGCGACGCCGTCGGTCACGTACATGCCGATGACCCGACCGGTGAAGCCGCCGGCGACCTCGGTGGAGAGGTACCGCCCGTCGAGTTCGGCCAGCAGCACGTGACCATCGGTGGTCTCCACCTCGAACGCGATCATGTCGCTGGTGGCGGGGCGTACCCCGAAGGGTTCGTCGGTGGCGGTGAGGTCGGCGGCGGACGTCACGGTCGGCGGGTAGAGATCGTGGGTCCGGGTGGTGATGGTCAGCACGAGCGGACCACCGGGTACGTCGAGGGTCGCGAAGACCTGCCGGAACGGTCCCACCCGGCCGACGACGCGGACGACGTCGTCCTGGACCTCGATGTCGTAGTGGTGCGCCTCGTCGATCCGCAGGGTGAGCCCGGCGGTGCCACCGCCCGGATCCACCCGCACGCTGGCGCGGCAGTCGTGGTGGCGTTGGCGGGCCGCCACGATCGTCGCGCCGGCGCGGTCCAGCGTCGTACCGGTGGCGTGCAGGGTGAGCCATCCGGGCCGCTCGGTCAACGACCAGGCCGCGTCGGGGCGGGAGCGGGGCGAGACCCACCCGGGTGTGAGGCTGGTCGAGTCGAAGTCGTCGCGGTGCGCGCCCGGATCGGGTGGGGCGGCCAGGGCCGGCGGGCTGCCGGCGGGTGCGGCGGTGATCTCCCGGACGGGGTCGACCACGGGCCAGCCGTCGACCCAGCGGACCGGCACGAGGAACGTCTCGCGTCCGAGCACGTGGAAGGGCGGCCACTGACCCTTGGGCCGGATCCCCAGCAGGACCATCCACCAACTGCCGTCCGCCGCCTGCACCAGGTCGGCGTGCCCGGCCGCCTGGACGGGGAGGTCGGTGCTCCGGTGGGTGAGGATCGGGTTGGTCGGCGCGGGCTCGAACGGCCCCCGAGGGGTACGGGACCGGGCGACCGAGACGGCGTGACCGGTGTGCGTGCCGCCCTCGGAGAGCAGCAGGTACCACCATTCGCCGATCCGGTACAGGTGCGGGGCCTCCGGGTACTGCCCGCCCGTGCCGGACCAGAGCGCGATCGGACCCTCGAACACCCGGCCCGTGTCCGGGTCGATCCGGTAGCCGTCCACTCCCGAGGTCGTCAGCCAGCAGGTGCCGTCATCGTCCCAGGCCAGGGATGGGTCGACGTGCGGCAGGTCGAGGTAGACCGGCTCCGACCAGGGGCCGGTGGGATCCGCCGCGGTGACGATGAGATGCCGGCCGAGGCTGACGTTCGTGGTGATCACCCAGAAGCGGCCGTCGTGGTGGCGGATGGTCGGTGCGAAGATGCCGCGGGAGGCGTCGGCGTCGGGTGGGAGCTCCAACTGGCTGGCACGGTCGAGGACGTTACCGATCTGTCGCCAGTGGACCAGGTCGCGGCTGTGCAGGAGCGGCACTCCGGGGAAGTACTCGAAGCTCGAGCAGACGAGGTAGTAGTCCTCGCCGACCCGGCAGACGCTCGGGTCGGGATAGAAGCCGGGTACGACCGGGTTGTGGTAGCCCGCAACGGCCGACGAGCCTGAGGTCACGGTTGCCACCTCCGGGCGGTCGCTGTCGGGATGTCGCGATTTGTTCGCGATAACATCTCGTGCCCATGGATGTTACGAACGAGCCACGTCGATGGCAAGGTGTCCGGATGGCCCGTCGTCGGAGCGCCCCTGCGCGGCGATCCGAAACATGACCGACACCTATTGACGCGCAGCGCCGCCATCTACGAAGGTCTATGGAGGACGCATGGCGCGCCGCCGGGAGCCCGGTGCGCCGGGCCCCTGGCTGTGAACGTTGCCCAACGGTGCGAGCGGGCCGCATCTGTTAGCGCTAACAGCCACCGCCCCACCACGCGTCCCCGGCCGCCGCCGAGCGTCCCCGCCAGGACTCGATCGGTACACCGGCCGTGGACACGTCCCCCGCCATAGCGCCAATTCCGGCGGCGCCTCCAGCGGCGCCGTCCCCACCTGCGTGAGGCATCTGGCCTGCGCAGATTGGAGAGACCATGTCCGAAGTGACTCGAAGAAACGTGCTGCGCGCCGGTGCCGTGGGCGCCGGCGCCGCGCTGCTACCGGTCGCGTGGTCCGCCGTCGCCCGCGCCGGCTCGGTCGCGCCGCCGCAGGTGCTCGCCGCCAATGACATGGCTCTGTGGTACGACGAGCCGGCGGGCACCGACTGGCTCCGCGCGCTGCCGATCGGCAACGGGCGTCTCGGTGCCATGGTGTACGGCAACGTCGACACCGAACGGCTGCAACTCAACGAGGACACCGTCTGGGCCGGCGGCCCGTACGACTCGGCCAACACCCGGGGCGCGGCCAACCTGGCCGAGATCCGGCGGCGGGTCTTCGCCGACCAGTGGACGTCGGCGCAGGACCTCATCAACCAGACGATGATGGGGAACCCGGGCGGTCAGCTCGCCTACCAGCCGGTGGGCAACCTGCGTCTCGCCTTCGGCTCCGCCAGCGGCGCGTCGCAGTACAACCGGACACTCGACCTGACCACCGCCACCGTCACCACGACGTACGTGCTCAACGGGGTGCGATACCAGCGTGAGGTGTTCGCGAGCGCGCCCGACGGGGTGATCGTGCTCCGCTTGACCGCCGACCGCGCCAACTCGATCACGTTCAACGCCACCTTCGACAGTCCGCAACGGACGACGATGTCGAGCCCCGACGCCACCACGATCGCGGTCGACGGCATCTCCGGGGCCATGGAGGGCGTCAACGGGTCGGTGCGTTTCCTCGCGCTGGCCCACGCCGCCGCGACGGGCGGGACGGTCAGCAGCTCGGGTGGCACCCTGCGCGTCTCCGGAGCCACGAGCGTGACCGTCCTGATCTCGATCGGGTCCAGCTACGTCAACTACCGCACGGTCAACGGTGACTACCAGGGCATCGCGCGCACCCGCCTCAGCGCCGCCCGCGGGGCGAGCTACGACCAGCTGCGCAGCCGTCACCTCGCCGACTACCAGGCCCTGTTCAACCGGGTGACCATCGACCTCGGGCGTACGGCGGCGGCCGACCAGCCGACCGACGTACGGATCGCCCAGCACGCGAGCACCAACGATCCGCAGTTCTCGGCCCTGCTGTTCCAGTTTGGCCGGTACCTGCTGATCTCCTCCTCGCGTCCGGGCACCCAACCGGCGAACCTCCAGGGCATCTGGAACGACTCGATGACGCCGCCGTGGGACTCGAAGTACACGATCAACGCCAACCTGCCGATGAACTACTGGCCCGCCGACACCACGAACCTGGCCGAGTGTTTCCTGCCCGTCTTCGACATGATCAAAGACCTGACGGCCACCGGGGCGCGCGTCGCCCAGGCGCAGTACGGCGCGGGCGGCTGGGTCACCCACCACAACACCGACGCGTGGCGGGGCGCCTCGGTCGTCGACGGGGCGCTGTGGGGCATGTGGCAGACCGGCGGCGCCTGGCTGGCCACGCTGATCTGGGAGCACTACCTGTTCACCGGCGACGCCGGTTTCCTGGCGGCCAACTATCCGGCGCTCAAGGGTGCCGCCCAGTTCTTCCTGGACACCCTGGTCGCCCACCCCACCCTTGGCTACCTGGTCACCAACCCGTCGAACTCGCCGGAGCTGCCGCACCACTCGAACGCCAGTGTCTGCGCCGGCCCCACCATGGACAACCAGATCCTGCGGGACCTGTTCGACGCCGTGGCCCGGGCCAGCGAGGTGCTGGGCGTGGACACCACGTTCCGCTCCCAGGTGCGGACGGCGCGGGACCGGCTCGCGCCGATGAAGGTCGGCTCCCGGGGCAACGTGCAGGAGTGGCTCGCCGACTGGGTGGAGACCGAGCGGAACCACCGGCACGTCTCCCACCTGTACGGTCTGCACCCCAGCAACCAGATCACCAAGCGCGGCACCCCGCAGCTCTACGAGGCCGCCCGCCGGACGCTGGAACTGCGTGGCGATGACGGGACCGGCTGGTCCCTCGCCTGGAAGATCAATTACTGGGCCCGTCTGGAGGACGGTGCCCGCGCCCACAAGCTCCTCAAGGACCTGGTACGCACCGACCGGCTCGCGCCGAACATGTTCGACCTGCACCCACCGTTCCAGATCGACGGCAACTTCGGCGCGACGTCCGGTATCGCCGAGATGGTGCTGCACAGCCACAACGGCGAGCTGCACGTGCTCCCCGCGCTGCCGAGCGCCTGGCCCACCGGCCAGGTCGCGGGCCTGCGCGGGCGGGGCGGGTACACCGTCGGCGTGGCCTGGACCAGCGGTCAGGCCGACGAGATCAGCGTCCGCGCCGACCGGGACGGCACCGTACGCCTGCGTGCCCGCCTCTTCACCGGGTCCTTCACCCTCGTCGACGTCGCCGACGGCAGCACGCCCAGCACCACCCGACCCGAGACGGACGTCGTCCAACTCGCGGTCCGCGCCGGTCACACGTACCGGGCGGCGCGGCCCGGTGTGACACCGTCACCGACGCTGAGCGCCACGCCCTCGCCCACCCTCTCGCCGACCCCGAGTCCGACCGACACACCGAGCCCGATCCCGACGCCGACGCCGACCGTGTCGAGCACACCCTCGCCGTCCGGCGCGCGGGCCACGTACACGGTGACGAACTCGTGGTCGGGTGGTTTCCAGGGCTCGGTCACGGTGACCGCCGGCGCGACGGCGATCCGGGGCTGGACGGTCGCCTGGACGTTCCCCAACGGGCAGGCGATCACCCAGATCTGGGGCGGCACGCACACCCAGAGCGGTGCCAGTGTGCGGGTGACGAACGTCGACTACAACGGGTCGTTGCCGGCCGGTGGCTCCACCACCTTCGGCTTCCTCGCCTCCGCGACGGGAACCAACAACCCGCCGACCGACATCACCTGCACCACCACCTGACCCGGCTCGTTCCCGCCCGCCGCCGCCGGCTGCGCGTCGTCGGCGGCGGGCCGGGGCGTGCCGCCCACTCGTCGCCTACCCCGCCGCGCCACCGTCCGCGCCTCGGACCCGCCTGCGCCATCGCCACCGTCGCCAGACGGCGACGACGCAGGCCACCGCGAGGAGCAGGGCCGCCGCGCCCTTCCAGGCGCGCTCCCACCACGGTCGGTCGGTGCCGAACGCCGCCTCGCCGCTCGCCATGACCCACACCCCGACGACCCATGCCCACTCCCAGCCGCGCGGCCAGGAGAAATCCTGCGGCGGGTCGGTGAACGCGCCGACCGCGATGACCGCGGCGCCGCCGACGAGGAGCAGCGGTACGCCGACGTCCGTGACGAACTCCCAGAACGACACGTGCCGATCATCGCTGGCGGGCGCAGGGCGCACCAGAGCGTGCGTCAGGAGACCGCCGCGCGCACCAGCTCGACGACCCGCTTCTCCACCTCGGGGCTCCACGCGCGCAGGGCGTACGCCACCGGCCAGAGGTCGCCGTCGTCGAGGTTGGCCGGGTCCTGGAAGCCCAGCGTCGAGTACCGGTAGTTGAACTTCCCGGAGTCCTGGAAGAAGACGACGATCTTGTCGGCGGCGTTCGCGTACGCCGGCATCCCGTACCACGTCTTCGGCGACAGCTCGGGCGCGGCCGTGGTGACCGCCACGTGCACCCGCTCGGCGAGCGCGCGGTCGTCCGGTGCCATCTGCGCGATCCGGTCGAGGACCGCCTGCAACCCGTCGGCCTTCTTGGCGCCCTTCTTGCCCTCGGCGCGCAGCTCGGCCGCACGCTCCTTCATGGCGGCGCGCTCCTCGGCGCTGAAGCCGTCGGAACCGGTCGTGGAGGACTTCGCGGACATGTCAGGCTCCCTCTCGCTCGTCGTGGTCCGGCGTCGTGCCGGCCACCTGGGAAAAGGCTAGGCCCGGACGGTACGGCCAAGCTTCTTGATTCCTGACCGGCTCGGTGGCCGGGTGCGCCGGGCGGGACGTCCCGGGTCGGCTCGCGGAGCGCTTATGCTCGGAACCCGGGTCAGGGCGCGTCCCGGCCGGACAGGGATCGAGTCGAGGGCGGCGGATGAACATCGGGGAGATCGCCCGACGGGCGGGGGTGTCCCGCAGCACGGTGTCGTACGTGCTCAGCGGCAAGCGGACGGTGTCGGAGGCGACCCGGCAGCGGATCCAGGCGGTCATCGACGAGCTGGACTACCGGCCGAACGCCAGCGCCCGCGCGCTCAAGGAGGGGCGTACCCGCACCCTCGGGCTGGTGATCCCACCGGCCAGCCAACGGTTGACCGACATGCAGTTGGGCTTCGTCGCCAGCGTCGTCGAGGCCGCCGCCCGACACGACCTCGACGTGCTGCTGTCCCCGTCGGGAGGCGACCACGACCGCTCGTTCGAGCGGATCGTCAGCGGGCGTCGCGTCGACGGCGTCGTGCTGATGGAGATCCGGTTGGAGGACGACCGGGTGACCCGGCTGACCCGCACCGGTCTACCGTTCGTCACGATCGGCCGTACGGCCGAGGCACACGGCATGAGCTGGGTCGACATCGACTACGCCGGGTTGATCGCGCGCTGCGTGCACCACCTGGCCGACCTGGGGCACCGCCACGTGGCCCTGGTGAACCGCTCTGCCGAACTGGTGGCGGCGGGTTACGGCCCCAGTCATCGCGCCCTGGCCGGCTTCCAGGCGGCGGTGGCCGAGCGGGGCCTCATCGGCACCGACGTCTGCTGCGGCGACGACTCCGCCTCCGGCGAGGCCTGCGTGGAGCAGTTGCTCGTCACTCATCCGGAGGTCACGGCGGTGGCCACCATCAACGAGGCGGCGCTGCCCGGGATGCAGCGCGCGTTGACCGGTGCCGGGCTGGCCGTGCCGGCGGACTTCTCCGTGACCGGCGTCGCCGCCCAGCACTGGGCGGAGGACTTCCGGCCGCCGCTGACCGCAGCGGACGTACCCATGCGGGAGATGGGCGCCGAGGCGGTGTCGCTGCTGCTGGAGATCATCGCGGCCCCCGGCAGCGTGCCGCGGCACCGCCTCTACAGCCCACCCATCTCGCTGCGATCCAGCACCGGACCGGTCCGGGTCCGCTGACCCGGACCGCTGCGCCGGCCGCGCGCGACCACGCTGCCGACCACATCGGCCACGCAGCCGCGCGGCCATGCCGGCCCGGTCACCGCCGTGCGGCCCGGCGTTCCTGGTGGGCGGCGGCGAGGATGAGGTAGCTACTGGCGGTCCAGGTGTACGCGCGGTCGCGCAGCCCCGCGCCGGTCTCGGCGTCGAAGTTCTCCGCGAAGCCCGACTTCTCGCAGAGCGCGAGGAAGCGCTGGCTGATGTCGTCGGCGATCGCGGTGTGCCCGGCCCGCCGCAGACCGTCCTCGACCAGCACCGTGGAGGGCGCCCAGATCGGACCCCGCCAGTAGCCGTCGGCGAGGTAGTGGGCCGAGTCCGTCGGCTCGGTCGCCAGCCCGTGCGTGGTGAGGTGGGCCTGGACGCCCCGGGCCAGCGCCTCGGCGATCGGGGTGGGCAGGTCCGCGCCGAGCGCGACGGGCATCAGGTCGAGCAGGCTGCGGCTGGTCCGCCGCTGCCCGGTGTGCGGGCTACGGGCAGCGAAGCGCTCACCGTCCCACAGCTCCCGGAACATCGCGGTGCGGATCCGGTCGGCTTCCCGGTGCCACCGGTCGGCCGGCTCGCCCAGCTCGACGGCGAGGTCGGCCAGGCAGTCCAACTGCGAGACGAGGAACGCCGCCAGGTCTGCGGTCTGTAGCACCCGGTGCTCGTCGAACGTGGTGGCGTTGTCCCAGCCGCTGTCGTTGCCGTGCTGGTAGTGCGGCAGGGCCGCACCGGGTGCGCGGCGCGCGTCCAACCAGAAGCCGGTCCAGCGGGCCAGCCGGTCGTACGTCTGCGCGAGCGCCGTCCGGTCCGGTGGGTGGGGGAGACGTCGGCGCAGCTGCCGCAGCGCCCAGCCGTGGATGGGGGGTTTGACGTAGTTGTGCAGCACCTCGGAGTGGGTGACCGAGTCGGGGAGCGCGCCCGCGGCGTCCTGGTGGTCGAAGGGCAGGTGGAACTGGTGCCAGGCCAGCTCCGGCTCGCCGGCCGCGAGGGCGATCGCGTTGAAGCAGTGGTCCCAGCTCCACACCTTGTCCATCCAGTGCTTGGACATCAGGACGGCGGGCCGGGTGACGAAGCCCGCCGGGTCGACGGTGGCGGACCACAGCACGTACGCGGCCAGTTCGGCGGCCGGGGTGTCCTCGCCGCGCCAGGGCGCGACCGCGTCGACGAACGCGGCGAACTCGGCGCTGCGCTGGTGGCACACCTGGTCGAAGGGGACGGCCGTGGCGTAGGGCCGGCGCGCGGTGGCGTACTCCTCGACGGCGATCTCCCACGGCTCGTCGGCGGCGAGGTCCAGGGACCGGTCGGCGGTGCCGAGCGCCTCGACGCCGTCGGCGCGGCGCAGCGCGCCGGTGAGGACCGTCACCCGGTAGCGACGCCCGGTCTCGTACGAGGTGAACACGTACGAGCCGTCGACCGGGTCGCGGTAGAGGTAGCTGCCGCTGAACGGGGTGAGCGTGTCCGCGGCCGCGGCGATCCGCAGGCCGAGCTGCCGACCCCGGATCCGCAGCGTGTCCGGTCCGTCGAAGACGGCCTCGACCCGACCGGGACCGGCACGCCACGTCAGCAGCGCGGGCGTGGCGACGACGGTGGCGTCCGGGGCGTCGGGGCGGAGGCGGAGCACCGGGTGCAGCCCGGTCTGGTGTGACACCAGGTGCAGGTCGTCGGCGTACGTCTTCTCGGCGACCACGGGGGAGATGTTGAGCCAGGATCCCCGGTAGCTGAACGGGATGTCCTGGATGGCGAACTCCGGACCGGACGGGGCGACAGTCATGGGTGGCGGCTGCCTTTCTGTGGTGCGGGTGGTCAGTCCCTGACGGCGCCGGCGGTCACGCCCATCGAGACGTACCGCTGAGCCAGGATCAGCAGGACGGCTGCGGGGACGGAGGCGACGACAGCGGTGGCCATGATGGCGTTCCACTGCTGGTTGTTGTTGCCGATGTAGTGGTAGATGCCGAGGGTGATCGGTTGGTGGTCGCCGCCACCGGCGAGGGTCGAGGCGAAGATGAAGTCCGACCAGGACCACAGGAAGGCGAACAGCGACACCGTGACGATCGAGTTGCGACTGACCGGCAGCACGATCGACCAGAAGGTGCGCAGCCGACCCGCGCCGTCGACCACGGCGGCCTGGAGTAGCTCGTCCGGGATGCCGGACATGAAGGCGGTGAAGATCAGTACAGCGAACGGCACCGCCAGGGTGGTGTCGGCCAGGATCAGGCCGGGCAGCGTGTTGAGGACGCCGAGCGTGAGGTAGATGGCGTAGAAGCCCATCGCCATGATGATCCCGGGGATCATCTGGGCGATCAGCAGCACGAAGCTCAGCACCGGGCCGCCGGGTGGGCGCAGCTTCGCGAGCGCGTACCCGGCGGGGGCGGCCAGCGCCACCGTCAGCGCCACCGTCCCGAGGCCGACCACGAAGCTGGTGCCGAGGTAGGGAAGCTGCTGGTCGAGGACGGCCCGGTAGCCGTCCAGCGTGCCGTTCGTCGGGAACAGGTGCGGCGGACTGGCCCGCATGTCCTGGTCACGGGTGAACGAAACGTTGATCATCCAGTAGACGGGGAAGAGCATCAGCCCGGTCAGCGCCAGACCGACGAGGGTCTTCCACCAGACTCTGCGCGGTGACGTGGTCATCGTAGGTGCTGCCTCCGTTGGAACCGGATGTAGCCGAGCCCGGCGACCAGCGCCAGCACGATGAGCAGGTTGCCGACGGCCGCGCCCGGCCCGAACTCGGGCAGCAGGTTGCCGAAGCCGAGACGGTACGACCAGGTGGCGAGCGTGGCGGAGGAGCCGCTGGGGCCACCCCTGGTCATGATCCAGATGATGTCGAAGACCTTCAGCGTGTAGATCAGCCCGAGCAGCAGCGTGATCGCGGAGACCGGGCGCAGCAGCGGGAAGGTGATCGACCAGAACCGATGCCAGCCGGTCGCGCCGTCGAGCGCGGACGCCTCGTACACCTCGACCGGGATCGCCTGTAGGCCGCTGTAGAGCACGACCAAATTGAAGGGGATGCCGATCCAGATGTTGGCGATGATCACCGAGGTGAGCGACCACGTCGGCGAGGTGAGCCAGTTGACCGGGTCGACCCCCACGACGCCGAGCGCGGCGTTGACCAGGCCCGAGTCGCTGTTGAGCAGCCACGACCAGGTCGAGGCGGACACGATCAGCGGCAGCAGCCACGGTACGAGGATCAGCGCTCGCAGGGTGCCCGACAGCGGGAAGTGCTGGCGGAAGAAGAGCGCCAGGGCCATGCCGATGGTGAACTGGAAGACGAGCGACGCGCCGGTGAACACCAGGGTGTGCGTCAACGTCGGCCAGAACGTCGGATCGGTCAGCACGGCGCGGTAGTTGTCCAGGCCGGCGAAGGGCGCGCCACCCTGCACGAAGGACCGGACGGTGTACTCGCGCAGGCTCAGCTCGACATTGCGGTAGAGCGGGTAGGCGTAGAAGGCCAGCAGGTAGCCGACCGTCGGTGCCAGGAAGGCCCACGCCGCCCATCGGCCGGTTCGGCGGGTACGGCGCGCGGCAGGCCCGGGTGGGGCGGCGTCCGCCGCCCCACCGTGGCCCCGCGTGGTGCGGGTGGTCTGTGTCGTGGGGGTCATGTCGTCGTTCGGCGCGCTTACTTGCTCGCGGCCGTGGCCTGCGCGGCGGTCAGTGCCTCCTGGGGCGACTTCCCACCGCTGAGCGCGGCCTGCATGGCGGTCCACAGAGGCTCGGAGATCTTCGGGTACTTCGTGCCGAGGTTGTCGCCGGTACGGCCCTTCGCCGCCCGGACCGCCTCCACCCAGACCTTGAGCTTGGGGTTCTCGGTCGTCTGCCGGTCCTGGACGGCGGCCACCGGCGCGACGTAGGAGAGCGTGGTGTCGGTGGTCAGGAGGTTGTCGGCGCTGGTCAGGCAGGTGACGAGCTGCTGCGACGTCGCGTACCGGCCGGTCTTGCGCTGCACCGGGATCGAGACGAACTCGCCGCCGGTCGGCGCCGGGGCCGGCCCGCCCGCGCGCGCCGGGATCGCGATGGTGCCGTACGAGAAGCCCAGCTTCTCGGCGTTCGCGAGCTGCCAGGTGCCGTTCTCGGCGAACGCGAAGTCGCCGGTGGCGAACTCCTGCCAGCTGGTGGTCTGGGTGTTGTTGATGACGGAGTTCGGCGCGAGACCCTGCTTCAGCCAGTCGGTCCACAGGGTCAGCGCGGAGATCGCCTGTGGCGAGTCGAGGCTGGTCAGCTGCGCGCCGGAGCCCCAGAACCAGGGCAGGAACTGGAAGCTGCCCTCCTCGGTGCCGATCGCGGAGAAGGTGATGCCCTTCTTGCCCTTGGCCTTGACCTTCGTGAGCGCCGTGGTCAGCGACGTCCAGTCGGTGACCGAGGCCGGGTCGACACCGGCGGCGGTGAGCAGGTCCTTGTTGTAGTAGAGCGCGAGCGTGTTGGCGCCGATCGGCACCCCGTACGTCTTGCCGCCACTCTGGCCGGCGCCGAGCAGGTTCGGCGCCATGCTCGAGGTGTCCAGCTTGTTCTCCTCGGTCGTGGTGAGCGCGCCGGCTTCGGCCAGGGTGGAGATGACCGGGTTGTCGACGATCAGCACGTCCGGCGAGTTGCCCTGCTGGGCGGCGAGCAGCGCCTTGTTGGTGAGGTCGGTGGTGTCGTAGCCGGTCCGCTCGACCGTCACGCCCGCCGAGGTTCCGCACTTCTTGAGCAGGGCGACCCAGTCCGAGTCGTCGGCGAACTGGGGGTACGGGTCCCAGACGAGGTACGCGCCACCGTCGTCACCGGAGTCCCCGGACGACGACGAGCAGGCGCTCACCGTCACGGCGGCGAGTGCTATCGCGGCGACGGCGGCCAGTCGCCGCCGTCGGTGGAGTCGGGTCATCTGCTGCCTCACTTCAACTCGATCGGGTGGTGGGGTCGTGGGTTGACCGTCGCGGGCCGGACCGGGTCCGACCATGAGGCGAACCGATTCGACGAACCGGTTCGCACGAAGATAGGACCGCCCGTGTCCGATGGTCAAGGGTTGATCGCGTGCCTGGTGACGAGTGCTGGGAAACGCCCGCTTCACCGGATCGTCACTTCATTGACATGAATGAGTCCCCGACCTACGATCCCTGCGAATCGATTCGCAAGCGCAGCCCTCCGGAGAGCGTCCCCCGCGCCCCACCAAGGAGCCGCCCGTGAAAACCCCGTCCCGCAGCAGGCCCGGCCGAGCCCACGCGCTCGTCGCCCGACTCGTCGTCGGCCTGCTCGCCGCCACCACGGCCGTCACCGTCGCCGCGTCCCCCGCCCAGGCCGCCGACGAGTCGATCAGCGTGAACTTCTCCACGACCACCGGAACACCGACCTACCGCGCTTCCGGCTGGATCTACGGCATGACCGAGAACGCCAGCGGCCCGCCCGACCACTTCTACCGCGACGTCAAGTTCCAGTACATGCGCGCCGGCGGCGCGCAGCTTCCCGGCAGCGGCTGGGTCGGCGGCAACTACGACCGCCGCTGGAACTCCACCCTGGCCCAGGCCCGCCGGACGGTCGCCCTCGGCGGGCAGTTCATCATCCTGCCGCACGACCTGTGGGGCGCCGACGGCGCGGGCATCTCCCGCTTCCCCGGCGACAACGGCAACTGGGCCGACTACGACAACTTCCTGACCCGGCTCATCGGCGACGTCCGGGCGTCCGGGCTGTCGGTCCAGTGGGACATCTGGAACGAACCCAACATCACCATCTTCTGGAACCGGCCGATCTCCCAGTACCTCGAACTCTGGCGGCGCACCTACCAGCGCCTCCGCGCCGAGTTTCCCAACCAGCTCATCGTCGGGCCGAGCTGCGCGTGCGTGCCGTCCACCAACCACGCGTTCTGGAACCAGTACCTGGACTTCGTGCGCTCGACGAACACCGTGCCGGACATCATCAGCTGGCACTCCCTGCCGGGTGACCCGGTCGCCAACGTGGCGGCCGCCAACGCCACCCTCGACCCGCGCGGCATCCCGCATCCCCGCCCGTACCAGATCAACGAGTACGGGGCGACCAACGAGCAGAACCCGGCCGACGGCGCCTGGTACATCTCGCGGCTGGAGCGGGCCCGGGCGGACGGCCTGCGGGCCAACTGGGCCAGCGCCGGCAACCTGCACAACGACCTCGGCAACCTGTTGGTCCGCAACTCGGCCGGGCAGCACCAGCCCAAGGGGGAGTGGTGGGTCTACCGCTACTACGCCTCCCAGGCCGGCGAGATCGTGGCGGTGACCGGCAGCCAGTCCTACGACGCGTACGCCACGAAGGCGAGCGGGGTGGCGAAGGTCCTGGTCGGTGGTGGTCGGACGACCGGCAACCTGGCCGTCAACCTGCAACGCCTCGACGCGACGAGCGGCCTGGTGCAGAACAACCAGGTGCGGGTGCTCACGCAGCGCATCCCGTACAACAACGGTGGCACCGTCCAGGGGCCGGTCACGGTCTCCAACAGCGTCGTCACCGTGTCGAACAACAACGCCACCGTGAACCTGCCGTACGGCAACCAGAACGACACGTACACGGTGACCCTGCTGCCACCCTCCGAGGCGGGTTTCCAGTCGGTGGCGGTGGCCCAGCACTCCCAGCAGTGCCTGGACAACACCAACCTGGGCACCGCCGACGGCAACGCCCAGCAGCAGTTCTACTGCGAGGGCGGTGACCAGCAGCTCTGGAACTTCCGGCCGGTCGCCGGCGTGGCCAACACGTACACGGTGGTCAACCAGCAGAGCGGCAAGTGCCTCGACGTCAGCGGCGCTTCCACCGCCAATGGCGCCGCGGTCACCCAGTGGACCTGCCAGAACGGGACGAACCAGCAGTTCACCCTGCGGAAGGTGACCTACTCCGGCAACGACTCGCACGACTACCAGCTCGTGGCCCGGCACAGCGGAAAGTGTGTCGACGTCAACGGGGTGTCCACGGCGGCCCGCGCGACGGTCATCCAGTGGCCCTGCAACGCGGTCGGCCAGGGCAGCCCGCTGAACCAGACCTGGCGGATCTGGGGGCGGTAGGCGGCGCGCGTGACGTCCGGCGGTGGCCGCCGGCACGGGTGGCCACCGCCGGATTCCCGCCGACCGGGCTTTCATTGACACTGATCAAAATCCGCTCCTACCATCGCTACGAATCGATTCGCCCGCCCCGCCACCACCCCTGCGGCGCGTCGGCACACCCCGTGCGCTGCCACGACTCTTCAGGAGCCACCCCGTGCGTACCCCGTCCCCCGCCGGGCCCGGCCTGGCCCGCGATCCCATCCCGAGACGTCGTCCCGGCCGCCTGGCCATGCTGGCCGGCGCGTTGGCCGGCGCCCTCGTCCTCGTCACCGTCGGCGCCACGGCCGGTGCCTCGTCGTCCGCCGCCGAGGCCGCGGCGATGGCGGCGGCCATCGCGCCGGGACAGAGCACCACCATCGTCGGCGCGGCCTCGGGTCGGTGCCTTGAGGTCCCCAACTCCAGCACCACCAACGGCACCCAGACCCAGCTGTGGGACTGCAACGGCGCGGCCGGCCAGACCTGGACCTGGACGTCGAGCAAACAGCTCTCGGTGTACGGCAACAAGTGCCTGGACGCCTCCGGCCGCGGCACCACCAACGGCACCCAGGCGATCATCTGGGACTGCAACGGCCAGACCAACCAGCAGTGGAACGTGAACAGCAACGGCACCATCACCGGAGTGCAGTCCGGGCTGTGTCTCGACGCCAACGGGGCCGGCACCGCGAACGGCACGAAGATCATTCTCTGGGCCTGCAACGGCGGCGCCAACCAGCAGTGGGCCTCGCCGAGCACGCCGCCGACCAGCGCCCCGCCGACCACCGGCCCGCCGCCGACCACCCCGCCGCCGGGCGGCGCGCGCCCGTGCGACATCTACGCCTCCGGTGGCACCCCGTGCGTGGCGGCGCACAGCACGACGCGGGCCCTGTACGGGACGTACGCCGGCAACCTGTACCAGGTCCGGCGCTCGTCGGACAACACGACCCGCAACATCGGGCTGACCGGTACGGGCGGCACCGCGAACGCGTCGACGCAGGACTCGTTCTGCGCCGGCACGACGTGCGTGATCACGGTGGTCTTCGACCAGTCCGGGCGCGGCAACGACCTCTGGTACCAGGGGTCGAGCGTGGTTCCGGGCTCCCCGCAGAGCAGGCCGGCCACCGCGACCTCGGAGTCGCTGACGGTGGGCGGCGCCAAGGCCTACTCGCTCTACATCAACCCGGGCAACAGCTACTGGCGCGACGGGCACCTGACCGGCGTGCCGACCGGCGCCGCCCCGGAGGGCATGTACATGGTGACCAGCGGCACCCACGTCAACAGCGGCTGCTGCTTCGACTACGGCAACAGTGAGACGACGCGCAAGGCCGACGCCGCCGGGGCGATGGACGCCATCAACTTCGGCAAGCAGTGCTGGTTCGGTGGCTGCTCCGGTACCGGCCCGTGGGTGCAGGCCGACCTGGAGTGGGGTCTGTTCCCGGGTGGCAGCAGCTCGTGGAACCCGAACCAGCGGGCGTTCACCAGCAAGTTCGTCACCGCGACGCTGAAGAACAACGGCACGTCCCGCTTCGCCATCAAGGGCAGTGACGCGCAGTCCGGCAGCCTCTACACGCTGTGGGACGGCTCGCTCCCGCCCGGCTACAGCCCGATGAAGAAGCAGGGCGCGATCATCCTGGGCAGCGGCGGCGACTGCTGCAAGCCCGACGGCGGCGCGAACCTGAGCGCCGGCACGTTCTACGAGGGCGCCATGGTGGCGGGCTACCCGTCCGACGCGACCGAGAACGCGGTCCAGTCCAACGTGGTAAGCGCCGGCTACCGCTGACGACGATCAGGACGTCGTGTCCCCCGCCGGCCGCACGGTCGGCGGGGGACCGACCTCGCTCAGCGCGACCCGTACGATCTCCAGCAGGTCGTGGCCCGGGTGGTCGATCCAGTGCTGCATGGCGACGCGCAGGGCGGCCAGGAAGGTCGCGGTCAGCAGTCGGGCGCGCAGCGCCACGTCGGCGCCGTCGAGACGATGCGCGAGCTCGGCCGCCAACTCGCGCTCGATCGCGGTGTACGCCGCGACCTGGTGCGCGGCCAGGCCCGGGTGCCCGCGCAACTGCCGGCGTCGGGTCAGCCAGTCGTGGTCGCGGTCGCGGGACGACTCCGCGGTGAGGTGTTCGGCCGCCCGGCCCAGCACGGTCCACGGCGGCTCGCCGCCCGGCCGTTCCCGCACCAACTGCAACAGGCGGCGCAGGCGCACCGTGTCGCCGTAGAAGAGCGCCTCCTCCTTGTTCGAGAAGTAGTTCGAGAACGTCCGCCGGGAGACGTTGGCGGCATCGGCGATCGCCTCGACGGTCACGCTGTCGGGGCCCTGCTCGGCCGCGAGGCGCAGGGCCGACTCGTGCAGGGCCAGGCGGGTGGCCGCTTTCTTGCGCTCCCGCAGGCCGGTGATCTCGTCCATCGCCGTCAGCGTACGTCGAGTGACCGGCTTCTCAATGGGCAAACTTGCCGACTGGGCAAGATCGGTAGATGCTTGCGTGAGGCAACCAACTCAGGCGCGCGGATGTCCGTTTCCGGAACCCGCCGCGTACGCCTGGTTGTCGTCCTGGAACCCCACGACAAGCGGGAGGTCGCGCGATGAGCGCACCCACCACCACGCCCGGCGCCGAGCCGATGAGCCATCGGCAGACCCTCGAGGCGCTCAGCGGCCTGCTGCTGGTGCTCTTCGTCGCGATGCTGAGCAGCACCGTCGTCTCGACCGCGCTACCCAAGATCATTGGCGCGTTGAACGGCTCACAGACCCAGTACACCTGGGTGGTCACCGCGACCCTGCTCACGGCGACGGCCACCACGCCGATCTGGGGCAAGCTCGCCGACCTGTTCAACAAGAAGATCCTCATCCAGGTCGCCATCGTGGTGTTCCTGCTGGGCTCCGTCATCGCCGGCTTCTCGCAGAGCGCCGGCCAGCTCATCGCGGCCCGCGCGTTCCAGGGCATCGGGGTCGGCGGCCTGCAGGCTCTCGTCCAGGTGGCGATCGCCGCCATGATCCCGCCGCGCGAGCGGGGTCGCTACAACGGCTACCTCGGCGGCGTGATGGCGGTGGCGACCGTCGGTGGTCCGCTGCTCGGTGGCCTCATCGTCGACACGTCCTGGCTCGGCTGGCGCTGGTGCTTCTTCGTGGGCGTGCCGGTTGCCGTCGTCGCGCTGATCCTGCTCCAGGTGACCCTGCACCTGCCGACGTTCCGGCGGGACAATGTCAAGATCGACTACCTGGGCGCGAGCCTGATCGCCGCCGGCGTGAGCGTGCTGCTGATCTGGATCTCCTTCGTCGACAGCTCGTTCGCCTGGGTCTCGTGGCAGACCGCGGCCATGGTGGCCGGCTCGCTCCTCCTGCTCGCCCTCGCGGTCTGGGTCGAGTCGCTGGCGGCCGAGCCGGTCGTCCCGCTCGCCATCGTGCGCGAGCACACCACCGCCCTGGCCATCCTGGGCAGCCTCGCGGTCGGCATGGCCATGTTCGGCGGCGCGGTCTTCCTCGGCCAGTACTTCCAGATCGGCCGGGGCTACAGCCCGACGGAGGCCGGACTGCTCACCATCCCGATGATGGCCGGAGTCCTCGGCTCCTCGATCGTCGCCGGCCGGCTGATCACCCGGACCGGGCGGATCAAGCCGTACATCGTCATCGGGTCGATCACCCTGGTGGTCGGGTTCGGCCTGCTCGGCACCATCGACCACGAGACGTCCCTGGTGCTCGTCGGCATCGGCATGTTCATCGTCGGCACCGGCGTCGGCATGACCATGCAGAACCTCGTCCTGGCCGTCCAGAACACGGTGGCCCTCAAGGACATCGGCGCGGCCAGCTCCAGCGTCGCGTTCTTCCGGTCGCTCGGCGGCACCATCGGCGTCTCGGTGCTCGGTGCCGTGCTCGCCCGCCGGGTCACCGACCAGATCACGCGCGACCTGACCGCCGCCGGGATCCCGACCTCCGGCAGCGGTGGCGACAGCAACCTCAACATCACCGCGCTGCCGGAGGGGGTCCAGCACATCGTGCGGGCCGCGTACGGCGACGCCACCGGCCACATCTTCCTCATCTCCGCGGCCATCGGGGTGGTCGGCGTCATCGCCGCGCTCCTGCTGAGGCCGGTCACCCTGCGGACCAGCCTCGACCTGCCGGACGCCGCCACGGCGACGGCGGTGGCCGCCGACGCGGTCGACGGGGCGCCCGCCTTCGACCAGATCGCCGCCGACACCACGGCGAAGGGGGCGCCCGAGCGGCGCTGACGTCTCCAGAGCACAGAACCAGGGGCCGCCACCGTCACGGACAGTGGCGGCCCCTGGTCGAGAGAGAGCAGATCGAGACGCCTGTGGAAATCGCCGAGTTCACGGCGTCGCGACCGGTCACGCCCGGCCGGCGGGCCGCTGCCGCGCGCCGGGCCATGCGGGAGTTGCTCCTGGTCGCCACGCTGTTCCTGCTCTACAAGGGCGCGCGGATGGTGGTGGCCGGTCGGGTGTCGACCGCGCTGGCCAACGGCGAGTCGGTCTGGCATCTGGAGCGGCTGCTGCGCCTGCCCGACGAGGCCGTCGTCCAGCACCCCGTGCTCTCGCACACCCTGCTGGCCCACCTGGCCAACGGCTACTACGCGTACGTGCACTTCCCGGCCACGGCGCTCACCCTGGTCTGGCTCTACGTACGGCACCCGGCGCGCTACCTGCGCACGCGCCGTACGCTCGCCGTGCTCACCGCGGCGGCCCTGGCAGTACACGTCGTGGTCCCGCTGGCGCCACCCCGGCTGACCACGCTGACGGCCATGGTGGACACCGGCAGCCGGTACGGGCCCGCCGTCTACGGGCCGCCCGACACCGACGCGCTCAGCAACCAGTACGCGGCCATGCCGTCCCTGCACGTCGGGTGGGCGCTGGCCGTCGCCGTCGCGCTCGTCGCGGTGACCCGTGGACGCTTACGGTGGCTGTGGTTGGCCCACCCGCTCGTCACCCTGCTCGTCGTCGTCGCCACCGGCAACCACTACTGGCTCGACGGCGTGGTGGCGGCGGTGATGCTCGGCGTCGTCCAGCTGGCGCTGCCGGCGTCGGCACCCCACACCGACGCCGAGCCCGACATCAGCTCACCGGCACTCGGTACTCCCGCTCGGTGAACAGGTCGACGTCCCGGGGCCCCAGCTTGGCGACCCTGCGGGCGTGCAGGGCGAGTTGCCGACGTGCCTCGCCGAGGCGGCCGCTCGCGGTCGTCATCTCGTCGGACGCCTCGAACGGCTCCCTCCCGCTGGCCTGGAGCGCGGCGGCCAGCACGGCGTTGTACGCGCTCATCAGCCCGTTGGCGAGCGCGATGCCGTCCTGGTCCGCGCGCGTCCAGATCTCCGACCAGGCGGCCTCCACGGTGACCATGTCGCGGGCCAGCCAGTCGTGCAGCCCCATCGGCCCCAGCGGCTTGTGCCCGCCGAGCAGGTCGTTGCCCGCCTCCGGCAGACCCGACCGCCAGTACCTGGTCTGTCGCAACGCCTCGACCTTGTGGGCCAGGCGTAGCGCGCCGGACAGGACCAGGACATACGCCCGCTGAAGCTCGGCCCGCTCGCGCTGGCGTCGCTTGACCCGGCTGTGCGTCCACACGACGAGGAGTGAGGCGCAGGCGGTGATCGCGGAGCCGAGCAGAGCGGCCAGGGTTGAGTTCACGCGGACATGATGCCTGCCGCCGCCTGGCGTCGCCGCGCGGGTTCGGATGCTGTCCGGAGCCGTCCGGTGCGCGCCTCGTCGGCCTGCTCCGACACGGCTTGACGAACGGCATGTTATCGCTCACAGTCGATGTCGAGGTGAGGGCACCCACGGCTCACCGGGCGAGCCGTCCGCCTCGGGCCCGCACCATCGAAAGGCGTCCCCCGAGGGCAGGCGGACGTCGCGATCAGGACCTGTCACCCAGCCGCCAGCGACGCGCGGCGGATGTCGCGTGCCCGCCAGGGTGTCTCCCCGGACGACCGGTCCGACGTTCTTCCCACCCGCCGCCACCACCGACCGAGAAGGATCCGCCATGAGAAGAAGGTTCGCACTGCTGGCCGCCGCCCTGGCGACGGCGCTGGCGACGATGACGGCCGTGGTCACGGTCGCCACCCCGGCGTCGGCCGCGACGCTCACCCAGGTGACCAACTTCGGTACCAACCCGACGAACCTGCAGATGCACCTGTACGTGCCGGACCGGGTCGCGGCGCGTCCGGCCCTCCTGCTCGCCCTGCACTACTGCACCGGCAGCGGCCCGGCCGTGCACACCGGCTTCGGGCTCAGCTCGCTGGCCGACCGCTACGGCTACATCGTCATCTACCCGTCCGTGACCCGGAGCAGCAAGTGCTGGGACGTCTCCTCCCCGCAGGCGCTGCGCCGCGACGGCGGCAGCGACCCGGTCGGCCTCAAGTCGATGATCGACTACGTCCGGAGCCGCTACCCGGTCGACCCGGACCGCATCGGTGTCGCCGGCTTCTCCTCGGGCGCCATGATGACCAACGTCATGGTCGGCCTCTACCCCGACCTGTTCAACGCCGGCGTCAGCTCCTCCGGCGTCCCGTTCGGTTGCTTCGCCACCACCAACGGCGCGGAGTGGAACAGCGAGTGCTCCGGCGGGCGGATCGTGAAGACCGCCCAGCAGTGGGGTGATCTGGTGCGCAACGCGTACCCCGGCTACACCGGCAAACGTCCCCGCTTCCAGATCTGGCACGGCACCACGGACACCACGCTGAGCTACGTCAACTTCGGCGAGCAGATCAAGCAGTGGACCAACGTGCAGGGCGTCTCCCAGACCCCCAGCTACACCGACTACCCGCAGTCCAGCGCCACCAGGACGCGGTACGGCGGCACCGGCGGCACCGCGCCGGTCGAGGCGATCAGCTTCCAGGGGTACGGCCACTCCATCCCGTTCGACGCCGCGCAGGCCATCCGGTTCCTCGGCTTCGACACCACCAGCGGCACGACGCCGCCTCCGACGACGCCGCCCCCGGGCGGCACGACCGGGGCGTTGCGCAACGCCGCCGCCGGCCGCTGTCTGGACGTCCCGGCGCAGTCGCGGACCAACGGCACCCAGGTCGCGCTCTGGGACTGCAACGGCGGCGCGAACCAGCAGTGGGCCGCGACCGCGGGCAGGCAACTCCAGGTGTACGGAACGAAGTGCCTGGACGCCGAGGGCGCCGCGACGTCGGCCGGGACGCGGGTGATCATCTGGGACTGCACCGGGGGTGCGAACCAGCTGTGGAACCTCAACACCGACGGCTCCGTCACCGGGGTGCAGTCCGGGCTGTGCCTCGCGCCGAACGGCGGTGGAACCGCCAACAGCACCCAGGTGGTGCTCGCGGCCTGCAACGGCGGCAACGGTCAGAAGTGGACGCGCGGTTGAGGCGTACCCGATGGTGGTGAGCCGGAACGCGGCCTGAACCACCGGTGTGGCCCGGCCCGGGACACCCCCGGGTCGGGCCACCCGCCGTCGCGCGGGACCTTCGTGACCGCCGCCGTCGCCGCGGGGCGGCGGTCAGCCGCTGTCAGCGGTAGCCGGCCGCGACGATGTTCGCCTGGATCGCGTTCTCGGTCGCGTCGGACGGGTAGCCCGCCACCATCGCGCCCTCGTAGAAGGTGCCGACGCTCTGGTTGGAGTTGTCGATGCAGCAGTCGCCGCCGCTGCCGAGGATGATCGCGCCCTGCTTCCTCATCGGGCTGTACCCGCGTGGCAGCGACCCGTCATAGAGGGTGTAGAGGCCGCCGGACTGGGCGTTGCTGCCCTTGATGGCGAAGCGTGAGGTGCCGTTGTTCTTCAGGGTGGCGGTGACGAACTTGCTGGTGAACGCCCGCTGGTTCGGGTTCCAGGAGCTGCTGCCGCCGGGGTAGAGGCCGTACTCCAAGTCGGCCTGCACCCAGGGGCCGGAGCCGGAGCAGCCGCCGAACCAGCAACTGGTGCCGAAGTAGATCGCATCCATCGCGCCCGCGCCGTCGGCCCGGCGGGTGGTCTCGCTGTTGCCGTAGTCGAAGCAGCAGCCGCTGTTGACGTGGGTGCCGCTGGTCACCATGTACATGCCCTCCGGCGCGGCACCGGTCGGCACGCCGGTCAGGTGCCCGTCCCGCCAGTAGCTGCTGTTGCCGTTGATGTAGAGCGAGTAGACCTTGTTCCCGCCGACCGTCAACGACTCCCGGGTCGCGACCGCCGGTTGGACGGCGCCACCGATGCCGCCGGCCCCCTGGTAGCCGAGGTTGTTGCCCCGCCCCGACTGGTCGTAGATGACCGTGATGACGCACGTGGTGTTCGCGCAGAAGCTGTCCTGGGTGGCGGAGTTGGCGCGTCCGCCGGGGCTGAGGACGCCGATGGCGCGGGTGGTGTTGTCCGACGATCGGCGTACCTGGTAGAGCGATCCGTTGTAGGAGGCGTACAGGGCGCGGGTGGTGCTGTGCGCCGCGACGCAGGGCGTGCCGCCCGCCGCGTAGATGTCGCAGGGCAGTGTCGTGCTCGGCGGGGGAGTGGTGGGCGGTGGTGTGGTGGGTGGCGGCGTCGTCGGTGGCGGGGTCGTGGGCGGCGGCGTGGTGGGCGGGGGCGTCGTCGGGTCCACCACGCCGTTGCAGGTCGTGCCGTTGAGGGCGAAGGAGGTCGGCGTCGGGTTGCTGCCGGTCCAACTGCCGTTGAAGCCGAAGCTGGTGCTGCCGTTGGTGGGGATGCTGGCGTTGTACGGGGCGTTGGTGACGGTCACCTGGGCGCCGGCCTGGGTGAAGCTGCCGTTCCAGAGCTGGGTGACGGTCTGACCGGCGGCGAAGTTCCAGGTCAGTTGCCACCCGCTGACGGCGTCGCCCACGTTGGTGATGGTGACGTTGGCGCCGAAGCCGCCCTGCCACTGGGAGCTGACCGCGTAGGTGACCTGGCAGCCGGCTGCGGCCGCCGAGGCGCCCGTCTGGGTGGCGGCGGCGCCGACGAGCACGAGGGTGGCGGCCGCGGCGATGAGCGCCGGCCGCCGATGGCTGATGTGTTGGGGTCGCACGTTGTCTCCTCATGGGTGGGAGTTGGCGGTGTGCGGGCCCCGCCCCGTTCACCCTGCTCGGGCCCGGACTCTGAGCAGGGGGACGACGGGACGGGGCCCGGTCCGCGGGCGCGTACGGCGTCGCCGGAACCGTCCGGCGCGGGATCGACGTGCGGACGGTGTGGTCGGCGGACCAGGCGCGACGGGTACGCGGCAGTGCGGTCGCCGCCCGCGACCCGGCCCAGGGTCGCGGTGACGGTGGCGGTGTTCTGGAGCGATCGTGGAAAGGCCGATCGACGGCACGGCTCCGGCCGGTCGAGGTGATGCCGACCCGCGGGCACCGGTGGTCAGGCATCCGTCGTCCGGCCCTCGGCACGGGTCGCCCGGTGGTGAGTTCGGGCCGTCCCGTGTCGGCCACGCTCCACCCGCCCGCGCCGCGAACGACGTCGACCGTGGCCGGGCCAGCAGCTGGAAGGCACCGGTGACGGTCAGTTATCGACGGCCGTCGTTACGTTAGCGTTAACAGGCGGCCCTGTCCATAGACGGCTGTCGGTGGCCGTTCCGACCGTCGGTCGGCTCTGCGTGTCGCCACCCCTGTTCGGGGTTGGGCGAGGTGCCGGTCCGGGTGCTCGCGCGGCGCGGGCCCGTCGGTGTGCCCGGGCCGAGCGCTCAGGATGCCTCGCGGACGCGCGGGTCGGCGAGCCACACGTCGGCGAGGTCGCTGAGCGCGACGCCGAGGACCTCGCTGAGGCAGACCACGGTGCCGAAGGCGGGCGCCGGGAGTCGACCCACCTCGATCTTGCGCAGGGTCTCCGGTGACATGCCGGCGGCGAGGGCGACCTCGACGAGACTGCGGCTGCCGCGCGCGACCCGCAGCGCCGCGCCAAGGCGTTGCCCCGCGGCGATCTGCTCCGGTGTGAGCGGTGGCCGAACCATGTGAGCAGGATAGTTCCGCCCTCGGGGGCCGGCAATGTCGACCCGCCGGACCCGCGCAGGGCGTGGTATAAATATACCGCACCGGATGGGGAGGGTTCGTCGTGATCGAGCTGAAGTCTGCCGCGGAGATCGACCGCATGGCCGTGACCGGCCAGTTCGTCGGCGAGCTGCTGGCCGAGCTGCGGGCGGTGGCCGCCGTCGGTGTCAACCTGATGGAGATCGAGCAGCACGCCCGCCGCCGTATCGCCGAGCGTGGCGCCGAATCGTGCTACTGGGACTACACGCCGTCGTTCGGTCGCGGGCCGTTCCGTAACGTCCTGTGCCTCTCGGTCAACGACGCGGTGCTGCACGGACTGCCGCACGACTACCTCCTGCGCGACGGTGACCTGCTGAGCATCGACATGGCGGTCGAGATCGACGGCTGGGCCGCCGACTCGGCGCTGTCGTTCGTCGTCGGCGCTCCCGCCCCGGCCGACCTGAAGCTGATCGAGGCCACCGAGGTCGCGCTGGAGGCTGGCATCGACGCCGCTCGACCGGGCAACCACCTCGGCGACATCTCCGCCGCCATCGGCGAGGTCGCCCACCGCTACGGCTACCGGGTCAACAACGAGTTCGGTGGGCACGGCATCGGCCGCACCATGCACGAGGCGCCGCACGTGCCCAACGACGGCCGTCCCGGCCGGGGCATGACGCTCAAGCCCGGCCTGACGATCGCGATCGAGCCGTGGTTCTGCCGTACCACCGACAAGATCAAATTCGACCAGGACGGCTGGACGATCCGATCCTCGGACGGGTCACGCTCGGCCCACTCCGAGCACACCGTCGCCGTCACCGAGTCCGGTCCCCGGGTGCTCACCCTCCGCCCGGAGCAGGTGGCGCAGGAGCGCAGCCCCGGCGGACGGGCCGCCGCGTCGTCCTGACCGGTGCACGGGTCAGCGCAGCCCGGCGAAGAGGTCGTCCTCGGGAACGGGCGCGTCGGTGGTGTCCCGCACCCGGACGAAGGTCTCCACGCCCATCAACTCGGTGAACCGCTCCTGGCCCAGCTGGAGGAAGAAGATGTTCTCGGTCTGGCTGGCATGCGCGGCCAGGGCCTCGAACTTCTGCGCACCGTGGGCGCGGGTGTCGACCCAGGTGGTGATCTCGTCATCGGGGAGACCCAGCTCGGGCATGTCCGACGACTCGTCCGGGTCGGCCCACTCGACGCCCAGCTCCTTCATGACCCGGCCGAACTCCTCGAACGCCGTGCGGGGCACGGTCGTCCAGTAGACCTTCGCGGGGATGTCGGTCTGCGCCACGGCGGCCGTGGTGATGCGGTGCGCCTGGATGTGGTCGGGGTGGCCGTAGAAGCCGTTCTCGTCGTAGGTGACGACGACGTCCGGCCGGTACCGGCGGATCAGCTCCGCGAGCCGGTCCGCGGCCTGCGCCACCGGCGTCGTCCAGAAGGAGCCGGGCTGGTCGTTCGTCGACCAACCCATCATCCCGGAGTCGGCGTAGCCGAGCGTCTCCAGGTGGGTGACCTTCAAGGTGGCCGCGCTGACCTCCAGCTCGGCCTGCCGCATCGCCACGACGGCGGCCGGGTCGTGACCGGGCTCGCCGGGCTTGACCCCGCCGGGCCCGTCGCCGCACCGCCCGTCCGTACAGGTCACGAGGACCGTGGTGACGCCCTCGGCGGCGTACCGGGCGAGGATGCCACCGGTGCTCGTCGCCTCGTCGTCAGGGTGCGCGTGCACCGCCATCAGGGTCAGGGAACGCTCAGCCATGTCATCACCCTACGACCAGCGGCACACCTCGAAGGGCCCCGCGACGCATCCTAGCCATTCGCCGGCCGGCCCTGGCCTCTTCGCTCAACGCGCTTTCGGGGTGCTCGGGGTTTCCTACGCTGTCGGGGGCGGCGGCACAGCCCTCGCCACGCGCCAACAGCCTCGACGAAGGGTACCGGTTCCATGGCGGTCTTCGATGACGTGCGACAGATCGACGCCGGGGTCCTGAACGTCGGGTACGTCGACGCCGGGCCGCCGGACGGGCCGCCCGTGATCCTGTTGCACGGTTGGCCGTACGACATCCACAGCTTCGTCGACGTCGTGCCGCTGCTCACCGACGCCGGCCACCGGGTCGTCGTGCCGTACCTGCGGGGTTACGGCACGACCCGGTTCCTCGCCGACGATGCCGTCCGCAACGGTGAGCCGGCCGCCATGGGGCTCGACCTCATCGCCCTCATGGACGCCCTGGGTATCGACAGCGCGAAGCTGGCCGGATTCGACTGGGGAGCGCGTACCGCCGACGTCGTGGCCGCGTTGTGGCCCGAGCGCTGTTCGGGCCTGGTGTCGGTGAGCGGCTATCTGATCGACGGTCAGGAGTCGGGCCGGGTGCCGCTGCCGCCGAAGGCCGAGTTCTCCTGGTGGTACCAGTACTACTTCGCCACGGAGCGCGGCCGGCAGGGGTACGACCGCAACCGCCGCGACTTCGCCCGGCTGATCTGGCAGACGGCATCGCCGAAATGGACGTTCGACGACGCGACGTTCGACCGCAGCGCGGCGGCGTTCGACAATCCCGACCACGTCGACGTCGTGATCCACAACTATCGGTGGCGGCTGGCCCTGGCCGAGGGCGAACCGCAGTACGACGAGGTGGAGAAGCGCCTGGCCGGCAAGCCGAAGATCACCGTGCCCAGCATCACCCTGGAGGGTGACGCCAACGGCGCGCCCCACCTGGACCCCAGCGTCTACGGCAAGCAGTTCTCCGGCCGGTACGAGCACCGGACCGTCGGTGGCGGCGTCGGGCACAACCTGCCCCAGGAGGCGCCGCGGGCGTTCGCCGACGCGGTCCTGGAGGTGTGAGGCCGGGACGTGTGGCGCCCTACGAGGTGATCCGGAAGGTGGCGTCCTGCCGCTCGGTGACACTTGAGCTGGAGCTCAAGGGGTCGATGCGCAGCAAGTAGTTGTAGTGCCGCAGGTAGCGGGTCGGGTAGTTGTAGGAGCGGAACGACGTCCAGGACGCATCGGCCAGCCCGGCGGTGCGGTAGAAGGTCGCGTCGGCCCGGAACACCGAGGTGTTGTCCGGGACCTCCAGCCGTACCTCGTAGTTGTAGTGGCGCAGGAAGTACCCGGGCTTGTTCACCGACTCGAACGACACCCCGGCGGAGTCGGTCAGGCCGGGAACCATCCGCCACAGCTGGTCCTGGTACGGGTCGAACGGGTACGTGTCGACGCGGGCCACGTAGTTGTAGTGCCGCACGTAGCGGTCCGGCAGGTTGGAGACCTTCAGCCGGACCCAGTTCGGCGTACCCCACCGGGCGACGAGACCGGCGTACTCGGCGTCGGTGATGCCAACCATCGACCCGTGCTTCGAGTTCAACGGCGGGGTGTAGTCGCGTTGGTTCAGTGGCGTCCAGGAGCTGCCGCCGATGGCGGTGGTCGACCAGGCGTAGAAGTCGTTGTTGACCGGGCTGTACGAGTCGCCCCACAACCGCCAGCCGCTGCCGTCGACCGCCTTGACCAGCAGTGGCGCCTCGATGCCGCTGCCCTGGAGCAGTCCCGACGTGTACGTCGTGAAGCTGTTCGGAGCGGCGGTGCTGGACCGGGCGCCGTACAGGTTCCCGTTGGCGAGGTTCTTGTAGTACAGGTACGTGGTGCCGCCGTCGACGACGATGTCGCCGTCGAGGACGCCGAAGCCCGGGCTGAAGAACACCTGCGGCGAGCTGACCGTACGGAAGTCGCTGGTGTAGTTGACCAGGAAGACGTCCTGGCCGTTGTTCGCCGAGTAGACGATGGCGTACTGCCCGCGTGCCGCGTCCCAGAAGGCGGTCGGCGCCCAGGTGTGGGTGTCCAGGGTGTGCATCCGGATCCGGCGGTAGCCGGTGAAGCTGGTCAGGTCGGTCGAGTCCCACATGTGCAGGTACTGACTGGTCTGGTTCCAGTTGGTGCCCTTGAGGTCGGTGGCCAGCACCACGAAGGTGCCGTCCTGCTTGCGGAAGACGAACGGATCCCGCAGGCCCAACTGCCCGGCGGTCGGCGTGACGACGGGGTTGTTCTGGTTCAGCGGCGTCCAGTTGAGACCGTCACGGCTGACGGCGAGGTGCAGCCCGTAGTCCGCCCCCAGGCCCTGCGGCGACTCGGTGAAGTACGCCATGGCGTACGAGGTGTTCGGGGCGGCGAGGGCGATGCGGGGCAGGCTCAGCGCGCCGGTGGCGGCAGCGGCGGTGGACAGCGCGCCCAGCGTGAACGCGCGTCGGGTCAGAGGCACGGTCGGCGACCTTTCGGCGAGTCTTGCATCTAGAACCATCGATGTGATCGTGAACATACGATGTCGGCGGCAGGCCCGCAACCTCGCACTACTCAGCGGCCGGCCGCCCGCGCCGCAATCGACCCTGCGTCGAGATCGGATGCGGGCGCTCGACGCGGGTCGGGTCGCCCCGCACGAGGTCGTCGTGGATGCGCCACCGGGCCGTGGTGACCGCGTGGCGGGCCGCCTCGTCGCCGCGCTCGACTCGCTGGCGCAGCAGGTCCAGGGCGATGCGCCGGTTCTGACTGAACTGCCGTTCGTCGTCCACCACCACGACGAGGCCCGACGGGCGGTGGGTGGCGCGTACCGCCGTGCTGGCCTTGTTCCGGTGCTGGCCGCCGGGACCGCCCGTACGGCAGCCCACGATGTCGACGTCGGCCTCGTCGAACGTCGTCGGGGGAGCGTCGCTCGGCGGCGGTTGCGCCGTCACGTACCAGTTCTTCCGACCCGCGCTCGTCCGGTACGGGCTGGGCGCCTGCCAGCACAACGTCCCCGTCCAGGAGGCGGCGAACGCCTCGACGTCGACCCCGGAGAGCCGGATCAGCACCGACCGGTAGGTGCCGTGTCGGTCGCCGGGCACCACATCGACCCGCTGGACCGCCACGCCCTGCCGGGTGGCGTCACCCTCCAGACGGCGCAGCAGGTGGAACAGCGCCCACGCGCACTCCCGCGGCCCACGGCCGGCGGACAGCAACAGCTGCCGGCTCACGACCGACCCCGTCCGCGGCGCTGGTCCCGCCGGTCCGACCGGGGCGCGGCCCCGACGTCCGGCGTCTTGTAGGTGACCAGGGGGATCGTGGTGGCCACCGGCGTGGCGAGCTGGTGCGCGACGAGATCGCCGATCACCTGCTCGATCCGCTTGTACGCCGTCGGCGCCTCCTCGAAGAGCAACTGCCGGTCGCCGCACACCACGAGCGAACCCACCGGGGTACGCCGGAGCTCCTCGACCGTGTGCTTGGCCCGGCCGCGGCGCAGCGCGTCGGCGCGGGACATCTTCCGACCCGCGCCGTGCGCCACCGAGTGGTTGGCGTCCGCCCCGGCGTGGGCGGCCACCAGGTACGACGCGGTGCCGCGCGTGCCGGCGACCAGCACGTCGCGACCGTCACCCGGCGCCGCGCCCTTGCGGTGCAGGTAGCCGCCGTCGCGCACCTCGACGAGGTTGTGGCACTGGTCGACGACCGGCTCGGTCGGCTCGGCCCCCAGCGCGTACGCGACCCGGGCGGCGAGCAGCCGCCGGTTGAGCGAGCCCCAGCGCACCGCCTCGTCGTGTCGGGCCAGGTAGTCGGCCGGGTCCGGCGCGGGACCCGCTCCGTGCGTCTGGGTGTGCGTCCGCAGGATCCGCTCACCCAGGCCCCGCGAGCCGCTGTGCACTACCAGGACGAGGTCACCGGTTGCCAGCCCGAGACGGTGGGCGTGCTCCGGCGCGAAGACGGTGTCGACGCGGGCCAGCTCGACGAAGTGGTTGCCGCGGCCGACCGTACCGAGCCCGTCCAGATGACCGGCGGGAACATCGCCCGCGAGCACGGCCCAGGCGGGGTCGTCGGCGTCCCGCTCCGGGTCCAGCGCGCGGTCGAGGTCGGGGAACCGGGCGGCCAGTCGTTCGGGTACGACGCGCCGGAGTCGGATGGGGAAGACGGCGATACCGCAGCCGATGTCGGAGCCGACCAGGAACGGGTACAGGACCGTCGACGCCATGGCCGCGCCGATCGGGGCGCCCTTGCCCGGGTGCAGGTCCGGCATGCCGGCGACGTGGACCATGCCGTCGAGGGCGGCCACCTGCCGGCACTGGTCGAGCGCGGCGGACTCGATCCAGCTCGCGGGGGACGCGAACACGGTGACGGTGGCGGGGGTGGACGGGGACGAGGCTTCCCGAGGGAAGTGGTGCTGGGACAACGACGCTCATTTCTCGCGCAATCGCAAGTGGACGGACGGCGGTACGGCGCCGGGCAGCGTGCAATGGCCTCGGCGCGGTGCTCAGGTGGTGTCCGTCAGTACGTCATGGGCACCACTGTGGCGATGTCCGCGGCGCACGGCAACCGGTTATCGGCGGGGCGCTTCGACCTGGCACACGATTGACGCCGCTTGCCATCTGTCGGATGGGTGATGGCCCGGGACGCGGGCGGCCCGTCATCATCCGGGAATGCTGACGGGGCGTGACGGCATGCTCGCCGAGGCCCGCGCCGCGCTGGTGCGGGCCGACGGCGCCGTCCTCATCGGTCCGGCGGGGGTGGGTCGCACGGCCCTCGCCCGAGCGGTCGTCGCCGAGCTGCCGTCGCGAGTGTTCGCCGCGGTGTGGATCACCGCCACCGAGGCGAGCAAGGCGGTGCCCTTCGGGGCTCTCGGTCAACTCCTCACCGGCGGCCACCCCGCGCTGCACCCGGCCCTGGTGCACAGCACCGTGCTGACCAGTCTGGTCGAGCGGTGCGGCCGCGCCCGTACGCCCGTGCTGGTCGTCGACGACGCCCACCTCCTCGACGGGCCCTCCGCCGGCGTGCTGCTCGGCCTCGTGCAGGCCCGAGCGGTCCGGGCCCTGGTCACCGTCCGGTCGGGGGTCCCGGCGCCGGACGCCGTCGTCGCGCTGTGGAAGGACGTGGGACTGTCCCGGCTGGTGGTACCCGCCCTGACCGAGGCCGAGATCGGCGCGCTGGCGACGGAGCGCTTGGCGGGGCCGGTCAGCCGCTCCACCACGCACCTGCTGTGGCAGTGGACCGGCGGACTGCCGCATCTGGCGGTGGCGTTGCTCGACCACGGGCAGGCGGTCGGTTCGCTGGCGCGCGACAACGACCAGTGGCGCTGGCGCGCCGGCCTGGCGGTGCCGACACAGGTGGCCGACCTGCTCGACCGGGAGCTGGATCGCGTCGGCCGCCCCGGCGAGGAGGCGCTTGCCGCGATGGCGCTCGGCGGCCCCCTGCCGATGCCCGTCGCGGAGGCCGCCGCGTCGCCGGAACTGCTCGCCGACCTCGAACAGCTCGGCATGGTCCGCAGCGAGGAGCGCGGCGACGAGGTCCTGGTGCGGCTGCGCGACCCGATGCTCGGCGCGGCGGTACGCCGACGCATGTCACCCGCCCGTCGCCGCCGCGTCGCCGCCGCGCTGCTGGCCGGCACGCGGCAGGCCACGCCGCACGGGTCGCACGCGGTGGCCCGCGCGCTCTGGGCGGTGCACGCCGGACAACCGGTCGACCCGCCGGAGCTGGTACGGTCGGCCGGCCTCTGCCTGTACGCCGACCCGGCCGCCTCGGAACAGCTGGCCCGGCGGGCCTGGCAGGAGGGTGGCGGGGCGTCGGCGGCGGTCGCGCTCGGCGCGGCCCTCGTCGAGCAGGGCCGC
Organism: Micromonospora sp. WMMD736; assembly: GCF_049179015.1. Taxonomy (NCBI): domain Bacteria; kingdom Bacillati; phylum Actinomycetota; class Actinomycetes; order Micromonosporales; family Micromonosporaceae; genus Micromonospora; species Micromonospora sp. WMMD736. The sequence continues at coordinate 6,458,173 of NZ_JBMHMI010000001.1, forward strand.
GCCGCCGAGGCGTACGAGACGCTGTGCACCGCCGCGCGGGACGCCGAGGCGGCCGGTGACCCGACCGCCCGGGTGACGGTGGGCGTGGCCCTGGCCTCGTACCGCCTCTGGGTCGGGCGGGAACCACGGCAGGCGTACGACGACCTGCGGCGGCTGCACGTGGACGCCGAGGCGGCCGGTGACCTGCCCGGCCGGGCGGAGTTGGCCGCGCTGGGCGTACTGGTCCAGTTGTTCAGCGGCGAGGCGGCGCGGGCGCTGGCGAGCGCTCGTCAGCTTCTGGACGAGTCGCTCCCGCGCGGCGCGCGGCTGCGGGTCACGCTGGCGTCGGTCGCGGCGCTGGTGCTCGCCGGCCGCACCGAGGAGGCGGTACGGGTGGGCCGCACGGTGGTCGAGGCGGTCGAGCGGTCCGGCTCGTCGGCCCTGCCGCAGATCCGTGGCATGGCCGGGGCCGCGTTGGCCCTGGCCGAGCTGTGGCGTCAGCCCACCCCGACCGGTCCGGTCACCGACCCGGCCACCGGTCGGTGGCCGCTGCCCCCGGACCCGCTCGTCTCCGGTCTGTCGCCCACCGCCTGGCCCCTTTTCGACGGGTACGCCCTGCGGGTCAGCGGGGATCGGACGGGCGCCATCAGCCGGCTCCGGGACGCCGTTGCCCAACAGGCCGGTGGCAACGGCATGTTCCGCGCCGAGGCCACCGGCTGGCTGGCCGTCACCCTGGCCGAGGACGGCCGCCCGGACGAGGCCGAGACGGTGCTACGGGAGCATCCCGTCGACGCGGTCGCGCTGGTCCCGGGACTGCGCCCGTGGGCGCTGGCGGCGGTCGCCGCGGCGACCGGCCGGCGGGGTCGGGCGGGCGAGCTGATGGACGAGGCGATCGTCGTCGCGCACGCCTCCGGTAGTTGGCTGGTGGAGCTGGGCTATCTCATCTACGCCGCGCATCTGGACCCGGTCGCCGGCCCGGCCCGCTACGCGGACCGCATCGCCGAGGCCATCGGGCACGTCGACGCCGAGCGGCTCGTCGCCGCCGGCCGGGCGGTGATCGCGCTGGCCGGACGCGATCCCACCGTGATCCTTCAGCACGCGCACCGCCTCGTGGACATGAACATGACCGGCGAGGCGCTGAAGGTGGCCGGCGAGGTCGGTCGGCGGGCCGGAGCCACCGACACCGTCCGGCTCGCCGTCGACCTGCGCGCCCGGCTGCGATCGGCGGTACGGGACGACCCCGCGCGGGTGGCGGGGCTGACCGCGCGGGAGCGGCAGATCGCCGGGCTCGCCGCCCGGGGCCTGTCCGACCGGGAGATCGCCGAGGCGTTGGTGCTGTCGGTGCGTACCGTGCAGACACATCTGGGACGGGCCTACCGCAAGCTGGCGGTGACCTCGCGGCGGGACCTGTCGGACGCGTTGCGGCCGGCCGGCTGAGGCCACCGGCGGTGGCCGTGGCGCGACGTCGCGCCACGGCCACCGCTGTACTAGTTCTTCGTGTAACAGGTGACCCGGCCGTTGGAATCCTCGCGACAGTCCGCGCCCTTGGCGCCGAGGATGTTGATCGAGCCGACCAGGGCGGTGAAACCCAACCCGGTCAGGATCGCCACGCCCACCTTCTTGGCCACCTCGGCGAAGTTGGCCGTGACGTCGAGCCGGAAGCTGACCGGCGCGTACCGGATCTGCTCCCACAACTCGGCGATGCGCGGGTCCTGCCCGCTGATGTCGAAGTCGTCGCTGCTGTGGTCGTCGGTCACCCGGCCGGTGGCGATGGCCACGAACGCGTTCCCGTCCTGGTCGGCGACGTTCGGCCCGGCGGCGAAGCTCCAGCTGTGGCTGAGGAAGCCGTTCTCGTGCACGTGCCCCTGGAACCAGTAGTGACCGTCGCTGGCCATCCGCAACCAGGCGCTGCCCTTGACGCTCGACGGCAACAGGCTGCCGGAGAACGTCTCGCTCCACTGCTGCTCCAACCGGTCCATCACCACCCTCGTCGACCCGGCTGGATGCCCGACCTGCGTGCCCACCTGTCGCAGGGTCAGCGGCGCCCGGATGTCGAGGTACTCGGCGGCGGCCGTACGGACGCTGGTCATGACCTCACTCCCGCGACTTCCAGAAGTGCGCGGTGCCGTTCTCGTCCTTGTACGCGTGCACCTTGCCGGGCTGGCCGAGGAACAGGGCCCACCCGACGATCACCACGCCGAGGAGCACCTCCGGGATCCACTTCAGGATGTTGCCGATCAGCTCTCCCACGTTCATCTTCACGCTCAGCCGGAAGTTCACGGTGGCGGTGCTGAGCTGATCCCAGTACTGACCGATCCTCGGATCCTGCCCGTGCTCGGCGAAGGTGTCGGTGCTCGAGTTGTCCGACACCGTGCCGCTCTGGGCGAAGACGAAGGCGTTGCCGTCGTCGTCCACGAACGCCGGTGTGGCCACCAGCGACCACTTGTGCGTGACGGCGCCGTTCTCGTGCACATGCCCGTCGAACATGTAGCCGCCGTCGCTGAACAGCCGCAGCGATGCCGACCCCTTGACGCTGGAGGGCAGCAGGCTCCCGGAGAACCACTCGACCGAGGTCTGTTCGAGTTGCGCCAGCAACCGTCGGGTCGATCCGGTGGGGTGGCCGACCTCCGTGCCGACCTCCCGTACCGTCACGGGTGCCTCGAACCGCAGGTACTTGTTGGCCGCCTGACGCAGACTGGTCATGACGTGGTCACCATGATCGGCACCAACGCCCGACCGGTCGGCAGCGGCCCGAGCGCCTTGCCCAGGATCGCTCCCACCGCCTTGAGCGGGTCGGCCACCCGCATCGCGTGTCCCCGGGTGGGGGAGGTGGTCAGCTGGTCGCCGGGGCGCACCGCGCCGTGCGTCGCGTCGACCAGGCAGTAGACCTTGCCGGCCAGGGCCAGCGGGCGACGCTGGTCGCTGTCCGGACGCCGGTCCAGCACCATCGCCGGCGCGAAGCTGCCGGCGCCGGACACCACGCCCGCCACCGCGGTGTCGTACGGCTTGTCGGCCAGTTCCAGCGCGCCGGTCCCGCCGATCACGAGCACCGCCCCCGGGATCGCCGACGGCAGGTGACCGGCGGCGACGTCGAACTCCTCGGCCAGGTCGGCGTTGCTGAGCGAGATGTCACCGTGCACGCCGTCGATGACCACCGTGTACGCCCGGGTGTCCGGGTTGGCGAAGGACATCGAGCTCTGGTCACCACTGATCGCGACCGTGTAGGTGCGGGTCTTGCTGTGGCAGAACTTGATGTGGTTGTTGGCGCCGTCGAGGTCGACCTCGTTCGCCGCGACGACCTTGGAGTTGACCGCGTTGGTCGCGGACACAGTGGTCGCGGACACGTTGGCCGCCGTGACACTGGGGCTGTTCACGTTGTTGGCCGCCCAGACCTCGCCCGTCGTGCCGTTGAGCAGCAGCCGGTACTGCCGGGTGTCGGGGTGGGCGAAGGACATCGAGCTGTGCTCGCCGTCGATGCCGATGGTGTACGTGCGCGTCTTGCTGTGGCAGAACTTGATGTGGTTGCCCGGGCCGTCCAGGTCGACCTGGTTGGCGTTGAAGCTCCGGCTGTTGACGTTGTTGGCGGCCCACAGGTTGCCGTTCTGCCCGTCCAGGACCGTCGTGTAGGCGCGCTTGTCGTTCGCCAGGCTGATGGTGCTGGTGCCGCCGTTCATACCGATCGTGTACGCGCGGGTCGTGAAGTTGGTGAGCACGAGAGCGTTGTCCTTGCCGTCGAGCACGACGGCCCGGGCGGCGACGGTGTCGGCGGTGATGGTCGTCGGCGGTGTCGCCGTCGGCGTGGCCGGTGCCGCCTGGGCGTCACCCTTGGCTGCCGGTGTCGTTGTGGCGGGTGGTCCGTCGGCGCGCTGCGCCTGCTCGACCTCGCGGGCCGGCGCGGGTGCCCGGACCGGCGGCGGTGCCGGCGGGGCGACGTCCGCCCGGGCCGGAGCGTCGTCCGGCGTGGTTCGCTGCGGCGGTGTGGTGGGTGCGGTGATGGGCCGGGCGATCGCCTCGGCGCTGTCCGGGTTGCTGGCCTTCGCGGCCTCGTTGCTGGTCATGTGTCCATTGCAGCCGCGAGCCGGGTCGTCGGGCGTCCGCAGTCACTACGTACATCGGTCCACCCGACTACGTAGCGGCCGGCCGGCGTACGCTGCCGCGATGGCCGCACCACGTCGCATCCTGGTCTACGGCGTGTACGGCGCGGGCAAGTCCACGCTCGCCGCGCGGTTGGCGCAGCGCCTCGACGTGCCGTGGTATCCGGTGGACGACCTGCTGTGGCTACCGGGCTGGGTCGAGGTGCCGGTCGCCCAGCAGCGCAGCCGGATCGAGACGATCTGCCGCCGGGACGCCTGGATCCTCGACGGCGCGTACCACGGGTGGCGGGACGTGCCGCTGGCGCGGGCCGACCTGGTGGTGGCCCTGGACTACCCGCGGTGGCGCTCGTTCGGGCGGCTGCTGCGTCGTACGCTGCGCCGCCTGGGCACGCGTGAGGTGATCTGCAACGGCAACCGGGAATCTCTCGGCAGTGTGCTGTCCCGGGACTCGATCCTGCTGTGGCACGTCACCGCGTTCGGCCGCGCCCGGCGGCGGATGCGCGCCTGGCAGGCCGATCCGGCTGGACCGCCGGTCCTCCTGTTCACGCACCCCGCGGCCCTGGACGACTGGCTGTCGAGCCTGCCGACCCGGTGACACGCTCAGCCCGGCCGCCTGTCGACCCGGGTCGCCCGGCCCACGACGCACGGCGAGGAAGGGCTGGAGCTGCCGGTCGGGAACCGGAGGCGTCGCAACTCCTCGACGGCGAAACCTGCCGCTTCGATGGCGGCCGTGGTGTCGCGGCCGGTGTGGCAGCCGGCGAACAGTTTCGGCCACAGCGTGGCGTCGGAGATCCGTTGCACCCGGCGCAGACGGCTGGATTCATCGGCCGCCACGTGCTCGAAGAAGCGCAGTTGCCCGCCGGGACGCAGCACGCGGTGGATCTCGGCGAGCGCTGTCGCCTGGTCGGGCACGGTGCAGAGCACCAGCGCGACCACTGCCGCGTCGAACTTGCCGTCGGCGGCGGGCAGCGCCTCGGCCAGGCCGTCGACGACCGTGACCGGCACCGGCGCGCCGAGGGCAGCCCGGACGGCGGCGGCGCGTAGGCGGCGTTCCGGTTCGACCGCGACGACCTCGGTCACGGCGCGGGGGTAGTGGCCGAACATCCGGCCGTTGCCGGCGCCGACCTCGATCACCCGGCCGGTCAGGCCAGCGGCCAGGTCCCGGCGGAACTCGGCGGTGCCGGCCCGGTCCATGGCGACGCTGAGCCGTTCGTAGACCCGCGCGAACACCGGGTGGGAGACAGCGGCCACGTCGACCTCCAGGGTTCGCGGACGGCGACCACAATCATGGGTCGCGATGTCAACCGCGCCGCTCCGCCGCGCTCCGTAGGCTGGGATCGTCAGGTGACTCCGCGTACCGGAAGTGGTTCGATCATGAAGATCGTCGTCGTCGGCGGAAGCGGCCTCATCGGCTCCAAGGTCGTGCAGAACCTCCGCGGGCAGGGCCACGAGGCGGTGGCGGCATCCCCGAAGACCGGCGTGAACACGCTGACCGGCGACGGGGTGGCCGAGGCGCTCGACGGTGCCGCTGTCGTCGTGGACACGTCGAACTCCCCGTCGTTCGAGGACAACGCCGTCCGGGAGTTCTTCGAGACGTCGACGCGGAACCTCCTCGCCGCCTCCGCCGCCGCCGGGGTACGGCACTACGTGGCGCTCTCGATCGTGGGCTCCGACCGGCTACCGGAGAGCGGGTACATGCGGGCGAAGGTCGCACAGGAGAACCTCGTCGCCGCGTCCGGCCTGCCGTACTCGCTGGTCCACGCCACCCAGTTCTTCGAGTTCCTCCAGGGCATCGTCGACGCCGCCACGGACGGCGACACGGCACGGCTGGCGCCGGTGCTCATCCAACCCATGGCGGCGGACGACGTCGCGTCCGAGGTGACCGCGGTCGCGCTCGACGCGCCGACGAACGGCGTCGTCGAGATCGCCGGCCCGGAGCAGTTCCGTCTCGACGAGCTGGGGCGGTCCGTCCTCGCCGCGGGGCACGATTCCCGTTCGGTCGTGTCCGACCCGCAAGCTCGCTACTTCGGCAGCACGCTGGGCGAGCGCTCGCTCGTTCCGACCGACGGCGCCCGCATCGCCGGTACCCGCCTCGACCAGTGGCGGGCCCGGGTGGCGGGATAACCAACCACCGCCTCACCCGGCTGGTGCGCGCCGCAGGCGGTGCGCCAACTCGCGTACCGCCGCCGCGAACCGTTCGTCGGATTCGGCCGGCCAGTGCCCGAGGATCGGCGGCGGAACGCTGTCGCCGGGCGGGGTAACCACGTCACTGGGGTCGACCTCCCGGCGGTCCACCGCGGCGGCCGGGTCGCCGTCGGACCCCCCGGGCCCCCGCTCGGGGAAGACGCGGCCGCCGATCGGGTCGGTGTCACGCCACAGGTTGATCCACCGCCAGCCGACCCGGTTCCCGATCTCGCGCAGCACCGCGTCGTCGAGGTAGGCGGGAAAGAGCCGCGCGTAGAGCCGGCGCAGCGGTGACCCGTGCGTGAGCAGCGCGACCCGGTCGCCGATCCGGGGTGGCAACTGGAGCACCGCGGCGGCGAGCAGGACCGAGCCGTGGCTGTGCCCGGAGAGCAGCACGCGGTCGCCGCGCTCCACCAGGTAGGTGATCCGCCGCGTCAGCTCCGGCACGGCCCGTTCGGCGTAGCAGGGCGGCGCGAACGGGTGGGCGGCCCGGGGCCAGAAGGTGCCGAGGTCCCAGATGACGCCGATGTGCCGCCGGAAGCTGGTGGTGCGGTAGGCGAAGATGCCGGCGAGGACCAGGCCGAGAAGGCCCACCGCCTTCACCCAACTGGTGAACGCGATGCTGAAGGTGATGGCACCGGCCGGCAACCGGGTGAACCGCTCGACGACGTCGCCCGGAAAGACCCCCAACAGGCCGAGGGTGGTGGTGGCGGAGCCGACCCCGGCGAGACAGCCGAAGATCACGCCCAGCAGCACCAGGCGTTCGGTGAAGCTGGCTCGGGCCACCGCGTCGCGTACCTGTCGCAGCCGGGGACGGGCCTCCGTCGGGGCGTCCGGGTAGTCGCGGGCGACGATCGCCGCCGCCCGGCGGCGACGGCCGGGGCGGGAGAACGCGACGACCAGCACGGCGACGAGCAGCGTGACCAGCCCGGTGCGGAGAAAACCGAAGATCGCCCAGGTGTACGCCCGCGGCGGGCCCGTGGCGATGGCCTCCCCGGTTGGCAGGTCGCGGTCGAGGTAGTCCGCCACCCGGTAGACCAGCTCGGCGGAGTACCCCACCGCCCCGCTGAGCGCCGCGGCCGAGATGACCAGCGCTCCCAGCCCGAAAAGGGGGCTGTCCCTGCGCCGCCAGAGCAGGATCACGCCGAGGGCGGCCAGCAGGATCGTCTGGGTGGCGAACAGCCAGACCAGCGTCCTGTCGTAGCCGGGCAGAGCGCCGTCCTCGCGCCACCCGGCGGGGCTGGTCGCCACGTGGGCGGCGACCACGACGGCCAGGACCGTCGCGGTCGTCCGGAGGGCGGTGGTGATCGTGTCGAGCCGTCGATCGGCGGGGGACCTGTCGATCAGCGCCGGCGCGCAGAGTAGCGCCACGCAGGCCACCAGGAGCACGCCGGTGACCACCGCCAGCGCGATGGTCGCGACCGAGGCGCCCCGCGCGGCGCGGGCGGTGAGCAGGACGAGACTCAACGTCCCGAACGCCGCGGCGACGTGCACGGACCGCAGCCGCCCCACCAGGGGTTCCGCGTCCCACGAGCCGACCGTGCCGAGCCGATGCCCGGCGACCTCCTCGTCCGGCGCGCGGAATGCCTCGAACGACCGCCCGGGCCGGTTGCTGAGCCGCCACACCAGGCCGATCGCGGCGGCCGGAACCAGCGCGAACACCGCCAGTCGTCGCCCGACGGGTTGACCGCTGAACCAGGACAGCCAGCTGCGGCCGGCCAGGCAGCGGGGCGAGTTCAGGCAGTGCCAGGCGAGCAGGTCGAGGGCGACGCCGGCGATGGCGAGCACGTACAGCACGGTGAGGGTGAGTGCCAGCACCCGGCAGAGGGACTTCACCACGCTCTCCGAGCGGGGGTTCGCCGGCCGCATCCAGATCGCCACGTTGACCAGTAGGAACGGCAGGAGCAGCACCAGCGCCAGGGTGCGGGCGACGGTTCCGGAGGGCAGGTCGCCCCAGCGGTACGCCTCCAGCGTCACACCGCGCGCCTCGGGGGTCGCCCAGCGCGGCCGGACCCGGACGAAGCCGCCCATGTGGTCGCCGGCGACCTGCACCGTCCGCGCCAGGCCGAGCACCTGCTCGGTGCTCGCGCCGGAGACGCCGTGAACCCGCAGCTCCACGATGTCGGAGGCGGTGTCGGGGCCGCTCACCCGCGCTGATCCATCCGCCACCGCCCTCCGGGACACCCCGACCGCCCCGGTGCCGGCGATCGGCCCGTGGGTGGCCCACCACCGGTGTGGCGGACCGGGGTCTACCCCGCCGGGAGGCACCCAATCGTCCGGAGGTTGCCCCACCGCGTCGTCTACCCGCCTGGGACGCTCCCGGCCACCTGCTGGCGGTAGGCGCGTGGTGAGACGCCGGTGACCCGTTTGAAGGCCACGCTGAGGGCGCTCTCCGAGCCGTATCCGACGGCGCGGGCGATGGCCGCGACGGAGTCGGAGCCGCGCCGGATGCGGTCTGCCGCGAGTTCGATCCGCCAGCCGGTGAGGTATTCCAGCGGACCGACGCCGACGACCTTCCGGAAGCGGGCGGCGAGCGTCGAGCGGGAGACGGCGGCGGTGCGGGCGATGGCGTCCACCGTCCACTGCTGCGCGGGCCGGTCGTGCATCGCCCGTAGCGCGGGGGCGACCACCGGGTCGGCGAGCCCGGCCAGCCAACCGGAGGTGTGCTGCGGGTCGCGGGCGAGGTGGACCCGCAGCACCTGGATCAGCAGGACGAGCGCCAGGTGTTCGGCGACGAGCCGTGACCCGAGCTGAGGCCGCCGCAGCTCGATGTCGATCTGGTCGAGGGCCCACCGGATGGTGGCAGCCTCGGGTGCGTCGGCCGGCACGTGGATGACCGGCGGAAGGCCGTCCAGCAGCAGGCTGCGCCCCCGGTCGCCCAGGGAGAACGCGCCGCCGATGAGGAACAGGTCGGCACCCTCACCGGCGTGTGCCACGCCGTCGCCGGCCGCGGCGAAGAGCGGGAACGCCGGCTGGGCCGGCACGTCGGCATCGCTGCAGAGGGTGTACGACACCGGCCGGGTCAACAGGTAGCAGTCGCCCTCGGCGAGGGCGATCGGTTCCGCCTCGCCCTCGACACGGAGGTGGCAGCTGCCGCGCCGGATGGCGTTGAACTTCGCGCCGGCCGGCGGATCGAACCGGACGGCCCAGCGCCCGCCCGCGACGAGACCGGCGGACAGGTGCGCGGTGGCACCGAGCAGTGCCAGCACGTCCTCGAGTGGATCCATCCGCACCGTCCTGGACTCTCGCGAAAGTATGAGGGATTCCAAACTATAGGCAGTCCAGAGCGACGCTACGTAGCGTGGTGGACATGACAGCGCACACACGCCTCACCACCCCGTTCACCGCCCGCACCACCGCCGCCGAGATCCTCGACGGGGTGGACCTGACCGGGCGTCGGATGATCGTCACCGGCGGCGCGTCCGGCATCGGTGTCGAGACCGTTCGCGCCCTCGCCGGTGCCGGCGCGGAGGTCACCGTGGCGGTCCGCGACCCGGATCGCGCAGCGGGACTCGTCGAGGAGTTCGCCAGCGACGCCGCGCCGGGAAGCGTCCGGGCGGCCCCGCTCGACCTCGCCGACCTGTCGTCGGTCGACGCGTTCGTCGCGGCCTGGGACGGCCCGCTCGACGTGCTCGTCGCCAACGCCGGCATCATGGCGCTGCCGACCCGGCAGCTCTCCACGCAGGGCTGGGAGCTCCAGCTCGCGACCAACTACCTGGGGCATTTCGCGCTGGCCGTCGGGCTGCACGACAACCTGCGGGCGGCCGGCGCGGCGCGGGTCGTGCTGGTCAGCTCCGGCGCGCACCTGAGCGCCCCGTTCGACGCCGAGGATCCCCAGTTCGAGCGGCGGCCGTACGACCCGTGGCAGGCGTACGGGCAGGCGAAGACGGCGGAGGTCCTGCTGGCGGTGGGCATCAGCCGGCGGTGGGCGGCGGACGGCATCACCGCCAACGCGCTCAACCCCGGGTACATCCACACCAACCTCCAGCGCTACGTCGACGAGGACACCATGCGTGCGCTCGGCGCGATGGACGAGGCGGGCAACCTCGTGGTGCCGGACTACTACAAGACGCCGGCCCAGGGGGCGGCGACCACGGTCCTGCTCGCCGCCTCGCCCCTGCTGGACGGCATCGGCGGCCGGTACTTCGTCGACAACCAGGAGATGCCAGTGGTTCCTGGCGGCCCCGACGCCACCGACGGCGTCGCGGACCACGCGATGGACCCGGCGGCGGCGGACCAGCTCTGGGCGTACACCGAGAAGGCGCTCGCCGCCCGCTGAGCGCGAGCGCCGTCCGGCGCCGGGCGCGGCGCGGGCCCGCGTGGCCGCGCCCGGCGTCCAGGATTGATCGGGGTACGGCGGGGTAGCCGCCCGCCATGGTCGCTGCCGGTCGGCCCGGTACGGACGGGGACGCTCCGGCGCACGCCGGAGCGTCGGCACGGTCCGGCCCGGCATCGGCCGTCGCGCGGCTGCGGGGCCAGCTGTCGGGCACGCTGCGGGATCGAGCGCGGCGGGTTCGGGGTATCGGGGGGCTGGCCCTACAGGCCGGCCTGGCCGCGGCGCTGTCCTGGCTGGTGGTGCGCGAGGTGCTGCACGTCTCGCAGCCGGTGTTCGCGCCGATCTCCGCGGTCTCCACCCTCGCGGCGTCGGTCGGGCAACGCCTGCGGCGCACCATCGAACTGATCATCGGGGTCACCGTCGGGGTGCTGGTCGGTGACCTGCTGCTCGGGGTGATGGGCACCGGATGGTGGCAGCTCGCCCTCATCGTCGTGTTGGCGATCCTCGTCGCGCTGTTCCTCGTCGGCAGCGCGGCGGTGGTGATCCAGGCGGGCGCCACCGCCGTACTCATCGCCACGCTGAGCCCTTCCGTGCGCGACCTGGAGATTCCCCGCTTCGTGGACGCGCTCGTCGGGGGCGCCGTGGCGTTGCTGGTCACCGCCGTGTTGTTGCCGTTGAGTCCGCTGCGGGTGCTCAACCGGGCCGCGCGACCGGCGCTGGACCTGCTCAGCGGCCAGCTCGACGCCACCGCCAGCGCGTTGGCCGACCGGGACATCGATCGCGCGCTGGGCGCCCGGGCGAGGTTGCGGGAGAACAAGGGCGAGCTGAGTGCGCTCATCGAGGCGACGCAGGGCGCCCGGGAGGCCAGCACCCTCTCGCCGGTGCACTGGCACCAGCGGCAGGGGCCGGTGGCCCGGTACGCGCAGACCGCGGCGCCGATCGACCGGGCGATGCGGAACTCGGGAACGCTGATCCGTCGGGCGGTGACCCTGATCGAGGACGGCGAGCCCGTGCCGGAACGCATGCCCCCGGCGGTCGCCGACCTGGCCGAGACGGTACGGCTGCTCCAGCGGCAGTTCGCGGCCGGCCAGGAACCCGTGCAGGCGCGCGAGCGGGCGTTGCGGGCGGTCTGCGCCGCCGGTGCGGCCTACCGGGAGGGGGTTGGCTTCTCCGGGGCAGTCGTGGTGGCGCAGGTCCGGACGACCGCCAGCGACCTGTTGGTGGCGACCGGGCTGAGTCAGGAGGTCGCGAACCGGCTGGTGCGCCGCGCGTTCGCGACCGCTGACACCCCTGCCGACCAGCACTGATGGCCATCATGGCAGCAATGTGAGCCACTGGTGTTGCATGTAGAGCCAAAGTGGTGCCATGATGATGCCATGGACTTGAGGCCGTACGTCGAGAACCTGCGTAACGAGTTCGCCGTGGCTGCCGAGGGCGTGGACCCGGAGGGTCGGGTGCTGGCCGAACGGCTCTTCACCCAGCTCGAAGCGGCGACCCACCTCACGCTGCTCGAGGCGCTGTCCGACGCGGCCGGCGAGATCACCCGCGATCTCGCCCCCGGGTCGGTGCACGTCCGGCTGCGCGGACGCGAGCCGGACTTCGTGGTGTCGCCCGCCACCCCGACCACGGACGGGCCGGGCGCGGTCACCGAACCACCTGCGGCCCCCGCGCCCCTGCTGCCCCCCGAGGGCGACGAGGGCGGCACGTCCCGGATCAACCTCCGCCTTCCCGACCACCTCAAGGCCAACGTCGAGGAGGCCGCGAGTCGCGCCGGGCTCTCCGTCAACGCCTGGCTGGTGCGCGCCGTCGCCAGCGCCGTCGGGGCCGGTGGCGCCGACCGACAGCCGCCACGCCGGCCCGAGCCCCCGAGGTCCGGCCAGCACGTCACCGGCTGGGCGCGCTGACCCGCGCGCCTGCCCCACCTCTCTTTCCGCTCCGCCGACACCCTCCCGGGAGACCACCATGCCTGTTTTCGAAACCCCAGAACCCATCTCCGTCCAGGTCGAGCTGCCCGTCGGCGACGCCTGGATCGCCGCGACCGACCGCACCGACACCGTGGTACGGGTGCGGCCCCGCGACCCGTCGAGCAAGGCCGACGTGACCGCGGCGGAGCAGACCACCGTCGACTTCGCCGCCGGACAGCTGCGGATCAGGGTGCCGAAGAGTTGGCGTCGGTACGGCTTCGGCTCCGGACCCTCGGTCGACGTCCTGATCGAGGTGCCGAGCGGTACCCGACTGCACGCCGAGGCGGGGTGGGCGGCCTTCCGGGGCGAGGGACGGCTCGGTGAGTGCCACATCAAGACCGGTAGCGCCATCCAGCTGGAGGAGACCGGGCCGTTGGAGATCGACAGCAGCCACGGCGAGGTGACCGTGGCGCGGGTCACCGGTTCGGCCCGGGTCAAGGCGTCCTCCGGCAAGGTGCGCCTCGGCGCGGTCGACGGCAACACGGAGATCAAGAACTCCTCCGGCGACTGCTGGATCGGCCGCAGCGGAGGCGACGCCCGGATCAACACCGCGTACGGCGACATCACCGTCGACGCGTCGACCGCGTCGGTGGCGGCGCGCACCGCCTACGGCAACGTCCGGCTGGGTGAGGTCGTGCGCGGGTCGATCGAGTCACAGACCTCCTACGGCGCGATCGAGGTCGGCGTCCGGCGGGGCACCGCCGCCTGGCTCGACGTCAGCTCCCGACACGGCCGCGTCCACAACGCCCTCGAAGCGACCGACAGCCCGGCCGAGACCGACGAGACGGTCGAGATCCGCGCCAACACCTCCTACGGCGACATCACCATCCGCCGGGCCTGACGCGTCCCGACCCCACCTGCGAATGAGGAGACCATGTCCGGCAACAGCAGAGCCGCGATCGTTACCACCGAGCTGCGCAAGTCCTACGGCGACAAGGTCGTGCTCGACGGCATCGACCTGATGATCACCGAGGGAACGATCTTCGCGCTGCTCGGTCCCAACGGCGCCGGCAAGACCACCACCGTGCAGATCCTCTCCACCCTCCTTCCGGCCGACGGCGGCCACGCCCGCGTCCTTGGCCACGACGTGACCCGCGACGCCGACGCGGTACGCGGGCTGATCGGCGTCACCGGCCAGTTCTCCGCCGTGGACAGCCTGCTCACCGGCCGGGAGAACCTGCGACTCATGGCGGATCTGTGTCACCTGGACCGCGCGGCGGGTCGCCGCCGGATCGTCGACCTGCTCGACCAGTTCGACCTGACCGATGTTGCGGACAAGCCGGCCGCGACGTACTCCGGCGGCACGCGCCGTCGACTCGACCTCGCGATGACACTCGTCGGCGATCCCCGCGTCATCTTCCTCGACGAGCCGACGACCGGGTTGGACCCGCGCAGCCGCCGCGCCATGTGGCACATCATCAGGGCGCTGGCCGCCGAGGGCGTCACCATCCTGTTGACGACCCAGTACCTGGAAGAGGCCGACCAGCTCGCCGACCGCGTCGCCTTCCTCGACCACGGCCGACTGATCGCCGAGGGCACCCCGCACGAGCTCAAGCGGCTCATTCCGGGCGGTCACGTGGTCCTGCGCTTCGCCGACCAGGACGGACTCGACTCGGCGGCCCGTACGTTCGCGACGGCCACCCGGGACGACGCCGCGCTGACCCTCCAGGTGCCGAGCGACGGCGGGGTCGGTTCGCTGCGGTCCCTCCTCGACGACCTCGACCGGGGCGCCATCACCGTCGCCGGTCTCGCCGTGCACACCCCGGACCTCGACGACGTCTTCCTCGCCCTCACCGGCCAACCCGACGCCTCCGCCAACTGCGAAAGGGCCACCGCGCGATGAGCACCCTCACCTTCGCAATGCGCGACTCCACCACCATGCTGCGGCGCAACCTCCTGCACATGCGCCGCTACCCGTCGCTGACCCTCATGCTCGTCGGCATCCCGGTCATCCTGCTACTGCTCTTCGTGTACGTCTTCGGCGGCACGCTCGGCGCCGGCCTCGGGCCGACCGGCGGCCGGGCCGAGTACGCCAACTACGTCACCCCGGGGATCCTGCTCATCACGGTGGCCAGCGCGGCGCAGGGCACCGCGATCTCGGTCGCCATGGACATGGCCGAGGGCGTCATCGCCCGTTTCCGTACCATGGCGATCTTCCGACCGTCGGTCCTCACCGGCCACGTCGTGGGCAGCGTGCTCCAGACGATGGTCAGCCTGGCGGCCGTCACCGGCGCGGCGCTGCTCGTCGGGTTCCGCCCCACCGCCGACGCCGTCGAGTGGCTCGCCGCGATCGGCGTGCTCACCATGGTCACCGTCGCCGTCACCTGGCTGTCGGTGGCCCTGGGCCTGGTCACCAGGAGCGTGGAGACGGCCAGCAACCTGCCCATGCCGCTGGTGCTGCTGCCGTTTCTCGGCAGCGGGTTCGTTCCCACCGACTCGATGCCGACGCCGGTCCGCCTGTTCGCCGACTACCAGCCCTTCACCCCGGTCATGGAGACGCTCCGTGGCCTGCTGCTCGGCGGTGGAATCGGCGTCAACGGGCTGCTCGCGGTCGCCTGGTGCGCCGTCATCACGGTCGGCTGCTTCTGCTGGGCCAAGGCGCTCTACAACCGCCCCCGAACGGCCTGAACCGGCTCCTCCGACGACCGACGGCCCGGCCCCGATGGGCCGGGCCGTCGGCTGTCGGCGTGCCGGGTCGGCACCGGCCGGGCTCATCGACCTGCCCCCCGCCCCCCGAACGGGCCGATCATGGACTCGTGGTGCCTGGATTGGGGTGACTCAACCGCTTGGTCCCCCACCACCACTCCATGATCGACGCGCATCGGCCGCAGTTGGGGGCATCGAGTGTTATCGATAACATTGGATGTCGGCCGGTGTTGTGCCGCGACCGCTGGCGTCGGAGTGCGGGGTCATGGGGCCGGGGCGGGGCGGAAACCCGTTCTGTGGGTCCGATCATGCCGGCGGTGGTAAGGCTGTCGATGTTATCGCTGACATCCGCGCGCTGCGGCGGCTGGCCGCCGCCACCTTCGGGACGCGGGCGGCGTGCCGGTCGGTATCGACGCGGCCGAGTCGCTTCCGCCTCCGCGTTCCGTTACGGAGCTGTTGCAGGTAGATGTCTTGACGAGGCTGGATGTGAGCGTTAACACTATCCCCGTTAACGGTGGAGGTGAACATGGAGCGTGTGGGCGGAGCTGCCGAAAGCTACGTCGTGGGCGTCGATTTCGGCACCCTCTCCGGGCGGGCCTTGGTGGTCCGGGTTTCTGATGGTGCCGAGCTCGGGACCGCGGTGCACGAGTACGGCGACGGGGTCATCAGCGAGACGCTGCCCGGAGGTCGGTCGCTGCCCCCGGACTGGGCGTTGCAGAATCCGGACGACTACCGCGACGTGCTACGCCACGCCGTTCCGGCCGCGGTCGCCGCGGCGGGGGTGGACCCGGCGGCGGTGGTGGGCATCGGCATCGACTTCACCGCCTGCACGGTGCTCCCGACGCGCGCCGACGGCACCCCGCTCTGCGAGGATCCCGAGTTGCGCGACCGGCCGCACTCCTGGGTCAAGCTGTGGAAGCACCACGCCGCGCAGCCGCACGCCGACCGGATCAACGCGCTGGCCCACGAGCGGTCGGAGCCGTGGATCGGTCGGTACGGTGGGAAGATCTCCGCCGAGTGGCAGTACGCCAAGGGTCTGCAGATCCTGGAGGAGGACCCGGAGATCTACCACCGGGCCGAGCGGTTCATCGAGGCCGCCGACTGGATCGTCTGGCAGCTCTGCGGCAGCGAGACCCGGAACGTCTGCACGGCCGGCTACAAGGGCATCCTGCAGGACGGGCAGTACCCGTCCGAGAGCTTCCTGACCGCGCTCAACCCCGACTTCGGCGACTTCGTGGCCAAGCTCGACGGTCCGCTGCTGCCGCTCGGCGCGCGGGCCGGGTCGCTCAGCGCCCGCGCCTCCGCGTGGACCGGCCTGCCGGAGGGGATCGCCGTGGCGGTCGGCAACGTCGACGCGCACGTCACCGCGGCCTCCGCCCAGGCCGTGCAGCCCGGCCGGCTGGTCGCCATCATGGGCACGTCCACCTGTCACGTGGTCAACGGCGAACACGCGGCCGAGGTCGCCGGGATGTGCGGCGTGGTCGACGGCGGCATCAGCCCCGGCGCGTGGGGCTACGAGGCCGGCCAGAGCGGTGTCGGTGACATCTTCGGCTGGTTCGTCGAGCACGGCGCGCCGACCGGGTTCGACTCGCACGAACGCCTCACCGAGCTGGCCGCCAGCCAGCCGGTGGGCGCGCACGGCCTGGTCGCGCTGGACTGGTGGAACGGCAACCGCTCGCTGCTGGTCAACCACGACCTCAGCGGGATGATCGTCGGGATGACCCTGGCCACCCGCCCGCAGGACGTCTACCGCGCGCTGCTGGAGGCCACGGCGTACGGCACCAGGATGATCATCGACGCGTTCGTCGAGGCCGGGGTGCCCGTCAACGACCTGGTGATCGCCGGTGGCCTGACCAACAACAAGCTCCTGATGCAGATCTACGCCGACGTGACCAAGCGTCCGCTGAACATCATCGCGTCCGCGCAGGGGCCGGCGCTCGGCTCGGCGATCCACGCCGCCGTCGCCGCCGGGGCGTACCCGTCGATCCACGAGGCGTCCCAGGCGATGGGGCGGGTGCACGAGGCCGTCTACACGCCGGACCCGGAGCGGGCCCGCGCCTACGACGGCCTGTACGCCGAGTACCGCGCGCTGCACGACCACTTCGGTCGCGGCGGCAACGACGTCATGCTCCGCCTCCGGGCGATCCGCAACGCGGCGGTAGAGGCCGCCGCGGCCACCAACGAGGCCACGCTGGAGGTCGTCGCATGAACGCAGAGGTGAGCCGGCAGATCGGTGAACTGCGCGAGACCGTTGCCCGCCTGCACAGCGAGCTGACCCGGTACAACCTGGTCGCCTGGACGTCCGGCAACGTCTCCGCGCGGGTACCCGGCCAGGACCTCATGGTCATCAAGCCGAGCGGCGTGGGCTACGACGACCTCACGGCCGAGACGATGGTGGTCTGCGACCTCGACGGCGTCCTCGTCGAGGGCGACCTGGCGCCGTCCAGCGACACGGCCGCCCACGCCTACGTCTACCGCGCCATGCCCGAGGTCGGCGGCGTGGTGCACACGCACAGCTCGTACGCCAGCGCCTGGGCCGCCTGCGGTGAGGCGATCCCCTGCCACCTCACCGCCCAGGCCGACGAGTTCGGCGGGGAGATCCCGCTGGGCCCGTTCGCGCTGATCGGCGGCGACGACATCGGTAAGGGCATCGTCGCCACGCTCTCCGGGCACCGTTCACCCGCCGTGCTCATGCGCAACCACGGCGTCTTCACCATCGGCCGGAATGCCCGCGCGGCGGTCAAGGCCGCGGTCATGTGCGAGGACGTGGCCCGTACCTCGTACCTGGCGCGCACCCTCGGGCAGCCCGTGCCGATCGCGCAGGCCGACATCGACGCCCTCTACCACCGTTACCAGAACGTCTACGGCCAACAACCAGTCGCACCGGCGGGCTCCTGACCGTCTCCACACGGCCCGCCGGTCTGCTCCACAGACGCACCAGCACGCACCACCCGCGTACGCCACCCCTCGCACCTCGGCGGCTCACGCGGTCCCCACCACACCCAGCCAAGGAGATCTGATGAGAAAGATGCGAACGCAGCGCGCTATCGCGGTCCTCGCCAGTGTGCTGCTCATCGGCGGCGTGGCGGCCTGCGGCAACAGCGACACCGGCGGCGGCGGGTCCAAGGACGACGGCAAGATCACGATGGGCTTCTCCCAGGTCGGCGCCGAGAGCGGGTGGCGTACGGCGAACACCACCTCGATCAAGGAGTCGGCTGCCGCGGCGGGCATCGAGCTGAAGTTCGACGACGCGCAGCAGAAGCAGGAGAACCAGATCAAGGCCATCCGCAACTACATCCAGCAGAAGGTGGACGTCATCGCCTTCTCGCCGGTGGTGGAGTCCGGTTGGGACACCGTGCTCAAGGAGGCCAAGGACGCCGGCATCCCGGTCATCCTGACCGACCGCTCGGTCGACTCGGCCGACAAGAGCCTCTACAAGACCTTCCTCGGCTCGGACTTCGTCAAGGAGGGCCGCCTGGCCGGCGAGTGGCTGGTCGAGCAGAAGAAGGGCGCCACCGGCCCGGTCAACATCGTCGAGTTGCAGGGCAACACGGGTGCCGCTCCGGCGAACGACCGCAAGAAGGGCTTCGGCGAGGCGATCGCCGCCAACCCGAACCTGAAGATCATCGCCTCGCAGCCGGGTGACTTCACCCGGGCGGGCGGCAAGCAGGTCATGGAGCAGTTCCTCAAGGCCAACCCGAAGATCGACGTGCTGTTCGCGCACAACGACGACATGGGCCTGGGCGCTCTCGAGGCGATCACCGCGGCCGGCAAGGTGCCGGGCAAGGACATCACCATCATCACGGTCGACGCCGTCAAGGACGGTATGCAGGCTCTCGCCGACGGGAAGTTCAACTTCATCGCGGAGTGCAGCCCGCTGCTCGGCCCACAGCTGATGGACCTCGCCAAGAAGGTCCACGCGGGTGAGACGGTGCCCGCCCGGATCGAGACCGAGGAGACCACCTTCACCCAGGAGCAGGCCAAGGAGGCTCTGCCCAACCGCAAGTACTGATCGACGTCAAGGGGTCGCCGCGCTCGCGTGGCGGCCCCGCCGCGTCGCCCCATAAACCCGAACGGACCGGGCATGACCCGCGACGACCCGCGCCACGCCCGCCCGAGCCCAGGTGAAGGGCCGGGCGGGCGCGGTGGGAGCGCAACGGCCCATCCGCGTCGACAACCCCCAGAAGAGGTCTGATGGGATGACGGATAGCCGTCCGGTCCTGACGATGACCGGGATCAGCAAGTCCTTCCCCGGGGTGCGTGCACTCCACGACGTCAACTTCCGGCTCTTCCCCGGCGAGGTGCACGCCCTGATGGGCGAGAACGGCGCCGGGAAGTCGACCCTCATCAAGGTGCTGACCGGCGTCTACGACACCGACGACGGCACGATCACCCTCGACGGCGAGCCGGTGTCCTTCAGCGGGCCGATGCAGGCGACGGCCGCCGGGGTGAGCACCGTCTACCAGGAGGTCAATCTCTGCACCAACCTCTCGGTGGCGGAGAACATCTTCATCGGACGTGAGCCGAGGCTGTTCGGCGCCGTCCGCTGGGGCGAGGTCCGCCGCCGCGCCCGCGCGCTCCTGAGCCGCCTCGACCTCGACCTCGACGTCAGCGCGCCGCTGGGCTCGTACTCCCTCGCGATCCAGCAGATGGTCGCGATCGCCCGCGCGATCGACATCCAGGCCCGGGTGCTGATCCTGGACGAGCCGACGTCCAGTCTCGACGCGGGTGAGGTCGCGCAGTTGTTCCGCATCATGCGGCAGCTCCGCGACGAGGGCATCGCGATCCTGTTCGTGACGCACTTCCTCGACCAGGTCTACGAGATCGCCGACCGGATCACGGTGCTGCGCAACGGTGGGCTCGTCGGCGAGTACCTGACCGCCGAGCTGCCCCAACTCAGCCTCGTCGAGAAGATGATCGGCAAGGAGCTCGACGTCCTCGAAGGGATCGAGGAGCACTCCCGGCGCGACCTGGCCGCGGTCGAGGAGGGCACCCCCCTGGTGGCGGTGTCGAAGCTGGGCCGGGCGGGCGCGGTCGAGCCGTTCAGCCTGACCATCCACCCGGGTGAGGTGGTGGGCCTCGCCGGTCTGCTGGGCTCGGGGCGTACCGAGGTGGCGCGGTTGTTCTTCGGCGCCGACCGGGCCGACGGTGGGCAGGTCGCGATCGACGGCACGGCGAGCAGTCTGCGTACCCCCGCGCAGGCCATCGACCAGGGCGTCGGGTTCTGCTCGGAGAACCGTCGGGCCGAGGGCATCGTCCCCGACCTGTCGGTCCGCGAGAACATGATCCTCGCCATGCAGGCGGCCCGGGGCTGGCTGCGGCCCATCCCGCGCCGCCGCCAGGACGAACTGGTCGACAAGTACGTCAAGGCGCTCAACATCCGTCCGGCGGACCCGGAGGTGCCGGTCCGCAACCTCTCCGGCGGCAACCAGCAGAAGGTGCTCCTCGCCCGCTGGCTGATCACCGAACCGCGGCTGCTGATCCTGGACGAGCCGACCCGCGGCATCGACATCGGTGCGAAGACCGAGATCCAGCGGCTCGTGGCGCAACTGTCCGACGGTGGGATGGCGGTGCTGTTCATCTCGGCCGAGTTGGAGGAGGTGCTGCGCCTCAGCCACAAGGTGGCGGTCATGCGGGACCGGCAGATGGTCGCGCAGCTGGCCAACAACGAGGACCTCGACGCCGAGCGCATCATGCAGACGATCGCGAGTGGATCCCACCGGGAGGAGGCGGACCGATGAACGACACCAAGGGCCGCTATCGGACGTTGATCGGTCACCGGCTGTTCTGGCCCGTCGCCGTGCTGGTGGTCATGCTCGCCGCGAACACGATCTACCGGCCCGGGTTCCTGTCCATCGAGCTCAAGGACGGGCACCTCTACGGCACTCCGATCGACATCCTGCGGCTGAGCGCCCCGCTGATCCTCGTGGCGCTGGGCATGACGCTGGTCATCTCGACCGGCGGCATCGACCTGTCGGTCGGCTCCCTCTGCGCGATCAGCGGCGCGGTCGCCTGCATGTACATCAGCAAGCAGCCCGACCAGAACAGCCTCGCCGTGGTGCTGACCGCCCTCGCGATGGCGTTCGGTATCTCCCTGGTGCTGGGCGCCTGGAACGGGGTGTTGGTGGCCGTGATCGGTATCCAACCGATCATCGCCACGCTGATCCTGATGGTGGCCGGTCGCGGCCTCGCCCAGCTCATCACGCAGGGCCAGATCATCACCATCAACTCGGGGCCGTTCCGGGCGATCGGGTTGGGTCACCTGCTGACCCTGCCGCTGGCCATCTTCATCGCGCTCGCCGCCGCGCTGCTCGTCGCCGCGTTCACCCGTCGCACCGCGCTCGGCATGATCGTCGAGTCGGTGGGTGGCAACGCCGAGGCCAGTCGACTGGCGGGCATCCGGTCCAACCGGGTCATCTTCCTCGTGTACGTGCTCAGCGCCGCCTGCGCCGCGATCGCCGGTTTCATGATGACGGCCAACGTGTCCAGCGCCGACGGCAACGCGGTCGGCCTCTGGGTGGAGCTGGACGCCATCCTCGCGGTCGTCATCGGCGGTACGTCCCTCGCCGGTGGGCGGTTCTACCTCAGCGGCACCATCCTCGGCGCGCTGATCATCCAGACCCTGACCACCACGGTGTACGCCATGAACATCTCGCCGCAGACGTCGCTGCTGTTCAAGGCAGTGGTCGTCATCGCCGTATGCCTCATCCAGGCGCCGGCCTTCCGCGCCCGGTTCAGCCGGCGACGGAAGAGCACCCCGCCGCCGCGCCCCGTCGCCGACAAGCCGAAGGAGCAGGTGCCGGCATGACCACCGGATCGCTCACCGCCCCCCGCCGTACCCGGTTCCGGCTGCCCCGGCGACAGGTGCCGGTGCTGGCCACGCTCGCCCTGCTGCTGGTCATGTACGGCATCGGCGTGTCCCAGTACACGGCGTTCTCGAACGTGCAGGTCATCTTCAACGTCTTCATCGACAACGGCTTCCTGCTCGTCGTCGCGGTGGGCATGACCTTCGTGATCCTCACCGGCGGCATCGACCTCTCGGTCGGGTCCGTCGTCGCCATGACGGCGATGGTGTCGGCGTCGCTGTTGGAGAAGGGCCTGCCGGCGGCGCTCGTACTCGTGATCGCACTGCTCATCGGGCCGACGCTCGGCCTGTTGATGGGCTGCGTCATCCACTTCTTCGACATCCAGCCGTTCATCGTCACGCTCGCCGGGATGTTCTTCGCCCGGGGCATGTGCACGTTCATCTCGGACTCGTCGATCCCGATCACCGACGGTTTCTGGACCAGGATGTCGCAGGAGCGGATCGGCGACCCCCGGGGCAACTTCGTCTCGATCAGCGTGCTGATCGCCTTCGCCGTGGTGCTCGTCGCCGCGTACGTGCTGGCGTACACCCGGCTGGGGCGGAACGTGTACGCGATCGGCGGCAACCCGCAGTCGGCGCTGCTGATGGGTTTGCCGCTGGGGCGTACCCGGATCGCCGTCTACACGATCAGCGGGCTCTGCTCCGCGATCGGCGGGATCCTGCTGTCGTTCTACACGCTCTCGGGCGCGCCGCTGATCGCCGTCGGCATGGAGCTGGACGTGATCGCCGCCGTCGTCATCGGTGGCACGGTGCTCACCGGCGGCTCGGGTTACATTTTCGGCACCGTGCTCGGTGTGTTGGTCCTGGGTGTGATCCAGACCCTCATCACGTTCGACGGCAGCCTCAACTCCTGGTGGACCAAGATCGTGATCGGCGGCCTGCTCTTCGCGTTCATCCTCCTGCAGCGACTCATCGGAATCCGTTACAAGTGACCGCCCCTCTCGCGGAAGGCAACCCCATGGCACCACACCCCGAACCCGAGATCTGGTTCCTCACCGGCAGCCAAGGCATGTACGGCGAGGAGACGCTCCGGCAGGTCGCCGAGCAGTCCCGCCAGATCGCGGCCACGCTCGACGACTCGCCGCAGATTCCCGCCCGGGTGGTCTGGAAGCCTGTCCTGACCAACAGCGGCGAGATCCTGCGGGTCTGCCGGGAGGCCGCCGCCCAGGGCGCGATCGGGGTCATCGCGTGGATGCACACGTTCTCGCCGGCGAAGATGTGGATCGCCGGACTGGACGCGTTGCAGACGCCGCTGCTGCACCTGCACACCCAGTCGAACGTCCTGCTGCCGTGGGACGACATCGACATGGACTTCATGAACCTGAACCAGGCCGCGCACGGCGACCGTGAGTTCGGGTACATCCAGACCCGCCTCGGCGTGGCCCGCAAGACGGTCGCCGGGCACGTCAGCGACCCGCGGGTGACCGCCCGGGTCGGCGCCTGGGCCCGCGCGGCGACCGGCTGGTCGGCGATGCGGTCGCTGCGTCTGGCCCGCTTCGGCGACAACATGCGCGACGTCGCGGTCACCGAGGGCGACAAGGTCGAGGCGGAGCTGCGCTTCGGGGTGTCGGTCAACACCTACGGCGTGAACGACCTGGTCGAGGTGGTCGGCGAGGTCGCCGACGCCGACGTCGACGAGCTGGTCAAGGAGTACGGCGACACGTACCGCGTGGGCGCCGAGCTGCTCCCCGGCGGCGAGCGGCACGACTCGCTGCGGTACGCCGCCCGCCTCGAGCTGGGTATGCGTGCCTTCCTGGAGGCCGGTGGGTTCCGGGCGTTCACCACGAACTTCGAGGACCTCGGCGGCCTGCGTCAGCTTCCCGGCATCGCCGTGCAGCGGCTGATGGCGGACGGCTACGGCTTCGGCGGCGAGGGCGACTGGAAGACGTCCGTCCTGGTGCACACCATCAAGGCGATGTCCGTGGGCGTCCCGGGCGGCACGTCGTTCATGGAGGACTACACCTACGACCTGACCCCGGGCCAGGAGCTGGTGCTCGGCGCGCACATGCTCGAGGTCTGCCCGACCATCGCGTCCGACGTGCCCAACGTCGAGATCCACCCGCTGAGCATCGGTGGGCGCGAGGACCCGGTGCGGCTCGTGTTCGACGCCGCGCCCGGTCCGGCGGTGGTGCTGGGGCTGGCCGACATGGGGGAGCGGTTCCGCCTGGTGGCGAACGAGATCGACGTCGTGCCGCCGCCCCAGCCGCTGCGCCGGCTGCCGGTGGCGCGCGCCGTCTGGCGGCCGCGACCGGACCTGCCGGTCTCCGCCGAGTCCTGGATCACCGCCGGCGCCCCGCACCACACGGTGCTGTCGCAGGCGGTGGGTGCCGAGGAGCTGCACGACCTGGCCGAGATGAGCCGGACCGAGCTGGTGGTGATCGACGCCGAGACCACGACGCGCCGCTTCGCCGACGAGATCCGCTGGAACCAGGCCTACTACCGACTGGCACGGGGCTTCTGACCTGCGCCGAAGCCTCTGCTGAACCGGGTGGTCCACCCCTGCCTGCGGGCCGGGGTGGACCACCCGTTCGGGTTTGCGTCCGGGCTCTGCCGCGTGCATTAGCAGGCCCGCAGGCCGGTTGTGTTACGCCTTGACTAAGAGCATGTTATCGCTCACAGTCTATAACCAAGGTGGTCGATGTCGTTGCCTGGTCCGGCCGTGCGCGCGTCCTAACCCCTCGTCATCGGCATCGTGCTGCCGGGACGCCCGGGGCGCGCTGTTAGCGATCACATGGCCGGGCGTGGTCAGCTCGGTGCCCCGCCCGGTGCCGCGGACGCCGGCCCAGACCGCACGGTTCGCGTCAGCAGAGGAGGATCATGCTTTCCATCGGTCGGGTTCCCCGGGGTGCGCCACGCCGGCGCAACTGGCTGTCGAGATTGGCCGTCGCCGCGACGGCACTGGTGGTCGGTGGTGCGGCCGTGGCGGTGGCCGCGGCACCCGCGTCGGCGGCCACGGTCGACACCAGCGCGTGGTACGTCCTGGTGAATCGCAACAGTGGCAAGGCGTTGGATGTCTACAACCTGGCCACGAACGACGGTGCGCGGATCACGCAGTGGACGCGTAACAACGGTAATCAGCAGCAGTGGCAGTTCGTGGATTCCGGTGGTGGGTACTACCGGGTCAAGTCGCGGTTGTCGGGCAAGGTGTTGGACGTCTCGGGCCGGTCGACCGCCAATGGTGGGGCGATCGTGCAGTGGTCCGACAATGGTGGGACCAACCAGCAGTTCCGCCTCGCCGACTCCGACGGCGGTTATGTGCGTCTGATCAACCGCAACAGCAACAAGGTCATGGAGGTGCAGGGCGCCTCGACCGCCGACGGTGGCAACATCGTGCAGTACGACGACTGGAACGGCACCAACCAGCAGTGGCAGCTCGTGCGCGTCGACGGCGGGGGCAACCCGACCACGCCGCCACCGACCACGCCACCCCCCACCACGCCGCCCCCGTCGAACGGCACGTTCTCGAACCCGGCCATCTGGCAGGACTTCGCCGACGTCGACATCATCCGGGTGGACAACGTCTACTACCTGACGTCGTCCACCATGCACTACTCGCCGGGCGCTCCGGTGCTGCGCTCGTACGACCTGGTCAACTGGGAGTACGCCGGGCACGCCGTACCCCGGTTGGAGTTCGGCTCGAAGTACGACATGAGCGGTGGCAACGCGTACGTCGACGGGATCTGGGCGTCGACGTTGAACTACCGGCCGAGCAACCGGACCTACTACTGGGCCGGGTGCATCGACTTCGCGCAGACGCACATCTACACCGCGTCGGCCGTCGACGGGACCTGGAGCAAGCACACCACCATCCCCAACTGCTACTACGACGCCGGCATGCTGATCGACGACAACGACACCATGTACGTGGCGTACGGCAACACCACGATCAGCGTCGCGCAGCTCTCCGCCGACGGGAAGTCCCAGGTACGCGCCCAGCAGGTGTACCAGACCCCGTCGAGCATCGGCACGCTGGAGGGCGCCCGGTTCTACAAGCGCAACGGGGCCTACTACATCTGGCTCACCCGGCCGGCCAACGGCCAGTACGTGCTGAAGTCGACCAACGGCCCGTTCGGCCCGTACGAGCAGCGTCAGGTGCTGCTCAACCTGCCCGGTCCCATCTCGGGCGGCGGCGTGCCGCACCAGGGCGGTCTCGTGCAGACCCAGAACGGCGACTGGTACTACATGTCGTTCGTCGACGCGTACCCCGGTGGTCGGATGCCGGCCCTGGCGCCGATCACCTGGACCAGCGACGGCTGGCCGGTGCTGCAGACCGTCAACGGCGCGTGGGGCAGCTCCTACCCGAAGCCGAACCTGCCGGCTCCGCCGCGGGCGGTGAAGCCGCTGACCGGCACCGACACGTTCGCCGGCACCACCCTGGGCCCGCAGTGGGAGTGGAACCACAACCCGGACAACAGCCGGTGGTCGGTCAACAACGGACTGAACCTGCAGACCGCCACGGTGACCGGCGACCTGTACGCGGCCCGCAACACGCTGACACACCGGATCCAGGGCCCCACCTCGACCGCCACCATCGAACTCGACTACTCCACGATGCGCGACGGTGACCGCACCGGCCTGGCGGTGCTGCGCAACTCGTCCGCGTGGATCGGCATCAAGCGGGACAACGGATCGACGCGCCTGGTGATGCAGAACGGGCTCACGATGGACGGTAACTGGAACACCACCAGCACCGGCAGCGAGGCGGCGAGCACCGCCATCTCCGGCGGACGGATCTGGTTGCGCGCCAACGCCGACATCAGACCGGGCTCGGGCCGGCAGGCGCGCTTCTCGTACAGCACCGACGGCGTCAACTTCACGTCCTTCGGCAACGCGCTGACGTTGGCGAACAACTGGCAGTTCTTCATGGGCTACCGGTTCGCCATCTTCAACCACGCCACCCAGGCGCTCGGTGGCTCGGTCAGCGTCCGCCGTTTCGACCTGACCACACCGTGACGCCGGTCACACTATGAGTGAGGTGACGGCGTCACCCACCCCGCCCGGGGAGGGCTCGCGTCGTCACAGCAGACCCGCCGCCGCCCTGTTCCACGCTCTGTCCAGGAGTGTGGAGCGGGGCGGCGGCCCGTCGCGGCCACGTCCGACCGGGGTTCCCGGCGCGCACGTCCGGGCGGAACTCCGGCGCGAGCTGGCACACGCCGTGTCGTTCGCGTTCAGCCGTCCCGTATCCGGGGCGGTCGCTGGCGTAGACTGTCGGCGATCCAGCGCTGGTCACCTGCGATTCAGCACCGGCGTGGTGGCTGAGCGAGGGGGATCGGGCCGGGCCGCTCCAGTCAACGTCGACGGGCCGCGGGTCGGGTTGAGGCGGGGGGAGTGAAATGGCCGTCCACGGTCCCGCGATGACAGATGTCGCTCGTCTGGCCGGTGTCTCCCATCAGACGGTGTCGCGGGTGCTCAACGGGCACCCCAACGTGCGTGAGCAGACCCGGTTACGGGTGCGGGCGGCGATCGCCGAGCTCGGCTACCGCCCGAACGGCGCGGCGCGCGCCCTGGTGACCGGCCGGTCCCAGGTCATCGGTGTGGTGGCACAGAACACGACCCTCTACGGTCCGGCGTCGCTGCTGGCCGCCCTGGAGCAGACCGCCGCGGCGGAGGGCTTCGCCGTCAGCGTCGGCAGCGTGCGCGACCTGGACCACCGTTCCATCTCGGCCGCGGTCGAGCGGCACCTGGCGCACCGGGTCGCCGGCATCGTGGTCATCGCACCGGTGGAGTCGGCCGGCGAAGCGTTGGAGCGGCTACCCAAGGACGTTCCACTGGTGACCGTCGACGGCGATCCGCACCGCCCGGTGCCGTTGGTGACGGTCGACCAGGTGGCGGGCGCGCGGGCGGTGACCCAGCATCTCCTCGACGCCGGGCACCGCACGGTGTGGCACGTGTCGGGGCCGTCCGACTGGTTCGACAGCGCCGGTCGCATCGAGGGCTGGCGTGCGGCGCTGCTCGCCGCGGGGGTGGAGCCACCGCCCCTCATGCACGGGGACTGGTCGGCGGCATCGGGCTACCGGTGCGGGCAGATGCTCGCCCGGATGCCGGAGGTGACCGCCATCTTCACGGCCAACGACCACCTCGCCCTGGGCGTGCTGCGGGCGCTGCACGAGTTCGGGCGCAAGGTGCCCGCCGAGATCAGCGTCGTGGGTTTCGACGACGTGCCGGAAGCGGCGTACTTCATCCCGCCGCTGACCACCGTCCGGCCGGACTTCGACGCGGTGGCGCGGGCGAGTCTGCAGATGTTGCTGACCCAGATCGAGTCGGGCAACGGCAATGGCGGCGGAGCCCTGCGCCAGACCATCGCGCCGACACTTGTCGCCCGTGACAGTGTCGCTCCGCCGCGCCGCTGAGCACGTGTCGAGGCCTCATGACCTGCGGCGGCCGATCAACTGCCGGGAGGGGTTGCGCGAGATCGTGCGAGTGGGGAAGTCTCCGTTACGAGACCGTGACACCGGTATTTCGGATCAAGTGTTGACGTGCCCTATGTGAGCGCTAACACTACCCGAAAGATGACAGGTGGCCCCGGCGGTCGGCGGGGGGAAATCGGGAGAGGAGACGCCCGTGAGCAGGAAATTCCTGGTTGCTCTCGGTAGCGCGGCGTTGGCGTTGAGCTTGGCGGCGTGCAGTGGTGGAGGCGCCGGCAGCGGCGACAACACCAGCGACAAGAAGCCGGGGGACCTGACGATCGGCGTCGCGATGCCGACGCAGACCTCGGAGCGGTGGATCGCCGACGGCAACGCGGTGAAGTCGAAGCTGGAGTCCAAGGGTTACAAGGTCGACCTGCAGTACGCGGGCGACGACATCCCGACCCAGTCGCAGCAGGTCGACCAGATGATCACCCAGGGCGCGGACGTCCTGATCATCGCGGCCATCGACGGCACCGCGCTCAGCGGTCAGCTGCAGGCCGCGGCCGACGCGAAGATCCCGGTCATCTCGTACGACCGGCTCATCCGCGGCAGCAAGAACGTCGACTTCTACGTCAGCTTCGACAACTACAAGGTCGGCGTGGCGCAGGCCACCGCGCTCCTGGTCGGGCTCGGCCTGCAGAACAAGGACGGCTCGAAGGGCACGGCCAAGGGTCCGTTCAACATCGAGCTGTTCGCCGGCTCGCTGGACGACAACAACACGCAGTACTTCTTCGGCGGCGCGATGGACACCCTCAAGCCGTTCATCGACGCGGGCACGCTGAAGGTGAAGTCGAAGCAGACCACCAAGGAGCAGGTGGCCACCCTGCGTTGGCAGCAGGAGACCGCGCAGAAGCGCATGGAGGACCTGCTCACCTCCAGCTACAACGACGGCTCGGTCGTCAACGGGGTCCTCTCGCCGTACGACGGCATCTCCCGGGGCATCATCACCGCCCTGCAGAACGCGGGCTACAGCGCTACCGGCAACAAGAAGCTGCCCGTGGTGACCGGCCAGGACGCCGAGATCGCCTCGATCAAGCTGATCAACGACGGTGTGCAGAACTCGACCGTCTTCAAGGACACCCGCCTGCTGGCCGACCAGGCCGCGAACGCCGCCGAGGCGTTCCTGCAGGACAAGACCCCGCAGGCCAACGACTCCGAGACGTACAACAACGGCGTCAAGGTCGTCCCGTCGTACCTGCTGCCGATCGCGACCGTCTACAAGGACGACATCAAGGCGACGCTGATCGACTCCGGCTACTGGACGGCGGAAGAGGTCGCCGCCGGTCAGGCCAAGAAGTAGGTCACCTCGTCGGGCTCGGCGGGCGACCGCCGAGCCCGACGCCGTGATCGAGCAACGTCCAGACTGACAGAGGACAGTGACCATGGACGACACCATCCTCGAGATGCGTCGTATCACGAAGACCTTCCCCGGAGTGACCGCGCTGGAGGACGTCAACCTCGCGGTACGCCGGGGAGAGATCCACGCCATCTGCGGCGAGAACGGCGCCGGCAAGTCCACCCTCATGAAGGTGCTCTCCGGCGTCCACCCATCCGGCTCGTACGACGGCGAGATCCTCTTCGACGGCAAGCCGATGCAGTTCCGGGGCATCCGGGACAGCGAGGCCAACGGCATCGTCATCATCCACCAGGAGCTCGCCCTGGTGCCCTACCTGTCGATCGCCGAGAACCTCTTCCTGGGCAACGAGCGGCGGGGCCGTACCGGCCTGATCGACTGGAACCGGGCGAACGCCGAGGCGGCGGAGCTGCTGGCGTCCGTCGGGCTGCACGAGAACCCCGTGACCCCGGTCATCCAGCTCGGCGTCGGCAAACAGCAACTCGTGGAGATCGCCAAGGCGCTGTCCAAGAAGGTGCGCCTGCTCATCCTGGACGAGCCGACGGCCGCCCTCAACGACGTCGACTCGGCGCACCTGCTCGGCCTGCTCCGACAGCTCAAGGAGCGGGGCATCACCTGCATCATGATCTCGCACAAGCTCAACGAGATCACCGCGATCGCCGACTCGACCACCGTCATCCGCGACGGTCGTACGGTGGAGACCCTGGACATGCGCGCCGACGACGTCAGTCAGCAGCGCATCATCCGGGGCATGGTCGGCCGCGACATCGAGAGCTTCTACCCCGACCGCGAATCGTCGCCCGGCGAGGAGGTGCTGCGGATCGAGGACTGGTCGGTGCGGCACCCGACCCAGGAGCGGATGGTCGTCGAGGACGTCAACCTGTCGGTGCGCGCCGGTGAGGTGGTCGGCATCGCGGGGCTGATGGGCGCCGGCCGGACCGAGCTGGCGATGAGCGTCTTCGGCCGCTCCTACGGCCGCGACATCAAGGGCAAGCTCTTCATGCACGGTCGGGAGGTCAACGCCCGTACGGTGGCGGAGGCCATCGACAACGGCATCGCGTACGTCACCGAGGACCGCAAGCGGTACGGCCTCAACCTCATCGACGACGTCCGGCGCAACGTCTCCGCGGCCGCCCTGGACCGGCTGGCCCGGTACGGCTGGGTGAACGGCAACGAGGAGATCAAGGTCGCCGAGTCGAGCCGGCGGGACATGAACATCAAGACCACCAGCGTGATGGCGGTGGTCGGCAAGCTCTCCGGCGGCAACCAGCAGAAGGTCGTGCTGTCGAAGTGGCTCTTCACCGACCCGGACGTGCTGATCCTGGACGAGCCGACGCGCGGGATCGACGTCGGGGCCAAGTTCGAGATCTACACGATCATCAACCGGCTGGTGGCCGCCGGCAAGGCGGTGATCGTCATCTCCAGCGAGCTGCCGGAGCTGCTCGGAATGTGTGACCGCATCTACACCCTCGCCGCGGGCCGGATCACCGGTGAGAAGCCGGTGAGCGAGGCGACCCAGGAAAGCCTTATGGAGCTGATGACAAAGGACAAGGAGCTCGTCGGATGACCAGCATCAAAACCCCTTCGACGGAGCGCCCGACACCGTCGGACACCGCGCCGGCCGCCGCTCTGCACACGGGGACGAGCGACCTGCGGGCCCTGGTGCTGAACAACCTCCGGCAGAGCGGGATCTACGTCGCCCTGGTCATCATCGTGGCGCTCTTCGCGGTCCTGACCGACGGCGTGTCACTGAGCCCCGGCAACATCACCAACATCGTCCTGCAGTACTCGTACATCCTGGTCCTCGCGATCGGCATGGTCATCCTGATCATCGGCGGGCACATCGACCTGTCGGTGGGGTCGGTGGTCGCGCTGACCGGGGCGGTGTCCGCAGTCCTCGTGATCCAGCAGGGCCACCCGTGGTGGCTGGGTGTTCTCGCGGCGCTGGCCGTCGGCATCGCGGTCGGCGCGTGGCACGGCTTCTGGGTCGCGTACGCCGGCATCCCGGCGTTCATCGTGACCCTGGCCGGCATGCTGCTGTTCCGTGGTCTCACCCTGCGGGTGCTCGACAACATCTCGCTGTCGCCGTTCCCGGCCGAGTACCAGAAGGTGGCGGCGGGCTTCCTCAACGGCCTGCTCGGCGGTAACGGCTTCGACGCCTTCACGCTGTTGATCGGCGCGATCGCCGTGGCCGGGTACGCGGTGAGCGGCTTCCGCACCCGACTGGCGCGCATCCGCTACCAGCAGCCGGTCGAGTCGTTCCCGCTGTTCGTGGCCCGGGTCGTCGTCGTGGGCGCGGTGATCATGTACTTCGCCTGGCAGCTGGCGCACGCCCGGGGCCTGCCGATCGTGCTGATCATCCTGGCGGTGCTGGTGCTGGTCTATGGTCTGCTCACCCGGCGGACGGTCTTCGGCCGTCAGGTCTACGCGATCGGCGGCAACCTCTCGGCGGCGGCGCTGTCGGGCGTGAAGGTGCGCACGGTCAACTTCTGGATGTTCGTCAACATGGGCTTCCTCGCGGCCGTGGCGGGTGTCATCTACTCGTCGCGGTCCAACGGCGCGCAGCCCGCGGCCGGCAACATGTTCGAGCTGGACGCGATCGCGGCGGCCTTCATCGGCGGCGCGGCGGTCACCGGCGGCGTGGGCACCGTGGTCGGCGCGATGGTCGGTGGTCTGATCATGGCGGTGATGAGCAACGGCATGCAGCTCATGGGCGTCGACCAGTCGACGCAGTCGGTGGTGAAGGGGCTCGTCCTGCTCGTCGCCGTCGCGTTCGACGTCTACAACAAGCGCCGGGCGGCCGGCACCCGCTGACGCCCTGGACGACACGCACGTGTGCCCCTGCCCGATCAACGGGCGGGGGCACACGTCGTTGGCGAGTGGTGCGGGTGGATGGCCCGCTGTTTGTCGGCCTTGTCGGGGTGGGTCGCCCCATGTGTGGTGGGTTGCTGTCGAGCTGCCCCAGATATGGGCCGCGCGTCCGTCCGCGCCGCGATCGGATGCCTGGACGGTCCCGGCATGAGACCCACCAGCCGGCCCCCGTGCTGTGCCCCACATCTGGGGCAGCTCGACAGCGAGCGCGTCAGGTAATTCCCGCCCGCCGGGCCACGCCGGGATCCCGCTGCACCACCCCCTGGTGCAGCGGGATCAGAGCGTCAGTGGCAGTTGCCGGTGCCGCTGTCGGAGTAGGTCTGGCCGGCGACCGGCACGAACTGCCAGTCGTAGCTGCCGGCGTGCAGGGTGAACTTCAGGACTCCCCACGCCGAGCTGTTGCGCGCCTCGCTGTTGGGCTGGATGGTGCCGAAGCCGTAGTGGTCCGCGCCGCCCATGCCGGCGACGAAGCTGCGCAGTCCCCGGCTGGCGTCGTAGCTCCCGGACGGGTTCATCGGGCCGAACCGCTCGTACACGTGGTTGTGGCCCCACACCACGACGTCGGCGTTGTAGTCGTAGAGCGCCTGGTACAGCGGGCGCGTCGACGTGGACGGCGCATGGTCGGAGCTGGACGTGAAGAGCGGGTGGTGCCAGTACGCGATCGTGCACGGCTTGGTGCTGGCCGCGAGGTCGGCGCGCAGCCACTGCTCCTGGGCGGAGCCGGCCGACATGCTGACGTTCGAGTTCAGCGACACGACGTGCCAGTTGCCGAGGTCGTAGGAGTAGTAGCCCCGGCCGCTCGGGCCGGCGGTCGTACCGAAGTAGTTGTAGTAGCCGGTGGCGCCCGACGTGTTGTAGTCGTGGTTGCCCGGCGACGGACGGGTACGGCTCTTGTGCCGGCCCCAGGTGGGCTCGTAGTAGCTGGCGAACTGCGCCGCCGTGCCGCTGTCGTAGACGTTGTCGCCGGTGGTGAAGACCGTGCCGGAGATGGTGTCGAGCAGCGCGGCGGTGGCCGTGTCGCCGGAGCCGGAGGTGGCGATGTCGCCGGCCCCGACGAGGATCGGGTCGCCGGAGGGTGGCGTCGTGGTCCCGGTCGTGACGACCAGTTGCGGCGCGTCGGCTCCGCTCTCGCGGGTGTCGTAGTACGCGCCGTCGCCGCTGGTCGAGGTGGCGCCGAAGCTGTACGTGCCGTTGCCGGTGACCGCCGAGGTGACGTCGACCTCGTACCAGGTGTTGCCGGCGACCGCGCCGAGCGTCCCCAGGGTGGCGCCGTCGATGGCCGGCTGGTTGTTCCAGGTGGTGCCGGTCTCCGACCAGGTGGTGCTGGACATCCTCCGGAACGTGCCACCGGCGTCGCTGCCGCTGTTGCCGCTGATCGTGCGCAGCCGCAGCTTGGCGCTGGTGACCGTGCCGCTGACCCCGCTCACCGTGAAGCGCAGGAACATGCGCCGGGCGGGCGAGTTGTCGACCACGACCTGCGTGGACGTGCCGTAGTTGGTGGCTGCCGTGTCGCTCTGGACGTAGGTGTCGGCGACCGGCGTGAACGTCACGCTCGCCGCGGAGGCGGTGCCCGAGCCGGTCAGGACGACGGCGGCGGTGGCGGCGACGAGCACCGCGACCGTGCCGACCGTGACCGGTGGGCGGGCGATTCGAATGTCCATCCAGGACCCCTTCGTTGCGGGTGGAGAGCGCAAGGAACGTAGAAAGGTCGATGAACCGGCGCACTGCCGCCAGGTGAACAGTACGCTCAGACAGCGAAACATCTCGATGTTTGCGTGATGTTCACCCGCCGCATGCCCGCCCGCCGCCGGCACCGTCTTGTGGCCCGCCGGGACGGATCGTCACGATGGCTGACCGTCGCCCACCGATGTCCAGGAGATGCGCGTGTACCTGTCGACCGTCTCCCGCCCGGTCACCGACCCACCCGGGCCGCGCCGCCGCCGGCTCGCCCTGGTCAGCGGCAACGTGGTCGCGCTCGGCGCGGTCAGCCTGATCACCGATGTCTCGGCCGAGATGGTGGCCGCCGTCCTGCCGCTCTACCTGGTGCTGGGCCTGCAACTCAGCCCGGTGGCCTTCGGTGTGCTCGACGGCGTCCACACCGGTGCGACCGCGCTGCTGCGGGTCGTCGGCGGCTTCGTCGCCGACCGGTTCCGGCGGCGCAAACTCGTCGCCGGTGTCGGTTACGCGCTCTCGGCGGTCGCCAAGCTCGGCCTGCTGCTCGCCGGCCGGTCGGTCCCCGCCATCGGCGCGGTCATCGCCGTCGACCGGCTCGGCAAGGGCGTGCGCAGTGCGCCCCGGGACGCGCTCATCACGCTCTCCACCCCGCCCGAGGCGCTGGGTCGGGCGTTCGGGGTGCACCGGGCCATGGACAGCGTCGGCGCGTTCCTCGGGCCGCTCGCCGCGTTCGCCGTCCTGCTGGCCGTCGGGCAGTCGTACGACGCGGTCTTCGTCACCAGCTTCTGCGTCGCCGCCCTGGCGGTCGTCGTGCTCGTGCTGTTCGTCCGGGAGCGCCCGGACGGTAGGTCGGATGACGCACCGGACGAGCCCCGGGTCTCCGTCGGCGAGGCGTGGGGCCTGCTGCGCAGCCGTCCGGCCCGTCGGCTGCTGCTGGCCGCGACGATGCTCGGCCTGGCCACCATCGGCGACGGTTTCGTCTACCTGGTGCTGCAACGCCGCGAGGACCTGGGTCTGCGGTGGTTCCCCCTGCTGGCGGTGGGCACCAGCCTCGCGTACCTGCTGCTCGCCGCCCCGCTCGGTGTCCTCGCCGACCGGATCGGGCGGCTGCCGGTGGTGGTGGGCGGCTACGTCGCCCTCGGCGCGACCTACCTGCTGTTGTCCGGCCCGTTGCACGGCTGGCCGGCGCTCGTGCTCACGCTGACGCTCTACGGCGCGTTCTACGCGGCCACCGACGGCGTGCTCATCGCGCTCGCCGGGCCGGTGCTGCCACCGCGGCTGCGCACCACCGGGATCGCGCTGGTGCAGACCGGGCAGGCGCTGGCGTACCTCGTCTCCTCGATCCTGTTCGGTCTCGCCTGGCAGGCCTGGGGGCCGCAGACGGCGGTCCGGGCGGCGGCCGTCGCCGTCGCCGGTGTCCTGGTGGTCACCGTGCTCCTGCTGGCTTCCCCGTCCCGTCTGATCCCTCGGAAGGTGTCCTCGTGACCGCGATGTCGACCCGGGCGAAGCTCGGCGTGGTGGCCGCCTCGGCGGTGCTGTTGGCCGGCGGGGCGGTGGGCTACGCGGCCATCGCCGCCGAGCCGCCCCCGACCCCGCCGCCGGCCGCCGCCGGGGACCGGGCGGTCACGCTGACGCCGGGTCCGCGCCTGCTGGCCGTCACCGACCGGTACGTCTCCAGCGTCGCCACCGCCGACCCCGCCGGGCCGCGTACCGTCTCGGGTCTGGAATGCCTGCGGGTGTACGCGGCGGCCGGCACCGGTGTCTGCCTGAAGCCGGATACCGCGTGGTCGTACCAGGTGGTGGTGCTCGACGCGGCGCTTAACCAGAAGCGGACGCTGAGCGTGCCGGGCCTGCCCAACCGGGCCCGGGTGTCGGCGTCGGGCCGGATGGTCTCCTGGACGACGTTCGTCGGGGGCGACTCCTACACGGCGAGCGGCTTCTCCACCCGCACCGGCATCCTCGACACGGTCACCGGGGCGACCGTCCCGTCGCTGGAGGGCTTCGCCGTCACGCGGGACGGCCGTGCCTACCGCAGCCCGGACGTCAACTACTGGGGCGTCACCTTCACCGCCGACGACAACCGGTTCTACGCGACCATGTCGACCGGCGGAAAGCGCTACCTGGTACGCGGCGACCTGGCCGCCCGGACCGTGGCGACGCTACGGGAGAACGTCGAGTGCCCCTCGCTGTCGCCCGACGGCACCCGGATCGCCTTCAAGCAGGCGATCGACGCCGACCCCCGCAAGGGCTGGCGGCTGTCGGTCCTCGACCTGGCCTCGGGGCGGATCACCGCGACGGCGGAGACCGCCAGCGTGGACGACCAGGCGGCCTGGCTCGACGACGCGACGCTCGCCTACACGCTGCGCCAGAGCGACGGCCGGCCGGACGTCTTCGGCGTCCCCGCCGACGGCTCCGGTACGCCGAAACTGCTGATCCCCAACGCCGAGTCGCCGTCGCCACTGACCTGACGACCCGGCCGCCCGGCGCGACACCTGACGGCCTTGACGCGGCCAACGTCCCGTCATGTCGGCTTCCGCGCCACAGCCTTCGCCGTTCATCGACGGCCTCGAAGGTATTGACCATGACAAGGCTCAGTCGTCGCATATTCGTCCTCGGTGGACTCGCCGCCGCCGGTGCCACGGTGACCGCCGGGCAGAGTGCCCGCGCCGCCGCGCCGTACCCCTTCAAACTCGGTGTGGCGTCGGGTGATCCGGCCGCCGACAGCGTGGTCCTGTGGACCCGGCTGGCACCGGCACCGCTCAACTCCGACGGGCAGGGCGGCATGGCCGACGCCGACGTGACGGTCGAGTGGCAGGTGTCCACCACGGACCGCTTCTCGTCGCTGGTCGCGTCGGGCTCGGTGGTCGCCCGGTACGCCGACGCCCACTCGGTGCACGTCGTCGCGGGTGGCCTGGCGGCCGACTCCGACTACTACTACCGTTTCCGGGCCCAGGGGCAGATCTCCCCGGTCGGGCGTACCCGGACCGCACCGGCGGCCGGCACGTTCGGCCGCGACCTGGTCATGGCGTTCGCCTCCTGCGCCCACTACGAGGCCGGCTACTACACGGCGTACCGGCGGATGGCGGAGGAGAACCCGGGGCTGATCCTGCACCTGGGCGACTACATCTACGAGGGTGGCGTCAACACCTCGGCGGTACGCCAGCACGTGGGCGCGGAGATCGTGTCGCTGGCCGACTACCGCCGCCGGTACGCCCTCTACAAGTCCGACCCGGACCTGCAGGCGGCGCACGCGGCGGCACCCTGGCTGGTGGTGCCGGACGACCACGAGGTGGAGAACAACTACGCGAACATGGTCCGCGCCGACAGCAGCCCGACGCTGACCGCCGCCCAGTGGACGGCCCGGCGTACCGCCGCGTACCGCGCGTACTACGAGAACATGCCGCTGCGCCCGGCCTCCGCGCCGAGCGGCAACAGCATCCCGCTCTACCGCCGGGTCCGGTGGGGGCAGCTCGCCACCTTCCACATGCTCGACACCCGGCAGTTCCGCGACGACCAGGCGTGCGGTGACGGCTGGAAGGTCTGCGCGGACGCCGACCTGGCCTCCCGCTCGCTGACCGGCGCGACCCAGGAGGCGTGGCTGCTCGACGGGCTCGCCCAGCACTACGGCACCTGGGACATCCTCGGCCAGCAGGTGTTCTTCGCGCGCCAGTTCGAGGCGAGCGGGGCGGCGAACATGGACGCCTGGGACGGCTACCGGGCGTCGCGCAGCCGCATCCAGACCGGCTGGCAGCAGCGCGGCGTGCGCAACCCGCTCGTCCTCACCGGTGACGTGCACAAGTCGTGGGCCAACGAGTTGAAGGCCGACTACGCCAACCCGTCGTCCGCCACGATCGGCACCGAGCTGGTCTGCACCTCGATCACGTCGACGGGCAACGGGACCGGCAGCACCACCATCCCGAACGCGGCCACCAACCCGCACCTGAAGTTCTACTCCGACCGGCGCGGCTACGTCCGTACGACGATCAGCCGCAGCCAGGTCCGGGCGGACTTCCGTGCGGTGAACACGGTGACCGAGCACGGCGCGGCGGCGTCGACGGTGCGCTCGTTCGTCATCCTCGACGGCCAGCCCGGCCTGCAGGCCGGGTAGAAGGAGCACACGATGACCGCACTCACGACACTGCTCACCGCGTCCCTGCTGCTGCCGACCGCCGTGGCACCCGCGCCGACCGCCATGACCGCCGACGCGGTCACCTGGACCACCGCCAACAGCGTGGCCACCGGCGACCAGGACCTGCCCGCCATCGCCATGAACCGCGCCGGTCAGGTCGCGGTCGCCTGGGAGGACGACCGGGACAGCACCGCCCCGGAGGACGACACCCACAGCGAGATCTACGTACGCCTGTTCCGCGACGGCACGCCCGGCTACGAGCTGAAGCTCTCCGGCGGCGGCACCAGTGGGGCCGCGTGGCGGCACATCAGTCCCGACGTGGGGCTCGACGACCGGGGCAACGCCGTGGTGGTCTGGGCCGCCGACGGTGACGGCAACGGGGTCTACAACATCCAGTACCGGGTGATCTCCCCGGCCGGCGCGATCCTCGGCTCCGGGCAGGCCAACGCCAGCGACGCCGGCCAGCAGATCTGGCCGAAGGTGGCCGTCGACCCGGACGGCGCGCCCACCAGCGCCGCCGTCGGCTTCACCGTCGTCTGGGAGGACGTGCAGGGGACCGCGCCGGCCACCGTCAAGGCCGCCGGCTTCACCGGCCCCACCACCAAGGGGTACGAGGTGACGGCCTCGCAGACGACCGGCTCGCACCACCGCCCCGACGTGGCGGTGTCCGCCTCCGGGGAGGCGCTCGTGGTGTGGGACGAGGACGCCGACGCGAACGGCTCGTACAACATCGGGCTGACCCGGTTGGCCCGGTCGAACGGCGCGGTGGTGCTGTCCCGGCGTACGGCCAACGCGCAGAGCGGCGGCCAGCAGCGGCGGGCGTCGGTCGCGGCGACCTACTCCGGTGACTTCACCGTCGGCTGGGAGTCGGACCACACCGGCACGATGGGCGTCTGGGCGCGCTCGTTCACCGCCACTGGCACTGCCCGCCACGACGAGGTGCAGGTGTCCACCGGCACCGGGGCGGTCGCCCCCGGCGTCGGCATCGACGACGAGGGCAACGTCGTGGTGGGCTGGACGGTGTCCGGCGCCAACCCGGACGTCTGGGCGCGTGGCCTCAACCCGGACGGCAGCACCACGGGTCGGCTGGCGGCGCAGGCGTTGAGCCAGACCACGACCGGTCGGCAGGAGCATTTGGCCGTCGCCTCGTCCCCCTGGGGCGAGGTGAGCCTCTGCTACACCGACGACAACGACGGCAACGCCTTCGACCAGGTGCTCCTCGGGCTCGGGGCGTCGAACTCCAGCTGGCTGATGACCGCCGAGGAACTGCGCCAGCGCAAGGCGCGCGCCGCCGCCCGGATGGGCTGAGCGGGTCGGCGACGACGGGCCGTGACTCGACGTGGGAGTCACGGCCCGTCGGCTCAGCCGAAGAGCAGGTCGAGGTGGGCGTCCAGGGCGGCGAGGGCCTGCTCGGCGGTGTACTGGCCGCCGAGCAGGTGGACGCCCAACCCCTCCATGAGCGCCAGCAGACCCCGCGCGTCGGCCTCGCCACGCCCGGCCGGCAGGACGCTGGTGATGAACGCGGTGAGCTGCGCGGTGCCCTCGCGCAGGCTGGTCGCGGCCGTCGGGCGCACCGCCGTATAGGCCAGGAACGCGAGCGCCACCCGACCGTCGTCGCGGGTGTGCGCGTCGAGCGGCAGCAGGGCGGCGATCATCGTCCGCAGCAGCAGCCGGGGGGAGGGGTCCGCGCCGAGTCGCGCCACCGCCTCGGTGACCCGGATCTGGCTGCGTTCGCGGACCACGCTCAACGCGAACGCCATCATCTCGTCCTTGGTCCGGAAGTAGTGCTGGACCATTCCGGCGGACACGCCCGCCTCGGTGGCGACGTGGCGGAGGCTGACGGCTTCCAGGCCCTGATCCGCGGCGACCCGCATCAACGCGTCCGCGATGAGGGTGCGTCGCTGCTGGTGATCGACCTTCTTGGGCATGGCCTCGATCGTTTCACAGGGGGTGGCCGGGAGCCGCCGCGTGGCGGTCGGTCGCCGGGGCGGGCGTGCCCCGGGCGCTGCGCAGCAGACCGTCGGGGTCGTCGGCGTACAGTCGCAGCTCGTGCGTCGGCGCGGACCGGCCCCGGGGCAGGTCGAAGGTCGTCGGCCGACGCAGCACGACGTCGATGCTCGTCTGGCTGCCGACCGAGATGTGCAGGATCTGGCGGTCACCCTCCTGCTCGGCCTGGACGGTCCTGCTCGACGGTAGGGAGCGGTGGCGCTTGCGGAGCGCGGCGACGTCCGCCCACGGGATCCAGATGTCGATGCCGGAGCTGTTGCGTACCCGCAGCCCGGTGTCGGCGACGACGTGCGGGTGGATGGTCATGCTCGCCCAGAGGCCGACCATCCAGAGCAGACCCCAGATGCCGAGGCCGAGCACGATCCAGCGGGCCGGTTGCCAGGGGACCACGTGGGTGACGATCAGGTCGAAGATCGGTATCTCGACGGCCGACAGGGCGATGAAGATCCCGAGGATCGGCTTGACCACGCCGAGGTAGCCGAACGGTTCGTCGCCCGGCTCGAGCGGCAGGGGACGGCGACGCGCCCACAGGTAGAGGCTGCGCCACATCGCGGCCTCGCTCACGGCGGCCCGGCGCAGCAGCGGTCCCACGGTCGCCCTGGTCGGCGTCCTCGTCTCGGTCATCGTCCTCGTCCTCGGCTAGGGGTGGTGGTCAGTGGACGGTCACGACGCCCGCGCCGCCGTCGACGGTGACGAGCTGGCCCGTGGTGATCGTGCGGGTGGCGTTCGGCACGCAGATGACGGCCGGAATGCCGTACTCCCGTGCCACCGTGGGGCCGTGCGCCATGATCGCGCCGGTCTCGGTGACCAGGGCGGCGGCGGTGAGGAACAGCGGGGTCCAACCGGGGTCCGTGGTCGCGGCGACCAGGACGTCGCCGGGCTCGACGTACGCGGTGGCCGGATCGTGCACGACCCGGGCCGGCCCGGTGACCCGGCCTGCGGACGCCCCCACGCCGACGAGGGTCCCGTCGCCGCCGGATGTCCGGGCCAGGACGGTCTCGACGTCGGTGCCGTCGGACAGCAACGCCACCGGCACCGACCGGCGACGCAGCTCGCGGCGGTGCACGGCGCGCCGGGACGCGACCAGGTCGCGGTGGTCGACACCCTGGTGTACGGAGGCCCGCACCTCGTCGAGGTTCAGGAACATGATGTCGTCGCGCTGGTCCAGCAGCCCGGCGTCGGCCAGGTCTGCGCCGATCAGCAGCAACTGTCGGCGGGTCTCCCGCAGCGGGTACAGCCCGGCGAACTTGCCGGCCTCGCGCAGGCCGGCCAACGAACGGGCGCGGCGCAGCAGGAACCCGGCGATCATCGCGCGCACCGGCCGTCGTCGGCGAGCCCGCACGGTGAGCTCCGTCAGCGCCGTCTCCGCAGCCGCTGCGGCCCGGTGGAAGCGCTGGTCGGGGCCCTGCTCCGGGTCGGTGACCCGGAGATAGTTGGCGAGCGCGGCGAAGACCGGTGTCGGGTCCTCGGCCCAGCGCGGCACCCCGAGGTCGACCTCGGCCACGCCCCGGTGGCCGTACGCGTCGAGGAAGCCGCCCATACCGATGTCGGGCAGTTCGCCGCGCAGGTGGCGGGCGGCCAGCTCGTCCGGTGGGGTGTCGAGCAGCAGTCGTCGGTGCGCACCGACGTCCTGGGCGAGCCGCCACAGCGCGAGGTCCATCTCGATGGTGACGTTGTGCGGCATCCCGCCCAGCGTGGCGTGCATCTCGTCCGGACCGGCGATGCCCTTGAGCAGCGCGGCCGGCAGCGCGGCGGCGAGCATGCCGGCGACGATCGGCCACATGATGGCGTCGCTGTGGTCGGTGTCGTCGCGTGCCTCGACGTAGCGCAGCCGGTCGGCGGTCGTCCGCAGGTCGTCGGGGGCCACCGAACGGACCCGCAGCTGCTCGATCGCCGCGAACATCCGTAGGCGTGCCGCGTCCGGGCGGGCCAGGGCGCGCACGATGCCCACCACCGCCCGGCCGGCGGTGCGCAGGGACGCCGCCGGCCGGGCCGCGCCGCGCCCGGCGCTGGTCGGGGCGAACCGTGGGTCGGCCAGGACGTGCTGCATGACCGCCTGCGCCCGGGGGCCGAAGTCGACGGCCATGAGCTTGACCAGTCGTCGCCGCGACGACCTGCTCCGGGCCAGGTCGGTCAGGTCGCCGTAGAGGCGGCCACCGATGTCGACGATCTCCACCCGGACACCGAGCGCCGCGAGCATGGCGGTGACCTGCGCCCGTAGGGTCGCCATGCCCATCGGGGTGACCGGCCGCAGCATGCCCTGGACGTGCCCGAACTCCACGAAGACGCGGGGGAGGGGCTTGCCGGTGGCCGGCGGCAGGGGAAACAGACTGGTGATCGGGCGCGACTGCAGCAACCACAGCACGTCGTCCGGGTCGATTGCCCACTCGACGTCCTGCGGGTAGCCGAAGTGCCGGTCCAGCCGTTCGCCGACGGCCCGCAGCCGGTCCAGGTGCGCGGACGTCAGGCACCCGGTGTCGTCCCGCGCGACGCCGTCGAGGACGTAGTGGTCCACGGCGCTCGCGCCGTCCACGACGGCAGTGCCGAGTCCCGGCGCGGCGTCGACCACCATCTCGTCGCGGCGGCCGGTCAGTGGGTTGGCGGTGCAGAGCACCCCGGCCACCGTGGGCGTGACCATGCGTTGCACGACGACAC
Organism: Micromonospora sp. WMMD736; assembly: GCF_049179015.1. Lineage (NCBI taxonomy): Bacteria > Bacillati > Actinomycetota > Actinomycetes > Micromonosporales > Micromonosporaceae > Micromonospora > Micromonospora sp. WMMD736. Next base: position 6,501,278 of record NZ_JBMHMI010000001.1, read on the forward strand.
CCATCGCCACCCCGCGCTGGTCGATGCCGTGGGCGTGGCGGTAGGCGGTCGCGCGGTCGCTGTGCAGCGAGTCCCAGCACTTCGCGACGGCGGCGATCAGCTCGGCCGTACCGGTGACGCCCAGGACGGTGTCCTGCTGCCCGGCGAAGCTGGCGTCCGGCAGGTCCTCGGCGGTGGCGCTGGAGCGGACCGCCACCGGTCCGCCCCCGAGCCGCTGGTACGCCTCGATTATCTCCGCCGCCGGCACCACGCCGTGCCGGTAGGCCTCGGTGGTGACGCAGAACCCGTCGGGGACGCGTTCGCCGTGCCGGATCAGCGCGCCCAGCCCGGCTGCCTTCCCGCCGACCAGGTCGCCCATGTCGGCGGTCACCTCGGACAACGCGAGCACGTACACGCCGACCCCCAGTTGCAATACGACTGCATCGCGTCGACCGTAGCGCCTTTACGATGCAACTGCAACGCAAAGGTGGTGCGGCTCGCCCGCGTCTGCCATGCTCGGACCGGTGACGACCGGCCGCCCCACCAGAGCCCGCACCCATCGCCGCCCCCGCCGACGGATCCTCGTCATCCTGCTCACGCTTGTCGCCGCGGCGGCCGTCGCCGCCGTCGCCGTGGTCGCCGTACCGATGCTGCGACCGGCGGGTCCACGCCCCCTCTTCCAGATGCCCGTCACCTGCGGGGAGACCTGGCAGCTCAGCACCTACCCCGGCCACGACGACTACGACGTCGACTTCTTCCCCATCGGGGGCGAGTCGTGGGGGCGTCCCGTCCTCGCCTCCTACGGCGGCACGGTCACGGTGGCCGGCATCAACGGCTCGCTGGGTGGGCGTACCCCGGAGAACCCGGAGGGTCCGCGCGGACGCGGTGGTGGCTACTGGGTGAAGATCGACCACGGCGGCAAGTGGGAGACGCAGTACCTGCATTTGCTCGAACCGCCGCTGGTCCGGGTGGGTCAGAAGGTCGCCCAGGGTGAACAGATCGGTCGGCTCGGCAGCACCGGCAACTCGGGGGCGCCGCACCTGCACTACGAGCAGCGCCGAGGGTGGGACAAGGTGGAGACCCACTTCGACGGCACGCCGTCGGGCATCACGACCGACGATCGGGAGCAGATCCTCCGCCGGGTGAGCAACAACTGCCCGGCCGTCCCCTGAGGACGCCGGTTTGCCTGCCCCTGCTCGGGGCACTGAAGAGGGTGACCGCGCAGACGCAGGGGAGGAGCTGGCGATGACCAAGGGCGATGTCGACACCTACCAGGAGAACGGGCAGTGGAAGAACCGCCCGGAGGGCAACGACCGGGCCAGCAGCACGCACGACACCAAGGCCGACGCGCAGGCGCAGGGCCGCGAGATGGCGGCCGACCGCGGCGTCGAGCACGTGATCAAGAAGCAGGACGGCACGATCGGCGAGAAGAACACCTACCCGCGCAGCCGCGACCCGCGCGACATCGCGGGCTGATCATCCACCTGCCTTCGGGCCGGCCCCCTCGGACTTACCGAGGGGGCCGTTCCGCTTCCACGGCTTTCCCAGACGCTGGACTTTCGGGCGCTTTTGCCGGATATAGTCCGGTTCGGGACTGGAGTGGCAGCTGGGAGTGGACATGACGTTTCGGAGGTGGCGTCGTCCGACGATCACCGTGGTCGTGGTCGCCATGACCGTGGGGTCGCTGGCGCTCACACCGCTACCGGCGTCGGCGGCCGGGTCGGTGCTGTTCGACCAGCCGTTCCACAACAACACCGCGAACGGCCTCGGCGCGGTGGCGGTGCCCGCCGTGCCCGGCGTCCTCGCCACCAACGCCGCGTGCCTGAGCGCGGCCGGCAACTCCACCACCGGCCCGCTGCTGAGCTGCACCACCTCCACCGACCCGCAGGGCGCGGGCAAGCTGCGCCTCACCCCCGCCACCATCAACCGCCAGGGCGGGGTGTTCGGGGCGGTCAGTGTGCCCACCTCGCAGGGGCTGCACCTCACCTTCAACACCTACCAGTACGGCGGCTCCACCCCGGGCGCGGACGGCCTCGCCTTCGCGTTGGCCGCCGTCGACCCCGCCAACCCGCGATCCCCGGCGACCCTCGGTCAGACGGGAGGCTCGCTGGGCTACTCGGCGGCGTTCAACGGCGTGTCGGCGGGCCTGTCCAACGGCTACCTGGGCATCGGGCTGGACGTCTTCGGCAATTTCAGCAGCAGCACCTACCAGGGCACCGGCTGCACGAACCCGCCGTACATCTCCACCACCGGGGGACGCGTCCCCGGGCAGGTCGTGGTCCGGGGTCCGGGCCGCAACGGCGTCGGCTACTGCGCCATCAACAGCACCGCCGGCAGCACCTCGGCCCCCGCCCTGGCGCTGCGGGCCAGCACCCGGGCAGCGTCCGTGGTGCCGGTCGAGGTCGTCATCAACACCACCGCCTCCCCGTACACCACCGACACCGGGATCACCGTGCCGGCCGGTCAGTACCGGGTCCGGTTCACCCCGGTCGGCGGGTCCGCGCGGACCCTGGAGGGCGCGCTCCCGGTCGTGTCACCGAGCCTGTACCCGTCACCGACCTGGCTGAACGCCAACGGCTACCCCCGGCAACTCGCCTTCGGCTGGGTCGGCTCGACCGGCTCGGTCACCGACTTCCACGAGGTCGACGAAGCTCGGGCGGTGACCTTCAACCAGGTGCCGGACCTGAACGTGTCGCAGACCAGCTCGGTCGGCGCCGCCCCGCAGCTCGGCGACCCGGTCACCTACTCCATCACCGCGGGGGTCGATGCCGGGACCGCCGAGACAGCGCCGATCTCGGTCACCCAGACCGTCCCCGCCGGTGTCACGCCACGCGGCGCGTTCGGCACCGGTTGGGTCTGCGGCGCTCCGTCCGGCCAGACCATCACCTGTACCAACAGCAACGGCCCGTTCGCCGGGGGCACCTCGCTGCCACCGATCACGGTCGTCGCCACCGTCACCGGCAGCGGCGTGACACCCGCGCTGATCCAGACCGCGACCGTGGCGACGTCGTCGTCGATCGACGCGAACCCCGGCCTGTCCACCTCCACCACGCCCGTCGTACCCGCCATCGCGCCCAGCGGCATCACGGTCGCCCCCGCCCAGGGCTCCATCTCCGGGGGCGGCGCGGTCACCGTCGGCGGCAGCAACCTCACCGGCGCCACCGCCATCACCATCGGTACGGCCGCCGAACAGCAGGCCGGCACGTCGGTGGTACTGCTGCCCTGCGCTTCCGGCCCGGCGGCCGGCTGCTTCACCGTGAACCCCGACGGCACCCTCGGCATCTCCTCGATGCCAGCCCGGTCCAGCTCGGCGACGGTCACCGTCACCGTGGTCACCCGGGGTTCGGCGGGCTCGGCGAACTACACCTACGCGTCCACCCCGGGTACTCCGGCCGCGCCCACCGCCGTGGCCGGCGTCACCAGCGCCACCGTGAGTTGGACCGCGCCCGCGAGTAACGGCAGTCCGATAACCAGCTACCTGGTCACGCCGATCCGGGACGGCGTCACCCAACCGACGCTCACGTTCGATGCCTCCACCACCACCCGCACCCTCACCGGGCTCACCGCCGGCTCGTCGTACGCCTTCCGGGTGGCCGCGGTGAACGCGTTCGGTACCGGCGCGGCAAGCCCCGCCTCGGCGGCGGTGGTCCCGTACACCCTACCGGGCGCTCCGACGATCACCTCGGTCAGCGCGGGGACGACCGCCGTCAGGCTGAGCTGGACGACCCCGGCCAACGGGAGTTCACCGATCACCGGTTACACGGTGACGCCCTACCTCAACGGAGTGGCGCAGACCGCCCAGACCTTCAGTGGGACCGCAACGACCCAGGTCGTCACCGGGCTGACCGGCGGCGCCACCTACACCTTCCGGGTGGCTGCGATCAACGCGGCCGGCACCGGCCCCCAGTCGGCCCCCTCCGCGCCGGTGACGGTCAACCCGCCGCCGACCCTGACCTTCGCGCCCCCGCCGCCGGGCAAGGCGTACGTCGAGTACCAGTACCAGCTCACGGTGGCCGGCGGCACCAGCCCCTTCGTCTGGTCGGTCAGCTCGGGAACCCTGCCCCCCGGCCTGAGCCTCGACCCGGTCACCGGCCTGCTCGCCGGCACACCGACGGCGTCCGGGACATTCCCGTTCAGCGTCCGGGTGACCGACTCGTTCGACCAGTCCGACACCCGCGGCGTCCAACTGGTCATCAGTCCGCTCGGCGGCCTGTCCATCAGTGTCCCGACGATCTCCTCACTCGGCACCGTCACCTCGGCCGCGACCGGCGTGTCCGGCCAACTCGGCCCGGTCACCGTGACCGACGATCGCGGCCCCTTCTCCGGACGGTGGGTCAGCGTCGTCTCGACAACGAACTTCACCACGGGGTCCGGCACGCCGGGCCAGACCATTCCGAACAGCAACATCACGTACGCCTCGGGAGCGGCTATCGCCACCACCGGTGACGGAACGTTCCTCCCGCAGCCCGGCGCCGTACTGGACACACCGCGTACGGCCGCCGGCTGGTCCGGCCAGACCGGCGGCGCGAACTCCGCCACCTGGAACCCGACGCTTCTGGTGCGGCTTCCGGACGGGCTGGTGGTCGGCGACTACCAGGCGGTCGTGACGCACTCGGTCATCTAGCGCGGCGGGGATCGCGGCGCCTCGCCTGATCGGCGGGCTCACCGCGGCTCCGCTGGCGGCCCGGCTGGTACGCCTCGTTCCCGCCCAACTGCTGGCCGAGGCGAATATCCCCCGCCACCCGTCGTTGTTCGCGGCGGCGTGCCTTCCCCCGGTGAACGTGATGCCGTTGAGTCATCTTGATGACTCAGAGGCATCACGCTCACCTGAGTCCTCGCTCCCTACCGGAGGCGGGGCGCGGCGCTGCCGCCGGGTCATCGGCGATCTGGCGGGCTCTTGCGGTGAAGCGGGCTTCAACAGCGAGACTGCCCGGGGCGCGATGGTCGTGCCGTCACGGCCACCGGAAGGATGGTGCAGACGTGCAGCCCGAACCACCGCGCAGTCCGACGCGACGCAAGCAGGACACGTTGGCCCGGCTCGACCGCGACATGGATGCGTGGGTCGCCTCGGCGGACCGGGAGGGCAACGCCCACCTGGTACCGCTCTCCTTTCTCTGGGATGGTGCGGCGCTCACCCTGGCCACCGCCGAGACGACTCCGACCGCCCGCAACCTGCGTACCTCGAGGCGGGTGCGCATGGCCCTCGGTCAGACGCGCGACGTGGTCATCATCGAGGGGACCGTGGAGACGTTCGCACGCGAGACCGTGCCCCTCGATCTGGCGGACGCGTTCGCCGCGAAGTTCTGGGACGCGCGGGTCGGCCAGACCCGCTACGCGTTCTTCCGGGTGACACCGCGCCGGATACAGGCGTGGCGGAACGAGGCCGAGGCCGCCGGCCGTGACCTGATGCGCGGCGGTCGGTGGCTGGTCTGAGGGCTGTGCCGGGACGACTCACCCGGCCGTTCCCCCTGGGAACGGCCGGGCGTCTCGCGCGCTTGCCGGTCAGGCCAGCCGGGTCCGTTGCCGGCGGACGAGGTACCAGCCACCGAGGATCACCAGGACCAGCACGGCGAGCCCGCCGACCGCATAGACCAGCCAGCTCGGCCCGGTGGTCGTCGTGACGGCCATCGGCGCGGCGACGGGCAGCACGATCGTGCCGGTCGCGGTGCGTTCGACGGTGCCGCTGGCGAGTTTCGCGTGCACCTCCCAGGTGCCCGCGGGCAGGGACTGGTTGACCTCGACGCGAACCTGGCCGCTCTGGCCGGGCAGGATCGTCACGCCGTTCGTCACCTTGAACGGGCCGGCCTGCACCGCCGCCTTGCGCAGCGACAGGGTGCCGGTCATGTCCAGGGCGCGCTGGCCGGTGTTCGTGATCCTGGCGGTCACCACGGGGAACTCACCGGTTCCGGGTACGACGGCCAGCCCGTCGATGCGGAAGTCGGTCGGTGGCTCACCGCCCGGGCCGACGTCGAGGTAGACCCGGATGCCCACCCGGTGGATCTGGGTGACGTTGCCGGTGCGCTCCTTCGAACTGGTGACCTGGGCCCAGATCGCGGCGTACCGCTCGCCCTTGGACGCCTTCCTCGGGACGGCGATCTCGACCTCGACCGGCCGGCGCTCGCCCGGGTCCAGTTCCAGCGTGGCGGTCTTCAGCCGGATCCACCCGCTGAGTTCGTTGCCCGTACGTCCCTCGGGCACGGCGAAGGTGTTGTTCTCCACCGAGGCCGCCCCGGAGTAGAAGTCGACCTTCTGCGTCTCGTCCGAGGTGTTCTGCACCTCGACCCGGCGGTGGATCGTCGTACCCGGATTCAGGTGGTCCACGATGTAGACCTGGGCCCGGGGGTCCTGCACCCGACTCGCGGGGATGTCCAGCATGCGGATGCTGATCGCGGCGTCGTCGGCGGGATCCTGTCGCTGCTCCCGCACGGCGACGGCTGGCGCTGCCGAGACCCCGAGCGCCACGAGGGCGACGGAGGCCAGCAGCGCCAGCCGGCCGAGCGGCTCAGAACACCGAATGTGTCACCGTCCCCGTGTAGACACCCTGGACGGTGCCGACCGGGATGTTCACCACCAGCGTCGGGTTCCAGGTGGCGAAGTTGTTGCCCGTTCCGCCGGTGTGGCTCATCGCCGTCCGTGGGACGTTGATGATCACCTGCTGGGCCGCCGTCGGCTGTCCCGGCGTGAAGGTGCCGCCACCGGCGGTCGCCGTGGCGGGACCGGACCAGTACAGGACGTTGATGTTCGGGATCGTCTCGCCCGAGGTGCCGCCACCGGTGGTGAAGTCGGTGGAGATGACGGTGGCGTTCCAGTTGGGGGTGAGCGATCCGCGCTGGTCCAGCACGGTCACCGGGCCGAGTTGGCCGGTGACCGTCGAACCCTCGACGCCGTGTCCGATGTTCGCCGTCGCCGGCACCGTGATCGAGAGACCACCGGCGGCGTCGACGGTGAGGGTCACGATCGTGTCGCCCGTCGTGTCGGCGGCGGCCGGTCCCGCGAGAGCGAGGGTGGCGGCGATGCCGGCCACGCCCGCGAGAAGCTTCCTGCGCATCAAGTCTCCTATCTGAGTCGCCCAACGGATGCGAGTCAGAGGCTAACTGCGCAAACAAGCATGAAACGGTCAAACCGTATGTCTGTCACCCGGGTGGGGTCCGCTCGGGCCGACGTCAGGCCGGAACGACGTACGGGAACGCGTCGGCTCGGGCCGCCTTCGTGACGTCGGCGGTGAGGCCCGAAGTCGTGCCGGTATTGAGGACCAGCGAGAACATCACCTCGGGCGCGTTGTCGGCCATGGTGCGGCCGTTGCGCACCGCGAAGCCGTAGTTCGCGGCCGTGCCCACCGTGTACGACAGCACGTCGGGGTAGAGCGCGCGGGCGACGCTCCAGCCGTACGCCTGCGGGTCCGGCGCGGTGCCGTTCGCCGCGACCACCCCGGCGATCGCCTTGGCGATCTCCTCCCCGCCCTCGGGCAGGTCCTGGCGGGGGTGGCGGAAGTTCGCCGGGTCCGAGAAGTCGGTGTCGTGCGGCCAGAACACGGGCCACATCATGGGGTGGCCGGCCCGGTTGATCTGCCGCCACCCGCCCGCGTCGGTGGCGAGCAGGGTCCGGCACCAGACGCCGATCTCGGTGCCCTCACGCAGCAGCGGCTCGTCGTGGGAGACCTCCAGGACGATCGACTCGACGGTGGTGCCGGCGAAGCTGTTCTTCGCCTGGTCGGCCCGCCACGCCGAGCGGTCCACCTTCGCGCCGTTCTTGACCGCGCCGTTGATGGTGGCGAGTTCGTCGAGGTCGATGTAGAACGGGTCGGTGATCCGACCGGCCCAGACCCGGACGCGCTGCCCGGTCGTCACCTCGCCGGTCCTGCCCTCGGCGATCGGCGTGCCCATGGCGGCGTCGTCGCGGGCGTCGGCGCCGGTGAGTTCGTACAGTTGGAGGGCCTGTACGGCGTTGCCGTCCGGCTCGCCGAACGCGAACCGGTAGGTCAGCTCCTCGGTGTCCGCCCCGTTGAAGTGAACCTTGAACTCGTAGCGGGCCTCGGCGTGGAAGCCGCGCTTGATGTCGGCCCTGGTCACCGAACTGTTGACGTCCATGACGAACACCGTGGCGCGGTCGCCGTCGAAGACGTACAGGTCGTCGATGTAGAGCTGACCTCCCTGGGCGGCGAGGGGGGTGTCGAGGTGGTGCGACATGAGTTCACTCCCGTGATAGCTATATCCGGACTAAACCGAACATAGCGGTCGCGGTGTGGTCGCGATTCGGGTTCGGGCCGTCCGGGGCTGCGCCCGGACGGCCCGTTCACCCCTACCGGTCTCGTCAGAAGCGGGACCACTTCTGGTTGGACGCGCCGAGGCAGTCCCAGAGGTGCAGCTTGCCACCGTTGTTGGGGTTGGCCTCCCGTACGTCGACGCACTTGTTGGCGCTGAGGTTCACCAGGTCGCCCGCGCTGTTGAGCGTGAAGCGCTGGGCCGGGTTGCCGTTGCAGCTGACCAGGTTGACCTCGGTGCCGTTGGCCGTGCCGGCCCAGGCCGGGTCCATGCACTTGCCCATCGCCCGGACGGTCCCGTCGGAGGCGAAGGTCCACGCCTGCGCCGCGGTCGTGTTGCAGTCCCAGATCTGCAACTTGGCGCCCTCGACCGGGTTGGCGCTCGGGATGTCGATGCAACGACCGCTCTGCGCTCCCCGGATCCGGGTGGTGCCGGGCGTCGGGTTGCCGCCGTCGGAGGTGTAGCTCGACACCCGGACGTAGTCGACGAGCATCTGCTGGGGGAACTGAGTGGAGCCGTCCGGGTAGCCGGGCCAGTTCCCGCCGACCGCCACGTTCAGGATCATGAAGAACGGGTGATCGAACACCCACCGGTTGCCGCCGAGGCGGGCCGGGTCGACCCGGTGGTACTGCACCCCGTCCAGGTACCAGGTGATCGCGCCCGGTTCCCAGTCCACCCGGTAGTCGTGGAAACCGTCGGCGAGCGGGCCGCCGATCGTGCGGCTGCCGGTGATGCCACCACTGCCGGAGTAGCCGGGGCCGTGCACGGTGCCGTAGACGGTGTTGGGCTCCCGGCCGATGTTCTCCATGACGTCGATCTCGCCGGCATCGGGCCACCCGCCGCCGGTGCCGAGCATCCAGAACGCCGGCCAGATGCCCTGGCCGCGAGGAATCTTGATGCGGGCCTCGAAGCGACCGTACGTCTGGGTGAAGGTCGCGGCGGTCAGCAGCCGGGCCGAGGTGTACTCGCAGCGACCGTAGTGGCACTGGTAGTTGGCCGGGTTCTCCCGGCGGGCCGTGATGACGAGGTTGCCCTGACCGTCGTGTACGGCGTTGCTGGTGCTGTTGGTGTAGTACTGCCGCTCGTTGTTGCCCCAACCGCCGCCGCCGATATCGAAGCGCCACTTGTTCGCGTCGACGGGCGTGCCGGCCGGGGCGTTGAACTCGTCCTGCCAGGTGATCGGCCCGATGGCGGCCTCGGCGCGGTCGGACTGACCCGGGAGGGTGAGGGAGGCGAGGGTGGTGACGAGGGCGACCGCCGCGAGGGCGAGGGGGCGGCTTCGGGAGGTGCGTCGGGCTGTGAACACGGGAGGCTCCTCGGCGGGATGACAGTGGCGGCGGCGCGTCGGAGGCGGCGCGTCGGAGATGCGTGGAGAGCGCTCTCCAAACGAAGCATGTCGATATAGTCGTCTTTCTGTCAAGAGTGTTTCCAATACCGCGACGGTCCGTTACCGCCCGATCGCATCCCTCGATAGCGGTCGAATCGACACTTCCTATTGCCGTGGAGCGTCCACCCGGGACAGGATGGCGAGGTCCGCAGGAAACCTCCCCGTAACCTGCGTGCTGCTGGTCTCTGTCACAAGGAAGTGGGAGTCAGTCATGAGCGACGCGTCGACGGCGCTGGGTGTGCGCCTCTACCCGGACCTGGTCGAGCCGGGTGGCCTGGCCCCCGCGCTCATCGAGGCCGCGGCCCGCCACCGGCTCGACATCGGCCGGGTGACCGCGCCCGAGCAGGGGCGCGCCCGGTTCACCTGCGCCGAACTGCACTCCGATCAGGGTGTGGTCTGCGTCGGGCTGGGCTCGCAGGCCCGCTACTTCATGATCGACGTCCGCTCGGCGGGCGAGGTGCTCGCACGCGGCGACTGCATGGACCTGCTCCAGGTCGCCCAGGTGGCCGCCGCCTGGCGGGAGGGGGCGACGCTCGCCGAGCTGACCGCCCGGTTCGCGTTCATGGAGGAGATCAAGCACCGCCCGGCGCCGGTGGCCCAGGTCGGCTAGCTCGGCGTCGTAGTCGGGCGGCGACGGCGGCCCGAAACCACGGTCCCGGTCCAGGTAGGACGATCGCACGAAGGCGACGACGCGTTCGGCGTCGGCCGCCGTGGAGGTTGGCCCGAACGGCACCCGTACCGCGCCGCCGGTCGGCAGCGCCAGCGCCCTGAACGTCACGCCTCGTGGACGTCACTGAGCGACCGCGCAGCGCGCCCGGAGTGGACGGTCGGCGACGGTCGCCCGTTCAGTCGGTGCTGGTCCGCTCCTGCGCCGGCACCTGGAGAAGGTCCAGGCAGTTGCGCCACAGCGTCTCCAGTTGGGTCGGATCGTTGAGCAACTTCGCGAGCAGGACCCGCCCCTCGATCTGGGCGACGATCGATCGGGCGGCCTCCCGGGTGTCGACCGACGAGCCCGCCAGGCCGCGCTCCTTCGCCTCGGTGACGACCTGCTCGATGAGGCTGATCTGCTCCTCGAAGATCTCCTGGAGCCGAGCGCGGATCTCCTCGGCCTGGTTGCTGAGTTCGAGGGCGAGGTTGCCGAACAGACAGCCGGCGACCACGCCGGCCTTCTGTTGGCCGGCGCGCTGGACCTCCTCGGTGGCCTCGAACAGGTCCCGGAGCCGCTGTAGTGGGTCGCGTTCGCTGCCGAGCAACTGCTCCCACTGGCGGCGCTGGGTGGCCCAGTGTTCGTCGATGACGGTGCGGGCGAGCGCCTGCTTGGACTCGAAGAAGTAGTAGAAGCTGCCCTTCGGCACGCCGGCCACCGCGCAGATCTCGGCCACGCCCAGCGCCGTGTAGCCGCGCTGCTCGATCAGCGCGGCGGCCGCCTCGAGGATCTTGTTCTTCGCGTCACTGGTCCGCCCCATGCCTCGACGATACACGACCGGTCGGCTAGCTTTTAGTAGACCAGTCGTCTAGTGAAGGTGGTTTTCTCATGAACAGCACTCAGGGTCAGAAGGTCGTTGTCATCACCGGCGCCTCCCAGGGCATCGGGGCCGGCCTCGTGGACGCCTACCGCAAGCTCGGGTACGGCGTCGTGGCGACCTCACGCTCGATCGGCGCGTCCACCGACCCGGAGATCGTCACGGTCCAGGGCGACATCGCCGAGGCCGACACCGCGGAGCGGGTGGTCCGCGCCGCTCTGGACCGGTTCGGGCGGATCGACACCCTGGTGAACAACGCGGGCGTCTTCGTCGCCAAGCCGTTCACCGACTACACTGCCGAGGACTTCGCCCAGGTCACCGGGATCAACCTCGCCGGGTTCTTCCACCTCACCCAGCGCGCCATGCCGCACCTGCTGGCCGGCGGTGCCGGTCACATCGTCAGCATCACGACGAGCTTCGTCGACCAGCCCAACTCGAACGTCCCGTCGGTGCTCGCGTCACTGACCAAGGGCGGTCTCAGCTCGGCGACCAAGTCGCTGGCCATCGAGTACGCGAGTCGCGGCGTACGGGTCAACGCCGTCGCGCCCGGCGTCATCAAGACCCCGATGCACCCGGTCGAGACGCACCAGACGCTCGCGGGTCTCCACCCGGTGGGCCGGATGGGCGAGACCAGCGACGTGGTCGACGCCGTGCTCTACCTCGAGTCCGCCCCGTTCGTCACCGGCGAGGTCCTGCACGTCGACGGTGGGCAGAACGCTGGTCACTGACTCCACCCGACAGCCGAGAGGAGCAGGCGATGCCGATCGTGACCATCCAGATCACCCGTGAGGGCAGCACCGCGGGCGCGTCCGCGGCGACCGCTGAGGAGAAGGCCGCCCTCATCAAGGGGGTGAGCGAGTTGCTGCGCGACGTCCTGAACAAGCCGTTGACGTCGACCTTCGTGGTGATCGACGAGGTCGAGACCGAGAACTGGGGTCGAGGAGGCCTCCCCGTCGACCAGTTCCGCCAACGGCAGGCACCCGAGTAAGCCGACGCCCCGCCCCGCCCCGCCCCGCGCCCTGAGGTCCGCGTCGATCTTGCGGTTTCTGTCCCGACATACGTGCCGTATCGCCCCATGTCGACAACCGAAACTGCAAGATCGGCGCGGTCATGGGGCCTGGGCTCGACGATCATGGGGTTGTGGTGCCTGTCTTGTCGTCTTGCGGGCGCTTTGTCGCCCACCGCAACTCCATGATCGACGGGGCGGGGCGAAGCGGGCGGGGCGCGACGGGGCTGGGCGCGACGGGGCGGGGCGCGACGGGGGCGGGGCGCGACGGGGCGGGTCCGGGCGGGGCGGGGGCGAAGGGGCTGATCTCGCCCAAAAGGGACGTTCAGTCTTATGTTCGTCTGCTGGTGCGGGGCCCCTTGTTGGGCGATCAGCGTCGATCTTGCCTGCGGGTGGAGGCGTGGGTCACACCGCTGATCGGGGTTTGCGGTGTGGTCGTGAGGGGGCGTCGGCGTTGCGGTTGGATCAAGATCACTGGATGGGGGCGAGCGCACCTGGCACCGCGCCGACCCCGCCTCGCGGCGGAACATGCCTGGTGGGGGCCCTCCGACGGTGACCGGAGCCGATCGCGGGCCCATCTTCCATTTGACAACGTTGCCAGGGGCACGTCATGGTGCCACCAGCGACTGTTGGGGCGAGCGTGACGGGCGAATACTCTGCTTCGTCTATATTGCCGGATTGTTACATTTTCAACAGCGCCTCGCCTTGCGGATGGCCTGCTCACCGCAATACGTTGCCGTCAACAACAAAACCAAGTGAAGGTTCAACCTTCCGGAGGCAACCGATGACGTTGGCGAGGTGGTACGAGCGATGAGCAACGTGCCGACCCTCCTTGAGATGCGCTCCATCACCAAGGAGTTCCCCGGAGTCAAGGCCCTCTCCGACGTCAACCTGGTGGTTCGCGCCGGCGAGATCCATGCCATCTGCGGCGAGAACGGTGCGGGCAAGTCCACGCTGATGAAGGTGCTCAGCGGGGTCTACCCGTACGGCAGCTACGACGGCCAGATCGTCTACCAGGGGTCGGAGAGCAAGTTCTCCGACATCCGGGCGAGCGAGAGCGCCGGAATCGTGATCATCCACCAGGAGCTGGCGCTCATTCCCGGCATGTCGATCACCGAGAACATCTTCCTCGGTAACGAACCGCGCAAGCGGGGCGCGATCGACTGGAAGGCCGCGAACCGGATGGCGCTCGACCTGATGGCCCGGGTCGGCCTGGAGGAAGACCCGGACACCCTGGTCAAGGACATCGGCGTCGGCAAGCAGCAGCTCGTCGAGATCGCCAAGGCGTTCGCCAAGGACGTCAAGCTGCTCATCCTCGACGAGCCGACGGCCGCCCTGAACGAGGCGGACTCGCGGCACCTGCTGGACCTGCTGCGCGGTTTCCGCTCGCGCGGCATCACCTCGATCATGATCTCGCACAAGCTGAACGAGATCGAGGCGATCGCGGACCAGATCACGATCCTGCGCGACGGCAAGACCGTGGAGACCCTGGACGTCAAGGCCGACGGGGTCGACGAGGACCGGATCGTGCGGGGCATGGTCGGTCGCGAGTTGAACAGCCGTTTCCCGGACCACACCCCGAAGATCGGCGACGTCTTCTTCGAGGTGCGCAACTGGAACGTGCGGCACCCGATCTCGGCCGAGCGGCAGGTCTGCAAGAACGAGAGCTTCGTGGTGCGCCGCGGCGAGATCGTCGGCTTCGCCGGCCTGATGGGTGCGGGCCGCACCGAACTCGCAATGAGCGTCTTCGGCCGCTCCTACGGGGTGTACGAGTCGGGCACGATCATCAAGGACGGCAAGGAGATCGTGCTGAAGTCGGTGGCGGACGCCATCGACCACGGGCTCGCGTACGTCAGCGAGGACCGCAAGGCGATCGGCCTCAACCTGCTCGACGACATCAAGACGTCGACGGTGGCCGCCAAGCTCTCCAAGATCACGCACCACGGCGTGCTCGACGAGGTCGAGGAGTACCAGGCGGCCGAGGCGTACCGCAAGGAGTTGCGGACCAAGGCCCCGACGGTCGACGAGGGTGTCGCCAAGCTCTCCGGTGGCAACCAGCAGAAGGTCGTCCTGGCCAAGTGGATGTTCACCGACCCGGACCTGCTGATCCTCGACGAGCCGACCCGCGGTATCGACGTGGGCGCGAAGTACGAGATCTACGGCATCATCCAGCGGCTCGCCGACCAGGGGAAGGGCGTCATCGTCATCTCCTCTGAGCTGCCTGAGCTGATCGGGCTCTGCGACCGCATCTACACCGTGTTCGAAGGCGCCATCACGGGCGAGATCGCTCGGGCGGACGCGGACCCGGAGACCCTCATGAAGCAGATGACCTCGACGAAGAAGTTGGCCACCCGATGAGTCGTATCAAGGACCTTCAGAAGAACCTGTTCGGAGGTACGACCTCCAACGCCCGCCAGTTCGGGATGATCTTCACCCTGGTGGCGATCGTCGTCCTGTTCCAGATCCTGACCGACGGGCTCACCCTGCGGTCGGACAACCTGATCGCGCTGTTCCAGCAGAACTCGTACATCCTGATCCTGGCCATCGGCATGCTCATGGTGATCGTTGCCGGGCACATCGACCTCTCGGTCGGCTCGGTCGCGGCGTTCGCCGGCATCCTGGTCGCCAAGTCGATGACCGAGTGGGACCTGCCCTGGCCGCTCGCCATCCTGTTCGGTCTGGCGATCGGCGCGATCATCGGCGCCTGGCAGGGTTTCTGGGTGGCGTACATCGGGGTGCCGGCGTTCATCGTCACCCTGGCCGGCATGCTGCTGTTCCGCGGTGGCAACCAGTTCATCGGTAACGCGAACACGATCCCGGTGCCGGAGGGCTTCCGGGAGATCGGCTCGGGCTTCCTGCCCGAGTTCGGGCCGAACACCGGCTACAACAACGCGACGCTGCTGCTCGGCCTGGCCGCCGCGGTGGCCGTGGTGTGGCGGGAGCTCCAGGCCCGCAAGACCCGCAAGGCCATGGACGCCGATCCGGCCCCGGTGTGGATCTCGATCCTGCGGATGGCCGTCATGGTCGGCGTGATCGCCTTCGCCGCGCTGCGCTTCGCCAGCGGTCGCGTCGGCACCAGCTTCCCGATCTCGGGCATCATCCTGGTGGCGCTGGTCATCGCGTACTCCTTCTACACCCGCAACACCGCAGGCGGCCGACACATCTACGCGGTGGGCGGCAACTCCCGGGCGGCCGAGCTGTCCGGCGTGAAGCTCAAGCGGGTCAACTTCCTCGTCATGATGAACATGTCCGTCCTGGCCGCGCTGGCCGGCATGATCTTCGTGGCCCGCTCGGCGGCCTCCGGCCCGCAGGACGGCAACGGCTGGGAGCTGGACGCCATCGCCGCGGTCTTCATCGGTGGCGCGGCCGTCTCCGGCGGTATCGGCACCATCAGCGGTTCGATCGTCGGTGGTCTCGTCATGGCCGTGCTCAACAACGGTCTGCAGCTGATGGGCGTCGGCACCGACCGGGTCCAGATCATCAAGGGCCTGGTCCTGCTGCTGGCCGTCGCGATCGACGTCTACAACAAGAGCCAGGGGCGCTTCTCCATCATCGGGAGCCTGATGCGGCCGTTCCGCCGCGACGACTCCGCCCCATCCGCCTCACCGCCGGACGCGGAGCGCGAGCCCGCCAAGGCAGCGGTGTCCGGCTGACGGCCACCGACCTCACCACCCGTCTCACCTCCAGAAAGGCAAGTCCTCACCATGCGTAAAATCTTCGGCTCGTCGGTGGTGGCCATCAGCGCCGCCGCCATGCTGGCCCTGGCCGGCTGCGGCTCCGGCCGCGACGGCGACGACGCGGGCTCCAAGGGCGGCGACGCCAAGGGCTTCGCGGCGAACTCCCTGATCGGTGTCGCCCTGCCGGCCAAGACCTCGGAGAACTGGGTTCTCGCCGGTGACCTGTTCACCAACGGCCTCAAGGAGGCCGGTTTCCAGGCTGACGTGCAGTACGCCGGCGCGTCGACCACGGTCGCCGACCAGCAGGCCCAGATCACCGCCATGACCACCAAGGGCGCCAAGGTCATCGTCATCGGTGCGACCGACGCCGCGCAGCTGTCGACCCAGGTCGCCGCCGCGCACGCCGCCGGTGCCAAGGTCATCGCGTACGACCGGCTCATCACCAACACGCCGGACCTCGACTACTACGTCGCGTTCGACAACTTCAAGGTCGGCCAGCTCCAGGGTCAGGCCCTGCTGGACGGCATGAAGGCCAAGAAGCCGAACGGCCCGTACAACATCGAGCTGTTCTCCGGCTCGCCGGACGACAACAACGCCGGTGTCTTCTTCAACGGCGCGATGGACGTGCTCAAGCCGGAGATCGACAAGGGCAACGTCGTCGTCGCCTCGGGTCAGAAGGACGTCAAGCAGACCGCCATCCAGGGTTGGAAGGCCGAGGGTGCGCAGGCCCGCATGGACCAGCTGCTGACCTCGACCTACGGCAACAAGGAGCTGGACGGCGTCCTCTCCCCGAACGACACCCTGGCCCGCGCGATCCTGACCTCGGTCAAGGGCGCCGGCAAGCCGATCCCGGTGGTCACCGGTCAGGACTCCGAGGTCGAGTCGGTCAAGTCGATCGTCAAGGGCGAGCAGTACATGACGATCAACAAGGACACCCGCAACCTGGTGAAGGAGACCATCAACATGGTCAAGGCTCTCCAGGCCGGTAACGCCCCGCAGGTGAACGACACCAAGTCCTACAACAACGGCAGCAAGGTCGTCGACACGTTCCTGCTCCCGCCGGTCGCCGTCACCAAGGCGAACGTGGTCGAGGCGTACGCCAACGACCCGAAGCTCGCGCCGCTCACCAAGTAATCACCGCACGGTAAGCAGCACCGCCGATGGGTCCCGGGTCTCCTCTTCCGGGACCCATCGTCGTCCGTGCCCCATCGTCCAGCCGGCACCGATCCGTGAAGGAGGTCTGACCGTGGCAACACCCGTGCGGTCCAGGCCAGCCGGCGCCGGCCGTACCGTCGACACCCCACTGCCCCCGGTCCCCGGCGCCAGCCAGGAGGAGATTCGACGGCAGAACCTCGGCGCCGTGCTGCGCTACGTGCACCTGCACGGGCCGACATCGCGGGCCGAGCTGACCAGCCGTCTCGGCCTGAACCGCAGCACCATCGGCGCCCTCGCCGCCGACCTGACCGCCAGTGGTCTGGTCACCGAGGAGGCGCCGACCACGACCCGCCGCGCCGGCCGGCCCTCCCTCGTGGTCAGCCCCCGCTCCGACCGGGTCTACGCGCACGCGCTCAGCATCGACGCGGACCGACTGCGGGCCGCGCGGATCGGCCTCGGCGGTCGCATCCTCGACCTGCGGGAGGCACCCCGTCCCGGTGGCATGTCGGCCGTCGACGCCGTCCGCCCGCTGGCCGACCTCGTACGCGGGATGGAGCGCGGCGTCGCCGCCGACGCGCTGCTGGTCGGCGGCGCGGTCGCCGTCACCGACACCACCCGCGACGCGGACGGCGGCCTGCGGATCGTCGGCGTCGAGGAGGGACTGAGCGCCGCCCTCGAAGCCGAGCTGGCCGACTGCCCCGGGTTCGTGGCCGGGGACCTGGCCGACATCGCGGGCCTGGCGGAGCACATCCGGGGCGTGGCCCCCGGCATCGACGACCTCATCTACCTGCACGGCGACCTCGGCATCAGCGCCGGTATCGTGGTCGGCGGCCGACTGATGATCGGCCACCGCGGCCACAGCGGCAAGGTCGGCCACATGGTGGTCAACCCGAACGGCCTCCCGTGCGGCTGCGGCTCCCGTGGTTGCTGGGAGACCGAGATCTCCGAGGCCGCGCTGCTGCGGCACGCCGGCCGCGACCCGCACGACCGCGCCGCGGTGGCCGACGTGCTACGCGCCGCGGCGGACGGCGACGCGACCGCCCGCGCCGCCGTCGAGCGGGTCGCCGACTGGCTCGGGTTCGGCGTCGCGAACCTGGTCAACGTGGTCAACCCCGACGCCGTGGTGTTCGGTGGGTCGCTGCGCGACATCTTCATCGCCGGAGCGGACACGGTGCGGCGGCGGCTGGACGCCATGCCGCTGCCGGCCTCCCGTGAGCACCTGCGGTTGCGGGCTGCGGCTCTCGGCCGGGACGCCGTCCTGATCGGGGCCGCCGAGCTGGCCTTCGACAAACTGCTGGCCGACCCGCTCAACGTCGGCGTCGCCGGTCAGTCGGGTTCCCCCGACCCGGTCTAGGGGATCTCCCGCACCACGCTGGTGCCGTTGCCCTGCCGGGACTCCCAGGTCCAGGATTCGTGCAGCTCCAGGCGCTGGTCGGCCAGCACACGCACCTCGGTGACGCAGTGCCCGGAGGACGTCTGGCCCTCGGCGTTGAGTTGGACGTAGCGGAAGTCCAGCCGGTCGCCGTCGCGGGTGCCGACGAGGCAGCCGCGCCGGATGGAACCGCCGGCGTACTCGGCCCACACCTCACCCGCCCGCTCGTGGTAGCTGAAGACCGTCTCGGTGCCGATTTCTCCGGCCACCACGTCTGCCACGGCGGCGAACCGCCGGCCGTCCAACGAGATCGTCATGCCACCGAGGCTAGTCGATCAATGAGTGTCGTATCCGGTACCGTACCGTGTACGGTGGAGCCCGGTCTGAGGCCACGGGAAGGGGATCGGCATGACGACGAGCGGTACGGCGATAGTCGCGGAAGGGCTGCGGAAGCGATATCGGGAGCAGGTCGCGCTGGACGGCTTCGACCTGGAGGTGAAACGCGGGACGGTGTACGGCCTGCTCGGCCCGAACGGGGCCGGCAAGACCACGTCGGTACGGATCCTGTCCACCCTGCTGCGGCTCGACGGGGGCCGCGCCGAGGTCGCCGGGTTCGACGTGAGCCGCCAGCCCGACCAGGTGCGCTACCGGATCGGCCTGGTGGGGCAGTACCCCGCACTCGACGAGGCGCTCAGCGGCCGGCAGAACCTCGTGCTCTTCGGCCTGCTGTGCCGCCTGGGGCGTCGGCGGGCCGGGCGGCGCGCGGTCGAGTTGCTGGAACGGTTCGGCCTGGCCGACGTCGGCGAGCGGCCGGTCAGCGCGTACTCCGGGGGGATGCGTCGCCGGTTGGACCTGGCGGCCGGGATGGTCCTGGCCCCCGCCGTGCTGTTCCTGGACGAGCCCACCACGGGGCTGGACCCCCGCGGCCGCAACGAGGTGTGGGAGTCGATCCGCGAGTTGGTCCGCGCGGGCACCACGGTCCTGCTCACCACGCAGCACCTCGACGAGGCGGACCAGCTCGCCGACCGGATCTCGGTGGTCGAGGCCGGGCGGGTGATCGCCGAAGGCGCCCCGGACGAGCTGAAGGCGCAGCTCGGCGGCGATCGGATCGAACTGGTCGTGGGGGAGCCCACCGACCTCGCGACCGCCGTCGCGCAGGTACGCCGGGTCGTCGACGACGAACCCACCGTCGACGTGGACCGGCGCGCGGTCAGCGTCGGTGTCGGGCACCGCCCTGGTGCGCTCGTCGAGGTGCTCCGGGCACTCGACGCCGCGCAGGTCACGGTGGCCGACATCGCCCTGCGTCGACCCACCCTCGACGACGTCTTCCTGCACGTCACCGGCCACCGCGTCGAGACGGAGGTGTCCGCGTGAGCGCGACCTACCCGCCCTCGACGGTGGACCTGACACCCGGTCGACCCACCGCCCTGACCGACAGTGGCACCCTCGTCTGGCGCGGCCTGGCCCGGTGGCGACGTGACCCTGGGCCCCTGGTCGCCTCACTCGGTTTCAACATCCTGATCGTGCTGATCTTCGCCTACCTGTTCGGCGGGGCGATGCAGGTTCCCGACGGGGGCAGCTACCGGGAGTTCCTGATGCCCGGCATGTTCGTGATGACCATGGTGTTCGGCATCAGCCTCACCACGATCGCCGTCGCCGACGACCTGGAACGTGGCGTGACCGACCGGTTCCGGTCGATGCCGGTCGCGCCATTCGCTCCGCTGGTCGCCCGCGCGGTGACCGACCTGCTGTTCGCGCTGGTCACCCTGGCGGTGCTGCTGGGTACGGGCCTCGCGGTCGGCTGGCGGGCACACGGCGGAGCCGGTGCCGCGCTGGGCGCGGTGGGACTGGTCCTGCTGTTGCGGTTCGCCCTGGTCTGGGTGGGCATCTACCTGGGCCTGGTCACCCGTGGTCAGACGGCCGTCGTCGCCGTGCAGACCCTGGAGTTCCCGCTCGGCTTCCTCTCCAACGCGTTCGTCGCGCCGTCCACCATGCCGTCCTGGCTCGGCGCGGTGGCCGCCTGGAATCCGCTGTCGGCGACCGTCGGTGCCGCCCGGGAGCTGTTCGGCAACCCGGGCTGGGGTGGCGACTCGTGGGCGGCGCAGCACTACCCGTGGCTGGCGGTGCTCTGGCCCCTCGTGCTGGTAGGGATCTTCCTGCCGCTCTCCGTCGCCCGGTACCGGCGGCTGGGCCGCTGAGCCTGCGCTGACGGGTGATCGCCGGTGCCCCCGTGGCTCCGGCGATCACCCGTTTCCGCTACGCGATCCGGCGAACGCGGCGCACCGCGACGTAGAGCAGGAGGGCGGCGAGGGCGACGAAGATGCCCGTCTCGATGGTCTGGAACAGCCAGAACCGGTCCGCCGGCTGGTACATCTCCCAGTTGTACGCGCCCGGCCCGAGGCCCAGATCGGCACCGCAGACTCGGCCGTCCGGGCCTTTGCCGCTCGGCGGGCACTGGATGCGGGTGTTCTCCGCGACCATCGTCCCGTCGGCGTCGCGGATGCCCACGGCGAGAACCCAGTTGCCCCGGTCACCCTCCGGAATCCCGCCCCCCTGGATCGGGAAGGTCTGGGTGCGCGCGGGCTGGTAGTGCGGTCGGGCCAGGATCTCCACCGCCGCCCGTACGCCGATGTACCCGGCCAGGGTGATGCCCATGGCGGACAGCATCCGCTTCCAGACGGTGCCGGCGAAGATGCCGAGCGCCACGGCGAAGAGGGTGTACCCGATCGGCACGATGCCCTGCAGGTCGAAGACGATCACGCCGAGTCGACCCTCGTGCGCGGCCTGGGTGAGCGGTTCGACCCACCAGGACATGCCCAGTCCGTAGCCGACCGCGAGGAGCACGACTGCACCGCCGACCAGCCCGAACTTCACCAGCGCCCAGCGGGTGCGGCCGACGCCCTGGGTCCAGACGAACCGGTGGGTGCCCTGCTCCACCTCACGGGCCACCAGCGGTGCGCCCCAGAACAGGCCGACCAGCGCCGGGAGCGTGATCAGCAGTACCGCGACCAGGTTGAGGCTGTCGTACCGGTTGCTGAAGCGGTTGAAGCTCGCGTCGCAGGTCTCCCGGGTCGTCATCGCCACGTTCGGGTCGGCGAGTTGTCGCACGCAGTCGGCCAGCCCGAGGTCGGCGAAGGTGTTCCGCATCGTGATGCCGATCGGTACCAGCACCGCGGCGAGCACCAGGAAGCCCAGGAGGGTGTAGAAGGCCAGCTTGCGGTGTTGCCGCCAGGTCAGCCAGATCATGCCGCCACTCCCCACTCGCTGTGACTGGTCTGCGCGACGCCGTCGGCCAGGTAGGCCAGGACGATGTCCTCCAGGCTGACGTCGCGGACCGTCCACGATGGATCGGTGATCGGTCCGTCAGTGCGCACCAGCAGCGTGGACTGCCGGTCGGTGTGGCTGGCCCGGACCACGTGGGCGACGCCGCCGATCGCGCCACCGTCGTGGCGCGGCCCGACGAGCTGCCCGTGGGTGGCGACCAGGTCGTCGACCGTGCCGCTGAGCTGCACCTGGGCGGCGTTGAGCACGATCAGGTAGTCGCAGACCCGTTCCAGGTCGGCCAGCAGGTGCGACGAGAGCAGGACGGTGGTACCCGAGTCCGCGACGCTGCCCATCAACGACTGGAGGAACTCCCGGCGGGCCAGCGGGTCGAGGCTGGCCACCGGTTCGTCGAGCAGCAGCAGCCGGGGCTGCTTGGCCAGCGCCAGAGCGAGCGCCACCTGGGCGCGTTGCCCGCCGGAGAGCTTGCCGACCGGGCGATCCGGTGGGATGCCGAGCTGCGCCAGCCGGTTACGGGCCAGCGCGGCGTCCCAGCGGTGGTTCAGCTTGCCGCCGGCGACGACCAGTTCGGCGGCGGTGAAGTCCCGGTACAGCGGGGTGTCCTGGGCGACGAAACCGATGTCGGCCAGCCCTTCCGTGTCGCCGTACGGCGTCCTGCCGAACACCCGTACCGAACCCGCGTCGGGCTTGAGCAGGCCGACCGCGAGGTGCAGCAAGGTGCTCTTGCCCGCGCCGTTGGGCCCGACCAGGGCGGCGATCCGGCCGGCCGGAAGGTGCAGCGAACAATCCCGTAGCGCCCACGTCCTGCCGTACCGCTTGCCCAGCCGGTCGGCCTCCAAGACCATCTCC
This sequence comes from Micromonospora sp. WMMD736, assembly GCF_049179015.1. Classification (NCBI taxonomy): domain Bacteria; kingdom Bacillati; phylum Actinomycetota; class Actinomycetes; order Micromonosporales; family Micromonosporaceae; genus Micromonospora; species Micromonospora sp. WMMD736. The sequence goes on from NZ_JBMHMI010000001.1 coordinate 6,523,769, forward strand.
ATCCTCTGTCCTCTCGTACCGCTCACGCGGGTTCCTTCTCTGCGGTGTCGTCGGTGAGGGTGGCGCGCAGCGTGGTCTCCACCAGGGCGACGACGTCCTCGGCCGTCAGGCCGGCGGCCTGGGCCCGGCGCAGCCACGCCACCAGGTCGTCGCGGAGTTCGGCCTGGTTGGGAAGGGACGCGCCGGCCAGGGTGCGCTGGACGAACGTGCCCACCCCGGGTCGGCCGCCGACCAGACCCTCGATCTCCAACTCCCGGTACGCCTTCAGCACCGTGTTCGGGTTGATCGCCAGCGACTGGGCGACGTCCCGAACCTTCGGCAGCTGATCGCCGGGTGCGAGCAGACCGACGCGCAGCGCCTGCTTCACCTGCTGCACGAGCTGCATGTAGGTGTTCACCTTCGACCGGCTGTCGAGCACGAACTCGATCACTCGTGATGATCCTTCCTGTTGTCCTACGACAGTAGGACTATGAGACAGCTTGGCCGCGTCGACGGCACCTGTCAAGCGCATCGGGGCCGTGGCACCCGTGGGCCACCGACTGGCACCGACGGGTCAGCCGCCCGGGAAGGGAACAGGCACGCGATCCGTACCCGGACGGGGAGGTGCTCGATGGTCACCAACGAACTCAGGGCGACGGCGGCGACACCGCTGCAGATCGCCCGCGCCCGGGGCCGGGTACGCGGGCGGCTGATCCTGCTCGGCCCGGCGTTCGTCGCCGCCGTGGCGTACGTCGACCCGGGTAACTTCGCCACCAACTCGGCGGCCGGCGCCCGCTACGGGTACCTGCTGGTCTGGGTCGTGGTGGTGGCCAACCTGATGGCCATGCTGGTGCAGACGCTCACCGCCAAGCTGGGCCTGGCCACCGGCCGCAGCCTGCCCGAGCTGTGCCGCGAGCGGCTGCCCCGCCCGCTCAACCGGATGATGTGGGTGCAGGCCGAGCTGGTCGCGATGGCCACCGACCTGGCCGAGGTCATCGGGGGAGCGGTCGCCCTCTACCTCCTCTTCGGCATACCGCTGCTACCCGGCGGGCTGATCATCGGCGCTGCCGCGTTCGTCGTGCTGGCCCTGCGCTCGCGCGGGTTCCGCGCCTTCGAGATCGCCATCGCCGTGCTGCTCGGCGTCATCGTCCTGGCCTTCGCGGCGAACCTGCTCGCCGCCGGTTCCGACCCGGGCTCGGCCATGGCCGGTCTGGTGCCCCGGCTCCAGGGCACCGACAGCGTCCTGCTGGCCGCCGGCATCCTCGGGGCTACGGTGATGCCCCACGTCATCTACGTGCACTCGGCGCTGACCCGCGACCGCATCCCCGCGACCGACGACGCCGAACGCCGTACCCTCTTCCGGGGTCAACGCACCGACGTGCTGCTCGCCCTGACGGCGGCCGGCGCGGTCAACCTCGCCATGCTGCTGATCGCGGCGGCCAGCTTCCGTGGCGGCGGCCCGGTGGGCGCCGACAGCCTGGAAGGGGTGCACGCCGGCCTGGGCGAGAGCATCGGCACGGCCGCCGCCTTCGGGTTCGCCGTCGCCCTGCTGGTCTCCGGGCTCGCCTCCACGAGCGTCGGCACCTACGCCGGTGAGGTGATCATGCAGGGCTTCCTGCGCCGCCGGGTTCCACTGCTGCTGCGCCGGCTGGTCACCCTGGTCCCCGCCGTGGCCGTGCTCGCCATCGGCCTCGACCCCACCCGCGCCCTGGTGCTGTCGCAGGTCATCCTGAGCTTCGGCATCCCGTTCGCGCTGATCCCGGTGGTCGCCTTCACCCGTCGGCGGGACCTCATGGGCAACCTCGTCAACCACCCGCTGACCACGGCCGCCGCGTCCGCAGTCGCCGCCCTGGTCGTCGCCCTCAACGCCTTCCTGCTGTGGCAGGTCGTCGCCGGCTGAGCCGGCCGGGGGCGACGCCGCCGGCGGCCACGGGGACGGACGGGGCTACTCTTCCTCGTCTATTGGGCGGGGGCGTCGGTGCTCGGCAATGTACTTCTCTACATCAGCCTTGAGCCAGATCGAACCGACCGACAGTCGGGCGTACGGAGCCGGGAAGTGCGGCGACTGCTGGATCTGGCGGAACCGTGAGCGGCCCACCCCGAGCATCGCCAGGACCTCGCCCGCCGCGACGAGTTCGCCCGGTCCATCTGCCATGCGAACGAAGGTAGACCGCCGGTAGCAGGTCAACATGAGCGCGCTTAGATTTGCGCGCCAAGGTTGACAGGGGTGTGGCGCCTGGGGTGGGATCGATTACGCCTCGTCGCCGCTGGAGGTGGAGCCCAGCGACGGCGGGCGCCCCATTCGAACCCACGCCCGGAGGCTGGAGTGGAACAGGAGCAAGAGGTAGAGCGGCTACACGATCGCGTGCGCCAGCTTGAGGCGTCTCTCCGGAGTGCCCGGCGAGAGCTGTTCGATGTCCGCGGTCGGCTGGCCGCCATTGCGCGAATGACCGATGACCTCGAACGGGTCCAACGAGCACCCGGCGTCATCTTCGGAATGGTCAATTCGGTCATCCACCGCCAGTCGTCGACCCTGCGCCGACCTGGCCGATGGTCGCCGGTCCGCTACCACGGGAGTCAGCAGTGAGTGGCCAACGGCACGCCCCGGTCCGGCCGTTCTGGTTCTGCGCGTCCTGCGTGCATCCCTGGCCATGCGAGCAGGCGAAAGTCGAACTCGTGGCCGACTACTCGGGCGAGCCGAAGTTGCTCGGGGTGGACCTGGTCGACTGCCTGACTGAGGCCAGCCGGGACCTGACCGACCTGTACCGGACCGCACCCGACCCGGTGGAGCACTACCGCCGGTTCTTAGGCTGGGTCAAGCAGGCCTTGGCCGCCCACCGACCCCGCGACTCCGGTCACTTCCACTGGTTCTAAGCGACGTACCCCCGCCCGTGGGATCCGGGCACCGCCAGCAGGCGGTCCCCAATAGCGAAAGCGTCGCGACCGGCGCGCTCAGGTGCGGCGGCCCTCGTCGCGGGCGGGGATCTCCTGCCGTTGCTCCAGGGCGTCCGCCGGGTTGGCGTCGGCCGGAAGGGAGGTCGCCTCCTCCAGGACGCCCGCCGGCAGGGCGCCCTGCTCGGCCAGGTCGGCCTCGGACGCCTCCGGGTCCACGTCACCGGAGACCCGGTCCGGCGGTCCCACGTCGAACGCGTCCTGCCGCTGCTCGGCGGCGTCCGCCTCCGGAAGAGGGAACCCACCGCCCTCTTCGTCCCGGTACGTGCTCATCGAAGCCTCCTGCCCGGCGGATGTCGACATGACGCCGGGCCGCTGCCTACCCGCCGCCGTCGTCCTCACGCCTGGCGTATCAGGAGTGCGGTGACGGCATCGACCGTGTCGGGATGCCTCGCCAGCAGGGCAGCCGCCCCATTCGGGTCGGCGGGAGACTCGTCGGCGGGCAACCAACCGCCGTCGTATCCGAGCAGACCGGAGATCGCGTCGACCGCCTCCGGATGCGTACGGAGGAGGACGTTGACCTGCCGTTGCGGCGCGGCGACGGCGCGCTGGTCGTCCACCCGAGCAGGAGGCGGGGACGCGACCCACGGCGGGACCCAGGCGTCCAGCTCCGGTAGCGCCTCCGGGAAGGTGCGCCCGGCCTCGCGGATCAGGAGCGGGACCAGCTCCGGGCCCTGGTCCCGCAGGGTCGTGATCAGGGTCGGCAGCCAGGGCAGCAGCACCGGGTCGGGCAGCTGCGCGAAGGCCGTGGACATCGTCTCGACGACGAACGGCGCGAGCCCGGGCACCGGTTCTAGCGCGTGCACGAACCCGGCCAGGTACTGCGGGAAGGCCGGCACCACCAACGGGTTGGCCAGCAGCTCGGCGCACCGGGCCCGCAGCTCGGCCGCCGACAGCAGGCCGAGTTGGTGTCGGCCCGCCCAGAGCAGGGCGACCTTCGCCGGCGCGGTCGGGTGCGACTGCGCCACGGCCAGCTCCAGCTGCGAGCGGTCGCAGCCCAGCGACAGCGCCAGACCCTCCATCGAGAACAGGAAGCCGAGCATCGCGCCGACCTGCCGTACGTCGGTCTCGTCGCTGGCGATGGCGGTCGGCAGCAGGGTGCAGTAGTGCGCGTACCCGGTCGTCACGAACGCCTCGCACCAGGCCGGCAGGGTCGGCGCGGTGGCCCGGTGGTGCGCCAGCAACCGCCGGATGCGACGCAGGACGTCGGGCGCGTCGTCGACGGTGCGCGCGGCGGCGAGCAGCTCCACCGCCCGCGTCCCCAACTCGTCGACCAGGCGCGGACTGTCGAGCAACCGGATCGCGTCCTCGACGGCGGCGAGGGCACCGGCGGCGGTGGCGTCGGGGCCGCGTACCGCCCGACGCAGTCGTTGCTCCAGGACCTGCTCGACGGTGACACCCTCGTAGCCCAGCTCGATCAGCGACCGCTGGTGGCGACCGAGCGCCAGGTCCCAGCTCTCCTGGACCGAGCGGTGGCCGAGCCGGCGCTCACCCATGATGGGCCGGACCGCGGCCGGCGGCAGCAGGTGCCGCAGGATCCACAGCAGATCCGAGCAGCGGGCCAGCGCCGGCTCGGCGCTCAGGTCCAGTAGCGCCCGCTGGACCGTCCGCTTCTCCAGGGCCAGGCCGAGCGGCTCGAGCCGGTCGAGCACGTCGCGGGCCAGCGGCGGCAGGGCGTCGTAGCCGACCTGACCGATCCGGTCGCCGCCCAGCAGGATCTCGCAGAGCCGCCGGACGTCGCGCCGGCCGGGCACCACGTCCTTCTCGATGCAGGTGACCGCGGCGTCGGCGAAGTCGTACGGGGTGGGTCGGGCCCGGTTACGCAGGCCGGCCAGCAGAACCGAGGTCTCGAAGACGGCGATCGCGTCGGCGGTGCTGGCCAGGTATCCGTTGCGGCGGGCGAGCCGCACGATGTCGACGCACCAGCCGCGCAGCTCCGCCTCGTCCAGGCCGTCCAGCTGCGGCGGCGCCGCGAGGAAGCCGCTGAGTCGGTCACCGACCGGCGCGGTGGGGGAGGGGACCGTCGTGGTCCGGCCGCGTCGCTGCTGGACGACCGCGTGGCCGTCCAGCCGGTACGGGGACAGCCCGTGGCGGCGCACCTCCTTGGTCCAGGTGGCCGCCGCGATCGACACCGAGCCGGGGGCCAGGCCGAACTGCGCCTCGATCGCCGAGTGGCTGGACGGGATCAGGCCGTACCGCCAGCGGGTGTCGGTGCGCGGGGTGATCTCGAAATCGTCGGCGGTCGAGCCCAGGCCGAACTGTTCGACGCGGCTGGCGGCGTGGAACGCGCCGCACACGTAGAGACAGTCCGCCGGGTCGACGCCGGAGACGGCCAGGTGCTGACGCATCCGCGTCCACATGTACCGCTCGCGGTCCTCGTCGCGATCGAGCCGGTCCGCGCCGGCCGGACGCAGCCGCCGGAACAGGCTGCCGATCAACACCATCACCTGCCGGTAGGTGTCGTGGTCGGCGTCGGCCAGCGGGCGTTCCACGTACTGGTCCCACCACTCCGACCAGTGCCGCACCTTGCCGTGATGCAGCAGGTACGCCTCCAACTCCGCGAATCGGGGCCGCAGGTCGCCGATCTCCACCCCGACCGCGTCGCCGTGCAGTCCCGAGTCCGCAGCGGTGGCGGTCGGCCCGTTCGCGCTGCTCGCGCCGGTCGGCTGCGCCCGTGGTGACCACTGGAAGACGTGGTCGGTGGAGCGGTCCACCAACACCAGCTCCACGCCGGGGGTCTCCAGCGTGTACGCGATGGCCTGGTACTCCGCCGACGCCTCGGTGATCGGCGCGACGACGCTGAGCGGTCCCCAGTCGGCGGGGAAGCCGGACAGCTCCGAGGCGAACGCCTGCACCGCCACCGGCAGGCGACAGTTGTGCAGCTCCGCGAGCAGCGGCTGGAGATCCTCGCACAGCTCCAGGTAGATCACCCGGGGTTGCTTGGCGCGTAGCCGGCGCACCATGGCCAGCGCGGAGGCCGGCGAGTGGTGGCAGACCGGGAAGATCTCCAACCGCTCGCCGAGCGCCCGGTCGACGTCGTCGACCATCCCGGCGAGGATCGCGCCGAGCGCATCGGGGGAGCCCGCGAACGCGGTCGCCGCATCGGTGAGCTGTTCGCGGAGCGCGCCGAACGTGCCGGCGACCGTCGATGCCGTCACGACAGGGACGCGATCGCCTGACGACCGCCGTCCAGGAAACCCGCCCAGCCGTCGTCGTCCTTGCGCGCCCGTGGCTCCACCACGCCGTGCAGATACTTGTTGAGGATCGCCAGGTCCTCGGGGCTGCGACGGGCCAACGACCCGACCAGCGACCCGGCGAGCGTCGCCGCGCGCAGCGTACGGTCGCCGAAGAACTGACTGTGCAGGATGGCGTCCTCCAGCACGCCGATCTGCTCGGCGGTCGACAGCGCCGACTCGAGCTTCTCCTCGTCGCTGGTCGCCGCCGCGGCACCGGCGCGCAGGTCGGCGAAGCTCTGCAACAGGATGTCCAGCAGGGTGGGCGGCACGTCCAGCTCGATGCGGTGCCGGCGCAGCAACTCCTCGGTGCGGAACCGGACGATCTCCGCCTCGCTGCGCTTGTTGGTCACCACCGGAATCCGGACGAAGTTGAACCGCCGCTTGAGCGCCGAGGAGAGGTCGTTGACGCCCCGGTCGCGGCTGTTCGCGGTCGCGATGATCGAGAAACCGGGTTGGGCGAACACGATGTTGTCCTGGTCCAGCTCGGGGATGGCGACGTACTTCTCGGACAGGATCGAGATCAGCGCGTCCTGCACGTCGCTGGTGGAGCGGGTCAGCTCCTCGAAGCGACCCACCACGCCACGCTCCATCGCTGTCATGATCGGCGAGGGAATCATCGACTCCCGGGACTGGCCCTTCGCGATCACCATGGACACGTTCCACGAGTACTTGATGTGGTCCTCGGTCGTGCCGGCGGTGCCCTGCACGACCAGGGTCGAGTTGCGACAGATGGCCGCGGCGAGCAGCTCGGCCAGCCAGCTCTTGCCGGTGCCCGGGTCGCCGATCAGCAGCAGGCCACGGTCCGAGGCGAGGGTGACGATGGCGCGTTCGACGAAACTGCGGTCGCCGAACCACTTCTGCGGGATCTCCCGGGACAGGCCGTCGGCCCGCTCCGACCCGAGAATGAACAGCCGGACCATGCGCGGGCTCAGCCGCCACGAGAACGGTTTCGGGCCGGTGTCGACCGACTCGAGAAAATCCAGCTCGTCGGCGTACGTGACCTCGGCGGGGGCGCGCAACATCTCGGACATGAGGGACTGCTCTCCTAGGTGAGGAAGTTCTTCAGCTCGACGACGAGCTTGCGGATGTGACCGGAGATGACCGGGGTGCCCTGGTCCTTCAGGCGTTGCCGGAACCAGGGGTTGACGCTCTGCTGGCCGGAGCTGCTGACCGAGCCGACCGGGATGACCTTCACGCCGGAGCGGTGCGCGGCCTGCAGCCCGTCGAAGACCGCCTGGTGGTTGACCTCGTAGAAGTCGGAGATCCACACCAGCACCGTGTTCTTCGGCTCGGCGACCTTCGGGCGGGCCAGCGCCAGCGCCGCCGTGCCGTCGGTGCCGCCACCCAGCTGGGTACGCAGCAACACCTCGAACGGGTCGTGCACCCACGGGGTGAGGTCCAGCGCCCGGGTGTCGTAGGCGATCAGGTGTACGTCCACCTTCGGCAGACCCGCGAAGATCGAGGCGAGGATCGTGCAGTTGACCATCGCGTCGACCATCGAGCCGGACTGGTCGACCACGACGATGAGCCGGGACGGCGTGGTGCGCCGCGCGGTGTGCCGGTAGTAGAGCCGGTCGACGTAGAGCCGCTCGTCCTCCGGGCTCCAGTTGGTCAGGTTCTGCCAGATGGTCCGATCGAGATCCAGGTTGCGGAACACCCGCTTGGGCGGCACCGACCGGTCGAGCGCGCCGACACTGGTCTGCCGCACCTGCGTCCGGAGCACCTCGGCGACCTCGTCGACGAAACGCCGGATCAACGCCTTGGCATTGGCCAGCGCCACGCCGGACAGGTTGGCCTTGTCGCGCAGCAGCTGCTCGATCAGCGACATGCTCGGGGTCAGTTGGCTGGCCAGCGCGGGGTCGGCCAGCACCTCTCGCAGGTGCATCCGCCGGACGAGGTCACCCTCCAACCCGGCCAGGGTGCCGCCCAGTCCGCCCGGCTGGCGGCGCAGCTCGCCGGGTTCGCAGCCGAGAGCCTGCTCGAACCAGCCGGCGTCGGACTGCCAGCGGGCGAGCTGGTTGGCGCTGACCGGGCCGGAGCCGGTGGCGAACACGTTCAGCAGCACCTTCGACACCAGCGCGGCGCGGCGTACCTCGGCGGCACCGGGCCGATAGGCCGGATCCGCGCCCGGCGGCCCGCCTTCGTGCGGCCCAGCGTCGTCCGGTGCGATGGCGTCGGGCTCGGCTTCGGTGGGGGTGAGCAGGCCGCGCAGCTCGGCCGCGAGAGTCGGGAAGCGCTGCACGATGGTGTCGACCGAGACCGCCGGGTCCAACAGGGCGGCAGGCAGCCCGAGGTCGTCGACCACGGCGACGCTCGCCGCCTCCAGGCTCGGCTGCTCGTCGCGGTCGAAGAGGCGGGACAACAGCCGCCAGTACAGGACCTGACGGCGGTTGGCGTCGGCGAATCCGCCGGTGGGAATCGGCGTGGTCATCGGCGCAGCAACCGTCCCGCGCGCTCGCGCAGCACGGCGATGGCGTCGCCCGCCCGCGCCTCCTCCTTGGCGACCTTCGGATCGGTGACGCCGCACGCCCAGTCGCCGTTGTGCGCCTGCACCGTCCGCCGTTTCACCGTGGCCCGCACCGCCAACGGCTGGAGCTGCCACCGGCCGTCGTCCCAGCGCAGCAGACCCAGCCAGGCGGAGGCGGTGGCGACCAGGTCGGCGGTCAACGGGCCGGTGGCCGGCAACCTGTCGACGGCCACCGGTATCCGTTCGCCGTCCACCTCGACGGCGAGCGAGCCGGCGTCGTCCCTGATCGCGGTGCCCTCCACGAGCACGGGCTCGGCGATACCCGCCGGGTGCCGGTCCAGGGGGTCGGTCGCGGCCGTGATCGCGGCGGGCAGCAGGACCTGAGCGGTGGTGAACGGGTCGGCGGGCTCGTCGAGCCGGACCCGGTCGTCGACCCAGCACAGGTCGCCGCCGCGCAGTGGCAGGTCGGTCACGCTCAACGCCCGCTTGTCGGCCAGCGCGCCGAGCAGCGCCGGGTGGTGCGACAGCAGCCGCCAGATCGCCGGGCCGACGATGGTGTCGACCTTCGCCGCGGTCACCGCCGTGCGGACCAGCCGTACCGGCCCGCCGTCCGCCGGCTCCAGGATGGCGTGCAGTTGAACCTGCACCGCCGTGTCGTGACTGTGCACGTCCACACCGAGCGGCAGCAGCCGCCCGGAGACCGGTGGCACCTCGTCGGGCGGTGGCGCTGCCTCGGTGAGCAGAACGCCGCGGGCCCAGAGATCGGCCCACCGGCGTGCCGGCACCTGCGCCATGGTGGCGACCGGAACGCACGCCCGCAGCTCGGCGGCGAGCCCGTCGAGCAGCACCGCGGTCCGTCGTAGCCCTGGCACGGGGAGGCTGGTCTCGACCACCCCGGCGGCGACGGAGAGCAGCTCGTGGTCGACGCCCCGCCAGCCGGCGACCGCCACCTCATGCCACCACGCCCGTGCCGCGGCGAGCGCGGGCGGCGTGTCGGCAGGTGGGCCGGTCGGCGTCGTCCACGACGACCGGGTGCGGCCGAGCGTCTCGTCGAGCTGCCCGAGGAGCGCGTCGTGTGCCGCGCCGAGCAGCGCTGAGCGCGCGCCGGCGAGTGCGGCGATGTGCTGCGGGGCGACCGATCCGGCGACGACCGCGTCGACCGCGTCGGTCACCGGATCAGCCAGCGGCGTGCCGGCGAACGCCGTGGCGAACGCGGTCAGTGCGGAGGCACCCCGCTCGCCGACCCGGCCGAAGCCGTCGACGAGGGCGTCGTCGAAGCCGCTCACCACGTCGAGCGCGTCGGTCAACCCGGCCGGGGTGGCGCGCAGCGGCGCGACCTGGGCGCCACGCATCAGCGGCCTGCCCGGGTGGCCGGGAACCAGTGCAGCTCGGGCAGTGGTGCCGTGCTGGCGGGCACCTCCAGGTAGGCGAGATGACGCAGGAAGCGGTTGAACACCACCGCCGCCGACGCCGGCTCGGGCTGACCGTCCAGCCGGGCCAGCAGCTCCGCGCCGCTGGCCACCCCGTCGCCGACGTCGACCCGCAGATAGCGGGCGACGCGGTCGACGCCGTACTGAAGGAGGGCCTCGTCCGCGAGCGCGTGCAGATGCTTGCACACGCTGGCGCGCAAGCCACCGCACGGTCGGTTGTTGTTGGTGCTGCACTGGTAGGCGTGGGTGCCGGCCGCGACCGACGAGACGTAGACCCGCTCGACGTCCGACCCGCTGGAGACCACGCCCTGCAGACGTCCGTCGGCCAGTTCGACGAAGGGCACCTTCGCCAGCTTCCGGGGGCGGGCGGGCGGCAGCACCGCCACCACGCTGCGCCGCCGCCAGTCGGCTTCGTCGGCGTTCGTCACGTCACGGCCTCCCACATCGAGAAGAATCCAGGGTGGTGCGCGCGCGAGCCGGCGTCGGCGGCGCTGCGACGACACGATCATGGACCACGGGTACGACAGAGCCGGCTGCGCAGCGAGCACGGCGGCGCGCCCGGCCGAGGCCCGGAGCGCGGATGCGTCGGGTCCGCGCGGTTGGTCGCCGCCGCAGGCCCCGATCGGCCAGGATGGGCGGGACGGTCGGGCCACCGGCCGGGGCGAGGAGACAAAGATGCGGGTACGCGGGTGGGTGACCCGGGGGCGGCACGTCCGCGCGGCAGCGCGGCTGGCGGCCCTCCTCGCGGGCGCGGCGTCGCTGGCCGTGGCCGTACCGGCGGCTCCGGCGGCGGCCGGTGCGGTCCGGGCGGGAGACGCGGTGTGCGAGATCCGCGACGAGCGGCTCAACGAGATCTCCGGAATGGTCACCACCGACGACGGGTACGTCGTGGTCAACGACGGCGCCGACGACGAGGCCCGCCGACGGATCTTCTTCCTCGACGAGCGCTGCGCGGTGGCGCGGGCGGTCAGCTACCCCACCCGGCCCCGGGACACCGAGGACCTGGCCGTCGCCCGGGACGGCACGCTCTGGGTGGCCGACATCGGCGACAACGACCGCAACCGCGAGACGATCGCGCTGTGGCGGCTCGCACCGGACGCGGACCGGCCGGTGCTGTACCGGATGACGTACCCGGACAATCCGCACGACGCGGAGGCCCTGCTGATCGACGGGTCCGGCCGGCCGCTGATCATCACCAAGGGTGGCAGCGGCACCGTCGTCCTGTACGCCCCGACCACCGCGCTGAAGCCGGGCGCCACCACGCCGTTGGCCTCCGTGGGCAAGGTGGTCCTGCCGTCCACCACGACCAGCAATCCGTACTCGTTCGTCGGCCGGAGCGTCGTGACCGGCGCGGCGAGCGCGCCGGACGGCCGCCGGGTGGTGCTGCGCAGCTACGCCGACGCGTTCGAGTACGACGTGTCCGGTGGCGACCTGGTCGGCGCGCTGACCTCGGGCACCCCGCGGATCACGCCGCTGCCCGACGAGCCGCAGGGCGAGTCGATCACCTACAGCCGTGACGGCCGATCGCTGCTCACCGTCTCCGAGTCCGCCGACCAACCCGCCGGCAGCCGTCCGACGATCCTGCGGTACCCCGCGACGGCGGGCCCGGCCGGTCATCCCGCGGAGTCCACCACGGCGGCCCCGCCGTCGGCCGCCGTGGCCAGCCCGGCGGCGCAGGCCGCCGGTACCGGTGGCGGTCAGGCGTGGTCGCTGGCGGCCGGCGCCGGGACGCTGCTGGCGCTGCTCGCCGTGGCCGGACTGCTGTGGCGGCGGCACACCGACCGACGCTGACCGGCGGTGCTGACCGTCGCCGTCCGGCGCTGCGGGGCGGCGTTGACCGGTGACGCTGACCGTCGCCGACCGGCGGTGCGGGGCGGCGTTGACCGGTGACGCCTTCGGGTGGGCGGGTGCCGCACCGTCGGCCGGGGGACCGACGCGGTGCGGGAGGATGGGTGGATGTCCGTGCTGTCCGCGTTACGCCACCCGATCGTCGCCGCCCCGATGGCCGGCGGCCCGTCCACGCCGGATCTGGTGTCGGCGGTGTCCGCCGTCGGCGGAATCGGGTTCCTGGCCGCCGGCATGATCGACACCGGGCGGCTGGTCGCCGACATCGCGGCGGTGCGTGCCCGCACCGACCGGCCGTTCGGGGTCAACGTCTTCCTACCCGGTGACGGCCGGGTCGACTTGGCCGCCGTCTCGGCGTACGCGCGGCGGCTCGCGCCGCAGGCCGAGCAGTTCGGAGTCGCGCTCGGCGATCCGGTGGGCGGCGACGACGCGTACCCCGAGAAGTTGGCCGCGCTGCTCGCGGACCCGGTGCCGGTGGTGTCCTTCGCCTTCGGACTGCCCGAACGCGCCGCAGTGACCGCGTTGCGGGAACGGGGTACCGAGGTGTGGGCCACGGTCACCCGACCGGACGCCGCCACCGCCGCGGCCGACCTGGGCGTCGACGTCGTCGTCGTGCAGGGCACCGAGGCCGGCGGGCACCGTGGCGGCCTGCCGGACGACGACGACTACGCGCTGTTGCCGCTGCTCCGGTTGGCCGCCGCGTGCGGCCGGCCGCTGGTGGCCGCCGGTGGCATCGCCGACGGTCCCGCGCTGGCCGCGGCGCTGGCCGCCGGGGCGGTCGCGGCGCAGGTCGGTACGGCGTTCCTGCGCTGCCCGGAGACGGGCAGCTCGCCGTTGCACCGCGCGGCGGTGGCCAGCGTCGCGCCGACCGCGCTGACCCGGGCGTACACCGGCAAGCGGGCCCGTGGCGTGGTCAACGACTTCCTGCGGACACACGACGCGCAGGCGCCGGTCGGCTACCCGCAGGTGCTGCACCTGACCCGCCCGCTGCTCGCCGCCGCCCGGCGCGACGGCGACGCCTCGGTGGCGAACCTGTGGGCCGGGCAGGCGCATCCCCTCGCCCGGGACGTGCCGGCGGCCGATTTGGTCGTCGAGCTGAGCGCCGCCGCCCGGGTTGCGCTCACGACGGCCGCCGAGCGGGCGGGCCGCTGGGGCTGAGGCGGCCTCCGACCCCGGAGTCTCCTGGCCACCCGTTAGAGTCTCGCCGTGATCGAGATCGGCGCGTACGTCGACCTGTCCCACCCGTCCGACCGGGTCTGGCTCGCACTGACGGATCGGGAGCTGCTCGGCCGCTGGTTCGCCGAGGCGGACATGGTGGAGGGAGTACCGGACCGGCTGCTGCTGCAAACGGCCGACCTGCCCGGCTTCGACGCCGACGTCGAGGTCGAGGTGACCGAGCGGCAGGTGCCGGAGCTGTTGGCGTTGCGCTGCGACGAGGCTGGTCGGCTCACCGAGCTGACCTGCACCGTCACCGCCACCAGAGAGGGCAGTCGGCTGACCCTGCGCGAGGTGCCGACCCATGGGGCCTGGTCGGACGAGCAGCGCGACGCCCGCGAACAGCAGGTGCGCCAGGCGCTCACCGTACGCCTGCCGGCCATCCTCGACTGGCTCGCGTTCCAGCAGGTCGACCTACGCCGCGGCGAGGCCGGACTGACCACCGAACTCCCGGTGATCGGCGTGCGTGGTCCGGCGCGGCGTCGTCGGCGGACGGTCGTCGGCGGGCTCGTCGGGGTGCTGCTGGCGGCGGGGGCGGTGGCGTGGCTGACGCTGCCGGACGAGTCGGATCCGGCGGCCGCGCCCACCTCGTCGCCGACCCCGACGCCGCCGCAGCCGAGTGTCGTGGCGGCGGCGCCGACCACGCAACCCAGGGCCACGCCCTCCGCGCGCCCGTCGCGCACCACCACGCCGACCAGCGCCCGTCCGACGCGTACCCCGTCGGCGAAGCCGTCGCCGACGCCGACTCCCACCGGGCCGCCGCCCCCGCCCCCGCTGGTCGCGCGCTACGACACCGACTCCAGCCGGCTGTTCGGCTACACGGGGGAGGTGGTGGTCGACAACCCCGGGCCCGCGCCCGTCGAGCAGTGGGTCGTGGTGGTGACCCTGGCCGAGGGCAGCAGCGTGGACGACGTCGACGGCGCGGACTGGTCCCGGGACGGGCAGGCGCTCACTTTCACCGGCGCGGCCCTGCCGGCGGGCGGGTCGCGGACGATCCGCTTCGACGTCCGCGACAGCCGGCCGAAGGCCCGGGAGCCGCAGGGGTGCACGGTGGGCGGCAACCCGTGCGCGGGGTTCTGACTAGGCTCCTGACGCATGGCACTGCTGCACCGGGCGACACTGCGCCCCACGAAGCTCGAACTGCTGACGACCTGGCTGCCCGGCCGACCCTGGTACCAGGGACCGGCCGGCGTCGAGGTGGTGCGCCAGGGGGCGTACCGCTTCGATGACCCGGCCGGCGAGGTCGGCGTGGAGACGATGCTGGTCGCCGCCGCCGACGGGCCCGTGCACCAGGTCCCACTGACCTACCGCGCCGCGCCGCTCGACGACGCCGACGAGTGGCTGATCGGTACCACCGAGCATTCGGTGCTCGGCCTCCGCTGGGTGTACGACGCCTGCGCCGACCCGGTGTACGCGGCGGCGCTGGCCCACGCCGTCCTGGGTGGTGCCGGCCAGGCCGAGCAGTACTTCGAGGTCGACGGCCGGCGCGAGGTTCGACCGCCGGCGATGACGATCGACGTCGACGGCGGCGGCGGGGCCGTGCCGGAGGTCGGCGCGGTCCGGCGGGTCGTCGACGAGGATGACACGCTCATCGTCACCGACGCGGTGGAGCTGGTCGTCGTCCGTCGGCCGGTCGCCGGGGCGAGCGGCGCCCGGGGTGCCACGCTGCGCGGCGCCTGGGACGGCCAGCCGACGAGCATGCCGCTGGCGTACGTCCGGCTGCGTTGACGGCGGTGGGCGGCCCGGTCGACCGGGCCGCCCACCGCGTTCACCACTGTGCCGGGGGCGGTGGCGGTGACACCGGCGGCCGGTCGTCGCAGGTGATCGTGTTGGGCAGCAGCCACGGCGCGAGCCAGCCGCCGTCGTTGTCACCCAGGTCGGTCAGCGTGAACTCGGAGCCGGCCGGGGTGAAGTGGAACGATCCGCAGTTGTTGACGGCGACCGCACCCACGTTGCGGGCGTCCACGTTGGCGAACGAGGCCGATCCGGCCGTACGGGCGCTGACCACCGAGGTGCCGGTGCCGTCGACGCGGACGTCGCGGAAGCGTACGTTGGTGATCGAGTAGAGGTCCTTCACCGGCCAGTCACTGACCAGCATGATCGCGTTGTAGGTGCTGTCCAGGTACGCGTCGCCGGTCACCTCGATCGCCGCGTCGATGCTGCGGTCCAGCGCGAACATCCAGATCGCGCCGAGCCCGATGTTCCAGTTCAGGTCGTACGTGCCGGCGCGGGCCGTGGTGTTGCCGGTGAACCGTAGGTACCCGGCGAACGGCTCTGCGCCGAAGCGGGCGCCGGCGTGCAGACCGCTGCCCTCGCGGACCGGGTCGGCGACGAGGTTGTGCGAGACGGTCGTGTCGGTGCCGCCGTAGATGGCGATGCCGTTGGCGAGCGTCGGCGACTGCACGGTGTTGTGGTCGAACGTGTTGCGCGCGTTGGCGGTCTTCTCCGACCACATCGCGAGGCCGTCGTCGCCGGTGTTGCGGACGAAGGTGTGCGCGACGAGGGAATCGGTCACGCCGGTGTGGAAGTTGAGCGCGTCGGCGATCTGGTCGACGACGATGGTGTTGGTGACCCGGACGTTGCGCATCGGCCCGTCGAACCACAGGCCCACCTTGGTGTGCCGCAGGTGCAGCCCGTCGATCGTGGAGTCGCTCATCGCGCCACCGATGGCGTTGACCTGGTCCTTGTCGATGCGCTCGCGCACGTCGCCCTCGATGGCGAAGCCGGACAGGTGCACGTTGCGGCTGCCGCCGTCGGCGGCGTCGCGGCCGTAGAAGCCGACGCCGGTGTGCACCGAGCCGTCCGGGGCGGGGGTCGACAGGGCGACCTCGCGGCCCTTGATGATGGTGTGCCAGTTGCCGGCGCCCTCGATGGTCACGTCGTCGACGATGATGTGCCGGTTGACCTGGTAGGTGCCCGGCGGGATGTATACCTTCAGGTGTGCGCGGCGGGCGAAGGCGACGGCCTTGTCGATCGCGTCGGCGGAGTCCCGCCGGCCGGTCGGGTCGGCACCGAAGGCGAGGACGTTCGCCGCGAGCAGCCGTACCCGCGGCGGCGCGACCAATTCGGAGTCGAGAAGGTCGATGACCGTCCAGGCGGCGGCCGTGCCGGTCGGCGCGGTGAGCCGGACCTTGTCGCCGGCCCGGTAGGTCCGCCCGAGCAGCAGGCGCTGCTCGTCGTAGAAGTGGGTGGGCCGGAACGGCTTGTCGATGCTCGGGTACGGCGTGGTCGCCGACGGCACACACTGGCACTCGGTGATCCACCAGTCCGGGTGCAGCAGGCCGGCCTGCGGGTCGTTGGTGAACGGGTACTGGTTGTAGAGCCACGAGTACTGCGAGGTCAGGGTCATGGTGCGGACGTGCTTGCCGTTGACGGCGACCGTCAGCGGCGCGGTGATCCCACCACCGGACGGCGCGTCCGGGATGCTGTACCGCACGGTGATGCCGTTGGCCGCGCTGGGCAGGACGAACTCGACGTACTCGCCGGGGGTGAGTCGGACGGCCCGGCGGCCGGACGCCTCGGAGGGCAGGGTGTAGGCGGACCGGTCCGGGCCGATGATCTCGCCGTTGGTGCGGGCGTTCTCGGCCTCCTGTTCGACGAAGTCGACGTCGGCCCCGCGCCCGGCGACGAGCGCCGGGTCGAGCGCGGCCCGGGTGACGACCGGCTGGGTGCCGGGTGACCCGGCCGGGCCGGCGGCGGCCACGGTGGGTCCGGCGACCAGCACGGCGAGGCCGGCCGCGAGCGCGACGGCGGTGGCGACCGGGCGGCGGCCCGGGCGTCCACGCGTCGGCAGGATGCTGCGAGACATCGGTGACCCTCCTGGGTGGGTGGTGGTGGAGGTCCGCCCGGCGCCCCCGACGCCTGACATTGAGCGTCATGATGCAGCACCGGTACATCCCACTGCAAGACACCAATCGAAGAATGAAAAGAGGCGACTATTGAGCCGCAAGAAATGGACGGACGTCGAGTTGAGGCGCGGCGCGTCGCGTGCGCCCCGACCCCGTACCGCCGGCGTAGGGTGAGCCGCGTGGAGCACGAAGATCGGATCGCCCTCTTCCTCGACTACGAGAACCTGGCGTTGGGGGCCCGCGACCACCGTGGCGGCGCGGCCTTCGACTTCCGGCCGATCGCCGACGCGTTGGCCGAGCGCGGGCGGGTCGTGGTGCGTCGGGCGTACGCCGACTGGTCGTACTTCGACGAGGATCGCCGGATGCTCACCCGGTCCCACGTGGAGCTGATCGAGATCCCGCAGCGGATGGGCGCGTCCCGCAAGAACGCCGCCGACATCAAGATGGCCGTCGACGCCATCGAGTTGGCGTTCGAACGCGACTACATCTCCACCTTCGTCATTTGTAGCGGTGACAGTGACTTCACCCCGCTCGTCCACAAGCTCCGGGAACTCAACAAGCGGGTCATCGGCGTCGGCGTGGAGGGGTCCACGTCGGCGTTGCTGCCACCGGCGTGCGACGAGTTCCTGTACTACGACCGGCTGGAGGGCGTCGACATCCCGCCCGTACGGGCCCGGCACGCCCGTCCGGCCCGGCAGAACGGCCCCGACCAGCGGCCGCCCGAGCCGGAGCAGCAGCGGGAGCCGGAGGTGGAGGAGCCGCCGGCGGGGGAGGAGCCCGGCCGGGACGTCGACACGCTCGCCGTGCAGGTCGCCCAGACGGTGGCCGGGTTGCAGGGCAGCGCGAGCGGCGAGGTGACCGCCTCCCGGCTCAAGCGCACCCTGCTGCGCAAGGATCCCACCTTCAGCGAGTCCGACTACGGCTTCCGTACCTTCGGCGAGCTGCTGCGCCACCTCGCCGAGCACAACGTGGTCGACCTGGCCGAGGGGCCCGCCAAGGGCGACCCCGAGGTGTCCCTGCCCGAGCACGGCGACCGGGAGGTGGCGTTCGGCCTGCTCCGGGGCGTGGTGGGCGACCTGGGCAGCGCCGGCAACCCGGTGGCGCTCTCCGGTCTGAAGAACCAGCTCCGCCGGGTCCGGCCCGACTTCAGCGAGAAGAAACTCGGCTACCGCAGCTTCCTGCAGTTCTGCAAGGCCGCCGCCACCAGCGGCGCGGTCGACCTGCGGTGGAGCCCGGAGGCGGACGACTACCTGCTCACCACCTCGTCCTGACCGCATCGATCGCCGTCGAGCGGAAGTGTCGGGACTGCCCATAGGGTGGACGGCAGGGCTGCCCCGAGGGCGAGGTGAGGGTCGTCATGCCGGGACGTGGGGAATGGGCACTCGTCGGCCGCGAGGTCGAGCTGAAGACCATCGAGGACGCCGTGGCGGCGCGGATGCCCGGCCTGGTGCTGGTGGGCGACGCCGGGGTGGGCAAGACGCGGTTGCTGCGGGAGGCGTTGGCGCGCGCCGGTGACAGCGGTGTGGAGTGCCACTGGGTCTCCGCGACCGGCGCGGCCCGCTCGATCCCGTTCGGCGCGGTCTCGCACCTCATCCCCGCGCCGACCCGGCCGCACGCCGACCCGATGGGGCTGGTCGTCACCGTGGAGCGCGACTTCGCCCGGCGCAGCGCCGGACGCACGGTCATGATCGGCATTGACGACGCGCACCTGCTCGACGAACCGTCCGTCGGGCTGCTGCACCAGCTCGCCGTGCACGGTCTGGCGGTGGCGGTGGCGACGGTCCGCGCGGGCGAACCGCTGTCGGACGCCCTCACCTCACTGTGGACCGGGTCCGGCCGGCGACTGGAGGTGCGCCCGCTGCCGGCCACCGCCGTGGACCACCTGCTCGACGAGGCCGCGCCGGGTCCGCTCGACGCGCTGAGCCGCCGTCGGCTGCGACAGCTCGCCGACGGCAACCCGCTGCTGCTGCGGGAACTGCTCGCCGACGCGATGGAGACCGGCGGCCTGCACGAGGTGCGGGGCGTCTGGCGCTGGCGCGGCACCGCCTCCGGCAGCCCCCGGCTGGCCGAGCTGGTCAGCGCCCGGCTGCGCGCCCTCGAACCGGCCGCCCGGCAGGTGCTGGAGGTGGTCGCCTGCGGCGAACCCCTCTCCCTGGCCCTGCTGGAACGGTTCGTCGACCCGACCGCCATCGAGGCCGCCGAGCGCAGCGGCATGGCGGTCGCGGAGCGCTCCGGCGCGCGTACGGCCCTGCGGATGGCCCATCCGCTCTACGGCGAGGCACTGCGCGCCAGCA
Source organism: Micromonospora sp. WMMD736 (assembly GCF_049179015.1). Lineage (NCBI taxonomy): Bacteria > Bacillati > Actinomycetota > Actinomycetes > Micromonosporales > Micromonosporaceae > Micromonospora > Micromonospora sp. WMMD736. The sequence continues at coordinate 6,543,035 of NZ_JBMHMI010000001.1, forward strand.
TGCCCGCCAGCCGCTCCCGGACGGTGTTCGGGCAGCTCGCCGACGTGCTGGCGAGCATGCCGCTGCGCCGCCGCGACGACGCGCTGGTCGCCGGTGTGTGGCAACTGCGCTCCGGCAGCGTCCGGCACCCGGGTGTCGCGCTGGCCGCCGCCCGGCAGGCGATCGACCGGTTCGACATCGACCTGGCCGAGCGGCTGGCCCGCACGGCGTACGACGCCGCGCCGGGCTGGGAGGCGCAGTGGCTGCTGGCCCGGGTGTTGCAGTACCAGGCGCGCAGCCAGGAGGCGTTCGACATGCTCCCGCCGGCCCCGCCACCGGGCAGCAAACGGCTCGCCATCTGGGCGATCACCCGGGCCGGGCTGCTGTACTGGGGTCTGGACCGGATCGACGAGGCGCACGAGACGCTGCGGATGGTGCCGGCGGGCTCGCCCGGCCACGACCTGGCCGAGGCCACCCGGTCGTGGGTGCTGTTCTACGACGGCCGGTGCGAGGCGGCGTTGGCGGTCGGTCAGGCCGTGCTCGCCCGCCCCGACACCGGCGTACGCGCGGCGAGCTGGGCGACCATGGGCGCGGCCTCGGCGGCGGGCATGCTCGGCCGGCTCGGGCTCGCGGCGGAGCTGGCGCGGCGGGGCCGGGCGGTGCTCGCCGCCGCGCCCGAGCACCTGCCCTGGAACGAGGCCCAGGTCGGGCTGGGGCTCTGCTACGCCCGGTACGCCGCCGGTGAGCTGGCCGAGGCCGTCGAGCTGGCCGACGAGGGCTACCGCGCGGCGGTCGCCAGCGACGCGCGGGGGATGGTCGCCGTGTGGGCCGGGTTCCGGGGGATCATCGGCAAGGCCCAGGGGCAGCTCGACGCCGCCGAGGCAGACCTGCGCGAGGCCATCGCCCTGGTCGAGGAGAACGACCAGTACCACCTGGTCAGGACGTACTGGGCCGAGCTGGCGGGCGTGCGGGCCCTGGCCGGCGACCTGTCCGGCGCGCGACGCTGGCTGGCAGCGGCGGACGCCCGGGAGCGGACCGCCAACCGGATCTTCCACGCCTGGGTGGAGCTGAACCGCGCCTGGGTGCAGGTGGCCGAGGGGGACCGCACCGCCGCGATCCGTACCGCCCGGCACGCCGCCGACCTGGCCCGGGGCAGCGAGCAGCCCACCATCGAGGCGGTGGCGCTGTACGAGTGCGCACGCCTCGGCGCCCCGGAGCCCGTCCGGGACCGGCTGCGTACCCTCGCCGACCAGCTCGGCGGGTTGGCGTCGACCCTCGCCGACGCAGCCGACGGTCTGCTCCACGACGACGGGCCGGCCCTGGAGGCAGCCGCCGACGACCTCGTCGCCCGCGGGCACACCCTGCTCGCCGCCGAGGCGGTCGGCGTCGCCGCCCGCGCGTACGCCCGACGGGGTCGACCTCGACTGGCGGTGGCACAGCGGGCCGCGACGCTGGCCGAGGCCTGCCGGGGCGTACGAACACCGCTGCTCGCCGCGACCGCCTCGGGCGTCGAGCAGGCGACGCTGACCCGCCGCGAGCGGGACGTCGCGCTGCTCGCGGTCGCCCTGTCCAGCCGCAGCATCGCCGACCGGCTCGGGTTGTCGGTCAACACCGTCAACAACAACCTGGCCCGGGTCTTCACGAAACTGGGCGTCCGCAACCGCCGGGAGCTGGCCGTCGTGCTCGGTCACGAGACGGCCGGGCGTACGGGAGATGGTCACCGCGAGCGATCCCGGCTCGACAGTAGGTAAGGCCGACTGATCTACCGGGTTACCGCGCGCCTCCCTACCGTGCGGTAACAACCTACCGGTGCACTCAGTCCCTGGAGGACGGCAATGAGCCAGTTGGATCCAAGCGGACCACCAGGAGCACGACCCACCAGGTCGTTCCCGAACGTTCTTTTCGCCGCCGGGATGGCGCTGGCGGTGGCCACGCTCACCGCGGTGGTCGCCCCGACCGCCGGGGGCGTCTCGCCCACTCCGGCGAGCGCCGCGCCCGCATCCGAGTCGTCCGACGCGGCACCCTGCACCCGCGAGTTGGAGGGTACGAAGTGGCTGCTCGACCCGTGCGTCAAGCCGGGCGGGAAGCTCCCGGCGGAGGTCGAGGCGCGGCTCGCGCAGATCCGTACCCAGAACCGGATGGCGGCCGCCGACTGCCCGACCCCGAGCGGTTCGGCGTCGCCCTCGACGTCGGCCTCGCCGAGCCGACAGACCCGGCCGCCGGTGACGGCCCAGGCGGTCGCCCAGGGCGCCCCCGCCGTGACCGCCACAGCGCCCACCTCGCCCAGCGGTTCGCCCAGCTCGTCGCCCAGCGGTACGCCCTGCCCCTCGGGGAGCGCATCACCGTCGGGCAGCGCATCACCGTCGGGCAGTTCCTCGCCGTCGGGGAGTGCGTCTCCGTCGGGCAGTTCGTCGCCGTCGGGGAGTGCGTCTCCGTCGGGTAGCTCGTCGCCGTCGGGGAGTGCGTCTCCGTCGGGCAGTTCTTCGCCGTCGGGGAGTGCGTCTCCGTCGGGCAGTTCTTCGCCGTCCGGGAGCGCGTCGCCGTCCGGGAGTTCTTCGCCGTCCGGCAGCGCGTCGCCGTCTGGTAGCTCCTCGCCGTCGAGCAGCGCCTCACCCAGCGGCTCGTCGTCACCCAGCAACCCGACGGACCCCACCGGCGGGCCGCCCTGGCCCACCGGCGGCCCGGGGTCGCCGCCACCCCCGCCGCCGACCGGCTGCCCGCAGGTCAACGGCAACCCCACCCTGGTGGACGCCAACAAGGACCGCATCCGCTGCCGTGAGGTGCAGACCGTCGAGGACGACACCGTGCTCACCGTCACCGGCGACTCGATCAGCTCGTCGCACCACCAGTTCGGCTTCGGAATCATGGGCCCCGGCTGCCCGAACACCTCGTTCGACGATCGCATGATGCCCGGCAACAACGGCGTCTACAGCTACGCCCGGCGCTACTTCGACATGAACGGCAGCATCGTCGACTACGACAACTACGCGCGGACCGGGTACGGCACCGGCGACATCATCGCCGGCCGGGCCGGTCCCGACTCGTGCGGCAACGCGTGGGCCCGGGTGGCCAGCCCGCTCGGTCTCGCCACGGCCCGCATCGCCAAGGCGAAGAGCGACAAGCACGACGCGTACCACGTGACGACCGGCGGCGTGAACAACACCAACTGGACGACGGTGCTGACCCGGCTCGCGAAGTGCCGGGCCTACGAGTTCGCGGCGGAGACCCTGGACCCGTACGGCCTGATCCGCTTCGAGTGGGCGGCCGTGGGTGGCAAGGGCGGCATCATCACCAACGGGGGCGGCTGCAACTTCTGGATCGACCTGCCGGTGGGTGAGGACTACTACATCAACGTGCAGGTGCCCCGCTACGACGGTCCGAGCCAGTACGCGGGCGTGACCGCCGACGCCACCTTCATCGTCAACTCGCTGTTGGCGGCGGGCGCCGACAAGGTGGTGTGGATGCTCTACTACGACATCACCCCGGCCAACATCGACATCGGGCAGTACGCCTGGATGCAGCTCAAGGCGTACCTACCGGCGGCCCTGCTGTCGTACATACCGCCGCAACCGGTGTCGATGCTGTCGCCGCTGATCGACCCGCTCTGGGTGGGCACCGTACGGGGTGTGATCAGCGACCTCAACTGGGCGATCCAGCTGGGGGTCCCGTTCGACCCGGCGGTACGGGTGGCCTTCCCGCCGCCGTTCACTCCGGGTGACATCCAGATCACCGCCGAGGGTGGGTCACCGCATCCCAGCCCTTCTGGGCAGGACAAGCTGGCCAGCACCCTGGCGGGCGTGTTCAGCGGTATGTGACGGGGGCCTGATCCATCGCTCAGGACAGGGAGGAATCGCCGATGCGGTTCCTCCCTGTCGCCCGCACAGGTGGAAGTGCGCCCGGATTGCGCTCCTTGCCCCTGTACGTGCTCACCTGCGCCGTACCCCCGGCGCGAAAATTGCTATACGGTCGGCGAATGAAGGTGGAGGAACACTGGTGGAACGGTGACACGACCCCGCGCGGGCGCCGGGACGTGTACATCCGTACTGACGGGCAAGGTTGGGAGGTCCGCGCCCAGATCGGTGGGGCGTCGGGCCGTGAGCGGGTGCAGCAGTGCCCCAGCCGGGCTTCGGCGACCATCCTCGCCGACGCCTGGCGCGGTACGCACCCATCCTGGCGCGAGCTGAAGCAGCGCTGATCCGGCACCGGGTCGGGCCGGCAACGCCCCCCGCGCCCCCCGGCCCACCCGGTGCTCGACCCACCCTCCCTTTCGCGCTCCCCGAGGTCACTGTTCTGGAACATGACCGAGGCGACCTCCGCCGCGAGGGCCGACGCCCACTCAAGCTGAGGGCAGTTGTCCCGGCCCCTGCACTCCAGGCATCCGCCTGCCCGCCACGGTGAGTCGAGGGCATCCGTCCAGTGCGCGTCGAGGATGCGTTTGGCGGTGAACAGTTCGGTAGCCCTGGAGACTGGTTCGTCGATCGGCATGACGGGCACCTTTCGCGGTCTCACGATGAGTCCCGCCCAGAGGTCGGCGACCGGACGTGGCCTGTGGGTCGCGGAAAAGCCGCCTGCCTGATCGGCGGGCCTTTCGTAGTCCTTGATCACTTGATGCTCACCAGTTCGGAGAGGCTTCCTGGAACTGCTGAGCATCAAGTGATCAAGCTAGAAGCGCACGATCAACTCGACGTCGCCGATGTGGGGTTATCGCGTCCCCCGGATAGCGCGACATCGGCGACGTGGAGTGGATCAATCCCGGCTGGCCAGGTCCGATGGCGCATTCCCTGCGGCAGGCCGGGTAGTCAGGCGCGGTCCGCGCGCGATGGAGGTCGCTCATGTCGCAGGGGCCCAACGAGGAGAACCCTCGGCTCGACGAGGAGGTCCGGGAGGCCGAACGCCGGCTCGCCGCCCTCGTCGCCCCGTCGGACGACGCGATGACGGACGACGACGCCCGCGTGCCCGACGATGCCCTCTCCGAGCAGGACGAAGCTCTCTCAGAGCAGCGGGTTGCCCGCTCCGAGCAGGAGGAGGGCCCCTCCGAGCCGGAGCCGGAATAGGTCCGGCAGGCTCAGGCCGCCGGGACCGGCAGCACCACGCCGTCGGCCGCCGACCGGTGCGCCAGCTCGATCAACTCGACCGTGGCGGCCGAGTCGCGCGGGTCCACCGGCATCGGCGTACCGTCGCGCAGCGCCACCGCCACCTGGGCATAGAAGCTCTGGTACGCCCCGGGCACGGTCGGCGTGGGGCGCAGGTCACCGTCGACGCCGAGCAGGCCGTACCGCTCCGGCGGGACCTCGCCCCAGCCCGGCTGGTCCGGTCGGCCGCCGTCGTGCAGCGCGGCTTCCTGCACGTCCAGCCCGTAGGTCGTGTAGCCGGCACGGTCGCCGAGCACCCGCAGTCGCGGGCCGAGCTGCGCGGTGATGGCCCCCATCCACAGGTGCGAGCGCACCCCGTTGGCGTGGGTCAACGCCACGAACGCGTCGTCGTCGACCTCGGCGCCGGCCCGGCGGCGGTCGACCTCGGCGTAGACCCGCTCGACCGGGCCGAAGAGCTGCACGGCCTGGTCGACGAGGTGCGCGCCCAGGTCGAACAGGGCGCCACCGGCCTCCTGGACCCCGGCGAGCTCCCGCCAGCCGGGCTTGATCGTCGGGCGGAACCGCTCGAACCGGGACTCGAACCGCAGCACCCGTCCCAGCTCGCCGCTCTCCACCAGCGCGCGGGCGGTCAGGAAGTCGCCGTCCCAGCGGCGGTTCTGGAACACCGTCAGCGGCACCCCCCGCCGGTCGGCCTCCTCGACGAGCGCCCGCGCGTCCGCGGCGGTGGGGGCCAGCGGCTTGTCGACCACGACCGGCAGGCCGGCGGCGAGCGCCGCCCGCGCCATCGGCACGTGCTGCCGGTTCGGCGTCGCGACCACCACCAGGTCCAGAGCATCGGGTGTACGCCACAGCTCGTCGGCGTCGTCGACCAGGCGGGCGTCCGGGAAGTGCTTCCGGGCCTGCTCGCGTCGCTGCGGATCGCGCGTCACGATGGCGTCCAGCCGCAGCCCGGGTGTCGCGGCGATCAGCGGAGCGTGGAAGACCCGACCCGCCAGCCCGTACCCCAGCAGACCGACCCGCAGCGCCTCCGCCATGCCGTACCCCCGTCTCGCTGGCCCGCGCCCCTGGTGGCACCGGTGCCGCCGGTCGAATCTACGCCCCGATCATCGTCCGCCGCCGGTCAGGCCACCGGATCCGCGCGCAGATAGGTGAGCACGGCGAGTACCCGCCGGTTGGTGTCGTCGCTGGGTGGCAGGTCGAGCTTGAGCAGGATGTTGCCGACGTGTTTGCCGATGGCGGCCTCGGTGACGTGCAGCCGGGCGGCGATGGACGCGTTGGAGCGGCCCTCGGCCAGCAGCGCCAGCACCTCCCGCTCGCGGGCGGACAGCGCGGCGAGCGGGTCGCGGGGCCGGTGCAGCAGTTGCCGCACCACGTCCGGGTCGATCGCGGTGCCGCCGTCGGTGACCCGGCGCAGCGTGTCCACGAACTCGGTCACCTCGGCCACCCGGTCCTTGAGCAGGTAACCGACCCGCTGGCCGTCGCCGCTGTCCAGCAGCGCCGCCGCGTACCCGGTCTGCACGAACTGGCTGAGCACCACCACCGGCAGGCCGGGCCGCTCGGCGCGGAGCGCGACGGCAGCGCGCAGCCCGTCGTCACGCCGGCCGGGCGGCATCCGGATGTCGGTCAGCACCAGGTCGGGCTGGAGCGCGCGGGCCGCCTCCAGCAGCTCGGGCGCGGAGCCGACGGCCGCGCACACCTCGAAGTCGAAGCGGGTCAACAGCGCCACCAGGCCCTCGCGCAGCAGCACCTCGTCCTCGGCGAGCACCACCCGGGTCACCGGCGACATGGCAGCTCCACCCGGACCAGCGTGGGCCCGCCGGGAGGGCTGGCCAGCAGCAACCGGCCGTCGGCGGCGGCGACCCGGTCGGCGAGGCCGGTCAGGCCGGTGCCCCGGGCGGGGTCGGCGCCGCCGCGGCCGTCGTCGGACACCTCGACGACGAGGTCGCCGCCGGCCCGGGTCAGGCGTACGTCGGCGCGGGTCGCCCCGGCGTGCCGCGCCACGTTGCCCAGCGCCTCGGACACCACGAAGTACGCGGTGGTCTCGACGATCTCCGGCAGGTCAGCGTCGATCTCGGCGTGCACCGCGACCGCGACGGGGGACGCGTCGGCCACCTCGCGGACGGCGTCGGCGAGGCCGAGGTCGGTGAGGCTCTGCGGCCGGATGCCGTGCACCAACTGCCGCAACATCACCATCAGCCCGCGCGCCTGGTCGTGCGCCACGGCGAGGGGCCGGGCGGCGGGGGAGTCCTCCGGTACGTCCAGCCGGGCCAGGCCCAGCTGAAGGGTGAGGCTGGTCAGCCGGGGCTGCGCACCGTCGTGCAGGTCCCGTTCGATGCGCCGCCGTTCCGCCTCGTACGCGCCGACCAGCCGCGTCCGGGAGCGGGCGACCTCGCGCAGGGCGGCGGCGTCGACGGGGCTGGTCAACGCCCACCGGGCGACGGCGGCCTGGACGGCGGCGAGCAGTCCCGCCGCGTAGCAGAGCACCGGGAGGAGCAGCACACCCACGATCGCGTACGGCACCGCTTCGCCGGTGGTCTCGATCGGCCGCCAGATCACCACCGGATCGGCGTCACCGGCCAACCAGGGGCTGGTGACCATCCCGAGGTCCAGCAGCACCAATACCAGGAACGTCCAGTACGCGACGGGCACGGCACCGCCCAGCCAGAACAGGTACGCAACCTCCCGCCAGCCGGCCGCGCTGCGGTAGCGGGCGACCAGCCCCGGCCACGGCGACGCGGGCAGGGGGCGACCGTCGACGAGTCCGAGTCGCCACCGCTCGACGGCGGCGACCGGGACGCTCGCGAGCGGCGCGAGAGCCACCAGGGTGAGGCTGCCGACCGCAAGGAACAGCATCAGCGGTATCGACGGCGGCCGGCCGTGCTGTCGCAGCGCGTTGGTGGCGGCCAGCAGGGGCGCACCGATGACGAGCAGGCCGACGGTGAGCACGCCGGCGATCGGCACGGTGGTGACCAGGTAGGCCAGCGCGCGCCAGGGCCAGGCGGAGATCAGCCAGTCGCGCCTTCGCAGGGTCGCGGCCAGGTGACGGGGGTGTTCCGAGGTCATGCCGCAGACGCTAATCGCCGGCCAGGGGCCGCCCCAGCCGTCCAGATCCCCTTTCCGGGGTATGCCCAGCACTACCCGCGTCGGGGTGTGCGGGGTCCGAAAAAGGGAAGGACGCGCGACGTGTGAGCTGTGGTGGCGACGGCGGGAGCGACATGGGTGCCAGGACGTTCGTGGTGGTCGGGGGGACCAGCGGGCTGGGCCTCGCGGTGGCCCGGCTGCTGCTCGACGAGCACCGCGTCGTGGTGTTCGGCAACGTGCCGGCCGAGGTCGCCGCGACGACCGACCAACTGGGGTGCGACGGCGCGGTCTGCGACGTCTCCTCCTACGAGCAGGTCCGGGACGCGTTCGCCGAGGTGGTGGGGCGCTACGGCACCGTCGACGGGGTCGCGGCGTGCGCGTCGATGTGGGCGGGCGGTGACCTCGGGGACCTGCCCGTGGAGCACATCCGGCGGGCCGTGGAGGTCAACGTGCTGGGCACGACGTACCTGCTGCGGGAGGCGTTGGCGCACCTGAACCGGCAGGGCTACGGCAACGTCGTCTACGTCGGGGCGATGGCGCTGGCGGCGCCCCGGCCCGGCATACCGGTCTACCGGGCGACCAAGAGCTACGGCAGCAGTCTCGTCGACTCGCTGGCCGAGGCCCAGCACAGCAACCGGATCAAGGTGATGCAGTTGCATCCCGGGCCGATGCCGACCCGGCTGCAGGAACGCGTGGGCGCCGAGTTCCTCGACGAGATCTACGCCCTGCCCGAGCAGGTCGCCACCGAGGTCGTCCGACTGCTGCTGCTGCGACCCGACGACCTCTACGTCTCCGGTGAGCGCGTGCTGCGCGCGGACGGGCGGTGGTGACGGCGGGGTCCGGCGTGGGGGACCGTCCGGACTCCGCGTGGGCGCCCCTGCGCGGCGCGGTCTACCGCAACCTGTGGCTGGCCCTGCTCGCCGCCAACGTCGGCACCTGGATGCAGACCGTCGGCGCGCAGTGGCTGCTGATCCACCACGCCAACGCCGCCACGCTCGTCGCCCTGGTGCAGACCGCCAGCCTGCTGCCGGTACTGCTGCTGGCGCTGCCCGCCGGTGTGCTGGCCGACAGTTTCGACCGTCGCCACCTGCTGATCGCCGTACAGCTGTTCCTGGTGGCGGTGGCGGTGGCGTTGGCCCTGCTCACTCTCACCGACCGGATGCCCCCGGCCCTGCTGCTCACCCTGACCTTCGCGTTCGGGGTCGGGCAGGCGCTCACCCTGCCGGCCTGGTCGGCGGTGATCCCGGAGCTGGTGCCGCAGGACCAACTGCGCTCGGCGTCCGCGCTGGGCTCGATCAGCGTGAACGTGGCGCGGGCGATCGGACCGGCGCTGGCCGGCGTGCTGATCTCCCGGACCGGCGTCGCCCCGGTCTTCGGGCTCAACGCGCTGGCGTTCGCCGTCTTCGCGTACGCGCTGTGGCGCTGGCGGCCCGGCAACGCCCGCGCCGTCGAGGTGCCCGAGCGGTTCACCGCCGCGCTGCGCGCCGGGAGCCGCTACGTACGCCACTCGCCGACCGTGCGCCGGCTGCTGCGCCGCGCGTTGGTCTTCGTGATCCCGGCCAGCGCGCTGTGGACGCTGCTGCCGTTGGTGGCGGCCCGGCGGCTCGGGCTGGGTTCCGGTGGGTACGGGCTGCTGCTGGGCGCGCTCGGGGTGGGCGCCATCGCGGGCGGCGTACTGCTGGCCGTGATCCGTACGCGGCTGTCGGCCAACCAGCTCCTGCTCGTCTCCGGCGTGCTGTTCACCGCCGCGCTGGTGGTGGTGGGCACCGTGCGGGCGGTGCCGCTGGTGCTGGTGGCCCTGCTGCCGGCGGGGATGGCCTGGGTGACGGTGCTGGCCAACATCAACGCCGAGATGCAGCTCTTCCTGCCGAGTTGGGTACGGGCCCGGGGCCTGGCCGTCTACCAGGTGTGTTTCGCCGGCGGGCAGGCCGTGGGCGCGCTGCTGTGGGGTCTGGTGGCCGAGATGGGCGCGCTGCTGACCGCCTATCTCGTGGCCGCGGTGTCGATGTTCGTGGGGACCGTCACCAGCCGGATCTGGCCGCTGCCGGACCTGCGGTCGGTGAACCGTGAACCGGCGTCCTACTGGCCGCAACTGAACCTGGCGCACGAGCCGGACCCCTGGGTGGGGCCGGTGCTGGTGACGGTGCGGTACACCGTCCGGCCGGAGCGGGAGGGACCGTTCCTCGCGGCGATGGACGCGGTGCGCGCGGCCCGCCAGCGCACCGGCGCGATGCGCTGGGGGCTGTTCCGGCCGGCCGAGACGACCGACCGGTTCGTCGAGGTGTACCTGGTGCCGTCGTGGGACGAGCACCTGCGCCAGCACGGCGGTCGGCTGACCGGCGCGGACCGCGAGGCCGAGGCGCGGGCCCGGGAGCTGACCGACGGCATCCCGCAGGTACGCCACCTCGTGCCGGCCGCCGCCGGGCCGCGGCTGTCCGACACCCGCGAAGGGCTCTGAATCTCCCGTACGCCCCAACTCGTGGGCGAATTCTGCCTGCCGTACGTGCAGGACGTGACTGTCGGGGTAGGTGAGGCCTGAGAGAGGGGAGGGAATCATGGATCTGCTGGCCACGACGACCATCCGTCAACCGGCGGCCGAGGTGTACGCCTTCTGGCGCCGTCTGGAGAACCTGCCGACGTTCATGGCCCATCTGGAGGAGGTGCGCGTCACCGGGGAGAAGACGAGTCACTGGACGGCGAGCGCGCCGTTCGACCGCAGCGTCGAGTGGGACGCGGAGATCACCGAGGAGGTGCCGGGCGAACGCATCGGCTGGCGGTCCACCGGCGACGCCGACGTGCCGAACACCGGCAAGGTGTGGTTCGTGCCCGCGCCGGACGGCGTGAGCACCGAGCTGCACGTGCTGCTGGTCTACGACATTCCGGGCGGCAAGCTCGGCCAGGCCGTGGCGAAGTACTTCGGCGAGGAGCCGCACCAGCAGCTCGACGACGACCTGCGCCGCCTCAAGCAGGTGTTGGAGACCGGCGAGGTGGTGCGCTCCGACGGCGCGCCCTGGGGCAAGCGTGCCCGCCGGGAGTTCCCGCAGCGGCCGGCGCAGCCGCTGTCCAGCGACGAGTTGTCCAAGGGGGAGGCGGCATGAGGGCGAACACCTGGGCCGGCCGGAACAAGGTCGAGGTCCGCGACGTGCCGGACCCGAGCATCCTCAACCGGCGGGACGCGATCGTGAAGGTCACCTCGACCGCGATCTGCGGCTCGGACCTGCACCTGGTCGACGGGTACGTGCCGACCATGCAGGACGGCGACGTGCTGGGCCACGAGTTCATGGGCGAGGTGGTGGAGGTCGGCGACGGCGTCGACGCGGACCGGCTGCGGGTCGGCGACCGGGTCGTCGTGCCGTTTCCGATCGCCTGCGGCGCGTGCGCGGCGTGTGCGGCCGAGCTGTGGTCGTGCTGCGAGAACAGCAACCCCAACGCCGGGATCGTGGAGAAGATGTTCGGTCACCCGGTGGCCGGCATCTTCGGCTACTCGCACCTGACCGGTGGGTTCGCCGGTGGCCAGTCCGAGTACGTGCGGGTGCCGTTCGCCGACGTCGGGCCGCTGAAGATCGAGTCGGACCTGACCGACGAGCAGGTGCTGTTCCTGTCCGACATCCTGCCGACCGGCTACATGGGCGCCGAGATGTGCGACATCCAGCCCAGTGACGTCGTCGCCGTGTGGGGTGCCGGCCCGGTGGGCCAGTTCGCGATGGACAGCGCCCGTCTGCTCGGCGCGGCCACGGTCATCGCCATCGACAAGGAGCCGTACCGGCTGCGGATGGCCGAGGAGGCCGGGCACACCACGATCAACTTCGACGAGGTGGACGTCCGATCCCGGCTGTTGGAGCTGACCGGCGGACGCGGGCCGGACAAGTGCATCGACGCGGTCGGCATGGAGGCCAGCCACGGCAGCGCGCACCTGCACGCGTACGACCGGGTGAAGCAGGCCGTGCGGTCGGAGACCGAGCGGCCGCACGCGCTGCGCCAGGCGATCCTGTCCTGCCGCAGCGGCGGCATCGTGTCGGTCATCGGCGTGTACGGCGGCTTCCTCGACAAGTTCCCCTCCGGCGCCTGGATGAACCGGTCGTTGACGCTGCGCACCGGTCAGTGCCACGTCCAGCGGTACATGACGCCGCTGCTGCGCCACATCGAGAACGGCGAGCTGGATCCCACCCGGGTGATCACCCACACCATGCCGCTGGACGACGCGGCACGCGGCTTCGACCTGTTCAAGAACAAGCAGGACGACTGCGAGAAGGTCGTGCTCAAGCCGTGACGGTGTCGACGCCGACGAGGGACCGCGCGTGGGCCTCGTCGGCGTCGGCCGGCCGGCGTACCGGGTACGCCCGCATTGCTAGGATTGCCGCACCATGGCGACTGAGCGCAAGCCGACCGCGGACCCGGCCCGCAGCCTGGCAATCCTCTGGCGCACCCGGGAACCGACCAGCCGCGGCGCCGGGCAGGGGCTTACCGTCGACCGGATCGTCCGGGCCGCCATCGACATCGCCGACGCCGAAGGGCTCGACGCGTTGACCATGCGCCGGGTCGCCGAGGCGCTGGGTGTCGGCACCATGTCGGTCTACACGTACGTGCCGGGCAAGGCCGAACTCGTCGACGTCATGATCGACACCGCGTACGGCGAGCTGCCGCGTTCCGCCGTCGAGGGTGACTGGCGGGCCCGGCTGGAACGGATCGCCCGTGACAACCTGGCGCTCTACCAGCGGCACCGGTGGATGGTGCGGGCCGAGACCACCCGGCCGGTGCTCGGGCCGCACCTGATCGCCAAGTACGACCACGAACTCGGCGCGGTCGCCGACATCGGGCTCACCGACGTCGAGATGGACGCCGTGCTCACCCTCGTGCTCGGGCACGTGAAGTCCTCCGCGCGCGCCGCCTCCGAGGTGGTCGACCTGGAACGGGAGACCGGCATGACCGACGGCCAGTGGTGGCAGTCGCACGCGCCCTGGCTGGAGACGTTCCTGAACCCCGAGCGCTACCCGACCGCGTCCCGGGTCGGCACCGCCGCCGGCCAGCAGCACGGCGCCGCCTACGGCCCGGAGTACGCCTTCGAGTTCGGCCTGCAACGCGTCCTGGACGGCATCTCGGTGGTGGTCGCCGAGCGGGCCGGCGCCCGCTGACCCGACGTCCGGTGCTATTCGTCCGCCACGGGCGCGGCGGCGGTGCCGCCGAGCCGGGCGAGGGAGTGGGCGGACGGGCTGCCCGGCTCGGCGTGGTAGACGACCAGCGACTGGGTCGTGCCGCTGATCGTCAACTTCTCGTAGCGCAGCTCCAACTCGCCGACCTGCGGATGGTGGAACACCCGCAGCCCGCCGCCGGCGCGGACGGTGACGTCGTGGCGTGCCCACAGCCGCCGGAACAGCTCGCTGCCCGCCGTCAGCTCGTCGACCAGCTCGGTGAGCCGTGGGTCGTCCACCTCGACCCCCACCTGCGCGCGTAGGCCGGCCACCGCGCTCGCGGCGACCGACTCCGGGGCCGGGTAGAGCGCCGGCACGTGCGGGCCCAGGAAGACCTCGCGCAGCAGGTTCACCCCGACCCGGTAGATCGGCGCCAACGCGGTCGCCAGCGGATTGACGAAGAGCACGTCGAGGTGTCGGCCGTGCACGAAGGCGGGCGTCTGCGTCCAGGAGCCCACCAACTGCCGGATGCCCACCGGCACCCGCTCCGGCCGCCGTGGCGGGTGGCCGGCCGGGGCGTGTCCGCCGAGGCGGTGCAGGTGCGCCGTGGCCTCGGGGTCCAACCGCAGCGCCCGCGCCAGCGCGTCGAGCACCTGGGCCGACGGGTTGCGGTCCCGGCCCTGCTCCAACCGCAGGTAGTAGTCGGCGCTGATGCCGGCCAGCAGCGCCAGCTCCTCGCGTCGGAGGCCCGGCACCCGCCGCCGGCCGTGTGCCGGCAGACCGACGTCACCCGGCTTGATCAGCTCGCGCCGCGCACGCAGGTACTCGCCCAGCGGGCCGGCGGTGCTCACCAGCTCATCGTAGGAGCGATCGTCGCCGCCAGCCTGGTCCTGCCAGTACCAGGAAAACCGGTAACCCGGATGTCGCCGGCCGGCCGGGTGACAGTGGGTCAGGTAAGCGTGATCGAGAGATGGGACAGAGATGACCGAGCGAATCACCACGCCATTCGGTTTCGCCTCGACCGCCGACGAGGTGCTCGCCGGAGTCGACCTGGGCGGCAAGCGCGCCGTCATCACCGGCGGCGCGGCCGGTATCGGCATCGAGACGGCTCGCGCGCTGGCCGCCGCCGGAGCCGAGGTCGTGCTCGCGGTGCGTCGCGTTCCGGCCGGCGAGGACGCCGCCCGGGACATCGCGGCCAGCATCAACGCGGACCGGGTCACCGTCCGCGAGCTGGACGTGGCCAACCAGGATTCGGTACGCCGGTTCGTCGCCGGCTGGGACGGGCCGCTGCACATCCTGATCAACAATGCCGGAATCATGGCGCTGCCCGAGTTGGAGCGCACGGTCGAGGGCTGGGAGATGCAGTTCGCCACCAACTTCATGGGGCACTACGCGCTGACCGTCGGCCTCCACGACGCCCTCGCGGCAGCCGGTGGCGCCCGGGTCGTGTCGGTCAGCTCCAGCGGCAACCTCTTCTCCCCGGTGATCTTCGACGACCTGCACTTCGCGTTCCGGCCGTACGACCCGCTGCTGGCGTACGGGCAGTCCAAGAGCGCCGAGGCCCTGCTCGCCGTCGAGGCCGACCGCCGCTGGGCCGGCGAGGGCATCCACGCCAACGCCCTGAACCCGGGCGCGATCGCCACCGGGTTGCAGAAGCACACCGGCGGACTGCGTACCCCGAAGGAGCGGCAGAAGACCCCGCAGCAGGGTGCCGCCACGTCGGTGCTGCTCGCCGCGTCCCCGCTGCTCGACGGCGTCGGCGGTCGCTACTTCGAGGACTGCGCCGAGGCGCCGGTCCGGACCGAGCGGCCCGCCGACTACAGCGGCGTGGCGGCGTACGCGCTCGACCCGGGCAACGCCGAGCGGCTCTGGACCACGGCGGCGGACCTCATGGCCCGCTGACCGTGCTGCCCGGCCCGGCCGAACCCACCCGGGCCGGGCCGCGCGGATGGTACGACTGGGACGGCAGGTGACGTCCGGGAAGGGGGGGCGATGGCGAACGCGCTTCCCGGGCGGTTGCTTCAGAAGCGGGAGGACCCGCGCCGGACCTCGTTCCTGGAGCTCTTCTTCGACCTCGCCTTCATCTTCGCGTTGACCCGGCTGTCCCGGGCGGTGGTCGACGATCCCAGCGTCAACGGTGGCTTCCAGGTCATGGTGATGCTGGCGGCGATCTGGTGGGTGTGGTTCGTGACCGCGTGGTCGGCGGACTGGTTCGATCCCCGGGCGCCGCTGATCGTCGTACTCCTGCTCTGGGTGATGTTCGGCGGCCTGCTGATGGCCGCGGCCGTGCCCACCGCGTTCGACTCGCACGCCGCGCTCTTCGCCGGCGCCTACGTGGCGATCCACCTCGGTCGGGGCGCGCTGCTGATCCCGGCGCTGCGCGGGCATCCGCTGCAACTGCGGAGCCTGCGGGTGGCGATCTGGTTCGCCATTTCCGGTGCGATGTGGCTGGTCGGCGCGGCCGTCGCACCGGCCCGGGAGGTGCTCTGGACCCTCGCCCTGGTGCTGGAGTACTCCCTGGCCCGGCTGCGCTGGCCGTTCCCGTGGCTCGGGCGCAGCTCCTGGCCGGATCTCCAGGTCAACGGTGACCACCTCTCCGAGCGGTACCAGCAGATCTTCATCATCGCGTTGGGTGAGCTGATCCTGTTCGCCGGCATCGCCTACAGCGACTCCGGCCTGCACGTCGAGAGCACGCTGGCCTTCGCGCTGGCGTTCGTCACCGCGGTGGCCCTCGCCCGGCTCTACCTGGTGCCGGCCGGCTCGCGGCTGGGCGCGAGCATCACGGCGGCCGGCCCGCCCGGCAGCAGGCTGGCGCTGCTCGCCGGCTACCTGCACCTGCTCATGATCGCCGGCGTGCTGGCCACCTCGGTGGCCATGGAGATGACGATCGAGGACCCCCGCACCGAGGAGACGGCACAACTGGCCCTCGGGATCGTCGGTCCCGCGCTGTTCCTGACCGCCCGGATCCTGCTGGCGTGGGCGGTCGACGGCAGCCGGCCGTGGGCCCGCCTGATCGGGGTGCCGGCCATCATCGTGTGCGGGTTCGCGACCCAGCGGCTTCCGCACGTCGCCAACAGCGCCGTCGTCGCCGGGGTACTGGTGCTGATCGTCCTGGTCGACGGGATGCCCAGCCTCCGGCGGTACGCCGACCGAGCGATGCGGGACGGCACGCCCGATCCCCGGCGACCCGGGTAATCCGCCGATGCCAGCACCGCGACACGGTGCCCCACCGCGACCCGCCGACGTGGTGGAACTGCGGGTGCACGGCGTGTCGGGGGCGGAACCCTCGGTCGTCCTGGGCTCGGCGTCGGCGCGTCAGGTCGCGGGTGACGATCGGGGCGGCTTCTACCGCCCGGACGGGGTCGGCCCCGACGGCCCCGACGGGTTGACGCTCGAGGCGTACCGCTGGGGCGATCTGCCCTCGGGCACGGTGGCCCGGACGCTCTCCATGGTCCTGTTGCTGCCGTTCATGCTCAGCAACGCGGCGGTGTGGATGCGCCCCACCGGCCGGCGCGCCGCAGGGGTCACCGCCCTCTGCCGACTCCTCGCGCTCAACCTCACCCTGGTGTACGTGGTGTCCATCGCCGGGGTCGCCCTCGACCTGCTCGCCTGGCGCTGTCTCGGCGGGACACCGTGCCGGGCGCCCTTCGACACGTTGTTCGGGCTTCAGGACCGACACGTCGGGCAGCGGCTGGCCGTGCTGGCGTCGGTGCCGATCGTCGCCGTGGGGCTCCTGCGACTGCTCGGCACCCGGCGGCCCCGCCCGGCCGGCAACCCGCTGTGGGCCGTGGAGCCGCTGGTGGAACGGTTACGGGCGATCCACGTCGCGGCCGCGCTGGGCGTACTCGACCTGCTGCTGCTCACGGCCCGGCGGGCCGGCGGCGCGACGGTCGGGACGACGCTGCTGCTGGCGTGCGCCGTGGCGGTTCTGGTGGTCTGCGTCGTCCTGCTCGCCGTCCCCGGTCTGCTCGACCGGGCCGCGACCGCGCGGACGGCCACCGGGGCGGCGCGCGGCACCGCCGTGGTGGCGGCCGGCCTGACCGTGGTGACCCTCGTCGTCGTCGCGAACGACGGGCGGGGCTGGCCGTCGTCCTCCGGACTCCCCGGCTACGCCGGGATCGCGGGTGGCACGCTGCTCGGTCAGATGTCGTTGCTGGTGCTGCTCAGCGGGCTGGTGGTGGGACACCGGGGGCACGCCGACGGTCGTCGGGCGCTGCCGGGAGGCGCGGGCGCGGCGGTCATCGCGGCCATCGCGGTCGGCCTGGCCGGCGCGCTCGCCTCCGGCCTGGTCTACCAGAGCGGGGTACTGCTGGGCGGATACCGCGGTGACGGCGGTCCGCCGCTGCCGTACCGCTGGACGGTGCTCGCCTTCTTCCTGCACGTCGACGCGGCGGTGCTGCTGGGTGGGGTGCTGACCGTCCTGTCGCGGCGACGCCGCCGCCGTGCGGCGGCGGCGATCACCACCCGTGACTTCCCCGCGCCGCCGCCGGGGGCGTCCGTGCGGTTGCGGGAGGTCACGAAGGCCGTGGCCCGGGCGCGGTTCACCGAGTGGCTGGGCCTGCTGGCCGTCACCTACGCGGTGCTCGCCCTGATCGGGCTGGCCACGAGCCTGCTCGGACTGTTCGGGCGCGAACCGGACGAGGTGGCCCGGCAGGTTCTCGGGCTGCCGGCCGGTGCCGTCGGGATGGGTCTGGTGGGCGGCACCTATCTGGTCGCCGTGGTGGCGGTGACCCTGCTGTCGGGCGGACTCTTCGCCTACCGCACGGCGTGGTTCCGCCGGCACGTCGGGATCCTGTGGGACCTGGGCACCTTCTGGCCCCGGGCCGCCCACCCGTTCGCGCCGCCGAGCTACGCCGACCGGGCGGTGCCGGAACTGGCGGACCGGATCGGGCACCTCACCGGGCGGCACGGCGGCGTGCTGCTGTGCGGGCACAGCCATGGTTCGGCGTTGCTGGCGCTCGCGGTGCTGCGGCTGCCGCCGGCCGCGCGCCGACGGGTCGCGTTGCTGACCTACGGCTCCCCACTGGACCGCCTCTACGCCCGGCTCTTTCCCGCGTACCTCGACGGGCACACGCTGCGTGCGGTGGGGGAGCGCGTCGGGTGGCGGTGGGTCAACCTGTGGCGGGACACCGATCCCGTCGGCGGCTGGATCTTCGCCGCGCACCGACCTGGCGATCCCGCGCCGGATCCCGCCGACCCCGCCGGTCAAGTCGACCGGCGGCTGCGGGATCCGGAGAGCCTGCTGCCGCCGCCCGGCGAGCGCCGGCCTCCGCCGCTGCGCGGGCACCACCCGGGCGAGTCCGACCCCGCGTTCCGGGCAACCGTACGCGACCTCGTCGTCCGGCTCCGCGGCTCCGACGCGACGTAGAGCTACTCGGGGATCCGGTCGGACTCGGCCACCACCGCGCGCACCCGGCGCAGCGTGGCGTCCGGCGCGCGGATCGCCGCCCGCCACCGGTCCAACGTGCGGGTCAGCACCCGGACGACGAACTGCAACTGGTTGACCTGCTCGCGCAGCGTGCCGAGTTCGGAGCGGGCGTGCAGCGCCTCACCCTCCAACTCGGTGATCCGGCTCTGCAACGGTTGCACCAGGGTGAGGGCGGCCTCGGTGAGGGTGTCGGCGGCGTCGGCCTTGAACTTGCCCCGCTGCACCAGCACGGTGGCGATCGCGGCGAGACCGGTCGAACCGCCGAGGATGCCGAGCACACTGAGCGCCACCTGCACCCAGTGTGGCGCGGCAGGGGCCGGCGAGGTGTTCACGGGACACTTCCCTGTAGTTCTTCGTAGCTCACACATTCACACGCTCGGACGAGGCGGCGTAGGTCGACGGCGAGTTGCGCGGCCCGCCACAGCGATCCCACCGCCACCGCCACGACGAACGACGAGGCGACCAGCGACTGCTGATTCCACAGCGCCAACAGGGCCACCGCGTACATGCCGGCGATCGTGCCGAGAACCAGGACCGACGCCAGCTCGATGCCGAGCCCGGTGGAGAGCCGTCCGGGCCACAGGATGCCCAGCAACCCGCACACGCCCACCGCGATCAGACCGACCTCCCAGGCGGCCTGGAGGGGTGTCGGCATGGACGTCTGGATGGAGGTCGGCCGGATGTCGAGGACCATCATCATGATGCCGCAGAGGGGTGCCGTGATCAGTACAGCGACCTCGTACGGCTGGTGGCGGGAACGGATACGCAAGTACCTCACGGCGACTCCCTGGTCGAAGGCCCCGAGTCCGCCAGCGACCGTGGTCGGTGCCCGGTGAGGGTGACGTACGCACTGCTGCCGGATGGCACCAGCCCTCAGCCGGGGCGGTGGGGAACGGTCGATGGTCGAGAGGGGCACCGACGTGCCGTCGTTGGTCGCCGATATCTGCCTGTGTATCACCGCCGACCGGTTTGCGTCCACCTGGTGTAAGGTCGCATTTCCGCAGGTCAGAACGTTTAAGAGGGGGCAGCCGGGCGGTTTGCGGCAACCCGGCCGCCCCTCGGTCGATCGTTACATTAAGTGTCGGATATCCAACTCTTCGTGGCCGCGCAGTGCCCCCACCACGACGGCCGGCGCCTCCTCGGCCATGAAGTGCCCGCAGGTGACGGTCCGGTGCGTGAGGTCCGGCGCCCAGGCCCGCCACACGGCCGCCGCGTCGTAGCCGAGCGCGGCCCCCCAGTCCTGCTGAAGCACGGTCACCGGCATCCGCAGCCGGTTACCGGCCGCCCGGTCGGCCTCGTCGTGCGCGACGTCGATCCCCGCGGACGCCCGGTAGTCGGCGACGATCGAGGTCACCGCGTCGCGGGACGCGCGCAGGTAGGCCGCGCGCACGTCCGCCGGCAGCGCGTCCGGATCCCGGGTCCAGACGTCGAGGAAGTGGCCGAAGAACGCGTCCGGGCTCCCGCCGATCAACTTCTCGGGCAGGCCGGGCGGCTGCGCCATCAGGTACAGGTGGAAGGCGACGGAAGCGTCGGCGCCGTGCAGCACGTCCCACATGTCCAGGGTGGGCAGCACGTCGAGCAGGGTGAGCCGGCTGATCGCCGCCGGGTGGTCGAGGCCGGCGCGGAACGCCACGAGGGCGCCCCGGTCGTGCCCGGCCAGGGCGAAGCGGTCATGGCCGAGCGCGCGGGCCAGCGCCACGACGTCGGCGGCCATGGTCCGCTTCGAGTACGCGGTGCCGTCGCCGTCCGCAGGCTTGTCGCTCTCGCCGTAGCCGCGAAGGTCCGGGCAGATGACGGTGTGGTCGGCGGCGAGGTCGGCCGCGACGTGCCGCCACATGAGGTTGGTCTGCGGAAAACCATGCAACAGCACGATCGGTGGCCCGGAGCCGCCCACGGCGGCGCTGAGCGTCACGCCGTCGGCGACGGTGACGCGCTGGTAGTCGAATCCGTTGATCCTCGGCTGCACGGTGAGCCTTCCTGGTGAGCGGGTTCGGCGGGGGGATGCCCGTCGCCGGCGTACGTCATCGAGCCTGCCCGGGGGTGATCAGCGGACGGTCAGTGTCGGATCAGTGCGGGCTAGATTGAGGCCATGACCAGGCAGCCGACGGCACCGGTGACGTTCGGCGTGCTCGGGCCGGTGACCGCCGTCGCCGGGACCGGTCCGGTTCCGTTGCGGGGGCATCGGCAGCGCCTGGTGCTCGCCCGGTTGCTCATCGCCGGTGGCCGGGTGGTGCCGATGGAACGTCTCGTCGACGACCTGTGGGAGGTGCCGCCGGAGCGCGCGGTGGGCGCGATCCGGACGTTCGTCGCCGACCTACGCCGGGCGTTGGAGCCCGACCGGCCGCCCCGGCAGCCATCTGGCCTCCTGGTCACCGAGCCCTCGGGGTACGCGCTGCGGACCACCCCGGACGCGGTGGACGCCGACCGTTTCGAGGCGGCGGTCGGCGAGGCCGGTCGGCTCCTGACGGCGGAGCTGCCCGCGCCGGCCCTCGTGGCGCTGGACGCGGCCCTCGGGCTGTGGCGTGGGCCCGCGTACGCGGACTGCGTGGGCGAGGGCTGGGCCGTGGCGGAGGTCAACCGGCTGGACGAGCTGCGGATGCTCGCCGTGGAACGGCGGGCCGAGACGCTGCTCGCGCTGGGTCGGCCGGACGAGGCCGCCGCCGACCTGCCCGGCCACCTCGCCGCACATCCGCTGCGCGAGGACGCCTGGCGGCTGCTCGCCCTGGCCCGGTACCGCGCCGGCCGACAGGGCGAGTCGCTGGCCGCGCTGCGTGAGGCCCGCGCCGTCCTGGTGGCGGAGCTGGGGGTGGACCCGGGCCCCGAGTTGCGCCGGCTGGAGGCCGACATCCTCGCGCAGGCCCCACACCTCGTCGACACGCCCACGGTGGCCGTTGCGGACCGGGCCGGCCCCGTTCCCGACGGCGGGTCGGCGGCGCGGCGGCCGTTCGTCGGGCGGGACGCGGAGCGAAAGCGGCTGCGACGTGCCGCCGAGGCTGCCACCCGTTCCGGGCGGCCCACGCTCGCCCTGCTCAGCGGCGATCCGGGCGCCGGCAAGACGGCCCTGGCCGAGGCGCTGGCGCGACAGTTGGCCGGCGAGGGCTGGACCACGGCGTGGGGGCGCAGCCCCGAGTACGAGGGCGCTCCGGCCGCCTGGCCGTGGACCCAGATCACCGAGGCGCTCACCGGCTCAGGCGTGTCGTCCGCTCCTGGCGGCGTGTCGTCCGAGCGCGGGACGGCGGACGCCGACAGCGTCGACGATCCCGCCGTGGCCCGGTTCCGCCGACACCGCGCGGTGGCGTCGGTGCTCTCCGCCGTCGCCGACCGGGGCCCGCTGCTGCTGGTCCTGGACGACCTGCACCGGGCCGACGGTGACACGTTGGACCTGCTCACCGCACTGCTCGCCGGGCCGCAACCCGCCACCGGACCGGTGCTGGTCCTGGGCACCTACCGGGCCACCGAGATCACCGGGGGGTTGACCGCCGCGCTGGCCCGTGCCGCCGGGCTCGAACCCGTGCGGGAGTACCTCGCCGGCCTGTCCCCGGAGGCCACCGGTGAACTGGCCCGCGCCGTCGCCGGCACGGAACTGACCCCGTCCGCCGTCGCGCTGATCCACCGCCGCAGCGCGGGTAACCCGTTCTTCGTCCGGGAGCTGGCCCAGCTGTACGCCGAGGCGGGCGGTTCGGCGCTGGAGGCGGTACCGCCCGGGGTGCGTGACGTCATCCGGCACCGCCTCGCGCAGCTGCCCCCACCAACCCGTACCGTGCTGCGGCAGGCGGCGGTGCTCGGCCGGGACGTCGACCCCGCCGTGCTCGGCGCGCTGACCGACGACCCGGCGGCGCTGCTGGACGCCGTCGACCGCGCGTTGCAGGCCGGCTTCCTGACCGAGCAGGCGTCCGACGGGCGGCTCCGGTTCACCCACATCCTGGTCCGCGACACGCTCTACGCCGACCTGTCCGCCTCGCGTCGCGCGGCCTGGCACGCCGCCGTGGCCGAGGCGTTGCAGCGGCACCAACCCGTCGACCCCGCCACGCTCGCCCACCACCTGCTGTCCGCCGGGGGGCCGGCAGCCGCCCGCCGGGCCGCCGACTACGCCCGTACCGCCGCCGAACGGGCCGAACGTGGCGGCAACCCGCACGAGGCCAGCCGGCTGTGGGCGCAGGTCGTCGAGGCGTACGACCGGGCCGGGGGGACCGAGCGGCGCGAGCGGCTGACGGCTCGGCTCGGTCTCGGGCGCTCGCTGGCCGTGACCGGTCGCCTGGCCGAGGCGCGGCGGCACCGAGCCGAGGCGATCGCCGACGCCGAGGCGCTCGGTGACGCCCGGCTGACCGCCCAGGTGCTGGCCGGTTTCGACGTGCCCGCCATCTGGACCCGCAACGACGACGACCTCCTCTCCGAGCGGATCGTCCGCGCCGCCGAGCGGGCCCTGACCGGCCTCGGCCCGTCCGGATCGGCGCAACGCAGTCGGCTGCTGAGCACCCTCGCGCTGGAACTGCGGGGCGTCACCGATGACCGGGGCCGCCGGGCCGCCGCGGAGGCCGAACGGATCGCCCGGACCCTCGACGACCCCGGGCTGCTGGCCTTCGCGCTGAACGCGCGCTTCATGCACGCCTTCGACCGCGTCGGGCTGGCCGACGCGCGGGCCCGGATCGGCGCCGAGCTGGTCGACCTCGCCGCCCGGCGGCACCTGGTGACCTTCGAGGTGCTGGGCCACCTCATCCTGCTCCAGAGCTGCTGCGCGCGGGCCGACCGGACCGGCGCGGACGAGCACGCGCGCGCCGCCGACCGTCTCGCGCAGCGGTACGAGCTGCCGCTCGTCGGTGTCTTCACCGGCTGGTACGCCGCGCTGCGCCTGGCGTGGCTCGGTGACCGGGACGCGGCGGCGACCGCGTACCGGGCCGCCGCCGAGCGGTTGCCGACCGACGGCATGCCGGGCCTGGCCCAGGGGCTGCTGCCGCTCGCCCTGCTCGGCCTGCGCCTGGCCGACGCCGTCGGCGACCCGGCGGGTGATCGGTTGGTCCCCGCCGACGGGCAGCCGGTCGACGGACTCGGCGACGAGGATTGGGCGGGGCTGGACTGGGGCCCGCACGAGCCGTGGGTCCGACCGCTGCTGCTCGCCCACTCCGGTGACCACGATGCGGCCGGGTCGGCGCTGCGGGCCCTCCCGGACGGGCCACACGACCTGCTGCGGGAGGTGCGGCTGTGTCTCGTCGCCCGGGCGGCGCTCGCGGTGGACGACCGGGCCGCCATCGAGCGCGCCGCCGCCGCACTCCGGCCGGCCGCCGCCGAACTGGCCGCCGGCAGTGGCGTGCTCACCGCCGGACCGGTCGCCGGGCACCTCGCCGATCTCGCCGCGGCGCTCGGCCACCACGAGGAGGCCGACGCCCACCGCCGGACCGCCCGCCTGCTGACCGCGCGCCTCCGCGCCGCCGACCCGACCTGACCTACGCCGCGCCCGGCAGCCGGCGACTTGCCGGTTCCCGGGGAACCGGCCACCGGCGTGCGGTCAGATGGAACCACCAGCCTGCGCCGTCGGCCGAGGGATCGAGGGGGTACGCCGTGCACGCGCTCGTCCTGATCGTGGTGCTGGGCGTCACCGTCCTGATCGGCACCACCCTCGGCGGTCGGTACCGGGTCGCGCCGCCGGTGCTGCTCATCGCTTTCGGGGTGCTGCTCGGGCTCGCACCGCCGCTGTCCGACGTGGTCCTGGAACCGGACCTGGTACTGCTGATCTTCCTGCCGGCGATCCTGTACCGGGAGAGCCTGACCATCAGCCTGCGCGAGATCCGGGCCAACCTGCCGGTGATCGGGCTGCTCGCCGTGGTGCTCGTGGTGCTCACCATGGTCACGGTCTCCTTCACCGCGCAGGCGTTCGGCGTGAACCCGGCCGCCGCCTGGGTGCTCGGCGCGGTGCTCGCGCCCACCGACGCCGCCGCGGTCACCGGCCTGGCCAAGCGGCTGCCCCGCAAACTCCTCACCACCCTGCACGCGGAGAGCCTGATCAACGACGGCACCGCGCTGGTGGTCTTCGCGGTGACCGTGGGTCTGCTCACCGAGAGCGCGAAGCCGGGGGCGCTGGGCATCGGCGAGGAGTTCGTGGGGGCCAGCCTCGGCGGGGTGGT
Source organism: Micromonospora sp. WMMD736 (assembly GCF_049179015.1). Taxonomy (NCBI): domain Bacteria; kingdom Bacillati; phylum Actinomycetota; class Actinomycetes; order Micromonosporales; family Micromonosporaceae; genus Micromonospora; species Micromonospora sp. WMMD736. The sequence goes on from NZ_JBMHMI010000001.1 coordinate 6,567,864, forward strand.
CGCCGGCCTGCTGGTGGGGGCCGGCGTGGTGCTGATCCGCAAGCGACTCGACGATCCGCTGCGTGAGGGCGCGCTGAGTGTGCTGACGCCGTTCGCCGCGTTCCTGCTCGCCGACTCGGTGCACGCGAGCGGGGTGCTGGCCGTCGTGGTCGCCGGCCTGGTGCTCGCGTACGCCGGCCCACGGGTGATCCGCGCCCGCTCCCGGGTGCTGGCGTACGCGTTCTGGGACCTGTCCACCTTCCTGATCAACGGTGGCCTGTTCGTGCTGCTCGGCACCCAGATCCCCCGGGCGGTGCGCGGGATCGTCAGCACCTCGCCGCCGCGGGCGGTGCTGATCGTGCTCGCGGTCACGCTCGTCGTCGTGCTCACCCGGTTGGGCTTCGTCTACCTGACGGCGCAGTCGGCGCGGCTGCGTCGGCGGCGGATGGTCGAGCAGGAACGCAGCACGCCGAGCTGGCGGGTCGGCACGGTCGCGGGCTGGTCCGGTTTCCGGGGCGCCGTGTCGCTCGCCGCCGCGCTGGCCGTCCCGACGATGACGGTCGCCGGCCGGCCGGTGGTCGAGCGGGATCTGATCATCTTCGTCACGGCGCTGGTGATCGTCCTGATCATGCTGGTGCAGGGCACCACCCTGCCGCTGGTGGTGCGCTGGGCGCGGCTGTCCGGCGACCCCGAACGCGTCGACGAGGCCCGACGCGCCCGTCGGAGCGCCACCCAGGCCGGCCTGGACGCCCTGCCCGGGGTCGCCGCGGAGGTGGGGGCCGAGAAGGAGTCCGTACGCCGGCTGCGGGCCGAGTACGAGCGTCACCTGGCGGACCTCGACGAGACCGGCGGACGTACCGGCGAGGAACGCCGACTCGAACGCCGACTGCGCCTCGGCGTCCTCGCCCACAAGCGACGGGAGTTGACCCGGCTACGCGACAGCCGGGAGATCGACGACCTGGTGCTCCTGGAGCTCCAGTCGGCGCTGGACAACGAGGAGATCCGGCTGCTGGGGCGTGGACCCGACGAGTGAGCGGGGTCCGCAACCGACCCCTGACGTATTGGTGACACCGCGCGGTCCGCGACCGGGGCGTCCGGGCAGCTCATCGGCGGGTACGGTGGAGGCCTGTTTCGGTGTTCGTCGATGCGCTCGGTCGGTGAGGGGGGCCCATGACCACCGGGGCGAGCGCGGCCGAGCCGCGGATGGTCACCGAGCGGCAGTTCCTCGACGAGGTGGCCTCGGTCACCCGCGAGCGGGTCGCCACCGGGTTCCTCTACCTCATGGCGCAGGAGGGCGCAGTCGTCGGCGTCCAGTGGGAACAGCCCGGCGTCGACCACCTCCGCCGCTATCGCGTCCGCGACGCCTGCCCACACTGCGTCGTCCTCGCCGCGGTGGTGACCCTCGCCCCCGTGCTGCCACTGGACGTGCTGCGCGCCGGTCGCGCCCGGCCGCAGTACGAGACGGTCCTGCGGACCGGCCGGTTGCCCCACCTGGCGTTCGCCCGTCCGGCGGGGCCACCCGGGGCGAGCTGGCTGGGCGACTGCCACGCGGTCGACGGTGACCCGCACTCCGACGCCGACTGCCCGAGGCACGCCGTGCCCCCTCGCACCGGTGACCCGTTGGCGCTGCGCCCCGGGTCGCTGCCCCGGGCCGTACGGGAGCTGTATCCGCACGAGGGCGCGGCGGCCGCCGACCTGGCCCGGCGGCTACGGATCGCGCAGGACTGGCGCGCGGACGCGCAGGCCGTGGCGAGTGGCATCCGCGAAGCGGCGGCGACCTGGGCGTTCCTGCGCAACTCCTGCGTGCTGGGCGTGCCCGTGCCCGGCGCCAACGGTCTCGTGCTCACGCTGCCGCCGGGGCGTGCCCCGGACGACCGGTCGCTCGGCGAGCTGCACGAGGCGACCGTACGCGCCCTGCCCTCCGGTGGCCCGGTGCCCTACCAGGAGCTGGCCTGCCTGCTGCCCGAGCCGGCGTCGACGACGCAGCGCATGCCGACGTACGCCGGCGCGGTGGACCTGACCGCCGCCGCGCCGGTACGGACGCTGCGGCTGCCGACGCCGCGCCGGCCGCTGAGCACCACCGGCCGGGGTGTGCTGCTGCTCTACGAGGCCCGGCACGCCATGGGTCGGCACGTGGCGAGCCCGCCGGTGCGCGACAGCGCGTACTGGGATTCCGAGGCGGCGTTGAACGTCTTCGAGTTCACCCTGCTGGAACGGGTCGCCGGGCGGCACTACCAGGAGGCGGTGGCCGCCTACCTCCAGGCGTTGCGGCGCGAGGGGGACCTGCTCGCGCGCCCGCACAAGGTGCTCGACCGGCGTCGCCGCAAGGCCCTGTCACACGCGTTCGGCGGGCTGGACGACGAGGAGCTGCACCTGTGGGCGTCGGTGGCCTACCGCAACGCCATCCTGGAACTGCTCGGCGACCTGAAGGCGTTCGCCGCGCACCTGAGCATCCAGGCGGGCTGAGCGCCGCCCTCGGAGCACTGGGCCCCTCAGAGCACCTGGGCCAGGAAGCGACGCAGTCGGGGATGGTCGGCCCCCTCGAAGATCCGCTCCGGTGGGCCGGCTTCCAGCACCACGCCCCGGTCCATGAAGGCCACCGTGTCGGCGACCTGCCGGGCGAAGCCCATCTCGTGGGTGACCACCACCATGGTCATCCCGGCGGCGGACAGGTCGGCCATCACTCCGAGGACCCCCTTGACCAGCTCCGGGTCGAGCGCCGAGGTGGCCTCGTCGAAGAGCATCACCTCGGGTCGCAGCGCCAGCGCCCGGGCGATCGCCACCCGCTGCTGCTGACCGCCGGAGAGCTGCGCGGGCCGGGCGTCGGCCTTGCCGGCGAGCCCCACCAGCTCCAGCTGCGCGCGGGCGACCTGGGCCGCCTCGTCCGGGCCGAGCCCCCGCAGCCGGCGCAGCGCCAGCGTGATGTTGCGCAGCACGCTCATGTGCGGGAAGAGGTTGAACTGCTGAAACACCATGCCGACCCGCTGGCGCAGCGCGTCCGGGTCGTCCCGTAGCACGCTGCGTCCGTCCAGCAGCACGTCGCCACGGTCGGGTTCGATGAGGCGGTTGAGCGTCCGCAGCAGGGTCGACTTGCCCGAGCCGGACGGTCCGATCACGCACGCCGTCGCGCCCCGGGGCACGTCCAGGTCGACGCCGCGCAGTACGCGGTTCGCGCCGAAGGCCAGGTGGATGTCGTGTGCCCGCAGGCTGACCGAGGTGGTGGTGGCGGTGGTCATCGCCGGTCTCCTTCCGTGGCCGGGGTCAGCGTGGGCTCGTCGTCCTCGTCCGGCGCGACGGGGTTCCGGCCGTCGCGCAGCCGCCGGTCGATCCAGTTGACGAGGTGTGTCAGTGGGACGGTCAGCGCCAGGTAGAACAGTCCGGCCAGCAGCAGCGCGGACTCGTTCCCGGTGGTGGCCGCGTAGTCCTGCCCGATGCGGAACAGCTCGCGCTGGCTGGCCACCAGGCCGAGGAAGTACACCAGGCTGGAGTCCTTGATCAACGCGATGAGCTGGTTGACCCAGGCGGGCAGCACCCGCCGGATGCCCTGCGGGATGATCACCAGCCGCATCGCGTCGGTCCAGGAGAAGCCGAGGGCCCGAGCACCCTCCAGCTGGGCGGCCTCCACCGACTGGATGCCGGCGCGGAAGATCTCCCCGATGTACGCGGCGGCGATCAGCGACAGCGCGAGGATGCCCAGCGGGTACGGGTCCGGCCCCCACACCTGCATGCCCAGCGGCGCCAACCCGACGCCGATCAACAGGATCGTCGCCGCGGCCGGCAGCCCCCGGAACACGTCGGTGTAGACGCGCGCCGGCCAGCGTAGCCACCGGCTGCGGGAGATCCCGGCCACGGCCAGCAGCAGACCCAGCACCGTGCCGAGCAGGGCGGCGGAGACCGCCAGGATCAGCGTGTTGGGCAGCCCGACGGTCAGCATCTCGGGCAGCGCCTCGCGCATCGCGTCGACGTCGAAGAACGTCTCCCACAGGGTGCTCAACGGATCCATCGTTCGCCTCTCCTACCGCCCTGCTCGCTCGTCACCGGGTCAGGACGCGGCCGACGCGGACGCCGACGGCGCCGCGACCGTGCCGCTGCCCGGCGTGAAGTCGGCCGGGATCGGCCGGCCCGGGTAGTACTGGGCCTGCAACCGGTTCCACGTGCCGTCGGCGATGACCTCGTCGAGGGCCTTGTTCAGCGCCTCGCGCAGCTTGTCGCTGCCCTTGGCGACGGCGTACGCGGTCGGTGCCGGACTGAGCTGCTTGGCCGCCACGGTGATCTTGCCGTTGCTGTCGGCGGCGGACTTCTCGCCGATCTCGGCCGGGGCGATCCAGGCGTCGGCCGTGCCCGCCTTGAGCTGGTTGATCGCGCCGTTGTAGTCGGGTACGCGGACCGGGTCGAGCTGCTTGCCGGTGGCGTAGTCGTCCTGGACGGTGCCCTGCACCACCACGACACGCTTGCCGGTGAGCTGGTCGAAATCCTTGATCGGCGAGCCGGCCGGCACGTCCAGTCCGAAGTAGCCGAAGTCGTACCCGTTGCCGAAGTCGACGGTCTTCTTGCGCGCCTCGGTGACGGTGATCGAGGAGCTGCCGACGTCGAACTTGTGGTTGTTGACCTGGGACAGGAGCGCGGAGAAGTCGGTGCCGACGAACTCGACCTTCAGGCCGAGCTTGCCGGCCACGGCGGTCAGCAGGTCGTTGTCGAAGCCGGTGAACTTGCCGTCCTTGAGGTACACATTGGGCGGGGCGTCCGTCAGCGTCCCGGCCCGCAGCACACCCGCCTGCGCCAGACCGTACGGATTCCCCGCATCGCCAGCCGACCCGCCGCCGCCGCTACCGCCGCAGGCGCTCAACCCACCAACAACCACAGCAGCGGCCGCAAAAATCCTCAAACCAACAGAACTACGCACAAAATTCTCCAAAAGGGTGACGTCGACCCCGTTGATCATGAAGTTATTGCCACGACACGCCGGTCGAGCGGGCAACAACTTCATGATCAACGCGAAGAAGGGTCGGGAGGGTGGGGTGGGGCGGGGAGGGGGGCTCAGCGCTTCAGGCGGCGGTACACGCCGCGCTGCGCATTCGCATCAGGTCCACGTGGCGACGCCGGGTCAGGGCCGGCGTACGCCGGCTTGCCGGTGGCGTGGGGCTGAGGATGTGCATGCGGTCTCCCGGGTCTTGGTGCTGACCTGGGTGCCAGGCCACGCTTGCACCGACGTCCCGCCGGTGCCTGGTCTTCACCCGGGGCACCCCACCGCGGAGGAGGGTTGCCGGCCAGCGAGCCGGGGCTTCGCGCTGGCGCTCATGACCTGCGCCGAGGCTAGCAGCGCCCACCGGTCGTCCGTCCAGCCGATATGACCACGCTCACCAGCCCCGACCCGCGCGCGGCGAGCTGGTCAACCGGCGTGGACGTGGGGTCGGCGCGTCCGGTCCGGCTCCTGACGACGCAGGATCTCCCGGGTCACCGAGGCGATCTCGCCCTGCCCGAACGCCAGGTACCGCAGCACGTTGCGAGCCGGGCCGCCCTCGGTCCACTCGAAGTAGATGTGCGGGCGGCGCGCGCTGCGGTCGCGGATCTCCAGCAGCAGCGCGGCCAGCGCGCTGGGCACCGCGGAGCTGGCCAGGCTGAGCACCGGGAAACGGTCGTGCGCCACGCTGCCGCGTACCAGCAACTCCGTCTCGAAATCCGACGGATCGGTGACCCGGACCTCTACGAAGATCACGTCGCTGTCGTCGGGAAAGTCGTTGTCCGCCATGGTCTGGGCCAGCTTGTCGCGGTACTCCGCGAGGTCGCGCCGCTCCGGCTCGTGCGCGACCAGACGGATCCGGCGTCCGGAGCGCTCGTCGATCATCGCGGTCGCCAACTCGTCCAGCTGGACGTGGTCGACCCGCAGCTCGAACGCCCGCGCCACCCGCGACAGCGCCGAGACCACGATCATCGCGCCGATGAAACAGCCGGCGATCTTCACACCGTCGGGCCGCTCCGCCACGTTCGCCACCGTGGTGTAGACGAACGCCACCGCGATGGCACCGAACGCGACCGTGCGTCCGCGCTGCCGCCGTCGCCGCGCCGCGAGGGTCACGGCCGTCGCCGCCGAGGTGATCAACACCAGGACCCCGGTCGCGTACGCGCCGCCCTGCGCGTCGACGCTGGCGGAGAAGATGATCGTGATCAGGAACGCCACGCCGGTGAAGACCAGGACCAGCGGCCGGACCGCGCGGGCCCACGTCGGCGCCATGCCGTAGCGGGGCAGATACCGGGGTACGAGGTTGAGCAGCCCGGCCATCGCGGACGCCCCCGCGAACCAGAGGATCGCGATGGTGGAGAGGTCGTAGACGGTGCCGAAAACCTCGCCGAGATGCTGGTGGGCCAGGTAGGCCAACGCCCGGCCGTTGGCGGCCCCACCCGGCTGGAAGGCCTCGGGCGGGATCAGCACGGTGGTGGTCACGCTGCTGGTGATCAGGAAGACGCTCATCGTCGCGGCGGCGGTGGTGAGCAATCGTCGCGCGCCTCGGATGCGGCCCAACGGCCGGTCCTCCGAGTCCTGACGGTCCCCCCGGATGTGCGGCATCACCGCCACCCCGGTCTCGAAGCCGGACAGGCCCAGCGCCAGCTTCGGGAACACGAGCAGGGACAGCCCGACCACCAGCAGCGGATCGCCGTGTCCGGTGGTCAGGGCGTTCGTCCAGTCTCCGACCGCGCTCGGGTGGCTGACCACCCGCCACAGCGCGTCGCCGATCACCACCGCGTTCAGCGTCAGGTAGACCGCCACCAGCACGACGGCGATCCCGATGGCCTCGCCGAAACCCTTGAGGAACACCGCGCCGAGCAGGGCCACCAGCAGCAACGTCACCGCCACCTCGTGTCCCTTGAGGCCGCTGGGCAGGAACGGGTTCTCGTCGATGTGGGCGGTCGCGTCGGCTGCGGACAGGGTGATGGTGATGATGAAGTCGGTGGCCGCGAAGCCCAGCAGCACCAGCACGAACAGCTTGCCGGGCCAGTAGCTGAGCAGGCGTACGAGCATCGCGATCGAGCCCTCGCCGTGCGGGCTCTCCACCGCCACCCGCCGGTAGACCGGCAGCGCGCCCAGCAGCGTCACCAGCACCAGCACCAGGGTCGCCACCGGCGAGAGCGCTCCGGCGGCCAGCGCCGCGATGCCCGGCTGGTAGCCCAGCGTGGAGAAGTAGTCCACGCCGGTCAGGCACATCACCCGCCACCACGGGTGGTGCCGGTCCTCCTGTGGGTGGGCGTGCAGGCCCTGCGGCGTGGGCTGGCGCGACCCGTCGGCGAGCAGCCAGCGTCGTAACCGGTCGGTCCGCCGGCCGGCACGTCTGTTCACCTCCACCGGCGTCACCCCCGTCCCGCCCATGGTCACCGCGAGTATCCGCCGTGTGGTCGACGTCCGTCCGGCGGTGTGCGGAACCCGTCCGCCGGGAGCAGCGACCCGGCCCCGGGTTTCGGGTCGGGAGCACCGGGGAAGCAGGGCCCCCGTCCCGAACCCCGGGCCGGGCAGTGCCGGGAGGGGAGCGGGCTCGTGGTTGGTGGCCGCCGCTTCCGCCGGGGCGACGGCTTCGGCCGTCAGCTCGACGAGCACGAGGCGCGGGTCGGGCCCGTCCCGCCGGCGCAGCCGGGCAACTCGTCCGCCGGCCGTCTGGTCGACAGTGCCGTCTACATCCGGGGACACCGGTTCGCCTCACCGGTCGGGCTCGCCGAGACGTACGCCTGCCTTCAGACGCAGGACCACGCGATGGCCTGGATCGGGCTGTACCGGCCCGACATCGACCAGATCTCCTCGCTGGCGCGCGAGTTCCGGCTGCACGACCTGGCGGTGGAGGACGCGATCAACGCCCACCAGCGGCCGAAGCTGGAACGGTACGGCGACACGCTCTTCGTGGTCCTGCGTGCCGCCCGCTACGACGACCTGCGGGAGGAGGTGGAGTTCTCCGAGCTGCACCTGTTCATCGGGCCGGGTTTCGTGGTCACCGTCCGGCACGGAGAGGCGCCCGACCTGGCCGCGGTACGACGCCGCATGGAGGCCGACGCGCCGATGCTCGCCCGGGGTCCCGAGGCGGTGCTGTACGCGATCCTGGACCAGGTCGTCGACGGGTACGCGCCGGTGGTCGCCGGGTTGGAGAACGACATCGACGAGATCGAGACCCAGGTGTTCGGTGGTGACCCGAACGCCAGCCGGCGCATCTACGGGCTCAGCCGGGAGGTCATCGAGTTCCAGCGGGCCGCCCGCCCACTGCTCGGCATGCTCGACTCCCTGGCGGCCGGCGCCGGCAGCTACGGCGCCGACGAGGAACTGCGCCGCTACCTGCGTGACGTCACCGACCACCTCACCCAGGTGGTGGAGCGGGTGGACGGGTTCCGACACCTGCTGCAGAACATCCTCACCGTCAACGCCACCCTGGTGTCGCAGCAGCAGAACGAGGAGATGCGCAGCCTGACGGCGGCCAGCTACGCGCAGAACGAGGAGCTGAAGAAGGTCTCCTCGTGGGCCGCGATCCTGTTCGCCCCCACCCTGATCGGCACGGTGTACGGGATGAACTTCGTGCACATGCCCGAGTTGAACTGGCGCTTCGGCTACCTGTTCGCGCTCCTGCTCATGCTGCTGGTCTGCGGCACCCTCTACCTCGTCTTCAAGCGTCGCGGCTGGCTGTGAGCGACGCTCACTCGATGCCGCGCAGGATGTGCCGCTCGTCCTCGAGGTCGTCGTCGCCGGCACCGATGCGACCGAGCAGCACGGCGGCGGCCCAGATGGTCAGCGGGGTGGCGGCACCGGTCATGCCACCGCCGGTGCGGTCGTGCTTGGTCTGGCTCCGCTCGTTCCGCGGTGGCCTGCGCTGAGCCTGCATGGGCCCTGCCTCTCCTCGTCGAAGCCGCCGCGGGCGACGCGGTGTGCCCCGCGCGCCCGGCCGGGCGGCCCGCGTACGCGGGCCGCCACCGGTACGGCATCCACGTCGAACCATCCCACGTCGGGCCGGGTCCGCACCCCCTGTTTTCGGTTTCCCGACTGACGCCCGCCAAACCGGACAACTCGCCCCGACAGCGCTCTGGCGAATATCTGACGAATCAGTTTGGCGACGGTCGATGCCCTTCACCGGCCCGCCCACCTCTGACACTCTGCAATCGCCAAGTGACGCACTGGATAGATGGATCGAGGGCCATGACAAAGCGTTGGTTGATCACGGGGTGTTCGAGTGGACTCGGCCGTGCTCTGGCGGCCCGGCTCGCGGCCGAGGGTGAGCAGGTGGTGGCGACGGCCCGGCGACCGCACACCCTGGACGGCTTGGTGGCTCGGCATCCGGACAACGTGCTGGCCGTCGCCCTCGACGTACGGAACCCGGAACAGTGCGCGGCAGCGGTCGAGCGGGCGGTGGACGCCTTCGGCGGCATCGACGTCCTGGTCAACAACGCGGCCTACGGACAGTTCGGCACCTTCGAGGAGGTGTCCGACGCGGAGATCGCCGCGCAGTTCGACACCAACGTCTTCGGGCCGTGGCGGCTCACCCGCGCGGTGCTGCCGGTGTGGCGGGCGCAGCGCGGCGGGCACGCCGTCTTCGTCAGCTCGGTCTCCGGCGCGGTGCCCTTCCCGGGGCTCGCCGCGTACACGGCGAGCAAGTTCGCGCTGGAGGGGGCGGCCGAGTCGCTGGCCGCCGAGGCCGGGCACCTCGGGGTGAAGGTGACCATCCTGCAACCGGGCGGCTTCGCCACCGACTACAGCGCCAATCTGGCGATGCCGGAGAGCCGTATTCCGGACTACCTGGCGGTCAGCGAGGGCATGCTCGGCGCGCTACAGGGCATGAACACGAAAGTGGAGATCAACTCCCCCGAGCTCTTCGCCGATGTGGTCTGGCGGCTCGGGCAGATGGACGCGCCGCCCCTGCGGCTGCCGGTGGGACCCGACTCGGAGGCGTTTCTGGAGCCCGCCTACGACGCCCGACGCAGCGAGTACGACCAGGTGATCAAGGCGGGCCACCACACCCTCCCCTGAGGGACCGGCGGACCGCCTAGGGCAGCGGGTGGGCGATATCGCGGGCGTGGTCGGTGAGCGCCGCGCCGACCACGGTCGCCGTCAGCGGCAGCACCTCCAGGCAGCGGCGTACCGCGGCGGCCATCAGCGTGTTCGGCACCCGCATGGAGAGCGTGCAGTGCGGCACCCAGCGCCCCGGCTGGTAGTGCTCGACCAGCCCGATGCCGGCGGCGGCGAGCCGGCCGTGCACCAACCGGTGGTGCGCCAGCAGTTCCGTCGTCGGCGTCGCACCGAGCCACAGCACCCGGCCGACGAACTGCCCGGCGTGCTGGAAGTCGAGGCGCAGCGGAGCCGCCACGACTGTTCCGCGCAGCGCCTCGGCGACCTGCTCGGGGTCGAACCGGGGCGCCACCGCGAGGGACACGTGCGGGCGGTGGCGCTGCTGGAGCAGCGAGCGCATGCTCTGCACACCCTCGGCCTCCAGGGCGTCCCACAGCACCCGGATGCGCCGCGTGGCGTCCGGGTCCAGATACAGCTCCAGCGCCGCGACCACGTGATCACGTTAGCGGCCGGGGTTCGGCTGTCGGTGGCCGGCGGTACGGTGCTCCAAGACCCACCAGGAGGCGTACCCGTGGACGTGAGTGACCTGTTGACCGAGACGTACGACCGGCAGCCCGACCTCGTCCGCACGGCGGTCGACGGCCTCACGCCGGAGCAGCTGCGCTGGGCGCCCGCCGAGGGCGCCAACTCGATCGGCTGGCTGGTCTGGCACCTGACCCGCGTCCAGGACCACCACGTCGCCGACCTGCTCGACGCCGAGCAGCTCTGGACCACCGGCGACTGGCCGGGGCGGTTCGGGCTCGTCGCCGACCCGCACGACACCGGCTACGGTCACACGCCCGCGCAGGTCGCCGGGGTCCGGCCGGAGAGCGCACAGGCGCTCATCGACTACTTCGACGCGGTCTCGGCGCGTACCCGAAAGTTCCTCGCCGGCTTGCGCCCGGCGGACCTGGACCGCATCGTCGACGAGTCGTGGGACCCGCCGGTCAGCCTCGGCGTGCGGCTGGTCAGCATCGCCGACGACGACGCGCAGCACGCCGGCCAGGCCGCCTACGTGCGGGGCCTGCTCGAGCGCGGCTGACGTCCGGCGTACGCCGGACTCACGGCACGATCACGGCCCGACCTTCGAGCGTCCCGTCGCGCATCTGACGGTACGCGTCGAGAGCGTCCTCCAGCGCGAACGTGGTGATCCACCTGATCCGGGCCGGGCGTCGTTCGGCGACCTCGACCAGCTCCGGTGTCGACCGCCACTCCCGCAACCGCAGCGCCCGCATGTCGATCCCTCCCGTCGCCGCCTGCCCACTGCACCGCGCACCAAACGAGTCCTCTCGCGATCTTGCAGTTTCTGCTGTCGATTCGCGTCCTCCCGACTGATATGTCGCCACCGAAAGTGCAAGATCGCGGGGTCCGCGGCGTTCGTTGGGCGTCACGGGTTCACCCGGTTCGGGCGAGGCCCGCTCACCCTGGCCCGGGTGAGCCTGCGGGGATGCGGGAGGGGATGTGATGGGCACGACGGCGACGAGTTACCTGGAACACCTGGACACGGGCCAGCCTTTCGACCTGCCCGAGGTGATGGCCGGGACGCTGCGGCTGGACCTGCGCGACGACGGGCACACCGAGCACTGGTACCTGACCGTGGCGGACCAGCACATCCGGGTCACCCGCTCGGCCGACGACGCGGACCTGGTCGTCCGCGCGCCCCGTGCCGTCTTCGACGAGTTGGTCAACGGCGAGGTGCCGCCGGGTACAGCGCTGCTGCGCAACGAGCTGACCCTGCGGGGCGACATGCGGCTGCTGCTGGTGCTGCGGCGTGTCCTGCCGGGCCCGCGAGGCGCGCGGCACCCGCGCGAGCTGGGGCGGGCCGCGTTGGCCCGGCGGAGCACGCCGGCCGGGCGGGCGACGGCCGGCGGGCGGGACTACCGGCCATGAGGCAGGAACTCGTGCACGTCCTCGCCGGGAACGTGTTCGCCATCAGCGACGCCCAGGGTGACGTCGAGGTGGATCCGCAGGCACCCGTCGGGCTCTTCGCGTTCGACACGCGTTTCCTCTCGCACTGGGTGCTGACCGTCGACGGGGAGCGGATCAACGCCCTCTCCCGAGACGACATGACGTACTTCGAGACCCGGTTCTTCCTGGTGCCCGGCGCGGCGAGCCACTACGTCGACGCCGACCTGTCGATCATCCGGCACCGCTCGATCCACGAGTGCTTCCACGAGAAGATCACCGTGCTGAACCACTCGCCGCAGCCGGCCGAGCTCACCATCCGCATGGAGATGGGCAGCGACTTCGCCGACATCTCCGAGATCGGCAACCTGCGGCGGCGGGACGTCCGGGTCGACGTCGACCCCGCGCGCCAACGGCTCACCCTGCGTTACGAGCGGCAGCGGTTCGTCCGTGAGACGACGGTCAGCAGCACCGCTGCGGTCGACGTCGACGAGGGCGGCATGACGTTCCGGATCCGCGTCGCCCCGCACGGGCAGTGGGAGACCGACCTGCACGTCGTCCTGACCGTCGTCGGGGAGGGCGGCCAGGACATGCGGGAGAGCCTCCAGGCGCACCAGCGGGCCGTCCGTACCGGGATGCGGGAGGACCTGGCGGCCTGGCTGGACCGGGCGCCGCGGTTGGTGGCCGAACGCGACGGACTGGAGGACATGTATCGGGGGAGCCTCGCCGACCTGGCCGCGCTGCGGTACCGGCCACTGTCGACCGCCGAGCGCGTGCCGGTCGCCGGCCTCCCGTGGTCGATGGCCTTCCTGGGTCGGGACAGCATCATCACCTGCCTGGGAACGTTGGCGTTCACCCCGGAGTTGTCGCCGGCCACGCTGCGGATGCTGGCCCTGCTTCAGGGCGGGCACCTCGACGACGAACGCGAGGAGGAGCCTGGCAAGATCGTCTCCGAGCTCCGCTACGGCGAGTCGGGCGTCTTCGATGAGCGACCGAGCGCGGTGTACTACGGCGCCTCGGACATCACCCCGCTCTTCGTCGTGCTGCTCGACGAGTACGAGCGTTGGTCCGGTGACGCGCAGCTCGTCCGCGAGCTGCGCCAGCCGGCCCGGATGGCCCTGGACTGGATCGACGAGTACGGCGACATGACCGGTGACGGGTACGTGCGCTACCAGCGCCGCAACGACCGCGTCGGCACGGTCAACCAGTCCTGGAAGGACTCCACGGACGCGATCGTCGACGCGCGTGGACGGCTGCCCGAGTTCCCCCGCGCCACCTGCGAGCTGCAGGGCTACGCGTACGACGCGAAGCGGCGCGGCGCCCGGCTGGCCCGCGAGTTCTGGGGCGACCCGGAGTACGCCGACCGCCTCGATGCGGAGGCCACGGCGCTCAAGGAGCGGTTCAACCGGGACTTCTGGCTGCCACACCGGGAGTACTACGCGCTGGCACTGGACCCGTACGGCGAACCGGTCGACGCCCTGTCCTCGAACATCGGGCACCTCCTGTGGAGCGGGATCGTCCCGGACGATCGCGCCGAAGCGATCGCCGAGCACCTGGTTGGACCCCGGCTCTTCAACGGCTGGGGCGTGCGGACGTACGCCGCCGGTCAGCGCCCGTACAACCCGGTGGGATCGCACCTGGGGGCGGTGTGGCCGTCGGACAACGCCCTGATCGCCGCCGGGCTGCGGCACTACCGGTTCGACGCGCACGCGGCCCGGATCGCGAACGGCATCTTCGACCTGGCCCAGACCCTCGGCGGGGCGGTACCGGCGCTGATCGCCGGCTACGAACGGAGTTTGACGAAGTATCCGGTCCAGCTGCCGTCGGCCGGACGCCCGCAGTCGTGGTCCTCGGCAGGCCTGCTGATGTTGCTCGGCACCCTGCTGGGTCTGCGGCCCACCGGTGAGGACCTGCTGGTAAGGCCCGCTCTGCCGGCCGGTTTCGGTCGGGTCGACCTGCTCGGCGTTCCTGGGCGCTGGGGCCGCACCGACGCGTACGCCGGCGAGCGCTCGACCCGGCCGGTCAGCCCTCCGACGTCGCCGTCCCGCTCCTGAGATCAGCCGCCGTCGCGTCCGTCGCCACGGACGCCTCGCGCTGGGCCGGGGGAGAGCGGTGACGTTGCGCCTGGACATGGCGGAAGCCCCGCACGGCGTCGCCCAGACCGGCCAGCTCGCCGGGCTGGGCAGCGGCGCGGGCCGCCGTCAGCAACAGCCCGACCGGACCCGTGCCGGTGGACTCGTCGACGGGAAGACCGCCGAGCAGAAGCTCGGCGGTCTCGCCGTCCATCCGGTCCGCGGTCATCTCGTGTCCCTCAGCGCCGCCCGGTCGGGCGATGTCACATCCGCTTTGCGCGGGGGACGAGGAACCCGATGTGCGTGCGGACCGTCGACCGCCGGATCGTGGCTCAGCCCATGGTCTTCGCCCCGTCGATCGCCTCCCGCAGGATGTCGGCGTGCCCGGCGTGCTGGGACGTCTCAGCGATCAGGTGCAGCAGGACCCGACGCACCGTCCAACTCGCGCCCGGCTCGAACCAGGGCGCCTGCGGCAGCGGATGCGCCGCGTCCAGGTCGAGGGTCCCGATCAGCTCGTCGGTCTGGGCGGCCACCGCCTGGAACCGCTCGACCAGCCCGGCCAGGGTCTCGCCCGACGTCATCTGGAACTGGCCGACCCAGTCGATCTCGGCCCGCTGCATCTCCTCGGCGCCACCCACGGCAAACCGCATCCACCGCTCCTCGGTGCTCGCGACGTGCTTGATCAACCCGCCGGGGCAGAGCTCGCTCACGGTGCTGCGGGCAGCGGCCTGCTCGTCCGTCAGACCATCGACGGTCTGCAGGAGGAAGCCCCGGTGCCGGCGCAGCGTCTGCAGCAGGTCGGCCCGTTCCCCGGTGAGCTGCGTGGTGCTGGTCATGGTGTCGCCCTCTCCTCGAAGTCCGTCGGCCAGCCTAGGACCGGGCACCGACACTTCCCGGCACTTCCCGGTCGGACACGACGGGGGCATCGGGCGTCAGCGGTTGCCGATCGGAGTGCGGGACTGTCCACTGAATGACATGGGTGTCATCAAGGTGGGCACGTCGTCCTGGGCGGACCAGTCGCTGCTGCGCTCCGGCTGGTATCCCCGCTCGGCGAACACGCCGGCCGGCCGGCTGGCCTTCTACGCCAGCCGTTTCCCGCTCGTCGAAGTGGACACCTCCTACTACGCCGTCCCGGTCCCGGAGACGACACAGGGCTGGGTCGACGCGACGCCCGACGACTTCACCCTCGACGTCAAGGCGTTCAGTCTCTTCACCGGGCATCCCACGCCGGTCGCCGCGCTGCCACGCGACCTGAGACCGGCTGCCGGCCCCGGCCGGGTCCGCCGCCGCGACCTGCCCGAGCAGACGTACGAGCAGCTGTGGGTCCGCTTCCGCGCGGCGCTCGCCCCGATCGCGGCCGCCGGCAAGTTGGGCGCGGTCCTCCTGCAGTTCCCGCCCTGGCTGGCCCGTGGCGCCGCCGCCGAACGGCGCATCGTGGAGCTGGCGCAGCGGTGCCGGCCGTGGCGCGTGGCGGTGGAGCTGCGGCACGGGTCCTGGTTCGAGGGCGCGGCCACGACCGCGACCCTGGACCTGCTGCGCGCACACGATCTGTCACTCGTCTGCGTCGACATGCCGCAGGGGCACCCGTCGTCGGTGCCTCCGCTGCTGGCGCGCACGGCCGAGCCGGCGATCGTGCGTTTCCACGGCCACAGTGACGCGTGGCGCGACGGCGACAAGCAGGACAAGTTCCGCTACGCGTACACCGAGCAGGAGCTACGCGCCTGGGCGGAACGGCTGGCCGGGTTGGCCGGGGACGTCGACGACCTGCACGTGCTGTTCAACAACTGCTGCGCCGGTCAGGCACAGCGGGACGCGACCCGGCTGGCGCAGCTGCTCGCCGAGACCATGCTCGGTGAGACACGGGTCCCCGTCGGGCCGCGTCGGCCGTCCGACGGTCCGGCCGTCGCCACGTCGCCTGGCTGACCGGCCGCCGCCCGCGTGCTCAGCGTCGGGACCTGCGGGCGGCGCCTCTGTTCTAGGAGCGGCGACCCCGGCTGCGCAGCGCGTCCTGGGACCGCTCGGTGACCTCCGCCTCGTCGGGGAACGTCCGCCCGCTGGGCGCGGGATCGGGCGGCGCGCCTGGCCCGGCCACCGTGGTGCGGGTAGGCTCGACCGAGCCGAAGCCGTGCCGCCCGGCCGGGCCGCTCTGCCCGGCCTGCGCGCCCGCCCGCCGTTCACCGCGCCGTCCCTGCGGCACCGCCGTCTCCTCGCTGCCCTCGTCCATCGGCGAGTCGTCGTCCGCGCCCCAGGGCGCGTCGGCGTCGAAGCCGTCGCTGGTTCCCCACGGCTTGGTCGCCTCCGGTTCGAGCCGGTCACCACCGCGTCCCTCGTGTGCCGTCATGGCCACCTCGCTCGGTCGGTCCGCCGCTGTCGACGGACGGGTTGCACCTTGCCCGGGCCTTTCACCTGGCGCGGGGTGGGCCGGTGCCGACGCGACCGGACCCACCCGAAGTGCCGTGCGGTGCGCGGGACCGGCCGGCGTCCCGCCGTCGACGGTCCGGCGGGGCCCCGGCCGGCCCGACGCTCAGCGTCCGGCCATCGCCATCTGACGCTTGCCGCCGACGCTCATGCCGATCTTCGCCAGGCCCATCGGGGCGCCGCGCATGCCGCCGGCACGGCCCATGAGGCCGCGCAGCACCTGACCGGGCTTCTGCTGCTCACCCATGTACGCGGTGACCACGACCAGCGACCCGGTCAGCGCCGGGATCGCCCACTGGAGCAGCTTCATCTGCCGCTGGGAGGAGGCGACGCTGGCCGGTGTCTGGTGGTTGGGCTCGGTGGCCCCGCTCACCGGCGGTCCGCCCGCCTTCTCCAACCGCATACCGATCAGTCGGCTGTAGCCGGTGACGGCGAGCGCGCCGATCGTCAGCGCCGTCTTGATGGCGCTGGCGCGGCCAACTCCACGCTGGGCCGCCACCCGCGGGCTCTCGGTGACCAGTTCGCCGACCGCACCCGCGAGGTGCGCGCCGATCGCGGCCGCGTTGACCGGTGTCCACTTGGACCACCCGGCCGAGGCGACCGGGAGCCGCTGGGTCGAGTCGTTGATCTTCGCCGCTGCGCCGTTGACGCCGAAGGCACCCATGAGGGAGCCGCCGAACCAGGCCGCCAGACCCAGATCGTGCATCGAGCGCAGTGCGGTGTGTCGTTCGGACATGTGATCCCCTTCCGCCGTGTCGGGCGAGGCGGCTTACCCGTCGCCCGCACGGCTAACCCCGTCGTCCGCCGGTCGATCCCCCGCGACGAGGACATCCGGGCTTCGAGGGCCCGAACCGTCTTCGGCAGGAGTCGTCGGCGCGGCGGTGGGTAGGTCAGGCGGACGCCGACGGAGAGGGGAAGGGCATGTCGCAGCCGGACGAGGTCCGCGAGAAGACCCCCAAGACCGACGCGGTGCTCATGCACCCGAACGACGATCCGCACCGCACCACCGCGGAGGTCGCGCCGCGCAAGGACCACGCGCCGATCGAGGTGGAGCGCGACGGCGAACGGACACCGTTGGAGCAGGAGGACTGACCGGACACGACGGAGGCCCCGTCGGATGACGGGGCCTCCGGTGGCGAAACCGGTCAGGAGACCGAGATCGTCCCGTTGCTCGCGCGGACACACGACACCGCGCGGGCGGCGGTGACGGCGGCGCCCGCCAGGCACTGGCCGAGCACCTGGTGTCCGGTGGCGTTGGGGTGCCACGACTCCTGGCAGGTCTGGAAGTAGCTGACGCAGGTGTTGGCGATCCGCTGAATGGCGATCTTGTCCTTGCCGGCGAGGCTGGTCACGAACGTGCCCGTCGCGCCGTCCTGCAAGCGGATCGGGGTGGCCAGCGCGCCGGTCGGGCTGGACGTCGTCTCGCACAGCCGCGCCCCGTCGAAGGCCCGCTGCACGTTCAGGTAGACCAGGTCGTCGTTGGGGAACTCGGCGGCCAGGGTGTCCCGGGTGGACTTCACGATGCCGCCGAGACCCTGGGAGAAGCGGTGTCCCGGGGCGAGGCTGGCCCGGTGGATCGGGCAGCCGGCCGCGTACCGCTCGGCGCCGAGGTCACGGAACTTGTCCCGGGTGTCGTCGCGGCCGTCCTCCTCGTGGAACGCCGCGTTCAGATCGAGCGGCAGCGGGTTGGTGTAGTCCTGGAACACCACCCGGTGCTGTCCGTCCGCGTCCACCTGGTCGAGGGTGGTGAGGATCTGGCGTACGGCGGCGGTGGTCTCCGCGGTCGCGGCGCTGAGCTGCGCGGCGGTGGCCAGGTCGGCGTCGCTGCACGGCTTCTGCTCCACCGGCCCGTTCAGGTACGCCCAGAACTCCCACCACCCGGTCCAGGCGTCGGCGATGAACCGGTTCGCGCACGTCTCCGCCACGCTGCCGAAGGTGAACGAGCTGTTGTTGGAACCGAGGCCGATCAGCACCAGGTCGATGTCCTGGGTCTGCGCGACGGCACGGAGCTGGTCGAGCTGCGCGGCCACCGTACGGCCGTTGGCCCGGGCCTGGGAGGCGGCGGCGATGTCGTGCGGCTGACCGCCGGAGCAGGCCAGGTTGAACCGGTTCTGGATGCCCGGCAGGTTCGCCTGGTTCAGCGAGGCGTTGGCCGACCGGTGGCAGAAGAACGCGTTGTTGTTCGGGGCGGTCCAGCCGGGGAAGCCCTGGGTGACCCCGTTGGCGTCGACCACCGGGGTGTACGCCCCGGCGCCCTCCCCGCTGATGAAGCTGTCGCCGAGCGCCACGGCGGCGGTGGGCAACGCGGCGGTCGCGGGGGCGGGCAGCGCGACGGCGGTCGACAGCGCGGCCGTGACGATCGTGAGTGCCGCGGCGAACGCGGTACGGCGGAACCTGGGCATGGGGCCCCCATCCATCGAAAGATGAAAGATTCTCTGAGAGCGCGATCAGATCACCCCCGTGCAACGGGCGTCAATGGCCCGTAACAGAATCTTTCGACGATCGACACGTGGATGTCGGCGCAGCGGCGTGCGCCCACTGTGGAGGGCGATGAACGGCGGACCGCCGACTACGTCAGGGGTGACACCGGCCGCGCCGAGCGCTACTCAGGGAGCGCCGCAGGGCGTCACGGGGCGTCTTGTTCGCCCCCGGCTGCCTGCCCGCGTGCGTCGTCCCCGGAAATGCGGAATCGTACCGACCTGGGTATCTGTGCGTGACTCCCTGCTCACCGCGCCGCTGTTCGATGGCTCACGTTCACCGGGTCGAGCACGGCGGGTCGCGTAGGTCCTCCGGGAGTTGTCTCAGTCTCGGGCTAGGCTCGCTGCGGCGCGCGCCGGCCGACCGACAGTTGGGACGCCGCACCACACCGCCGAGACCGGGGAGTACGAACCAGTTGACCGCAGAGCCTGACACCCTGTATGGGGCCGATGACCTCACCCACCTCGAGGGGCTGGACGCCGTTCGCAAGCGGCCCGGCATGTACATCGGCTCCACCGACAGCCGTGGCGTGGGTCACCTCGTCAACGAGATCCTCGACAACTCCACCGACGAGGGCGTCGCCGGTCACGCCAGCCACGTCGAAGTGATCCTGCACCCCGACGGCTCGGTGCAGGTCGACGACGACGGCCGGGGCATCCCCACCGACGTGCACGCCAAATCCGGCATCTCCGGCGTCGAGCTGGTGCTGACCCGCCTGCACGCGGGCGGCAAGTTCGGCGGCTCCGGCTACAAGACCTCCGGCGGCCTGCACGGCGTCGGCGCCTCCGCCGTCAACGCGCTGTCCCGCCGGTTCGACGTGACCGTCCGCCGGGGCGGCAAGGTCCACGCGATGTCCTTCCGGCACGGCGTACCCGGGATCTTCGACGGCTCCGGGCCGGACGCGCCCTTCACCGCCGGTCCGGGCCTGCAGGTGACCGGGGCGATGAAGCGCGGCCAGCGCACCGGCACCTCCATCCGCTGGTGGCACGACGCGCGCTACTTCGAGACCGGCGCGGCGCTGGACGTCGACGCGGTCCGGATGAAGCTGCGCAACACCGCGTTCCTGGTCCCCGGTGTGACGTACCTGCTGCGCGATGCGACCGGTGAGGCACCCGTCGAGGAGCGGTTCCACTACCCCAACGGGCTCAGCGACATGGTCGAGTTCCTCGCGCCGGCCGGCGACCGCCCGGTCTCCGGCATCCTGCTGGTCAACGGCGAGGGGACGTACCGGGAGAACGCCGCCGACGCCAACGGCGTCATGCAGTCGAACGTGCAGCGCCGCGCCGAGGTCGAGGTGGCGTTCCGCTGGGGCACCGGCTACGAGCGCACCGTCGAGTGCTTCACCAACACCATCCGCAACGCCCACGGCGGCACCCACCGCAAGGGCTTCGAGCGGGCGCTGGTGCGCACGCTCGCCGACGCCGTCCGCAACACCCGCGGCCTGCTCAAGGCCAAGGAGGAGCCACCCACCCTGGACGACGTCCTGGAGGGGATGACCGCCGTGGTGCACGTGCGGATCCCCGAGCCGCAGTTCACCTCCCAGACCAAGGACGAGCTGTCGACCACCGGCATCACCAAGGTCATCCAGAGCCTGGTGGACGCGCACGTCAAGTCCTGGCTGGAGGACCGGCGCACCAAGGCCGAGGCGCGCGTCGTCCTACAGAAGATCGTCGACGCGGCCCGGGTGCGGCTCACCCAGAAACAGCAGAAGGACGCCGCCCGGCGCAAGACCGCCCTGGAGGGCGCGTCCATGCCGCCGAAGCTGGTCGACTGCCGCGCGACCGGCATCGACCGCAGCGAGCTGTTCATCGTGGAGGGTGACAGCGCCCTCGGCACGAGCCGGATGGCCCGCTCATCGGAGTACCAGGCGCTGCTGCCGATCCGCGGCAAGATCCTCAACGTGCAGAAGGCCAACCTCCAACAGGTTCTGGACAATGCCGAGTGCGCCGCCATCGTCCAGGTGCTCGGCGCGGGCTCGGGCCGGACGTTCGACCTCTCCGCACTGCGCTACGGCCGCGTACTGATCATGGCGGACGCGGACGTGGACGGCGCGCACATCCGTACGCTGCTGATCACCCTGTTCGCCCGCTACATGCGGCCGTTGATCGAGGCCGGCCGGCTCTACGCCGCGATGCCACCCCTGCACAAGATCACCACCAAGGGGCGGAGTCCGCAGACTGTCTACACCTACACCCAGGCCGAGATGGAGGCGACGGTCCGCAAGCTGGAGAAGGCCGGCAAGCAGATCGTCACGCCCATCCCGCGCTTCAAGGGCCTCGGTGAGATGGACGCCGACGAGCTGTGGGAGACCACGATGAACCCGGCCACCAGGGCGGTCCGCCGGATCACCCTCGACGACGTGGACGCCGCCGAGCGCATCCTCGAACTGCTGATGGGCGAGAAGGTCGAGCCGCGCCGCAACTGGCTGATCGACTCCGCCGACCGGGTCGACCGTGAGGCGATCGACGCATGAGCCGACGTTTCATTCGAGTGGAGAGCTGAGTCATGGCACGCCGCAAGGAAAACAAGGTCGACCTCTCCTCGTTCGACCAGGCCGGCGCGCGGGTCTTCGACAATCCGCTGGTCACCGAGGTCTCCGACTCCTATCTGGAGTACGCCTTCTCGGTCATCCACTCCCGCGCCCTGCCGGACGCCCGTGACGGACTCAAGCCCGTACACCGTCGGATCCTCTGGTCAATGTACGAGCAGGGCTACCGCCCCGATCGAGGGCACGTGAAGAGTGCCCGAATTGTCGGTGACTGCTTCGTTGCCGGCACACTCGTCTCGACGCCCGACGGTCTGCGGGCAATTGAGGAGATCGAAGTCGGGGACCTCGTGCTCGACGGCGATGGAGCCTCCGTGCCGGTGACTGCTGTCTATCGGAATCCGACCTCCGAGCTCGTGCGCGTGACCTGGAGCAACGGGCACACGATGCTCGTCACGCCCGGCCAGCGCTTCCGCGTGGTCGCCGATGACCTTTCGGTTGAATGGGTGGAGGCTCGGGATCTCGCGGGGCGACTGACATTGGCCTACGGCAGTCGTCGCAGCGCGCTACCGACTGCCGCCGGAGACGTCTACGACTATGTGCGCGGGCTGCTGGTGGCCGAAGGCTTCCCTGTCCATCGGTCTCGCGAGGCGGACGGTCGGGTCCGAATCCACATGTGTGACGTCGAGCCGCTGGATGTCGCTCACGGCTGGGCCGTCGCCAGTGGATTGAACGTCTCGCGAGGTAAGCGCGAGGCGCGCAATCACCTCCACCGCGACCAGCACATTCTGACCTTCAGTCGGCACGAAGGGCTGTTGGAGGCGACCGAGCCGCTCAGCCGGGACAAGTACATACCCCGCGACATCGTCGAGAACAGGTCGGCGTGGGCGCCGTTCCTCGCTGGCTTCTTCGACGGAGACGGTTACGTGCGTAAGCGCTTCAGGGAGATCGTCTTCGTCAGCACGAGCGAGATGCTGGTACGGCAGATCTACGCCATGCTCGCCGACCTTGGGTTGCATGGACATCACTGGACCAGCCGTCGCGCCTCCGCGGGTAACTCACTTTTTGGTCTCTCGGTCTCTGGGCGGGACGCCGCGGAGCTTGCCCGTCTGCTGCTGCCCTGGGTGCGAATCGGATACAAGCACGACGGCTTGCAGCGCGTCACCGATATCGGCTACGAGTACAGCGGCAAGCAGGGCAACGACCGGTTGCCGTACGGGCCGGTCATCGCGGAGTTCACAGCCGCGCATCAGGGCGGCGGGTGGTTCCGGGACCAGGACGGCCAGGCGTTTCGCGCCTCGCTCTCGGCGAGCGGCAGCCCCAAGGTGAGGTACGGCAAGGACCGCAATGGCGTGGCACTTGCGGATCGATCCTTCCAGTTGGAGCGTGCGGTCCGAGACGGTTGGATCAACAAGCTCCACCGCCTCGGCTCGCCACTCGCAGCCCGACTGGACGCGTTGGTGGGAAGTTCGTTTCTTCGGGTCACCTCGGTTCAGCGTGTGTCGCCCGACGACACGTACGACATTCAGGTCGGCAGTGACGAGCACGCGTTTGTCGCCGAGGGCTACGTCGTCCACAACTGCATGGGCAAGTACCATCCGCACGGCGACACGGCGATCTACGACGCGATGGTCCGCCTCGCCCAGGACTTCTCGTTGAACGTGCCGCTCATCGACGGCCATGGCAATTTCGGATCCCCGGACGATGGCCCGGCTGCGTCAAGATATACAGAAGCGCGGATGTCCCGCGAGGCCATGCTGCTCGTCG
Organism: Micromonospora sp. WMMD736; assembly: GCF_049179015.1. Classification (NCBI taxonomy): domain Bacteria; kingdom Bacillati; phylum Actinomycetota; class Actinomycetes; order Micromonosporales; family Micromonosporaceae; genus Micromonospora; species Micromonospora sp. WMMD736. Next base: position 6,591,037 of record NZ_JBMHMI010000001.1, read on the forward strand.
GTGAGCTGGGCGAGGACACGGTCGACGTCGAGCCCAACTACGACGGGTCGTTGACGCAGCCGACCGTGCTGCCGGCGGCCTTCCCCAACCTGCTGGTCAACGGGGCGTCCGGGATCGCGGTCGGCATGGCCACCAACATGATCCCGCACAACCTCGCCGAGGTCGTCTCGGCGGCCCGCTGGCTGATCAACCACCCGGACGCCACCCTGGACAAACTCATGGAGTTCGTCCCCGGGCCCGACCTGCCCACCGGCGGCGTGCTGCTCGGCCTCGACGAGGTGCGCCGCGCGTACGAGACCGGGCGCGGCGTGGTGCGGATGCGCGGCAAGGTGGAGATCGGCCCGATCGAGGGCAGCCGGGGCCGGCAGGCGATCACCGTGGTCGAGCTGCCGTACGGCGTCGGCGCGGAGAAGGTCATCGCGGCGATCACGAACGAGGTCACCAAGACCAAGCGGCTGACCGGCATCGCCGACGTCAAGGACCTCACCGACCGGGAGAGCGGCACCCGCCTCGTCATCGAGTGCAAGGTCGGGGTCAACCCGCAGGCGCTGCTCGCCGACCTCTACCGACTGACCCCGTTGGAGCAGTCGTTCGGCGTCAACAACCTCGTGCTGGTCGACGGTCAGCCCCGTACCCTCGGGTTGAAGGCCCTGCTGGAGGTATTCCTCGCCCACCGGTACGAGGTGGTCACCCGGCGCAGCTCCTACCGTCGCCGCAAGCGTCAGGAGCGGCTGCACCTGGTCGACGGTCTGCTGATCGCGCTGCTCGACATCGACCGGGTGGTCCGCCTGATCCGTGGCAGCGACGACGCGCAGGCGGCCAAGGACGCTCTGATGAGCCAGTTCGGTCTCTCCGACATCCAGGCCACCTACATCCTGGACACGCCGCTGCGTCGCCTCACGAAGTACGACCGGATCGAGCTGGAGGCCGAGCAGGAGCGGCTGCGTGCCGAGATCGCCGAGCTGTCCACGATCCTCGACGACGAGCGGGTGCTCAGGAAGCTGGTCTCCGACGAGCTGGCGGCCGTGGTCAAGCAGTTCGGCACGGAACGGCGTACGACGCTCGTCGACGGTGACCTGAAGGAGGTGTTGGCGGCGTCCGTGCCGGCCGGCCCGCTGGAGGTCGCCGACGACCCCTGCCAGGTGATCCTCTCCGCGACCGGGCTGGTCGCCCGGACCGCGGCCGAGTCGGAGGAGAGCGCCGAGGGGCGTCGGCGCAACGGCCGGGTCAAGCACGACACGGTACGCGCCGTCGTGCACTCCACGGCCCGTGGCCGGGTGCTGCTGGTCACCAGCGCGGGCCGTGCCTTCAAGATCGACGTACTGCCGCTGCCCGTGCTGCCCGAGCAGGCCGGCACGGTGTCGCTGCGCGGCGGCATGTCCGCGGCCGAGCTGGTGCCGTTGGAGGCGGGGGAGACCGTCGTCGGTCTGGCCCCGCTCGGGGGCGCCGCCGAGGGCTCACCCGGGTTGGCGCTGGGCACCCGGCAGGGCGTGGTCAAGATCTGCGCCCCGGAGTGGCCGGTGCGCTCCGACGAGTTCGAGGTGATCGGCCTGCGGGACGGTGACGAGGTGGTCGGGGCGACCTGGCTGACCGACGACACCGCGACGTTGACGTTCGTGACCTCGGAGGCGTCGTTGCTGCGCTTCGCGGCCGGCCTGGTCCGCCCGCAGGGCCTCAAGGGCGGTGGCATGGCCGGCATCAACCTGCCGGCCGGGGCGCGGGTGGTCTTCTTCGGCGCGGTACGCACCGACGATCCGGGTCACGGCGAGCCGATGGTGGTCACCTCAACCGGAGCGACGGTCAAGGTCACGCCGTTCCAGGCGTACCCGGCGAAGGGCCGGGCGACCGGCGGCGTGCGTGCCCACCGCTTCCTCAAGGGTGAGACGGACGTCGCCGTGGCCTGGGTGGGGCCGCGCCCGGTCGGCGCGACCGCCACCGGAGAGCCGGTCGAACTGCCGGCGGCGGACCCCCGCCGAGACGGCAGCGGCTTCGCCGTGATGCTCGGCCCAACGGTGGTGGGCCACCTCATCGAACGCGACTGACCGCCGGGGGCGGCACTGTTAGGCGACGTTGATGGGGCGGAACTGGACGCTCACCCTGGGGCCCACCGGGCGGGTGGTCTTGGGGATGGCGTGTTCCCAGGTGCGCTGGCAGGAGCCGCCCATGACGATCAGGTCGCCGTGGCCCACGGGGAAGCGCAGGCTGTCGCCGCCGCCGCGCGGGCGCAACAGCAGCGGTCGGGGTGAGCCGAACGAGACGATCGCGACGATGGTGTCGGTGTGCGCGGAGCGGCCGATGGTGTCGCCGTGCCAGGCGACGCTGTCGCGGCCGGTGCGGTAGAGGCACATGCCGGCGGTGACGAAGGGTTCGCCCAGCTCGGGTGCGTAGTGCCGGGTCAGGGCCGTGCGGGCGGCCGTGAGGACGGGGTGCGGCAGTTGCCGCTCGCCGTCGTACCAGCAGAGCAGGCGGGGCACGTCGACCTCGCTGTCGTACATGGTCCGGCGCTCCGCGCGCCACGGCACCTCGGTGAGCAGCGTGTCGAGGACGGCGTCCGAGCCGTGCACCCAACCGGGCAGATGGTCGACCCAGGCACCCCGACTCAGCTGGTGCCGCCGGATCGAGCCGGTCAGTGACCCCAGGGTCGGCCCCGTGTCGGCCAGATCGAGCATCGATGGCTGATAGACGGCCTCCATGAAGCCACCCTAGCAGCACGTTAGTACACCCGTGCGAGTCCCGCGTCCCGGACCGTGGGCCCTACCCGTGTCCGCGTCGATCTTGCTCTTTCGGTTGCCGACACGGGGGGAGTTGCCCGATGTGTCGCGACAGAAAGTGCAAGATCGCGGGGGTGGGGTCAGGGCACGGCGGGGGTGGGGGTTACCGCCTCCAGCACCGCGTCCACGACGCGGGCGCGGCCCTGGCCGTCCACGGCGGCCCAGGCTCGGGCGGCCAGCGCCGCGCGGCGTCGCGGCGAGCTGAGCAGCCCGTTGAGCGTCCGCGCCGCAGTCGCCCGGGCGGTCCGCCCGGGCAGCCCGGTGGCGGTCAGGTCCGGCAGTTCGCCGAGGCCGGCGGCCAGGCCGTGGTGCACCACCCGGGTGTACGACTCGCGTTGGTTGTCGACCACGCAGACCAGCGCCGCGGGCGCGCCGAGGCAGCACAGTTCCCAGGTGGAGGTGCCGGCGGCGCTGACCACGAGGTCCGCCTCGGTGATCAGGGCGGGCAGCGAGCCGGTCGGCGGTACGGGACGGACCACCTGCCCCCGCCCGGGGGTGATCGCCTCCAACTCGGCCTCGATCTCGGGTCGCCCGACGACGACCGTGAGGTCCATCGGGTGGCCGGTGGCCAGCAGTACCCGGGTCAGCGCCGGTGCCGCGCCGACCGCGTCGGTGCCACCGAAGAAGGCGAGCACCCGGGGCCTGCCGACCGTCGTGGCGGGCCGGGGCGTCGCCGGACGGGCGGTCACTACCGAGTCGCGCAGCAGGGCGTACCCGCTGCCGGCGAGCAGCCGCCCGGGCAGCGCCGGATGCCGCGCCCCGAAGTTCTGGTCGAGGTAGAGGTCGGCGTCCTGGCCCCGGCTGTCCCCGTCGATCACGGCGAGGGTGAACACGCCCGCCGCCCGCAGGGCGCCGGCCCCGGCCGGGTCCAGTTCGTACGAGTCGAGGACCACCACGTCGAGGTCGTGTCGTCGGGCCGCCTCGACCAGCTCGTCCGGTGACTCGGGGCCGGGATGCAGCTCGATGCCGCGCGCGGCGAGTTCGGCGCTGGCCCAGCCGACCCGCTCGACCGTGCCGAACACCGCGACGTGGGCGCCCCGGGCCAGGAACTCCTCGGCGAGGGCCAGGCAGCGCACGAGGTGGCCGACGCCGCGTCGGGGCCCGGCGTCGCAGCGCAGCCCCACCCGTAGCGTGCTCAGGACTCCTCCAGCCGCTTCTGGCGTACGTCGGCGTTCAGCGCGCGCAACCGGGGTTGCCCGTCGAGCCAGTCGGCGAGCTTGGCCAGTGGCACGCTGACGTCGCCGAAGTGGTCGGCGACCGCGCTCACCAGTTCCCAGTCCTGCTCGGTGTCGAGGGTCAGCCGCAGCGCCGACCGGTCCGGCGTGAGGGTCACCCCGAGCACCCGGAACAGCTCCGGATGGGTGTACGCGTACGAGGTCACGTGCACCCGGTGGTGGCCGGTGGCGAGCCGGTCCAGGGTGCGCAGGGCATCCGCGCGGATGATCTCGACGTCCAGCCCGCGGGGCAGGGTGCGCGCGATCGACGTGCTCGCGTAGTCCAACCCGGGGACAGCCCGGTACACCGAGGCGACCAGCGTGATGATCTCCGGGTCGAGCAGCGGGCAGTCGGCGGTGAACCGCATGACCGCGTCGCCCGGGTGGGCGGCGAGCGCGCCCACGAACCGGTCCAGCACGTCGTCGACGGGCCCCCGATGGCACGGCACGTCGAGCCGGCGGCACTCGTCGACCACCGCGTCGTCGACCGGGTCGGTGCTCGTGGCGACCACCAGGTCGGCGAGGACGCCGCTGTCGCGGGCGGCGCGCACGACGCGGCCGAGCACGGACCGCCCGGCGAGCGGGCGCAGCACCTTGCCGGGCAGCCGGGACGAACCCATCCGCGCCTGCACGATGCCGACGATCCGCGGCGCGACGGCCGCGCCCGTGCCGGCCGTCGGCTCGGGCCGCGTGGTCGGCTCGGGCCGCGTGGTCGGCTCGGGCCGCGTCGTCGGCTCGGGCTGCGTCGTCGGCTCGGGCCGCGTCGTCGGGTCAGGCTGCGTCGTCGAGTCGGGTCGCGCGGCAGGGCCAGCGCGGCCCGCCGTCGCGGGCTCGTTGTCGTCGCCGCTCACTGCTGCTCCTCCTGCTCGGTGACGAGCTGCTTCGGGGCGAGGGCTGCTCGCGCCCGCCGCTTCGCGGCCCGCGCACCCCGCTTGGCGAGCCGGGCGGGGGTGATGGCGAGCCGGCCGACCCGGTAGCTGATGGACCCGCTGAGCAGGCCGATCTTCGCCTCGGCCCGGCGCAGCGCCCGCTCCCGGGAGGTGAGCAGCTCGTCGGTCCACCGGGTCAGGGCCGCGAGCCGGCTGATCTCCTCGCGTTGGCGCAGCCACGCCTCGCGCAACTGCTGGTAGCTGTGCGCCCCGAGCGGCGGGTCGGTCGGTTCGACCGCCTGGAGTTCGTCGGTGAGGGCGGTGCGGTGCTCGGCGTCCAGGCCGTGCAGGCTGGCCGTGATCGCCGCTTCGGCCCGGACCGCCTCGGCCACCGTCGTCCGGTCCAGGTCGTGGCCGGCGAGCCCGCCGAGGACGACGGTGAGGCCGGCGACGTCCAGGGTGGACGACCACGGGTGGGCGTACCCGCCGGTGAGCAGGGCCGCCGCGAAGCGCCACAGCCCGCGGGCCAGCACCACGTCGCCCGGGAGCCGGTCGGCGGCCCGCCAACTCGGGTCGAGCACCGCGAAGCGCTCCCCGTCGACCACCATGTTGTCGGCGCCGGCCAGCGCGGCGGCGCCGGTGAGCCGTCCGTCGGCGTCGGCCTGGTCGGCGAGCCAGCCCGCGTACCCGTGCAGCAGCGTCCGCACCGTGGTCAGGTCGCGGCGCAGCGCGGCGTCGAGCAGCAGGGTGTGCAGCAGCCGCCCGGCCGGCACCGGTCCGGTCAGCGCGGCGGGGTCGCGGTACGCGGCCGCGCGACTGGCGAACGGCGGTGCGCTGGTGCCGGCGGTGGCGACGTGCCCCCACCGCCAGCCGGACGGGCCGTCGCGCACCTCCAGCACACCGATCCCGGGCTGGCCGGACGAGCCCGTCTGCACCAACGCCACCGGCAGCTCCCCGTCGGCTGGGCAGTCGGTGGCTGCGCCGGGTCGGTGGGCCAGCATCAGCCAGGCCGGTGCGAGGTCGGCCGCGCGCCCGGCGTGCAGGGCGTCCACCGCCAGCCGGGCCGGGTCCTGGAGCACCGTGGCGGGGGCGAACGCGCCCACGCAGGCGCCGTGCAACACCGCGTCGAACAGCCCCCGGTCCGCGCCGCGGTCGAGCTGGTCGGCGTCGAGCAGCGCCGTCGCCGTCGCGCCAGCGGGGTACGCGGCCCAGCAGGCGCTCGGGCGGAGCCCGCTGTCGGTGAGCCGCTGGCGGAGCTGGTCCCGGTTGGCGGGGTGCGCCGCATCGAGCACGCCCCCGATCAGCCAGGCGGAGTCGTCGCGGGCGGCGTACCAGGGGGTGGTGGCGACCAGCCGGTGCAGTCCGAGCGGGTTGTCCAGGCGCAGCAGCAACGTGCCGCCGGGGCGTACCGCCGCGACCAGCCGGGTCAGCACACCGTCCCAGCCGAGCCGGGTGCCCTCCACCGACTCGATCGGATCCAGGCCGGCGGCGGCGATCACCACGTCGTACGTCTGGTCGTCGGGCAGGCCGGCGGGGCCGCCCACGATGACGCGGGCGGCCCGCTGGGCGAGCGCCACCGCGTCCGGGTGACTGCGCAGCAGACAGGTCACCTCGGCGTGGGCGAGCCGGTCGAGCAGCGCCGGGTCGTGCGGCCCGGCGAGCAGGACCCGCGCGCCGGGCGGCACGACGCGGGCGGCCAGCGCGGCGAGCGGCCCGCCGTCGGCCAACCGCTTCTTCGGCAGGTCGGACCAGGCCAGCATCTCGCCGCCGGGCAGGGTGATCCGGCCGGCGGGTGCCGTCTCAGTCGTCACTGTCGTCCTCTTCTTCTTCCGGAAGGTTCGCCCAGCCGAGCAGCTCACGCAGCTCGGCCGGGGTGCAGCGGTGGTCGACGCCCAGCTCCGCGCGGGCGATCGACACGGCGGTGGGCAGGTCGACCTGGGTGCCGTGCAGCTCCGGCCACTGGCGACGGATGCGGGCGGTGCCACCGAAGGTCGGGTCCTCGTTGGACAAGATCATCGGGTCGCCGTAGACCGCCGGCTCGCAACCGGCCGCGATGCCGTAGAAGATCGCGCTGGTCAGCCGGTTGGATGCTACCCGCCGGTGCCGGCGCAGCTCGGTCAGTTGCTTGTCGAGGAACTCCGGATCGGTGTCCTTCCACCAGTGTCCCCGGTAGCCGTGACAGATCACCCGGAACCCGGCGCGCTCGTAGAGCCGCCGGACGTGGCGCATGCCGTACTCGTGCCAGTAGAGGCAGACCGTCACCGGACCGGGCTCGGTGTCGCGGATGCGCGCAATCAGCTCCCGGTGGTCGCCCTTGACGTGCTGGCCCTCCCAGCCGTGGAACGGGTACCAGATGGTGCCCTCCCGCTCCTGCTCCGGCGGGTCGTCGGGACGCATGGCCAGCAGGTAGCTGAACGGGGCGCCGATCACGACGACGTTGCGCCGCCCCACCGACCAGGCCCGGCGGCGGGTCTGCTCGGACCAGAGCAGGCTCGGCGTGCGGTCGGCGTACGGGTGACCCGGGGCGAGACCGTCGCCGATGTTCCAGCCGTGCTGCACGTACCCGTTGATCCGGGGCGGATGCCGGTCGCCGAGGCCGGCGTACCGGGCCAGCACGTGGGCATGGCCGTAGAAGTGGTTCGCGTGGTGCATCAGCTTCCCATCAGGCGGCGGAACGCACCGCGCTGCCCCGCAGGATCGCGGTCAGCGCGTCGATGACGCGGTCCTGGTCGGCGTCGCTGAGTCCCGGGTACAGCGGCAGCGACAGCTGCTGTGCGTAGAACGACTCGGCCACCGGGCACGACCCGCGCCGGTAACCCAGGTCGGCGAAGGCCGGGTGCCAGTGCACCGGGATGTAGTTGACCTGCACGCCGATCCCGGCGGCGCGCATCCGGTCGTACACCTCGCGGCGACGGCCGTCGAGCACCCGGATCGGGTAGAGGTGCCAGGCCGGGTCGGCCCACGACTTGCGGACCGGCAGTCGTACGCCGTCCAGGTCGGCCAGCGCCTCGTCGTAGCGGGCGACCAGCGCGGCCCGGCGGGCGGTGAACGCGGCGAGCCGGCGCAGTTGACTGCGGCCCAGGGCGCAGAGCACGTCGGGCAGGCGGTAGTTCAGCCCGAACTCGGAAACCTCGTAGAACCAGCCGCCCTCGTCGGGGCGGCGCAGGTCGTCGCGCTCGCGGACCATGCCCACGCCACGGAAGCGGCGGGCCCGCTTCACGATCTCCGGATCGAGCGCGGCGACCCCGCCGCCCTCGGCGGTGGTGAGGTTCTTCGTCGGAAAGAACGAGAACGTGGTCAGGTCGGCGAGTGAGCCGACCGGCCGACCGCGGTACGTCCCGCCGATGGAGTGCGCCGCGTCGGCGAGGAGCAGGGCGTCGGTGCCCTCGACGGCCGTGCGCAGCGCGTCGTAGTCGGCCGGGTGGCCCGCGTAGTCGACCGCCGAGACCACAGTCGTCCGCGAGGTGACGGCGGCGGCGGCCGCCGCCGGGTCGAGGCAGAAGGTCTCCTCCTCGACGTCTGCGAAGACGATCTTCGCACCGAGGGCGACGGCGCTGCTGGCGGTCGCCACGAACGTCATGGGCGGCACCACCACCTCGTCGCCCGGGCCGACGCCGGCCGCCGCGTACGCCACGTGCAGCGCGGCGGTGCCGTTGGAGACGGCGGCGACACCTGCCGCGCCGGTCACCCTCGCCAGGTCGGCCTCGAACGCGTCGACCTGCGGCCCGGTGGTGAGCCAGTCGCCGCGCAGCACGTCGGCGACGGCCGCGACGTCCTCCTCGGAGATCGACTGCCGGCCGTACGGGAGCATTCCGGTCATGCGGTCAGGCCGAGCATCTCGCGTAGCTGCTCGACGGTGAGCCACTCGTCGTTGGTGTCCGACTGGTAGGCGAAGCCGTCCGGCACGGGCTCGCAGTCGACCGGCGGCTGGTAACCCCAACCGGCGATGGTCGGCTGGACGATGTAGCGGTCCTTGGCGCGCAGCGTCCGTCGGCTGTCGTCCGGGGCGATCATCTCCTCGTGCAGCTTCTCGCCGGGCCGGATGCCGATCTCGTGGGTGGTGGCGTCCGGCGCGACGGCCTCGACCAGGTCGAGGATGCGCATGCTGGGGATCCGGGGTACGAACAGCTCGCCACCCTGCATCTGGTCGAACGAGTCCATGACGAACTGCACGGCCTGCTCAAGCGTGATCCAGAAGCGGGTCATCCGCTTGTCGGTGATCGGCAGGCTCTTGCCCTCGGCGGCCAGCCGGTGGAACAGCGGGACCACCGACCCGCGGCTGCCGACCACGTTGCCGTACCGCACCACGGCGAACCGGGTCGGGTGGTGCGCGGCGTAGTGGTTGGCCGAGACGAACAGCTTGTCGCCGACCAGCTTGGTGGCGCCGTACAGGTTGATCGGGCTGGACGCCTTGTCGGTCGAGAGCGCGATGACCTTCTTGACGCCCGCCTCGATCGCGGCGTCGACCACGTGCTGCGAGCCGGTGATGTTGGTGGCGATGAACTCCGACGGGTTGTACTCGGCGGTGTCCACCTGCTTCAGGGCGGCGGCGTGCACCACGTGGTCCACGCCGTGCATCGCGCGCGTGAGGCGGTGCCGGTCCCGGATGTCACCGATGAACCAGCGCAGGCGCGGATCGTCGCCGAGCTGCTGGCGCAGCTCGTACTGCTTGAGCTCGTCGCGGGAGAAGACCACCACCCGGGCGGGGTCGGCCTCGGTGAGGATGTGCCGGAGGAAGGTCCTGCCGAAGGAACCCGTTCCCCCGGTGATCAGAATGGACGATCCATTCAACTCACTCAATTTGGTGCTCCCGTGATCGTGGATGAACCGGCGGCCCTCGGCCGGCCGACCGGGGTGAGACGCTAACGGCGGCGGGTTAACGCACCGGCGCTCGCGGGTTAACCGCTTCCCCTGCCGTCGTGAATGGCGGGCACCGCGCAGGCGAACATTTCCGACCGTCCGGGAAGCGGGCTGACCAGCGCAGATCGGGCCGCTACAGTGGCCGCGCGAGCGACCCGGCAGCCTCGGGTGCGTCGTGGTCGCCGCGTTCACCCGACATCCGCACCGTCTCGGTGCGAGCGGTTCATCCCCGAGCGTCACCAGCCGGATCGGCGTGCCCAGCGGCCGGTCCGGTCGGCAGTTCAGGAGGCGTTGATGGCAACCGGCAGCGACGTGATCGAACGGCCGGCGGTTCCGGCCGGGACACCACCCGCGACACCCGCACGCCGGTGGCTGGTGCCGCTGCTGCTGTTCGTCGGTTGGGTGCTGAGCGTCGCCTGGCGCATGTGGCTGTCGCGGCACATCGCGCTGCCCATCGCCCACACCGACGAGGACAGCTACCTGAACACCGCCCGCGCCCTCGCCGGCGGTCCGGGCGGGTTCAGCAGCGAGAACGACCTGCTGCGCCGGGTCGGATACCCCATGCTCATCTCGCCCGCGTTCCTCGGCCACCACGACTTCGCCGACAGCTACCGCCTCGTCCAGCTGATCAACGCGATGGTCAACTCGACGCTGCTGCCGCTGGCGTACCTCCTCGGCCGGAGGGTGCTCCGGTTGCCCCGCGCGTCGGCACTGCTCGCCGCGGTGGTGGCGGCCACGTTGCCGGCCACCGCCTTCTACGCCGGTGTCGCGATGATCGACACGGTGATGGCGCCGCTCGTGGTCGCCTGGCTGCTCGCCGTGCACCGCTGGATCGAGCGTCCCGGCCCACTCGCCGCGACCACTGTGGGCCTGCTGGTGGGGGCGTTCCACCTGCTGCACTCGCGTGGTCTGGTGATCGTGGCCGTGCACGCCGGCCTGGTCCTGCTGCTGTTCGTGCGCCGCCGGATCACCCCCGTCGCGGTGCTCGCGGCGCTGCTGCCGGTGCTGGCCCTGGCGCTGGTCAACGAGGCCGGCATCCGCTTCCTCGGGGACAAGGTCTACCTGCTGGGCAGCACCCCCGGCGGCGGCACCGTGGCCGCCGTCGCCTCCGCGCAGGGGGTGGTCCGCGTCGGGGCGGCCGTCACCACCCAACTCTGGTACCTCGTGGTGATCACGTTCGGGATGGCCGGGATCGCCTGGGCCGCCGCCGTCAAGGAACTGTGGCGTCCGCGTCACGGTGACGCCACCCGTTGGACGATGGGCGTGGCGCTGGTGGTGAGTGTCGGGGTCGCCAGCGGCGCGTCGGTGATCCTGGCCGGCATCACCGGCAAGCCGTTGGATGCGATCTACGGCCGCTACGTGCAGATGCTCGCCCCGTTCTGGCTGCTGGTCGGGCTCGGGGTGCTGCTCACCGCGGAGCGCCGGGTGGCGCTGCGCCGGGCGGCGGTCGCGGTGGGCCTGCTGGTCGCCGGTGGCGCGCTGGTCGCCGGTCGCCTCGCGTACGTGGCCAGCCGGGGGCATTCGCTGCGCTACGGCGGCTTCGGCGCGCCGGACCTGATGGCGTTGACGAACGGTTGGCGCGAGATGCGGCCGGTGCTCGGGTCGCTGATCGGCATCGGCGCGTGCGTGCTGCTGGTGGCCGTGGTCCGGGTACCCCGGCTGCGGCTGCCGGCGCTCGGCGTCCTGGTCGTGGTCAACATCCTCACCATGCAGGTGATCGACCAGCGGCTGGTGCGGCCGATGGCGGCGAGCACCGCGCCGACCCCCCGGGTCGCCGACGTCGGCGTACGCCAGGGCGAGCGGGTCTGGGCCTCCACCGGCGTGCACTACATCCTGCGGTTCAACCTGAGCCACCAGGTGACCTGGACCGACGTGCGGTGGTTCCGCGACCAGCCACCCGCCGCCGCGCAGGTGGTGTTCGCCCGCTGGGCGCCCGGTCAGCCAGACGACTGGGACGGCGCGAAGTACGGCTTCGTCCGGCTCGGCGGCAACGAGCGGCAGCACTGGGCGGCCTGGCGGCGGGCCTGATCCGGCATTCGTTTCGCCCGGTGGACACCCGCAATGGCGTGAACGGCGGATGTCCACCGGGTTAATGCTTTTCCGCCAGCATGCAAAATGGTGGCGGCAATCAGCGCTGGCGGCGATCCTCGCGGGCCAGGGAAATCGGGATGACGGTGATTTCCCGGCCGTCGGAGACTTCCTGTCGTGGCGTGCCCTCGACGAATCGAAAACGTCGGTTCATCTGCCGCACGACGGTGTTGTGCGCCAGCACCTCGCCGTCGAGCCGCGTCAGGTGCAACCCGTCGAAGGCGTACTCCACGGCCTCGGACATCACCCCGAGCCAGGCCGGCAGCGTCCCGCCCCGCCCGGCCAGCCCATCCGCGTCCAGGTAGAAGCCCCACGCCCCGGTACGTGGGGCGTCCAGCCGCAGGTCGAAGAAGGTGACCACACCGCAGGGCCGGTCGTCGTGGACGTACATCAGGACGCGCCGCGTCGGGTCGTCGCGCACCGCCGACCACCACCGGGCGTGCTCCTCGGCGGTGATCTCGTGACTGGTCTTGCTGACCTGACGGTTGGTTTCCTGATTACGCCAGGACAACATCAGGTGAACGTCTTCCGCCGTCGCTTCGCGTAGCACGTGCTCCCGCTTTCCTGTCTGTTCACATGCGTTCGGGGAACCTTACCCGGGCCTACCGGGAAAGCAGTTATCCATTCGTTGGGTTGTAGACTCCGGCGCATGAACGAATTGAGTCGCGCGCAGATCCGCGACCTCATGGCACAGGTGCTCAAGAACCAGGACAAGGAGCTGCCCGCCGACGACGCGGCGCAGCTGCGGGACATCGGTTTCCGCTCGCTGGACTTCTCCGAGCTGGCCCTGCGCGTGGAGGACGAGACGGGGGAGGAGCTCAACTTCGACGCTCCCGGCCTGCGCCGCATCGCCACCGTCGGCGACGTCCTCGACTTCCTCGTCGAGCTCCAGCAGCGGTGACCGTCGCGACACCCCGTCCGGCCACGACGGGCCCGGAACCGGCCGGCGTCGACAACCGCCTCGTCGTGGGCGGCGCCCCGCTGACCTGGCGGACGTTGCCGACGCCGGAGCTGCCCGACCCCGCCGCGGTGCTGGCGCACTCCGCCCGGCACGCGCTCGCCGCCGCACGGCAGCACGCCGTGTACGGCACCGAGCTGCTGCTCAGCACCGCGAGCCGGGTGGACGCCACGATGCGCGCGGAGCTGGACGACGCCGGCTTCACCGTGACCCTCCTCGACGACGACGGCGCGCACCCCAGCGCGCCCGCCCGGCCGCGCGTCGCCGCACCCGGCCGGCTGTGGCTGCTGACGTCCGGCTCGACGGGCCGTCCCAAGCGGGTCGGACACACCCTCGACACGTTGACCACCGTCCGGACCGACCAGCCGGACCGGACCTGGCTGTGCCCCTACGCCCCCGGCACGTACGCCTGGTGGCAGGTCGTCACCCTGTCGCTCACCCAGCCCGGTCAGCACCTGGTGGTCATCGAGCCGGACGAACTGGACGACTGGCCGGCGGTCGCCGCCGCGCACGGTGTCGACGCCGCGTCCGGCACGCCCACCTTCTGGCGGCGCACCCTCTACCGGGACGCCGCCGCGCTGGCCCGGGTGCCGCTACGTCAGATCACCCTCGGCGGTGAGCCGGTGGACCAGGCGATCCTGGACCAGCTCCGTGAGGTCTTTCCCGCCGCGCGGATCTCCTGGATCTACGCGTCCTCGGAGGTCGGCGCGTCCATCGTGGTGCACGACGGGCGGGCCGGGTTCCCCGCCGAGTGGCTGGACCGGGAAACCCCGGGCCGACCCACCCTCTCGGTACGCGACGACGAGCTGGTCGTCACCTCCCCGTATCACGGGGTCGGACTGTCCGGCCCGGTCCGCACCGGGGACCGGGTGCAGGTGGTCGACGGGCGGGTGCTGATCACCGGCCGGTTGGACACCGACGAGATCAACGTGGGTGGGAGCAAGGTCTCCGCCGGTGTCGTCCGGGGCGTGCTGACCCGGCATCCCGGCGTGGCCTGGGCCCGCGTCACCGGCCGCCGCGCCCCGGTGCTCGGCCGGATGGTCGTCGCCGACGTGGTCCTGGTACCCGCCGAGCAGACGGACGCCCCGCTGCCCGACGAGGCCGCGCTGGTCCGTTGGTGCGCCGACCGGTTGTCCGAGCACGCCGTGCCCCGCCGGATCCGGGTGCTGACCGAGATTCCCGTCAAGGAGACCCTGAAGAGCGATGTCTGACCCCATCGACAGCAAGCTCGTTCCCCCCAGCTCCGTGGTCCTCGTCTCCGGCGGTTCCCGAGGGCTGGGCCTGGCCATCGTCACCGACCTGCTCGACGCGGGCGTACGGGTGGCCGCGTTCGCCCGGACCGTCACCCCCGAGCTGGAGAAGCTCGCCGCCGAGCACCCCGACCGGGTGCACGTGGGTTCGGTCGACGTCACCGACCTGCGCGCCGCGCAGGGTTTCGTCCGCGAGGTGGAGCAGCGTCTCGGCCCGATCGACGGCATCGTCAACAACGCCGCCGTCGGGCAGGACTCCCTGCACGCGCACACCGCCACCGACGACATCGCCCGGATCATCGAGACCAACCTGACCGCGCCCCTACAACTGACCCGGCTGGTGATCCGCCGGATGCTCGGCAAGGGACTGCGCGGCCGGATCGTCAACATCACCTCGATCTGCGCGCAGCGCGGCTTCCCCGGCCTGGTCGCGTACTCGGCCACCAAGGGCGGCATGGACGCCGCCACCCGCTCGCTGGCCCGGGAACTCGGCGGCCGGATGCTGGTCAACGCGGTCGCGCCCGGCTTCTTCGCCTCGGAGATGTCCGCCGTGCTCGGCCCGACGCAGCTCGACCAGATCGTGCGCCGCACCCCGACCGGTCACCTGACCGAGCCGGAGGAGGTCGTACCGGTGGTGCGGATGCTGCTGCGCGAGCACACCAACATCAACGGCCAGGTCATCGTGGTGGACGGTGCCGCCTCCATCTGACCTGCGGCCCGTGCCGGGGCTGCTCGCCGCCGCCGAACGCCACCTGCGGATCGGTACGCCCGCCGACCTGGCCTCGGCGACGACCCGCAGTCACGTCGACGACGGGCGCTGCGTCGGCTGGTACGGCCCGCCGGTGCCGGGTTGGCGAGTGGCCGTCGACGCCGAGCGCGCCGACGCCCCGGTGCCCCCGGCGCTGGCCCGCCGCTTCGGCACCGGTGACTTCTGGGCCCGGTGGACCCGGGCCGAATGTTGCTGCAAGTTGGCCGACGTGCCGATCGCGACCTGGTGGCGTCGGCACGGGCTGGGCACCCCGGTGGACGGGCCCATCCTCTGGCGCACCCTGCGGGTCGCCGACCTGGTGATCACCGTCGGCTTCGCCCCCGGGCAGGTCGGCGGGCCGATCGGCCGCGCCTGACGGGTGGGCCGCGCCTGACGGGTGGGCCGCGCCTGACGCTTGGGGCGTGCCTGACTGGTGGGGCCCCCTGACGGGTGGGGCGCGCTTGGCGGGTGGGGCGCGGTCGGTGTCGGCGTTGCCTGTCGAGCTGCCCCAGATCTGGGGCGGGTGGGTACCGATAGCGGGCCGCCCCAGATGTGGGGCAGCTCGACAGGAGGTACGCAGGGCACTGCCGACCGGAAGCAGGTGGTACGGCAGGGCACTGCCGGCCGGAAGACTGCGCGCCCGGCCGGCTACCCGGCGGTCAGATCAGGTCCCAGCTCAGCGGGGTGCCGCGCGGGACGTCGGTGGTGAAGGCACGGCCCAGCACCTTGTCGATCTCGATGGGGGCCAGGCCGCCGGCCGGGCGGATCGACCGGACGTTCTGCGCCGTCACCGGGTCGCCGGCCCGGACGTCCTCGACCACGAACAGCGAACGGCGGAACCGTAGCCCCTCCCGCTCGGCCGGCGTCGGACCGATCGCGGTGCCACCCAGCGCCGCGTAGGCGCGACCCGACTCCTCGACGAGCGCCGTCAACTCCGCCGGGTTCAGCGAGAAGTCCGAGTCCACGCCGCCGTCGGCCCGGTCCAGGGTCACGTGCTTCTCGATGAAGCAGGCGCCCAGCGCCACCGAGGCGACCGCCACCCCGATACCGGGTGTGTGGTCGGAGAGCCCGACCGGCACGTCGAACGCGCCCGCCAGCACCGGCAGACGGCGCAGGTTGCTGTCGGCGGGCGGCGCCGGGTAGGACGCGGTGCAGGCCAGCAGGACGATGCCCGCCGCGCCACCGTCGCGCGCGGTCCGTACGGCGGCGTCGATCTCGGCGACCGTCGCCATCCCGGTGGAGATCACCATCGGCTTGCCCTTACTGGCCACCAACCGGATCAGCGGCAGGTCCACCAGCTCCGAGGACGCGATCTTGTACGCCGGGGCGTCCAACGACTCCAACAGCTCCACGGCGGTCGCGTCGAACGGTGACGAGAAGACCGTCAGCCCGCGCTCGCGGGCCCGCGCGAAGATCGGGGCGTGCCACTCGTACGGGGTGTGCGCCCGCTCGTAGAGGCGGTACAGGTTCTCCCCGCCCCACAGCTCGTGCCCCCCGGAGATGCGGAAGGCCGGGGTGTCGACGTCGATCGTGATCGTGTCCGGCCGATACGTCTGCAGCTTGAGCGCGTGCGCGCCGCTCTCGGCGACCGCGTCCACGAGGGCTAGCGCCCGGTCCAGGTCGCCGTTGTGGTTACCGGACATCTCGGCGACCACGAAGGGCCGCTCCCCGGCACCGACCGCGTGCGGTCCGATCTTGATTGTCGCCGTCATCCCGACCTCTGTTCCCCTACGCCCGCACCGACGTGCGGGTGGTGCTGTCGCCGTCCCCCGAACGGGTGGACGACCTGAAACCCTGGCACCCGCCGGACGGTTCATGGCCGGCGGCCGGCGGCCAGCGCGTCCGACCGTCCCGGCATGCCAGCGGTGTGCCCGGCGTCCGACCTGCTCGCCGACCGGGCCGCTCGGGAGGGGTCGTCGGCCGACGACGAGTCGGCGCCACCGGCCGGGCCGGGCCGTCGCCATCGGCCCGTGACCCGGTGCGCCTGTCGCAGCGCCGAGTACGCCAGCCAGTCACCCCGCCCTACCAGGCGGTGCTTGAGCCCGGTGACCCCCGACGGCATCGGGTAGCCCCCGGGGGGCAGGTACCGGCGGTAGTGCTCGGCGACCCGGTGGAAGAAGGCACGCCGCAGGTGCGGGTGCAGCCGGTCGTCGTTGCCGACCACCACCAGGTAGTGACTGATCATCAGCTCGAACAGTTCGGCCCGCAGGGCCTCGTCCGGGTGCCGGCGGGCCACCCAGTCCATCAGCCGCTCGTACTGGCCGAACGCGTCGAAGTGCCGGCCACTGCGGGTGGAGGTGATCGCGCCCTGGCGGCCCTGCCGGTACAGGTAGCAGACCCGGTCCAGCACGGAGATCTTTTCCGCGCCGATCAGCAGCGGATGGCTGAACGGGATGT
Source organism: Micromonospora sp. WMMD736 (assembly GCF_049179015.1). NCBI lineage: Bacteria > Bacillati > Actinomycetota > Actinomycetes > Micromonosporales > Micromonosporaceae > Micromonospora > Micromonospora sp. WMMD736. The sequence continues at coordinate 6,608,192 of NZ_JBMHMI010000001.1, forward strand.
CCTCGTACCAGCCGGGGAAGAAGCGCAGCTCCAACTCGTCCAGGAAGGCCCGGCGTACCACCTTGTTCCACGCCGTGTGCTGCACCCGCAGCAGGTGCGGTTGGTCGGCCAGGCGGGCCACGCCCGGCACCCCGCGCAGCAGGTGGCTGCTCGCGTCGACCTCCCGCCGGCCGTCCTCGTGCACCCGCAGGTGGTCCAACATGAGGACGTCCGGCTGGTGCTCCCGCAGCCGGTCCAGCACCGCCGCGATCGTGCCCGGTGGCAGCCAGTCGTCGCTGTCGACGAACCACACGTACCGGCCGGTGGCCACGTCGAGGCCCGCGTTGCGGGCCAGGCCCAGACCCACGTTCTCTTCCAGGTGTACGACGCGGACGCCGTCGCGCCCGGCGGCGTAGGACCGCAGCATCGCGCCGCAGCCGTCCGGGGAGGCGTCGTCCACGGCGATCAGCTCGACCGCCTCCGACTCGCCCACCGGGATGTCCGCCCGGATCGACTCGAGGCACTGGTACAGGTAAGCCTCGACGCCGTACACGGGCACGACGATGCTCAGCAGCGGCGCGTGCGTCGGCTCATTGACCACGTCGCCACCTTCGACGACGCGGATGGCCAGCCCCGGAACCACACGTGGCCGCGGATGGTGGAGTCCCTGAACACCCGCGAAGCGGAAGGTTAACAACGGCCGCCCGGTCCACCGGGGAGTGACCCGGTAGGGTGCCCCGGTGCGGTCCTGCCGGGCCGTCGCGGGCGTCGTCGCGCCATCCGACGCCGCGGGCCCGAGGAGGAGGCGTACGTGCTGGTGACCCTGCGAAGCGTCGGGACTCCGGCATGACGAGCACCACCGACGCGCCGGTCGCGCCGTCCGCTCCCGCCCGGCTACCGTCGCTGACCGGGCTGCGGTGGATCGCCGCCCTGCTGGTCTTCGGGTTCCACGCGGGGACGATGCGGATCATCGCGGAGCCCGACTACAAGGCCGTCGTCGACGCCCTCTTCACCCTCGGCCTGTCCGGCGTGCAGTTCTTCTTCATCCTCAGCGGTTTCGTGCTGGTCTGGTCGGCCCGCCCAGGGGACTCGCGGCTGAGGTTCTGGCGTCGACGGGTCGCGAAGATCTACCCGAACCACCTGGTGCTGTGGGCCGCCGCGCTGCTGGTCGCCTGGTGGTTCGCCGATCCCGTACTGCCGGCCGTCGCGGGGGAGAACCTGCTGTTGTTGCAGGCGTGGGACCCTCGGCAGGGCTGGTTCTACAGCGTCAACACGGTGAGCTGGTCGCTGTCCTGTGAGTTCTTCTTCTACCTCTGCCTGCCGCTGGCGCTGCCCCTGTTGCGCCGGACGCGACCTGCGGTGCTCTGGGCGCTCGTGGTCGCGCTGCCGCTGCTGATCCTCGCGCTCTGGCCGGCCCAGCAGCTGGTGCCGGAGGTGAGCCGCTGGTGGTTCACCCAGGTCTTCCCGCTGACGCGGTCCCTGGAGTTCTGGCTGGGCGCGGTGGCGGCCGAGCTGATGCTCCGGGGGCGGTGGCGCGGGCCGGGACTGACCGCCGCGACCGTGATCTTCGTGGGCACCTGGGTGGCCGCCGCGCAGTGGATCCGCGCCGAGTTGTGGACCACGCTGCTCGCCGTCGCGTACCTGTTGGTGATCACCGCCGCCGCCGACGCCGACGTGCGCGACCGGCGCTCGCCGTGGCGCTCGCGTCCGCTGGTCTGGCTCGGCGAGGTCTCCTTCGCCTTCTACCTGGTGCACGTGCTGGTGATGACCACCGTGCTCCGGCTCAGCGGCGACTGGGGAACCGGCTTCCGGGGTTGGCGGGGCCCGGCGGTGGTGCTCGGATTCCTGCTCGTGAACCTGGTCCTCGCCGGGTTGCTGCACCGCTGGGTCGAGACTCCGATGATGCGCCGGCTCGCGCCACGCCGCCCCGCCCGCCGGCCGCCTGTTCCTCACCAGCGCACCCCGCAGGCCGGGAGCGGTGACGCCGACGTGCCCGGCGACCCCGCTCGCGCGCCCGCGCACGATCACGCTCGAACCCGGTCGTAGTGGGTCGGCGGCCGGTCGGGGCCACTACATCAACGATCATGGCCGGGCGCGGTGGCACCCACCGACGCCGACTCCCGCCACCGTGTCCACGCTGGTCGGACGGGGTCGGCGCGGCGCGGGCCGACACGCCCGTCGCCGATGCGTCGGGACCGTCCCGACGGTAGCGTGAGGCTGTGCTCCCGGTCGCGTTCACCTGTCCCCTGTGGTGGGTGGCGCGCTGGGCGACCCGGGTTCTGACCAGCCTCGCCGTGCTGTCGCTCGCCCTGGGCGCGGCCCCGGCGCTGCTGCCGGCGTCGGTCAGTGCGGCCCCGCCGTCCACCATCGGGTCGCCCGCCCGCGCGGAGCCGCTCGGACCGTCGAGCGCCGGCCTCTCCACTGTCCGCGCCGACCGCGCCGTCGGTGGCCGTGCCGTCGCCGACCGCGCCGTCGCCGGCCGTGCCGTCGCCGACTGGGCTGCTCTCGGGCAAGTTGCCGACGCCGGTCCGGCGCGGTCCGTCGATCCACAGCCCGCGCTGAACGATGCGCTGGCCGTCCTGCCCGGCCCGCCGATGGGCGGCAGTGCGGCCGGCACGGGCGCTGAGCCGTCGCTCCGAGCCGCCGGCTCGGCCAGCCGAGCCCCCCGAGCGCCGCCGGCCTAGCGGGTCACCCGCCGGCGGTCCGTACGCCGGCCAGCGATCCTCCCACCGGGACCAGCACGCCCTGCCGCCGACCTGAGCGCCCGGTCACCGCACCTGACGACACATCGCCCGCACCCTCGCCGTGCGGCATCCCATCGCTGACGTGCTCATGCCGAGGAGCCGACCATGGAAACCGTCGTCTTCTACCAGTTCCTCACCGAGGTGCCCCAGGCCGCCGCCATCTGGTCGGCACTGTTCCTGCTGGCGCTGACGGTCCTCGCCGTACTGGTGGCCCGCCCGGAGCGGGACGCGCCAGAGCAAGGCCACGTGCCGACCCCCACCGCCCGCGAGACGGCCGCCGCCGAGAGCGCCGACCTGCGCCGGTACGCCGAGGAGGTGGCCGTGGCCGCCGCCCGGGCGGCGCGGACCGCCCGGCGGCGGCGCGCTGACTGGCTGGTCGCTCAGGACGAGGCGCAGCGGGCCTGGACGGCGTACGACGAGGCGGACACTGCGGCCCGCCGGGTCGCCACCGCCGGGGCGCTGCCGACACCGCGTACCCCGCACACTCCCGCCGAGTACGCGGCCCGGGAGCGCTACCTGCACCGTGCCGCCATGGCGGCGCACTGGCGGGAAGAGTTGACCATGGCGCAACTCGCCGACGTGTTCGGGCACCGGCGCGGCTGGGACCCTCGCCGGCACCCGGTCGAGCAGGAGACGCTGCTCATCCGGGCGATCCGGGACGCGCGGCTGGCCGAGCACCGGACGGCCGTCGAGCGGGAGCGGTCGGCCTGGCGGGACGCCGAGGTGGCCGCCGAGTCGGCGCGCGCCCTCGCCGAGGAGGCGTACGCGGCGGCGGTCCGGTCGCGGCCGAGCCCGGCACTCGCCCGGCAGACGGCGACACGGCCGTCACGTGCAGCCGTGGTGGCACGCTGGCGTCCGGCCCGGGCCGGTTGAACCCGATCTGTTATGTGAGGCGGGTCACCAGCGGGGGAATTCGGGCGGCGGGCATCATCGGCGGCCATTGCGCCCGCGATTGTGGCGGCGTTCCCGGCGACCTGTCCGGTTGTCGCCCACAGGTGCCGCCGGGACCGGATGTCCCATCGAGTCACGTCAGCGGCAAAACGCGCAGAAATTGCCGGGCCAATCGATGTTTACGCAGGTCGGCATGGGTTGGCAGAGTTCGGACCGGCCAGTACTGTCGTCCCGTCCGGTGCGGTTACCGATCGCAGGAGGCGACGCCGCGCCGACCCGCTCAATCGTGATCAACGAACCGGGGACCCACAGTAAGTCCGGGGTGAATCCGCGAGCCACGGCCCGCGGTAGGGCGATCTTCCCGCCCGAATCCGTCAGCTAACCCGGTAGGCGGTGACGGAAGGAGTTCCATCCTCGTGCAGCATCCCGCGCCCCCCGTTTTGTTCCGCCGCCTCCACGGCGTAGCGGTGTCCCCGCTCATCCGCCTCGTGACGGTGAGCTGACCCCCCGGGTCACCGCACTTTCCGCCCGGCCGCGCCGGGCGTTCCCCTGAGCGGCTCATCATCCGCAGGCCACGGCCCGTGCGCTGACGCCTGCCCGGATACCGGTCGAGCCCCGGTGTGCCGCTCTCCCTGTGAACCGTGGAGGACCTCGTGAAGCACACCCTGAAGCGCCAGCTCCGTCGCCTCGCGACCGAGCGTCCGTACCAGATCGTCGCCGCCTCCGCCGCGGCCCTGGTCGTCGCCACCACCACCGGCGCCCTGGTCGCCGGTGCCGACGACGCCCCGGCCGGCTCGCGCACCCCGACCACGGTCGCCGAGATGCGCAGTGACACCGTCGCCTCCCGTGGCGAGCTCCGGGCCGCGGCCCCGTCGGCGAGCGCCGCGCCGAGCACCGCCGCCCCGGCCACCAGCGCCGCGTCCCCCGCCGCGAAGGCCACGAGCAACCCGGACCTGACCCGGAAGCCGACGCCGCCCAAGCCGCCCGCGACGAAGGTCCTGGACTACGACTACGAGGCGCAGAACACCTACTACAACTGCGGTCCGGCGGCCACCCGCAACGCGCTCAGCGCCAGCGGCATCGACCGTACCCAGGAGGAGCTCGGCGCCGAGCTGGGCACCACCGAGATGGGCACCAACTCGGCCGAGGACACCACCCGGGTGCTCAACGCCGAGGTGAAGGGCTCCCCGTACCGCACCCGCATGTTCGCGGGCACGCCCAACCCGGCCCAGATGGACCGTCTGCAGGCCGATGTGGTCAAGGCGATCACCGATGGTCGGGGCGTGGTGGCCAACGTCGCCGGCGACGCCATCGACACCAACGGCGGCTACCACTCCTACGGCGGTGGGCACTACATCGCCGTCGTGGGCTACAAGGACAACGGCCGTACCGTGCGGATCGCCGACTCGGCGAACGCCGCCGACCCGGCCTACTGGATCACCACCATCGACCTGGCGAACTGGATCGCCACCCGGGGTTACTCCGCCTGACCAACGCGCGACACCCCACGACGCCGCGGGCGCCGTCTCCCACGAGGGGTCGGCGCCCGCGGCGTCTGGGTGCCCGGCCGCGACGCCGGTGAACGGCTCTCGTACCAGGCCGCGAACCGTGGGAGACTGCGGCCGTGGTGGATGAATCGGGTGGTCAAGCCGGCCGTGAGCCGATCCTGTTGCTGCTGCACGGCATGGGGGCGACGGGTGACGTGTGGCTGCCCTGGGCGTCACTGCTGGAGCAGCACTGGCCCGGCCGGTGGCTGGCGCCCGATCTGGCCGGTCACGGTTGGTCGGCGCCGCTGGCGTCGTACTCCTTCGAGGGTTTCGCCCAGCGGGTCGCGCAGGGCCTGACCTCCGACGACCGCCTCGTCGTGCTCGGACACTCGCTCGGTGGCGTGGTCGGCCTGGCGCTGGCGGCCCGCGCCGCCGGTCTGCCGGTGGACGCGGTGGTGGGGTTGGGCATCAAGGCCGTCTGGACACCGGCCGAGCTGGCCCGCGCCGCCGACCTCGCCGCCCGCCCGGTGGGCTGGTTCACCAGCCGCACCGAGGCCGCCCGCCGGTATCTGCGGGTCGCCGGCCTCACCGGTCTGGTCCCTCCGGACCACCCGATGGTCGACGCCGGTCTGCGTCAGGTCGACGGCCGGTGGCGGCTCGCGATGGACGACGCCGCGTTCGCCGTCGGCGCGCCCGACCTGGCCGCGCTGCTCGCGGCGACCGACGTGCCGGTGGTGCTGGCCCGCGGAGAGCACGACCCGATGGTCACGGACGCGCAGCTCAAGGAGTACGGCGTACCGGTCGCCACGTTGCCCGGTCTCGGGCACAACGCGCACCTGGAGGACCCGGCGGCCGTGCTCGCGTTGCTGGACCCGTACCGCTGATCGGTCAGGCAGGCGCGGGCGTGGGTACCGCGCGCGCCGACGCCAACTCCTGGCGGGCGGCGGTCAGGAACCCCTCGGCGTACGACTCGGCCGGGAAGTCGCCCAGGTACCGGCGGCGGGTGACCCAGCGCGCGTCGGCCAGCGGGTCGGTGTCCAGCAGGGCCGTGAGCACGGCGTCCACGTTGGACATGTCGCGCCGAAGCACGTAGCCGGAGCCGGCCAGTGGGAAGCGCTCGGTGAACCCGTCAGCCTCGCCGCCCATGTCGGTGACGGCGTACGGCTTGCCCGAGTAGAGGTAGTCGGAGATCACCCCGGAGACGTCGGAGACCAGCGCGTCCGAGCGGTTGACGCACTCGGTCAGGCTCAGCTCCCGGGCGGCCGTGCCGAACACGTGCTGCCGGCCGGTGCGGGCGCGGTCCGCCGCCAGCAGTTCGGTGAGCCGGCCCAACTGGCGTGCCGACGCGGGGTTCTGCGTCGTGTACGGATGCGCCCGCAGGATCACCGTCGCGCCGCGCCCCAGCAGCCGCCGCAGCAGCTCCTCGGCCACCGGCAGGGAGCAGTAGTCGGCGTCGGCGTGGTGCCCGGTCCAGGTCGGGGTGTAGAGCACCGTCGGGTGCGCGAGGCCCCGCGCCGGCTCCTGGCGTACCTCGATCGACTCGACCTGGGGGCGGCCCACCACGACGAACTTGTCCGCCGGGATCCGCACCCCGGCGCGGGCGTACCTGTCGATCGCCGCCGGACCGGCCACGAAGATCCGGTCGAAGATCCCCGAGACCGGGTTGGCGCTGGGCGCCTTGTCGCTGTCGCCGTGGTGCAGTTGGACGTGGGTGAGCTGGGTGAACCGGATGCAGTGGCTGTTCTTCGCCCCGTGGTTGACGTAGAAGGCCACCCGCAGGCTCGGCACCAGCGCCTCGTCCATCGCGCGCAGGGTGGGGCAGTAGACCACCGGCGCGTCGGTGGCCGCGGCGATCGGCGCGACGAACTCCGGCTCACGGACCAGCACCAGGAAGGGCCGGCCGATCCGTTCGAGGTACGGCAGCCACATGGTGACCTGGTACTCGGAGCCGGGCGGTGCGGAGAAGTACAGCAGGAACTCCGGCTCGTGCCGGCGTAGCGCGCGGGCGACCTGCCCACCGCCGGCGTTCGGTCGGAACCGTCGCCGGGCCAGGTCCAGCGCGACCGCACCTGCGCCGGCGGCCACCAGCAGGCTGGCGGCGAGCGCCACGACGGCCGGCAGGGTCGACGCGGCGGCGATCGCCACCGCCGCGAGCAGCCCCAGCAGGGCGACGCCGAGGCGGTCGGCGATCAGCGGGGTCCAGGCGCGTACCGGCAGGTTGGCCGCCCGGATCTCCAGGTTGCCCGCGGTGCGCAACGGCCCCACCAGCAGCACCAGCCCCAGCACCACCAGTGCCGTGGCGGCCAGCGCCGGGTCGAAGCCGTCGTCGAGCCGCCGGGAGTAGCCGACCAGGACCGCCGCGGCGATCAGGGCGGTCTCGGCCACCAGGTCGGCGCCCGGCCGGATCCGCTGCTCGGCGGCCGCCGCCACCAACGCGGCGACGGCCAGCGCGAGGCCCCACCCGGTGCCGCCGGTGAGGGCCAGCACGACGAAGGCCAGCACGGCGAGCCCGGTGCTCAGGCACCGGGCGGCCAGCTTGCGGACCAGGTCACCACGCATGTTGCTCCGTTCGCCGCCCTCGGTGTCGCGGTGCCGCTGGCGTCAGTTCGCCGACGCCGCGGCCGGCGTCTCGGACCGGTCCGGGCCGGCCTGCGCCGGCACGGACGGGCCGTCACCGGGCGCCCGGCGTACGTCGATGACCTGACCGGTCAGGTCGGAGATCAACACGTCGAGCGAGGACTGGGCGACGGCCTCCGCGGCCAGCAGGGTGTTCTCCGGCTCCTCACCGAAGGCCCGGGTACGCATGGGGGTGGCCGTCCGCTCGGGGTTGATGCAGTTGACCCGTACGCCGACGTCGGCCCACTCGTCGGCGAGCGCCTGGGTCAGGTTGACCAGGGCGGCCTTGGTGGACGAGTAGAGGGCGTAGCGCGCCCGGCCCCGGGTGTACGAGCTGGAGGTGTAGAGCAGCAGCTGACCCTTGGTCTGCTGCAGGTACGGAAGGGCCTGGCGGGCGATGGTCACCGGACCGACGAAGTTGACCTGCAACACCCGGTCCATCGTCTCCTCGTCCATCTCGGCCAGGGCGCCCCGCTCCAGGATTCCGGCGGTGACCACCACGTGGTCGATCCGGCCGGTGGCCTCGAAGGCGGTCGTCAGCGCGGCCTCGACGTCCTCGGCGCGCTCGACGTGGGTGCCCGTGGTGGAGCGGCTGAACGGGAAGACCTGCGCGCCGTACCGCCGCGCCAGCTCGGTCAGCTCGTGGCCGATCCCGTAGCTGCCGCCGAACACCACGATCGTCCGGCCCGTCAGCTCCTCGGTGTAGCTGCGGTGGTCGGTCAGCCGGGGCGCCTGGGCCGCCGCGAGCTGGAAGAGCTTGTCCGCCAGGTGCACGTCGACCGGGTGGGTGACCTTGATGTTCTCGTCCGAACCGTCGATCACCTTGATCGGCGTGCCCGGCAGGTACCGCAGCACCACGCCGCAGTCGTCGGTGGCGGCGAAGTCGGGGTCGTCCTCGGCGATCCGGTACGCCTCACGGATCGTGGGGGAGCGGAACGCCTGCGGGGTCTGTCCCCGGCGCAGCCGGGAGCGCACCGGAATGTCGGTGATGCAGTCGTTCTCGTCCACCTGGATGATCGTGTCGGCGGAGGGGATGGCGACGTCGACGGCGTCGTAGGTCCACAGCGCGTTGACGCACTCGCGGACGATCCGGCCGCTCAGCAGCGGGCGGACGGCGTCGTGGAAGAGGATGTTGCAGTCGGCCGGGCCGACGGCGTCGAGCGCGATCCGGGTGGTCGCGTTGCGGGTGTCGCCACCCTCGATCACCTTGGTGACCTTGCGCAGACCGGCCTTCTCGACGATCTGCCGGGCCTCGTCGACGTGACCGCTCGCCATCAGCACGATGATCTCGTCGATCTCCGGCGCGGCCTCGAAGACCGCCAGGGTGTGCTCGATGATCGGCTTACCGGCGATCTTGAGCAGTTGCTTGGGGATGCCGAGGCCCAGCCGGGTCCCGGTGCCGCCGGCCAGCACCACGGCCACTGTCCGCGAGGGCCGCCACGGTGCGGGGGTCTCCGTTGCGGCGTCCGGGCCAGTGGTCTGGTCCTGCGTCATTGCCGGATCCTCACTCTCAAGGTTTGCGTTAACGGAAAGTTCCGCCCGAGCGGCGACGGAATGAACCTTAACGCGCGGACCGCGCCGCCCCAACGCGGGCGACGCGGTCCTGGTTGCCGTGTCGATGCCGGTGGTTGGCCGGCACTCTACTTGCTGTTCGCGTACGCCTCGTACGCGCGGATGACCTCGTCGGTCGGGCCGTCCATCCGGATAAGGCCCGATTCGAGCCAGATCGTCCGTTCGCAGGTGTCACGCACGGAGGAGAGCTGGTGACTGACCAGGAAGACCGTGCCGGCACCCTCGCGCAGCTCGCGGACGCGCTGCTCGCTGCGCTTGCGGAAGCCCTTGTCACCGGTGGCGAGCGCCTCGTCGATGAGCAGCACGTCGTGCTTCTTGGCGGCGGCGATGGAGAACCGCAGCCGGGCCGCCATGCCGGAGGAGTACGTACGCATCGGCAGGCTGGCGAAGTCGCCCCGCTCGTTGATCCCGGAGAAGTCGATGATCCCCGCGGCCTGCTTGGCGACCTCGTCGGGGTGCATGCCCATCGCGAGGCACCCCAGCACGACGTTGCGCTCGCCGGAGAGGTCGTTGAGCAGCGCCGCGTTCACCCCGAGCAGCGACGGCTGCCCCTGGGTGTGGATCGCGCCCCGGTTGACCGGCAGCAGGCCGGCGATGGCCCGCAGGATGGTGGACTTGCCCGAGCCGTTGCTGCCGATCAGACCGATCGCCTCGCCCCGGTACGCGGTGAACGACACACCCTTGACGGCATGCACCTCCCGCACGTTCGGCGCGTTGGTGCGCTTGACCAGCCGGCGCAGCGCCGCCACGGGCGTGGTGCCACCGGTGGCGCCCTGGTGGACCCGGTAGATGATGTGCGCGTCGTCCACCACCACGGTGGGGATCCGCTCGGGCGTCAGCGTCGGCAGGGAGACGGTCGCCTCGTCGGCGGCCGGTAGGGAATCAACCACGGCCGTACTCCTGTTCGCCGCGCCAGAAGTAGATGTAGCCACCGATGCCGGCCACCAGTGCCCAACCGGCGGCGACCAGCCAGAGCTGGGTCAGCGACTCGTTGAGCAGTGGCGCCTGCTCGAGCAGCGCGTACCGGGCCAGCTCGATGTAGACGAGCAGCGGGTTGAACTGGACCAGCGTCGTCGCCCAGCCGGGCAGCCGCTCGAAGAGGCTGACGCTGTAGAGGACGCCGGAGCCGTACATCCAGGTGCGCATGACGAACGGCATGACCTGCTTGAGGTCGCTGGCCTTGGAGCCCAGTCGGGCGACCAGCAGCACCACGCCCGCGTTGAAGACCGCCTGCAGGAGCAGGGCCGGCACCAACAGCAGCCAGTCCCAGGTGATCGGCTCGCCGGTGACCAGCACGATGCCGACCAGCACCACCATCGACGCCAGGAGCTGCTGGAACTGGGTCACGGTGGTGGACAGCGGCAGGCTGGCCCGGGGGAAGTGCAGCGCCCGGATCAGCCCCAGGTTGCTGCTGATCGACTGGGTGCCGGCCAGGACCGCGCTCTGGGTGAAGTTGAAGATGAACAACCCGGTGGTCAGGTACGCGATGAAGTTCGGGATGCTGTTCTGGGCCAGCACCACCCCGAAGATCAGGTAGTAGACCGCGGCGTTGGTCAGCGGGGTGAGCACCTGCCAGAGCTGGCCTAGCTTGGCGTTGCTGTAGGACGCGACCAGCTTGGCGTTGGCGTACGCGGCGATGAAGTGCCGGTAGGCCCAGAGTCGGCGGCTGTACTCGACGAGGGTGGGTCGCTCACCGGCGACCCGTAGCCCGTGCCGAGCGGCCAGCTGCGCCTGGGTCAGGCCCGTGTCAGGGTCGACCAGCGCGGTGGTGGCCATGGAAATGGCACTCCGATCTTTCGTGCAGACGGGTTGCTCACGACGATGGAATCCTAGTGGGAGTTGTGCGCGGGACGCCGCCTCGTCGCTGCGTGGACAGTAGTCCGAAACACGTCGGGACGCAACCGTACCGTCGTTGCGCTACTCTAGCGGGCGTGACCTGCGAGAAGAGTCCTCGGTGACGACCGAGAAAAGGCGCGTACCGGCCGGCGCGGCGGTGCTGCGCGACGAGATCACCACGGCCATCCGACGCGCCCTCATGCAGGAGCTGGCGGCGGTCGGCTACGGCCGGCTCTCCATCGAGGCGGTGGCCCGCCGGGCCGGCGTCAGCAAGACCGCGGTCTACCGCCGGTGGAGCTCGAAGCTCGACCTGGTGGTGGAGATCGTCGCCGCCGCCGCACACGGCAAGCTGCCGGTGCTGGACACCGGCACGCTGCGCGGCGATCTCGCGCTGCTGTTCCAGGCCGTGGCGCACGCGCTGCGTCACCCCCTGGCCTCGCAGATCATCCCCGACCTGCTGGCCGAGGCGGCCCGCAACCCGACCATCGACGAGACCCTGCGACAGGTGCTGCGCGCCCGCCAGCAGGAGATCGGCGGTCGCCTGGTCGCCCGCGCCGTGCAGCGCGGTGAGCTGCCCGCCGACACCGACCCGGACGCCGCCGTCGATCTGATCGTCGGCCCGCTCTACTGGCGGCTCGCCATCGCCCGGCTGCCGCTCACCGACAGCTACCTGGACAACCTGGTCGAATCCGTGGCCGCCGGACTCGGCGCGGACACCGCGCTGCGGCGCCGACCGGACGCCCCGGTGGCCACCTGACCCGGTCCTGGCGGCTCGGAGGACATGGCACCGTGACCGATTCCGCTAGGCTGGCGCCCGCTGTGCCGGATCCCCATTTCGCCACTCCCGTGTGACTTAACGTTCCTCGCGAATTCGTTCGTATGACGACAAGGACGTCCCGTGCCCCAGGTCGAACAGGTCGCCGACGCGCCCGCCGAGCCCACCTCGACAGGTGCGGAGCAGAAGCAGAACCACGCCGCCGAGTCCCGGCCCAGCCCCGGCGCGCGACTGCGCGCCCTCGTGGCCGCCGCCCCGGTGCTGCTGACCGACGCCGGTGTACTGGCGTTCGCGCTCTGGACCGTCTTCTACCACCTGGCGTTCCTGGTCGACCTGGCCCCGTCCACGACGTTCCTGATCTGGGCCGCCAGTTGCGTCGTCGCGTTCGGCGGGTGGCTGTGGTGGCGCCGCCGGTCCGGTCCGGCGTCCGCCGCTGACCCTGCCGACCGCGAGGCCGTCGGGGAGGCCGCCCCGGCGTACCCGCGTCCCCTGCTCGCCCTGGTGGTCGGCGCGGGCACCGTCTCGGCCGTCACGGCGGGGCTGACCGCCGCCGCCGACGGCATCGGCGCAGGTATCCCGTGGTGGATCCCGGGTGGCTTCGGCGCCCTCGCTGCGGTGGGGGGCCTGTACCTGGCCCGGCGGCGCTGGCTCGGCACTCCCGTGGGCGCCGCCCCGGCCGGCGCCGCGACCCCGCTCTCGTCGGCGTACGCCTTGGTCGTCGCCGTGCTGGCCGCGATCTCCGGACTCTTCTTCGCCCGCAACTCCGTCGACGACGCCTTCTTCATCGGTAAGTCGGTCTGGGTGGCGGAACGCGACCAGGTGCCGCTGCGGGACTTCCTGTTCACCGACGGCGTCGCGCCCGCGATGAACTCGCAGCCTCCGGTGCCCTCGATCGAGGTGTTCTACGGCGCCTTCGCGCACGTCTTCGGCCTGCACGCCGCCTCCGCCACGTGGTACGTGGTGATGCCGGTCATGTCCGTGCTGGCGGTGCTGGCCCTGTGGCGGCTCGTGCAGCGCTGGGCGCCGCGCCGGGCCGTGCTCGCCTTCACCGTCTCCGTGGCCTACCTCTACCTGGTCGCCGGCCAGGACGCGGCCCTGGGCACCTTCCACCTGACCAGGCTGCACCAGGGCAAGACCATGTTCGTCGCCGCCGTGGTGCCGCTCATGTGGGTCTACCTGACGGAGTGGTTCGACTCGCGGTCCCGGCGCGGGCTGGTGCTGATCGCCGCGCTCTCGATCGTGGCCACCGGCCTCACCACCACCGCGGCCATCGTCCTACCGCTGCTGGTCGGCGGCGCGGCGTTCGCGATGATGGTCGTCGGTCGCTGGCGGGACGGCCTACTGGCCGGTGCGGCGGCGCTGATCTACCCCATTGGCGCGACCATCTGGTCGCGGCTCAACGCCGGGCCCATCACCGAGAACGCGGCCGCCGCCTTCTACGACGCCGAGATCACCTACCGGCGGACCATCCTGTTCGGTGTGCTCGGCGTGATCGGTGGCCTGGCGCTGTGGCTCGGCTCCCTGGCCACCCGTCGTCGGACTCCTCAGCTGCTCGTCGCGGGCAGCACCCTGGCGATGAGCGTGCTGCTCTTCCCGGGCGTCCTCGAAGTGATCAACAGCCTGACCGGTATCGGTGTCGTGCTCTGGCGGCTGCCCTGGATGTTCGCCCTCCCGGCGGTGATCGGCATCCTCTGCACCGTCGACCTGCCGCGGGTGCGGGTGTTCGGCAGCGTCGCGATCGCGGCGGCGCTGGTTGCCTGCTTCGCGCTCCTGGGTACGCCGATGTGGTCGCCGAAGAGCTACGTCGCGGTGCACGAGGAGCCCGTCTGGAAGCTGCCCCAGCAGCGCAAGACGATCGTCTTCTGGATGACCCGCCTCGACCGGCCCGACGGCGTGGTCCTGGCCCCGTCCACGCTCATGCACACCGCCCCGATGGTGACCAGCAGGATGCGGGTGGTCAGCCCGAACGACCGCTATCTGCCGGACTACGGCATGGACACGCCCTTCGTCCAGGACCGGCTGAAGTTGGTCGCCCTGGCCAACGGCAAGGCGGACCTGGCGCCGGTGCCCGAGCTGGCCGGGGCGATCGAGCGGCTCAACGTCACCACGATCTGTGTCTATTCAAGCAACCAGCTGGCCCGTGACCTGGCGCCGCAGTTGGGCTTCGAGCAGTTCGCCACCCGCAAACGCCCGGGGGCGATGACCTGCTTCCGTCGCTGATGAGAACTCCGTACCGGCTCGGTCGTCGGGCACGTCCAAGGCCGAGCCGGTGGCGAGTTTTGACCCGGTAAGGACATTGATACCCGAGCGGCACCCCGATGTCCTCTCGCGTTAAGGTCGCATGTGTACGAGCGGCACGGAGGGGATCGGGTCTTCGCCGTTCAGGCTGTTGCGCGGGAGTTCCGAGCTGGGATGCGGCCGCCGGCTTGTCGGCGGCCGCTCAGCTCGCCGACAGTCACTTACGGTGATGGCAGGGCGGGTCGGGCCCCGGACTCCCGACCGAACCGCGTGCGGTGCCGCCGCGCCGACCTCGGGCCCCGCCCGTCAAGGATCTAGTAGGGAGCGAACTCGTTGTTCGGCACGTTGACAGGACGCATCGGAGTGGCCGCCCGCAGCGCGCTGCTGGTGCTGGCCTATCTGGTCATGCTCGTCGCAGGCGCCTTCGGCTGGGTCGGCCTGTTCGCCGTCGCCGGCCTGGCGGCGGTGGTCGGCGAGTTCGCCGTCGCCCGCTGGTCCCCGCCGTCGCAGCTGCTGCTGGAGAAGGTCGGCCTGAGCTTCTCGTACCGCCAGTTGACCCGCGACCTGTCGGCCGTGCTGCTGGTCGCCGCCCAGGTCGAGCTCGACGGCGTCGAGTTGAGCCTGCTGCTGATCCTGCCGGCGGCGGTGTGGGTCGTCTCGGTCTTCGCGGGCGCGCTCTCCACCATGATCGATCGTCGTAACCCCCAGTCCGCACTGGTCCGCAACATCGAGCTGGGCCCCCTGCGCTCGGCCCCGCGCCCGCCGGCCTGGGCGGCGGCCGTCGCGGGGGACCGGATGCCCCTGCTCAACCTTCTGCTGGTCCCGGCCGCGGTGGTCGCCGCCGTGCGGCACGAGCCGACGCCGTACTTCGTCGCCGCCGCCGTGACGGTGGCGGCGACCGGGGTGGTGGGCGCGATCATCGCCGTGACGTGGCTGCGGGGTCGGGGCTCCGGCCAGGGGCCGCTGATGCCGGCCGTGCAGCGCTGGCTCGACACCCACCGGCCCGAGGTGGCGCTCTACTTCGCCGGTCCCGCCAAGGACGTCTACCAGGCCAACATGTGGCTCGCTCCCACCGAAGCCCTCAACCAGCGCGCGGTGGTGCTGATGCGCAGCCGGGAGGCGTTCCTCGAGCTGGCCGACACCCGGCTGCCGGTGATCTGCGTACCGGCCGGGGTGGACTTCATGAACCTCGAACTCGGCAGCGTCCGCGCCGCCCTCTACGCCGCGAACGTCGGCGCGAACATCCACATGCTGCGCGAGCCCGGCATGAAGCACGTCTTCGTGGGGCACGGCGACAGCGACAAGCAGGCCAGCGTCAACCCCTACAGCAAGGTGTACGACGAGGTCTGGGTGGCGGGCCTCGCCGGTCGGGAGCGGTACGCCCGTGCCGGGGTGGGCGTGCTCGACTCGGACATCGTGGAGATCGGCCGACCGCAGTTGGCCGGCGTGCACACCTTCGGGGCCGAGTCGGTGGACCGCCCGTTCACCGTGCTCTACGCGCCCACCTGGGAGGGCTGGCTGGACGACGATCCGTACCACACCTCGCTGGTGCTGATGGGTGAGCGGATCGTCAAGGGCCTGCTCGCGAGCAACCCCCGGGTGCGTCTGGTCTACAAGCCGCACCCGCTCACCGGCTCCCGGTCCAAGGCGGCCAGGGCGGTGCACGACCGGATCGTCGAGGCGATCCGCGCCGCCGGTGGAAACCCCAACGCGGCCTCCCTGGACGGCACCGCACACCTCGTGGTGACCGGACGTACGCCCGGACTGTTCGACTGCTTCAACCAGACCGACCTGCTGATCAGCGACGTGTCCAGTGTGGTGTCGGACTTCGTGCAGAGTCAGCGGCCGTACGTGGTGGCCAACCCGGCCGGCCTGCCGGAGGACGAGTTCCGCCGGGAGTACCCGACCGCGCGGGCCGCGTACCTGCTCTCCGCCGACTGCGGTGAGCTGGAGAAGATCGTGGCGGTGACCCGGGCCGGCGACGACCCGATGACGGAGGCACGCCGCGACCTGAAGACCTACCTGTTGGGGCCGGCGGAGGCCAACCCGATGGACCGGTTCGCCGAGGAGATCACCCGGCTCTGCCGCTGACCGCGCACCTCGTCCCCGCGCCCGGCCCGACACCCGTCGGACCGGGCGCGCTCGCGTCGACGGCGAGAAGTTCCGACTCAGTCGAGCAGGGCAGCGACCGCGTCGGCGACCGGGGTGTCCGCCGGCAACGCCCGTGCCGTCACCACCGCGTCCAGCGGCAGCGGCCCGTACAGGTGGGGAAAGAGCTGCCCGCCGCGCGACGGTTCCCAGCGCAGGGCGTCGCCCAGCCGGTCCTCCTCCACGCCCAGCAGGGTGAGGCCGGTGACGCCGGAGAAGTGCCGGCGGGCCGTCTCCACCACCTGGTCGGCGGCGGAGAGGTGGATGAAGCCGTCCTGGCGGTCCACGGCCGAGCCGGCGACGACACCGGCGGTCCGGGCCTCGTCCCACTCGACGGTCGGCAACAGCTTGTAGATCACCTCCGCAGACTACGTCGCCCACGTTTCTCCCCGTACCGCCGCCGACGTCGGCCGCCGCCCGTCATGCTCAGGTGGACCGGCCGGGAAGGGATGGACCATGGCGAGCTACGACGACGACTGGACCGACACCCAGCGCGGGCTGTACGACGAGTGCTACCGGGCCGGCGGCGAGTGGGCCGAGGACCCGGACACCCCGTCCGACGACGTGCAGCACGTGATCAACCTGGCCGAGGCGGACGACGACGCCTTCGACGACGCCGAGATCGACTTTCCGCCCCTGGTCGACGCCGTCACCCAGGCCAGCGGCGTCAACGTCACCAGCGTCCCCGCCCGGCACGACGACCCTGGTTTCCGGGGCTTCACCGACGGCGTACGGGACGCCGTCGCCGACGACACGTTCGGTCTGTAGGGCCCGACCGGGAGGCGGCCCTCCCGCTCGCGGCGGGCTTCTGCCACCATTCGCAGGACGGCTGCGACGGATGGGGGCACGGTGCGGATCCTGCTGGTGGAGGACGACCGCCGGGTGGCCGCCGCGCTCTCCTCCGCCCTGACCCGTCGTGGCTACCAGGTCGAGCACGCCGCCACCGTCGCCGCGGCGCTCTCCGCCGCCCCCTGCGACCTGGTGCTGCTCGATCTGACCCTGCCCGACGGCGACGGCACCGAGGTGTGTCGGGAGCTGCGGCGGCGCAGCAGCCAGCTCGGCATCATCGCGGTGACCGCGCGGGGCGAGGAACGCGACCGGGTCCTCGGGCTGCGCCTGGGCGCGGACGACTACGTGGTCAAACCGTTCTCGATGGTGGAGTTGCAGGCCCGGATCGAGGCGGTGCTGCGCCGGGCCGCGAACGCCGCCCCCGAGCGGCACCTGATCGAGGCGGGGACGGTGCGCATCGACGTGGCCGCCCGCACGGTCACGGTGGCGGGGCGCGCGGTGACGCTGACCCGCAAGGAGTTCGACGTGCTGCTGTCGCTCGCCCGCCAGCCGGGGGTGGCGGTGCCCCGCGACCGCATCCTGCTCGACGCCTGGGGCACCACCTGGGGCGATCCGCACACCGTCGAGGTGCACGTCGGGTCGTTGCGCGGCAAGCTGGGCGACGCGCGGTTGGTGGAGACCGTCCGTGGGGTCGGCTACCGGTTGCGCGATGCGTGAGGGGACGCCGTGCGCCGCCGACTGGTGATCAGTTACCTGCTGCTGATGGTGCTCGTCCTCGTCGCGCTGGAGAGCCCGCTCGCCGTGACCCTGGCCAGCCGGGAGACCGAGCGGGTACGCGCCGACCGGCTCGCCGACGCCACCCGCTTCGCCTCGCTGGCCGGTCCGGCCCTGCGCGGCGGGGAGCCCGGCCCGATCGGCACGGAGCTGCGCAGCTACGACGAGCTGTACGGGATCGGCGCGGCGGTCGTCGACCGGGACCGGGGCATCGTCGTCGACTCGGCGAGCTGGCGGTCGACGGGAACCGCCACGGTCCTGGACGTCGCGCTGTCCGGGCAGCAGTCCAGCGCGCCCGAGTCGATCTGGCCCTGGTCCGCCGGGCCGGTGGTGGTGGCGGTGCCCATCAACGACGGCGGTGAGGTCCTCGGCGCGGTGGTGATCGTGACACCCGCCGGCGCGATCCGCCGGGCCGTGACCATCTGGTGGCTGCTGCTCACCCTGGCCGGCCTGCTCGTCGTGCTGGCCTGCGTGCTCACCGCGTTCGGCCTGGCCGGATGGGTGCTGCGGCCGGTCACCGAGCTGGACGCGGTCACCCACGAGATCGCCGAGGGCGACCGGGGCGCCCGCGTGCAGCACCGACTCGGCCCGCCGGAGCTACGCCGCCTCGCGACCAGCTTCAACCACATGGCCGACGTGGTGTCCGACGTGATGGACCGGCAGCGCGCGTTCGTCGCGCACGCCAGCCACCAGCTGCGCAATCCGCTCACGGCGCTGCGGCTGCGGGTGGAGGAGCTGGGTCCCAGCCTCACCGACGCGGACGGGCGCTCCGAGCACCGGCTGGCGTTGGAGGAGACCGACCGGCTGGCGCTGGTGCTCGACGCGCTGCTCACCCTGGCCCGGGCCGAACGTGAGGAGAACGAGCGGGTCACCGTCGACGCCGCCGCCGTCGCGGCCTCCCGGGTGGCCGCGTGGGCGCCGTTGGCCCGGCACCGGTCGGTCGCGCTGCGCCTGGCCACGAGCGACGCTCCCGCGTACGCGCGGACCGTGCCGACCGCCGTCGACCAGGCGTTGGACGCCCTGATCGACAACGCGGTGAAGTTCAGCGGGGCCGGCGGGGCGGTGACGGTGACGGTGGCCCGCCGCGACGACGGGGTCCTGTTGGAGGTGCGCGACACCGGCCCGGGGATGACCGAGAGTCAGCTCCGCCAGGCCACCGAGCGGTTCTGGCGAGCCCCGGACGCGCAGAACGTCGACGGGGCCGGACTCGGCCTGACCATCGCCGCCGTGCTGGTGGACGCCTCCGACGGGCGGCTCACCATGCGCGCGGGCACCCCGCGCGGGCTGGTCGCCGGCCTGTGGTTCCCCACGGCCGAACCGGTGGGGGAGCCGTCGGACGGCGACCCGGCCGCCGACCGGTGGCCCACCCCGGCGCGCTAGCGGGCCGGGGACTCAGGGCGCAGCCGCCGCGGGCGGCCCGGCAGCTCAGGCGCGTGCGACCCGGCAGCCCACGACGCGGCAGCCCGGCCGCTCAGGGCTTCGCCCCCCGGTACCAGGCGGCGGCGCCCGGGTGCAGCGGCAGCGGCGCGGTGGCGATCGCGGAGCGGGGGCTCATCCGTCCCGCCGCCGGATGCGCCGCGCCCAACTCGGCCCGGCGCTCCATCAGCAGTCGGGTCACGTCCCGGACCAGCGGCTCCGGCAGGTCGGCCCGGACGATGAGGTAGTTCGGGTCGGCGACCGTGGTCACCGGGTTCATCCCGTACACCGAGCGGGGGATGTCCCGGGAGACGTAGACCTGCCCGTAGCGGGCGCGCAGTGGCTCCGTCCACTCGCCCAGGTCGACGATCCGGGTGGCGCTGCGCCCGGCCAGCTCCTCGATGCCCCGCACCGGCAGTCCACCGGAGAAGAAGAACGCGTCGATGCGTCCCGAGCGCAGGGCGGTCACCGAGTCGTCCAGGCCGAGCCGTTCCCGGCGTACCGCGTCGCCACCGAGCCGGGCCACCTCCAACAGCCGGGTGGCGGTGATCTCGGTGCCGGAGCCGGCCGCGCCCACGGAGACCCGCCGGCCCCGCAGGTCGCCGACCGTACGGACCGGCCCGCCGTCGGTGGTGACCAGGTGAAGTTGGTCGTCGTACACCCGGGCCACCGCGTCCACCGACGGGCTCTGCGTCGGGCTCGCGGGCAGCACGTCGGCCTGGGTGAAACCCAGCTCGGCCGCCCCCGAGCCGACCAGGCGGACGTTCTCCGCCGACGCTGCGGTGACCACCACGCTGGCCCGTACCCCGGGCAGTTCGCGGTTGAGGATCGTCGCGAGGGACTGCCCGAACGCGTAGTAGACGGCGGTGGGGCTGCCGGTGGCGATCCGGATCTCCACCGGCTCGCCCGGGTCGTCGCGGCAACCCGCGACGGCCAGGGCCACGACCAGCGCCAGCGCCGCCGCCCCCGCGCGGCGTCGACCGGCCCGACGAGACGAGGTACGACTCACGCGGTGCACTGTGCGCGCTCCGACGGGCACGCGCAAGCCCGTACCCGTCAGTACCGCCGTACGGGCCCTCGCTCAGCAGACCAGGCGGCGGCCCGGCGTCGACACCGAGCCGCGCGCCGGCTCCAACGCCGCGCTGTGCAGGATGCGCTCCCGGTCCGGCCCGTCGGCCACGCTCACCAGGAAACAACCGGTTCCCGGGCGGAGCGCGGCCGGCACGTCGAGCACGGCCGCGCCGCGGATCAGCACGGCGGCCAACTCCCGGTCGGTGAGCCGCACACCGAGGATGTGCCGGCGTACGTGCCGCCCGCCGGCCAGCAGCGCCGACCGCCACGCCGCCGCCGCGAGGCGGGACACCCATCGGCGGCGGGCCGGCGAGGCGCCGGGCACCGGACCGCCCAACAGCTCCCGACGCCCCTGCCACCAGCCGGCATCCATCAACCGGCCGTACGCGCTCCGGTGTTCCGGTGGCACCCACAGTCGGTGCAGCTCGTAGCGGCGACGTAGTCCGCCGACCGTCGCCTCCTGGGTGACCGGAATGTCGAGACGGGCCAACAGTTGGCGCATCCGCTGCGCGGCGTCCTCCCGGTTGAACTCGACCCCCGGTGCCTGCGCCGGTGGCGTGGCGCTCGGCCGGGCGCCGGACGGAGGCGCGGCGCAGCGCAGCAGGCAGGCGGCCTCGAACGCGTCGCCCAGGGTCAGCCAGTCCAGCGGGGTTGGCGTCGCCGGTGGGCGGGGCCGGTCGAGCAGGGCGGGATCGCGGGCCAACGTGAGGCTCCCTCGTCGGAGTCTGGGTTCCCCTACCGTGGCCCCTGCGCGGTCGTTACGGAACGTGTCCCGCCCAGCCTTGAGCAAATCTTGCGGCTCTCGCTCCGCTACAGCTCGGTGACCACCAGATCCACCTGCCGGACCCGCCCGGCGGCGACCGGTTCCTCCACCACGGTGTGCTTCAGCTCGCGCAGGGTGCCGACCAGCTCCCGGGCGGTGCGCGGCTTCGCGCCGGCGAGGAGCAGATCCCGCACCAGCCGTCCCTTGGTCGCCTTGTTGAAGTGGCTCACGACCGAGCGGATGGGCACACCGTCGACCTCCCGCTCGTGCAGCACCCGCACGGTGACCGTCCGTTCGGCCAGCTCACCGCGCGGCGTCCAGGTGGCCGCGTACGCGCCGGAGCGCAGGTCCAGCACCGGGCCCCGACCGGCCGCGCCGGCCAGGACCGGGCCCAACTCCCGGCGCCAGTACGCCGACAGCGCCCCGACCTCCGGCAGGCGGACGCCGATCGGGCAGCGGTACGGCGGGATCCGGTCGGCGAGGCGTACCGCGCCCCACAGTCCGGAGCTGATGAGGATCGACCGGCGGGCCGCCCGCAGCGCCGTCGGGGGCAGCGTGGCCAGCTCCAGCGCCTCGTAGAGCACCCCGGTGTAGAGCCGCTCGGCCGGGGCGGTCGCCGCCTCCCGCAGCCGGGCGTTGCGGCGCAGCTCCCCCCGCTGGCCGTCGCTGAGACCGAGCACGGCCAACGCCGCCTCCTCGTCGGGCCCCGCGCTGAGCGCCACCAGCGCGTCGAGCACCCGCTCGCGGGCCGGGTTCAGTTCCGGCAGCGAGAGCTTGTCCGGTGTCCACCGCCGTCCGGTGCCGGCGTCGGCCTTGCCCTCCGAGGGCGGCAGCAGGATGAGCATGAGGTCTCCTCGAACGGTACGGCGGCGGCCCGGCCAGCGTACGACCCGTCCTCACCGCCAGGGCCGCACCGGGGTGTCGGGGTGGTACACGCGATAGCCACCCACCTCGCGCACCGGTGCGGCGTCGGGCCGGTCGGCGAGCAGCCGGCGCAGCCGCCGCTCCATCGGCGAGTCGACCTCCACCACGTAGCCCGGCCGCGCGGCCCGCCCGACCTGCCGCCAGTACGGCCGGTAGCGGTTCTGCCCCGGGGACAGGTCGCCGTCGAGCACCCCGCAGGCCACCGTCTCGTCGGTGTTGAAGATCAGCCGGTTGCAGGTCCAGTAGTCCCCGTACACCTCGTGGGGTCCGTCGGCGCGCAGCGCGGCGGCCAACTCCCGGGCCTGGCGCTCCTCGGTGCGCGACGCGGCCGTGCCGCTGGTCGCGAAGATCAGGGTGACCACGAGCGTCGTCGCGGCCAGCGCCGTCAGCACGGCGGTGGCCAGCGCGCCGGTCAGCCGGCCGAGTACGCCCACCGTGCCCCGCCAGGCGGCCACGGCCGCCGCCCAGAGCGGCCAGAGCACCGCCGGCAGCGAGAGTTGCAGCACCGACAGGTAGCGGGCGTTGTCCAGCGGACTGGTCGCGGCGAGCGGGCTGCGCACGTACGACAGCAGGGTCAACGCCGCGCCGACGACCAGCGCGAGCTGCACCACCGGCCCGACCCGCGCGGCCCGTGGCGTGCCCTCGGCGGGTGTCGTGCCCACGGCCCGGCGGTACGCGACGAGCGCGAGCACGGCGGCGGCCACCAGCAGCGCTGGGTAGAGCAGTCCGAACCACTGCTGCCAGCGGCCGCAGCCGTCGACCGGGCAGAGCCCGTGCGCCAGCGGCACCCCCTCCAACAGGCCGCCGGAGATCCGGTCGGACCACGGCGGCAGCGGGCCGGCCTTGGTGCTGACCTCCCGGAACACCGTCAGCGAGTCCTCATCCGGCCCGGCCCGCAGGTTGTCGACGATCATCGGCGCGACCCCGACCACGAAACCCGCGACCAGCAGCAGCCCGGCCCAGCCGAGCAGCTCCCGCCGCACCGCCCAGACCAGGGCCAGCACGGCGACCGCCAGGTACGGCAGGATCAGCCAGTCCGACCAGGCGGCCAGCCCCGCTAGCAGCCCGAACAGCGCGACGGCCAGCCGACGGTGGCGCACCGACCCGACGGCCAGCCCCACCACGATCAGCAGCATCAGCAGCACCGCCGGTTTGACCTCCGGCCGGCCGCCGACCACGGTGAGCTGGTCACGCACCACCCGCTCGGGTCCCAGCGCCAGCAGACCGACCACGAGGACGGCGAACCACGGTGCATAGAGCCGTCGGGTGAGCCGGTACGCGAGGTAGAGGAAGATCGCGTACAGGGCGAGCATCGGCAGCCGCAGCACCGGCCAACTGGGCCCGAACACGGCAAGCAGCGGCGCTGCCAGGTACGACTCCAGCACCCCCATGTAGTGCTGGCCGTAGAGGAAGACGGGGTGTTCCCGGCCCTGCCCGATGTGCAGGGCGGCCAGCCCGAAGGTGGCCTCATCGCTGTTCGACACCGGCACGGTGTACAGCGTCAGGACCAGCCGGTACCCGACACCGACCAGCCCGACCAGCAGCGCGACGAGCGCCGGCCGGTCGAGTCGCGGACGCCACCGCCCGCGGTGCTGCTCTGGATGCGACACGACCACGCCCCCGTCGTCGTCCCGACCGGAGTGTTTCACGGACGGCGGGCCGGCCGTGGCGGATCGGCTCAGCCGGACCGGCTCGCGTGGCCGTCGGCGTCGGCGTGTGGCAGGGTTGGCGGGTGCCACCCACACCCGCCGGCGAACTGGCCGTGCCGAATCTGCACCGGGCCGCGCGGATCGAGGACGCCGTGCACCAGCTCGTGGAGCGCCGGCTGCGCCGCACCGGTTGGCGGATCAACATCGTCGCCTACACGGGCTACGGCCGCCCCGGCTGGGTACGCGTGCTGTGCCGGGTGCTGCTCGGCCGTCCCGACACCCGGCAGCGGGGTCGGCTGGAGAAGGTCCGCGGCTGGCGCAGCTTCACCACCCTGCCCGCCAAGCACGTCACGGTGCAGATCGAGGCCGGTGGGGTGCGGCACGATGCCCAGGCCGACCGCAGCGGCTTCGTCGACACGCTCGTCGAGGCCGACCTGCCACCCGGCTGGGGCACCGTACGCCTCAGCGTCCCCGACGCCGAGCCCGTCGACGCTCCGGTGCGCATCCTCGACCCGGACGTCAAGTTCGGCATCCTCTCCGACATCGACGACACGGTGATGGTGACGGCGCTGCCCCGGCCACTGCTCGCCGCGTGGAACACCTTCGTCCTCGACGAGCACGCCCGCGCCGCCGTACCCGGGATGGCGGTGCTGTACGAGCGGCTGGTCACCGCGCACCCCGGCGCTCCGGTCTTCTACCTCTCCACCGGCGCGTGGAACGTCGCGCCGACGTTGACGCGGTTCCTGTCCCGGCACCTCTACCCGGCCGGGCCGCTGCTGCTCACCGACTGGGGCCCGACCGCCGACCGCTGGTTCCGCAGCGGCATGGAACACAAGCGTTCCACCCTCGCCCGGCTGGCCAAGGAATTCCCCGACGTGCGCTGGCTGCTGGTCGGCGACGACGGCCAGCACGACCAGGAGATCTACCGCGAATTCGCCGCCGCCCACCCGGAGAACGTCGCCGGGGTGGCCATCCGCAGGCTGTCCCCGACCCAGTCGGTGCTGGCCGGTAGCCTGCCCGCCCCCGCCGGACGGCCGTCCTCGGGGCCGGTGGGGCAGAAGTGGCTGTCCGCGCCCGACGGTGCCGGCCTGTGGCAGCTACTCCGCGACGCCGGCCTGGTCTGACCCGCTGATCCCTCAGCTCTCGCTTGATCACGTGATGGTGAGTAGTCGCGAGGAGGTCCACAGAACTACTCAGCATCAAGTGATCATGGGGCTGCCGGGGTCGGCCCGGCGGAGCCACGCGGGCGTCAGACAGCGCGGAGGGTGGTGCGGAGTGGGCGCTCACGCAGGTGATCCGACGCCGCGGCCGTCGCGTCGTCAGCGGGTAGCAGAAGGATCAGTTGCTGGGCGTCCGAGACAGGAAGCTCAAGGACCTCCCGATTCCATCGCAGCTGAGGCCCGCGCGGGTGGGTCATCCTCAGCGGGACTCGGGCAGGCGGGAGGTGCCGGTGCAGCCGCCGCGTGAACTCGGCGCCGGCCACGGTTGCGAGATCGGCCGCGAACCATTCGAACGTCTCGGCCGAAGGCCCGAGCCACAGGTTGAAGACCTGCTCGTCGGCGATCTGGTCCCAGTCGACGAAAGTGGTCCTGGCCTGCGGATGGGTGAAGACGTACCTGGTCAGGTTGGGCTCTTCGGCGTCCAGCAGGCCGGTGTCGTGCATGACCGTGCCGAAGCCGTCGGTGTGGGCGAGCACGTCACCGATCCGGTTGGTGACGAAGGCGATGCCCGGCTCGAGAAGGGTGAGGATCTGACGCACGGCTGGCCGCACGGTGCGCACGGGCGGCGTCGGCCGGACGCGCCCGGCACACGCGCCACCAGTGATCTTGGCGAGGTAGCCCAGATGCGTCCGTTCGGCGGTGTCGAGGTTGAGCGCATCGGCCAGGGCGTTGACGACCGAGCGCGACGGATTCCGGTCGCGGCCCTGTTCGATTCTGGTGAGGTACTCGACGCTGACCCCGGCCCGCGAGGCCAACTCCGAACGTCGTAGCCCGGGAGCACGCCGTCGCGGAACTGCCGGGAGGCCCAGTTCCTCCGGTCGGATGCTGTCACGCTTGGCCCGGACGAAGTCTCCCAGCGGGGTACCCATGCTGCGGAGCCTACGGCCCGGCACACCCGGCCGGCGGAGCTCAGGGTGGCCCTGTGGGGGCCAGCCTGGACACGGTCTGGCTGCTCGCCCGGAAACGGCAGATCGTCGACGGCATGAGCGACAGGAGCAGACTCGCGGTCATCGTCGGTAGCGTGCGTGAGGGCAGGTTCGGGCCGGTCGTCGCCTCTTGGGTGACCGATCAGGTTCAGGCGCACGGCGGCTTCGACGTCGACCTCATCGACATGGCCGGCGTGGACATTCCGCTGGCGCTGCCGGCCGATTCGCCGAAGTTCGCCGGAGACGACTACCCCCGTCCCGAAGGCATGCGGGACCTCACCAGAAAGCTGTCCGAGGCCGACGCCTTCATCATCGTCACTCCGGAGTACAACCACAGCTTCCCAGCATCGTTGAAGGCGCTCGTCGACTGGCACTTCACGCAGTGGACCGCCAAACCGGTGGCATTCGTCAGCTACGGCGGTGCCGCCGGCGGCCGGCACGCGGTGCTGCACCTGGAGAACGTGTTCACCGAACTGCACGCGGTGACGATCCGCGACGGACTGGCCTTCCCCAACTACTTCACCGCCTGGCAGGACGGCGCACCGCTGGACGTCGCCGCGGCCGGCTACGCCAAGACACTCCTGGAACAACTCTCGTGGTGGGCTCAGGCACTACGTGCCGCCCGGACCGCCGCACCGTACCCGGGTGGGGCGTGACGATTGATGGACTACACCAGTCTGGGCTCGTCGGACCTGCGGGTGAGCCGGATCGCGCTCGGCTGTATGACGTTCGCCCAACCCACCGACAGGCACCCATGGACGTTGGACGAGGACGCCGCGCAGCCGATCTTCCGGCGGGCGGTCGAGCTGGGCATCACGCTCTGGGACACCGCGAACGTCTACGGGCACGGCACCTCCGAGGAAATCCTCGGCCGCGCTGTGCGCCGCTACGCCCGACGTGAGGAGGTGGTCATCGCTACGAAAGTCGGCCTACCGATGCACGATGGGCCGACCGGTTCCGGCCTGTCGCGCAGGGCGATCATGACGCAGATCGACGCCTCGCTGCACAGGCTCGGCACCGACTACGTCGACGTGTACCAGGTCCACCGCTTCGACCCGGAGACCCCGGTCGAGGAGACGATGGAGGCATTGCACGACGTCGTCGCCGCGGGCAAGGCGCGCTTTCTCGGCGCCTCATCCATGGCTGCCTGGCAGTTCGCCAAGATGCAACATGCTGCCCGGCTCCGGTACTGGCCCGAGTTCGTCTCGATGCAGAACCAGTACAGCCTCGTGCAGCGCGAGGAGGAACGGGAGATGTTCGGGCTCCTCGCCGACCAGGCCGTATCAAGTTTGCCCTGGTGCCCACTCGCGTCCGGCCGCCTTGCCCGACCGTACGGCCAGCAGACACATCGCTCGGCCAACGACCAGATCGGCAGGCAGTTCTTCGACGACGCCGACAAATCAATCATCGACGCGGTACAGCGCGTCGCGGACGTCCACGACGTCACCATGGCGCAGGTGGCACTCGCGTGGGTCCTGAGCAACCCGGTCGTTGCCGCACCGATCGTGGGTGCCAGCGCACCACAGCACCTCGACGATGCCACCGCCGCTCTGACGGTCAGCCTCAGCGGGCAGGAGCACGTGATGCTGACCGCTCCCTACACTCCGCGGCAGCCAACCGGCTTCTGAGGCGGGACTGTGGAGGAGGACGCAGCCGATACCGAGCGAATGCGAGCGCCGCCGTGGCGGGCAGCGGTCGGTTGCCGCGCTGCGTTATCGTCCCTCCCGGCCCGAACAGTGGACGGGGAGTGGGGGTGGAGGGTGCTGCGCTACGCGCCGCTTCGGTTGGCGACGAGCGGATCGTCTTCACCCAGCGCGGATACTTCCCGTTCGGCACGACGTCCCTGAGCATGACCGGCGTCCTTCTCACCCTCACGACGCGGCGGTTGCTCTTCGCGCCGGTCAGGGTCTGGGGTTTCCGGAGCTTCGGCGAGTCCTGGGTCCGCGCCAAGTCGATGAACCTTCAGGATGTGACGGCCGTGGAACCCGCGGCCGGTGCCCGCTTGACGATCAGTTCCCGGTTCGGCGACAGCGTCTCCTTCGTTGTCGTCCTCCCGACCGGCGTGGGGCCTGTCTGGCAGGCCCTGGCCGCCGTTCCTTACCGCGACGAGACGGTACGACGCATCAGGGCGGCCTGTGGCCTCGGCGGGCCCGGTTCGAGGGCCGCCGAGTCGGGTGACGGCGGTGCGTCCACCTGAACGAGCCGGACACGGTCCAGACCGCACGGAGCCGAACGGGTGGCCGTCGCCTTCTCGCCTGGGGACTGCCGCTGCTGCTGGTGACGGCGGCAGCCGCCCTGTACCTCGCGATCCGCCCCGGCGACGTGCGGCTGGCCGGCACGCCCACCGGACCTCTCATTCCGACGTCACGTGGCGAACTGCTGGGCGCGCCGGTCGGCCTGGCGAACGGCGAGGTCTTCTTTCTCCTGGCCGAGCGTGGTGCGTCGGATTCGCCGCAGGCGCTGTTCAGCGTGCACGGCGACGGCGGCGAACTCGAGCGGATGAGCTACTGGGACTGGGAGATGGAGTGTCCCGGCTGGTACACCCCGGAGCGCATCGCCGCTCGCGGAGGTGACGACATCCTTGCCGCCGGCTACTGCCACGGCGAGAGCACGGTGGTCGACCTCCTGAATCCGGCGCACACGAGCATGGAGCGCTGGGGTGGCTTTGCTGCGGTGGCCAGCGTTTCATCGGCCGCTGATGGCAGCGGGATCCTCGTGACCAAACCGTCGGGGGCGGCGTGCCTCACGCTTCTCCGTGGCTCGACCGGCACATGGAAAGAGGCCGCGAGCGAACCCGGCAGAGAGGTGGCGACCGGGCCCCGGGGACCATGCCGCTTCGACGATTCCCAGCCGCTTTTCCTCGGCACTGTCGGCGCGAACGATGTCTACGTCGTACAGGGGCGGACGCTGTGGCTGACGAACGGCCGCGATGGGTTGGTCGAGCAGGATCTGCCCTTCGAGGTGATCCGGGGCGTGGCGACGGTCGACGGCCAACGATTGGCGGTGAGTGGTCGGGTCGACGGGCGGGACGGGCTGTGGCTCTACTCGCTCGGCGGCGATGCGGTGCGCCTGCATGCCGAGGGACGGTTCGGTGAGCTGTCCCGGGTTGACGGCGGCGTGTTGACCGCACAGTCGGTCCGGGGCGGGACGCGGATTGTCCGCATCGCGGTGCAGTAGGGCGTGGTCGTCAAATGGCGACGGGTGGAGGGCGCCCATGACGCCCTACATCCGATAGGAGGAGTTGGGAGCGCGGTTGAGGAACAGGCTGAACTGGTCGGGCGGCTTCCTGATATGGATGCTGTTCGGCTTCATGATGCTCATGTTCGGCTTGAATCCGGCAAATGGGTGGCTTGGGCTGATTGCCGTCGCCAGCTTCTTCGCAGTTGTCTGTCATGTGATCGCCCTCATGACGATGTTCTCTTTCGTCAAGCCGACGCGTGAATCGTTGCAGATAGTCAACCCGTGGGCTCAGGTTCTCGTGCCGTGGGGTCGGATCAGGTCGGTCGCCGCGACCGACGGCTTGGTGGTCAGTGTCTTGGGCTACGGAGATGTAGCCTGCTATGCCTTCCAGGGCTCTCTGCTGGGAAAGCTGGCGGGAGGTCGCAGGAGCACCCGGGTGGCTGCGCTCATCGAGGCACGCAGAAAAGAGCATGCGACCAGGACATCTGGCGAAGAGGTTCGCTCGGGACTTCCCTGGCAGCGCCATTTGGCCTGGTTTGCTGTTGTCTGGTCCGCCCTTGCCGGAGTGATTCCGATCTTGGCTCGCCTCTCCCAGGGTTGGTAGCAGGTGGCGTGACGATCACTTGATGCTCAGCAGTTCCAGGAGGCTCCCGGCAACTAGTGAGCATCAAGTGATCATGGGACTGTGGGGCGCTCAGTCGCGGCGGAGCCAGATGACGCCCAGCGGGGGCACCTGGAGGGCCGCCGACGCCACCAAACCGTGCCAGGGCACGTCCTCGGCGTGCACCGCGCCCAGGTTGCCCACCCCGGACCCGCCGTAGTGGTGGGCGTCGGTGTTGAGCACCTCGGTCCACGTACCGCCGGCCGGCAGGCCAATCCGGTAGTCGTGCAGGGGCTGGGCGGAGAAGTTCGCCACGCACACCAGCGTCGAACCGTCGGGTGCGATCCGGACGAAGGAGACGGTGTTGTTGGCGACGTCGTCTCCCGCGATCCAGCGGAAGCCGGCCGGTTCGGTGTCCTGCGCCCACAGCGCCGGGGTGCCCCGGTAGACGCGGTTGAGGTCACCGACGAGCCGCTGCACGCCGGCGCGGGCCGGGTCGTGCAGCAGGTACCAGTCGAGACCGCGCTCCTCGCTCCACTCCCGGTCATCGGCCAGCTCGGAACCCATGAACAACAACTGCTTGCCGGGGTGCGCCCACATGTAGGCCAGGAGCGCCCGCACGTTGGCGAGGCGCTGCCAGGTGTCGCCGGGCATCTTGCCGGCCAGCGAACCCTTGCCGTGCACCACCTCGTCGTGGCTGATCGGCAGCACGTAGTTCTCGCTCCAGGCGTACGCCAGGGAGAACGTGAGCTGGTGGTGGTGGTGCTGGCGGTAGATCGGGTCCTTCGAGGTGTAGAGCAGGGTGTCGTGCATCCAGCCCATGTTCCACTTGAACCCGAAGCCCAGCCCACCGTCGGCGGTGGACCGGGTGACCCCGGGCCACGCGGTGGACTCCTCGGCGATCATCACGACCCCGGCGTGGTGCTTGTAGACCGTCGCGTTCACCTCCTGCATGAGCGCGATGGCCTCCAGGTTCTCCCGACCGCCGTACTGGTTGGGGGCCCACTCGCCGTGGTTGCGGGAGTAGTCCAGGTAGAGCATCGAGGCGACCGCGTCGACGCGCAGCCCGTCGACGTGGAACTCCTCGCACCAGTAGAGCGCGTTGGCGACCAGGAAGTTGCGCACCTCCCGGCGGCCGAAGTCGAAGACGTACGTCCCCCAGTCGGGGTGCTCGCCGCGCCGGGGGTCGGGGTGCTCGTACAGCGGGGTGCCGTCGAAGCGCGCGAGGGCCCACTCGTCCTTTGGGAAGTGCGCCGGCACCCAGTCGAGGATCACGCCGATGCCGGCGGCGTGCAGGGCGTCGACGAGGTGGCGGAACTCGTCCGGGTCGCCGAAGCGGGACGTCGGCGCGTAGTAGCCGGTCACCTGGTAGCCCCAGGAACCGCCGAACGGGTGCTCCATCACGGGCAGGAACTCCACGTGCGTGAAGCCCAGCTCGGTGACGTACGCGGTGAGCTGGTCGGCCAGCTCGCGATAGCCGAGGCCGGGCCGCCACGAGCCGAGGTGCACCTCGTACACGCTCATCGGCTCCTGGTGCGGCTGACGCTCGGCCCGCCGGGCCAACCAGTCGGCGTCGTTCCACCGGTACGTCGAGTGGTGCACCACCGAGGCGGTGGCCGGCGGCACCTCCGCGTACGCCGCGAGAGGGTCGGCCTTGTCCCGCCACCGCCCGTCGGCGCCGAGCACCCGGTACTTGTAGCGGGCGCCGACCCGCGCGTTGGGGACGAACAGCTCCCACACCCCGCTGGAGCCGAGCGAGCGCATCGGCCAGCCGTCGTCCGCGCCCCAGCCGGTGAAGTCGCCGATCACGCGGACGCCCTGGGCGTTGGGCGCCCAGACGCTGAATGCCACGCCCTCGTCGAAGACCCGCGCGCCGAGCGCGTCCCACAGCCGTTCGTGCCGGCCCTCGCCGATGAGGTGCAGATCGAGTTCGCCGAGCGTGGGCGGGTACCGGTACGGGTCGTCGTGCGCCGTGCCGTCGACCTCCACCCGGTAGTCGAGCACGCTGCCCTCGACCTGCGCCTCGAAGATGCCCAGGTCGTGCACCCGCTTCATCGGGTGCCGCTCGTCGCCGACGAGCAGTGTCACGTCACCCGCACCTCGGCGCATCGTGCGGATCGTGGTCGACCCCTCGGCCGGGTGCGCCCCGAGCAGCGCGTGCGGGTCGTGCGTCACACCGGTGATCAGCTGGTCCATCGGTCGTCCTTAGGGGCGGCGTCGGTCGGTGCGGAGGCGGACGGGCGGGTGGCAGCCGGGCGGCCGGCCGAGGACTGGGCGGCAGCGGCCCGGGCCGCCGCGCGGGACGCCAGGATGGCCGGCGTCGCCGCACCGCTGGCCGGGCTCACCGGCTCGGTGGCCGGGAGCGACGGCTCGGTCGCCGGGGTCACCGGGGCGGTGCCGCCGGACAACTCGTCCGGGACGTCGGCGACGGTGAGATCCGCCGGTTCGACGCCGGCCGGCTCGGGCACGGCGGGCGGCGTCGGGCGGCGGACGGTCAGCACGTGCGCCGGTTGCAGGTACGGGTCGAGGCGTACCGCGTTGCGCTGCCCCCAGTCGTAGCTGGCGCCGGTCAGCTCGTCGTACACGGTGAAGCGCTCGTGCCAGTCGAACCCGAGCGCCGGCATGTCGAGCGTGGTGTTGCCCCACTGCACCTCGCGCGAGTCGAACGAGCAGACCACGATGACCGTGTTGCCGGTCTGGGGGTCGTGCTTCGACCAGCACAGCAGCGCCGGGTTGTCGATCTCGTGGAAGCGCAGGTTGCGGAGCTGGTGCAGGGCGGGGTTGTCGCGGCGTACCCGGTTGAGGGTGGTCAGGAACGGCGCCAGCGAGCGGCCCTGCGCCTCGGCGGCGGCCCAGTCGCGCGGGCGCAGCTCGTACTTCTCGTTGTCCAGGTACTCCTCCGCGCCGGGGCGGGCCACGTGCTCGAACAGCTCGTAGCCCGCGTAGAGGCCCCAGGAGGGGGAGAGCAGCGCGGCCAGCACCGCCCGGATCTTGAACATCGGCGGGCCGCCGTGCTGCAACGATTCGTGCAGGATGTCCGGCGTGTTGGGCCAGAAGTTCGGCCGCATGTAGTCGGCCGACTCGACCAGCTCCTCGCAGTACTCCCGCATCTGCGCGGCCGTCGTGCGCCAGGTGAAATAGGTGTACGACTGGGTGAAGCCGATCTTGCCGAGCCCGTGCATGATGGCCGGCCGAGTGAACGCCTCGGCCAGGAACAGCACGTCCTCGTCGACCTTCTTGACCTCGGCGATCAGCCAGTGCCAGAAGTCGAACGGCTTGGTGTGCGGGTTGTCCACCCGGAAGATCCGGATGCCCTCGCCCACCCAGTGCAGCACCACCCGCAGCACCTCGGCCCGGATGCCCTCCGGGTCGTTGTCGAAGTTGACCGGGTAGATGTCCTGGTACTTCTTCGGCGGGTTCTCCGCGTACGCGATGCTGCCGTCGGCCCGGGTGGTGAACCACTCCGGGTGCTCGGTCACCCACGGGTGGTCCGGCGCGCACTGCAACGCCAGGTCCATCGCCACCTCCAGGCCCTGCGCCGCCGCCGCCTCGATGAAGGCCCGGAAGTCCGCCGGCGTACCCAGGTCGGGGTGGATCGTGTCGTGCCCGCCCTCGGCGGCGCCGATGGCCCACGGCGAGCCGACGTCGGTCGGTCCGGCGGTGAGCGCGTTGTTGCGGCCCTTGCGGTTGACCCGGCCGATCGGGTGGATCGGCGGCAGGTAGAGCACGTCGAAGCCCATCGCGGCGACACCCGGCAGCCGCTCGGTCGCGGTGGCGAAGGTCCCGGAGCGACCACCCGCCGCTCCTTCGGAGCGCGGGAAGAACTCGTACCAGGCCGAGAAGAGGGCCCGCTTGCGGTCAACCCAGAGGGAGTACGCGTCAGAGACCGTCACCAACTCACGCACCGGGTGCTCCCAGAGCAGGTCGGCGAGGGCGAGTGCCGGCCCGACGCGCTGCGCCAGCGGCAGGTCGGTGGCGGCGAGGGCGGTCAACGCGTCGGCGACGCGCCCCTGGTCGGCGTCCGGTACGAGGTCCCGGGCGGCGGCCAGCACCCGGGTGCCCTCGGCCAGGTCGTTGGCAAGATCTTCCGGTCCCTGCCCGGCGGCGATCTTCTTGGTGACCGCGTTCTGCCACGTCAGGTACGGATCCTGGAACGCCTCGATCGCGAAGGTCCATTCGCCGACGGCGTCCGGCGCGATGGTGGCGTGCCAGCGGTCCTGGCCCGGCTCGCCGGGGCGCATCCGGGTGAACGGCCGTTGTTCGCCGTCCGGGCCGGTCCACACCACGTTGCAGCCCAGCGCGTCGTGCCCCTCCCGGTAGGCGCGCGCCGACACCGGAACCGGCTCGTCGACGACCGCCTTGGCCGGGTACCGCCCGCACGAGACGACGGGGGAGACGTCTTCGATCGGGAACCGTCCTGTCACTCCGCCAACCTACTGTGCGAGATCCGCTCGCGCGCGGCCAAGCACCCGCCCGATGGGCACCCAACCCAAGATCCGCTCACTTTCGGGGAAACTGCTGCATCGGGGCGCGTTGAGACAGCAGTTTCCCCGAAGTTGCGCGGATCTTCACGAGCCGCTAGGCCGGCCTGCGGCTGGCAGTGAGCAGGCGCTCGATCCGGGCGTACTCGGCGGTCATCTCCGGGGTGGCCAGGACGTCGTCCAGGTCGGCCGAGACCTGGAAGTCGACCTCCTCGATCGAACGGATGGCCAGCTCGTAGATCTCGCCGCGCCCGTTCTCCTCCAGGTAGGTGGTCCAGTGCTCCAGCGCGGTGAAGGCCGTCAGGAGCCCCTGATCCAGGTCACCGTCGGCGAGGATGCCCTCGTCGATCCGTACCAGCAGCGCGCGCAGTTCCGGCGCGTCGGCCGTCGGGACGGTCTCGCGGGCGCTGGCGAGCGCCGCCCACGCGTCCCCGGTCAGCTCGTCGTCGACGGCGGTGTCGAGCAGGTCCTCCCGGGTCAGCCGGGTGACCGTGTCGAGGCCGAAGGCGCGCAGGTCGTCCTCGCCCGCCGCGATGACCAACCGGAGGATCGCGGCTTCGAGTTCGTCGTACCGCATGTCCTCAGCCCGCGATGACCGAGCGGTAGATGTCCAGGGTCTGCCGGGCGATGGCGTCCCAGGAGAAGTGCTCTACCGCGCGCCGTCGACCGGCCAGGCCGAATCGCTCGGTGCGCGCCGGGTCGGCGAGCAGCGTGTTGATCGCCGCCGCCAGGTCGGCCACGAACGTCTCCGGGGCCAGCGGCGTCCCGGACCCGTCGGTGGCCTGCTCGATCGGCACCAGCAGGCCCGTCTCGTCGTCGGCCACCACCTCGGGGATGCCGCCGGTGGCGGTGGCCACCACGGCCGTCTCGCAGGCCATCGCCTCCAGGTTCACGATGCCCATCGGCTCGTACACCGACGGGCAGACGAAGACCGTGGCGTGCGTGAGCACCTGGATCACCTCGGGCTTGGGCAGCATCTCGGCCACCCAGACGACGCCGGAACGGTTGGCCCGCAGCTCGGCGACCAGCTCCTCGACCTCGGCGGCGATCTCCGCGGTGTCCGGTGCGCCGGCCAGCAGCACGAGCTGCGTGTCGGCCGGCAACTCGCGGGCGGCCCGCAGCAGGTACGGCAGGCCCTTCTGCCGGGTGATCCTTCCCACGTAGACCACACTGGGCAGCGCCGGGTCGATGCCGAGCCGGTCGAGCACGTCGGTGCCGGGGTCCGGGGCGTACTGCGCGGTGTCGATGCCGTTGTAGACCACGCGGACCTTCGACGGGTCGATCTGCGGGTACGCGGTGAGCACGTCACTGCGCATGCCACCGCTCACCGCGACGATCGCGTCGGCCGACTCGTACGCCGTGCGCTCGATCCACGAGGAGAGGGCGTAGCCGCCACCGAGCTGCTCGGCCTTCCACGGCCGCAGCGGCTCCAGGCTGTGCGCCGTCACCACGTGCGGCACCCCGTGCAGCAGCTTCGCGGTGTGCCCGGCCAGGTTCGCGTACCACGTGTGGCTGTGCACCACGTCGGTGCCGGCGGCGCCCGCGGCCATCTCCAGGTCCACGCCCATCGTCCGCAGCGCGGCGTTCGCGCCGGTCAGGCCGGGCGGATCGGAGTACGCCGTGACGCCCGGCTCGGCGCGCGGCAGGCCGAAGCAGTGCACGCGGACGTCGGCGAGGCGACGCAGTTCCCGAGCCAGATACTCGACGTGCACGCCCGCCCCGCCGTAGACCTCCGGCGGGTACTCGCGGGTGAGCAGGTCGACGCGCAGCGGGGTGGGTTCCGTCATGACCCCGCACCCTAGTGCAGAAGACTCCCCGTACGAGTGGTGAAGTGGCACGCGGGTGGATAGCGTCGGGGCATGGCTGCCAAGGTGCTCGCGATCGTCCTGGCGGGTGGGGAGGGCAAGCGCCTGATGCCACTCACCACGGACCGGGCCAAGCCGGCCGTCCCGTTCGGCGGGATGTACCGCATGGTCGACTTCGTCCTCTCCAACCTGGCCAACGCCGGCTATCTCAAGATCGTCGTGTTGACCCAGTACAAGTCCCACTCCCTCGACCGACACATCACCAAGACCTGGCGGATGTCCACGCTGCTCGGCAACTACGTCACCCCGGTGCCGGCGCAGCAGCGTCGCGGCCCGTGGTGGTTCGCCGGCTCGGCCGACGCCATCTACCAGAGCTTCAACCTCATCAACGACGAGCAGCCCGACTACGTGATCGTCTTCGGCGCCGACCACATCTACCGGATGGACCCCCGGCAGATGGTGGAGGACCACATCGCCTCCGGCGCCGCCGTGACCGTCGCCGGCATCCGCCAGCCGCTGTCGATGGCCGACCAGTTCGGTGTCATCGAGGTCGGCGAGGACGGCCGGAAGATCCGCGCGTTCCGCGAGAAGCCCACCGACGCGGTCGGCCTGCCGGACGCGCCGGACGAGATCTACGCCTCGATGGGCAACTACGTCTTCACCACCCGGGCGCTGTGCGAGGCGGTCGAGCGCGACGCCGCCGACAAGAGCAGCAAGCACGACATGGGCGGCAGCATCATCCCGATGCTCGTCGAGCGGGGCGAGGCCAACGTCTACGACTTCCGCGACAACGAGGTGCCCGGCAGCACCGACCGGGACCGGGGCTACTGGCGGGACGTGGGGACGCTCGACTCGTTCTACGACGCGCACATGGATCTGATCAACGTGCACCCCGTGTTCAACCTCTACAACTTCGACTGGCCGATCTACACCGAGCAGCCGCCGTGGCCACCGGCCAAGTTCGTCCACCAGTGGGGTGAGCGGGTCGGCCGGGCGGTCGGCTCGATGGTCTCCCCGGGCGTGGTGATCTCCGGCTCGCTGGTGGAGAACTCGATCGTGTCGCCGAAGGTGCGGGTGCACTCCTGGGCACACGTGGAGGGCTCGGTGCTGATGGAGGGCGTCGAGATCGGCCGACACGCGGTGGTCCGACGGGCGATCCTGGACAAGAACGTGTTCGTCCCCGAGGGCGTCGAGATCGGCGTCGACCTGGAGAAGGACCGCCAGCGCTACACCGTCTCCGACAACGGCATCGTGGTCATCGGCAAGGGTCAGAAGGTCGAGCCGTGACCGAACCGCACACACCGAGGAGGATCCCGCAGTGACCCACCCCCGTGCCGGCCAGCCCGCCGAGCCCGCCGACCTGGTCGACGTGCCGCGCCTGGTGACCGCCTACTACGCCGAGCATCCGGACCCCGCGGACCCGGCGCAGCAGGTTTCCTTCGGCACCTCCGGTCACCGGGGCTCCAGCCTGCGCAACGCGTTCAACTCCGACCACATCCTCGCGGTCACCCAGGCGCTCTGCGACTACCGGCGCGAGCAGGGCCTCGACGGCCCGCTGTTCCTCGCCCGGGACACCCACGCACTCTCCGCGCCGGCCGCCGTGGACGCCCTCGAGGTCCTCGCCGCCAACGGCGTCACCGTGCTGGTGGACAGCCGCGACGGCTACACCCCCACGCCGGCGCTGTCGCACGCGATCCTCACCCACAACCGGGGGCGCACCAGCGGGCTCGCCGACGGCATCGTCATCACCCCGTCGCACAACCCGCCGGACGACGGCGGCTTCAAATACAACCCGACCAACGGCGGTCCGGCCGACACCGACGTCACCCGGTGGATCCAGGACCGGGCCAACAGCATCCTCGCCGCCGGGCTCAAGGAGGTCCGCCGGGTCACCTACGCGCGGGCCCGGGCCGCCGACACCACCGGGGAGTACGACTTCCTCGCCCACTACGTCGACGACCTGCCGGCGGCGATCGACATCGACGCCATCCGCGACGCCGGCATCCGGATCGGCGCGGACCCGCTGGGCGGGGCGAGCGTGGCGTACTGGGGTGAGATCGCCGAGCGGCACCGGCTGGACCTGACCGTGGTCAACCCGACGGTCGACCCGACCTGGCGGTTCATGACCCTGGACGGCGACGGCAAGATCCGGATGGACTGCTCCTCGCCGAACGCGATGGCGTCGCTGATCGCCGCGCGGGCCGACTACCAGATCTCCACGGGCAACGACGCGGACGCCGACCGGCACGGCATCGTCACCCCCGACGGCGGCCTCATGAACCCGAACCACTTCCTGGCGGTGGCGATCGGGCACCTGTTCCGCACCCGCGCCGACTGGGGTCCGGCCGCCGCCGTCGGCAAGACCCTGGTGTCGTCCTCGATGATCGACCGGGTGGCCGCCGACCTGGGCCGGCCGCTGCTGGAGGTGCCGGTCGGCTTCAAGTGGTTCGTGCCCGGCCTGTTGGACGGGGCCGTCGGCTTCGGCGGTGAGGAGAGCGCCGGGGCGTCGTTCCTGCGCCGCGACGGCTCCACCTGGACCACCGACAAGGACGGCATCCTGCTCTGCCTGCTCGCGTCCGAGATCCTGGCCACCACCGGGCGCAGCCCCAGCGAGCACTGGGCGGAGCTGGCCGAGCGCTTCGGCGCGCCCGCGTACGCCCGGATCGACGCCCCGGCGACCCGCGAGCAGAAGGCCGTGCTCGCGAAGCTCAACCCGGACCAGGTGACCGCCACCGAGTTGGCCGGCGAGCCGATCACCGCGACCCTGACCACCGCCCCCGGCAACAACGCGCCGATCGGCGGCCTGAAGGTGAGCACGGAATCCGGCTGGTTCGCCGCACGCCCCTCGGGCACGGAAGACGTCTACAAGATCTACGCCGAGTCCTTCCAGGGCCAAGACCACCTCAAGAAGATCCAGGAAGAAGCCAAAACCCTGGTAGACCAAGCCCTAACCCAGGCCTGACCCCCCACCCACCCCCGGACCCTCCCCCTTCCGGCCACCCCGTTGATCATGAAGTTATTGCCACGACACGCCGAGCTGGACGGCAATAACTTCATGATCAACGGGGTCTGGGGTGGGGGGTGGGGGGTGGGGGGTAGGGGGTGGGGGGGTTAGCAGCGGGGGGGGATTTCGGCTTCGTTGGGGTTCTGGAGTTCCTTGGGGATCAGGGCCTTCAGTTGCTCCGGAAGGAAGGGTAGGTCCAGCAGGCTCATCTTCAACTGGTTGCGCTCCTGGTAGCGCAGCGGGTCGAAGCGGACCACCAACCCGGCGTTGCGCCGGTAACTGATCTCCACGGCCCCCTCGTCCGCCGCGTCGCGGTAAACCAGCCCGTCCATCTCCACCACGACGGACGACGAGTGCGGCTCCAACTCCAGCCGGATCTTCTCGTCGCCGGAGAGCACCACCGAGCGGGAGATGCCGGCCATCGGCGCGGACGGGGTGACGACCACGGCGTCCGCCGCCGGGGAGATCAACGGACCACCGGCGGCGTAGCTGTACGCGGTGGAGCCGATCGGGGTACTCACCACCACGGCGTCGGCGCGGTAGTAGCCGTAGCGCTGCCCGTCGATGGCGAGGGTGGCACTGACGAAGCCCGAGCCGGGCCGCCGGACCAGCGCGATGTCGTTGAACGCCACGACGTCGTCGCCGCACACGTCGCAGGCCAGGCAGGCGTGCGACTCGATGGTGAAGTCCTTGGAGAGCAGCCGGCTCAACGCCTCCGGCAGCGCGGGTGGCTCGATCTCGACCAGGAAGCCGAGCCGGCCCAGGTGGACGCCGAGCACCGGCTTCGGGTCGGAGATGGCGGAGCGCAGCGCGCCCAGCATGGTGCCGTCGCCGCCGATGCTGATCAACGCGTCGGCGCGGACGGCCACCTCCTTCTCCGGTAGGGACTCGACGGTGGCCGGTACCCGGTGCTTGTCCTGGGCGCGCACCATGAGCGTCTTGTGGTGGCGCGTCGCCCACCGTTCGATGATCCCGACCACCTCGGTGACATCCCGGGTGGGGTGCAGTACCAGACCCAGCCCCGACACCCGTACAGCTCACCACACCGGTGTCGGACGCGTCCGGCGTACACCCGAAGGTGCGCCGGCGGTCGCGCGGACCGCCGGCGCACCCCGTGCCGTCAGCGGCGCGGACGCCCGGTCAGGTGGGTCAGTGAGCGGGCGACCAGGGCGTTGCGCTCGGCCGGCGGTAGGCCCTCCAGCCCGAAGCCCAGGTAGACGGTGTCCCCGGTGACCACCACCGACCCCTCCTCGAACGCCTGCTGGCTGCGCGCCCAGTCGGTGGCGTTACCGGCGGAACCGGCGGGCGGACCGGTTACGGTCCAACCGCCCAGGTCCTCGGTCTCGAACGAGGTCTCGCTGACCGTGGCGCCGTCGACGAGCACCCGGGCGTCGTCCAGGAACACACCCAGGCCCTGGGTGCCCCAGTCGGAGACGTACGAGATCGACACCTCGACCTGCTTGCCGGCGTACGCCGTGAGGTCGACCGAGATGTCCTGCCAACCGCCGGACGCTCCGGTGATCGCGTTCCACTGACCCGTGCTGCCGGTGGGCGAGCAGTCCGCGCCCTGGTAGTGCGCGATGAACGGGTGCAGGGTCTGCCAGCCCGACGCGCAACTGTCCCCGGTCTCCTGCCCGGTGTGCCCGTTGGCGTCGGGCAGCGTGGTCCAGTTGTCGCTGCCCACCTCGTGCGCCTCGACGATCAGGAAGTCCCAGTTCGCCTCGATGTCGTACGAGGCGGCGAAACGTAGTTCGCCGCTCGTGGCCCCGGTGAGGTCCACGGTGCGGGTGAGCCGCTTGTACGACTCGTCGGCCTGCCCGCTCCACAGGTACCAGTCACCGGTGCGCGGGTCGAACGGCGCCGACCCCGGCCGCACCCAGTTCACCGGCGCGGAGCTGGCGAACTGCGGGAACGTGTCCACCGGTAGGAAGCTCGACGTGGTGAGGAACGAGGCCGTGTGCGCCTGGTTGCCGGCCGAGCCGGGCGCGTTGAGGGTGCCGGACAGGCCGGCGAACGCCCCGTCGACGCCCTGGACCGGGTACGGACCGTCCGCCCCGGTGCCGCCGTCGCTGACGTAGGTGTACGCGCCCAGCCAGTACTGCTGGAAGTCGTTCAGCAGCGGCAGACAGACCGGGTCGTCCCCGTCGGTGCACTCCGGCGGCGCGTCCGGGTGGTACACGTACGCGCCGTTGGCGCCCTGCGCGTAGAGGGCGTACTGGCCGCTGACCAGCAGCTTGCCGCCTTCGTTGAGGTAGTCGCGCACGGCCAGTTCGGTGTCCAGCGCCGCCTTGGCCGTCGTGCCGGCGACCTGGCCGGGGGAGCGCAGGATGACGTCGTCGCCGGTCTCCCAGACCACCGCCTTGTAGTGCGACAGCACGCCCAGCGGGTGGGGGGCGGTGCGGCGCATGGCGTCGAAGTCGTACACGTCGCTGGTGCGTCCGGCGGCGGTCAGTGACGCGGCGATCTCGTCGGTGTACTTGGCGGTGGTGCCGGTCTGCGCCGGGCTCAGTCCGGTGACGTCCTCCATGGCGAGGACCAGCACGTCACCGCCGATGTCGGTGTGCACCCGATAGGTGAAATGCTCGCTGGCCACCACCTTCGCGCGCTGTTTGACACCGGTGAACCAGACCTCCACCCGATCGCCGGGCTTCGTGCCGGTGACGGTGCCGCGCAGTTCGGCGTAGTAGTCGTCGTTGGTGTCGCCGTAGCGTTCGCCGCCGCGCCACTCGCGGACCCCGACCGTCTTCGGTCGACCGCCGTTGACGGTGTAGTGCATCCGCACGTTCTTCAGGGCCCGACGGGTGATGGAGGCGACCTGCTGGGTGCGCCCGTACGAGGTGTCGAAGGTGTCCACCACGAAGTCGGGGGTGCTGCGGCCCACCACCGACACCGGGTCGTCCGGGTCGACCGCGGACTTGGCCACGGCCAGCGCGAACGGCAGGTTCTTGGCGACCTCGCCGGCGATCAGCGTCTCGTCGTCGGGGAAGATGAAGTCGCTGACGCAGTCCTCCGGACGCCACTCGTCGTCCGGGTCGACGGCCGCGGCGGATTCGCAGGTGGACATCTCCGGGGTGAAGCCGAGCGTGCCGTACCTGACGGTGGCGTGGCTGTCGGTGTCGCCGTTGGTGGTGTACAGCTCGGCGGAGATGTCCGGGTCGTAACCGGGAACGGCCGGGTGCGCGTCGTCGCCGGCCATCGCCTGGTAGATGACGTCGTCGGGGGTCGGCGTGCTGACCTGCCAGCCGACTCCGTAGAGCAGCAGTTGGGCCGCCGAGTGGTAGTTGACGTAGAACTCGAAGCCGACCCGGCGCAGCAGCCCGTCCAGGGCCCTCGTCTCCGGCTCGGAGGAGGGTCGGGGGCCCCGGTAGGTCTCGCTGTTGGGATCGGGCGAGGAGCCCTCGTTGTCGTACCCCCACTTGAAGGCGAAGTTGCGGTTCAGGTCGACGCCGTCGCCGGGGCCGATCTGGCCGTCGCCGTCGTTGTCCCGCAGGTTCTTGCGCCAGAGGCGGTTGCCGGGGGTGAACGTGTAGTCGTAGCCGTCCGGGTTGGCGACCGGCAGGAACCACAGCTCGGTCGTGTCGAGCAGGCGGGTGATCTCCCGGTTGGTGCCGTAGCCGTCGAGGACGTGGTGCATGAGGCGGCGGGTCATCTCCGGAGTGATCCACTCGCGGGCGTGTTGGGCGCCGGAGTAGAGCACCGCCGGTCGCTGCCCGTCACGGACCTTGCGCGCGTCCCTGGTGACCTTGACGGCGAGGATCGGCTTGCCCTGCTGGGTTCGACCGATCGTCTCCAACTTGGCCAGCTTCGGGAAACGCGCGGCGGTGGCGGTCAGCTCGTCGCGCAGGCCGCCCGGTTCGCTGTACGGGCGGAACGCCGACCAGCCTCCGGCGGCCTGCTCCCGGAGCGCCTGCGACGCGTCCTTGCCGTGGACCTTCTTCACCCGCAGGGGTACGCCCTTGTCGATCAGCCGCTTCGCCTGCCGTGGGGTGAGGACCGTTTCGACGGCGGTGCGTCCGGTGGAGTCCGCCGTGGCGTCGTGACCGAGGTCCACACCGGCCTCGCGCAGGAGGTCCCGCTGCTTGCCGTCGACCGTGCCGACGTACACCTCCAGGCCCTCGCGGGCACCGGGGTCCGACGGTGGCCGCGCGCTCGCCGGTGGGGCCAGTGCCAGGGCTCCGAGCAGGGTGACCACGCCGGCGGTCGCCAGTCGTCTCGGTCTCATCGCGCCTCCTTGGGTGAAGGACCTGTAGGCGCGAGCCTTCGTTCTGCCTGGATGGATGTCAATAGGTCGATGAGTGGTGGCGATCGGCCGTCCGGAGCGGAGTTAACCAGCGTTTCGCCATCGAAGCCGCATTGCGCACGTACGCTCACTCGTG
Source organism: Micromonospora sp. WMMD736 (assembly GCF_049179015.1). Lineage (NCBI taxonomy): Bacteria > Bacillati > Actinomycetota > Actinomycetes > Micromonosporales > Micromonosporaceae > Micromonospora > Micromonospora sp. WMMD736. Next base: position 6,651,457 of record NZ_JBMHMI010000001.1, read on the forward strand.
TCCGCAGTGGTGGTGACGACATCGGATAGGGGAGGGCGTCGATGCGGGTATCCTCGCGCCGCCCGGGTCGCGCGATCGTGGGTTTCGCTCGTCTCCTGGATCTCATCTGGGCCACCGCGACCCGGGTGCGCAGGGCCGTGCGAGGGGTGGCGACCGTCGGCCGGTTCGCCGCGTACGGGGACAACTTCGCCTTCGACCCGGACGGCGTCTACACCTACGGGACGATCGAGGTGGGCCGCAACGTCGATCTCGGACACCGTCCGATCCTGATGGCTGCACGATCCCGGATCCGGATCGGTGACAACGTCATGTTCGGCCCGGAGGTGACCATCCGGGGTGGCAACCACCGGATCGACCGCGTCGGAGTGCCGATGGTCGCCGTCGAGAAGGGGCACGCCGACGGCGACCTCGACCGGGGGGTGACGATCGGTGACGACGTCTGGGTCGGTACCCGCGCCGTCATCCTGCACGGCGTCACGATCGGTCGTGGCGCGGTGATCGGGGCGGGCGCCGTGGTGACCCGCTCCGTCCCGGCCTACGCGGTCGCCGCCGGTAACCCGGCCCGCGTGATCCGGCTACGCTGGCCAGTGGAGACGATCATCGACCACGAACAGCTGCTCTATCCCCCGGAGCGTCGACTGACGCCGGCGGATCTGGCGGCGCTGGGAGACCTGCCCGGGGCCGAGCCGCGGTCGAACTCGACCGAGGCTGCCCTCCACTGAGCGCATCAGGGCCGACTTGTAATCGTGCGATGACGAAACGTGACGGTCGCTGTGCATGCTCGTTGGACCGGATGACCACTGAATGGTGCCCGGAGGCGAACGCATGCGACTACTCATCACCGGCGGCGCGGGGTTCATCGGGTCCAATCTGGCCCGTGCCGCGATCCTGCGCAGCGGCGTCACCGACATCCGGATTCTCGACGACCTGGTCACCGGGCGGATGAGCAACCTGGACGGCCTCGACGTGGAGACGATCCCCGGCTCGATACTCGACGACGACGCGCTGGATCGGGCGATGGTCGGCCGGGACGCGGTGGTGCACCTGGCCGCGCTGCCGAGCGTGCCGCGTTCGCTGCGTGACCCGATCGCCTCACACCACGCCAACGCCACCGGCACGCTGCGGGTCCTCGAGGCCGCGCGCCGGCACGAGGTGGGCCACGTCGTCGTCGCCTCGTCCTCGTCGGTCTACGGCGCCAACCCCACGCTGCCGAAGGCCGAGCTCGCCTGGACCCGTCCGCTCAGCCCGTACGCAGTGAGCAAGCTCGCCACCGAGGCGTACGCGCTGGCCTACCAGACGTCCTTCGGCCTGCCCACCCTCGCGTTCCGGTTCTTCAACGTCTACGGCCCCGCCCAACGGCACGACCACGGCTACGCGGCCGTCATTCCCCGCTTCGTCTACGCGGCGCTGCGCGGCGAGGAGATCGAACTCCACGGCGACGGTGGGCAGTCCCGCGACTTCACCTACGTCGAGACGGTCTGCGCGGTGCTGCTCGACGCCGTGGAACGGTCGGTGTCCCATCCGCAGCCGGTCAATCTCGCCTTCGGCGCCCGGGCGGAGCTGCACACCGTGGTGTCCGAGTTGGAGCAGATCATCGGGCGCCCGATCGCCCGGCGGCACGTGGCGCCACGTCCGGGGGACGTCCGGCACTCCGAGGCCGACAACCGGGTGCTCCGCTCGCTCTTTCCGCAGGTGGTGCCGACTCCCCGGATCGACGGTCTGCGGGCCACCGTCGAGTGGTTCGAGGCGCATGTGCTGAAGCAGCCCGCCTGATGGTCGACCGGCCACCGGGTGCCGGCGCGGCCTCACCCGCCCTGGTCGACACGGTCGGTCACCCGCCCGCGGACACCGCTTCGACCGAACGGACCACGGCGGGATCGGCGGTACGCGGGGACGACGAGCTGTCGGCGGCGCGGCGCTCGCGGGGCCGGGCACTGGTCGCCGGCATCGCCTCGTCGCTCGCGGGCAAAGCCGTCGGCCTGGTCGCGCCACTGCTGATCACCCCGGTCGCCTTCCGCTACCTCGGCCCCGAGCGGTACGGCATGTGGATGGCGATCACGTCCCTGACCGCGATGGCGCTGTTCGCCGACTTCGGCCTCGGGAACGGTTTGCTCACCCGGCTCGCACGGCTTTACGCCACCGGTGACCGTCGCGCGGCGGCCCGAGAGATCGCGAGCGCGTACGCCCTGCTCGGCGCGCTGGCGGGGACGTTGGTGCTGGTGCTCGTGGCGTCTGTCCGGTTGGTGGCCTGGCCGTCGGTGTTGAACGTGACCGACCCGGTGGTGGCCCGCGACGCCCGCGTGGTCGTGCTGCTCTGCTTCGGCGCCTTCCTGGTCAACATTCCGCTGGCTCTCATCCAGCGGGTGCAGTACGCCCACCAGCAGGTCGGAGCGAGCAACCTCTGGCAGGCGGCCGGCAGCCTGATCTCGGCGGGCCTGGTGGTCGTCGCCGCCAGCGCGAAGGCCGACCCGGTCCTGGTGATCGCGGCCGCGGTGCTCGCCGTGCCCCTGATGAGCCTGGCCAACTCCGTCTGGTTCTTCGGCTGGCAGCAACCCGACCTCCGGCCGCGTCTTACGGACGTCCGTGCCACGAGGGTGCGCGGCCTCCTCCGGCTGGGGTCCCGGTTCTTCGGGCTCTCCGTGCTCACCTCCCTCGCCCTGAACATCGACGGCTTCCTCGTCGGTCGGGTGCTCGGTCTGCACGCGGCCGCGAACTACGCGGTGATCCTGCGGATGTTCGCCGTGCTGGCACTGTTCGTCACTCTGGTCAACCTGCCGCTCTGGCCGGCCAACGGAGAAGCCCTTGCCCGGGGCGACGTGAGCTGGGTCCGGCGCAGCACCCGACGCATGGTCTACCTGTCCGCCGCGGCGGTGGCGCTGCCCGCGCTCTGCCTCGTGGTGGGTGGCAACGACATCCTGCGCATCTGGGTACGGTCGGACGACCTCGATCGGGTGCCGATTCCCCTGTTCGTCGCGCTCGCCGTGTGGTCGGTGTCCGTCGCTGTCGCGTCGCCGCTCTTCATGGTGCAGAACAGCGTCGGGCTGCTGGGGCCGCAGTTCCTCGGCTGGGTGGCCTGCCTGGTCGTCGCCGTACCGCTGAAGATCCTCCTGGCGGGCAGCGACGGTCTGTCCGGTGTCGCACTCGCCTCGGCGCTGTCGTACGGGGTGACCGTGGTCCCCGCCGCCATCGTCGGTTACCGGAAGGCGTTGGCGGGAGTTTCCGCGACAACGTCCGATTCAGATGAGATGGAGCATGATGGTGCGCAGCATCCTCGCTGCCCTGCGTGATCGCCGAGCGGCGGCCCGTGACCCGGAAGGGTTCGCCCGCTCGATCGGCGTGAACCTGCGCGGGCGCGTACGTTTCTACGGCGTCAACCGGAGCATGTTCGGCTCCGAGCCCTGGCTGATCACGCTTGGCGACAACGTCTACATCACGGCCGGCGTGCAGTTCCTCACGCACGACGGCGGCACTCTCATCCTGCGCCGGGAGTATCCGGATCTCGAGTGGACCGCGCCGATCAGCGTCGGCGACGACGTCTACATCGGTGTCCGGTCGATCATCATGCCGGGGGTCCGGATCGGGGACCGGTGCATCATCGGGGCCGGTTCGGTCGTGACCCGTGACGTTCCGGACGGGAGCGTCGCCGCCGGTGTGCCCGCGCGCGTTCTCCGTAGCACCGACGAGTACCTTGCCGCGATGCGGGCCAAGTCGCTCGGCTGTGGCCACCTGCCGGCTCAGGAGAAGGCCGCGGTGATCCGCGAGATCTACGGTGTGTCGAGCTAGGCAGAGGGGCGACCGGCCACGAATGCGCTGACCGACGGTACCCAGGCGCGGTAGTCGAACGCGCAAGCCCGCTCCCGGGCGTGGTGGCTCATCTGCCACCACTGCGCGTCGTCGAGGGTGAGCGCCCGCCGGAGGCCGTCCCGGACGTCGTCCGCGCCGGGTCCCGCCAGCACGATGCCCTCTCGCCCGTCGTCGATGTACGTCGCCAGGTCGCTGGTGTGGTTGAGCAGCACCGGGCAGCCGGCGGCCAGGCTCTCGGGCACCTTCGACGGGAAGCCCGCATCGGCGTAGCCCCCGGTCGGTCGGACCAGCACCGAGTAGTGCGCCCTGCGCAGCTCGGCCAGAACGCGGTCACGCGACACCCGGCCCAGGAAGACGATCTGGTCGGCGAGGTCCGCCACGATCCTGTCGTCCAGGTCGGACGTGGCGGCCGCCTGCTCCCTGGTCATGCCGGCCACGGTCAGTCGTACCCGTCGACGATCGGGCTCCGGCAGCCGGCGGATGCCCTCCAGCACCGCGGCGAGGCGGTCCTTGGGGCCTGCGGTGCCGGCGTACAGCAGCCGCAGGCCGTCCTGCAGTGACGGCGGCGCCGGTGGGCGGTAGTCGGCGCAGTCGACCTGGGGCGGCACCACCAGGATGGGACGGTTCGGCCGGGCGAGACGATCTCGCAGCGTCGTGGAGATCGCGATGACCCGATCCGCCAACCGTCCCGCCAGGAGCGAGTGCCACCGGTGCCGGATGAAGTAGGGCGTCAGGCGTCCGTGGCGGAACTGTCCGGGCTCGTGCCGTTCGAGCACGTCCACGGTCAACGGGCAGCGCATCGTCAGCCGCAACACGAACCACGTGGTCAGGTTCCACAGTCCCAGCGGAAGGCAGATGCCGGTCACCTCGCCGCTGGGTATCCCCGCCTGTCGCAGTGCCCTGAGGACGCGCAGTGGACGACTCTGTCGGTGTGCCCAGCGTCGGAGTCGGCCGCCCCCGTCGACGGCGAACAGCGTGATAAGTCGCAGCTCGGGTGGCAGGGCGAGCGGTTCGGGTGGGCGTTCGGTGCCGGGCCAGTCGTTGACGATCACGGTGGTCGCGCCCGGGGGAGTCGCGGAGCGGGCCAGCTGGAGCAGCCGGTTCGACATGGCGTCCCCGTGCGGGAACCGGTACGCCGCCACCATGACCACTCGTGGCACCGGCTCGCCCGGGCTGATCGCCGACCGAGCGGGAGAGGTGAGGATCTCGTCGCTTTTCATGCGTTCCGTTCGTATAAAGCGTGTCTCAAGCATTTGACGGCTAATGCCGGTGTTACTGTACGCACCGATGTGATGACCGGGGATGAGGGCGCGCCGTCGGTGGCCCACGGTCGACGATGGAGCCTCAGTGCAGCCAGTCAGTGAAGACGACCACGATCCGAGCGCTCCGCCGGTGCGCGTGCGGCCGGTGGTCGTGCAGCACTCGGCCGGCACACCCGGCGCCAACGGACCACTCACCGCCGTGGGGCGGGTCCTGGAATCCGCGCTCAGCGAGCGGTACGAGTTCGTCCGCATGCATCAGACCGGCGGCAACGGCGGCCTCAACGTGCCGTTGTTGCGGGAATGGGTCCGACTTCTGCGACGGGTGCGGCCCGACCTGGTGCACGTCCGGGGCCTGCAGAACGAGGGTCTGCACGGCGTCCTCGCCGCCAGGTTGGCCGGCTGCCCCAGAATCCTGGTCAGCGTGCACGGCACCGTGCGAGACCTGCGACACGTCGGGCGCAGGTGGCGTCGAGCGCTGTTGACCGGCTGCGCGGAACCGGCCACCCTGCGGATGGCCAGCCACGTCGCCACGGTGTGCGAGTACGCCGCCGGCCGGGACTTCGTGCGGGCGCAGGCGCACAAGTTCGTCGGCGTGATCCCCAACGGGGTCCCGCTCCCTGTCGACGTCGGCGCGGCGCGGAACGGTCGACGTGCCGCCCTCGGCCTGGGCCCCGAGGACGTCGCCATGATCGCGGTAGCGCGGCTGAACTGGGACAAGGGCTTCGGGGTGTTGGCGGACGCGCTGCGGCGACTGCCGCCGCGACCGGGCCGTCGGGTGCTGCTGGTCGCCGGCGACGGACCGGACCGTGCGGGCATCGCCGAGGCCCTGGCCGACGTCCCCGGCACCGAGGTGCGGCTGCTCGGCAATCGGCTCGACGTGCCGGACCTGCTCTCGGCCGCCGACATCTTCGTCTTTCCCACCCTGCACGAGAACCTGTCCAACGCCCTGTTGGAGGCGATGGCGCACGCGCTGCCCGTCGTGGCCTCCGCCGTCGGCGGCAACGTCGAGGTGCTGCGCCAGGGTGGCGGTCATCTCGTGCCGGCGGGAGACCCGGTCGCTTTCGCCGCGGCGCTCGGGCCGTTGCTCGACGATGCCGCCGAACGTCGGCATGTGGGGGAGACGGGCCGCAAGGTGGTGCACGACGGTTACAGCCTGCCGGTCATGCTCCGGTCTCTCGACGGCGTCTACCAGCGCATCCTGGGGGCCGCGGCGTGACCGACGAGCGGTGTCCCCGGGTACTGCTGCTCGGCTTCACGGTCGCCGACGACGTGTTCCGGGAGATCGTGACGCGAGACGTCGTCCTGCCGACCCAGACACACACGTTCGCCTGGGCCCTGGTGCGGAGCCTGCGCGCGGCGGGCTGTCCGGTACGTCTGCTCTCGGCGGCACCCGCCTCGACGTTCCCCCGCAACCGGCAGGTCCGCTTCCGGTCGGCGCGGTTCCAGCAGGACGGTGTGCACGGCGAACTGCTCGGCTTCGTCAACCTCCTCGGACTGAAGCACCTGACCCGATTCGTGGCCGCCGTGCGCGCGGGGTCGCGGACGTTGCGCCTACACGGCGACGACGTCCTGCTCATTCACGGCGTCCACACGCCGTTCCTGTGGTTCGGCGTCCTGGTCGCGTGGCGGGGCACGGCACGGGTGGTGCCGGTGCTGACCGATCCCCCCGGTGTGGTTCTCCCCGATGACGGGCGGATCGTCCGCGCGCTGCGCCGGCTGGACCACGCGTTGGTCCGCATGGCGCTGCGCCGCGCCTCGGGAGTCGTGGTGCTCACCGCGGCGCTCGGCGAGGATTTCGCGCCGTCGATTCCCCGCCTGGTCATGGAGGGGATCTGCGATCCGCCTACCGCCGGGGCGGCACCGGGCGGCCCTGCTGCCGTCCCGGCCAGGTCGGACACCGCCACCCGCGACATCGTCTACGCGGGTGGATTGACCCGCGCGTACGGTGTCGACCGCCTCGTCGAGGCGTTTCGCGGCATGACTGACCCGGATCTGCGCCTGCTGCTGTTCGGCCGGGGCGAGTTGGAGGAGTGGTCGAGGAAGCAGGCGCAGGCCGATCCCCGGATCTCCCCGCCGGAACTGCTGGACCGGGCGGCGCTGGTGCGACGCCTCACCCGCGCGTCGGTGCTGGTGAACCCTCGGCCGGTGGATCAGTCGTTCGTCCGCTACTCGTTCCCCTCGAAGCTCGTCGAGTACCTGTCCACCGGCGTCCCCGTGGTGACCACACGGTTGCCGGGCATCCCGCCCGACTACGAGCCGTACCTGCGCTTCGCCGGGACGGACACGGCCGATGGGCTGCGCGAAGCGCTGCGCCTGGTGCTGGCGATGCCGCCCGGGGAGAGCGCCGCCCTCGGCGCTGCCGGTGCCGCCTTCGTACGGGAGACCCGTGGTCCGGCAGCGCAGGGCCGACGCATCCGGACGTTCCTGGCCGGCCTGTCGGCCCCCCGCTCAGGGGGCGTGGACGCCGCGGAGCAGGGGCGCGGGTCGCCGCTGCACCCGCTCGGCCGGCCCTGAGTCGCCCGCGCCGTTCGTCAGGGCCGTCCACAGGTAGAGCACCAGCAGGGTGGCGACGCCGATCATCGTCGGGCGTGACATACCGAGCTGGTTGTTCGCCGGGATGTACATGACGAGCAGGCACATCTGCACGAAGAGCAGGGTCGGCAGGATGCCGCCAGCGAGGTTCACCTCCCGCCAGAGCCCGGCGAAGAACCAGCCCAGCACGGCCATGAACAGGACCGTCCCCGGAAACGTGAGGTCCGAGGCCAGCCAGGGGTAGATCGTCGCCCAGTACATACCCGCCGGCCACCCCGTCCGGGCCTCGGTACGCGCCGGGTAGGCGGGATACCGGTCCGCGTCGACGCCGAAGTACTGGGTGCCGTACGAGGTGACGGCCGGGGTGCTGCCGAGGCCGTGCGACCAGGCGAACGGTGTGTCGAGGTTGTACGCGAGACCGAGATAGCCGTGGGTCGGGTAGATCATCATGGCGGCCACTCCGGTCGCGGCATGCTCGCCGACGATCCGCTCCACTGTCGGATTGGCACGGACCCGATCCTGGGTGCCGAACTGATCCACCCGATCGGCCTGGTTGTTGACCAGATAGGCGCAGAAGAGGGCCACGACGACTGCCACCAGCACTGTCGCGCGTCGACGCTTCTTCGTCCGGCCGAGCCGGCCCCGCCGACGCGACGCGGCGATGAGCAGGCTGGCCGCCATCATGAGCACGACATCGCCGAGCCCTTTGAGGGTGCCGATGTAGAGGAAGAAGAGACCGTAGACGGCGACGCCCGCGATTCCGACGGCTCGTGTGCCGCTCGACAACCGCCGCCAGTGGACGACGAGCAGTGGAACCAGCACGGTACCCAGCACGCCGAGCAGAGTGAGAACCTGGACGACGGGATTCGTCCGTCCGCTGTCCTGTTGCTGCTGATAGACGGTGAACTTGTTGAGGTAGGCCGCCGCGGGGTCCTGCAGACTGGCGAGGATGCTGCCGGGGCCGGTCGCCCCGTATTCGAGCAGCAGGGCGACACCGAGCGCGATGTGGTAGATCCCGCCGGCCAGGACGAGCCTGCGGATCCGTCGGATGTCGGTCGACCGCGTCGCGCCGACTGACCGTCGAGGTGTGCCGCGGCGGTAGAGCTGCGCGGCGTAACCTGCGGCGAATGCGCCGGTGGCGCTGAGTACGAACAGGCACAGCTTGGCGGGGTTCGGAACCTGCTGCGCCAGCGCCCCGGCCCAGAAGAAGCCGAATGTCCCCAGCATCCAGCCCGCGGCCAGTAGCAGTGGCAACCAGGCGCGCGGCGAATGGCGAAAGGGCCCAGGCTGGTGCATGGGCTCGGTGGGCGCGGGCGCCGGTACGTTCCAACGTCTGGTGCTCGGCGCAGTCGTGGTCATCCGGTCGGTGCTCCCGCGTCAGTTCCCGATCCGCCGGGTGCCTCCCGGCGGGGGTGGTTCTCCTCGTCCCCGATCTGGTCCGCGGGGTTGGCACTTGGATCGACCGGAGCCCTGTCGCCGCGCGAGCAGGTCACGTCACGGGCGAGGCGTGCCCGATGGTGGTGTCACAAGTGTTGATGGGTTTATATCAGCGTTTGATCCGATATCTGGCACCTTTCGCGAATGCTGCCGGCGACCCTGCCCGGCACGCGGGCACCGCGTTGCGCCCTGACTGGCACCAGATCTCCCGTCATCGGGTGCGATCCGACAGTTTCCCACCGGCTCCTGGTCGCGTTGGGCGATGAAGGGGGTATCGGTCCGGCCGCAGCGGCGGGAGGGGCCGCCGCGACGAGGGAGAAGTAACGGCGTGGTGCGGACCATGGAAGCGCGGCTCGGCCACCGTCGGGACCCTCGGTTGCCGACCGTGCACCTCTGGGCCGGGCTGCGGCTGGTCATCGTGTGCGTGCTCGCCGCGGTGGCGCCGGTCGCGCCGACCGTCGTGCAGGGGCGGCATGTGTGGATCGCGCTGCTGCTGGTTGTCCCGTCGGCGTGGCGCCGTCTCGGGTGGCCAGATCTCCTCGCGGTCGCGTTGGCCGTCTGGGCGAGCGCCGCGGCGATCAGTGTGACCTGGGTGCCGGCGTCTGCCGACGCGCTGTGGGCGTACTGGGGGATGTGCACGCTGTTCGTCGCGGCGCGTCAAGCGGTGGCCAACGCGTCGCATCTCGCGTTGGTGGGCTGCGCCTACCTCGGGGGGTGCGTCTGGGCGGCCGTCGAGGTGATCAGCAGTGCCCGTGGGGTCGACCCGACGGTCGACCCGGCGCTGATCCGCGTCGGGGTCGGCGCGGTGAACCCGAACTACACCGCCTACTCGCTGGCCACCGGGGCGGCGGTCGCGGTCGCGGTGGCATTGGCCGGTGGGCTGTCCCGGCGGCTGCGGCTCGCGGTGCTGGCGGTGATCCCGCTGCTGGCCTACGCGGTGCTATGGAACGGCACCCGGGGCGCGCTCATGGCCCTGGTCCTGATCGGTGGGTACCTGCTCGCGGCCTGGGCCGCGCCCCGGGTCGCCTGGACCACGGTCGCGGTAGCGGCTCCGGCCCTGCTCATCGCGATCCCGTTCGGGGTGTACGGAGACTCGCGGCTGCTGTGGTTGCAGGAGTTCTTCGCCCGTAAGGACGACAGCATGTCGGGGCGGCTCGATCTGTGGGCACTGGCCCGGCAGCTGTGGGAGGGCCACATCTGGACGGGCATCGGGCCGGGCATGTTCCCGACCGTCACCGGCATCGGCGCGCACAGCGTCCCGTTGACCATTGCCGTGGAGCTGGGCCTTGTCGGGCTGGCACTGTTCGCCGCGCTCGGCGCGGCGGTGCTGATCGGACCGGCCGGCTCGGGCAAGGTCGGTAAATGCCTCGCTGGCGTGTTGATCGTGGCGTGGCTACCGATCCTGCTGTCCGGTCACTGGGAACTGTCTCCCGCCGGTTGGTTGGCCGCGGCGCTATGGTCACGGCTGTCGCCGGGGACGTGGCGGTGGACGGCCAGGGGAACGTCCCTACTGCCGAGGTCGGGGCAGGTGGCCGGCCGGCACCGAGCCGATGAGGACCCGTCGCACGGGATGTCCTCGCCCGGTCCCAGCTTTGTGGTCCGCTAGATCGTCGCAACGCCGGTGATCGGCGTGATCGGTACCCATTTCACATTGAACGGCCGATTCATGCTTTGCGGTCAATTCGTCAAGAAAGGCGTATCTGTGTGGATCGCCTCTCGTTGTCCCGGATGCTGAAACTGGCCGATGTGGCCCTTGCTCCGGACGGGTGCGCGGGCGCCCCGTGACTCTCTCGTCGAGTCGTCGGGTTTGCGGACCGGCGTAGCGACGACACGGGAGAATCAATGAATTTCGCAACCACCGGACGCCGTGTTCTCATCACCGGCGGTACGGGTTCCTTCGGCCAGACCATGGTGCGCCGGCTGCTCGACCGTGGTGCCGGCGAGGTCCGGGTGTTCAGCCGGGACGAGGCCAAGCAGGACGCCATGCGTCGGCTGCTCGGCGACGAGCGGGTCCGCTACTACGTCGGGGACGTGCGCGACTACGACTCGGTGCTCAAGGCCAGCCGGGGCATCGACTACGTCTTTCACGCCGCCGCCCTCAAGCAGGTGCCGTCGTGTGAGTTCTTCCCGCTGGAGGCCGTCCGGACCAACGTGCTGGGCAGCGCCAACGTCATCGAGGCCGCCGAGCGCAACGGCGTCGGGTCCGTCGTCGTGCTCAGCACGGACAAGGCCGTCTTCCCGGTCAACGCGATGGGCATGACCAAGGCCCTCATGGAGAAGGTCGCCCAGGCACACGCTCGGAACAACCCGAACAGCTCGACCACTGTCTCCTGCGTCCGGTACGGCAACGTCATGTACTCGCGCGGATCGGTGATCCCACTGTTCGTCGAACAGATCAAGGCCGGCCGGGCGCCGACCGTGACCGACGCCGGGATGACCCGGTTCCTGATGTCGCTCGCCGACTCGGTCGAGCTGGTCGAGCACGCGTTCCACCACGCCCGGCCCGGCGACATCTTCATCCGCAAGGCCGCCGCCTGCACCGTCGGCGATCTGGCCGAGGCGGTGTGCCAGCTCTTCGACGTACCCGCCAAGCTCGACGTGATCGGCGTACGGCACGGCGAGAAGCAGGCCGAGACGCTGGCCAGCAGGGAGGAACTCGCCCAGGCCGAGGACTTCGGCGAGTTCCTCCGGGTGCCGTTGGACGCCCGCGACCTCAACTACGCGCTGTACGTCTCCGAGGGCGATCTCGGCGGCGGACCGAGCGAGGACTTCAACTCGGCCAACGCGCCGCAGCTCGGCGTACCCGAGATCATCGCGTTGTTGCGGACGCTGCCCGAGATACGCGCGGAGCTGGCGCTGCGGGATCCGGTGCTGGCGTGCTGAGGCTCGCCGTCACCGGTGCCGGAGGGTTCCTCGGCTGGCACGTGCGGGTGCTGCTGCGGGCGCTGAACTGGCCGGCACCGGTCGTGCTCACCCGGGCCGACCTCACCGAACCCGACGCGGTCGCCGCCAAGGTGTCCGGGGTCGACCGGGTGCTGCACCTGGCCGGCGTCAACCGGGGCGAGCCCGCAGATGTCGCAGCCGGGAACGTGCAACTCGCCGCGCAGCTCGCCGACGGCCTCAAGAGATGTGCGACCCCGCCGGCACGGGTGATCTACGCGAACTCGGTGCAGGCCGGCAACGGCACCCCGTACGGCGACGCGAAGGCCACGGGCGCGCGGGTGCTGGCGGCCACCGGCATCGAGGTCGACGACGTGTTGCTGCCGAACCTGTACGGCGAGCACGGGCGGCCGTACTACAACTCGGCCGTGGCGACGTTCTGCCGCGTGCTCGCCGAGGGCGGCCGGCCGGAGGTGCACGCCGACCGGGAGCTGAGCCTCGTGCACGTCACCGACGCGGCCGCCCGGCTCATCGGTGTGCCGGCCGGGGGCTCGTGGGATCCGGCCATGCCGCCGGTGAAGATCGGTGTGCAGGCCCTTGCCAGCCTGCTCACCGGCATGGCCGCGACGTACCGGACCGGGGAGTTCCCGTCCCTGGTGAGCCGGCACGACGTACGGCTGTTCAACACCTACCGGTCGCACTGTTTCCCGGCGCACTACCCGATCTCGCTGCCCCGCCGGGCCGATGCCCGGGGCGAGCTGGTCGAGACGGTCAAGGCGCACGGCGGCGCCGGCCAGACGTTCTGCTCCACCACCCGCCCCGGCATCACCCGTGGCGAGCACTTCCACCTCGCGAAGGTGGAACGGTTCGTGGTGCTGCGCGGGTCGGCCGAGATCAGTCTGCGCCGGGTGGACGACACCGAGGTGCTGCGGTTCCCGGTCAGCGGCGCCGAGCCGGTGCTGGTGGACATGCCCACGATGTGGGTGCACAAGCTGGTCAACACCGGCCCGGACGACCTGGTGACGATGTTCTGGACCAACGAGCTGTTCGACCCGGACCGGCCGGACACCTGGCCCGAGCCGGTGGAGGCGGTCCGGACGGCGCCGGTGGCGGTCGGCGCGTGAAGGTTGGCCTGATCAGCCAGTGGTATCCGCCCGAGGGTGCGTTCATCCCGGGCAACCTGGCGAGCGGGCTCGCCGAGCGGGGCCACCAGGTGCGGGTCCTCACCACCTTCCCGAGCTATCCGTACGGCCGGATCTATCCCGGCTGGCGGCAGAGCTGGGGGCACCGGGAGACCGAGGGGCGGGTGGCGGTCCGACGGGTGCCGGCCTATCCGAGTCACGACGCCTCGGCCCTGCGGCGGGCGTTGAGTCTCCTGTCCTTCGGTGCCAGCAGCGCGCTGCCCGGGGCACGGTGGCTCGCCGACGTCGACGTCACGTACGTCTATCACCCGCCGCCCACGGCCATCGCCGCCGCGGCGCTGCTGCGCGCCACCCGGCAGACACCGATCGTGCTGCACGTGCAGGATCTGTGGCCCGACTCGGTGACGCATTCCGGCATGGCACCCACCGGCCGGGCAGGTCGCTCGCTGGAGTCGGCCGTCGGCGCCCTGATGCGTGCGACGTACCGGCTGGCGGACACCATCGTGGTGATCTCACCGACGATGGCCGAGCGGGTGGTGGCGGGGGGCGCCGACCCGGACCGGGTACGCGTGGTCTGGAACTGGACCGACGACGCCCTGTTCCGGCCGGTGCCGGTCACCGCCGAGGCCCGTGCGGTGCTGGGTCATCGCGGCCGGTGCACCGTCATGTTCGCCGGCAACCTGGGGCTCCTACAGGGCCTGGACACGGCCATCCGGGCGGCGGCCGCCGTCCGGGACCGGATGGACCTGGTGCTCGTCGGCTCCGGCGCGGGCGAGGACGCGGCCCGCCGACTCGCTGCCGACCTGGGCGCCGACAACGTGCGGTTCGTCGGTCGGCATCCCCCCGACGAGATGGCGCAGCTGTCCGCGGCGGCGGACTGGCAGTTGGTGTGCCTGCGTGACGTGCCGGCCCTGCGGGCCGCCGTCCCATCGAAGCTCCAGGCCGCGTTGGCCTGCGGGATGCCCGTGGTCGCCGCGGCGGGCGGCGACACCGCGGCCCTCGTCCGTTCGGCCGGGCTCGGTCTGGTCAGCCCGCCGGAGGACTGGCGGGCGCTCGCCGACCAGTTCGCGGCGGCGGCCGACCTGCCTACCGACGCCCGGCGCGAGATGGGCCGCCGGGCCCGACAGGTCTACCAGGAGCGGATGTCGCTGCGGGTGGGCGTCGACCAGTTCGAGGACATTCTGACCAAGGTGGCTGCGCAGAGAGGACGGGCATGACCAGGATCATGACGGTGGTCGGCACTCGACCGGAGATCATTCGGCTGTCCCGGGTGCTTGCCCGGCTCGACGACACGGTCGACCACGTTCTGGTCCACACCGGCCAGAACTGGGACCCGACGTTGTCCGACGTGTTCTTCACCGAGCTACGGCTGCGCCAGCCCGACCGGTTCCTGGAGGTCGACACCTCGTCGCTCGGGCGGGTCCTCGGGGGCGTGCTGGTCGGCATGGAGCAGGCGATCGCCGAGCTACGGCCGGACGCGCTGCTGGCGCTGGGCGACACCAACAGTTGCATCGCGGCGTTGATGGCGCGGCGGATGCGGGTGCCGGTCTATCACATGGAGGCCGGGAACCGCTGCTTCGACCTGAACGTGCCGGAGGAGACCAACCGCCGGCTGGTCGACCACGTGGCCGACTTCAACCTGGTCTACACCGAACACGCCCGGCGCAATCTGCTCGCCGAGGGTCTGCATCCGCGCCGCATCCTGCACACCGGGTCCCCGATGCGGGAGGTGCTGGAGCACTACCGGGCGTCGATCGCCAACTCGACCATCCTCCGGCAGTTGGAGCTGGATCCGGGCGGTTACTTCCTGGTCAGCGCGCACCGGGAGGAGAACGTGGACCGTCCCGACCGGCTCGGCCGGCTGCTGGACTGCCTGGTCGCGGTGCGCGACAGGTGGAGCTTGCCGGTGCTGGTCTCCACCCACCCGCGCACCCGCAAACGGCTGGAGGCGCTGGCTCCGGACGCCACCGCGCTGGACGGCATCGCCTTCCACGAGCCGTTCGGCCTGCTCGACTACGTGCACCTACAGACCAGGGCGTACTGCACGCTGTCGGACAGCGGGACCGTCAGCGAGGAGGCAGCCATCCTCGGCTTCCCCGCGGTGACGTTGCGCGAGTCGATCGAACGGCCGGAGGCGCTGGACGCCGGCGGCATCATCATGACCGGTCTCGACCCACAGGGCGTGGTCGAGGCGGTCGAGGTGACCGTGGCCCAGGTCGCCGCGGAGGGCGTCCCCTGCCCGGTCGACTACCAGGTGCCGGACACCTCCCGGCGGGTCGTCGACTTCATCCTCTCCACCGTCCGCCGGCACCACGACTGGGCGGGCATCCGCCGCTGATCTGCACAGCGCTCCACCCGGACAGCCGACAGGGCCGGTCACCGCGATCCGCGGGGCCGGCCCTGTCGGCGATCGTCAGCGGGACTGCAGCGGTACGCCCAGCGGACCGTTCCCGACGGAGATCGTCGGCTGGGCGCAGAGCAGGGCGAGCTGCTCGACGACCTTCACCGGCTCGGCGTACGGGTCGAGCCCGCGCACCTCCATCGGGTCCAGCGCCGGCACCGTCACGTGCGACACCAGCGGGTGCAACGGCCGGGTGTCCACTTCACCGGCCCCGAGCAGGTCCTCGTGCAGCTTCTCGCCCGGCCGTAGGCCGGTGTAGACGATCGGGACACTGCTGGTGGCATGGTCGGCCATCTGCCGGGCCAGGTCGGCGATCCGCACCGGCTCACCCATGTCCAGCACCAGAGCCTCACCGTTCCGGCCGATCTCCGCGGCCTGCAGGACCAGATGGACAGCTTCCTGGACGGTCATGAGATAGCGGGTCACGTCCGGGTGGGTGACGGTCAGCGGGTTGCCGGCCTCGATCTGCCGTTGGAACGCCGTCACCACCGAGCCCCGGCTGCTCAACACGTTGCCGAACCGGACGCTGAGGAACGTACCCGGGAAGCGTGACGCGGCCTGCGCGGTCAGCAACTCGGTGATCCGCTTCGAGTAACCGAGGACGCTGATCGGGTTGGCCGCCTTGTCCGTGGAGATGTTCACGAACTTGGCCACGTCCCGGCAGGCGTCGAGCACCGACAGGGTGCCCCAGACGTTCGTCTTGACCGCCTCGCCGGGGTGCCGCTGGAGCAGGGTGAGGTGCTTGAGCGCCGCCGCGTGGAAGATGACGTCCGGCCGGCGTTCCCGGATGACCCGGCGGATGCCCTCGTCGTCGCGAAGGTCGGCGAGGATCAGCTCCGGGCCGTCGAGCAGGGCACGCCCGGCCAGCGACATCTGGAGGCTGTGCAGGGCCGTCTCGTCGCGGTCCAGCATCATCACCTCACCCGGATCGGCCTTCATGACCTGTCGGCACAGTTCCGAGCCGATCGAGCCGCCCGCGCCGGTGATCAGGACTCGCAGGCCGGTCAGGCTGTTGCCGCTCAGCGGCAGGTCGGCGACGACCTGGCGACGGCCGAGCAGGTCACTGATCTGCACGTCGCGGACGTCGGTGACGGTGATCCGGTGGTCCACCAGGTCCCGCACGGGCGGCAGCACCTTGAAGGCGGCGCCCGTCTCGAGGGTCGCCTCGCGGATCTGACGGATCAGCGCGGCGTCGGCGTTGGCGACCGAGAAGATCACGGCGCCCGCGCCGGTGCGTCGGACGGCGGTACCGACGTCGTGTCGGCCGCCCAGCACCCGTACTCCGCCGACGCGCAGGTCGCGCTTCTCCGGATCGTCGTCCAGCGCGCCGACCGGCAGGTACCGTCCACGCGGATCGCCGAGCATGGCCCGCAGCAGGCCCTGGCCCGCGTCGCCCATGCCGAACAGCAGCACCGGCGTCGCCGAGTGGACGTCGGGGCGCATGGCGAGATCGTGGCGGTGTCGGTAGGCGAACCGCGCGGCGAGCATGAACAGCACGGCCAGGGCGCCGCCGATGAGGGGGGTGCTGGCGGGTACCGGTCGCTCGGCGAGCGGCAGCAGACCCACCGTCAGGATGCACCCGATCATGATCGCTGTGCTGGCGACGTGCTGGACCTCGTGGAGGCTGCCGACCGGGTGCCGGCCCGAGCGGAGCCGCCGTACCGGAACCAGCCCCGCGTGCAGGACCGCCGCGAGGCCGCCGAGGGTCACCGCGCGCGTCAGTTGGCCCGTGGTGAGGTCGAACTCGTAACGCGCCCAGGTGGCCAGCACAACCCCGACGATCCAGGCGCCGGCGTCCGTGGCGAGGAGCACACACGCCCGGGGTACCGCCCCCCATCGCGCTCCGGCCCTTTCCGAGCGTCGTTCTCTTTCGATGTGCCGCTGCGGCATGTGTGTGTCCTCGTCCCAATCGTTCGGCCGCCAGGACGGCGGCTTTTACGCCTTATGTAGTGATACCTCCTATTTATTGATCACTTGTCTTTTTCACGTACCGCCTCGCCGAGTGCCGTGCTCAGCTTCCGAGCTCGACCGGACGTGACATCCGGGCGAATCGGGCGAAGCCACCGGACGTCCCGGCCTCAGCTGTCGGGCCGATCCGATAGCAGCGGGTGATCGGTAGGACCCGGGCCAGTGCGGCGGCGAGGCCCGCGCCGGGCACCTCCGCGGCGAGACGCAGGGACGCGCCGACGACACGGACGCCCGCCGTGCCGGTCGCCCATCCGATCCGAAGATCGCCGAAGCCGTACGCCGCGTGGTGCGCCGCGAACGACGGCCAGTCGAGCAGGCGGACGGCGGGTTCGGGAGCCACCGGATCGAGCCGTACCTCGGTCCACTGGGCGTACGACTCGTCGGTGAAGCCGCGTCGCTCGTAGAGACGGCGCGCCCCCGGGTTGCCCACCGACACGTCCAGCGCGAGATCGGCGCACCCGAGCTGGCGTGCCAGGTCGTGCCCGTCGTCGAGCAGCAGCCCACCCCACCCTCGTCCCCGGTGCCCGGCGGCGACCGCGATGCCGTTGAGGAAGAGTCGCCCGCCGATCACCCGCCAGTCGGCGACCGCGCGTATGCCGGCGGGGTCACGGACGTAGCGGAGCACGACCGTACGAAGGTCGCTGGGCGGGGCGACGGCGGCGCTGAGGAAGGCGGCGAACGTGGCCGAGTGGTACGGCGTCAGACCCGCGCACTCGGCGGGTATGGACTGACGGAGCAGTGCCACGATCCCGTCGAGGTGCGGATCGGTCGGCTCGTCGACGGTGGCGATGCCGAACCGCGGCACCAGGACCGTCACGTCAGCATTCGTTCCCGGTCGAGGTCGAGCATCTGCGCCGACGGATCCGCCGCGACGCCAGCGCCGGTGAGGACCGCGCGGACGGTGCGACCGATGATCCGCAGTTCCAGCCCGAGCGACCAGTTCGTGACGTAGACGACGTCCAGTTCGAGACGCTCGTTCCAGGCGAGCCCGTTGCGTCCGTGGATCTGTGCCAGGCCGGTGATCCCCGGGGGCACCTCGAAACGCAGCCGCTCCCGGTCGGTGTAGAACGGGTCGTACCGGGGCAGCAGCGGACGTGGCCCGACCAGGCTGAGCTCACCCTTCAGCACGTTGACCAACTGGGGTAGCTCGTCGATGCTCGCCCGCCGCAGCAGCAGACCGATGCCCTTGCACCGTTGTCCGTCCGGCAGGAGTACGCCGTCCGCGTCGCGTTCGTCGGTCATGGTGCGCAGCTTGTAGACGGTGAACGGGCGGCCCGCCCGCCCGGTCCGTTCCTGACGGAACAGGACCGGCCCGCCCAGTTGCAGCCGGATCAGGATCGCGGCCACGGCCAGTACCGGAGAGAGCGCGACCAGGATGCTCAGGCTCACCACGACGTCGATGAGCCGTTTGATCCGACGTTGCGTGTCGAGGGTCGCTCTGCTCATGCGGCACCCGCCCGGTACGCCGGGAAGTAGCCGCTGGACTCGAGCTCCTCGGCCGTGCGGCCCAGCCGTCGGGCCTGCGCGGCGACCAATTCCCGGTAGCGGTCCGGCGCGATGACGGCGGCGCCCGTCCAGAACGGGGTACGGGCACCGCCGAAGGAGCGCTTGAACTGGAAGAGCCCGTCGTCGGCGCGGACGCCACCGCCGAGATGGACCGGCCGGCACCCGTGCTCGGCGGCCCACTCCAGGATGCTCCAGACCAGCAGGTTGTTGGCACCGGCGCGCGCGGCGAGCGGATCGGATCCGGCCAGGTGGTAGTGGACCCGGTCGCGGTGCCGCAGCACGAGGGCGGCCGCCACCACTGTGGCGTCCGGGTCGCGGATCTCCGCGATGGACAGCCCTTTGTCCAGGCCGGCGGCCAGCTGGCGGTAGTAGCGGTCCGGGAACAGATACCAGGGCTGGCTGCCCAGTCGGACCATCGTCGACTCGTAGAGCCGGCGAAAGGGTGCGCCGGGAAGCAGGTCGTCCGGCCGGGCGGGGCGGACGGTGCCGGTCAGGCCACTCCGGCGGGCCTTGCGGACCGCGGTGCGGGATCGGCCTTCCATGCCGGTCCACACCTCGTCCCGCCCCTGCGACACGTCGACGGTGACGGTGTCGGCCCGGCGGGTCAGCTCGACGGACCCGAGCCCCCGGACCGCCTCGACCGAGGCGGGATCCAGCGGCGAGAAGCGGAGGAAGAGCGCGACCACCCCGGAGTCCCGCCAGTACTCGATTGCCCGGGACCAGAAGCGGGCCAGGTCCGCAGGGGTGCACCCGGCGGCGACGTGCAGGCCCGAGTAGCCGTACGGGCTCGCGGCGTCGGCGTCGGTGTCGCTCACCGCCCGCACCACCTGGGGCAACATGAGCCGGTCGTGCTCGTGGATCAGCTGCCAGCTGCCCGATTCGGTCTCGGCGGCCGCCCGGCCGTAGCCGGCGGTGAAGTAGATGTCCGGGCAGGAGACGTCCAGCAGGGCGGCCGGTGCGCCGGGGCCGGTGACCGCGAATCCGTCGGTCACCGGCGGTCCAGGAACTCGTCGATGGCCCGGCGGACCCGCTCGCCCTCGTGCTCGGCCATCGCCGAGCCGCTGGGCAGGGTGAGGCCGGTGGCGAAGAGTCGTTCCGCCGCGCCGGTGAGGACTGCCTCCGCTCCCGCGTGCACCGGTTGCAGGTGCATCGGCTTCCACACCGGACGCGTCTCGATGTCCTGCGCGGCGAGGTGGGCGGCCAACTCCCCGGGCCACCACCCGGAGATCTCCGGCTCCACCACGATGGTGGTCAGCCAGCAGTTGGCACCGGGATCGCCGTCGCCGAGCAGTCGAACCCCCGGACACGCGGCGAACAGTTTGGCGTACTGGTCGCGCAACTCGCGGCGGCGGCGGATCATGCCGTCCAGCCGGGACAGCTGTGCCCGCCCGATGGCGGCCAGCACGTTGCTCAACCGGTAGTTGTAGCCGATGTCGGTGTGTTCGTAGTGCGCGACGGGCTGGCGTGCCTGCGTCGCCAGGTACCGGGCGCGGGCCGCGAGCTCGGCGTCGTCGGTGAGCAGCATGCCGCCGCCCGACGTGGTCATGATCTTGTTGCCGTTGAAGGACAGCACGCCGGCGCGGCCGAACGACCCGGCAGCCCGGCCGGAGCGGGTGGCCCCGAGCGCCTCGGCGGCGTCCTCGATGACCGGATGCCCGGCCCGAGCGCACACCGGAAGCAGGCGGTCGTAGTCGGCGCAGACGCCGAACATGTCCACCGGCACGACCGCCGCGACCGGTCGTCGCTCGGCGGCGAGCCGGTCGAGCACCGACTCGAGCAGGCCCACGTCGATGTTGCCGGTCGTGGGGTCGCAGTCCACGAAGATCGGCTCGGCGCCGGTGTAGATGGCGGCGTTGGCGGTGGCCGCGAAGGTCAGGGTCGGCATGACGACCGCCTGCCCGGGGCCGGCGCCGACCGCCAGCAGCGCCAGGTGCAGGGCGGCTGTCCCGGAGCTGGTGGCCACGGCGTACGACGTTCCGATCCGCTCCGCCAGCTCGGCCTCGAAGGCGTCGACGTCGGGACCCAGCGGCGCGACCCACCCGGAGCGGATGGCGGCCAGCGCGTACGACTCCTCGAGCTGACCGACGTCGGGCGGGGAGAGGTAGACCTTGCTCATGCTCGGGTGACTCCCGCCGTCGCCGGGCTAAACTGACAAACCGGTTTTACCACCAGTGCAGCTCCCATACCTGCGTTTCTGCTATTCGAGGCTGTTTTCGGGATATTCCACTCGCGACGGGGGTGCCAGACTCGGAAGGTGCTTCACGTCGAGCCCTCGTCGGCGGCGGCTACAGTGCTGCGAGCCGCACCCACCGGTGGGCTCAACGCGCGAAGGGAGCCAGTGGGTGCTGCATCTGCGGGTGATCGCTCCAACGGACCAGTCGGAGGCGGTGGCCGACCTGCTGGCCGCCGACCCCGGAGTCACCCACCTGGTGGTGCTGCCCGGTGCCGCCCGGCGGCCCCGCGGCGACCTCATCCAGTGCGACGTGGTCCGCGAGAGCGCCGACGGTGTGCTGCAGGGCCTTCAGCGTCTCGGTGTGGAGGCGCGCGGGGGAATCGCCGCCGACGACGTCGAGCTGACCATCTCCGCAGCGGCCGCCCGCGCGGCCGAGGACGCGCCCGGTAGCGGGGCTGACGCGGTGGTCTGGGACGAGATCGCCGCGAAGACCGGCGAGCAGACCGAGCTGTCCGGCACCTACCTGGTGCTGATCATCGTCGCGACGATGATCGCCGGCATCGGCGTGCTGCTGGACCAGCCGATCCTCATCGTCGGCGCGATGGTGGTCGGCCCCGAGTTCGGCCCGCTCGCCGCGCTCTGCGTGGCGCTGCTGCGTCGCCGCCTCGGAGTGATCGGCCGTTCCGTGCAGGCACTGACGGTCGGTTTCCTGGCGGCCATGGTGGTGACCGTGCTCAGCACCTGGGCGTTGACCGCCAGCGGTCTCGTCAGCAAGGAGATGCTGCTCGCCGAGCGGCCGCTCACCGACTTCATCTGGCGACCGGACGCGCTGTCCTGGGTCGTCGGCCTGCTCGCCGGGGTGGCCGGCATGCTCTCGCTGACCTCCAAGAAGTCGGGCAGCCTGGTCGGCGTGCTGATCTCGGTCACCACGGTGCCGGCCGCGGCGAACGTGGCGGTCGCCGCCGCCTACGGGGTGTGGGACGAGGCAGGCGGCTCAGCCCTTCAGTTGGTGATCAACCTCAGCGCGATCGTCCTGGCCGGCCTGCTCACCCTCATCGTGCAGCAGCTCTGGTGGTGGAACCTGGCTCGGCGGTCCCGTCGTCGAGCAGCCGGGTGAGCAGCGTCCGTAGCGGAATCGACTCGCCGTCGCGTCCGCCCGCCCCGATGACCAGCGGAGGCGGGCTGGGCTGCGGTTCGACACCGAACAACCGGGCCCGTAGGCCGCCCGGCACGGTCAGCAGGTGGAACCGACCGGCGACGTCCACCGCCCGGGTCTCGGCCCGGTCGACGTACCAACCGGTCAGCCCGGTCCGGTAGCGACCGCGCCCGTCGTAACCCCGCGCGACCAGGCGCGTGGTCGGCAGCCCCCGCCGGGTGGCCTCGGCCACGAACCACGCCACCAGCTCCGCGGCCCGCTCCTGCTCGGCGGCCCGCCGCCGGGCCTCCGCGTCGGCGTGCGCCCGCACCGCCCGCTGCTGCCGCTCCCGCCACTCCCGGCCGTCGTCCTCACCCACCAGCCGACGGTACGCCCCGACCCCGTCGAGCGCCGCCCGCAGGGTGCGCCGGGCGACGCGGTCGACGAGTTGCCGTACGTCCGGCGCGCTCACGTCGAGGCGGTTCCACGCCGGGCATCAGGTCGACGGCCGAGGGGCCATCCATCGAGCTGCCCCTGTCGAGCTCCCCCAGATGTGGGGCGGTCGCACCGGACGACAACTCCAGATCTTGGACAGTTTCCGTTCGGCGCGAACGGGAACTGTCCAAGATCTGCACCGCAGCCGGGAGCCCTGCGGGCGCGTGGCCGTGCCGTGCGCGGACCGGGCGGTCGCGAGACTGTCGGTGGTCGGTGGTCGGTGGTCGGTGGTCGGTGGTGCTTGTGCTCGTGCCCGCACCTTGGGCTTGTCGCTGCCGACAGCTCAGGGCAGCTTGTCCCGGTCGACACTTCAGGGCAGCTTTTCGCGGGTCGACGGGTCAGAGGGCCTGTCCGCCCCATGAATGGGGCAGCTCGACAGTGCCCGCCGAGAGGCCGGCGAGCCGGTCACCGCGCGTCCGAGGCGGTCCGGGAGGCACCCCCTCGGGGGGGCCTCCCGGGCGCATCCCTTGCGTTGGTTGACCGATCAGGCCAAGCCGGCGCGGCGCAGGGCCTCCGCCATCGCGTCGTTTGCTGGTGCCGGCGCACCCTGCCGCTGCTGTCCGCCGCGACCGCCGGACCTGCCCTGGCCCCCGGACCCGCCCTGGCCCCCGGACCTGCCCTGGCTCCCGGACCCGCCCTGGCTCCCGGACCTGCCGTGGCCACCGCGGCCCCCGGACCCGCTCTGGCCGCCACCGGAGCCGCCGTGGCCGCCGCGACCGCCCTGCGGGCCGCGCTGTGCCGGGCCGCCGCGCCCGTCCTGGCTCGTCCGACCACCGCCGGCCGGGGTCTCGTCGTCCAGGCGCAGGGTCAGCGAGATCCGCTTGCGGGGTACGTCCACGTCGAGCACCCGGACCTTGACCACGTCGCCGGACTTGACCACCTCGCGGGGATCCTTCACGAACGTCCGGGACATCGCCGAGACGTGCACCAGGCCGTCCTGGTGCACCCCGACGTCGACGAACGCGCCGAACGCGGCCACGTTGGTGACCACGCCCTCCAGCACCATGCCCGGCGTCAGGTCGCTGATCTTCTCCACGCCCTCGACGAAGGTGGCGGTGCGGAACTCCGGCCGGGGGTCACGGCCCGGCTTCTCCAACTCGGCCAGGATGTCGGTGACGGTGGGCAGGCCGAACCGGTCGTCGACGAAGTCGGTGGCCCGCAGCCCGCGCAGGATCGCGCTCTTGCCGATCACCGCGCGTAGGTCCTGACCGGTGCTGGCGAGGATGCGCCGCACCACCGGGTACGCCTCGGGGTGCACGCTGGAGGAGTCCAGCGGGTCGTCCCCGTCGGGGATCCGCAGGAAGCCGGCGCACTGCTCGAACGCCTTCGGCCCGAGCCGGGCCACCTTCTTCAGCTCGGTACGCGACCGGAACGGCCCGTTGGCGTCCCGGTGCAGCACGATGTTCTCGGCCAGCCCGGCCCCGATCCCGGAGACCCGGGTCAGCAGCGGCGCGGAGGCGGTGTTGACGTCCACCCCGACCGCGTTGACGCAGTCCTCCACGACGGCGTCCAGCGACCGGGACAGCTTCACCTCGGACAGGTCGTGCTGGTACTGGCCGACCCCGATCGAGCGCGGGTCGATCTTCACCAGCTCGGCGAGCGGGTCCTGGAGACGGCGGGCGATGGAGACCGCGCCGCGCAGCGACACGTCCATCCCGGGCAGCTCCTGCGCGGCGTACGCGGAGGCGGAGTAGACCGACGCGCCGGCCTCGGAGACCATCACCTTGGTCAGGTTGAGCTGCGGGTGCCGCTTGATCAGCTCGCCGGCCAGCTTGTCGGTCTCGCGGGAGGCGGTGCCGTTGCCGATCGCGACCAGCTCCACGCCGTGCGCGCCGGCCAGCCGGGCCAGGGTCTCGATCGAGGCGCCCCACTGCCGACGCGGTTCGTGCGGATAGATGGTGTCGGTGGCGACCACCTTGCCGGTGGCGTCGACCACGGCCACCTTCACGCCGGTGCGCAGGCCCGGGTCCAGTCCCATGGTCGCCCGGGTGCCGGCCGGCGCGGCGAGCAGCAGGTCGCGCAGGTTGGTGGCGAAGACCCGTACGGCCTCCTCCTCGGCCGCCTGCCACAGCCGCATCCGCAGGTCCGCGCCGAGGTGGATGAGGATGCGGGTACGCCAGGCCCAGCGGACCGTGTCGGTCAACCACCGGTCCGCCGGCCGGCCGGCGTCGGACACGCCGAACCGGCCGGCGATCATCGCCTCGTACCGGCTGGGGCCGGTCGGTACGGCGTCGGCCTCGCCCGCCTCCTCCGGCTCCATGGTCAGGTCGAGCACGCCCTCCTTCTCGCCCCGGAACATGGCCAGGATGCGGTGCGAGGGCAGCTTCGGGTACGGCTCGGAGAAGTCGAAGTAGTCGGCGAACTTCGCGCCCGTCGTCTCCTGCCCGTCGCGTACCCGGGAAACCAGCCGGCCCCGCGACCACATCTGCTCGCGCAGCGTGCCGATCAGGTCGGCGTCCTCGGCGAAGGTCTCGATGAGGATGGCCCGCGCGCCCTCCAACGCGGCGGCGGCGTCGGCGATGCCCTTCTCCTCGTCGACGAACCCGGCGGCGGTGGCCTTCGGGTCCTGGGTGGGGTCGGCCAGCAGCGTCTCGGCCAGCGGGGCGAGGCCGGCCTCGCGGGCGATCTGCGCCCGGGTCCGCCGCTTCGGCTTGTACGGCAGGTAGATGTCCTCCAGCCGCGACTTCGAGTCGGCGGCCATGATCTGCGCTTCCAGGGCCTCGTCCAGCTTGCCCTGGCCGCGGATCGACTCCAGCACGGCCGCCCGGCGTTCGTCCAGCTCCCGCAGGTAGCGCAGCCGCTCCTCCAGGGTGCGCAGCTGGGTGTCGTCGAGCAGGCCGGTGGCCTCCTTGCGGTAGCGGGCGATGAACGGCACGGTGGCGCCGCCGTCGAGCAGCTCCACGGCCGCCCGCACCTGACGCTCGGCCACGCCGAGCTCGTCGGCGATCCGCTGATGAACAGACTGGGTCACGATCTCGATCCGCCTTCGGAAGTGGGGTACCGCTGCATTGTGCCGGGCGTCCCCGGCCACTGTCGCCGCACCCGGCCGGGCGACCCGGCGACGGCCTTACCGGGCCTGCGCTAGCGTGGCGATCATGGAATCACCTGCGGAGCCGCGCGCCCGGCGGCTCTTCGGCGGCAGCGCCCGAGCCCTCGGCGACCTCGCGGCCGATCCGTTCCGCGCCGACCGGGACCGGATCGTCGGCTCGCCGTTCTTCGCCCGGCTCGGTGGGGTCACCCAGGTGATCAGCCCGGTCGGCTCCGGACTGCTGGTGCACAACCGGCTCACGCACAGCCTGAAGGTCGCCCAGGTGGCGCGGGCCATCGCCGAGCGGTTGACGGCCGACGACAGGTGGCGTGACCTGCTGGACAAACTCGGCGGCTGTGACCCCGACGTGGTGGAGGCCGCCGCGCTCGCCCACGACCTCGGCCACCCGCCGTTCGGCCACCTCGGGGAGCGGGTGCTCGACCGGCTGGCCCGCCAGCGCCTCAATCTCGCCGACGGCTTCGAGGGCAACGCGCAGTCGTACCGGATCGTCACGAGCACCGAGATCCGGGGCGCGGCCACCACCGGGTTGGACCTGACCGCCGCCGTCCGTGCGGCGATGCTGAAGTACCCGTGGACCCGGCTGGACTACCCCGACCCCCATCCGCGCCTGCTGGACCCGCCGCCACGGGGCGCCACCCCGCCACCCGACGACCCGGAGAGCGGCTCGTTGAAGTTTGGGGCGTACCGCACCGAGCTGGACGACCTGCGGCAGGCCCGGGAGCCGTTCGTCGGCCGCATCCCGGACTGGCAGCAGACCGTCGAGGCGTCCGTCATGGACACCGCCGACGACATCGCGTACGCCATCCACGACGTGGAGGACTTCTACCGCGTCGGGGTGCTCCAGCAGGGCGCGGTGTCCGCCGAGCTGATGGCCTGGCAGCGCGAGAGCGGGCACTTCCGGGCGATCACCGACGCCGCGTTGGCCACCTCGGCCCGACGACCCGGCGCGGCCATCGAGCGGCTGCGCCGGCAACTGCACCGCAAGGACGCCTGGATCGCCGACGACGACGCGTTCGCCGCCGCCGTCGAACACGTCCGCGAGGAGCTGGTCGACGGGCTGCTCGCGATGCCGTTCGACGGCTCGATCGAGGCCGAGCAGTACGTGGCGCGGTTCTCCGCCCGCTGGTCCACGCGCTTCGTCGAGGCGATCACCGTGACGGACCAGCCGTCGGTGCGCTCCGGGTACGTGCTGCTCGGCTGCGCGCAGTGGCACGAGGTGCAGGTGCTCAAGTTCGTCCACCACCGGTTCGTGCTGGCCCGCCCCGACCTGGCCCTGCACCAGCGTGGTCAGGCCCGGCTGCTGGGCACCCTGGTCGAGGCGCTCTGGGAGTGGCTGCTCGACCCGGAGGAGGAGTCCCGGCTGCCCCGCCGGCTGCACGACCTGGTCGAGCTGGCCGAGGCGGAGCTGCACCCACGCACGCCGCACCGGATCGGTCGCGCCCGGGGGCGCGCCATCGTGGACTTCGTCGCGCAGCTCACCGACGGCCAGGCGGTGGCCATGCTCGACGCGCTCTCCGGTCGCTCCGGCGCGCTCTGGACCGACGCCTTCGTACTCTGACCCGTCTCAGGCGACGGACTGCCACCACCCGTCGACGGCCGGCGGGTCGTCGACCACCACCCGCTCACCCGGTCGGGGTACGGCGAGCCGTACGTCCCGCGCCTTCGCCTCGGCCCACAACCGGTCGACCGGCTCCGACCAGTCGTGCAGGGCCAGGTTGAACGTCGCCCAGTGCACCGGGATGAACAGCCCGCCGCGCAGGTCCAGGTGGGCGTCGACCGCCTCCTCGGGAAACATGTGGATGGTCGGCCAGGCCCGGTCGTACGCGCCGATCTGCATCAACGTCACGTCGAACGGCCCGTGCTCGGCGCCGATCGCCGCGTACCCGGCGAAGTAGCCGGAGTCACCGGTGTAGAAGACCTTGCGCCGTGCCCCGGCGACCACCCAGGAACTCCAGAGCGTGCCGTCGCGGCGCAGCCCGCGGCCGGAGAAGTGCTGGGCGGCGGTGGCGGTGATCGCCAACCCGTCGACCCGGTGCGACTCGGACCAGTCCAGCTCGATGATCCGCTCGGCGGGCACCCCCCAGCGATCCAGGTGGGCGCCCACTCCCAACGGCACCACGAACGGCGCCGACTGCCCGGCGACCAGCGCCCGCACGGTGGGCATGTCCAGGTGGTCGTAGTGGTCGTGGGAGATCAGGATGGCGTCCAGCGGGGGTAGCTCGTCGATGCCCACCGGCGGTTCGTGCAGCCGACGCGGGCCGACCGCGCCGGACGGCGAGCAGCGGTCACTCCACACCGGGTCGAGCAGGACCCGCCGGCCCTCGATCTCGATCAGCGCCGAGGCGTGGCCGTACCAGACGATGTTCAGCTCGTCGGCGGTGTCGGCGGCCGGCGACGCGCCGGGCCGCAGCAGCGGCACGGGCGCGGTGGGGCGGCGCTTCTGCTTGCCGAAGATCAGTTCCCGGACCAGGTTACGACCTGGTTCGGCGGCGACCATCGTGCGGACGTCGGCCTGGTTGTGGAACGTGCCGTCGCGGAACTGCGGCGAGCGCGCCGCCCGTTCGGCCCGGGCTCCGGCGAGCCGCCCGCCCAGTGCCGCCGGCACGTCCCGTGCCACCCAGGCCAGGCCGGCCAGCGCGGCCAGTCCCGCCGTCGCCCGCACCCGTCGCCCGAGCGGCTTCTGCGCATCCGTGCGTCCCGTTGGCGTCATCGCCGTCCCTCCGCCGTGTCCCGCACTACACGGTAGTTCCCCCGGACGGTTCCCGCCCCGGCGGTCGCCCGCACCGGGCCGGTCGTCCCCCGACGACCGGCCCGGCAGCGGAGTCAGCCGCCGTTGCTGGGCCGCTGGACGGTCGTCCGGTACGCGGTGCCCGCGCCCCCGAGGCGGTCCACCGCGGCGAGGAACTTCGGGCCCATGGCGGCCCGCGCCCGCACCGCCGGATGGGTCGCGCCGAAGTTGTCCGGGTCGGCCTGCCCGTCGGCGAAGAGCGCGTAGGTGAGCACCGCCGCGCCGGACCGGTCGAAGATCACCCCGGCCTCGTGCCGGGCGTCGGCGAACCAGCCGGCCTTGGTGGCGATGCGGGCCCGCTGGTCGGAGGACATGGTGCGACGGATGCCGTCGGTGAAGGCCACCGGGGAGCGCAGCAGCCCGAGCAGGTGCGCCGTCGAGGCCGGCGAGAGCAGCGTGCCGGCGACCAGGGCCCGCAGCAGGTCGTGGGTCTCGGATGGGGTGCTCGTGCCGAGGAAGAACCGGTTCGGGTTGGCCACCGGCTCGACCTGGGTGTTCGGAAAGCCCTTGGCGACCAGGATCGAGTTGATCTCGGCGGCGGGAGCGACCAGCCCGCAGAGCCGTACGGCGGTGTCGTCCGAGACGGTCAGCAGGTTCGCCAGCACGTGGCCCAGCGTGACGCTGCTCGGGTACGTGCCGTCCAGGCTGAAGATGCCGTCGCCACCCGGCACCACGATCGCCGCGGTCACCTCGACCCGCTGGTCCAGCGTCAGCAGTCCACGGTCGACCTTGTCCAACACCGCCGTGGCGACCGCGATCTTGTTGACGCTGTACGCCTCGATCCGCCGGTCGGCCTCCGTCGCCACCGCGACCACCGGCGCACCTGCCGGGTCGGCCACGCTGACGTACGCCTGCCAGTTGCCGCCGGCCTCGGCGCTGTGGCGACCGAAGACGGCGGCGACCCGCCGGGCCGCCTGCGCGGGGATGGTCGGTGTCGCCTCGGCGGCGCTGGCCGGAGTGGTCGCGGCGAGCACCGTACCGGCGGTGGCCACCGTGCCCAGTCCGAGGGCGGTCCTGCGGTTCAGTCGGATGGTCAATCGTCTCTCCCGTCGTGGGGCGCCGGAGCGTCTGCCGGCCCCCCACGCTAGGCGAGTTGATCTATTCATGATGGCCCCCGGAGAAGTCCCGAACAGTCCCGAACAGTCTCACCCGGGAAGCCGCCGCAGCGCTGCGCCGATCGCGCCGCCCGCGGTCCGGCGGAGCTGCGCCGCCGGTCCGGACACCGTCCGGGCGAGCCGCCGCAGGTCGGGCAGGTGACCGCCACGGACCGCCTCGCCGGCCGGGTTCGGCGCGAAGACCGAACCGTCGTGCGCCGCGACCGGCCGCCCACTGAGGCCCGCGAGTCGCATCAACGGGCCGACGAGGACGTCGTAGACGCCGGGCAGCAGCGTGAAGCCGGCGCGTAGCACCACGTTCAGCCGGCCCACCGACACCTCCCGACGCGGACTGTCCACACAGTCGACGATGGCCCGCGCCACCCGCTGCGGTCCGGCGACCGGCGGTGGTGGGCGGCCGACGCGGCCCAGATAGTTGGCCGCCTGCTGGTAGACGGGTGTGTCCACACTGCCCGGGTTGACCAGGCAGAGCCGGATGCCCGGGCTGTCCCGCAGCTCCTGCTGGAGCGTCCGGGCCAGCCCCTGCAAACCCCACTTGCTGGCCACGTACGCGCTCATGTAAGGGGCGGTGATGTGCCCGAGCACCGAACCGGTGAGGATCAGCGTCCCGGCGCCGGTGGCCCGGAAGTGCCGCAGCGCCACCCGGGCCGCGCCGGCGGCAGCCAGCAGATCCGTCCGCACCACCTGGTCGAACACCCGCTCCGGCAACTCGTCGAAGCGCCCGTAGGCCATCACCGCCGCGGTGTGCACCCACACGTCGATGCGGCCGAACCGGTCGATCGCCGCGTGCGCGAGCGCTTCGAGCGCCCCCGACTCGGTCACGTCGGTCGCCACGGTCAGCACCTCGACGGTCGCGCACTCCGCCCGTACCTCGGCGAGGGTCTGCGGCGCGCGGGCCGCGAGGACCAGACGGTCGCCGCGCTCGGCGAACGCCCGGGCCGTCGCCCGGCCGATACCGCTGGTCGCGCCCGCGACCACCACCACCCGACTCACGGCTCCAGGACCACCTTGATGCAGCCGTCCTCCTTCTTCTGGAACATGTCGTACGCGCGCGGCGCGTCGCTCAGCGGCAGCCGGTGGGTCCGCAGATCCTCCACCCCCAGCGGGTCGTCGTCACCGGAGAGCAGCGGCATGATCTCGTCGACCCAGCGGCGCACGTGACACTGCCCCATCCGCAGTTGGACGCCCCGGTCGAACATCTCCATCATCGGCATCGGGTCGGCCTCGCCCCCGTACACCCCGGAGAGCGAGACGGTGCCGCCGCGCCGGACGGCCTTGAGCGCGGCGTGCAGGACGCCCAGCCGGTCGATGCCGACCCGGTCGGTCATCGACTGGGCGAGCTTGTCCGGCAGCAGTCCGACGGCCGCGTGGGCGAGCTTGCCCACCGGCGAGCCGTGCGCCTCCATGCCGACCGCGTCGATGACCGCGTCCGGACCACGCCCGTCGACCAGGTCGATCAGCGCGCCCGGCACGTCGGACAACTCGCGTACGTCGAGCACCTCGATGCCGTGCCGGCGAGCCAGCTCCAGCCGCTCGGGCACCAGGTCCAGCCCGATCACCCGGCCGGCGCCGAGGTGGCGGCCGATCCGAGCGCAGAACTGGCCGACCGGGCCCAGCCCGAAGACGGCCAGGGTGCCGCCGGGCGGGGTGTCCGCGTACTTCACCGCCTGCCAGGCCGTGGGCAGGATGTCGGAGAGGTAGAGGTAGCGCTCGTCCGCGCCGGTCTGCGGGATCTTGATCGGCCCGAAGTGGGCCTGCGGAACGCGCAGGTACTCGGCCTGGCCGCCGGGCACCGACCCGTAGAGGGACGTGTAGCCGAACAGCGCCGCGCCCTTGCCCTCGCTGGTCACCTGGGTCGTCTCGCACTGGGCGTAGAGCTGGCGTCGGCACATCCAGCAGTCGCCGCAGGAGATGTTGAACGGCACCACCACCCGGTCGCCGGGCTTCAGGCCGGTCACCTCCGAGCCGACCTCCTCGACGATCCCCATCGGCTCGTGTCCCAGGATGTCCCCGGGCTTGAGGTACGGCCCCAGCACCTCGTACAGGTGCAGATCCGAGCCGCAGATCGCCGTCGACGTGATCTTGACGATCGCGTCGGTAGGCTCCTCGATCCGGGGATCAGGCACCTCCTCGACCCGCACGTCCCGCTTGCCCTGCCAGGTCAACGCCTTCATGTCCGGCTGCCCTCCCTCGGTCCCTGCCCTGACTGCTACCCGGGAAGGGGGAGTTGAACCAGCCGCGACAGGCGCGTCGCCCGGCTTACCGGCCCCGCCGACGGGTGGTCTGGCCGGTCGTGCCGGGCTTGTCGGTGGTTGCGGTTGGGGGCTGGGGCTGGGGCGACCGTGCCCGGCTTGTCGGTGGTTGCGGTTGGGGCTGGGGGCGACCGCGCCCGGCTCCGGGCGGTCAGGCTTGATCCCTGCGCCGGGCACGGTCGCCCCCAGCCGGCGCTGGTCGCCGTCTGGGCGATCGGCGTGGCCGCTCGTGGGTGGCCCTGTTGATCGACTCGGATTCCAGGAAGTCGGGGTGTTGTGGGCCCCTGGATGGGCCGACTTCCTGCATGCCGAGTTGGTCTTGCCCTGTTGTCCGTTGGCGGGGCCCGGGAAGCGGTGCGAGTCGCGCGCATCGCCCCTTTTGCCCACGGTGCTGCGCCGCATCGGCGCGCACGCCCAACGGCGCGGCCACATGATCGACTCCATTGCGCCGAGGTGGCGGTATCCCAGCGCCGGGACACCGCCACCTCGCTGATATGGAGTGGATCTTGCCCGCGGGCCGGTCGCGGCCAGGCCGGGGCTAGCCGCGGGCCGGGCCGGGTCTGTCGCGGGCCCGGTCGGGCGGGCCGGGGGGTGGGCCAGACCAGGGTCGGACCGCTGCGTGCGCATGCGCCGCCGACGACTGACCGCCGCGCCCGATGATCGGGGCGCGGCGGTCAGGGTGGGCTGGCCGGGAGGGTCAGGAACCCGGGGTGTTGCCGCCCTTGGTGGTGGCCGACAGGTAGTCGCGGTTGAGCCGGCCGATGGTGTTCAGCGGGATGCCCTTCGGGCAGGCCACCGTGCACTCGCCGGCGTTGGTGCAGCCACCGAAGCCGGCCTCGTCGTGCGCGTCGACCATGCCGATCACCCGGGTGTAGCGCTCCGGCTGGCCCTGCGGCAGCAGCGAGAGCTGGGTGAGCTTGGCGGCGGTGAAGAGCATGCCGGAGCCGTTCGGGCAGACCGCCACGCATGCGCCGCAGCCGATGCAGGCCGCCGACTCGAAGGCGGCGTCCGCGTTGGCCTTGGCCACCGGCGTGGAGTGGGCTTCGGGCGCGCTGCCGGTCGGCGCGGTGATGTAGCCACCGGCGGCGATGATCTTGTCGAAGGCGCTCCGGTTGACCACCAGGTCCTTGACGACCGGGAAGGCGCTGGCCCGCCACGGCTCGATGTCGATCGTGTCGCCGTCTTTGAACTGCCGCATGTGCAGCTGGCACGCCGTGGTGCCGCGCTGCGGCCCGTGCGCGTCACCGTTGATCATGAGGCCGCACATGCCGCAGATGCCCTCGCGGCAGTCGTGGTCGAACGCCACCGGGTCCTCGCCGGAGAGGATCAGCCGCTCGTTGAGCACGTCGAGCATCTCCAGGAACGACATGTCCGGGGACACGTCGTCGACCGGGTAGGTCACCATCCGACCCTTGTCCTCAGGGCCCTTCTGGCGCCAGATGCGCAGGGTCAGGTTCACTTGTAGCTCCGCTGCGTGGGGTGGACGTATTCGAACTTCAGGTCTTCCTTGTGCAGCACCGAGGGCTCATTGGTGGCGGTGAACTCCCAGGCCGCGACGTACGCGAAATTGTCGTCGTCGCGCTGCGCCTCCCCGTCGGGGGTCTGGTGCTCGGCCCGGAAGTGACCGCCGCAGGACTCCTCGCGGTGCAGGGCGTCGATGCACATCAGCTCGGCCAGCTCGAAGAAGTCGGCCACCCGGCCGGCCTTCTCCAGCGACTGGTTCAGCTCCTCGCCGGTGCCGGACACCTTGACCCGCTGCCAGAACTGCTCGCGCAGGTCGCGGATCTCGCCGATCGCCTTGCGCAGTCCGGCCTCGGAGCGCTCCATGCCGCAGTGTTCCCACATGATCTGGCCCAGCTCCCGGTGGAAGGAGTCCACGGTCCGGTCGCCGTCGACCGCCAGCAGCCGCTGGATGCGGTCCTCGACGTCGGTACGGGCCTCGACCGCCGCCGGGTGGCTGGCGTCGACCTTGTCGAGGGGGCCCGACGCCAGGTAGTTGGCGATGGTGGTGGGCAGCACGAAGTAGCCGTCGGCGAGGCCCTGCATCAGCGCCGAGGCGCCGAGCCGGTTCGCGCCGTGGTCGGAGAAGTTCGCCTCGCCGATCACGAAGAGACCCGGGATGCTGGACTGGAGGTCGTAGTCGACCCAGAGTCCGCCCATCGTGTAGTGCACGGCGGGGTAGATCCGCATCGGCACCTCGTACGGGTCCTCGCCGGTGATCCGCTCGTACATCTCGAAGAGGTTGCCGTACTTGGCCTCGATGGCCTTGCGGCCCAGCCGGTCGATCGCGTCGGCGAAGTCGAGGTAGACGCCGAGCTTGGTCGGACCCACGCCCCGGCCCTCGTCGCACACGTTCTTGGCGGCGCGGGAGGCGATGTCGCGGGGGACCAGGTTGCCGAAGGACGGGTAGATCCGCTCCAGGTAGTAGTCCCGGTCGTCCTCGGGAATGTCCTTCGGGCTGCGGTCGTCGCCCTTGGCCTTCGGCACCCACACCCGGCCGTCGTTGCGCAGCGACTCGCTCATCAGGGTCAGCTTCGACTGGTGGTCGCCGGAGACCGGGATGCAGGTCGGGTGGATCTGCGTGTAGCAGGGGTTGGCGAAGTACGCGCCCTTGCGGTGCGCCCGCCAGGTGGCGGTGACGTTGCAGCCCTTGGCGTTGGTGGAGAGGTAGAAGACGTTGCCGTAGCCGCCGGAGGCGAGCACGACCGCGTCGGCCATCTCGGTGCTGATCTCGCCGGTGACCAGGTCCCGGACGACGATGCCCCGGGCCTTGCCGTCGACGACGACCAGCTCCAGCATCTCGTGCCGGGCGTTCATCTCGACGTTGCCGAGGCCGATTTGCCGCTCCAGGGCCTGGTACGCGCCGAGCAGCAGCTGCTGGCCCGTCTGGCCCCTGGCGTAGAAGGTGCGCTGCACCTGCGCGCCGCCGAAGGAACGGGTGTCCAGCAGGCCGCCGTACTCGCGGGCGAACGGCACGCCCTGGGCGACGCACTGGTCGATGATGTTGACCGACACCTCGGCGAGGCGGTGCACGTTCGACTCGCGGGAGCGGAAGTCGCCGCCCTTGACGGTGTCGTAGAACAGCCGGTGTACGGAGTCGCCGTCGTTGCGGTAGTTCTTGGCGGCGTTGATGCCGCCCTGCGCGGCGATCGAGTGGGCCCGGCGCGGGCTGTCCTGGTAGCAGTAGGACTTGACGTGGTAGCCCTGCTCGGCCAGCGTCGCGGCGGCGGAGCCGCCGGCCAGGCCGGTGCCGACCACGATCACCGTCATCTTGCGGCGGTTGGCGGGGTTGACCAGCTTGGCCTCGAAGCGCCGGGTCTCCCAGCGCTTCTCGACCGGGCCGGCGGGCGCCTTCGTGTCGGCGATCGGGTCGCCCTCGGTGAAGAGTTCCATGTCAGGACACCAATCCGGTGAGTACGGCGAACGGGACCACCAGGTATCCGGCGCAGAGCACCACGGCGAAGACCAGCGCGGCGGCGCGCGCCCGGCGCTCGCCCCGGGGCGTCTGCTGGCCGAGGCTGCGGAACGCGCTGAACGCGCCGTGGCGCAGGTGGAAGCCGAGCGTGACGATCGCCAGGGTGTAGAAGAGCGTGACGTACCAGCGCTCCGGGGCGAAGTCGGCGACGACGTTGCCGTACGGCTTGCCCTCCTCGCCGACCGGGTTGAGCGTGCCGGTGGTGAGGTCCAGCAGGTGGTAGATCACGAACAGCAGGATGATCACGCCACCCCAGCGCATGGTGCGGGCCGCGTAGCTGCCCCGGACCTTCTTGCGGTGGGCGTACTTCACCGGGCGGGCGGCGCGGGCGCGCAGCGCCAGCACGGTGGCGGCCCAGATGTGGGCGACGACGGCCACCACGAGGACGGTGCGCAGGATCCACAGGAACCAGACACCGGGCAGCAGCGGCTTGCCGATGTCGCGCAGCCAGTGCGCGTAGTGGTCGAACGAGGTTTCCCCCGTGAACACCTTCAGGTTCCCGAGCATGTGCGCGATCAGGAACAGCACCAGCAGGATGCCCGTCACCGCCATGACGGCCTTGAGGCCGACGTTCGAGCGGATGGGCGACCGAGTTTTCGTCATTACCACCTGACCGACGCTAGGAGCACTTTGATCAGTCGTCCAATGCATCGAACTCGCAGCGTTGATAGCCGTAAGCTATGTAGATGCAGCTCCATCAGCTTCGGTACTTCGTTGCGGTGGCCGAAGTACGACATTTCACCCAAGCCGCCGACATCGTCGGCATAACCCAGCCTTCGTTGAGTAAGCAAATTCACGCCCTCGAGACCGACCTCGGTGCCCCGCTGTTCGAGCGGGTAAGGGGCAACATCGCCCTCACCGCGGCCGGGGAAGTGCTCCTGCCGTTGGCGACCCGGATCCTCGCCGACGTGGAGACCGCGACCCGGGAGGTGCAGGAGCTGGTCGGCCTGCGCCGGGGACGCGTACGCCTGGGCGCGACCCCGAGCCTGGCCACCTCGCTCGCCCCGCCGGTGCTGCGCCGGTTCCGCGACGCCCACCCCACCGTCGACCTCCGCGTCGAGGAGGGCGGGTCCCAGGACCTCGTCCGTGACCTGCTCCGCGGCGACCTGGACCTGGCGCTGATCATCATGCCGTCGCAGGGCGCCGACCCGGGCCTGCGCGTCGACCCGATCCTGCGCGAGAGCCTGGTGGTGGCCTCGGTGGACGAGGTGCCGACCGCGTCGGCGACGGGCGAGCTGCGCATCACCGACCTGCGCGACCAGCCGATGGTGATGTTCCGGGAAGGCTACGACCTGCGGGACGCCACCATCGCGGCGTGTCGGGAGGCGGGCTTCGAGCCCAGCTTCGCGGTGGACGGCGGTGAGATGGACGCGGTGCTCAGCTTCGTCGAGGCGGGACTCGGCATCGCGCTGGTGCCGGGGATCGTGCTGGCCCGCCGGCCCGGCGTACGCATCACGCCGCTGGCGTCCCCCGGGGTGACGCGGACCATCGCGGTGGCCCGCCGCCGCGACGTGGTGCCGACGCACGCCGGGCGCGAGCTGCGGCGGATCCTGCTCGACTACGTCCAGGCCGCGATCGACCGGGGCGAGCTGCCGCCGGGCGTGGAGCCGCTGGGCTGACCCGGCCGAGGCCGCCGCCGCGAACCGCCCGGCAGCGGCCAGGCCGGTCGGGTCAGCGGCCCTCGGCGTCGTCCATCGCCCGGTAGATCCGCTGCTCCGAGACGGGGTACGGGGTGCCCAGCGCCTGGGCGAACACGTTCACCCGCAACTCCTCGATCATCCAGCGGATCTGCCGGACCGCCGCCTCCTGCCGACGGGCCGGCGGCAGCGCGGCGAGCAGGTCGTCGTACTCCTTGCGCACCACCGCGATCCGGTCCTGCTGCTGGCGGTCGCGCTGCGGGTTGCCGCCGAGCCGGTCCAGCCGACGTTCGATCGCGGTGAGGTAGCGCAGCAGGTCGGGCAGGCGGGCGTACCCGGTCTCGGTGATGAAACCGGCGTGCACCAGCCCGGCGAGCTGCTTGCGGATGTCGGCCAGCGCCGCCACCACGGCCAGGTTGCGGGTCGCGCCGAGCCGCTGCTCGACCGCGTACGCGGCGGCGAGCACCTTGCGGACCCGGTCCATCACCTCGACGACGGTGTCGACCAGGTCCGCGCGGACCTTCTCGCGCAGGGCGGCGAAGCCCTCGGCGTCCCACGCCGGCCCACCGGCGGCGTCGATGAGCCGGTCGATCGCCGCGCCCGCCGCGTCCTCGATCAGCTCCTGCACGCCGCCGTGCGGGTTGCGACTCAGCGCCAGCTTCGCCTCGTTGCTCAACCGGCCCTGGAGGAACCGGGCCGGGGACGGCACGGTGAGCCGCAGCAGTCGGCGGGTGCCGGCCCAGTGCGCGGCCTCCGCCTCGGCGGGGGAGTCGAACACCTTCACCCCGACCGTCGTGCCCTCGTCGACCAGGGCCGGGTACGCGGTCACCGCGTAGCCGGCGCGTACCTGCTCGATGGTCCGCGGCAGGGTGCCGAAGTTCCACTCCCGCTGGCCGGTACGGGCGACCTCCGGCGCGGCGGCCGCCACGACCTGGCGTACCTCCTGGC
Organism: Micromonospora sp. WMMD736; assembly: GCF_049179015.1. Taxonomy (NCBI): domain Bacteria; kingdom Bacillati; phylum Actinomycetota; class Actinomycetes; order Micromonosporales; family Micromonosporaceae; genus Micromonospora; species Micromonospora sp. WMMD736. Next base: position 6,689,456 of record NZ_JBMHMI010000001.1, read on the forward strand.
GCAGTTGACGTTGCAGGGCCGGCAGGTCCTTGCCCTCGGCGACCGGTTTGTCGTCGTCGCCGAGCACCCGGAACGTGACCCGCAGGTGCGCGGGGAGCTTGTCCGGCTCCCACGCGTCGCGGGGCACCGTCACTCCGGTCATCCGCCGCAGCTCACGGGTGAGCGCGTCCAGCAGCGACGTCTCCCCGGGGGCGATCGCCGCGAGGGCGGCCCGCGCGTAGTCGGGCACCGGCACGAAGTTGCGCCGGATCGGCTTGGGCAGCGAGCGGATCAGCGCGATCACCAGCTCCTCGCGCAGCCCCGGCACCTGCCAGTCGAAGCTCTCCGCCGGCACCTGGTTGAGCAGCGGCAGCGGGATGTCCACGGTGACGCCGTCGGTCGCCGTGCCCGGCTCGAACCGGTAGGTCAGCGGCAGCGTCACCCCCTGGGTCTGCCACTCGTCGGGGTAGTCGCGCTCGTCGACACCGCCCCGGCCGTCGTTGACCAGCTGGTCGCGGGTGAAGGTCAAAAGGTCGGGCCGCTCGTGGCGGGTCTTCTTCCACCAGGTGTCGAAGTGCCGACCGGAGACCACCTCGGCGGGAATGCGCTGGTCGTAGAAGGCGAAGATGGTCTCGTCGTCGACCAGGATGTCCCGGCGGCGGGCCCGGCTCTCCAACTCCTCGATCTCACCCAGCAACCGCTTGTTGTCGGCCCAGAACCGGTGGTGGGTCTGCCAGTCGCCCTCGACGAGGGCGTGCCGGATGAACAGTTCCCGGCTCAGCGTCGGGTCGATCCGCCCGAAGTTGACCTTCCGCGACGCGACCAGCGGCATGCCGTACAGGGTGACCTTCTCGTAGGCCATCACCGCGGCCTGCTTCTTCTCCCAGTGCGGCTCGCTGTAGCTGCGCTTGACCAGGTGCTGGGCGAGGGGCTCGACCCACTCCGGCTCGACCCGCCCGGCGATGCGCCCCCAGAGCCGGGACGTCTCCACCAACTCGGCGGCCATCACCCAGCGCGGCGGCTTCTTGAACAGCGCCGAGCCGGGGAACAGCGCGAACTTCGCGCCCCGCGCCCCCAGGTACTCGTGTTTCTGGGTGTCCTTGAGGCCGATGTGCGACAGCAGGCCGGGCAGCAGCGACTGGTGCACCTTCGGGGTGTCGATCTCCTCCGGCAGGTCCGCGCCGCCCCGGCGACCCCGGCCGGCGTCCGCCTCGGCCGGGGTGTCCCGCGCCGGCCGCCCACCGCGCCGGTCGTTCTCGGCCGGGGTACGCAGCACCTGGCGCAACTGACTGACGATGTCCTGCCACTCGCGGATGCGCAGGTAGTTCAGGTACTCCGCCTTGCACATCCGGCGGAACGCGCTGGACGACAGCTCACGCTGCTGCTCCCGCAGGTACCGCCACAGGTTCAGGTACGCGACGAAGTCCGACTCTTTGTCGGCGAACCGGGCATGCGCCTGGTCGGCCTGGGCCTGCTTCTCCGCCGGGCGCTCGCGCGGGTCCTGGATGGAGAGCGCGGCGGCGATCACCAGAATCTCGGTGGCGCAGCCGTTGCGTTCGCCCTCGACCACCATTCGGGCCAGCCGCGGGTCGACCGGTAGCTGGGCCAGCCGCCGGCCGAGCGCGGTGAGCCGCTTCGCGGGATCGGCCTCGGTCGGGTCCAGCGCGCCCAGCTCGTGCAGCAGGTTGACGCCGTCGGTGATGTTGCGCTTGTCCGGCGGGTCGATGAACGGGAACGCGGCCAGGTCACCCAGCCCGATCGCGGTCATCTGGAGGATGACCGACGCCAGGTTGGTGCGCAGGATCTCCGGGTCGGTGAACTCGGGGCGGGACAGGAAGTCCTGCTCGTCGTAGAGGCGGATGCAGATACCGTCCGAGGTACGACCGCAGCGGCCCTTGCGCTGGTTCGCCGACGCCTGCGAGACCGGTTCGATGGGCAACCGCTGCACCTTGAGCCGGTTCGAGTAGCGGGAGATGCGGGCGGTGCCCGGGTCCACCACGTACTTGATCCCCGGCACGGTCAGCGAGGTCTCCGCGACGTTGGTGGCGAGCACCACGCGCCGCCCGCTGTGCGCCGCGAACACCCGGTGCTGCTCGGCGGCGGAGAGCCGGGCGTACAGCGGCAGGATCTCGGTGCCCAGCAGCGACCGCTTCTTCTGCACCAGCTTGCCCAGCGCGTCGGCGGTGTCGCGGATCTCCCGTTCGCCGCTGAGGAAGACCAGGATGTCGCCCGGGCCCTCGGCGGCCAGCTCCTCGACGGCGTCGCCGATCGCCTGGATCTGGTCGCGGACGTTCTCCTCGTCGGCGTCGCCGTCCTCGTCGCCCTCGGCGACCTCGACCAGCGGCCGGTAGCGGACCTCCACCGGGTAGGTGCGTCCGGAGACCTCGACGACCGGTGCCGGGCTGCCCTCGGCATCGGCGAAGTGCCTGGCGAAGCGGTCGGTCTCGATGGTCGCCGAGGTGATGATCACCTTGAGGTCGGGCCGGCGGGGCAGCAGCTCGCGCAGGTAGCCGAGGATGAAGTCGATGTTGAGGCTGCGCTCGTGCGCCTCGTCGATGATCAGCGTGTCGTACTGGCGCAGCATCCGGTCGGTCTGCAACTCGGCGAGCAGGATGCCGTCGGTCATCAGCTTGACGAGGCTGCGGTCGCTCACCTGGTCGGTGAAGCGCACCTTGTAGCCGACCACGTCGCCCAGCTCGGTGCCCAGCTCGTCGGCGATCCGGTCGGCCACCGTCCGGGCGGCCAGCCGCCGGGGCTGGGTGTGCCCGATCAGGCCGTTGATGCCGCGCCCCAGCTCCAGACAGATCTTCGGCAGCTGGGTCGTCTTGCCGGAGCCGGTCTCGCCGGCCACGATCACCACCTGGTGATCCCGGATGGCGGCGGCGATGTCGTCCTTGCGCTCACTGACCGGCAACCCCACCGGGTACGTGATCGTCGGCACCGCCGCCCGTCGGGCGGCCAGCCGCTGTTCGGCGCGGGCCAGCTCGGCGGTGATCTCGGTCAGGGCCGCCTCGCGGCGCTGGGGGTCGCGCAGCTTGCGGGCGCCGTCCAGGCGTCGCTGGAGCCGGCGCTGGTCGCGGAACATCAGGGGACTGAGGCGGCGGTGCAGGTCGCGGACGGGATCGGTCGCGGCGGAGGAGGCTGGATTCTGCATGTCGTGCCCAAGAATAGGCAGCCCGGCGGTGGACCGCCCCTGGGTTACCGCGCGTGGGTGCTCCGGCGCGCGGACGGCGGTCTACAGTTGCGGCCGACGTCGAGCCGCTGGGGGGCCGGAATGGAGCTGCGGGACACCGACCGAGCGCTGGTGCAGGCCGCCACGGCGGTCGCCAAACTCCGGTGCCGCAGTCGCCACCACACCGGCGCGTCGGCCGCCCGTACCGCCGACGGACGGGTGTTCTCCGGGGTTAACCTGCACCACGACAGCGGGGACACCTGCGCGGAGCTGGTCGTCGTCGGCACGGCCGCCACGCAGGGCGTGACCGAGCTGGAGACCGTCGTCTCGGTCGCCGACCGGGGCCGTACCGTCGTCGGGCCGTGCGACAGGTGCCGGCCCGTGCTGGCTGCCTACTTCCCGGCGCTGCGGGTCATCCTGGGCGAGCCGGACGACCTGCGGGTGCTGCCGATCGCGGACCTGCCCGGCTGACCGCGTCAGTCGCCCGCCGCCGCCTCCAGCATCGACACGGGGATCGGCACGCTCTCGAACCGCACGACGCCCTCGGGCACCAGCCAACTCGCCACCCGTGCGCTGAGCAGGCCGGCGCGGACGGCGGGGTCGTCGGCGTAGAGCCCGCGTACCTCGTCCGGGGCGATGGAGAGGACGACGAAGCCCCGCATCCCGTGGTCGTCGACGTCCAGGAGCGGACCGGCCGCGAGCACCAGCCCCTGCTCCACCAGGCCCGCCTGGTGCGCCAGGTGGCCGTGGCGTAGCCGGTCCACCGCCTCCGGCGGCAGGTCCGGTGGATCCGACGGTCGGGTCAGCAGGACGACCGTGTGCTGGTCGAATCGCATGCCTCACACCCTATGGCGCTCGGTGTACCTCTTACGGGTGTTATCCGCCTTCTACCCCACTTGCCCCCGTCCGCGAAACTCATTCTCTTATCGAGGTCGGATACGAGTGGAGGTGCGGCATGGTCAGCAGACGACAGGTGCTCGTCGCCGGTGCCGCCGGTGGCGCCGCGGTCCTGGTCCCGGTGGCTTCGACGGCCGCGGGCCGCGCGCTCGCCGGCGCGACGGTGCTGCGCGCCGCCGACATCCCGAAGTACGTCGCGCCCCTGCGCATCCCCCCGGCCATGCCCCGGGTGGCGAACGATCCCGAGCGGGACACGTACGTCATCGGGGTGCGGCAGTTCCGCCAGCAGATCCTGCCGCGGTCCTGGCCGCGGACGACGGTGTGGGGTTACGGCTCCACCGCCCACCCCGACAGCTTCGGCTACCCGGCGCACAGCATCGTTGCCCGGGTGAACCGCCCGGTCCGGGTGACCTGGGTCAACGAACTCGTCGACGACCGGGGCGACTACCTGCCGCACCTGCTGCCCGTCGATGAGACCCTGCACTGGGCCAACCCGGCCGGTGGCCGCGAGAACCGGGACCGGCACGGCCGCTCGGACGGCAGCCGCCGGGGCTACCGGGGGCCGGTGCCCCAGGTGGTCCACCTGCACGGCGGGCACAGCACGCAGGAGAGCGACGGGCACGCCGAGGCGTGGTACCTGCCGGTGGCCCGCGACCTGCCGGCCGACTACGCCGTGACCGGCAGCGCGTACCGCGAGTTCCGGTCCCGCTTCGCCGACGGGTCCGGCCTGCGCTGGGCGGCGGGCTCGGCCACCTTCGAGTACGCCAACGACCAGCGGCCCTGCACCCTCTGGTACCACGACCACACGCTGGGCCTGACCCGGGAGAACGTCTACGCCGGGCCGGCCGGCTTCTACCTGCTCGGCGGCGACGACCTGCCCGAGGAGGTGCTGCCCGGCCCGACGCCCGGTCACGACGATCCGCCGGACACCGACTACCACGACATTCCGCTGCTCATCCAGGACCGCAGTTTCAGCGCCGACGGCCAGCTGGTCTACCCCGGGGGTCACCACGACGGTTCGGCGTGGACGTCGGCGTTCTCCGGCAGCACCATCGTGGTCAACGGCCGTACCTGGCCCAGCCTGACGGTCCAGCGTCGGCGTTACCGGTTCCGCCTGCTCAACGGCTGCAACAGCCGCTTCCTGATGCTCAGCGTCGCCGCCCACGCCACCGCGCGGCCGGCCCGTCCGGTGCTGCCGATCTGGCAGATCGGCAGCGACAGCGGTTTCCTGCCCGAGCCGGTGTCGCACGACCGCGTCACCCTCGGCCCCGCCCAGCGGGCCGACGTCATCGTCGACTTCACCGGCGTGCCCGCCGGCACCGAGCTGTTCCTCGTGAACGAGGGGCCCGAGTGGGCGTACCGGGGCGGCCGGCCCGGGGTGGACTTTCCGCCGTCCGACCCGCGGACCACCGGGCAGGTAATGCGGTTCGTCGTCGACGATGCCGTCGGCGGGGACGCCAGCGTGCCGCCGGAGCACCTGCAACTGCCGGAGCACCCCCGGCTCGGTGCGGCGGAGCGGGTCCGGCGGCTCTCGCTCAACGAGCGGATGTCCGGCGGGTCGATGGTGATGCTGCTCGGCACCCTCGACGAGCGGGGCCGGGGTCTGCCGATGCGCTGGAGCGATCCGGCCACCGAACAGCCCGTCGTCGGCGCGACCGAGGTCTGGGAGGTGCGCAACTTCACCCGCCAGGTCCACCCCGTCCACCTGCACCAGGCCCAGTTCGAGCTGCTGGGCCGGGGCCGGTCGGGCCGGGCGGAGCCGGACCCGGGGGAGCGGGGTTGGATGGACACCGTCCTCGCGTACCCGTGGGAGGTGACCCGGATCAAGGCCCGCTTCGACCTGCCGGGCCGCTTCTCCTGGCACTGCCACCTGCTGGAGCACGAGGACAACGAGATGATGCGCCCCCTGAACGTGCTGCCGCGCGGTGCGGCGGCGGCCGGGGACGGCGGCTCGGTGCAGGCGGCCCCGGCGGCATCGACCGACGCCAGTTAGGTCACTTTCCGCAGGTCGGCTAAGGTTAGGCGAACCTAAGCTCGAACGTGCAGGAGTCTCGTGACCACCCTCGTCGCCCGGCCGACGCCGGCCCGCAGCCGGTCCGGTGCCCGTACCGGCCGACGGGTCGCCGTCACCGTCGGCGCCGCGCTGGTGCTGCTGCTCGCCGTCCTGGCCAGCTTCGCCCTCGGCAGCCGGCAACTCGGAGTCGGCGCGGTCTGGCACGCCATCGTCGCGCCGGACGGCAGCGACGCGAGCACCATCGTCCGGGAACTGCGCATGCCCCGTACCGCGCTCGGCCTCACCGTCGGGCTCGCGCTCGCCGTGGCCGGCGTGCTGTTCCAGGCGCTCACCCGCAACCCGCTCGCCGAGCCGCGCATCCTCGGCATCAGCGCCGGCGCGTCGTTCGGCGTGGTGCTCGCCATCTCCGTCTTCGGCATCGGCACGCTCGCCGGGTACGTCTGGTTCGGCATCGCCGGCGCGCTCGCCGCCGGCCTGCTGGTCTTCGCCATCGCCAGCCGGGCCCGCGAGGGCGCCAGCCCGGTCACCCTCGCGCTGGTCGGCGCGGCGCTCGACGCCAGCCTCGCCTCCGGGGTGTACGCGCTGCTCAGCATCGACGCCCGCACCTTCGAGGAGTACCGGTTCTGGGTGGTGGGCGGACTGGCCGGCCGGGATCTCGGCGTCACCGCCCAGGTGCTGCCGTTCGTCCTCGTCGGGCTGCTGCTCGCCGCACTGGTGGCCCGGGGGCTGGACGCGTTGGCCCTCGGTGACGACGTGGCCCGTGGGCTGGGCCACCGCATCGGCCTGGTCCGCCTCGGCGGTGGGGTCGCCGCCGTGCTGCTCACCGGCGCCGCGGTGGCCGCCGCCGGCCCGGTCGCCTTCGTCGGGCTGGCCGTGCCGCACCTCGCCCGCGCCCTGGTCGGCGCGGACCACCGCTGGACCCTCGCGGTCTCCGCCCTGCTCGGACCCGCGCTGCTGCTCGGGGCCGACGTCGTCGGCCGACTCGTCGCCCCGCCCGGCGAGATACCCGCCGGCATCGTCACCGCCCTGATCGGCGCGCCACTGCTGGCCGTGCTGGTTCGCCGCGCCCGGGTGGTGACCGCGTGACCCGCGTCGGGCCGCCGGTCTCCCTGCCCGCCGACTCGACCGTCGGTGCTTCGGCGCGGCTGCCCGGGCGGTCGCTGCTGCGGGTCGGTCCGGTCAGCCTGCTGATCCGCCGCCGCGCGATCCTGGTGGCCGCCGTACTGACCGTGCTGCTCCTGCTGGCCGTCGTGCTCAGCCTGTCGCTGGGCACCCCGTACGTCGCCCCGGCCGACGTGCTGCGGGCGCTCTCCGGCGCGGGCACCCCGTACGACCTCGTGGTCTTTGATCTTCGCCTGCCCCGGATCGTGCTGGCGGCGGTGGCCGGGGCGGCCTTCGGCGTGGCCGGCACGCTCATCCAGAGCGTCGCGCGCAACCCGCTCGCCAGCCCGGACGTCATCGGCATCACCCAGGGCGCGGGCCTCGCCGCGACGGTGGCGTTGACCAGCGGCGCGGCGGCGGTGCTGGTGGCGCCCAGCGCGCTGGTCGGCGGTCTGCTGGCGGCGTTGCTGCTGTTCGCCCTCGGCGCGCGGCACGGGCTGGCCGCGCAACGGTTCGTCCTCGCCGGGGTGGCGGTCGCGTTCGCCTTCCGGGCGCTGACCGAGGTGGTCATGCTCACCGCCGACCCGATCGACGGCCTGCGGGCGCAGATCTGGCTGATCGGTACCCTCGCCGGCAAGGGCTGGACCGAGGCGGCCTGGATCGCCGGCACCCTCGCGGTGCTGCTGCCGGTGCTGGCGTGGGCCGGCTGGGCTCTGAACAGCACCGCCCTCGACGACGACACCGCGCGCGGCGTCGGGCTGCGCCCGGTGGCCCGCCGGATCGGGCTCGCCGGGACCGGCGTCCTCGTCGCCGCCATGGTCACCGCCCAGGTCGGCGCCGTCGACTTCGTGGCGCTCGTCGCACCGCAACTGGCCCGCCGGCTGGTCCGCGCCGAACGGCCTCCGCTCGTCTGCGCTGCGCTGCTCGGCGCGCTCCTGCTGGTCCTCGCCGACCTGGCCGGCCGCCGGCTGTTCGCGCCCACCCAACTGCCGGCCGGCGTGCTGACCGCCGCGATCGGCGGCCCGTACCTGATCTTCCTGTTGCTTCGTGGACGGCGGCGGTCGTCGTGACGCCTGCAAGGAGTCGTGTGATGCTCTCCACCCGCGACCTGGTCGTCGGCTACGACGAGCGGACCGTGCTCGACGGTCTCACCCTCGATCTGCCCACCGACGCGTTCACCGTGATCGTCGGCCCCAACGCCTGCGGCAAGTCCACCCTGCTGCGCACGATGGCCCGGCTGCTCACCCCGCGCCAGGGCACCGTCCTGCTGGACGGCACCGCCATCCGTGACCTACCCACCCGCGACGTGGCCCGCCGGCTCGGCGTCCTGCCGCAGAGCCCGCTGGTGCCCGAGGGCGTCACCGTGGCCGACCTGGTCGGCCGCGGGCGGCAGCCCTACCAGCGGTGGTGGCGGCAGTGGTCCTCGTCCGACGCCGCAGCGGTCGACGAGGCGATGAGGCTGGCTGACGTGGCCGACCTCGCCGACCGGCCGGTGGACAGCCTTTCCGGTGGTCAGCGGCAACGGGTGTGGATCGCCATGACGCTCGCGCAGGACACCGAGGCGCTGCTGCTGGACGAGCCGACGACCTTCCTCGACCTGGCCCACCAGGTGGAGGTGCTCGACCTGCTGCACCGGCTCCGCGCCGAGCGTGGCCGTACCGTCGTCGCGGTCCTGCACGACCTCAACCAGGCCGCCCGCTACGCCGACCACCTGGTCGCCATGCGCGCCGGCGCGGTGGTGGCCGCCGGCCCACCCCGGGAGATCCTCACCGCCGAGCTGGTCCGGGACGTCTTCGGGCTGGCCTGCGTCGTCGTGCCCTGCCCGGTGACTGGCGCACCCCTGGTGGTGCCCGCGCACACCGGCGGCCCGGCCCTCCCCGACGCTGCCAGCTCTGCTGGCTCTGCCGGGTCTGCCGGCGCTGCCGGGTCTGCTGGCGGTGCCGGGTCTGCTGGCGCCGCCGGGTCTGCCGGCGTGGGCGGCTCGGCGGCACCTGCCGCTGCTGAGGCTGCCGCTGGCTCCGCGCAGGCCGCTGGCTCTGGCGAGCCCGATTCGTCCACGGCGTCCGTACCGGACGCCCGATCCGCCGATGGCGACGCGGCCACCCCGCTCGCCGGCACGTACCCCTCGAAAGGACACTGATGCGTCGTCTCGTCGCCGCTCTCGCCGCGGCCGTCGCCCTCGGGGTCGGCCTCACCGCCTGCGGTGAGAGCGACCCGGTCGCCGGCTCCGCCACCGGGGAGACCCGGGAGATCACCCACGCCATGGGCACCACCAAGGTCCCGGCCGAACCCAAGCGCGTCGTCGTACTCGACACCGACAAGATCGACACGGCGCTCTCGTTGGGCATCACGCCCGTCGGCGCGGCCACCGCCGGCGAGGCCAAGAGCTGGCCCACGTACTTCGGCGCGGACAAGCTCGCCGGCATCAAGGAGGTCGGGGTGCTCACCGAGCCCGACCTGGAGGCGATCAACGCCCTCAAGCCGGACCTGATCCTCGGTAGCAAGTTCCGCCAGGAGAAGTTCTACGACGAGCTGGCCGCCATCGCGCCGACCGTGTTCACCGACAAGGTGGGCATCACCTGGAAGGAGAACTTCCTCCTCGACGGCAAGGCGCTCGGCCGCGAGCAGCAGGCCAAGGACCTGCTCGGCGCGTACGAGAAGCGGGCCAAGGACTTCGGCGCGACCCTTGGCGACCCCGCCGCCCGCAAGGTGTCCATCGTCCGGTTCATCCCGGGCAACATCCGGGTGTACGGCCCGGACTCCTTCTCCGGCATCGTCATCGGCGACACCGGCCTGGGCCGCCCCGAGCGGCAGATGCTCGCCAACAAGGAGGACAAGCGCTTCGACCTGGTCAGCCCCGAGCGCATCAACGAGGTCGACGGCGACGTCATCTTCGTGACCGCCTACGGCGACAAGGCCGCCGCCGAGCAGAGCAAGGTGGCCGGTGGAACCCTCTGGAAGGGCCTCGGCGCGGTCAAGGCCGGCAAGGCGTACCCGGTCTCCGACGAGATCTGGATGACCGGCATCGGCGTCGGCGCGGCCAACAAGATCCTCGACGACCTGGCCAAGTACCTCCCCACCACCTGACGCATCGCACCCCGCCCCCGGTGCCTGAAGATCCGCGCAGGTTCGGGGAAACTGCTGCCTCGTCCGCCGATGAGGCAGCAAGATCCCTGAAGTTGCGCGGATCTTGGCGTCGGAGGTGGGGGTCTGGGGGAGGGGGTCAGTGGGGGCGGGAATTGAGGGCTCGACGGAGTTCGGCGAGGAAGCCGTCGAAGTCTTCGCGGAGTCGCTTCGCGGTGACGTGCAGCACGATCCAGTCCTCCCCGAGCAGGCGGTTGAGGCGGCGTCGGTCGCGGTGGAACTGCTCGGGATCGTCGTGCCATAGCCCGTCGTACTCGACAGCGACCTTCAGGTGTGGCCACGCCAGGTCGAGACGGGCCACGAAAATTCCGTCCCGCTCGACCACGAACTGGGTGATCGGCGTCGGCAGCCCGGCGAGCACGATCCGCACGCGAAGTCGGGACTCCGATACCGACTCCGCACCCGCGTCGGCCAGGTCGACCACCCGCATCATGCGTTTCCATCCTCGGACGCCGACCCGTGCCCGGGCGTCTGCCCGCAGCGGTGCGAGCGTCACCAGGTGCTTGTGTGCGAGCCGATCCACGATGGCGACGGCCTCCTCGGTTGGCAGCCACTGGGCCAGATCCCAGCAGGTACGTGTCGGCGTGGTCGCCGGGATGCCCTGTCGAAGCGTGGCGTCGGCCCCGTCGATCGTGCCAACGTGTATGGCGAGCCCGGACACCGGTCCGAACCGCTGGCCGATGGGCACAAGGACATCGACTGGCTCGTTGCCGGCGACCGACGCTGCGCCGAAGAGCGTTGCTGCGCTGCGCCCTGCGATCACCGCACCCGGCGGTAGCACGAGTTGGGCCGCGGCGGCGCAACGAGTGCGATGGGTGATCTCGAGTTGGGCGTCGGCATAGACGTCGCGAAAGAGTGGGCGCCACGCCGAGCTGCGCAGCTCCGCAGGGGTGAGCAGACCGTCCGTGACTGCACGGGACCCACGGAAGACGCGCCCCTGCAACCGTGCCGGACGCCGTGGAGAAGCAGGCATGACGACACCCTGCCGGCCGGGCACACCCACCGACAGCCCCTGTGGATAACCCTCACACGGGACCAGGCGCACCAAGATCCGCGCAACTTCGGTGTTCTTGCTGCTTCCCGATCGCGGGAGGCAGCAGTATCCCCGAAGTTGCGCGGATCTTTACGACGACGACGGCGCTGGGTGCGGGTGCGGGTTGGGGTGGGTTAGGCGGCGGTGGACCAGATGGCGCGGAAGGCGGCGGCTTCGCCGGCCAGCCAGCGCTCGATCTGCTCGGGCCTGGCATCGGCGGGCATGCGGTGGGCCTGACCGCGCCGGACGTCGACCAGGACGGGCTCGGCGTGCGGGAGGACAGCGTCCATGTGGCGGGCCATCAGGTGCAGGGTGGCGAGCACGGATTCCTCGCTCGGCGGCGCCTCGTCGAAGTGCAGTCGGACCGCGTCGGCGTGACCGTCGGCGTGCCGTACGCCGAAATGGGGGTTGATCTTGACGGGTAGGTCGCCGAGCATGGCCAGGGCGTCGCGGGTCTGCGCCAGGTCGAGGGTTGCCGGGTCGCCGAGGGAGTGCAGCCAGGCCGTGGCGCCGGGCACCAGCGCCTGGTAGAGCGGGCGCCAGCGGGGCTTGACCACGTCGACCACGCCGGCCAGGTGGGTGCCGCCGGTGTGGAAGGCGATGTCGGCCTTGAGCGCCTTGACGAACTGGCCGTGCGGGTTGAAGCCGGAGCGGCTGGCGCGCTGCTTGCGCAGCCCACCCACGAAGGTCGCCTTGGTGGGGCCGGTGCGGTCGACGTAGCGGGTGAAGCCGAGCAGGGTGGCGTAGGGCGTCAGGGGCGTGGAGGTGGGCGCGGTCACGGGCGTCCTCCCAGTCGTAATCCTGCAGGTCAGGATCTCTATTAGTACATACATTCTAATCGACGGGTCTGACATTGCCCAGCCAACTTCGGGCTGCGGACGCCCCGCTGTGCGTCTGTTTTTCGCGGCCGCAGATGTCAACAATTGCCAGTTTTGTGACACTTGTGGCGTTAGTGTGCCTTGTGGTTGTTGGGGCTGCTCGCTCGATCACTGCGGGCGACGAGGTTGCGAGGCGGACCATCCGGTCCGACAGTGCCGCGCCCGCTCGCGACGGCTATCTGGACCTGTTGCGCACCGCAGCCCTGGTCCGCGTCGTGCTCTTCCACGTGACCGGTTGGGTCTGGCTGAGCCTGCTGGTGCCGGCGATGGGTCTGATGTTCGGCATCGCCGGTACGTTGATCGCGGCTTCCCTCGATCGCGACGGTCCCCGGGCCGTGTGCAGGCGCCTGCGCCGGCTGCTGCTGCCGTTCTGGGTGTTCGGAGTGATCACGCTGGTGGTGCTCGCCGTCCGGTGGCGGCCGCAGGGCCTGAGCGACTGGGCTGGACTGCTCTGGTGGATCCTGCCCCTGCGGGTGCCTCCGGTGGGCGGCCCGTCCTGGGCCTGGGTCTTCCACATCGGGCTCTGGTACATCGTCACGTACCTCTGGCTGGTGCTGTTGTCGCCGGTCCTGCTACGGGTGTTCCGTCGCTGGCCATGGCCCAGCATCGCGGTCGCCGCCGCCCTGCCGATCGGCCTGCACCTCGCCGGGTTGCGCGCCGGATACTTCGTCGCCGCCTACCTGTCGTGCTGGCTGCTGGGCTACGCCCACCACGACCGGGTGCTGCACCGGGTGCCGTGGCGCTGGTACGCCTGCCTCGTGGCGGGTCTGGCCGTGGCCGGCGGAACCTGGGTCGTCACCGCCATGGTGGCCGGCGTGGCCGTCGACCGGAACCACATCGCGGGCGGCACGACACTGTGGTCGATGGCCCTCGTCGCCGTGCTGTTGAGAGTGCGGCCCCGGCTCGTCGGCCGGACGCCGCCGGGCGCCGTGCTGCGGGTCGTCAACGCGCGGGCGGTCACCATCTACCTCTGGCACATTCCCGCCAGCCTCGGGATGTTCGTGCTGCTCGCGCCGGTGCTGCCGTACACCTCGGCCGCCTCGATCACGCTGCGACTGGCCGGGGTGTGCCTCCTGACCGCCGGCGCGGTGCTGCTGTTCGGCTGGATCGAGGACGTGGCCGCGCGTCGTCCCGCGACTCTGCTCGGTGCGCGGGCACCCGGCGGCGGACGATACCGCCACCGGGCGCGGCACCTCAGAGCTGGCCGACGTCGGTGATCCGGACGACCGCCGCGCCGACCTCGTCCGAGGCGACGAGGTCGACCTCGGCGCTGATGCCCCAGTCGTGGTCGCCGTCCGGGTCGTCGAAGATCTGCCGGACGGTCCACTTCTCCCGGCCCTGCTCGATCATGAGCAGCGCCGGGCCGCGGGCGTCCGGACCCACCCCGATCGAGTCGTACGCCTCGAAGTACGGCGTCAGGGCGTCGGCCCACGCGTCGTAGTCCCAGCCGTCGGCGGAGTCCAGCTCGGCGAGCAGGTCCCAGCGGCGCAGCGCGGCCAGCTCCACCCGGCGGAACAGCGCGTTGCGCACCAGTACCCGGAACGCCCGCGCGTTGCGGGTCACCGCCGGTGGCCGGTCGGTCAGGGCGGCGTGCGCCTGGGCCACCTCGGCCACGTCGGACGGGTTGCGCAGCCGCTCCCACTCGTCGATGAGGCTGGAGTCGACCTGGCGGACCAGCTCACCCAACCACTCGATGAGGTCGATCAGCTCCTCGGTCTTGGCGTCCTCGGGCACGGTCTGGCGCAGCGTCTTGTACGCGTCGGCCAGGTAGCGCAGGACCAGGCCCTCCGAGCGGGTCAGCCCGTAGAACTGCACGTACTCGGTGAAGGTCATGGCCCGCTCGTACATGTCGCGGACGACGGCCTTGGGGGAGAGCTGGTGGTCGGCGACCCAGGGGTGGCCCTGCCGGTACATCTCGTACGCGGCTTCCAGCAACTCGGCGAGCGGCTTCGGGTGGGTCACCTCGTCGAGCAGTTCGAGGCGGGCCTCGTACTCGATGCCCTCGGCCTTCATGGCGGCGACCGCCTCGCCGCGTGCCTTGAACTGCTGCGCGGACAGGATCTGGCGGGGGTCGTCGAGGATCGACTCGATCACGCTCAGCACGTCGAGGGCGTACGACGGTGATTCGGCGTCGAGCAGCTCGATGGCGGCCAGGGCGAGGGGGGAGAGCGGCTGGTTGAGCGCGAAGTCGAGCTGGAGGTCGACGGTGAGCCGCACCCGGCGGCCCGTCTCGTCCGGCTCGGGCAGCTCCTCGACGACCCCACCGGCCCGCAGCGCCCGGTAGATGGCGATGGCCCGGCGGACGTGCCGGCGCTGGGCGGCGGGCTCCTCGTGGTTGTCGGTGAGCAGGTGCCGCATCGCCGCGAACGCGTCACCAGGCCGCCCGATGACGTTGAGCAGCATCGAGTGGCTGACCTGGAAGCTGGACGTCAGCGGCTCCGGCTCGGCCTCCACGAGGCGGTCGAAGGTGGGCTGTCCCCAGCCGATCGAGCCCTCCGGTGGCTTCTTGCGGACCACCTTGCGGCGCTTCTTCGGGTCGTCGCCGGCCTTGGCAAGTGCCTTCTCGTTGTCGATGACGTGCTCGGGGGCCTGCACGACGACCCGACCGATGGTGTCGTACCCGGCCCGGCCGGCCCGCCCGGCGATCTGGTGGAACTCACGGGCCTTGAGCAGGCGGGTGCGGACCCCGTCGTACTTGCTCAGGCCGGTGAAGAGCACCGTACGGATCGGCACGTTGATGCCGACGCCGAGCGTGTCGGTGCCGCAGATGACCTTGAGTAGGCCGGCCTGGGCCAGGGTCTCCACCAGACGGCGGTACTTGGGCAGCATGCCGGCGTGGTGCACGCCGATGCCGTGCCGGACCAGCCGGGACAGCGTCTTGCCGAAGCCGGAGGTGAACCGGAAGCCGCCGATCGCCTGCGCGATCATGTCCTTCTCGGCGCGGGTGCAGACGTTGACGCTCATCAGCGCCTGGGCGCGTTCCAGGGCGGCGGCCTGGGTGAAGTGCACGACGTACACCGGGGCCTGCTTGGTCTCCAGCAGCTCCTCGAGCGTCTCGTGCAGCGGCGTCATCGCGTACGAGAAGATGAGCGGGACCGGCCGCTCGGCCGAGCGCACGACGGCGGTCGGCCGCCCGGTACGCCGGGTGAGGTCGTCGACGAAGCGGGTGGTGTCCCCCAGCGTGGCGGACATCAGGACGAACTGGGCCTGCGGCAGCTCGATGATCGGCACCTGCCACGCCCAGCCCCGATCGGGCTCGGCGTAGAAGTGGAACTCGTCCATGATCACCTGGCCGACGTCGGCCCGGTCGCCCTCGCGCAGCGCCAGGTTGGCCAGGATCTCCGCGGTGCAGCAGATGATCGGGGCGTCGGCGTTGACGCTGGCGTCGCCGGTGAGCATGCCGACGTTCTCGGCGCCGAAGACCTCGCAGAGCGCGAAGAACTTCTCCGACACCAGGGCCTTGATGGGCGCGGTGTAGAACGTCGTCCGGTTGTCGGCCAGGGCCGCGAAGTGCGCCGCGATCGCCACCAGGCTCTTGCCCGAACCCGTGGGCGTGTTCATGATCAGGTTGGCGCCGGAGACGATCTCGATGACCGCCTCCTCCTGGTGGGGATAGAGGTCGAGGCCGCGCTCCTTCGCCCAGCCGGCGAACGCGTCGAAGAGGGTGTCGGGGTCGGCGCTTCTCGGCAGCGCGGCGGTGAGCGTCATAGCGTGTCCATGGTGCCTGGATCATGCCCTCCAGCGCCAACCGGCTCACATTTCAGCGCTGACGCCGCCGGAAGATCAGGTCGGCGACCGGCCGGCCCGCCGTGATCGCGCGCCGTTCGAACTTCGTCACCGGGCGGTGCGCCGGACGGGGCGCGAAGCCGCCGTACACGTCGACCAGCTCCGGGTCCGCGTCCAGGGTTTCCCGCATCGCCTCGGCGTACTCGGCCCAGTCGGTCGCGCAGTGCAGCACCCCGCCGGGCGTCAGCCGGGAGCGCAGCAGCGCCACGTGCGACGGCTGGATGATCCGCCGCTTGTGGTGCCGGGCCTTCGGCCACGGGTCGGGAAAGAACACGTGTACGGCGGCCAGCGACCCCTCCGGCAGGCCGCTGACCAGCTCCAACGCGTCACCCCGAGCCACTCGCACATTCCCCAGGTCAGCGCGGTCCACCAGGTCGAGCAGGTTCGCGATTCCCGGCGTGTGCACCTCGACCGCCAGATAATCTCGATCCGGATCGGCGGCGGCCATCGCGGCCGTGCTGTCGCCCATGCCCGAGCCGATCTCCAGCACCACCGGGGCCCGGCGGCCGAAGAGGGCGGCCAGGTCGACGGGCTCGTCCGACACGTCCAGGCCGTAGGAGGACCAGAGCCGGTCCAGCGCGTCGGTCTGTCGGCCGCTCATCCGCCCCCGACGGGGGTGGAAGGTGCGGATCGTCCGGCCCGTGGACGGGACGGCGGCGGGGTCAGGGTCGGTGATGGTCACAGCGGTCCGAGCGTACGCGACGTCGTCGGCGGATCGGATGTGATGTGCGACCGGGAATGAGAGGATCCGATTGGTACGGCAGGCCGGGCGGTCCGCTGCCCGGCGCGGTCCGACGGCGTCGAGAGGGGGCATCGTGACAGTGACCCGCGGCGGCGTGCTCCTGTCGGTGGCGACCATGCTCGCCATCCCCCTGCTGACCGCCGCTCCCGCGCTCGCCGCCCCTGCTGGGCTGCCGGCCGCCGCTGCCGCGCCCGCGCCGCAGCCCGGAGGCGTGCCGGGCGGCGCGCCGCAGCCCACTCCCGTGGTGGACGTCTTCGTCGAGGTGAGCCCCAGCACCGTGCAGCCCGGCTATCTGGTCGGCATCCGGGCCAGCTGCCGGGACAACTCGATCGGCGCCACCGTCGTCTCGGACGCGTTCGGCGCCGTCGGCGTACAACCGCAGCGCGGTGTGCTCACCGCCGCGCCGATGGTGCGCGAGCGCACCCGCCCCGGCAACTACCGGGTCAAGCTGGAGTGCCCCGACGGCGAGACGGCGTCGACCATGTTGCAGGTGGTCAAGAAGATGCCCTCCCCGCACCCCAGTCGAGGCCCGGCAACCGGCTTCGGTGGCAGCGCCGGGGGGATGACCGGCAGGCTGCTGCTGCCCAGCGGTGCGGCGCTCACCGTCGCCGGGCTGGTCATCGCCGTGGTGGCCCTGCGCCGACCCCGTGGCCTCGGACGCCGCTGAGCCCGCCATGGAGATCTTCCGCCCCACACCGCCGCCGGACGGCTCGCGGCCGCCCACGGGTTCGCCTCCGACCGGCAGCGCCTGGCTGCCCGGCGATGCGCGCCCACCCGCTGTCGCACGCCCGTCCGGCGATGCCCGGCAGTCCGGCGATTCCCGCGCGTCCGCTGGCGTGGAGTCGTCGACGTCCCGCGCGTCGCGTGTCCCCGGCGAGCGGCCGGCGGTGGCCGCCCGTCCGCCGACCGCTGTCGCTCCCCGGCGCAGCCGTCCGACCGGGCGTAGCCCCTGGTCGGTGCCGCTGGCCGTGGTGCTGGTGCTGGTGGGCGTCTTCGCCACCGGCGCGGGACTGGGCCGTTCGGTCGGTCCGCTCGACCTGACCCCGGCCGGCGGCGACCGTCCCGCGCGCAGCGAGACGGTCGGGTTGTCGGCGAGCCGCCCGGTGCGCCTCACCGTCCCGGCGATCAAGGTCTCCGCGCCGGTGGCGCCGGTCGGGCAGGCAGCCGACGGCGCGATCGCCGTACCGCCGCTGGAGAAGCAGAACGAGACCGGCTGGTACGACCGTGGGCCGACACCCGGTGAGCCGGGTCCGGCCGTCATCGTGGGGCACGTGGACACCAAGAGCGGCCCGTCGGTCTTCTACGACCTGGGCAAGCTGAAGCCCGGTGATCTGATCGAGATCGTCCGGGCGGACCGGTCGACGGTGGTGTTCAAGGTCGACACCGTCGAGCGCTTCCCGAAGGACCAGCTGCCCGCCGAGCGCATCTATGGCCACGAGGGTCCGGCGGGGCTCCGGCTCATCACCTGCGGCGGCCAGTTCATCGGCGGTCGCACCGGCTACGCCGAAAACGTGATCGCGTTCGCGACCCTCCAGTCGTCCCGCAAGCCCTGACCCGGGCCGTCCCGGGGTTGATCCACACGAGATCGGTGAAGTGGGGGTGTCCCGGTGGCGCTGACACCCCGGTTTCGCCGAACCCGAGTCGATCATCCGCCCCGACTCAGCGTAGGAAGTCCAGGAGGTGGCGGACGGTCTCGTCGGGGGCCTCCTCCGGGATGAAGTGCCCGGCCGGCACGGGCGCGCCGCGTACGTCGTCGGCCCACTGCCGCCAGATGGCGAGGGGGTCGTCGTAGAGGGTGGCGACCTGTCCGTGCTGGCTCCAGAGAAACAGCAGCGGGCAGGTGATCTTTCGGCGCCCGCGGTCCGCCTGGTCCTGGTCGTAGTCCAGCGTCGCCGCCGCGCGGAACTCCTCGCAGATCGCGTGCACGGTGTCGGGGCGGGTGAACTGCTCGAGGTAGGCCGCCCGTACCTCGGGTGGGAAGGAGTCCTCGACCTCCGGCCAGCTCTGGAGCATGTAGTCGACGAGCGCTTCTGGTGCTGCGGCGATGAACCGCTCGGGCACCGGCTCCGGCGCGGCCAGGAAGGACCAGACCCAGTAGGACAGGCTGAACGCCCTGTCGGCGCGGTCGTAGACGTCCCCGATGGGTACGACGTCCAGGACGGCCAACCGGGTGACGACGTCCGGCGCGTCGAGCGCGAGGCGGTATGCGCACCGGGCGCCGCGATCGTGGCCCACCAGGTGGAACCGGTCGTACCCGAGGCTCCGCATGACCTCGATCTGGTCGCGGGCGATGGCGCGCATGCTGTACGGCTCGTGATCCGGGCTGCTCGGCGGTGTGCCGCTGTCTCCCCAGCCCCGCAGGTCGGTGGCGACGACGGTGAAGTGCTCGGCGAGCCGGGGCGCGACCCTGTGCCACATGAGGTGGGTCTCGGGAATGCCGTGCAGCAGCAGAACGGGAGGCCCGTCACCGCCGCGCCGTCCGTGGATCGTCGCGCCCGTGGTGACGATGTCGAACTCTTCGAACCCGTCGAACATGTCTGGAACCTCCGCGACCCCTCGCTGGCTACTCCGGACCTAGGCGTTGCAGGGCTGAATCTTCACGTCTTTCCCGAGAGACGCCGCCAGTAACTACATGACTGAGTACGGCCTAGTCGACTTGGAACATGGGTTGAATGTGGTTCTTTATGAGCCCCACCTCAACGACGACGACGAAGGTGTGACTTTCTGGGATCGGATCGTCGCCCGCAAAGAGCGTGTCGCACCGGAAACGCCGCTTACGCCGGGAGTGGTTCGCCTTAAGTTTGCGACTATTGGCTTTTCCGCGGTTTATTGCCGAACGGACCCCATAACCGGCATTCTCGGCATGTACAGGGTAGCGAGCCTAGGGGAGTGGCGGGTTCTGCTTTATTCGCACTATGTTCGGACGGGGGAACGCCGTTGTTGCGACCGTGCGAGATAATCCAGGGATGCCCGAACGTTCGAGGTGGTATAAGCGCATCAAGCTTGTTGGCTTCCTGCGAGAGAAGTGGTCTGCGCGCCATGCCAAGAATCTTGTTAAGTCTAAGAGGGTTTCCAAGCCTCGGACCTACAAGCCCATCCACCTTGCGACGTTGATAATGCTGGCCGTCGTGGCTCTAACGGTAACCGCTGTCGCCGCGTGGTTCATGTGGGACGCTGCTCAGGTTCCGGCGAGATTTACGAACTCGCCAGACCTGGCAGTCCGTGCAGCCCAACTACGGGTAGACGTGATTCGGAATATTCTCGCTGTGGGCGCGGGTGCGGGTGGCCTGATCGCACTCTTCGTCGCCTTGCGCAGGCAGTACGTCAAAGAACGCGTGGACCATGCGGACCAAGAATATAAGAACCGGACCGCTGAGGACACCAAACATGACGCGGCAGAGCGCCGAGTAACCGAGTTGTATACCAAAGCTGCTGAGCAGTTGGGTTCTGATAAAGCGCCTGTACGGATGGCCGCTCTCTACGCCTTGGAGCGCATGGGGCAGGGCAATCCTGAGCACAGGCAGACGGTCGTCAACTTGATATGTGCCTATCTGCGGATGCCGTTCAACCCACCGTTCCTCGATCCTGACGATGGTGCGGCGGCAAGCGAAGATAAGGAGAAGCGCCAACAAGAAGAGCAAGTACGGTTGGCTGCTCAAAAGGTGCTATCTGATCACTTGCGGAATAGGGGGACGGTTAGCCTAGAAATGGGGAGGATATTAGAAGAGGACGGGGGTGCTTCCTTCTGGCCGAAGATGTCAATTGACCTGTCGGGTGCTGTGTTATCGAACTTCGACTTTTCAAGCTGTTCTGTTGCGTCGATTCGGATCCAAGACGCCAGATTTTATGGAGTGGCGGTTTTTAGCTCGCTAGTCTCGCATGGGGTCGCCGACTTCTCAAGGACTCAATACTTCTGTCCGGCCTACTTCAGGAAAGCTTTCTTCCTTGATTCACGTTTCCGGGCTGCTCGGTTTTACTATCAGGCCCGGTTTGACAGGACGGAATTCGGCATTGAGTCCGACTTTTCGCATGCAAATTTCGGGGGGCCGACTCGATTTGTTCGAGTGGGCGGCACGTTCAACTTCCGCGAGGCCAAGGCCACGTGGAAACCTTCTGTTCCGCATGTTTGGCCACAGCATTTTGGGCTTGTAAGAGATGATTCCGTTAGTGAGGAAGGCTGGATAATTCGCACCTCACTACCGGATGATGTATCGGATCTTGATTAGACAATTCACCGGTTCCCTGGCGTTGTCTTGCTGCCCCCAAGGGGGATTTATTTGCCAGGTACGTTAGGTGTGTCGGGGCGGAAATCCTCACGGACGTACACGCCACGCCCGGTCACGCCGATGACCAAACCTTGCGCTTCGAGAATCCTGATTGCCTTTTGAACCGTTGTTACCGCAACACCGTATAGCTTCGACAGCTCTGAGTACGACGGCAGTTTGTCACCTGGCGCATACTCACCGCTTCTAATGCGTGACGCCAGGTCGTCAACCATCTGGCGGTATCCGCCGGTCGGTATCGGCATGTTGAGGTTCCTCCGGTTCGGGCAACCTCTATTCGATCATGATCACCAAACGACCTCAACGTCACCGCCCCCTCTGGCACCTCTGGTGCCTAGCACCCCTGGTGTCTAGGATGCGGAGAGCTACCGGAACGTAATCGCAGAGCGACCGGAGAGGCGGAATCATGGCAAATCACAGTAAGCGCGGACCGAAACGACGAATCCTCGGGATGTGGCGGCGGCGTGGTTGCCTCTGTGGCGCTTCTGCCGGCCGGCCCTGTTCCGAGGTACCCCGAGAAGGTCATCTTCCGCCCGGGACCACCGAGAGGGCTTCTGAGTACCCACCGTTCGTGACTCGAGGAACCATCTACCGGTCGAACGGGGATCGTGGTGCCGATCGATGAGCCGATCTCAAGAGCGACCGAGTTGTTCATGGCCAACAGGGTTTTGGACGCTCACTGGACCCGGGCGCTTGACCAACCGTGGCGAGTCGGAGGGTGCCTGGAGTGCCGAGGTCGCAACGATTGTCCGCAGCTCGATTGGGCAATCGAGCTGACGGCGGAAGTAGCTTCGGTCATGTTCCAGAAGCGCTGACTATCGAACGTGGCTGGCGCGGACGGTCAGGGCTGGGGTACGTGCAGGGCCACCTCGAACTCCAGCAGGCTCGCGCCGCTGGACACCGGCGGGCGGGGTTTGTCGCCCTCAGCGGTGGCGTGGGCCTGGCGCGACGGGCCCGAGGCCCAGGCCTGGTACGCCTCGTCGCTCTCCCACCGGGTGTAGACGAAGTAGCGGGTCTCGCCGGCCACCGGGCGCAACAGTTCGAAGCCGAGGAAGCCGGGGGAGCCTTCCACCGCGCCGGCCCGCGCCGCGAACCGCTTCTCCAGCTCGGGGCCGGCCCCGGGCGGGACCTCGATAGCGTTGATCTTCACGACTGCCATGGGTCCACCCTAGCCAGCCCCGACGCCCCGCGGCCCGAGCGCCGGAGGTCAGAACGCCTCGACGGCGGGCACCAGGTCCGCGTCGACGACGATCGGCGCGTGGTCGGAGGGGCCCTTGCCCTTGCGGGCCTCCCGGTCGACGTACGCCGAGCGGACCGCCCGGCTGAACGGCGCGGAGGCGTACACCAGGTCGATCCGCATGCCCTTGTTCTGGTGAAACATTCCGGCGCGGTAGTCCCAGTAGGTGAAGGGGTGCGGCCCCTTCATCGGTGTGGGCACCACGTCGTTGAGGCCGAGGTCGCGCAGCGCGGCGAGGGCGGCCCGTTCGGCCGGGGTGACGTGCGTGGAGTGGGTGAACACCGCCGGGTCCCAGACGTCGGCGTCGGTCGGGGCGACGTTGAAGTCACCGCAGACGGCCAGCGGCAGGCCACCGGCCAGCTCCGCGTCCAGCGCGTCGCGCAGCGCCGCGAACCAGGCGAGCTTGTACGCGTAGTGCGGGTCGTCGGGCGTGCGCCCGTTGGGGACGTACACCGACCAGACCCGCACCCCGTCGCAGGTGGCGGAGATGGCCCGGGCCTCCGGCTCGGGGAAGCCCGGCTCGCCCGCGAAGCCGACGCGGACGTCGTCGAGGCCGACCCGGGACAGGATCGCGACCCCGTTCCACCGGCCGTCGCTGTGGCTGGCCACCGTGTAGCCCAGCTCGCCCACCTCGGCCACCGGGAACGCGCCGTCGGGGCACTTCGTCTCCTGGAGGCAGACGACGTCGGGCCCGGTGCCGGCCAGCCATTCCAGCAGCCGGGGGAGCCGGGCCTTCACCGAGTTCACGTTCCAGGTCGCCAGGCGCATACGTCCACCCTGCCGTATCCGAGGCCGCGACGCCGCCTCAGCCGGGTGCCGTGTCGCCGGCTCGTCGCCGGGTCAGCTGCCGGGAGTGTCGCCGGGGCGGGTCTGTTCGGCCAGGAACCGTTCCAGCTCCGCGCCGAGTTCGTCGGCGGTGGGCAGCGGTCCGGCGTCCGGGGCGAGCAGGCTGCGCTCGCCGCGTCCTCGGGCGAACGCGTCGTACTGCTCCTCCAGGGCCTGGACCAGGGCGGCGGCGTCCTCGGTCTGGGCGACCTGCCGGTCGATCTCCACCCGGACCACCTCGGCGGCTGAGCGCAGGCCGTCGCCGGGCAGCAGCAGGCCGGTGCTGCGGGAGACGGCGCTCAGCAGCACCTCGGCGGCGGCCGGGTACTCGGTCTGCGCCACGTAGTGCGGCACGTGGGCGGCGAAGCCGAGCGCGTCCCGGCCCTGCTCGCCGAGGCGGAACTCCAGCAGGTGGCCGACGCTGCCGGGCACCTGGACCCGTTGCAGCCACGGCTCGTACCCGCTGATCAGCTCGGGACGGGTGGCGTGGGCGGTCACCCCGGTCGGCCGGGTGTGCGGGACCGCCATCGGGATCGAGTTGAGCCCCACGGTGAGCCGTACGTCGAGCCGTGCGGCGAGCCCGGCGATGGCGGCCACGAAACGTTCCCATTGCAGGTCCGGCTCGGGGCCGGTGAGCAGCAGGAACGGCGTCTCGTCGTCGTCGTGCAGCAGGTGCAGCTCCAGTTTCGGCGCGTCGAAGCTCTCCCAGTGGTCCTCGTTGAAGGTCATCACCGGTCGCCGGGAGCGGTAGTCGAAGAGCTGGTCCACGTCGAAGGTGGCGATCGGCCGACCTTCGAGCGAGGTGAGCAATTGCTCGCGGGCCAGCCGGCTGGCGTTGCCGGCGTCCACGAACCCGGTGAGGGCCTGAATCAGGACCGGCTGCCCGAGCTCGGGCAGATCGTCGGTGAGCTGGTAGAGCTCGTGTGGGTCGAGCACCGGTGCGGACCTCCCTGGAATGTGCCTGTTCGGGTGCCGTCGCGACGGACAGCATCCGGTTCGGGCAACGTACCCGCCATCCTGGCGCATTCCTGCGTCGGGCGATCCGTCGCCCGCCCGGTGGGCACGATCGGACGAACCACCCGATTCCGCCGACCGGCCGATGGGCGGTTCGGCCCAAAGGCCGAGTTTGTCGATCATGTCGGGTCGCGCGGACCGATGTCCCTGCCTGTCCGTACCCGTATCGACCTGCACCCGCCGCCGCTTTCCCGAGGTACGCGAGGTTCGTTCCCCGGGCGGGTCGACCGGCCCGGCTCGTCCACCGGGAGGGGCCGATTGTGTGGCGATGACCACGTGATCACCGTGCGTGATCGGGGTTTCCGTCTGCCTAGCCTCGGCTGATGCGTGACGACGGCACCCTCGACGACCCGTACGCCCCGAGTGGCCCCACTGCCGAAACGGAGGAAGGCACCTCAGCCGAACGGACAACCGCCGCGAGTCGGCTTCGGGCGTACGCCCGCGACCTGAGCGCTCGACGTCGGGCCCAGGTGGCGCTGGCCACCGGCGTGGTCTGCTGCCTCGGTCTGACCGCCGCCGTGCAGGTCCGGAGCGACGCCGGCGGTCAGCCGCGCGAGAAGACCGCCGGCGTCGAGCTGGCGGAGCGCGCCGAGCAGCAGGCCGCCTCTCGTGCGCTCGACCGCGCTGCGTCCGCGACCCCGTCGGTGTCCGCGACCCCCGCCGACCCGGACGCCACCCCCCGCACCCGCAAGGTCGCCCCGGCGAAGCCGACCCGCCCGGCCCCGGTCGCCGGCCTGGACCGGACTCAGATGGAGAACGCCGAGGCGATCGTCCGTACCGGCCGCAAGATGGGCATCCCGCGCCGTGGCCTGGTCATCGCCGTGGCGACCGCCATGCAGGAGAGCAACCTCTACAACGTCGCCAGCGGTGTCCTGCCGGAGTCCCAGGACTACCCGCACCAGGGCGTCGGGTGGGACCACGACTCGGTCGGGCTGTTCCAGCAGCGTTCCAGCAGCGGCTGGGGTCCGGTCGGCCGGTTGATGGATCCCGAGTTCGCGACCCGACAGTTCCTCACGGCGCTCGAACAGGTGCCCGGCTGGCAGCAGATGCGCCTCACCGACGCCGCGCAGGCGGTGCAGGTCTCCGCGTACCCCGAGTACTACCAGCAGCACGAATGGCGGGCCACCCGGGTGGTCGACGCCATCGCGCCGACCGGGAGGTAGCCTACCGACCACTATGGACGGTGAGGGTTGAGGCTGTCGCGTCCCGGGTACATCCGTTGCGGGTTCGGGGTACACATGATTGAGGGATCACCGACAGGAGGACGTTATGTCTCTGATGCAGCGGATCAGCACCTTCCTGAGATCGCCCAAGGGTCAGCAACTGGTGGACCGGGGTCGGCGCGAGCTGGCCAAGCCGGAGAACCAGCAGAAGCTCAAGGGTTTGGCCACCCGGCTGTCCAACCGCCGTCGCTGACCGCGCCACCGGCCGTCCTGCCCGTACCCACCCCTGGGGAGACCCGGTGACCGACACCCCGCCCGTCGGCGGTCAACCCGCCGCGCCCACCCCCGAGCCGTCGGCCGACCTGCCGGCCACGCCCGAAGGCCCGCCGGCGCGGCTGTGGGACCGGATGCGTGACGATCCGCAGTACGCCCCGGAGCACCTCGCGCTGGAGGCGGTGCGCCGACTCGGGCCGGAGGCCGCGCAGTGGGCCGCCCGGGCCCGCCACGACCACCCCGGCATCTCGCCGGAGGCCCTGGCCGACCAGGCGGTCCGCAAGTTCGTCAACCTCGCCCGGCTGTCCGGGGCGGTCTCCGGCGCGGCCGGGCTGCCCGGCGCGGTCCTCGACGTCGGCGTGCTGGCCTGGACCCAGGCGCGGATGGTCCTGCACATCGCCGCCGCGTACGACGTCGACCCGCTGCACAGCGACCGGGCCACCGATCTGCTCGTGCTGCAACGGGTGCACAAGGTCGCCGAGAGCGCCCGCCTGGCGCTCGGGGTGGCCGCCGGCCGGGAACGCGCCGACGCGCTCTTCGGCCTGGGTGGCCAGCGTCCGCTGGGCCGGATCATGTGGCAACTCGGCGTCCGGCTCGCCCAGATGGCCGGTGTGCGGGCGGCCAAGCGAGTCGTCGCCAAGATCGTCCCGGGAGCGGCGATCGTGCTCGGCACCTGGGCCAACTCGTCCGCCACGAAGGACCTCGCCGAGCGCTCGCGGGCGCTCTACGGTCGCCGGGGTACCGCCGTTCCGGAGCCCCGCCGCCCCTGATCCGCCATCTCGCGCGGGCTGACCTCAATCGGCCAGCCCGGAAGCGCGCCAGGTCACCTCGGCCAGTCGGTCCTGACCGCTGGCGTTGGGGTGGAACCAGTCCAGCGGGTTGAGCAGATCCAGGGTGAAGCGGACCCGGTGCGCGGCGCCGCCGTCGTGCCGGCACCGCGAGCCGTACGCCCGGCAGGCCGCCACCAACTGCACGTTGTACGCGTCGATCCGTTCCCGGACGGCGGCCCGGCGGGCCTTGTCGGCGGGCGCGTCCGACGTCGCGTTGGCCAGCAGCGCCGGGCAGATGCCTCGCTTCCACGCGCGCGTCGCCCGCCCGTCGTCGTGCCCGACCTCCCAGAGCCGGTACAGGTCGGGGATGCTCACCACCAGCACCCGGGCCTTCGGCCGGCCGGTGCGCAACGCCCGTAGGCCCCGGTCGACGTCGGTCCGGAAGGTGGTCACCGGGGTCATCGCGTCCACTCCGCCCCGGCAGATGTCGTTGGCGCCGATCAGCACGGTGACGTAGTCGACGCGGTCACGTACCGCTGCCTGGGCCTGGCCTTCGAGGGCGTCCGCACGAGCGCCGGGCCGTGCGTGGTTGTACGCCCGGCCGCGGATCGCGGAGTCCTGGTCGAGCAGTCGCCGGTAGTGGCTGTCCACCCGCAGACCGTCCCCGGTGGACCAGGAGTTGCGCTCGCAGGAGGTGAGGACCAGACAGGAGGCGAAGCCGGTGCTGATCGAGTCGCCGAGCGCGGCGATGCCGCCGGGACCGCCGGACGACGGCGTGCTCTTCGTGGGGCGCGGTGCCGCCGATGTGCCACCCTCGCAGGCCAGTGCCACCAGCGCGGCGAGGCAGGCCAGGGCGGCGATCCAGCGTCGAGGCATGACATCCCCTGTCTCGCAGCACAGAGCGACAGCGCGGTAACTCTATGCGCTGGACCCGCTCGGGCGGGAAGTTGCTGTCGGGTATGCGGCGAAGAGGCCTCGGACCTGCTGTCGGGATGCTATAAGTGCCGCCGCGCCAGGAGTCGCCGGTCACCGGTTAACACCCCCGATCGCGGGTAGATCGTGGGGTATGACGAGGTCGCAGCCCCGGCGCGCCCGTGGCACGGTCGGCCACGCGTACAGCGCCCTCAACCTCCGGCTCACCCTCGCCAGCTTCGGGCTGGTGATCATGGTGATCTTCGCGGTGCTGGCGTTCTGGGCCGGGATCGCCTGGCTCGGCGTGCTCTGCGCGATCTTCGCGGTGGTCGCCGTGGTCGATCTGGTCGTGATCCAACGCCGTCGCGCCGCCCGCCGCCGCGAGGAGCCGGGCGTACGACACTCGCTGTTCGAGTGACAGGAGAAGCTGAATGCCGCACATCGCCACCACCAACCCCGCCACCGGTCAGGTGCTCAAGACCTACGAGGCGATGTCCACCGAACAGCTCGACGCCGCCATCGAGCGCACCGACCTCGCGTACCGGCAACTGCGCCGCACAGGCGTCGACGAGCGCGCCCGGTGGATGAACGCCGCCGCCGACCTCCTCGATGCCGAGCGGGACGAGATCGCCCGGATCATGACGACGGAGATGGGCAAGACGTACGCCTCCGCGCAGGCCGAGGTCACCAAGTGCGCCACCGCCGCCCGCTTCTACGCCGAGAAGGCCCCGGCCTTCCTCGCCGACGAGCCGGCCGACGCCGCCGCCGTGAAGGCGACCCGGGCGTTCATCCGCTACCAGCCGATCGGCGTGGTGCTCGCGGTGATGCCGTGGAACTTCCCGCTCTGGCAGGTGATGCGCTTCGCCGCCCCGGCGCTGATGGCCGGCAACACCGGCCTGCTCAAGCACGCCTCGAACGTGCCGCAGACCGCGCTGCTGCTGGAGGACGTCTTCCGTCGCGCCGGCTTCCCGGAGGGCGCGTTCACCACCCTGCTGGTCGGCTCGGACGCCGTCGAGCGCATCCTGGCCGACCCCCGGGTACGCGCCGCGACCCTCACCGGCAGCGAGGCGGCCGGGCGGTCCATCGCGCAGGTCGCCGGGCGGGAACTCAAGAAGACGGTGCTGGAGCTGGGCGGCAGCGACCCGTTCGTGGTGATGCCCTCGGCGGACCTGGACCGGGCCGCCGAAGTCGCCACCACCGCCCGCTGCCAGAACAACGGCCAGTCCTGCATCGCCGCCAAGCGGTTCATCGTGCACACCGACGTCTTCGACGCGTTCGCCGAGAAGTTCGCCGCGAACATGGCCGCGCTGCGCGTCGGCGACCCGATGGACGCGGACACCGACGTCGGGCCGCTGGCCAGCGAGCACGGCCGCGACGAGGTGCACGCCCAGGTACGCGACGCGGTGGAGAACGGCGCGACGGTGCTCTGCGGCGGTGAGCTGCCCACCGGCGACGGGTGGTTCTATCCGCCGACCGTCGTCACCGACCTGACCCCGCAGATGCGGATGTGGTCCGAAGAGGTGTTCGGGCCGGTAGCCGGCCTGTACCGGGTGTCGTCCTACGACGAGGCCATCGAGGTGGCCAACGGCACCAGCTTCGGGCTCGGGTCGAACGCCTGGACCAGGGACGCGGCCGAGCAGGAGCGCTTCGCCACCGACCTGGACGCCGGCAACGTCTTCGTCAACGGCATGACCACCTCGTACCCGGAGCTGCCGTTCGGCGGCGTGAAGAACTCCGGGTACGGGCGGGAGCTGTCCGAGCTGGGCATGCGGGAGTTCTGCAACACCAAGACGGTGTGGGTGGGCGAGGGGGCGGCGTCGGCCGGCGCGGGCGCGCACGCCGAATAGCACGCATCACCGGACGTCGTCGTGGGTAGGAGGTGCGCCCATGACGACGTTCGGGTTCCACGCCTCCCACGAGCAGATCGACCCCCGCGCCCTGCTGGAAGCGGTGATGCACGCCGAGCGGGCCGGCTTCGACGCCGCCATGTGCTCCGACCACTTCTCCCCGTGGAGCGCCCGGCAGGGCGAGTCCGGCTTCGCCTGGTCCTGGCTGGGCGCCGCCCTACAGGCCACCGGCCTGCCGTTCGGCGTCGTCAACGCCCCCGGTCAGCGGTACCACCCGGCGATCATCGCGCAGGCGATCGGCACCCTGGGCGCGATGTACCCGGGCCGGTTCTGGGCCGCCCTGGGCACCGGCGAGGCCAGCAACGAGCACATCACCGGCGACGCGTGGCCCCGCAAGGACGTCCGCTCCGCCCGGCTGCGGGAGTGCGTGGACGTCATCCGGGCGCTGCTGGCCGGTGAGGAGGTCAGCCACGACGGCCTGGTCCGCGTGGACCGGGCCCGGCTGTGGACCCGCCCCGAGGAGCCGCCCGCGCTGGTCGGGGCCGCCGTCAGCGTGGCCACCGCCCGCTGGTGCGCCGAGTGGGCCGACGGCCTGATCACCGTGAACGCTCCCGTGGAGCACCTGCGCGCGATGATCGACGCGTACCGGGACGCCGGCGGCCGTGGCCCGCTGCACCTCCAGGTGCACGTCTCCTGGGCGCCCGAGCAGGCACAGGCGGAGGCGATCGCGTACGACCAGTGGCGCAGCAACGTCTTCGCCCCGCCGGTCTGCTGGGACCTGGAGACCGTGGAGCACTTCGACGAGGTGTCCGCCGACGTACCCGCCCAGCGGGTCGCCGAGGTGGTGAACGTCTCGGCGGACCTGGGCCGGCACGTCGGCTGGCT
This sequence comes from Micromonospora sp. WMMD736, assembly GCF_049179015.1. Lineage (NCBI taxonomy): Bacteria > Bacillati > Actinomycetota > Actinomycetes > Micromonosporales > Micromonosporaceae > Micromonospora > Micromonospora sp. WMMD736. The sequence continues at coordinate 6,719,411 of NZ_JBMHMI010000001.1, forward strand.
GGAGGAGTACCTGGCGCTCGGCTTCGACCAGATCGCCCTGCACCACGTCGGGCAGGAGCAGCGCGGGTTCATCGACGCGTTCGGCGCCGAGGTGCTGCCGAAGCTGCGCCCGGCCGGCTGATCGGGCGTCGACGAGGCGACCCACAGCGACCCCTAGGCTCGTATCCCATGGAAAGCCTGTTTCCGGTCGTCGTCTTCCTGGCGATCGCCACCCTGGGCGCGGCGCTGGCCCGCCGGCTCGGCCTGCTCGCGCCGATCCTGCTCGTCGTACTCGGATTGGCCCTGTCCTTCGTTCCGGGCTTCCCGCAGATCCACCTCGAGCCGGAGCTGGTGCTGATCGGCATCCTGCCGCCGTTGCTGTACGTCGCGGCGCTGGAGACGTCGGTGCCGGCGTTCAAGAACAACATCCGGCCGATCCTGCTGCTCGCGGTGGGTCTGGTGCTGTTCACCGCGTTCGCGGTGGGCGTCGTGCTGCACCTGCTGCTGCCGCAGGTGCCGTTCGCGATCTGTCTGGCCCTCGGCGCGGTGGTCGCCCCGCCGGACGCGGTGGCCGCCACGGCGGTCGCGCGCCGCGTCGGCCTGCCCCGCCGGGTGGTCACCATCCTGGAGGGGGAGAGCCTCGTCAACGACGCCACCGCGCTGGTGCTGCTGCGCGTCGCGACCATGGCCACCATCGGCTCGACGGTCGGTGCGGCGGACGTGGCCGTCGAGGTGCTGCGCGCGACCGGTGGCGGCATCCTGATCGGCGCCCTCGGGGCGGTCGTCTTCGGCTTCCTGCACCGGCGGATCAGCGACCCGCTGCTGGACAACGCGCTGTCGTTGATCATTCCGTTCGCGGTGGTGTTCACCGCCGAGCACGTGCACGCCTCCGGTGTGGTCGCCGTGGTCGTGACCGGCCTGGCCCTCGGCCACAAGCTGCCGCAACTGCTGTCGGCGGCGTCCCGATTGCAGGTCGGGGCGTTCTGGCGGCTGGTGCGGTTCCTCCTCGAAGGGCTGGTCTTCCTCCTGGTCGGGCTGCAACTGCGGGACGTGCTGGGGGACCTGCACGAGCCGGCCGGCTCCCTCGCCCTGATCACCGTCGCGGTGCTGGCCACCGTCTTCCTGACCCGTTTCGTCTGGCTCTTCCCGGCCACCTACCTGGCCCGGCTGGTCCCCCGGATCCGCCGCCGGGACGCCGCCCCGTCCCCGAAGATCCCGATCATCATCGGCTGGGCCGGGATGCGCGGCGTGGTGACGCTCGCCGCCGCTCTGGCCCTGCCGCTGACGCTGGCCGAGGACGAGCCGTACCCGCGGGCCCTGTTCATCTGGCTGGCCTTCGCGGTGATCGTGGTCACCCTGGTCGGCCAGGGGGCCACCCTTCCGCTGGTCGCCCGTCGCCTGAAACTGCCCCAGGACGACCCCGTGCAGGACGCGTTGTCCGCCGCGGGCGTGCAGCAGCAGGCCAGCCGGGCAGCGCGGGACCGCCTGGAGGAACTGGCCGACAGCGCGCCGGCGCCCGTGGTGGACCGGCTGCGCCGGGTCCAGGAGGACCGCACCAACATGGCCTGGGAACGGCTCGGCGGCGACGAGCGGGAAACCCCCTCGCAGGCGTACGGTCGGCTGCGACAAGAGATGATCGACGCCGAGCGCGACGTCTTCCGGGCGGCCCGGGACTCCGGTCGTATCCCCGAGGAGGTACTGGTGCGGGCCTATCGTGACCTGGACCTGGAAGAGTCGCTGCTGCGGCAGGAGGTGGAACAGTGAGCTGTCAGCACCTGACCGAGGCCGGCACCGCCGAGCCCCGTACCCCCGACGAGTGCGCCGACTGCGTCGCCATCGGCAACACCTACTGGGTGCACCTGCGTACCTGCCTGAGCTGTGGGCAGGTCGGCTGCTGCGACTCGTCGCCGAACCAGCACGCGAGCAAGCACTTCGCGTCCACCGGTCACCCGGTGATCCGCTCGGCGCAGCCGGGCGAGGCGTGGCGTTGGTGCTTCGTCGACGAGGAGATCGGCTGACGCTCAGTCGAGCCGGCGCACGAGCAGCTGCCCCGGCCACGGCTCACGCCCCGACCGGACCACGGTGAACGGTTCGGTCGGGGTGAAGCCGCAGCCCTCGTAGAACCGGACGAGCGCCCGGTCGTCGCCGCCGTAGCAGTCCACCCGCAACAGCCCGAGCCCTCGTGCCCGGGCCAGTTCGGCGGCGTGCTCCAACAGCCGGGCCCCGATCCCCAACCCGGCGTACGCCCGGTCGGTGACCAGCAGCCGGACGTACAGCTCCGGCTCGGTGGCGGGCGGAACGTGTTCGGTGGCGGCGCCCACCACCAGCGCGCCGACCGGGCGGTCGCCCCGCATCGCCAGGTGCAGGTCGCCACTCGCGGCCCACTCCCTCGCGCGGGCGATCTGGCCGGAATCGGTGGACGGCAACCGGGTGCCCCACTGCCCGGTCCGGCCGCGCTCGACGAGCCAGGTGGTGGCGACGTCGAGCAGCCGCAACACCGCCGGGGCGTCGTCCGGGCCGCCGAGGCGGACGGTGATGGTCGACTGATCGGTCATGCCCGGCATCCTGCTACACCCGACGGGTGGCCAGTGCCCGCCGGGTCAGCGTCGGGGTGATCAGACCCGTCACGGTGAACAGGCCGGCGACGGCCAGCCAGCCGACCGTCCCACCGTCCAGGACGACAAGCGTCAGCAGGGCCGGGGCGACGGCGCGGGCCAGGCCGGCGAGCATCCCGTCCGCCCCCTGGTACGCGCCGACGGCGTCCGGCGGGGCGAGGTCGTAGGCCAGCCCGGCCCCGGCAGCGGCGTGCCACAGGTCGCCGGCGGTGTAGACGGCGGTGGCAACCAGGAGGAGCATGACCGCCGCCGTGGTCGGGAGGGCGACCGTGGCGGCGTAGAGCAGCATCGCGGTGCCCAGTACCAGGCCGGCACGGCGCATCGTCGCCGCCGCGGGGACTGCGGCGTCCGCGCCCCGGCTCAGCCGCACCGCCAGCAGGACGGTCAGCAGCGTGTTGGTCAGCAGCACCGCCGACACGACCGGCGGTGGCGCTGCGACCACGGTCACCGCCCACAGCGGCACCACCAGCGTGAGGACGGTCTGGTGCAGGGCGAGGACCGCCGACGCGCCGCTCACGACGAGGAACCGGCCGTCGCGCAGCGGACCTGGCCGGCGCGGGGCAGCGCCTGTCGAGGCACGCGGCGTCGGCGGGTAGGCCGGCAGTCGCAAAAGCAGCGTCGCCGACACGAGATAGGTGGCCGCGTTGCCGACCACCAACAACTGGTACGCATGGTGCGTGTCTGCGGCCAACGCGAAGGCGGCCAGCCCGGCCCCGGCCGCGATGCCCAGGTTCGCCACTGCCCGCAGCGCGGCGAAGGCGTACACCCGCCGCTGCGGGCCGGCGACGGCCGCGACCAGCGCGGCGCGAACCGCGAGGTTGCCCGAGGCCAGCAGCAGCTCGAGGACCGCGACGACCAGGAATACCGGGAACGAGTCGACCAGCAGGTACGTCGCCGCCACGGCCGCTTGCAGGACCTGGAGCGCGGCCCGAAGCGTGCGCGGGTCGCGCCGATCGGCCAGGGCGCCGAGCGGCACACTGGCGGTCAGCCCGACCAGGCCGGCGACGCTGAGCCCGGTGCCCACCTGGACCGCGGACAGCCCCACGTCCCGGGTGAGATAGAGAGCCGCCCCGGTCAGCCACAAGCCGGCACCGACCGAGTTCGCCAGGGTGGCGAGGGCGAGGGTGCGCAACCGCCCCGGCGGAGGCAACGGCGAGACGCCCCGCATCAGCGCGAGATAAACGCGGCGGAGGCCAGAGCGATGCCCCGGTCGCTGTCGCAGGCTGAGTCGTTGACGGTAGCCAGCTCGTTGTTGGTGGCCGGGTCGCTCGCGATGACCAGTTCGCTGTCCCTGGCCGGGGCCCTGGTGGTGGCGTGGTGGTGCTCGGTGGCCCGCTGTAACGTGTCGCCATTGACCGTCATGATCGCGACGTTAGGCAGGCTGGACGGACATCGGCGCTCCCGAACGATGCGAGTCCGCTCACACCACCGATGCAAGGGTCTGGCTCGTTGCGGCCTGCGGCTGGAAGTTCCGATCACGTCCGCCGGTGGTAGTGGTTGCGGCGGGGGAGTTGCTCCGGGTCGAGCCAGGCTGGTGGGACGAACTCCGGGTGGCCGTCGCCGCCCAGGCGGACGGCCCACTCGCCACGGTGGACGTGCCGGTGGTGGTGGCCGCAGAGCAGCACCGAGTTGGTCAGGCTGGTGTGGCTGCCGTCGGCCCAGTGGCGGATGTGGTGGGCGTCGCACCAGCGTGGTGGTCGGTCGCAGCCGGGGAAGGCGCAGCCTCGGTCGCGCAGGATCAGCGCGCGACGGAGAGAGCCGGTGACGAGTCGGCGTTGCCGGCCGACGTCGAGTGTCTGGCCGGCGCTGCCGAGCACGGCAGGCAGGATCGCCGCGTCACAGGCGAGGCGTCGTACCGTCTCCGGGGTGAGCTGTGGCCCGGTGTCGAGGGTGCCGGCATCGAGCTGCCTGGCCAGCGCGTCGAAGCTGGTGGTCACGACGATCTGGGCCGGTTCGCCGCCGTGTTCGGGCAGCTCACCGGTACGCAGGGCGAGCCGGCACAGGTCGGCGAGCGCGTCGTGGCGGCGTTGGCCTGGGCAGCGCGGGTCGTCCGGACCGGACGGCGCGGTCAGCGGGTCGAGGGCGGCGCGCAGCAGACCGGCCGCCTCGGCGTCCAGGTGACCGGAGAGCCGCAGCCGGCCGTCGCGGAGCTCGGAGAGCGTGACATGACGATCGCGGTCGGCCCGGCGCGCCTCGGCCTCCAGGGCCGCTCTGGCGGCGGCGTCGGCCAGCTCGGGAGCCACGTGGTCGAGGACCCGGCTGCCCAACTTGCGCAGCAGTCTCGGCTCGAACTGCCCGGCCCACCCGACCAGGACGCCGACCGCCTTGTCGGCCGCCTCGGCGCCAGCGGCCGTGTGCACCGTCTGCACGGTCTCGCCGATGACCCGCGCCTGCTCGACAGTGATGTCTCCGTCGGCCAGCGCGGCGCGTACGCCGGGTGCTCCGACATCGAGCGCTGTGGCGAGATCGACCAGTCGGCGCGCGGCGGAACCGTCGAGCCGCAGGCGCTCGCGCAACCAGACCGCCGTCGACGACGCGCCCTGCGCCCGGGCCGTGCCCCGGCCGTCCACCTCGCGCACCAGCGACAGTTGCACGGCCGCCAAGCGCTGCGCGAGCCGGTGCGCGGCGTCGAGGGCCGCGACGAGATCGTGCTCGGGAAGAGCCCACACCGCGGCGTCAAGGCAGTCGGCAACCGCCGCCTCTGCCTGCGCCAAGCCCTCCAACATGGACCAACCTTAGAACAGGTGTACGACACTTTCGGGCCCATGGGCATCGACGTGGCCGCCTATGATCGTCGCTGGTCGCAGCGGGACGGGGGCATGGGTTGATCAATGCGGTGTTCTTCGATGTCGGCGGGGTGATTCTCGACGAGTCCCGCGAGTTCGCCGCCTGGGCCGACTGGCTCGGCGTGCCACGGCACACGTTGTCGGCGGTCTTCGGCGCGGTCGTCGCGAGGGGGCTGGACTACCGGGAGACCTTCCGCACCTTCCGGCCCGACTTCGACCTTGAGGCCGAGCTCGCCGCCCGAGCCGCCGCCGGAGAGCCGGAGACGTTCGGCGCGGAGGATCTCTACCCGGACGCGCGTGGGTGCCTCGCCGCCCTGCGCGACCAGGGTCTGCTGGTGGGCCTGGCCGGGAACCAGCCGGCCCACGCCGAGGCGACCCTTCGCTCTCTCGACCTCGGCGTGGACGTGATCGGCACGTCGTACTCCTGGGGTGTGGCGAAGCCCGCGCCGGCCTTCTTCGACCGGGTCGTGGCCGAGGGCGGTGGCGACCCGTCGTCGATCCTGTACGTCGGGGACCGGCCCGACAACGACGCCCGCCCGGCCCAGGAGGCTGGAATGAAGACATGCCTGATCCGGCGCTCGCCGTGGGGGCACATCCTCGACCTGCCGACCGTGGCCGACCGGTGCCTGTTCCGCATCGACTCGCTGCACGAGCTGCCGGCCCTGATCGCCGCCCACAATCGCCCAGCCGACTAGCCGCGCCCAGCCGCCGAGCCGCCGAGCCGCCGAGCCGCCGAGCCGCCGAGCCGCCCAGCCGCCCAGCCGCGCACCACGGCCGGTACGCGGTCGTAGGGTTTCGCTGTGACCGTGCGGAGGATGCCAGCCGCGGAGGTTCCGGTCTCGGTCGAACTGGTGCGCGGTCTGCTCGACCAGCAGCACCCCGACCTGGCGGACCTACCGGTCGAGATCCTGGCCAACGGCTGGGACAACCTCGTGTGTCGACTCGGTGCGGAGTTACTGGTCCGGTTGCCTCGGCGGGCCATCGCGGCCGAGCTCATCGCGCACGAACAGCGGTGGCTGCCGGAGTTGGCCGGCCGCCTGCCGTTGCCGGTGCCGGCACCGGTACGGGTCGGGCAGCCGACGACGCGGTTCCCCTGGTCGTGGAGTGTCGTGCCGTTCTTCCCGGGCCGCATCGTGGCGCAGTCCGCGCCCGACGACCCCTGGTCGGCGGCGGCGACGCTCGGCGGCTTCCTGGACGCGCTGCACATGCCGGCTCCTGCGCATGCGCCCGTCAACCCGATGCGCGGGATTCCACTGCTCGGGCGCGCGCCGAGGGTCCTGGATGGGCTCATGCACGTCGACCCCGCCGATCGTGCCGCCGCGCTGCGGATCTGGGAGGTGGCCGTCGCCGCACCCGTTTGGGACGGGCCGCCGCTGTGGCTGCACGGGGACCTGCATCCCGCCAACATCCTGGTCGACCGGGGCCGGATCAGCGCGGTGATCGACTTTGGCGACCTCACCTCGGGCGATCCGGCGACCGATCTGTCCGTGGCGTGGCTGCTGTTCGAAGCCGAGCAGCGTGCTGCCCTTCGGCGGGCGTACGACCGCGCGGACGACGCGACCTGGTGCAGGGCGCGCGGGTGGGCGCTTGCCCTGGCCCTGGTGTTCCTGACGCACTCGGCGGACAACCCGCTGATGCGCGGCATCGGCGAGCGTGCCTTCCGCCTGGTGCTGGCCTCGTAGCTGCTCACGGATGGTCCTGGTGGCCGCCCCCGGGGGAAGGGCGGCCACCAGGGGTCGCGGTCAGGACAGTGCGCAGGCGTTCCCGTTGACGGTGACCAGCCCCGGGTTGGGGTTGGCGCCGCCGTTGGTCGTCGCGTTGAAGCCGAACGTCACCGTGCCGCCAGGGGCGATCTTGGCGTTGTACGACTCGTTCTTCGCGGTGACCGTCGCGCCGGACTGGGTGACCTTCGCCATCCAGGCCTCCCGGACGCGCTGGTCACCGGTGAACGCGAACCGGGCGGTCCAGCCGTCGACGGCCGTGGCCCCGGTGTTGCGGATGGTCAACTGCGCGGTGAACCCGGTGTTGCCCTGCCAGGCGCCGTAGTTGGCGTAGTTCACCGAGCAGGTGACGGCCGGTACCGCGCCGGCGTCACCCTGGTCGGCCAGGAACGAGGAGATCCAGGCCAACGCCGAGTTCCAGTTGATCGCCACCTCGTTCGTCGAGTACGAGTTGATGTCGTCGACGTAGCAGAACATCGGCTTGCAGCCGGCGAGCAACTGCGCCACGAACGGGTCCTGAAGGGCCGCGTTCGCGCCACCGGCGAGGGAGCCGGCCGGCGGGCGGGGCAGGTTGGCGTCGAGCTGGTGACCGAAGATCCGGCTGTGTTGGTTCTGCGCGGCGTGCTCGCCCCAGCCGGTGACGTAGGAGATGTTCAGGGCGTTGCGGCCCAGGATGTAGTCCATCGCCTGCACGGCGCCGTCGCGGTAACGGGCGTCGCGGGTCAGGTCGAAGGCGGTGGCCAGGACGACCGCGTTGTTGATGATGCTGCTGTTCGCGCCCCAGAAGTAGCTGTCGGCGTCCCCGGGCATCGGCAGCCCGTACGCCTGCTGGCGCAGCTCGGCGAGGTACGCGTCGGCGGCGGTGGTGACCGAGGCGCGAACCCGGGTCAGGTCGGCGGCGGGCAGCCCGTTCGGCACGGTGGCCAGGTCGAGGCGACCCAGCGCGGCGACGCTCTGCCAACCGAAGCCCCGCGGATCGAACACGTTGCCGGTGTGGTGCGGCGACGCGGTCAGGTCGGTCAGGTAGGTCTGCGCCCCGGTGGTGAGGTACAGCTCGGCCGCCGCCCAGTAGAACTCGTCGGTGACGTTCGAGTCGTCGTACGCGCCGCCGCCGGTGCCGTCGGTCGGGCTGGCGTACACCGCGGGGTGTGCCTTCGCGGCGGCGTAGGCCGTCTTCGCGGCGGTGCCGCAGCGGGACGCGAACGCCGCGTCGTACGGGGCGAAGAGTCGCGCGCACTGGGCGGCGGTCGCGGCCATGTTGAGGGTGGCCGCGGTCGACGGCGGGTGCAGCTCACGCGGCTGCGGGTCGTCCTGCGGTGCGAGCGGCAGGCCGGTCCAGTTCTTGTCGTGGATCTTGTGGTGGACCATGCCGGCGAGCGGCTTGCCGGCCGGCACCTGCATGCGCAGCAGGAACTCCAGCTCCCAGCGGGCCTCGTCGAGGATGTCCGGGACGCCGTTGCCGCGCTCGGGCACGCGCAGGGTGCTGTCGGCCAGTCCGGCACCGCCGTTGGCGGTGGCTGCCGTCTTGGTCCGCTCGAAGGTGTTCAGGAGCTGGTAGGTAGCGATGCCGCCGTTGACCACGTACTTGCCGTGGTCACCGGCGTCGTACCAGCCGCCGCGCACGTCGAGCGAGTAGTCGCAGACGCCCGGCTGGCAGGGCACGCTGGTGTCGCCCTGGTTGGGCGCGACGCCGAGGTGACCGGCGGGGCGGGCGTACTCGTCGCCGATCAGGTCACCGTCGATGGCGATGCCGCTGCGCTGGGCATAGAAGAACTGCAGCGAATCCGAGCGCAGTTGCTTGTAGAGGTTGCCAGAGATGTCGAACGGGTGGCTGGTCTCGCCGTCGACGGTGAGCGTCAGCCCCGCGCCCGGGGTGCGGTAGCTGGAGAAGTCGACGGTCTGCACGTTCTGCCCGGAGGCGGCGTCCACGCCACGCGCGGTGGTGGTGCCGCTGGCCAGGACCGCCCCGGCGGCCGAGCGGAGCTGCCAGGGCAGCGGCGTGGTCGCCTCGGTGACCACGGTGGCGTTCTTCGGCCCGCCCGGCAGGTAGCCGACCTGGTTGACGCGGACCCGGGGGCCGGTGTCCGGCTCGTACGGCGCGGGCGGCTCGCCGCCGCGCAGCGACACGTCGTCGAGGCAGATGGTCTGCGCCTGCGCGCTGCCACCGACCTGGAAGATGAGCTGGGCGTTCTGGTTGTCGTCCGGAACGGTGAAGGTCGACTCAACGCGCTGGGCGGTGCCGGTGGCGGCGGCGTCCACGGCCGCGTACGTGGTGTACGGGGCACTGCCGAGCTGGAGCACGGCCTTGACGGCGGTGCCGGGCGTGGCGGTGATGTCGAAGCCGAGCGTGTACTCGGCACCGGCGATCAGCGGCACGCCGTCCTGGCCGATGCCGGCGTCCCACGGGTTGGCGAGTCCACCGGGGACGGCGGCGCAGAGCTGGCCGTCGGTGACCCCGAGGGAGTCGGTGCCGTAGGAGAACCACGGGCTCACGCCCGCGCTGAAGTCCCCGTTGTCGATCTGCTCGGGGGCGTCCGGTGGCGGGTCGGCGTAGGCCGCTCCGGCGCCCGCGCCGGTGAGGGCCAGGGCGGTCGCCGCAGCCAGGAGGATGCGACGTTTGGATGGCGTCACGGGGTAGTCCTTCCGGGACGGGAGGTGAGGCAGGTGGCGGTGGCGACCTGGGAGCGCTCCCAGGTCGAAGCTCGATGTTTCCAGTGGCGGTACGTCCTGTCAATTGATCCGACTGGATGGGATCTGCCGTCCGACGAGGGCGGCGGCGCGCGACGCGGCGGAAAGCGAGACGTGAGATTGGCCGCGCCACGCGCCGTCGTCCTGATCTCCTAGAGACAACTGCGCCCTTCGCCTGGCAGGCTGCCTCCCATGACCCTGAAGCTGCGTTCCGTGGGAACGAGCGACCGTGGGCTGATCCGCAGCGGAAACCAGGACGCCCTGCACGCCGGCACCTGGCTCGTCGCCGTCGCCGACGGCATGGGCGGAATGGCCGCCGGTGACCTCGCCAGCTCGCTCACCATCGACGCGGTCGCCCCCCTGGACGTGGAGACACCCGAGGACGCCCTGGTGGCCGCGCTCCAGGACGGCATCGCGCTGGCCACCGCCCGCATCCGGCAGGCGGTCGTCGACGACCCCGAGCGCCAGGGCATGGGCACCACGTTGACCGCCCTGCTCTTCGCCCGTACCGGTAGCTGCCTGGCCCTCGCCCACGTCGGTGACTCGCGGGCCTACCTGTTCCGCGAGGGCGTGCTCAAGCAGATCACCCGCGACGACACCTTTGTGCAGATGCTCGTCGACCAGGGCGTGATCACCCCGGACCAGGCCAGCAGCCACCCGCGCCGGGCCGTCGTCACCCAGGCGTTGCAGGGCGAGGAGGTCTCCCCGTCGTACGCGACGATGGTGCCCCGGGCCGGCGACCGGTGGCTGCTGTGCAGCGACGGCCTCTCCAACGTCGTCCGACCGGACACCCTGGCCGAGGTGCTCGCCGCGTACCCCGACCGGTCCGCCTGCACCGGCAAGCTGATCGACCTGGCGTTGCACGCGGGCGCTCCGGACAATGTCACGGTCGTGGTGGCCGACGTCGTCGAGGAGTAGCCCGTTTTCAGCGCCGTCGCGGGGCGGCCCGGCGGGTGGGCGTCGCCGTGTCCGGGTCCTCGGGCCACGGATGGCGCGGATAGCGACCGCGCAGCTCCGCGCGGACCTGCGGATAGCCGGTGCGCCAGAACGACGCGAGGTCGGCGGTGACCGCCACCGGCCGGCCGGCGGGGGAGAGCAGGTGCAGCAGCACCGGCACCCGGCCACCGGCGATGCGCGGGGCCGCCGGCCAGCCGAACGTCTCCTGGAGCTTGACCGCGAGCACCGGCGCGGCCGGGTCGGCGTAGTCGACGCGGATGCGTGAGCCGCTGGGCACCTCGATGCGCTCGGGTGCGAACTCGTCCAGGCGCGCGGCCTGCGCCCACGGCAGCAGTCGACGCAGCGCCGAGGTCACATCGACCCGGTTCAGGTCGGCCCGCCGCCGGCCGGTCGCCAGCTCCGGCCCCAGCCAGGTCGGCGCGGCGGCGAGCAGCGCGTCGTCGTCGACGTCCGGCCACCCGTCGTCGAGGTGCAGCCGGCAGAACGCCATCCGCTCGCGCAGCGCCCGCGCCGCCGGAGTCCACGGCAGCAGCCCCAACCCCTCCTGCCGCAGGCCGGTGAGCAGCGCCGCCGCGACCTCCGCCCGGTCCGGGCGGTCCAGCCGCCGCGCCACCAGCTCGATCGCACCCAGTCGGGTCACCTCCCGGGCCACCACGTCCCCGTCGGACCAACCCACTTCGCGGAGCGTCGACAGCAGCGGGCCCGCCGCCTCCCGGGCGGTCGCCTCGTCGAGCGGCGTGGCGCGGCGGATCCGCGCCGAGGGCGCGCCGGGGCGGCGGTCGGCGACCGCCACCGCGAGCCAGTCGGTGCCGGCCAGCTGAGACCCGGCCGCCAGCTCCGCGGCGGTCCCGCCCGTCATGAGGTACGACGATCCGCCCGGCCGCCGCACCCGGGCCAACCGCTCGGGATACGCCAGCCCGACGACCAGCCCGGCGGCGAGATCGTCGGTCAACCGGTCGCGGTCAGCGGGCGCGCCGGATCGAGGAGTCGCGGCGGTGCCGGCCTCCGCTGCGGTGCCGGCCTCCGCTGCGGTGCCGGCCCGTGCTGCGGTGCCGGCCCGTGCTGCGGTGCCGGGCGCGGCGGTCGCCGGGGCACGCCCGGGACCGGCGCGCTTCTCGTCGGGCGAGGCGGCGGGGAGGGCGGCGCGTAGGCGGCGCACCTCGGCACGCCAGCGGGCGGTGGCACCGGCGTCGACTCCGGCACGCAGGCGACGCCAGCCGGCCACCAGGTCGTCGCCCGGGCCGGCGGCGCTCTCCTCGGCGAGCAGGGCGACCACCTCGGCCGCACGGTCGAGGCCGACCCGGTCGGCGGCGTCGAGCAGCGCCCGGGCCAGCCGGGGGTGCGCCCCGGCGGAGGCGATCGCCCGTCCCCGCCCGGTGATCCGACCGGTCGCGTCGACCGCGCCAAGCGTTTCGAGGGTGTCCCGGGCGACGGTCAGCGCGGCGGCCGGTGGCGGGTCGGGCAGCGCCAGTCCGACGCCGTCCGGGCTGCCCCAGGCGGCCAGCTCCAACGCGAACCCGGTCAGGTCGGCGGTGGCGATCTCCGGCTCCGGCCGGGCGGGCAGCCGCTCGTGGGTGGCCTCGGACCAGCAGCGGTAGACGCATCCGGGCGCCTCGCGGCCGGCCCGGCCGGCCCGCTGGGTGGCGGCGGCCCGGGAGACCGGCACGGTGACCAACGCGCCCAGTCCACGCGCCAGGTCGATGCGGGGCACCCGGGACAGCCCGGCGTCCACCACCGTCCGTACGCCCGGCACGGTGAGGCTGGTCTCGGCCAGCGCGGTGGAGAGCACCACGCGACGACGGTCGTCGGTCCGGGGGCGCAGCGCGGCGTCCTGCTCGGCCCCGCGCTGGCGGCCGTGCAACGGCAGCAGCGCGACGGTGTCCCGCAGGTCGGCGAGCCGCCCGGCGACCGCCGCGATCTCACCGGCTCCGGGCAGGAAGACCAGCACGTCGCCGTCCTGCTCGCGCAGCGCCCGCCGGACGGTGGCGGCCACGTGGTCGAGCAGTGCGCGGTCCACCGGGCCGGCCCCGGGCGGCGCGACCGGCCGGGCCGGCGGCGTCCAGATTCGCCGCACCGGGTGCAGTGCCGACTCGGCCCGGACGACCGGGGCCGGGGCGGTCCCGCCGAGCAGCGCGGCGATCCGGTCGGTGTCCGGGGTGGCCGACATGGCGAGGAGCCGCAGGTCGGGCCGGAGCGTGGCCCGGGCCTCCACCGTGAAGGCCAGCGCCAGGTCGGCGTCGAGTTGCCGCTCGTGGCACTCGTCGAGTAGCACCGCGCCCGTGCCGGGCAGCTCCGGGTCGTGGTGCAGGCGGCGGACCAGCAGGCCGGTGGTGACCACCTCGATCCGGGTGGCCGGGGAGACCCGCCGCTCACCGCGTACGGCGTAGCCGACCCGGTCGCCGACCCGCTCGCCCAGCAGGTCGGCCATCCGTCGGGCCGCGGCGCGCGCCGCCACCCGGCGGGGCTGGGCGATCACCACCCGGCCGTCGACCCGGTCGGCCACCGCCAGCGGCGCGAGGGTGGTCTTGCCGGTGCCCGGCGGCGCGACCAGAACCGCCGCGCCGGCCGCGTCAAGCGCGGTGAGCAGCGCCGGCAGGGTGGGACGGACCGGCAGGTCCAGGGTCACGTCGGAGAGCACGGACCAGTCTCGCACCGTGCACCGGCAGGCTCGACGTACCGGCCCGGCCTCGGGCCGCGTGGGCGTCCGGCCTCGGGCCGCGTCGTCGGCCGGGGCCGCGTCGGCGGGGGACCGGACGCGAAGGGCCGGGCCGCCGCCCCGAAGGGAAGCGACCCGGCCGGTGTTCACACGATCGAGGGCCGGGGCGACGCTGACCCGCCCTCGATCGTGAAGTCCCTAGTAGGTGCCGTCGAGCTGGCCCCGCAGCTTGGTCAGGGCCCGGGCGAGCAGCCGGGAGACGTGCATCTGCGAGACGCCGATCTGGTCGGCGATCTGTGACTGGGTCAGGTTGCCGTAGAACCGCAGGGTCAGGATCTTCTGCTCTCGCTCGTCGAGCGTGGCGAGCGCCGGACCGAGGGCGACCCGCAGCTCGGCCAGCTCGAACTCGTTGTCCTCGCCGCCGAGCATGTCGCCCAGCTCGGTGGCCCGGTCACCGTCGCCGGTCGGGGTGGACAGCGACACCGCGTTGTACGCGCGGGCGCCTTCCAGACCCTCCAGGACCTCTTCCTCGGTGAGCTTGAGGTGGGCGGCGATGTCGGCGACCGTCGGCGAACGGCCGAGGGTCTGCAGCAGCGAGCTGTTGGCGTCGGAGATGGCGAGCCGCAGCTCCTGGAGGCGACGGGGAACCCGGATGTCCCAGGTGCGGTCGCGGAAGTGGCGCTTGAGCTCGCCGATGATGGTGGGGATCGCGTACCCCGCGAAGTCGACGCCGCGCGACGGGTCGAACTTGTCGATGGCCTTGATCAGGCCGACGGCGGCGGTCTGCGCCAGGTCGTCGGTCGGCTCGCCCCGCCCGCTGTAGCGGTGGGCGAGGTGGTTGGCCAGCGGCAGCCAAGCCTCGATCGCGCGGTCGCGCAGCGCGGCGCGCGACGGGTGGTTGGCCGGCAGTGCCGCCATCGCGTTGAGCAGGTCGGCGGCGCTGTCGGTGAGCGCCCGCGGGTCCAGCTTGGTGGTGCTGGTCTGCTCGGAAGCCGTGGTGCTCGCCTGTTCGGTGATCGTTGGCGCGGTCATGGTGGTCCTCCCTGCACCTCGTCCGCGGACAAAAAGAAGGTGGCTCTTTGGTTTAGCTTCAGTTGGGCCGTTCGGGAGTCACCTTAACCTGATCAGCTCCCGGAAATCTAGCCGAAAGGTTGATGTACTTAAGGGGTGTCGAGTGACAACACACCCATAAGTGGACGGTGGGTGGCAGGTTGTGAGGTCCCTTACCCGTTTTCCGGGGCGATCCCGCGTTGTCCGGTCATCGCGTTCGGCCCGACCGGTCGGTCCAGCAGGCTCCACCGACCGGTCAACATGAAATCCGACAACTGGGCAGCGGTGTCGACTATCCGTCGTTGTCCCGCCGACGGGACCGGCCGTAGCGTCGCGGAGTAGACACCCGGTTCGGAGGCACCATGCTCGATCCAACCGCTCCCCAGCTCGTCGTGAACAGTCACACCCTCTACTTCAGCTGGTTGCCAGCGGATCCCGACGCGGTCGCCGCCCTGGTCCCCACCGGGCTGCGTCCCCGTGCCGACCGACAGGTGTTCCTCAACCAGTACGTCGTCGAGGACGAGACGCAGACGTCCGGCTTCGGCGCGTACTCGTTGACGTACCTCGGCGTCTCACTGGCCGGCGTGGACGCCCCTGGAGGGCTCAGCCCCGGCGGCTGGTGGACCCACTACGTGGCCTCAAGTCGGGTCGTCCGCGAGTACGCCACCGCGCGTGGCGCTCCCGTACTCGCCGGCCGGACCACGATCCAACTGAACGGCGAAGCGCTGCAATCCGAGACCGAGGCGGACGGGGTGCCGCTGATCCGCGCCCGCTGTCGGGTCGGGCAGACCGGGCACGTGATCAGTAGCGGGCACCACCGCTACTTCACCCAGCGGGACGGCCAACTGCTCAGCTCGGTCTATCCGTACGTGGCGGAACCGGTCACGCCGTTCGAGATCGAGTCGGTGGAGTTCCTGC
This sequence comes from Micromonospora sp. WMMD736, assembly GCF_049179015.1. Classification (NCBI taxonomy): domain Bacteria; kingdom Bacillati; phylum Actinomycetota; class Actinomycetes; order Micromonosporales; family Micromonosporaceae; genus Micromonospora; species Micromonospora sp. WMMD736. The sequence goes on from NZ_JBMHMI010000001.1 coordinate 6,734,781, forward strand.
AACCCCGACACCCGATGTACGCGCTGCGCCCCGCCAACCCGCTGATCATCGGATTCGGCTACTTCTCACCGCGCTCGTCGTTCGCGTACCCGGGCGGGCTGAGCGTGCACCCGGGCGGGGTCGGCCTGCCCGAGCCGGCCCGGCCGGCTCACCAGGTGCCGGCCAACCTCGCGCGCAGCGGCCTGCCGTCCGGGTCGTAGACCAGCCGGTACACCGGCAGCGCCCAGACACGCGTGAACCAGGGCAGCCGCTCGGGGCGGTGTGGACGCAGCCGGCCGGGCGGACGCTCACCGACCTGGCCTTCGTCGTACCACTGTTGCAGTTTGTCGGCCGCGGCCGTGACGGCCGCGACGGCGTCGGCCGGGTCGAGCAGGTCGGCGTCGTCGGCGCCGTCCGGATCGCGGTCCAGATGCTCGCGCCAGAGCCGTAGCCGCAGGTCCCGGGCGAAGGCGCGAGCCCCGTCGCCGAGGCCCGCCGGGTCGGTGGGCGTCCGCTCGTCGCGCGTGTCGTCGAGTACGGCACAGGACAGCTCGCTGTCGTGGGTCCAGGAGCGGCGGTTGAAGTTGTCACTGCCCACGCTGGCCCAGACGTCGTCGACCACGCAGACCTTCGCGTGCACGTACACCGGCGTGCCGGCGTGGTTCTCCACGTCGAAGACGTGCACCCGCTCCGGCGCGGCGCGCTCGCACAGCGACAACGCCTGCTCCCGGCCGACCATGTTGGGCGGCAGGGCGAGCCGGCCGTCCACGTCCGGGTGCCGGGGCACCACGGCCACCAGGTGCAGCTCCGGGTTCTCCCGCAGCGCCTGGGCGAACAGGTTCGCCACCTCGGTCGACCAGAGGTACTGGTCCTCCAGGTAGATGAGGCGGCGGGCCCGCTTCACCGCCTTGGTGTAGCCCCGCGCCACGGTCCGCTCACCGTCCGGGGCGAAGGAGTAGCGCGGCCGCACGGCGGGGTAGGTGCGCAGCACCTGGATCTGGTGCGGCCCACACTCGGGCGGGTCGGCGGGCTGGTCCGGCAGCGGGTCCGGCCGCAGGTCAGCGCCGCGCAACCGGTCCCGCGCGTACGCCATCGGGTTCTCCGAGTCCAGCGGCATGGGGTCGGTCCAGCGCTCCCGGAACAGGGTGTCCAGCGCACCGACCACCGGACCGCGCACCGCGAGCTGCACGTCGTGCCAGGGCGGATTCGGGCCGTACCGGGACGACATCTGCACCGGCTGGGGGTCGCCGCCGTGCGCGGCGTCGTCACGGCGGCTGTGGCACAGGTCGATGCCACCGGCGAAGGCGATGTCCCGCTCCGGCGCGTCGAGGTGCCGCAGCACCACCAGCTTCTGGTGGTGCGAGCCGCCCCGGCGGACCCGCTGGTCGAGCAGCACCTCGCCACCGGCCGCCGAGATCGTCTCGCTGAGGTTGCGGTTCTCCGCCTCGCTGTACGCCAGCACGTCCAGGTGTGAGCGCCAGATCAGCCCCTTGACCACCACGCCGCGCTGCGCGGCCTGGGCGAAGATCTGCGCCACGGTGGGGCCATCCTCGCGCAGCCGCTGGTCCGGGTCACCCCGCCAGTCGGTGAAGAAGAGGTGGTCGCCGGCCGTCAACGCCTGGACCTCCTCGACCAGCCGGTCGAAGTACGCCGCGCCGTGAATCAATGGCTCGGCGAGGTTTCCACTGGTCCAAACGGGTAACCCAGAGACCGGGTTGGCGCGTTCCTGCGCGGTGAGGAACCAGTCCTGTAACGGCACGTCCAGCCCCCCGGAGGTCGACAACGTCCTCACGGTAGGACCCCCGACGCGGGTCCGCATGCCAGGCCGCCCGACCGGTGACCTGGATGACGCCAGACGAGCACGCGACACAGCCGAGGAGGCCACACCATGCCCCGCGAAACGACGAACCCCGTGAACGAGTACCGCGAGCCGGCGGTGGAGAGCGAACGGGGGGCGCTGGTAGCGGTGTTGCTGATGGTGATCCTGGGCGTAGCCGGGATTTTCGCGGTTTCCTGAGGCTGCGGCGCTGCGGGTCGGCGCCTTGATCGTCACCAGATCGCCGATGTCGGGGCATCCTCGCCACGAGATGCCCCCACATCGCCGAGCTGGCGTGGATCACCCGGGCGTCACCTCAGAGGGATGCCGTGGGCTGCGGTCGGGGTGCTCTGTCAGGTAGGACGCGTTCGTAGCAGACCGAGTTGTCGGAGCCCACGTACGCGCCGAACAGCGGGATCTCGCGGTAGCCCTCGCGCTCGTAGAAGCGCATCGCGTCCGGCTGGGCCGAGCCGGTCTCCAGCCAGATGGTCGTCCAGCCGCGCTCGTGCGCGGCCTGCTCCAGAGCTCGGAGCAGGCCGATCGCCACCCCCGAACCGCGGCTTGTCGGTGTGACGTACATCCGCTTCACCTCCGCGCTGACCGCGTCGAGGCGGCGCAGCGCGCCGCAACCGAGTGGTCGGCCGGTGGCTTCGTCGATCGCGACAAGGAACAGGTCGATGTTCTCGGCCGTCGGCGGCGGGCCGGGCTCATGGTCGTCGGTACCGTAGCGGAGGTTGAGTTCGGCTCTCTGCGCCACACGTAACGCCTCGCCCGCAGGGTCGTTCCACGGCCGCTGCGTGATGATCCAGGTCATGCCGCTCCTCACCAAAACTCGGTAACAAGCGTTACGGTAACATTCGTTACGGAGACTACGGGAGGGTGCAGATCGTGTCACTGTCCGCGGACCGAGCGGCGGCCCAGGGCGAGGCGCTGTCGCGCGCGGTCTGGGACGTGCTCGCGCAGCAGGGCCTGGAGAAGCTGACGGTGCGCGCGGTCGCCGCGGCGGCCGGCTGCACGACCGGCCTGGTCATGCACCGCTTTCCGAACCGTCGAGCATTGCTGCTGCACGCCCGGGAACTGCTGCACGAGACCACCCGGGAGCGGGTTGAGGCACTCGAAGCCGCGGCCACCTCGCCGCGGGCGGCACTGCGCGCGGTCCTCCGCGAGGGCATGGCGACCGATCCGGAGACGACCAACTGGAGCATCGTCTGGTTGGGCTTCCTGGCTGCGGCGGTGGCGGACGACGAACTGATCGGCATGCACCGCCGCAACAACCGAGCCTGGCGGCAACGGGCCGAGCGGCTGGTCGCCGCGGCTGCCCCGGACTGGCCGGCCGACCGGGTCGGCACGGTCGCAATGGGGTTGATCGCAATGATCGAGGGAGTCGCGGCTCTCGCCGCCGCGGATCCCGCTGCCTACCCGCCGGATGAGCAGGAACGCATGCTCGACGCCGCCCTGGCGGCCTATGGCCTCGGCTGAGACAGCCGCCCTGCGGGATCAGAGCGGTCCGACTGACTCCGGCGCCTTGGTCGTCTCCAGATCGCCGATGTCGGGGCATCCCGTCGCGCGGAAAGCGCCGACATCGCTGAACTCGAGTGGATCACCTGCGGCCCTAGGATCGGGTCCGTGGATGACAGCGGGCAGCTAACACCCACCTTGGCCGATTCGTGGTGGGACCTGCGCGGAGACGATCCCCGCGAACGACAGCAACGCCAGGCACTGCATGCCGAACTTCTCGTCGAGGTGGCACCTGGCCATCCATTGCATGGCCAGCCCACCACGGTCGTTGCCCGGTCGCAGGCGTCGGACGACATCCTCGTCCAGCTTCCCGAACGCTGGGCGCTCGTCCACCTCACCTGGAAAGCCGCCCCGGAGACCCCGCCGTGGCCGAAGACCACGTTCTACGACACCCTCCGCACCTTCGTGCATGGCTAAGCAGGGCTAACATGCGGCAGTGCCCCTGGAGGACCCCTTGCAGGTCAACGGTCTGGTGCTGCCCGCCTTGATAACCGAACTCCTCAACACTGGCCGCTGGCGGCATCCAGGTGACCGACGACCCTCCGTCGTCGCACCTGTTCCGGGCGGCACGCGGCAGCACTGCCAACGCCAGCGTCGAGATGCCCTGGCGCGACGCGGAGCAGGCAGTGCTGATCGCGGTCAACCGCATCCACGGTGACGACGTCGCCATGGCCCTCGACTATCGCGCCGATGCCGCCGACCCCCGAGTCGTGGCCAGCGACTTCTGGACCGATCCGCAGCGGTGCTCATGGCGGATTGCCACCCCGGCCTTCTCTCAGCTCGTAGAGATCCTCCGGCTCGTCTGATACGACCATGAAGCTGCCGCCCCGAGCCACTGGCTTCAAGGCGCTAACGTGCGCAGGTGAGCTACGAGATGTTCGTCCAGCGGTTCGAGCAGGGCGACGCCGTCCCGATGGCGGCCGATGCGTTCCTGGCCGTCTTTGAGTCCCGCGTCGACCGCCGGGAACCTCAAGACCGCTACTGGCACATCAGCGCCGATGACGGCGGCACGGCAGACCTCTACGCCGCCCTTGCCGACGACACGCTCGGCAGTCTGATGATCAGTCGGTTCGCCACCGGCGCGGTTCTCGACATGCTCATCACCTTCATCGGGCTCGCGGATGCCGTCGTGCTTTCACCTGGCTGCCCCGCCCTGCTCGCGCACGAAGGGCAGCGGCGGCACCTTCCCGAGGAACTTCGCGCCGGCGCGGTGGTCACTTCGTCGAGCGTGGACGTGGAGCGTGTCCTGCGTAACTGCTAGGCAACGTGGTCGAACGCCATCGCTGGCAATCTTGGACACTTACCGTCATCAGCGGACGGTAAGTGTCCAAGATCTGCCCTGCTGGCGGCCTCCCGCGCGCCGGTTCGAGGCCAGCACGGTCATCGAGCATGTGACGCGCCTACACGTTCCGCACGGGACCCCGGGCGCATCCCGCAGACTCGCCATCGGGCCAAAGTCGCAGCCTTGCTCGGGCGTGAGGAAGGGGACCTCTGACGGACCTTGAGCGGGAAGCCCTGTCGCTGCGCAGCTACCAGCTCGCATGGGTGCCTGGCCTGCTACAGACGGAGGCGTACGCTCGCGCCACGCTGGCGGGCGAGGATCTGACCCCCGCCGAGGTCGACGACCTGGTCTCGGCTCGCCTCGGCCGACAGGCGATCCTGCGACGAGATCGGCCGCCATTGCTCATCGCGGTTGTCGACGAGTCCGTGTTCCGGCGCACCTCGGGAGGCAATCGGGCCTTGATGGCGGAGCAGTTGAACCGACTTGTCGAGTGGTCGGCAATGCCAGCAGTGCAGCTCTACGCGGTGCCGACCTCGGCCGGCATGTATCCGGGCCTCGGCGGCCCGTTCACCATCGCCGGCATGCCGGACGGCGGGCGAGTGGCGCACGTGGACAGCCAGGCGGCCGCGCAGATCGTCGATCAGACCCCGGAACTTGTTAGCTCGAACGACGATGGGAACGTGTTCGCGGCGAGGCCCTGTCGCGAGCGCAAACCCTGGACCTCATCAGGGAAGCGGCATCATCATGGACATGATCGGCGCACGGTGGCGCAAGAGCACCAGGAGTGGCAACAACGGCGGCGACTGCGTCGAGGTCGCCGACAATCGCCCCGGTGTCGTCCTTGTCCGCGACACGAAGGACCGTGACGGTGGGACGCTGGCCTTCGGTCCGGTGCAGTAGCGGGCGTTTGTCGACATGGCGAAGGCCCACGCGGCGGCCTGACCGGTACTGCGCGAAACGCCCCTGGATCGCTCCGGGGGCGTTTCGCATGATCGGGGTCAGGGACGCCGGCGCTTGCCGTCGGTGTGCGGGATGCGCTCGGTGGGGATGACGCCGAGTCGGCCGGCCTTGAAGTCCTCGAACGCCTGGAGCAGCTCGTCGCGGGTGTTCATCACGAACGGCCCGTACTGCGCCACCGGCTCGCGGATGGGCTGACCGCCCATGATGTAGAGGTCGAGCGCCGGGGTGTTGCTGTCCTGCGTGGCGTTCGCGCTGAAGCGCAACGCGTTGCCCGGACCGTGCACCGCGAGCTGGCCGGTGTGCACCGGCCGACGCTCGGCGCCGACGGTGCCGCGCCCGCCGAGGACGTACACCAGGGCGTTGAAGTTGGGGTTCCAGGGCAGGTCGACCTGCGCGCCGGGCTGGACGGTGACGTGGCTGATGGTGATCGGCGTGAACGTGGAGCCCGGCCCCTTGTGCCCGGCGACCTCACCGGCGATGACCCGGATCAGCGCGCCGCCGTCCTCGGTGGTGAGCAGCGCGGACTCGCGGCCCCGGATGTCCTGGTACTGGGGCGGGTTCATCTTGGCCTTGCGGGGCAGGTTGACCCAGAGCTGCGTGCCGTGGAAGAGGCCGCCGCTCATCACCAGGTGCTCCGGCGGCGCCTCGATGTGCAGCAGGCCGCTGCCGGCCGTCATCCACTGGGTGTCGCCGTCGGTGATGGTGCCGCCGCCGCCCTGCGAGTCCTGGTGGTCGAAGACGCCGTCGATGATGTAGGTGACGGTCTCGAAGCCGCGGTGCGGGTGCCACGGGGTTCCCTTCGGCTCACCCGGCGCGTAGTCGACCTCGCCCATCTGGTCGAGGTGGATGAAGGGGTCCAGGTCGGTCGTCGACACCCCGGCGAAGGCGCGGCGGACCGGGAAACCCTCGCCCTCGAAGCCGCTGGGCGCGGTGGTCACCTTGCGGACCTTGCGGATCGTGGTGGCCTTGTGGAGCTTGGGCAGGCGGGGCAGGACGAGGACGTCGTCGACGGTGATCGCGGGCATCGCGGGGCTCCTTAGCGTGAGGCGTGGGTGTTCGACGTGGTCCCGACCGCCCGCAGGCGGCGGCCGAGCCGGTCGAAGATCCGGGTGAGGCAGGCGACCTCGTCGTCGTCGAGGTCGTCCATCAGATGGGTACGCACCGACGCCAGGTGGTGCGGTGCGGCCTCGGTCAGGGTGAGCAGCCCGGCGGCGGTGAGCACGGCTTCGCTGCCGCGCCGGTCGTCCGGGCAGGGCTCCTTGCTGACCAGGCCGCGCCGCTGCATCGAGGAGATCTGGTACGTGAGGCGGCTGGGGGAGAAGACCAGGCGGCCGGCCAGCTCGCCCATCCGGAGTCGTTGCCCCGGCGCTTCGGAGAGCAGGACCAGCACGTGGTAGTCGGCGAAGCTGAGGTCGCTGTCGGCACGCAGGTCGTCTTCCATCTGGGTGAACAGACGCTGACTGGCCTCGATGTAGGCGCGCCAGGCGGCCGCTCGGGTGCTGTCCAGGCTCTCTGTCACGCCCACGACGATAGCACTAGTTAAAAATTTAACTAGTGGTGTTGAGGGTTGTCTGCGTCACGTCTGTCCGGTTGCTCGCCCGCCTCCTACAGCTTTGAAGAAGGCTGTGGGTAATCCGGCGGCGGAACCGGCATGGTGTGTGCCAGACTCCGGCCTCGTGGAACACGTGGAGTTGGCCGCCGACGACCTGCTGTTGCGGCCGTGGCGGGACGCGGACGCCCCAGCGGTGCTCGACGCCCTGCGCGACCCGGCCATCGCCCAGTGGAACCCGCAGGGCGACGGCCCGATCGACGAGCAGGTCGCCCTGCTCTGGGTGCGTCGTCGGGGCGACTGGTCAGCCGGCGACCACGCCTCGTTCGCGGTGACCGCCGCCGGTGACGGGGAAGTTCTCGGCTCGGCGTCGCTGCACCACATCCGGCACGGCGACGCCTCGATCGGCTACTGGACCATGCCGGCGGCGCGCGGGCGCGGTGTCGCGACACGGGCCGTCGCCCGGCTCACCGCGTGGGCGTTCGACGACCTGCGGCTGCACCGGATCGAGCTGTGTCACGCCGTCGCCAACCCGGCGTCCTGCCGGGTCGCCGACCGGACCGGCTATGCCGCCGAGGGCACGCTGCGCGAGTCGTACCGGTACGGCGACGGCCGCCGCTACGACGAGCACCTGCACGCCCGCCTGGCCACCGACCGCTAGTACCCGTTGCGGTGCTGCTGCCGACGATCTGATCCGGGCGAATCCCCCATGGCCGAGGAGCGGCATCGTCCGGGCGTTGATCCTGCTGCCTCCCCTGCCGGGGATGGGCCGCGCAGGCAATTCCTCACAATCGCGCCTCTCGCGGCGGCCCTGGCAGCTTTTGTCACCCGGCACCGCTCTGGCGCGTCTACCGAGGGTGAGACCTGTTCTGGTTCGGCCCTGTCGAGCTGCCCCATAAATGGGGCAGGATGCGTCGGCCGCGTTATGCGGGTCGCCGGTCAGCCCAGATATGGGGCAGCTCGACAGGGCGCACACCAACATAAGGCAGCTCAACGCCGACCGTAGCCAACAATTGACCCCATCGCCGATAGTGGAGTTCGCGATATTCCGGCGACGACCGTTGAGGTGGTATGGGGGATATGGGGTGAACGAGGAAGAGGCTCAGAAAAGTACTTCACCTGAAAATTCAGATGATGTCCCCGCCGAAGTCACGTCGCCACCGGCCACCGGAGGCAGCGAAAGCCGGCAACCCCGCTCTCCGTCGCGGCCGTGGGAAGCCGTGGCCGCGGTCTCTGCCGCGGCCGGGGTGATCGTGGCGCTCGCCGTCGGCCTACCGAGTGTGCTGTCGGACAAGTCTGCCGAGCCCGAGCGCCCCCCGACCTCTGTGTCCCCGACGTCGGTCCCGGCGCAGGCGCCGCCGTCCAGCCCTGCACCGCCTGTCACGATCCTCACGCCAACGTCGACAGATGGCGCAACCGTGGAGTGCGTGAAAGACGCCTGCGCCATCGAGGTGCGCGGCAGGACGCGCGCTGCGGCCGGGCTGCATTCGTATGTGTTGATCGCGCGCGAATGTTGCCCCGGAGACGTGCCGCGGTATTACGTCCAGTGGGATTCCACGAAAGAGATCCCGGGTGGGGACTGGGTCGCTCTGGCCTATGTTCAAAAGCCGCCCATCAACGCCACGTTCCAGATCAAGGCGATTCTCACGACCTCCGTCGTCCGGGCGACGCCCGGAGCCGACGACCTCATCGTCTGGTCCGACGACCTGGCGAAGGCCGTCGGACTCGTCGCGGAGACGCCGACGGTCACCGTGAAGGTCGCGGACGTCGTCCGGGCGACCGCGTTCTGCGACTGCTCCTAGCGAGACGCCGGTTACTCGGTGACCCGACGCAGGAACGCGGCCAGGTGGCCGGTGGTGCGGTCGATCTTCTCGGTGAGGGTGATGGTCTCGTCGATCCGCCGTCCGGCCTCCTTCTTGCCCCTCAGGTAGAGCGAGCAGGCCAGGTCGGAGCAGACGTACGCGCCGACCGTGTTGCCCTGCCGGCCCTCGCGGCCGGCCTTGCGGGCGGTCATCAGTGAGACGCCGTCGCCGGTGTGGGTGGTCAGGCAGAAGGAGCACATGCTGCGCCGTACCCGTCCGGTCTGCTGCGGCGCCACCCGCAGCGCGACCCCGACCGGGCCGTCGGCGGTCTCGGCGACCAGGTACGCCCGCTGCGGCGCGGCGGGGTCCCGCCAGCCGAGGAAGTCGAGGTCCTCCCAGGGGTACGTGTCCAGATCGCCCGGCAGCGCCATCCGCTTCGCCTCGCCCTGCGTGACGTTGACGAAGGAGGCGCGGATGTCGGATTCGGTGATGGATAGCATAGGCAGTAGCCTAGCTCTCCTAGGCAAGCGATTAACGAGACTAGTTTGAGGGGTGTGGCGAGTGGCACGTGCCGGCGTGACGGTCGAGCGGTTGACCCAGGTGGCGGCCGACCTGGCCGACGAGGTGGGCGTCGAGAACGTGACCGTCGCGGCCCTCGCGCGGCACTTCGGTGTAAAGGACGCGAGCCTCTACTTCCATCTCAAGAACGCCCACGACCTGCGCGTCCGGATCGCCCTGCTGGCGCTCGCCGAACTGGCCGACCAGGTTGCCGACGCGCTCGCCGGCCGGGCCGGCAAGGACGCGCTGGTGGCATTCGCCAACGCGTACCGGGACTACGCGACGCGGCATCCGGGCCGGTACGCGGCCATGCAGATCGACCTCGACCCCGAGACCGCCGCCGCGAGCGCGGGTTTCCGGCACTCGGAGATGACCCGGGCCATCCTGCGCGGCTACCGGCTCGCCGAGCCCGACCAGACCGACGCCATCCGGATGATGCACAGCACCTTCCACGGCTTCGTGAGCCTGGAACGGACCGGCAGCTTCCGCCACACGCCGCGTCCGACGGACGACTCGTGGGTCCGTACCCTCGATGCCCTGGACGCTGTTCTCCGCAACTGGCCGCAGCGGTGACGGCCGGGCGAGCATGGCGGTCGTTGCTTCACCCGGCCGTCGTTCGCCGCGACTCCAGCCCAGGTCAGGACGTCGGCGGTGCGGTGAGGTTCACCAGCCAGTCGGTCCCGAACCGGTCGGTGCACCTGCCGTAGCGGGCGCCCCACGGCGACGGCGCGAACGGGACGGTGACGGCGCCTTCCGCGCTGAGCCGCTCCCAGTACTCGGTCATCTCCGTCTCGTCGTGACCGCCCAGCGTGATCGACGACGTGCCACCGGGACCATCGTCGCCCGGCGTCCGGTCCGAGCCCATCAGCACGATCCCGGACGCGCCTCGGAGCATCGCGTGCGCGACCAGATCGTCGGTCGCCGCTTCGGTGGGGCCGTGCAGGTCGCCGAAGGTGGCGATCTGAAGATCGCCCCCGAACACCGACTGGTAGAACCGCATGGCGTCGCGCGCGTTGCCGGCGAAGCTGAGGTACGGGCTCACCCGGGCGGTCATCGGCTGGCCTCGGCGGCGAGCGGACGTCGCGGTGCGCTGCGCTGTCGGAGCAGGACGAACCCGAGCCCCGCCAGGAACCAGGCGGCGAGCACCACGAGCGGCACCAGCGTGTGCGAGCCGCCGAAGTAGCCGAAGTTGTTCACCGCCCGGACGGCCGCGCCCGGCGGGAGCTTCGCCGAGATCGCCTGCGCCCAGCCCGGCAGCAGGTCGACGCCGATCGTCGCTCCGCTCGTCGCGTTGCCGATGGTGGTGAGGATGAGCACGGCGAGCGCTATACCGATCGGCCCGAGCCAGGCGCCGAGGGCCTTCGTGGTGAAGGCGCTGGCCGCCGACAGCAGGATGAGCGACAGGGCGAGCAGGGGGAACGGCGCCGTCAGTGAGCCGTACACCGGGCCGGCGACCGTGGCCGCGACCACGCCGATCAGGACCGCGAACCCGCCCATCGCGTAGAGCCGGTGGCGCAGGCGTACCTTCGCGGTGGCCGCCGTGAGCCCCTGCGCGAGGACGAACGACGAGAGGGTGACCCCGAAGACCACGTAGAAGGCGGACAGCCCGCGGCTGTCGTAGCTCGCCAGCGGGACGATGTCGTTCTCCTGGACCGTCATGCCGGCCTGGCGGGCGAAACCGGCCACGAGTTGCCGGGCGGCGCCGCTCTCGCTGAATCCGCTCGCGCCGGCGTAGTCGAGCCGCACGCTGTCGGGCGCGCTCGGGCTGAGGACCGCGACGGCGTCGCCGTCCTGGACCAGGGCGGTGCCGGCGTCGACGCTGGTGACCGGGGTGACGGTGACGGCATCGCCGAAACCGGCGTGGGCGGCGGTGGCGAGCTGGTCGCCGACGACCGCGATCGGCAGGCGGCTCGGCGCGGGATCACGTTGCAGCCCGACGTAGACGGCGATGAACGCCGTACCGATGATCAGCCCGGTGATCACCAGAGAGAGCCAGGCGGCACGTTGGGTGGTGACGGGCGTTTCCCGCCTGGTGGGTGAGTCGGATGACGACGTCATGGGTGTTTCCTCGGGTAGTGTGGTTTGAATGTCCAACCAGACGAACCGTAGCACCCCTGGTTTGAATTCCAAACCGGCGCGGGACACCCTCGCGGTCGCGCTCGACGCCGTCAACGACAGGTGGTCGCTGCACATCGTGCGAGCGCTCGCCTTCGGCGCGTCGCGGTACACCGAGATCCTGCGAGCGGTCGGCGCACCCCGGGATGTCCTCGCCGCCCGGCTGCGGAAACTGGCCGAAACCGGCATCCTCCAGGCCCGTACCTCCGAGGACGGCAAGGTCGCCGGGTACGAACTCACCCAGAAGGGGCGGGACCTCGGTCAGGTCATCCTCGTGCTCAAGCGGTGGGGCGACACCTACAGCGACGCCGACGTGCCCCAGGTCGACTTCATCCACGACGTCTGTGGCGAGGTGTTCGTCGCCGAGGTCCGTTGCCAAGCGTGCGGCAGGCCCCTGAGATCCGGAGAGCTGTCCCTCGACAAGGAGTCCCCCGCATGCTGACCGACCTGGAGTTGGCCGACTGGCGGGAGCGGGTGGCCCGGCTGTACCTGTCCGACGTCGACCTCGCGGGTTTCCGCGCCGGCCGCGACGACCTCTTCGCCACCCACCCGCAGAGCCCCATCCCGCCCGACGAGCGGCCCGCGTTCCGGGGCGTGCGGTACTTCCCACCCAACCCGGACGCGGTGGTCGAAGCGCCGCTCCGGCCGGCCAGCGGTGAGTTGAGCATCGACACCGGCGGCCCGGACGGGGTGGTGAACTACCGCCGGGTGGCGGTGGCCGAGACGGCCTGGGGGCCGCTGACGCTGTGGTGGATCGAGGCGTACGGGGGCGGACTGTTCGTGCCGCTGCGCGACGGCACCTGCGGGCGGGAGACGTACGGCGGGGGTCGGTACCTCACCGACACGGTGAAGGGCACCTTCGGCCGGGGCGTCGAGCTGCTGCCCGGTGACCGGGTCCGGCTGGACGCCAACTACCTCTACAACCCCAGCTGCGCGTACGACGACCGCTGGGCGTGCCCGCTCGCGCCGCCGGAGAACCGGGTCGACGTCCCGTTGCGCGCTGGCGAGCTGGCGTACCACGACTGACCGGTGCGCCGCCGTCATCGCGACGGTGACCGCCGGGTCTGGGAGGAGGATCCCGCCAACCCGAAGGCACGCGACTTCACGTACGCCGTCGTCAAGTGCCTGAAGGCCAAGGGTGTCGACGTCGAGCTGTCGCCCGACGGGGCGAGCTACGGCTACCGGGGAACGGCCGACGACCCGGGCGACGTCGAGAAGGGCATGAGCCTCGCCCTGGTCTGCCGCCGCGAGGTAGCCAAGACCGACTACTAGCCCACGCCCCGGCACCCGCCGATCTTGCACTTTCGGTCAGTGAAATGCCCGCTCTGCGCCAATATGCGAGCGCAGAAAGTGCAAGATCGGCGGCGGGGCGTCGGCGTGCTGGGGCTCAGCGGGGCGTTGGGCTTGAACCAAGCATGCGGGCCAGGAGCTGTCTTGCCTGGTCGGCCAGCTGCGCGTCGACCGTGACCGCGTACTGGCCGGCCCGGAGCGAACTGGCCGAGGTGAAGTCGCGCTGTCCGCCGGTCATGGCGTGCGCGACCGCGCCGAACACAGCACCCCAGATCGCGCCGATGACCAGCCCGACCAGGATCACCGCCAGCCAGTTGCCGACGGTGAAGATGCCGAACAGCAGGCCGATGAAGAGGCCGAACCAGGCGCCGGTGCCGGCGCCGAGCAGGGCCGCGCGGCCCGTCGTCATCCGTCCGAGCACCGTCTCGACGAGCGTCAGGTTCGTGCCGACGATGGCGGTGTGCTCCACCGGAAAGCGGTTGTCCGCCAGGTAGTCGACCACCTTCTGCGCGGACGGATAGTCCGGGTACGAGCCGATCGTCACGGTGGGTGGGCCACCTTCCGGCCCGTGCCCGTCCGCGCCGGGTGTCGCCGGGCGGCCTGCCGGGCCGGACGGAAGCACGTCACCACTGGTTGCGCCGGGCCGCCAGGTGGCGGTCGGCTCCGGAGCTGAGGTCATGAGCATCCTCCCTCGTCAGCCGCCTGGTTTCCCGTCAGCGTCGAGCGGTAACGCCGGGCCGGCAGCGGGGTGCCGCGGGCTCGGGAGGCATGCGCGGGGGCGGCCCGGGTAGGCAGCCGGGTGCAGACCGCAAAGATCAGCGACCACGGCTTCCTCGCGGACGGCCGCAGCGCGGCTCTGGTGGACCGGACGGGATCGGTGAACTGGTGGTGCCCGGGTCGGTTCGACGCGCCGTCGGTGTTCGCCCGGCTGATCGGCCAGGACGCCGGGCACTGGTCCATCCGGCCGGAGACCGACGACTTCACCGTCGACCGCCGCTACCTCGACGACACCCTGGTACTGCGGACCGTCTTCCGGACCGCCGCGGGCGAGGTGGAGTTGACCGACGCGCTCGCCCTGGAGCCCGGCGCGCGCGAACACGACATCGGGTACCGCTCGCCGCAGGTGCTGGTCCGCAGCGTGCGGGGTCTCTCCGGGGAGGTGCCGATGCGGCTGCACTACCGACCCCGATTCGAGTACGGCCGGACCACGCCGTTCCTCGTCGAGCGGGACGGAGCCCTGGAAGCGGTCGGCGGGGCCAGCCAGCTCGCCCTGGTGGCGGCGGTGCCGCTGACCTGCGGCGAGGGCGAGGCCGCCGCGACGTTCACCGTCCGCGCCGGCACCACCCACAACTTCACCCTCGGGTACGCCCCGACCTACGACTCGCCCCGGCCACAGGTGCCCGACGCCGACCGGACCATCGCCGACACGGCCGACGGGTGGCGCTCCTGGGTCCGCAGGCACGAGTACCAGGGGATGTACGCCGAGCATGTGCGACGCAGCGCGCTCATCGTGCAGGGCATGACGTACCGGCCCAGCGGTGCGGTGGTCGCCGCCGTGACGACGTCGCTGCCGGAGAAGCTCGGTGGCGACCGGAACTACGACTACCGGTACGTGTGGGTGCGTGACTTCAGCCTGACCCTGCGCGCGCTGTGGCGGACGGCCTGCTTCGACGAGGTGCAGCGACAGTTCACCTGGCTCGGCCGGGCGATGGGCCGGATCGACGAGGAGCCGGTGCCCATCATGTACGGGGTGCTGGGGGAGCGGGACCTCACCGAGCATCGCCTGGACCAACTCGCCGGCTACCGCGACAGCCCGCCGGTGATGATCGGCAACGACGCGTGGCGGCAGCGCCAGACCGACGTCTTCGGCGAGGCGATGGACGCGGCCTGGCTGATGCGTGACCGGCTGGAACCGCTGGAGCCGGACGTCTACCACCTGCTGCGGTCCCTCGCCGACAAGGCCGCCCGGGACTGGGCGCTGCCGGACGCGGGAATGTGGGAGGAGCGTGGCGTCGAACACCACCACGTCTCCTCCAAGGTGCACTGCTGGTCGGCACTGGACCGGGCGGTCCGCTTCGGCACGCGACTGGGCGAGCCGCAGGACGTGGCCCGCTGGGCGGCCGCCCGCGACGAGGTGCGCGCGCAGGTGCTGGAACGGGGCTGGAACGAGCGCGTCGGGGCGTACACCGGAAGTTACGAATCCGACGAGCTGGACGCGTCGGTGCTGGTGCTCCCCCTGGTGGGTTTCCTGCCCGCCGACGACGAGCGGATGCGCTCGACGATCCGCGCCGTGGAGGCCAAGCTGTCCCACGACGGCCTGCTGCGTCGCTGGGACGGCGACCCGGCGGGGTTCCTGATCTGCTCGTTCTGGCTGGTGTGCTGCCTGGCGCTGGCCGGCGAACGGGACCGGGCGCGCGAGCTGTTCGAGACGCTGCTCGCGCGACTCAACGACCTGGGACTGTTCGCCGAGCAGATCGACCCACTGACCGGGGACCAGCTGGGCAACTTTCCCCAGGCGTTCTCGCACATCGGCCTGATCAACGCCGTCGGTGTGCTCAGCGACGTCGAAGAAGACTCGGCGCTGCGCAGTCTGGGTACGCCGCCCGGCTTCTTCACCCCGGCGTCGCGCTGAGCGCGCCGTCCGCGGCCGGGGGATGATGCCGGCATGAGGCTGGTGCTCACGGCGGACACGCATCTCCCCAAGCGGGCCCGGGACCTGCCCGAGCAGTTGTGGGCGGCGATCGACGCGGCGGACGTCGTGCTGCACGCCGGTGACTGGGTCGACGAATCGCTGCTCGACGCGCTGACCGCCCGCGCGCGGCGGCTCGTCGGCGTGTACGGCAACAACGACGGCCCGGCGCTGCGCGCCCGGCTGCCCGAGGTGGCCCGCGTCGACCTCGACGGGCTACGGGTCGCCGTGGTGCACGAGACGGGCCCGCGCACCGGCCGCGAACAGCGGTGCGCGGCCCGCTTCCCCGACGTCGACCTGCTGGTCTTCGGGCACTCGCACATCCCCTGGGACACCGTGGCCCCCAACGGGCTGCGCCTGCTCAACCCCGGGTCGCCCACCGACCGTCGATCCCAGCCGTACGCCACCTACCTGGAGGCCGAGACGACCCGGGGGAGGGTGGAGTCCGTACGCCTGCACACCCTGCCGCGTCGCTGAGCAGCGCGACCTACTGACCCCGGCCCGTCTCGGCCTGGAGCTCGTCGATCCGCTTCGAGGCCTCGGCCTTGGTCAGGTCGTCCGGAAGCGTCGCGTCCGCCTCCCGGGCCAGCGTGGCCAGGTACGACTCCTGGGCCGCCGTCGGCGGCTCGTCGCCGGTGACCCAGTCGTCCGGGTCCTTGATCGCGCCGCGCGGGTCGGCCTGGTCGTTGCTACGGTCCGTCATCCTCATCACCCTTTCTTCGAACAGGTGTGCCAGTACCCCGATCGCCGCCGGTTCATGCCCCTACGATCACCGGATGAGCGTGAACTCGTCAGGTGTGCTGGTGGTCGGGGCGGGCATCGCCGGCGTGGCGTGCGCCGTGGAGCTGACCCGCGCCGGGGTGCCCGTGCGGGTCAGCGAACGGGGGCACGTCAGCGGCGGCCGGATGGCCAGCAAACGCTTCGACGGCCGGCCCGCCGACATCGGCGCCGCGTACTTCACCGCCAGCGACCCGGACTTCGCCGCCGTGGTCGACGAGTGGCGGACCGCCGGTCTGGTCCGCGAGTGGACCGACACGTTCTGGGCCTACGACACGAACGGCCGGCACGAGGTGCGCGGCCCGCTGCGCTACGCCGCCCCACGCGGGCTGCGGTCGCTCGTCGAACACCTGGCCGGACCGGTGCCGGTGACCGTCGACCGGTTGGTGCTCGCGGTCGAACCCGGGCCGACGGTCGACGGCGAGGCGTACGACGCGGTCGCCCTGGCCATGCCGGGACCGCAGGCGGCCCTGCTGCTCGATCCGGCCCTGGCCGACGCCACCCGCGTCGTGCAGGCGCAGACCTGGTCGCCGACCCTCTCTGCGGTACTGCGCTTCGAGTCCCGGCGCTGGCCGACCTTCCGCGGCGCGTTCGTCAACGACCATCCGGTGCTCAGCCTCGTCTGCGACGACGGCGACCGGCGCGGCGACGACGCGCCCGTGCTGGTCGCGCACACCGTGCCGGAGTTCGCCGCCGGGCACCTGGCCCAGCCCTCCGCCGCCGGGCCGGCGATCGAGCAGGCCGTCCGGGACCTGCTCGGGCTGCCCGACGAGGCCGCCGACGTGCACGTGCACCGCTGGACGTACGCCAAGCCGACCGGCGAGCCCACCGACGTCACCCACCACCTCGACGCGGACGGGATCGGCCTGGCCGGCGACGCGTTCGGCACACCCCGCGTGCAGAGCGCCTGGCGCTCCGGTCGGGACCTCGGTCGCGCACTCGTCGCCCGCCTCGGCTGAGGGGCCCCGGCGCGCTCTTCAGTGCCCGGCGGCGGCCACCGGCTGGGCCTCGGACTCGGACGCGTCCTCGGTGCGCTCGCCCTCGCGATCCAGCAACTGCATCACCGGGGTCGCCGCGACGCCGTGCACCACCACGGACACGAGCACCACCAGCCCGACCGTGGCCCACAACAGCTCCGCCTGCCGGAAGTCCGCCTTCGTGGTGGCGTACGCCAGGTAGTAGAACGAGCCCACGCCTCGGATGCCGAACAGCGAGATGACCCAGTGCTCCGCCGGGCGGCCGGGCGCGCCGCGCAGCGACAACCAGCCGACGGCCGGCCGGATCAGAAAGACCAGCGCCAACCCGACGGCCGCCGCCGACCAGGTCAGCGGCGCGAGCAGGCCGCCCACGATCGCGCCGCCGAGCAGCAGCAACAACACCAGGGTGAGCAGCCGCTCGACCTGCTCGGCGAAGTCGTGCAGCACCGAGTGGAACTCGTGGGTCCGCTCGGCGGCCCGGATGGCCCGCGCGGCCACGAACACCGCCAGGAAGCCGTACCCGCCGGCCACCTCCACCAGGCCGTACGCCAGGAACGTGGCGGCCAGCGCCAGGAAACCCTCGGCGTGCCGGGCCAACCGCAACTCGCTGGGCGCCCGGAAGAACAGCTTGCCGAGCAGCCAGCCGATGAGCAGGCCACCGCCCACCCCGACGCCGACCTTCCAGAGCACGTCCACGGTGAACCACTCGGCCAGCCACGCGCGGGGGGCGAGGCTGGTCGAGGCGATGGCGATGGCCGCGTAGACGAACGGGAACGCCAGCCCGTCGTTGAGGCCCGCCTCCGAGGTCAGGGCGAAACGAACCTCGTCCTCGGAGTCCTCCACATCGGTCGGCTCGCCCACCTGCACGTCGGCGGCGAGCACCGGGTCGGTCGGGGCCAGCGCGGCGGCCAGCAGCAGCGCCGCCGCCGGCACCAGACCCGCCCACCACCAGCCGAGCAGCGCCACCGCCGCGATGCACACCGGCATCGCGATGGCCAGCAGTCGCCAGGTGGAGGACCAGCGGGCCCAGCTCAACGGCCGGTCGATCTTCAACCCGGCGCCCATCAGGGCGACGATCACCCCGATCTCGGTGAGGTGGGTGGCCAGCTCGGGATGGGCCAGCGGGTCCGGTGTGGGCAGTCCGATGGGGAGGACGAAGACCAGCATGCCGAGGGCGAGGAACGCGATCGGCATGGACAGCGGGCGGCGCTCCAACACCCGGGGCAGGATGCCCGCGAGCAGCGCGCCCACGCCCACCAACGCGAACGCCACATCTACCGGCTCCACGAACACCACCCTCTCGCCGCACCCGCACGGCGCGGGCAGGTGGCCACAGATGCCCCGGAAGACTCGCGGCTATGCGTGTCCGCCCGTGCGAACCGGAGTGGGTCTCATCTCGGGCGGGTGAGGGGGGAGTCCGCCAGCTCGGCCAGCAGCGCGGCCGGGTCGTCGTACACCGCCACCGCGCCGGCCCCGGCGAGTTCGCCTCGGCTCGTGCCGCCGCAGGTCAACCCCACGCACGGGATGTCGAGCTTGCCGGCCGCCGCGACGTCCCACACCGAGTCGCCGACGAAGACGACCCGCTCGGCGGCCAGCCCCGACTGCTCGAGCGCCGCTTCGAGAATGTCCGGCGCCGGCTTGCTCTCCTTGGCGTCGGCCGACGAGGTGACGGTGTCCACCACGTCGTCCGCGTTCAGCGCCCGGCGCAACGCGCCGACCTCGTGCTCGGCGGCCGAGGTGGCGAGCACCACCCGCAATCCGCGCTCGGCGCAGGCGCGCAGCAGGTCCACCGCCCCGGGCAGCGGCGTCAGCCGTTCCCAGTACTCGGTGTAGAGGGTGTCGTGCGCCTCGCGCAACTTCGGATCCTCGTCGCGGTCCCGCTCCGGGCCGAGCAGGTGATCCAGCAGCTTGTCCGAGCCCATCCCGATCGAGCGGTGCACGGTCGCCATCGGCACCGGCCGGTCGATTTGGCGCAGCGCCTCCCACCAGCTCACCGTGTGCAGGTACGTGGTGTCGACCAGGGTTCCGTCGACGTCGAAGAGCACCCCTTGGGGTTGTTCGTTGGCCATGGCCGCACTCCTACCCCTCGCGCGTTCGGCTGACTCGCCCCGCACGGGTCGGTGCGTACGACTCAGTGTGGTTCGGCCGCAGGGACGAGGATCTCGAACCAGACCGTCGAGCCGCGCACCGACGGGTCGGTGCCCCAGGCGTCACTCAGCTCCTCGATGAGACCCAGTCCGCGTCCGCGACTGCTCAACGTGTCGGTACGCGCCCGGGTCACGGTGCCCCGCGTACCGGAATCGGCGACCGAGACCAGCAGGCGCTCGGGGCTGAGGTCGATCTCCACCCGGGCGGCCGTACCGGCGTGCAGCAACGCGTTGGTCGTCAGCTCGCTGGTGCAGAGCACCGCCGCGCCGATCACCGATTCGGGCACCCGCCAGTCGGTGAGCTGACCGGTCATCCAGTGCCGGACCCGGCTGGGCGCGGTCGGCTCCGCCGGCACCTCCATCGCCGCCGACCGGCTCGGCTTGAGGGCATGCTCGACCGCCAGCACCGCCACGTCGTCCTCGGTGCCACCGGACACCGCCGCGGTCGCCACCGCGCAGAGGGCACGGGGATCGCTGGTGCCGGCCTTGGCCACCGCGTCGCCGAGCGCGTCCATCCCGGCGCTCAGGCTCTGCCTGCGCCGCTCCACCACGCCGTCGCTGAACAGCAGCAGGGTGTCGCCGGGCGGGAACGCGACGGTGACGGTGGTCGGCCGCCCGCCCAGCCCCAGCGGGGGAGCGGCCGGCACCTGCACGTACTCGGCGTGTGTGCGGCCGTCGGGCCCACACCGCCGGATCAGGGGAGCGGGATGACCGGCGCTGGCCAGGGTCAGTTCCCGGCGCTCGGCGTCGATGACCCCGAACGCCACGGTGACGAACAGTTCGTGGCTGCCGGCCTCCGTACCGAGGCTGGTCACCAACCGGTCCAGCCCGGTCAGCACCGCGTCCGGCGTCGGATCGGCCAGCGCGAGGGCGCGCAGGGCCGCCCGCACCTGCCCCATCCGCGCCGCGGCCTGGACGTCGTGCCCGGCGACGTCGCCCAACACCACGCCGAGCGTGCCGGTGGGCAGCAGGAACGCGTCGTAGAAGTCTCCGCCGGCAGCGTTGCCGTCCACGCCCGGGTCGTAACGGGCGGCGATCCGCAGCCGGGGCAGGTCGGGCAGGTGCTCGGGCAGCATGCTGCGTTGCAGCAACTGGGCGGTGCCGTGCTGGGTCTCGAACCGTCGCGCCCGCTCAGCGGCCTGGCCGATCAGCTCCGCCGCCGCGGCCAGCAGCGCCCGCTCGGCGGCCGACCAGGTGTGTGCGACCTGGTAGCCGACCGTCAGCCCGCCCCGGACCACCGACGTGCCCAGCGGGAGCGTGGCCATCGCGCGGATCTTCTGGTCATGCCGGTCCGCGGCGGTGTCGCGCAGCGGCTGACCGTCGCGGATGAACAGGGCCTCGCCCGACCGGGCCGTCAGCGCGACCGGACCCTCCCAGTCGGCCGGCGCCCGCCGCCACAGCGGAGGCAGCCGCTCGTCAGCCTCGTCCATCAACTCGCCGCGGACCCGACGCACCATCCGCCAGCCGCCGCCACCCTCGTCGACCACGAACGCCACCCGGTCGGCGTCGAACATCCCGATGGTGTGGCGCAGCGCGACCCGGGCCACGTCGTCGAGGGTGAGCGTGCCGGCGAGCGCGGCGGCCACGTCGCTGAGACTCCGCAACTGCTCGGTGACGTGAGTGGTTTCGGCGGCCACCGTCAGGATTCCGACGATCTGCCCGGAGCTGTCGCGGACGGCCGAGTGGCTGCGGGTGAAGACCACCTGTTCGACACCGCCGCTCTCCCCGAGCAGGGAGAGCGTGGACTCCTTCTCCAGGAAGGGCACGCCCTGCCGGTAGGCGCGCTCGATCGCGTCACCGAAACCGGGCAGCTCCCACACCTCGGAGTGGACCTCGGCGGCCGGTCGGCCGAGGGCGGCCGGATGCTTGCTGCCCAGCAACTCGGCGTAGCCGTCGTTGTAGAGCAGGACCAGGTCGTCGCCGTACGCCAGCGCCATCGGCATCGGCGCGGCCAGGATCACGCCCACCACGGCCCGGACCGCCGGGTCCCAGCCCTCGCGCGGGCCGAGCGCGGTGGCGGACCAGTCGTGGGCGAGCACGGCCGCCGCACCGGGCGCGGTGGTTGCGCCGGGGGCCGGAATTGCTGGCGTGGGGACTCGCCCGACCGTTCCTGGCATGTTCGCAGCCTAGCCGGCCGTCGCTCAGCCGCATCCGATCATGTGCGCGGGTCGCCGCTGGCCCTCGCGTGGTTGCCGTTCGGGCAGGTCAGGGCCCCTGTTGAGCGACTTGTCGGAAAAATGGCAGCGAGCCGCCCGGACTGCCGTACCGGTGGCCGGGTATGCGCCCGGCGCAGTCCACGCGACAGGAGGGACATCATGCTGAAAACCCTCGCGGTGCGGCAGGCCGACATCGGCGACGCCATCGCCGACACCTGGAGGTCGGTGCTGCTCTTCATCCCGAAGGCAGTGGCCTTCATCGTCATCCTCGTGGTCGGCTGGCTCATCGCCAGAGCGGTCCTCAAGATCGTGGATGCGGTGCTGGAACGGGTGCGCTTCGACGAGGCCGTCGAACGCGGAGGCATCAAACGGGCACTCGAGAGAACGAAGTACGACGCCAGCGACATCCTGGCCAGGTTGGCGTACTACGCCGTCCTGCTGTTCACCCTGCAGTTCGCCTTCGGAGTCTGGGGGCCCAACGCGATCAGTGACCTGATCAGCGGCGTGGTGGCCTGGCTGCCGCGCGCGTTCATCGCGATCGTCATCGTGGTGGTCGCGGCCGCCATCGCCAACGCCGTCCGGGATCTGGTCACCGGGGCGCTGGGCGGACTCTCGTACGGCAAGGTCCTGGCGGACCTGACGGCGATCTTCATCATCGCGCTCGGCGTGATCGCCGCCCTGAACCAGGTGGGTATCGCCACCACGGTCACCACTCCGGTGCTGATCGCGGTCCTCGCCACGGTCGCCGGCATCCTGATCGTCGGCGTCGGCGGTGGCCTGGTCAAGCCGATGCAGAACCGCTGGGACGGCTGGCTGGACCGGGCCGCCCGGGAAGCCCAGGCGGTGCAGGAGCACCGGCGGGCCACCTCGGCGGGGCGCGGCGACATGGAGCGGCAGATGGCCGACCGTGGCGGCGACCGGACCCAGGCCATGCCCCGGGTCGACGAGCAGTCGACGATGTCCGGCGGGCGTGGCACGTACCAGTCCGGTGCGGCCGACCAGACCCAGCAGTACCGCCCGTAACGGGGCACGACCGTGCCCGGGGGAGGGCGTCCACGCAGCACGCCTGGGCGCCCTCCGTGTGCTCAGGAACGGTCGAGCGAACGGGCCAGCGCGCAGACGGCCAACAGCCGGGCCAGCGGCCACTCCGGCGCGCTCCAGTCCACCGGGCCGTGCGGCGGGGTCCAGCCGTGCTCCAGCGCGGCGGCGCGTACCCCCTCGGCGTAACCGGCGAGCGTCGCGGCGGTCAACGGCCGCCGGTCCCCGTCCAGGCTGTCGCGGACGGCGGCGGCGTGCTGGTCGACCAGCGCCAGCAGCCCGGGACGGACGGCGGCGGCCGCAAGGCCGGCGGTGCCCACGGAGACGGTGAGGGCGGCCAGGGTGGACCGCGCCGACTCGACGGCGGTCGGGGCGGCGACCCGGTTGAACGGCACACGCATGGTGACCGAGGCTAACCCACCGGTGATCGACCGACCTCGGCCGCTCGGCGCTTGTGGGTTGTGCCACCGGACACCTCGACGCTGGCCGCGAGGGTTGATCCGGCACAGACGGGGCACCAGGCACCCGACGACGCAGGACGACACAGACCGTGGGAGCAGCCATGGGGCAGCGGGCGGACGGGCCGGACGAGCAGCACCGGCGGCCGGCCGGGGTGAGCGACGAGACGGTCGCCGCGCTGGGCAAGCTCAGCGAGGCTCTGGAGTGCGTCGAACGGGCCCGCGGGCACCTGTACTCGCTGCACCAGCTCATCGGGCACGCCGACCTGATGCTCGACGACGCGGTGGAGAAGTTCCGCGCCGCCGGGCACCACCGGATCGCCGAACGGATCGACACCGAGCTGCTGGGTCGCAACGTGATCGCCGGCCGGTGGACGTTCCAGATCGTCGAGGACTTCGACGACGGGTACCACGCGCTGTTCCGGGAGCTGGACCGACAGGCCCGCGACGAGTTGGTGGGCGGGCGACGGCACCTCTACGAGGCGGAGATGAAGGAGCGCCGCCGTACCCGGGGCCAGCCGGGGCACGAGGCCCGCCCGGACTGACAGCGGACCGGCCAACGTGAATGATGGGGCCCGGTGGGCCGGTCCCCATCATTCACAAGGAGCGTTCGTGGCGAAGAACGACAGGAAGCCCCCGTTCACGATGAGGGCGATGCTCAGACTGGAGCGCGGGACGGAGAGCACCGCCGCGACGCTGCGTCGGTACGCCCCGCTCGCCGACGAGCTCGGCGCCGACGGGATGGACGTCGACATCGAGCGCGCGGACCTGCTGCTGTCGGGCTGGCGCGTCGCCGTGAACGAGGAACGCGCCATGCACGACCTGGCCTCCGGCCTGTTGCGCCGCTTCGGCTGGCGGGAGCAGGACTTCGTCTACTCGTCGAATGTCCGCTACGCCGAGACCGTGGTGCCTCCGTCCGAGCCGCCGGCCACCCGCCTGGTGATCGACCGGGCCAGCCAGGAGTTGGGCTGGGAGGGGGCGACCCACGGCACCGACCTCACCCCCGACCGCACGCTGGACATCGAGCCGGGCGAGACCGAGGTGGTGGCGAGGCTGTTCGTCGCCGTCCCGGCGACCACGTTCGCCGGCACCGTGGAGGCGTTGGAGCCGTGGGTGGCCCGCGTCGGGGCGGCTGCGGTCGGGGTGGACCTGGGTCGCCGCTCTCGCCGTACTGGCCCGGCATCCTCGAGATCCGGGAGATGGTGATCGACCCCGCGTACCCGGACTAGCCGGGCAGGCGGTCGGCCGCTCTACTCGCTGGGGGCGTTGGCGGGCCGGCGACGGGCGGCGTCGTCGGCGATGATCACGGTGGCCACCATCAGCGCGACGCAGACGCTGAACAGCCACGAGTCGTCGGAGACGAGCCGGGCCGACACGGGCGCCTGGAGCGCGGCGAGCAGGAAGCCGAGCCAGGCGAGGCGGCGCTGACGCGTGGAGAGGATTCCGGAACCTTGATGCATCCCGAAATTCTTACGCGAACACGCTCGTTTGCCGTCCCCCGATCGGCCGATTCTGACTGAGCTGTCCGCTTTCTCGACCGTCCGGACACCACTTCTTGTCGCGGCGGGCGGGCGGCCCCCGTCGCCGGTAGGGTGCGCTGCGGCAGGATGCTGTCCCATGTCCACCTCGCCCCCGCCACCCCGCGCCGCGCTGCTCCTGCTGGCCTACCTCGCGTTCGTCAGCCTCGGCCTGCCGGACGGCCTGCTCGGCGTCGGCTGGCCCTCGATCCGGGCGGACTTCGGCGTACCGACCGAGGCCGTCGGGCTGCTGCTCACCGCGGGCACGGTCGGCTACCTCACCTCCAGCGTGCTGGCCGGGTTCACGCTGGCCCGCATCGGCGTGGGCGCGCTACTCGCCGGCAGCACCCTGCTCGCCAGCCTGGCGCTGACCGGGTACGCCCTGAGCCCCGGGCTGGCCGTGATCGTGGGCTGCGCGCTGCTGCTCGGGTTGGGCTCCGGCGCGGTCGACTCCGGGCTCAACGCGTACGCCGCCGGCGCGTTCGGCCCGCGCCACATGAACTGGCTGCACGCCTTCTTCGGCCTGGGTGTGGCGATCGGCCCACTGATCATGACAGCCGCGTTGAGCGCCGGCCTGGCCTCGCGGTGGGGGTACGGCATCGTGGCCGCCGCCCAACTCGCCCTCGCCACGGCGTTCGCGCTGACCGTACGCGCGTGGCGACGCCGCGACTCCGCCCCGGACGCGGACGCGGAAACACCGGACGACCCGTCGCCGGTCCGGGTGCCCGTCCTGGCCACGCTGCGCCTGCCGGTCGTCTGGTCGGGGACGCTGGCCTTCGTGGTGTACGTCGCCATCGAGGTGTCCGCGGGGCTGTGGGCGTTCCTGCTGCTCACCCAGGGGCGCGGCCTGAGCGCGGCGGTCGCGGGTGGCTGCGTCTCGGCGTACTGGGGGAGTCTCTTCGTCGGCCGGGTGGTGCAGGGAATGGTGGCCGAACGGCTCGGGCCTCGGCTGGTGTTGCGGGTTAGCCTGGCCGGCATGGCCGTCGGCGCGGCGCTGATCGCCGTACCCGGCCCGGCCGTGCTGGCGGTGCTCGGCCTGATCGTGGTGGGTTTCGCCGCCGCGCCGGTGTTCCCGCTGCTCACCCTCACCACCGCCGAGCGGGTCGGCGCGGCGCACGCGGACCGGGCGATCGGATTGCAGATCGGCGCCGCCGGTCTGGGCGCGGCGCTCGTCCCCGCGGGGCTCGGCGTGCTGATCAGCAACGTCTCGGTAGAGGTGCTCGGTGCGGCGCTGGTGGTGCTCGCGCTGGCGCTGATCGTGCTCTACGAACTGGGCGCCCGCCGGCCGTCCGGGGACGCCGGGCGGACCGGGCCGCCCGGCGTGGATCAGCCGTTGTCCGGTCCGGTACGCCCGGTCGTGGACGGGCGGTAGGCGCGCTGCGGGTCGGTCGGCTCCCGCCCCGGGGCCTCACCACCGCGGTCGGTCGCCGCCGGCCCGTGCCCGAAGGCGGCCTCCTCACCGGCGTCGTTGCCGGTCACGTCGTCGGCCTGCCCGTCGATGCTGGAACCCGCCACGGCGCGCTCCAACTCCTCCAGCGGCAGCCGCTCCTCGTCACGCCACACCCTGTCGTCCGTCATGACATCAGCGGTACCCGGGCGCGATGATCGCAAACAGACCCGGCAAACGACGATGGCCGCCGGACTCCCGGCGGCCATCGTCGATCGCGTACGCGCCCGTCACGGCTGCGGGCGGTCCACCGTGCCACGCCAGGCGCCGGTCTCCTGACCGCGCCGCTCGATGAACGTCTTGAACCGCTCCAGGTCGCCCTTGGCACGCCGGTCGACGATGCCGAGCTTGTCACCGGCCTGCTCGACCACACCGTGCGGCTCGAACTCGAGCTGAAGGGTGACCCGGGTCTTGCTCTCGTCCAGGCGGTGGAAGGTCACCACACCGGCCTGCTGGGTGCCGCCGGTCGAGCGCCACGCGACCCGCTCGTCGGGAAGCTGCTCGGTGATCTCGGCGTCGAACTCGCGCTTGACACCGGCGATGTCCACCGTCCAGTGGGTCATCGTCTCGGAGAGCTGCCGGACCTCCTGGACGCCCTCCATGAACTGGGGGAACTCCTCGAACTGCGTCCACTGGTCGTACGCGGTCCGTACGGGTACGGAAACCTCGACGTGTTCGGTAACGCCACTCATGGGTCAATCCTCCTTCGGCCGCTGTCTGTCGGATCGGGGGGCGATCACTACCAGCGGGTCGTCTCGTTCTTGTGGCCGAGCGCGGCCCACACCTCGGAGACGGTCTGGTACTCGGTGCCCTCGGGCAGCCGTTCCAGCGCCGCCACGATGTCGTCGGGCGCCTCGTTCTCCCGCGCGCTGGCGATGAGCACCAGGCGGTCGCCGGGCAGCGCGCTCATCGAGATGAACCGGCCGAGCCGGCTGCGCTGCTCCACGTCGGTGGAACTCATCCCCTGCGGGGTGCCGGTGCGCAGGTCGCCCGCCGGGGCCGTGGTGGCCTCCGGCTGGTCCTCGCCGGCCGGCTCGGGCACCCGGGCCTCGTCAACCCGTGAGCCGCCGGTGCCCGGCCCCTGCACGAGGCCGCTGACCTCCTGGCTCATCTGCTCGTCGATCCTCGGTCCGTGCTTGCTGTTGCCACGCTCCATGTCTTCTGCGCTACCCGGCACCCCGTCCGGTAAACCGGCACCGGGTCGCGAACCGGCCCCCGGGCCGGACATCCGGTGCCTTCTCAGTCCTCGGCCGCCTTGCGCGGCGGCAGCACCGGATCGCCCGCGTCCTCCTCGCCCGCCTGCAACTGCCGGCCGCGCTGCACCTCGGCGTTGATCTGGACGCCGAGCATCAGGGCGCTGTTGGACAGGTAGAGCCAGACCAGGAACGCGATGGCCGCGCCCAGGCTGCCGTAGGTCGTCTTGTAGGTGGCGAAGTTCGCGACGTAGAAGCCGAAACCGAAGGACACCACCGCCCAGGAGAACAGGGCCACCGCGCCGCCGGGGGTGAGCCAGCGAAAGCGCGGTTGGCGCACGTTCGGGGCGATCCAGAACAGCAGGGACAGCAGCACCATCATCACCAGGGCGAGCACCGGCCACTTCGCGACGCTCCACACCGTCCGTGCCAGACCACCGGCGTTGATCAAGTCGCCGACCGCGTCGGTGACCGGGCCGCTGACGATCAGGGCGAGGGCGACCACCGCGAGCAGCACCAGCGTCACGGCGGCCAGGCCGATCTGCAACGGCCGCAGCTTCCAGACCGGTCTGCCCTCGGTCACCCCGTAGATGGCGTTGGAGGCGCGGGTGAACGCGCCGATGAAGCCCGAGGCGGACCACAGCGCGCCGAGCAGGCCGAAGCTCAGCAGCACCTTGGCGTTGCTCTGCTGGACCACCACCGAGCGGATCACCCCGACCACGCCGCCGTCGTCGTCGGCCACCACCGAACCGGCGCCCACCTGCTTGGCCAGCTCGACGACCGTGTCGAGGGTCCGCTCGCCCGACGAGACGAGGCCGACGAGAGCCACCACCACGATGGCGGACGGAAAGAGCGCCAGCACCCCGTAGTAGGTGAGCGCGGCGGCCCAGTCCGAGCAGTTGTCGTTGACGAAGTTCTGCACGCTGCGGACCAGCACCCCGCGCCACGTACGCCAGCTCAACTGCCGGATCCGGCGGGGGAATCGCGTGCCGGCGAGCGTCGTAGAGGGGTCCGTGGTCGTCATGCCCGCTCCCTGTGCCCCGGCCACCGGATGACCGGTCGTCCGGTCTGGCCTGGACCGGCCGGTACCCAGAGCGGGAAATCGACAAACCCGCTCGGCCGCCCCGGGGTTTGCCGCCGTGCTCGTTGGGAAGACTGACAGTCACTCTGTCTATGCGGAGGAGGACGAGATGCCCGGGCGCGAGGACATGCCCAGCACGCTGCGACGCTCCCCGGACAAGGCGCAGCGCACCTGGGAGAAGACGCACGACTCGGCGGTGGAGACCTACGGCGAGGGCGAGCGGTCGCACCGTACCGCCTTCGCGGCGGTGAAGCACCAGTTCGAGAAGGTGGGCGACCACTGGGAGCCCAAGGGCCGTAAGGGCCCGAGCGACCGCCAGGCCGCCGGCGGTGGCCCCGAGCGGCGCGCCCCCACCGCCGGTGGGGTGGACGCCAACGCCAGCAAGGACCACCTGATGTCGGTGGCCCGCAAGCTGGACGTACCGGGCCGGTCGAGCATGACCAAGTCGGAGTTGGTCACGGCCATCGAGAAGGCCAACGACCGGGCGACCCGCAAGGCTCGCGGCGACTGACCCACGGGCAGGCTCGGCACGGGGCGGACGCGCCACCCCTGCGTCCGCCCCGTGCCGCTCGCCGCTGAGCGCTCACCACTGGCCGCCGCCGGGCGCCTCGATGTGCACCGCCTTCATGGCCGTGAACTCGTCCAGCAACTCCGGGCCGTAGCCGAAGCCCTGACCGCTGGCCCGGCGCGGATGCGCGGCCCCGCCCGGCGCCCCGCCGAACACCGCGTTGACCTTCACGGTGCCGACCGGCAGCTCCCGCCAGGCCCGCTGCGCGTGGCTCATCGACCCGGTGAGCACCGTGGCCGCCAACCCGTACGGGGAGTCCGCCGCGCAGGTCAGCGCCTCGTCGAACGAGTCGACCACCACCACCGGGGCGACCGGTCCGAACGTCTCCTCGCGCACCAACGCCATGTCGTGCCGGCAGTCGGCGATCACGGTGGCCGGGTAGTACGCCCCGGGTCCCTCCGGCAGTTCCCCACCGGTGCGTACCCGCGCGCCGGCCGCCACCGCCGCCGTCACCTGTCCGTGCACGTGGTCCCGGTGCCGCCGGTCGACCAGCGGGCCCAACTCGGTGCCCGGGTCGCGCCCCGGCCCGACCCGCAACGCGTCGGCCCGGCGCACCAACGCCGCCACGAAATCGTCGGCCAGGTCGCGGTGCACGTAGATCCGCTCCACCGCGACGCAGATCTGCCCGGCGTTGGCGAACGCGCCGAGCGCGGCCTGCTGCGCCGCCCACTCGGGGTCGACACCCGCGTCGACGACGAGCGGGTCGCTGCCGCCGTTCTCCAGCAGCACCTTCGCGCCGGTGCCGGCAGCGGCGGCGGCGATCTTCCGTCCGGTCGCGGTGGAACCCACGTGCGCGATCACGTCCAGGTCCTGCGCGGCCAACGCCGCCCCGACCTCCGGGCCGCCGGTGAGCAGGGACAGCACGCCCGCCGGCAACGCCCCGTCCAGGGCCCGGGCCAGCAGCCAGCCCGTCGCGGGCGTCCGCTCGCTCGGCTTGTAGAGCACCACGTTGCCGGTGACCAGGGCCGCGCCGAGCAGCCCGCACGACACCGCCACCGGATCGTTCCAGGGGGTGATCGCGGCGACCACACCGCGCGGCTGCGGCGTCATGAAGTCCACCGCGTCGGTCGCGCCGTGCAACGTCCGCCCGCCGCGCAGCGGTGCGATCTCCGCGTACTGTCGCAGGGTGCCGATGCCCGCCTCTACGCCGCCGCGGGCGTCCGCGAGTGGCTTGCCCATCTCCGCGGTGACCGCCGCCGCCAGGTCGTCGGTGAGCGCCGCGACCGCGTCCGCGGCCCGGTGCAGCGCCGCCGCGCGCTCGGCCGGCGCGGTCGCCGCCCATTCGTCGGCCGCCTCGCGCGCCGCCTGGGCCGCCTTGCCGACCTCGTCGGCGGTGGCGACCGGCGCCGAGGTGACCGGTTCGCCGTCCGCCGGATCACGCACGACCAGCTCGCCGCCGGACCCGCCCGCGCCCCACACCCCGCCCACCAGCTGCGCAACCGTGTACATGCGGCGCTGGATGCCCGGGTCCCGGCGAGACAAACGCGTTTCGCCCGGTTGCGCGCCGGGTAGGCGGATCGGATGACTACCACCGGCGCGGAGAGCGCGGACGCCGTCGTCATCGGCGCCGGGCACAATGGCCTGGTCGCGGCGAACCTGCTGGCCGACGCCGGGTGGGACGTGGTCGTGCTGGAAGCGACCGCCGTACCCGGCGGCGCCGTCCAGTCGGCCGAGGTCACCGCGCCGGGCTATCTGAGTGACCTCTACAGCTCCTTCTACCCCCTCGGGTACGCCTCGCCGGTGCTCGACGGCCTCGACCTGGGCCGCCACGGGCTGTCCTGGCGACACGCCCCGGACGTGCTGGCGCACCTGCTGCCCGACGGCCGGGCCGCGGTGATCAACCGGGACCCGGACGCGACGGCCGCCTCGCTGGAACAGTTCGCCCCCGGCGACGGGAAGCGCTGGCTCACCGCGTACACGGACTGGCTCGAGGTGGCCGAGCCGATGCTGACCACGATCACCACGCCGTTCCCGCCGGTACGCGGCGGACTGGGTCTGCTGCGGCGGCTGCGGGTCGCGGGGGCGCTCCGGCTGGCCCGCCGACTCGTGGTGCCGGTCCGCAAACTGGGCGACGAGCTGTTCGACGGCGAGGGCGGGCCCGCGCTGCTCGCCGGCTGCGCCCTGCACACCGACCTGTCGCCCGAGGAGGCCGGTTCCGGCGTGTACGGCTGGCTGCTGGCCATGCTCGGCCAGCAGGTCGGCTGGCCGGTGCCCGACGGCGGCGCGGGGCGGATCACCAACGCGCTCGTGGACCGGCTCGCCGAACGCGGCGGCCGCATCCTGTACGGCGCGCGCGTCGACCGGGTGCTCACCGCGCGCGGCCGGGCGATGGGCGTCCGCACCGAGGGCGGCACCCTGTGGCGGGCCCGGCGGGCGGTCCTCGCCGACGTGCCGGCGCCGGCCCTCTACCTCGACCTCGTCGGTGCGGCGGTCCTGCCGTCGCGGCTGGTGGAGGACCTGGCGCACTTCCGGTGGGACGGCTCGACGCTGAAGGTGGACTGGGCGCTCTCCGCCGGTGTCCCGTGGACCAACCGGGCGATCGCCGGGGCCGGCACCGTGCACCTCGGCGCGGACCTCGACGGGCTGACCCGCTACGCCGGCGAGCTGGCCCGGGGTGAACTGCCCCGCGACCCGTTCCTGCTGGTGGGGCAGATGTCGGTGGCCGACCCCAGCCACTCGCCGCCGGGCACCGAGTCGCTCTGGTCGTACACCCACCTGCCGTTCCGGCGGAACTGGCGGGCCGAGGACATCGCCGGACACGTGGAGCGCATGGAGGACGTGCTCGAAGCGGCCGCCCCGGGCTTCCGGCAGCTCATCGTGGGCCGGCACGTGGCCGGGCCGGCCGACCTGGAGAAGGGCGACCCGAGCCTGGTCGGCGGCGCGCTGGGCGGGGGCACCGCCGCCGCGTACCAACAGTTGTTCCTGCGCCCGATCCCCGGCCTGGGCCGCGCGGACACCCCGGTGGACCGGCTCTTTCTGGCCAGCTCGTCGGCGCACCCGGGCGGTGGGGTGCACGGCGCGCCGGGCGCGAACGCGGCCCGCGCGGCCCTGGCCCGCGACCGCGTCCTAACGGGCGCGGCCTACGCGGCGGCCATCGCCGCGGCCCACCGGACCGTCTACCCGCCGAAATGAACCGTCGACCGAGAGGTTCGCGCCGCGAACCCCTCGGTCGACGAGGTGGGCTCAGGAGGTGATGTTGCGGTGCTTGCTGCGCAGGCGGAACGGCATCAGCGCGCTCTCGACCTTGGTCGCGGTGGTCATCTTGGAGACGCCGTCACGCCGCTCCTCGAAGCGGATCGGGACCTCCAGGATCGTGTGCCCCAGCTTGGTGGCCAGGTAGTGCATCTCCACCTGGAAGCTGTAGCCGTTGGACTGCACCCGGTGCAGGCCGATGTCCTTCAGCGCGTCGGCTCGCCAGATCTTGAAGCCGGCGGTCAGGTCGCGGATGCGCACCCGCAGCAGCGTGTGCACGTACAGGTTCGCCCAGCCGCTCAGCGCCCGGCGGTACAGCGGCCAGTTCTCGTCCAGCTCGCCGCCCGGCACGTACCGGGAACCGATCACCACGCCCGCCTGGGTGGAGAGCAGCGCGCCCAGCATCCCCGGCAGCGCCTCCGGCGGGTGCGACAGGTCGGCGTCCATCTGCGCCACGAACTCGGCCCCGCCCTCGAGCGCCCGGGTCATCCCGTCGACGTACGCCCGACCCAGGCCCTCCTTGCCGGCCCGGTGCATCACCTCGATCCGCTCCGGGTACTCGATGGCCAGCTTGTCGGCCACCTCGCCGGTGCCGTCGGGGGAGTTGTCGTCGGCGACGAGGATGCGCAGCCCCGGCAGCGGCAGCGCGAGCAGCCGCTCGACCAGCGCCGGCAGGTTGCCCGCCTCGTTGTAGGTGGGCACGACGACTGTCAGGTGTACGTCTCGCCACGGCGACGGCA
This sequence comes from Micromonospora sp. WMMD736, assembly GCF_049179015.1. NCBI lineage: Bacteria > Bacillati > Actinomycetota > Actinomycetes > Micromonosporales > Micromonosporaceae > Micromonospora > Micromonospora sp. WMMD736. The sequence continues at coordinate 6,767,630 of NZ_JBMHMI010000001.1, forward strand.
GCTGGACGGGCTCGATCATGTCGGACATCCTCGGTTTGCGGACACGGCTACCCCAGAGGGTAGCCAGTTGCCCGACCCGGATTGAAAAGGCTCCCCGTGGGCCGGGCCGCCCGCAGGTGACGGCGCGCTCAGCGTAGGCGGCGGACCACCTCCCGCGTCACTGCGGGCCCTTCTGCCGGGTGGCGATGTCGGAGAGCCGGGCCAACGTCTCCCGGTTGCGCAGGTGCAGCACGAGGTCGTTGGCCTTGTTCCGGACCCAGCGCAGCGGACCGGCCGCGAAGTCCTCACCGATCCGCACGCGGGTGGCGCCCCCGTCGACCGGTTCCAGGGTGAACGCCACGATCGCCTCTCCGGCCGGCCACAGCCCGGCCCGCAGCACCAGCCGGTGCGGCGGCTCGCAGACCAGCACCGTCGAGGCGTCCTGCAGGGAGAACGGCCACGGGCCGGCCCGGTGGTGCAGTTGGCTGCCCACCCGGGGCCAGGCCTCGTCCACGTTGCGCACGTGCGCCGTACCGACCACCCAGTCGCTGTACGTCCACCCGTCGGCCAGCACGTCGAACACCTGCTGCGGGGGAGCGTCGATCACTTTCTCCACTATCGCCACTGGACTCCCATACCCGGGTGGCGACGGAGGCTAACGGGCCGGCGGGTTAGCTTCTTCGCAGCGGCGGGTAAGGCCGACGTGGGGCACCGCCGGTGGCGCGGCCCACGGCGCCGCCGACGACGTTTACTCCTTCGGGCGCCGGGAACCCGCCGGCTGTGCGACAGGACCAGGAGGATCCGTATCAGCGCAGGTCAGCCCGGGTGTACGCCGGTTCTGGCCGGGCTGGTCGCGGGCCTGCCGCCCCGCACGGCGGCGTCTTGTACGACGCGGTCCTGCTCGACCGCGACGGCACCCTGATCGAGGACGTGCCGTACAACGGCGACCCGGAGAAGGTACGCCCGCTGCCCGGGGTCCGCGCGGCGCTGGACCGACTGCGGGCCGCCGGTCTGCGCCTCGCGGTGGTGACCAACCAGTCCGGCCTGGCCCGGGGCTACTTCGACGAGGAGCAGATGCGGGCGGTGCACGCCCGCGTCGAGGAGCTGCTGGGCGGCTTCGACGCCTGGCTGGTCTGTCCGCACGACGACGTCGACGGCTGCGACTGCCGCAAACCGTCGCCCGGCCTGGTGCACGCCGCCGCCCGGGAGTTGGGCACGAGCGCCTCGCGCTGCGTGCTGGTCGGCGACATCGGGCGTGACGTGGGCGCGGCGCTGGCCGCCGGTGCGGCCGGGGTGCTGGTGCCCACGCCGGTGACCCGTCCGGAGGAGATCGCCGCCGCCGGCTGGGTGGCGACGGACCTGCCCGCCGCGGTCGACGAGATCCTGCGCCGCCAGCGGGCCGTGCAGCCCGCGCGAACCACCGACGGTGTGGGCACCGCGCTGGTGGTGCGCTCGGACTCGGCCGGGGACGTGCTCGTCACCGGGCCGGCGATCCGGGCCGTCGCGGCCGGCGCGCGACGGGTGGTGCTGCTCTGCGGACCACGCGGGCGTGCCGCCGCCGAGCTGCTGCCCGGCGTCGACGAGATCATCGAGCACCCGCTGCCGTGGATCGACCCCGCGCCGACGCCCGTCGAGGAGGCCGACATGCGGCGGCTGACCGCCCGCCTCGCCGCCGTCGGCGCGGACGAGGCGGTCGTGTTCACCTCGTTCCACCAGTCCGCCCTGCCGCTGGCGTTGCTGCTGCGGATGGCCGGGATCACCCGGATCGCCGCGATCAGCGACGACTATCCGGGCGCGCTGGTGGACATCCGCCACCGGGTGCCGGTGGGCGTCCCCGAACCCGAGCGGGCGCTCTCCCTCGCCGCCGCGGCCGGTCACCGGTTGCCGGCCGGCGACGAACCCGTGCTGCGGCTCCGCGACGACGTCGTGGCGTCCCGCCCGGCCGCCGTCGGTGATCCCGGCTACGTGGTGCTGCACCCGGGCTCGGCCGCGTCGAGCCGGGCCTGCCCGACCGAGCTGGCCGCCGGCATCGCCGGGGCGCTCAGCGCGGCCGGGCATCGCGTGCTGGTCACCGGCGGGCCCGACGAGCGGACCGTGACCGCTCGGGTCGCGGCGGCGGGCGGCACCGACCTGGGCGGTACGACCGACCTCGCCGGGCTGGCCGCGCTCGTTGCCGACGCCGCTGCCGTGGTGGTCGGCAACACCGGGCCCGCGCACCTGGCCGCCGCGGCGGGCGTACCGGTGGTGAGCCTGTTCGCGCCGACCGTCCCCTTCGGGCAGTGGGGTCCCTACCGGGTGCCCACCGTCCGGCTCGGCGACGCGGGCGCGCCCTGCCGTGACACCCGGGCGGCGAGCTGCCCGGTGCCCGGGCACCCGTGCCTGAGCGGCGTCGACCCGGCCGAGGTGGTGGAGGCGGTACGGACACTGACCGCCAGCGGTGGTGGCGTCCGATGAACATCCTGCTCTGGCACGTGCACGGCTCCTGGACGACGTCCTTCGTGCACGGCGGTCACCGCTACCTGATCCCCACCACGCCCGACCGGGGTCCGTACGGCCTCGGCCGGGCGCGCACGTACCCGTGGCCGGACAGCGCCGTCGAGGTGACCCCCGACGATCTGCCGGGCGCCGACGTCGACGTGGTCGTCCTGCAACGTCCCGAGGAGATCGACCTGGCCGAGCAGTGGCTGGGCCGGCGTCCGGGTCGCGACCTGCCCGCCATCTACGTCGAGCACAACACGCCCAAGGGCGACGTCCCGAACACCCGGCACCCGATGGCCGACCGTGACGACCTGCTCGTCGCCCACGTCACCGGTTTCAACCAGATCTTCTGGGACACCGGCGCGACCCGCACCAGCGTCGTCGACCACGGCATCGTCGCGCCGGCCGTGTCGTACACGGGTGAACTGGACCGGCTCGCCGTCGTGATCAACGAGCCGGTGCGGCGGGGCCGGGTCACCGGCACCGACCTGCTGCCCCAGTTCGCCGAGATCGCGCCCCTGGACGTGTTCGGCATGGGCGTCGCGGGCCTCGCCGACCACCTCGGACTGCCCGCCGACCGGCTCACCAGCCACGACGACGTCCCGCAGGACCGGATGCACGCCGAGCTGGCCCGTCGGCGGGCGTACCTGCACCTGTGCCGCTGGACCAGCCTCGGGCTCAGCCTCATCGAGGCGATGGCGATCGGCATGCCGGTCGTCGCGCTCGCCACCACCGAGGCGGTCACCGCCGTGCCCCCCGGGGCGGGGGCCCTCGCCACCCGGATGGACGTCCTGCTCGACGCCGCCCGCCGGTTCATCGCCGAGCCGGCGGCCGCACGCCAGGCCGGCGTGGCGGCCCAGGCCGCCGCGCGCGACAGATACGGCCTCGACCGTTTCCTCGCTGACTGGGACCGGCTGCTGGAGGAGGAAGTATGCGGATCGCGATGATCTCGGAGCACGCCAGCCCGCTCGCCATCCTCGGAGGGGAGGACGCCGGCGGCCAGAACACGCACGTGGCCGAGTTGTCCGCCGCGCTCGTCGCCGCCGGGCACGACGTGCGGGTCTACACCCGCCGCGACGCCCTCGACCTGCCGGTGACCGTCCGCGCCCCGGACGGGTACGACGTGGTGCACGTGCCCGCCGGTCCGGCCGAGCCGGTCGCGAAGGACGCGCTGCTGCCGCACATGCGCGAGTTCAGCCAGTGGCTCGTCGAGCGGTGGCGGGGCGGGGACTGGACGCCCGAGGTGATCCACGCGCACTTCTGGATGAGTGGCCTCGCCGCGCTGACCGCCGGCCGGCAGACCGGCGTGCCGGTGGTGCAGACGTACCACGCGCTGGGCACGGTCAAGCGCCGCCACCAGGGCGTGCAGGACACCAGCCCGGCCCGGCGCATCGCCTACGAACGGGAGCTGGGCCGCTCGGTGGACCGGGTGGTCGCCCAGTGCCGCGACGAGGTCGGCGAACTGGTCCGGATGGGGGTGCCCCGGTCACGCATGACGGTCGTGCCCTCCGGCGTCAACCTCGCCTCGTTCGCCCCGCTCGGGCCGGCCGCCGACCGGGAGCCGGGCCGCGCCCGCATCCTCACCGTGGGCCGGCTGGTCGAGCGCAAGGGCTTCCAGACGGTCGTGCGCGCGATGGCGCTGGTGCCCGACGCGGAGTGCGTCGTGGTCGGCGGGCCGCCCGAAGGGCTGCTGGAAACCGACCCGTACGCCCGGCGGTTGCGGGCCCTCGCCGAGTCGTGCGGGGTCGCCGACCGGGTGCACCTGGTCGGCGCGGTGCCCCGCGAGGAGATGGGCCGCTGGTACCGCTCGGCGGACCTGCTGGTCGCCGCCCCCTGGTACGAGCCGTTCGGGCTGACCCCGCTGGAGGCGATGGCGTGCGGCGTGCCGGTCGTCGGCACCGCCGTGGGCGGCATCCGCGACACCGTCGTCGACGGTACGACCGGTGACCTCGTGCCGGCCCGCGACCCCAACGCCCTCGCCGCCGCGATCCGAGGACTGCTCGACGACCGGATCCGCCGCTTCCGGTACGCCACGGCGGCCCGCGAGCGGGCCCGGTCGCGCTACTCGTGGGAGGCCACCGCCGAACGCCTCGCCGAGGTCTACAACGAGGTCGCCACCGTCCGCCGGCCGACCCGGGTGGTGGCCTGATGCCGGCGGTCAGCCCGCTCGATACGCACCTGACCAACCTCGCCGCGGCACTGGGCCCGTACCGCCGGTGTGAACCGCAGTTGGCGCGCTGGGGCGCGCACCTGGCCCACCGGCTGGCCGGCGGCGGACGACTGCTCGTGGCCGGCAACGGCGGCAGCGCCGCCGAGGCCCAGCACCTCACCGCCGAACTGGTCGGCAAGCTGCACGACGACCGTCAGCCGCTGTCGGCGATCGCCCTGCACGCCGAGACCAGCGCGGTGACGGCCATCGCCAACGACTACGGCTACGCCGACGTCTACGCCCGTCAGGTCCGCGCCCACGGCCGACCCGGCGACGTGCTGCTGCTGCTCAGCACCAGCGGCGTCAGCGGCAATCTGCTCAGCGCCGCGCACGCCGCGCGCGACGCCGGGCTCACCTCCTGGGCGCTCACCGGACCCGCCCCCAACCCCCTCGCGGACGCCTGCGACGAGGTGCTCGCCGTGTCGTCGACCGACACCCAGGTCGTCCAGGAGCTGCATCTCGTCACCAGCCACCTGATCTGCGAGTACCTCGAGAAGGAGTTGCCCGCGGCGCTGGCCGCCGCCGAGCCGGCGACGGCCCGTCGACTCGCCTCCGGGCCGGTACGCACCGGGGTCGAGGTGGTGCTCGACGGCCCGACCGCACAGCAGATCGACGCGTGAGCATGAGGAGGTAGGCGTGAGGGGACCCGTGGTGGTCGTCGGGGACACCCTGCTCGACCGGGACGTGGAGGGGGTGGTGAACCGCCTCTGCCCGGACTCCCCGGTGCCGGTGCTCGACGAGACCTCGGCCGTCGACCGGCCCGGCGGCGCGGGCCTCGCGGCGGTCTTCGCCGCCGCGCAGGGCGCCGACGTGGTGCTGGTCACCGCGCTCGCCGACGACGCCGGGGGCGCACGGCTCAGCGCGCTGCTCGCCGCCGCCGGCGTGCGGGTGTACCCGCTGGCCCTCGCCGGCGCGACGCCGGAGAAGATCCGGCTACGGGCCCGGGGCCGGGTGCTGCTGCGCCACGACCGGGGTGGCCCCTCCGGTGAGCCGGGTCAGCCCTCCGACGAGGTGCTGCGGGTGCTCGCCGCCGCGTCGGCGGTGCTGGTCAGCGACTACGGCCGGGGCGTCGCCCGGCAGCCCGCGCTGCGCGCCGCGCTGGCCGCGACCCGCGCGCCGGTCGTCTGGGACCCGCACCCGCGCGGGCCGGCGGCGGTGCCCGGCGTGCACCTGGCCACCCCGAACGAGTCGGAGGTGCGCGAACTGGTCCCGACGCTGCCCGGGGCGTCCCGGATCGCCACCGCCTCCCAGGGCGCGCAGGGCCTGCGTCGACGGTGGCGGGCGGGCGCGGTCGCGGTGACGTTGGGCGGGGACGGCGCGTTGCTCTGCCACGCCGGGTCGACGCCGCTGGTGGTGCCCACGTCGGGCAGCGCCGAGGGCGACACCTGCGGGGCGGGCGACCGGTTCGCCGCCGCCGCGAGCCTCGCGCTGGCCCAGGGCGCGCTCGTCTCCGAGGCGGTGCAGGCGGCCGTCGCCGAGGCCTCCGCGTACGTTGCGGGTGGAGGAGTGGCCACGGCCCTGCCACCCCCGGTCGACGTGGTGAACGTGCGCGGTGGCCGCCAGAGCGGCGTCGGCGCCGAGCGGGTGGGTGTCGCGGCGGTCGCCGCGCTCCTCGCCGAGGTACGGGGCGCGGGCGGCACGGTGGTGGCCACCGGAGGCTGCTTCGACCTGTTGCACGCCGGGCACCTGGCGACCCTTCAGGCCGCCCGGCAGCTCGGCGACTGCCTGATCGTCTGCGTGAACTCCGACGCCAGCGTCGCCGGGCTGAAGGGACCGCAGCGGCCCGTCCTGCCCGAGGGCGACCGCGCCCGGCTGCTGGCCGCCCTGAGCTGCGTCGACGCCGTCCTCGTCTTCGACGAGCCGACGCCCGAGGCGGTGCTGTCCTGGGTGCGTCCGGACGTCTGGGTCAAGGGCGGCGACTACGCGAGCGGCATCGGCGACGCGGCCCCGCTGCCCGAGGCGGACGTGCTGCGCCGGTGGGGCGGGAACACGGTGGTGGTGCCGTACCTGGACGGCCGCTCCACCAGCGACCTCATCGCGCGTGCCGCCGCCGGGCCGGCCCTCGGCACGGACGGCGGGCCACCACAGCCGGTCGGCGTCGCGGTCGGGGTCACGACCGCAGGGGAGCGGACCCGATGACCGCCACGAGGCCCGACGCCGGACCCGCTGTCCTGGTCACCGGCGGTTCCAGCGGGCTCGGCGCGGCGGTGGTCGCGGCGGTGGCCGCCTCCGGTGGCCGTCCACTCGTGCTGGACCGGCAGCCGCCGGTCGACGGCGTGGACTGGACCGAGTGCGACCTCGCCGACACCCGTGCCGCCGAGGTGGCCACCCGGCACCTCGCCGAGCAGGCCGGTGGCCTGGACGCGGTGGTGACGGCCGCCGGTATGGACGTGCCGGGCAAGCTCGCCGAGGTGCCGGGGGAGACGTGGGACCGGATCGTGATGGTGGACCTGCTGGCCACGGCCGCGGTGATCCGGGCCGCGCTGCCGTTCCTGCAGACCTCCGCCGGGCGCATCGTCACGGTCGCCTCGACCCTGGGCGTCAAGGCGGTCAGCGACGCCACCGCGTACTGCGCGGCGAAGTTCGGCGTCGTCGGGTTCACCCGGGCGCTCGCCGCCGAGCTGGCCGGTCAGGTCGGGGTCACCCTGCTCATTCCCGGCGGCATGCGCACCGCGTTCTTCGACGAACGCGATCCGCAGTACAAGCCGGGCCCGGACGCCATCCTCAACGACCCCGTCGACACGGCCGCGGCGATCATGTTCGCGCTCCGACAGCCGCCCGGCTGTGCGGTGCGGGAGATGGTGGTGTGCGCCGAGCAGGAGACGTCGTACCCGTGATCCTCGTGCTGCGCGCCCTCGGCGTCGGCGACCTGGTCACCGCGGTGCCCGCGCTGCGGGCGCTGCGGGCCGCGTACCCGGATCACGAGCTGGCGCTCGCCGCGCCCGGCGGCCTGGCCCCGCTGGTCGACCTGGTCGGCGTCGTGGACGAGCTGGTGGACACCACCGGGCTGGACGGGCCGCTGCGGCCGGGCCGTGCGCCGGAGGTCGCGGTGAACCTGCACGGGCGCGGGCCGCAGTCCCACCGACTGCTGGCCGCCGCCCGTCCCGGACGGCTCGTCGCCTTCGCCAACGCCGATGCCGGATTCGGCGACGGCCCGCGCTGGCGCGACGACGAGCACGAGGTGGACCGTTGGTGCCGGCTGCTCTCCTGGTACGACATTCCGACCGACCGCCGGGACCTGGGCCTGCGCCGGCCAGCGGTGGCCGGCCTGCCGGTCGGCGCGACCCTGCTGCATCCGGGCAGCAACGTCCCGGCGAAGCGGTGGCCGGCCGAGCGGTTCGCGGCGTTGGCACGGGCGCTGCGGGAGCGGGGGCACCGGGTGCTGGTCACCGGCTCGGCCGACGAACGGGGGTTGGCCGAGCGGGTGGCCGAGGCGGCCGGTCTGTCGCCGTCCGCTGTGCTGGCGGGCCGGACCGACCTCGGCGCGCTGGCCGCGCTGGTCGCCGACGCGCGGCTGGTGGTCAGCGGGGACACCGGTGTGGCGCACCTGGCCACCGCCTACGGGACCGCCTCGGTGGTGCTGTTCGGGCCGGTGCCCCCGGCGGCGTGGGGGCCGCCGCCGGACCGGCCCCGGCACCGGGCGCTCTGGATCGGCGAGGGGGATTGGCCCAGGTGGGACGGGGTAGGAAGCCATCCGACATTGACGGCCCTGCGCCTGCACGAGGTGCTGGCCGCCGTGGACGAGGTGGAGAGGGTGGTGCGGGTCTCCGGTGCGGTTACGGCGTAGCGACCCGGCTCGGCCCGGCTTCGGGCGACGTCGACGCGGTAAGGGCTGGACCTTCGTCGATCCGAACGGTGCTGTCGTTCGCGATCCGGCCACCCGGGCGCGGCTGAACGACCTCGTGATTCCGCCGGCCTGGCAGGACGTGTGGATCGCGCCGTACGCGAACGGACACATCCAGGCCACCGGCGTCGACGCGGCCGGACGCAAGCAGTACCTGTACCACCCGGTGTGGCGGGAGAAGCAGGACGCGGCGAAGTTCGACCGCATGCTGGAGGTGGCCCGACGGCTGCCGACGTTGCGCGAGCGGGTGGGGCAGGACCTCGTCGGGCGGGGACTGCGTCGCGACCGGGTGCTGGCCACCGTGGCCCGCCTGCTCGACATGGGCATGTTCCGGGTCGGCAGCGACCAGTACGCGGCCGGCGACGATCCGACGTTCGGGGTGTCGACCCTGCGCCCCGAGCACGCGCGACGCCGGGGCGACTGCGTGGTCTTCGAGTTCCCGGCCAAGGGCGGCATCGAGCAGGTGCGCCGGATCGAGGACCCGCAGCTGTGCGAGGTGCTGGTCAACCTGCGTCGGCGTCGTCGCGGGGCGGACCGGCTGTTCGGCTACTGGGACGGCCGGGAATGGCGGGACGTGCGCAGTGACGAGGTCAACGGCTACCTGCGTGACGCCAGCGGCGGCGAGATGACCGCCAAGGACTTCCGCACCTGGCACGCCACCGTGCGTGCGGCGGCGGAGTTGGCCGCCGCCGACCCGGCCCGCTCGGTCACCGCCCGGCGCAGGGCGGTGGCGGCGGTGATGCGTGCGGTGGCGGAGTTGCTGGGCAACACCCCGACCGTGGCGCGCACGTCCTACGTGGACCCGAGGGTCGTCGACCTCTACCACGACGGGGTGGTGGTGCCGGTCGACCCGGGCGCCCCCCGCGAGGAGATCGAGCGGGTCGTGTTGGAGTTGCTGGAGAAGGCCTGACCGGCCCCGCCGACGATCCTGGGGGGGAAGCGACGGGGCCGGAGCCTCGGCCGGGGGCGACACCGGGCGGCCGCCCGCCGCGTGCCACGGCGGGCGCCTCGCCACGGCCCCCGTTCGCGGTCGACGCGGGCCCGGGGGTACGCGGGCGCCGCCTCTGCCGCGTCGGTTGTCAGTCTGCCTGGCCCGAGTTGACTCTGGACGCCAGGTCGTTGACGTGCCGTGCCGTAACCGGGTCGCCGTCGCGGTACGCCTGCGGGCTCAACCCGTACGCCGCCCGGAATGCCCGACTGAAGTGGGCCTTGTCGGCGAATCCCCAGCGCGCCGCGACGACCTGCACGGGCTGGGCCCGCAGCGCCGGGTCGGTCAGGTCGCGCCGGCACCGGGCCAGCCGAAGCTCGCGGATGTACGCCGCCACGGTGGTGTTCTCGGCCTCGAACAGGCGGTGCAGCGTCCGCAGCGAGATGTGATGGGCGTCCGCGATGGTCTGCGGGCCGAGCGTGGCGTCGCCCAGGTGCCGGTGGACGTACGCCTGCACCTGGGTGACCAGGGCGCGGCGGCGGACCTCGGTCGGCACCGCGTCCTCGGCGACCAGGTTCCGGCCGAGCAGGGTGGTGGCCAGGTCGAGCCCCACCGTGCCGAGCCGGCCGGCGTCGGCGGCGTGGTACTGCTCGGGGTGCCCGGTCACCTGGATCAGGAACTGCGCCAGCAGCGCCCCGAGCCCTTCGCTGCCGGACATCCGTCCGCCGTAGAGCGCGGCCATCCGCTTCGGCGGCAGCGGGAGCGCGGAGTGCGGGATCACCGTCGTGATCGAGGTGGCCCGGGTCCGTCCCGGCTCGCTCGCGTAGTGGCAGACGTCGTGCGGGCGCGAGGCGTCGTAGAAGGTGAACTCGCCGGCGAGGATCTCGCTGCGCCGACCGTCCTGGCTGGACGTGCCGATCCCGCTGGTGGTGAAGGCGAGGATGTACAGCTCCGGGTCCGACTCCCGGATCAGCTTGCGGGTGCAGTCGAGTGAGGGGTACTGGTACCGGGCCAGCTGGATCGCGCCGAGGTCGGTGAATTCGGCCTGGGCGGCGAAGTCGGCGGTGTGCGGGGACTCGACCCGCAACGGCACGGACGTGCGCGCCACCAGGTCCAGCCACATTCCGAACCGCTCGGCGGGCGGCAGGACGGTGGTGTCGATGGTGTTCCGCAACAGCATCCGCGCCCCTCACACCGTCCGGCGGGCGATCAGGGCCTCGACGCCGTCGAGGATCCGGTCCAGGCCGAACGTGAACTCGTCGTCCGGTCCATCGTCCTGGTCGAGGACCCCGGCGTCGAGCACCCGCGTCAGGCCTGGAAAGCGGACCGGGTCGATCAGTCGCGCCAACATCGCGCCGTACGCCGGCATCATCTCGCCCGGCTCGACACCGGCGGCCCGACTGCCCTCGGCGATCTGGTTGGTGAGCATCGCCTCGTTGCGCACGTAGCCGGTGATCAGCAGGAGGATGGACATCTTCGCGCTCTCGGGCAGCGGGGTGCCGTCGAGGCAACCCAGCCCGTCCTCCAGCCAGCCGAGCTGCTGGGGGGTGGCGGGCGGCCCGGCGATCGGGATGTGCAGCAGCCAGGGACGCCGTCGCAGGACGTCGTGTTCGGCCCAGGCCCACCGGGTCAGGCCGGCACGCCAGTCGCCGTCCGGCGCGGCCGAGCCCGGGGCGGGGCCGTAGCCGACGTCCACCATGAGCGTCAGCAGGTCGTCCTTCGAGCCGACGTGGCGGTAGAGGGCCATGGTGGCGGCGCCCAACTCCTTGGCCACCCGGCTCATCGAGACGGCGGCCAGCCCGTCGGCGTCGGCGACCCGGACGGCCGCGTCGACGATGCCGGCCACGGTGAGACCCGGTCGAGGCCCCTTCGGTGCCCGCTCGCGCAGCCCCCAGGCGCTCTCGATGGCCGGCGGGAGCGCCGGGCCGCTGTCGTCTTTCGTCTCCGTCACTTTTCCTCCTTGCCCCGCCATCCTAGTTCTGCGTATGGTCTACGCATTAAAGCGTACGTCATACGCAGAAGGAGTTCCCATGACAGCGACGACCGCACCGGCACCCCGCGCGGGCCGGCGGGAGTGGATCGGATTCGCGGTGCTGATGCTGCCGCTGCTCCTCGTCTCGATGGACGTGTCGGTGCTCTACTTCGCCGTCCCGTTCATCAGCGAGGAGCTGCGGCCCACCGCCACCCAGCAACTCTGGATCTTCGACATCTACGGCTTCGTGCTGGCCGGGCTGCTGATCACCATGGGCGCCCTGGGCGACCGGATCGGCCGGCGTCGGCTCCTGCTGCTGGGCGCGACCGCCTTCGGGGCGGCGTCCCTGCTGGCCGCGTACGCCGACAGCGCCGCGACCCTGATCGCCGCGCGGGCCGTGCTCGGCGTCGGCGGGGCCACCCTGATGCCGTCCACGCTCGCCCTGGTGCGCAACATGTTCCACGACGCGAAGCAGCGGGGCACCGCGATCGGCATCTGGACCGCCACGCTCACCGGCGGTATCGCCATCGGCCCGGTGCTCAGCGGCGTCCTGCTGGAGCACTTCTGGTGGGGCTCCATCTTCCTGATCAACATTCCGGCGATGCTGTTGCTGCTCCTGCTCGCCCCGGTCCTGGTGCCCGAGTTCCGCAACCCGGCGCGCGGCCGGTTCGACCTGGTCAGCGCGGCGCTGTCGCTCGGCACGCTGTTGCCGGTGATCTACGGCGTCAAGGAGATGGCCCGCGCCGGCGTCAGCCCGGTACGGGTGCTGGCCGTCGTCGCCGGCCTGCTGGTCGGGGCGCTCTTCCTGCACCGGCAGCGGACCCGGGCGTACCCGATGATCGACCTGGCGCTGTTCCGCCGGCACGGCTTCGCGGGATCGCTCGCGGTCAACCTGCTCGCGATGTTCGCCCTCGTCGGGTTCGCCATCTTCACCACCCAGCACCTCCAGTTGGTGCTCGGACTGAGTCCGCTGCGGGCGGCACTGTGGAGTCTCGTCCCGTCGCTCGCGGTCGGCGGCGTCGCCCCGGCCGCCGCCGCGCTCGCCCAGCGGGTCGAGCGGGCGTACCTTATCGGCGCCGGCTTCGCGATCGCCGTCGTCGGCTTCGCGGTACTGACCCGGGTCACGCCCGACACGCCGCTCTGGCTGCTGCTCGTCGGCGCGAGCGTGTACGCCGGCGGGCTGGTGATGGTGATGTCGCTCGTCACCGAGCTGGTGCTCGGCGCGGCGCCCCCGGAGCAGGCCGGTGTCGCCTCCGCGCTGACCGAGTCCAGCAGCGAGCTGGGCGGCGCGCTGGGCATGGCCATCCTGGGCAGTGTGGGGGCCGCGATCTACCGCCGCGAGGTCCTCGACGAGCTGCCGGCCGGACTGCCGACGGGCGCGCGCGACGCGGCCGGCGAGACCCTGGGTGGCGCGCTCGCCGTGGCCCGGGGACTACCGGCCCAGGTCGGCGACGCGGTGCTGCACGCGGCCCGGTTCGCCTTCACCGACGGGCTGCACCTCGCCGCCATCGCCGCCATGGTGGCGATGGCGCTCGGCGCGGTGACCGCGCTGCTGACGCTGCGCGGCGTCCGGCCGGCCGACCCCGCGGCACTGGCCGCCGAGCCGACCGGACCGTCACCGTCGGACGCCGTCGCGGTCAGTCGTTGAGCACGTGGGCGAGTCGGTCGCGGAACCGCCGCTCGGAGTCGCTGACCGACTCGCCACCGAGGCCCAGCAGACCACCGCTGGACGCCGCACCCACGACCTGGTCGGCGATGGTCACCAGCCAGTGCTTGTACGCGCCGGCCTCGCCCTCGTCCACCCGGGCGGCCAGCAACACGGCCGCCTCACGGGCCCGCACCAGCACGTCGTCGATGTACGCCTGCGGGTCGGCGGGCGCGATGACCGGCAGCTCCTCGCCGGCCTCGGGGTCGCCGACCCGGGTCACGATCTCGCCGGCCACGGCGGCGACCAGCGGGTTGGCCGACTCCCGGCCCGCACCGATGGACTCCAGACCGGCCGCGTTCTCCGCCATGGTCCGGCGGGTGCCGTCGGACTCGGCGGCGCTCGCCGCGGTCAGGACCGACTGCGGCAGGCCGACCAGCAGCCCCCACTCCTCGTCGGAGAAACCGAAACCGGTGTACGCCGGCTGCTCGATCACGGCAATGCCCCTTCCGCCCTGCTCTGTGTGGTCAATCGGTGCTGCTTCGTCGATCCACCGGGCCCGTGCGCTGCCCGGGTCAGGCTAGTCCAGGGTTAGCAGGCCCTGCTCGGACACCACGCGCACCGACAGGGTCTTGTACCCGACCTCGTCGAAGAGGACCGTCATCTTGTCGTCCTCGTAGCTGAGCACCAGGCCCCGCCCCCACTCGCCGTGCCGCACCTGGCTGTGCACCGGGAACGGACCGACCGCGCCCTCGTCGGCGGTGCTGGTGCCCCGGTGGCAGTTGTCGCAGTGCGCGCAGACCTCGGTCATCTGCTCACCGAAGTAGGCCAGCAAGGTCTGCCCCCGGCAGGCGGTGGTCTCGGCGAAGGCCCGCATCATGTCGGTACGCGAACGCGTCACCGCCTGCTGGCGTTCCGCCTCGGCCAGGGCCGCCGACGCCGCGTCGACGGGTGTGGGGGAGTAGCGCGGGGCCCCGATGCGCTGGCGCGCGCGGGGTTCCGCGGCACCCACCTGCTCCAGCAGCGACAGGTACTGACCCAGCTTGCGCGGCCCGAGGCCGGTGGTTTCCCGCAGCTCGGTCTTGGTGGCCGGCTTGCGGCGCAGCAGCGCGGCCAGGTCCCGCAACTCGTTCTCGTCCGGCAGGCCGCCGCTGAAGAACCGTTGCAGGCCCACGTCCTCGGCCCGCCAGAGCAGCAGCACCCGGGCCGGTTGCCCGTCCCGCCCGGCCCGGCCGATCTCCTGGAAGTAGCTGTCCGGCGAGTCGGGCAACGCCGTGTGCACCACCCAGGCGATGTTCGGCTTGTCGATGCCCATGCCGAACGCCGAGGTGGCGACCATGATGGGCACCTGGTCGGCGAGGAACGCCTCGTGCAGGTCGTTGCGTGCGCCGGCCGGCATCCCGCCGTGGTAGAACTGCGCCGGGAACCCCGCCTTGGTCAACTTCTCGGCCAACTCCTCGGCCGAGCGGCGGGTCGGCACGTAGATGATCCCCGGCCGCTCGTCGTCGCGCAGCAGGGCGATCAGTCGCCGCCAGCGATAGTCCTCGGTGGGGCAGTGCGCCACCTCCAGGAAGAGGTTGGGCCGGTCCAGCCCGGAGACCACCACCTCCGGGTCGCGCAGCCGCAGCCGGGCGATGATGTCGTCGCGTACGGGCGGGGACGCGGTGGCGGTCAGCGCGACCACCGGCGGTCGGCCGATGCCCTCGATGAGGTGACCCAGCGCCAGGTAGTCGGGCCGGAAGTCGTGCCCCCAGGCGGAGATGCAGTGCGCCTCGTCGATCGCCACCAACGCTGGCTTCAGCGCGGCGACCTCGGCCATCCGGTCCGGGTTGCTCAACTGCTCCGGCGTGATGAACAGGAACTCCGCCCGCCCGGCCTGGATCTCGGCGATCGCCTCCGCCTGCTGGGTGGCCGACTCGTTCGAGCTGATCCGTACCGCCCGCAGCTCGGGACGTTGCCGCTCGTTGAGCGCCGCGATCTGGTCCTGTTGGAGGGCCAGCAGCGGAGAGATCACCACCGTCGGGCCGGGGATCAGGCTGGCCGGGATCTGGTAGATCGCCGACTTGCCGGCGCCGGTGGGCAACACCACCAGGGCGTCGTGTCGCTTCATCACCGCGCGCATGGCGGCGAGCTGGTTGGGCCGGAGCGCTTTCCAGCCGAAGAGGCTCTTCGCGGCGCGGCGCAACGTCATCGAGTGCGTGGACAGTTTCATCGAGGGCCGGAGGTACCCGAGCCCATGACCACCGAAACACCTTCGGGAGATCATGGGCTCGGGTGCGTTCCGTCTCACCGCAGGCGGGGCAGGACCTCGCGCTGGTAGAGGTCGAACAGGCCCTGGAAGTGCGGGCCGGTGTTGGCCACGTACAGCTCGTCGAAGCCGGCCTTGGCGTACTCGTCGATCATCTCCAGGTGCGCGTCGGCGCTGTTGCCGCAGACGAACGCGTCCCGCACCATGTCCTGCGTGACCAGCTCGGCGGCCTGCTCGAAGTGGCGTGGCGAGGGCAGCACCTGCGACAGCTCGCCCGGCACACCCGCGTTGGGCCAGCGCTCGTACGCGATCCGCGCGCCCTCGTCCTCGCTGGCCGCGAACGCCGCCTTGAACCCGGCCTGGCACGGCTTGTCGCCGCCGCCGTTCTCCCGGAAGCGCCGGACCAGCTCGCCGTCGGGCATGGTGCTCACGTAGCCGTCGCCGATGCGGGCGGCCAGGTCGACGGCCTTCGGCCCGAACCCGGAGACGTAGATCGACGGCGGGGTGTCCGGCAGCGTGTAGACCCGGGCGTTCTCCACCGTGTAGTGCGTGCCCCGGTGGTGGACGAAGTCGCCCCGCCACAGCTCGCGCATGACCTCGACGGCCTCTTCGAGCATCTCCAGCCGGACGTCGGCGGACGGCCAGGCGTCGCCGAAGATGTGCTCGTTGAGCGCCTCGCCGGTGCCGACCCCGAGCACGAACCGACCGCCGTGCAGCACCGCGCTGGTCGCCGCCGCCTGGGCGATCACGGCCGGGTGGATCCGTACGGTCGGGCAGGTCACCGCCGTGGTCACCGGCAGCGAGCAGACCTGGCTGAGCGCGCCGATCATCGACCAGACGAAGGGGCTCTGGCCCTGCGCGTCGACCCAGGGGTGGTAGTGGTCGGAGATCCACAGTGCCTCGAAGCCGGCCGCCTCGGCGCCCCGGGCCTGCGCCAGCAGCTCGGCCGGCGCGTACTCCTCACTGGACAGAAAGTATCCGATCTTCATCGCTTCCCCTTCGGCGCGCGGTCCTGCTCTTGGCCAGAGCCGTACCCCGGTCGCGGCGGGCCACACCGACGGGTCGGGGACCGATCGCCTCAGCGTCGGCCGAACATGGCCCGGATCGCGGCGAGCAGCAGCAGGGCGCCGACCACCAGGCCGAGCAGGCGTACGCCGGGGATGTCGGCCGGGCTCGTGGCGTCGGCCAGCAGGGCGGTGTCCATCCCCGCACTCTCCCGGGAACGGTCCCACCGGGCAACTGTAAGGTTTATTGACTATTGAATCGCTCGGTGTGACCATGGCAGCACCGCCTGCCGCGGGCGGTGCGCCGAGGGCGCGCGAGAGATGGGGTACGGGGCCGCATGAGCGAGCGCAACCAGCGGGTCGGCGTCACCGCGCCGACGAGGAACGTCGACCGTTCCGAGGCGACGGCGTGACCGCGCCGGCCGGGCACCTTCCGACGTTGGCCGCAGCCGTCCTGCAACCCGGGTTCGTGGGCACCACGCCGCCGCCCTGGGTGTGCCGCTGGCTCGGCGAAGGGCTCGGCTCGGTGGTGCTGTTCGCCCGCAACGTCGTCGACACCGCCCAGGTGGCGGCGCTCACCGCGACCCTGCGCGCCGAGCGGCCGGACGTCATCGTGGCCATCGACGAGGAGGCCGGTGACGTCACCCGGATCGAGTCCGGCCGGGGCAGCTCCCGACCGGGCAACTACGCCCTCGGCGCGGTCGACGACCCGGCGCTGACCGAGGCCGTCGCCCTGGACCTCGGCATCGAGCTGGCGGCGGCCGGGGTGACCCTCGACTACGCCCCGGACGCCGACGTCAACTCCAACCCGGCCAACCCGGTGATCGGCGTCCGATCCTTCGGAGCCGACCCGGCGCTCGTCGCGCGGCACACCGCCGCCTGGATCCGCGGGCTCCAGGGCGGCGGAGTGGCCGCCTGTGCCAAGCACTTCCCCGGACACGGGGACACCCGCGTCGACTCCCACCACGACCTGCCGCGCATCACCGCCGACCGGGCCCGCCTGGACGCCTGCGAGCTGGCCCCCTTCCGGGCCGCCGTGGCGGCCGGCACGCAGGCGGTGATGACCGGCCACCTGCTGGTGCCCGCGCTCGACCCGGACCTGCCGGCCACGCTGAGTCAGCGCATCCTGGGTGGCCTGCTCCGCGACGAACTGGGCTTCTCCGGCGTGGTCGTGACCGACGCCGTCGAGATGCGCGCGGTCGCCGACCGGTACGGCTTCGCCGGGGCGGCCGTGCGCGCGCTCGCGGCCGGCGCCGACGCCATCTGCGTCGGTGGCGAGCGCAGCGACGAGGAGGCCGCCCGGGAACTGCGCGACGCGATCGTGGCCGCCGTCGTCTCCGGCGACCTGCCCGAGGAGCGCCTCGCCGAGGCCGCCAAGCGGGTCGGTCAGCTCGCCGCCTGGACGGTGGCCGCCCGCGCCGCCCGACCGGACGCCGCCCACCGGGCCACCGACGTCGGGCTGGTCGCCGCCCGACGGGCCGTACGGGTCACCACCGGCCCGGACGCGCCGGTCGCGCTGCCCCTGACCCGCGCCGCCCACGTGGTGGAGTTCGAGCCGCCGCGCAACATCGCCATCGGCGCGGAGACCCCGTGGGGCATCGGCGGGCCGCTCGGCGAACTGCTGCCCGGCACGACGACGGTCCGCCACGCCGAGCCCGACGTGCCCGCCGACCCGGGCGCCGACGCCGGGGACCGTCCGCTGGTCCTGGTCGTCCGTGACCTGCACCGGCACGACTGGATGCGCGCGGCGGTGCGGCGGGCCCTCGCCGACCGGCCGGACGCGGTCGTGGTCGAACTGGGCGTGCCCGAGCTGGTCGTCGGGGCGGTGCACCTGGCCACCCACGGCGCCACCCGGGCCAGCGGGCGGGCCGCCGCCGAGGTGTTGACCGGCCGGACCCGCTGACGCTACGGCGCTTCGGCGACCAGGTCGGCGTACTCGGGATGCTTCTCGATGAACGCCGCCACGAACGGGCACTGCGGCACCACCCGGCCACCCCGGGCCCGCACCTCATCGAGCGTGGCGCGGATCAGCACGCCGCCGACTCCCTTGCCCTGGAAGCCCGGGTCCACCTGGGTGTGCGTGAAGACCAGCACGTCCTCTCCACGCGGCACGTAGGCGGTGAAGCCGGCCAGCGCGTCGTCGACCAGGATCTCGAACCGGTTCTTGGCGGGATTGTCCTCGACGAGGGTGTTCACCTGGTCATTGTCCCCGCCCCGGCGGCCACCACGTCGAGTTCGGCGAGCAACCGGTCCACCTCGTCGACGGTGTTGTAGTGGTAGATGCTGGCCCGCACCGCGCCACCGCTGTCGCGCAGACCCATCGTCTGGAAGTACTCGTAGGCGTAGTAGTCACCGGCCGAGAGGCAGAACCCGGCGTCGCCCAGCGCCTGCTGGGTCTGCTGCGGCGACAGCCCGGCGACCCGGAAGGAGACCGTCGGGCAGCGCCGGGCCGGCGAGCCGTAGACCGTGACGGCGGGCCGCTCGGCGAGACCGGCGAGCAGCCGGTCCAACAGCGCCTCCTCGTGGGCCTGGGCGGCAGCCAACCCGGCCCGCAGCCGCGCCCGGCGGTCGCCGGTCGCGTCCGGGTCCAGGGCGGCGAGGTGGTCCACGGCGGCGGT
Source organism: Micromonospora sp. WMMD736 (assembly GCF_049179015.1). Taxonomy (NCBI): domain Bacteria; kingdom Bacillati; phylum Actinomycetota; class Actinomycetes; order Micromonosporales; family Micromonosporaceae; genus Micromonospora; species Micromonospora sp. WMMD736. The sequence goes on from NZ_JBMHMI010000001.1 coordinate 6,786,555, forward strand.
CACCCCGGCCAGCAGCGGAAAGCTCGGTGTGCCGTACTCGAAACGGTCCGGCACCGCGTCGGAGGACGGCACCAGCTTCGCCGGGCGCAGCCCGGCCCACCGGCCCGGCTCGGCGACCATCGCGGCCAGGTGCGGCCCGGACCACTTGTACGCGCTGGTGACCAGCACGTCCGCGCCGAGCGACGCCAGGTCGGTCGGCCCGTGCGGCACCGAGTGCACGCCGTCCACGCAGACGAGCGCCCCGACCGAGTGTGCGATCTTGGCGATCGCCGGCACGTCCGGCACGGTGCCGACGGCGTTGCTGCCGGCGGTCACCGCCACCAGCCGGGTCCGCTCGCCCACCAGGTCGGCGTACTGGCCGCTGGGCAGCTCACCGGTGTGCCGGTCGACCTCGGCCCAGCGCACCGTCGCGCCGGCCGCCTCGGCGGCCTGCACCCACGGGCGCACGTTGGCGTCGTGGTCGAGCCGGGACACCACCACCTCGTCGCCCGGCCGCCAGGTCGCGCCGAGGGTACGGGCCAGGGTGTACGTCAGCGCGGTCGCGCTCGGTCCGAGCACCACCCCGTCCGGCTCGGCCCCGAGCAGGTCGGCGACCGCCGAGCGGGCCTGCGCCACCAGCTCCAGCGAGCGACGACCGGGCGTGAAGGCGGCGCTGCGATTGCCGACGGCAGCGCGCATGGCGTCGGTGACCGCGTCGACCACGCCGGCTGCGGTCTGCGTCCCCCCGGCGCCGTCGAAGTGGACGAAGCCCTCGGTCAGGGCGGGATAGGCGGCCCGGGTGCGGGCGAGGTCGAAGGCCATGCCCGGACCCTAGCCGGGACGCCTGCCGCGTTCGCTCCCGCCCGGTCGTCGCGGCCGTCTCGTACCCTTGGCGGGGTGACGAACCGACCCGCCACCATCCCCCTGCCCACCACCCGCCGTGCCGCCGGCCTGGTCGCCGCCGTGGCGCTCGGCCTCGCCCTGCTCGCCGGCTGCAGCTCCCAGGGCGCCTCCACCGACTGCGGGCTGGACGCCTGCACGGTCACCTTCGAGCGGGGCGTCGAGGCGAGCGCCACCATCCTCGGCGTCGAGGCGAAGCTGGTCGGCGCCGAGGGCGACCAGGTGACCATCGAGGTCGCCGGTGAGCAGCTCACCCTCACCACCGGCCAGCAGGCCACCGAGGCCGGCGGGTTCGCGGTCACCCTCGACAGCGTCACCGACCAGCAGGTCAAGATCCGCGTTTCCCGCAACCCGGGCAGCTGACCTCGTCGGGCGGCGGTGGCCGACGTTTGGGAATCTTCCGAATCGGAGATTGTGACGTCATGTCACTCACCCGTAGCGCCGAAGCCACCGCCTCCCGCACGGCGGACAACCGGTGGCTGGAACTCCTCGCCCGGGCCGGCTTCATCGGCTACGGCATCGTCCACCTCCTCTTCGCCTGGTTGGCGTTGCAGATCGCGTTCGGCACGTCGTCCGACGACGGCGACCAGTCCGGCGCGCTGCGTACCCTCTCCGCGCAGCCTCTCGGTAAGTTCCTCGTCATCGCCGTCGCGGTCGGCCTGCTCGCCATGGCGATCTGGCAGGGCCTCGAGGCGGCGGGCGGGCACCGCGCCGAGCGGGGCAAGGAGCGGACCATGGAGCGGCTGGCCTCGGCCGGCCGGACCATCGTCTACCTCTACTTCGCCTGGACCGCCTTCAAGGTGTTCAAGGACGCCGCGTCGAACAGCGCCGACAGCCAGGAGGCGCTGACCGGCAAGCTGATGACCTCCACCGGCGGCCGCTGGCTGGTCGGCCTGGCCGGGCTGGTGGTCGCGGCGATCGGCATCGGCCTGGTCATCTACGGCATCCGCAAGACGTTCGAGAAGCACCTCAAGACCGGCGAGATGAGCCCGAAGACCCGCCAGCTGGCCCGCCGCCTCGGCGTCGCCGGGTACGTCGCCAAGGGCGTCGCGTACGGCATCGCCGGCCTGCTGGTCATCGTCGCGGCGGTGAAGTACGACCCGGAGAAGGCCCGCGGTCTGGACGCCGCCCTGCACACCCTGCGTGAGCAGTCGTACGGCTCGTTCCTGCTGACCCTGGTCGCCCTCGGCATCGCCGCCTTCGGCGTCTACTGCTTCCTCCAGTCCCGGTACCGCAAGGTCTGAACTGGTCGATACCGAGGATGTCGGGCATTATTGGGCTTTTGCCCTGAAGTTCCGCCGCTCGGTCGAAGGGAAGCGCCCCACTCGTGCAGAGCTATCTCGAAACGACCGTCGCCGCGCTCGCCGCGGCGGCGGTCGCCCTCTTCGTGGTCGAGGTCATCCACCGGATCACCCGGCGGTTCGGCCGCCGGTCCCAGCTGTTGACCGAGTTGACCGACCACGCGCACCGCCCGTTCCAGGTCGCCGCCACGGTGCTCGCCGTGCAGTTCGCCGTCCGCTTCAGCACCGGTTACGCCGTCGGCGAGAGCTGGCGACGACTGCTGCTGCACCTGCTGGTGCTCTGCGTGATCGCCAGCACCGCCTGGCTGGTGGCGGCGCTGCTGGTCGTCGTCGAGGACACCGCGCTGGCCCGGTTCCGGGTCGACGTGCCCAACAACCGGCACGCCCGGCGGGTCCGTACGCAGGTGGTGATGCTGCGCCGGCTGACCATCGCGGTGATCGTCATCCTGACCGTCGGCGTGATGCTGATGACGTTCCCGAGCGTGCGGGGCATCGGCGCCGGGGTGCTGACCTCCGCCGGTGTCGTCGGTGTGGTGGCCGCACTGGCCGCCCAGAGCCTGCTCGGCAACGTCTTCGCCGGGCTGCAACTCGCCTTTAGCGACGCGGTCCGCCTCGACGACGTGGTGGTCGTCGAGGGGGAGTGGGGCCGGATCGAGGAGCTGACCCTCAGCTACGTCGTGGTGCAGATCTGGGACGACCGGCGGCTGATCCTGCCCACCTCGTACTTCACCAGCAAGCCGTTCCAGAACTGGACCCGTACCGAGGCGGCGGTCCTCGGCACCGCCGAGTTCGACGTCGACTGGGCCGTGCCGGTGCAGACCATGCGGGAGGAGCTGCGCCGGCTGGTCGAGGGCACCGAGCTGTGGGACGGCCGGGTCTGCGTCCTCCAGGTCACCGACGCCACCGGCGGGATGGTGCGGCTGCGGGCGTTGGTCAGCGCCGCCGACGCGGGCAGCCTGTGGGACCTGCGCGCCCTCGTCCGCGAGCACCTGGTCGGCTGGATCCGCGACAACCGGCCCACCGCCATGCCCCGCGTCCGGACCGAGCTGGGCGACGCCACCAGCAACCTGCCCTGGCAGTGGGTGCAGCCCAGGCGGCCGGTACGCCGCCCGTCGGACACCGAGGCGCCGGACGACGCCCGTGTCTTCGGCGGCAGCGACGACGGCGACGCCCGCAGCGAAGCCTTCGTGGGCCCCGAGGAATCCCGCCCCTGACCCCGGCCGGCCATGGTGATCAGGGGGCGCCGACCGGAACCCCCTGATCACCGTGGTTCAGCGTCGGGCGGCGCGGTCGTAGAGCAGCTTCGCGGCGGACCCCAGGCGGGTGGCGTAGGAACGCTCCTCCGGGCCGCCGGCCAGGTCGCTGCCGGTGGTGGTGACCCCGACGACGACGCCGTGACCGGTCGCGGGGTCGAAGCCGACGAGGTGCGGGCCGCCGCTCGCGCCGTGGGCCATGTCGCAGCGCATGCCGAACAGCAGTGGGGCGTCCGGCCCGGGTCGCGCCGCACCGGCGCAGTGGACCATGCGGGCGCCGAGCCACTGGGTACCCGACTGCACGTGCGGATAGCCGAACGCGTGGACGAACTCGCCGTTCACCGGCGGCTGGAAGGCGATCTCCTGGCTGCCGACGGCGTCGCCGAGCCGCCGGCCGTCGGCCCGGGGGTTGACCACCGCTACCCCGGTGTCGTAGCCGGCGACGGCGACCTCGCTGGAGTCGGTGCCGGTGTCCCACCGGCTCGACGTGAACATGACGCGGACGCTGAAACCACCGTACGGCTTGCTGCCGTTGCGGTAGCCGGGCACGAAGTACACGTTGTGGTTCCAGGTGTCCGCGTCGGCGGGGTCCCCCGTACCCCGGAAGCAGTGTGCGGCGGTGACCACCGTGCTGCGGTTGGGGCTGCGGACGGAGGTTGCCGTGCAGCTGCCGTCGTACCCGTCGTTGAAGGTGAAGAACAGCCGTCCCACCGTCCTGGTGACCGCCCCACCGTGCGTCCACACCGCGCCGGGGTCGGGCTGGTCGGCGGGCGGGACGGTCGCGTCGTCCGGCGTGTCGTCGTCCGGCGGCATCGGGGTGATCTCCGGCACGAGCGCGCCGGCCATCCGCATCCGGTCCGGGGTCCAGTACCGGTCGACCGCCCGTTGCTGCCCGGCGGTGAGCGCACCGTCCCGGGTGGTGACCTCGGCCCGCTGGGCCGCGGCCGGGGTGGCCGGGACGAGCGCGGGTAGCAGCGCCACGGCGCAGAGCGTGGCTCGCGTTTTTCTCATCGGCCCATCGTGCGGAAACGATGTCAGGAACCTGTCAGGCCGCGATGAGGAGTCGATGGTCGTGGTGCCACCCGCCGCGATGGGGGTGGGTGAGAGGTTTGGGCGGGCTTGGGTGGGGGATCTGCTGCCGGGCATCTCTTCACCTCTCGGGAACCGCTGCGCCAATGCGCGGCGCGGCGGTCGCCCGACACGGACAGATGCCTGCTCGGCGCGCTTTAGGATTGACGAGCGGCGACTCCGGGCATACAGCGCGGTGATGAGGAAAGGAGGACAGCATGGCTGACGTGGCGAATGCCCGCACATCCCGCAACGGGAGCGAGCCCTCCACCGCCGAGCTGGTGCAGCGGGCCACCGAACAGGTATCCCGCCTGGTACGGGACGAACTGGCGCTGGCCCGGGCGGAGTTGACCCAGAAGGGCAAGCACGCCGGCATCGGGATCGGCCTGTTCGGCGGCGGCGGAGCGCTGGCGTTCTACGGCCTGGGCGCGCTCGTCGTCACCGCCATCCTGCTGCTGGACCTGGTGCTGCCCGCCTGGGCCGCCGCGCTGATCGTGGCGGTGGCGCTCTTCCTGGTGGCCGGCATCCTCGCGCTGGTGGGCAAGAAGCAGGTCAGTCGTGCGGTCCCGCCGGTGCCGGCGGCGACGGTCCGCAGCCTCCGTGCCGACGTGGACACCGTGGCCGCCGCCGTGAAGGACAGGGGGCGGGCATGACGGGCAACGGGACGGGCGACACCGAGGCCCTGCGCGAGGAGATCCGCCGTACCCGGGTGGAGCTGGGCGAGACCATGGAGGCGTTGGCCGCCAAGGCGGACGTCAAGGCCCGTCTGAAGGAGTCCGCCGAGCAGGCGAAGGAGCGGATGCGCGAGCAGGCGGCGCAGACCGTGGCCCGGGTCCGCGGGCAGGCCGCGCGCGGCGCCGGGATGGCTCGCGCGCAGGCGTACGACAAGGGCGGCCTGGTCCGCGAGAAGAGCGAGCTGGTTCGACGCAACCCGGTGCCGTGGGCGGCGATCGCCGCCAGCGCGGTGGCCACCGTGGTGGTGCTGATGATCGTGCGGGGGAGGCGTAGGTGAGCAGGAGCATCGGCAAGGTCGCGTACCGGCCGGTCGGCGTGTTGTTGGGTATCGCCGCGGGTACGGTGGCCGGCGCGATCTTCCGGCAGGTCTGGAAGGTCACGGCGGGCGACGGCGAGGCGCCGAGCGCCACCGACGAGGACCGCGGTTGGGGCGAGATCCTGGCCGCCGCGGCGTTGCAGGGGGCCATCTTCGCGGTGGTCCGCGCCGCCGTGGACCGGGGCGGAGCGGTCGGCGTCCGTCGGATGACGGGCCACTGGCCGGACTGACCAGGACATCGATGTCAGGCCCCCTTCCCCATCGACGGGAGGGGGGCCTTTCGCACGACTCGCAACGCCGCCCAGCGATCTCGGGCATCCGTCAGGTCACATGTCGGAGAAATTCGTCGGACAGGTCGTGCAGACTTTTTGCGTACGTGATTTGCTGTTCCACGCTGTTGCGAGATGGCGTGGGTTGAGAGAAGTCTCCTTCGTGGGGGCCGCCTCAGACGCCGCTGCTCGAAAACGGCCAATCGGCCGCACGGCGTGCACGGCCGCCAGTTTTAGAAGGAGATACACATGGCGCAGGGAACCGTGAAGTGGTTCAACGCTGACAAGGGCTTCGGCTTCATCACCGTCGACGGCGGGGGTGCTGACGTGTTCGTCCACTTCTCGGCCATCCAGACCAGCGGCTACCGCACGCTGGAGGAGAACCAGCGGGTGGAGTTCGAGATCGCCCAGGGTCAGAAGGGCCCGCAGGCCGAGCAGGTCCGTCCCCTCTGACACAGCTGGCCGGCCCCCGCCGGTCAGGGCTCGTTGAAGTGAAGCCCCGTATCCCGCTCCGGGATGCGGGGCTTTCCACGTCCACCGCTCACCCGCTCAGGCCGGCTCTCACAGCCGGCGTCGCGAGCGCAGCCCCAACCAGAGCGTCACCAGCCCGGCGGCGGCCACGATCGGGCCCACCACCACCCAGAGCGTCTCGTCGGTCATCGGGCTGCCGTCGACGAAGCCGAGGCCCTGCACCGTCCACACCGCACCGATCACCACGGCCAGCAGGCCGAGGGTGAGTGTCAGCCAGCCTCTCATCGCGCACCCTCCTCGCCGCCTCGGGCGGCACGCCGCCCCGGGCGTCCAGCATCGTCGTACCGACGGCGCGACGCGAGCACCCGGGATCGGCGGCTCACCACCGGTCGTGCACCTGCGGGCGGATCAGCTCGTCGTAGACCTCGCGTACGCCGCTCAGTTGAGCGGGCGTGAGTGGCGGCAGGTCCGCCGCGGCGGCGTTGCGCCGCGCCTGCTCGGCGTCGCGCGCGCCCGGGATGACGACGGTGACGCCGGCCTGGTCCAGCACCCACCGCAGCGCGAACTGCGCCATGGTGCGGTCGGCGTCGACAAGCGGCGCGAGCCGGCGTACGGCCGCGAGCCCCTGGGTGTAGTCGACGCCGGAGAAGGTCTCGCCCACATCGAACGCCGCACCGTGCCGGTTGTAGTTGCGGTGGTCGTCGGCGGGGAACTCGGTGTGCTCGTCGTACCGGCCGGAGAGCAGGCCACTGGCCAGCGGCACCCGGGCGATGATCCCGACGCCGGCCTCGGCGGCCGCCGGCAGCACCTGCTCCAGCGGCTTGTGCCGGACGGCGTTGAGGATGATCTGGACGCTGGCCACGCCGGGCCGGGCGATGGCGGTCAGCGCCTGGTCACAGGTCTCGACGCTGACGCCGTACCCCGCGATGGCCTTCTCCGCGACGAGGGTGTCCAGGGCGTCGAAGACCGCGTCGTCGGCGAAGACGGCGGTCGGCGGGCAGTGCAGTTGGACCAGGTCCAGGGTGTCCGTCCCGAGGTTGGCCCGGGACCGGTCGGTCCACTGCCGGAAGTTGGCCATGGTGTATGCCTCGGGCCGCTGCTCGACGCGCCGGCCCATCTTGGTGGCGACGGTCAGCCCAGCGTCCGGTCGGGAGCGCAGGAAACGGCCGATCAGCTGCTCGCTGCGGCCGTCGCCGTACACGTCGGCGGTGTCCAGGAAGGTGACTCCGGCGTCCACGGCGGCGCTGAGCACGGCCATGGCGTCGGCCTCGCTGACCGTTCCCCAGTCGGCACCGAGCTGCCAGGCGCCCAGGCCGACCACTCCGACGGTCCGGCCGAGCCGGTTGAAGCTGCGCTGTTCCATGCCCTGAGCCTAGTGATCGGGTTGCCGGGCTGCCACGCGAGTCGTACCGTCAACAAGACGGACGTACGGTTTGGAGGCGGCGATGTGGGATCCGACGACGTACCTGCGCTACTCCGACGAGCGCTCCCGCCCCTTCCACGACCTGCTCAACCGGATCCCCGCCGTCCGGCCCCGGACCGTGGTCGACCTCGGCTGCGGTCCCGGCCACCTCACCGCCCTCCTGGCCGAACGCTGGCCGGACGCCCGGGTCGTCGGCCTCGACTCCGCGCCCGAGATGATCGAACGCGCGCGGGCCCTGCCGACCAGGGTCGAGTTCGCCGTCGCCGACCTGCGGGACTGGCGTCCCACCGGCGACGAGGACGTGGTGCTGACCAGCGCCGCGCTGCAATGGGTGCCCGGTCACCAGGAGCTGCTGCGCCGCTGGGCCGTCGAGCTGCCTGCCGGCGCCTGGCTCGCCATGCAGGTTCCCGGCAATTTCGCCGCCCCGTCGCACCGGGCGCTGCGCGAGGTCGCCGACCGCCCGGCCTGGCGGGCCGAGCTGGCCCCGCTCCAGCGGGCCGATCCCGTCGACGACCCGGCCGACTACGCCGACCTGCTGACCGCCGCCCGCTGCGCGGTGGACGCCTGGGAGACTACTTACGTGCACCTGCTGCCGGCCGATCCCGCCGCCGACCACCCGGTACTGGCCTGGATGGAGGGCACCGCGCTGCGACCCGTGCGAGCCGCGCTGGACGCCGCCGGCTGGTCGGCCTTCCGGGCCGAGCTGGGGGTACGCCTCAACGCCGCCTACCCGGTCCGGCACGGCCAGGTGTCCTTCCCGTTTCGCCGCGTCTTCGTCGTCGCCCGTACCGGCGCCCCCGCACAGGAGAATCCGTGACCGATCTGACCACCTTCATCGCCGGTCTGCCCAAGGTGGAGCTGCACGTGCACCACGTCGGCTCCGCCTCGCCCCGGATCGTCGCCGAGCTGGCCGCCCGCCACGAGGGCAACACGCCCGTTCCGGCCGACCCGGACGCGCTCGCCGGCTACTTCGAGTTCCGCGACTTCGCGCACTTCGTCGAGGTCTACCTGAGCGTCGTCGACCTCATCCGGGACCCGGACGACGTCTGGCTCCTCACCCACGAGGTGGCCCGGGAGCTGGCCCGTCAGCAGGTCCGGTACGCCGAGCTGACCATCACCCCGTACTCGCACGTCCGGCGGGGCATCCCCGCGCCGGCGTTCTGCGAGGCGATCGAGGACGCCCGCAAGCGTGCCGCCGCCGACTTCGGCCTCGACCTGCGCTGGTGCTTCGACATCCCCGGCGAGGCCGGCCTGCCGGCCGCCGAGGAGACGCTGCGGATCGCCCTCGACGAGCGGCCGGACTCGCTGATCAGCTTCGGTCTGGGCGGCCCGGAGATCGGCGTGCCCCGGCCGCAGTTCCGGCCCTACTTCGACCAGGCCCGCGCCGCCGGGCTGCGTTCGGTGCCGCACGCCGGCGAGACCACCGGCCCGCAGACCATCTGGGACGCCCTGCACGAGCTGGGCGCGGAGCGGATCGGGCACGGCATCTCCGCCGCCCAGGACCCGGAGCTGCTGACCTACCTCGCCGAGCGGCAGATCGGGATGGAGATCTGCCCGACCTCGAACGTCCGGACCCGGGCGGTGGCCAGCCTCGACGAGCACCCGCTGCCCCGGCTGGTCGAGGCCGGGCTGCTGGTCACCATCAACTCCGACGACCCGCCGATGTTCGGCACCACCCTCAACGACGAGTACGCGGTGGCGGCCCGACTGCTCGGTGCCGGCCCGGGGGAGCTGGCGGAGCTGGCCCGCAACGCGGTGATCGCGTCCTTCCTCGACCCGGCCGGCCAGCAGCGGATCATCGAGGAGATCGACGCGTACGCGGCCGACGCCGGCTGAGCTACGGAGTGAGCGGGGCGCGCGGCGGGAGCGTGGGTGTGGGGGGACCTGAAACTCCCGCCGCGCGCACGGCTCCACCGGCCGGTGGGTGCGCGGTGCGCTGGCCGGTGGAACTTGTGGGTTCGTGCACTGATCCTGTCAGTCCGCAAGCGTCTGACCGCGCTCGTTAACCGTGATCTAAGGAAGACTTGCGCCGCCACACAGCCCCGGCCCACCCCGCCGATCGGAGCGCGCCCGTCAACCGATCGGCCGAAGGACCTCGGCCGTCGGTCGACAGTGCTCGGTCGTCGATCGGGCGGTCGTCGCCCGACGCTGGACGGCGCTCAGTCGTCGGTGGGGCGCTGACGGGGCCAGCGGCGACCGCTGCTCTTCTGATCCCGGGCGTCGCGGGCCATCCGACCCACGAGGCCGAACCGGTTGACCTGCCGGGGCGTGGCGTCCGGGTCGGCGAGCAGCATCACCACGCTGGCGCCGCCCAGCCGGGCCCGGTCGATGCTGACCGAGCCGTTCGCCTGCAACGCCACCCGCTTGGCGATGTCCAGGCCGAGCCCGGTCGAGCCCTGGTCGCTGGCGCCCCGCCGCAGCGCCCGATCCGGGTTCGCGATCCCCGGGCCGGCGTCGTCGATCCGGATCGCCACGTACCCGTCGCGGCGGGACACGGCCACCTCGAACGCGGTGCCCTGCGGCGTGTATCGGAAGACGTTGCCGATCACCGCGTCCAACGCGGCGGCCAGCTCTGCCCGCGGTACGGGCGCGGGGATACGCAGCTGGGCACCGGTGACCCGGTGCGGCCGGTTCTGGTCACCGGCCAGCGCCGCCCAGAACACCATCCGGTCCCGGACCACCTCGCTGACGTCGCAGCTGGCCGGGCCGGCCTCGTGCGCCACCGCCTTGCGGGTGGTCTTGATCAGCACGTCGATCTCACCCTCGAGGGTGACGATCGCCTGTCGGATGCGGCGGATGCCCCGCAGCCGGTCCAGCTCCGCCGGACTGAACGAGCCCACGCTGGTGTCGTCGGACTCCAGCGCCTCCGCGTCGAGCCGGAGCACGGTCAACGGCGTCCGCAGCCGGTGCGACAGGTCGGCGACCAACTCGCGCTCGTCGGTGCGGGCCGCGTCCAACCGTTCGGCCATCCGGTTGAAGGCGTACCCGGCCTCCGCCAGCTCGCGGGGGCCGGTCGGATCCACGCGTACGCTCAGGTCGCCGTCGCCGACGGCCAGCGTGGCCTTGACCAGCCCCTGGGTGGCGTCCACCGCCCGCGCCGCCACCCGGTCGACCACCAGCACCGCCGCGCCGACCATCGCCGCGCCCACCGCGAACAGCAGCAACCAGGTGCCACCGGCGCCCTCACCCAGCGTCGAGTCCGGCACGAACACCTCGACCACGGCCGTGCGGTCGCCGAGGACCACCGGGTCGAGCCGGACCACCCCGCCGTCGACGTCGGTGACCAGCGAGCGCCGGTCGGCGCGGGCCCGGTCCAGGTCGGCGCCACCGGCGCGGCCCGCGGACTCGTCGAGCCCCAACCCGTACACCACCGGTCTCGCCGCGCCGTCGTCGCCGCTGGCCACGACGGCCCGTTCGACGACCGCCTTGTCCGTGCTCACCGCCAACGCGCCGGTCACCAGTGCGCTGCGTCGGGCCGCGTCGGCGATCGCCTCCTCCCGGGTCTGCCCCCGCAGACTCAACCCGAGCGGGATCAGGAACGCGAGCGCGACGAGGCTGCACATGCCGGCCGTGAGCAGGGCCAGCGCCGTCCTCAGTCCGGTGCCACCAGCCGGAACCCGACCCCCCGCACGGTGCGCAGGTAGCGCGGCTTCGCCGCGGACTCGCCCATCTTTCGGCGAAGCCAGTACAGGTGTACGTCGATGGTCTGATCCTCGCCGACCGATGGCTGCCGCCATACCTCCTCCAAGAGTTCCCGGCGGGACACTACCCGCCCGGGTCGTGCGGCGAGATACGCCAGCAGGTCGAATTCCTTACGGGTCAGCGCCAGCGGCTCCCCGTCGAGATGGGCGCTGCGCTCACCGACGTCCACCCGCAGCCCGCCGACGGTGTGCACCGCCGGCTGCACCGTCCGGCTGGCCCGCCCGGCGCGCCGCAGGACCGTGGTGATGCGGGCGTCCAGGTGCGCGCCCGTGAACGGCTTGACCATGTAGTCGTCGGCCCCGGCGCGCAGCAGCTTGACCACCGACTGCTCGTCGTCGCGCGCGGTGGCGATGATGATCGGGATGTCGGTGATGCCACGCAGCATCCGCAGCGCGTCCGAGCCGTCCAGATCGGGCAGGCCCAGGTCCAACACCACCAGGTCGGGTGTCTCGGCGGCGACCCGTCGTAGCGCGTCCAGGGCGGTGCCCACGGCGTGCACGGCGTGCCCCCGGTCAGCGAGGGACCGCAGCATCGCGCCGCGTACGACGTGATCGTCTTCGACCAGGAGCACGGAGGCCACGACAAGACGGTACTTGGCCTGGCAAGTTGATCGCGTTGCGACGTACCTGGGAAGCGGGCAAGCTGGTACGACGATGTCCTTCACCCTGTTCGCCGACGCTCGGCTGGCGCTCGCCCGGGACAGTCTCGCCGGCCTCTCCACCGGCGACGCGCTCGGCGAGCGGTACGCCCCGCCGGCCACGGCCGTCGTTCCCGGTGACGACGCGCTCGACCCGTGGGCCGGCCCGTCGGGCGCGGCCATCCTGCCACCGGCGCCGTGGGCCTGGACCGACGACACCGAGATGGCCTGCTCGGTCGTCGCCGAACTGGCCGCCTCGGGCACCATCGACCGGGACCGGCTGGCGCTGGCGTTCGCCGAGCGCTGCGACGCGCGACGCGGCTACGGCGCGGGCGCGATGCTGATCCTGCGGCTGATCCGCACCGGCACCCCGTGGCCGGTGGCCGCCGCGTCCGCCTTCGACGGGCAGGGCTCCTGCGGCAACGGGGCAGCCATGCGGGTGGGGCCGCTGGGCGCGTACTTCGCCGACTCCACGGCTCGGGCGGCGGCGCAGGCCCGTGCCTCGGCCGAGGTGACCCACGCACACCCCGAGGGGATCGCCGGCGCGGTCGCCGTGGCGGTGGCCGCCGCGCTCGCCGCCCGGGCCCGCCTCGACGGCCACCGACCGGCCCCAGCCCGGCTCCTCGCCGGGGTCGCCGCCGCCCTCGACGCGGGCACCGAGGTGCACCGTGGCCTGCACCGGGGCATCGGCCTGCTCGGCCGTCCGCTGCCCCGCGTGGTGGCCGCGCTGGGCAACGGCGCCCGGGTGACCGCGCAGGACACCGTCGCGTTCACGCTCTGGGTGGCCGCCAACCACCTCGACGACTACCCGGCGGCGATCCGGGCGTGCGTACGCGCCGGTGGTGACGTGGACACCACGGCCGCCATCGCGGGTGCGGTGGTGGCGGCGTACACCGGGGTCGGCACCCCGGGTGGCGTCCCCGACGCGTGGCTGGCCGCCCGCGAGCCGCTACCCGCCTGGCTGCCCTGACGACTCGCTTGCCCGGCCCGGCCGCGCCGGCCGCGCGCAGAGCCTGCCAGGGGTGCCACAACACCTTTGCTCTGCTTCAACCCACGCAACAGTGTGGGGGCATGAGTGTTGCCTGGGTTGAAGCAGAGCAAAGGACGCCTGTAGGGCGACGGCCAGGGCCCGGCGATGAGTCGAGGCCCGCCGACCGGAGCTGTCTCAGCCGGTACGGGCGGGAGTGGCTGCCGAGGCGAGCTCCGCCGCGGGCGCCGGTTCCGTGGGCTCGTCCGGGCCGTCCGGCCGCGACGTCGGCGGCGCCGTGTCGGTCTCCGTGGCACCGGTCACCTCGGCCAGGGCCGCGTCCTCGGCCGGGTCACGTCGCCGCAACCGGCTGACCAGCCAGCCGATCGCCGCGCCGCCCCCCAGGCCGGCCAGCAGGCCGGCGGCGAGCATCGCGTCCGCGTTGCCGGACTCCTCGCCGGAGCCGGCCGCCGTGCCACCGCCGCCGGAAGCGCCGTCGGCGCCCTGCGCGCCCGCGGCGGGACCGTTCGCCGCGCCCGCCGCCGGAGCGCCATGGCCACCGTGCGCCGCCGGTCCGGCTGCCGCCGGGTCCGCCGGCAGCAGCGTCAGCACCGGCGCGCGGTGGTCACCACCGGCGTCCGCCCACCGGACGACCGTGCCGTCGGCGTACGTCTGGACGACCTCGAAGGTGAGCCGCTCGGCCTGCGGCAACGGGCCCATGGACAGGGCCAGCTTGGCCGGGCCGGTCGCACCCGCGCCGACGCGGACCCACGTCACCGCCGTGGTCACGGTGCTCACCCCGGAGGAGTGGATGCCCGCGAGCGGCTTGTCCAGGGTCTTGGAGTCGATCTTCGGTGCCCAGCCGTCGACCGACATCGGGTAGACCTCGGCCACCGGCGCGTCGGCCGGCAACCGGATCTCGACCTGCTTGGTCGCCGTGCCGGCCCGCTCCTCGGGCACGCTGAACTCCAGCCGTACGGCGTCGCCCTGCCGCGCTTGGGTCGGGGTGGTCGTCACGTCCGCGGCCTGCGCCGCCGCAGTGGGCCAGAGCAGCAGCCCGGCCGCGGTCAGCGCGGTCACCGCCACGATCCGCCGCGGGCGCCCACCGCCGTGCGTGCTCGCCATCTCGTGCCCCCATCCGTCTCGGCGCGACCGGCACCGGTTTCCGGCCACACCACCTAGTTCGGATGCGGGGCGCGAAAGGTTCAACGGCGACCGTGCGGGGTTCAACGCGAGCCGTCCGGAAGGTGCCGACGTCGCGACCGATAGCATCGGCAGGAGCCGAGGACCGGCACCGTTTCGTACCGCTTGGAGGAGTCACCGTGTCCGCACCCCGTACCCCCGCCGTGGCCGACCCCGTCGTCGTCGCCGCCGGGACGACGGCGGCCGACGCGGTGGCCGCGGCCGGACTGCCCGCGAACGGCCCCAAGGCGATCGTCGTGGTCCGCGACCCGCAGGGCCAGCTGCGTGACCTGGACTGGTCACCGGCCGAGGAGACCGTCGTCGAGCCGGTCAGCCTGGACTCGCCGGACGGGCTGAACGTGCTGCGGCACTCCACCGCGCACGTGCTCGCCCAGGCCGTGCAGGACGTCTTCCCCGAGGCCAAGCTGGGCATCGGGCCGCCGATCGAGAACGGCTTCTACTACGACTTCGACGTCGACAAGCCGTTCCAGCCCGACGACCTGAGCAAGCTCGAGAAGCGCATGCAGGAGATCATCAAGTCCGGGCAGCGGTTCCGTCGCCGCCGCTTCGGCAGCCTGGACGAGGCGCGCGCCGAGCTGGCCGACGAGCCGTTCAAGCTGGAGCTGATCGAGGTCAAGGGCGAGGGCCTGGACACCGACGAGGTGATGGAGGTGGGCGGCGGCGAGCTGACCATCTACGACAACCTCGACGCCAAGGAGGACAAGGTCTGCTGGTCGGACCTGTGCCGGGGCCCGCACCTGCCGACCACCCGCCTGATCGGCGCGTTCAAGCTGATGCGCTCCGCCGCCGCGTACTGGCGGGGGTCGGAGAAGAACCCCCAGCTCCAGCGGGTGTACGGCACCGCGTGGCCGACCCGGGACGAGCTGAAGGCGTACCTGAAGCTGTTGGAGGAGGCCGCCCGGCGCGACCACCGCAAGCTCGGCGCGGACCTCGACCTGTTCAGCTTCCCCGACGAGATCGGCTCGGGCCTGGCGGTCTTCCACCCCAAGGGCGGCATCATCCGTCGGGAGATGGAGCACTACTCGCGGCGACGGCACGAGGAGGCGGGGTACGAGTTCGTCAACACCCCGCACATCACCAAGGCGCAGCTGTTCCAGACCTCCGGTCACCTGCCGTACTACGCGGACACCATGTTCCCGCCCATGCAGTTGGAGGGCGTGGACTACTACCTCAAGGCGATGAACTGCCCGATGCACAACCTGATCTTCAGGTCGCGCGGGCGGTCGTACCGGGAGCTGCCGCTGCGGATGTTCGAGTTCGGCACGGTCTACCGGTACGAGAAGTCCGGCGTCGTGCACGGCCTGACCCGGGTCCGGGGCCTGACCCAGGACGACTCGCACATCTACTGCACCCGCGAGCAGATGGCCGGTGAGCTGTCCACGCTGCTGAGCTTCGTGCTCGACCTGCTGCGCGACTACGGCCTCGACGACTTCTACCTGGAGCTGTCGACCCGCGACGACTCGCCCAAGTTCATCGGCGCGGCCGAGGACTGGGAGGAGGCCACCGAGGCGCTGCGGACCGCCGCCGCGACCTCCGGCCTGGAGCTTGTGCCCGACCCGGGTGGCGCGGCGTTCTACGGGCCGAAGATCTCCGTGCAGGCCCGCGACGCGATCGGCCGGACCTGGCAGATGTCCACCATCCAGGTCGACTTCAACCAGCCGGAGCGGTTCGGGCTGGAGTACCAGGCCGCCGACGGCAGCCGCCAGCGCCCCGTGATGATCCACCGGGCGCTGTTCGGGTCGATCGAGCGGTTCTTCGGGGTGCTCACCGAGCACTACGCGGGCGCGTTCCCGGCCTGGCTGGCGCCGGTGCAGGTGGTCGGCATCCCGATCCGCGAGGACCACACCGACTACCTGCACGGTTTCGTGGCGGCGCTGCGCGCCGAGGGCATCCGCGCCCAGGTGGACGCGGGCGACGACCGGATGCAGAAGAAGATCCGTACGGCGCAGCAGCAGAAGGTGCCGTTCATGGTGATCGCCGGTGACGACGACGTGGCCGCCGGTACGGTCTCCTTCCGCTACCGCGACGGCTCCCAGCGCAACGGCGTGCCGGTCGCCGAGGCGGTCACCCACGTCCTCGACGTGGTCACCTCCCGCACCAACATCGGTCCCTCCGCCGCCGCGGAGTAGCGCGGCCGGTGCGGCGACCGGCAGGCACGGGAGGGGCCGGCGGCGCGGCACGGGAGGCCGCGCCTGATGTCAGATGCCGCAGTTCGGTGCCGACCAGCCGCCGACCGCCGCCACGTGGGTGTGGTCGTTGTGGTCCGGGTAGCCGGGGCCGAGGATCTGACCGAAGCCGTGGTAGCGGGCCTGCTGGGCGAGCCGGCAGAACGACGGTGAGCCGACCAGGTCGACCGCGTCGCCGTACAGGTGCCGGCTGTTCGACGCCCCGCCGACCGCGCTGTTGCAGGCGTAGCTGCGGAAACTGCTGCTGATCGCGATGGGTACGTCGCCGAGGGCGTGCCGCAGCGCCTGGAGCTTCCACATGGAGACGAGCGCGTTGGCGCGGGCGGTGCTCGCCGAGACCGCGCCCCCGGACCAGGTGCTGTTGCAGTTGTTCAGCTCGGCATAGCTGAAGTTGGCGGGCGTGCAGTCGTCGTCCTGGAGCGCGTAGAGCCGGTTGAAGGTCTGCGGTCCGGCGATCCCGTCCGCGCCCAGCCCGTACGCCTGCTGGAAGCGGATCACCGCCGACCGCGTGGCCGGGCCGAAGGCGCCGTCGATGGTGAGCACGGCGGCGTAGCCGGGGTAGCCGGCGACGCGGATCTGGAGTTGCCGGACGTCCTCGCCGGACATCCCCTGGGACAGGGTGCGACCCCAGGTGTAGCAGCCGTCGGCGTGCGCGGCGCTGGAGGTGAGGGTGACCCCGGTCACCGTGGTGACGGCGGCCAGCGTGAGCGCGGCGAGGATCCTGCCGAGCTGACGGATCATGAAGTTCTCCATCCATCGATCAAATGAAATGAATGGATGGAAGTTTCACGGCTGAGTCTCGACTACGTCAAGAAGTTGCAGCAGGGAGTTTCCGGTCACGGGTGTCGCGGCCCGCCGGCCTGCCTCCGTAGGATCGGCTCGTGACAGGGGCGGAGCGACACGCGGACAGCGGCGGCATGGCGGACGGCCTGGAGCGGCTCTGGACGCCGCACCGGATGACCTACATCTCGGGTGAGGACCGCCCCGCCGAGGGCTACGAGAAGCCGACCGGCTGCCCGTTCTGTCTCGCCCCCGGGCTGCCCGCCGAGGAGACCCTCGTGGTGGCCCGCGGCGAGCGGGTCTTCGTCGTGCTCAACCTCTACCCGTACAACCCCGGGCACCTGCTGGTCTGCCCGTACCGGCACGTCGCCGACTACACCGACCTCGACGAGGCGGAGACCGTCGAGTTGGCGTCCCACACGCAGACCGCCATGCGGGTGATCCGCAAGGTGAGCAACGCGCACGGCTTCAACCTGGGCATGAACCAGGGTGGCGTCGCCGGCGCCGGCATCGCCGCCCACCTGCACCAGCACGTGGTGCCACGCTGGGGCGGCGACGCGAACTTCATGCCGGTGATCGGCCGCACCAAGGTGCTGCCGCAACTGCTGCACGACACCCGCGACCTGCTCGCCCGCGCCTGGCCGTCCTGACCACGCCGCCCGCGCGACGTCCGCGCCGGTCCGGCTAGTCGGCGCGTAGCAGCGCAACCAACTCCGGCCAGCTCTCGACCCGGTGTACGAGCGGCAGCAGCGCGGCGTACGCGGCGACCTGCGCCGGGCGGGGCCGGAACAGGAACCGGTGCGGCACCGAGTCGAGGTAACCCAGCACCTCCAGCTTGTCGTCCACGAAGTGGGTCAGGCCGAGCCGGCGGGCGATCGGCGCCTTGGCCGGACGGGTCCGGCAGAAGTGCACCCGCTCGACCGGGATCCCGGTGCGATCCGGAAAGTCGTGGTGCGCCAGCCACTGGCGGGTCCGCCGCTCGGTGGACTCGCCGCACTTGGAGACCAGGTGCACCTCGTCGAACGCCGGCCCGAGCGCCGCGAGCGCGTCGAACGCGCCGTCGACCATCGGTGTACGCAGGTAGTGCGCACCGAAGAAGGAGGTGTCGGCGTCGTCGTCGGCCGGCTCGATGAGCACCCCGCCGATGTCCACGCCCAGCCGTCGCATGCCGACGATCATGCCGTACGTCGTCGGCGCAGGCGTACCGCGTTTCCTCGTCCCTGGTTGCTACGCCCCGGCCCTTCGGAGGTGGCACGATCGGCCGATGGCAGTCACGACACGGGTGTTGGGGCGCAGCGGCATCGAGGTCAGCGCCCTCGGCATGGGATGCTGGGCGATCGCCGGCCCATGGGCGGAGGGCAGTCAGCCGCTGGGCTGGGGCGCCGTCGACGACGACGAGTCGGTGCGGGCCGTACGCCGCGCGCTCGAACTGGGTGTGACCCTCTTCGACACCGCCGACACGTACGGCGCGGGGCACGGCGAGCGGGTGCTGGGCCGGGCGCTCGCCGGCCACCGGGACGACGCCGTGATCGCCACCAAGTGGGGTTACACGTTCGACGAGGCGACCCGGCAGGCCACCGGCGAGGACGCGTCACCGGCCTACCTGCGGCGGGCCGTCACCGCCTCGCTGCGCCGGCTGGGCACCGACCGGATCGACCTCTACCAGCTCCACCTGGCCGACCTGCCCGTGCACCGGGCGGAGGCGTTGTTCGCCGCCTGCGAGGATCTCGTGGCCGAGGGTCTGATCCGGGCGTACGGGTGGAGCACCGACCGCGCCGACCGGGCCGCCGCGCTCGGGCAGGCCGCCCCGGCCGCTGCCGCCGTGCAGCACGCCCTGTCGGTGCTGCGCGACGCCCCCGAGGTGCTCGCCGTCTGCGACAAGTACGACCTGGCCAGCGTCGACCAGGGGCCCCTCGGGATGGGACTGCTCACCGGCAAGTACACGGCCGCGTCCACGCTGCCCCGCGACGACGTACGCGGGTTGACGCCGGGCTGGCTGGAGTGGTTCCGGGGTGGCCGGCCGGCGCCGGAGTGGCTGCGCCGGGTCGGCGCCGTCCGTGCCGCGCTGACGGCCGACGGTCGTACCCTCGCCCAGGGTGCGCTGGGCTGGATCTGGGCCCGCAGCGGGCGGGCCATCCCGATCCCGGGTTGCCGTACCGTCGCGCAGGTCGAGGAGAACGCGGCGGCCCTGCACCGCGGCCCGCTGCCGCCCGACCAGTTCGTCGAGGTGGAACGCCAGCTGGCCGCCCTGCGCACCGCGGCCCTGCGCGACGCCGACCGCCCCCACTGGCCCCGCCCCACCCACCCCCAAACCCACCCCTGACCCACCCAGAGCGCACGCCCGTCCAGCCTCTGCGGCGTGCCGCCGGCCCGCCGTGTCGTGACGGCGCGCGCCAGCCTCGCCTGGTCCTGTGCCGGCCGGGTCCTGTGCCGGCCGGGTCCTGTGCTGGTGTCGTCCTGTCGAGCTGCCCCAGATGTGGGACAAGCGAACAGCTTCTCGGCCCGCCGGGGCCCACACGCCATGTGCGCGCGGACCCTTCCTCTTCGGCCGTCCTCGTCCGCTGCGTGCCCCGAATATGGGGCAGCTCGACAGGACGCGAACACCTAGGGCGCCCTTCGCCCGCTCGCGACGGCTCTCCGCGGCCGGCGGCTGTCAGAGACGGCGCGCGGGCGACCGGGCCAGCCCGAACGCGGTTCGGAGGAGGGGTCCTACGGGGTGTGTTCCTTGCGGGTCTGGTCGGCCAGGTGGGTGGGCATCGGGTCGTGGCGGACGAAGTGGCGGCGGAAGGTGCCGGTGCCGGCGGTCATCGAGCGCAGCTCGACGGCGTAGCGCAGCAGTTCCAGGGCCGGCACTTCGGCGCGGACCAGGGTCCGGCCGTCGGCGTCCGGGTCCGGTTCGGTGCCGAGCACCCGGCCGCGCCGGCCGGACAGGTCACCCAGCACGGCGCCCACCGAGCCGTCCGGCACCCGGATGGTCACCTCGTCGATGGGCTCCAGGAGGGCCGGCTGGCCGCGCTCGGCCGCGTCGCGCAGCGCCAGCGCTCCGGCGGTCTGGAAGGCGGCGTCGGAGGAGTCGACGCTGTGCGCCTTGCCGTCGACCAGGGTGACCCGCAGGTCGACCACCGGGTGGCCGGCGACCAGTCCGCGTTCCATCTGGGCGCGGACGCCCTTCTCCACCGACGGGATGTAGTTGTGCGGGACGGCGCCGCCGACGACCCGGTCCACGAACTCGAAGCCGGCGCCCCGGGGCAGTGGCTCGACCTCGATGTCGCAGACCGCGTACTGGCCGTGGCCGCCGGACTGCTTGACGTGCCGGCCGTGTCCCCGCGCGGGGGCGGTCAGCGTCTCGCGCAGCGACACCCGCACCGGTTCGGTGTCCAGTTCGACGCCGCCGGCGCGCAGCCGGTCCAGCAGGACGTCCGCGTGCGCCTCGCCCATGCACCAGAGCACCAGTTGGTGGGTCTCCGGGTTGCGCTCCAGCCGCAGGGTGGGGTCGCCGGCGACCAGCCGGGCGAGGTTGCGGGCGAGGGCGTCCTCGTCGGCGCGGCTGCGGGCGACGATCGCCACCGGCAGCAGCGGCTCCGGCATCTCCCACGGCGCGATCAGCAGCGGGTCGTCCTTGGCCGACACGGTGTCACCGGTCTCCGCGCTTGGCGACTTGGTGATCGCGCAGATGTCACCGGCGACGCAGTGCGGCACCTCGCGCAGGGTGGCGCCGAGCGGGGTGTAGAGGTGCCCGACCCGCTCGTCGGCGTCGTGGTCGGGGTGCCCGCGCTCGGCCATGCCGTGCCCGCAGATGTGCACCGTGTCGTCGGGACGCAGCGTGCCGGAGAAGACCCGGACCAGCGAGACCCGGCCGACGTGCCGGTCGACGGTGGTCTTGACCACCTCGGCGACGAGCGGGCCGTCCGGGTCGCAGGTCAGTGGCGGGCGGGGCGAGCCGTCCACCCCGGTGACCGCCGGCAGTTCGTGCTCCAGCGGCGACGGGAACGCCGCGGTCAGCACCTCCAGCAGCGCGTCCAGGCCGACGCCGGTCTCGGCGCAGACCGGCACCGCCGGATAGAAGTGCCCCCGCGCGACGGCCTTCTCCAGGTCGTCGACGAGCACCTCGGTGCTGATCTCCTCGCCGTCGAGGTAGCGGTCCATGAGGGTCTCGTCCTCGCTCTCGGCGATGATCCCCTCGATCAGCTCGTTGCGGGACTCGTCGATGGCGGGCTGGTGCTCCGGGTCCGGGTCGCGGACGTCGGCGGGCAGTCCGGCGGTGTAGTCGAAGACCCGGCGGGTGATCAGCCCGAGCAGACCCTCGGTGGAGACGCCGTCGTCGCCGAGCATCGGCAGGTAGAGAGGCATCACGTTGTCGCCGAAGACCCGCTGGCAGAGCGCGACCGTCTCGTCGAAGTCGGCGCGCGGCGCGTCCAGGCGGGTCACCGCGACGGCGCGCGGCATGTCGACCGCCGCGCACTCCTCCCACAGGGCCACGGTGGCCGCGTCCATGCCGCCGGCGGCGGAGACCACGAACAGCGCGGCGTCGGCGGCCCGCAGACCGGCCCGCAGCTCCCCGACGAAGTCGGCGTACCCGGGCGTGTCCAACAGGTTGACCTTGATGCCGTCGTGCAGCAGGGGCGCGCACGACAGGCTCACCGAGCGCTGCTGGCGTACGGCCGCGGGGTCGTGGTCGCCCACGGTCGTACCGTCGACGACACTGCCGGCCCGGCCGATCGTGCCGGTGGCGGCGAGCAGGGCCTCGACGAGCGTGGTCTTGCCCGCGCCGGAGTGCCCGACGAGCGCCACGTTGCGGACCCGCGCGGGTTCGGTCACCACCGGCGTGCCGCCGGCGGACCCCTTGTCCTGATGTTTCTGCGCCATGGGGCGCACCTCCCTCAGCCGGTGGTGGGTGGCGACCGCCGCGCGAGGTGAAAGCGGCCCGGGGCGAGTGCGCGGCGATATCCTCCGGTGGTCTGCTGCGATGTGGGAAATCAACGGGCGGACGGGTGAGCTGGCTCACCTCCCGGCTCGATCTCACACCCGTTGCCGGACACGCACAAGCCTGCCCCGGGCGGGTCGTCGGGACCGGCGTTATGGCCGGAGCTGCGCGGACCGTTATCGTGGGGACCGCCATGGCGAAGATCTTCCAAGTGTCGGCCCGCGCGGGGATGACCCGCGTCGTCGAGCCGATTGCCCGTGCCCTGCTGCGCGCGGGCGTCACCCCCAATGTCGTTACCGTCGCGGGCACCGTCGGTGTGCTCGTCGGCGCGCTCGGCTTCGGTGCCCGCGGCCATCTGGTCGCGGGCGCGCTGATCGTGACCGTGTTCGCGCTCACCGACCTGCTCGACGGGACGATGGCCCGGATGAGCGGCGGCTCCACCCGGTTCGGCGCGTTCCTGGACTCGAGCATGGACCGGGTCGCCGACAGCGCCGTCTTCGGCGCGGTGGCGTACTGGCTGGCCACCCGGGGTGACCACTCGGGCGTCGCCGCCGCGCTGCTCTGCCTGGCCGCCGGCGGGCTCGTCTCGTACGTGAAGGCGCGCGCCGAAGGGCTGGGCATGACCTGCAACGTGGGCATCGCCGAGCGTACCGAGCGACTGCTGATCGTCGGCGTCGGCGGCATCCTCACCGGCGTGGGCGTGAAGCCGGCGCTGGAGATCGCGCTCTGGCTGCTGGCCGCCATCTCGATCTTCACGGTGGGGCAGCGCATGGCGCACGTCTACCGCCAGGCCCAGCAGCTCCAGCCGGACGGCCGGGCGTGAGCGCGACCGGCGGCCGGGCCGCGTGAACCTCACCGAGCTGGGCTACCTCGCCGGCTGGCGGCTGGTCCGCGCGCTGCCCCGGTCGCTGGCGGCGGCGGCGTTCGCGAAGGGCGCCGACCGCGCGTACCGCAAGGGCGGCGGGGGTACGGCTCGACTGCGCGCCAACCTGCGCCGGGTGGTCGGCCCGGAGGTGCCCGAGGCCGAGCTGGACGATCTCGTGCGGCGTGGCCTGCGCTCGTACGCCCGGTACTGGATGGAGGCGTTCCGCCTGCCGTCGTTGAGCCGGGCGCAGATCCTGTCCGGGTTCCGGCTCGACGGCGCGGAGCTGCTGGCCGCCGACGTCGCCGCCGGCCGGGGCGCGGTGGTGGCGCTGCCACACGCCGGCAACTGGGACGCGGCGGGCGCCTGGGTGGCGGCCACCGGCTGGCCGATCAGCACGGTCATGGAACGGCTCAAGCCGGAGGGCGTGTACAAGCGGTTCCTGGCGTTCCGGGGGAAGCTGGGCATGGAGATCCTGCCCACCCACGGCGGCCCGCGGCCGCCGTTCGACGTGCTGCTGGACCGACTGCGCTCGGGCGCGGTGGTGCCGCTGCTGGCCGACCGGGACCTGTCGGCCCGCGGCGTCGAGGTGGACTTCTTCGGCGCGAAGACGCGCATGCCCGCCGGGCCCGCGCTGCTCGCGCTCCACACCGGGGCGCCGCTCTACGTGGCCTCGATGTGGTACGAGCAGGACGCCGCGTGCGCCTCGCTCTCCGGCCCGCTCCCGGTGCCCGGCCCGGAGGCGGGGCCGTTGGACCAGCGGGTCCGGTCGCTGACCCAGCTGATCGCCGACCGTCTGGCGACGGGCATCGCCCGGCATCCGCAAGACTGGCACATGTTGCAGCGGATGTGGCTGGACCAGCGCGGCGCGGGCGGCACGGAGCTGTCGGTGCCGACCTCGGGTCGGTCCTGAAGGGGGTGGACGCATGCGGATCGGTATCGTCTGCCCGTACTCCTTCGACGTGCCCGGCGGCGTGCAGAACCACGTCGTGGACCTCGCCGAGACGCTGATCGGCCTCGGCCACGAGGTCAGCGTGCTCGCTCCGGCCGACGAGGACGCCGACCTGCCGGCGTACGTGGTGTCCGCCGGTCGGGCGGTGCCGCTGCCGTACAACGGGTCGGTGGCCCGGATCGCGTTCGGCCCGGTCTCCACGGCCCGGGTCCGGCGGTGGCTCACCAACGGTGACTTCGACGTGCTGCACGTGCACGAGCCGCTGACGTTGAGCCTGTCGCTGCTGGCGGTGCTGTCGGCGCGCGGACCGGTGGTGGCCACCTTCCACACGGCGATGACCCGCTCGCGGGTCCTCGCCGCCGCGCAGGGCGTGCTGCAGATCGTGTTGGAGCGGATCACCGCCCGGATCGCGGTGAGCGCGCTGGCCCGCAAGGTGCAGGTCGAGCACATGGACGGCGGCGCGGTGGAGATCCCCAACGGGGTGGCGGTGGCGAAGTTCGCCGACGCCGTGCCGTTGCCGGAGTGGCCGGGGGAGTGCGGGCCGGGCACCGGCGGCACGCTGGGCTTCCTGGGCCGGTTCACGGAGGCGCGCAAGGGCTTCCCGGTGCTGCGGGACGCCTTCGTGGCGCTGGCGGCGACCCGCCCGGGACTGCGGCTGCTGGTCGCCGGCCCGGGTGACCCCGACGACCTGTACGACCAGTTCCCCGCCGACCTACGGGAGCGGGTGACGTTCCTCGGTCTGGTCTCCGAGGCGGACAAGGCGCGGATGCTGCGCAGCGTGCACCTCTATGTGGCGCCGAACACCGGCGGCGAGTCGTTCGGCATGATCCTCACCGAGGCGTTGGCCGCCGGCACCACGGTGGTGGCGAGTGACCTGGACGCGTTCCGTCGGGTGCTCGACGGCGGGCGGGCGGGACGGTTGTTCCCGACCGGCGACGCGGCGGGGCTGCGCGACGCCCTCTCCGAGCTGCTCGACGATCCGGGAGCACGGGCCGCGTTGACGGCCTGCGGTGATCAGGTGGTGGCGAATTTCGACTGGCCCACGGTTGCCCGCCGTGTTCTGGAGGTATACGCAGCGGCGATCGAGGCGACCGACGGACGGGTCATCGACCAGGAGTGGGTGGGGCTGAGCTGAACCGGAGTGACCCGTGGTGCGCCTGGTGACGCCGGTGACGGGCGGTGACGTGCGCGATGAAGGAGAAACGGAGCAGCACTACGATGCCGCACATGTGGTGGGTGGTGGCCGCGAGCGTGCTCGTGGGGGTGCTTGCGGCGTACCTCATCTGGACGGCCGGCCGGGTCGAGCGGCTGCAGGCCCGCGCGGAGCTGGCGGCGCGGGCCCTCGACGCCCACCTGTTGCGCCGGGCGGCGGCCGCCGCGGTGCTGGCGGAGCGGCGGTTCGGCGTCGAGCTGTACGCGGCGGCCCGGATCGCGCTCGACGCCGCGCCGGACGAGCGGGAGGCGGCGGAGAACGACCTGACCCGGCAACTGCGAGGGGTGCGGTTGGATCCGGCCGACGCGGATTGCACGGCGGTCATCGCGGCGAGCCGCCGGCTCGCGTTGTCCCGGCAGGTGCACACCGACCTGGTCCGCGACGCCCGGGCGGCGCGTAGCCGTCCGCTGGTGCGCCTGTTGCGGATGGGGCGGGGCCGCGAGTGGCCGCGGTACTTCGACATCGACGATCCGACGCTCGTCGTGCCGGCGGACGTGCCGGCCGGCTGACCAGGCCGGACACGGTGCCGGCGGACCGTGAGCGGGGCCACAGAGCAGGCCACCGGCCCTCCGATTGGCTGTCGAAGCGGCGTTGCGCCGTGCGTAGCATTTTCGCTGCCACCGCCCACCGCATGTCCAAGGAGCGCCGACCCGTGTCCGACACCACCGCCTCGACCACCGGCACCGCCCCCGTCGTCGGCACGGCCCGCGTGAAGCGGGGCATGGCCGAGATGCTCAAGGGCGGCGTGATCATGGACGTCGTCAACGCCGAGCAGGCCAAGATCGCCGAGGATGCCGGCGCCGTCGCGGTGATGGCGTTGGAGCGGGTGCCCGCCGACATCCGCGCGCAGGGCGGGGTGTCCCGGATGAGCGACCCCGACATGATCGACGGCATCATCTCGGCGGTGTCGATCCCGGTGATGGCCAAGGCCCGCATCGGGCACTTCGTCGAGGCGCAGATCCTCCAGTCGCTGGGCGTCGACTACGTCGACGAGTCCGAGGTGCTCACCCCGGCCGACTACGCCAACCACATCGACAAGTGGGCGTTCACGGTGCCCTTTGTCTGCGGCGCGACCAACCTGGGCGAGGCGCTGCGCCGGATCACCGAGGGCGCGGCCATGATCCGCTCCAAGGGTGAGGCGGGCACCGGTGACGTCTCGAACGCCACCACCCACATGCGGAAGATCCGCCAGGAGATCCGCCGGCTGTCGTCGCTGCCGGCCGACGAGCTGTACGTGGCGGCCAAGGAGCTGCAGGCCCCGTACGAGCTGGTCAAGGAGGTCGCTGAGAGCGGCAAGCTGCCGGTCGTGCTGTTCACCGCCGGTGGGATCGCCACCCCGGCCGACGCTGCGATGATGATGCAGCTCGGCGCGGAGGGCGTGTTCGTCGGCTCCGGCATCTTCAAGGCCGGCAACCCGGCGCAGCGGGCCGCCGCGATCGTCAAGGCGACCACCTTCCACGACGATCCGGACGTGCTGGCCAAGGTCTCCCGTGGTCTGGGCGAGGCGATGGTCGGCATCAACGTCGACGAGATCCCCCAGCCGCACCGCCTGGCCGAGCGCGGTTGGTGAGGATGAACCCGCCCACCATCGGTGTCCTCGCCCTGCAGGGTGACGTCCGCGAGCATGTGGCGGCGCTGACCGCGGCGGGTGCGGACGCCCGCCCGGTCCGCCGTCCGGGCGAGCTGGACGCGGTCGACGGTCTGGTGATCCCGGGCGGCGAGTCCACCACCATCAGCAAGCTCGTCGACATCTTCGAGATGCGCGAGCCGATCGACAAGCGGATCGCCGACGGCATGCCCGTCTACGGCTCCTGCGCCGGCATGATCATGTTGGCCACCGAGGTGCTGGACGGCCGCGTCGACCAGCGCGGTTTCGCCGGCATCGACATGACCGTACGGCGCAACGCGTTCGGGCGTCAGGTCGACTCGTTCGAGGCGCCGGTGGAGATCACCGGCGTGACGGGCGAGCCTTTCCACGCGGTGTTCATCCGCGCGCCGTGGGTCGAGCGGGTCGGCGCGGGCGTCGAGGTGATCGGCACGGTGACCGGTGGCCCGGCCGCCGAGCGGATCGTGGCGGTCCGGCAGGGCAACCTGCTGGCCACCTCCTTCCACCCCGAGCTGACGGGCGACCTGCGCCTGCACGCGTACTTCGTCGAGCTGGCGCGGACCGCCTGAGCGCTCGACCCCGCCGCGCGGGCATGGATCGGGTTCCCGCGCCGTTGGTCTGAGCGGGCCCGCACGCCGCGCCGCCGCCCTGGGCGGGTCCCGGGTGTGACACGGCGGGGTGTGACCTCGGTAAGATTGCCGCGGTTCGGCAGGGCCGTCGCCCGGCGCGGCACTTCCCGCGGGGCCGACCGGCCGCCGGATCGCCGGATGCGGCGCGGAATCGGTGCGGCAGTCGACGCAGGCGTGCAATGACAGACGGAGGTAGAAGATGTCCGGCCACTCAAAGTGGGCGACCACCAAGCACAAGAAGGCCGTCATCGACGCCAAGCGCGGCAAGATGTTCGCCAAGCTGATCAAGAACGTCGAGGTGGCCGCCCGGACCGGCGGCG
The DNA here is from genome assembly GCF_049179015.1 of Micromonospora sp. WMMD736. NCBI lineage: Bacteria > Bacillati > Actinomycetota > Actinomycetes > Micromonosporales > Micromonosporaceae > Micromonospora > Micromonospora sp. WMMD736. The sequence goes on from NZ_JBMHMI010000001.1 coordinate 6,814,251, forward strand.
GTGACCCGGCCGGTAACCCGACGCTGTTCGACGCCATCCAGAAGGCGAAGAAGAACTCGGTTCCCAACGACAACATCGACCGCGCGGTCAAGCGGGGCTCCGGCCTGGAGGCCGGCGGCGCCGACTGGCAGACCATCATGTACGAGGGGTACGGCCCCAACGGCGTGGCGATGTTGATCGAGTGCCTCACCGACAACCGCAACCGGGCGGCGACCGAGGTACGGACCGCGCTCACCCGCAACGGTGGCTCGCTGGCCGACGCCGGCTCCGTGTCGTACATGTTCTCCCGCAAGGGCGTGGTGATCGTCCCCAAGGCCGACACCAGCGAGGACGACGTAATGATGGCCGTCCTCGACGCCGGTGCCGAGGAGGTCAACGACCTGGGCGAGGCGTTCGAGATCGTCTCCGAGCCGGGCGACCTGATCCCGGTGCGCACCGCTCTCCAGGATGCCGGAATCGAGTACGAGTCGGCCGAGTCGTCCCTGGTGCCCAGCATGAACGTGCCGCTGGACGAGGAGGGCGCCCGCAAGATCTTCAAGCTGATCGACGTCCTGGAGGACTGCGACGACGTGCAGAACGTCTACGCGAACTTCGACGTCTCCGACGACGTGATGGCCGCCGTCGACGCCTGAGGTCCAGCCCTCGTCCGCCGGGTGCTTGATCGACTCGATGTCGTGGAAGTGGGGGTGTCCGACGCGCGTGGACACCCCCACTTCCGTGAACCGGAGTCGATCACGCGCCGAGCGCCGAGCGCCGAGCACTGGTGTTACTTCGCGGGCACCGGGTCGACCAGGAACACCTGGTCGGGTTGGCCCGTGCACGGCTCGGCGGCGATCTCCGCCGGCACCTCCGTGTCGTCGTCGCGGATACCGAGGCACAGGTCACTGCCGGCAGGTCGTAGGCGGTACGCGTTCGGTGCCGACCCGGTCGGCAGGAAGCGGAACAGCTGGTCCCAGGAGTCGGTGCGGCACTGGTGCTGGGGCTCGACGAGATTCTGCCCGGGGTCCTCGCGGCGTACGGTGAGGCAGCCGACCCCCTTGATCGGATGCTCCCACTTGACGAAGTACATGCCGTCGGTCACCGGCACCAGGTAGGTCTCCGGGGGTGTGGCGCCCGCGCAGGGGCGCTGGGCCGCCACCTCGTTCTCGTACTGGGCGCTGCGATCGCGACCCTCGCTGATGCAGAGCTGCGGGTCCCGGGCGAGCCTGATCTGGCTCCGACCGCTGGCCGGCGATCCCTGGCCGGTGCCGGACGCCGTTTCGTCGGCCGAGGCGCCGACGGCCGTCTTCTCCGACGTCCGACGCTCGTTCTCCTGGGGCCACCAGAACCACACACCGAGCCCGACGAGCAGGGTGGCGACGACGAGCAGTGCCAGCGGCGCGGGCCGGGTGAACCAGCGCGATCGTGCCTCGTCCGGGCCGACGGTCAGCACGTCGTCCGTGCCGACTCCGGACGACGTGTCCACGGGCGGTTCGGCCGAGACGTACGCGCCCGCGGCCAGTCTGTGCCGCGCCCGCAGCCACTCGTCGACCTCGTCGGACGCGCCGCAGGCGCGGACGAATGCCGCCAGCACCTCGGGACGCGGCAGGGTGGATCGCCGTAGGAGGTCGGCGGCGGTGCTGCGCGCCAGCACGTCGCCGGCCGCGGCGGCACGCTGTTCGAGTTGTCGGAACGTTAGCCGGGAGCGGTCCTTGAGTTGGCGCAGCAGGTCGATGAGAGCAGCCGGGTCGGCCGCCTCATCCGGTCGAAGTCCCCCCGTGGTCATCGCCCGATTCTGCTGACCCCGCACGCGTTCGGGCAAGCCGTCCGGGCGTCTGTCCGAGGTGGTCGGACAAACCCGGACAGGCCACGGTGAGCTGCGTGGACACCGCATGGTCCGGATCAGGGCATTGTCCCGCGCGACCCGGCTATCTAGCGTTTTCGTCGACGCCCACCGCCGCTGACCGGCGTACGGGCCGTCGCGTTCGGACCGGGGACCGGTCCGAACACGACACATCATCGACACGGGGGAGATCCGATGATTGACGCTGTCCGGGATCCGGTGCCGCAGGCTGCCACCGCGGGGGAGTACGTGGCATCACTTCGGGACGTACGGCGACGTTCCGGCCTGACGTACCGGGAGATCAGCCGCCAGGCCTCGGCGGCCGGGCACTGGCTCCCGCCGAGCACACTCGCCACCATGCTGGGGCGGAACACCCTGCCCCGGGAGCGGACCGTCGTGGCGTTGCTGGCGGCGTGCGGCACGTCCACACCGGACATCGATCGGTGGCTCGACCTCCGCCGCGACATCGAAGCGCAACTCGACGAGCCGACGCGTCCCACCGGCCAACCGACGCCCGACGAGCCGGCGTACCCCGCCCCGCCGCCTGCCGCTGCGGCGTCCGCCGGGGCGGCCGGTCCCCGCCACTCCACCGACCTACCACGAGCGGCGACCCGGCCGGCGCGTCGCCGACTGTCACTGGGGGCGCTGGCGCTGGTGGGAGCGCTGACCGTGGGCGCGCTGCTGCCCGGCGGTGACCGCATGATCCCCAGGTCGAACGACGCTGGGTCGAGCGGCCCGTGCCCCCTCGTCCTCCGCCAGGGCATGTACGGCCCCTGCGTGCTGGATCTCCAGGAGCGGCTGGTGGCGGCTGGGTTGGGCGTGCCCGTCGACGGGTGGTTCGGACCCGACACCACCAGCCGGGTGATCGCCTTCCAGGCGCTGGCCGCCCTGGAGGTCAGCGGCACGGTGGACGGGCCGGTGCTCGACGCGCTCCAGGGCGATCCGGTGCCGCCCATCCGGTGGACGGAGAACCGGATCAGCACGTACCTCCGGGCGAGGTTCCCGGACGACCCGTCCGAGGCCGTGCGGCTGGCGCGGTGCCTGTCCGGGTTGGACCCGCTGCGGGTGGAGGTGACCGCCGACGGGTCGCGGCGTTGGGGCCTGTTCCAGTTCAGCGACACGGAGCTGTCCCGGCTCGGTGTCGACCGCCGGACGGCGCTGGATCCGGGTTGGAACATCGGTGCGGCACGCGACATCTGGTCGCGCACCGGGGACTTCCGCCACTGGGACTGCCCGCCGACACCGTGACGCGGATCCGGCCGCCTCGGCGAAGCCGCTGATGCGGCGCACGGTGCCGTACGGCAGCGGGCGTCGGCCTCCGATAGGGGCACCGACGCCCGTGCCGGGGTGGCCTACCAGCTCAACCGATCGTCTCCCGCTCCCGCCAGGCGGTGCGCAGCGACGTTCGGCCGTTGGTGCGCAGCAGCGACCCCTCGTACACCCGGGCCCCGGCGACCACGAACGCGCCGGCGGCCAGCAGCAGGATGACCAGCGCGACGATCGGCTCCCACCCGGCCGCGTCGCCGGTGAACAGCCGCAGCGGCATCGCCGTGGGCGACGAGAACGGCAGGTAGGACAGCACCCGCATCGCGGTGGCGTTGTCGTTCAGGAAGATCACCGCGAAGAACGGCAGCATGACGGCGAGCTGCACCGGGGTCGACACCGCGGCGATGTCCTCCTGCCGGTTGGCCAGCGCGCCGGCCGCCGCCCACATGGCGGCGAGCAACACGAAACCGACAAGGAAGAACGGCACGAACCAGCCGATCGCCGGGGCGAGCAGGGTGAGCAGCCCTCCGCTGTCGCCGATCTGCAGCCCGAGCACCGCCACCACGGCGATCAGGGCGATCTGCGCGAACGCCAGGATGGCCCCGGCGACCACCTTGCCGGCCAGCAGGGCCCGCACCGGCACGGCGGCGACCAGGATCTCCACGATCCGGGTCTGCTTCTCCTCGATGACGCTCTGCGCGATCTGCACGCCGAAGGTCTGGGAGGTGAGGAAGAAGACGAACGCGAAGACGAACGGCACCAGGAACGCCACCACCGGATCGACCGCGTCCGGGTCGAGCAGGCGGACGGTCGGCTGGGTGCTCAGGGCCCGCACCACGTCGTCGGGGGCCTCGTCCATGGCCAGGACGGCCGGTCCGGTGACCACCGCGGCATCCACGTCGTCGTCGCGGACGGCCTGCTCGGCGGCCCGGTCGTCGGGGACGACCCGGACCTCCAGCCCGGCGGCGCGCAGCGGGGCGGCCACGCTCTCGGTCGCCGCCACCGTGGACGGCCCGCCGGAGAACAGCGGCGGCAGGATGGTGCCCGCCGCGGCGATCAGCAGGAAGAACAGGGTGCCGAACAGGAAGGTCCGGTCGCGGAGCTTGACCCGGATCTCGCGTTCGGCGACCAGCCGGGTGGCCTGGGTGACGTTCACTGGGTGACCTCTCGGAAGATCTCGGTGAGCGAGGGACTGACCGGGTGGAAGGAGCGGACCGGGCCGCGCTCCAGGGCCGCCCGCAGCACGGGCTGTTCGTCGGTGCCGGCCGGCAGGTCGAAGACCACCCGCGCGCCGTCCAACTCGACCACTGTCACCCCGGGCTGGTCGCGTACCCAGCCGGCGTCGTGCTCCACGACCAGCGCGAACCGGGGCACGGTGTACGAGTCGCGCAGCTGCTGCCGGCTGCCGGCGGCCCGGATCACCCCGTCCCCGATGATCACCAGGTCGTCGCAGAGGCGCTCCACGACGTCGAGCTGGTGACTGGAGAAGAGCACCGGCACGCCGGCCGAGGCCCGTTCCCGCAGCACGGCCACGACGGTCTCCACGGCCAGCGGGTCGAGGCCGGAGAACGGTTCGTCGAGCACCAGCACCTCGGGGTCGTGCACCAGCGCGGCGGCGATCTGGGCGCGCTGCTGGTTGCCCAGCGACAGCGTCTCCAGCAGGTCGTCGCCGCGTTCACCGAGCCCGACCCGGTCCAGCAGCGCGTCGGTGGAGCGCCGGGCCGCGGCGGCGTCCAACCCGTGCAGCCGGCCCAGGTAGGTCACCTGCTCGCGGGTCGTCATCTTGGGGTAGAGGCCCCGCTCCTCCGGCATGTAGCCGAAGCGCCGACGGTCCTGCCGGGTCAGCGTCGTACCGCCCCAGCTCACCTCGCCGGCGTCGGGGGCGAGGACACCCAGGATGATCCGCATGGTGGTGGTCTTGCCGGCGCCGTTGGCGCCCACGAAACCGGTCATCCGGCCGGCGGACACCTCGAAGGACACGTTCCTGAGCACCTGACGGTCGCCGAAGCTGCGGTCGACGCCGTCGAGACGAAGCGTTCTGGTCACGCACTCACGCTAGATCGACTGCGCCGCCGCGCCGTCCGTCCGGCGGCTGAGTGGACGGGTCCGCCGCAGGGTGGACGCCGGTCACCCGCCGGGCCGGACCACCCCGTTCTCGTACGCGAACACCACCGCCTGTACCCGGTCACGCAGGCCGAGTTTGGCCAGCACGCGACTCACGTGCGTCTTCACCGTGGCCTCGCCCAGATGGATGGTCGTGGCGATCTCCGCATTGCTCGACCCGGCGGCGACCAGCATCAGCACCTCCCGCTCGCGCGGGGTCAGCTCGGCCAGTGCGGCCTCGGCGTCCGGGCCCCGGTGGGCGATGCCCGCCGGGTCGCCGGGGCGGGCGAAGGTGGAGATCACCCGGCGGGTGATCTCCGGGGCGAGGAGACCATCGCCCCTGGCCAGCACCCGGATCGCCTCGACCAGTTCCTCCGGCGTGCCGTTCTTGAGCAGGAAGCCGCTGGCCCCGGCCCGCAGCGCGGCGAACAGGTAGTCGTCGCGGTCGAAGGTCGTGAGGATCAACACCGCGGGGGCCCTGGGGCCGTCGGCGACGATCCGCCGGGTGGCCTCCAGGCCGTCCATCCCGGGCATCTCCACATCCATGAGTACGACGTCGGGGCGGGTGGCCCGGGTCATGGTGACCGCCCGTTCGCCGTCGGCGGCCTCACCGACCACCTCGATGTCGTCCTCCACCTCCAGGATGACCCGGAATCCGGTACGGACGAGGTGCTGGTCGTCGGCGAGCAGCACCCGGACCGTCGGGCTGCCGGTGTCGGCTGCGTGCTGGGCCGCCGCGCTCACGCCGGAGACTCCGCGTCGGCTGCCGCCGGACGCCGGTCGGCCGGCTCCCGCTGCGGACTGATCGTGCGGTCCGTCGACCCGTCGAGGGGGAAGCGGGCGCGGACCCGCCAGCCGCCGCCGGTTCGTGGCCCGGCCTCCAACTCACCGTCGTGGGCGGTGACCCGTTCGCGCATGCCGAGCAGGCCCAACCCGCTCGCACCGGCCGGGCCAACGCCGCGCCCGTCGTCGGTCACGTCGACCTCCACCTCCCGGGTCAGATACCGAACCCGCACGTCCAGCAGAGCCGCCTCGGCGTGCTTCAGGGTGTTGGTCACCGCTTCCTGCGTCACCCGGTAGGCCGTCTGGGAGATCGACTCGGGCAACGCGACCGGCTCGCCGTACACCCCGAGGGTCGCCGTCAGGCCGGCGGCCCGGGCCCGCTCGACCAGCTCGCCGATCCGGTCGACGCCGCCGGCCGCCGGCGGCGCGGCGTCGGTGCCGGCGGAGGCCCGCAGTACGCCGAGCATCCGGCGCAGCTCGTCGACGGCGGTGCGGGCGCTCTGTTCGATGGCGGTCAGTGCGGTGCGGGCCTTGCCCGGGTCGCGGTCGAACACCCGCCGGCAGGCGGACGCCTGCACACCCATCACCGACACGTGGTGGGCGACCACGTCGTGCAGCTCCCGCGCGATCCGGACGCGTTCGCCGAGCACCGCCCGTTCCCGGGCGGCGGCCTGCGACCGGCGCAGGTCCTCGGCCTGGGCGCGCAGCTCGTGCTCGCGGCGGGCGGCCACCCAGGCGGTCTCACCGAAGAAGTACGCGAACCCGAGGACCAGCACGTTGAGCAGCACGCCGGTGACCATCATGGCGAGCGTCGGCGGCACCGGACCGACCGCGTCGGCGAAGGCATCCGCCGGGATGTGGTCGATCATCACCGCGTAGTAGATCCCCAACCAGGCGAACATCGCGGCGATCACGCCGATGCGCAGCCGACGGGCCAGCTGGCGGTTCTGCCCCCAGGCGCCGACCGTGTAGAGCGCGCAGAACAGGGCCCACGCGGAGAACTGGGTCTCCGGTGCCGAACGGGCCTGAGCGGCGACGAACACCACCGCGACGACCAGCAGCGTCACGCCCGGCCACCGCCGTCGCCAGATCAGCGGCACGGTCACGGCGACGGTCCAGAACAGCTGCTCCGGCCCGGACGGCGGCGGACCCAGCAGGAACGCTCCGGTGCTGCGGGCCAGGGTGAGGCTGACCAGCGCCAGCGCGGTGATCCCCAGGCCGATCCAGATGTCGTTCCGGCGCTGTTCCGCCGTCGGACCCGGTCGGGCCCACTCCTCCCGCGTTGCCGTGCTCATCCAGGAACGATGCCACGTCGCTCGGCGGGCCCGTCGGCCGGGCGGGTGGACGGGCGGCGGCCCGGCGCGGGGTACGCGCCGGGCCGCCGTCTGCGGTGTCGCTCAAGCGGTCGTCTGCTGGCGGGTCTTGCGGGCGGTGTCGATCAGGTCCCAGACCACGATCGCGGCCGCGCCCACCGCGATGGCCAGGCCGAGACCGTCCCGGTTGTCGGGCTCCGCCACCCAGCTCAGGCGCTCGGCCAGGGCCGGGTTGAGCAGCCGGTCGGAGAGCGCCAGCCAGGCCAGCGGCACCGCGAACGCCAGGTCGAGCAGCACCTTCGTGCCGAACAGGGGCCAGGTCCAGCGGTCGATCCGGTACTTGACGATCTCGAAGACCACGCTGAGGACCAGCACCCCGATCAGGGCCGGCAGCCAGAACGACCACAGCGCCGGGTCGAGGATGGCAATGTTCTCGCCGTCGCTGCCGTTCACCCAGGAGTGGTAGTGCTGCAACGGCAGGTACGCGATGGTCAGCACCAGCATGATTACGGAGGCGATGGTGTCGGCGAGGGGGATGCCCCGTCGCACCGGCGCGTCGGGCAGTTGGTCGACCGTCCACTTCGGCAGGTCCACGGCCGTCTGGCTGCGCTCGATGACGGCGAAGGTCAGGGTGAGCCAGAAGGCGATCTGCACGGCCACCTGCATGGCCGTCACGATGCCGGGACCGATGGCGCCGAAACCCTTTCCTTCCGCCGCCTCGACCACCGTGACGATCGTGCCGACGAGCGCCGGGATGAAGCTGAGCAGCAGCTTCAGCAGTCGCAGCCAGATCAGGTAGTAGGTCGGGCCGATGAGTTGCAGTCGGCGGTCGGCGTACCGGGCGGCGAGCAGGTCGGGGTTGCCCAGCTCGGTGAGCACCTCCCGCTCGGCGGTGCTGGCGTCCTGCCCACCGTCGGTCCGGTCCTCGATCATGTCGTCGATGGAGGCGCGCAACTCGGTGGCGATCTCGTCGCGGCGCGGGGCGGGCACCGAGCGCAGGGTGGCGGCGAGGTAGCGATCGGTCAGGGTGTTCATCGGTCCGCTCCTTGGATCAACCCGTTGATGGAGGTCTGTACGGCGGCGAGGTCGTCCAGGAGCCGGCTCAGCATCGACTCGCCCTCGTCGCTGGTCCGGTAGAACTTGCGCGGTCGGCTCTCCTCGGTGTTCCACTCGCTGGTCAGCAGGCCCTGGTCCTCCAGGCGGCGCAGCAGCGGGTAGAGCGTGTTCGCGTCCACCGGGAAACCGTGGTCGGTGAGCCGTTGCAGCAGTGCGTAGCCGTAGTCCGGTCGCCGGAGCGCGACCAGGCTGGCCACCACGACGGTGCCTCGACGCAACTCCTGCAGATGCGTCCGTAGAACGTCCTCGCTAACCATGTGTCACACCATACTGTGTGGCACACACTGTTGTCTACGGAGATAGTGATGTGTCTGCTGGCAATGCTGTGGCGGGGGCGGGCTGGGGGCGGATCGACCTGCTGTCGCTTCCCCTTTGCTCTGCTTCAACGGAGGCGACAGTGACGGGCCACAGGTGTCGCCTCCGTTGACGCAGAGCAAAGGAGCGCATGGTGATATCCGCCGCGCCGCAGGGCGGCGGGACGCGGCCGGCGGGGGAGGGGTGCGGGGTCAGCGGGCAGCGGCGGGCGCGGCGTCGCCGCGCCGGGCGAACTACTCGAAGCGGGACACGTCTCCGGCGCCTCGGCGCAGGATCTCCGGCTCCGGGCCGGACAGGTCGATCACCGTCGTCGGCTCCATGCCGCACTCGCCGGCGTCCAGCACCGCGTCGAGCTGGTGGTCGAGCTGTTCCTTGATCTCCCAGCCCTGCGTCATCGGCTCTTCCTCGCCGGGCAGCGTCAGGGTGCTGGACACCAGTGGCTCGCCCAACTCGGCGAGCAGCGCCTGGGTCACCGTGTGCCGGGGTACGCGGACACCGACGGTCCGCTTCTTCGGGTGCAGCATCCGGCGGGGCACCTCCTTGGTGGCCGGCAGGATGAACGTGTAGCTGCCCGGCGTGGACGCCTTCACCAGCCGGAACACCGCATTGCTGATCTGGACGAACTGGCCGAGCTGCGCGAAGTCCCGGCAGACCAGGGTGAAGTGGTGTCGGTCGTCCAGGTCGCGGATCGCGCGGATCCGGTCCAGCCCGTCCCGGTTGCCCAGTTGGCAGCCCAGCGCGTAGCAGGAGTCCGTCGGGTAGGCGACCAGGCCGCCGCCACGGATCAGGTCGGCAACCTGCCCGATCACGCGGGGCTGCGGGTTCTCCGGGTGTACGTCGTAGTACCTGGCCACCCGTCGAGCCTAGGCCTGTCCGGTGCGAACAGGAGATGCGGGCCACCCTCGGCGCGGACGGTGGAGCCGCCGAGATCACCTCGGTAGGGTAGGTGCCGGTCGGCTCCGACCACCTAGATCCACACCGCCGGGGGGCGCCACGCATGGCTGATTCGTTCGCGCATCTGCACGTGCACACCGAGTACTCGATGCTCGACGGAGCGGCCCGGTTGAAGGACCTGTTCGCCGAGGCCAACCGGCTGGGCATGCCGGCGGTGGCGATCACCGACCACGGCAACATGCACGGCGCGAACGACTTCTACAACCAGGCGATGGCCGCCGGGATCACTCCGATCCTGGGCGTCGAGGCGTACGTGGCACCGGAGTCGCGCTATCACAAGGCGCGGGTCAAGTGGGGCCGGCCGGAGCAGAAGAGCGACGACGTCTCGGGTAACGGCGCGATCACCCACAAGACCATGTGGGCCAAGAACGCGCAGGGCCTGAAGAACCTGTTCACCCTCAACTCGCGGGCGTCCATGGAGGGGCACTACGTCAAGTGGCCTCGGATGGACATGGAGCTGATCGCCGAGCACGCCGAGGGGATCATGGCCACGACGGGCTGCCCGTCGGGTGCGGTGCAGACCCGGCTGCGGCTGGGTCAGTTCGACGAGGCGCTCAAGGTCGCCGCGAGCTACCAGGACATCTTCGGCAAGGAGAACTACTTCCTGGAGATCATGGATCACGGCCTCTCCATCGAGAGCCGGGTCCGCGAGGGGCTCACCGAGATCGCCCGCAAGCTGGACATCCCGCCGGTGGTCACCAACGACTCGCACTACACCCACGAGGCGCAGGCCACCGCACACGACGTGCTGCTATGCGTGCAGACCGGCAGCAACATCGACGACCCCAACCGGTTCCGGTTCGAGGGCGGCGGCTACTTCGTCAAGAGCGCCGACCAGATGCGCGCGGTCGACTCGTCCGAGCTGTGGCAGCAGGGCTGCCGCAACACCCTGCTGGTCGCCGAGAAGGTCGACCCGAAGGGCATGTTCGAGTTCCACAACCTGATGCCGCGCTTCCCGGTCCCCGAGGGGGAGACCGAGGAGTCCTGGTTCCGCAAGGAGACCTTCGCCGGCCTGGCCCGCCGCTACCCGAACGGCATTCCGGAGGGGCACGTCGTCCAGGCCGAGTACGAGCTGGGCGTCATCAACCAGATGGGCTTCCCGTCGTACTTCCTCGTGGTCGCCGACTTCATCCAGTGGGCCAAGAGCCAGGGCATCGCGGTGGGTCCGGGCCGTGGTTCGGCGGCCGGCTCGCTCGTCGCGTACGCGTTGGGCATCACCGACCTGGACCCGATCCCGCACGGTCTGATCTTCGAGCGGTTCCTCAACCCCGAGCGGGTCTCGATGCCGGATGTCGACATCGACTTCGACGAGCGTCGGCGCGGCGAGGTGATCAAGTACGTCACCGACAAGTGGGGCGAGGACAAGGTCGCCCAGATCGCCACCTTCGGCACGATCAAGGCGAAGGCCGCGATCAAGGACTCGGCCCGGGTGCTGGGATACCCGTACGCGGTCGGCGACCGGATCACCAAGGCGATGCCGCCGGCCGTGATGGGCAAGGACATCCCGCTCACCGGCATCTTCGACCCGAAGCACCCCCGGTACGCCGAGGCGGGCGAGATCCGCGGCCTGTACGACTCCGACCCGGACGTCCGCAAGGTGATCGACACGGCCAAGGGCATCGAGGGGCTGATCCGGCAGACCGGTGTGCACGCCGCCGGGGTCATCATGTCCGCCGAGCCGATCATCGAGCACATCCCGTTGATGCGCCGCGACGCCGACGGGGCGATCATCACGCAGTTCGACTACCCGACCTGCGAGTCGCTCGGGCTGCTGAAGATGGACTTCCTCGGCCTGCGCAACCTGACGATCATCGACGACGCGGTCAAGAACATCGAGCTGAACCACAACCTCAAGCTCGACCTGCTGGCCCTTCCGCTGGACGACCCGGCGGCGTACGAGCTGCTGGCCCGCGGCGACACCCTGGGCGTGTTCCAGCTCGACGGCGGCCCGATGCGGTCCCTGCTGCGGTTGATGAAGCCGGACAACTTCGAGGACATCTCCGCCGTCCTGGCCCTGTACCGGCCCGGTCCGATGGGTGTCGACTCGCACACCAACTACGCGCTGCGCAAGAACGGCCTCCAGGAGATCACCCCGATCCACCCGGAGCTGGAGGAGCCGCTGCGGGAGATCCTCGCGCCGACGCACGGCCTGATCGTCTACCAGGAGCAGGTGCAGCGCGCCGCGCAGATCCTCGCCGGCTACACGCTCGGCCAGGCGGACCTGCTGCGCCGGGCGATGGGCAAGAAGAAGAAGGAGATCCTCGACAAGGAGTTCATCCCGTTCCGGGACGGCTGCCGCGAGCGCGGCTACTCCGACGAGGCGATCCAGGCCGTGTGGGACGTCCTGGTGCCGTTCGCCGGCTACGCCTTCAACAAGGCGCACTCCGCCGCGTACGGCCTGGTCTCCTACTGGACGGCGTACCTCAAGGCGCACTACCCGGCCGAGTACATGGCCGGGCTGCTCACGTCCGTCGGCGACGACAAGGACAAGATGGCGCTGTACCTGTCCGAGTGCCGCCGGATGCGCATCCAGGTGCTGCCGCCGGACGTGAACACCTCGGCGGGGCCGTTCACCCCGGTCGGCAGGGACATCCGCTTCGGCCTGGCGGCGGTCCGCAACGTCGGCGCGAACGTGGTCGCCTCGATCATGCGGTGCCGCGAGGAGAAGGGCGAGTACACCGACTTCTACGACTTCCTGTCCAAGGTGGACGCGGTGGTCTGCAACAAGAAGACCATCGAATCGCTGATCAAGGCGGGCGCGTTCGACTCCATGGAGCACCCCCGCAAGGGCCTGCTCGCGGTGCACGCCGACGCCATCGACGCGTACGCCGACGTCAAGCGCAAGGAGGCCGTCGGCCAGTACGACCTGTTCGGCGCCGGCTTCGGCGACGCGGACACCGGCAGCACGACGGTGATGCCGGTGATCGGCGACAGCGAGTGGGAAAAGCGCGACAAGCTGGCCTTCGAGCGGGAGATGCTCGGCCTGTACGTCTCCGACCATCCGCTGTTCGGCCTGGAACACATCCTGGGCGCGGCGGCCGACACCACCATCGCCTCCCTGGCCGAGGACGGCGCGGTGCCCGACGGTGCGGTCGTCACCCTCGCCGGCATCCTCTCCGGCGTGCAACGGCGGGTCACCAAGCAGGGTCGGGCCTGGGCCTCGGCCACGCTGGAGGATCTGGCCGGTGGCGTGGAGACGCTGTTCTTCCCCAACACCTACGAGGTGATCGGCCAGTACATCGCCGAGGACGCCATCGTGGTGGTCAAGGGTCGGGTGGACCGCCGCGACGACACCCCACGCATCATGGCGATGGACATGTCCATGCCGGACGTCAGCACCAGCGCCACCAACAAGCCGGTCACCCTCACCATCCCGGTGCACCGGTGCACGCCACCGCTCGTGGAACGGCTCAAGGAGACCCTGGTGCTGCACCCCGGCGACACCGAGGTGCACGTCAAGCTGCTCAACGGCGGCCGTACCACCACCCTGCGGCTGGGACCGTTCCGGGTCGCGGCGACCACCGCGCTGATGGGTGACCTGAAGAGCGTCCTCGGCCCGGCCAACGTGAGCTGACCGGCCGCGCGACCCGGCCGGCGCACGTCCGGCCGGGCCGCGTCCGCGCCGGTCTTAGTCCTGGTCGGGGGCCGCGATCTCGCGAAGCTGGCCGTCGGCCAGCCGCAGCCACCGCTGCACGCCGATCTCGGCCAGGAACCGTTCGTCGTGGCTGACCACCACGAACGCCCCCTGGTACGCGGTCAGCGCGCTCTCCAACTGGCCGACGCTGACCAGGTCCAGGTTGTTCGTCGGCTCGTCGAGCAGCAGCAGTTGCGGCGCCGGCTCCGCGCAGAGCACACAGGCCAGGGTGGCGCGCAGCCGTTCCCCGCCGGAGAGCACGCCGACGGGCAGGTTGACCCGGGCACCCCGGAACAGGAACCGCGCCAGCAGGTTCATCCGCCGCGCGTCCGGCAGGCTCGGCGCGTACGCGGCGAAGTTCTCCGCCACCGTCCGGTCGAGGTCCAGCAGGTCGAGGCGCTGCGACAGGTACGCGATTCGTCCGTCCGCCCGCTTGACGTCGCCGCCGGCCGGTTCGAGGTCACCGTCGACGAGGCGCAGCAGGGTCGACTTGCCGACGCCGTTCGCCCCGGTGAGCGCGATCCGCTCCGGACCCCGGATCACCAGGTCCGCGCCGTCGCCGCCGAACAGCTCCCGGTCGTCGAAGCGGGCCCGCATCCCCGTACCGGTGAAGACCGTCCGTCCGGCCGGGACGGTGGTGTCCGGCAGGTCCACGACGATCCGGTCCTCCTCGCGGACGGCCCGGCCCGCCTCGTCCAGTCGCGCCTTGGCCTGACCGAGGCGCGCGGAATGCGTGTCCTGGGCCTTGCCCGCCGACTCCTGCGCGCTGCGCTTGAGCCCACCGGCGACGATCCGGGCCAGCCCGGCGTTCTTCAGGTTCTTCGAGGCGTTGCTGGCCCGCCGGTCGGCCCGCTCGCGGGCCTGCTGCATCTCCCGCTTCTCCCGCTTGACCTCCTGCTCGGCGTTGCGCAGGTTGCTCTCGGCCACCTCGCGCGCCGCCCGCACCGCCTCGGTGTACGCGGTGAAGTTGCCCCCGTACCAATGGATCTCGCCGCGCTCCAACTCGGCGATGCGGTCCATCCGGTCCAGCAGCTCCCGGTCGTGGCTGACCAGCAGCAGGCACCCGGACCAGTCGGTGAGCACGTCGTAGAGCTTGTGCCGGGCCGCCACGTCCAGGTTGTTGGTCGGCTCGTCGAGCAGCAGCACGTCCGGGCGGCGCAGCAGCTGCGCGGCCAGGCCGAGGGAGACCACCTGCCCGCCGCTGAGGGTGCGCAACGGCCGGTCGAGCGCCAGGTCGCCGAGGCCCAACCGGTCCAGCTCACCGCGGGTGCGTTCCTCGATGTCCCAGTCGTCGCCGATGGTGGCGAAGTGCGCCTCGCTGGCGTCTCCGGCCTCGATGGCGTGCAGCGCCGCGATCCGTTCGGCGACGCCGAGCACCTGCGACACGGCCAGGTCCCCGGCCAGCGGCAGGGTCTGCGGCAGGTACCCGAGCAGACCGTCGACGGTGACGCTCCCGCCGGTGGGTTGCAGCTCCCCGGCGATCAGCCGCAACAGGGTGCTCTTGCCGGCGCCGTTGGGCGCGACCAGGCCGGTGCGACCGCCGGGGACGCTGAAGGACAGCTCGGAGAAGACCGGGGTGTCGTCCGGCCAGGAGAAGGACAGGTTCGAGCAGACGATGAAAGCGTCAGACATGCGAGTGACCTCAGAGGGTGGGCTGGGCGTGCGTAAGCCGCCCGACGACGAACGGGACCGGTGGAACGACGACATGGCCACGCCGGCCGCGCAGAGGCGCGCCGAACCTATGGCCGAACACGTCCGGTCTCACCCGGAGATGTCGTCGTCACCCGCCATGTCTGGTCTCCCTGGTCGTACCGCTGACCCAACGCCGCCGAGTCTAACAACGGATCTCCGACCCGCCACCGGGTTAGGTCGCAACGATCGGTGTATAGGCCGAGCTATAGTTGTCCCATGTCTCATGAGCCGCCACGTCGCTGGGCGATCAAGACGACAGCGGAAGTCCGCGACTGGTTGCGATCTCTGCGTCAGGCCGACCCTGCGACGTATCGGTCGGTCAACGTGGCGATCGACTTGCTCGCGGAGACCGGGCCGGGCCTCGGGCGTCCACTTGTCGACACCCTCCGAGGCTCTGCCATCAGCAACCTCAAGGAACTCCGCCCGAGATCTGGGCGGGAGGTCGCCGTTCGGGTGCTGTTCGTCTTCGATCCCTGGTCTCAGGCCGTCCTGCTGGTGGCCGGCAACAAGGCGGGGAATTGGAATCGATGGTATGACCAGGCGATTCCGCTGGCCGAGATCGCGTACGAGGGCTGGCTTGCCTTCGAGAGGAAGCGGAGGGAGGGCTGATGAGCGACTTCCATGATTGGAATGACATCCGGGCCGAGCTGCACGACGGGGACGATGAGGCGCTCGACGCCGAACGTGCCCGAACGGAGGCGTGGATCAGCGCGTTCCACCTCGCCGAGGAGCGTAAGCGGCTGGGTTTGACCCAGCGCCAGGTGGCCGAGTTGATGGGTGTCACGCCCGGCCGAGTCAGCCAGATCGAGAACGGTGATCTTGAGGCCAACGAGGTCGCGACGCTGAGCCGATATGCCCGCGCGCTCGGTGCCCGGATGCGGATCATCTTCGACTACGGCGACGACTTGCGGCAGATCGCCTGATCGTTGATCAGCAGCAATGCCCTGACCACGCCAACGTCCACCCGGGCACCGCTGAGGTCCGCTGACCTCAGCGGGGGCGGTACTCGACCTCGGGGCGGCCGGGAGTGCCGTAGCGGGGGTGGCGGGCGGCGCGGTCGATAGTCACCAGGTACTCCAGGTAGCGGCGGGCGGTCACCCGGGAGATGCCGGTCGCCGTGCTCACCTCGGTCGCGGACAGCCCCACCCGCGGACCGGACCCGTCGGCCAGCGCGGCGCGTACCCGGGTGAGGGTCTGCGCGTCGAGCCCCTTGGGCAGGCTGTGCCCGGTCGCGCCGCGCAGCGTGGCGAACATCCGGTCCACGTCGTGCTGGGCGGCCACCTCGCCGTCGGCGAGCGCCTGTGCCCGGTAGTCCGCGTAGCGGTCCAGCTTGTCGCGGAACGCCGCGAACGTGAACGGCTTGAGCAGGTAGTGCGTCACCCCGAGGGAGACGGCGGTGCGCACCACCGTGAGGTCCCGCGCAGACGTCACCGCCAGCACGTCGACGCTGCTGCCGGCCGCGCGCAGCGCCCGGCAGACGTCCAGGCCGTGCAGGTCGGGCAGCCGAAAATCCAGGAGTACGAGGTCCACGTCGCCGCCGCCGTTGGCGCGCAGGGCGGCCATCGCCGCCCGTGCCGTGTGTGCCACCCCGACCACCGCGAAGCCGGGCACCCGCTCGGTGTACGCGGCGTGCGCCTCGGCCAGCAGCGGCTCGTCCTCGACCACGAGCACCCGGATGTCGTTCACGACCGTGTTCCCGGGAGTCTCACGATGAACAGGCTGCCGCCGGCGTCCGAGCGGGTCACCTCGGCGCTTCCGCCGTGGCGGCGGACCACCTGCCCGATCAGCGCCAACCCGAGCCCTCGCCCGGTGCTCTTGGTGGACCAGCCGCGCCGGAACGCGTCCGCCACCCGCTCCTTCGCCAGCCCGGGACCGCTGTCGGCGACCCGAACCACCAGTTCGTCGTCGACGGTGCCGACGAAGACCCGTACGGTGCGCGGCGGGGGCGTACCGGCGACGGCCTCCAGGGCGTTGTCGACGAGGTTGCCGACGACGGTGAGCAGGTCGTTGGTCGGCAGCGGGCTGTCGTCGAGGTGGCAGTCCGGCTCGATCACCAGGTCCACGCCGCGCTCTCCGGCCTGCGCGGACTTGCCGAGCAGCAGGGCGGCCAGGGCCGGCTCGGTGACCGCGTCGACCACCCGGTCGGTCAGTTGCTGGGCGAGGGCGAGGTCCCGGGTGCCGAGCCGGACAGCCTCGTCGACGCGGCCCAGCTCCACCAGCGTGAGGACGGTGTGCAGCCGGTTGGCCGACTCGTGCGTCTGCGCCTGCAACGCCTGGGTGAGCGCGCGCACCGAGTCCAGCTCGCTGGCCAGGGTTCGTAGCTCGGTCTGGTCGCGCAGGGTCAGCACGGTGCCGAGCGCCGCCCCCTCGAAGCGGGCGGTCCGCTGGTTGGCCACCAGCACCCGGTCACCGGCCAGCAGGGGCTCGTCGAGGGCGTCGCGGCCGGCCGCGAGCAGTTCGGCCACCGCCGGTGGCAGGTCGGTGTCGGCCACCGGCTGGTCGGTGACCGGCTCGTCGGCGTCGAGGCCCAGCAGCCGCCGGCCCTCGTCGTTGATCAACGCCATCCGCCGGTCGGTGGTCAGCACCACGAGACCCTCGCGCACCGAGTGCAAGACGGCGTCGTAGTACTCGTACATCCGGGTCATCTGTGTCGGTCCCAGGCCGTGGGTCTGGCGGCGCAGGCGGCGGCTGAGCAGCCACGAACCGGTCGCGGCGAGCGCGAGCGCCGGTGCCGCGACACCGAACAGCACGGGGAGCTGGCGCAGCAGCTTCCGGTTGATCGCGCGGGTGGTGATGCCCACCGAGACCAGGCCGACGATGCGCCGCTGCTGGTCGTACACCGGAACGACCGCGCGCACCGACTCGCCGAGCGTCCCGACGTTGGTGGTGGTGAACGCGTGGCCGGCCAGGGCGGGCCCGATCTCGCCGACGAACGGCTCGCCGATCAGCTCCGGGGTGGGATGGGAGAAGCGGGTGCGGTCGGGGGCCATCACGACCACGAAGTCGGTGCCCGTGTCGTGCCGGGTCGACTCGGCGTACGGCTGCAGGGTGCGGGCGGGATCGGCGGTCGTGAGGGCGGCGCGGACGTCGGGGGAGTTGGCCACGGTCTGCGCCACCGCGAGCACCTCCTCCTGGGCGGCCTGCCGGGAGTCGGAGCGGGCCAGCCAGACAGCGCCCGCCGCGCCGGCCAGTACGAGCAACGTCACCACCACCGCCTGGAGGGCGAAGAGTTGCCCCGCGATGCTCCACTGCCGTCGGGCCACCTCCGGCACCTCCTCGGACTTTCCCCGGTCAGCGGTGAACAGAATGACCGCAAGGCTGTCAACGGGTGAGACGCGCTTCACATTGTCGACATGGACACCACCGCATCCACCACCACGGCGGAACCGTCGGCCCGCCGGGACCGTACCCGTTACCTGTACCTGGCCGTCGTCGTGGCCGTGCTCGCCGGCATCGTCGTCGGCCTGGTCGCCCCCGAGTTCGGCAAGGAACTCAAGCCCATCGGCACGGGCTTCGTCAACCTCATCAAGATGATGATCAGCCCGGTCATCTTCTGCACCATCGTGCTCGGCGTCGGTTCGGTCCGGCAGGCCGCGAAGGTCGGCAAGGTCGGCGGCCTGGCTCTCGGCTACTTCCTGACCATGTCGACCGTGGCGCTCGCCATCGGCCTGGTCGTCGGCAACCTCATCCACCCCGGCTCCGGCCTCGACCTGGGACAGGACCTCGCGGGCGCCGGCAAGGCCGCCGCCGGAGACGAGGCCGGCGGTACGACGGAATTCCTCCTCGGGGTCATTCCGACGACGCTGTTCTCCGCGCTCACCGAGGGGGAGGTGCTCCAGACGCTGCTGGTCGCGCTGCTCGTCGGCTTCGCCGTACAGGCGCTCGGCCGACGCGGTGAGCCCGTCCTCGGCGCGATCGCCGTCATCCAACGGGTCGTCTTCAAGGTCCTCGCGATGATCATGTGGCTGGCGCCGGTCGGCGCGTTCGGCGCGATGGCCGCCGTGGTCGGCGCGACCGGCGTGGACGCCCTCAAGAGCCTCGCTGCGATCATGCTCGGCTTCTACGCCACCTGTCTGATCTTCGTGCTGGTGGTGCTGGGCGCGCTGCTCTGGTTCGTCGCCCGGATCTCGATCTTCTCGTTGCTGCGCTACCTGGGCCGGGAGTTCCTGCTGATCCTGTCGACGTCGTCGTCGGAGTCGGCGCTGCCCCGGCTGATCGCCAAGATGGAGCACTTCGGTGTCAGCAAGCCGGTCGTCGGTATCACCGTGCCGACCGGGTACTCCTTCAACCTCGACGGCACGGCCATCTACCTGACCATGGCGTCGCTGTTCATCGCCGACGCGCTGGGCAAGCCCCTCGCGGTCGGGGAGCAGATCTCGCTGCTGCTGTTCATGGTGATCGCGTCCAAGGGTGCGGCCGGCGTCACCGGCGCCGGGCTGGCCACGTTGGCCGGTGGCCTCCAGTCACACCGCCCGGACCTCGTCGACGGGGTCGGCCTGATCGTCGGCATCGACCGCTTCATGTCGGAGGCGCGGGCGCTGACCAACTTCGCCGGCAACGCGGTGGCGACCGTGCTGGTGGGCACCTGGACCGGTGAGTTCGACCGGGACCGGGCGGCCGGGGTCCTGCGCGGCGACGAACCGTTCGACGAGGCCACGATGCTCGACGAGGACGACGACGAGGCGGAGTCGCGGCGGCACGACGAGGAGCCGGCCGCGGCCGCCGGGGCGCCGGCCTGACGTCGTCCGATCCCGCCCGTCGGCCGCTCGTGGTGGTGGCCGATTCGGGATCGGTGGTGCCGGGGTTCCCCTACGCCCCCGAACCCCGGCATCAACGATTCCTGGTCGGCCACGCCTAATGCGGAAAAGTCGAATTCCAGCGGATGCGGGCATCCGATAATTCGAATTGTTTCGATAGTGGCGGCGGTTCGACCGACGTACGTGTCGGTAACATCGCGCTGGGCGACAGCGGTGCGAGAGTCGCCGAAGGTTAGCGGAAAATGAACTACCGATCAGTAGTCGATCTTGCGTGTGACGTATCCAACTGTCGCATTCTCGCTCGCCCCAGAATTGGGGTTCGTAAACTTCGCCCGGTACGTTGCTGGCGTGCTCGATGCGCCCCGACAATTGTTTGCCGATCGCTATCGGCTGGTCCGTCCCCTCGGCCAGGGCGGGATGGGCCGCGTGTGGCAGGCCCGCGACGAGATGCTCCAGCGCGACGTCGCCATCAAGGAGCTGGTGGCACCGCCCGGCCTGCGCGACGACGAACGCCGGGAGATGCGCGAACGGTCCATGCGCGAGGCGCGGGCCGTCGCCCGCCTGGGCCACCCCAACGTGGTACGCGTCTTCGACGTGCTGCACGCGGGCGGCGACCCCCTGATCGTGATGGAGCTCGTCCCGTCCCGGTCGCTGCACCAGGTGCTCGAAGCCGAGGGGCCGATGCGGGTGGACCGCGCCGCGCGGATCGGGCTGGGCATCCTGGGCGCGCTGCGGGCCGCACATCGGGCCGGCGTGCTGCACCGCGACGTCAAGCCGGCCAACGTGCTGCTCGGCGACGACGGCAGGGTGGTGCTGACCGACTTCGGGCTGGCCACCCTCCCCGGCGACCCACGGATGACCCAGACCGGGATGGTGCTCGGCTCGCCGGCGTTCCTCGCGCCCGAGCGGGCCACCGACGGCGACGTGGGGCCGGCCGCCGACCTGTGGTCACTCGGTGCCACCCTCTACGCGGCCGTCGAGGGACGCACCCCGTACCACCGCTCGTCGCCGCTCGCCACGCTGGCGGCCCTGGCCACCGAGCCGCCACCGCCGGCTCAGCGAGCCGGCCGGCTGACCCCGCTCCTCGAAGGACTGCTGCGGCGGGAACCGGACCAACGGATCGGCGCGGACGACGCCGAGCGACTGCTGCGTCAGGCCGCCGCCCCCGACACGCTCCCCGCCCCGGCGGTGCCCGCCCCGGCGGTGCCCGCCCCGGCGGTGCCCGCCCCGGCGGTGCCCGCCCCGGCGGTGCCCGCCCCGGCGGTGCCCGCCCCGGCGGTGCCCGCCGTCCCGGAGCCGGCTGCCGATGACGTGGCCGGCAGCGACGCCACCGACCCGGTGTCCCGCCCAGCGATCGTGCCCGAGTTCGTCACCGTCGGCCCGGGCGCGTCGTCGACGGTCCTCGACGAGCCGTCGTCCGGGCCACCGCGCCGTCGTCGGGTCCGGCTGATCGGGACGCTGGCCGCCGCGCTGCTGCTCGTCATGGTGGTGACGGCGGCGCTGCGGTACGGCGGAGTGCTGGGCGGGGCGGGCGTCGTCGGA
Source organism: Micromonospora sp. WMMD736 (assembly GCF_049179015.1). Taxonomy (NCBI): domain Bacteria; kingdom Bacillati; phylum Actinomycetota; class Actinomycetes; order Micromonosporales; family Micromonosporaceae; genus Micromonospora; species Micromonospora sp. WMMD736. Next base: position 6,835,548 of record NZ_JBMHMI010000001.1, read on the forward strand.
TCACCGGACCCGACCGCCAACCCGAGCATCGCGGAGACGCCGGTGTCCCGGGTGCTGCCGCCAGCGCCCGCCGGATGGCGCTACTACCGTGACGATCCCCGCTTCCTCGTGCCGGTTCCGGACGGTTGGCAGGCGCTGCGCGGCGGCGGGCGCGTCGTCTTCCGCGAGCAGGGCGGCAGCCGGGTGCTCGTCGTCGACGAGCTTCGGACCGTCCCGGCGGACCTGGTCGCCGCCCTGCGGGAGCGCGAGGACGCCGAACGCGGGCGGTACGCCGAGTACCGGCCGGTCCGGCTCGCGGCGCTGCGCTACCAGGCGCGGGCCGCCGAATGGGAGTGGACGTACACCGACCAGGACGACACGCGGACACACGCGGCGAGCCGCCTGTTCGTCGGCCACAACGGGCACGCGTACTCCATCGACTGGACCACCTCCGCCGCCGAATGGTCCGCGAGCGCGCCCCTGTTCGCGCTGATCACGGATGGTTTCCAGGGTCTACCGGCGGCGACCGTTCCGTCCCGGTCCGCCGGTCCGCCGCCGTCGGTCAGCGTCGGGCCGCCGGCATCCACCGGGACCGGCAGCGGCACGACCGAACCAGGAGACCAGGCGCAGCAGCCGTCCGCTCCGCCGCCGTCTCCGACGAAGTCCAGCGCACCCGCCGGCAAGCAGATCTCCAGCTTCCTCAGTGACCGCTGCATCGACATCCAGGACGGCAATCCCTACGCCGGCGCGCGACCGCAGATCTGGGACTGCCGGCGCACCGCCAAGCAGCTGTGGACCTTCCCGTCGGACGGCACTGTCCGATCCATGGGCATGTGCCTGGATGTCGCGGGCCACTCCACCCAGGACGGGGCCGCCGTCATCCTGGCCGAATGCTCCGGAGCGTCGTCGCAGAGGTTCACCCTCAACAAGGCGTACGACCTGGTGAACACCAAGGCGGACAGGTGTGTCGACGTGGTCGATTCGAACCCGGACAACGGCGCCCGGTTGCAGATCTGGCAGTGCACCGGCAACGCCAACCAGAAGTGGCGGGCCACCTGAGGTCTGTGCCATGAGCGCGGCGATGATTTGTCGCGAAACGCCGTCGCCCCCGACGGGTCCCGGCGGAGAATGGTGGAGCGGACACGGGCGCTGCGACGAACCGGGGGAGCGGTCGTGCTCGGAACCAGCCTCCTCGGTCGGCTTCGCCGCCGTGACCCTGGTGACGCCGTCCTGCGACGCGCAGCCCGGCTGACCCTGGTCGCGTCGGTCCTCTTCTACGCCTGCCGCTACGGCGCGGGCAGCCCACTGCTCGCCACGTACGCGCTGTTCGGCACGATCGCCGCCGGATCGTTCGCGCAACTGCCCGGGCCGGCGGCACGGCGGGCGCGGATCCTCGTCACGTCGCTGCCGGCGGTCTGGGCGCTGATCGCCGCCGGCACGCTCCTGGCCTGGAGCACCTGGGCGGCAGCCGGCGGGATGCTGGTCGTCGGGTTCGTCGTGACGTTCGCCGGGGTCGGCAGCCCGCGCCTGGTGGGTCTGGCCAGCGCGTTCCAACTCTTCTACATCCTGGCGTCGTTCCCGCCGTACCAGCCGGGCAGCCTCCCGCAGCGCCTCGGCGGGGTCACCCTCGCGATCGTGCTGCTCGCCGCGGCCGAGGTGGTGCTCTGGCCCGACCCGGTTCCCGTCTCCTACCGGCAGATGCTCGCCCGAGCGGCGGACGGCGTCGCGGCCTTCCTCGACGCCACGGCCGACGCGTTGACCGCCCCCGGGGGTGGTCGCGGTGCCGACGACAGGCGGCGCGAACGGGCGTACGACCTGGTGGCCGTGCTCGGGTTGGCCCGCAACCCTCCGGAGTCGGCCCCCACCGCCGCCGGGGCCCAGGACCGGGCGCTGCGGATCTCCGCGTCGGCGCTGCGGGAGGTGCTGGCCACGGCGGACCGGCTAGCGACGGACGCCCCGTCGACGCCGATCCCGGACCTGGCGGCGGCCCACCTGCTTCGCCCGTGCGCCGACGCGACCCGGGCCGCCAGCCGCGGCCTGCTCTCCGACGCGCCCCAGGTGGACCTGCGGGACCTGGACGCCGCGATCCGCGCCGCCGAGGCGGACTACCCGGCGGGGTCGGCCGGCGGCGGGGAGGGGCCGGACGTACCCCGGATGTGCCGGGACGCGACCGCGCTGGCCCTCGCCGACCAGGTACGGATCTTCGCCGTCGGCACCCGGATCGCCGCCGGGGCGCACACCGCGGACGTCGAGGCCTATCCCCGGCTCTTCGAGTACGCGCGACACCGCGCGTGGACGCTGTACTGGCGGCAGTTCCGCGCCCACCTCGCACCCCGCTCCGCGCACCTGCACAGCGCGCTGCGACTGGCCGTGGCGCTGGCGGTCGCCCGGGTGGCGGCCGGGGTGCTGCACCTCAACCACGGCTTCTGGGTGCTCCTGGCGACTCTCACCGTGCTGCGCACCTCGGCCGCCGACACCCGCACCGCGTTGCGACCCGCCGTGCTGGGCACCATCGCGGGCGTCGTCGCCAGCGGCCTGCTGGTGCTCCTCGTCGAGGCGCCCGTCGTGTACGCCGTCGTACTGCCGGTCTCGTTGCTGCTGGCGTTCGGCGTCGGTCGCCTGCTCGGCCCGGTGTGGCAGCAGGCGCTGTTCACCCTGCTGCTGACCGTCGTGTTCAGCCAGCTCAGCCCTGAGGGGTGGCGGCTCGCCGAGGCGCGGCTGGTCGACGTCGGACTCGGCGCGGTGATCGGCGTGCTCGCCGGGGTGGCCATGTGGCCGCGCGGGGCCGGCCACGACCTGCGGCACAACGCCGCCCGCTACCTGGCGGTCAGTGGGACGGCGGTGGAGCGGACCGTCGAGGCGGTGCTCGGCGACGGGCGGCCACCCGAGCACGACTTCGACCGGGTCGGCCGGCGGATGATCCTGGTCGACTCGTCCTACTGCCAGTACCACTCCGAGCGCCACGACCCACGACGCGCTCGGGTGAACTGGGACGCCGCCCTGAGCGCCGGCCACCACGTGGTGCCCGGCGCCGAGTCGTTGCTGCGCCGGAACCCGCCCGGTTGCCTGGCCGGCTGGCCGGCGGCCGCGGCACTGCTGCGGGACACGGCCGGGCACCTGCGCTCGGCGTACGACGACCTGGCCGGCGAGGTGACGCAGGGTCGGCCGGCCGGGCCGATGCCCGTACCGACCGACTGCGTCGACGAGGTGGACCGGCTCCGTCCGCTGCTCGGCGACGTCGACGCCGCCGCGGTGCGGCACCTGGTGGAGGTCGACCGGTGGCTCGCCGGGCTCGCCAACAGCCTCACCCGGATCCACGCCGGTGACGCACGGCGACCGTGAGCCGGCCCGGTCCGGGGATGACCGGTAGGCCTCCTCCGCCCGGCAGGCCGCCGATTGCCGATTGGCCGTGGCTGACCCGCGGTGACCAGGCCTAACGTCGATGGTATGGAGATCGCGCAGGCGCAGCAGTTGTGGAAGCCGGAGCCCGGCTGGTTGAACACCGCCTCGTACGGGTTGCCGCCCGAGCCGGCCTGGACGGCGTTGCAGGACTCCCTGGCCCAGTGGCGTGTCGGCAGCACCTCCTGGGAGGGCTGGGGCGAGTCGGTGCAGCGGGCCCGGACGGCGTTCGCCGGTCTGATCGGGGTGCCCGACACCGACGTGGCCGTCGGCGCGACGGTCTCCCAGATGCTCGCGCCGGTGGCGGCGTCGCTGCCGGCCGGCGCCACGGTGGTCGTTCCGGAGGTCGAGTTCACCTCGAACCTGTTCCCCTGGCTGGTGCAGGAGGAGCGCGGCGTCACGGTCCGCACCGTGCCGGTGGACGGGCTCGTCGACGCGATCGACGCCGACACGGACGTGGTCGCGTTCAGCGTGGTGCAGTCGTCCGACGGCGCCGTCGCCGCGTACGACGAGATCGTGGCCGCCGCCCGCGCGTACGGTGCGCTGGTGGTGGTGGACGCGACCCAGGCCTGCGGGTGGCTGCCGTTCGACGGCAGCCGGGCCGACGTGGTGGCCGTGGGCGGCTACAAGTGGCTGATGAACCCGCGCGGCACCGGGTACGCCTATCTGGCCCCCGCCCTGCGTGAGCGGCTGCGCCCGGACGCGGCCGGGTGGTTCGCCGGCCAGGACCCGCACGCCTCCTACTACGGCCTGCCGTTGCGGCTGGCCGACGATGCCCGCCGGTTCGACATCTCGCCGGCCTGGTTCAGCTGGGTGGGTGCCGCGCCGGCCATGGAACTGGTCACCGAGATCGGCGTGCCGGCGATCCAGGCGCACAACGTGGCGCTGGCCAACCGGTTCCTGACCGGCCTGGGCCGGCCGGCGGGGGACAGCGCGATCGTCGCCGTCGACGTGCCCGACGCGGAACAGCGCCTCGCGTCGGCCGGCATCCGGGCGGCGGTCCGGGCCGGCCGGGTCCGCGCCTCGTTCCACCTCTACTCGACCGAGGCGGACGTGGACGCGGCGCTGACGGCGCTCGTCGGCTGAGGCCGCAAGGCCGGCCGCGCCCCGCGGTGGGGCACGGCCGGCCGGTGCTCAGGAGCAGACGCTGAAGCTCGCGTACGTGTACGCGAGCTGCTTCCACTCCAGATCGGGCCCGAGGCTCATGTCCCACCTGCCGTCGGCGAGACGCCCGAAGTAGACGAAGTTGCTGCCGAGCCCGTCGTAGTAGAACCAGTCGCTACCCTCGTACGTGCTGAGGCGGGTTGCCGCCTTGGCGAAGGTCCTGGGGCCGACGATGCCGTCGCTCACGAGCCCCCGGTCGGTCTGCCACCGTTTGGTCGCGGCCGTCGTCGCCGGACCGAACCGGCAGTCGACACCGGAGGCGGTGAGGTAGCCGTCGGCCACCAGGATCTTCTGCCACATGGCGACGACGTTGTTGTACGAGCGGGTCGACGCGGAGATCGGGCCCTCGTCGCCCCAGTCGTCCGTCCAGGTGCCGGAACCCATGACGTAGCCCTGACTGACGTTGGCCGACGCCGGCGCGGCGGGAACCGCGACGGCGCCGATCGTGGCGACGACCATCGCCGTCGCGACGGCCCCGAGTTGGTGGTGCATGAGCATCCCCCTTTGACTGATGGGCAGCTGTCACAGGGGTAGATGCTCGGCAGGGCCAGGGAGTTCACGGCGGACTGACATCCGGGCTCAGGCCAGGTGACCGCCGATCTTCGTGTACCCGCGCAGCAGGTCCCGGGAGATGATGAGCCGCTGCATCTCGTCGGTGCCCTCGAAGATGCGGTAGAGCCGGACCTGCCGGTACCAGCGTTCGATGGGCAGCTCCCGGGTGTAGCCCATGCCGCCGTGGATCTGGAGCACCCGGTCGACGACCCGGTTGACCATCTGCGCGCCGTAGAGCTTGCCCATCGACGACGCGTGTCGGGGGTCGAGGCCCTGGTCGACGGTCCACGCCGAGCGCAGGATCAGCCAGCGGGCCGCCTCCAACTCGGTCTCCGAGTCGGCGATCATCCACTGGATGGCCTGGTTGGTGCCGATCTTCGCGCCGAACGTCTCCCGGGTGTTGGCGTACTCGATGGCCATTTGCAGGACCCGCTCGGCGATGCCGACGGCGTGCGACGGGATGGTGTAGCGGCCCTTGCCGATCCACTCCATGCCGAGGGCGAAGCCCTGGCCGATCTCGCCGAGGATGTTGCGGTGCGGCACGCGTACGCCGTCGAAGACGAGCGACGCGGGCCCGCCCTCGCCCATGGTCTGGATGAACTCCGAGCGCCAGCCCATGGCCCGGTCCACCAGGAAGGCGGTCGCGCCACCGTTGCGGGCGCCCTTCTCCCGGTCGGTCACCGCGACCACGATGGCGAAGTCGGCGTCGTGGCCGCCGGTGATGAAGGTCTTCTCGCCGTCGAGGATCCAGTCGTCGCCGTCCCGGCGTGCGGAGAGCCGGATGTTGGCGGCGTCCGAGCCGGCGCCCGGTTCGGTGATCGCGAAGCAGGACCGGCGCTCGCCCTCGATCGTCGGGATGAGGAACTCCTGCTTCTGCTCCTCGGTGGCGTGGAACAGGATGTTGTCGGCCTCGCCGCCGAAGCGGAACGGCACGAAGGTATGGCCCAGCTCGGTCCAGATCAGCGACTGGAGGACGGCCGGCAGGTTCATCCCGCCGTACTCCTCGGGGGTCGCGAGGCCCCAGAAGCCGAACTTGCGGGCCTTGAGTTGCAGCTCGCGGACCTCGGAATGGTCCAGACTCGGCTGGTGGGCCCGCTCCCGGCGAAGCACCTCCGCCTCCAGCGGCATCACCTCGCGTTGGATGAACGACCGGGCGGTGTCCCGCACCGCCCGCTCCTCGTCGGTGAGCGAAAAGTCCACGATGGTCCTCCTGGCGTCGGCGCGGCCGGTCCCGTCTAAACTAGCGGTGCAAGTTTTAGTACGTCCAGACCCGAGAGGAGCGCAGTGCCCCGACCCCGCCAGCCCCGGCTCACCCGGCAGCTGATCGTCGAGACAGCCACCGCGCTGATCGACGCCGAGGGCCTGCCGGCCTTCTCCACCCGCCGGCTCGCCGCCGCGCTGGGCGTCCAGGGACCCTCGCTCTACAACCACTTCGCCACCAAGGACGAGATCCTCGACGCGGTCGCCGACGAGGTCACCGGCGGCGTCGACACCAGCGGATTCGCCAGCCGGGACTGGGCGACCGCGCTACGCGAGTGGGCGTGGTCCTACCGGCGGGCGCTCACCGAGCACCCGAACATCGTGCCCCACCTGGCGCAGGGGCCGGGCCGCCGGCCGGCCGCCCTCGCCATGGCGGACGCGGTCTACGGCGGTCTCGTCCGCGCCGGCTGGCCGCCGGCCCGCGCCACCCACATCGGCGCGGCGCTGCGCTACTTCGTGGCCGGGTCGGCGCTCGGTTCGTTCGCCCGCGGCTTCGTCGAGGACCCCGAGCTGTACGCCGCCCACTACCCGCACCTGCGCCAGGCCCACCTGCTCGCCGAGCACCAGCAGAGCGTCGACGAGGGCGCCTTCGCCCTCGGCCTGGACGCGCTGCTGCACGGACTGGCCGCCGAGTACGACCGCGCCGTCGGCCCGCTCGGCGCGGTGGAGTCCGGTCGGTCCAGCGGGTAGCGTCGAAACTCCCAGCGCTAGTTTCATCGTCCGTCCGCCGCTGAGCCGCCCACCCCCGAAGGGACGCCATGGATCTCGCCGCACCGCCGTCGCCGCTCCCCGACCTCCTGCGCCTCCGGCGTCACCTGCACATCGGCGGCGAGTGGACGCCTCCCGCCGGCACCGACGTGCTCGACGTGGAGAATCCGAGCACCGGCGACACCGTCGGTCAGGTGCCCGCCGGCACGGCGGCCGATGTGGACGCCGCCGTCGCCGCCGCCCGCGCCGCCTTCGTAGGCTGGGCGGCCACCGCGCCCGCCGAACGCTCCGCGTACCTCGACCGGCTGCACGCCGCGCTCGTGGCCCGCGCCGACGACCTCGCCCGCACCATCGCCGTCGAGCAGGGCTCGCCGCTCAAGCTCGCCGCCCGTGTGCAGGTCGGGCTCCCGCTGACGGTGCTGCGCGACCACGTCGCGCTCGCCGCCCGCCCACCGGTCGAGGAGAGTGTCGGCAACTCCCTCGTCGTCCGTGAGCCGGTCGGCGTGGTCGGCGCGATCACCCCGTGGAACTACCCCCTGCACCAGGTGATGGCCAAGGTGGCGGCCGCGCTCGCCGCCGGCTGCACGGTCGTGCTCAAGCCGAGCGAGCTGACCCCGCTGACCGCGTACCTGCTCTTCGACGCGGTCACCGAGGCCGGCCTGCCGCCGGGCGTGCTCAACCTGGTTCCCGGCACCGGTTCGGTGGTGGGCGAGGCGCTCGCCGGGCACCCGGACGTCGACCTGGTGTCGTTCACCGGCAGCACCGCCACCGGAAGCCGGATCATGCGACTCGCCGCCGACCGGATCGCCCGCGTCGCGCTGGAACTGGGTGGCAAGTCCGCCAACGTGATCCTGCGCGACGCCGACCTGGCCACCGCGGTCAAGGTGGGCGTGGGCAACGCCCTGCTCAACTCGGGGCAGACCTGCACGGCGTGGACCAGGATGCTGGTGCACCGCGACCGGTACGACGAGACCCTCGATCTGGTGGCGGCGGCGGTCTCCGGTTACCGCCTCGGCGACCCGTTCGACCCGACCACCCGGCTCGGCCCGCTGGTCTCCGCCGCCCAGGCGCAGCGCGTACGCGGTCACGTCGACCGGGCGCTCGCGGACGGCGCGCGGCTGGTCGTCGGCGGCCCGGACGCCCCGGTCCCGGCGCGCGGGCACTTCGTCGCCCCGACCGTCTTCGCCGACGTGCACCCGGACAGCGCGCTCGCCCAGGAGGAGGTCTTCGGCCCGGTCCTCGCGGTCATCCCGTTCGACGACACCGACGAGGCCGTCGCCATCGCCAACAACTCGCGGTACGGGTTGGCGGGCGCGGTCTGGTCCGCCGACACCGATGCGGCCCTCGCGGTGGCGCGACGCCTGCGCACCGGGGCCGTCGACATCAACGGCGCGCCGTTCAACCCGCACGCCCCCTTCGGCGGCTACAAGCAGTCCGGCCTCGGTCGGGAGCTGGGCACGCACGGGCTCGCCGAGTTCTGCGAGGTAAAGGCGATCCAGCGATGACGGGCACCGGGCTGCCGCCGACCGCGCCGGGCGGTGCTCCCGAGCCGGCGTCCGCGCCGGTCGTCGTCCGAGCGCTGGTCGCCCGCGGGCCCGGGGCCGAGCTGCGGGTCGAGCGGGTACGCCTGCCCGCGCCCGGCCCCGGCGAGGTGCGGGTGACGATCCGGGCGGCCGGGGTCTGCCACTCCGACCTGTCCATGGTGAACGGCACCATCGCCGCGAGGTTTCCGCTGGTGCTCGGGCACGAGGCGACCGGGGTGGTGGCGGAGGTCGGGCCGGGCAGCGGGCTGACGGTCGGCACCCCGGTGGTGCTCAACTGGGCGCCCGCCTGCCGGGCCTGCTGGTGGTGCCGGCGCGGCGAGCCGTGGCTCTGCGCCGACACGACGGCCCCGACCGTGCCGCGTGGCGAGACCGAGGACGGGCTCGGACTGCACCTGACGCTCGGTCTCGGCGCGCTCGCCGAGGCGGTGGTGGTGCCGGCGAGCGCTGTCGTGCCGATCCCCGTCGGCCTGCCGGTCGAGCAGGCCGCGCTGCTCGGCTGCGCGGTGCTCACCGGCCTGGGAGCGGTCCGGAACACCGCCCGGGTCGCGGCCGGCGAATCGGTCGCCGTCGTCGGGCTGGGCGGGGTCGGGCTCGCCGTGCTCAGCGCGGCACGCCGGGCCGGTGCCACGACGATCCTCGCCGTGGACGTGGCCGAGGCGAAGCGTGACCTGGCCCTGGCCGCCGGAGCCACCGACTTCCTGCTCTCCGACGACCGGCTCTCCAAGGAGGTGCGGGCACGCACCGAGGGGCGGGGCGTGGACCACGCCTTCGAGTGCGTGGGCCGGGCCGCCACCATCCGCGCGGCCTGGCGGCTCACCCGGCGCGGTGGCTCGGTCACCGTGGTCGGCATGGGCGCGAAGGACGACATGGTGAGCCTCGGCGCGCTCGACATCTTCCACTCCGCCCGTACGCTGCGCTCCTCGGTGTACGGCTCGTCCGACCCGGACCGCGAGGTGCCGGTGCTGGCCGCCGAGCTGGCCGACGGCACGCTGGACCTGGGGGTGCTGGTGAGCGGCACGATGGCGCTGGACGAGGCGCCGGTCGCGTTCGGGAGGTTGGCGCGGGGCGAGGGCGCCCGCTGGGTCGTCACGCTGGGCTGAACCGTGGTGTGATCGGCGTTCGACACCAGGGAGGGACACGGTGGGACGGAACGCGATCATCTTCCACGGCACGGGCGGCAACCCGGACGTCGTCTGGTACCGCTGGCTGGCCCGGCGGCTGGAGGCCCGGGGGTACGTCGTCGAGGTGCCGCACCTGCCGGGCGTCAACGTCGAGCCGATCGCGACGTTCCTGCCGGCGGTGCTCGACGGGCGTCACGTCGACGAGGACACGGTGCTGGTGGGTCACTCCGGCGGCGCGGCCCTGCTCCTGGCGCTCCTCGAACACGTCGAGGTGACGGTGGCCCAGGCGATCCTGGTCGCCGGCTACTGCACCCCGCCGAACGCGAGCGAGGAGCCCGTCCTCCAGGAGAGCTACGACTGGGCCGCGATCCGGTCGCACGTGCGGGACATCTACTTCGTCAACTCGCGCGAGGATCCGTACGGCTGCGACGACCGGCAGGGACGCGCGATGTTCGAGCGGCTCGGCGGCACCCAGATCGTGCGCGACGACGGCCACTTCGGCGACTACGACCAGCCGTACGAGCGGTTCGAGCTGCTCGACCGCCTCATTCCCTGACGACCGTCACATCCGCGCCCGCAGCACGTCGACCTCGCAGCCGGGTGCCGACGGGTCGAAGCCGTGCTCGGCCAGCCACCGGACCACCACCAGGCTGCGCCACGACCACCACGCCCGGATCACGTCGAGGTCGACGTCGGCGCCGTAGCCGGCCACGACGTCGCCGAGATGCTCCTCGTGGCCGAGCGTCAGGATGGCGAGGTCGAACAGGGCGTCGCCCCGGCTCGCCTCGGACCAGTCGAGTACGCCGGTGACCTCGTCACCGGCGACGAACACGTGGTCCGCCTGGAGGTCGCCGTGTGTGAACACGGGTGTCCACGGCCGGAGCGCCGCCTCGGCGATGTGCCGGTTGCGGGTGACCAGGTCGGCGGGGAGGGCATCGTTGGCGACGAGCCAGGCGCACTCGCGGTCGAGCCGCGTGGCCAGCTCGTCGAGGCTCTGGCCGGGCCAGGGTGGCAGCGGCGCGTCGTGCAGCGTCCGTACGGCGGCGCCCGCCGCCGCCCATGCCCTCGGCGAGGCGGTCGACGGCTCGCCGAGGCGGCCGAGTGCCCGCCCGGGCAGGGCGGCGAGCGCGAGCACGGGCGGGTTGCGCCACAGCACCTCCGGAGTCGGCACGGGCGCCAGCGCCATTGCCGCCACCTCGACGTCCGCGTGATCCGGATCGGCGTCGATCTTGAGGAACACGTCCCCGACGCGTACGGTCGCGCGCTCGGAGTGGGCGACGACGACCGCGACCTCAGGCACGCCGATCATTGTCGCGCGGGACCACCGCCGACGCTCGACGGGTTTCCCGGCTGTTGCGCCGGACGGCATACCTCGCCAACCTCGCGGGTGGGCGAGTGGCCGGTCAGGAGGCGTCCGACAAGTGCGGCGGCGAGACCGGCGATTCCGGCCGCCGCGAAGCCGCCGGCCGGCACCCAGAGGTCGATCGCCACGCCGACGAGAGGGGACCCCAGGGCGAACCCGGCGCTCTGCGCCGACGACTGGAGACCTGTCGCCTCTCCCCGTACGCCCGGTGGTGCCAGCCGGCTTACCGCGTCGGCCACCGTGGCGAGGGTCGGCGCGGTGAGGAGCCCGCTGCCGACGACGGCGACGCACAGCCAGGGCCAGGTGTCGGCGAGCCCGGCGGGAATCGTCACGAGCCCGAGCGTGCCCAGCAGGAGCCAGGTGGGCAGCGGCCGGGCCAGCGCGCCGTAGACCAGGCCACCGACGACCGAGGACAAGCCGAACACCACGACCACCACGGCGGCCCAGGAGACCTGCCCGGCCTCGCGAAGGGTGGCGATGATGGCGAGGTCGACACCGCTGAGCAGGGTCGTCGTGCCGAGCGCCATCGTCAACGCGGCGATCATGTCAGCGTTCAGCCACTGCCGGCGTGACAGCCGTCCGGTCGTGGCGTTCCCGTCGTCGGGCGTGCGCATCGGCGGATTGAGCAGCGCGATGCCGGAACTGCCGGCCAGGATCGCGGCGCCGACGCCCCACGCCACCAGCTCGGGGGACACGGTCGCCGCGCCCAGGATCACCACCGCCGGCCCCACGAGGTACGACAGCTCGCCCTGCACCGACTCCAGCGCGAACGCGGTCCGGCGCAGCTCGGCTGTCGTCATCGCGGCGATCGCCTGCCTGCTCACCGCCTGTACGGGCACCATCAGCAGGCCCGCCACCACACTGGCCGCCAGCAGCAGCTCGTAGCGCAGGAGCGGCACACTCAGCCAGAACGCGACCTGCGCCAGGAGGGTGACCAGCAGCACGGCGCGCAGGCCCCGCGAGTCGATCAGGCGACCGAGCAGCGGCCCGCCCAGTGCGACTCCGGCGGTCAGGGCCGCCGCGACGGCACCCGCCGCCACGTAGCCCAACTTCAGGCTCAGCACGACGTAGAGCGTCAGGGCGGTCACGTCGGCCGTTATCGCGGTGCGGGCCAGCAGCGAGACGCCCAGCAGTGGCGCCATTCCGGGCACCCCGAGCACCTGCCGATAGCTGGTCACCCAGCCGACGCTAGGTCACTGCCCGACCCATAAGAAGTGGTCATCTGCTTGGGTGAGGCATAATGACTCGTTATGGTCAGGGACCTGGAGACGGGCCTGCTGCGGTCGTTCGTCACCGCCGTACGGGCCGGCAGCATCAGCCGCGCCGCGACCGCCCTCGGCCAGACCCAACCCGCCCTCAGCCAGCAGGTGCGCAGGCTGGAGAGCGTCGTCGGCCATCCGCTGCTGCACCGGTCGCCGTCCGGCGTCTCGCCCACGCGGGCGGGTGAGCAGCTGCTGCCGTACGCCGAACGCATCCTCGCGCTCTCCGGACAGGCGCTGACCGAGACCGGGCGTGCGCTCACCGGCCACTGTGGCGTCGGGTTGCTCGAAGACCTCGCCGCGTCCCAGCTGCCGCAGGCGCTCGCCGACCTCGCCCGGCTGCACCCCCGCGCGACGCTGGAGGTGCTCAGCCTGTCCAACGTCTCCATGCGGGAGGCCTACGACGCGGGCCGCGTCCAGCTCGTGCTCGACGCGGTGCCGGACATCCCGGGTCCGCCGCGCTGGACGGTACGCCGATCGCTGGTGTGGGCGGTCGGCCAGGGTGTGGAGGTGGCCGCCGATCCGCTGCCGGTCGTGCTGTTCTCGACCCCGTGCTCCTGGCGTACGGCCGTCCTCGACGCGATGGGGCGTGCCGGTCGGCCGTGGCGGGTGGCCTTCGAGAGCAACAGCCTGGTCGGGGTGCTCGCGGCGGTCCGGGCCGGGCTCGGCGTGGCGGCGCTCATGCCGGCCAACCTCGAACCCGGCATGTCGTCCGACCACGCCCACGCCCTACCCACCCTGCCGGACGTGGAGTTCGGTCTGACCCGGCATCCGGCGACGGAGGGTGACCCGTTGACGGATGCCGTGGAAACCGCGCTGCGCCGGATGGTCTGAGCCCGCCCCGGGTCACTTGCCGGTGACGATGCCGGGATTGATGCACAGGCCCGGGTTCGCGCCGTTCTTCTCGGCGATCTCCAGGCACCGGGTCACCTTGTCGACCTTCGCGTTGGTCTCGGTGATCTGCTTGGAGATCTCGGCGTTCTTACGGTCCTGCTCCAGGTTGCGGGTCTGCGCCAGCTTGTCCTGGAACGCCTTGATGTTGCCCTCGGTCTTGTCGTCGTGGTTGACCCGGGTGATGGTCACCGACAGGATGTCGACGTCCGTGGCGAGACGGCTCTCCGCGCTGGTCTTGATGTTGGCCGCGAACGGCTTCAGGTCGACGTTGAGGTCGCCGGTGCGCGCGTCGATCTTCTCCAGCGGGTTGTACGCGGCGAACGCGTCGTTGACCGCGCTGTCGAGCTGCACGCCCACCCGCTGTCCCCGGAAGCTCTCGAAGTCTCCCTTGTAGTCCATGAACTGCTTGGGGGCGTTCTCCGGTTTGACCTGCCACTCGATGAGCACTTCGACGCAGGCGTCGGCGAGCGTCCCGGTACGGACCCGGACGCAGTCGTTACCACCGATGTGGTCGTACTTCTGCCGGCCCGCGTCCCACTCGCCGACCTTCTGCCAGGGGGCCACCCACTTCAGGCCCGACCCGGTCACCTCGCCGGTCGGCTTGCCGAAGCTGGTCACGATGCCGACCGAGCGGATCGGCACCGAGTGGGCGCTGGAGGCGATGCCGACCACCAGGCTGAGGGTGAGGAAGCCGAGCGCGGCGAGGGCGGCCACCCGCTTCAGCGAGCGGGCGGGGGCGACGAGCGCGGCGACGGCGCTGACGACCAGGGCAACGGCGAGCACGATCGCCATGGTGAAGCCGACAGGCATGGGGTGGGCCTTCCGCTGGGCTGTGTGGATCTTCAAGTTAGGAGGTCCGGTCAAGTCGGGCCGCGCCGGCCGGCGCGGCCCGCCGCCGGTAAATTCCGCGTCGGGCGCATCCGCCGCGCCCGGTCGCGGCGAACCCTGGGTAGAGAAACACCGACCCGGGGGTACGTCTGTGCTGACCGATCCGATGCCGGCCGACGCCGTGCAGACCGCGCTCAAGCGGGTTTCGCTGGCGGCCGAGGACCTGGACGGTAACCGTGTCGCCTCGCTGATCCTCGAGCTGGCGGCCGAGTGGGGCGTGTCGGCGCTCTGGGAACAGGTCTGCCAGCCGCTGCTGGCGCCACTGTCCGGGCGTGACGCCGCCGAGATCGCCGTGGAACACGCCCTGTCCGAGGGCGTCCGGGTCGGGCTGGACGTGTACCGCCGGGAACCCGGGCGGTCGCTGCCGACCGGCGGCGTGCTGCTGGCCGGCGCCGAGCGGGAGGCGCACTCGCTCGGTCTGCACGCCCTCGCCGCGGCGCTGCGGGAGCGGGGGCGTGGCTGCCTGCACCTGGGGCCCGCGCTGCCGTGGTCCGCGCTGAGCAGCGCCGTTCGCCGCGCTGGCCCGTACACCGTTGTGGTGTGGTCGCAGACGCCGGTCACCGGCCGTGCGTACCGTCTGGTGCGCTTCGCCCGCGACTTCCCCGGCCTGCGCGTCTACGGTGCCGGGCCGGGCTGGATCGAACCGCTCGCCGCCCCCACGGCCCACCTGGCCGCGTTGCCGGCCGCCGTGGCCGCCTGTCTGGGCTGGCCGGAGCAGGGGGAGCGGCGTCGGGCCGAGACGTGACGCGGACCACTTCCGATACGAAACAGTGCCGTATCGTTAATGGCGGTCGTAGGCTGTTCGCCGTTACGAGTCTGGCCCGTATCGTATTGCGGAACGGGTGCAACCGGGGGGAGAACCGGGCATGGAGCTGCACGACAACACCGGACACCCGAGGAGGTGGGCGATCCTGGGGGTGCTGGTGATCAGCCTCCTCGTCGTCGTCCTCGACAACACGATCCTCAACGTCGCCCTACGCACCCTGGCCGACCCGGTGCACGGCCTCGGCGCCAGCCAGGGCGAGCTGGAGTGGGCGATCAACTCCTACACGCTGGTCTTCGCCGGCCTGCTGTTCACCTTCGGCGTGCTCGGCGACCGCGCCGGCCGCAAGCGCTTCCTGATGATCGGTCTGGCGCTGTTCGGCCTGGCGTCGCTGCTCTCGGCGTACGCCGACAGCCCCGCGCAGCTCATCGCGGCCCGCGCCCTCATGGGGGTCGGCGGCGCGGCCATCATGCCGGTGACGCTCTCGATCATCTCCAACGTCTTCGACCCCCGCGAGCGCGGCCGGGCCATCGGCGTCTGGGCCGGCGCGGTCGGCCTGGCCGTGGCGATCGGCCCGATCCTCGGCGGCACGCTGCTGGAGCACTTCTGGTGGGGCTCGGTCTTCCTGATCAACGTCCCGGTGGTCGCCGCCGGCGTGATCCTGGTGGCGCTGCTCGTCCCCGAGTCGCGTGACCCGCGCCCCGGCCGCGTCGACCTGCTCGGCGTCCTGCTCTCCGTGGTCGGCCTGGTGGCCCTCTCCTACGGCATCATCGACGGTGGCGAGCACGGCTTCGACCGTCCCGTGGCCTGGGGCTCGATCCTGCTGGGCCTCGCCGTGCTGGCCTGGTTCGTGCGGCACGAACTCCGCTCCGACCACCCGTCACTCGACGTCCGCCTGTTCAAGGTGCCCCGGTTCGCCGCGCCGGTGGCCATCGTCGGCCTGGTGTTCTTCGCCGCGATGGGCGTGATGTTCTTCAGCTCCTTCTACCTGCAGCTGGTGCGTGACTACAGCCCGCTGCAGACCGGCCTGCTCTTCCTGCCCTTCGCCGGGGCCCAGCTGATCTTCGCGCCGCGCAGCGCCGCGATGGTCCGCCGCTACGGTGGCCGGGCGGTCGCCGCCGTCGGGCTGGGACTGACGGTCGTGGCGCTGGCCGCGTTCGCCTTCATCGGCGCGTCCACCCCGATCTGGCTGGTGCTGGTCGTCTTCTTCATCCAGGGCGTCGGAATGGCCAACATCATGCCGCCGGCCACCGAGTCCATCATGTCGGCGCTTCCGCGCGAGAAGGCCGGCGTGGGCTCGGCGGTGAGCAACACCGTCCGCCAGGTGGCCGGCGCGCTCGGCGTGGCGGTCCTCGGCTCGGTGCTCAGCGCGGTCTACCGCAGCGACGTCAGCGACGCGCTGACCGGCCTGCCCGCGAAGGCACAGGACGCGGCCAACGAGTCGATCTCCGGGGCGTACGCGGCCGCCGGCCAACTCGGCCCCGCGGCGCCCACGCTGATCTCGGCGGCCAACGACGCCTTCGTCACGGCCATGCACTGGGCGGCGGCGCTGTCCGCGATCGTCGCCGCTCTCGGCATGCTGGTGGTCCTGCGCTGGATGCCGGGCCGCGATGCCCTGCCGCCGGCGTCGGCGAAGCCCGCCACCGAGCCCGAGTTGGCCGGCACGGCCTAGGTTCGGGAACAATGTCCGACATGACCTCCACCGCCGATGCTCCGCGGTCGCCCGGGCGACCGCGGAGCCTCCGCGCCGACGAGGCGATCGTCGAGGCGACCCTCGACCTGCTCGCCGAGGGCAGCACCATCGAGGCGCTCTCGATCGAGGCGATCGCCAGCCGCGCCGGCGTCGGCAAGGCCACCATCTACCGCCGCTGGGCCGGCAAGGACGCGCTGTTGATCGACGCGCTGCGCCGACTCAAGGGCATCATGCCGCAGCCGGCCGGTCACTCCGTCCGCGACGACCTGCTCGTGCTGGTCGGCGCGGTCGGCCAGAACGTCGACAGCCGCGCGGCCAAGATCATGCCGTGCCTGGTGCCGGCCGTGAACCGCAGCCCGGACCAGTTCCAGCTGTACCAGAACATCATCGAGCCCCGGCGGCAGCTCATGCGCGAGGTGCTGCGGCGCGGCATCGACGAAGGGCTGCTCCGGCCCGACATCGACATCGAGGTCACCATGGCACTGCTCACCGGGCCGATGCTGATCCAACGGGTACTCCAGTGGAACCCCGAGCTGGACGACCGCACGCTGCCCACGCAGGTCGTCGACGCCGTCCTCGAGGGCATCAGGGCCCGCTGAGCCGACCCCGCGCCCCGGCCGGGCCGGCGGGCGGTCTCGCTGGCGCGGCCCTGAGCGTCGGGTCAGTCCGCCGGGGCGCGCAGCCGGTGCAGGCGCAGCGCCAACTGCACCTCCAACGCCCGCTCGGGGCGCTGCCAGTCCGCGCCGAGCAGCTGCCCGACCCGCTCCAGCCGCTGCGTGACCGTGTTGACGTGCACGTGCAGTTGCTCGGCGGCCCGGGCCAGGCTGCCCCCCACCCCGAAGTACGCCTCCAGCGTCTTCACCAGCGCCGTCCCCCGCCGGGCGTCGTAGTCGACGACCGGCCCGACGGTGGTGGTGAGGAACCGCGCCACGTCCCGGTCGCCCCGGTCACCCACCGTGCCCAGCAGCAGCCCGACGAAGCCCAACTCGGCGGTGCTCGCCCCCTGCCCGGCGCGGCCCAGCGCGCCGAGGGCGGTCAGGCAGCGGTCCGCCTCGTGGAACGTCCCCGCCAGCGCACCCGGCCCGGTCGCCGGGCCGCTCGCCCCGGCGGTCACCGGCCGGCCCGTCACCCGCGACAGGTCCCGCGCCACCGCGCGGGCGCTGCCGCCGGCGTCCTGACCCGGCAGCATCAGCACCACCCGACCGTCGCGCGCCGCCGCCAGGCCACCCCGTGCCGAGGCGTACGTGGTGGCCCAGGAGAGCACCCGCTGCCGTGCCGAGCCGGTCGCCGCGATCGCATCGTCGCCCACCGCCACCAGGACGTGCGGCGCGTCCAGGTCCACACCGAGCCGACGGGCCCGGCTGCGCAGCGCGTCGGTGTCGCGCAGCGGCCGGGCGATCAGATCGTCCAGCAACTCGCCCCGGACCCGGCCCTCCGCCTCGGCCACCGTCCGACGGAACAGCAGCAGCAGAGCGGTCACGAGCGCGGCCCGCTCCAGGATGCGCTGGTCCGCGTCGACCAACTCGTCGTTGGGACGCAACACCAGCGCGCCCAGGTTCTCGGTGCCGGCGACCACCGCCGCGTACCACAGCGGACCACGACGGACGCTGCGCCCCTCCGTCCGGGACGCGGCCACCGCCTCGACGATGTCCGCCCGCTCCGGCTCGTCGATCTCGCCGACCCGGGCCAGCAGGCGACCCTCGGCGTCCAACGCCAACAGCGCCCCACCCAGCACGTCGGTCACCGCCGCCGCCACGTCCTCCACGCCGCCGCCGCGCAGCACCAGCGCCGTCATCCGGTCGTGCGCCGCCGCGGCCCGCTCCACCGAACTGCTGTGCGCCCGGATGGTGGTGTTCGCCGCCGACAACTCGGCCAGCGCCGAACGGGTCTCGGTCAGCAGCCGGGCCGTGTCGATCGCCACCGCGGCGTGCGCGGCCAGGGAGACCAGCAACGCCACCTCCTCCCGGGCGAACGGTCGGGCCGAGCGGTTGGCCGAGTAGAGCACCCCGATCGAGGTGGAGCCGAGCCGCAGCGGCACCCCGAGGATCGCCACCAGGCCCTCCTCGCCCACACCGGCGTCGATCTCACCGGTGTGGTGGAAGCGCGCGTCCTCGCCGTAGTTGGCGGTGACGTACGGCGCGCCGGACTGCGCCACCAGACCACCGAGGCCGGCGCCCATCGGCAGCCGCAACCGCTGGAAGCGGGCCGACACGGACCCGTCGGTCACCCGCATGTACGTGTCGCCGCGATCGTCGTCGTTGAGCGTCATGTACGCCACGTCGGCGCCGAGTAGGTTGCGCGCCCGGTGCACGATCGCCCGCAGCACGTCGTCCAGGTCGCGCAGCCCCGCCAGGTCACTGACCGTGTCGTACAGGCCGGACAGCTCGGTCTCCCGACGACGACGGCGCTCCAACAGCGCACGGACCCGCAACGCCACCGTCTTGGCCTGCTCCAACTCGGCCAGCCGGTCCGGCGGCACACCCGCGGCCCGCGCGGCCACCAGCGGGCCCTCGAACTCCACCGCGGCGGCCTCGCGGGCGAGCAGTTCCAGGAACTCCACCGGCGACGACATGGTCGACATTGTGCGCGGACCCACTAGTTGGCCGTCCAGCCCCCGTCGAGCGCGATCGACGCGCCGGTGATGAAGGCCGCGGGCGGCGAGCAGAGGTACGCCAGCAACTCGGCCACCTCCTCCGGTTCGATCAGCCGTTTGACGGCCGCCCGGGCCAGCATGATCTTCTCGACGACCTCGGCCTCCTCGATACCGTGGCTGGCCGCCTGATCGGCGATCTGGCTCTCCACCAGAGCGGTCCGCACGTACGCGGGGTTGATGCAGTT
Source organism: Micromonospora sp. WMMD736 (assembly GCF_049179015.1). Taxonomy (NCBI): domain Bacteria; kingdom Bacillati; phylum Actinomycetota; class Actinomycetes; order Micromonosporales; family Micromonosporaceae; genus Micromonospora; species Micromonospora sp. WMMD736. The sequence continues at coordinate 6,854,973 of NZ_JBMHMI010000001.1, forward strand.
GGCGGTCACCCCGTACGCGGCCCCCTCCAGCGCCACCACCTTCGACAGCCCTTCCAGGGCGTGCTTCGCCGACACGTACGCCGCCTTGTACGGCGAAGCGCGCAGACCGTGCACCGACGAGATGTTGACGATCCGACCCCAGCCCCGGGCGTACATGTGCGGCAGCGCCCGGCGGATCAGCAGGAACGGCGCCTCCACCATCACCCGCTGGATGTACTCGAATCGCTCGACGGGAAAGTCCTGCACCGGCGCCACATGCTGGAGCCCCGCGTTGTTCACCACGATGTCGACGTCCGCGTCGAGGGCGTCCACGGCAGCCGCGTCGGCCAGGTCCACGCCCTCAGCGCGTCCGCCGGCCTGGGCGGCGACGGCCTTGGCCGCCTCCAGGTTGCGGTCCACCACGAGCACCTTCGCGCCGGCCGCGCCGAGCCGCAGGGCGCACGCCCGCCCGATGCCGCTGCCGCCACCGGTGACCAGGGCGGTCCGACCGGCGAGGTCGACCTGTACGACGTGGGGGACCGCCACGGGTTCTGCCGTCATGGCGCAAGAAGTTACGAGCTGTGTGTCCGTCGGCACATGGGCCGGAGCCACATACTCCCGGGCAAAGCTGTGTGCCCTTCCGGCGAACCGCGCCGCCCGGCTGGCCACCGGCTCGCCCGTGCCGCCCGCCGTTGGCCCGTGCCGCCCGCCGTTGGCCCGTGCCGCCCGCCGCTGGCCCGTCTGGGACGCCTGCGGCCTGTGCCTGCGGTCTGCCGCCGGGCGTCTGCCGCCGGCCCGCCGGCCCGCCGGCCCGCCGGCCTGCTGGCCCGCTGGCCCGCCTGGCCGTCGAAATGTGCGCCTGCCGCCTGCCGCCTGCCTCCTGGCGTCTGGGTGTCTGCGCTGCCCGGCCCGGGCCTGCCGGCCCGCCGGTATGCCTGGCCGTCGGCAAGATCACGCTGCATCCAGGATGTAGTGGTGTCGGCCGGTCGAAGAGGCAACTAGATCCAGGATCGAGCCTGACCTTGGGCCGTGCAGGGCGTTGGCCCGTGCCATGCCGTCCGTGCCGTACCGCGATCGTGGGTCGCGCCGCCAAGATCTGCTCAACTTCCCCGATGTTGCTGTTTCCGGCGCGGCTGAGGCAGCAACTTCCCCGATGTTGTGACGATCTGGGCGTGGGCGTGGGCGTGGGCGTGGGCGTGGGCGTGGGCGTGGGGCGCGTGGCGCGTGGGGCGCGGGGCCGCGGGGCGTGTCCCGTGGGGGCGGTGGGGGAGGGTGGGGGTTAGGGTGTCGAACACACGTACTGGGGGAGGGGGCGGCGTGCGGGTGCTGGGGGTCGACCCGGGGTTGACGCGCTGTGGGGTAGGCGTCGTCGAGGGCGTGCCCGGCCGGCCCTGCACGCTTGTCGCCTACTACGTGGTCTACACCGACCCGGCCGACGACCTGGCGTTGCGGCTGCTGCACCTGGACCGGTCGCTGAGCGGGCTGGTCGCCGAGCACCGGCCGGAGAGCGTGGCCGTCGAGCGGGTGTTCAGTCAGCACAATGTCCGTACGGTGATGGGCACCGCCCAGGCCAGCGGCATCGCGGTGCTGGCCGGGGCGCGGGCCGGGTTGCCGGTGCAGACGTACACCCCGAGCGAGGTGAAGGCGGCGGTGACCGGTTCCGGTCAGGCCGACAAGGCGCAGATGACCGCGATGGTGACCCGGCTGCTGCGGTTGGCCGAGCCGCCGAAACCGGCGGACGCCGCCGACGCGCTCGCCCTGGCCATCTGCCACGTGTGGCGCGGCGGCACCCGCTCCAAGCTGGCCGCCGCGGCCGACCGGGCACGACGAGGAGGAGCACGATGATCGCCAGCGTGCGCGGCACGGTGACCGCGACGGGTCCGGATCTGGCCGTGATCGAGGTCGGCGGGGTCGGCCTGGCCGTGCACTGCGCGCCCGGGACGCTCGCCGAGCTGCGGGTGGGGCAGCCGGCGCGGCTGGCGACCAGCCTGGTGGTCCGGGAGGACTCGCTGACCCTGTACGGGTTCGCCGACGACGACGCCAAGGCGCTGTTCGAGCTGTTGCAGACCGCGAGTGGGGTCGGTCCGCGGCTGGCCCAGGCCGTGCTGGCCGTGCACACGCCGGACGCGGTGCGCAAGGCCATCGCCAACGCCGACACCGCCGCGCTGACCCGGGTGCCCGGGATCGGCAAGAAGGGCGCCGAGCGCCTGGTGCTGGAGCTGCGCGACCGCATCGGCCCGGTCTCGATCGGCGCCGACGGGGCCGGCGGCGTGACCGGCGGCGCGTGGCCCGACCAGGTCCGGCAGGCGCTTGTCGGTCTGGGCTGGACGGCCGGGCAGGCGGACCAGGCGGTGGCCGCCGTGGCGGAGACGATCGACGGGGCCACCCCGCCGGTGCCGGTCCTGCTCAAGCAGGCCATCCGGCTGCTGGGCCGTACCCGATGAGCGAGACCGACGGGCTCGTCTCGGCGTACGTCAGCGATGCCGAGCGGGACGCGGAGGCCACCGTCCGGCCTCGGCGGCTGGCGGAGTTCATCGCCCAGGACCGGGTGCGTGACCAGCTCGACCTGCTGTTGCAGGGCGCGATGCGGCGGGGGTCTCCGCCGGACCACATCCTGCTCTCCGGGCCGCCCGGGCTGGGCAAGACGAGCCTTGCCAACATCGTCGCCGCCGAGCTGGGCGCGGGCATCCGGGTGACCAGCGGCCCGGCGATCGAACGGTCGGGTGACCTGGCGGCGATCCTGACCAGTCTCGCCGAGGGCGACGTGCTCTTCATCGACGAGATCCACCGGATCGCCCGTCCGGCGGAGGAGCTGCTCTACAGCGCGATGGAGGACTTCCGGGTCGACGTGGTGGTCGGCAAGGGACCGGGCGCGACCGCGATCCCGCTGGACGTCGAGCCGTTCACCCTGGTCGGCGCGACCACCCGCTCGGGTCTGTTGACCGGGCCCATGCGGGACCGGTTCGGCTTCGTCGCGCACCTCGACTTCTACGCCCCGGCGGACCTGGAGACGCTGCTGCACCGTTCGGCGCGCATCCTCGGGGTGCCGATCACCCCGGACGGCGCGGCCGAGATCGCCGGTCGCTCCCGGGGCACGCCCCGGATCGCCAACCGGTTGTTGCGCCGGGTCCGTGACTACGCGGAGGTCCGTGCCGACGGTGTGGTCACCCTCGGCACCGCCCGCAAGGCCCTCACGGTGTACGACGTCGACGCGCTGGGCCTGGACCGGTTGGACCGGGCGGTGCTGACCGCACTGGTGGACTCGTTCCGGGGTGGCCCGGTCGGGCTGTCCACTCTCGCCGTGGCGGTGGGGGAGCAGCCGGACACGGTCGAGGAGGTCTGCGAGCCGTTCCTGGTGCGTGCCGGCCTGTTGGCGCGTACGCCGCGCGGGCGGGTGGCCACGGAGGCCGCCTGGCTGCATCTGGGGCGTACGCCGCCGAATGGTACATTTGGTGCGGATGTCCCGCCAGCACCCGATCTGTTCTCCGTGGATACCGATCAGCCGTAATGTGAACGTGATCTGTGCCGCATTCGGTGTTCTCAGGTGCAGGGATTAGACTTCGCCGCGGTCTGTACAGGACGTGAGAATCCGCCTCCGCTCCGGCACCCCCCGTGCCGGTCAGGAGACCAATCGGAAGGCAGTAACCGTGCAATACCTTGCAGCGGGTGGTGGGGCCGGCGGCTTCACGCCGATCCTGATGATCGCTCTGCTCTTCGGCGTCATGTACTTCATGATGATCCGTCCCCAGCAGAAGCGTCGTCGCGAAGCCGAGGCCATGCAGTCCGCGCTCGGACCGGGCGACGAGGTGGTCACCATCGGAGGGCTCTACGGCACGGTCACCGGTGTCGAGGACGACGCCGTCCTGCTCGAGATCGCTCCGGGCGTCCAGACCCGGTACGCCCGGCCGGCCATCGCCCGGGTGGTCACCCGCGCCGAGCTGCCGAGCGAGCCGGTCACCGAGGACGCGGACACCGTCAAGGAGTGACCCTCCCGCGGGGGCGACGGTTCCGGCGGTACGGCCGGCCGGCCGACTCCCCGGGGCGCCGCGCCCGACGGGGCAGCGGATGTGACGTGAAAACTGGATAGTTGGGTCGACGCCGGGCGTCGGCACGTTCCCGTGGCCGTCGGCGTCTCCGTGCCGGCGTGTCCGGCCACTGTGTCGGCACCCCGCCGACCCAGGTCAGATCGTTGGCCGGAACCCCCGGCCCGACACTCGCCGCCGCCGCGCGCAGCGGCGCGACCGTACAGGGAGACAGGACAACCGTGGCACCACCTCAGGGACAGATGCGCCCCGGCCGGCAACTCGCCGTGCTCGGGCTCATCTTCGTCGTCCTCTACCTTCTGGTGTTCTTCGCGGGCGGTGCCAGCGGCAGCTTCAAGGACCGGCTGGAGCCACGGCTCGGCCTGGACCTGATCGGCGGCACCCGGGTCACGCTGGAGGCGACCAACTCCGTCGACGGCAAGCCCCCGACGGCGGAGAACCTCGAGGAGGCCCGCCAGATCATCGAGAGCCGGGTCAACGCGTTCGGCGTGGCCGAGGCCGAGGTGGTCACCGAGGGCAACCGGAACATCGTCATCTCCCTGCCCGGTGAGAACCGGGACCTCACCGACGTGGGCAGCGCCGCCGAGCTGCGCTTCCGCAAGGTGCTCAAGGCCGCAGACGGCAGCGGGACGGCCGCCGCGCCGCCGGCCGCCACGCCGACCCCGAGCGCCGCGCCGCCGTCCGGCGCCCCGTCGGGCAGCGCCGCGCCGAAGGTGACCCCGTCGGCGACCGGCGCGGCGAAGGTCAGCCCGTCGGCCAGCGGCGGGCAGGGCGGGATGGCGCCCGCGCCGTCCGCCAGCGCCACGCCGACCCCGTCGGCGTCGGCGAGTGCCGCGCCGTCGGCGAGCGCCAGCGCCGAGCCGGTGCCCGCGAGCATCGAGGAGCAGCGCAAGGCTGTCGAGCAGAAGGTCGGGGCCGCCGCCTGGCAGGCCGCGAGCGGGCTGCAGGCCCCCGCCGACCTGAGCGCCGACCCGTCCCTGGGCGACAAGCTCAAGCCGTTCGGCACGCTGAGCCCGCAAGAGGTGGCCGTGCTGCCGGCGCAGATGCAGTTCAACGTGCCGACGATCGGGTGCGCGCAGCTCGACAAGCGCCCGCCGGCGTCGATCTCCGACCCGAAGCAGCAGGTCGTCTCCTGCGAGGACGGCGTGTCGAAGTACCTGCTCGACCAGGCCAAGGTGCTGGGTACCGACGTGAACGACGCCGACGCGGTGCTCGACCAGGCCAACTCCTGGGTGGTCAGCCTCGACTTCACCGGCGACGGCCAGGGCAAGTGGACGGCGCTCACCCGCGAGGCGTTCACCAACGAGGGTCAGGCCTGTGACGCGACCGCCCTCGGCCAGGACGGCAAGTGCCGGGTGGCCGTCGTGCTGGACAACGAGATCGTGTCCTCGCCGGAGATCCAGGGTGTGCTGACCGGCAACTCGCAGATCACCGGCCAGTTCACCCAGAAGGACGCCAGTACCCTCGCGAGCCAGCTCCGCTACGGCGCGCTGCCGGTGACGTTCGAGCAGCAGGAGGCGCAGAACGTCACCGCGACCCTGGGCGCCAGCCACCTGCGGGCCGGTCTGCTCGCGGCCGGCATCGGCATGCTGCTGGTCATCATCTACGCGTTCTTCTACTACCGGCTGCTCGGCTCGGTCATCTTCCTGAGCCTCATCCTCTCCGCACTGCTGGTCTTCGGCGCGCTGGTGGTGCTCGGCCGGCAGATCGGCTTCACGCTCACCCTCGCCGGTATCGCCGGCATGATCGTGTCGCTCGGTGTGGCGGCGGACTCGTTCGTCATCTACTTCGAACGACTCAAGGACGAGATCAGAGAGGGGCGCAGCCCACGCAGCGCGGTGCCCCGCGCCTGGATCCGGGCCCGCCGGACGATCATCTCGGCCAACGCGATCACGTTGCTCTCTGCGGTGGTGCTCTACGTGGTCTCGGTCGGCACGGTCAAGGGCTTCGCGTTCGCGCTCGGCCTGGCCACGGTGCTGGACCTGGTCGTGGTCTTCCTCTTCCGGCACCCGATCATGACGATGTTCGCCCGGACCCGGGCGTTCCTGTCCCCGCGGGTCAGCGGCCTGGGCCGGGCACTTCCGGCCCGTAGCCAGCAGACTCAGCCCCGCAACCCGCGCGCCAAGGAGGCCTGAGATGGCTCAAAACGGTTTGGCGAGCCGCCTCTACAACGGCGAGGCCGGTCTCAACATCGTCGGCCGCCGCAAGCTGTGGTTCGGTGTCGCCGGTGTCCTGATCCTGGTCGCGATCCTCAGCTTCGCGCTCCGCGGTTTCAGCCTCGGCATCGAGTTCGCCGGCGGTAACTCGTTCCAGGTGCCGGCCAGCGTCGGCACGCTTGACGACGCCGAGCGCGAGGTCAACTCGGCCCTCGCGGCCGAGAACACCGGTGTCAAGGTCGCCACCACGCAGAAGGTCGGCGGCCCGGGTGGCGACTCGTACGAGCTGCGGACGCCGCAGCTCACCGTCGAGCAGGCCAACGCGGTCAAGGCCAAGGTCGCCGACGACCTGAACATCGACGTCAAGGAGATCAGCAGCAACCAGGTCAGCGAGGCGTGGGGCAGCCAGGTGACCGAGCGCGCCGTGCTCGGCCTGGTCATCTTCATCGCGCTGGTGATGGTCTACCTGATCCTGCGCTTCGAGTGGCGGATGGCCGTGGCCGCGGTCTCGTCGCTGTTCATGAACCTGATCCTCACCGCCGGCATCTACTCGCTCGTCGGCTTCGAGGTCACCCCGTCGACGATCATCGGCTTCCTCACGATCCTGGGCTTCGCGCTCTACGACGTGGTGGTGGTCTTCGACAAGGTGCAGGAGAACACGCGGGGCATCACCGCCAACAACAACATGACGTACGGCGAGGCGGCCAACCTGGCCGTCAACCAGAGCCTCATGCGGTCGCTGAACACCTCCGTGGTGGCGCTGCTGCCCGTCGGTGGTCTGCTCTTCATCGGCGCCGGCCTGCTCGGCGCGGGCACCCTGAAGGACCTGGGTCTGGTGCTGTTCGTCGGTATGGCGGTGGCGTTCCTGACCTCCATCCTGGTGGCGACGCCACTGCTGGCGCTGCTGAAGAACTACGACCCGCGCATCCAGGCGCACAACAAGCGGGTACAGGCCCGCCGGGGCACGTCGGGCCGTGGCGAGACCACCGGCAAGGTCGCACCGACCCCGGTCGACGGCGACGCCGCCGACGTGATCGACCCGGACTCCGCGGCGCTGGCCGGCGCGGCCCCGAAGGTGGGTTCGCGACCGGCGGGCAAGCGGCCGACCGGCGCGCGGGGCGGTCGCCCCGGCGGCGGCGGTAACCGGCCCGGTGGCGCCAAGCGCCGCTGACCGACCCCGGCGCCCACCGGCCCGGAGCCCGAGCGCCAAACGGCGCTGACCGACCCCGGGGCTGACCCGGGAGGAAACGCCCGGACGGCGTCCGGCATGCTGTGCGAGCAGCAAGCCGGACGCCGTCGTCGTTGGAAGGGAACGCAACAGCCGTGACGGAGACCCACAGCAACGCCCCGCGTGGGGACAGCGGCCCGGAGGCCGCCCGACTGGTCGCCAGCCGGGTGTTGGACGTGCCGGACTTCCCCAAGCCCGGTGTCCTGTTCAAGGACCTGATGCCGCTGTTCGCCGACGGGAAGGCGTTCCGCGAGGTCGTCGACGGGATCGTCGCGTACCACGGGCGGGACTCGTTCGACGTGGTGGTCGGCATCGAGGCGCGGGGGTTCGTCGTCGCGGCGGCCGTGGCGTACGCGGCCGGGGTGGGTGTGGTGCCGGTACGCAAAGCCGGCAAGTTGCCCCGCCCGGCGCACTCGGTCTCGTACGCCCTCGAGTACGGCGACGCCACCCTCGAGGTGCACGAGGACGCCTTCACCGCCGGCCACCGGGTGCTCGTCGTCGACGACGTGCTGGCGACCGGGGGTACCGCCGAGGCGACGTTGGACCTGGTCGAGCGCGCGGGCGGTACGGTGACGGGCTTCACCGTCCTGTTGGAGCTCGCCTTCCTGGGCGCGCGGGAGCGACTGACGCCGCGTCCGGTCCATGCCCTTCTGACCGTTTGATCCCTGCCGCGCCCCTGCCGGGACGGGGACGCGCCCACGTTCCGGGTCGACCGGTCGTGCCGACCGGCGCAGCCGGGGCCCGGTCAGGCCGGCCGCGCGGGCGTCGGCCGTCCGGCGGAGCGGCAGGGGACCGTCCGTGCGGGTAGCATTGCCCATTGCTGACGCGGGCGGTACGCCGTCCGGTGACGCGAGACCAGGCCGGCCGACACACGGCCGGCGTGTTTCCGGCGAGCGGTGAGGAGGCCGGTGTCCCACGATGTCGTCCCTCCGGCGGAGGGCACGGTGCACCCCACAGGCGACGCTGACGGCTCGGTGACCGACCGGAACGGCGAGGTGCCGGCCCGGGTGACGGGCACCGACAACGGCTCCGGCAGGGCTCCTGCCGACAGCGCGACGGCTCCGGCCGATGTCACGGCGAGCGCCGTCGAGGCGTCGCCCGGCGCGGACGGGGTCGTGGTTCCGTTCCCGACGGACCTCGGCGTCGACCCGTCGCCGAGCGGTGGCTTCGGGTTCTCGAACGCACCTACCGGCCGGCGCGTGCGCGCCCGCCTGGCCCGGTTCAACGCGCCCTGGCAGACCTCGCAGGTCAGCGAGGTGCTGGAGCCGCTCATCGCCAGCCACCGGGAGAACCACCCGAAGGCCGACGCGCGGCTGCTCCAGCGTGCCTTCGACACGGCCGCACGGTGGCACTCCGGGCAGTACCGCAAGTCCGGCGACCCGTACATCACGCATCCCCTCGCGGTGGCCACCATCCTGGGCAACCTGGGGATGGACACCACCACGCTGGTCGCCGCGCTGCTGCACGACACGATCGAGGACACCGAGTACACCCTCGACGCGATGCGCGCCGACTTCGGCGGCGAGGTCGCCCTGCTGGTCGACGGCGTCACCAAGCTGGACAAGGTCAAGCTGGGCGACGCGGCCAAGGCCGAGACGATCCGCAAGATGGTCGTGGCGATGGCCAAGGACCCGCGGGTGTTGGTGATCAAGCTGGCCGACCGGCTGCACAACATGCGTACCCTGTCCTTCCTGCCGGCGCCGAAGCGCGAGCAGAAGGCCAAGGAGACTCTGGAGATCCTCGCGCCGCTGGCCCACCGCCTCGGTATGAACACGATCAAGTGGGAGCTGGAGGATCTGGCCTTCGGCACGCTCTTCCCGAAGCGGTTCGAGGAGATCAACCGGCTGATCGGTGAGCACCAGCCGCAGCGCGAGTCGCTGCTGCGGCAGGTCACCCAGAAGGTCGGTACCGACCTGAAGGCCGCCAAGATCAAGGCGGAGACGACCGGCCGACCGAAGCACCTCTACTCGATCTACCAGAAGATGATCGTGCGGGGTCGCGACTTCAACGACATCTACGACCTGGTGGGTGTGCGGATCCTGGTCGACACGGTGCGGGACTGCTACGCGGCGCTGGGGGTCATCCACGCCAACTGGCAGCCGGTGCCGGGCCGGTTCAAGGACTACATCGCCATGCCCAAGTTCAACATGTACCAGTCGTTGCACACGACGGTCATCGGGCCCACCGGCAAGCCGGTGGAGATGCAGATCCGCACGTACGCGATGCACCGTACCGCCGAGTTCGGTATCGCCGCGCACTGGAAGTACAAGGAGCACAAGGGCACCCAGGTGGTCGGCCCGCCGGCGCACATCGACGAGATGACCTGGCTACGGCAGTTGCTGGACTGGCAGCGCGAGGCGGCCGACCCGAGCGAGTTCCTGGACGCGCTGCGCTTCGACCTGTCCAGCCAGGAGGTGTACGTCTTCACCCCCAAGGGCGACGTCATCCCGCTGCCGACCGGGTCGACGCCGGTGGACTTCGCGTACGCGGTGCACACCGAGGTCGGGCACAAGTGCATCGGCGCGCGGGTCAACGGCAAGCTGGTGCCACTGGAATCGACGTTGTCCAACGGCGACGTGATCGAGATCTTCACGTCGAAGTCCGAGACGGCCGGCCCGACGCAGGACTGGCTGGGCTTCGTCAAGAGCCCGCGCGCCCGCACCAAGATCCGCCAGTACTTCAACAAGGAGCGGCGCGAGGAGGCGATCGAGGCCGGCAAGGACGCGATCGTCAAGGCGATGCGCAAGCAGGGCATGCCGTTGCAGCGGATGCTCACCTCCGACGCGCTGATGTCGATCGCCCGGGACCTGCACCTCGCCGACGTCGCCTCGCTCTACGCGGCGGTCGGTGACAGCCAGGTCTCCGCGCAGTCGGTGGTGCAGAAGCTGATGGCCGCGTACGGCGGCGAGGAGGGCGCGGCGGAGGACATCGCCGAGACCGCCGTCGCCACCCGGCCGCCGCGCAGCCGGCAGAGCAGCAGCGATCCCGGTGTCGTGGTCCGGGGCGTCAGCGACGTCTGGATCAAGCTGGCGCGCTGCTGCACCCCGGTCCCGCCGGACTCGGTGTTCGGGTTCGTCACTCGCTCCGGTGGGGTGAGCGTGCACCGGGACGACTGCGCCAACGCCGAGGACCTGCGGGCGCAGGCCGAGCGCGTGGTCGAGGTGAGCTGGAAGCTGACGTCCGCCTCCACGTTCCTGGTGGCGATACAGGTCGAGGCTCTGGACCGGCACAAGCTGCTCGCCGACGTCACCCGGGTGCTCTCCGACGAGCGGGTCAACATCCTGTCGGCGACCGTCACCACCACCCGCGACCGGGTGGCGGTGAGCCGGTTCAGCTTCGAGATGGCCGATCCGAAGCACCTGGGCCACCTGCTGGCCACCGTTCGCAAGGTCGACGGCGTGTTCGACGCGTACCGGGTCACCTCGGGCGCCTGACGCGTACCCCAGACACGAGAGCGCCCGCCGGCTCAGCCGGCGGGCGCTTCGTCATCCTGGCGGGCGTCAGCCCTGCGGGTTGCTCATCGTGAGGGTCTTTATGACGACCTCCTTCTTCGGGTGGCCGCCACCGGCCTGCTGGGCGAACGCCCCGTCGTCGCCGGCCTTGGCCACGTCCTTGACGATGTCCATACCACCGGTGACGGTGCCCAGCACGGTGTACGCCGGGTCGAGCGGCGAGTCGCCGTACACGATGAAGAACTGGCTGCCGGTGCTGCCCGGCTGACCGGAGTTGGCCATCGCGATGACACCCTCCGGGTACGGCGGACGCTTGTCGGTGGGCAGGTTCTCCTCCGGCAGCCGGAAGCTCGGGCCACCCGTGCCGTCGGTGTCGCGCCAGCCCTTGCCGGTGGCGCTCGGGTCACCGCACTGCAAGACCTTGATGCCCTCGGTTACCAGGCGGTGGCACTTGGTGTTGTCGAAGAACTTCTTCTCGGCGAGGAGACTGAACGCCCCTGCGGTGCACGGCACCTGCGACCGGTCGACCTTGGCCGTGATTGGGCCCAGGTTGGTGTCGATCGTCATGGTCTGCACGCCTTGGGCGGACTGCTGGTTGCTCGGCACCCCGACGTCCTTGATCTGCGGGGACCGCTGGTCGGCCGGCATCGCGTTGTAGACGCACTCGGACGCTCCGGGCGCCGACGCGGCGTTCTCGCCCTTGTCGTCGTCGCCGCCGAGGCTGGTGGCCAGCCAGACGGTGCCGGCGACCACGAGCACCAGCGCGGCGGCGGCGCCGACGATCGCCTGCGTCTGGCGGCGCTTGCGGGCCTTGGCCGACCGCTCGGCCATCTCCTTCTCGAGTCGGGCGCGTGCCGCCGCGCGCTGCCGCTCTCTGGTGGACGTCACGCCTGGATCCTCCTGGCTGTCTGCTGCGGGGTGCCGCTCGGGTGGGTGGGGGGCGACCGGGGTCAGCCGGCGCTCGGGCTGCTGGCCGGGGCGCCGGACGGCGGCGGTGCCGCGCCGGTGACCGGCTCGCCGACCGTGAGGCTCTGGATCACCACGTCGGTCTTGGGCTTCACCTTCGCCCCGGTCCCATTGTCCACGGTCGGCTGGGCACCGATCTTCTCCACCACGTCCAGCCCACCGGTGACCTTGCCGATCACGGGGTACTTCGGGTCCGCGGTGGTGAAGTCCTTGAAGAAGATCAGGAACTGGCTGCCGTTGACGCCCGGCGGGTTGGAGATCATCGCGACGGTGCCCTTGGGGTACGTCGGCGGCTGTCCGGGCGCGGGGCTGGCCGAGGGCGACGGCGCGGTCGGCAGGTCCTCGTCGTAGAACGAGTAGGTGGGCCCGCCCAGGCCGGTGCCGCTGGGGTCACCGCAGCGCAGCGCGCCGTCGGCGGTGATCTCGTGGCACTTGGTGTTGTCGTAGAACGACCGGCCCGCCAGGTGGGCGATGCTCGCGGCGGCGCACGGCGAGCTGGTCAGGTTGAGCTCGGCGGTGATCGGCGCGCCCTGGTTGGTGGTGACGGTCATCGGCCGGGTGCCGTCGGTGGGCAGGTCCTTGGTCGGCGGCGTACCCACGTCCTTGAGGTTGGTGTTCGCCGTCGCGTCCTGCGGGGTCCAGAGGCAGGTCTCCTCGGCCGCCGTGTTCTGCTTCGGGTCGGAGTCGAACGCCCCGAGCGCCCAGGCCGAGCCGGCCACGATCACCGCGAGGACCAGGAAGGCGCCCACACCGGCCTGGATCTGCCGACGACGCCGTGTGGCGGCCGCTCGGCGGGCCATCTGCCGGTCGAGCTTGGCCCGCGCCAGTTTGCGCTGCCGGTCCCTGCTGGAAGCCACAGGTGCTCCCCTTTCTTCGCCTGATCGTCACCGGCGGCCGGCCCTTGCGGCCCGTCCGGGCGTCGCGTGTGCCGCGCCACACGCCCGCCAGAGTGTACGGCTAGTGACTGGGAATGTGGTGTACGAGGTGCACCCCGTCCCGAGCAGCGCTTATCGGAGGTTGTCACTGTGCCGCCCGGGGCCTGTGGGACGGACGCGGCAAACCCGCTCGGCCCGCCCGATAGGCTGCTGGGCAGGACGACAGCTCGACGGAGAGGACAGCGCCCGTGCTCGTGGCCGGCTTTCCCGCGGACGCCTTCGGCACCAACTGTTACGTGGTCGCCACCGCGCCGGGGGAGCAGTGCGTGGTGGTCGACCCCGGCATCGGGGTGCTCGACCAGCTCGACGCGCTGCTCGCCGAGCACCGCCTGCATCCGGCTGCGGTCCTGCTGACCCACGGCCACCTGGACCACACGTTCTCGGTGGCGCCGGTCTGCGACGCCCGCGGGATCACCGCGTACGTGCACCCGGGCGACCGGGAGATGCTCGCCGACCCGGCCAAGGGCCTCTCGGCCGACCTGACGTCGCTCTTCGGCGGCCGGCTGAGCTACAGCGAGCCGGAGGACGTGGCCGAGTTGACCGACGGCGCGACCCTCACGCTCGCCGGCCTGGAGATCGCCGTCGACCACGCACCGGGCCATACCGGCGGGTCTGTGCTGTTCCGGCTGCCCGGCGCCGGGTCGGGCTGGGAGGCGGACGAGATCTGCCTCTCCGGCGACGTCCTGTTCGCCGGCTCGATCGGCCGCACCGACCTGCCCGGCGGCAGCATGCCGGCCATGCTCGCCAGCCTGCGCGACAAGATCCTTCCGCTGGCCGACGACACCGTCGTGCTGCCCGGCCACGGACCGAGCACCACCATCGGCCGTGAGCGCGCCAGCAACCCGTACCTCGTCGAGGTGGCCGGCACGTCGCCGGCCGCGCCCACCCGGGGTCTCTAGATCATTCGTCCGCGCCGCGCGCGGACCCACGACACCACCGCGCCGCGGGCGCGGAACCGCAAGGAGTACGCGATGAGCAAGCCCACGCCCATCTCCGGGTTCCCGGAGTGGACCCCCGGCCAGCGGATGATCGAGCAGTTCGTGCTCGGGAAGATCCGCGACACCTTCGAGCTGTACGGGTTCGCCCCGCTGGAGACCCGCGCGGTGGAGCCGCTGGACCAGCTCCTGCGCAAGGGGGAGACCTCCAAGGAGGTCTACGTGATCCGGCGGCTGCACGCCGACGCCGAGGGCGCCGGTGGTGACGACCATCTCGGGCTGCACTTCGACCTGACCGTGCCGTTCGCCCGCTACGTGCTGGAGAACGCCGGCAAGCTCGCCTTCCCGTTCCGCCGCTACCAGATCCAGAAGGTGTGGCGGGGGGAGCGGCCGCAGGAGGGGCGCTACCGGGAGTTCGTCCAGGCCGACATCGACATCGTCGACCGGGACACCCTGGCCCCGCACCACGAGGCGGAGATGCCGCTGGTGATCGGGGACGCGCTGCGCGCCCTGCCCATCCCACCGGTGACCATCCAGGTCAACAACCGCAAGATCTGGGAGGGCTTCTTCCGGGGCGTCGGGGTGACCGACCCGGAGGCGGCGCTGCGCACCGTCGACAAGCTCGACAAGATCGGCCCGGCGAAGGTGGTCGAGTTGCTGGCCGAGACCGCGGGGGCGAGCGAGGCGCAGGCCAAGGCGTGCCTCGCGCTGGCCGAGATCTCCGCGCCGGACGCCTCCTTCGCCGACGCCGTACGCGCGCTCGGGGTCACCGACCCGCTGCTCGACGAGGGCGTCGACGAGCTGGTCCGGGTGGTGGAGACCGCCGCCGGGCACTCGCCCGGCCTCTGCGTGGCGGACCTGCGCATCGCGCGCGGCCTGGACTACTACACGGGCACGGTCTACGAGACCCAGCTGCGCGGCTACGAGCGGTTCGGTTCGATCTGCTCCGGCGGCCGGTACGACAACCTGGCCACCGCGGGCACCACCTCGTACCCGGGGGTGGGCATCTCGATCGGGGTGACCCGGCTGCTCGGGCTGCTGTTCGGCGCGGGGGAGCTGTCCGTCTCCCGGTCGGTGCCCACCTGTGTCCTGGTGGCGCTCGCCGACGAGGAGCACCGTGCGGCCAGCGACACGATCGCGGCGGCGCTGCGTCGGCGGGGGATCGCCACCGAGGTGTCGCCGAGCGCGGCCAAGTTCGGCAAGCAGATCCGGTACGCCGAGCGGCGCGGCATCCCGTACGTCTGGTTCCCGGGGGCCGACGGCGTGGCGGACGAGGTGAAGGACATCCGCTCCGGCGAGCAGGTCATGGCCGACGCGCAGGCCTGGACGCCGCCGGCCGCCGACCTCCGGCCGGCGGTGAACTGAGACTCCCACTGGCGCTAACGGTCGCGGGGACCTACGGTAGCGTAAGTTACGCCACCGTAGGGAGTTCTTCGTGACCGTGAGCACCACACTGAGCCAGACCGCCCTGCTCGTCGAGCTGGAGCCGGTAGTCGCGCGCAACCTGGACCGCCATCTCTCGCTGGCGAAGGAGTGGTTCCCGCACGAGTACGTGCCGTGGAGCGAGGGTCGTACGTTCGACGGGCCGCTCGGTGGTGAGGCGTGGTCGCCCACCGACTCCACCATCCCGGACGTGGCCCGCACGGCGCTGATCGTGAACCTGCTGACCGAGGACAACCTGCCCTCGTACCACCACGAGATCGCCACCCTGTTCGGCCGCGACGGCGCCTGGGGCACCTGGGTGCACCGGTGGACCGCCGAGGAGGGGCGCCACGGAGTCGCCATCCGCGACTACCTGACCGTCAGCCGGGCCGTCGACCCGGTGGCGTTGGAGCGGGCCCGGATGACCCACATGTCCGCCGGTTACGTCAACGCGCACGACGACGAGGTGCTGCACTCGCTGGCGTACGTCTCGTTCCAGGAGCTGGCCACCCGGATCTCGCACCGCAACACCGGCAAGGCCACCGGGGACCCGGTCTGTGAGGCGCTGCTGGCCCGGGTCGCCGCCGACGAGAACCTGCACATGGTCTTCTACCGGAACCTGCTGGCCGCCGCGTTCGAGCTGGCCCCGAGTCAGGCCATGCGGGCCGTCGCCGACGTTGTCGCCGACTTCCAGATGCCCGGCAACGGCATCGAGGGCTTCGCCCGCAAGTCGGTGGCGATCGCCCTCGCCGGCATCTACGACCTGCGCCAGCACCGCGACGAGGTGTTGCAGCCGGTGCTGCGCCAGTGGGACGTCTTCAACGTGACCGGCCTCAACGCCGACGGCGAAGCCGCGAGAGAGCAGCTCGCCGCCCAGCTGGCGGACCTGGACCGCGCGGCGTCCCGCTTCGAGGAGAAGCGCGACGCCCGAGCCGCCCGCCTAGCCCTCCGCTAACAACCCACCCACCCCCGCGCGCCCCACCCCGCGCGTCCCACCCCGTCGATCTTGCACTTTCTGCTGTCACGAATCGGGGCGCAGCCCGCGTTTCGGCGACAGGAACTGCAAGATCGACGGCAAAGGGGTGGGGTCGAGGCGGGGTGGGTCAGGGGAGGGGGAGGAGTAGGCAGGTGCTGGTGGCGTGGGCTACCAGGCGGTCCTGGGCGTCTTTCAGGCGGGCTTCGGCCAGGGCGGTGCGGCGTCCGCGTTGCAGGACGGTGCCCTCGCAGCGCAACGTGCCGCTCGCGACGGTGACCGGCCGGAGGAACTTCACGTTCAGGTCCAGCGAGGTGTAGCCGACCCCGGCGGGCAGCGTGGTGTGTACGGCGCAGGCGGCGGCGGTGTCCAGCAGCGTCGAGAGGACGCCGCCGTGCACGGTGCCCAGCGGGTTGTAGTGGAACTCCTGCGGGGTCAGCTCGACGACGACACGCCCCTCGTCGGCCTCCATGCGGGCCATGTCGAGCAGGTGCATCACCGGGGGCGCGGCCAGTTCCCCCGCGATCATCGCGCGGAGCATGTCGAGGCCGCTGCGCCGACCGACCTGCGCGGCGTTGGCCGCCGGGTCCGACCAGGTGAAGGTACGGCTCCGCGCCGGCTCCTGAGTCTGTGTCATGGACGCAGCGTGGCAGGATGTTGCTGAGTCTGTCAATGAGACCTAGCCTGGTCGGATGAGGCCCGCGGCACTGGACTGGTCGGTGGAGAACTGCACCATCGCGCGTGCGATGGAGATCCTCGGCGAGCGGTGGACCATGGTGGTGCTGCGCGAGGTGTTCAGCGGCGTACGACGCTTCGACGACATGCGGGTCCGCACCGGGATCCCGCGGCAGGTTCTCACCAACCGGCTGGCCCTGCTGGTCGAGCGGGGTGTCCTGCGTCGTGAGCCGTACCGGGAGCCCGGCAGCCGGCTGCGCCACGAGTACCGGCTGACCGAGATGGGCTTCGCCCTCTGGCCGGTGCTGGTCGCCGTGCTCGGCTGGGGCGACAGGTACCTGGCCGACGCCGAGGGCGCGCCGTTGCGCGTGGAGCACCGCGACTGCGGCGCCGAGGTGCGCGCCGAACTGCGCTGCGCCGACGGGCACCAGGTGCGGGAACCGCGTGACGTGCTGCCCCGCCCGGGGCCCGGCGCGCGCCGCCGCACCCCCTGACGCCGCCCGCCGCCCATCCGAGGCGTCGCGGGCGTCCGCCCGCTGCGACGGCCCGGCGTCGCGGGCACCTGTGCGCTGTGACGGTTCGACGCGCGCACGCCCGTCCGTTGTGGCATCAACCTCAGTCGTTGCCCGGGGCTGTCCGAAAGAGATCCGGCGGTCGTTGGGGTGTGACGGCAGATGCCCACGAGTGTGTCCATGGTGTTGCGGCGGCGTCATCGGTGCCGGTCGACGAATTCGGGCGAAACCAGCTCTTGTCAATGATCTTAAGTATGTGAATACTTCAGTTCACTCGACCGGTTTTCGCAGATCGGCCGGGTTGCCCTCGGGTCAGCCACCCCCGGCCAGACCCGTCTCCCCCGCCCAGGAGGTTTGTTACATGCGACCCACGAGGTCCTCCTTCCGTGTTGCGGCGACCGTCGCCGTGACCGGAACCCTGGTCGTCGGCTCGCTCATCGGCGCACCCGCCCAGGCCGCCCCCGCCGCCTCGCCCGACGCCGGCGCGGCCCTCTCCGCCGCGCTCGGCGACCGCTCCGCCGGCTCGTACATCGACGCCAGCGGCAAGACCGTCGTCACCGTGACCGACGCCGCCGCCGCGAGCGCGGTCAGCAAGGCCGGAGCGAGCGTCCGGTACGTCACCCGGGGCGCCGCCGAGCTCAACCGGGCCACCGCCGAGCTGGAGCGCTCGGCGAAGATCCCGGGCACCGCCTGGTGGAGCGACCCGGTCACCAACCAGGTGGTCGTCTCCGTCGACAGCACCGTCACCGGCGCCAAGCTGGAGCGGGTCAAGGCGGCCGCCGCGCGTGCCAACGGCGCGGTGCGGGTCGAGGCCGAGGCCGGCGTGCTGAGCACCCGGATCTCCGGTGGCCAGGCCATCTACACCGGTGGCTACCGCTGCTCGCTGGGCTTCAACGTGCGCAGCGGCAGCACCTACTACTTCCTGACCGCCGGGCACTGCACCAACCTCGGCACCAACTGGTACTCGAACTCGAGCCAGACCAGCCTGCTCGGCACCCGTACCGGCACCAGCTTCCCGGGCAACGACTACGGCATCGTGCGGCACAGCAACTCCGCGAACGCCGCCGGTAACGTCTACCTCTACAACGGCAGCTACCGGGACATCACCGGCGCCGGCAACGCGTCCGTCGGCCAGTCGGTGCAGCGCTCGGGCAGCACCACCGGCCTGCGCAGCGGCTCGGTGACCGCGACCAACGCCACGGTGAACTACGCCGAGGGCTCGGTCTCCGGCCTGATCCGCACCAACGTCTGCGCCGAGGGTGGCGACAGCGGTGGCTCGCTCTTCTCCGGTAGCACCGCGCTCGGCCTCACGTCCGGCGGCAGCGGCAACTGCCGCACCGGTGGTACCACCTTCTTCCAGCCCGTCACCGAGCCGCTCAGCGTCTACGGCGTCAGCGTCTTCTGATCGACGTACCGCACGCGGGCCGCCGGGGCACTCCGGCGGCCCGCGTCGCGCGTGCGGGTCGGCTCACGCGAGCCGGTCCGGGCCGTCCGTCGGCAGCAGCGGATCCGGGGGTACGACACGGGTCGCCGGCAGGGTCGGCCCGAGCGGTGTGGCCCCGGTGGCCCACGCGAGGTGCGCCCGGCGGGCCGACAACACCGCCAGCAGCGGCCAGAGTGAGACGCCCACCGCCGTCACCCGCTCGGCCAGACCGGTCCGGGATCCGCTGGTCACCTCGAACGCGAACCAGCCGAACAGGGCCAGCAGCACGAGGGTGGCGCTCACCGCCACACCGCGCCGAAACGCCCAGGGCGGTTGCGGCACCCGGGGGTGCGCGGCGTCCGGGCCACGCGGCAGCCGCAGCGCCGACCCGGCCGGCCAGAGCGCCAGTGCCAGCACGGCGACGGTCGCCACGATGCCGTGGCTGAGCGAGCCGCCGACCGTCGGCCGAGGAAACGCGACGAGCGCGATGGTGGCCACGCCGCCGACGGCGAGCAGGAAGCGACTCGGAAGTCCGGCCGCGTGCAACACCGCGGCGATCGCCAGATAGCAACAGCCGAGCAGCACCAGGGCGCTGATCATGATCCAGGCGTCGGTGGCGTCCGGCCCGGCGAGTTCGCTGATGGTGTCCCGGATCGGGTCGTACCCGGCGGGCTGCCGGGCGCCCGCGACCGTCCAGCCGCCCACCAGCAGCACCGGCGCGGCCACCGCCGTGGCGACGCCCCAGTTCGGTACGGCGCGCATCAGGTCACGCTAACCGGCGTCGGGGCCCGTCGCCCGGGGTTCGCCGGCTCACCCCACCAGCTAATCACGCGGGCCTGACGGGTGCCCCCCAGCGGGGGCGGTCACCCCTGACACAATGCGGGTGAAGGACTGTTCCACGATGAGGAGTTGCCAGCCGTGATCCGTACCCACAATGCCGGAAGCCTGCGCGCCGCGGACGCCGGCTCGACGGTGACGCTCGCCGGGTGGGTGGCCCGCCGGCGCGACCACGGCGGTGTCATCTTCGTCGACCTGCGCGACGGCTCCGGCGTCGTGCAGGTGGTGTTCCGCGAGGAGGACGCGCACGCGCTGCGCAACGAGTTCTGCGTGAAGGTCACCGGCGAGGTGACCCGCCGCCCCGAGGGCAACGAGAACCCCGACCTGCCCACCGGCGAGGTCGAGGTGACCGCCGCCGCGCTGGAGGTGCTCTCCGAGGCCGCGCCGCTGCCGCTGCCGGTGGACGACCAGGTCGAGGCCGGTGACGACATCCGGCTCAAGTACCGCTACCTGGACCTGCGCCGCAGCGGCCCGGCGAACGCGCTGCGGCTGCGCTCGCGCGCCAGTCAGCTCGCCCGGGGCGTGCTGCACGAGCGGGACTTCCTGGAGATCGAGACGCCGACGCTGACCCGGTCGACCCCGGAGGGCGCTCGCGACTTCCTGGTGCCGGTGCGGTTGCAGCCCGGCAGCTGGTACGCGCTGCCGCAGTCACCGCAGCTGTTCAAGCAGCTGCTGATGGTCGGCGGCATGGAGCGGTACTACCAGATCGCCCGCTGCTACCGCGACGAGGACTTCCGCGCCGACCGGCAGCCGGAGTTCACCCAGCTCGACATCGAGATGTCCTTCGTCACCGAGGACGACGTGATCGACCTCGGCGAGGCGATCGTCTCGGCGCTCTGGAAGGACCTGGCCGGGCACGAGATCACCCGGCCGATCCCGCGGATCACCTGGCACGACGCGATGGCCCGGTACGGCTCGGACAAGCCGGACCTGCGCTACGGCGTCGAGCTGACCGAGCTGACCGACTACCTGCGCGGCACCGAGTTCCGGGTGTTCGCCGGCGCGATCGACGCGGGCGGCTACGTGGGCGCGGTGGTGATGCCCGGTGGCGCGGCCCAGAGCCGCAAGGAGCTGGACGGCTGGCAGGACTGGGCCAAGGCGCGCGGCGCGCGGGGCCTGGCGTACGTGGTGCTGGACGCCGAGACCGGCGAGGCGCGCGGCCCGGTGGCGAAGAACCTCTCCGCCGAGCACCTGGGCGGGCTCGCCGACGCGGTCGGCGCGAAGCCGGGCGACGCGGTCTTCTTCGCGGCGAGCACGACCACCCGCGAGGCGCAGGAGCTGCTGGGCGCGGCCCGTGTCGAGATCGCCAAGCGCTCCGGCCTCATCGACGAGAGCGCCTGGGCGTTCTGCTGGGTGGTCGACGCGCCGATGTTCGAGAAGACGGACGAGGGCGGCTGGACGGCCGTGCACCACCCGTTCACCTCGCCGAACTCGGAGTGGGTGGACCGGTTCGAGGAGGCTCCGGACCGGGCGCTGGCGTACGCGTACGACATCGTCTGCAACGGCAACGAGATCGGTGGCGGCTCGATCCGTATCCACCGGGGCGACGTGCAGCAGCGGGTCTTCGACCTGCTCGGCATCACCCCCGAGGAGGCGCAGGACAAGTTCGGCTTCCTGCTGGAGGCGTTCAAGTACGGTGCCCCGCCGCACGGCGGAATCGCATTCGGCTGGGACCGGGTCTGCATGCTGCTGGCCGGCGCGGACTCCATCCGCGAGGTCATCGCGTTCCCGAAGACCCGGGGCGGCTTCGACCCGCTGACCGGGGCGCCCACCCCGATCACCGGCCAGCAGCGCGCCGAGGCCGGCATCGACGCCAAGCCCAAGCCCGCGGCCACGGCCCACACCGGCACCGCCGGACCGGCCGCCCCGGTAGCCGACCCGGTCTGACCCGGTTCGGTCCGACCCCTGCTTGGTCGACCAAGAGGTTTGCGTCATCATCGCCCCGCGAGATGACGCAGACCTCTTGATCAACGGGGGAGTGGGCGGAGATGCGGGTACTTGTCGTCGGGGGTAGTGGGTTTCTCGGGCGGGAGGTGTGTCGGCGGGGGGTACGTGCGGGGCTGTCGGTGGTCGGCACCTTCCACCGTGGTGACGTCGGTGTTTCCGGGGTGGTGGCGCGGCGGCTGGACGTGACCGACCGGGCTGCCGTGCGCGCGCTGGTCGCCGAGGTGCGGCCGGACGCCGTGGTCGCCACCCCCTACCGGTACGACGACTGGACGGTCACCGCCGACGGCGCCGCCCACGTGTCCCTCGCCGCCGCCGAGGTGGGCGCCCGCCTGGTGCACCTGTCCAGCGACGCGCTGCACGGCGGCCGGCCCCAGCCGTACCTCGACGACGAGCCGCCCAGCCCGGTCAACGCGTACGGGGCCGCGAAGGCGGCGGCCGAGACCGCCGTGCGCGCGATCGATCCCGGCGCGGCGCTGGTGCGTACCTCGCTGATCCTCGGGGAGGGCAGCAAGCAGATCCAGCTCTGCCGGGACGCGCTCGCCGGCCGGGCCGTCCTGTTCACCGACGAGGTCCGGTGCCCGGTCGACGTCACCGACCTGGCCGACGCCGTACTGGAGCTGGCCCACTCGTCGTACGCCGGACTGCTCAACGTGGCCGGCGCGGACGCCGTCAGCCGGGCCGAGCTGGGCCTGCTGGTCGCCGAGCGGTTCGGGCTGGACGCGACGGGACTGAAGACCACCACGGCCGCCGCCGTCGGCGTGGTGCGCCCCGGCGACGTACGCCTCGACTCCACCCGCGCGGCCGGCCTGCTGCGGACGCACCTGCGCGGGGTACGGGAACTCCTGGTCTGACATCACGCACACTTCCTGTGCACAACTCTTGTGCATGACAAGTGTGCAAAGATAGTGTGCAGTCATGGTGAATGACGAAGCGACTCCGCAGCCCGCTCCGCGGGAGGTGCGGATCGACAAGCGGCAGGTCCGGGTGCTCGCGCACCCGCTGCGGATGCGACTGGTCGGTGCCCTGCGGGTGAACGGGCCCGCCACCGCCACCACCCTCGCCGAGCTGCTCGGCACCAACACCGGCGCGACCAGCTACCACCTGCGCCAACTCGCCGAGGTCGGGCTGGTCACCGAGGATCCCGACCGGGGCAGCGGGCGGCAGCGCTGGTGGCAGGCTGCGCACGACGTCACGAGCTGGGATCCGAGCGACTTCGACGACGACCCCGACGCCCGTGCCGCTATCGAATGGATCCAGGGCGACCAGGTGCGCCTCCTCGTCGAACACGCCGACCGCTGGTTCGCCAACCAGCACGAGTGGTCCCCCGCCTGGCGGGACGCCTTCGGCATGGGCGACATCTTCATGACCATCCCGAGCGAGCGGCTGGAGGCGCTCAAGGCGGAGGTGTGGCAGGTGCTGGAGCGCTACCACCGGGAGGCCGAGTCGGTCGACACGGCCGAGCCCGCCGACCCGCAGGCCCGGCCGGTGCACGTCTTCCTGGCCGCCTATCCGCTGCTGGACGGCCCCCGATGAGCGCGAGGAGTGAGCCGGGTTTGCGGGCCCCGCAGTCGCGAATGGAGGTGGCGTCGTGAGCGCGCTCACCGTACGCCAGGTCCGGCGTCGCTACCTCACGCTGTACGGCCTGCGCTGGCTGCCCACCGGCCTGATGATCCCGGTCATGATCCTGCTGATGCAGGAGCGCGGCCTGTCGCTGCCGCAGATCGGCCTGGTCACCACCGCGCAGGGACTGCTGGTGCTCGCGCTGGAGTTGCCCACCGGTGGCTTCGCCGACGCCCTCGGGCGCAAGCCGGTCCTGCTCGCCGCCGGGGTCCTGAACCTCGCCTCCCTCGCCGTGTTCGCGGTGGCCGACTCGTTCGCGCTCTTCTTCCTGGTCTGGGCACTGCAGGGCATCTACCGCGCGCTCGACAGCGGCCCCCTGGAGTCCTGGTACGTCGACGCCACGCTGGCCGCCGACCCGCAGGCCGAGTACGAGAAGGGCCTCGGGTACGCCGGCACCGTCGTCGGTGTCGCCATCGGCGGCGGTGCCCTGCTCAGCGGTGGACTCGTCGCGCTCGGGCCGTTCGGGCCGGTCAGCGCGCTCACCGTGCCGGTGCTGGCCGCGCTCCTCGCGCAGGCGGTGGCGCTCGGCGCGTTGCTGGCCCTGCTGGTCGAAAAGCGGCCGGCCACCGGTCTGGCGGCGGTGCGCAGGTCGGTGACGCAGGCGCCCCGCATGATCGGCCAGGCGGTCGGCCTGCTGCGCCGATCCCGGGTGCTGCTCGCGCTGGTGGCGGTGGAGCTGTTCTGGGGCTTCGGCATGATCACCTTCGAGTCGCTGTTGCCGGTACGGCTCGCCGAGGTGGTCGGTGACCCGGAACGCGCCGCCGCGCTGCTCGGGCCGGCCAGCTCCGCCGCCTGGATCGCCAACGCGGTCGGCGCGGCGCTGACCCCACTGCTGCTGCGCTGGCCCGGGGCGGCGCCGGGAGCGGCCCTGCTGCGCATCCTGCAGGGCGTCACGGTGGTCGGGATGGGGCTGTTCGCGGGGCCGATCGGGGTGCTCGTCGCCTACCTGGCCTGCTACGCCGTGCACGGCGCGTCGAACCCGCTGCACAGTGGCCTGTTGCACCGCCAGGTCGACGGCCCGTACCGGACCAGCGTGCTCTCGCTGAACTCGATGATGGGGCAACCGGCGGCCGCGCTCGGCGGAGTGGTGCTGACCGCGCTCGCCGCCAGCACCAGCGTGGGTACAGCGATGGTGGTCGGCGCGGTCGTGCTGGCCGTCGCCGCCCCGCTCTACCTGCCGGCCTGGCGGGCTGGCCGGCGGCCCGCGTCGGACCCGGCCGGTGCGCTGGCGACGGCCGACCCGTCCGGCCCTGCGGCGGCGGACCTGGCTGGCGCTGCGGCGGCCGACCCGGCGGCGGACTCCCAGGGCGTCGTGGAGCCGCCTCGCCCGCGCGGCGGCTCCGCCGGTGGGGGCGCGGACCCGACGGGCGGTGCCGTCGACCCGACCGAGGCGGCGGTGCCGGTCGAGCGGCGTTAGCGCTCGGGACCGAGGCGGATCCCGGTGCGGGACAGGGTGTTGGTGAAGCCGAGGCGACGGTAGAGCCGCACCGCCCCGACGTTGTCCGGGTAGACGCCGAGCGCGACGGTGTCGTGCCGGGCCAGCAGCGCCCGGGTCATCCCGGCGGTCAGGGCCGCGCCCAGTCCTCGGCCGCGCTGGTCGGGGGCGACGGTCAGGCCGGCCAGGAAGCCGACGTCCCCCCGGCTGCGGTCCGCGCCGCACGCGACCACCCGGTCGCCGGAACGGATGCCGTACCAGTCGACGACCGTGGGGTCGCCCGGGCGCGTGGTGGTGGTCGGGAACGCCTCGTCGACGAGAGCATCCAGCGCCGGGCGGTCGGCGTCGGTCAGCCGTACGACCCGCTGCTCGCCCGGCTGCGGCGGGGGCGCGACGGTGGTCCAGTGGAAGTCCCAGTCGACGTGCTGCGCCACCGCCACCCGCCCGACCGCCAGGGCGGGGTCGAACCGGGGCAGGTGCATGCGCTGCTCCGGTCGTAGCAGTCCCTCGGCGACCAGCGCGGCGCAGAGGTCCAGTACCGGCCCGGCCGGACCCACGGCGTCGGCGCCGGAGCCCCGCTCGGGTGGCAACAACCACAGCACGGCGCCGTCGCGCTGCCAACCGCGCGCCGGGATGCCCGGCGAGAGCGAGTGCCGGACGAACGGGTGCCCCCCGGCGGCGGCCAGGATGGCGGCCCGGTCGTGCAGCGCCTGGTCCTCGATGATCATGGCAACAGCCTAGGAGCCGGCGTACGGGCGACCGCGCCGGCCCAGTGATGCGCCCCGCGCGCCCCGCGCGCCCCGCGCGCCCCGCGCGCCCCGCGCGCCCCGCGCGCCCCGCGCGCCCCGCGCGCCCCGCGCGCCCCGCGCGCCCCGCGCGCCCCGCGCGCCCCGCGCGCCCCGCGCGCCCCGCGCGCCCCGCGCGCCCCGCGCGCCCCGCGCGCCCCGCGCGCCCCGCGCGCCCCGTTCGCCCCGTGCGCCCCGCGCGCACGCTCAAGATCGTCGCAACTTCGGGGATCTTGCTGCTTCACCCGCACCGGAGACAGCAGTGTCGCCGAAGTTGCGCGGGTCCTCACCTTCGCGTCCATCGCCGACCGGTAGCCTGCGCTGCTCGTGCGACGGCTGGCTGGGACGAATCTCCCCAGCCACCCGTCGGTGTTCGCGGCGGCGTGCCTTACCTCGGTGAGCGTGATGCCTGTGAGTCATCAAGATGACTCACAGGCATCACGCTCATGCGAGTCCTCGCTCCCGGCCGTGGGCGAGATGCGGCATTGTTGCCGGTCATCCGCCCTGCCGACGCTCGTGTGAGTTCTCGCCCCCGCCGTGGGCCGAGATGCGGGCGTTGCCGCCGGGTCATTGGCCCCGCCCGAGGGGCAGCCGGGACGCGGTCCTCTGCCGTCGTCGCGGCGGCAGGTCGACTGCGGATCGGGGATCTGGCGGTGTCCGCAGGCGGCAACGCCGCGACGTCGGCGATCTCGCGGGGTCTCCGCGCCGCGATGCCGCCACCGTTCGGGTGCTGCGCGCGGCCCGGCCTGCCGGCACGACGGCGCTGGGCGGCACAGTGGGCAGCCGATCCATGGTGGAGATTGGCGGGTCGACCGATTGGGTACATCAGGCGCCGACCTACTGGGAACCCCCACCGGAGGACCGACATGCTCGCCATTCTCGCGGCCATCGTCTTTGGCTTCGCCCTGCTGATCGACCTGCTCGACACCAACTTCGGCGCGCCCGACCTGTTCAACTGGAACACCCTCGTGCTCCTCGGCCTCTTCCTGCTCGCGCTCTACCTGGGCGGCGTCGGCAGCGGGCCGCGGGGCAGTGGTGGCGGTCGTTGGTACCGGGGTCGCCGCCCCGGTCGTGGCTGACCGAGACCGATCAGCGATGGCCCGGCCCGTAGCGCGATTCCGGCGTCTCGGGTCGGGCCCGGTACTGTCTTCTTGATGGAGTCCGACGCTCTCTTCTCCCTCGGTGCCCCCACCGGGCCGCGTGCCGCGCCCGAGGGTCCCGCCGGTGTCGACGGCTTCACTCCGGTAGCGGACGATTCGCCCCTGCCTGTCCGCATGCGACCCGTGAGCCTGGACGAGCTGATCGGGCAGGACCACCTGCTCGCCCCCGGCGCTCCGCTGCGGCAACTGGTCTCTGGTGGTGCACCGATGTCGGTCATCCTCTGGGGCCCGCCCGGCAGCGGCAAGACGACAATCGCGCACCTGGTGGCCGGTGCCACCGACCGCCGGTTCGTCGCCATGTCGGCGCTGTCCGCCGGCGTCAAGGACGTCCGCGCGGTGATCGAGACGGCCCGTCGTCAGCGCCGTTCCGGCGGCCCGCAGACGGTGCTGTTCATCGACGAGGTGCACCGGTTCAGCAAGACCCAGCAGGATTCGCTGCTCGCCGCCGTCGAGGACCGGACCGTCACGCTGCTCGCGGCGACCACCGAGAACCCGTACTTCTCGGTCATCTCGCCCCTGCTCTCGCGATGCGTGCTGCTCACCCTGCAACCGCTCGACGACGACGACGTACGCGGCCTGCTGCGCCGTGCGGTCGCCGACGAGCGCGGCCTGGGCGGCGCGCTCACCCTGGCCACCGACGCCGAGGACCACCTCGTGCGGCTCGCCGCCGGTGACGTCCGCAAGGCGCTGACCGCGCTGGAGGCGGCGGCGGCCTCCGCCACGGCCCTCGGCACCGGGCGCATCGACCTGGCCACCGCCGAGCAGGCGGTCGACGTGGCGGCGGTGCGGTACGACCGCGACGGCGACGCCCACTACGACGTGATCAGCGCCTTCATCAAGAGCATGCGCGGCTCGGACGTCGACGCCGCGGTGCACTGGCTGGCCCGGATGTTGGTCGCCGGCGAGGACGCCCGGTTCATCGCCCGACGGCTCGTCATCTTCGCGAGCGAGGACGTGGGCATGGCCGACCCCACCGCGCTGAGCGTGGCCACCGCAGCCGCCCACGCGGTGGAGTACGTCGGTCTGCCCGAGGCGCAGCTCAACCTGGCCCAGGCCGTGATCCACCTGGCCACCGCGCCGAAGTCGAACTCGGCGACCACCGCGATCGGCGCCGCCATCGCCGACGTACGGGCCGGGCGGGGCGGCGCGGTGCCCCGGGGTCTGCGCGACGCGCACTACGCCGGCGCCCGTGGGCTGGGCCACGGCACCGGATACCGCTACCCGCACGACGACCAGCGCGGCGTGGTCACCCAGCAGTACGTCCCCGACGACCTGGTGGGCGTCGACTACTACCAACCCGGCCCGCACGGCGCGGAACGGTCCGTGGCGACGCGGCTGCCGCTGCTGCGCCGGATCGTCCGCGGGCTGCCGGCCCCACCGGCCCGCCCGGAAAGCCCGACCGCCGGACCGCCCGCGACCGCTGGACCGCCCGTGTCGGCCGGAGAACCGGTAACGCCGCAGCCGGCGACGGCGCTTACTGGCCGGAACGGCCGGGTGGGCACGGGTGTGGACGGTGCCGCTACGACGCAGGACGGCGGCACGAACGCCGCAGGAGAGGGTCAACAGTGAGATCGCGTGGTGCCGACCGCCCCGACGAGGGCCCGGACGAGCGGCGTGATCCCCGCGCCAAGGGCCGCCGTTGGGGTCGGGGCCGAGCCGAGGCCGAGCCGGAGGAACCGGTAGCCGGCGAGGAGTTCGGCTGGATCGACGACCTCCGCTCGGCCAAGCAGCAACGGGGCGAGCTGGGCCCGGACGGGGCTCCGGCCGAGCCCGTGCCCCCGCGTGCCGGCATGCCGACGCCGCCGGACGCGCCGCCCGGCCCGCGTCGGCCGGACACTGAGGCCGCCGGGGCGCGTCGAGGTGTCGACGGGCCGTGGCCCGGGGAGGCGCCCCCGCCCGGCCGTCGCCCGGACGCCCGCCCGCCCGCCGACCGGGCACCGGTCGAGCGCCCGCGTGAGCCCGGGCCGGCCGGCGTACCCGGTCCGCCGTCGCCGCGCGGCAACCAGCCGCCTCCCGGCGTCGCCCCGACCTCCGCAGGCCCCCGTACGCCGCCGACCGTCCGCCCGGGCGGCGGGGACCCGGCTGACCCCGCCGGCCCCCGACCGAGGGGCGGCGCTCCCGCCGGCCCCGCGCGGGCGCGTCCGACCGTGGGGCCGTCCGGCCCGCCCCCGGGGTCACCGGCCGTGGGCGCTCCGACCGGCCCCCGTCCCGAGGTCCCCGCGCCGACCGGCCGGGCGGAGGCCCTGCCGCCGCTGCGCCGGCCCGAGGCCGTACCGCCCGGTCGGCGACCCGCGCCCGAGCCGGGCGCGGGCGGCCGGCCGCTCAGCGGTGACGGTCTGCCGCCCGGACGGCGTACGCCCGAACCGGCGCGGCCCGCCGGTGGCGCCGCCCGCTTCGACGGACCGGTTACCGGTGTCGCCCCGCAGGTCGCCGACGGACTGCGACCCGATCCCGCGGTCGCCGACGACCCGCGTACGGCTCGGCGTCGTCCCGGGCCGGTCGACCCGGGAGCGCCGGAGCCACCCCGCCCCGCCGCGGGCGGTCGCCGCCGTGCCGCAGAACCGGACGAGCCGTCGGTTCCCCGCTCGGGCAACGCCCCGCCGCTGCCCGACGCGTCGCCCAGGGGCGCTGCCCCCGGTGGCGCTGCCCCCGGTGGCGCGGCCACCGGTGGCGCGGCCACCGACGGCAGCGGTCGCCGTCGGGCGGTCCCCGACGAGCAGGACCGACGCGTGGCGACCGGCGGTGAGCCGCAGCCGGAGCGCCGGGACCGTCCGGAGCGGCCGGCGGACTGGCTGCGGCAGGCCGGCCGGCTGCCGCACACCGACCCGGGCCTGCCGGTGGTCAACCGTCGGGGAAGCGGCGGGCAGCCTGCCGGCCGCCGTACCGGCCCACCGCCCGCCGGCGACCTGAACGACCGCTCCGGTGCTCCACTCGCCGTACCCGATCCGGCCGCGGAGGGTGCCACCGGCCGCCGGGCCGCCGGGCCGCCCGCCGACCCGGGCGCGGACGCTCCCACCGGCCGCCGGGCCGCCCGCGCCCCGGACACCACCGGCGAGCACCCGAGCGGTTCCGGGCCGCAGTCGCCGGTGCCGGGGGAGCGCCCCGTCGGCCGCCGGAGTGCTCCGGGTACCGCCCCGGACCCGATCAACCGTCGCCGCCGCCCGACGGCCGAGCCGGCCACCGAGGGGCGGCCCGGCCCGGCGGGCGAGCGCGGTGACGACCCGTACGCCGGTCCGCCCGGCGGACGCCCCGTGCCTGGCGCGCCCGTGCGGGGTGCCCGCTCCGGCCCACCCGGTGGTCGGGCCCGGCTCGCGCCCGGCGACGCGCCGGTCTCCGGCGCCGGCCGCCGTGGGCCCGACGGTCCGCCTCGGCCCGGCGTCGCCCGCCCCGACGGACCGGCGCGCCCGGCGGTGCCGCCGGGCGCAGGCCCCGATGGTCCACCCGCTCCACGTCCGGACGGCCCGCCCCGGTCCCGCCCCGAGGGTCCGGGCCGTGCGGCGGTGCCGCCGGTCGCCGACGGTCCCGCTCGCGCGGCGACGCCGCCCGGCGTCGGTCCGGACGCGCCACCCCGACCTGGTACGGCCCGGTCCCGCCCGGACGGTCCGGCCCGTGCGGCGGTACCGCCGGGCGTCGGCCCGGATGGTCCGCCCCGCCCGGATGGTCCGGCCCGTGCGGCGGTGCCGCCGGGCGTCGGCCCGGATGGTCCACCCCGCCCGGACACTCCGGCGCGCGCCGCGGTCCGTCCCCCGGGCGTCGCCCAGCCACCCGGCGGCGACGTCCGGACGGGCGTCGAGCAACCCGGTCCCGGGTCACCTGTGGCCGCGCGTGCCGCCGCCCCGCGACCGGCGGACCGCGCCGCGGGCCGGGCGCTGCCGCCGCCCCGCGACGGCGGCCGTCCCGAACCCAGCGGTGTCGCCCCCGTGCCGCCGCCCGGTCGTGCCGGGGAGCCGGTCGCCCGTGCCGCCGTCGTGCCACCGGGCGCGGCGGGGCCGGTGGACCGGCGACCCGTCGAGCCGGTCGACGAGCCGGCGCTGCGCGCGGCCGGCCAGGACGTCGCCGACGACGAGGACGCGGCCCCGGGCGCCCGGTCCGAGCAGCACCGGCAGTCGCGCGAACGACGTCGGCTGCGGGTCGCCGTGCTGGCGCTGGTCAGCATCGTGCTGCTCGGTGCGGTGCCGCTCTTCTTCGGCCTCCGCACCCTCAGCAGGGATCCGGTGTTCGACAACCTGGACCAGCTCGACGTGCCCGCGTGGGCCGCGACGAAGACGGTCGACGACGTCAGCGGCAGCCGTTGGTGCCTGCTCGACTGCCGGCTGCGCGAGCGCACCGTCACCTCGGAGAAGTCGCCGGAGGAGACCGCGAAGGTCTACGAGGAGGCGCTGCGCGGCGACGGTTGGCGGCCGTGGAAGGTCAGCCGCTGCCCGGAGCAGGAGACGAAGGGCAGTTACACGTGCTGGCGTCAGGACGAGTTGACCCTCGACCTGTGGGTGCGCGCACCGGCCTGCGTACCGCCGCCGGTCGACGGGGAGCCGGCGATCGTGCCGTCCCCCGAGCCGTCGGCCGCTGCGGGGGAGTGCGCCGGCTCGTTGGTGTCGGTGAAGGTGCGCAACGCGATCGACGACGAGCGGACCAGGCCGCAGCCCAGCACCGATCCGTCACTGACCGGCGAGGATCCGTACCCGACGGTCAGTGGGGATCCGCTGGGCGATGTGACACCCTCACCGTCCTGAGCCGCTCTCCATCACGGACGGTAGGGTCTGGGGCTGGCGGACCCGCCGGCCGGTGACGGTCCGGTGGGTTCGGTGGGCACCACGGTTGTGCGTTCCGGGGACGTCGGGTCCGGCGGAAATCTGCTTGAGGAGGACACGCGTGGGCGACATTCTGGCGGTCGCGGCGCTGATCGCGGCGAGCGCGTTCGCGGTGCTGGTGCTCATCCTGACGCTGCCGATCCTGCGGCTGCGGCACACGGTGGACGCCACCACCCGGATGATCAACGACCTCAACGACCGGACGGCACCGCTGCTCGGCGACGTCAACACCACGGTGAAGAACGTCAACGTGGCGCTGGAGCAGGTGCAGACCTCGCTCGACGGTGTGAACCTGCAGTTGGCGAAGGTCGACACGATGACCAGCCACGCCCAGAACGTCACCGCCAACGTCGCCAACCTGGCGACGGTGGTGTCCGCCGCGGCCGCGAACCCGCTGGTCAAGGTGGCCGCCTTCGGCTACAGCGTGCGCCGTGCCGCCGCCAGCCGCCGGCACGCCGAGACCGAGCGCGAGGTGCGCGACACCATCAAGCAGCAGCGGCGGGCCGCCCGGCGCGGCAACCGTTGACCGACCCGGCCACAGGAGGTAGCGCGACATGAAGCGGTTGTTCTGGCTCGGCATCGGCGTGGCCGTGGGCGTGGTGGTGGTCCGCAGGGCGACCCGGACCGCGCAGGCGTACACCCCGGCCGGCATCGCCAGCTCGTTGTCGGAATCCGCTGGCAGCCTGGTCGAGTCGGTGCGTAGCTTCGTGGAGGACGTGCGGGTCGGAATGGCCGAGCGTGAGCAGGAAATTCACCAGGCGTTCGTCCAGGGCGAGGCGTTCGACGACCAGTTCGCCGAGCTGCGGGAAGACCCGCGGATCGGCGATAGAGAGATTTTTCCGGAGGAACACCAGCGATGAAGACGGCGGAGATCAAGCGGCGGTACCTCGCGCACTTCGAGGCGAACGGCCATGCCGTGGTGCCGTCCGCTCCGCTGCCCGCCATCAGCGATCCGAACCTGTTGTTCGTCAACGCCGGCATGGTGCAGTTCGTGCCCTACTTCCTGGGCCAGCAGACCCCGCCGTACGCGCGGGCGGTCAGCGTGCAGAAGTGCATCCGTACCCCGGACATCGACGAGGTCGGCAAGACCAGCCGGCACGGCACGTTCTTCCAGATGAACGGCAACTTCTCCTTCGGCGACTACTTCAAGGCCGGCGCGATTCCGCTGGCGTGGGAGTTGTCCACCAAGCCGATCGCCGAGGGCGGTTACGGGCTGGATCCGGAGCGGATCTGGCCGACGATCTACCTCGATGACGACGAGGCGTTCGAGATCTGGCGGTCGGTGGGTGTGCCGGCGGAGCGGATCGTGCGTCGGGGCAAGGCGGACAACTTCTGGTCGATGGGCATCCCGGGGCCGTGCGGTCCGTCGTCGGAGCTGTTCTACGACCGGGGCCCGGAGTACGGCGCTGAGGGTGGTCCGGCGGTCGACGAGGACCGGTACATGGAGTACTGGAACCTCGTGTTCATGCAGTTCGAGCGGGGTCCGGGCACCAACAAGGAGGACTACCCGATCCTGGGTGACCTGCCGGCGAAGAACATCGACACCGGCATGGGCCTGGAGCGGATGGCGTCGATCCTGCAGGGCGTCGACAACCTGTACGAGATCGACGAGGTGCGGCCCATCCTGGCCCGGGCGGCCGAGTTGACCGGCAAGCGGTACGGGGCGCACTCCGGGCACGTGGCGAGTGAGTCGCACCCGGACGACGTGCGGCTGCGGGTGGTCGCGGATCACGTGCGGACGGCGCTGATGCTGATCGGCGACGGCGTGACGCCGAGCAACGAGGGCCGTGGGTACGTGCTGCGGCGGATCATGCGTCGGGCGATCCGGTCGATCCGGCTGCTGGGCTGGCAGGACCGGGCGCTGCCCGAGCTGCTGCCGGTGGCGCGGGACTGCATGGCGCCCTCGTACCCGGAGCTGGCGACCGACTTCGACCGGATCGCGCAGTACGCGTACGCGGAGGAGGAGGCGTTCCTGTCGACGCTGCGTGCCGGGACGACGATCCTGGACACGGCGATCGCCGAGACCCGGTCGGCGGGCGGCAGTTCGCTGTCCGGGGCGAAGGCGTTCCAGCTGCACGACACGTACGGCTTCCCGATCGACCTGACCCTGGAGATCGCGGCCGAGCAGGGCCTGAAGGTCGACGACGAGGGTTTCCGTCGGCTGATGGCCGATCAGCGGACCCGGGCCAAGGCGGACGCGCAGGCGCGCAAGACCGGGCACACCGACGTGTCGGCGTACCGGTCGGTGCTGGACGAGGGTGGCCCGGTGACGTTCACCGGCTACAGCGAGGTGGCCCGCGAGTCGCGGGTGCGGGCACTGCTGGGCGCGGACGGCCCACGGGCGGCGGCGACCGAGGGTGAGACCGTCGAGTTGGTGCTCGACACGACCCCGTTCTACGCCGAGGGCGGCGGCCAGCAGCCCGACCACGGCATCATCACCGTCGGCGACGGTCAGGTCGAGGTGCTCGACGTGCAGCAGCCCGTCCCGGGCCTGATCGTGCACCGGGCCCGCGTCATCCGGGGCGAGGTGCACCCCGGCGACACCGGTTACGCCGAGATCGACACCAGCCGGCGGCGGGCGATCTCCCGGTCGCACACGGCCACGCACCTGGTGCACCAGACCATGCGCAACTTCCTCGGCGAGTCGGCCACCCAGGCGGGTTCGTTGAACGCGCCGGGTCGGCTGCGGTTCGACTTCAACACCCCGACCGGGGTGTCGCCGACCGTCCTGCGTGACGTGGAGCAGCAGGTCAACGAGGTGTTGCTGGCCGACCTGGAGGTGCACGCCTTCATCACGTCGCTGGACGAGGCGCGGCGGATCGGCGCGATGGCGCTGTTCGGTGAGAAGTACGGCGAGGAGGTGCGGGTCGTCGAGGTGGGCGACTACGCCCGGGAGCTGTGCGGCGGCACGCACGTGGCCCGTTCGGCGCAGCTCGGGCTCGTGAAGATCCTCTCCGAGTCGTCGATCGGCTCCGGCGTACGGCGGGTCGAGGCGCTGGTCGGCATGGACGCGTTCGGCTTCCTGGCGCGTGAGCACCTGCTGGTGTCCCGGCTGGCCGAGCTGTACCGGGTGCCCAACGACCAGGTCGCCGACCGGGTCGAGCAGACGGTCACCCAGCTCCGGGACGCGGAGAAGGAGCTGGAGAAGCTGCGCGCCCAGCTGGTGCTGGGTGGGGCGGGTGCGCTGGCCGCACAGGCGAAGGACGTGCGCGGGGTGGCGTACGTGGGAACCGAGGCGCCGGAGGGCGCGGCCGGCAACGACGTACGGACCCTCGCCCAGGAGATTCGCGGCAAGATCGACCCGGCGCGACCGGCGGTGGTCGCCGTGGCGGCCCGGGCGAACGGCAAGGCGTCGTTGGTGGTGGCGGTCAACGCGGCGGCCCGCAGCCGGGGCCTCGCCGCGTCGGACCTGGTGAAGGCGGCGTTCTCCGGGCGCGGCGGGGGGAGCCCCGACCTGGCTCAGGGTGGCGGTCTGCCCGCGACCGAGGCGCCGAACCTGCTGCTTACCGTCGAGAAGGCGATCACCGAGGCGTGATGGACGGTCAGTGTCGACCAGGGCGGACCGAATGGTCCGCCCTGGTTCGTCGACAGCACAGGGGTGACCTACGGTGAGCGGGTTCACACGGGGAGTTCGTCTCGGTGTGGACGTCGGTCAGGTGCGCGTCGGGGTGTCCCGCTCGGATCCGCACGGGGTGCTGGCCACGCCGCTGGTGACCCTCGCCCGCGATCTCACCGCCGCGCCGGAGGCGGTGCCGAGTGACATTGCCCAGCTCGCGGCGTTGGTGGCCGAGCACGAGGCGGTCGAGGTGGTCGTCGGGCTTCCGGTCAATCTGGCCGGCAAACACGGCCCGGCCGCGATCAGTGTCACGGCCTACGCTGACCGTCTGGTCAATGTGATAGCTCCGGTCCCGGTAACGCTCACCGACGAGAGGATGTCGACCGTGGTCGCTTCTCGTAGGCTTGCCGAGCGTGGCGTTCGTGGCAAGCGTCAACGTGCGGTTGTCGACCAGGCGGCCGCGGTGGAGATCCTGCAGAGCTGGCTGGACGCGCAGCGGAGGCGGACGTAATGATCGACGATCTGGATCTTGGGTTTGACGAGCCGGAGCGGGGTGAGAAGGGCCGGCATCGACGTAGTTTCCGCAAGCGCAAGTCAGGCTCCGGCGGCGGTCGGGGCAAGACGTTCCTGGCGCTGTTGATGGCCCTGGTCCTGCTCGGCACCATCGGTGGTGGCGCCTACTACGGGTTCGACCGGATCCAGAACTACTTCGTCACGCCCGACTACGACGGTGCCGGCTCGGGTGAGGTGCTGGTCGACGTCAAGGCCGGTGACAGCGCGACCGATGTCGGTGCCACCTTGTACGAGGCCGGTGTGGTCAAGAGCGTCAAGGCCTTCATCGAGGCGGCGGACGAGAACTCGCGCAGCAAGAACCTCCAGGTGGGCCGCTACAAGGTCAAGAAGGAGATGAAGGCGTCCGAGGCCCTGCTCCTGCTGCTGGATCCGAAGAGCCGGGTGGTGAACGGGGTGACCATCCCGGAGGGGATGATCACCTTGGCGATCTATGACGAGCTGTCCAAGGCGACGAAGATCCCGGTCGCCGAGTTCAAGGCCGCGGCGAAGGACCCGGTCAAGCTGGGGGTGCCGGCCTTCTGGTTCAACCGGGGAGACGGCAAGAAGGGGGCGAAGAGCCTGGAGGGCTTCTTGTTCCCGGCGACGTACGAGCTTCCGCCCAAGGCGACGGCCGCGCAGATCCTGTCGCTGATGGTGGACAAGTTCCTCGAGGTGACCGAGCAGATCAAGTTCGTCGACACCGTCCAGGACAAGCGGGGCATCTCCCCGTACGAAGCGTTGATCACCGCCTCCATCGCACAGGCCGAGTCGGTCAACCACGTCGACTTCCCGAAGGTGTCCCGAGTGATCTACAACCGGGTGTACACCGACAAGTACCACTGCAAGTGCCTGGAGATCGACAGCGCGATCAACTACTGGTTGCGGTTGCAGGGTAAGGACCCGAAGGACTCCGACGTCCTCAAGGCCAGCGAACTCAACGATCCGAAGAACCCGTACCGCACCCACGGTGCCGACGGCCTGACCATCACGCCGATCAGCAACCCGGGGGAGGACGCCCTCAAGGGCGCGATGGACCCGCCGGTGGGCGACTGGATCTACTTCATGACCGTGGACAAGAAGGGCACGATGGGCTACGGCTCCAACGATGCCGACTTCCGGAACCTGCAACGACAGATGTGCCGCAACGGCGTGCTCAGCGGCGAGAACTGTTAGTGCGGGCCGCCGTGGTCGGTGCGCCGATCGCGCACTCCCTCTCTCCGGTGATCCACAACGCCGGGTACGCCGCCGCCGGGCTGACCGGATGGTCGTACACCCGGATCGAGTGCGGGGCGGCGGAGCTGCCGGATCTGGTCGCCGGCTTGGGCCCGGAGTGGGCCGGACTGTCGGTGACCATGCCGGGTAAGGAGGCGGCGCTCGCCGTGGCGGACGCCGCGTCGCCGGTCGCCGTCGCCGTCGGCGCGGCGAACACGTTGGTACGCCGTACGGACGGCACGTGGTACGCGGACAACACCGACGTCGGTGGCATGGTGGGCGTGCTCACCGGGGCCGGGGTGGTGGCCGGTGCGGCGGTGACGGTGCTCGGCGCGGGTGGAACGGCCCGCGCCGCCCTCGCCGCCGCCGCGCGGTTGGGCTGTTCGTCGGTCGTCGTGGTGGCCCGTCGGGCCGAGGCGGTGGACGAGTTGCGGCCGGTGGCAACGGCGCTTGGTGTCGCCCTGAGCGCCGGCCGCTGGGCCGATGCGCAACGGCACGTCTCGGCCGCCGACGTGGTCGTCTCCACGGTGCCGAAGGGGGTCGCCGATCCGCTGGCCGGCGGTGCGATCTGGCGGCCGGGGGCGGTGTTCTTCGACGCGCTCTACGATCCGTGGCCGACGCCGATGGCGGCGTCCGCCCGCGCGGCCGGTCTGCGGGTGGTGTCGGGACTGGACCTGCTGCTGGCCCAGGCGGTGGGTCAGTTCGAACAGTTCACCGGCGTGACCGCGCCGCTGGCGGCGATGCGGGAAGCTCTGGTGGCGGCCCGCCACTGACAATTGTGGTGGGCCGGTGGCGTCATTGTTGGACTTTCGTCGACCGTGCGGTGACCCGAATGTGGACAGACTCCGGGCGCTTTTCAGGTAGGCGGAGAAATGCTGCCGGTGACCTTCGAAAATCGACTTGAGTCCATCCTAGCGGTAGGTGCTCCGGCGCGCTGCCCCGTTTCGGCTTGCACGGCCTTGTCGGCACATCATCCCAGGTAGAGGCGTGTACGCGGTGCCACGGGAACTCCCTGGGAATCACCTGAAATTGCCGCAATGGTGACCGCTCTGCCCCAGCTGCGACGTGTAGGCGTCACTTTGTCGACGATTAAATGGGTAGTCGAACTGCTGATCACGCAACACAAAGTAATGATTGACGTGCGGCAAGTATCTCTCCTACGGTTCGATCACTGTCGTTTTCGGACTTGGAGGTCCGTAGGTGAGTCATGCCTTTCTCCGTAGTGGAACACGTACCACTCGACGATTAGCGGTCGCCGCTTCGCTGGCCCTGGTGGCCGGTACGCTGCCGACCCTGACCGGGCCGGCGGTCGCGGCCCCGGTCGCCGCACCAGCGCCGGCGTCCGGTCCCGACGCCAGCTGCGCCGACCAGCAGCCCGACGAGGCCGCTGCGGTGGACGCCGCCCGCCGGTGTGCCAAGCGGGTGGAGAACCTCGCTGCCCGCAGCGAGACGCAGGATGTCTTCGTCAACCCCGATGGCACGTCGACCGCCCAGGTGTATGCCGGCCCGATCCGGATGCGGGACGCGGCGGGTCAGCTCGTGCCGATCGACCTCACCATGCGTGCGGAGGCGGATGGTTCGGTCGCACCGGTCGCGCACCCCAACGGTCTGAAGGTTTCCGGAGCGGTGGGCGCGGGTGAGCACGACCTGCTGAGCATCGCTATCGGTGCGCACCGGGCCGCGATCGGGTGGACCGGCGCGCTGCCGAAGCCGGTGCTGGCCGCCAACCGCGCGACGTACCCGGAGGTCCGGCCGGGTGTCGACCTCGTGGTCGAGGCCAGCCGTACCGGTGTGCGGCAGTACCTGCTGGTCAAGAACCGGGCCGCCGCCGCCCAGGTGGCGTCGGTGCGGCTGCCGGTGCGGGCGAAGGGCCTGGTCACCACCGGCGACGGTGCCGGCGGTCTGCGCTTCGCCGATGACAAGGGCCGAATCGTGGCCACCTCGGCCACCCCCGAGATGTGGGACTCGTCCGTCGACCCGGCCACCGGCGGCCCGAAGCGGCTGGTCAAGATCGCCGCCAAGCAGACGGCGCGGGTTGGTGCGATGGACCTCGCGCTCACCCCCGACCAGGCGTTCCTCGCCGACCCCGCGACGGTCTACCCGGTCATCGTGGATCCGTCGATCAATCCGGTCTCGCCCACCTTCGCGACCTACGTCAAGTCCGACGACACGGTTGGCCGGTCCGGGGCCAACGACATCCAGATCGGTAAGGCGTCGGGGGAGAACCCCGGCGTCGCCCGAGGGTTCGTCCACTGGGGAACGGCGGCGCTGCGTGGCAAGCAGATCACCTCGGCGACCGTCTATTTCTGGAACTGGTACTCCACGACCTGCTCCGCCAAGTCATGGCAGATCTGGTCGACCGGGGCCGCCAGTTCCACCACGCGCTGGGCGAGCCAGCCGGCGTGGAACTACCAGGAGGCGACCTCCACCGCCACCAAGGGCCTGAACAGCACCTGTGACGACGGCTGGGTGAGCATCACCGGCACCAGCTTCTTCCAGCGGGCCGCCACGGCCAACCAGGCCACCGCCTACATGGGAATCCGGGCCACCAGCGAGACCGACCCGGACAGCTGGAAGCAGTTCCGCTCCGACGACGCGGACATCCAGAGCCAGGTCCCGTACGCGGTGGTGAACTACAACAGCTACCCGAACGCGCTGGACCCGACCAAGCTTCAGCCGGGCGACGCGAGCGAGACCGAGACGCGGACGCCGACCATGAAGGGTGTCTTCAGCGACCCGGACGGCGGCAGCGGCCGGGTCGACTTCGAGATCTACGACCGCAGCGGGTCGACGCTCGAGGTCTCCGGTTCCGGTGGCAGCGTCACGAACGGCAGCGAGTCGAGCTGGACGGTGCCGTCCGGTGAACTCGTCGCCAACACCACGTACAAGTGGCGGGCTCGCGGCCACGACGGCAGCGTCGCCGGGCCGTGGTCGGGCTGGCGGTTCATGACCACCTCGGACGGCTCGCCCACGGGTGAGCAGGGCCGGTTCTCCTTCCAGGACCAGGACCTGACCGACCGGTTGCAGCTCAAGGTGAACGTCGCCAACGGAAACCTGCTGCTCAAGGGCACCGACTTCAACATCCGTGGCACCGGCACCGACCTGGTGCTGGACCGCTACTACAACTCGCGGTCGACGGCCACGTCGACGCTTGGTAAGGGCTGGGTGCTCGGCACCGGGCAGGACGTGAAGCTTTCGTTCTCCAAGACCGACCACGCCACCGCCGACATCACCTACCAGGCGCCCACGGGCTTCACCGCGCGATTCGTCAACGACGGCACCAACTCCTGGCGGACCCCGCCGAGTCTGGACGCCAAGCTGACCCGCAACACCAGCACCGGGGAACTGCGGCTGAAGTTCGACAAGAGCGAGGGCAGCTTCTACTTCGCCGACGCCACCGGCCGGCTGCTGCGCACCCAGGACAAGAACAACAACAAGATCACCTTCGGGTACGACGGCTCGGGGAACGTCACCACCGTCACCGACACCCAGAGCCGCGTGGTGACCCTGTCGTACACCTCGGGTCGGTTGACCTCGATGACCGACTCGACCGGACGCCGGGTGAGCTACACCTACAACTCGGACCAGAACCTGAACACGGTGACCGACACCGCCAACGGCGTCACGGTCTACGAGTACACCGGTGATCGCCTTACGAAGATCATCACGCCCGAGGGTCGGGTCACCAACCTCGGCTACGAGCCCGACACCTCCCGGATGCTCGACTACTTCGAGCTGACCAACCCGGGCGGCACGCCGTCCGAGGCCCGGTGGTTGCTCACCTACTCCACCGGCAAGACCGAGGTGACCGACCCCAACGGCTACGCCACCGCCTCGACCACCGATGGCATCACCACCCACACCTACGAGACCCGCGACCGGGTCACCGAGGTGAAGGACGCCCTCGGCCACAAGCGGTCCAAGAAGTACAACGCCAACGACAACATCGAGACCGTCACCGACGCACTGACCAACACCACCACCTTCGGGTACGACGCCAACACCAACAACATGACGTCGGTCGGCATCGCCACCGGGGCGAAGTCCACCATGTCCTACAACGACACCTCGCACCCGAACTCGGTGAGCGGGTCGACGGATCCCCAGGGCAACACCACCGCCTACTCCTACGACGCCGCGGGCAACAAGACCGGCACCGAGAGCTCGCAGTATCCGGGGCAGAAGATCGACGAGGCGGAGCACAACTCGAACGGCACGGTCAAGTGGCGCGAGGACGGCAAGGACGTCCGCACCAACTACACGTACGACGCCAAGGGCAATCTGACCCTGGTGGACAATCCGGGGCCGCTGGGAGACATCACCATCCTGCCGGACGCGCTGTCGCGCCTGCTCGAACACACCGACGGCAAGGGTCAGAAGACCCAGTACGTCTACGACCAGCTGGACCGGGTCGACAAGATCACCTTCAAGGGTGCCGTCGTCGTCGACTACACCTACGACAAGGACGGCAACCTCACCCAGTTGGCCGACCCGACCGGTGTCACGACGTTCGGCTACGACAGGTTCGGCCGACCCAGCAGCAAGTCCGTGCCGGGGGCCGCGCCGATCAGCTATGAGTACGACCGCAACGGGAACATGACCAAGTACACCGACGGCGGCGGCTCGGTCACCTACGGCTACAACGCCGTGAACCTGGTGACGTCGCTGCTGGAGCCGGGTGCGTCCACCGCGGTGACCTTCACGTACGACGAGAACAACCGACGGCGGTTCATGTACCTGCCGACGTCACCACGGGTCACCGTGGAGATGAAGTACGACAAGTCCGGCCGGCAGACGTCGATTACGGCGACCAACGACAGCACGTCGGCGAAGCTGTCCTCGTTCACCTACGACTACAGCAAGACGGTCAACGGGGTCACGACCGACACCGCGCAGCGGCAGAAGGTCACCGACCTGTCCGGAACGACGACGTACACCTACGACAAGCTGAACCGTCTGACGGGTGCGTCGGGTGCGCTGTCGCGCAGCTACGACTACGACGAGAACTACAACCGCACCTCCAAGACGGAGAGCGGCACCACCACGTCGTACAGCTACAACGACGCCCACCAGTTGACGTCGGCGGGCTCGACGACGTACTCGTACGACGCCAACGGCAACACCACCGGCTCGTCGTCGGGCTGGGCGTTCTCCTACAACACGGTGAACAACCAGACCACCTCGATCACCAAGCCGGGCGGGACGGCGTTGACTCCGCTCACCTACGGTGGCGCGGACCAGACCGAGCGGCGGGGCGCGGGCTCGACCACGTACGTCAGCTCGGCCCTGGGTGTTGCGTCGGCGAAGGCTCCGGCGGGCTCCGGTGGCACGGTGACCGCGAACTCGACGGACCCCGCGCCGGGGACCACCGACCACTACACCCGGGACAACACCGGTTCGCTCATCGGTTTGCGGGCCAACGGGGTGCGGTACTACTACCTCGTCGACGGTCTCGGCTCGGTGGTGGGTCTGGTGAACGGAAGCGCTGCAAAGGTCAACTCCTACAGCTACGACCCGTACGGCATCCAGCTGTCGGCGTCGCAGCAGGTGTCGAACCCCTGGCGGTACGCGTCCGGGCACCTCGACGGCGCGACCGGTCTCACCAAGTTCGGTGCCCGCTACTACGACCCGGGCCTGGGCCGGTTCACCCAGCGCGACCCGTCCGGGAAGGACCTGGCGTACAGCTACGCGTCCTGCAACCCGGCCAACAACACCGACCCCACGGGACTTGCGACCGACGCGGAGGCCAACGACGCCTTCGCACTGATCGGCGGGGCCATCGCGGGTGTAGCGATCGGGGGGTTTGCGTCAACCCTCGGCGCGCCGGTGCTAGCCGCGTGGGCCATCGGAGGGTGTGCTGCTGGCGCAGTCGGTACGCTCATCTCCCAAAAGGGCGAGTCAACATGGAGTGGCGTCGCGCTGAACTGCTTCGCGGGTGCCGTGGGCGGGCTGATCGGCGGGGTTTTCTCCAAAGGCGCGAGAGCTCTCTTCTGATGATCCCTTCCGCCGGAGGTCTTGATGTCGGTCCTGGTGCTCCTCGCCATCGGTGCCCTCAGCGTCCTGGTGCTGATCGCCGCGCTCGGGTACGGCTCGCTCGGTTGGCCCATCGTGGCGGTCACGGCCCTGTTGGCTGTGGTCGTGGTCGTCCAGGTGTGGCGGAGAGTCCGCTCCGGTGTGTTGCGGCCGCAGGGAAGTGGCGGGCAGTATCTGCTGCTGGGCGGTTTGGTTACGGCCATGTGGCTGGTGGGAGCGGTCTTGTACCTCACCTCCGACCTCTCGGTGCCGCTCTACGCACTGGCGTTGCTCCTCGTCCCGTGCGTGACCTTCCTGATCGCGGGGCTCCGGCAACGCCGTAGCTGACGATCGGGACCGCCAGCCGCCGTTGCCCGGCTGACCCGGTCCGGTGATGCGCAGGAGTGGTGGGTGGGGCTCGAGATCGGAGTCCCACCCACCCGTCTGCCCGGCGGACCGCCTCGGTGTCTTTCTTAGCTGACGGTTAAGACGCGCTTACGGAAAACTGTCCTACCCACGACGTGCCCTGGTCATCGATACGCTGCTCACGGTTATCGCACCAGACACAGGGAGTTCTCCTTGACCAGGCACGGACTACACCGCATCACCCGGTTCCGCAACGGCCCCCGGCGCAAGGCGATCGCCATCGGCGTCGTCGGCGGCTCGGTGGTGGCCGGCATCGTGGCGACCATGATGCCCCTGTTGGCCAGCGACGACCTGTCGATCCGCGCGGTGGCGGACACCACCGCGACGATCGTCTCGCAGGACGGTGACAACTCCACCAAGGGGACCCTGGCGACCTGCCCGGCGCGCTGCGACGGCAACCCGCGCGGTGGTCGGGAGGCGGTCGTCGAGTTCGCCGTGACCACCCTGCCCGCCACCGCCGTCAACGTCCGGGCGACCCTGCGCATGCACGCCTGGCAGCAGTTCGCCGCGACGGTGACCGCGCACGCCTCGTCGGTGAGCGCCCGCGAGGCGCGGCCGGCCCCGGCGAAGGCCGGAGCCGTGTTGGACACGGTGACCGGTGTGGCCAAGGGCGTCAACGAGTGGGACGTCTCCAAGCTGGTCACCGGCAACGGCACCTGGACGGTGTCGCTGGCCCAGACCGGCCTGGAGACCCGCGTCTACTGGGCGTCGGTCGAGAACCGCAACACCGACCTGCGGCCCAGTCTGGTGATCAGCTACGACGTGGGCAGCGGGCCGACGTCCGCGCCGACCACCCGGCCCGCGCCGACGCCCACGGTCGCGCCGACCACCACCGCACCCCGGCCCACGCCGACGGTCGCGCCGACCCGTACGCCGTCCCCGACCCAGAGCCCCACTCTGCCGTCCGGCAAGTGCGGCCAGGTGTCCGACACGCTCGTGCCCTCCTGCGGCGCCTGGTGGGGGATGTACTCACCCGCCAACGCCGGCAGCGGCTGGGACCACGGTAAGGCGATCACCGACGTGGAGGCCCAGGTCGGGCGCAAGTTCGACATCGTGCACCGCTACCACGACTTCTCCAACGCCGGCAGCAACGGGGCGTTCCCCGACGCGTACGAGCAGGAGCAGATGCGCCAGGGCCGACTGATGTTCTTCGCCTGGGAGTCGCGCGACTTCTCCGCCGGTACGACGCTGAAGTGGTCCGACGTCTACAGCGGCCGGCAGGACGCCACCATCGACGCGGTCGCCGGTCGCATCCGGGCCGCGAAGGTGCCGGTGTTCATGGGCTTCGACCACGAGCCGGAGGACGAGCCGGGCAAGGGCAGCGACGCCGACTTCGTCCGCGCCTGGAAGTACGTGTACGAGCGGTTCGCCAAGGCGGGCGCGGACAACGCCGTCTGGGTGTGGACGATGATGGGCTGGTCGGGGCACTACTCGCGGTACGCCGGCCTCTACCCCGGCGACCGGTACGTCGACTGGGTCGCCTACGACCCGTACAACTTCCACGTCTGCAACGGCAGCACCGTGTGGAAGAGCCCGAGCACGACCATCGGCGGCTTCTACGACTGGCTCGACCAGAACGGCATCGGCGCCGGCAAGCCACGGATGCTCGCCGAGTTCGGTACGAACTTCGACGCCAAGGACCCGGGCGCGAAGCAGCGCTGGT
Organism: Micromonospora sp. WMMD736; assembly: GCF_049179015.1. Taxonomy (NCBI): domain Bacteria; kingdom Bacillati; phylum Actinomycetota; class Actinomycetes; order Micromonosporales; family Micromonosporaceae; genus Micromonospora; species Micromonospora sp. WMMD736. The sequence continues at coordinate 6,899,685 of NZ_JBMHMI010000001.1, forward strand.
TCCAGGAGTTCCCGGCGGCCCTCAAGGCCCACCCGAAGATCAAGGCCGCCATCTACTTCAATTCGCCGGGCATGACGACCCGCACGGCGACCTGTGACATGACGATGAACCACGATGCCGCCTCGGTGGCCGGGTTCAGCCAGGCCGGCAAGGACACCTACCTGCGGCAGCCGACCGGAGGGAGCCGCTGACGCGTGTGACGACACCGTGAACACAGCCGCCGTTCATCGGAGATCTACCAGCTGATCTTCTCGCGTTCTGTCGGCTAGCAGATTCACGCACCGCCCAATCGGCGGATGCGCCTACCAGGCTGGGCGAGGCACGCTACCTCGGGTTCTCATCCATCTTGGAGGCGTAGCGTGCCCACACTCTCGCACTCATGGCGTTTGTCAGGACGACGTCGTATCCGGGCGGGGGTGGTCGCGGTGGCGGTCGTCGCCGCGGTGCTCAGCGCCCCCACTGCCTCCTCGGCGGCGGTGGTGCCGGTCCCCGGGACCGCGACCCTGGTGTCGGCGAATCCCGCCGACACCACCCCACACGCTCGCGACGGTGAGACCCGCGCCTTCGCGCAGGTCGGCAACACCGTGTTCGTCGGCGGCAGCTTCACCCAGCTCCGGCAGACCGCCACGTCCGCGTGGGTCGTCCAGCGCTACCTCTTCGCGTACGACCGCACCACGGGCACCATGTCCACCACCTTCCTGCCGGTGCTCGACGGCGCGGTCAACACGCTGATCGCGGGGCCCGGCGGCACGCTGATCGTCGGTGGCGCCTTCAAGAACGTCAACGGGGTCTCCCGCAAGAACCTGGTCGCGTTGAACCCGAGCACCGGCGCCATCATCGACAGTTGGGTGGGTCGCTCCGACGGCGGCACCGTCCGGGATCTGGCGCTGTCGGGCAACTGGCTCTACGTGGCCGGGGCGTTCAACTGGCTCAACGGCACCGCGCACGCAGGGCTCGGCCGGCTGAACGCGACCACCGGGGCGATCGACCCGACCTTCGCCGTCGACGCCACCGTCGGACGGCACACCACCACCTCGTACGTGTGGACCATCGACGTCGCCCCGGACGGCAACACCCTGGCTGTCGGCGGCAACTTCACGCTCCTCAACGACCTGCCGCGCAACCAGATCGCGCTCGTCGACGTCTCCGGCACTCCGGCCGTGCTGGACTGGAGCAGCGAGAAGTACGTCGCGCCGTGCGCCTCCCCGACGACCTTCGTGCACTACGTGCAGGACATCAAGTTCGGCGAGGACGGCAGTTGGTTCGTGGTCGGCAGCAACGGTGGCGGTGGCTGGCCGAGCGCGTACTGCGACGCGCTGGTCCGGTTCGAGACCGCCGCGCGCGGCACCGGCCAGGTCGGCACCTGGGTCAACTTCACCGGCAACGACACCATCACCTCGGTCGAGGTGGCCGACAACATCATCTACCTGGGTGGGCACTTCCGCTGGTTGAACAACCCGAACGCCAGCGACAACGCCGGTGCGGGCGCGATCGACCGCCTCGGCATCGGCGCGGTCACGCCGGCCACGGGTCTGCCGGTGAACTGGAACCCGCGGCGCAGTGGCAGCGCCTCGATGCCGGCCGGCACCACCGCCTGGGGTTCGGCAGTGCCGGTGCTCTGGCGCGGCTCGGACGGTCTCTACTTCGGGCACAACTCCGACGGCATGGGCGAGGAGTACCACGGGCGGCTCGGCATGTTCCCGATCGCCGGTGGTCGCACGTTCACGGCGAAGAACCCGCCGAGCGACAGCAGCGGCTACCTCTACCTGGGCTCCGGCGCGGGAGAGGTGTCGAAGGTGCCGTTCGACGGCGCGACGCTGGGTACCCCCACCATCGTCAGCCAGCCGACCTACACCGCGTCCGGCGCGACCTGGCGGGTGGACGACCGGATCTACTGGTCGCACACGGTGGCGGGCACGCCCACCGGCAGCCGCATCGACGTCTCGCTGTTCAACGGTGGCGCGATCGGCTCGTCGTGGGAGGCGTCCGGTTACAACGACTGGTTCAACCCGGCGATCCTCACCGGGGCCTTCTACCTCGACGGCCGGCTCTACTACACCCGTACCGGCGCCAACAATCTCTACTACCGCTACTTCGAGATCGACGGCAACTACCTCGGCGCGACCGAGTTCGCGCTGCCGACCAGCGGTGTCACCTGGTCGAGCGTGCGTGGCATGGCCTGGGTGGACGGTCGGATCGTCTACGGTGCCACTGACGGCGGGTTGCGCAGCGTCCCGTTCGACCCGACGGCCGCGCCGACCGCGGTGGTCAACGGCGTCGCGACGACGCTCATCGCCGCCGCGACGCCCGAGTTGTCGTGGTCTATCCCCTCAATGTTCTTCTCCGTGCAGTGATGGTCAACCGTTCGTAACGGAGGATCGGTAGATTGTTCACGTCGGGTCGGCGGCGGTACCACCGCCGCCGGCCCCGCGATGTGGGGAGGGGTCGTTGGTCGGCGGCGCTGGATTCCGCGCGAAACGCGCAGTCCACCTGGTCTTCGCGCTCAAACGTGCCTGGTACGGGTTGCGCTATCGGCGGCTGACCCTCGGACGGGACGTGCAGATCCGCGGCCGGATCCGGCTGCGTCGGGGCGTACGGGTCACCATCGGCGACCGCACCCGCATCAACAAGCTGGTCCGCTTCGCCGGCCCCGGCGAGGTACGCGTCGGCGCCGACTGTCTGCTCAACGCCACCTGGATCGGCACCTGGACGTCGGTGACGGTCGGCGACAGGTGCCTGTTGTCCGACTGCGAGCTGCTCGACAACGACTTCCACAACCTGCCGCCCGACCAACGGCACGCGCCGCCCGGCCCGGCCACCCGCGCACCGATCGTGCTGGAGGAGAACGTCTGGGTCGGCGCGCACGCCCTGGTGCTCAAGGGGGTCCGGGTCGGCCGGGACAGCGTCGTGGGCGCGGCCTCGGTGGTGCGTACCGACGTGCCGCCGGGCGTCGTCGTCGTGGGTAATCCTCAACAGACGGTGAAGAAGTTCCATGACTGATGCGACGCCCGCACCCTGGCCACCCGACTCGTCTAACTCCGGCGGCACCCGCGCGGTGACACTCACCGACCTGCTGCGGGTGCCGTTGCACCGGCTGCGGCTGGTGGTCGCGGTCGCCCTGGTCGGCCTGCTCGCCGCCCTCGGCTACGTGCTGCTGGTCCCGGCGGCGGTGACCGCCCGCGCGGTCGTGGCGGTCCGACCGGTGGTCACCGACGCCTTCACGCCCAGCGGCGCGGGCGCCGACCGCGCCGTCAACATGAACGTGGAAAGTGGCCTCGCCACCGGCACCGAGGTGGTCCAGCGGCTCGCCGACGCCGTCGGTGGCGAGCCGCGCGACGTCCGCAACGCCCTTGAGGTCGAGGTGCCCACCGGCGGGCAGATCCTGCGCTTCACCTACCAGACGCACGACGCGCAACGGGCCGTGCAGGGCGCCAACCTCGCCGCGCGGGCCTACCTCGACGTGCGGCGCGCCATGTACGAGCAGCAGCGCGCCGAGATGCTGCGTTCCTACGACGCGAGCATCGCCAAGGTCGTCGCCCAGCAGACGGCGGTGCAGAAACGCGCGAGCAGCGCCAAGGGCACCGCTGCCGGTGACGCGGCGCTGGCCGAGCTGTCCGGCATCAACAACCAGCTCACCCAGCTCAACGCGGCCCGCACCGAGATCGCCGCGGTCGACGTCAACCCCGGCTGGGTCACCCAGACCGCCGAGCGGGCGCTGGTGACCTCCGCCGGGCACCGGCCGCTCTACCTGGTCGCCGGCCTGCTCGGCGGCGCGCTGATCGGCGTCGTGCTGGCGTACGCGTGGGAGTCGGCGGACCGGCGGGTCCGCTCGGTCACCGACGGCCGGGACGCCACCGGCCTCCCGCTGCTCGGCACGGTACGCCGACCGCCGTTCCGGGGGAGTCCCCGGGCGGTCGACGCGGACATCCGCTACGTGGCGATGGCGGTCGCCGAGCGGGTACGTCAGCCGGCCCGGGTCGCGCTGGTCACCGCCCGCGAGGACGTCACGGCACTCACCGCCGGGCTGGCCGTGGCGTTGGCCGCCGACGGCCGGGAGGTCTTCGTCGCCGACGACAGCGGCCGTGTCGAGCGCCTGCGTGCCGCAGTCCTCGCCGACCGTGGGCGGCTGCCCGTCGACCCGTCCCGACCGCTGGTGCCCAAGCCGCGTCCGGCCGGAACGCCGGCGGCGGCGAGCGGTGCTTCCGCCGACACGCCGGTGACCCGGCGGCCCTCCCCGCACCCGCCCGGCAGTCGCCCGTCCACCGACCCGGACGCGACGCTCACCCTGCCCCGGGTGGCGTCCGCCCGGACCGACAACGGTCGTCCGGCGTCGGCGGACGAGGTGACCGTGGGGGTGGGCAGCGTCCGCTTCGGCACCTGGCGGCAGGGGGCCGACCACGGTCTGGTGTTGTTCAACGCGCCGCCGGCCGAGTCCGACGAGCGCGGCGTCGCGGTCGCCCGACAGGGCAGCGCGGTGGTCGTGATCGAGCGGGACCGCAGCCGCCAGAGCGACCTGCGGCGGCTCGTGGAGCGGCTGCGCGCCGCCGGGGTCACCCCGCTGGGCTTCGTCCTCACCCGCAACGGCCGGGCCTGATCGGTGTCGGTCACCCGCGCCCCGGCGACCGAGCCGCCACCCGGCGACACACCGGCCGCCGCCGCGCTGACGCCGCCGACACCGCCACCCGCCCGGCTGCCACTGTGGCCGCTGGCGTTGATGTTCGGCTTCGTGCCGCTCTGGTGGGCGCTCGGCGCGTTCTACCTGGGCTGGTCGTTGCTCGGCGCGCTGCTGCTGGCGGTGCTGCTCACCCGGGGGCGGGTGCCGCTGCCCCCGGTGGCCGGCGTCTGGCTGTTGTTCCTGGCGATCGTGGTCGTGAGCGCCACCCAGCTGTCCTCACCGGCGTCGCTGCTGACGTTCGCCCTGCGCCTGGCCTTCTATCTGACCGCGCTGGTGGTCGGCGTCTACGTGTACGCCGCCGCCCGGGAACGCGCCGACCTGGTGGCGGTGCTCACCCCGCTCTGCGCCTTCTGGTTCGCGCTGGTGGTGCTGGGCTGGCTCGGGGTGCTCGTGCCCCGGTTCGCGCTGGCCACGCCGATGGAGGTGCTGCTGCCCGCCGGCGTCGCCCGTACCCCGTTCATCCAGGACATGGTGCACCTGACCACCGCGGAGTACAGCCCTCGCTCGCTCAACCCGATCTACCGGCCCGCGGCGCCGTTCGCGTACACCAACAACTACGGCAGCGCGTACGCGATGACCTTGCCCTGCGTCGTGGCGTACACCATGTTGCGCCGTCGCGGGCTGCTGCGGTGGGCGCTGCTGGCGTCGTTGCCGCTGTCGCTGGCCCCCGCGTTCCTCACCCTGAACCGGGCGATGTTCCTGAGCCTCGGCGCGGGGCTGGCCGTGCTCGGGGTGCGGGCCAGCCTGCGGGGGAACGTCCGCGTTGCCGCGTCCATCGTCGGCGTGGTCGTGACCGGAGCGGTGGCGACGCTCTTCATCCCGATCACCGAGTTGATCAACAATCGGGTCGACTCCAGCGACACCAACACCGACCGGTTGTCGCTCTACACGGAGGTGATCCGCCGCGTGCAGGACTCGCCGTGGCTGGGCTACGGCGCTCCGGTGAACGTGGACACCGTCTCCGCGGACGCGCCGATCGGCACGCAGGGGCAACTGTGGATGGTGCTGTTCAGCCACGGCGTACCGGCGCTGGTCTGTTTCCTGGGCTGGTTCGTGGCCGCCGCGGTCGTCTGCGCGCGGGCGACGTCGGCGGCCGGTCAGTGGTTGGCCGTGGTGCCGGTGGTCTGCCTCGTGCAGATCCCGTTCTACGGCATGGCCAACCAGAACCTGGCCGTCGCGTTCTTCGCGGTCGGCTTCGCCATGGCGCTCACCGAACGCGAACGCGCGCCCCGCCCGCAGCGGTGGCAGCCACCGCTCGCCGCCAGCACGGCGGTACCGGCATGACCGCCGCCACCCGACCGCCGGCCGACGCCGGCCGGGACGGCCCGCAGCGCGCGGCCCCGGACACCGGCGCGGTCGAGACGCGCCGCAGCGCCCGTAGCGGGGTGGCCGGCTTGCTCGGTGCGGCCGTCAGCGGCCTGTTCGGGTTCGTGCTGGCCGTGGTGATCACCCGGGGGTACGGGACGGCCGGCGCGGGTGCGTTCTTCGCCGCGATCGGCGTGGTCACCGTGGCCACCGCGGTCTGCACGCTCGGCGCGGAGACCGGCATCATGTGGGCGGTGCCCCGGCGGCGTCTCGGCGTCCGGGGTGACGCGGCACGGGTGCTTCCGGTGGCGCTGATCCCACCGCTGCTGGCCGGGCTCGCCGTCGCCGTCGCGGGAGCGCTGAGCGCCGACGCGCTCGCCCCCCGACTGCTGCGCGGCTCGGGCGACGCGGCGCACGGGTTGCTGACGTTGACCTTCGCCGCCGTGCCGGTGGTGGTGGTGATGACCTTGCTGCTGGCCGCGCTGCGCTGCGTACGACCCATCCGCGCGTACGTCGGCGTCCAGTTCCTCCTGCTGCCGGTCGCCCGCCCGGCCCTGGTCGGTGCCGCCGCGCTGGCAGGTGGTGGGCTGCTCGCCGGCATGACCGGCTGGCTGGTGCCGGCGGCGCTGGCGTTGCTGGTGTGCCTGGTGCTGGTGGCCGGCCCGCTCGGGGTGGGGCGGGGCGCGGTTTTACGGCCGACCGGGTCCGACTGGTCGACGTTCTGGCGCTTCGCGCTGCCCCGGGCCGCCTCGGCGGCCATCGACGCGGGCAGCATGTGGGTGGGGGTGCTGCTGACGTCGGTGCTGGCCGGACCGGCCGAAGCGGGCGTGTTCGGCGCGGTCGGCCGCTACGTGCTGGCCGGTCAGCTCGCCATGCAGGGCCTGCGGGTGGCGGTGTCACCGCAGCTGTCCCGGCTGCTCGGGCGCGGTGAGCGGGCCGCCGCGGCGGCCGTGCACCGGCAGTTGACCATCTGGGGGCTGGTGCTGTCCTGGCCGGTGTACCTGCTGCTGGCGGTGTTCGCGCTCGCGTTCCTGCAGCTGTTCGGCCGGGAGTTCACCGCCGGCGTGCCGGCGATGACGGTGCTGGCGCTGGCGATGCTGGTGAACACCGGCGTGGGCAACGTGCAGAGCCTGCTGCTGATGGGCGGACGCAGCGGCCTGCACCTGGTCTCCACCCTGGCCGGGCTCACCGTGACCGTCTCGCTCGGACTCTGGCTGATCCCCGGGCACGGCGCGACGGGAGCGGCGCTGGCGTGGGCCGCCGGCATCGCCACCGAGAACCTCACCGCCGCCGGCTTCGCCCGCTGGGTGGTCGGCGAACCGCTTGTCGGCGGGGCGACGCTGCGCGCGGCGGCGGCCACGGTCGGCGGTGTGGGCGTCGCGGCGGCGGTCGGCGTGCTCGCCGCGGGGCGTGGCCTGCCCGGCCTGGCGGTGGCGCTCGCCGTGCTGGTGGCCGGCTGCGTCGGCTTGTTGACGTTGCCCCGGGTGCGCGCCGGCATCCGGGTGACCATGAGGCAGATCCGTGGGTCCGACGAGGCGGCCACGGCCGCCGGGCCGGCCCCGGCATCGACGAGAGGTAGGTGAGGGCCGTCGTGGCGTCCATCCGTGACCGGGTCAAGCAGTTGGTGCCGACCCAGGTGACCACCCGGGTGAAGGAGTCCCTGGTCGACTACGGGGTGCGCACCAGTGACCGGCGGCCCCTGCCGGACTTCCTGATCATCGGCACCAAACGGGGTGGCACCACCTCGCTGTGGAACTACCTGATCCAGCATCCGCTGGTGCCCCGGCTCTTTCCGGCGTGGAACACCAAGTCGGCGCACTACTTCGAGGAGCACTGGGGTCGCGGTGAGGCGTGGTACCGCTCGCACTTCCCGACCGAACGGCAGCGCGAGGCCCTCGCGAAGCGGCACGGCGGGCCGGTCCGCGTCGGCGAGGCCGCGCCGCTCTACATGTTCCACCCGCTCGCCGCGCAGCGGGTCGCCGCGCTGATGCCGACCGTGAAGCTGATCGTGCTGCTGCGTGATCCGGTCGAGCGGGCGTACTCGCACTGGAAGGAGCGCCGTACCCACGGCATCGAGCCGCTGGACTTCGCGGCCGCGCTGGCCGCCGAGCCGGAGCGTACGGCGGGGGAGCGGGAGCGGCTCATCGCCGAGCCGGAGGCGTTCAGCGAGGCGTACGACTGGTACACCTACCGGGCGCGCGGGCGTTACCTGGAGCACCTGGAGCCGTGGCTGGACCGCTTCGACCCCGCCCAGATGCTCTTCCTGCCCAGCGAGGACCTGTACCGCGACTCCCGCGCCACCTACCGTCGCACCCTCGACTTCCTCGGGCTGCCCCCGTACGACCTGCCCAACTTCAAGGTCTACAACGACCGGCGCTCGGCCCCGCTGGAGCCGGCGGTCCGCGCCGAGCTGACCGACTACTACCGCCCGTACAACGACGCGTTGCGCGAGCGGCTCGGGTTGGACCTCGACTGGGCGGACCGGGCGGCGTGACGACCGGGGTCACCCCGGCCACGGACCCCCGTTCGCGGGTGGACGGGCTGGGCTGGGTGAGTCGTGCGGTGTTCCCGGACGAGCAGGTCCACCTGACCCTGGGCGGCACGGTGCCGGCCGGGCAGCGGGCGGTCGCCCGGTACGCGGTGGTGCCGTCGGTGGCGCGGGCACGGTTCCTGGTACCGCTGGGCGCACCCCGGGCCGGCGCGGCGTCGCTGCTGGCGTACAACGCGTTGCGGCCGCCGAAGGTGCGGGCGTTCCGGGCGGCGCTCGGTGGGCTGGCCCGATTGGGCGGGGCGGGCCTGGCACCGTTTCCGACGTTGACCGTGTCGGTGCCGGTGGGGGCGCCCGTGGCCGAGCTGGTGCTGACCGAGCGGCTCGCCGCCGCGTTGGGCGGTGCGCCCCTGCTGGCCGCGTGCGGCGTTCGTCCGCCGGACCCGAACGTCAAACCCACGCTGCAACTGTTCACCCTCGACGGTCGTCCCCGGGGCTACGCGAAGATTGGCTGGAACGACGCCACCCGGTCCCTGGTCACCGCCGAGGCCGCCGCGCTGCGCGCGCTGCGCGCCGTGACCGGTGTGCCCGACCATCCGGTGCCGCCGGGGCTGCTCACCGAGACGGCGTGGGCCGGTCAGGTGGTCGCGGTGATCGAGCCGCTGCCGCCAGACGTACGTGGGGTGCCGGCCGACGACCCGCCGCGGATCGCGGCGTTGCTCGCGGTCGCCCGCCGGGGCGGTGCGCCCGGTGTGCCGCGCCCGTTGGCCTCGTCGACGTTCCTTAAGCGCCTGGTCGCCCAGGCGGAGCGGGCCGCCGTGGCCGGGTCCGCCGGGGCGCGGGCGGTGCCGGCCGTCGCCGCGCTGGCCCGCCGGCACGGCGACACGACCGTCGAGTTCGGTCACTGGCACGGCGACTGGGTGCCGTGGAACCTGGGCACGCACGACGGCCGCCTGGTCGCCTGGGACTGGGAGCACAGTGGCCCGGACGTGCCGGTCGGCTTCGACCTGGCGCACGACGCGTTCCAGCGGTCGCTGGTGCTGCGCGGCGAGCCGGCGGCGGTGGCCGCCGCGGCGGTGGACGTGTGGCTGGCACGACACGGTGGACGACTCGGCCTCGACCCGGCGCGGTGCGCGCTGGTGGCCGACGCGTACCTGCTGGAGATGTGGCTGCGGACGTGGCGGCTCGCCGACGCCGGCGCCGGGTGGAACCCCGCGCTGCATCCCGCACTGTTGGACGTCATCGAGAAACGACATAGCGAGTGAACAGGAGAATTCCCGACGCCGGGGGCGCGTCATAGCGTGACCACATAATGGCAGGTCGTGACGGTGGTCGATGGGGTGTGGGCGTGACAGGGGGCCTGAGCACCCACGGGGGAGATCGTCGCCTCGTCCGGTCGCGCTATTCAACGACCGGAAAACCTGTGATCTGCTGCTGCCTTGCGTAAATCGGAATTCCAAGCGAACTTGTGGGGAGTCGCGTGGACACGAACATCGACGACGAGTCGCCGGTGCTGCTGCTGGTCGGATCCAGCGGCGGTCACCTGGCCCAACTTCTCGCCCTGCGGCCCTGGTACGAACGGTGGCGGCGCTGCTGGGTCACCTTCGACACGCCGGAGGCGGTGTCGCTGCTGACCGGTGAGGACCTGGTGCCGGCGCACCATCCGACCACCCGGAACGTACCGAACCTGCTGCGCAACGCGGGGCTGGCCTGGCGGGTGCTGCGACGTCGGCGGGTCGCCGCCGTGGTCACCACCGGCGCGGGCGTGGCCGTGCCGTTCGTGGTGCTGGCCCGCCTGCGTCGCATCCCGACGGTCTACATCGAGGTGTACGACCGGATCGACACTCCGACAATGACCGCGCGGCTCTGCCGGCCCTTCCTGTCCGCGATGCTCGTGCAGTGGGACGAGCAGCGCCGGCAGTACCCGGAGGCCACCGTCGTGGGGACGCTGCTGTGAGCGGGGAGGCGGACGTCGCCCGCACCCAGTCGTCCCGGCCCGACGCCGCGGCCGACTCGTCCCGGCTGCCGCGCCAGCGCGACACGACGGCTGTCGAGCGGCCCCTGCTGCTCGTCGCCGTCGGCACCGACAAGCATCCCTTCGACCGGCTGGTGGACTGGCTGGCGCAGTGGCACGCGCAGGCCGGCCCGGTCGGGCTGACCGTGCAGCACGGGCACACCGTGGCCCCGCCCCTGCCCGGCGCGGTGCCCTTCCTCGGGCACGACGCCCTGCAACAGGCGATGGCCGACGCCGACCTGGTGGTGTGTCACGGTGGCCCGGCGACGATCCTGGAGGCCCGCCGGCACGGCCACCTGCCCATCGTGGTGCCCCGGGACCCGGCGCGCGGCGAGCACGTCGACGACCACCAGCAGCTCTTCGCGCGCCGTCTCGGCGCGGCCGGTCTGGTGGTGCTCTGCGAGACCCGCGAGGAACTGCACGACGCGCTCGCCGTCGGACAGGCCGACCCCTCCCGGTACGCGGTCCGGGCCGACCCGGCCGCGCACGAGGCCCGCCGCGCGGCCGTGGCCCGGGTCGGGCAGATCGTGGACGACCTGGTGGCGCGTTCGAAGCCGCGCCGATCCCGCTGGCGGGCCTGGCCCCGCACCGGCCATCCGACGAAGGAGACCCGATGACCGAGCAGCCGAGCGTCAGCGTGGTGGTGCCCACCCGGGACCGCCCCGAGCTGCTGCGCGCGGCCCTCACCGCGATCCTCGCCCAGGAGTACCCGGGCACGATCGAGGCCGTGGTCGTGTTCGACCAGTCCACGCCGGACGAGTCGCTGACCGTCCTGGGCGGTCCGGGGCGGACGGTCCGGGTGATCGCGAACGGGCGCGCGCCCGGGCTGGCCGGCGCGCGCAACAGCGGCACCCTCGCCGCCGAGGGGGACCTGATCGCGTTCTGCGACGACGACGACGAGTGGCTGCCCGGCAAGCTGGCCGCCCAGGTCGAGGCGTTGGCCGCCGACCCGGGCGCCGAGTTCGTCTGCTGCGGCATCCGGGTCAGCTACGACGGGCACACCGTCGACCGGGTGCTCGACAAGGACCGGATCACCCTGGACGATCTCCTGCGGGACCGGCTGACGGAGCTGCACCCGTCCACCTTCCTGATCCGGGCGGCGGCGCTGCGCGACGGCTTCGGCCTGGTGGACGAGGAGATCCCGGGCAGCTACGCGGAGGACTACGAGTTCCTGCTGCGCGCCGCCCGCAGCGCGCCGCTGATCAACCTGCGGACGCCGTCGGTGCTGGTGCGCTGGCACAAGCGGTCGTACTTCGCGCAGCGCTGGGACACGATCTCCGAGGCGTTGCAGTGGCTGCTGCACCGCTACCCGGAGTTCGCCGGGCAACCGGCCGGCGAGGCCCGGGTCACCGGGCAGATCGCCTTCGCGCGGGCCGCCTCCGGCGACCGGCGGGGGGCCCTGCGCTGGGCCCGGCACACGCTGCGCCGCAATCCGCGCGAGCCACGCGCCTACCTGGCGCTGGCGGTCGCCGGCCGGGTGGTCCGGGCCGACTCGGTGCTGCGCACCCTGCACAAGCGCGGTCGGGGCATCTGATCCGTTCCGCCCTGCGGACGGTCCTCGCCGTCCGCAGGGCGGGACGCGGCGGGCAGCGCGACGTGCCCGTCGCGCGCCGTGACAGACTGACCGCTGTGTTGCGCTGGTTGACTGCAGGTGAATCGCACGGCCCCGCCCTCGTCGCGCTGCTGGAGGGGGTACCGGCCGGCATCGAGGTGAGCACCGCCGAGATCGCGGGCGAGCTGGCCCGCCGCCGGCTGGGCTATGGCCGTGGCGCCCGGATGTCGTTCGAGCAGGACGAGGTCGAGGTGATCGGCGGGCTGCGGCACGGCGTCACGCTGGGCAGCCCGGTGGCGATCCGGGTCGGCAACTCCGAGTGGCCCAAGTGGCAGACGGTGATGGCCGCCGATCCCGTCGACCCCGAGGAGCTGGCCCGGCAGGCCCGCAACGCGCCCCTGACCCGTCCCCGGCCGGGCCACGCCGACCTGGCCGGCATGCAGAAGTACGGCCACACCGACGCACGTCCGATCCTGGAGCGCGCCAGCGCCCGGGAGACGGCCGCCCGGGTGGCCGTCGGCACGGTCGCCAAGGCGTTGATCCGGCAGGCGCTCGGCATCGAGATCGTCTCGCACGTGGTCGAGTTGGGTCCGGTGGCCGCGAAGCCCGGGCTGCGGCCGACCCCGCAGGACGCCGACCGCATCGACGCCGACCCGCTGCGCTGCCTCGACCCGGAGGCCAGCGCTCTGATGGTCGCCGAGGTCGACGCCGCGAAGAAGGCCGCCGACACGCTCGGCGGCGTGGTGGAGGTGCTGGCCTACGGGGTGCCGCCGGGCCTGGGCAGCCACGTGCAGTGGGACCGCAAGCTCGACGCCCGACTGGCCACCGCGCTGATGTCCATCCAGGCGATCAAGGGCGTCGAGATCGGTGACGGGTGGCAGCAGGCCCGCTCCCGTGGCTCCGAGGCGCACGACGAGATCATTCCGTCGGCCACCGGCGTCCGCCGCGTCACCGACCGGGCCGGCGGGCTCGAGGGTGGCATCACCACCGGCGAGCCGCTGCGGGTCCGCGCCGCCATGAAGCCGATCTCGTCGCTCAACCGGGCGCTGGCCACCGTGGACGTCGTCACCGGTGAGCCGGCGACCGCCATCAACCAGCGCTCCGACGTCTGCGCGGTGCCCGCCGCCGCCGTCGTCGCCGAGGCGATGGTGGCCCTCGTGCTGGCCGAGGCGGCCACCGAGAAGTTTGGCGGCGACTCGGTCACCGAGATCCGCCGCAACCTGGCGGGCTACCTCGACGCGTTGGTCATCCGCTGATGGCGCCGGTCGTCGTCCTGGTCGGGGTGCCCGGCTGCGGCAAGACCACCGTGGGGCAGGCGCTCGCGAACTCCCTCGGCGTGGAGTTCCGGGACACCGACGCCGACATCGAGCAGATGGCCGGCAAGACCATCCCGGAGATCTTCATCGACGAGGGCGAGGAGCACTTCCGGGCCCTGGAACGGGCCGCAGTGGCGGCGGCACTCGCGGCCGGCACGGGTGTGCTCGCCCTGGGTGGCGGCGCCGTACTGGCCGAGGAGACCCGGGCCGCCCTGGTGGGGCACCGGGTCGTGCACCTGTCGGTGGAGTTGCCCGACGCGGTGAAGCGGGTGGGGCTCGGCGCGGGCCGGCCGCTGCTGGCGATCAACCCGCGCGCCACCCTCAAACACCTCATGGACCAGCGCAAACCGCTGTACGCCGAGGTGGCGACCGACACGGTGATCACCGATGGCCGCACCCCGGCGCAGGTAGTCGCCGAGGTAGCCGCGCTGCTCCCGCGCTGACCCCGCCCCGCCCTCCGCGTCGATCTTGCAGTTGCTGCGCCGACGTACCGGGGCATTCCCGGTGTCTCGACCACCGCAACCGCAAGATCGGCGCGGTGTCAGGCTCGGGCGATCAGGTCGAGCACGTCGGCCAGCGCCTTCGGCTCGCTGAGCATCGGCCAGTGCCCGGTGGGCAGCTCGAACAGCCGGCCGCCGGTCAGGCCGGTGAAGAGCGGGTGCCGCTGGGCGATCATCTGCTCCACCACGCTCAGCGGAAAGGTGCTGGCGACCAGGGCGGTCGGCACCGGGCGGCCACCGGTACGCCGTACCGGGTCGGTGGACGTGCGCAACGGCTGGGGGGTGCTCCGGGCGCGCAACAACGTCAGTGTCGGCTCGTCCAGGCCGGCCAGGTTCGTCGGGTCGGCCGCCGGATCCCAGGCCGGCGGCGGCAGCAGGTGACCGTCACCGATCATGGCGCGCAGTCGCTGCTGCTCCTCCGGCGGCACGGTGTCGAACTGCGCGGTCCCGTCCGGCAGGGGTCCGCTCTCCACGTAGACCACCCGGGCGATTCGGTCCGGGATCCGGTCCGCCGCCTGGGCGACCGGCATGCCGCCGCCGGAGTGTCCGACCAGCAGGACGTCGCGCAGGTCCTCGACCTCGATCAGCCGCACGATGTCGGTGGTGTGCGTCTCAAGGTTCACCTCCGGCCCGGCCAGGTGGTCGCGTTCGGCCAGGCCGGTGAGCGTCATCGGGTACACCTCGTGGCCCTGCGCGCGCAGGGTCAGGGTCACGTCCCGCCACGCCCAGGCGCCCAACCAGAAGCCCGGTACCAGCACAAAAGTCGCCATCGATCGCTCCTTCGCTCGGTTTACCGGTTGACCGTACGATCGAATCCGGACAGTATCCGCCCGGTTTGAAGGAGTGGCCCGTGTCACGACCCGCCGCTCGGGTGCTGGCCCTGCTCGAACTCCTGCAGACCCGGCACCGGGCCACCGCCGGCGAACTCGCCGCCCGCCTCGGCGTGGACGAACGGACCGTGCGCCGGTACGCCGCCACGCTGCTCGACCTGGGCATCCCGGTCACCGCCGACCGGGGCCGCCACGGCGGCTACCGGCTGCGTCCCGGCTACAAGCTGCCGCCGCTGATGCTCACCGACGACGAGGCGGTGGCTGTGCTGCTCGGCCTGGTCGTCGCGGAACGGGTCGGGATCGCCACCGAGCAACCGGCCACCGCCACCGCGCTGGCGAAGATCCGGCGGGTGCTCCCGGCGGCGCTCGCCGACCGGCTGGCCGCCGTGCAGGAACACCTGGGCTTCACCCTGCCGCGTGCCGGGCGGGACCACGGTCCGGCCCCGGGCACTCTGCTCGCCCTCGCCTCGGCCGCCCGTCGCGGGCAGCGGGTGGCGCTGGACTACCGCTCCTGGCGCGGCGAGCGGTCACACCGGGAACTCGACCCGTACGGGCTGGTCGTCCACGCCGGCCGCTGGTACGTCGCCGGTCACGACCACCGCCGGGGTGAGGTACGCACCTTCCGGTTGGACCGGATCGGCGCCGTGACCCCCCGCCCGGCGACCTTCCGGGTGCCGGACGACTTCGACGCGGTCGCCTGGGTGACCCGGTCGCTGGCCGGGGTGCCGTACGCCCACGAGGTGGAGGTGCTGCTGGAAACCGATCTGGACGCCGTGCGTCGCCGCATCCCGCCCACCGTCGCGGAGTTGACCGCCGGTGCCGACGGGGTGCTGTTGCGCGCCCGGGCGGAGAGCCTGCCCGGGATGGCCGTGCTGCTCGCCGGTCTGGGCTGCCCCTTCACCGTGCGGCATCCGGAGGCGTTGCGCGCCGAGGTGGCCGCGCACGCCCGTCGCCTGGCGGACTGGTCCGCCCGGCCAGCAGGTGGACAGCCGCCCGCACCGCGTGCTCCGCTCGACTAGGCTGCCGGCGATGGACGAGGTGACCCGGATTCCGGTCGGCGGCGAACGACCGTACGACGTGCTGGTCGGACGCGACCTGCTGGGCGCGCTGCCGGGGCTGCTGCCCGGCGCGACCCGGGCGGCGGTGCTGCACACGCCCCCGCTCAAGGCTCTGGCCGACGCGCTCGGTGAGCGGCTGCGCGCGGCGGGGGTCGACCCGCTGCCGATCGAGGTGCCCGACGCGGAGTCGGGCAAGCAGATCGACGTGGCGGCGGCCTGTTGGGACCGCCTCGGCGCGGCGGGTTTCACCCGTACCGACGCGGTGGTCGGGGTCGGTGGCGGCGCGGTGACCGACCTGGCCGGGTTCGTCGCGGCCTGCTGGCTGCGCGGGGTGCGCTGGGTGCCGGTCGCGACCTCCCTGCTGGGCATGGTGGACGCGGCCGTGGGTGGCAAGACGGGGATCAACACCGCCGCCGGCAAGAACCTGGTGGGCGCGTTCCATCCGCCGGTCGGTGTGCTCGCCGACCTGGCCACCCTCGACAGCCTGCCCGCCGTCGACCTCGCGGCCGGGCTGGCCGAGGTGGTCAAGTGCGGGTTCATCGCCGACCCGGTGATCCTGGATCTCGTCGAGCGCGACCCCGTGGCGGCGACCGACCCGCGCGGGCCGGTGACCCGGGAGCTGATCGAGCGGGCCATCCGGGTCAAGGCTGAGGTGGTCGCCGGCGACCTGCGGGAGTCGGGCCTGCGGGAGGTGCTCAACTACGGTCACACCCTGGCGCACGCGATCGAGCAGCACGAGGGCTACCGCTGGCGACACGGCCACGCGGTCGCGGTCGGCCTGGTGTACGCCGCCACGCTGGCCCGGCTCGCCGGCCGACTGGACGCCCCGACCGCCGACCGGCACCGGAGCGCCCTGACGGCGCTCGGCCTGCCGGTGAGCTACCCGGCCGAGGCCTGGCCGCGGTTGCTGGCCACGATGCGGGTCGACAAGAAGGCCCGGGGCGCCCGGCTGCGGTTCGTGGTGCTGGACGGGCTGGCCCGCCCGGCGATGCTGGAGGGCCCGGACGACGCCCTGCTCGAAGCCGCCTACCGCGAGCTGGCCACTCCATGAGGGTGTACGTGCTGAACGGGCCGAACCTGGGTCGGCTGGGCACCCGGGAGCCGACCGTGTACGGCTCGACCAGCTACGCCGACCTGGTGGCGCTCTGCGAGGCCACCGGTCGGGAGCTGGGACTCGACGTCACGGTCCGGCAGACCGACGCGGAGCATGAACTGCTCGGCTGGCTGCACGACGCCGCCGACGAGGGGGCCGCCGTGGTGCTCAACCCGGCCGCCTGGTCGCACTACTCGTACGCGGTGCGCGACGCCTGCGCGATGCTGCGGGGGCCCCTGGTCGAGGTGCACATCTCGAACATCCACACCCGCGAGGAGTTCCGGCACCATTCGGTGATCTCCGCGGTGGCGACCGGGGTTATCTGCGGCCTGGGCATCGACGGCTACCGTCTCGCCCTGCACCACCTGGCCGTCGGCGTCGACTGAACCACCCCATCCCGCAGTTTCACCCACAGTGATATCGCCGACGCTCAACGGTGTCACTGCTGGTGGTCGCCTCGTTGCCCGCTGAAGGGGAGCGTCCTGCTGCTTCGCCTCCTTTGCTCTGCTTCAACGGAGGCAACACCTCTCCTGAGCTGCCAATCTCTGCGTTGGGTCGGGGTGGGGTGCCGATCATGGTGTGGCACGGACCGTGACTGTTGCGTCCGTTGAAGCAGAGCAAAGGGTCAAGGACGTGCGCGCGACAGCAAGTCCATGGTGACGGGGAGTGATGGCCGGTGCGCATCAGACGTCGGTTTGCGCGGCTGGCGACCACGGCGGGTAAAGCGTCTCGGCGCAGCTTGTAGACTTGCCGGGTCTGTCCGCCAATTGATGATCAAGGCAGGAAATGGCCTCCACCAACGACCTCAAAAACGGCCTGGTACTCAACCTTGACGGCGAGCTCTGGTCCGTCGTCGAGTTCCAGCACGTCAAGCCTGGTAAGGGTGGTGCGTTTGTCCGCACCACGCTGAAGAACGTGCTGTCCGGGAAGGTGGTCGACAAGACCTTCAACGCGGGCACCAAGGTCGAGACCGCGACCGTGGACAAGCGCACGATGCAGTACCTGTACGCCGACGGCGAGGACTTCGTCTTCATGGATCTGGAGACCTTCGACCAGATCACCGTGCCCGGCGGCACCGTCGGGGAGGCAGCCAACTACCTGCTGCCCGAGGCGGAGGCGACTGTCGCCACCCACGAGGACGTGCCGCTCTACATCGAGCTGCCCACCAGCGTCGTGCTCGAGGTCACCTACACCGAGCCGGGTCTGCAGGGTGACCGCTCGACCGGCGGCACCAAGCCGGCGACCGTCGAGACCGGCGCCACCGTGCCGGTTCCGCTGTTCATCACCACCGGTGAGAAGATCAAGGTCGACACCCGCGACGGCCGTTACCTCGGCCGCGCCTGATGGCTGAGGGTCCCAAGCAGCAGATGCCGGCGCGCCGCAAGGCGCGCAAGCGGGCGCTGGACGTCCTGTACGAGGCCGACCTGCGGGATCGTCCGCCCGTCGAGGTCCTGGCCGGTTACCTCCAGCGCATCGAACAGCCCCGCCCGGAGCACCTGGGCTACACCGTGGGGCTGGTCGAGGGGGTCGCCGAGCACCTGGATCGGATCGACGAGCTGGTCGCCAGCTACGCCGAGGGCTGGACCCTCGACCGGATGCCGGTGGTCGACCGCAACCTGGCCCGGATCGCCGTCTACGAGCTGCTCTACGTCGACGAGATCGACGACGCGGTGGCGATCAGCGAGGCGGTCGAGCTGGCCCGGCAGATGTCGACCGACGACTCGCCGCGCTTCCTCAACGGTGTGCTCGGCCGCATCGCCGAATACGCCACCCGCTGAGCCGACGCGAGCACCGCGAACGAGAAGGGCCCGTGCCACCGGCACGGGCCCTTCTCGTCGAACGGCAGATCAGGTGAAGCGACAGCTCAGGAGGCGAAGAACGCCCGGGGGTCGGCCACCAGCACGCCGTGCTCGGTGAGCCGCTCGATCAGACCCGACGGTGAGGCGTCGTAGACGATGGCGAGCGCCCGGAGGTCGTCGGCGCGGATGGAGAGCACCCGGCCGTTGTAGTCACCGCGCTGCTGCTGGATCGCGCGGGCGTAGCGGGCGACGTAGGCCAGGTCCTCGGAGGCCTCGTCGTAGAGCCGCTCCAGGTCCAGGACGATCTTGCTGGTGGGCTCGTGCCGGACACCGCTGCCGTCGGGCAGCAGCTCCGAGACGGGGACACGGTAGAACTCGGCCAGCTCGGCCAGACGGGACACCGTCACGGCCCGGTCGCCACGCTCGTACGAGCCGACCACCACGGCCTTCCACCGCCCGTTCGACTTCTCCTCCACACCCTGCAGGGAGAGGCCCTGCTGCTGGCGGATGGAGCGCAGGCGGGCGCCCAGAGATTTGGCGTATTCAGAGGGCATTGACACTCCCAGTGCTGCTCGGGGTTCTCCCGTCGATCGCTACGGAGCGTGACGGTACGGGGAATGGGACACCTGGTCAAGTGGTCGTGACCTTACCGTTGGGGAGCGCCGAGGGGGCCACCGGTGTTTCGTGGATCTGATCCGGTGATCAGCGGCCGCTGTCGGCCGGCGCGGTGACCACTGGTAACGTGGCGTGAAGCCCCGGCCAGGGCGGCTCGCGCTCCCCGGCCGGAGGTGCCCGACATCCTTTAACGACCCGTCCCGTGAGGCGGGGAAGGAGGTCCGCCGTGGCGTCCCCACCGGCTGCCCGCCCGTCACCACTGCGACAACCCTCGGTGAAGGTGATCCTCGCCAGCGCCGACGTGCAGCGGGTGGTCGACCGTATCGCCCACCAGATCCTGGAGAAGACCCAGGGCGCGGCCGACACCGTACTTCTCGGGATTCCCACCCGGGGTGTGCCCCTCGCGCGGCGGCTCGCCGCCCGGATCAGCACCTTCGAGGACGTGGTCGTCCCGGTCGGTGTGCTCGACATCACGCTCTACCGCGACGACCTGCGCCGGCACGCCACCCGCGCGATCGGCCCCACCCAGGTGCCCAGCGGCGGCATCGACGGCAAGAGGGTGATCCTCGTCGACGACGTGCTCTTCTCCGGCCGCACCGTGCGGGCCGCGCTCGACGCGCTCAACGACGTCGGCCGCCCGGCGTCCGTGCAACTCGCCGTGCTGGTCGACCGCGGCCACCGCGAGTTGCCGATCCGCGCCGACTACGTCGGCAAGAACATCCCCACCGCGCTCGCCGAGAGCGTCAAGGTCACGCTCGCCGAGACCGACGGAACGGACGAGGTCAAGCTCTACGGGGGAGCTCACTCATGATCAAGCACCTGCTCTCCGGCGCGGACCTGGACGCCGCCACCGCCACCGAGATCCTGGACACCGCCGCCGAGATGGCCACCGTCGCCGGCCGGGAGATCAAGAAGCTGCCCGCGCTGCGCGGCCGCACGGTGGTGAACCTCTTCTACGAGGACTCCACCCGGACCCGGATCTCGTTCGAGGCGGCGGCGAAGCGACTGAGCGCCGACGTGATCAACTTTTCCGCCAAGGGGTCCAGCGTCACCAAGGGCGAGAGCCTGAAGGACACCGCGCTGACCCTGCAGGCGATGGGCGCGGACGCGGTCGTCGTACGGCACCCCGCCTCCGGTGCCCCGCACCGGCTGGCCAACTGGGTGGACGGGTCGGTCGTGAACGCCGGCGACGGCACCCACGAGCACCCCACCCAGGCGCTGCTCGACGCGTACACGATGCGGGCCCGGCTGGGCCGGCTCGCCGGCCTGTCGGTCGCGGTGGTCGGGGACGTGCTGCACTCCCGGGTGGCCCGCTCCAACGTGCTGCTCCTGTCCACCCTCGGCGCGAAGGTCACCCTGGTCGGGCCGCCCACCCTCATCCCCGTCGACATCGCCGGAGCGCTCGCCCCGGGCATCGACGTGTCGTACGACCTCGACGCGGTGCTGCCGAACGTGGACGCGGTGATGATGCTGCGCGTGCAGCGGGAGCGGATGCGGGATTCCTACTTCCCCTCCGCCCGCGAGTACGCCCGCCGCTACGGGCTGGACGGTCCTCGGATGCGTCGCCTGCCCGAGCACGCGATCGTCATGCACCCCGGTCCGATGAACCGCGGGATGGAGATCACCCCCGAGGTCGCCGACTCACCCCGCTCCACCATCGTCGAACAGGTCACCAACGGGGTCTCCGTCCGGATGGCCGTCCTGTACCTGCTGCTCGGAGGGAACAACCGGTGACCGCGTACCTCATCACCAGCGTGAGCATCGTCGGCGCCGCGCCGACCGACCTGCTGATCCGCGACGGCGTCGTCGCCGAGGTCGGTCCGGGGCTGTCCGCGCCGGACGCCACCGTCATCGACGGAACCGGCCTGGTGGCCCTGCCCGGCCTGGTCGACCTGCACACCCACCTGCGCGAGCCCGGCCGGGAGGACGCCGAGACCGTCGAGTCCGGGTCCCGGGCGGCGGCGCTGGGCGGTTACACGGCGGTCTGCGCGATGGCCAACACGTCGCCGGTCGCGGACACCGCCGGTGTGGTCGAGCAGGTCTGGCGACTCGGCCGGGAGGCCGGGATGGTCGACGTGCAGCCGATCGGGGCGGTCACCGTCGGGTTGGCCGGCGAGCGCCTCGCCGAGCTGGGGGCGATGGCCGACTCCGCCGCCCGGGTACGGATCTTCTCCGACGACGGGCACTGCGTCGCCGACCCGTTGCTGATGCGTCGGGCCCTGGAGTACGTCAAGGCGTTCGACGGGATCATCGCCCAGCACGCCGAGGAGCCCCGCCTCACCGAGGGCGCCCAGATGCACGAGGGTGAGGTCTCCACCCGCCTCGGGCTGATCGGCTGGCCGGCGGTCGCCGAGGAGGCGATCATCGCCCGGGACGTGCTGCTCGCCGAGCACGTGGGCAGCCGACTGCACGTCTGCCACGTCTCCACCGCCGGCAGCGTCGAGGTGCTGCGCCAGGCGAAGGCACGCGGCGTACGCGTCACCGCCGAGGTCACCCCGCACCACCTGCTGCTCACCGACGAGCGTGCGGAGAGCTACGACCCGGTCTTCAAGGTCAACCCGCCGTTGCGGACCGCCGCCGACGTCGCCGCGCTGCGCGCCGCGCTCGCCGAGGGCGTGATCGACATCATCGCCACCGACCACGCCCCGCACGCCGTGGAGGACAAGGAGTGCGAGTGGGCGTACGCCCGGCCGGGCATGCTCGGCCTGGAGACGGCGCTGTCCATCGCGCTCGACGTGCTCGGTCCCGAGTGGGACCTGATCGCCGAGCGGATGTCCCGCGTCCCCGCCCGGATCGCGGGACTGACCGGGCACGGTGTCGATCCCGCCCCGGGCGTCCCGGCCACCCTGACCCTGGTCGACCCGGCCGCCCGCCGCACCATCGAGCCGGCAGAGCTGGCCAGCCGCAGTCGCAACACCCCGTACGCCCGCATGACGCTTCCGGGTCGCATCGTGGCGACCTTCCTGCGCGGCGAGCCGACGGTCCTGGACGGAAAGGCAATCAAGTGACGCGTAGACGTTCCGCGATCCTCGTGCTCGAGGACGGGCGCACGTTCCCCGGTGAGGCGTACGGCAGCGTGGGGGAGACCTTCGGCGAGGCGGTCTTCACCACCGGGATGACCGGTTACCAGGAGACGCTTACCGACCCGTCCTACCACCGCCAGGTGGTCGTGCAGACCGCCCCGCACATCGGCAACACCGGCGTCAACGGCGAGGACGACGAGTCCGGCCGGATCTGGGTGGCCGGGTACGTCGTGCGCGACCCGGCCCGGATCGGCTCGAACTGGCGGGCCACCGGCGGTCTCGAGGACCGGCTCGCCACCGAGGGCGTGGTGGGCATCAGCGGGGTGGACACCCGGGCGCTGACCCGGCACCTGCGCGAGCGGGGCGCCATGCGGGTGGGCATCTCCAGCGTCGAGAAGGACCCGCAGAGCCTGCTGGCCCGGGTCCGGCAGTCACCGCAGATGGTCGGCGCGGACCTGTCCGCCGAGGTGACTACCCCCGAGCCGTACGTCGTCGACGCGATCGGCGAGCACCGGTTCACGGTGGCCGCGCTCGACCTGGGCATCAAGCGAAATGTGCCGCGCCGGCTGGCCGCGCGTGGGGTGACCACCCACGTGCTGCCGGCCTCGTCGAGCATCGAGGACCTGCTCGCCACCGGCGCCGACGCGATCTTCCTGTCGCCCGGACCCGGCGACCCGGCCACGGCCGACGGTCCGGTGGCGGTGGCCCGGGAGGCGCTGCGGCGGCAGGTGCCGCTGTTCGGCATCTGCTTCGGCAGCCAGATCCTCGGTCGGGCGCTCGGCTTCGGCACCTACAAGCTGGGCTACGGGCACCGGGGGATCAACCAGCCGGTGCTCGACCGGGCCACCGGCAAGGTCGAGGTGACCAGCCACAACCACGGCTTCGCCGTCCAGGTGCCGGGCGTCGGCGCCGTCGTCCCGGACCAGGTGATCGACACCGACTTCGGTGGCGTGCGGGTGTCGCACGTCTGCCTCAACGACAACGTGGTCGAAGGGCTGCGGGCCGTGGACGTGCCCGCCTTCACCGTCCAGTACCACCCGGAGGCGGCAGCCGGCCCGCACGACGCCGACTACCTCTTCGACCGTTTCGCCGAGCTGATCGAAGGCGGTAAGAATGCCTAAGCGGACCGATCTCAAGCACATCCTGGTGATCGGCTCCGGGCCGATCGTCATCGGGCAGGCCTGCGAGTTCGACTACTCCGGCACCCAGGCCTGCCGGGTGCTGCGCAGCGAGGGGATCCGGGTCAGCCTGGTCAACTCCAACCCTGCCACGATCATGACCGACCCCGAGTTCGCCGACGCGACCTACGTCGAGCCGATCACCCCGGAGTTCGTCGAGCTGGTAATCGCCAAGGAGCGCCCGGACGCGATCCTGCCGACCCTCGGCGGGCAGACCGCGCTGAACACCGCCGTCGCCCTGCACCACAACGGCGTCCTGGAAAAGTACGGCGTCGAGCTGATCGGCGCGAACATCGACGCCATCAACCGGGGCGAGGACCGCCAGCTCTTCAAGGAGATCGTCGCGAAGGCCGGCGTACGCCTCGGCGTCGAGGACCCGGCCACGCTGGTGCCCCGCTCCCGGGTGTGCCACTCCATGGACGAGGTCGAGGCGACCGTCGCCGAGCTGGGTCTGCCGGTGGTGATCCGGCCGTCGTTCACGATGGGCGGCCTGGGCTCCGGCATGGCGCACACCCCGGAGGACCTGGCCCGCATCGCCGGTGACGGCCTGGCGGCCAGCCCGGTGCACGAGGTGCTCATCGAGGAGAGCGTGCTCGGCTGGAAGGAGTACGAGCTCGAGCTGATGCGCGACCGGCACGACAACGTGGTGGTGGTCTGCTCCATCGAGAACATCGACCCGATGGGCGTGCACACCGGCGACAGCGTCACCGTGGCACCGGCCATGACGCTCACCGACCGGGAGTACCAGCACCTTCGTGACCTGGGCATCGCCGTGCTGCGCGAGGTCGGGGTGGACACCGGCGGCTGCAACATCCAGTTCGCGGTCAACCCGGTCGACGGCCGGATCGTCGTGATCGAGATGAACCCTCGGGTGTCGCGTTCCTCGGCGCTGGCCTCCAAGGCGACCGGTTTCCCGATCGCGAAGATCGCCGCGAAGCTGGCCATCGGCTACACGCTCGACGAGATCCCCAACGACATCACGTTGAAGACCCCGGCGGCGTTCGAGCCGACCCTGGACTACGTGGTGGTGAAGATCCCCCGGTTCGCGTTCGAGAAGTTCCCCGGCGCGGATCCGGAGCTGACCACCACCATGAAGTCGGTGGGCGAGGCCATGAGTCTCGGGCGCAACTTCACCGAGGCGCTGAACAAGGCCATGCGGTCGATGGAAACCAAGGCGGTCGGCTTCTGGACCCAGCCCGACCCAGCGGGCGTCACTCTCGCGGACACCCTGGCCGCGCTGCGCGTCCCGCACGACGGCCGGCTCTACACCGTGGAGCGGGCGCTGCGTCTCGGCGCGTCGATCAGCGAGGTGAGCGAGGCGTCCGGCGGCATCGACCCCTGGTTCCTGGACCAGATCGCCGCGCTGATCGAGCTGCGGACCGAGATCGTCGACGCGCCGGTGCTCGACGCCGACCTGCTGCGTCGCGCCAAGCGGGCCGGCCTCTCCGACCGGCAGCTCGCCGCGCTGCGCCCGGAGCTGGCGGCCGAGGACGGCGTACGCGCCCTGCGGCACCGCCTCGACGTCCGCCCGGTCTACAAGACCGTCGACACCTGCGCGGCCGAGTTCGAGGCCAGCACGCCCTACCACTACTCGTCGTACGACTCGGAGACCGAGGTCGTGCCGTCGGACCGGCCGAAGGTGCTCATCCTGGGCTCCGGCCCGAACCGGATCGGTCAGGGCATCGAGTTCGACTACTCGTGCGTGCACGCCGTGCAGGCGCTGCGGGCGGCCGGCTACGAGACCGTGATGGTCAACTGCAACCCCGAGACGGTGTCGACCGACTACGACACCGCCGACCGGCTCTACTTCGAGCCGCTGACCTTCGAGGACGTCCTGGAGGCCTGGCACGCGGAGGACTCCTCCGGCCGGGCGGCCGGAGGCCCGGGCGTGGTCGGTGTGGTCGTGCAGCTCGGCGGGCAGACCCCGCTGGGGTTGGCGCAGCGGCTCAAGGACGCGGGCGTGCCGGTGGTCGGCACCTCGCCGGAGTCGATTCACCTGGCCGAGGAGCGGGGCGCGTTCGGCGCCGTCCTGGCCCGCGCCGGGCTGCGCGCGCCGGCACACGGCATGGCCACCTCGTTCGACGAGGCCAAGACGATCGCCGACGAGATCGGCTACCCGGTGCTGGTCCGTCCGTCCTACGTGCTCGGTGGGCGCGGCATGGAGATCGTGTACGACGACCCGACGCTGCGCGACTACATCGGCCGGGCCACCGACATCTCCGGCGACCACCCGGTGCTCGTGGACCGGTTCCTGGACGACGCCATCGAGATCGACGTGGACGCCCTGTGCGACGCCGACGGCGAGGTCTACATCGGTGGCGTGATGGAGCACATCGAAGAGGCCGGTATCCACTCCGGAGACTCGTCCTGCGCGCTGCCGCCGATCACCCTCGCCGGCTCGCACCTGGCCGAGGTCCGCCGGTACACCGAGGCCATCGCCCGGGGTGTCGGCGTCCGCGGTCTGCTCAACGTGCAGTACGCCCTCAAGGACGACGTGCTCTACGTGCTGGAGGCGAACCCGCGCGCGTCGCGGACGGTTCCGTTCGTCTCGAAGGCGACGGCGGTGCCGCTGGCCAAGGCGGCGGCCCGGATCGCGCTGGGCGCGACCATCGCCGAGCTGCGTGCCGAGGGTCTGCTCCCGGCGACCGGGGACGGCGGGACGATGCCCGCCGACGCGCCGATCGCGGTCAAGGAGGCGGTGCTGCCGTTCAAGCGCTTCCGGACCCGTGCGGGCAAGGGGATCGACTCGCTGCTCGGCCCGGAGATGAAGTCGACGGGTGAGGTGATGGGCATCGACACCAACTTCGGGCACGCCTTCGCCAAGAGCCAGTCGGCCGCGTACGGCTCGTTGCCGACCGCCGGGAAGATCTTCGTGTCGGTGGCCAACCGGGACAAGCGCGGCATGATCTTCCCGATCAAGCGGCTGGCCGACCTGGGCTTCGAGATCGTGGCGACCGCCGGTACCGCCGAGGTGCTGCGCCGGCACGGCATCGCCTGCGAGCAGATCCGCAAGCACTACCAGGCCGGCGAGGGCGACGACGCGGTGTCGCTGATCCTCCGTGGCGACGTCGCACTGGTGATCAACACGCCGCAGGGCTCGGGCGCGAGCGCCCGCTCGGACGGCTACGAGATCCGCAGCGCGGCCGTCACCGCCGACATCCCCTGTATCACCACGGTTCCCGGCGCCGCCGCGGCCGTGATGGGGATCGAGGCCCGGATCCGGGGTGACATGCGGGTGCGCCCGCTCCAGGATCTGCACGCCACCCTGCGGGCGGCGCAGTGACGGTGTTCGAGCGGGTCGTCCGGCCAGGGTTGTTCCGGCTCGGCGGCGGGGACGCCGAGACGGCGCACGAGTGGACGCTGCGGCGGTTGGCCGCGCTGTCGCGGCGTCCCGCCGCCCTGGCCGCGCTGCGGGCCCGGTACGCGGTCGAGGCGCCGCGCACGGTCTTCGGCGTGCGGTTCCCCAACCCGGTCGGGCTGGCCGCGGGCATGGACAAGGACGGCGCGGCGCTGCCGGCGTGGCCCTCGCTCGGCTTCGGCTTCGTGGAGGTCGGCACGGTCACCGCGCACGCCCAGCCGGGCAATCCCCGGCCCCGGCTGTTCCGGCTGCCGGCCAGCGAGGCCATCGTCAACCGGATGGGCTTCAACAACGCCGGGGCCGCCGCGCTGGCCGCCCGGCTGGCGGCGCTACCGCGCCCGATCGGGGTGCCGTTGGGCATCTCGCTGGGCAAGTCCAAGGTGACCCCGCTCGACGAGGCGGTCGAGGACTACCTCACCTCGTACCGGGCGCTGCGGGGGCACGGCGACTACTTCGCGGTCAACGTGTCCTCGCCGAACACCCCGGGCCTGCGGTCGTTGCAGGACCGTGCCCACCTCGACGCGCTGCTCGGCGCGCTGGTGGGGGAGAAGCCGGTGCTGGTCAAGATCGCACCCGACCTGACCGAGGCGGCCATCGCCGAGCTGCTGGAGGTCTGCCTGGCCCGGGGAGCCGCCGGGGTGATCGCCACCAACACCACCCTGTCCCGCGACGGGCTGGCCGCGGTGGACACCGCGCGCGGCGCCGAGGCCGGTGGTCTGTCCGGCCGGCCGCTGACCGGCCGGGCCCGGGACGTGGTGGCCTTCGTGCACCGCGAGACCGGCGGCCGACTGCCGATCATCGGCGTCGGTGGGGTGCTCGATGCGGACGACGCCACCCGGATGTTCGACGCCGGCGCCGCCCTGGTGCAGCTCTACACGGGCTTCATCTACCGGGGCCCGGCCCTGGTCCGCGCCGCGGCCCGCGCGGCGACCACAGCGGCGGCGCCGGACCCGGTCGCCGGGCGGTGACCGGCCCGGGTCCGCTGCTGGCCCTGCCACGCGCCGCGCCGCGCCGGCTCTACGCCAGGAATTCGCCCCTGCAGCGCCCGGCCGTTCATCGGCGAGGTGCTGCGCTGCCGGCAGCCATCGGCTCCTTTGCTCTGCTTCAACCCGCGCAACGGCCGGCGTCCGATATCCGGACACCGAACGTTGCCTCCGTTGAAGCAGAGCAAAGGATGAGAAGGAACGGCCCGACCGGCGGCCTGACGACCGCCGCCCGGGCCGCTGGCGCCCGGGCCGCTGGCGCTTGGAAGGAGTACGCGTGACACCCGAGGAGATCCTGGCCGTCGACCGGGCGCACGTCTGGCATCCGTACGCCACGCTGCCGCCGACCAACGCGCCGTTCGTGGTCCGCAGCGCCGAGGGGGTACGGCTGAGGTTGGCCGACGGCCGGGAGCTGGTGGACGGGATGTCGTCCTGGTGGGCGGCGGTCCACGGCTACCGGCACCCGGTGCTGGACGCGGCCGTCACCGACCAGCTCGGGCGGATGAGCCACGTGATGTTCGGCGGACTCACCCACGAGCCCGCCGTACGGCTCGCGCGGACGCTCGTCGAGCTGGCCCCGGACGGGTTGGAGCACGTGTTCCTGGCCGACTCCGGGTCGGTCAGCGTCGAGGTGGCCGTGAAGATGTGCCTGCAGTACCAGCGGGCCGTCGGACGGCCGGAACGGCGGCGGCTGGCCACCTGGCGGGGCGGGTACCACGGCGACACGTTCCATCCGATGAGCGTCTGCGACCCCGAGGGCGGGATGCACCACCTCTGGGGTGACGTGCTGCCCCGGCAGGTCTTCGCGCCGGTGCCGCCGGGCGGGTTCACCGATCCGCCGGACGAGGCGTACGTGGCGGCGTTGGTGGACGCCGTCGAGCGGCACGCCCACGAACTGGCCGCGGTCATCGTGGAACCGGTGGTGCAGGGCGCGGGCGGGATGCGTTTCCACCACCCCGGCTACCTGCGGGTGCTGCGTGAGGTGACCCGCGCGCACGGGGTGCTGCTGGTCTTTGACGAGATCGCCACGGGGTTCGGCCGTACCGGCACGATGTTCGCCGCCGAGCACGCCGGGGTGTCCCCGGACGTGATGTGCGTGGGCAAGGCACTGACGGGCGGCTACCTGACCCTGGCCGCGGCGCTGTGCACTCCGGAGATCGCCCGTGGGATCTCCGCTGACGGCGTCCTGGCGCACGGTCCGACGTTCATGGGCAACCCGCTGGCCTGCGCGGTCGCCAACGCCTCCATCGGCCTGCTACAGGAGGGCGACTGGGCGGCACAGGTGTCCCGGATCGCCGCGGGCCTGCGCGCCGGCCTGGAGCCGCTGCGCGCCGCGCCGGGCGTGGCCGACGTGCGGGTGCTCGGGGCGATCGGTGTGGTCCAGCTCGACCACGACGTCGACCTGGGCGCGGCCACCACGGCCGCCGCCGACCAAGGCGTCTGGCTGCGGCCCTTCCGCGACCTGATCTACACGATGCCGCCGTACGTCACCGACGACGCCGACCTGGCCCGGATCGCGGCCGGGGTGGCGGCGGCCGTGGCGGCCGGCTGAGCGGGAACCGACAAGCATCCCGGGAGGCGGTCCGCCGCCCGGACGACAAGAGGGGAAGTACGCCGATGGAGAGCTTCGGTACCCGGCTGCACCGGGCCGTGACCGAGCGCGGACCGCTCTGTGTGGGCATCGACCCGCATCCCGGCCTGCTGGCCCGGTGGGGCCTCGCCGACGACGTCGACGGTCTGGACCGGTTCACCCGAACCGTGGTGGATGCGCTCGGTGACCGGGTTGCGGTTGTCAAGCCTCAGTCGGCCTTTTTCGAGCGATTCGGATCCCGCGGTGTGGCGATTCTTGAGTCAACTATCCGACAGTTACGAGAAGCCGGATCGCTCGTTCTGCTCGACGTCAAGCGGGGCGACATCGGCTCAACGGTCAGCGCGTACGCCTCCGCGTACCTGGATCCATCCAGCCCCCTGTATGTCGACGCGGTCACGGCCAGTCCCTACCTGGGAGTAGGTTCGTTGGCGCCGATGTTCGAGTTGGCCGCCGAACACGGCGGTGGTGTCTTCGTGCTGGCGCTCACCTCCAACCCCGAGGGCGCGGCCGTGCAGCGGGCCCGTACGTCCGACGGACGCACCGTCGCGCAGACCGTGATCGACGAGATTTCCCAGCTCAACAGCGGTGCGAACCCCCTCGGCAGCTTCGGTCTGGTGGTCGGGGCGACCATCGGTGACACCGGTCATGACCTCTCCACCGTGGGGGGTCCGCTGCTCGCTCCGGGGCTCGGCGCGCAGGGTGCGGGCGCCGCCGATCTGCGTACCGTCTTCGGCTCCAGCCTCGCCGCGGTGCTGCCGTCGTACTCCCGCGAGGTCCTGTCGGCGGGACCGCACGTCGACGCCCTGCGGGCCGCCGCGGAGCGGGTGCTGGGTGAGTGTCGGGCCGTTCTGGCTGCCCGGTGACTGACTGACGGCTCGGTCACTTTGCGGTGATCATCGCGCGCCCACGTTGCCGAAAGCTCCGTTGACCGCTAGTTTTCCCCGCGCTGGGAACCATGGACCCCTTGGTTCACAGCGACACCACGTTTCACAGATGCGGCGGTGCGCCCCGCCCGCCGCGATAGGGACCTGAGGAGAACTGGTGCCGCTCCCGTCACTGACCCCCGAACAGCGCGCTGCCGCGCTCGAGAAGGCCGCGGAGATCCGCAAGGCCCGTGCCGAGCTGAAGGAGCAGCTCAAGCAGGGCAAGACCACCCTTGGCGCCGTCCTCGAGCGCGCCGAGAGCGACGACGTCGTGGGCAAGCTCAAGGTTTCGGCCGTCCTGCAGGCGATGCCGGGCATTGGCAAGATCCGGGCTACCCAGATCATGGAGAAGCTCAAGATCGCCGACAGCCGTCGTCTGCGCGGCCTCGGCGAGCAGCAGCGCAAGGCACTGCTTGGAGAGTTCGCCGCCAACTGAACCTGGCAGCGTGTAGAAACAAGCAGTGAGCACGGATGACGAGGCGCGCCCGGCGGCTCGGCTCACTGTCCTGGCTGGACCTTCGGGTTCCGGCAGGGAGAGTGTCGTCGAGCTGGTCCGGGCGCGTTTCCCGTCCGTGTGGATCCCGGTGCCGGCAACGACCAGGCCGCGCCGGGACCCGGAGGTGGACGGCGAGCAGCGGCTCTTTATGGCCCCGGCCGAGTTCGAGCGCCGGGTCGCCGCCGGCGAGCTGCTGGAGTGGTCCCGGATCGGCGCGTACCGCCGGGGGACCCTGCACCCGCCGCTGCGCGCCCGGCTCGACGCCGGGCAGCAGGTCCTGCTTCCGCTCGACGTGACCGGGGCCCGGCTGGTGGGGAAACGACTGCCCGACGCGCGTCTGGTGCTGCTGATCCCGCCCGGACGCTGGCCCGACGCCGCCGTCGCGGCCGCCTTCGCGGACACCCTCACGCACGACCTCACCGATCGGGTGGCGGACGAACTGGTAGGCTTACTCGGTTCAACTTATCCGGATCCGGCCTGGTCGCGCCTGCGCGGCTGACGGCCGGCCGCCGTCGGGACTCAGCACCGCGTCCGCGCGGTTCGAAAGACGCAGAGGTTAATTCGTGGGATCCATCGCCAACCCCGAAGGCATCACCAACCCGCCGATCGACGAGCTCCTCGAGAAGACGACGTCGAAGTACGCGTTGGTCATCTTCGCCGCCAAGCGTGCGCGCCAGGTCAACGCCTACTACAGCCAGCTCGGTGAGGGCCTCCTGGAGTACGTCGGCCCGCTCGTCGAGACCACCCCCCAGGAGAAGCCGCTCTCCATCGCCATGCGCGAGATCAACGGCGGCCTGCTCACCGCCGAGCCGACCGACCAGCCGTAGGTCCGTCCCCGTCGATGTCCGCCTCGATCGTCCTCGGGGTCGGCGGCGGAATCGCTGCCTACAAGGCATGTGAGCTGCTGCGACTCTTCACCGAGTCGGGCCACCGGGTCCGTGTCGTGCCGACCGCGTCGGCGCTGAGATTCGTCGGTGCGCCGACCTGGGCGGCGCTCTCCGGCCAGCCGGTCGCCGACGACGTCTGGTCCGACGTGCACGAGGTGCCGCACGTCCGCCTCGGCAAGCAGGCCGACCTGGTGGTGGTCGCGCCGACCACGACCGACCTGCTCGCCAAGGCCGCCCACGGGCTCGCCGACGACCTGCTGACCAACACGTTGCTGACCGCCCGTTGCCCGGTGGTGCTGGCCCCGGCCATGCACACCGAGATGTGGGAACACCCGGCCACCGTCGCCAACGTCGCCACGCTGCGTTCCCGGGGCGTCCGGGTCATCGAGCCGGCCGTCGGGCGGCTCACCGGAGCCGACACCGGCAAGGGTCGACTGCCCGACCCGGCGGAGATCTTCGCCGTCGCCCGCCAGGTCCTCGCCCGGGGCGCCGCCGCCCCGGCGGACCTGACCGGTCGCCGGTTGGTGGTCACCGCCGGGGGCACCCGCGAGCCGCTGGACCCCGTCCGCTTCCTCGGCAACCGCTCCTCGGGCAAACAGGGCTACGCCTTCGCGCGTTCGGCGGTCGCCCGGGGCGCCCGGGTCACGCTGATCGCGGCCAACGTCTCGCTCGCCGACCCCGCCGGGGTCGACCTGGTCCGGGTGGGCACGACCGCCGAGCTGCGCGAGGCGACCCTGAAGGCCGCCGCCGAGGCCGACGCGGTCGTGATGGCGGCGGCTCCGGCCGATTTCCGACCGGCGACGTACGCGCCTGGCAAAATCAAGAAGTCGGACGACGGTGTCGCTCCCACCATCGAGCTCGTCACGAACTCGGACATCGCGGCGGAGCTCGGCCAGCTCAAGCGACCGGAGCAGGTGCTGGTGGTGTTCGCCGCCGAGACCGGCGACGCGGAGGCCAACGGCCGGGCGAAGCTGGCCCGCAAGCGGGCCGACCTCATCGTGATCAACGAGGTCGGTGCGGACCGGGTCTTCGGCGCCGACACCAACACGGTGACGGTCATCGGCGCGGACGGCTCGGTGAGCCGTCTGCCGGAGCAGGCCAAGGAGGCGGTGGCCGACACCGTGTGGGACCTCGTCGTGGCGCGGCTGGCCAGCCGCTCCTGACGGGTGGAACAGAGCGCGACCGATCCCGACACCGGCCGCAGCGGTGACTAGACTGCCGCGGAACGACATCACACGCTTAGGAGTGCCGTGACACGCCGCCTCTTCACGTCCGAATCGGTCACGGAAGGCCACCCGGACAAGATCGCCGACCAGATCAGCGACGGCATCCTCGACGCGCTGCTCGCCGAGGACCCGCACAGCCGGGTCGCGGTCGAGACCATGATCACCACCGGCCAGGTGCACATCGCCGGCGAGGTCACCACCAAGGCGTACGCCGACATCCCGACCATCGTCCGTCGGACCATCCTCGACATCGGCTACGACTCGTCGAAGAAGGGTTTCGACGGCGCCTCCTGCGGGGTCAGCGTCTCGATCGGCGCGCAGTCCGAGGACATCGCGCAGGGCGTCGACAACGCCTTCGAGCTGCGGACCGGGGCGTCGGAGAGCGCGCTGGACGCCCAGGGCGCCGGCGACCAGGGCATGATGTTCGGCTTCGCCTGCTCGGAGACGCCGGAGCTGATGCCGCTGCCGATCGCCTTGGCCCACCGGCTGGCGCGTCGGCTCGCCGCGGTCCGCAAGGACGGCACGATCCCGTACCTGCGGCCGGACGGCAAGACCCAGGTCACCATCGAGTACGAGGGGCTGCGCCCGGTCCGGCTGAACACCGTCGTGGTGTCCAGCCAGCACGCCGCGGACATCTCGCTGGAGTCGCTGCTCACCCCCGACGTGCGGGACTCCGTCATCGCGCCCGAGCTGGAGAGCCTCGGCCTGGACACCGACGGTTACCGGCTGCTGGTCAACCCGACCGGCCGGTTCGAGATCGGTGGCCCGATGGGTGACGCCGGACTGACCGGTCGCAAGATCATCGTCGACACCTACGGCGGGTACGCCCGGCACGGTGGTGGCGCGTTCTCCGGCAAGGATCCGTCCAAGGTGGACCGGTCGGCCGCGTACGCGATGCGCTGGGTGGCCAAGAACGTGGTCGCCGCCGGCCTCGCCGAGCGGTGCGAGGCGCAGGTCGCCTACGCCATCGGCAAGGCGCACCCGGTGAGCCTCTTCATCGAGACGTTCGGCACCGAGACCGTGCCGGTCGCCTCGATCGAGAGCGCCGTCTCCGAGGTGTTCGACCTGCGCCCGGCCGCGATCATCCGGGACCTCAACCTGCTCCGCCCGATCTACCAGCAGACCGCCGCGTACGGCCACTTCGGCCGGGAGCTGCCGGACCTGACCTGGGAGAGCACCGACCGGGCCGCCGACCTCAAGTCGGCCGCGGGAGCCTGACCGCCACCAGGCGTAGCGACCGGCGACCCGCTGACGGGTCGCCGGTCGCGCGCGTCTGCGTGGACGTGCCGCTGGCGCACCTGGATCGCCCGTTCGACTACCTCGTGCCGGCCGAGCTGGACGACGTCGCGGTGCCCGGCACCCGAATCAAGGTGCGTTTCGCGGGCCAGCTGGTCGACGGTTGGCTGCTGTCCCGGGCGGACGACTCCGGGCACACCGGTCGGCTCGCCTACCTGGAGAAGGTCGTCTCGCCGGAGCCGGTGCTGACCCCCGAGGTCGCCCGCCTGGCCCGCGCGGTCGCCGACCGGTACGCGGGCAACCTCGCCGACGTCCTCCGGCTCGCCGTGCCACCCCGACACGCCCGCGTCGAGAAGGAGCCCCACGACGAGGAGTCCACCTCGGAGGCCGCGCCGGGGCAGCCGGTCGACCCGAGGGGGTGGCGGGACTACCCGGCCGGCCCGGCGCTGTTGCGGGCGCTCACCGACGGCCGGCCCGCCCGCGCGGTCTGGTCGGCGCTGCCCGGCGAGGACTGGGCCGCCCGCTACGCCGACGCCGTGGCCGCCACCGTCGCCGGTGGGCGCGGCGCGGTGGTCGTCGTGCCGGACGCACGCGATCTCGACCGTCTCGACGCCGCGCTGACCGCGGTGCTGGGCCCGGGGCGGCACGTCGCTCTCTCCGCCGCCCTCGGGCCGGCGCGGCGCTACCGGGCATTCCTCGCCGCCCGGCGAGGGCAGGTGCCGGTGGTCATCGGCACCCGGGCGGCGATGTTCGCCCCGGTACGCCGGCTCGGCCTCGTCGCCGTCTGGGACGACGGGGACGACCTGCACTCCGAACCCCGCGCGCCCTATCCGCACGCCCGGGACGTGTTGCTCACCCGGGCGCGGCTCGGTGACGCCGCGGCGCTGGTCGGTGGGTACGCGCGGACGGCCGAGGCGCAGTTGCTGCTGGAGACCGGCTGGGCCCGCGAGGTGGTCGCCGACCGGGCGACGGTGCGGGCGCGGATACCGGCCATCGCGCCGACCGGCGACGACCCGCAGCTCGCCCGTGACCCCGGTGCGGCCACCGCCCGGCTGCCCAGCCTGGCCTGGACGGCCGCCCGCGACGCGCTCCGGGCGGGCCTGCCGGTGCTCGTACAGGTGCCCCGGCGCGGCTACCTGCCGTCGGTCTCCTGCGCCGACTGCCGCACCCCGGCCCGCTGCGCGCACTGCGCCGGCCCGCTCGCCCTGCCGTCGGCCGGTGGCACCCCCGCCTGCCGGTGGTGTGCCCGGGTCGCCGCCGCGTACGCCTGTCCCCAGTGCGGCGGGCGGCGGCTGCGCGCGGCGGTCACCGGCGCCCGGCGTACCGCCGAGGAGCTGGGCCGGGCGTTTCCCGACGTGCCGGTGCGGACCTCGGGACGCGAGGAGGTGCTGACCGACGTGCCCGGCACGGCCGCCCTGGTCGTCGCCACGCCCGGCGCCGAACCGGTCGCGGCGGGCGGCTACGGCGCGGTGCTGCTGCTCGACTCGTGGGCCCTGCTGACCCGGGCCGACCTGCGTGCCGGCGAGGAGGCGCTGCGCCGCTGGCTGGCCGCGGCGGCCCTGGCCCGCCCGGCGCCGGCCGGCCGCGTGGTGGTCGTCGCCGACGGCGCGCTCGCCCCGGTGCAGGCGCTGCTGCGCTGGGACGCCGCCTGGTTCGCCGGCCGGGAGTTGGCCGAGCGCCGCGAGTTGGGCTTCCCACCGGCAGTCCGGATGGCGAGCGTCACCGGCGGGGCCGAGGCGGTGGCCGACCTGCTCGCCGCGGCCCACCTCCCCGCCGACGCCGAGGTGCTCGGGCCGGTGCCGGCCGACGAGGGGCGCGAGCGGATGCTCCTGCGGGTGCCCCGGGCGCGGGCCGCCGCGCTCGCCGAGGCCCTGCACTCGGCCGCCGGGCTGCGCGCGGCCCGCAAGGCCGCCGACCCGGTTCGTCTCCAGGTCGATCCGCTGAGCCTGTTCTGACCGTTTCACGAGGGTGGCGGGTGGGCGCGGCGACCGGTGCCCGCACACCGCGTCCGGCGGGGCGCAGGTGACGAGGTGGTAGCATCGCCCGTCATGCTCGGACGATGCCGATGATGTCAGGAAGCCGGTTATCAGGGGTGGACCAGTCGTGACCGTTCGACAATCTATCGTCTTCAACGGCGACCTCGGCAGCGGTAAGAGCACCGTGTCGGTGGAGATCGCCAAGCGGCTCGGGATGCGCCGGGTCAGCGTGGGTGACCTCTACCGGGAGATGGCGCAGCAGCGGCAGATGACCGCTCTGCAGCTCAACCTGCACGCTGAGCTGGACCAGGCCGTCGACGGCTACGTCGACCAGCTCCAGCGCGACATCGCCGCCTCCGGCGAGCACCTGATCATGGATTCGCGGCTGGCCTGGCACTTCTTCACCGACGCGCTCAAGGTGCACATGATCACCGAGCCGGGTGAGGCGGCCCGCCGGGTGCTGGCCCGTCCCTCCGGCCCGGCGGAGAGCTACACCTCGCACGAGGAGGCCAAGGCCAAGCTCCGCGAGCGCAGCGCCAGCGAGCGCA
Source organism: Micromonospora sp. WMMD736 (assembly GCF_049179015.1). NCBI lineage: Bacteria > Bacillati > Actinomycetota > Actinomycetes > Micromonosporales > Micromonosporaceae > Micromonospora > Micromonospora sp. WMMD736. The sequence goes on from NZ_JBMHMI010000001.1 coordinate 6,936,355, forward strand.
GCCGGTTCATCGTCCGCTACGGGGTGGACAAGGCGCGGTTGCGCAACTACGACCTGATCTGCGACACCACGCGGGCCTCGGCCGCCGAGGTGGTCGAGCACATCATCGCCGCGTACGAGGGCACACTCGGCGCCGACGTGCTGCGCGACGGCCCGCCGCTGCTGCTGCTGGACCCGTCGCGCATCTACCCGACCGAGGACATCGCCACCCTGCGCGGCCTCTGGGACAGCGAGTTCGTCGGCGACGTGGCCGAGGCCGGTGACGAGTCGTTGGAGCCGCTGAAGATCGGCTTCACCGGGGAGTACTTCTTCGTCGTCGACGGGCACCGTCGGCTCAGCGCCGCCCTGCAGAACGGCTTCACCCTGGTCCCGGCCCAGTTGGTCGCCGAGGTCGACGAGCCGGTGGTGGGCGGGATGAGCGCGGTGGACTACTTCGCCGCACAGGTGCGACCCGGCCTGGTCTACGACTGGGAGGCGGCCCACAAGATCCACCTGCCGTTGCCGGAGCCGTCGCTGCTCGGCGGCGACGCCGTGCTCGCCGCGGACACGGGCGTCGGCGCTTAGGGGCGGCGCCCAGCGCGACGCCGGGCCGGCGCGCGGGATGCGCACCGGCCCGACTGTCGGATCGGACGATGGTCGTGCGGAGGCGTCAGCCCAGGACGACTCCGGAGGCGCCCACGCCGGCCATGCCGGAGAAGATGTCCTCGTAGTAGAACCGCCAGGCGCACGTCCGCCCGGTGGGCACGTAGCCGGTACACGCCGTCGTCGTGTTGGTGTCGTCGATGGCGGTGTTGGTGCCGGTCGCCCACACCTGGAGGGTGTTCGCCGGGTTCACGATCTCCACGGGACCGCCGCTGTCGCCCTGGCCGACGGCGTTGGTGCGGGCGGTGTTCTCGGCCTGGACCTGGCCGCAGACCGTGCCGAAGTTGCGCACGTTGATGCACAGGTTGCGGGCCTTCACCTGGATCGAGCACCGGGTGCCGGAGTACGCGCCGGAACTGCACACCCAGTTGCCGACCTGGCTGGCCTGCGCGCCGATCACCTGGTTGCTGAACTCGCTGACCACCGCGCCGTTCGCGTCGGTGCTGTTGTTGAAGACCCGGCCGCCGCCGGAGCCCGCGATGAGCAGCGTGTCGCTGCTGACGTTGCGGCTGATGACGGTGCCGATGGTCTGCCCGGTCGGGTCGGCCGCGACGACGTTGAGGTTGGCGCAGTGCGCGGCGGAGAGCACCCGCGACACCCCGCCCGCCCAGACGCCGAAGCCGGTCGAGCAACCGCCGCCGGTGGAGGTGTTACGCCACGCGGCACCACCCCACCAGGGCGGCGAGTCGTCCCACCGGGTCGCGGGCGCGGCGGCGACACCCGTCTGCACGGTCACCGGCACGCCGGCGAGAGCCGCCGCGCCGAGCAGTCCGCTCTGCGTACCGACGAGCAGGCCGGCGCCGTCGGCGCGCGGCCCCACCGTCGTGATCTTGTCGCCGGCCGAGGCGCGCAGCTTGTCGGCCGCGACCATCAGTTCCCGCTGCGAGTACGCTGCGGGCAGCACCGTCGTCGCGACGGTGGCCCGGGCGTTGGCCACCAGGCGGGCCGGCGGCTCGCCCTTCCAGTAGACCTGGAGGTGGCGGGTGGTGGGATCGGCGACGATCCCGGCGAAGCCGGAGTTCGCGCTGCGCTGCGCGGCGTTGGTGATCTGGGCTGCGGCGGTGTTCATCCGCTCCTGCAACGTCAGCAGCTCGGACCAGGAGGCGAAGCCGCCGGGCACCGCGGTGCTGTCGACGAACGATCCGGTGGTGGTGGCCTTGCCCTTCGGCGCGGCGGCTGCCGGCGCGGCGCTCACGCCCGCGACGAGCAGCGTGAGGCCGCAGGCGGTCACGGCGATGCGACGCAGCATCGACGCGGACCGGCGGGCGGTCGGGTGTGGACGGATCATCTGTACCCCTTCCCCAGGGTTCGTGGCGCGGGCTCGGCCCGCCCCCAGGACGGTGGCACGCGACGCCCGTTCCGGAGCGCGATCCTGGACGGGATTGGACACGGTCGGACACCATCGGACGGCGAAAGGTCCGATGTGAACTGTCAGACATCGGCGATCTCCTATCTCACTGCGGGTGGCCGCGTCTAGCCTGCCCGTGTCGGCATCCGGGGCGGCCGGGTGACCGCAAGGGGGTGGGGGCCGCATGTCCGACCAGTGGATTCCTCCCGGCGTTCGTGCCGGGGCGCAGGAGTCGCCCGGGGCGGGCGACGTGGGACGCCGGGCCGTCGCGGCGCAGACCCTGCCGGATCTGGCCGCTCTGCTGCGCCAACTACGCCGTCGCGAAGCACGGCAGCAGGGCGAGACCCGGCTGACGTACCGGCAGTTGGCGGCGAAGACCGGCTGGTCACGCGGCATCATCGGGGAGTACTTCGCCGGTAACGTCCTGCCCCCGCCGGAGCGGTTCGACGCGCTCATCCGGTTGCTCGGCGCGAGCCCCACCGAGCAGGGGTTGCTGGCCACCGCGCGGGACCGGATCGAGGAGCGACGCAGACGCCCGACCGGTGACCACGCGACCGACGTGCGGGCAGCCGACGAAGCCGTCCGCTCCCGCGGCGGCGGCAAGCGGGTCGCCGCGACGTCGAACCGCCTCCCCGTACCCCGTCAGCTGCCCCCGGCACTGCCCGGATTCGTCGGACGTACCGCCCAGCTCGCGCAGCTCGACGCCGCCTGTGCCGGTCCGGACGCCGCCGACGACGGCGGCATGGCACCCGCCCGGGTGGTGACCCTGTCCGGTACGGCCGGAGTCGGCAAGACCACCCTGGCCGTGCACTGGGCGCATCGGGTCGCCGACCGCTTCCCGGACGGTCAGCTCTACGTCGACCTGCGGGGATTCGACTCCACCGGAACGGTGGTGACGCCGGTCGAGGCGATCCGGGGGTTCCTCGAGGCCCTCGAGGTGCCGCCCGAACGGATCCCCACCCATCTGAGCGCGCAGGTGGGTCTGTACCGCAGCCTGCTCGCCGGCCGTCGGATGCTGGTGCTGCTGGACAACGCCCGCGACGCCGAGCACGTCCGGCCGTTGCTGGCCGGCAGCCCGACCTGCCTGGTCCTGGTCACCAGCCGCAACCGCCTGGCCAGTCTGGTCGCCGCCGAGGGCGCCCGGCCGCTGGGCGTGGAACTGCTCAGCGCCGCCGAGGCGTGGCAGTTGCTGGCCCGCCGCCTCGGCGCGGACCGGCTGACCGTCGAGCCACGGGCGGTGGACGAGATCATCGAGCGGTGCGCGCGGCTGCCGCTGGCGCTGGCGGTACTCGCCGCGCGGGGCGCGGCGAATCCCGGGTTCCCCCTGGCCAGCCTGGCGGCCGAGCTGCGCGAGGCGCCCCGCCCGTTGGAATCGTTCGACGCCGGTGATGCCGGCACCGACGTGCAGGCCGTGTTCTCCTGGTCCTACCGGAGCCTGACGCCCCCGGCCGCACGACTGTTCCGCCTGTTCGGCTGCCACCCGGGCCCGGACATCGGTGTGGCGGCGGCGGCCAGCCTGGCCGGCGTGCCCCGGGAGCAGGCGCCCCGACTGCTGGCGGAGCTGGCCCACGCGCACCTCGTCACCGAGCACGCCCCTGGGCGGTTCGGCGCGCACGACCTGCTCCGGGCGTACGCCCTTCAGCAGGCCGAGCGGTTCGAGCCGGCCGGCGCCCGACGGGCCGCGATCCGGCGTGGACTGGACCACTACCTGCACACCGCGCACGCGGCCGCGCTGCTGCTGCAACCGGGCCGGGATCCGGTCACCCTGGCCCCGGTCGCACCCGGTGTGCTGCCCGAGGAGATCGTCGACCACGGGCGGGCGCTCGCCTGGTTCACCACCGAGTATCCGGTGCTCCTGGCGGCGGTCGCGCACGCCAGGCACGTCGGGTTCGACGGCCATGCCTGGCAGCTGGCGTGGACGTTGGTGGACTTCCTGCAACGACGAGGGCGGTGGCCGGACCTCGCCGCCGCCCAGCGGACCGCCCTGGCCGGGGCCCGCTGCGCGGGCGACCGGCTCGGGCAGGCGAACGCCCACCGGGACCTGGCCCGGGTGCTGTCCCGGCTGGGCCGGGTGGACGAGGCGGCGACCAACTACCGGCAGGCGCTGGCGATCTTCGGGGTGTTGGGTGACCACACCGGGCAGGCGCGTACCCACCGGGCGTTCGGGGCGATGCTCGACGGCCTCGGCCGGCACGCCGAGGCGCTGGAGCACGGGCAGCGGGCGCTGGCGCTGTACCGCGACGCCGGTCACCTCGCCGGGGAGGCGAGCGCCCGCAACGCGGTGGGCTGGGCGTACGCCCAGCTCGGCCAGTACGCCCCGGCGCTCACGCACTGCGGGCAGGCGTTGACACTGCTGCGTCGCACCGGTGACCGGCACGGTGAGGCGAACACCTGGGACAGCCTCGGCTTCATCCACGCCCGCCTGGGTGACCACGCCGAGGCGATCCGGTGTTACGGGCGCGCGCTGCGGCTCTACCGGCGGATCAGCGACCGTTACGACGAGGCGGACACCCTGTCCCGGCTCGGCGAGAGCCGGCAGGCGGCGGGGGACACCGTCGGCGCGGTGCGGACCTGGCGGCGTGCCCTGCGCATCCTCGACAACCTCGGCCATCCCGACGGCGACCGGGTCCGCGCACTGCTGGCCACGGCGGCGACCGCCCGGGGCTGACGGGTGCCGGGCAGGGGCTGCCGTCCGGCGGCGGCACCGGGATGATGGAGCCTCGCACGCATCGACGGGGAGGCCGGCCATGGAGGCTGCCGAGGCGCTCACACTGCTCATGTCGCCGCAGGGACGCGTCGATCCGTACCCGACGTACGAGCGGCTGCGCTCGCACGGTCCGGTGGTCGAGGCGTTGCCCGGCCTGTACGTGGTGACCGGCTACCCGGAGGCCGACGAGTTGCTGCGCGACCCCCGGCTCGGGGTGCTCGACGACGCGCTGCGGGACCAGGTGTGGCCGAACTGGCGGCAGAGCCCGGCGATGAAGTCGATCGCCCGGTCCATGCTGCGGACCAACCCGCCCGACCACAGCCGGATGCGTCGGCTCGCCGCCGGGGCGTTCAGTCCGCGCCGGATCGCCGGGATGCGTGACGTGGTGCGGGCACAGGCCGAGGAGTTGCTCGACGCGATGATCGAGCGCGCCGAGGACGGCCGGCCGGTCGACGTGCTGGCCGACTTCGCGTACCCGCTCCCGGTCGGGGTGATCTGCGCGCTGCTGGGCGTGCCGGCGCAGGACCGGCCGCTGTTCCGCCGCTGGGCCGGCGACCTGACCGGCGTGCTGGAGCCGGAGATCACCACCGCGGAACTGGCCGTCGCCGACGCGGGCGCCGCCGAGCTGCGCGACTACTTCGTCGAGCTGATCGTCGCCCGGCGCCGGGAACCGGCCGACGACCTGACCACCGCGCTGGTCCAGGTCCACGACGCCGACGGCGAGCGGCTCACCGGCGACGAACTGCTGGCCAACCTGGTGGTGCTGCTGGTGGCCGGCTTCGAGACCACCACCAATCTGCTCGGCAACGGCCTCGTCGTGCTGCTGCGCCACCCCGAGGCCGCCGACGCGCTGCGGGCCGACCCCGGGCTCGTCCCGGCGTACGTCGAGGAGCTGTTGCGCTACGACTCCCCGGTGCAGCTGACCACCCGGACCAGCACGGCGTCGGTGCGTTGCGGCGGGCTCGACCTGCCGGCCGGCAGCACGGCGCTGCTGCTGCTCGGCGCGGCCAACCGCGACCCCCGCCGCTTCACCGACCCGGAGCGTTTCGACCCCACCCGTGCGCAGACGCACCCGCTGTCCTTCGGTGCCGGTCCGCACTACTGCCTCGGCGCCGGCCTCGCCCGGCTCGAGGCGCAGCTGGCGTTCCCGCTGCTGCTGCGCCGGTTGCCCGAGCTGGCCCTGGCCGCGCCGCCCCGGCACCGGACCCGGCTGACCCTGCGCGGCTACGAGAGCCTGCTGGTGACGCTGGGCACACCGGCCGCGGCCGATCGAGGTACGCCGGCCGGGTCCCACCCGGGCACTCCGTAGACTGGTACGACACCGCTCGCCCCGCCTGCCGAAGGAGCCGTCCCGCGTGACCGTCCAGCCCATCCGTCTGTTTGGGGACCCGGTGCTGCGCACGCCGGCCGATCCGGTGGTCGACTTCGATGTCGAGCTGCGTAGGCTCATCGCCGACCTCACCGACACCATGCGGGGGCAGAACGGCGCCGGCCTGGCCGCGCCGCAGCTCGGCGTGAGCCTGCGGGTGTTCACCTTCGACGTCGACGACGTGCTCGGGCACCTGGTCAACCCGGTGCTGGAGTTCCCCGACGAGGAGGAGCAGGACGGCCCCGAGGGCTGCCTGTCCATCCCCGGGCTCTACTTCGACACCAAGCGTCGGCAGAACGTCGTCGCCAAGGGCTTCAACGGCTACGGCGACCCGCTGCAGATCGTCGGCACCGGGCTGATGGCCCGCTGCGTGCAGCACGAGACCGACCACCTCGACGGGGTGCTCTTCCTCGACCGGCTCGACTCCGCCGGTCGCAAGGAGGCCATGAAGGCGATCCGCCAGGCCGAGTGGTACGACCCGGCCGCCCCGCCGGTGGTCAAGGTCAACCCGCACGCCGGTGGCAGCCCCTTCGGCCTGGGGCGGTGACCCGGATGCGTGTGATCTTCGCTGGTACGCCGGCGGTGGCCGTACCCGCCCTGGCCGCCGTCGCGGCCTCCCGGCACGAGCTGGTCGCCGTGGTCACCCGGCCCGACGCGCCCGCCGGACGGGGGAGGGGCCTGTCCCGCTCCCCGGTCGGGGTGTGGGCCGACGAGCACGGCGTGGAGGTGCTCACGCCGGCCCGTCCCCGCGACCCGGAGTTCCTCGACCGGCTGCGTGCGCTCTCCCCGGACTGCGTGCCGGTGGTGGCCTACGGCGCGCTGGTGCCGCCGTCCGCGCTGGAGATCCCCCGCCACGGCTGGATCAACCTGCACTTCTCGCTGCTTCCCGCCTGGCGGGGGGCCGCGCCCGTGCAACACGCGGTGCTGCACGGCGACGAGGTGACCGGGGCCAGCGTCTTCGAGTTGGAGCAGGGCCTGGACACCGGGCCCGTCTACGGCACCCTGACCGACGAGATCCGTCCCGGTGACACCTCCGGCGACCTGCTGGAACGTCTCGCCGACAGTGGCGCGGGGCTGCTCGTGGCCGTGCTCGACGCGATCGCCGACGGCACCGCCCGCGCCGAGCCGCAGCCCGCCGACGGGGTCTCCCTGGCACCGAAGCTGACCGTGGAGGACGCCCGGGTCCGCTGGGGCGACCCGGCCTTCGCGGTGGACCGGCGCATCCGCGCCTGCACCCCGGCGCCCGGCGCGTGGACGACCTTCCGGGACGAGCGGGTGAAGCTCGGTCCGGTCGCACCGGTGCCCGACGGCCCGGACCTGAAACCGGGGGAGTTGCTGGTGGAGAAGACCCGGGTGTTGGCCGGTACGGCCACCGGACCGGTGCGCCTGGGCGAGGTCCGGGCCGCGGGCAAGCGGGCCATGGCGGCCACCGACTGGGCGCGGGGCGTCCGCGTCGGTGCCGGCGAGGGCCTCGCGTGACGGCCCCGGAGGGTACGCGCCCGTACCGGGGCGGTCCGTCGACCGGCCGTGGTGGCGACCGTCGCCCGGCCCGGCCGCCGCTGGACCGGCCGCGACGCGCGGCGTACGAGGCGGTCGCCGCCGTGCACCGCGACGACGCCTTCGCGAACCTGGTGTTGCCCACCATCCTGCGCGAGGAGGGGCTGTACGGCCGGGACGCCGCGTTCGCCACCGAGTTGACCTACGGCACGCTGCGTCACCTGGGCACGCTGGATGCGATCCTCAGCGACGCGGCCGGCCGGGACGTGGCCCGGATCGACCCGCCGGCACGCGACGCGCTGCGGATCGGGGCGTACCAGCTCCTGCACACGCGGGTGCCCCCGCACGCGGCCGTGTCATCGACCGTGGACCTGGTCCGCTCGGTCGCGCCGGGCGCGGCCGGGTTCGCCAACGCGGTGCTGCGCGAGGTGTCGACCCGTGACATCGACGCCTGGGTGGCCAAGCTCGCGCCGCCGATGGAGACCGACCCGGTCGGGCACCTGGCGTTGGCCTACAGCCACCCGCAGTGGATCGTCCGGGCCTTCTCCGAGGCACTCGGCGGTGACCTGGGCGAGACGGCCCGGCTCCTGATCGAGGACAACGAGCGTCCCCCGGTGCACCTGTGCGCCCGACCCGGGTTGATCGACCCGGTCGAGCTGGCCGACGCGGTCGGCGGGGCGCCCGGCGCCTTCTCCCCGTACGCGGTCTACCTGCCTGGCGGCGCCCCCGGCGACGTGCCGGCGGTGGCCGACGGTCGCGCCCACGTCCAGGACGAGGGCTCCCAACTGGTGGCCGCCGCGCTCGCCGACGCTCCGCTGGACGGCCCGGACGGGCGCTGGCTGGACCTGTGCGCGGGCCCCGGCGGAAAGGCCGGGCTGCTGGGCGCGCTGGCCGCGCAGCGGGGCGCCCGCCTGACCGCCGTTGAGGTGGCCGAGCACCGGGCCCGGCTGGTGTCCCAGGCGACCCGGGGCCTGCCGGTGACCGTGCTGGCCACCGACGGCCGTGAGGTCGGCGCGGACCCGAAGCTGCCGGAGGGGCACTTCGACCGGGTGCTGGTGGACGCGCCGTGCACCGGGCTGGGCTCGCTGCGTCGGCGTCCCGAGTCGCGCTGGCGGCGGCAGCCGTCGGATCTGCCGCCGCTGACCCGGCTGCAACGTGAGCTGCTGGGTGCCGCGCTGCGGGCGGTCCGGCCGGGCGGGTTGGTGGCCTACGTGACCTGCTCGCCGCACACCGTGGAGACCCACGTGACGGTCACCGAGGCGGCCCGCCGCAGCGGTGTGGCGGTGGACTTCGTCGACGCCCGGCCGCTGCTGCCGGCCGGCATGCCCGGCCTGGGTGACGGCCCCACCGTGCAGCTGTGGCCGCACCGGCACGGCACCGACGCGATGTTCCTCGCCGTCCTGCGCAAGGGCTGACCGCACACCGTTGTCCGGCCGCTCGGAATGTCGAGCGGCCGGGGCGGCGAGGGGTCAGGTGACCGGGAGGCCCTTGTCGCCGGCGTTGCGCATCGAGCGGGTCAGGTTCCGGTCGCTGATCCACAGGAAGCACTGCACCCCACGGTTGCCGTTCTTCCACTCCTGCTCGTACGGCTGGTAGTAGATCGTCCCGGCACGGAAGTCGAGCTTGGAGTCGTCCGGCACCTTGGCGTACTTCGCGGTGACCGACTGGCACGCCCGGTGGGTGCGCTTGGTGGTGCGGTTGAACTCCGCGTAGCTGATGTCCGGGGCCTGCCAGATCCCGACGAACTCGGCGTGGTGCTTCGCCGTGCAGGACACCGGCACCATCGCCTCGATGTCGTCCTTGACCAGCTTCGGGTTGAAGCAGCGGTAGGCCAGCGGGGCCGCGCCGCTCAGTGCGCCCCGCAGACTGCCGGTGCGCAGGTCGACGGCGGTGTCGTCGATGCTGGCGATCTCGGTGACGTCGCAGCGGTACCAGCGGGCACCGCCGGCCCAGGCGGGTGGCGACGGCAGCACGACGGTCAGTCCGAGGCGTCCGGAGCGCCAGTCGCCACCGACCGCCTTGGTGACCTCCTTCTCGCAGCCGGCCTGCGCGGCCCGCATCGACTCCGAGCCGGGAAGCGGGGTGGTGCTGCGCTGGGCGCTGGCACCGGTGAGCGTGCCGACGTGCATGGTCTCCACCCGGTGCGCCTCGCTGCACTCCATCGGGTTGTAGCCGCTGAGGAAACCGACCTGCTGGGAGGAGTGGTGGCAGACTCCCGATTCGGGGACGAACTGCTGCGCCGCCACGGGCGCCGGCCAGTCGTCGGTGAGGTCCCGGTCCACTCCGGCCGGCGCGCTACAGGCGGTGAGGGCCAGGGCCACCGCCGCGCCCCCGGCAATCGCCGTCAACCACCGTCGCATCTTCGACCTCCCGCCGCCGGTGACCCCCGGTCGACCTCCAGCCGGCCGGTGAAGCCACGGCGCAGCAGCATACGGCACCGTAGCTCAGATCGCCGGTAGTCCTTCGGGGCCGGCGCCGCGCATCGACCGGGTGAGTTTGCGGTCGTCGCTCCACAGGAAACAGCGCACCCCGCGGTCACCCTCCTCCCACTCCCGTTGCGACGGTGGGTAGTAGATGGAACCGGCCCGGTACGGCAGCTCGCTGTTGTTGGGCACGGCCACGTACGCGGCGATCAGCGCCATGCAGCGCCGGTGGGCCAGTTCGCCCGCCCGGGTGAAGGACGCCCAGCTCATGTCCTTCTCCTCGTAGACGCCGACGAACTCGGCGCGGTGCGGCTCGGTGCAGAGCACCGGGGCCATGTAGTTGAGGTTGTCGCCGATCAGCTTGGGGTCGAAACAGCGGTGGGTCAGTGGGCTGTCGCCGATCAACGCGCCACGCAGGCTGCCGACGCGGTTCACCGGGCGGGTGTTGTCGATGCTGTCGGTCTCGCTGAGGTCGCAGCGGAACCAGCGTGCGCCGCCGGTCCACGCCGGCGCCGTGGGCAGCGACAGCGTCAGGGTGAGCCGGGCCGTGTGCCAGTCGCCGCCGAGCACGTCGCGGGCCCGCTGGTCGCACTCGGCGCGGGCCGCGCGCAGCGCGGTCGAACCCGGGCCCGGCCGGGCGCCGGCCCGCGTGGCCGGCCCGGTGAACGTGCCGACGTGGATCGCCTCGGCGAGGTGGCTGCGGGCGCAGTCCACGGTCTCGTACGTGCTGGCCTGCACGACCGCGGTGATCCGGGGCAGGCAGGTGTCGGTGGCCGGAGTGAAGGGTCGGGGATCCCGCAGTTCCGGCCAGTCGTCGGTGAGATCACCGTCCGCGCCGCGTGCCGGCGCGCAGCCGGACAGCAGCATCGTCGTGACGCCGACCAGCGCCAGCGCTGCAAGCCACCGTCGCATCGTCCGCCCTCCCGGGAGCTGGCGACCGGTCGCCGCGCCCCGCGGCGCGACCCCGGCGGGCGTGCAGCCTACGGCACCGTCCCGCTTGGAGTGTCGTCGCGTTTGGGTCTTTCGGCCAGTCGCTGATGTCTGTTCGTCCGGATTCGAGGGTCCGGGCCGGCTTATTCTGCACTAGTGGTCACTGCTGGATCACAGCGTGTCGGAGTTGGTGCCGTGCTGCGGGCGGAGGGTGGCCGCGTTCGTACACTGGCCCCGTGACCGTACCGCCGCCGATCGTCGCGCCGAGCATCCTGGCCGCCGATTTCGCTCGCCTCGCCGAAGAGGTCCGTGCCGTCGAGGACGCCGCGGACTGGTTGCACGTGGACGTGATGGACAACCATTTCGTGCCCAACCTGACCATCGGGCTGCCCGTGGTGCAGAGCCTGCGGGCCGCCACCACGATGCCGTTCGACGTGCACCTGATGATCTCCGACCCGCGCCGGTGGGCCACCGGGTACGCCGACGCCGGGGCGTACAACGTCACGTTCCACGTCGAGGCGGCCGACGACCCGGTGGCCCTGGCCAAGGACCTGCGGTCGGCCGGCGCGAAGGCCGGACTGGCCATCGACCGGGACACCCCGATCGAGCCGTACCTGGACCTGCTGCCCAGCTTCGACACCCTGTTGATCATGACGATCAAGGCGGGCTTCGGCGGGCAGCGGTTCATCCCGCAGTTGCTGGACAAGGTCCGCGCGGCCCGCCGGCACGTGAACGCCGGGCACCTGGAGCTGCGCATCGAGGTGGACGGCGGGATCGCCGCCGACACCATCGAGCAGGCCGCCGCGGCCGGCGCCGACGCGTTCGTGGCCGGCACCGCCGTCTACGGCGCCGCCGACCCGGCGGAGGCGGTACGGCACCTGCGGGCGCTGGCGGAACGCGCGGCGCCCGAGGCCTGACGTGGAGCCCGACGCCGACCGCAAGGACGTCATCCTCGTCGTCGACGACGACGAGGACATCGCCCGGTTCGTCGAGTTCAACCTGCGGTTGCACGGCTTCGACGTGATCCACGCCAGCGACGGCCAGGAGGCCCTGGAGGTGATCGAGCGCCAGCGGCCGGACCTGGCGGTGGTCGACCTCATGATGCCCCGCATCGACGGCCTGGAGCTGACCCGGCGGCTGCGCGCCGACCCGATGACCTCCGCGCTGCCGGTGATCATGCTGACGGCCAAGGGGATGACCGTGGACAAGGTCCACGGCCTCAGCGCGGGCGCGGACGACTACCTGGTCAAGCCGTTCGACACCGCCGAGCTGGTGGCCCGGGTCTCCTCGACGCTGCGGCGCAACAAGGAGTTCCGGGAGGTCTCCCCGCTCACCGGGTTGCCCGGCAACAGCCGCATCCGGCGGGAGATCAGCGACCGGGTCCGGCAGGGCGTGGACTACGCGGTCGGCTACATCGACATCGACCGGTTCAAGAGCGTCAACGACCGGTACGGCTTCGTCCGGGGCGACGACTTCATCTCCGCCCTGGCCCGCAGCCTGCACCGGGCCGTGGTGGCGGTGGGGCTGCCGCCGGCCTTCCTCGGTCACGTCGGTGGCGACGACTTCGTGATCGTCTGCGCGCCCGACCAGGTCCGCCCGCTCACCTCCCGCGCGGTGGTCGACTTCGAGAAGTCCGCCGACACCCTCTACGACGCGACCGACCGTGAGCGCGGCTTCGTCGAGCTGAAGGACCGGCGCGGCAACATCCGCCGCGCGGCCCTGGTCACACTCTCGATCGGCGTCTCGCTCTCCGACGCCGGCAAGCGGTTCACCGACCCGCTCGAGGCGATCGCGGTGGCCTCGGAGATGAAGACGGTCGCCAAGAGCCAACCGGGGTCGTACGTCGCCGTGGACCGGCGGCGCGGTGTCACCTGACGCGTGATCCCGCTGTGAAGTAGCTCGCCTGCATGACGACACGCCGGGTTCGGCGTGTAAGACTGCGGAGTACCCACCACGCGCTGGCGGGACTCGGTGAAATTCCGAACCGGCGGTGATCCACGGTCCAACCGTGGTCAGCCCGCGACCCGGACGGCTCTGCCGCCCGGTGGACCTGGTGAAAATCCGGGGCCGACGGTTGGGGGCGGCTCGTCCGCGCCCAGACAGTCCGGATGGGAGACAGCGCGCGGGACGGACGGGTCCGAGCCGGCCGCTGGCGTCAGCGTGCCGTGCCGCCCTCCCGGGGCGGCTGTGCCGTACCCGGAATCCGCCGCCGCCTGCCCGCGGTCCGATGCCGCCTCCCTGACCGCCCGCGCGATGAGGCGAGTGAGAGGGCAGGACAGGGCGATGGCCAGCGTCTCCGTCGACGAGGCGATGCGGCGTGCGATCGAGCTGGCGGCGCGCGGTCTGGGCACCACCAGCCCCAACCCGGTGGTCGGCTGCGTGCTGCTCGACGCGGACGGCCAGGTCGTGGGCGAGGGCTTCCACGCGTACGCGGGCGGACCGCACGCCGAGATCGTCGCGCTGGCCCAGGCCGGCCGGCGCGCCAAGGGCGGCACGGCGGTGGTCACTCTGGAGCCCTGCGACCACACCGGCCGCACCGGCCCCTGTAGCACCGCGCTGGTGCAGGCGGGCGTGGCCCGGGTGGTCATCGCCGTACCGGACCCGAATCCGGTGGCCTCCGGCGGCGCCGCCACGTTGCGCTCCGCCGGGGTCCAGGTCGATCTGGGGGTACGCGGCGAGGAGGCCGAGGCCGGCAACGTGGCCTGGCTGACCTCGATGCGCCGGGGCTGGCCGTACGTCATCTGGAAGTACGCCGCCACCCTCGACGGCCGGTCCGCCGCGGCGGACGGCACCAGCATGTGGATCACTTCGGAGGCGGCCCGGATCGACGTGCACGCGCTGCGGGGCACTGTCGACGCGGTCATCGCCGGGGTAGGCACCGTGCTCGCCGACGATCCGCGGCTGACCGCCCGTAACCTGCGCGACGGCAGCCTGGCCATCCGGCAGCCGCTGCGGGTCGTGGTGGACAGCTCGGGGCGTACCCCCGGCGACGCCCGGGTCCGCGACGGCGCAGCGCGGACGTGGATCGCGACCGCCGCCGAGGTCGGCGCGGGCCCGGACGGCCGGGTCGACCTGCCGGCGCTGCTCGCGGCGCTGCACCAACGCGGCGTCCGCGCGGTGCTGCTGGAGGGTGGGCCCCGGCTGGCCGGCGCGTTCCTGGCCGCCGGCCTGGTGGACAAGATCGTCGGGTACGTCGCGCCGCGGCTGCTCGGCGCCGGCCCGACCGCGCTGGTCGACGCGGGAGTGACGACCATCGCTGAGGCCATCGATCTGGAGTTCGTCGACGTTACGCAGGTCGGTCCGGATCTCCGGATCACCGCTTTGCCCCGAAAGAGGGAGGGCTGACATGTTCACCGGCATTGTCGAGGAATTGGGCGAGATCGTGCGCGTCACGGCCACGGCGGGCGATTCGGCACTGATCGCCGTGCGTGGCCCGTTGGTCACCTCCGACGCCCGCCACGGTGACTCCATCGCCGTCAACGGTGTCTGCCTGACCGTCGTGGACACGGCGGACGGCGCCTTCACCGCCGACGTCATGGGCGAGACCCTGCGCCGCTCCGCGCTGGGCGCGCTGCGCGCGGGTGACCCGGTCAACCTGGAACGGGCCGCCGCGCTGGGCAGCCGCCTCGGTGGGCACCTCGTGCAGGGTCACGTCGACGGCGTCGGCGAGCTGATCTCCCGCGAACCGGCCGAGCAGTGGGAGACCGTGCGGTTCCGGCTCCCCGCCGACCTGTCGCGGTACGTGGTGGAGAAGGGCTCGATCACCATCGACGGCGTGTCGCTGACCGTGGCAGCCGTCGGCGTCGACGAGTTCGCCGTCGGGCTGATCCCGACCACCCTGAAGCTGACCACCCTCGGCGCGAAGGGCGTCGGTGACCCGGTCAACCTCGAGGTCGACGTGGTGGCCAAGTACGTCGAGCGGCTGCTCGGCAGTCGGCTCGCCGAGACCGGCGAGGTGGCCTGATGGGCGCCCTCGGCTGGTTCCTCGACGCCCAGGTGCAGGTGGCTGGCTCGCCGGTGCTGGTCCGGGAGATCGTCGGCAACGCGTTCGGCCTGATCTCGGCGCTGCTCGGGCTGCGCCGGCTGGTCTGGGCCTGGCCGGTCGGCATGATCGGCAACGCGCTGCTGTTCACCGTCTTCCTCGGCGGGGTGTTCGCCACCCCGCAGGCCCACGACCTGTACGGGCAGGCCGGGCGGCAGGTCTTCTTCTTCGCGGTGAGCGTCTACGGCTGGTGGCGTTGGCAGCGCAACCGCCGGGCCGACGCGCAACACGCCGCCGTGCTGCCGCGCTGGGCCACCGGACGGGAACGGCTCGCCCTGCTGCTGGCCGCCGTCGTCGGCACCGCCGCGGCGTACCCGCTGCTCAAGGCGTTGGGCTCCTGGGGTCCGCTGGCGGACGCCTGGATCCTCACCGGCAGTCTGCTCGCCACCTACGGCATGGCCCGCGGTTGGGTCGAGTTCTGGCTGGTGTGGATCGCGGTGGACGCCGTGGGCGTGCCGCTGCTGCTGCGCGGCGGGTTCTACCCGTCGGCGGCCATGTACCTGATCTACGGCGCCCTGTGCGCCTGGGGCTTCGCCGCCTGGTGGCACACGTCGCGCGCCACCCGTCCGGCCGCCGCGCTCCCGCCCACCTACACGGAGGCCGTCGCATGACCAGTTTCGGGAGTATCGACGAGGCGATCGCCGAGATCGCGGCCGGACGGCCGGTCGTCGTGGTCGACGACGCCGACCGGGAGAACGAGGGCGACCTGATCTTCGCGGCCGAGCTGGCCACGCCGGAGCTGATGGCGTTCATGGTGCGCTACACCTCGGGGTACGTCTGCGTGCCGTTGACCGAGAGTGAGGCCGACCGGCTCGACCTGCCGCCCATGCACCACACCAACCAGGACCGGCGTGGCACCGCGTACACGGTGACCGTCGACGCCCGGGAGGGGGTCACCACCGGTATCTCGGCGGCCGATCGCGCGCACACCATCCGACTGCTCGCCGACGCGGCCACCGACCCGACCGACCTTGCGCGCCCCGGGCACGTGGTGCCGCTGCGCGCCCGCGAGGGTGGGGTGCTGCGCCGATCCGGGCACACCGAGGCGGCCATCGACCTCACCCGGCTCGCCGGGCTGCGTCCGGCGGGTGTGCTCTGCGAGCTGGTCAACGACGACGGCACCATGATGCGGTTGCCGGACCTGGAGAAGTTCGCCGCCGAACACGGTCTCGTGCTGATCACCATCGCCGACCTGATCGCCTACCGGCGGCGGACCGAGAAGCAGGTCGAGATGGTGGCCGAGGCCCGGATGCCCACCCGGCACGGGGTGTTCCGCGCGCTGGGTTACCGCGCCGAGCACGACCCGGCCGAGCACGTCGCCATGGTCATCGGAGACCTCGGCGACGGTCGGGACGTGCTGGTCCGGGTGCACTCCGAGTGCCTAACCGGCGACGTGTTCGGCTCGCTGCGCTGCGACTGCGGGCCGCAGTTGGACGCCGCGCTGGCCCGGGTCGCCCGCGAGGGCCGGGGTGTCGTGCTCTACGTGCGCGGGCACGAGGGGCGTGGCATCGGGCTGCTGCACAAGCTCCAGGCGTACCAGTTGCAGGACCAGGGCCGCGACACCGTGGACGCCAACCTCGACCTGGGTCTGCCGGCGGACGCCCGCGACTACGGCACCGGCGCGCAGATCCTCTACGACCTGGGCGTGCGCTCGATGCGGCTGCTCACCAACAACCCCGCCAAGCGGGCCGGGCTGGAGGGGTACGGGCTCACCATCACCGGCCGCGAGAGCCTGCCGGCCGGCGCGCACCCGGAGAACCTGCGCTACCTGCGTACCAAGCGCGACCGGATGGGTCACCTGCTGGACGAGTTGGACGAGGCGCCGCTGGGGCGTCCCGTCGCCAACGACGAGATCGGAGCATGACGATGGCGGGATTCGGTGAGCCGGGAGTCGACGCGGTGGACGCCGCGGGGCTGACCGTCGGCGTGGTGGCCGCGCGGTGGCACGGCGACCTGACCGACCACATGCTGGAGCGCGCGGTCGCCGCCGCCGAGGCGTGCGGCGCGCGATCCGTGGTCGCCCGCGTCGCCGGCTCGGTCGAGCTGCCCGTCGTCGCCCAGGCCCTCGCCCGCCGCTGCGATGTGGTGGTCGCGCTCGGCGTGGTCGTCCGGGGCGCGACCGCCCACTTCGACTACGTGTGCCGGTCGGTCACCGACGGGCTGACGCGGGTGGCGCTGGACGAGGGCAAGCCGGTCGCGCACGGTGTGCTCACCGTGGAGACCATCGAGCAGGCCCGGGACCGGGCCGGACTGCCCGGCTCGGCGGAGGACAAGGGCTGGGCGGCGACCGTCGCGGCGCTCGACGCCGCGCTCGCCGTGCGGACCGTCGCCGCCGGCAACGGCCAGCGGGTCGGCTTCGGCGGCTGACGCCGCCTCCGACGCCGCGCCGCTCCGGTGTCGGCCGGCGCCGGGCCTGCGCGGCCTCGGTGCTGGCCGACTCCGATGCCGGCCGGTCTCA
Source organism: Micromonospora sp. WMMD736 (assembly GCF_049179015.1). Lineage (NCBI taxonomy): Bacteria > Bacillati > Actinomycetota > Actinomycetes > Micromonosporales > Micromonosporaceae > Micromonospora > Micromonospora sp. WMMD736. The sequence continues at coordinate 6,953,770 of NZ_JBMHMI010000001.1, forward strand.
GAGCCGGCCGGCCTCGATGATCCGGCGGAGGAACTGTCGGGTACGCGGCTGCGTCGGCTCGCCGAGCACCTGCTCCGGCGGGCCGCTCTCGACGACGCGCCCCGCGTCCAGGAAGCACAGCTCGTCGGCGACCTCCCGGGCGAAGCCCATCTCGTGGGTGGCCAGCACCATGGTCATCCCGTCGGCCTTCAGGTCACGGATCATCGTCAACACCTCGCCGACGAGTTCCGGGTCCAGCGCCGAGGTGACCTCGTCGAGCAGCATCAGCCGGGGCGAGTTCGCCAGCGCCCGGACGATCGCCACCCGCTGCTGCTGCCCGCCGGAGAGCGCGTCCGGGTAGGCGTGCGCCTTCGCGCCCAGCCCCACCCGGTCGAGCAGGTCGCGAGCCTCGGCCTCGGCCTGGGCACGGGCCCGCCGATGTACGCGCCGGGGCGCGAGGGTGATGTTGTCCAGCACGCTCAGGTGCGGAAACAGGTTGTACGCCTGGAACACCATGCCGATCCGCCGGCGTACCCGGTCGGCGTCGACCCGGGGGTCGGAAATCTCCTCCCCGTCCAGCTCGATCGTGCCGTCGTCCAGCTCGTCGAGGAGGTTCACGCACCGCAGGAGGGTGGACTTGCCCGACCCGGACGCCCCGATCAGCGCCACCACCCGGTGCTCGGCGACCGCCAGGTCGAGTCCGTCCAGCACGACGTGGCCGGCGAACTCCTTGCGCAGGCCTCGGCAGCGCAGCAGCGTCATGGTCAGCCTCCCGACTGGCGGCGGGCCGAGCGCAGCGTCACCCAGTCGGTGACCGCGATCAGCGGGATCGCGAGCAGCACGAACAGCACGCCCGCCACGATGTACGGCGTGTAGTTGAACGTCTGGGCGGTGGCGATCTGGGCGGCCCGGACCGCGTCGATCGGGCCGGCGAGCGAGACCAGCCCGACGTCCTTCTGCAGGGCCACCACATCGTTGAGCAGCGGCGGCGCCACCCGGCGGACGGCCTGCGGCAGCACCACGTGGCGCATCGTCTGCCGGTAGGTCAGGCCCAGCGAACGGGCCGCCGCCAGTTGGCTGGGATGCACCGACTCGATGCCGGCCCGGAACACCTCGGCGAGGTAGCCGCCGTAGGTGAGCACCAGCGCGAGCCCGCCCAGCACCAGCACCGACGGCATGCCCTGCAACCGCAGCCCGGGCACACCCAGGGTCAGCAGGTAGAGCACGATGATCAGCGGTAGGCCACGGAAGGTGTACGTGTAGCCGGCGGCCAGCGCGCGGACCGGGAAGAAGATCGGGCCGCGCAGCGTCCGCAGCACGGCGATCACCAGCCCCAGCAGCAGGGCGCCGGCCGCGCAGCAGACCAGCAGCCGTACGTTGAGCCAGAGCCCGTCCAGTACGGCCGGCAGCGCGTCGGCGGCGATCCGCGGATCCAGGAACGACTGCCGTACCCGGTCCCAGCCCGGCGCACCGGTCACCGCGACGACCAGCAACGTGCCGAGCGCCGCCGTGGAGGAGGCCGCGACCAGCACGCTGTAGACGGTCTGTCGACGCCGGTACGCCGCTCGCCGCACCTGCGCGGCGGAGAGGGTGTGCGCCGCAGCGTGTGTCCGCTCCCGCGTCACGTCAGCTCGGCCGCGCCCGCCACCTGCGCGAGCCACTTCTGCTCCAACTCCTTCAGCGTGCCGGCATCACCGAGCTGACCGACCGCGTCGCTCACACAACGGGTCAGCGGCGAGTTCTTGTCCAGCAGCAGCCCGAACACCTCCGGCACGCCGACCTGCGGCACCTGGCCGACGATCACCGCGTCGGTGACCTCCGCGCCGGTGATGTAGAAGGCCGTCGGCAGGTCCACCACGAGACCGTCGATCTGCCCGTTCTGCAGCGCCTTCTTGGCGTCGTCGTTGCTGTTGTAGACCTGCGGCTTCGCCGTCGGCTTGATTACGTCGGTGATCGCCTGGTAGCTGGTCGTGCCGACCTGGGCGCCGAGCTTGGCGCCCTTCAGGTCGGCCATGGTCTTCTTGCCGGCGATCTTCGACGACTTGAGCGCGATGACCGTCTGCCGCACCAGGTAGTACGGCGCGGAGAAGTCCACGGCCTGCTTGCGCTCGTCGGTGACCGAGAACTGGTTGATGTCGAAGTCGAAGGTCTTCGCCCCGGGCGCGATCGCGGTGTCGAACTTCACCCGGGTCCAGGTGACGTCCCCCCGGGCGTAGCCCAGCTTCTCCGCCACCGCGTACGCGACGGCGGCCTCGAAGCCCTCGCCGTTCTCCGGCTTGTCCTGCCGGAACCACGGCTCGTACGCCGGCTGGTCGGTGGCGATGGTGAGCTTGCCCGGCGTACGGGTCGGCAGGCTGTCCTTGGCGCACGTCGGCGCGGCGGTGACGGTGGGGGTCGGTTCGTCCTGTGGCGCGCACCCGGCGACGGCGCCGACGACGGCGCCGACGAGGATGAGCGCGAGCAGACGTGAGCGGCTGGCCATGGCGGACAGCGTAAAGCTCCACGGGCATCGATCGAAGATCTTCCCACCGTGGCGATAGGGAATTGTCCGCCTGCTGGGTTCGGCCGGACCCGGACGTCCGGTAGCGGCCCGGCGACTGGAAGAATCGCTCCCCGTGAAGACGTTCGAGGAGTTGTTCGCCGAGCTGCAGGCCAAGGCCGCCGCCGGCACCCCGGGCTCGGGCACCGTCGCCGCCCTGGACAAGGGCGTGCACTTCATCGGCAAGAAGGTCGTCGAGGAGGCGGCCGAGTCGTGGATGGCCGCCGAGCACGAAGGGCCCCAGCGCACCGCCGAGGAGATCTCTCAACTGCTCTACCAGGTCCAGGTGCTGATGCTCGCCAGCGGTCTCGAGCTCAAGGACGTCTACCGACATCTGTGAGTGCGCCCCGTCGTTGATCAGACCCGATCGAAGGAGCACTCCGTCATGCTGCGTGTCGCCATCCCCAACAAGGGCACCCTGGCCGAGCCGGCCGCCCAGATGCTGCGCGAGGCGGGCTACCGCCAGCGCACCGATCCCAAGGACCTCGTCTGCCGGGACGAGGCCAACGACGTCGAATTCTTCTACCTGCGCCCCAAGGACATCGCCACCTACGTTGGCTCCGGTGATCTCGACCTCGGCATCACCGGCCGTGACCTGCTGATCGACTCGGCCGCGCCCGCCGAGGAGGTCGTCGACCTCGCCTTCGGCCGGGCCACCTTCCGGTTCGCCGCCCGCCCCGACGACATCGACTCCGTGCAGGAGTTGGGCGGGCACCGGATCGCCACCGCGTACCCCGGGCTGGTCGAGCGGCACCTCGACGAGGCGGGCGTCAAGGCCGAGGTGATCCGCCTCGACGGCGCCGTGGAGAACGCCGTACGCCTCGGGGTCGCCGACGTGATCGCGGACGTGGTGGAGACCGGCGCGACGCTGCGTCAGGCGGGCCTCGTCGTGTTCGGCGAGCCGCTGCTGCGCTCGTCGGCGGTGCTGGTACGCCGGGCCGGCGCGCCGGCCCACGCGCAGGCCGAGCAGTTGCTGCGCCGCCTGCACGGCGTGCTGGTGGCCCGCCGTTACGTGATGCTCGCCTACGACGTGCCGGCCGGTCTGCTGGACCGGGCCAGCGGGTTGACCCCGGGCATCGAGTCGCCCACCGTCTCGCCGCTGCACCGCGAGGGCTGGGTGGCCGTGCAGGCCATGGTGCTCAGCGACGACGTGCACCGGATCATGGACGAGCTGTACGACCTGGGCGCCCGCGCCATCCTGGTCACCAACATCCACGCCTGCCGCCTCTGACCGGTCTTGCGGTAACCGCAAGACCGTGCTCGAACAATGAAGTAGCGGCCTCCGTGCCGCACCGATGCCACTACTTCCAGGTTCGAGCGCGATCTTGCGGTGCGGTGCGGGGTGACGCGGTGCGGCGCTGAGTGACCGCTCGGCGGGTGGTGCGTCCTTCGCGCGCGGGCGGATGGCAGACTGGGGGAGTGAGTGACACCGAACTGGTCCGCCTGAAGCCGCGTCGCATCCGAGTGGTGTGCTGGTCGGCGGCGATCGTGCTGGTGGTGGTGTTCGCCCTGGTCGCCACCTCGCTGACCGGGCCGACCGGCGACGGGTACGGCAGCTTCCAGCGCGGCGACCAGATCGCCATGATCGGCCTGGGTGTCTTCGGCGCACTGGGCTTCCTGTTGTTCACCCGCCCGCGCATCGAAGCGGACGGGCGGGGCATCCGGGTGCGCAACGTCATCAGCTCGTACGAGCTGCCCTGGGAGGTCGTCCGGGGCGTTCGCTTCGACCGGGGCGCGCCATGGGCCAGCCTGGAGCTGCACGACGACGACCTACTGCCGTTGATCGCCCTCCAGGCCGCCGACAAGGAGCTGGCCGTCGACGGCGTGCGGGCCCTGCGCCGGCTGTTCGAGGCCCACCAGACCCGCCTCGCCGAACGCGCCGTCGGCAACTGAACCCCACCCCACCCAGCCCCACCCCGGGTCGCCGCCCCGCCCCGCCCCGGGTCGCCGCCCCGCCCCGCCCCGCCCCGGGTCGCCGCCCCGCCCCGCCCCGCCCCGCGTCGAGGCAGCAGTTTCCGGGAAACTGCGCGGATCTTGAGGCCCGCCGCCCGCCCCGCATGCCCACCGCGCCCGGCCCACCGCGCCCGGTCCGCGCACCGCCCACCGCCCACCGCGCCCGGTCCGCCCGCCGCCCACCGCGCACCGCGCACCGCGCACCGCGCACGGCCCGTGAGCCTGCGACACGGCCGCGCGATGCCAGGTGGTGCCCGGTTTGGGGGTGGACGGGGCGGCGGTGTAGTGTTGTCGAGTCGACCAGGCTGTCTCCGCGTGCGAGCAGACAGCCTTGAAAGCGGAGCGCCTGCTCCCACCCGAGTCGCCGCTACGGTGGCCGGGTCCGGTCACCGGTTCCGGGCATGTCCCGGTCCCGGATGCGCGATCCTGTGATCGTGCCGACCGGTCGAGCGGGCCCTGGCATATGCCGGGGCCTTCTGTTTTCCACGTCGGTTCCCATCCGGGAGCCGCAGGGGTCGGCACCTGAGCAGAAACGACTCGAGGAGGCCCCATCAGCGTCGAACCACGCGTGAACGAGCAGATCCGGGCACGTGAGGTCCGACTGGTCGGCCCAGAGGGTGAGCAGGTGGGCATCGTCCCGCTGGAGCGCGCCCTTCAGCTGGCCGCGGACGTCGATCTGGACCTGGTCGAGGTTGCGCCGATGGCGCGCCCGCCGGTGTGCAAGCTCATGGACTTCGGCAAGTTCAAGTACGAGAGCGCACTGAAGGCGCGCGAAGCGCGGCGTAACCAGCAGCAGACCGTCATCAAGGAAATGAAGCTTCGGCCGAAGATCGACCCGCACGACTACGAGACCAAGAAGGGTCACGTGGTGCGGTTCCTCAAGGCAGGCGACAAGGTCAAGGTGACGATCATGTTCCGCGGTCGCGAGCAGAGCCGCCCGGAGCTGGGTTACCGGCTCCTGCGTCGGCTCGAGTCCGAGATCACGGATCTGGGATACGTCGAAGCCGCTCCCAAGCAGGACGGCCGAAACATGATCATGGTTCTCGCTCCGCACCGAGCCGTCAAGGCTTCCGCGGTCGCCGCCACGGCGTCCCGCGGTGGGCCTCGCGACCGGGCCGGGGACGAGTCCGCCGCTCCGGCAGCCGATGAGACCGCGGCGGTCGGCGAGACCGCAGCAGCCGGCGACACCGGCACCGCCGCCACCAGCGGCGAGTAACAGGGGAGAAGACGTTCCACATGCCGAAGATGAAGAGCCACACGGGTATGGGTAAGCGGGTCAAGCTGACCGGCAAGGGCAAGGTCGTTGCCCAGCAGGCCGGCCTGCGCCACAACCTGGAGAAGAAGCCCTCCACCCAGACCCGCCGGCTGACCGGCACGGTCGTGCTGGCCAAGGCCGACGTCAAGCGCATCAAGAAGCTGCTCGGCCGCTGACGCGCGCCACCTTACGTAAGAAGGAGTTGAGATGGCACGCGTCAAGCGGGCTGTAAACGCCCAGAAGAAGCGTCGTACCCTGCTGGAGACCGCGAGTGGTTACCGCGGCCAGCGCTCCCGGCTGTACCGCAAGGCCAAGGAGCAGGTGCTGCACTCGATGCAGTACGCCTACCGGGACCGTCGTGACCGCAAGGGCGACTTCCGGCAGCTGTGGATCCAGCGGATCAACGCGGGCGCCCGGGCCAACGGGATGACCTACAACCGCCTGATCCAGGGCCTGCGTCTGGCCGGCATCGAGGTCGACCGCAAGATCCTGGCCGACATGGCCGTCAACGACGCCGCGTCGTTCGCGGCGATCGTCGAGCTGGCCCGGGCCGCGGTCACGGCCGAGGGCACCGGCGGCGCGGCGGCTCAGGCCGCCTGATCCCCACGCACCAGAACGAGGCGTCTCCCGTGTCGGCACCGCCGTCCGGGGGGCGCCTCGATCGTGCCCGAGGAGCAAACCCCATGGCCTTCACCCCGCGTACCCCCAGGGTTGTCGCCGCCCGCCGCCTGCAACGCCGCCGGGACCGCGACGCTGCCGGCCGATTCCTGGCCGAGGGCCCGCAGGCGGTCCGCGAGGCCCTGGCGCGGCCGGGGGTGGTCACCGAGCTCTTTGGTACGCCCGCGGCGCTCGACCGGTACCCGGAGTTGGCCGCCACGGCGGCCCGGGCCGACGTGCCGGTCTCCGAGGTGACCGACGATGCCCTCGCGGCGCTCGCCGAGACGGTCGCCCCGCAGGGGCTCGTCGCCGTCTGTCGGCACCTGGACGTGTCGCTGGAGCAGGCCCTCGCGGGCGCTCCCCGGCTGGTGGCGGTGCTCGCCGAGATCCGCGACCCGGGTAACGCCGGCACCGTGCTGCGTACCGCCGACGCGGCCGGTGCGGGTGCGGTGATCTTTGCGGGAGACGCGGTCGACCCGTACAACGGCAAATGTGTCCGCGCCTCCGCCGGCAGTCTGTTCCACGTTGACGTGGTCCGCGCGTCCGATCCGGGCGCGGTGGTCGACGCGCTGCGGGCCGCCGGTCTGTCGATCTTCGCCACCACCGGGTACGGCGATGACGACCTCGACGACCTGACCGACTACGGCCGACTCGTCGGGCCCACCGCCTGGCTGTTCGGCTCGGAGGCGCACGGGCTACCCGAGGCCTTGACCGCCGCCGCCGACGCCCGGGTGCGGGTGCCGCTGTACGGACGCGCGGAGAGCCTCAACCTGGCTGCCGCGGCGGCCGTCTGCCTGTACGCTTCAGCGAGAGCGCAGCGCTGAGGTGAGCCTCGGCGCGACTGACAGCAGGGGAGAGCGTCCGTCCATGAACGCGCCACGGCGTTCGTTTAGCCAGCCCGCCGGTGTCGGCGGGCGGCGGGCCTGACCTGCTCCCTGCGCAACTCCTACCGGCGGGCTGCGGCACAGCCGCGCGTCCGTAGACTCGCTTCGCCGCCCCGATGACGGGCTGGCGCCGCCGTGAGGGAGTGCCCGTACGCCATGAGCTACCGCAACGATCCGTACGACCCGAAGCAGGTCGCCCTGCTCGACCCGGCCGCCCTGGCCGAGGCCGTCGCCGACGCCACGAAGGCGTTCGAGGCCGCCGCCGACCCGGACGCGTTGACCGCGCTGCGCCCCGCGCACCTCGGTGACCGGTCTCCGGTGTCCCTCGCGCGTCGGGAGATCGGCGCGTTGCCGCCGGCCGCGAAGTCCGACGCCGGCAAGCGGGTCAACGAGGCCCGCCGGGCGATCGAGTCCGCGTACGCCGAACGCGCCGAGGTGGTGCAGCGCGAGCAGGCCGCGCGGGTGCTCGTCGAGGAGCGGGTGGACGTCACCCTGCCGTACGCCCGGCGTCCCCGTGGCGCCCGGCACCCGCTGAGCACGCTGATGGAGTCGATCAGCGACCTGTTCGTCGGGATGGGCTACGAGGTGGCCGAGGGTCCCGAGGTCGACCTGGAGTGGGTCAACTTCGACGCGTTGAACATCCCCGCCGACCATCCGGCGCGCGGTCTGATGGACACGTTCCACATCGCGCCGGAGGGGTCGGGCCTGGTGCTGCGCACGCACACCTCCACGGTGCAGACGCGCACCATGCTCAGCCGCAAACCGCCGATCTACGTGATCGTCCCCGGCCGGGTCTACCGCACCGACGAGATCGACGCCACCCACAGCCCGGTGTTCCACCAGGCCGAGGGCCTGGTGGTCGACAAGGGCATCACGATGGCGCACCTGCGGGGCACCCTCGACCACTTCGCGCGGGCGATGTTCGGCCCCGAGGCGAAGACCCGGTGGCGGCCGCACTACTTCCCGTTCACCGAGCCGTCGGCGGAGTTCGACGTGTGGTTCCCGGAGCACCGCGACGGTCCGCAGTGGGTCGAGTGGGGTGGCTGCGGGATGGTCAACCCGCGGGTGCTGCGCGCCTGCGGGGTCGACCCGGAGGTCTACTCGGGCTTCGCCTTCGGCATGGGCATCGACCGGACCTTGATGGTCCGGCACGGGGTCAGCGACATCCGCCATCTCTTCGAGGGCGACGTGCGGTTCAGCCGGGCGCTCGGGACCGGGGCGTAGGGCGATGCGGGTACGAGACACGGGAACGGTGGTCTGAAGTCATGCGAGTTTCTGTCAGTTGGCTGCGGGAGTACGTCGACCTCCCCGCCGACCTGCCCACCGGTGACCTGGAGCAGGCCCTGGTCGACCTCGGCATCGAGGTCGAGTCCGTGCAGGACCTGCGCGCGAGCGTCACCGGTCAGCTCGTCGTCGGCGAGGTACGCGAGATCGAGGAGCTGACCGGCTTCAAGAAGCCCATCCGGTTCTGCCGGGTGGACGTCGGCGCCGCCAACGGCACCGGTGAGCAGCAGGAGATCGTCTGCGGGGCGCGCAACTTCGCCGTCGGCGACCGGGTCGTCGTGATCCTGCCCGGCGGCGTGCTGCCCGGCGGGTTCGCGATCGGCGCCCGCAAGACGTACGGGCACAACTCGGCCGGCATGATCTGCTCGGCCAAGGAGCTGGGTCTGGGCGACGACCACTCGGGCATCATCGTGCTGCCGCCGGACACCGCCGCCGAGCCGGGCGACGACGCGCGGTCCGTCGTGGGCCTCGACGACGTCGTGTTCGATCTGGAGATCACCCCGGACCGGGGGTACGCGCTGAGCCTGCGCGGCCTGGCCCGGGAGCTGTCGCACGCGTTCGACGTGCCGCTGCGCGACCCGGGGATGGCACCCGCGCCGAGTGGCACGCCGACCCCGGCGTACCCGGTGGAGGTCCGCGACACGGTCGGCTGCGACCGGTTCACCGCCCGCCTGGTGCGCGGCGTCGACCCGAACGCGCCCACGCCGTCGTGGATGGCCCAGCGACTCGTGACCGCCGGCATCCGCAGCATCTCGCTGCCCGTCGACATCACCAACTACGTGATGTTGGAGTTGGGTCAGCCGATGCACGCCTTCGACGCCGACCGGATCGCCGGGCCGCTGGTGGTCCGTCGTGCCGAGGCGGGGGAGAAGCTGACCACCCTGGACGGTGTCAGCCGGGTGCTCACCGCCGACGACATGGTCATCTGCGACGACACCGGTCCGATCTCGCTCGCCGCGGTGATGGGCGGCGAGACCAGCGAGGTCGACACCGGCGTCACCACGAATGTGCTCTTCGAGGCGGCCCACTGGGACCCGGCCATGGTCGGGCGTACGGCCCGCCGGCACAAGCTGTTCAGCGAGGCCGCGAAGCGCTGGGAGCGGGGCGTCGACCCGGCCGTGGCGCTGGTCGCGCTGGAGCGGGCCGTGGGGCTGCTCACCGAGCACGGCGGCGGCACCCCGGGCGACGAGATCCTGGACATCGACCACGTCCGGCCGCGTACTCCCATCACCCTTCCGGCGGACCTGCCGACCCGGCGGGTCGGCGTCGAGTACCCGCCGGCGCGGGTCGTCGCCCTGCTGGAGCAGGTGGGCTGCACGGTCGCGCAGGGTGCGGACCGACTCTCCGAGGACCCGGGCGCGGTCGGCACGGCCAGCGGCGCCGGGGCGGTGCTGAGTGTCACCCCGCCGAGCTGGCGGCCCGACCTGACCGACCCGGCCGATCTGGTCGAGGAGGTGGTCCGCCTCGACGGGTACGACAAGGTGCCGTCGGTGCTGCCGAGCGCGCCGCCCGGTAACGGCCTGACCCCGCGCCAGCGTCGCCGCCGGGCCGTCGCGGACTCCCTGGCGGAGCGCGGGTACGTGGAGGTGCTCGCGCACCCGTTCGTCTCCCCGGAACTGGCCGACCAGCTCGGCCTGCCGGCCGACGACCCGCGCCGACCGGCGGTGCGCCTGGCCAACCCGCTGTCCGAGGAGGAGCCGCTGCTGCGCACCACGCTGCTCGGCCCGCTGCTGGGCATCCTCAAGCGCAACCTCGGCCGGGGTCACCGCGACCTCGCCCTCTACGAGATCGGCGCGGTCTTCCACCCGCGCCCCGACGCCGGCAGCCCGCCGGCGATGGGCGTGGACCGCCGGCCCACCGACGAGGAGTTCGCCGCCGCCGACGCGGTCGTGCCGGCCCAACCGGTGCACGTCGCGGCGGTGCTCGCCGGTGACCTGGACCCGGCCGGCTGGTGGGGCGCGGGCCGCCCGGCCGGCTGGGCGGACGCCATCGAGGCGGCCCGGGACGTGCTGGCCGCCGCCGGTGTTCCCGACGAGCGGGTCGAGGTGCGCGCCGCCGAGCACGCGCCGTGGCACCCCGGCCGCTGCGCCGAGCTGCGGGTGGACGACACCGTCGTCGGATACGCCGGTGAGCTGCACCCGGCGGCGGTGGCGGCGCTGGAGCTGCCCCGCCGCACCTGCGCCATGGAGCTCGACCTGGACGTCCTGCCGCCGGTGCCGGTGACGCCCGCGCCGACGGTGTCCGGGTTCCCCCCGGCGCTGATCGACGTGGCGCTGGTACTGGACGAGTCGGTCCCGGCCGAGCAGGTGCGTCGGGCCCTCGAGGCGGGCGCCGGCGAGCTGTTGGAGGACGTGCGACTGTTCGACGTGTACTCCGGCGCGCAGCTCGGCGAGGGTCGCCGGTCGCTGGCGTACAAGCTGACGTTCCGCGCCCCGGACCGGACGCTGACGGTGGAGGAGGCGCTGGCCGCCCGGGACGCGGCGGTCGCCGTCGCGGCCGAGCGTTTCGGCGCGACCCTGCGCGGCGCCTGAGCATGCCGCTGGTGGGATGGCTCGCGGTGGCCGCCGTACTCGCGGTGGCCGCCGCCAGCCTGCTCTGGGCCCGCCGGCAGCTGCTGCTGGTCGCGGTCGTGGGGCGCAGCATGGAGCCGACGTTGCGCTCCGGTGACCGGGTACTGGCCCGGCGGGTGCCGCTGGCCCGGATCCGTCCCGGCGACGTGGTCGTGGTGGTGGCCCCGGCCGAGATGACCGCCGGGCGGCCCACCCGCCCGGATGCGGCAGGCACGCCCGGGTTGCTGATCAAACGGGCGTACGCCGTGCCCGGCGATCCGGTGCCGGTGGACCGGGTGCCGCTGCTGCGCCGAGGCGGCGAGCAGGTCGTCCCGCCGGGCCGGCTGGTGGTGCTCGGGGACAACCCGTCGCAGAGCTACGACTCCCGCGAGTGCGGCTACATCGCGGAGTCGGACGTGCTCGGGGTGGCCGTCCGGCCCCGACCGCGCACGGACTGACCGTCGGCGTGGGCCGCACGCGGGAACGACGTGCCACCTGGCCTGGACCAGATGGCACGTCCTCAGCGCCTCAGCAGAGAGCGCTCATCGTGCTCGCGCCCGCGCTGCAGTAGTAGCCGCAGCTACCGCAGGTCGTCTTGCAGGCACCGTTCGTGCTGCAGCGCTTGAAGTAGCACGTCCCGCAGAGCGCGCAGTACGGGTCCGGCGGACAGCCGGCGGCCGCCGTCACCTTCGGGACGAACACCCCCAGCATCCGTTCGCCCAGGGTCTCCAGTCGACGGAACATCCGTTCACCTCCTCCTGAGGTCGAGTTGTGGGTCGGGACGCTACGGCGGGCCGGCACACCGCTCGTACAGCCGCGCATGACGTCGACATGCGTTGATGTATTCGTGCTGTATCCGCCGCTCCTAGCGTGGGCCCTCCGCAAGGAGGTGATGCACGGATGCGAGCCCTGGAACTGACCGCGCGACTGCTGCTGGCCCTCGTCTTCCTCGCCGCGGTGGTCGGCAAGCTACGGACCCGGGCGGGATTCGCCGAGTTCGTCGGTTCGGTCGGCCAGTTCGGCGTACCGAGGCGCTGGACCGGGCCCGTCGCGCGACTCGCGGTCGCCGTCGAGGCCGCCGTGGTGCTGCTGGTCGCCGTCGCCCGTACCGCGCCGCTCGGGCTGCTGCTCGCCGCCGGGCTGCTCGGTGTGCTGACCGCCGCGATCGTCGGAGCGCTGCGCCGGGGCGCCCGCCCGGCCTGCCGCTGCTTCGGCGCCGCTGACGCGCCGATCGGCGCCCGGCACGTGACGCGCAACGTCCTCCTCTTCGCGGTGGCGCTGCTCGGCCTGCTCGGCTGGGCCACCGCCACCGGGCCGCCACCGTCCGCGCCGACCGTGCTGCTCGCCGTCGGCGTCGCGGTTCCGCTCGCCGCCGTGGTGGTCCGCCTCGACGACCTGGTCGCCCTCTTCGCTCCCACGCCCTCGCGGCCGTCCCGCCCGGTCGGACGGCGCTGACACCGGTTCACATCCCCGCACCCCGAAGGAGCCCTCATGGCGCTGTTGACCGTCGCCGTCGTCCTCGTCGCCGCCCTCGGCCTGCTCAACCTGGTCCTGATGCTCGGCGTGATCCGGCGGCTGCGCGAACACTCCGACCTGCTGAGCGACCAGCAGGGCCAGCCGCCGGCGGTCATGCTGGAGGTGGGCTCGATCCCCGGCGACTTCGTGTCGACCACCGTGGACGGTCGGGTGTTCTCGCGCGCCGACCTGCCCCCGATGACCCTGGTGGCGTTCCTCTCGCCGAGCTGTGAACACTGCGAGGAGCAGCTGCCCGTGCTGGTGGACCGGGCGCGGACGATGCCCGGCGGTCCGGAGCACGTCTGGATCGTCGTCGTCGGCAAGGGCCCGGAGACCCAGCCGTACGCCGAGCAGTTCGCCGGCCTGGCAACCGTCTTCGTCGAACCCGGCACCGGCGCGCTACCGCTGGCCTTCGGCGTCAAGGGGTTCCCCGCGTTCGGCCTGCTCGACGAGCGCGGGATCGTCGCGTCGACGGCGTTCGGCATCGCCCGGTTGGATCTGCCGGTGGCCCGGTGAGCGGGCCGCGGCTGGCACCGCGAAGGGCCGCCCGGCACGCCCGGGCGGCCCTTGGCCTGACCTGGCGGGCCGCTCCGGCGGGCACGGCGGCCGACCTGGTGTTCGCGGTCCTGGCCGGGGTCACCCCGGTGCTGGTGGCCGGGCTGACCAAGCTGCTGCTGGACCGGCTCAGCGGCGCCGGCACGACCGGTGTGCCGCTGACCGCCCTCGGTGCCGGCCTGGCGGTGGCCGCCGCGCTCGGTGCGGTCCTGCCGCACCTGCGCACCTACGTGGCGGCCGAGCGGACCCGCGCGGTGTCGCGGCTGGTGCGCCGCCGGCTGTACGCCGCAGTGCAGCGCCTGGTCGGGCTGGTCCGGCTCGAGGATCCGGAGTTCCAGGACCGGCTGCAGGCCGCCCAGCAGACCGGTCACATCGGCCCCACACAGCTGACCGGCAACCTGTTCGGGGCGGTGCAGAGCGTGCTGGCGGTGGCCGGCTTCCTCGGCGTCCTGCTCGTGCTCAATCCCCTGATCGGGGCGCTGGTGCTGCTGGCCGCGCTGCCCACCCTGTGGATGCAACTACGGCTCAACCGGGCCCGCGCGGCGATGATCCTGCGGTTGGAGCACTTTCAGCGGCGGGACCTGTTCTTCGCCCAGTTGCTGGTGGGCGTGCCAGCGGCGAAGGAGGTGCGGCTGTTCGGTCTGGGCCGGTTCTTCGGCGACCGGATGCTCGACGAGCTGCACGGCATGCACCGGGTGGAGCAGCGACTCGACCGCCGGGAGGTACGCGCCCAGGCGGTGCTCGGCCTGCTCGGCGCCACGGTGGCCGGCGTCGGGGTGATCTACACGATCTCGATGGCCCGCGCGGGCGGGCTGACCCCCGGCGACGTCGTGATCTACCTGGCCGCCCTCCCGGGCGTGCAGGGTGCCCTGGGTGGCCTGGTCGGGCAACTCGGCGCGATCCACCAGGCGCTGCTGCTGTTCGACCACTACGACGAGGTGGCGCACGTCGAGCCGGACCTGCCGGTGCCGGCCAGTCCGCGTCCGGTCCCACCGCTGAGCGAGGGCATCGAGCTGCGCGACGTGTGGTTCCGCTACTCGCCGGAGCACCCGTGGGTGCTGCGGGGCGTGAACCTGCACCTACCGGCCGGCAGCACGACCGCGCTGGTCGGCCTCAACGGCGCTGGCAAGAGCACCCTCGTCAAGCTCCTCTGCCGGTTCTACGACCCGGAGCGCGGCACCATCCGGTGGGACGGGGTCGACCTGCGTGACCTCGACCCGGCGGCGCTGCGCGAACGGTTGGGGGCGGTGTTCCAGGACTTCATGCCGTACGACCTCAGCGCCGCGGAGAACATCGCACTCGGCGACCTGAACGCGCGCGACGACCCGGAGCGGCTGCGCGCCGCCGCCCGGCACGCCGGCATCGACGACGCGCTGGCCGCGCTGCCCCGGGGCTACGACACCCTGCTGACCCGGATCTTCTTCGACGGCACGGACCGGGACGACCCGCAGGCGGGGGTGGTGCTCTCCGGCGGGCAGTGGCAGCGGGTCGCGCTGGCGCGGGGATTCCTGCGTGCCGACCGGGACCTGCTCATCCTCGACGAGCCCAGCTCGGGTCTGGACGCCGAGGCCGAGCACGACCTTAACCAGCGGCTGCGCGAGTTGCGACGAGGCCGGACGAGTCTGCTCATCTCGCACCGACTCAATGCCGTACGCGACGCCGACACCATCGTGGTGCTCGCCGACGGGCACGTCGTCGAGCGCGGTGGCCACGACCGGCTGCTGGCCGCCGGTGGTGGGTACGCCCGGCTCTTCACCCTTCAGGCCCAGGGCTACCGCCAGGACGCGCCGGCCCCGGTCTGACCGTTACGGTCCACCCCCGCCTCGTCGGCGGCGAGTTCGGCGGCGTAGAGCCGGACGAGGTCGCCGATGTGGAAACGGCCCGGTCCGGCCGGTTCGACGAGCTGCGCGGCGACCAGCCGGTCCAGCGCCCGTGCGGCGTCCTCCGGCGCTGCTCCGGTCAGCGCGGCGGCCAGCTCCGCGGTGACCGGCCCCGGGTGGGCGCGGCCGAGCCGGCGGAAGATCGGCGCCGCCGAACCGAGCCGTCGGTAGCTCGCGCCGAGCCGTGGCCCCAGCCCGGTCTCGGCGAGGCGGTACCGCTCGTCGCGCAGCAACCGCGCCAACCGGCTCAACGACCAGTGCGGCCCCTCGGTGAGTCGGCGGGACGCGGTACGCAGCGCGAGCGGCAGCCGCTCGCAGAGGCTGACCACCGCCGACGCCGCCTCCGGCTCGTCGTCCACCGGCCGGTCGCCGGCGGTCGCGCGCAGCAACGCCAAGGCGTCGGCCGCCGGCAGCGCGTCGAGCCGCAGCGCCCGGGCGTCACCGCTGGTCACCGGCGTGCGGCTGGTCACCAGCAGGGCGCATCCGCCGCGTACCGGGAGCAGGCCGTCGACCTGCACGGCGTCGGTGGCGTTGTCGAGCACGAGCAGCACCCGACGGTCGAAGAGCAGGGACCGGACGCGGGCCCGGGCCTCCGCGATACCTGAGGGCTCCGGCTCGTCCCTGCCCGGTCGCAGGGCCCGCAGGACGCGCGTGGCCACCTGCAACGGCGGTGGTGGTGTGCCGGCGACCGACCCGCCGAGGTCGAGGTGGAGCTGGCCGTCGGGAAAGGCGTCCAGCGCCTCCGCGGCCGCGCGCAGGGCCAGGGCCGACTTGCCGGTGCCGGCCATGCCGAAGACCGCGACGGTGACCGGCTGCCGCCGGGCATCGCCCAGGGCGGCGCGCAGTCGGGCCAGTTCGGCGTGCCGGCCGACGAACGGGGCCGTGGGGCAGGGCAGCTCATGCGGCACGCGCTGATCGGCGGGACGGTCGCCGGCATCCGAGCGCGCTCGCGCGTCCACGCGCTCACGGGGGTACGGCGCGACGCGTCGGCGGGGCGGGACCGCTGGCCGGGGCGCGTGCCGGCGGACCTGGCGGTACAGCTCGGTCAGCTCCGGTCCGGGCGCGACGCCCAACTCTCCGTCGAGAGCCCGGCACGCCGCCTGGTAGGTCTGCACCGCGCCCGCCTGGTCGCCGGCGCGGTGCAGGGCGGTCATCAGCAGGGCCCACGCCGGCTCACGCAGCGGATGCTCGGTCACGTGGTCGCGCAGCATGCTCAGCAGTGCCGGCGTGCCCGGGTCGCCCAGGTCCAGCCGACAGGCGGCATACGTCTCCCGCGCGGCGGCCCGTCGCTCGCGCAGCCGGTCGAACGCGGCCGAGGTGGCCGGCCCGTACGCCGGGGCGGGGTCGGTCGACGACCACAGCGCCAGCGCGCGGCCCAGCAGGGTGGCGGCCAGCTCAGGTTCTCCGCCGACGCGGGCGGCGTGTCCCTCGGTGGCCAACCGTTCGAACTCGGCGGCGTCCAGCTCACCCCGCTCGACCCGCAGCAGGTAACCGCCGTGTTCGGCGGGCAGCCGGGCGGCGTGACCGGGGGAGTCCAGCAGATGGCGCAGCTGGCTGGCGTGGCTGCGCAGGTTCGCCAGGGCCGAGGCCGGCGGGCATCTGCCCCACAGCTCCGCACACAGTCGATCGACGGGTACCGCCACGCCGGCGTTCACCAGCAGGGTGACCAGCAGGGCGGCGGGCCGACCGGCCGGCACCCGTTGGGCCTGCCCGTCGCGGTGTACGCGGACCCGACCGAG
Source organism: Micromonospora sp. WMMD736 (assembly GCF_049179015.1). NCBI lineage: Bacteria > Bacillati > Actinomycetota > Actinomycetes > Micromonosporales > Micromonosporaceae > Micromonospora > Micromonospora sp. WMMD736. Next base: position 6,970,559 of record NZ_JBMHMI010000001.1, read on the forward strand.
GATCTCGAAAGACAGCCCCACCGCGCCTCCGTCAGGTGCCCCCACGCGGACCGGACAACCGGTCCACCACCGTCGGAGAATGATGCTAGTCGATTGAGTGGCCACTCAGTCGATTCGTTTTGGGGAGCCTCCCCGTGCGCAGCGATCGGCGCCGGGGTTCATCACCATGCAGTAGGCTGTATTAACTTGCAGGAAACAATCGCCCTTGCTAGTCTCCTCTGCATAGTCATGCGGAGGTGGGTATGGGAATTCGAGTCGCGGTCGCCGGCGCGAGCGGGTACGCGGGAGGTGAGCTGCTGCGCCTGGTCGCCGGGCATCCGGAGTTCGACCTGGTCGCCGCCACCGCGCACCGCCAGGCCGGGCACCGTGTCGACGTGGTGCACCCGCAGCTCACCGGGCTCGACCTGGTGCTCGGCGAGACCGACCCGGCGACCCTCGCCGACGCCGACCTGGTCTTCCTCGCACTGCCGCACGGCGAGTCGGCGGCCCTCGCGGCGCAACTCCCGCCCGAGGTGCGCATCGTCGACCTGGGTGCCGACCACCGGCTCGCCGACCCGTACGCCTGGGCGCAGTACTACGGCGGCACGCACGCCGGGCAGTGGACGTACGGCCTGCCCGAGCTGCCCGGCCAGCGGGAGTTGATCGCCGGCTCCACCCGGGTCGCCAACACGGGCTGCTACGCCGCCGCGATCACCCTCGCGCTCGCGCCGCTGATCTCCGACGGAGCGGCCAACCCCGCCGACGTGGTCGTGGTGGCCGCGTCGGGGACGTCCGGGGCGGGCCGGGCGGCGAAGCCGCACCTGCTCGGCAGCGAGGTGATGGGAGACCTGTCGCCGTACCGGGTCGGCACCCACCAGCACGTACCCGAGATCAAGCAGGCCTCCGGGGCGACCGGCCTGTCGTTCACGCCGGTCCTCGCGCCGATGCCCCGCGGCATCCTCGCCACGGTCACCGCCCTGCCGGCCCGCGGTGTCGACCCGCAGCAGGTGCTGGCCCAGGCGTACGCCGACGCGCCGTTCGTGCACGTGCTGCCGGAGGGGCGCTGGCCGCACACCGCCGCCACGCTGGGCTCCAACTCGTGTCACCTGCAGGCCACCGTCGACGTCGACTCGGGCCGGCTGGTCGTGGTCAGCGCGCTGGACAACCTCGGCAAGGGCGCCGCCGGCCAGGCGGTGCAGAACGCCAACCTGATGCTCGGCCTGCCGGAGACGACGGGCCTGTCGATCTGGGGAGTCAGCCCGTGAGCGCGCGGAGTGCAGCGCAGCGGAGCCCCGCAGTCGCGAACGAAGGGCGAGTCGCATGAGTGTCACCACCCCTCGGGGGTTCCGGGCGGCCGGAGTGACCGCCGGACTGAAGACCAGCGGCGCGGACGTCGCGCTGGTGGTCAACGACGGCCCGGACGCCGGTGTCGCCGGTGTCTTCACCACCAACCGGGTCAAGGCCGCGCCGGTGCTCTGGAGCCAGCAGGTCGTGCAGGGCGGCGTGGTCCGCGCCGTGGTGCTCAACTCCGGTGGCGCGAACGCCTGCACCGGCCCGGCCGGCTTCCAGGACACGCACGCCACGGCCGAGCACACCGCCTCGGCGCTGAGCGCGGTCAGCCCGCGGCTGCTCCTCGGGGCCGGCGAGGTGGCGGTCTGCTCCACCGGCCTGATCGGTGAGCGGTTGCCGATGGACAAGCTGCTGCCGGGGGTCCGTACCGCCATCCGGGAGCTGTCGCGCGACGGCGGTCTCGCCGCCGCCGAGGCCATCATGACCACCGACACCCGGCCGAAGACCACGGTGGCCCGGGGCAGCGGATGGACGGTCGGCGGCATGGCCAAGGGCTCCGGCATGCTCGCGCCGGGCATGGCCACCATGCTCTGCGTGCTCACCACCGACGCGGTGGCCGGGCCGGCGGCGTTGGACGAGGCGTTGCGCGCGGCCACCCGGGTGACCTTCGACCGGGTCGACTCGGACGGCTGCATGTCCACCAACGACACCGTGCTGCTGCTGTCCAGCGGTGCGAGCGGCATCGAGCCCACCGCCGCCGAGTTGGCCGCCGCGGTCACCACGGCCTGTCACGATCTGGCGCGGCAGCTCGTCGCCGACGCCGAGGGCGCCACCAAGGAGGTCGCCATCGACGTCGTGGGGGCCGCGACCGAGGACGACGCGGTCGAGGTGGGCCGCTCGGTCGCTCGCAGCAACTTGGTCAAGACCGCCCTGTTCGGCAACGACCCGAACTGGGGTCGGATCCTCGCCTCGGTCGGCACCACCACGGCCGCCTTCGAGCCGGACGAGGTGGACGTGGCCGTCAACGGCGTGTGGCTGTGCCGCAACGGCGCCGCGGCCGAGGACCGTTCGAAGGCCGACCTCAGCGCACGGGACGTGACGATCCGGATCGACCTGCACGCGGGCGACGCGACGGCCACGATCTGGACCAACGACCTGTCCCACGCGTACGTGCACGAGAACTCGGCGTATTCAACGTGAGCGCGAGGAACGCAGCGAAGCGGAGTCCCGCAGTCGCGAACGGAAGGCCGGCACTGTGAGTCTCAGTAGTGATCTCACCCGGGCCCAGGCCAAGGCGGAGACGCTGATCGAGGCGCTGCCCTGGTTGGCCCGTTTCTCCGGCGCCACCGTGGTGGTCAAGTACGGCGGCAACGCCATGACCGAGCCGGAGTTGCAGCGGGCGTTCGCGGCCGACATGGTGTTCCTGCGCTACGCCGGTCTGAAGCCGGTCGTGGTGCACGGCGGCGGCCCGCAGATCTCGGCCATGCTGGGCCGGCTCGGCATCTCCAGCGAGTTCCGGGGCGGCCTGCGGGTGACGACCGCCGAGGCGATGGACGTGGTCCGGATGGTGCTCGTCGGGCAGGTCGGCCGGGAGTTGGTCGGGCTGATCAACTCGCACGGCCCGTACGCCGTGGGCCTCTCCGGCGAGGACGCGCGGCTGTTCACCGCGGTGCGCCGCCCGGCGTACGTGGACGGGCAGCCGGTCGACGTGGGCCAGGTCGGCGACGTCGAGTCGGTGGACACCTCGGCGGTGACCGACCTGATCGACGCCGGCCGGATTCCGGTGATCTCGACGGTCGCGCCGGACGCCGACGGTGTCCTGCACAACCTCAACGCGGACACCGCCGCCGCCGCGCTGGCCGTCGCCCTGCGGGCCCGCAAGCTGGTCGTCCTCACCGACGTGGCCGGCCTGTACGCCGACTGGCCGGACACCAGCAGCCTGGTCTCCGAGATCACCGCGGACGACCTGGCCAAGCTGCTGCCCCGCCTCCAGTCGGGGATGGTGCCGAAGATGGAGGCCTGCCTGCGAGCCGTGCGCGGGGGCGTGCCCGCGGCGCACGTGGTCGACGGCCGGGTGGCGCACTCCACGTTGCTCGAGGTGTTCACGTCGGAAGGGTTCGGAACGATGGTGGTGCCGCAGGACGGGACGGACGGGTCATGAGCAGCCTGGTGCAACGATGGTCGCAGTCCATGATGGACAACTACGGCACGCCGCCGCTGGCGCTGGTCTCCGGCGCGGGCGCCGTGGTGGTCGACGAGGCGGGCCGGGAGTACGTGGACCTGGTGGGCGGGATCGCGGTGAACGCCCTCGGGCACGCCCACCCGGCGGTGGTGGCCGCCGTGTCTAAGCAGGTGGCCACGCTCGGACACGTCTCCAACCTCTTCGTCGCCGAGCCGCCGGTGGCTCTCGCGGAACTGCTGCTGGCGCTCGCCGGCAGCCGACCCGGCCGGGTCTTCTTCGCCAACTCCGGCGCGGAGGCGAACGAGGCCGCCTTCAAGCTGTCCCGGCGCACCGGGCGCAGCCACGTGGTCGCCACCAACGGCGGCTTCCACGGCCGCACCATGGGCGCCCTCGCGCTGACCGGTCAGCCCGCCAAGGCGGACCCGTTCCGGCCGCTGCCCGGCGAGGTGACCCACGTCGACTACGGCGACGTGAACGCCCTGGAGGCGGCGGTCACCGACGCCACCGCCATGGTGATCCTGGAGCCCATCCAGGGCGAGAACGGCGTGGTCGTACCGCCGACCGGCTATCTGACGGCGGCCCGGCAGATCACCGCCCGGCACGGGACGCTGCTGGTGCTCGACGAGGTGCAGACCGGCATCGGCCGCACCGGGCACTGGTTCGCCCACCAAGCCGAGGGCGTCGAGCCCGACGTGGTGACCCTGGCCAAGGGCCTGGGTGGCGGGCTGCCGCTGGGCGCGACGCTCGCGTTCGGCCGGGCCGCCGATCTGCTCACCCCCGGCTCGCACGGTACGACCTTCGGCGGCAACCCGGTGAGCTGCGCCGCCGCGCTCGCCGTGGTGGCGACCATCGCGAACGAGGGGCTGCTCGACCACGTCAAGCGCGTCGGCGAACGGCTGCGCCGGGGCATCGAGGCGCTGGACCACCCGCTCGTCGCGGGCGTACGCGGGGCCGGCCTGCTGCTCGGCGTGACGCTCACCGCGCCGGTGTCGACGGTGCTGGCCGAGGCGCTGCGGGAGGCCGGCTTCCTGGCCAACCCGGTGCAGCCGGGCGTACTCCGGCTCGCCCCGCCGTTGATCCTCTCCACCGAGCAGGTCGACGCGTTCCTCGCCGCGCTCCCGGCGGCCCTGGACGCGACGGCCCCGGCCGCGGCCGGCACGAGCGCTCCCACGACCTCCGAATCCGCCACCCAGCCCACCACGACGGGGACGACCGCATGATCCGGCACTTCCTACGCGACGACGACCTCTCGCCCGCCGAGCAGTCAAGCGTGCTCGACCTGGCGGCCCGGATGAAGGCCGACCGGTTCGGCCACCAGCCGTTGGCCGGCCCCCGCTCGGTGGCGGTGCTCTTCGACAAGCAGAGCCTGCGGACCCGCATCTCGTTCGACGCCGGCATCGCCGAGTTGGGCGGCCACCCGCTGGTCGTGGACACCCAGGTCACCCACTTCGGCCGGGGCGAGACGCTCGCCGACGCGGGCCGGGTGCTGTCCCGCTACGTCGCGGCCATCGTGCTGCGTACCCACGGCGACGACCGGATCGCCGAGGTCGCTGGCGGCGCGACCGTCCCGGTGGTCAACGCGCTCACCGACGGGTTCCACCCCTGCCAACTGCTGGCCGACCTGCTGACCATCCGGGAGCGGTGCGGCGGTACGTCCGGCCGGACCCTCACCTACGTGGGCGACGGCGCGAACAACATGGCGCAGTCGTACCTGCTGGCCGGGGCCACGGCCGGGATGCACGTGCGGATCGCCGGCCCGGCGGGCTTCGCGCCGGACGAGGCCGTGGTGCGGCGGGCCGCCGAGATCGCCGCCGGGACCGGCGGATCGGTACGGGTGCTGACCGACCCGGCGCAGGCGGCCCGCGACGCCGACGTGCTGGCCACCGACACCTGGACCTCGATGGGTCAGGAGGCCGACGGGCTGGACAGGGTCACCCCGTTCCTGCCGTACCAGGTCAACAAGGAGCTGCTCGACCACGCCGCCCCGGACGCGATCGTGCTGCACTGCCTGCCCGCGCACCGGGGTGAGGAGATCACCGACGAGGTGCTCGACGGTCCGCAGAGCGCGGTGTTCGACCAGGCGGAGAACCGGCTGCACGCCCAGAAGGCGCTGCTCACGTTCCTGCTGACGGCCTCCGGGGAGCGACGATGACCGCCCCGCTCACCCGCGCCGCCCGGCACGCCCGGATCGTCGAGCTGATCCGGGACCGGCCCGTACGCTCGCAGACCGAACTGGCCGACCTGCTCGCCGCCGACGGCGTCGGGGTCACCCAGGCGACCCTCTCGCGCGACCTGGAGGAGCTGGGCGCGGTCAAGGTGCGCGGTGGCGACGGCCCGGCCGTCTACCTGATCCCCGAGGACGGCAAGCGCCCGCTGCGCGACGCCGAGGCCGCTCCGGCCCGGCTGGTACGGCTGCTGCGCGAGCTGCTCAACGGGGTGGACGCCAGCGGCAACATCGCCGTGCTGCGGACCCCGCCGGGCGCGGCCCAGTACCTGGCCAGCGCGTTGGACCGCGCGGGCCTGCCCGAGGTCGTCGGCACCATCGCCGGCGACGACACCATTCTCGTCGTGGCACGGGAAACCATCGGCGGGGCCGCGCTCGGCGACAAGCTCGCCGGTTGGGCCCGCCGGGACGACAGCGTCGAAGGGAACAGCGCACCATGACCGCGCAACTGTGGGGCATGCCGAGCCGGACGGCTGCGGCCCGCGACGCCCGGATGGGTGGCTGACGAGCATGGGTACCACAATGGGCGGCGTGGACGACAAGAGCCTCACCGAGAACAGCGCCGGCACCAACCGGACGAGCCTGTGGGGTGGCCGGTTCGCCGGCGGGCCCGCCGAGGCGCTCGCCCGACTGTCGGTGAGCGTGCAGTTCGACTGGCGTCTGGCCCCGTACGACATCGCGGGTTCCCGGGCGCACGCCCGGGTCCTGGCCGGCGCCGGCCTGCTCGACCCGGAGGAGCTGGGCCGCATCCTGGCGGCCCTGGACGACCTGGAGGCGGCCTGCGCGTCGGGCGCGTTCCGGCCCACCGTCGACGACGAGGACGTGCACACCGCGCTGGAGCGGGGCCTCCTGGAGCGTCTGGGGAGCCTGGGCGGCAAGCTGCGTGCCGGCCGGTCCCGCAACGACCAGGTCGCCACCGACCTGCGGCTCTACCTGCGGGACCACGCCCGGGGTGTGGCCAGCCGCGTCGTCGAGCTGGCCGAGGCGCTCGTCGAGCAGGCCGAGCGGCACGTCGACACCGCCGCGCCCGGCATGACCCACCTCCAGCACGCCCAGCCGGTCACCTTCGGGCACTGGCTGTTGGCCCACGTGCAGCCGCTGCTGCGCGACCTGGAGCGGCTGCGCGACTGGGACCACCGCGCGGCGATCAGCCCGCTCGGCGCGGGGGCGCTCGCCGGGTCGGGGCTTCCGCTGGACCCGGTCGCCGTCGCCAAGGAGCTGGGTTTCCGGACGTCGTTCGCCAACTCGATGGACGCGGTCGCCGACCGGGACTTCGTGGCCGAGTTCCTCTTCACCACCGCGCTCATCGGGGTGCACCTGTCCCGCCTGGGCGAGGAGGTGGTGCTGTGGACGTCGCACGAGTTCGGCTGGGTGGAGCTGGACGACGCGTTCGCCACCGGTTCGTCGATCATGCCGCAGAAGAAGAACGCGGACATCGCCGAGCTGGCCCGGGGCAAGTCCGGCCGGCTGGTCGGCGGCCTGATGACGGTGCTGACCATGCTCAAGGGCCTGCCCATGACGTACGACCGGGACATGCAGGAGGACAAGGAGCCCGCGTTCGACGCCGTCGACACGCTGGAGCTGCTGCTGCCCGCCCTGGCCGGGATGATCTCCACGATGACCGTCCGGGTGGACCGGCTCGTCGCCGCCGCACCGGTGGGCTTCTCGCTCGCCACCGAGGTCGCCGACTGGCTGGTCCGGCGCAACGTGCCGTTCCGGGACGCGCACGAGATCACCGGCCGGCTGGTGGCGCTCTGCGCGGCTCGCGAGTGCGAGCTGGAGGACGTCTCCGACGCCGACCTGGCCGCCGTCAGCGAGCACCTCGACCCGTCCGTGCGGGACGTGCTCTCGGTGCGGTCGGCCCTCGCGGCCCGGACCACCCCCGGCTCGACCGGCCCCGGACCGGTCGCCGACCAGCTCGCCGCCGCGGCGGACCGGTTGGCCGGCTGGCGGGAGTGGGCCACCGAGCGGGTCGTACCCCGCTGACGCCAGGCGTGGCGTCGGCGCGGGCCGCCGGCGCCACGGTGGTTCAGGCCGTCGGGCGCTCCCGCTTCGGGAGCTTGGCCACCACCATGTCGTACGACGAGTCGACCGCCTCGGTCAGCTCGTCCTCATCGATCCCGCCGTCGAGGCGCAGCGTGTTCCAGCCGGACCGACCGACGTACGGCATCGGACGCGCGTCGGCGGGATGGCGGTGCAGCCACTCGTCGGCGATCTCGCGGTTCGCGCCGCACTTGACGCCCACCGTGGGCTCGGAGTCGCCGTTGCCGAGAAACGCGAAGATCCGGCTGCCCACCTTTACCACCTCGTCGTCCTCCCACGGCCGATCCAGCCACGCTCCCGGCTTGGCCAGGCAGTACGCCAACATCTCCCCACGCTCCACAAACCCCTCCTAGTCAAAACCCCACCCCCACCCCGCGCCGATCTTGCACTTTCGGTTGTCGATGTGCGGGGCAAGGTCCGTTCTGTCGCCACAGTAAGTGCAAGATCGGCGCGGGCGCGGGCGCGGGCGCGGGCGCGGGGTGGGTGGGGTGCGGGTGGGTATCAGGGCTGGTTTTCGGTGGAGCGGGCGGCGACCCGTTCGTAGCGTTGGCGGGCGGCCTGCGCGCTGCCCAGGCCCAGCCCGTACGCGATGGACTGCCAGGTCAGGCCCCGGTCGCGGGCGAGGGTGAGCAGCCCGGCCTCCAGGGCGTCCAGCTCGGCGCGCACGTGGGGGAGCAGGGTCAGCGCGGCGGTCAGGTCGGCCGCGTCGACCGGTTCCTCGGCGGGCTCCCGCTCGGCGCCACCGGCGGCGAGGGCGGTGACCAGGGCGACCGCCTCCCACGGGTCCAGCACGTACGGGTGCGCCCAGCGCCCCCGCCGGGCGTCGGAGCCGGCGTGCCGTTCGCTGATCCGCTGCAACGCCTCGTAGGTGCGGTGGGCGCGGGCCCGTCCCGGGTCGGGCGCCGTGAAGAGGTCCGGGGTCGTCATGCCCTGAGCACACCCCATCAACGGGATGTTGTCAACAGAATGTTGAAAACCCTGGCGGGGTGGGTACCGTTCGGTCCATGGATCTCGTGCCGGAGGGCCGCACCGCCGACGCCGGCCTGGCCGGGTTGGCGGACCTGCTCGCCGGTCCGCTGCTGCCGGCCGCGCGCGGCCTGCTGGGCTGCCGCCTGACCGCCGGGGGCGTCACCGTCCGGATCACCGAGGTCGAGGCGTACGCGGGCACGGCCGGTGACCCCGCCTCGCACGCCCACCGGGGTCGCACGCCCCGCAACGCGGTGATGTTCGGTCCCGCCGGACACGCCTACGTCTACTTCACCTACGGGATGCACTGGTGCATGAACGTGGTCACCGGTGACGAGGGGGAGGCCGCCGCCGTGCTGCTGCGCGCCGGCGCGGTCGTCGACGGGCTGGCCACGGCAACCGAGCGCCGGCCCGCCGTGCGGCGCGAGGTGGACCTCGCCCGTGGGCCGGCCCGGCTCTGCGCGACGCTCGGCATCGACCGCTCGGCGTACGGCGCGTACCTGCTCGGCGACGGCGCGGTCCGGTTGCGACCGCCGGTCGAGCCAGTGCCGCAGGCGTCGGTGGTGGCGGGGCCCCGGGTCGGCGTGACGGGCGCGCACGACCTGCCCTGGCGGTTCTGGCTCGACGGCGATCCGACGGTCAGCGCGTACCGGCGGCACGTGCCCCGCGTCCGGCGCTGAGGGCGCCGTCCGGCGTGTGGGCACCGGAGCCTGTCGGGGGGTGTGGCCATAATCACCGGACCTGCTCACCGACGGTTCGGAGGACGTCATGGCAACTCTGCTCGCGATCGGCACCGCCAAGGGTTTGTTTCTCGCCACCAGCGCCGACGACCGGCGCAGTTGGGAGATCACCGGCCCGCACTTTCCGATGACCGGTGTGTATTCGGTGGCAATTGACACCCGCCGTCCGACACCGCGGCTGCTCGCGGGCATGACCAGCTCGCACTTCGGTCCCAGTGTCGCCACCAGCGACGACCTCGGCGCCACCTGGGACGAGCCCGACCAGGCGCCGGTCGCGTTCCCGGCCGACACCGGCGTCTCCCTCGGGCGGGTCTGGCAGCTGATGCCGGCCGGCCCCGACGAGCCGGACGTCTTCTGGGCCGGCACCGAGCCCTCGGCGTTGTTCAAGTCCACCGACGGCGGCCGCAGCTTCGAGCTGGTCCGTTCCCTGTGGGACCACCCGCACCGGCCCCAGTGGGAGGCCGGTTTCGGTGGTCAGGCCGTGCACACCGTGCTGCCGCACCCGCGTGACCCGGCGCGGCTGCTGGTCGCCATGTCCACCGGCGGGGTCTACCGCTCGGAGGACGCCGGGGCGAGTTGGACGCCGGGCAACACCGGCATCCGCGCCTACTTCATGCCCGACGAGTGGCCGGAGTTCGGGCAGTGCGTGCACAAGGTCGCCCGGGACGCCGACAACCCCGAGCGGCTGTACGCGCAGAACCACCACGGCGTCTACCGCTCCGACGACGACGGCCGCACCTGGTCCTCGATCGCCGACGGGCTGCCCAGCGACTTCGGCTTCCCGATGGTGGCCCATCCCGGGCGCGGCGGCACGGTGTGGACCTTCCCGCTGGTGGCCGACAGCGAGCGCTTTCCGACCGATCACCGCTGCCGGGTGTTCCGTTCCGTCGACGCCGGCGGCAAGTGGGAGCCGCAGTCGGTCGGGCTGCCCGAAGGGCCGTTCTATCCGGCGGTGCTGCGCGACGCGATGTGTGCCGATGACGCGACGCCGGGTGGGGTCTACTTCGGCACCCGCTCCGGCTCGGTCTTCGCCAGTCGCGACGAGGGCGACTCGTGGTCGTCGGTCGCCGCACACCTGCCCGACGTGCTCTGCGTCCGCGCCGCGCAGGTCTGAGCATGGTCACCGTGTTGCTGCCCGGCCCGTTGCGCGGCGAGGCCGGGGGTGCGAGTCGGCTGACCGTCACCGCCGTCGGGACGCTGCGGGCGGTCCTGGACGAGGTGGCCGTCGCGCATCCTCGGCTGGCCCGGCGCATCCGCGGCGAGCGCGGTGAGCTGCGCCGCTACGTGAACGTCTTCGTCGACGGGGAGGACTGCCGGCACTCCGGAGGTCTGGCCACGACGGTCGTGGACGGCGCGGAGGTGCAGGTGTTGCCGTCGGTGGCGGGAGGCTGACCGAGCGGACACGATGGGGCTTGTCGAAGCGGTTGTCCGGTTCCCGAGGGTGACCGGTGCCACTGCCGGCCACGTCGCCGACGGAATAGTTGACTCGTCAAATAAGTTGTGAGCTGCGTCCGGGTACCACGACGGCATCCCGGTTGACACGCGAGGAGCTGGTCATGCAGTTCGGAGTCTTCACCGTCGGTGACGTCACGGTCGATCCGACCACCGGTCGGGAGCCGACCGAGCATGAGCGGATCAAGGCGATGGTCGCCATCGCACTGAAGGCCGAAGAGGTCGGGCTCGACGTCTTCGCCGCCGGTGAGCACCACAACCCGCCGTTCGTCCCGTCGTCCCCGACCACCATGCTCGGTCACATCGCGGCCCGTACCGAGCGGCTGCTGCTGTCCACCGCGACCACGCTGATCACCACCAACGACCCGGTGAAGATCGCCGAGGACTACGCGATGCTCCAGCACCTGAGCGACGGCCGGGTAGACCTGATGATGGGCCGCGGCAACACCGGCCCGGTGTACCCGTGGTTCGGCAAGGACATCCGCGCCGGCATCCCCCTGGCCATCGAGAACTACGACCTGCTGCACCGGCTGTGGCGCGAGGACGTGGTCGACTGGAAGGGCCGCTACCGTACGCCGTTGCAGTCCTTCACCTCGACGCCGCGCCCGCTCGACGGGGTGCCGCCGTTCGTCTGGCACGGCTCGATCCGTAGCCCCGAAATCGCCGAGCAGGCCGCGTACTACGGCGACGGTTTCTTCGCCAACCACATCTTCTGGCCCAAGGAGCACACCCAGCGGATGGTCGGCCTCTACCGCGAGCGGTACGCCCACTACGGCCACGGCTCCGCCGACCAGGCCATCGTCGGCCTCGGTGGCCAGGTGTTCATGCGTCGCAACTCGCAGGACGCCGTCAAGGAGTTCCGGCCCTACTTCGACAACGCCCCGGTCTACGGGCACGGGCCGTCGCTGGAGGAGTTCACCCGGGAGACCCCGCTGACCGTGGGCAGCCCACAGCAGGTCATCGACCGTACGCTCGGCTTCCGCGAGTACGTCGGCGACTACCAGCGCCAGCTCTTCCTGATCGACCACGCCGGCCTGCCGCTCAAGACCGTGCTGGAGCAGCTCGACCTGCTCGGTGAGGAGGTCGTGCCGGTGCTGCGCAAGGAGTTCGCCGCCCTGCGTCCGGTGCACGTCCCGGAGGCGCCCACGCACGCCTCGCTGGTCGCCGCGGCCGGCGGCGCGAAGGACAGCACGGTGCACGCCGTCGACGACGTGACGGGCAAGGCGCCGGAGGGGGCGACCCGATGACCCGCCGGACGCTGGCCGTCGTGTCGGCGGGGCTGAGTCAGCCCTCCTCCACCCGGCTGCTCGCCGACCAGCTCGCCGGGGCGACCCGCGACGAGCTGGTCCGGCGGGGCCACGACGCGGAGTTGCGCACCATCGACCTGCGCGAGTACGCCCACGACGTGGTCAACAACATGCTCACCGGGTTCCCGCCGGCCGCGCTGCGCGCGGCCATCGACACGGTGACCGGTGCGGACGGCATCATCGCCGTCACGCCGATCTTCAGTGCCTCGTACAACGGGCTGTTCAAGTCGTTCTTCGACGTCCTCGACGCGGGCTCGCTGGTCGACCGGCCGGTGCTCATCGCCGCCACCGGTGGCACCGCCCGGCACTCCCTCGCGCTGGAGCACGCCGTACGTCCGATGTTCAGCTACCTGCGCGCGGTGGTGGTCCCCACGGCGGTGTTCGCCGCGCCGGAGGACTGGTCCGACGGAACCGCCGACGGCGCGTTGCGCGGTCGGATCCGGCGGGCGGCCGGGGAGCTGGCCGACCAGGTCGAACGCCGGCCGCCCACCAGCGGTCCGACGGACCCGTTCGCCCTCACCACCGACTTCCTGCAGATGCTCGGCCGAGGTGGCGACACCCCGGTCAGCTGACCGGGTGGGCCACCAGCACCGGGCAGTGCGCGTGGTGGAGGGCGGCCTGACTGACCGAGCCGAGCAGCAGCCCGGCGAATCCGGCCCGACCCCGGGTGCCGACGACCAGCAGCGACGCCGCGCCGCTGGCCTCGACGAGCCCCTGGGCCGGGCTCGCCGCCCGTACCGGGTGCTCCCGTACCACCAGGTCGGGATGCTCGGCCCGGACGACGGCGGACGCGTCGGCGAGCAACCGCACCGCCTCGGCCTGCTCGGCGGCCTGCGCCTCCTCGATCTCGTCCGGCACCGGCCGGTCCCCGCCCGCCGGGCCGACGTGCGCGAGCACCAACGGGACGTCGCGGAGCGCCGCCTCGACGGCTCCGTAGCCGACGGCGAGCTGGGACGGCTCGGACCCGTCCACGCCGACGAGCACCGGCCCGTCCACGTCGATCGGCTGTCCTTTGGGGCGGACCACCAGCACCGGGCAGTGCGCGTGCGCGGCGACCTGCGCGCCCACCGAACCGAGCAGCAGGCCGGTGAACCCGCCCAACCCGCGGCTGCCCACCACGACGAGCTCTGCCCGGCGGGACTCCTCGACCATCGTCGCGCCGGGCCCGCCGGCGACCTGGCGTACCTCGACGGCGAGGCCGGGGAACCGCTCGGTGAGCTCGGCCGCCACGCCCCGCAGCATCCGCAGCGCCTCCTCGGACGGCGCCGGCATCGTCAGGTCGTAGGGGTTGAGGGGCGCGTGCAGGTAGCCGTGCACCACCAGCAACGGGCGGGACCGCAGCTGCGCGGCACGGGCCGCGTGCTCCGCGGCGACGAGACTGGACGGCGAGCCGTCCACGCCCACCACGACAGGTCGGTTCATCAGCTCCCCCTGAGTCGGCCATCCCATTGTCAACGCCCCGCCCCCGCCCCGCCCGCACGCCGCGCCGCCCCACTCCGCCGTCGATCTTGCCTATTCTCGCCGGGTGAGCGTTGATGTGCGGCTGCGGGCGGTTCGTGAGGACGATCTTGTGGAGTTCTTCCTGCACCAGCAGGATCCCGAAGCGAACCGGATGGCCGCGTTCGGTCCCGCCGACCCGTCGGACCACCGCGAGTTTGCCCGCCACTGGGCGCGGGTGCTCACCAACCCGGCGAACCGGGTCCGCACCGTCGAGGCCGACGGCGAGGTCGTCGGCTACGTGAGCGCCTTCCCCGTCGACGACCAGACCGAGGTCAGCTACTGGATCGACCCCACCCGCTGGGGTCGGGGTTACGCCACCGCCGCCCTGGCCGCCCTGCTGCGCGAGCTGCCCCGGCCGGTGCACGCCCGGGCCGCGAAGGACAACACCGCCTCGCTCGCGGTGCTGCGCAAGTGCGGGTTCGTCGTGGTCGGTGAGGACTCGGGGTACGCCAACGGGCGCGGCACCGAGGTCGAGGAGTGGCTGCTCGAGCTGCCCGCCGACGCCCCTGAGCTGGGCAAGCACTAGTCTCGCGGGGTGAACTGGTTGGATCTGGTCGGCTGGGCCGGCTCCGCGGTGCTGGTCTGGTCGCTGCTGCAGTCGCGCATCCTGCGGCTGCGCGCCCTGAACCTGGTCGGCTGCGCCGTGCTGATCGGCTACAACGCCGCCATCGAGGTCTGGCCCATGGTCGGGCTCAACATCGTCCTCGCGGTGATCAACATCTGGTACCTGCGGGGCATGCTCGCCACCCGGCACGACGAGCAGACCTACCAGGTGGTCCAGGTCGGGGTCGACGACCAGTTCCTCGCCCACACGCTGCGGGTGCACGGGCCGGACATCGCCCGGTTCAACCCCCAATTCCGCTGGGACCCGTCCGCCGCCGACCGCTCGGCCTTCCTCGTGGTCACCGCCGACGAGGTGGTCGGGGTGGTGCTGTCGCACGCCGAGGCACGCGGAGTCGCCCAGATCGACCTGGACTACGTGACGCCGAAGTTCCGGGACTTCACCCCGGGCGAGTTCGTCTACCGGCGCAGCCGCCTCTTCACCGAACGCGGCTTCCACCGGGTCGTCAGCCCGCCCGGCATGATCGCCCCCTACTACCACCGGCTCGGGTTCCGACCCGAAGGCGACTCGTACGTCCTCGACCTGCCGGCGTCACCGGCCACCGAATCGGCGTAGCGTCACCCCGGCAGGATTCGGCCGGCGTCGCACGGGGCACAGATGCGCGTACGCCGGTCGGGCTCGTCGACCGGCGGGGCGCCGCGCGTACCGGCCGGCGTCACCATCGCAGAGGGAGCGAACCGGGCGTGCAGAGCTACGGGAGCCAACTGGCCCTGGTCGGGATCCTGATCGTGATCAACGCGCTCTTCGCCGGTAGCGAGATGGCGTTGGTGTCACTGCGGGACAGCCAGATCCAGCGCCTCGAACGCACCAGCCGGGCCGGACGGGTCCTGGCCCGGCTGGCCAAGGACCCGAACCGCTTCCTCGCCACCATCCAGATCGGCATCACCCTCGCCGGCTTCCTGGCCTCCGCCGCGGCGGCGGTCTCCCTCGCCAAGCCCCTCGTCCCGCTGCTCGGCGTGTTCGGCAGCGCCGCCGAGACGGTGGCGATCGTGGTGGTCACCCTCGCGCTGACCTTCGTCACCCTGGTCTTCGGCGAGCTGGCGCCCAAGCGGATCGCCATGCAGTCCGCCGAGCGGTGGGCACTGCTGGTGGCCCGCCCGCTCGACGTGCTCGCCAGCCTGACCCGCCCCGCCGTCTGGGCCCTCGGCGCGACCAGCGACCTGGTGGTCCGCCTGGTCGGGCTCAACCCGAAGCACGAACCCGAGGAGATCGGCCCGGACGAGCTGCGCGACATCGTCGCCGGCAACCACGGCTTCACCAAGGAACAGCGCACGATCATCGCCGGCGCGGTGGAGATCGCCGACCGGCGGTTGCGGGCTGTGCTCGTACCCCGGTTGCAGGTCTTCACGCTCGACAGCGGGACCACGTCGGAGGCCGCGCGGCTCGTGCTGGCCGCCACCGGGCACTCCCGGGCGCCGGTCGTGCGCCACGGCGGCCTGGACGACACCGCCGGCGTGATCCACCTGCGTGACCTGGTCGGCGTGCCCGACGACCGGCCGATCGACGAGATCGCCCGCCCACCGATGCTGCTGCCCGACTCGTTGCCGGTGGTGGACGCGTTGCGCCAGTTCAAGGCCGAGCGCCAGCACATCGCGCTCGTCGTCGACGAGCGCGGCGCGGTCGACGGCATCGTGACGCTGGAGGACATCCTGGAGGAGATCGTCGGAGAGATCTACGACGAGACCGACCGGGACGGCTACTCGGTGCGCCGCGAGCCGGACGGCACGATGGTGCTGCCCGGCACCTTTCCGGTGCACGACCTTCCAGACATCGGCGTCGAGCTGCCGTCGCGCCCGGCCGGCGACTACACCACCGTCGCCGGGCTGGTGCTGGCCCGCCTCGGGCACATCCCGACCGTCGCCGGCGAGGACGTCACCCTGGACGGCTGGGTGCTGACGGTGGCCGACATCGACCACCGGGCCATCACCGAGGTACGCCTGCGGCAGATCCCCGCCGACGAGGAGCCCGACGGCGGGGACGACACCGACGAGGCCGTCGAGCCGGTGCTGGACGAGGCCCGGAGCTGACCGGGCCCGCCGAGTCAGTCGCGCGAGAGGTTCTGCAGCCGGACCTGCCCACGGGCCACCAGGCGCTCCTTGGCGTCGGTGATCTCCACCTGCCAGAGCTGCTGGCTGCGCCCCCGGTGCACCGGCGTACCGACCGCCCGCAGCTCACCGTCGCGCGCGGCCCGCAGGAAGTCCGTCTGGTTCGCCACCCCGACCACCGTGCCCCGATCGGCCAGCCAGAGCGAACCCCCGACGCTGGCCGCGGTCTCCACGACCGAGCAGTACACCCCGCCGTGCTGGATGCCGAACGGCTGGTGCAGGTCCGGACGGACCTGCCAGCTGATGACCACGCGGTCGGGGGTCGCCTCCTCGAATTTCAGGCCGAGCAGGTTGACGAAACCACCCGTCAGATCCGGTGTTTCCACGGCAGAACCCTCCCGAAATCAGTGGGGCGCAAGCGTAACCGGGGGCGTCGCGTCAAACCCGGTACGGGTCGATGCCGGCGATGGGGGAGAATCGGTGACCGTGACCGACAGCAACCCCCCGCCGACCGGGCGGGACTCCCTGACCGACGACCTGCTCTGGCGCGGCCTCATCCAGGACTCGACCGGCCTCGACGAGCTGCGCGAGC
>NZ_JBMHMI010000001.1:6992500-7084374 GCF_049179015.1 Micromonospora sp. WMMD736
TGCGTGCAGGTGTGTGGATGGGTAGGGGAGCGTCGTGCCGGGGGTGAAGCAGCGGGGTGACCCAGTTGTGGACGCGGCACGAGTGAGAATGCAGGCATGAGTAGCGAAAGAAGGGTGAGAAACCCTTCCGCCGGATGACCAAGGGTTCCAGGGCCAGGCTAATCCGCCCTGGGTGAGTCGGGACCTAAGGCGAGGCCGAGAGGCGTAGTCGATGGACAACGGGTTGATATTCCCGTACCCGCGAAAGAGCGTCCCTGATGAACCTCGTTGTGCTAACCACCCGAACTGGCTGATGTCTTCGGACGGATGTTGGGGAGCGTGGGAACCTGGCGGGTAGTAGTCAAGCGATGGGGTGACGCAGGAAGGTAGCTGAGCCCGGCCGGTGGTTGTGCCGGGGTAAGCGTGTAGGCCGTGTCGTAGGCAAATCCGCGACACACTAGGGCTGAGACGTGATGCCGAGCCGATTCAGGTGAAGTCAGTGATCCTATGCTGCCGAGAAAAGCCTCTAGCGAGTTCTTAGCGGCCCGTACCCCAAACCGACACAGGTGGTCAGGTAGAGAATACCGAGGCGATCGGGCGAACTGTGGTTAAGGAACTCGGCAAATTGCCCCCGTAACTTAGGGAGAAGGGGGGCCGGAGACGTGAAGCCCCGCGCGGGTGGAGCGTTGTATGGCCGCAGAGAGCAGGGGGAAGCGACTGTTTACTAAAAACACAGGTCCATGCGAAGAAGTAATTCGATGTATATGGACTGACGCCTGCCCGGTGCTGGAACGTTAAGGGGACCTGTTAGCTCTTCGGGGCGAAGCGGAGAACTTAAGCGCCAGTAAACGGCGGTGGTAACTATAACCATCCTAAGGTAGCGAAATTCCTTGTCGGGTAAGTTCCGACCTGCACGAATGGCGTAACGACTTCCCCACTGTCTCAACCACAGGCCCGGCGAAATTGCAGTACGAGTAAAGATGCTCGTTACGCGCGGCAGGACGGAAAGACCCCGGGACCTTTACTATAGCTTGACATTGGTACTTGAGTTAGCTTGTGTAGGATAGGTGGGAGCCGGTGAAGCTCATACGCCAGTATGGGTGGAGGCAATCTTGAAATACCACTCTGGTTGATTTGGGTATCTAACTTCGGACCGTTATCCGGTTCAGGGACAGTGTCTGGTGGGTAGTTTAACTGGGGCGGTTGCCTCCTAAAGGGTAACGGAGGCGCCCAAAGGTTCCCTCAGCCTGGTTGGCAATCAGGTGTTGAGTGCAAGTACACAAGGGAGCTTGACTGTGAGACTGACAGGTCGAGCAGGGACGAAAGTCGGGACTAGTGATCCGGCACTTGCGAGTGGAAGCGGTGTCGCTCAACGGATAAAAGGTACCCCGGGGATAACAGGCTGATCTTCCCCAAGAGTCCATATCGACGGGATGGTTTGGCACCTCGATGTCGGCTCGTCGCATCCTGGGGCTGTAGCAGGTCCCAAGGGTTGGGCTGTTCGCCCATTAAAGCGGTACGCGAGCTGGGTTTAGAACGTCGTGAGACAGTTCGGTCCCTATCCGCCGTGCGCGTAGGATACTTGAGAAGGGCTGTCCCTAGTACGAGAGGACCGGGACGGACGAACCTCTGGTGTGCCAGTTGTCCCGCCAGGGGCACGGCTGGTTAGCTACGTTCGGAAGGGATAACCGCTGAAAGCATCTAAGCGGGAAGCCTGCTTCAAGATGAGGTATCCCACCCACTTTGTGGGGTAAGGCCCCCAGCTAGACGACTGGGTTGATAGGCCGGAAATGTAAGCCCGGTAACGGGTTCAGTTGACCGGTACTAATAGGCCGAGGACTTGACTACTAAGCTGCTACGCGTCCACTGTGCAACTCTGAACAAACACCCACCCGTGAGTGTTGTGCCGGGTTGGTTGATATGTTCATAGAGTTACGGCGGTCATGGCGGAGGGGAAACGCCCGGTTACATTCCGAACCCGGAAGCTAAGCCCTCCAGCGCCGATGGTACTGCACTCGTGAGGGTGTGGGAGAGTAGGACACCGCCGGACAATCTTCCAGTCGAGGGCCGCCCCATCAGGGTCGGCCCTCGACTGCGTGGCGCCATTGGTGGCGCAATCAGGAAGGATGTACCTGTGAGTTCAGGACCGCAGGGCGGAGACCGTCCGCGTCGTTACGAGGACCGCGCCGACGGCCCAGGTGGCCGCGACCGTGGAGCGCGCCGCGACGACCGGCCCCCGTACCGGGGAGACCGTGACAACGCCGGCGGCGCCCGTGGCGGCTACACCGGCGGTCGCGATGGCGGCGCCCGCGACGGCGAGCGTCGTGAGGGCGGCTTCCGCGGCGACCGCGACGGTGGCTTCCGCGGCGGTGACCGTGGTCGTTCCGGCCCGTCCCGCGAGGGCAGCACCCGTGGTGGTGACCGTCGTGAGGGCGGTTTCCGTGGTGGCGACCGTCGTGAGGGTGGCTACCAGGGCGGTGGTGACCGTGGTCGTTCCGGTCCGCCGCGTGAGGGTGGCTTCCGTGGTGCTGACCGCGAGGGCGGTTTCCGTAGCGGTGAGCGTCGTGAAGGCGGTTTCCGTGGTGGTGACCGTGACGGTGGTTTCCGTGGTAGTGAGCGTCGCGAGGGTGGCTTCCGTGGTGGTGACCGCGAGGGCGGTTTCCGTGGTGGTGACCGTCGTGAGGGTGGCTACCAGGGCGGTGGCGACCGTGGTCGTTCCGGTCCGCCGCGTGAGGGTGGCTTCCGTGGCGGTGACCGCGAGGGTGGCTTCCGTGGCGGTGAGCGTCGTGAAGGCGGTTTCCGTGGCGGTGACCGCGAGGGCGGTTTCCGTGGTGGTGACCGTCGTGAGGGTGGCTACCAGGGCGGTGGTGACCGTGGTCGTTCCGGTCCGCCGCGTGAGGGTGGCTTCCGTGGTGGTGACCGTCGTGAGGGTGGCTACCAGGGCGGTGGTGACCGTGGTCGTTCCGGTCCGCCGCGTGAGGGTGGCTTCCGTGGCGGTGACCGCGAGGGTGGCTTCCGTGGTGGTGAGCGTCGTGAAGGCGGCTACCAGGGCGGTGGTGACCGTGGTCGTTCCGGTCCGCCGCGTGAGGGCGGTTTCCGTGGTGGTGACCGCGAGGGTGGCTTCCGTGGCGGTGAGCGTCGTGAAGGCGGCTACCAGGGCGGTGGTGACCGTGGTCGTTCCGGTCCGCCGCGTGAGGGCGGTTTCCGTGGTGGTGACCGCGATGGTGGCTTCCGTGGCGGTGAGCGTCGCGAGGGCGGTTTCCGTGGCGGTGACCGTCGTGAGGGTGGCTACCAGGGCGGTGGCGACCGTGGTCGTTCCGGTCCGCCGCGCGAAGGTGGCTTCCGCGGTGGTGACCGCGATGGCGGCTTCCGTGGCGGTGAGCGTCGCGAGGGCGGCTTCCGCGGTGGTGACCGCGAGGGTGGCTTCCGTGGTGGTGACCGCGAGGGTGGCTTCCGTGGTGGTGACCGCGAGGGTGGCTTCCGTGGTGGTGACCGCCGTGAGGGTGGTTTCCGTGGCGGCGAGCGTCGTGAGGGTGGCTACCAGGGCGGTGGTGACCGTGGTCGTTCCGGTCCGCCGCGTGAGGGCGGTTTCCGGGGCGGCGACCGCGATGGTGGTTTCCGGGGCGGCGACCGCCGGCCGGGTGGTGCGCCCCGTGAGGGCGGATACCGCGGTGGCGACCGTGACGGCGGCTTCCGGGCTAACGACCGGCCTCGTCGCGAGGACGACCACCGCCGCGACGAGCGTGGGGCAGGCCCGGAGGCGACCGAGGGTGGGCGCGGTGCGGCCCCGGCACTGCCGGACGACATCGTCGCGACCGACCTCGACAAGGACGTCCGTGCCGAGTTGCTTTCGCTGAACAAGCCGGTCGCCGAGACCGTGGCCCGACACCTCGTCGCCACCGGTCAGCTGATCGACGAGGACCCGGCCGAGGCGTTGGCCCACGCGCTGGCCGCCCGGCGGCTGGCGTCGCGGATCTCCGCTGTCCGCGAGGCGGTCGGCCTGGCCGCGTACCACGCGGGGGAGTGGCAGACCGCGATCGCCGAGCTGCGGACGTACCACCGGATGACCGGCTTGCAGAGTCACCTCGCGGTGCTCGCCGACTGTGAGCGCGCTCTCGGCCGGCCGGAGCGGGCGATCGACCTGTACCGGGGCGCCGACCAGGAGAAGCTGGACCAGGCCGTCGCCATCGAGCTGCTGATCGTCGCCGCAGGCGCGCGGGGTGATCTCGGCCAGAAGGACGCCGCGGTCGCGATGCTCCAGGTGCCCGACCTCACCAGCGAGACGACGGTGCCGTGGACGGCACGACTGCGGTACGCGTACGCCGACGCGCTGCTCGCGGTGGACCGGCGCGATGAGGCCCGCGAGTGGTTCTCCCGCGCCGCCGACGTGGACACCGAGGGCGAGACCGACGCCGCCGAGCGGTTGCTCGAACTCGACGGCGTTCTCATCGAGGGCGACGACGAGGACGACGCCGAGGAGATCGCCGCCGGCCCGGGCGCGCCGGGCGCCGTACCGGCCCAGCCGGACACGGACCTGACCGCGAGCGACGCCGACGAGGACGACGACTACGCCGCCGACGAGGACGAGGACTTCGACGACGACGAGGAGGACGGCGTCACCGGCCGCTTGGCGCAGGACGCCGACCGCGTCGACACCGAGGATGTCGACGGCGACGACGAGGATGTCGACGTCCGCGCCTCGGAGAAGGACGACGCCTCCCCGGCCCTGACCACGCCCGTCGACACCGGCAACCGGGTCGTGAACGGCGACGAGGCCGCCCCCGTGCGGGGCGACGAGCCGGAGTCGACGCAGCGGTGAGCGCGGACGCCGGGAAGCGGCTGATCGACGGGTACAGCCTGGTCGTCTTCGACCTGGACGGTGTGATCTACCTGATCGACCGGCCGATTCCCGGCGCCGTCGAGGCGGTGGCCCAACTGCACGCGGAGGGGCGGGGGGTCGCGTACGCCACCAACAACGCCTCACGCCGGTCCAGCGACGTCGCCGACCTGCTGACCGGGATGGGCGTGCCGGCGCGGCCGGAGGAGGTTCTCACCTCCGCCGCGGCGGCTGCCGAGCTGCTGCGGGAGCGGCTGCCGGCCGGCTCGCCGGTGCTGGTGGTGGGTGCGGAGGCGCTGCGCGCCGAGCTACGGGCGGTTGGACTGACCCCGGTCAGTCGTGCCGACGAGAAGCCGGCTGCGGTGGTGCAGGGCTACGGCCCTCAGGTCGGCTGGGCCGATTTGGCCGAGGCGTCACTCGCGGTCCGGGCCGGCGCGATCTGGGTCGCCACCAACACCGACCGGACGCTGCCCAGCGCCCGTGGCCCGCTGCCCGGCAACGGGTCACTGGTCGCGGTGCTGCGGACCGCGTTGCAGCGGGAGCCGGACCTGGTGGTCGGTAAGCCGGAGTCGGCCCTGTTCGAGACCGCCGCCCGGCGCGGCGACGGCGGGAAGGCACTCGTCGTCGGAGACCGACTGGACACCGACATCGAGGGCGCCCGCCGCGCGGGGCTGGACAGCCTGCTCGTCCTCACCGGTGTCAGTGACGTACCCGAGCTGCTCGCGGCCGAGCCACGACGGCGGCCCACGTACGTCGCGCGGGACCTGGCGGGGCTCTTCGACCCGGCGGCGGCGGTGCGGGTCCCGGGCTCGACGGACACCGGCGGCTGGTCCGTCACGGACCGCGACGGGACGCTGGAACTGGCGGGGGACGGGCGGGCGCTGGACGCGCTGGCCGCCCTGTGCGCGGCGGCCTGGGCGGTCCCCGCCGTGCCGGCGATCCGCCCCGCGGGCCCGGACGCGGCTGCCGCCCTGAAGAGCTTCGGGCTGCCCACCGACGTGTAAGGCTGGGCGCCGACGTGTAAGGCTGGGCGCCGCGCGAGGCGGCCCGCATCGCGTGAGGGCTGGCCGACGACGGGCACGCTGACGGGTGAGGCCAGCCGCCGCCACGCCGGGTCGGGCGAGCGCGAACGTCTAGAGCAGCTTGCGTAGCTTCATCAGGTCGAACGGGTTGGCCTTGATCGACACCCGGCGGGAGGTGACCGCCTTGGTGACGTCCAGGTCGCCACGGACGAGGGCGAGCAGGTCGTCGCTGGACGTGCTCAGCGCAATCTTGGCCTTCGGGTCGTCGCCGTCGGCGAGCTCGACCAGCCGGCCACCGCTGATCCGTCCGTGAAAGGCCGTGTCCAGGTCGGTGATGCGGCAGGCCAGGGTGCGTTCCAGGTCGATACGCTCACGGACCGTCTCGGCGTTGCGGTCCAACCGGGCGGCCAGCTCCTGCAACGCCTGCCGGCACTCGTCCACGCTGGCCACATGTCCCCCTCGCCGATTGCCACGCCGTCCCCGGCACCGTACCGCACGGGACAGTCCGGGGTGCCCGGTAGCGTGACACCTGCAGACCCCGCCCGATGGAAGGACCATGGCATGCAGGACGCGTGGCGCGCCTACCTCGAACTGGCCCTGGGCCTGGCGGAGACGCCCCGGAAGAAGGCGCAGGACGCGGTGCGTCGTGTCGTCGGTACGGGCGGGGCGACCGCCGCCCAGCTGCAGGCGCTCGCCGAGGAGTTGGTCAGCACCAGCGCCGCCAACCGGGAGTCGTTGACCAAGCTGGTCCGCTTCGAGGTCGACCGGGCCCTCGGCGCGGTCGGGCTGGCGACGGCCGACGAGGTGGCCGAGCTGACCCGACGGGTACGGGACCTGGAACGGCAACTGCGCGAGGCGCGGGCCACCGAGTCGCCCGCCCCGACGACGACCAGCGGTCCGTCCGCCGCCGAACCCGCGCCCCAGCCCGATCCGACCCGGGCGGCGCAGCCCGGTGCCGGCCTGGTGCCGTCGGACGGCCCCGCCGGAGCGCCGGTCGCCCAGGAGGCCGCGCCGCCCGTCGCCAAGAAGGCCGCGCCCGTCGCCAAGAAGGCGATCGCGAAGAAGGCCGTCGCGAAGAAGGCCATCGTCCGCAAGCCTCCCGCGACGATCAGCCGGACCGGCGACGATCAGCCGGCCGACCAGGACGACACCCCGACTCCGGCGGACATGCCGGCGAAGAAGGCCGTCCGCAAGCGCCGCCCGGACGGTGAGTCGTGAGCGACGTGGCGCGTCCCGGTCCACCCGGTGGCTTCCGACCAGGTCCGCCACCGGCCGGCTCGTTCGTGGCCCGGCCGGGCCCGCCGGCCGGCGTCCGCCCCGGCCCGCCGCCCGACCTGACGGCCGGTGCCGACGACGCGGCGAGCCACCCGGCGGTCGAGGCGGCCGTGCGGGCCATGGACAACGCGGCGGCGCTCGCCCCGGCCGACCAGATCGCGCAGTACGAGGCGGCCTACGAGACGCTGCGCGAAACCCTCGCCACCATCGACCAGACCTGAGCAGGGCGACCCCGCCCGACAGACCGGAGAAACACCCATGGCACGTCGCAACCGGCTGGACGCCGAACTCGTCCGTCGCGGGCTCGCCCGCTCGCGTGAGCAGGCCGCCGCGCTGGTCGACGCCGGCCGGGTCCAGCTGCGCGGAGTGCAGGCTCGCAAGGCCGCCGCGATGGTCGACCCCGCCGACCCGCTGCTGGTCACCGGCGCCGATCCGACCGAGGAGTACGTCTCCCGGGGCGGGCACAAGCTCGCCGGTGCCCTCGCCGCGTTCGGCGGGCTGCGTGTCGCCGGGCGGCGCTGCCTGGACGCGGGGGCCTCGACCGGGGGCTTCACCGACGTGCTGCTGCGCGCCGACGCCGCCGAGGTGGTGGCCGTGGACGTCGGCTACGGGCAGCTCGCCTGGTCCCTGCGGACCGACGAGCGCGTCCGGGTTCTGGAACGCACAAACGTCCGTACCCTCGTCGCGGACGCGATCGGCGGGCCGGTCGACCTGACGGTGGCCGACCTGTCGTTCATCTCGTTGCGGTTGGTGCTGCCGGCGTTGGCCGGCTGCACCCGCGAGGACGGCGACCTGGCGCTGATGGTGAAGCCGCAGTTCGAGGTGGGCAAGGAGCGGGTCGGGGCCGGCGGCGTGGTCCGCGACCCGGCGCTGCGCGCCGAGGCGGTGCTCGACGTGGCCGCCGCGGCGGCCCAGCTCGGCCTCGGCCTGGCGGACGTGGCGGCCAGCCCGCTGCCGGGGCCCAGCGGCAACGTCGAGTTCTTCATATGGTTGCGCCGGGGCGCTCCGGCGGCCGACCCGCAGCGGGTACGGGCCGTGGTGGACGCCGGGCCGGACGGCACGACGACGGCCGGCGACGTGCCGGACGTGGCGGCGGAGGAGGTCGCGGGGTGAAGGCTTACAGCGAGCGGCACGCGACGGCACACGGGCGTGCCGGGGCGTGGGCGTCGGGCCCTGCGGTCGTGGACGGGCGGCCGGTCCGATGAGCCGCACGGCGTTGCTGGTGACCCACACCGGTCGTCGGCGCAGCACCGAGCACGCCCGGTCGGTCGCCGCCGACCTGATCGCCGCGGGATTCGAGGTGCGGGTCGTCGCCGACGAGGCCGAGGACCTCGACCTGCCCGGCGTGGTCCCGGTCGCCGGCCCGGAGGCCGCCGAGGGCGCCGAGATCGTCTTCGCGCTGGGCGGGGACGGGACGTTCCTGCGGGCGGCCGAACTGGCGCGTCCGGCGAAGGCGCCGCTGCTCGGCATCAACCTCGGCAAGGTCGGCTTCCTCGCCGAAGCGGAGATCGACGATCTGGACACCGCGGTCCGCGACGTCGTCGAGCGCAACTACACCGTGCACGAGCGGCTGACGCTCGACGTCACCGCCGAGTTCGACGGCGGGCCGACCATCGAGTCGTGGGCGCTCAACGAGATCAGCGTCGAGAAGGGCGAACGGGCGCAGATGCTCGAACTCCTGGTCGACGTGGACGGCCGTCCGCTGTCCCGGTACGGCTGCGACGGCGTGGTCTGCGCCACTCCGACGGGTTCCACCGCGTACGCGTTCTCCGGCGGCGGCCCGGTGGTGTGGCCGGAGGTGGAGGCCCTGCTGCTGGTGCCGATCAGCGCGCACGCGCTGTTCAGCCGTCCGCTGGTCACCGCGCCCACGTCAACGTTCGTCATCACCGTCGACCCGTTCACCACCCTCGCCGTCCTCGCCTGCGACGGCCGACGGGTGTACGACCTGCCACCGGGCGCCCGGGTGACCGTACGCCGGGGTGCCCTGCCGGTACGCATCGTGCGGCTGCGCGCCCGCCCGTTCACCGACCGGCTGGTCGCCAAGTTCGGCCTTCCGGTGCACGGCTGGCGGGGCAGCCGCCGGTGACGGTGGCACACACCGGCGGTGTCCGGCGGTTGTCCACCTGACGACATGTCGCCGCTGCGGCGGCGAGAGGCTAGTGACCTGGTTGTGCGCTGCGTCGCAGACTCCGATCGGTCCCCATCCACGGATGTCGGGCCCGAAGGAGTGAAGGAGCGCATCGCATGCACTGGTCCCCCCGCTGGCTCAGCGCCGGCGCGGTCGGCGCGTTGGTGGTCGGCCTCGCCGCGCCGGCCTCCGCCGCGCCGCCCGTCCGGCCCACCGGCCCGAGCCTGGGCGCGTCCGCCCCGGCCGTCGCGCCCGTCCGCATCACCCTCATCACCGGCGACCAGGTCGAGTTGTCGCCGGCCGCGCCGGGTCGGGTAGCCGCCACCGTACGCCCGGGACCCGGGCGGGAACGGATCATCTTCCAGACCCTGGAGGTCGACGGCGGGCTGCGGGTCCTGCCCAGCGACGCCGCGCCCTACATTTCCAGCGGCATCCTCGACGCCAACCTGTTCGACGTGCAGGAGTTGGCCGCCGACGGCTACGGCGACGCCGCGCAGGGCGCGCTGCCGCTGATCGTGCGCTACCAGGAGCCGTCCGCCGGCCGGGTCCGGCCGCTCGGCGGCGTCACCGACGCCCGGCCCCTGCCGAGCATCAACGGTGCCGCGGTGCGGGTCGGCAAGGCCGACCTGGGTGGCCTGTGGACCACCCTCGCCGGCACGCCGACGACCCGGACCACGACCCCCCGGCTGGGCGGCGGCATCGCCCGCGTCTGGCTGGACGGTCGGGTGCGCCCGACGCTGGAGCACAGCGTCCCGCAGATCGGCGCTCCGGCGGCCTGGGCGGCCGGCCGCGACGGCACCGGCGTGACGGTGGCCGTGCTCGACACCGGCGTCGACGCCACCCACCCCGACCTGGCCGGGCGGATCGCCGAGGCGCGCGACTTCTCCGGCAGCGGCAGCGCCCGCGACGGTCACGGCCACGGCACCCACGTCGCCGCCACCATCGCGGGCAGCGGAGCGGCGTCGGCGGGGCTGCGCAAGGGCGTCGCGCCGGGCGCGCGGCTGCTGGTCGGCAAGGTGCTCGACGACGGCGGCTCCGGCTACGACTCGGCCATCATCGCCGGCATGGAGTGGGCCGCCCACTCCGGCGCGAAGGTCGTCAGCATGAGCCTCGGCGGCAGCCCGACCGACGGCACCGACCCGATGAGCCAGGCGGTGAACGACCTGACCGCCGAGACCGGTGCCCTGTTCGTGATCGCCGCCGGCAACTCGGGCGCGGCGCGGAGCGTCAACGCGCCGGGCGCGGCCACGGCGGCGCTCACCGTCGGCGCGGTCGACCGCGCCGACAACCTGGCGGACTTCTCCAGCCGGGGCCCCCGCGTCGGCGACAACGGCATCAAGCCCGAGATCACCGCGCCGGGCGTGGCCATCGTCGCCGCGCGGGCCGCCGGCACCACCATGGGTACGCCGGTCGGCGACGCCTACACGGCGGCGTCCGGGACGTCCATGGCCACCCCGCACGTGGCGGGCGCGGCGGCGATCCTCGCCCAGGACCACCCGGACTGGAGAGCCGGCACGCTCAAGGACGCGCTGGTCAGCACCACGAAGGCGAATCCGGAGCTGACCGTCTTCGAGCAGGGCGGCGGTCGGGTGGACGTCGCGCGGGCGCTCACCCAACGGGTGTACGCGTCGGCCACCGCCGACTTCGGCCGGGTCGGCACCGGCGGACCGGTGGCCGAGCGCAGTGTGACGTACACCAATGGCACGTCCGTCGCGCGGACCCTGCGCCTCGCCCTGGAGCTGCGCAACCTGGACACCGGCGCGGCCGAGACCGACGGCGTCGCCGTCGGCGCGGACGAGGTGACCGTGCCGGCGGGCGGCAGCGTGGCCGTGCCGCTGCGGGCGGACCCGGCGAAGCTGGCCCGGGGCCCGCACGGGGGCGCTCTGGTGGCGACCGGCGCGGACGGCGTCGCCGTGCGCACGCCGGTCGCCCTCACCGTCAGCGGGCCGCAGCACGACGTCACGATCAAGGTGCTGGGCCGGCAGGGCCAGCCGACCCTCTCGCCCGCCCTGACCCTCTTTGGTGAGCAGCCCGAGTCGGACTACTGGGGCTGGTGGCCGGGCGAGGGCACCCTGCGGGTCGAGGAGGGCAGCTACCTGCTGACCGCGCTGGTCGAGCACGGTGCTCCGCTGGACGAGCAGCTGACCCAGACCGTCGAACCCGAGCTGACCGTCGACCGGGACCTGACGGTCGTACTGGACGCCCGCAAGGGCACGCCGGTACGCGTCGAGACGCCGAAGCCCAGCGAACAGCGGGCCACGCTCAGCTTCTACGTGCACCGGGTGCTGGGCAACGGCCGGCAGGTCGACCACGGCGTCATGGCGTACAGCACCGTCCAGCAGGTAAACGTCACGCCGACCCGGCCGGTGCGCCAGGGCGAGTTCGAGTTCGCCTCCCGCTGGCAGCTCGTCGCGCCCATGGTGGACGCCACGGTCACCGGCGTGTCCGCGCCGTCGGACATCAACCTGCTGGGCACGTCCCCGGCGCCGACCGGGCGACGCAAGCTGCCGCTGGTCTGGGCGGGCACCGGCACGCCCGCCGAGCTGACCCGGGTGCGGGGCGCGGCGGCGCTGCTCGCCACGGACCCGAACCGCAGCGAGGAGGAGCAGGTGGCCGCGGTGGCGGCGGCCGGTGCGGCGGCGGTGCTGATCGTCCGCCCCGAGGACCAGAGCGCGTGGACGGTCTGGCGGCCGGAGGGGGAGCGGCTGCCCGTACCGGCGATGGTCGTGGCGTACGACGACGGGCAGCGACTGATCGCGGCCGCGCGCCGGGGTCGCGCCACGCTGGACCTCACGCTGACCGTGGACAGCCCCTACCTGTACGACGTGTGGCAGGTGTCGAAGGGGCGGGTGCCGGAGCGCATCGTGCACACGGTGACCGCGAAGAACACCGCCGAGGTGACCGCACGCTACGGCGACACGGGCGCGGGTTGGGCCACCGAGGAGCGGTTCGGGTGGCGTCCGTGGCAGGAGTACGCCTGGAACGACGACCAGCGCCTGGTCCACAACGGGACCATCCGGCAGGAGTTCGTCAGCGCCGGTGACAACTGGTGGCAGCACCGGGTGCTGCACAAGCAGATGTTCATGCAGTGGGGGCAGTTGACCGGTGGCCTCACCCAGGAGCCGCGGCGGTACGCCGCCGACGACCGCGAGACCGAGTCCTGGCACGCCCCGGTGGTCCGTCCGGCCGTGCCGGCGAGCGGCGCGCCGGTGCCGACGCGGACCGGCGACGTCCTCGACGTGCGGGTGCCCGAGTTCGTCGACGCCGACGGGCACTACAGCGTGGCGGGCGACAGCGAGGAGTCGGACAGCGTCGAGGCCCGCCTCAGCCGGGACGGGCGGCAGATCGCCGACCTGTCCGACGGCTGGACGCCGGTGCCGACCACGGCGGGACCGTCCCGTTACCGGCTCGACGTGACGACGCGACGGGCCTCGGACGGGTGGCGCTACGGCACCCGGACGGACACCGCCTGGCAGTTCACGTCGGCCCGCCCGGCGGGTGACGCGGCCAGCCCGCTGTCGCTGTTGCAGGTGGACTACCGGGTGCCGGCCGACCTGTCCGGGACCGTGCCCGGCAACCGCCCGCACCAGGTGGGGCTGACCCTGCGCCAGCCCGCCGGGGTGGCCGCGCCGAAGGGCGCCAGCCTGACCGTGCAGGTCTCCTTCGACGAGGGCGTCACCTGGCGGTCCGTACCGGTCCACGGCTCGGGCGTCCGCTACACGGCGACGGTGCCGGCCGGCCGCGCGACGGTGTCGCTGCGGGTGCACGCCGCCGACCGGGCCGGGAACACCGTCGACCAGACGGTGCTGCGGGCGTACGGGCTGCGCTGATCGGAGAACCCGGCCGGGCCCACCGTCACCTCGACGGTGGGCCCGGCCGCGTCCGTCGTCGCGCCGCGGCCGCAGCGCCGGGTCAGAGCCAGCCGCGCCGGGCGACCTGGAACGCCAGCCCGGGTCGGGTGTCGACACCGGCGGCGTCCATCAGGTCGGCGAGGCGGCGCTGCACGGTCCGGCGGCTCACCCCGAGCTGGGAGGCGATGGACTTGTCCGGCACGCCGGCCACGAACAGCGACAGCAGCCGGGCCTCGTCGGCGTCCGGCCGGTAGCCGTCGGCCGCGGCGTCGTCGCCGGTGGCGCGGCGGTGCACGGTCGCCGCGCCGGGCAGCGGATCGTCGAGTCGCAGCCGAGTGGCGACCCGCCAGTGACTCTCGAAGAGGGCGAGCAGCGCGTCGAGCAGTTGGCTGCGGCCGATCACCGCGGCGCTCGGCTCGCCGCCGTCCCGGTCGGGCACCAGCGGGCAGATGGCGGTACGCGCGTCCACGATGGCCAGTCGGACCGGTAGCCGGTCCAGCACCCGGGCCTGCTCACCGGCGGCGACCCCCTTGGCCAGGTCGGCCAGCGCGCCCGGCTCCAGCAGCAGGTCCCGCTCGTAGATGGCGCGGTAGCTCACCCCGCGGGCGAGGGCGTCGAACTCCTCGACGTTCTCCGGGCCGGCCATGGCGAGGGGGTTCGCGCGGCAGAACCACAGCACCTCCTCGCGGGCCGAGTTCTGCTCCTCGCGCAGTCGGTCGCGCAGCGCCCGTCCGCCACGGATCACCTCGACCAGGTGGTCGACGTGGTGGCGGCGCAGGCCGGCGCGGTACTCCTCGGCCAGTTGGGTGACCCGGTGGCGGGCGGCCTCCAGGTCCTCCTGGCGGCGCAGCAACGTGGCGCCGAGGGCGACGTCCGGTGCGGTGGGGTAGAGCGGGGCGTCCGGATCGTCGTCGGTGAGCTGTACGAGACCCTTGGCCCGCAAGGCCTCGACCTGCTCGACCACCCTCGCCCGGGGCCAGTCGAGCCGGTGGACCAGTTCGTCGGGGCGGGCCGTGGTGAGCTGGAGCAGGCAGCGGTAGAGCGCCTCCTCGGCGGAAGTCAGGCCGATCACGTCCAACACGGGGCAAGACTGTACGTCGGGGAGGTCACGGCCGCACCGCGGCCCGGTCGTGGGGCCCGTCGGCTGGTCAACTGTCGGCCCTCGCGTCTACTGTCGGTTGCTGTGCTGGAAGAGCTGCGCATCACCGGACTCGGCGTCATCGAGGACACCACGCTGCCGTTGACCGGCGGCATGAACGTCATCACCGGCGAGACCGGTGCCGGCAAGACGATGGTGGTCACCGGCCTCGGCCTGCTCTTCGGCGGCCGGGCCGACGCCGGGCGGGTGCGTGCCCAGCCGGGCCGGGCCGTGGTCGAGGGGCGGCTGCGCCTCGCCGGGCGCGTCGCCGACGCGGTGCACGCCCGGATCGGCGACGCCGGTGGCGAGCCCGACGAGGACGGTTCGCTGCTGTTGAGTCGTACGGTGACCGTCGAGGGCCGCTCACGGGCCCACCTGGGCGGCCGGAGCATGCCCGTGTCGATGCTCGGCGAGGTCGGCGAGCAGGCGGTGGCCGTGCACGGTCAGTCCGACCAGCTGCGCCTGCTGCGTCCGGCCGAGCAGCGGGCCGCGCTGGACCGGTTCGCCGGGCCGGCGCACGAGAAGCTGCTCGACGCGCTGCGCGAGGCGTACACGGGTTGGCGGCGGGTCGTGGACGACCTGGCCGACCGGCGGCGCAACGCCCGCGAGCGCAGCCAGGAGGCCGACCTGTTACGGCTCGGCCTCGACGAGATCACCCGCGTCGACCCGCAGCCCGGCGAGGACGACGAGCTCAAGACCGAGGCGCAGCGGCTGGAGCACGCCGAGGGCCTGCGCACGGCCGCCCAGCTGGCCCAGCAGTGCGTGGCGGGTGGCGCGGAGGCGGCCGACGAGACGCCGGACGCGGCGGCGCTGCTCGGCACGGCCCGGCGCACCCTGGAGGCGCAGGCCGGCACCGATCCCGCGCTGGGTGAGCTGGCGGCCCGTCTGGAGGAGGCGGCCACCCTGGTCACCGACGTGTCGGCGGAGCTGTCGGCGTACCTGGCGACGCTGGATGCCGACCCGGCCCGGTTGCAGCACGTCTACGAGCGACGGGCCGCGCTGCGCGCGTTGACCCGCAAGTACGCCGACGACGTCGACGGGGTCGTCGCGTGGGCCGAGCGGGCCCGCACCCGACTGTCCGACCTGGACACCTCCGACGACGTGCTCGACGAGCTGGACCGGGAGGGGCAGCGGTTGGCCGCGGAGGTGGCCGACCTGGCCGCGCGGGTGTCGGTGTCCCGGCAGGAGGCGGCGGTCCGCTTCGCCGACCAGGTCACCGTCGAGTTGGCCGGTCTCGCGATGCCGCACGCGCGGATCGAGGTGGCGGTGCTGCCCCGGCCGGCGGGCCGGGCCGAGCCGTCGTTGACGGTCAACGGCGTCGAGGTGGGTGTCGCGGCCGACGGCGGCGACGAGGTGGAGCTGCGGCTGCTGGCCCACCCGGGCGCGCCGTCGTTGCCGTTGCAGCGCGGCGCCTCCGGCGGTGAGCTGTCCCGGGTGATGCTCGCCATCGAGGTGGTCTTCGCCGGCTCCGGCGGCCCGCCCACGCTCGTCTTCGACGAGGTCGACGCGGGTGTCGGCGGTCAGGCCGCGGTGGAGATCGGCCGGCGGCTGGCCCGGCTGGCGCGCAGTCACCAGGTGTTGGTCGTCACACACCTGCCGCAGGTGGCCGCGTTCGCCGACCGGCACCTCGTGGTGGCGAAGGACACCGGCGGAGCGGTGACGACCAGCGGCGTACGGGTCGTGGAGGACACCGAACGGGCCCGGGAACTGGCCCGGATGCTCGCCGGTTTGCCCGATTCGGATCTGGGTATCGCTCACGCCGAGGAGCTTCTGGCGGTCGCGGCGAAGGAGAGGCGGTTGTGACGCCGCGTATTGTGGGCGCAAGCACACCGGCTCGCGTCGGCGTGTGCTTCCCTGGGTAGGCGGCCCTGCTCAGGCATGTCGCGACAGAAAAGCCTGCCTCACATGCCAGGATGGTCACGATGCGTCTACCCACGTTGCGCCGGAACCGGAATGCCGAACCGGGCAGAGTCCTCGGCACCGCGCGCCTTGATCGCCGGACGAAACGCCTGGTCGGGCGGCTTCGCCCCGGTGACATCGCGGTCATCGACCACGTCGACCTGGACCGGGTGGCGGCCGACTCGTTGGTCGCTGTCGGTGTCGCCGCGGTCCTCAACGCCAAGCCGTCGGTCTCCGGCCGCTATCCCAACCTCGGGCCGGAGGTGTTGATCGCCGCCGGCATCCCGCTGCTGGACGATCTCGGCGAGGGCGTCTTCGAGCGCATCCGCGAGGGCGACCAGGTACGCATCGAGGGCAACACCGTGTTCGCGGGCGAGGAGCCGGTGGCGCACGGCACCCTCCAGGACGCCGAGTCGGTCGCCAAGGCGATGTCCGACGCCCGGGAAGGGCTGTCGGTGCAGTTGGAGGCGTTCGCCGCCAACACGATGGACTACCTGCGCCAGGAACGCGACCTGCTGCTCGACGGCGTGGGCGTACCGGACATCCAGACCCAGATCCAGGGCCGACACTGCCTGATCGTGGTGCGCGGCTACGACTACAAGGCC
Source organism: Micromonospora sp. WMMD736 (assembly GCF_049179015.1). Lineage (NCBI taxonomy): Bacteria > Bacillati > Actinomycetota > Actinomycetes > Micromonosporales > Micromonosporaceae > Micromonospora > Micromonospora sp. WMMD736. The sequence goes on from NZ_JBMHMI010000001.1 coordinate 7,009,235, forward strand.
GACCTGGACGTGCTGCGCCCGTACATCCGGGAGTTCAAGCCGGTGCTGATCGGCGTGGACGGCGGCGCGGACGCGCTGGTCGAGGCCGGGTACACCCCCGACATGATCATCGGGGACATGGATTCGGTCACCGACGACGTGCTGCGCTGCGGCGCCGAGGTGATCGTGCACGCCTACCCGGACGGGCGGGCGCCCGGCCTGCCCCGGGTCAACGGGCTCGGCGTCCCGGCCATCACGTTCCCGGCCGCCGCGACCAGCGAGGACCTGGCGATGCTGCTCGCGGACGAGAAGGGCGCCTCTCTGCTGGTCGCGGTCGGCACCCACGCCACCCTCGTCGAGTTCCTCGACAAGGGCCGCGGCGGAATGGCCTCGACGTTCCTGACCCGGCTGAAGGTCGGCGGCAAGCTGGTCGACGCCAAGGGCGTGAGCCGGCTCTACCGGCAGAGCATCTCCGGTTCGTCGTTGCTGCTGCTGGTGCTCTCGGCGATCGCGGCGATGGCCTCCGCGGTGGCGGTCTCCACCGTCGGGAAGGCGTACCTGGGTGTGGTCGCCGAATGGTGGGACAATTTCGTGTTCCAGCTGTACCGGCTCTTCTAGTTCCCGACCGATCAAGAGGCTGCAAGCGTGATCAACTTCCGCTACCACGTGGTGTCCCTCACCGCGGTCTTCCTGGCCCTGGCGATCGGCCTGGTGGTCGGCACCGCCGCCCTCAACGGTCCGGTCGCCGACTCGCTCAAGCAGCAGGTCACCGGGCTGCGCAAGGACAACCAGCAGTGGCGTCAGCAGGTCGCCAACATGGAGAAGCAGCTCGGTCTGGAGGAGGAGTTCGCCGAGGAGATGTCCCAGGTGGTCCTGCCGGGCACCCTCACCGGGCGCCGGGTGGTGGTGCTCAGCCTGCCGAACGGGCGTGACCACACCGAGGGCGTGCTCAAGAAGCTGCAGCAGGCCGGCGCCACCATCACCGGTCGGGTGGACCTGCAGGACAAGTTCATCAACCCGGACAACAACTCCAACCTGCTGGAGTTGGCCGTCACCGCCGCCCGGCCCACCGCGCAGACCACCGGCCTGCCCGGCAACGGGCACGGCGTGGAGACGTCCAGCGCGCTGCTGGCCAGCGTCCTGCTGGACCGCGCCCAGGGGACCGCGCCGGTCAGCGACGCCGACCGGCGGGCGGTGCTCGCCGCGTACAACAACGCCGGCTACCTGACCACCGACAACAACAAGGTGACCGGTCCGGCGGAGGCGGTCGTCGTGGTCAGCGGCCAGCCGTACGTCGACAAGGACTCCGAGAAGCGGGACGAGTCGGTCGTCAAGATCGCCGAACAGTTCGACCGGACCGGGGCGATCGTGGTGAGCGGCAACGGCTCCGCCGGCGGCAACGTCGTGTCCGTGGTCCGTGGCGACCCGGTGCTGTCGCAGACCATCTCGACCGTCGACAACGCCAACACCGTCCAGGGGCAACTGGTCACCAGTCTGGCCCTGGTGCAGCAGCTCACCGAGAAGAAGGCCGGCCAGTACGGCGTCGGCGACAACGCCGCGTCCCTGCTGCCTAGACTGCCCCAGTGAGCGAACGACGTACCGCCGTGTCCGTGATCGACGAGGTGCCGGCATGAGCACGCTGGGACGGCTGCTGGTCGCCGCCGCCGGAGCGGCCGCCGCCCGCTACGCGCTGCGCGAGGTGCGAACCGCCCCGGTGGGGCCGACGCTGGAGCGCACCAACTTCCGCGGCCGTACGGTGACCCTGGCCGCCGGTCCGGCGCTCGCGGCCGGAGCGAGCGCCGCGGGCGCGTTCGGCGCGACGAGCGCCGCCTCCGGTGGCGCCGCGCTGGTCGCCGGCCTCGGCGCCGGAAGTGTCGGGCTCTACGACGACGTGGTCGGGGCGCGACCGGAGCAGAAGGCGGCCAAGGGCTTCGCCGGGCACCTCGCCGCGCTGCGCGAGGGGCGGGTCACCGCCGGGCTGGTCAAGGTGGCCGGGGTCGGCGCGGCCGGGCTGGGCGCCGCCGCGCTGCTCGCCGCCGACCCCCGTGTCTCCGCGCACCCGCGCCGGCAGCGCCACGGCGCGTTCGGCCGGGGCGTCGACGTGCTGCTCGGCGCCGGCGTGATCGCCGGCACCGCCAACCTGCTCAACCTGCTCGACCTGCGACCCGGCCGGGCCATCAAGTCCGGGCTGCTGCTGGCCGCGCCGCTGACCGGCGGCCCGCACGGCGGGATCGCCGCCGGTGCGGCCGGCGCCGCCGCCGGCCTGCTCGGCGACGACCTGTCCGAGGACGTCATGGTCGGCGACAGCGGCGCGAACGCGCTCGGCGCGCTGCTCGGCGTGGCGCTGGCCGCCCGTACCGGCCCGCTCGGCCGCGCCGGACTGCTCGCCGTGCTGGCCGGGCTCACCGCCGCCAGCGAGAAGGTCAGCTTCACGGCGGTGATCCAGCGGACTCCGGGCCTGCGGGAGCTCGACGCACTGGGCCGGCGCACCGACTGACGTGACCAGACCGGCCCCCCTCGCCGGCGCCGGCCGGCTGGCCGGGGCAGCCGCGCTCATCGCCGTCCTCACCGTGTTCAGCCGGCTCGCCGGTTTCGGCCGGACCGCCCTGTTCACCTGGAGCCTCGGGAACACCGACCTCGGTGGCACCTACGTGGTCGCCAACGCGGTGCCGAACTTCATCTTCGAGATCGTCGCCGGTGGCGCGCTGGCCAGCCTCGTCGTACCGCTGCTGGCCGGCGCGGTCGAGGCCGGTGACCGTACGACGGTCGCCCGGACCACCGGCGCGCTGCTGACCTGGACGCTGGTCCTGCTGGTGCCGCTGGCGCTGCTCGTGGCGTTGTTCGCCGGACCGGTGGTCGAGTCGTTGGGACACCACCTCACCGACGCCCAGCAACGCAGCGGCGTACGGATGCTGCGGGTCTTCGCGCCGCAGCTACCGCTGTACGGGGTCGGGATCGTGCTCACCGGGGTGCTCCAGGCGCACCGCCGTTTCGCCTGGCCGGTGCTCGCCCCACTGCTGTCCAGCCTCACCGTGATCGTGGTCTACCTGGGGTTCACGGCCACCCAGGGCCGCTATGCCACGGTCGCCGGGGTGAGCCCCGGCGGCGAGGTGCTGCTCTCCGCCGGCACGACCCTCGGCGTGGTGGTGCTGTCACTGTCGCTGCTCATCCCGGTCCGCCGGTTGCGGCTGGGGGCGCGGCCCGGGTTCGGGTTCCCCGCCGACGCGCGGGCCCGGGTCGGTGCGCTGGCGGTGGCGGGCGCGGTCACCGTCACCACCCAGCAGATCGCCCTGATCGTCAGCCTCAACCAGGTGACGGCGGGCGCGCGCAGCAACCCCGGCGTCTACAACCTGGCGCAGACCGTCTACCTGCTGCCGTGGGCGGTGCTGGCGGTGCCGCTGGCCGTGGCGGCCTATCCGACCCTCGCGGCGGCGCGGTCGGCCGGCGACGAGGACGCCTACCGGGCGACCCTGGCGCCGGCCGTGCGCGGGGTGCTGCTGTTCAGTTGCCTCGGCGCGGCCGCGCTGGTCGGCACAGCCGTGCCGATCGGGCACTTCTTCTTTCCCGCGTCCACCGCGCCCACCGCCGCCGCCGCGATCATCGGGTACGCCCCGGGCCTGGTCGGCTACGGCCTGTTCGCGATCCTCACCCGGGCGCTCTACGCGCGCGGGCAGACCCGGGCGGCGACGGTGGCGACCGCCGTCGGTTTCCTCGTGGTGCCGGTCGCGGTGCTGGCGCTCGGCAGGATCCTGCCGTTGACCGACCGGGTGCTCGCCGTGACGTCCGCGAACTCGGTGGGCATGGTGGTGCTGGGTGCGCTGCTGGTCGTCGCGGTGACGCGGGCCGCCGGTGCGGCGGCGCTGGCCGGCGCGGCGCGGGCCGGGGCGGCCGGCCTCGTCGCCGGGCTGCTCGCCGCGTTCGCCGGGCTGGCCCTGAGCCGTTGGCTCGACAGGCTGGACGACGGCACCCCGACGACGGCCGTGGCGCTCGGTCAGGGCATGCTGTCCGGGGTTCTGGTCGGTGTCGTGTTCCTCGTCGTGGTCTGGTTCGTCGACCGGCGGGACGTACGGCCGCTACTGACCGGGGTGGTTCGCCGCCTGCGGCGGGGCCAGCGGGGCCGGGCCGGCACGTCCACGCCGGGCGCGGTGCCCCCGGAGCGGGGCGACGGGAAGGAGACGGCGGTTCGGTGAGCGTTGTCAACACCAACCGGCGGTGGCCGGCATGACGACGACCAACGGCTGGTCGGGCGCGGTGGCGCTGGTGCTGGCGTCCAGCACCGGTGGCGTCGGCCAGCACGTCCGTTCGGTGGCACGGGGGCTCGTCGCGTCCGGGGCGAGGGTGCTGGTCTGCGGGCCGGCGGCGACGCAGGAGCAGTTCGACTTCACCGGCGTCGGGGCGCGTTTCGAACCGGTGGAGATCCCGGCCAGCCCGACCCCGGCCGACGCGCGGGCGGTGCTCGCCCTGCGCCGGGTGCTCGCCACGGCCCGGGTCGACGTGGTGCACGCGCACGGCCTGCGCGCCGGTCTCGTCGCCGTCCTGGCCCGGCCGACCGCCCCGCTCGTGGTGACCTGGCACAACGCGGTCCTGGCGGGCGGTTTGCGCGGCGGGGTGTCCCGGCTCGTCGAGCGGGTGGTCGCCCGGGGGGTCCGGGTGGCGCTCGGGGCGTCCGCCGACCTGGTCGCGCGGGCCGCCGCGCTGGGCGCCGCCGACGCGCGGCTCGCCCCGGTCGCCGCCCCGACACTGGCCGCGCCGCGTCGGCGTCGCGCCGCCGTCCGCGCCGAGTTCGGCGTGGGACCGGAGCAGCCGCTCATCCTCTCGGTGGGCCGGCTGCACCCGCAGAAGCGCTACGACGTGCTGGTCGACGCGGCGGCCCGCTGGCGGACGCGTACCCCTGCGCCGGTCGTGGTGATCGCCGGGAGCGGCCCGGCGTACCTGGCGTTGGCCGCGCGGATCTCGGCGGCCCGCGCTCCGGTGACCCTGCTGGGGCACCGTACCGATGTGGCCGACCTGCTCGTCGGCGCCGACCTCGCGGTGGTCACCAGCGACTGGGAGGCGCGGCAGTTGTTCGCCCAGGAGGCGATGCGGGCCGGCGTGCCGTTGGTGACGACGGCGGTGGGCGGCCTGCCCGAACTGGTCGGTGACGCCGCCGCGCTGGTCCCCTCGGTCGACGTGGACGCGGTCGACGCGGCCGTGCGCGCGCTCCTTGACGACCCGGCGGCCCGGGCCGAACTGGGTCGGCGTGGCGCCGAACGGGCGGCGACGTGGCCCACCGAGGCGGACACGGTCGCCGTGCTGGCGGCCCTCTACGCCGAACTGTCCGCCCATCCGGCATCGCCCGGCTCCGACGCGCCCGTGACGGGACACCGCTGATGATGCGTCGACTGGCCCCGGCCCTGTTGACCGTGCTCGTGGTGGCGTTGGGCGTGGCCGCGCTGGCCGTCCGGCCGCCGCAGGGCACGCCGCAGCGCACCGCCGACTTCGTGGTGCTCGCCGGCATCGCGGGACTGCGCTGGGAGGACGTCGACCAGCAGCGCACGCCGACGCTGTGGCGGATGGCCCAGCAGGGTTCGATCGGCTCGCTGTCGGTGCGGTCCGCGCACCGGCCCACCTGCCCGGTGGACGGCTGGTTGACGCTCGGCGCGGGCAGTTTCGCCGGATGGAACGGCGCCCGCCCCGACGGCGGCTGCCCGCCGACCTCGGTGGCCGTGGAGCAGCCGGACGGGATCGGCGCGAACCTGCCCGATCAGGAGAGCGTGGTCCAGTACAACCAGCAGCGGCTGCCGTGGGGCACCCTGCCCGGGTCGCTGTCGGAGTCGGTGCGCTGCTCGGTCGCCGTCGGACCGGGCGCCGCGGTCGCCGCCGCCCGACCGTTCGGCCGGGTCGACAGGTACGCCGCGGGCCTGCCGGCCGATCCGCGTCGGTTGCTCGGCTCGTGCGTCCTGAGCATCGTCGACCTCGGCACGATCGAGGCGACCGACCCGGCGGCGCGCGCCGAGGAGGCACGGGTCGCCGACGCCCACCTGGCCCGGGTCCTGGCCGCCCGACCGCCGCGGTCGCTGGTGCTGGTCGCCGGCATCTCCGACACCGAGCGGCCGTCGCGGCTGCACGTGGCGATCGCCGACGGGCCGGGTTGGGAGCGGGGCTGGCTCACCTCGGCCAGCACCGGCCGGGACGGTTACCTCCAACTCGTCGACCTCGCGCCGACGGCACTGGCCGCGCTGGGCCGGCCGATGCCGGAGCGGCTGTTCCTCGGCCGGCCGGCGGTCCGCACCGGCGGTCGACCGGCGGACCTGACGGAGGCGATCAACGCCCCGGCGGACGCCGACCGGGAGGCGGCCGCCCAGCGGACCGTCTCCGGCGGGTTCTTCACCCTGCTCGCGGGGGCGCAGGTGCTGCTGGCCCTGGCCGTGCTGCCGCTGCTGCGCCGTGCGCGGCCACACGCGGGCCCGACCGGCCCGACCCCGATCCCGGCCCGGGTTCTGGGGGTGGTCGAGCTGTTGCTGGTCGCGGCGGCGTTGACCGTCCCGGCCGCGTTGCTGGCCGACGCCGTCCCCTGGTGGCGCGGCGGGCATCCCGGATGGATCTTCGCCGCGGTGACCGCGCTGCTGGTCGCGGCAGGAACGGCCGCGGTCCGCTTCGCCCCCGGGTACGCGAAGACCCTCGGGCCGGTTGGCGCGGTGGCCGGCCTGACGACCCTGATCGTCGGCGTGGACGTGCTGACCGGGGCCCGCCTCCAGCTCAACGGCGTGGTCGGCTACTCGGCGTTGCAGGGCGGCCGGTACGCCGGGCTGAGCACGGTCGCGCTGGGGGTGTTCCTGGCCGGCGCGCTGGTGACCGGCGGGTGGCTCGCCCAGCGGGTGCACCGTCGCTGGCGGCCCGCGGTGATGGTCGCCGTGGGTGGCCTCGCCGTGGTGGTGGCCGGCAGCCCCTACCTGGGTGCCGACCCGGTCGGCGCGATCGCGCTGACCGCCGGCCTCAGCGTGGCGGCGGCGATCAGTGCCGGTGGCTGGCTGACGATCAGCCGACTGGCGTGGGCCACCATGGCCGCCCTGGCGGTCGGTATCGGCTTCGCCGTCGTGGATCTGCGCCGGCCGCCGGCCGAACGGGGCAGCCTCGGCCGGTTCCTGTCCGCGGTCGGCGACGGCACCGGCGGGTTCACCGTGCACCGGTCCAGCACCGCGAACTTCGAGACGTTGGTGAACAGCCCGTTGACGGTGCTGGCGCTCGCCGGCGGACTGCTGGTGTGGTTCGCCCTGCTGCAGCCGTGGGGTGGGCTGATGCGGCTGTTCGGCATCTACCCGGCGGTGCGGGCGGCGTTCGGCGGCACGGCGGTCGCGGCGGTGCTGGGCGGTGTGCTCGACGGCGCGGCACTGGACGTGGCCGGTGCGGCGGCGGCCCTGGTGGTGCCGCTGGCGGCGCTGGCGTCGCTGCGGGTCCTCGGGCACGCCGCCGACCGGACCCGCCCCGCCACGGGCCGCGCACGGGAGAACGAGGCCGACGACGACCCGGGTTCCGGGGGCGACGGACCGGCCGGCGGGGGGAGCGGTCCGACCGGCGGCGGTGGTCCGCTCGGGGCGGGTCATCCCCGGCCGGTCAGCGGTTCGCCCGCCGCGCCACCCCGTACGGTCGTCCCCGGGCCGGACCTGGGCCCACCGCCGGCCGACGACTCCGGCCGGTCGGCAGGTCCGACGGCGGGCGCGGCGGCCACCGCTCCGGCGCAGCGGCGTCCGGCGGACACCCCGGCGCCATCGAGTGGGGTCGCCGCCTCCTGACCGCCGGGTGTCGCCGGGGCGGCCCGTTCCGGTCCCAGCCGGGGTGCGGCCTGCGGGTACCCGTCGTGGAGGTGTTACCGTGGAATCCCGTGGATCGCGTGATCACTTTGGTGATCGAGCACGGCGGTCTGCATGACCGCGACAGACGACACGGGAGCAGGCCTTGGCCCCATCAGCACGGACGACCAGGCACATTTTCGTCACCGGGGGCGTCGCCTCCTCGCTGGGTAAGGGCCTCACCGCCTCCAGCCTCGGCAACCTGTTGACCGCGCGCGGGCTCCGCGTCGTGATGCAGAAGCTCGACCCCTACCTGAACGTCGACCCGGGGACGATGAACCCGTTCCAGCACGGCGAGGTCTTCGTCACCGAGGACGGTGCCGAGACCGACCTCGACGTCGGGCACTACGAGCGCTTCCTCGACCGGGCGCTGTCCGGCAAGGCGAACGTCACCACCGGGCAGATCTACTCGGACGTGATCGCCAAGGAGCGGCGCGGCGAGTACCTGGGTGACACCGTCCAGGTCATCCCGCACATCACCAACGAGATCAAGTCGCGGATCCTGGCGATGGCGGACCCGGACGAGGACGGCGTCCTGCCCGACGTGGTCATCACCGAGGTCGGCGGCACGGTGGGCGACATCGAGTCGCTGCCGTTCCTGGAGGCGATCCGTCAGGTCCGCCACGACCTGGGCCGGGACAACTGTTTCTACCTGCACGTCTCGCTGGTGCCGTACCTGGCGCCGTCCGGCGAGCTGAAGACCAAGCCGACCCAGCACTCCGTGGCGCAGCTGCGCAACATCGGTATCCAGCCGGACGCCATCGTGCTGCGCTGCGACCGGGAGATCCCGGAGAAGCTCAAGGAGAAGCTGTCGCTCTACTGCGACGTGGACCGCGAGGCGGTCGTCGCCGCCCCGGACGCGCCGAGCATCTACGACATCCCGAAGGTGCTGCACCGCGAGGGGCTCGACGCGTACGTGGTGCGCCGGCTCGGGTTGTCGTTCCGGGACGTGGACTGGGCGAGCTGGGACGACCTGCTGGAGCGGGTGCACCGCCCCCGGCACACGGTGACGGTCGCCGTGGTCGGCAAGTACGTCGACCTGCCCGACGCGTACCTGTCGGTGAGCGAGGCGATCCGGGCGGCCGGTTTCGGTAACCGGTCCCGGGTTCAGCTCAAGTGGGTGCCCAGCGACGAGTGCGTCACCCCGGCCGGCGCGGCGGCGGCCCTGGCCGGCGTGGACGGTATCCTCATCCCGGGCGGGTTCGGCGTCCGCGGCATCGAGGGCAAGATCGGCACGGCCCGGTACGCCCGGGAGAACGGCATTCCGCTGCTCGGCCTCTGCCTCGGCCTGCAGTGCATGACGATCGACGTGGCCCGGCACCTGGCCGGCCTGGACGGCGCGAACTCGCTCGAATTCGACGAGCAGGCCGCGCACCCGGTCATCGCCACGATGGCCGACCAGGAGGACATCGTCGCCGGCAAGGGCGACCTGGGCGGCACCATGCGGCTCGGGGCGTACCCGGCGACCCTGACCGAGGGCTCGATCGTCGCCGAGGCGTACGGCAGCACCGAGATCAGCGAGCGGCACCGGCACCGCTACGAGGTGAACAACGCCTACCGGGACGCGCTGACCAAGGCGGGTCTGCACGTCTCCGGCACCTCGCCGGACGGCCGGCTGGTCGAGTTCATCGAGCTGGACCGGAACCTGCATCCGTTCTTCGTGGCCACGCAGGCGCACCCCGAGTTGAAGAGCCGCCCGACCCGCCCGCACCCGCTGTTCGCGTCGTTCGTCAAGGCCGCGGTGACGTACTCGCAGGCCGACCAGTTGCCGGTCGACCTCGAGCCCGCCGCGGAGGCCCCGTCGACCCGCAAGGCAGCCCGCAACGGCGCTGCCACGAAGGCGTCGGCGTGACCGACCACCGCTACGAGGTCCGCTCCCGCGAGGAGCGGTACCGCGGGCCGATCTTCGAGGTGGTCACCGAGGAGGTGACCATGCCGGGCGGCGGCACCGGGCGGCGTGACCTGGTGCGGCACGTCGGGGCGGTGGCCGTGGTGGCCCTCGACGACGCCGGTCAGGTGGTGCTGATCCGCCAGTACCGGCACCCGGTGGGCCGGCACCTCTGGGAGCTGCCGGCCGGGCTGATGGACGTCTCCGGCGAGGAGTTGCCGGCCGCCGCGCTGCGGGAGTTGGCCGAGGAGGCCGACCTCACCGCAGGGCGGATCGACGTGCTGGTCGACCTGCACAGCTCGCCCGGGTTCACCAACGAGTTGGTCCGGGTGTTCCTGGCCCGGGACCTCGCCGACGTGCCGGCCGACGAGCGGCACGAGCGCCACGACGAGGAGGCCGACCTCCAGGTCGTCCGCGTCGATCTCGACGAGGCGGTCGGCATGGTGCTGGCCGGCGAGATCACCAACGCGTCCGCGGTGGCCGGCCTGCTCGCGGCGGCGCGTGGCCGGGACACCGGCTTCGCGGCGCTGCGCCGGGCCCAGGCGCCGCTGCCGCGCTGAGCGGCCGCCGCCGGTCCAGCCGATCATCGAGTACGCGCCAAAGGGGCCCCGCCGACGGCGGGGCCCCTTTGGGTGGCGACGTGGCAGGTCAGTCCCGCAGCGGGCGGCCCTGCGCGTCCGTACCGCCGTTGACGAGGATCAGGATGCCGTCGATGAGGCCCCAGAGGCCGCCGATACCGCCAGTGCAGACGCCGACGACGAGCTGAAGGACGGCGATCTTGGTGTGTCCGGTGTAGAACCGACCGGCCCCGAAGGTGCCGAGCAGGATGCCGAGGATGCCCGCGACGACCTTGCTCTTGTCGGAGTAACCCTGGGCGTACCCGGGGTGGTAAGGAGGAGTGGTCATGGGCGGACACAATAGTGATCCACTCACCCGCTGTCCGTACCGCCAGCCGGCAGATGGGACGATAATGGGCGAACACTGTCCTGACGGCTGAGGTGTCGTCCACCGCCGGCCCGGTCCGTGCCCTGACACTCCGTCAGGTCGCCCGGGCACCGGATGGCACTGTGCTGGCTCGTCGCGGGGTCGGACGCGCCTAGACTGCCGCCGGCGGGACCGGTGGACCGCGGTGGCAATGGGGCCGTCGTGGCACCGAGCGGTCGGGGGGAACGCACCCCCGAAGAGAGGTGTCTGCATCGTGAAGGTCGGAATCCCACGCGAGGTCAAGAACCACGAGTACCGCGTGGCGATCACGCCGGCGGGCGTCAACGAGTTCACCCGCAGCGGCCACCAGGTCTTCGTCGAATCCGGCGCGGGCGTCGGCTCCAGCATCACCGACGAGGAGTTCGCCGCCGCCGGCGCGAAGATCCTGGCCACCGCCGACGAGGTCTGGGACACCGCCGAGCTGGTGCTCAAGGTCAAGGAGCCGATCGCCGAGGAGTACCACCGGATGCGCGAGGGGCAGGTGCTCTTCACCTACCTGCACCTGGCCGCCTCCAAGGAGTGCACGGACGCGCTGGTCGACCGGAAGGTCACCGGCATCGCGTACGAGACGGTGGAGCTGCCCGACAAGTCGCTGCCGCTGCTCGCGCCGATGTCCGAGGTCGCCGGCCGGCTCGCCCCGCAGGTCGGCGCGTTCTACATGATGCGGACCGGCGGCGGCCGCGGGGTGCTGCCCGGCGGTGTCTCCGGCGTGTACGCGGCGAAGACCGTGGTCATCGGCGCCGGCGTCTCCGGCCTGAACGCCGCCGCCATCGCCCTGGGCCTGCAGTCCGAGGTGCTGCTGCTGGACAAGAACGTGGCCCGGCTGCGTCAGGCCGACGCCATCTACCGGGGGCATCTGCAGACCGTCGCGTCCAACGCGTACGAGATCGAGCGGGCCGTCCTCGACGCCGACCTGGTCATCGGCGCGGTGCTGGTGCCCGGCGCGAAGGCCCCGACGCTCATCTCCAACGAGCTGGTCTCCCGGATGAAGCCGGGCAGCGTGCTCGTCGACATCGCCATCGACCAGGGCGGCTGCTTCGAGGACTCGCGCCCCACCACGCACGCCGACCCGGTCTACAAGGTGCACGAGTCGATCTTCTACTGCGTGGCGAACATGCCCGGCGCGGTGCCGAACACCAGCACCTACGCGCTGACCAACGTCACCCTGCCGTACGCCCTCGAACTGGCCAACCAGGGCTGGCGCGACGCGCTGCGCAGCGACCCCGCGCTGGCGCTGGGCCTCAACACCCACGACGGCCAGGTCACCTACGGCCCGGTCGCCGAGGCGCACGGCATGCCCGTGCTGACGCTGGCCGAGGTGCTGGGCTGACCGACTCCGCGGTGCCGCGGGCCGGTGCGGGCGTCGAACCCGCGCCGGCCCTGCGCCGTGCCGTCCGCGGCTACCTCGACCACCTCACCGTCGAGCGCGGCCTCTCCGCGAACACCCTCGCCTCGTACCGCCGGGATCTGGACCGCTACCTGGCCACCCTGGCCGACGCCGGCGTCGCCGACCTCGCGTCGGTCGCCCCCGGCGTCGTCGAGTCGCACCTGGCCCGACTGCGCGCCGGCGACGACGACCACCCGCCCCTTGCCGTGTCGTCGGCCGCCCGCGCGGCCAGCGCGGTGCGGGGCCTGCACCGGTTCGCCCTGCGCGAAGGGCTGGCCGGCGCCGACCCGAGCCGCGACGTCCGCCCGCCCACCCCACCCCGCCGGCTGCCCCGCGCGCTGGGAGTCGACGACGTGGTCCGGCTGCTGGAGACCGCCGGCCCGGTCACCGCGACCGGCGACGGGGCGTCGCTCGCGCTGCGCGACCGTGCGCTGCTGGAGTTCCTGTACGGCACCGGCGCGCGCATCTCCGAGGCGGTCGGCGCGGCGATCGACGACCTGGACGTCGACGAGGGCACCGTGCTGCTGCGCGGCAAGGGCGGCCGAATGCGCCTCGTTCCGATCGGCGGGTACGCCGTCGACGCGGTCCGCGCCTACCTGGTCCGGGCCCGCCCGACGCTGGCCGCCGCCGGCCGGGGCACCCCGGCGGTGTTCCTCAACGCCCGGGGTGGCGCGCTGTCCCGCCAGGGCGCCTGGATCATCCTGCGGCACGCCGCCGCCCGCGCCGGACTGCCGGTCGACGGACCGTCGGCGGTGTCCCCGCACACCCTGCGCCACTCGTACGCGACCCACCTGCTCGACGGCGGCGCCGACGTACGGGTCGTGCAGGAACTGCTCGGCCACGCCTCGGTGACCACCACCCAGGTCTACACCCTCGTCACCGTCGAACGGCTGCGCGAGGTGTACGCCACCGCCCACCCGCGCGCCCGTGACTGACGGCCCCGGCGGGCATCGGCCCCGACACGCCGGGCCGGTGCCGAACGCCCTGCTGGTCGGTGGCGTACAGTCGGCATCGGCGCGGACCTCCTGGGGCGACAGACCGGGGTGCGCAGCGGCGCCGCGAAGGACGTCGGACGGCTCCGACGCCGGGTGGGTCGTCGGGAGGGGGCAACGAGGACATGGCTGGCAACGGTGACCGTGCCGAGACGTGGACGTCGGAGCTCCGCGAGCAGCAGGCCGCGCTCGGCAACGATCTGGGTCCGGCCGACCCGGCCGCCTACACCATGCGCAAGCCGATTCCCGAGCCGATGCCCACCGATCGGCACGGCCCGGCGCGCATCATCGCGATGGCCAACCAGAAGGGTGGCGTCGGCAAGACGACCACCACCATCAACCTGGGCGCGGCCCTCGCGGAGTACGGCCGCAAGGTGCTCCTCGTCGACTTCGACCCGCAGGGCGCGCTCTCGGTGGGCCTGGGTGTCAACCCGCACAACCTCGACCTGTCCGTCTACAACCTGCTCATGCAGGACGACGTGACCGCCGAGGACGTCCTCATCAAGACCGACGTCGCGGGCCTGCACCTGCTGCCGGCCAACATCGACCTCTCCGCCGCCGAGATCCAGCTCGTCAACGAGGTCGCCCGTGAGATGGCCCTGGCCCGGGTGCTGCGCTCGGTCCGCAAGGAGTACGACTACATCCTGATCGACTGCCAGCCGTCCCTCGGCCTGCTGGCGATCAACGCGCTGACCGTCGCGCACGGCGTGCTCATCCCGCTCGAGTGCGAGTTCTTCAGCCTGCGCGGTGTGGCCCTGCTGCTGGACACCATCGACAAGGTGCGCGAACGGCTCAACTTCGACCTGGAGCTCGAAGGCATCCTCGCCACCATGTACGACAGCCGCACCACTCACTGCCGCCAGGTGCTCCAGCGGGTGGTCGAGGCGTTCGGCGACAAGGTCTACCAGACGGTCATCACCAAGACGGTGAAGTTCCCGGAGTCCACCGTGGCCGGTGCCCCCATCACGACGATGGACCCGGCCTCCTCCGGGGCGCGCAACTACCGTCAGCTGGCCCGCGAGGTGATCGCCGCCCAGTCGGAGCGGTAGCCGGACGTCCCGGTGCCCGTCTCGTGGACTACGGTCGTGCGGTGACCGCGCCACCCCTCGACCCGCCCGACACCGCCGATCCGGCCGTGGTCGACGGTGCGCAGCCCGCCGGGTTCACGGTGCGACTGGCCAACTTCACCGGCCCCTTCGACCTGCTGCTGCAACTCATCGGCAAACACAAGCTCGACGTCACCGAGGTGGCCCTGCACACGGTCACCGACGAGTTCATCGCCTACATCCGCGCCATGGGCGACGACTGGGACCTGGACGAGGCCAGCGAGTTCCTGCTCATCGCCGCGACCCTGCTCGACCTGAAGGCCGCCCGGCTGCTGCCCGCCGCCGACGTCGAGGACGAGGAGGACCTCGCCCTGCTGGAGGCCCGGGACCTGCTCTTCGCCCGGCTGCTGCAGTACAAGGCGTACAAGGAGGCGGCGGCACACATCGCCGAGCTGGAGGCGGTCGGCGGCCGCCGCTACCCCCGCGCGGTGAGCCTGGAACCCCGCTACGCCGAGGCGCTGCCCGACCTGGTGCTCGGCATCGGCCCGCAGCGGCTGCTGAAACTGGCCGTGAAGGCGATGACCCCGAAGGCGACGCCGGAGGTGTCCATCGCCCACGTGCACATGGTGCGGGTCAGCGTGCGGGAACACGCGGCGATCCTCACCGCCCGGCTGCGCCGGGCCGGCACGGCCACGTTCTCGCTGCTCTGCGCCGACTGCGAGGCCACACTGGAGGTGGTGGCCCGGTTCCTGGCGCTGCTGGAGCTGTACCGGGAGGGTCTGGTGGCCTTCGTGCAGGAGCAGGCCCTGGAGGAGCTGACCGTGCGCTGGACCGGGCCCGCCGACGGCGAGACCGAGCTGCACGTCGACGAGTACGCCGGCACGGCTGCCGAGCCCGACCCGCCGCCCGGGCCGGAGCCGGCGAGGCTGGAACTGGCGGGGCCGGAAGTGGTGGGGGAGACCGGCGGTACTTCCGGGACGTACGCGACAGAGGATGAGCGGGATGAGTGACGAGCAACGCCGGGACTCGCTGGCCGACCAGGCCGCCGCCTGGGTCCCCCCGTGGGAACGCCCCCGCCCGGCGGCCCCGACCACCACCCCCGAGTCCGCGTCGGTGCCCGCGCAGCACCCGGAAGCCGACGAGACGCCTGAGCCCGCCGAGCCGCCAGCGAAAACCGAGCCCGCCGGGACCTCCGAGTCAACCGAGTCGATCCGGACCGTCCCGACGGTAGAGACCGCCGAGCCGGCCGTAGCCCCGCAGACGGCGACCCCGGACGTACCCCCTCGGCCAGCGGCCGGGCGGCGGCGGGCGACAGTCGTGCCGGAGCCCGCGCCCGAGCTGCCCGACGCCGAGCTGCGCGGCGCGCTGGAGGCGATCCTCCTGGTGGTGGACGAACCGGTCAGCGAGCTGGTCCTGGCCCAGGTGCTGGAGCAGCCGGCCGAGCGGATCGGGCCGATGCTCGACGAGATCGCCGCTGGCTACACGGCCGCCGGCAACGGGTTCGAGCTGCGTCGGGCCGCCGGCGGTTGGCGGTTGTACACCCGGCCGGAATACGCTACGTACGTCGAGCGGTTCGTCCTGGACGGGCAGTCCGTGCGGCTGACCCAGGCGGCTCTGGAGACCCTGGCCGTGGTCGCGTACAAGCAGCCGGTGACCCGGTCGCGGATCTCGGCCATCCGGGGTGTCAACTGCGACGGCGTCATCCGTACGCTGGTCACTCGCGGTCTCGTCGAGGAGTGCGGCACCGAATCGGACAGCGGGGCGTTCCTGTACCGGACCACCACGCTGTTCCTGGAGAAGCTCGGGCTGAACACCGTCGACGAATTGCCACCTCTCGCACCCTTCCTGCCCGACGACGTAGAAGAGCTTGCCGATGCGACCCGATAACCGTTCCCCGAAGCCCGACGCCCCCGTCTACGAGGGCGCGGAACGCCTGCAGAAGGTGCTGGCCGCCGCCGGCGTGGGTTCCCGGCGCGCCTGCGAGGACCTGATCTTCCGGCGTCGGGTCACCGTGGACGGGCGGGTCGCCAAGCTCGGCGACAAGGTCGACCCGGCGAAGGCCGTGATCCACGTCGACGGCGAGCGCCTCCAGGTCGACGTCCGCCTGGTCTACGTGGCGATGAACAAGCCGCGCGGGGTGGTCACCACCATGGCGGACGAGAAGGGCCGCACCGAGCTGGCCGACTTCATCGGCCGGCGGCTGGACCAGCGGGTCTACCACGTCGGGCGGCTCGACGCGGACAGCGAGGGCCTGCTGCTGCTCACCAACGACGGCACCCTCGCGCACAAGCTCATGCACCCCTCGTACGAGGTGCTGAAGACCTACCTGGCCGAGGTGGTCGGGCCGATCCCGCGCAACCTGAGCAAGCGGCTCCTCGCGGGCGTCGAGCTGGAGGACGGGCCGGTCAAGGTCGACTCGTTCAAGGTGGTCGGCACCCTGGGCAAGAGCGCCCAGGTGGAGCTGAGCCTGCACGAAGGGCGCAAGCACATCGTCCGGCGGTTGATGGACGAGGTCGGGCACCCGGTCACCCGTCTGGTGCGTACCTCCATCGGTCCGATCCGGTTGGGCGACCTGCGCACCGGGCGTCTGCGGCGCCTGACCAACGCGGAGGTCGCCGCCCTGTTCCGCGCGGTGGGTGACTGACCCCCGGCCTTGCGGGTACGGCTGCCGGTAGGCTCCGCAGCGGCCGGGAAGCGGCCGCCGGAGGGTGGCGTGGGTCGCCTCGGGCGGCGTCGCGTGTGGGTCCGCCACGGGCCCCGGGCATGATGGACGACGATGGACAACCGCTTGCGGCGCCAGCACCGGGCGATCGCGAGGTACGGGCTGAGGAGGACACGGTGGAGGAAAACGTACGGGCCGAGCGATGTGTGGTCGCTGTGGACGGGCCGTCCGGTTCGGGTAAGTCCACCGTGTCGCGGCGGCTCGCCGCCGGCATCGGTGCGCGCTACCTGGACACCGGGGCGATGTACCGGGCGATCACGTGGGCCGTGCTGCGCTCCGGCGTGGACCTCACGGACGCCGCGTCGGTGGCCAAGGTCGCCGGTGAGGCCGACCTGCGCATCGGCACCGACCCCCAGGGGTACGGCGTGACCGTCGACGGCGTGAGCGTGGACGCGGACATCCGCGGGCCCGAGGTGACCCAGGCGGTCTCCGCCGTCGCCGCCGTGCCGGCCGTCCGTGAGCTGCTGGTCGCCCGGCAGCGCGAGATGATCGTCAACGCGGGCCGGATGGTGGTCGAGGGCCGGGACATCGGCTCGGTCGTGGCGCCGGACGCCGACCTGAAGGTCTTCCTGACCGCCTCCGAGGCGGCCCGCGCGGCCCGGCGCAGCGCCGAGGACGCCTCCGACGTGGCGGCCACCGCCGCCGACCTGGCCCGCCGCGACCGGCTCGACTCGACCCGCAAGGTCAACCCGCTGGCCCAGGCGACGGACGCCGTCGTGCTGGACACCACCGAGCTGGGCATCGACGAGGTCGTGGCCCGGCTGCGGGACCTGCTCACCGAGCGGGGAGTGGCGGCATGAGCGCCGATTCCGCTGGGTGGGTTGAGCTGCGGGAGCCGGACCTCGCCGTCGAGGAGCCGACCGGTCCGCAGCCGGTGGTCGCGGTCGTCGGCCGCCCCAACGTGGGCAAGTCGACGCTCGTCAACCGGATCATCGGCCGCCGGCAGGCGGTCGTGGAGGACATTCCCGGGGTGACCCGGGACCGCGTGCCGTACGACGCGCAGTGGAACGGCCGGTCGTTCACCGTGGTCGACACCGGCGGTTGGGAACCGGACGCGAAGGACCGCGCGGCAGCCATCGCCGCGCAGGCCGAGACGGCGGTGGTCACCGCCGACGTGGTCCTGTTCGTGGTCGACGCGATGGTCGGCTCCACCGACGTGGACGAGGCCGCGGTGAAGATGCTGCGGCGCAGCGCCAAGCCGGTCATCCTGGTGGCCAACAAGGCCGACAACAACTCCATCGAGATGGAGGCCGTGTCGCTCTGGTCGCTCGGCCTCGGCGAGCCGTTCCCGGTGTCCGCGCTGCACGGGCGCGGCTCCGGTGACCTGCTGGACGCCATCCTCGCCGCGCTGCCGGAGGCTCCGGCGATCGTCGAGAACCGGCCGCGCGGGCCGCGCCGGGTGGCGCTGGTCGGCCGGCCGAACGTCGGCAAGTCCAGCCTGCTCAACCGGTTCTCCGGCGAGGACCGGGCCGTCGTCGACTCGGTCGCCGGCACCACAGTGGACCCGGTGGACAGCCTGGTCGAGATCGGCGGCCAGACCTGGCAGCTGGTGGACACCGCCGGCCTGCGCAAGCGGGTCGGCAAGGCCAGCGGCACCGAGTACTACGCCAGCCTGCGCACCGCCGGCGCGATCGAGGCCGCCGAGGTGGCCGTCGTGCTGCTGGACGCCAGCGAGCCGATCAGCGAGCAGGACCAGCGGATCCTCACGATGGTGACCGAGGCCGGCCGCGCGCTGGTCATCGCGTTCAACAAGTGGGACCTGGTCGACGCCGACCGCCGGTACTACCTGGACAAGGAGATCGACCGGGAGCTGCGCCGCATCCCCTGGGCGATCCGGCTGAACCTGTCGGCCATGACCGGCCGCGCGGTGGACAAGCTGGCCCCGGCCCTCAACAAGGCCCTGGCGAGCTGGGAACTGCGCGTACCGACCGCGCACCTCAACCAGTGGCTCACCGCGCTCGTGCAGGCCACCCCGCACCCGGTGCGCGGTGGACGGGCGCCCCGCATCCTGTTCGCCACGCAGGCCGGGGTGGCGCCGCCGCGGTTCGTGCTCTTCACCACGGGCCCGCTCGACGCCGGATACCAGCGGTTCGTCGAGCGCAAGCTCCGCGAGGAGTTCGGGTACGAGGGCAGTCCCATCGAGATCTCCGTACGCCCCCGCAAGAAGCTCGGCCCCGGCGGCCGGGGCAAGGCACACGGCTGACCTTCCGAAGGGGTGGGCCAGGCTTCCTCCTGGCCCACCCTCCTAGGACGCTCTAGGGGTTGTGGGGTGGTTCGCCGCTCCGACAACGCGGGTGGGGCCTGTGCGGACGGGGCAGAAGTGCTGCGCTAAGCTGTACCGGCTGTCGCAGGGGGAACTCTGCGGGGGCGGGACGTGGCGCAGCTTGGTAGCGCACTTGACTGGGGGTCAAGGGGTCGTCGGTTCGAATCCGGCCGTCCCGACAGCGAGAGGGTTTCCACAGGTCAGAGCCTGTGGAAACCCTCTTTTTCGTGTTCACGGTGGTTCGTCGAGGTCGAGCACGCCGCTTATCGACCCCTTGACTCGACGGGTGACCGACATGGCTCTACTGGACCTCACCAAGCTCACGACCGACCTGTCCTCGACCTGGGCGGGATACCTGCGCGACTGGGACCGGACGCTGCGGGCGGGCAACTACCCGGAGACGACCCGGTACAACTACCTCCTCGCGGCAGCGCAGTTGGCCCGCTACCTGGCCGAGCACTCGCCCGACCCTGATGCCGCCGACGCCGCGGAGGACCCCACCGAGGTGACCCGGGGACATGCGGAGGCGTTTCAGGCGTGGATGATCGAGACCCGGTCCGCGTCGACCGCGTTGAACAAGCACAAGGGTCTGCAGCAGTTCTTCAAGTGGTTGCTGGCTGAGGAGGACATCGACCGTTCTCCGATGGATCGGGTCCGACAGCCCAAGACGCCACAGAAGCTGATCCCGATCATCCGGGACGAGGACACGAAGAAGCTCCTCGACGCCTGCAGGGGCAAGACCTTTCCGCACCTGCGCGACGAGGCGATCATTCGCCTGTACTACAACACCGGAGCGCGGCTGTCGGAGGTCGGCAACCTGCTGCTCGATGACGTCGACCTGAACACGGAGTCGGTGCACTACCACGGCAAGGGTGCCAAGGATCGCCGGGTGCGATTCGGGCCGAAGACGGCCCGGGCCATCAGCCGCTACCTACGGGCGCGAGGCAAGCACAAGGGTTCTGAACTGCCGGATCTGTGGCTCGCCGACCGTGGCGGTCGGAGGTTGGCGGCCAACGGCATCAAGATTCGCTTGAAGCGGCTGGGCCTCGCCGCCGGCGTTGCGAATGTGCACGCCCACCGCTGGCGGCACAACTTTGCCCACGAGTGGAAGCGTGCCGGCGGGAACACCGGTGACCTGATGCTGTTGTTGGGCTGGACCTCGGAGGACATGCCCCGGCACTACGGCGCCAGCGCGGCGGCGGAACGCGCCCAGGAGATCCAGGTGCAGCTGGGCATCGGGGAAGGGGTGTAGACGCCGGCAACGCGGTCGGCCGGTCCGAGTACCGGCTCGACCGACCGCGTTGCTTTCGTCGTTGATCGGCGGACCCAAGTCGAGTCAGGCGGGGTTCGGCGCACTGGCTCCGGTGCAGATTCCGGTACGTCTTGTCGTGCAGAGCTGCATCGGGGTGGCTGGCCTCCCACTGATCGCCTGATCGCCTGATCGGCATTCGTGATGCGTGGAGGACCGGCGGACGTTCCGATTGGCGACGTTGCGTAACGGATGGCGTGCCAGCGACGCGCGGCTCGGCGTTCAGATCTGCCGGTGATCACCGATTCGAAACGGGGAGCCGCTCCTCGCTGGCTCGTGCGGGGGATGACAAGGGTTCCTGTGCGCGCATAACGTGCACTCGATGATCCGACCCGTGTTCCTGGACGCCGCCGCGACTGCCCTGGCCCTGTTGCGCAATCCGATACTGGCCGAGCGATGGTCCTCGCCCAGCGCACTGCCGGACTTCTCCACCGGTGGCCTCGCCCGTCATCTGGCCAACCAGGTCACTCAGACCGTGACGTTCCTCGCCGCGCCGCCGGGAGGCTCGGCGGTCTCGGTGCTGGAGCACTTCACCGGCAACGCCTGGGTGACCTCAGGCGTGGACAGTGCCGACAACATCGACATCCGGCGCCGCAGTGAGCAGACAGCTGCAGCGACGAACCCCAGGGAGCTGGCGGACGCGGTCGATGCGGCATTGACCGACCTGGGTGCCATGGTGACAGCCCAGCCGCCCGACCGCATCGTGGACCTCGGCAACTGGGGCCTAAAGGTCGACGACTTCCTGCTGACCCGGGTCATGGAGCTGGTCGTGCACACCGACGACCTGGCAGTCAGCCTCGGCTTGCCGACCCCACCGATGCCGCAGACAGCGACTGAAGCGACAATCCAGCTGCTGTGCAGACTCGCGGCTTGGCGACACGGATCCTTGAACGTGATACGCGCGCTAGCTCGGCAAGAACGAGCTCTTACGTCCATCTCTGCCCTCTAGCTGGTGGAGCCTCTTGTGGAGTGACTGACTAAGATCAACACATCGACCCTGTCCGTCGAAAAGGGTCCAGCCCATTTCCGCGAACCAGCAGCAATCGAGGGTGTGCGACTGAACCTCAATCACCGGGGCGAGCGTAGAAACTCTTGGAGCCTGCTGTGCCGGAACTCATACGCTGGCCCTACCTGGCGCAGCAACTGGCGTCGATGTGCGCCAGCAAGGAATCTCATCAATGACCACGGCAGCGTCCCGGCCGTTGCCAACCGTGCACGGGCTAGGCAGAACCAACCCCACGCGGTAGAGGTCAGGGTGTGCCCGATCCATGCTAGGAACCCGACCGCGAATCCGATCACGACGGCGGCGACGTTCGTCGGTCCGGGCGGCATCTGACTCAGGTCGGTGCCGAGGAATACTCCGGCCATCGCGCCGACCAGCAGGTACGGCGGCAGCGCCAGCAGCGCCGCGGTCCGGTCCTGCCGCAACACCGACAGCGGGCTGGCCGCACGTTCAACCGGCGCTGGAGCGCTAAGCCATCGGTACAGGATCTCCAACATGGCTCCACTGATAGCGCCGATGCCAGCGAGACCAAGATATGCGAGAAGGATGATTCCCAGGTCCCACGAGCCGTACCCGCAGAACACTACGAGAGCAGCCAGGGTGCCAAGACCGGCGGCATACAAGTACCGGTGAACGAGATCCGGGTAGTGGATCAAGCTGTCGCCACGCTTGCGCTGGGCGAATGTCCATGCCAGCCGACGCGGTCTTGGCCCCGCTTTGCGTCGGCCTCCAGCCGCGGGCTCCGTTGTGAAGTTACTAAATAGGGCGAAGAATCCCAGGACGGCGAACGCAGCGACCACTAGAATCCGACGCCACCCTGCGTCGGCTGGAAGCACGATTATAGAGCCGACCCATCCGCCGAACAGTCCGCCCGCAAGGGCCAACAGACACCCTGGTCGGAATGTCGAGACGGTGTGGTGGAGTTTCCACCACACGAACTCGCCACCGTCTCCCATCAGTTCGGCTAAGGCTGCTAGGTGCTGGCGGACGCGAGCGCTGTCACGGCCGTACACGCGGAGGAGGAACGCGTCGAGGAGGTGTAGCTCGACGCTGTCCCGGTCGGGAAAGTTCAGCAGGTCAGCGGGATCCGCGTCGGCCGACGAGTAGACGGCGTGAGCCATGCTCACCATGAGCGGCGTAGTTAGTGCGACGGCCAGCGGACCATTCGGCTTCGCCCGGACATGGTCAACGATCACTCGCCAGTGCCGGTCCCCGCGTGGACGCCTGCGGTTCAGATAGCGCTCTAGCTCGGTCCGGCTAACGGGTTCAAGGCACCAGACAGACGCGTCGGCGACGAGGAGTGCCTTTGAGGCGATCAGCGTGTCGTACTCATTCTTTCGGCAGGTCAGCACCAACGGGCGGCCAGTCACGGCCGTTTCGCTGACTCGCTGTAGGGCGCGTGCCCGTAGCTGCGGGGCGACTTCGTCAAGCCCATCGAGTATCGGCATGACCGATCCGCGCTCGAGCAGGTCGCGGGCGCTGGCGCTGCTGAGGACGGGGTATGTTTCGGCGAGCCGACGAGCTAGCCAGAGGTCCAGGTCCTCGGCGCTGGGATCCCAGCCCGCGAGGCCGATGAGAACGGGTACGGGGACGTTGTCACGCGATTCCCTAGCAAGATCAAGGACCAACATGATCGCGGCGACAGTCTTGCCCGCTCCGGCAGATCCGAGGAGTACAAGGCGCCGGTGCGGTAGCCGCAGGAACGCTTCGGATAGCGTTCTGGCTGGGGGGCGTACCCGGTCGGGTTGCCGACGGCCGGAAGCGCGTGCGGTGTTGTGGGCAATGACCGGCTTCCATGCGACGTTCAGCCGATCGTCGAGATCCAGGCACCTGGACTCCTCCGACCATTGCTTGGACACCGCACCCGCCAGCACCTGAAGAACGTCCGCCCGAGAGGAACGGCTCGCGACCAATTGCCAGACAGCGGCCACCGATGCAGGGACAGCCAACACGAACGAGCCTATGCCGGCATACCCAGCGAGTCGGGCCACCTCGGCATCGCCGCTGGCAAACGCTTTCAGAATCAACCCACCGCCGAAGAGCATTAGCGCCACGATCAGCGGAACGAGAACGAAGCGTCTCAGCGTTTGGCGCCTAACTGGTCCCCAATTCATGACGGGCATCATGCCAGCACCGCGCACACCGGTGGTTCCCGCGGTTATTGAACTCTGCTGCCTGTTCGCATGACCTGTGACCGCAACCGGCGTGGTAAAGCGCATCCCTTCGAGTCGGATATGCGACAACCAGTTGCCTCGCCGTCGCTTCAGGAGCCGGACGGGCACGTCTTACTTGCATCCGACCTATTGCGGAACCACCGAGCCACCGGCTGCTGCCGTCAAGATCGGGTACGCTGATCTGCCGCTGACCGCGCGGCGGCGCGCAGGTAAAGGGTGGACGTTGCGTGGTTCGGCAACACAGACTGAGTCGTGACCTCTCGGGATATTCCGCTGCCGCTGGGCGAGATCGGCTGGCTGTTCCCCGCCCTGGCGGATCGGACGGAACACGACCGCGTTCGTCAGCTTCTGCAGTCTGCCGACGAGACCCTCTTCCGGCTTGGACAGCGGCTGGGTGCACGATCCGACGCTCAGCTTTGGGGCGTAACCCTGAACCGCTTCCGCTATCAGCGGCTCGGGCCCGAACCGGAGTTCCCGGTCACGATACTGGCGGGCGAAGGGGGATCGAATCAGATCTGGGTAGATGTCCTCTGCGCCCCGGCAGGCAGCATGCCCTACCACCGACCCGGACCGCCATGGCAGGTGCACACCACGATCTCCCTCAGCTGCGACTCCGACCCCACCGGCTGCGGCGGCCACCAGGTCGACGCCCAGACCTGTCCGCCGGTCGAGACCCCGCTCGGTGCCGCCACCGAGGTGCACGCGGCAACCGAATGGCTACTACAACGACTCGCCAACGAAAGCGAGGACTCCCTCCGAAAACACGATCCGAACCGCGGTCACCCACCCGCACCCCGACGCCACGACTGACACGAACCGCACATCACCCACCGGCCTGCCGGCGGTGGGTCAGCGAATGCGGCGGCCCATAGGGCAAAGCCGGTGCTCACTGAGCGCGACGCCACCCACCACCGCCGCCCGCCGCCAAGTGCTCGTGTTATGGACCTACGTCAGAGGCGAATGGCCGGCACACCATTGCCGGCCGGCCGCCGCACCTGGTCGACGATGCCGCCGCGGACACCGAGGCTCCCCCGCGCGGCGCGGTAGAAGCCGTCACGAGTCTCATCGGCCTGCCGAACCAGGTCCGTAAGGTCGTCGGGCGGGTCCGGTAAGGACCGCGCGGCCTGCTCTAAAGCGCGCACCGCGTGACGCCATGCGGAGGCCGCCCCTACGGTGACCTCATCGCCGAGCAGCAGAACTGCCTCCCATGTCAGCGTGTGCCGCACATCCGCCTCAGCCAACCGCGCCAACCCCTCCTCGCGGTCAAGTGCGGGGGTACGGGCGCCGGGCCGATGGGCGCTGAGCATTCCCAGCGCCAGCAGGTGGATTTCCTTCACGGCACGTGTGAAATCGGCGTAGGCGTCCAGCCGCCGCTCGTCCCATCGCACCATTTGACTGCGCCGCCACCGAGCCCGCTCGGCCACTGTCGTGGCAATGATCGTGCCGACAGTGCCGACCACCACGCCGATCAGCGCCGCTACCTGCGGCATCATCGTCTCCACTAGTCTCATCGACGTCCCCTCGCCGTGGTTGGACCCAGCCCGTCAGCCATGATTTCACTACCGTCAGTTGCCATGCCGGCGGCGCCGGCCGCGCTGCCGGTGGCATCCACGCCGGCCTACAGACGAATCCGGTGACAGCAGACCCCTGTTTGTTGGCGCGATTGTCTCGGTTGGAGGGACCATCGTGGTGGACTGGCTTCACCGGCGCGCCGCAGGAGCCCTTTGCCATGCCGATCCTTGTACGTCACGGCGTACCTGCCTATGGACTCGGATCTGTGCGCGGACGGCGGGACTTCCGGGACAGCTCCGCCAGCTGCAACATGTACGCCGTCCTGGCGTGTCGTGCCATTTCCGTGCGTACATCTGGATCGAGCAGGCCCTCGGGGTCGACCTGTCGTTCGAAGCGCTTGAGGAAGCCCTGCGTGCCGGCTGCCGTGCGGGCGCGGCGGTCGGTCGTTCTGGCCCAGGATGCGTGGGCGGCTATGCGTGCCCGGCGGCGACGCTGCTCCGGTGTCAGCCCCGTCGACCCGGCTGTCGGTTCGTCGGGCTCAGACACGCTCACCGATCCCGACACGGGATTGGCTCTCCTGGGCGCGTTCGGCGGCTGCGCTGGCGCCGTAGTGCCGGGGCATGTCGTCTGAGGTCCAGCCGAGCAGCAGCATCAGGTCGCCCGTGTCGCCGCCGGCGCGCTTCCACTCGTGGGCGAAGTTGTGCCGCCAGCGGTGGGCGTGGACGTTCGCGACGCCGGCGCGCCGGCCGCGGCGTTTCAGCATGAGCTTGATGCCGTTGGCCGCTAGTGCCCGTGTGCCTCGCTCCGCGAGCCAAAGCTCGGCAAGGAGTGACCCTTTGTGCTGGGACCGCATTCGGAGATAGCGGCTCATGGCCCGTGCGGTCTTGGGTCCCAGCCGTACCCGGCGGTCCTTGGCGCCCTTGCCGTGGTAGCGGACAGTGTCCGTGTCGGCGAGGCTGACATCGTCAACATGAAGGTTGGCGACCTCGGACAGCCGCGCACCCGTGTTGTACAGCAGGCGGATGATCGCCTCGTCTCGCCGGTCGACGAACGCTCTGCCGCGACACGTGTCCAGGATGCGTCGCGTGTCGTCGTCCCGCATGATCGGTATCAGCTTTTGCGGCGTCTTGGGCTGCCGGACGCGCTCCATCGGAGATCGATCGATCTCCTCCTCGTCGAGCGCGAGCCATTTGAAGAACTGCTGCAGAGCTTTGTGCTTGTTCAGGGCGGTTGCGGGTGAGCGTGTCTCCACCATCCACGCCTGGAACTCCTCGACATGTGCCCGGGCCACGGCGGTGGGATCGTGGGCTGCCTCCGACGTGTCAGGTGCCGATGCCGCACGGTCCTGCAGGTAGCGGGCCAGCTGTGCCGCGGCGAGCAGATAGTTGTAGCGGGTCGTCTCCGGATAGTTTCCGGACCGCAGTGACCGATGCCAGTCCTCCAGGAAGCCGCGCCAGGGAGTGGACAGGTCAGCGAGCATCTTTCCTGCGTCTATTGGCATGGGGTGACGCTCCAGGTCGAGCATTCGTCGAGGGCCGGCCGCAGGGTGCCGATGGGCCCGTCGCGGTGGTTGAGCAACCGATCTGCTGGTGCGTGCGCGGCTGTGGTGTGGCCGGTCACCGTGGGTCCTGTACCTCTCTGGCCTGCCGGGGGACGCGGTCGGCGGCTTCGGTTCGGGTACGCCAGTCCTCGGTGGTGACCTGCCAGTGTGTGCGGGTTGCGTCGCCGGTGCTGCGCGGCGCTCGGTGCCGGCTGAGCCGATTTCGCCCGTGCGCGGGAGGCGTTTCGGTGACGACCTTCCAACCCGCGGCCCGCAGGCCGGCGGCGGGCCTGTCGGTGCGGGTGTAGGTGATCATGCGTCGGTAGCCCATGCGCCGGGCGACTCGCCATGCGGCGGCAAGCAGGACCGAGTGCGCGTTGCGTGGCCCGTCGGTCGCCAGGCGGGTGACTTCGGCGGTCAGGCCGTCGTCGTGGTGGCGGACGTCGGGACGGCCGACCATTGCGACCCCGATGAGGTGGCCGGCTTGGTTGGTCAGACCGAGGGAGAACGTGTGTCCCTGCGGTCGTTCGCGCTGCTGATGGTGGCCGCTGATGTAGGCGCACGCCTGTCGGTAGCTGATTGGCCGTACCCGCGGACGGGCTGGGCGGCGACGCGACGGACGGTGGTGGGCGGCAGTCTCCGGCTGGTCAGTCACGGTGGCCTGCTCGTACGACGAAGACCAGCAGGTGAGTCGGCGAGCCGTACTGACTGGCCGCTGACCGTTCGGCGTCTGCGCTGTCCGCAGCGAGGCCTACTGGTGTGGTGATCGCGAGAATGTGCTGGAGGTAGTCCATCCCACCGGCGTGGGCCTCGGGGACAAGCCCGGCCAGGTGCACGACCTCGGTCGGAAACGGTTGGGTCGGACGTTGCTCGACGATGAGGACCGCGAAGCCGTCCGGGCTAATGACCAGCCGGAGGGCACGGAAGAGATCGGCCACCGCACCGTCGACCGGCCTGGGTCGCGCAAGCGGCTGGGGTCGCGGCCAGCGCAGTACGACCAGGTCGACCTGCTCCACGGTGTCAAGACCGGCCAGGTCCGCATCATGGGTGACAGAACGGTAGGCGCGGCCTGCGGCAATGCTCTCGTCGCGAACGGTCGGGTCGCCGTCGAAGTCGACCACGGTCGTGCCGCGCCGGCTGTAGACGGCGATGATCCGACGCGCCAGCTGGCGGCGAAACGTGGACTCGCTGATCTCGCCAAGGGCGCCGCTGCGCCACACCGATATCCAGGTCGGCGAGCCACCGACGGTGACGTCGACGTGAAGGAAGTCGTGGTGGTGGCCGAAGGTGGAGCTGTCGGCGTATGGGTCGGGTCTGCCGTCTCGGGACGATGGGTCCGGCCCGCTGGGATTCTCGGGTGTCGCGGAGGATCTGGTCATCGGTGGGTGGCTTCCACACCGGCTGGCCCGTGCTCACGACCACCAAGAGCGGTCGTGACGGTGGGTTTTGCTGGGGGAGCAGCGCGTTGGCTACCCAACCGTTGGCCAACGGTTGGCCAACCTCCGGTCCGGCGGTGGTGTCGGACTGTGCGGCGGGTTGCCGACGAGTCCGGCGTGGATGGCGACCGTCGGATCACCTGCACGAGGTGTCGTGCCGGCTCAGCTGGTAACACAGGGTGGCGGGATCTTGACGCGTTGCGCTAGCGTCTCACCTGCAACGCGGCCGGTTGGTTGGCGGCCATGCGGTGGAGGGCCGCCTTGCGGTTCCAGCGCCACAAGAGACGGAAGGGCGTGAACTGGTGTTTGAGATCGAAGCAGCGACTGCCCCGCCGTCCGGGACGTTGGCAAGATTTTGAATGAGATCGGCGGCGCCGCCGGTGCTGGCCGCGCAGCGACGTCTCCACCAAGATGGGCGAGGCCAACCAAGGTGCGGGGCTGAGAACATCAGACGTGCGGCTCCGGTCCGGCTCGAGCCGGACCGGAGCCGCCGCGTGTAGCTAGTCGACGAGGTTCGGGGAGTGCCGTGCGTACGGGTGAGGGTCGCCGATCAGGGCTGAAGTTCGCCGTCGCCGTGTCGATGGTCGGCGTGGTGGTTGGGTCCGGGGTGGTGGGCGTGCCAGCTCCAGCGTCGGCGGCCGACACGGTACGCGGTCTGCAGTGGTATCTCGACGCGCTGCAGATTCCGCAGGCCCACGAGATCACTAAGGGACGTGGGGTGACGATCGCTGTCATCGACAGCGGTGTCGACGCGACGCACCCGGCGCTCGCGGGCCAACTGACCGGCCGCCCCGGTGCCGCCCCAGCGGGATCTCCGCAAGGCCAGATCGACCGGGATAAGGAGGCGGGACACGGCACGTCGATGGCTGGCCTGATCGTCGGGCGGGGCGGCGACCGGAACCGGCAGCTGGGGATCGCGCCGGAGGCGAAGGTCCTGCCGATCGCGCTGAGTGGCAGCGAGGGCGACGGCAACGACGCTGAGGTGGCGCGGGACATCCGCTGGGCCACCGATGCCGGAGCCGACGTGATCAGCCTGTCCATCGGCTTCGAGCAGCCCGCCAGCGTCCGGATCGTCGAGGCGGTCCAGTACGCCCTGAGCAAGAACGTCGTGCTGGTCGCCGCAACCGGTGAGGGCGGGCGGACGGTCAACTCTCCGGCGATCGCGCCCGGTGTGATTGCGGTCAATGCGACAACCAGGTCGGGGGACCTCTCCCGCTACTCGGTCGGCGGCTCCGAGGTGGTCCTCGCCGCTCCGGGTGACGACATCATCGCTCCCGTGCCGACGGTGGTCGAGGGCAACGGTTACGCGGTTGCCTCGGGCACTAGTCAGGCGACTGCCATCACGGCCGGGGTGGTCGCGCTGGTGCGGTCACGCTACCCGGACCTGGACGCGGCGAACGTGATCAATCGCCTGATCCGGACGGCCCGGGACGTGGGGGTGCCGGGTCGGGATCCGGAGTTCGGCTTCGGCGCGGTGGATGTGCTTGCGGCGCTGCAGCGGCCGGTGTCAGCCGTAGACGTCAACCCGCTGCTGGCTGCCGGCGCGCAGCCGGACGGAGCGACGGCCTCCCCCGCAGGCGGGCAGACTGGAGGGCCGGCTGTCGCCATCAAGGTTAAGAACAAGACCGGCATCATGGTCGCGGGCGTGCTGTGCCTGACCGTCGTCATCGGCGCGGTGGTGCTGGCCGTAGTCGTCGCCCGCCGTCGGCGCCGTCGCACCGCGCCGCCGGTCGGACCCGGACCGGGCAGAGCGCTGGTGGGTGGTCCGGAGTTCCCGCCGCCCGGGTACGGCCACCCGGGCGTCCCGCCGCCCGGCTACGGCCCGCCGGGAGTTTCGCCGCCCCCGCGGTCGGATGCGCAGCATCCTCATCCACATCAGCCCAGGCCGCAGCCCGGACCCCCACTCCCTCCGCCCGCGGCGCTACCGGGGCAGCCCGGTGGATCGGGGCAGCCCGGGACCGCACCGCCCCAGGGCTTGGGCGGCCCGCACCAGCGCTGATACACCACTGACCGATCAACGGGGAGGACGGAGATGAGCGACGAGGGCAACAGCCCACCGCAGGTGGAGGCCTGGATGCGGGTGCCGCCCGGCGTCGCTGATGCGATGCCGGCGGGCGGCCCGTTGCGGCCTATTGCCACGGTGGCTGCGCACGGGCCGTCCGTTGGGTTCCGCCAGGATGACGTCCGCGCCGGCGCAGGATCGGCGCCGTCGCAGCTCGTGGATGGGCCCGGTCAGCGCGACGTTACCGAGTGGGAGGCGGACCGTCTGGAAGCGGCCGCCGACAACATCGAGCGGCATGCAAGCTACTTGCGCCGGCTCGCCGTCGACATGGAGGAGATCAAGGACCTGCTCGGCGGCGAAGCGGCGCTGGCCAGCCCGGGCGGCGCGCTGGGCAGCTTTCCCAAAGGGCTGAGCCTGGCCGCGGCGCACCATGCTCTGCACCGGACGACCTCGGAGTCGCTGACGAAGCTCTCCGACGACATGTACCGGGCGGCCGATGCGCTGCGCGAGGTCAAGCGCAAGTACGACACCGCCGAAGACGCGAACAAGATGTCAGCGCAGGAGATGCAGCGGACCTTGAAGGCCAGCGGCCTGGGTCTAGGCCCCAGCGCGGAAGGAGTCTGACGTGAGCGCCCTGAGCTGGGAGGACATGGCGCGGCAGGTGCTGGTCGCCGGCCGGCCGGCCGATATCACCAGCGCGGCGTTGGGCTGGCAGGCGCTGCTGGGCAACGTTGAGGAGGTGAAGCGGCTGGTGGACGCCGACGTCATCGACCTGGGCGAGAGCTGGAAGGGCCCGGCGTATGACGCGTTTCGCACGCACATGGAAGGGCTGGCCAAGCAGGCCGAAACGATTGTGGACGGCGCCCGGGAGTCGGGCAGCGGTCAGCACAGCATCGTGACCGTCCTGCAAACCGCGGCGCAGGATCTGGAGCGTGCGCAGAACGCGATGCCGGTCCCACAGGGGTGCGTGGGCGACCTGGCGGCGGCCCGCAATGGTGCCATAGTCATCGAGACGGGGCTGTTCGAGGCGAGCATCCGGGCCGACTTCGCGGGTAGTTGGCCGATGGAGAAGCTCGGCCAGCTCAACGACCGGATCGGCGAATTCTTCAACAACAACACCGAGGACGCGCGCAAAGCCTACGACCAGGTCAGCAACGACTACGCAGCCCGGGAGCGGGAGACGCCCGGAGGTGATCTGTCGGAGAAGCGCACAGGCAGCGGTCCGAGCGGGGTGGACCTGGAAGGTCCGACGGGCACCGGCGGTGCCGGCCAGGCGGCCAGCCTCGGTGGAGGGCCTTCAACCGGCGGTCTCGGCGGTGAACCTTCTCTGGGAACCGGCCACGTCAGCTCCGGCGGGGCAGGCCTCGGCTCGGCCAGCCACCCGGATCTCTCCTCCGGCACCGGCGGCTACGACGCCAACACCCCAACCGGCAGCGGCGCGTCCTCGGGCGTCGGTAACGACCTCGGTGACGGCGTTCTGGCCGGCGAGTACAGCAGCGGCTTGGCCGGGGCAGGCGCAGGTACGGCGACCCTCACCGGCGTGAACTCCGGGTTCGGTGCCGGCGGTGGCGTGCCCAGCGCGACTGGCCTGGGCGCTGGGGGCGGTGGTCTTGGTGGCACGGCAGGCCTGGGCGGGGCCGGTGCCCCTATTCCGGGCGGCGGTTCCCTGGGCCGCCCGGTCAGCCTCGGCATGTCGCCGATGATGGGCGGCGCGGCTGGTGCCGGTGGGGCGGGGCGCGGTGCCAATGGTCCGTCCAGCAGGGGCGGTGCGGCGATGGCACCTGGCATGGTCGGCGCGGGCGGCCGGGGTGGGTCCGGCAGCACGGGCTCCCGTGCTGCCGGCGGTGGCGTCCGGGGCGGCCTGGCTGGGACGAACAGCGGGGCCGACGACGGCAACGAAGAGTCCCAACACGGCACCTGGCTCAGGGAAGACGACGACGTATGGGGCGCGGACGACGACGGCACGGACGGCGTGTTGCGCTGAGGCTCGCCATCGACCAGCGCTCCGCACGTTGACGGCAGCGGTCGTCCCTGGGGTCGTGCCCGACAAATGATCGCGGCAGACTCATCCGGAGAACAGGGATAGCGACGTGCCCGCCAGGTCAGCCCAACAGCGGGGGCGCCGTCACCCAACGACGACGAGTTTCGGTCCAACGGCGGCTGGCCGCCTTCTCCGTACCGCGAAGATCATTTAGTTGGTCTGGGCGATGTCTGACGGTTGGTCGCCACCCGCTTCGGAGTCGCCGCGAGGCTGCGGGTGAATGCGCTCGCCCTGTCGGCTCATGGGCGACAGAATGGCTGCGATCATGGTGGTCGGCGGTAGGGGACGGGGGCGCGATGTCGCTGGGCACAGTGCTGCGGCGGTGGCTGCGAGCCATGTCTGCCGGCTCGAGCGAGTTGCCTGAACGTGATTACCTGCCTGACCTGCCGGCCACCGAGTGGCTGCGGGCTGCGGCCGGCGGCGACGATCGAAGCGTCAGCCCTGCAGAGTTCTCTGCCGTGTTGCTGACGGTGGCCCGCGACGGTGAGCCCGGCCTGAAGGACGCAACTGTGGATGCGCTCGGTTCCGCTGATTCGCGGTGGTGGTTGCCGGTGGATGAAGCGCTGCGGGAGCGGTGG
Source organism: Micromonospora sp. WMMD736 (assembly GCF_049179015.1). Classification (NCBI taxonomy): domain Bacteria; kingdom Bacillati; phylum Actinomycetota; class Actinomycetes; order Micromonosporales; family Micromonosporaceae; genus Micromonospora; species Micromonospora sp. WMMD736. The sequence goes on from NZ_JBMHMI010000001.1 coordinate 7,041,920, forward strand.
TGGTCGGCGCCGCGCTGGTCGCGGAGACTCGCGGCGGACCTGGCTGACGGTGAGGTGGAGTTACTGCGCCTGGTCGTGGCCGGCTGTCACCGTGACGGGCGGATCCGTGAAGCGGCGGTCGTTCACCTGGCTGATCACGCGCATCCGGCTGCGGTGGCGGTGCTGGCGCTTCGCAGCGCGGACTGGGTGGCCGAGGTGCGCCAGCGGGCAAGGGCGGCGGTGGATGGTCGGCTGGCGTCATCGCTGGAGTCGTTGACCCAGCTCACGGAGATGGCGTTCGCGCTGCGCAGTCGGGGTCAGGGCGCCTGGTTGGCCGAGCGCGTCGACGGTGTCCTGCGGGACCTGCCCTTGAGCGGCCTGGAGCCGTTGCTGGCGGCGCGGGATCGTCGGACCCGGCGGGCGGCGTACCGGGCAGCGACGGCCGGTGGCCTGTTGAGTGTGAGCCGGTTGATCACGGCGGCGATGAAGGACGACGACCTGCCGATCCGGTCCCTGTGCGCCCGTGGTGCCGTCCAGGCCGCGACGGGCCCGGCTGAATTGCGGGGGTTGCTGGTCAGCCGTACTGCGCTGGTTCGGGCTGAGGCGCTGCAGGCTGTGACTGCGGTCGGTGATCTGGGCGCTGCTGAGGCGGCGTTGCCTGATCGGCATCCGTTGGTGCGGGCGATCGCTCAGGCCGCGCTCCGCCGCGGCGGAGCGGATCCGGCAGAGTTCTATCGCCTGCGTGCTCGGCGGGAGGCGCCGGCGCCGGGGGTGATCGCCGGGCTGGGCGAGACCGGTGACGTCGAGGATGCCGGCCTGGTTCGACGGTGGCTGGCGCATCCACGTTCGCGTGGTCGGGTCGAAGCGGTCCGAGCGCTGCGTCGCCTCGGCGTGACCCGGTCGGCCGAACTGGTGCCACTGCTGCGCGACGAGTCTGGTGCAGTGGCCCGCCAGGTGGTGGCGGCCCTGCGACACGACCTCCCCGCACTTGACCCGGAGATGCTTGAGGCCCTGCTCAGGCCGGGCAACGCGCCGCATATCCGGTTCGCGGGCTACCGGTTACTGGTCGCGGGGAACGCCTGGCAACGGCTGGTCACCAACCTACGGCTGATCGATGATGCCAACGACCGGTTGCGCGGCAGCGCGCGGGCGGACCTCACCGCGTGGCTCAATCGGCAGGCCGCCACGACCTATCACGGTCCATCCCGCGATCGTGCCGCCGAACTCGACACGCTGATCGAGCGTGCTCGTCCGATCCTGGGCGAGGACAAGGTCCGGCTGCTGCGGTTCCATGCCGGCCTGCCCCATCAGGCGGCGCTATGACCGGCAATGACATGCCTCGCTCGCTCAGCGACATCGAGCGGGACGTCATCGCGCGGCTGTTGTCCGTGCCGTTCCCTGGGCGCGACGAGTTGCGTGCGCAGTTGCCGTTCGCCGCAGTCGAGGGTCGGTGCGGGTGCGGCTGTGTGACCGTCAACCTTGCTGTGGATCGCGTCGCAGCGCCGGCTCCGGTGTTGTCCGGTGTACCAGTCTCGGCTGACATCTGCGACGACGAGTTCTCCGCCGGCATCGTGCTACTCGTTGATGGTGAGGGCTATCTGTGCTGCCTGGAGGTTTACTCCATCGGTGACGAACCCGTTCGGCGGCTCCCGCCCGTCGAGCGGATCAACGCCCGTCCGCAGGGGTAGCGTCCGCCTCATCGTCACCGTCGCCGCAGGAAGGCGTAGACGATCTTGTTGGAGGCGAACTCTGAGATGTTGACGAGGTCCCAGCCGAACTGGCCGAGGACCTCGGCGGCAGCAACCGCTTCGCTGACCTTCTCGCCGCTGACGCCGTGGTGGGAGACCACGGCCAAGAGACGATAGGGGTACGTCCGAAGATCAGCTTGGCCCTGCAGGACCGCCCGGGCGGTGACCATGCGGGTCCGGGCGATGTGCTCCGGGGTCTCTGTGGCGGTCATACCCGGCACCATAGTGGCTCGTCGCTCGGGCAGTCTGCCAGCCGGGCAGGCGGTATGTTCGAGACGTGTCTGCGCCGGCCGGTGTTTCTCGTCTTGTCGTGGCGCTCGTCGCGGTGCTCGCCACTGCCGCCTGTGACGGTGCCCCGGATCCTGCCGGTGCGCCGACCGTCGGGCCAGCCACCAGCAGCGTTGCCTCCACCGCGCCCACCGGCTCGGCCGGCCCCATGTATCGCGCTCAAGATCTGGAGCTGTGCAAGCGTACTGATCTTCGGCCGTTGGCGGAGCTGTCCCTGACAGTGACCCGCACCGATCCCAAGCCGCCGCTGGGGCAACCGGGTGCGTCGTGCCTGTTCGAAATGCGAACGAAGGACGGGCACCAGGCGAACCTGCGGGTGGAGGCGGCCACGCCCGCCAGCGAGCAGGAGGCTCGGCTGCTCTACCGGGCCACGGCGCAGGTGACGGTGATGACTCCCGCCGGCGTCATCACCGGCGTGGGCGACGAGGCCGAAGCCTTCACCAGGCGCTCCGAGCCCGGCTTCAAGTACGCCGAGTACATGGTCCGCGCGCGCACGGGCAACCTGGTGGTGAAGGTCTGGCTGGCCGTCGGCGGTGCCTCGTACGCCGCCACCGAGACACTTGCGCCGAAGGCGCTGACGTTGCTCAAGGCGACCCAGGCGGCCGTACCCACGGGGTGATGCGCCCGTCGGTCATCCCCGGACGGCCTCCGGCCACCGCCCACCGGGCAGCTTCGAATGATCGCCGACCTGCGTCGCGATGTCCCGGACGTTGCCCAGCGCGTCGACGAAACGCTGGCCGATGGTGAGCAGAACGTCCAGGCCGGCAGTGACCAGGTCCCCGACCGACTCGGCGAGGGTGGAGATGGCCCACGGTAGGTCGATGACGGTTCCCCCTTCACCGGCTGCCTGTACCAGTTTGCCGACCAGGCCCGTCACGATCTTCGCGAGTTCAACGGCGTAGTCGACGTTCGCCTTGGCGATCGTGAACAGCCACTGGCTGATGAACTCGGACTTGACGACGGACTCGTCGACCGCGGCCTTCTGCTTGAGTGCCTTGGCGTTGTAGGCACTCGCGGCGTCGCCGGTCCACTTGGGCAGGTTCTCGTTGGCGGGGTCGGTGGTGGCAGACGACAGCTCGGAGACCGGGGTCTTCACGTCGTTGACCCAGCGGAAGCTGACCTCGATCAGCGAGAGCACCGGCAGTTGATGCTCCAAGGCCTGCTCGACGCGGTCGAGGACGGCGTTCAGTGCCGTTTTGGTGCTGTCCAGGCTGTGCTTGATCCACAAGAGTGCTGCGGGTCCGAGGAGCCACTTCCACTGCTGGACCTGCTCGACGATCTCATTGAACTTGACGATCGCGGTGTCGATGCCGGCGCGGATCTGGTCGAACGCCTTGTTGAACGGTTCCCCGTATTCAAGATCAGTGGTCCCTGGCTGCATGGGGTGCTCCGTGCCCTCTCCGAACGTCGCGCGGTGGGCCGCTAGGCCTTGTAGATCTTGTTTAGGTCCAGTGAGACGATCTCGTCGGCCCGGTCGTACTCGTCGGCGATGTGTCGCAGGGCCTTACCCACCTGTTCGAATTCGGTCACCGCCCCACTCAGAACGGCGACCATGAAGGTATGGAAGTCGTTGTATGCCCGCGAGTGGATAAGGACGTTCGCATCACCGATGAAGAAGGCCGACGGGTCGAGATGCAGCTGCTCCGCAGCGACCTTGATGGCAGCGACACGGTCCGACAGCGTCAGCCATTTACCTCCCTCATCGCGTAGCGAATCGGTGATGACGTTCAGGTCAGCCATCTCACTACCTCACGATCCAGTCCGTCCGGGGCTGGCCAGCTCGAACGCGCGGAATAGGGAACGGGCCTCGAACTGCAGCTGACCCGCGTCCGCCCGTGCGATCCGCCTGACGTCGCCGGTGATGCCAGCGATGCCGCCGGCGCGGATGTGTAACGTCAGGCAGCCGTTGGGGCTCGACATGCTCGACTCGTCCGTCCGCCTGGGCAAGCGAGTCGCAGCGTCGAGCTCAGCGTCGAGGTCGGACAGAGTTCGCCAGGTGTCGCGCAGCCACGTGTACTCGTCGACGTCCCGATCGGGGCTCCTGTCTAGCGGCGCCTGATCCGACGCTGCAGGATCTCTCTCCTGCGTCTGCAGATGAAGGAGCGCCGCCGCTTCGAGGGCAGCCTGCACGGCGGCGGCGTACGCCTCGAAGAGCGCATCGGCGAACCCGCTGGGGCCGAGGTGGCTGCGCCAGTCGCGAGCGATCGTGACAGCTGAGACCTCTCGTTGGGTGTCGACCACCACGCGGACGGAGCCGGTTTGGTCCGCCCCGGAGCAGTCCTCGGGTCGCAGCCCACGTCCCGTCTCGCGCAGCGCACGATCGGCCTTTTCGCGCAGGACGGAATCGTCGCCCAGGAAGTCCAGACTTGCCAGTTCGGGGCGTTCACGCCTGCTGCCGTGCTGCATTCGCCCCCGGCCTCCTGCTCGTCAACGCTTTCCGTAATTCGCCCGCCACGGCGAGGTAGGACCACGGTACGTGAATGACCAAGATCCGTGGGACCCCGGGCGCTGGGCTGGACGTCTCGCCACGGCGAGGAGATTGTCGCGGCAGAGAGTCTGCGGGGGCCGCGCCGATCTCAGTGGTGGTGTCCCGTCCGGGTAGAGGTGGCATCTGGTGGTGAGCGCTGAGCTGCGGTCGTTCCAGGTGCGCTCGGACAAGATCGAGGTTGCTTGTCCGGGTCTAAGCGGCACTTTCGGCGATGGGTTTGGTTGCCGTTGTTCGACCTGATCCCGGCTGGATCAGAGGCGAATACGTAGGTAGGCCCGGTCATCGAAGCTCACCTGTCCCGGCAAGATCGCCTTGGTACCGGCGAGCTCCGCTACGCACCAGGGGTCTTTCGCCAGGAGCAAGGCAAGCTCTGACTCGGACGTGGCCAGTGTCTCGCCGATGACCGGATATCCGTCGCTGGCAATCACCAGTTCGTCGATGCCGTCGGGCACCGGATGCACTACCACCAACGACGGAGGAACGGGCTGCCCATCGATTGCGGCGTACCCATATGGCCCGACGGTGTTGCGCATGGCACCCTGCCGCCCGGTCAGAGCTCGCGCCGCGAGCCGCCCTGGGTCCGCTTCCACCACCCGATCCATGCTGATTGTCCCGGCAGCGGCCTCCGCAGCGAGAACCGCAGCCCGGAACGACGCAGCGACGCGGTCGACACGTTTGCGTGGCTGCCCGACCGACGCGGGGAGTCCGCGATAGGAGAATCTGACGTCACCGATTTGCCAGATCTCCCGACGCGCTCGCGAAAAGACGGTGACCGCCGCGCTCGGCCGCTCGGCTGCTGTCAGCCCAGAGTCGAGGCGGGCCGCCAGTTCCGAGGTCATGGCCGCAACCGCTCGATGTGAGTCAACGTCGTGCGGCAGCTGCTGCAGGACGTCCCGGCAAGCCGCCATAGCCCACCATCCACCCGCCGCGCTCCCGTAGCGCCGGCCACTCACATCCGTGGCGCCGTCAATGACAGCCGCATGCTCGGCGGTCACGACGATTGAGTCCTCGCAGACTTGCGGATCGCCGGACTTGCCCAGCACGAACTGCTCCACGATCTCCACAGATCCGATACTCGCCTACGACGCTGGACCGCCTCGAGCCGGACGGTGCCAACTCGGTCCGTAAGGTGCCACCTCGCGGCGGACGGGCAGACGAAAAGCCGGACGCACCCCGTTGGCAAAGTTTCTACCCAACGCCAGCCAACAGCACTATTGAACTGCCGAAACAGGCCCTGTTAGTGATCTCCGTAGGGGGTCCCGCGAAGTACGACGTCCTGTTGGCCAACAGGCGGTCCCGGCGTTCTGGCCTGCGGACAACAAGCGTGCGTGCACCGATTTCTGAAGCCGTGGCGCATCGGCGAACTCCAGGTCGCGTTGGGTGCGCGTGTGTGGATGTGCCTCGAGAGCTACCGCCGCCGGCGGCAGCCCGCCACACACCGGGAGTATTGCGATGCCCTCCTTTTCCGAGTGGCCCGAGTCTCCGCTGGACTCCGCCCAGCGCGCTTTCGACCTGCTCGTCCACCCGCCGACGACTCTCCAGTTCGACGGCTGCCGGTTCGACGGCTGCCCGGACCGCCTGATGTCCCTGTACGAGCTGAAGCGGTTCCTCCTCGACCGGGACACCTCGCGGCAGGTACGCGACCTGGTTTGGCGGGAACTCGTCGTCCGGTCGCGCCAGGACGGCCCCGGCTGGGGGTTGGGGGCGGTCGGCCTCGCGATGCCCGGCCTGCGGGCCTTGGCCGGCGGGCTGGCGCGGGGTTACCGGGGCGACAGCGACGATATCGACGCGGAGATTTTGGGGACCTTCTGGGACCGCCTGATGCGCAGGGTGGACGTCGACCAGCCGCGAATCCTTCCGCGCATGCTCGACGCTGCCGGGCGGGCGGGACTCAAGGTGCGATACGCCGACGTCACCACCGAACCCTTCGACAGTGAGCCGCCCGGGCCGCGTACCCCGCTGCAGCCGTGGGACCACCCGGAGTTCGTTCTGGCCCGCGCGGTGGCGATCGGGGTGATCGACGCCGACGACGCCAACATCATCGCCGAAACGCGGCTGGAAGGCGCATCGGTGCAAGCGGCGGCGGCCCGGTGGGGCATCGCCGGTCAGCTGGCCTCGCACTGGCGCGACCGGGCTGAGTCGAGGCTGGTGGACGCCATCCGCGCCGGGGAACTGGCCCACGTCAGGCTGCGTACCCGTCCGGCCAAGCCGGTTCGCCGCACGTCCCTGCGGTCGTGGCCCGGCCAGTGACCAGGCGACCCGTTGGGTGACGGTTGGCCAGCGTTGGCCGGTCAGCCCCGGGGAACCGGGCCCAACACGGGCTCTTGGCGGTCACGAGACCGATCACCCCTCCGACATGCCAGCCGGGGTGCGCGAGCGGTCTCGGGCGCCGCCCGGTACGGGTGGTGACTCGGTCCGGCTTTAGGCCCGTGCTCACCACGAAACCGAACCCGGTGTGGAAGGAGCAGTGCTTCCACGGTCCCCGCTCGTGCGGGCGGCGCCTCCCAACCGCTTTCGAGCACGCCCCACCGAGAGGTGGGGCGGGAGGTGACCACCGATGCGCCGCATCCTGAACCGACTGTCCCTGTCCACTACGACCAACGCCAGTGTCCTGCTCGGCCTGGGCGCGCCGGCCATCGCCGGAGCGCCTGACCTGCTTGCCGTCAATGACCTCCCGACCGTCATCAACAACCTGGTCGTGTGGATCGTTGGCATCCTCGTCGGCGTCGCCACCCTGTTCCTCACCTACGGTGGGGCGCTGTACCTGATGGCCGGCGGCGACCCCGGGCAGGTGGAGAAGGCCAAGGGCGCACTCAAGGGCGCAGCGACGGGCTACGCGCTCGCCGTGCTGGCCCCGGTGCTGCTGACCATCCTGCGCGGCATCCTGGGGACCTGACTCCGATGTTCTGGGACATCGTCGGAGTCGGAACCCTGCTGGACGAGATCCTCACCTGGCTGGCACAGCGGGTCGCCGACATCATCGACGCCCTGTGGTCGTTGCTGTCCTCGGCGTTCCTCGTCGTACCCGATGTCACTGGGCTGCCGCAGGTGGAGTCGATCAGCGCCCGAGCCCTGATGATCGTTAACACCTGCTTCGTGCTGGCGATCATCGCCTGCGGTGTCGTGATCATAGGTCGGGACAGCCTGCAGGCACGCTACGGCGTTGGTGAGCTGGCGCCGCGCCTGGTCATCGGCTTCATCGCAGCCAACTTCGCGACGCCGTTGTCGAAGGGGCTCATCGAACTGGGCAACGCGCTCACCCAGGCACTGACCAGTGACTCCGTCGCCACCGACGGCTCCCTCGCCCAGATGAAACGCACCGTCGTTGACGCCCTCACCAACCCCGCCAACGCGCTCCTCACACTGATCATCGGGATAGCCATCGCCGCTCTCGTCGCAATGATCATGGTTGGTTGGATCCTGCGCCTCGGCCTGCTGGTGATCCTCGTCGGCATCGCACCGGTGGCGTTGGCCTGCCACGCCACACCGTGGACGGAACCCGCGGCGAAGCTGTGGTGGCGGGCCTTCATCGGTGCCCTGGCCACCGTCATCGCTCAAGCCCTCGCCCTGCACACCGCGCTGACCGTCTTCCTCAGTCCGACGGCGAACCTGCCCGCCCTCGGCCTGCCCGACGATCCGACCGGGACGTTCAACCTGTTCATCATCTGCTGCCTGCTGTTGGCCGTGGTGAAGATCCCCGCCCTGATGCGCCGCTATGTCACCGGGGGCCAGTCCAACAACGTCGTCGGCACGTTCGTCCGCGTCGCGATCGTGCAGCAGGTCAGCCGGGCCCTGACGGGGGGTCTGTGGCGCGGTGGCCGACAGGCCAGCCGGTCGGCGGCGCGAGTGGCCGCCGGCCAGGGTGGCCCCGGGGGACCGGGGGCCGGCCCATCGTTGCCGAGACCGACCGGCGGCGGACCACGGCCTGGGCCCGTTCCGCGCAGGACCGCGCCGACGGCGGCGCCGGCCTCCGCGGAGCGTGCTCTCCCGAGGGTGCCGTCCGGGCGGACCCCGGCCACCGCGATGCCGCAGCGGATGCCTCGCTGGCGTCGGTGGTGGGCCTACACCGACTCCGGCACCGGCTGGCCGGCGGACCCGCCGGCCCAGGGCATGCGCGGGACGAATCGGCCACCGCATGGGCCCGGAGCGGCGCCGTCATCGATCGGGCCGGGGCCGGCGGCGGCACAAACCCCGAGCGGTACGGGCTGGCCGTCGACGACGGCGTACGGCCCGCGCACCACCCGCGCGTCAGCGGCAGCGCGATCGCAAGCCACCAGCCCTCTGCCGCCGACTCCATCCTCCCGACCGTCGGCCCGACGCAACAACACCGGCAACGGCTTGCCCGGCTGACACCCCACGCCCAGACCCGACCCAATGCCTGAGGAGACTCCATGTCTGATGTCGATCTTCGTGTCAGGATTCCCGCTGACGTCGAAACACCTGATCGTCTGCTGTTCAACCTGACCACCCGGCAGGTCGCCATCCTGGCCACCGCCGTGGCCACCGCCTACCTGCTGTTTCGGACACTGCTCGACGTTCTGCCGATGCCGGTCCTGCTCGGCGGTCTGGTCCCACTACTCGGCACCGCAACCGTCCTCGCGTTGGGCCGCCGCGACGGATTGAGCCTGGACGCCTGGTTGCTCGCCGCGGTTTGCGGCTCCCGTACCCCACGACGGCAGGTTCCCGCGCCCGGCGGGGTGATCAAGACGCCGCGGTGGGCGCCGGTCCCTAACAGCGCCGAGGGTGAGCTGACCCCGCCGACGCCACTGCGACTGCCGGCGCGGTCGATCGCCACCAACGGGGTGGTCGACCTCGGGGGTACCAGCGCCGCGCTGGTCGCCGTGAGCACCGTCAACCTCGGACTCCGCACCCCAGCGGAGCAGGCCGCGCTGGTCGGCGCCTACGCGCGTTGGCTCAACAGCCTGACGGCCCCGGTGCAGATCGTGGTCTCCACCCAACGCGTCGACCTGGCCGGGCACGCGCAGCGCATCGCCGACGCTGCGGACCTGCTGCCCAACGCCGCGCTAGCGGACGCCGCTGCGGACTACGCCGAGTTCCTCCTCGATCTGGAAGACGAGCGGCAGCCGCTGTGGCGCACCGTCACCATCGTCCATACCGCTACCGGCGCCCGTCGTGACCAGGACGTATTGCGCGCCGCCGAGCACACCGCTGGTGCCCTGCAGAGCCTGGGTGCCAGCACCCGCGTACTGGATGGCCCTGCGGTCTGCGCGGTGCTGGCCGCCGCCGTCGACCCCTACACCCTGCCCGTGCCCGGCGAACGGGCCCTACCTGACGAGCCCATCACCGCCGAGGAGCCGTCGTGAGCCTGCTGCGACTGCTTCGTCCTCGTCGGCCTGCCAGCCCGGCCACACCCTTGCCGGCGGAGGCCGGCACCCTCGCCGCGCTGATCGGCCCGGCCAGCGTGGAGGTCACCCCCCGCTACCTCAAGATCGGTGAGGGGTACGCCTCGACGTTGATCGTCAATGGCTATCCGGCGGAGGTCGGGGCCGGTTGGCTGCTCCCACTGACCGGCTGGCCCGGTCGTGCCGACGTCGTCATCCACATCGAGCCGCTCGCCCCGCAGGTCGCCGCGTCCCGGCTGCGCCGCCAACGTGCTCGACTGGAATCCTCCCGGCGCGCCGATGCCCAACACGGACGCCTCGACGACCCCGGCACCGAGGCCGCCGCCGCGGACGCCGCCGAGCTTGCCGACCGGGTCGCCCGCGGTGCGAGCCGCCTGTTCCGGGTCGGCCACTACGTCACCGTGCACGCTCCCAACCTGGACGAGTTGACCGAGTCCGTCGCCCACGTACGGGCCACCGCCGCCTCGGTCATGCTCGACACCGTCCCAGCCACCTGGCGACAGCTGCCGGCCTGGACATCGACGCTGCCGATGGGCGTTGACAGCATCGGCATGCGGCGGGTCTTCGACACCGATGCTCTCGCGGCTGCGATGCCCCTGGCCTCCGCGGATCTGCCCGCCCCGTTGCCTGGTGACCCGCCCAGCGCCTCCGGGGTGCTCTACGGGGTCAACACCGCCACCAACGGCATCATTTGGCACGACCGCTGGGCCGCCGACAACCACAACAGCGTCGTACTCGCCCGGTCAGGTGCCGGTAAGTCGTACTTCATCAAGCTCGAAACCTTGCGTTCCCTCTACGACGGAGTGCAGGTCAACGTCATCGACCCGGAAGACGAATACCTGCGGCTCGCCGAAGCGGTCGGCGGCACCGTCATCCAACTCGGCGCCCCCGACGTACGGCTCAACCCGTTGGACATCGCCGCCGACGACAACCGACCCGACGCCCGCAACCGGCGAGCGCTGTTCGTGCACACACTGGTCAACGTCCTGCTCGGTGCCAGCGGCCAGGACGGCGCGATGGCACCCACCGAGCGCGCCGCCCTCGACCGGGCAGTCAACGCCGCGTACCTTGCTGCCGGTATCACCAACGAACCGAGCACCTGGGTTCGCCCGGCTCCGCTGCTACGCGACGTCGCCGCGGCACTGGAGGTCGACGCCACACCGCCGGCGCTCACCCTTGCCGCCCGCTTATCACCGTGGACCACCGGCAGCTTCAACCACCTCTTCGACGGACCCACCACTACCGGCCCCTTCGGGCACCTGGTGGTGTGGTCCACCCGGCAGCTCGCCGATGAACTCCGCGCCCCCGGGATGCTCCTCGCCCTCGACGCGATCTGGCGCACAGTCGACGCCCCAACCGCCGACGGTCCGACCGTCGACCCACGCCGCCTCGTCATCGTCGACGAGGCCTGGACCCTGTTGCGCGACGGCGAAGGCGTTCGATTCCTCAACCGGCTGGCGAAGGCCGCCCGGAAACGGCGGGCCGGGGTGTCCGTGGTGACACAGGACGCCGCGGACCTGCTGGGTTCCGAACTCGGACAGGCCGTCGTCGCGAACTCCGCGACCCAGCTCCTCATGCGCCAGGCCCCGCAGGCCATCGCCGCCGTCGCCGACAGCTTCAACCTGACCGGGGGAGAGGCGCGGATGCTGCTGTCAGCGCAACGCGGGGAGAGCCTCCTGCTCGCGGGCGCCAACCGGGTAGGTGCCCACGCCGTGTCCTCCCAACGCGAACACGAACTCTGCGTCACCGGCGACCTCGACGGACGGACAGCGTGATTGCGCTCGCCCCAACCACACCGCCGCCGTCGCCCTTCGTGCCTCCGCCGGTGCCGTCCAACCCGATCGCGGATGCCATCGTGAACGCACTCGGGTGGGTGGCCGACCGCCCGTGGCTCGCCTTCGTCGTCGCCGCCCTCGGGCTCGTCGTACTGATCGCGCGAGGACAACTGCACAGTTGGCGGCACCGGCGGCTGCACCGTTACGCCCACCAGGTCCTCATCACCCCACCACCGGAGGTCGATCCAGACAGCGCCGCCCGCTGGTGGGCGACCTGCGCAGAGATCCTCCGCCCCGCCGGATGGCGACGCCTGATCCACGGCACTCCACACGTCGGTTTCGAATACCGATGGGCGGGCCGGCAGTTGACCATCACCATCTGGTTGCCCGGTACGGTGCCCACCGGACCGGTCCTCGCCGCCGTCCCCGGCGCTTGGCCGGGCGCCACCGCTGCCGTCACTGACGCCACCGCACCCATACCCCTGGCGACTCTCGACGAGGGCGGTGTCCTGGTTCCCATCCTCGCCGCCTGGTACCCGATCGTCACCGACCACGACAGTGACCCCCTGCGACCACTGATCTCCGCGCTGTCCGGGCTGCAGGATCCCGAGTACGCCTGCGTGCAGGTACTCACCCGCCCAGCCACACCCCGGCAGATCCGTCGGCTCCGCGCAGGGACCGGGGCCCTCCGCAGTGGCCAGCCCGCACGGGGGCTGCTCGACCCGACAGCCTGGCTACGCGGACTGCTCGAACTGATCGTGCCCGGGCCCGGCCGGGCCCCCGCGGCCACTCGGGTCGCCGCCACCCGGTCGGTACCGACAGATCCGGAACGCGATCGCGACGCCCGCGCTGCTGTCGACAAACTCGCGGCCGGGCAGCTGTGGGAGACCTCGATCCGCTACGGCGTCGCCCACACCAACCCCCGCAAGGTGGCAGAAGACAATCTGCGGGCACGACTGAAGACCCTCGCCCACGGCGTCGCCTCCGCCTACGGCGTCTACACCGCCCGCCAACGACTGCGCCGCGTCCGGCTCAAGCAGCCCGCCGTTGTGCTGTCCGCCCGACCACTGCGCTCCGGGTACCTGCTCGGAGCCGGTGAACTCGCCGCCGTCGCCGCCCTACCGACCGACCTGGCCGTGCCCGGCCTCCGACGCGCCCGCGCGAAGCCCATGCCAGCGCCGGTCGAGGTCCCCGCCGGCGGACGCGGCGTCAAACAACTCGGACACGCCGAGATCGGCGGTCACGCCGTAGGGCTGCCCGTCGTCGACGCCCGCCAGCACCTGCACGTCCTCGGCTCCACCGGCGTCGGCAAGTCGACCTTCCTGGTCAACATGATCCTCGACGACGTGGCCGCCCGCCGCGGCGTCGTGGTCATCGACCCCAAGGGAGACCTCGTCACCGACGTCCTGGACCGGCTGCCGGAGACCGTTGCCGACCGGGTCGTCCTCATCGATCCCGACCAGGACCAGGGCGGCTACTTCAACCCGCTCTCGGGAGACGACCACGACCTCGCCGTCGACAACGTCGTCTCCATCTTCAGCAAGATCTTCCAAAGGCACTGGGGACCGCGCATCGACGACACCCTGCGGGTCGCCTGCCTCACCCTGATGCGAAAGGCGCACGCCACGCTCGCGCTCGTGCCACCGCTGCTCAACGACCGCCAGTTCCGGATGGCCTTCACCGACGGCCTCGACGACCCAGAAGGCCTACTCGGTTACTGGAGTTGGTACGAGTCGATGCCGCCGCCGGTGCGAGCGCAGGTCATCGGACCCGTCATGGCCCGGCTGAGAGCATTCCTGCTGCGGGACTTCCCACGCCGCACCCTCGGGACACCCCGCTCGTCATTCGACATGGGGAAACTGCTCGACAACGGCGGCATCCTGCTCGCCCGCCTCCCCAAAGGCCAACTCGGCGAGGACACCTCCCGACTGATGGGCTCCTTCGTGTTGGCCCGCGCCTGGCAGGCCGCCACCGCCCGCGCGAGACTGCCCGAAGACAAACGACGCGACTGCACCGTATTCGTCGACGAGTGCCACAACTTCCTGAATCTGCCCGGCTCGGTGGACGACATGCTCGCCGAAGCCCGCGGCTACCGCATGAGCCTGGTGCTGGCCCACCAGGACCTCGCTCAACTGCCACGACCCACCCAGCTCGCGCTGAGCGCGAACGCCCGCAACAAGATCACCTTCAACGTGGCGCCCGAGGATGCGCACCAGATGGCCCGGCACATGTTCCCCGAACTGTCCGAACACGATCTGAGCCATCTGGACGCCTACCAGGCCGCCGCGCGGCTGGTCATAGGCAATCGGGAGACCGCGGCGTTCACCCTGCACACCCGGGCACCCCGCCCCGTGGTCGGCGCCGCCACACACATCCGGGCAGCCTGTGCCGCTGCCAGCGGCAACGCGACAGACCCGACTGCCATCGAGCAGCTCGCCAAGCGCCTCGCTGGCAGCGATCGAGGCAAGACATCCCGTCGCAGCGACTGACGTCGGAACATTCCACTCCATACACCGGAGTGGGTTCGCACCCTGATCGGCGGTCCGGCCCGGACATGGTCGTTGCGAACAGCCCGCAATCTGTCGCTGCTGACCCAACAGCGCAGCTAGGAGACGTACATGAGTCATGATCAGCCGTCCCGACAGTCCCACCGGGGGGACATCCTCCGATCGGGGGGTGCCCCGTGACCCCCCGATCCCGATCCACCCTCCGTCGCTCCACGACCACGCTCTCCGACGTCTCGGCCCGCCTTCGCCCTCGCGATCGGGTGATCGCCTTCCTGCTCTCCGACCACACCTCCCTCACCACCGACCAGATCACCTCAGTCTTGTTCGACTCGCCGGTCACCTGCGTCCATCGCCTCTACACCCTGCGACGGCTCGACTTCATCGACCGTGTCCTGCGCTCCCACCCCGGCCAATCTGCTCAGGTGTACTGGGTGCCCGGCCGGCTCTCCGCTCGCTTCGTGGCCCTCGCCCGCGGTGACACCCCGCCCACCCCGAAAGCCGTCGCACTCGCCGCGGACTCGGTGCTGTCCAACCGGATCCGGCAACACACCATCGAGACCAACCAGTTCTTCATCGACCTCCTTGCCCACGGGCGCGGTCATCCCGAGGTACGGCTGACCCGCTGGTGGTCCGAGCAGCAGACATCCGCTGCCTTCGGACAACGGGTACGCCCCGACGCACACGGCGTCTGGAGCAACAGCCGCAGCAGCGTCGGCTTCTGGCTTGAGTACGACCGTGCCACCGAAGACCACCCGCGTCTACGCGACAAGCTGGAGCCCTACCGGCGCCTCCGTGTGGACGGCGGGCCCGGTCACATCCTGCTGTTCTCCCTGCCGAGCCGGGAACGCGAACGCAACTTCCACACCAAGCTCGCCGACGCCGCCCGTCACGATAACCGTGTCGCCGACGCCCTGACCACACTCACCGTCGCCACCTGCGCCCGGGACCGGATCAACGGACACAGCCCGGCCGGACCGGTATGGCGGCTTGTGGGTAACGGGGGACACCGGCTGAGCCTGGCCGACCTGCCAACCACCGACGACGAACCTGGCCCCCTCAACCCCGGCCCACCACGCCTGACCGACGACCCGCTCCACGAGCTGCGTGACGAAGCAGAGTAAATCTTCGTGGGCGTCGATAGCTGGCAGATCGGGACCTGCCGAGTCGCTGCCCGTCTGCCCAGTAGGGTCGCCCGGTGACCGCGTACGAGATCGCCGCCAGACTGCCCAGCATCGACCGGCTGCGGCAGCGGTGTAAGGCATTGGCCGCGCTGGAATGCATCATCAACGGCGGGGCCGCGTACTACGCCTACACCCGAGCCTGGGGCACGGACGAGGCGGCGCTGATGAGCAACGGCAGCGGCGACGAGTGGGCCGTCGTGTTCACCCCCGACGGCGTATTCATCCGGGTCTTCGATCACGAGTCGGCGATGTCGCCCTACGGCGATCCAGACTACGAGCTGTGGCCGGGCCTGCTCGACGGCCTGCCCGTGGAGCTGCGTCCGCAGATAGAGGAACCTGCCTTCTGCGACGAGGCCGGGCAGTTCATGGCCACTGCGGTGCTATGGCGGCTGGTCGGGGACGACCGCTGGCATGCTGGTGGCGGCATTGTCTTCCCGCCACTTCGTGGACCTTACGACGACACCGGGCCGGACGGGTCCGGCATGCTCGAGATCCTGCTCGACTACATCGTTGACCGTTTCGTCGAGTTCGCCAGCGACTACTACGAGATCGAGGTCGATCGGACGGCGGTCGAGCACGTCGTCGCCAACCGGCCGCTCACCGACAGCGTGATAGAGGCGCTGAACCCTCAACTCACCGTTGCCGAACTGCGGAAAGACCTCGCCACGGTTGGCTACCCGATCGCCTCGGTGTAGCAGCAGGTAGAGGCAGTTGCCCGCCGAGCGACAGCGTACGTCTGTCATGGACAGGGACGCCTGGCGGCGGCAGATCGGCTATCGGACCGGCGGCTGCTCGACGGCGCGGCGTCCAGAGTCGTGAGGGTTCACTTCAGAGCCGGCCCATCAACTGGAGGCTGGCGCGGGGCCAGGTCTGTCCGGAGACGTTGGAGGACTGTGCTCGTTACGCTCATGCTCATGAAAACGTGCCGGCTTGTGGCCGTTGCCTGCCTGGCCTTGCTGGTCACATCGGGTTGCGGCTCCGAGCGGTCCACAACCGCAGCAGGCACCCCGACGACCTACACGTGTTGCGATGGCGCGGACGTCGATACGGTCTACCAGCCTGGCCAGGACATGACGGTTAACTGGATCGTCAGGTCGGGGACTGACCCCGCCGCGAAGCCGGCACAGGTCGAGCTGACTGCGCGTCTGACTGGCCCGTACGGGGACGTCAGCGAACTGAAGAGCGCTGCCGGGGGTACAGCTCCGCCCGCTCTGGGAGAGGTGACGTTCGAGGCCCAGCCGGTGCGGCCATCCGGTGCGGCGGGCGAACGACCGGTCAGCGTCATTCGAATCCCGGAGGATGCGCCGCCCGGCTCTTACAACCTAATCTTTGCCGTACGAGAGGATGGCGGAGTCGTAGGCGGAGCGAGCGTCGTCCGTGTGGCCCCTAAAGCCTGAGCCCACCGGATACTCGGGACGGCGACGGCGACGGCGCCGTTCGGCCGGGTCGACGGGATGCGCCACGGGGTCGTTGCGTTCGGTCCTTGTACTGTTGCGGCCGCCACCGTCGCAGACGACTGTTCGTCGCGGGTCGTAGCCGACTGCTGCTGCTCCACCGCCATTCCACGTTGTCTAAGTCGAGTTTGATGATCGACAGGCCGGATCCCGGCGCGACCAGGCGTCAGCCACGACGTCGTGTTGCTCGCGACTCGCGGCCATGAATGCTCGATCATCTGCAGATTCGGATGCCTCTTCATGATCGGATGGACGTTACGGGCAGCGCGATTTTGTGAACGGGATACGGACCGCTGGCCGGGTGTCAATGACGCATGTTGACCCGGATGCCTCCGAACAACATTGGGGCGAACGAACTGACCCGTCCCCGGCGCTTGAGTTCATTGAGCAGCTCTTCGGTCCCGTCTCGATCCTTTAGCTTCGGACGGTGGTGACCGACCCTGGTCAGCGGTTCGTACTCGTCGCCGAGCGCCAGAAGAATTTCGTCTAGCGTCGATAGCTTGACGTCAGGGAGGTGGGGCTCCAGCAGACTCAGGATGTACTCGGCTGGCGATCCGGCTCCGCTGAGTTTGACCAGCAGCTCCACCGAGACGGCGTTGCCCATAGCCGCCCACTCGCAGATCGCGATGGCGCCCCGCCGGGACAATCGGCCGTCTACATACTCAGCGTCATCGGCAATCGCTCGCTTGACGGCTGGTGTCACGTGCGGGCTCCGTACGATCTTGGGCAGGTCGTCGATCGATAGCGGCAGCTCGCACACGTAGGACGCCAGGCTTTTCGACGCCGCGAAGTACTCCTCGCGGACCGCGAACGGGCTACCGCCTACGTACGCGTAGGTCTCGGCGGCATCGGGCACCAGCCCGGCGGCCAGCAGTGTGGGGAGCAGCTTGAGCCCGGCACTGGTCAGGCGTTCGGGATCCAATCCGCCGGGAAGCTTGAGCTGCTTCACCAGCCGGACCCTCGTGGCCGGGTCCAAGCTCTCAGTATGAGCCAGCGCATACCCGAGGTCGTACCGGGACTTCTCATCCACCTCCTCGACATTGGTCAAGTCGAGGTTGTTTAGGTACTTCACGAGCTCCGCGCTGACGCCGAACTTCTCTACGAACTGGCTGACGTTCCAGACGGTCGGCTCGATCCGGCTCGCTGACACCACCGCGGTCCACGCCGTGGCATCGAGTTCCTCCAAGTCGGCCACCTGGCACGACGCCGACGCGCCTTTTGCAATCGGCAGCAGCGACGATTCACCGGCGTTGGCGACGTCATTGAGTACCGCGACGAACTCCTCCGAGGCATCTACGGTCACCTCGTCGTCCTCACGGGCGTGGAGGTAGCTGTCCAGGTTGTCGAGGATGTGCTGGTAGACGGTCGTGTTGGCTGCTTTCACCAGGTCAAGGGCCAGCGGGACTCCTTCACCGAGTGCCGTGGACAGATTGGCCCTCGTAACCGGGTACAGGCTGGCCTCGACCATCGCCTCGCACTGTGCGTCCCCTAGTACCGTGAGGTCGTTGACCTGGGCGCCGAGGCGACGAACCAGAACCGCCACGTCAGCGGCCTTCGACGCTTCCGATAAACCGATAAATGCATGCATCTGGGCGTAATGGTCCGAAACGAAATCGCCGACTCGGCGTGATGACTCGTAGTCGACGTCTCGGTCAGCACTCCGGACAGCAGCATCGACAAGTGTGATAGCCGCCGGGAGGTCTATCGGGGCGTTCTCGACCAGGTGGACGAACGCACTCGTCCAGCGAGGAGCCAGTTGGCTTACGAAGAGTTCCCGGAACGTGCCATCCATAAGGTACGCATCGATGAAGGAGCGGTCGGTCCCGGCGCGTATGACGAGCTTGTCGAGTGCCTTGTCGAGCCGCCCAGGGTGCGTGGGCAGGTAGTGATCGAATACCTCAAGGTTGAAAACGCTTTCACCTTCGAGGAAGCGGGTGCCCATTTCCGTCTCGACCGCGTCGATGGAGGCGGTCTCATCGAACCGGAAGCGGTGGTCTGCGCGGTCGGTCTGGACGCAGTGGAGGATGAAGTTCATTGCACTGACGCTGATGGCGATGCCGTGGTAGTCCGAGCAGTAAAGGGTGAAGTTTTCGTCGATATGGCCCTTGGCGAGGAGGTCGTGGGCCAAGGGTGACACAAGGTTGGTGACGATGGCGTCCAGGTTGCGTCTGACGCCGCCGTTGGTGGGCATGACCAGATCCGTTCGGGCCATGAGCTGCGCCATCGTCGCTTTCGTGACGAAGTCCTTGTTTTCCCGCGCAGCTCGGGCGGCACGCCGGAGACGTGCGACGTCGGCATTGACGGCGTCGTCCAGCGCAGCCGCCTCATCCCCAAGCAGCACGATTAGGTCATCGACCGACAGCTTCACGACGCGGTATCCGGGTTGGATAACCCGTATGCCACTACGGGTCTCGTACAATGATCTCCAGAAATCGCCGGACGTGAGGTCCGAGAGCCCGTAGCGCTTCGACTGATACTCAAGGATCGGCTGACCACCAAGACCCGACGCCCGGTAGACAACCGGCAGCACCTCCTGGAGCCGTTCACCGGCGGCTTTCGCGTGCTTGTCCCAAAGGGCGTCCGACGCGACCCGGTCTAGCGCTTCCCTGCTGATCGTCGCTTGGTGGCCAGCCTGATACTTGACCATGTCGCGGAAAGCCCGGTGGGCCTCGTCGATCTTGCTCGTCCCAAGTCGGATGGCCTCGAAGTCCTCCAGATGGAGGTTCTTGTAGACCATCATCGCGAACAGTCGATCCGCGGTGAGGCCTTTAAGGCCTTTCTCGCCCAGGACCGAGGCACGGTAGATCTCGAACTCATTCCGGATGTTGCGAATCAGGCGCATGTCTGTCAGATGCCCGCCGACCAGATTCACGAGTTCTGTCGAAGGTTGCTCCTCTGATTGGGTGAACTCCGCCGCCAGCAGATCCCTAGCCGAACGGTGCGTGATGAACGGAACCATCGGGACGACCAGGTCGAAGAACTTCGTCCTGTTTGCCGACGGGGCGGACTCTAGCGTGGACGCACGAAGCGCTGCAGCATCGGTATCGGAATTCTCGGCGCCATCCGGGATGGCATCGACTTTGAGTTGTTCGAAGATGCTATCGCGGACCGCATACACGAACCGAACCGGCCGCGACTTGATCTGTTCGGAGTTGTTCAAGACGGTGTTCAGCTCTCGAAGCGTCTCGAAGATATGTGGGTCCCTGAAGCGGTCCAGGTCCTCAAAAATTGCGACCCGGGTCTTTGTCTTCTGAAAGAAGTAGACGATCTCGTCGAGATACTCATCGAAGTACGAGTTCTCTCTCGCGCTCAGCGTGACGGCCGCTCCGCCCGCGGAAACGCTCTCCACCCGCACCCGGCTCTGCAGAGCACGCAAACCCCGGAACCAGATCACGCCCAGGAACACGCCGAACCCACCGACGATGCCCCAGGCAACCCAGCCGTGACCGGCGACTAGGGCCTGAGGCGCCGTCTTCTCCACGCGATCCACCAACCCGAACAGAACCGCGATCACGAAGAACCCAACCGCGACCGCGGAAGCCCAGAACGCAGCGGGCCAGGGTCTAAATGAGTCGATGCGGAAGTACCTCGACCCCGGCATGTCCGCAGGCGCCTTACGGTAGAGCAGCTGCTTGACGATCTCCTTCTGAATGAGGTTCGTCAGTGGCGGGAGCGTCCCGTCCGGCTGGATGCGCGCCCGGTTCGTGTCGTCGACGCCCAGGCTCGACAGCGACAGATTGACCCAATTGATCTTTCGTTCGTCCAAACCCGCTTGAACGCCCAGGACAACACTGCTCTTTCCGCTGCCGTAGTGCCCCGCGAGCGCGATGTTCCTCGCAGCGTTCGTGGACCTGTCAACCAGGACCTTGAGGAGGACAGCTACGTGGCGCCCGTGCAGGTTCTCTTCGTACGTGGGTCCGAGACCCCGCAGGACCGGCACGTCGGGCTGCGATGCGGACTGCCGGGGCGGGCTCACTCGTGACATAGGCGAGATCTTACGAGCGTGGTCCGACTTGTTCGCACGGGCGTGTGGTCTTGGGAGTCGCTAGAAAACGACACCTCTGCATCGATCTGACAGATGACCGACATGGTCACGTCAGTCTCCGTTTCGTCGTGCCGGGGCTTGGGTTACGACCCGATGGTGTGAGAGGCACCTGTCATGGCGATCTTGACGTCGGCGAGGACATGCGATGTCTCATCGCCGAGCTTGGCGACTTGGCCTCGTAGCGTGGCGCCGAGTCGGAGGCGCGCGGCTGGCAGAAACTTGCGTGCGCGTGCTCGCGGAGTTCGGCCGCACAAGGTGCTGTCAGCCACCGACCAGTCGCTACCAGGTCAAGCGATTATTCCACGCAAGGCTGAATCACTCCGGAGTAGTTAGCTATGCCGCCTCCGCCTCGCCGTCGTCCACCACGTCTTCAGCGCTGGTAATGATTCGTTGCTGGACTTCGAGGTGGAGCCGTAGGTCGATCACGTTGTCGTTCCCGAAACTCGCCGTGCTCTCCTGAATCTTTTCTAGGTCGATGGAATATGCATCGGCTAGCTTCTGCGTGTGGTCAATTACGAGTTTGACCAGCGACTCCCACATCTCATTCGAAAATTCAACAGAGATGCTATTGGCGTCAGAGTACGCTTTCATGGCATCCAGATCGGAAATGAGCCGACCAATAATGCTTGCGTCCAGTCTTCCTTCTTGGTCGGCTTCTAGGTATGTGCGTAGCGAGGCGTTCAGGTTGGCGACACAGTCAAGTGCATCAGGCTTCCGCGCCTGCTCTCGCTTCTTTAGAACGGCAAGCGCAACTGCGCCCGCAGCTAACGTCAGAACAGTGGCCACGATGGCGCCCCGGGATCTCAGCAACGCCGCAGAACGACGCAACACCTCTGGACTGCTCTGAGCGCCGGGCGCGTCCTTTAGAAGCGTTACAATCCTTCCGGTGAGGGCATCGCGGACCACTCCGCCCTCTAGGAAGAGCTTCCCGTTGGCTATGCCTGCCGCAATCTTTGTGGGCAGTGCGAGGGTTGGTTGAATTATCACCGAGTCCATATTGTCCCATATCCTCCGTGCGGGCGTTCAGCGCGAGTCGCCTCGCCCAAGAGCATAGGCCCACTGTGGACCCACGCAAGGGCCGTGGACTTCAGTAGCAGGCGCCGGAGCCTGGGCATTATGCACAATTCGTAAGATGGTCTTTGGCTTCGGGATACTCGAGTACCAGCTCTAGTGGCGCAACGGTGCCACTGAGACGGCCGAACGGTACGGGCACAGGCTGCGTGGCTTCGCCGGGCGGTAGTCGGCGAGCACGTGGGTCGTCTGGGATGCCGATGGCGACAATTGGTTGGCTGGAGTGGCCGACTTCCGACGGCTTCCATCTAATCTGGCGCGCCTCTGCCGGCAGTGCCTTGTGGCAGTGGTGCTTCCTGGACGACTGGCGGCGATTGGCGTACGGCTGAGTCGCCGTTGGCCTCGCCGGCCTTTTCGCCGGACGTATATACGACAGTCATGCCTAAGTCGATTCGGAGTGCTACGGGGTGCCTGACTTCCGCAAGGGTTCTACGCCGGCGACCGACACCGTCGCGATCACGTAATCCTCGGCCAGGTCTGACTGCACGTCGACCGTTGCATCCCTGCCGACGTAGCGGACGACGAATACGGTCTCACGGAGCCATGTCTCGTCATACCCGGCAAGGCCCTCTGGCAATTCACCCACGAGTCGCACCTCATCACCTGGCCTGACCGCGGCATCTCCCGAAGCCTCAAGGCTTTGGACGGCCGAGATCAAGTGGATGAGAGTCTCTAGCGGTTTAGTGTCTGTGCCGTAGTGAACCAGGTGGCCCGCCTGCCCGAAGATCAAATCGGCCTCGGCTCTGCCTAAATCGGCGAGCGCCTCGACCGTGCCAGCCGCTAGGTCTGGATCCTGCGATGTGTCGAGTTGCGCCGCCAACGCCAAGAGCAGGCGATCGATGACAATCCTCGCAGTTTCCGCGTTCGTCACCCGGCGAGGATACGACCAGCCCACGGGCACCGGTGCCGACCAGCGCGTGCGGAACGAATCCCGTGTCATGCATGAGGGGGCGTTCACCGCAGTCGGATCCTGCGTTGCGCCGACAATGTCGGCGTCCCACGGGTGCTGCCCGGCCGAGGGCTGCCGTGAGCAGGTAGATCACCACCTCGTGAGCTCGGTAGGCAGTTGTCAACGTCGCTTCAATCGTGGCGGAGCCATCAGTTGGCTGAGCGGGTCACGGCCGTCCGACAACGCCAGGTAGCCCCGAAGCCAACACCCTGCGTCGCAGCACCAACGCCCTCGGCCCCCCAACGAGTGTCGGCCGTCAAATCGCCCAACACCCCTGCTCAAACAGCCGATCATCGAGGCGGCCCATCGATGATCATTTCCTGTTGGGTCGGCGGGATATCGTGAACTCTCTTCTATAGAACTCCCATCACTGCACCACCTCGGGCCTTGGCTCGCCACGGCAGGAGCCGCACCCGCCCACCCGCCACTTCGGCCGGTCGGCCGCGACACATCCTCCCCGGCACCCACGTCCCACCTGCACCACCCCGGCGCCACTGCGCCAGCCCTGCCACACAGGCAGCATCGCCTCGACGCGCTCGCGTCACCGCGCTCGGGATCCCCGCCCGCCGCAGCTTTCACCGGCGTCAGTCCCGCGATCCCGCACCTCACCACTCTGTCCGTCGACGCTGTCGCCTGCCCGCGCGCTCTCGCGCGATCGCACCTCGGCCGTGTCTCCGCACCCTTCCTGGAGGAGCCCATGTCCGCACGTCCTGTCGTGCACACCATCGTGGTTTGCCTGCCCACCGACGCCACACCCCAGTCCATGCCAGCCCTCGCGGCAACCCGCCTCGTCGCGCAACAGCTCCGTCCCGCCGGCCCTGTTGGCCACTTCGCCGCCCGCCACCGTCATACCCGACAACTGCTGCACCGCTACCAGGGCTACGCCGCCGGCGGCCCGGTCCGTCACCTTGACCTGGCCGGCATGCGTGCCCGCGCCGCCACCAGCGCTGTCTGGCTCTGGCAACGATGGCGAGACGTCGTCGACGGCACGCGCGACGCCCAACCGTTGTCGGTCTTCGTCGACCGCCATCGCGACGACCCGGAACGCTGGCCGCTCAGCCGGGCCCAACAGGCATACCTCGCCCAACCTCGGGTGCTCGCGATGACCACCTACAACGCCGCCTACCGGCAGCAACCTATTCCCATCGCGGACATCGAGGCCCTTCAAGCCGGCCTCAACAGCTACCGAACACTCGCGGCACTCGCGGCCGTGCCCGGCGATGCCCTGGCCGCCGACGCCGCCAACTGGCTCACGCCCAGATCGGGCCGGCTGGCCGACCAGCTGGACTATCTGTACGCCGCCAACGACCACATCGACCGGCTGCGCCCGAACGAGCAACTGCTCGCGATGGCCGCTTGGCCCCTCGCCTAGAAACCGCCCAGCCTGCGGCGCAACATTCCGGGCCGGGCGTACCAGCAACGCCCACGACAAGCCGCAATCGACTCGGACCAGTGCAGCGACGGGAGACCCCGCCCTGCCAACTGGCCCGGCTGACTTGCCAACCGCCGTACCTCCCGGCCGGATCAGGCACTCGCCTGACCGGCCGTTTGCGTGCCCAGGGGGTCCCCGACCCCACGACAGCAGAGGAGAAGAAGATGACCATCACCGCGATGCGGCCGCCACTCGACATCCGCAAGTCGGTGCCCGCGCCGGCACAACAGGCCACCTACCTGATGGTCGGTCCGTCCGGACGGCTGACCGTCCTTGAGGCCCCTGCCGATGACGGCGGGCTTCGGCTCGGCCGACGTATCACCACCGGCGCCGCCTACCGAGTCCAGCTCGATGAATGCACCGTCATGTGGCTCGAGGACGACCAGCAGGGCAGGGGAGTCCCCAACTGGACGGCCACCCAGATGGCCCTCGAGACCACCGGCCGTCCATACCTCGGCCCGTGGGACGCGCCCTACCTGTGCGGGCCGGTCATCTTCACCGGCGCCGGTCGTCACGCGGAACCGATCGGGCTCACCGACCGGCAGTTCGCGCTGCTCGTGGACGCCCACGCCGCAACGGAGCTGTGTTGATGAGGTCAACGACGGCGCTCTTCGACGAGTTCACTGCACGTCGGTCCAGGGATCTCTCACCACGACCTGGCGTCAGTCTGGCTGCCGACAGCCACCTCGGCACCCCCGTCGGACGGGGGAGAGCATGAGGCGAAGCACCGTTGCGGACGCTGTCCGAGCATTTCAACGACTGCGTAGCGTCAACGCCGGAAGTCTGGTTGGGGTCGCCCTGGCGGACAGGTACCGCACCTCACCACCACTAAAGGTCGACACACTGCCACCGGCGCAGGCTGCGGTGCTGGGCGCCTCGATAAGGGCTCGGACCGCTGGGGTCATAGACGGGGAAACCCCTGTGTACCTGGTCTACTCCGGCGATCTTCCGGTGGCGTGGTGCACGGTCCGCGCCAGCGTCGTCACTCCTGATCTCGTACTCGACGGAACGCCGGCCCGGCACCAGCGGTTGGCGGTGCAGGCATTGTCCAACCTTGCCCGATGGGTGCTGGTCGCGCTCGCCGATGCCCGGGCGGAGAGCGAGGACGCCGTCGTCCAGTCGGTGATGAGCCAGGTGGGGGCCGTCCGTATCGCGCCCGCCGACGATCTGACCTCGTCCGCAGCCGTCCTCCTCGACGGCGACCTCACCGTAGCCCGGGCCAGCATCGCGAAGGTGCTTCCGGTCAATGCCGCAGCGGAGGTGGTAGTCCTCGACGCGCACGGCTTTGGCCGGTACGGCCGCGACTCACACCGGCTGCCGCTTCCGGTGCTGTGCGCGATGCGTCGGATCGCCTCAACCCATCAGCTGCCGTTGGCTGCGGTCGGCGACTGGCTCGCGTCGAGTGGCGGCGTCGACGCAGACGTACCCGGTGAGGAACTACCGGCGATTTTCACCGCCGACTTCGTCGGCCTCTTCCCGCACCGCTCGGACTACGCCGAGAAGCACCTGGTCGATCGCGGCTGGGCCGCGGCGCTGGAACGTCTCGGAATGCCCCGGCGCTACATCGACCTCGAAGCCCTGGAGCGGGATCTGTTCGACAACGACGTCCGGGCCGTCGCTACCACCGATGCGACCGGTGGCCAGGCTGTCGCTGTGTTCCGTCGTCCGTTGCCGTCCTGGCCTCAGACACCGACCTCTATCTCCATTCCTGCCCCTACCTCAGCGCGGGCGTCGACGAAGGGAAGGCACCCATGACCGAAGCGTTCTCCGGGGACATCGGGCGGCTCAGCTGCACGGCTGCCCAGGCATGGCGGGAGGTTACCGGCGAGTCGATGCCCGATGACCTGCTGACCGCCTTCCTCGCTGCGGCCAGCAGCCCCGCCAGCGACGGATCCGTCGCCGCTTGCAAGCACGACCACACCAACGGCGATGACCGCAGCGTCTGTCACGCCCGGTTGATCGAGGATCTGCTTCAGGCCCGAGCACGGGCCGACCGCGCACGCCACGAGGCGGTCGAGCACCGCACCGGCC
This sequence comes from Micromonospora sp. WMMD736, assembly GCF_049179015.1. NCBI lineage: Bacteria > Bacillati > Actinomycetota > Actinomycetes > Micromonosporales > Micromonosporaceae > Micromonospora > Micromonospora sp. WMMD736. The sequence goes on from NZ_JBMHMI010000001.1 coordinate 7,068,231, forward strand.
TGCGTCGGCTGCAACTCGGCGTACGTACAGCCGGGCTCGGCACTCTCGGCGAGAACCCCGACTTCGAGGAGAGCCTCAGCGAGGCGTTGGCCGACTGGGGCCTGCCGCCGATCCCCTCGGACCACGTGGTCACCCTTCGCGTGCCGATCACCTTCTGCATCTCCGCGGTCGACGACGACGAGGCAGTCCGCCTGGCCGTCAGCGAACTCAGCGAGGAGTTGCCCCGGCTGCCCCGCCGGCCACTCTTCAGCGCTGACGAGGTGGAGGTCGTCTCCGTCACCAATGAGTGACCGCGATCGCCGTCCCGACCAACCGAACGATTCGTCGCCGTCCCAACAGGGGCGGCGTTCTTTGTCTCAGCCAGAGGAGGTAACACGATCATGACCGACACCGTCGAGCTGCTCGACGCCCAGAACCCCGCAACCTCGGCTGCTGCAGATCCGGAGAGCGGGCCGGCCGCCACCGACCTGATGATCCACACCGCCGTCATCGAGGAGATGCTCGCTGCGGCCTGGCAAGCAACGAATGGGTCTGCCGACACACCGGCGTGGCTGAGCAGGGTCGCGGCCCTCCTCGCCGCCGGCTACGGGCCGATGCCCGCCACGCCCACCGACGAGACGGCCCACCACCTACTCACCGCGGCGGTCGCCACCGCCAGGACGACTGCCGAGGCCGCCGCGGCCGAGGCCATCGCCAGGCAACACGCTCGCGACGAGTTCAGCAATGACGTACGCCGTAGGGCGGCCCGTGCCGTCAACAACCGTGAGATCTGCCTGTCGGGCACGAACTACGCCCTGGAACGGCTGGGGATCACCACCCTTCCCGTGGAGTACAGCGTCGAGCTACTCGTCCCGGTCACCGTCCGGGTACGCGCGACCGGCGAGGAAGACGCCTACGACCGTGCTGAGGACGAGCTGCGCGCCAACCTGTGTGGCGGGGACCTGGACTTCGACGAGTACGACCTGCGCCGCGAAGGTGCCCAGGTCAGCGACGAGGACATCGACCTCGACGACCTCGACTGACAGCGGCGGCCGACATCCGGTCACGAGACTGCCCAATGCTCTCGCACCTGCAGCAGCGGTCGCAGGTGCGGGCACGCCGCGCGGCACCCTGAGCGGCGGATCTTCCGAGCTGGCCTCCGTCAGGCAAGGCCCACCAAGGGCTGGTACCCACCCCAAAGGCCCGGGGGCGGGCCTCGCCTACGACAGCGGCCCGCCCCCGGAGCTCCTCGATGAAGGAGCCAATCTATGTCTAAATCCGATGCGGGATCCACCGACAGAGGTGATCTGCTTCGCACGACGGCCACGATCACCATCGTCGCGATCCTCGCGACCGCGCCAGTTGCCGTCCTGGCGGCGTACGGCCATCTCGCGCTGGCGGTGCTCATCGCCATGCAGAGCTGGATTCCGGTTGGCATCATCGCGACGACCCGGCTCATCCGGCAACATCGGAGACTCGCTGCGGCCCAAGCCCGCGAGGAAGAACTGGAAGGCCGAATTGCCGCTGGTGCCGCTCTTGAGGAGCAGCTGCGGCGAGAACTCCTCGCGGCCCAAACCGACCCGCTCACGGGACTACCCAACCGGGCCCTCGCCGAGCGGGCCATCGCCGCCGCCACCGCGGTGGCGGCACCGCTGACCATCGCCTTCGCCGACGCCGACGGCCTCCACACAGTCAACGCCAACGGCGGGCACGCCGCCGGCGACCAATACCTGAAGGCCATCGCCGTCCGCCTGCTCCACGCCGCCGCCTCCGTCAGCGCTGGAGCGCAGGTTTCTCGTACCGGAGGCGACGAATTCATGATCCTCGTGCCTCGCGGGGACGCCACGGCGCTGCGCGACGCGATCCGCGTGGCCCTTGTTAGACCAGTGGTCGTCGCAGGACGGCGGATGCAACTTCGGGTCAGCGTCGGCATCGCCCTTAGCGGCGGTGGTAACGCCCGGTATGCCCTGGCCCAGGCCGACGCCGCCATGTTCACCGCCAAGCGCGCGGGCAACCAGACGCTCATCTACAACGCCGACCGCGACGGCGTGCCGGGGTTGGACGGCACCCGACCTCAGGTGCGCCGCCGGGATGTCGAGCCCGACCGCGACACGGCGGCCCGGGCGACCGACGGCACCGCCCCGACGACGAGGCTGGTCTGCTCGCTCGACGAGGCGGCCACCATCGCGAACGCCCTCTGGCTCGCCTACGACCGGTGGGCGGCCGTGCTTCAGGCCGAGCCGAGCGATTCCGCGGCATCCACTGCACCCGCCGAGACGATCGACGTCACACCCACCGCCGAAGGACTCGACCGTACGGCTGCTTTCGCGGAAGCAGAGATGGCCAAGTACGCGGAACTGGCTCGGCGCATATCAGCAGCCATCGACGCCGCCAGCGAGCAGTCGTGAACGGACAGGAGAGCCGGGCACTCCCGTGGCTCCGAGTGCCACGGGAGCCAGCTCCGGAGCTGGATCGCCGCCCGCCCGTCAACGAACCGAACTACGGACCGTCCCGCTTCGGACGTAGGTGTCCGTGACCCAGACCTTCCCAGTCGCGTTTCGTCCGCAAGCGCGGCCAGCTGAGAGGAATCTGCTGATGCCCAAGCACATCGCCCCCGAGACCAAGAGCGGCTTCCTGCGGCGTTGTCTGCGCCGTGGATTGCATCCCGCAGTCCACGTCCTTGCCCTGGTCAGCCTCCACGTCGTTGCCCTGGTCGTCATCTCCGCGACCGGTCTCGGCTCGCTCGGGGGCCACTGACACCGACCGCTTCGCGCAGGGCGACCGTGCCACTCGCGCCGATAGCCGTACAGGGGCCTCGCCGCCACACTCCCGCGACCGAGCGCCCTCGAAGGGCAGCCACTTCCGCAGGTTGAGCTCGCGCTGATTCCGCCTGCCGCCTCTGACGATGCTGCTCACCTCGACCCAGACCTCCCGCCGGCCGTACCTCCGGCGGTCCCGACATGACCGCGCCTGGGCGCGGCGAAGTGCCGCGCCCAGGCCCAACAACTTCCATCCGGAACGCGTGGCCTGGCATCGCCAGCCCACGCATCCCCTGACCCGGAAGGAGACAGAAGCTGACATGAGCACCATCGACGACCCAAGAATCGCCCGCGCTGTCCTGGCCCGGCTGACCATTGTCGGTGACCGACTCGTCTACACCATGATTCACGATGAGGGCCCGGAAGCGGTCCTCCACCGGTTGATCGCCGGCCACCTGCCGCAGGCTGAGGCACGTTCCGCAGCTGCCGAACAGTTGGGTGCAGCCGGTCTGCGGCAGGTCGCCACCAGGATCGTTGTCGACACCGAACGGATCGGTGCGCGGATCGTCATCCCGCAGGACGCAGAGTGGCCCACGGCGCTGGAGGACCTGAACCAGCATCGCGACGCCACCGACGACGATGTCCGGCTGCCCGCCCCACCGCCGTGTCTGTGGGTTCGCGGCGCACAGCCCCTCGTAGAAACGCTGCACCGGTCTGTTGCGGTAATCGGAGCCCGCGCGGCCACCAGCTACGGGCAGCATGTCGCCGCAGAACTCGGCCACGGCCTCGCCGAGAACGGTTGGACCATCTTCAACACCGGTGGGTACGGCGTCGACGCCGCAGCGCTTCGCGGCGCACTGACGGCTGGCCACCTGGCCGTCGCGATCAATCCCGCTGGACTCGACCGTCCCCACCCGCAGGGTAATTCAGCGCTATTCGAGCGGGTCTTTCTCATCAGCGCCTGGCCGCCCGGCAGCGCACCGTACCGAAGCCGCGTCGCCGTCAACGGGGCCTATCTGGCGGCGATGTCCGGCGGTTGCGTGCTCGTGGAGGCCGCCCTCCGCCGCGGCGCCCGGACCGTTCTTGCGCAGGCCGATGCCCTCGGCCGACCTGTGATGGCGGTGCCTGGTCCGGTGACCTCCGCCCTTTCCGTCGGCTGTCACGAGGCGCTGCGCGAGACGCCTCGGGTGCGTCTGGTCCGTGACATCACCGACGTCGTCGGACACCTGGCCGAGCGACGCTCACCCGAGCGAACGACGACATGAACGCCTTCCCGAACTGGCTCGACCTGCTCGAGTTCGTCAGGGAAGCGGGCGAGATCAATGCCAGGAACGGCACCCCGCTGCCCTCCGACGACGAACTGTGGGCGGCCGCCCGACGTAGCCAGAGGGTCGTGCTGCCGGAGCAAGTCGACAACGGCCTGCTCCCCGAACTACGCGACGCCTTCAATGACGGGCAGCAGCCCACCCGCTTCGACATGCAGGCCGTGGTCGTCGAGATCGCAAGGCACGGCCATCACGCACACATCGACCACTCGGGCGGCAATACCGCCACCATCTACGCCGGAAGCCAACACACCGACCAGAACGGGGATGCCCGCTGGGCGGTCACCGCCGGCCCCGGCTGGTTCGCAAAACCCGATCACCGGGAGCCGGTCGCCGACACGAGCGAGTTCCAGATTGGACCGGACGACGACGCCTGGACCATCGCGGTGCCGGACCACACCAGCCCGACGGAGGTCGCCGCCCTGATCGTCGCGGTCATCGAGCAGGTCGCCGAAGGGCGGGGTCACCTTCATGACTGACATCGCCTGCTCGCGGTGCCAGACCCTCAGCAGATTGCGGCGCCACGGCCTGCCGTGGTGCGAAGCCTGCGAGACGTACCTCGTCATCGATGCCGAGTCGGGCACCCGGGTCAGCTTCGCCGATCACGAACATCGTCGGCGCGCGGCGGAGAACGAGCGGGACATTGCCCAGTCCGTCGACCTCGTCAACGAGCATCTGCCAGAGGCGCAACGGCTCGTTCCCGAAGGGTGGGCCGCCCGCCGCCATCAGACCGACAGTGCCCGGTGCGTCGTCGCCATCGATGCACCGGCTGTCAACGCCACCAGCTACCTGTCCCCACCCAACGGCAAATTCGGCTGGTACGTACGCGTCCACAACCGCATCACCGGGGTCGACTTCCCGCTCTACATCGACGGCGGGGCGCGCGCTGCATCGTTCGACACGCTCGAGGCGGCAGTCACCGCCGCCGTGGAAGCGCTCCGCCTAGAGAGCGCCAAGGAAGTCAGGCGTCGTTGACGGCCTGAAACACCCGCAGCAGGCGCCGCGAGCCGAACACCCAAGACCTACTGAGCACCTCGCGAAACCCCCCCCCACTGGCTCAACCGAATGCCGCCCCGGTTGCGCCATCGCACTACCAGGCGCTGCCATCCGGCCAGGGGCGGTGCTGGCCAGCACAACTAGCCGACCTCGCAGCCCGGGATCGCCGCTGGGTCTGCTGCACCGATAGGTGACATCTGAGATGGCTTGCCCTGACGGCGAGCTGGAAGGATGTCGCTGTGCCCAAGCCCTACCCCCGAGAGTTCCGCGATGACGTCGTGCGGGTCGCTCGTGACCGCGAGCCAGGCGTGACGGTCGAGCAGATCGCCAAGGACTTCGGCGTGCACCCGATGACCTTGTTCAAGTGGCTGCGCCAGGCCGACGTCGACGCCGGCGCCACCCCTGGGACGTCCAGCAGCGAGTCGGCCGAGCTGCGCGAGGCGCGTAAGCGGATCAGGTTGTTGGAGCAGGAGAACGAGGTCCTGCGCCGGGCCGCAGCCTACTTGTCGCAGGCGCATCTGCCGGGAAAAGGCTCTACCCGCTCGTGAGCGAGCTGGCCGCCGACGGGATCCCCGTGGCGGTGACGTGCCGGGTATTGAACATCGCTCGTCAGCCCTACTACCGGTGGCGTGCCCACCGTGTCACCGACGCCGACCTGGTAGCGGCGTATCGGGCGGACGCGTTGTTCGACGCCCATCGCGACGACCCGGAGTTCGGCTACCGGTTCCTGGCCGACGAGGCCCGCGCTGCCGGCCAGCCGATGGTCGAGCGCACCGCCTGGAAGATCTGCTCCGGTATGGGCTGGTGGAGCGCGTTCAGCAAAAAGCGTCGGGGCAAGGGCGGCAAGGTCGGTCCACCGGTACACGACGACCTGGTCCAGCGGGACTTCACCGCCGACGGCCCGAACCGGTTGTGGCTGGCCGACATCACCGAGCACCGCACCGGCGAGGGAAAGCTCTACCTGTGCGCGATCAAGGACGTGTGGTCCAACCGGATCGTCGGCTACTCCATCGACTCACGGATGAAGTCGAGGCTGGCCGTCAACGCCCTGCACAACGCCGTAGCCCGCCGTGGTGACGTGGCCGGCTGCGTGCTGCACACCGACCGCGGGTCGCAATTCCGGAGCCGAAAGTTCGTCCACGCTCTCCACCAGCACCACGTGACCGGGTCGATGGGCAGGGTCGGCGCCGCCGGCGACAACGCTGCCATGGAGTCGTTCTTCGGCCTGCTGCAGAACAACGTCCTCGACCGCCGCACCTGGACCACCCGGCAGCAGTTGAGGACCGCGATCGTGACCTGGATCGAACGGACCTACCACCGCCGCCGACGCCAACGATCCCTGTCCCGGTTGACCCCCGTCGAGTACGAGACCATCATGACCCGACCGGCCAGTCAGGCCGCGTGACTGAAACTGTCACCTATCGGTGCAGCAGACCCGCTCGCGGTCCCGGGCCGCTCGCTCTGAAAGGACCAACCTCGATGACTGACGAAGCCTCTGGCGGTAACGAGGACTACCCGTACATCCGTGCCTGGGGCCGCCTGCGCGGCTCTGCCCCCGACTACCTGGCCTACCTGCTCGACCTGGCCCGGGCACAGAACGCGCCCGCCGACGCTGTGGAGTTCCGACACCGCGACGGTCACTGGATCACCACCGACGAAATCTGGGCCGCCGACAGCCGTCGCCACCTGGGTCTGGACCCGATTCCGCCGATCGCGCCCGACCTCGATCTGGTCGTCGCGGAGATCGGCAATGCGATGCGCTGCTCACGCTGGATGACCGACCGCAACGGACTTCGAGAAATTCAGCGCCTGGACATGAACCGACTCCGGATGACCTTCGCCACCGGCTTCACCGGTGACCTGCACGTGGAAATCATTCCGCCCCGGCCGTGATTCCGCTCGTGCCGACGGGCGGCGCGCCGCAGGCGTGCGCACCTGGCTTCGTCCGGCGAAAAGACATCTCTCTGCGCGCAGCCGTCACCGCGCACCTTTGTCCGTACCCGGACCTGAACACACGCCCGCGCTCGCGCGCGCTCCCGGCGGAGCCATACGCGCACGCCAACACCTGACCGAACTCGATCAGGCCGCGCAATCCCACACCAGTCCACCCGCTCTCGCGCGGTGGATCCGAATCGGAAGGAAACATGATGACCAGCCCCGATAACTCCATCCTGCCGGTGCGTTCGGCCGCAGAGATGCTCGCTGCCGTGCCGCACCTGGTCGGATTCCACCCGACGAACAGCATCGTCCTGATCGCGATCGCCGGGACGAAGGTCGCCCTTGTCACCCGGGGAGATCTGCCCGCTGGAGTGGACGACATCGCCCAGGCGTTGCCGGCCCTCGACCAGGTCCACGCGACCCATGTGGTGATTGCCGCCTACGGGCCGGAAGATCTCGCGACGCCGGCGGTCGATGCTGCCCGTGCGGTACTCACCGTCGCCGGCCTGCAGGTGTACGACGCCCTACGCGTCACCGATGACCGGTACTGGTCCTACCTGTGCGACAACCCGACGTGCTGCTCACCCGAGGGCACGCCGTTCGACGCGGTCGCCAGCCCGCTGTCGGTACGGGCTGTGGTATCCGGATCCAGCCCGTTCGCGGACCGCGCGAGCCTCGCGGCCTCCATCGCACCCGTAGGCGGTGCCCTCCGTGCCGCCATGACCGAAGCAACCGACCGTGCCCGCCGACGGCTGGTGGACCTACCGGCCAGTCTCAGCGCCGTCGAGGCCGAAGGACAGGCAGCGTTGACGGAGGCGGCCAACCGGTACCGGAGCGGCCAGCGGTGCACTGATGACGAGGTCGCCTGGCTCACCACGCTACTCAGCACCATCGCCGTTCGGGACCATGCCTGGCTGACCGCCAGCCGCGAGGAGTGGCACCTCGAACTGTGGCGGGACCTCACCCGGCGGGCCGACCCGGACCTGGTTGCGGCGCCAGCCAGTCTGCTGGCCTTCACCGCCTGGCTGCAGGGGAATGGTGCGCTGGCCGACATTGCGGCGCATCGCGCTCTGACGGCGGATCCGAGCTACGGGATGGCACTGCTCGTCCTCGACGGTCTCCGCGCGGGCATCCCCCCGTCCGTCCTCGAGGACTGGCAGACCTGGGCTGCCCAGCACACGGACCACCCATGATCCGCCGCGATCAGGAGGGGAGCAGCACCGTGATCAACCCACCGACTGACTCGGCCGCTGCCACCGTCATGCAGCAACACCGTTGGGGCGCCGAGGAGATCCTCGACCTGCTGTATGCCGGCTTCCAGCACTCCCGCACCGTCGCCCCCGATGTGGACGCAGTCCGCGCCGCCGCCGACCTCGTCGCCCAGCAGATGGTCCTCGTCCGGCAAGCTGACACCGATCTGATCGCCGCGCTTCGTGGCGCACTCACCCTGGCCGATCACGAGATCCGCGACAGCGGTGCGGCCATCGAGGAACGCTACCGGCAGTTCGTCGACCTGGTGCGGCGCTGGATCATCTTCGCGGTCAACACCGGAGCACTTATCGTTCCGGACGCGAACGATGCTCTGCGCTACCTGACCATGCCGCCGCCACTGCGGACCCACTTCGAAGCCACTGTTCACACCCCGCTTGCCATCGAGACCGACGCGGACAACAGCGACGAGGCCGTAGCTGCGGCGGAGCGTCTCCTCCGCGTCGAACTTCGTTGCCTACGGGACGCATCCGTCCACCCGACCAAACAGTGGCAGTTACGGCTGCGCGCGCTCGATGAGACGCCGCCGACCAGCAACGTCAGCGGCGAGCGAGGTTCCCGTTATCGGATCGTCTTCGTGGTGCCACTCGTCGTCGAAGTCAAGGCCCTCGATCCACGAGGTGCCATCTCCGTCGCGGTCGATGTCGTAGCGACCGACTTGGACCGCCTCGAGGTCGCACGCGCCCACACCGACAAGATCCGCGCGGTCGACGTGGTGCCCGTCCACCACCGCGAGTACGACTTCGGCACCGACTGACGACCGCGTTCTCCACGCCCGCACCCGGGGTGACGCACCACCGGGTGCGCCCCTGGGCGCCGGATCACACCGATGTGCGGTGCCGGCGCCCCTGGAGGCGCCGGCACCGCCCTTCTGGAAGGCGCAACCTGATGCGATTGAACACCCGAACGCGCGGCCAGCTCGTCGCCACCGTGCCCCGCCTGCCTAGCGCCGCGACCCCGTGTCGACACGTCGCCGGTCCGACCCCGGACCGCCCGGAGGACAGCGGCCCCGCAGCCGGCGCCGGGGGGTGGACGATGCCCTGGCAAGGATGTGTCACGACACCCGACACTCCGCGCCGCGGCGTCCGACCTACCCGTGAAACCAGGTTCCCACCGTCGCTACGACGGGCGGGCCGCTGATGGACATCCGACTCGTCCTCGTGGGCATCGCCGTCGCCGTCGCCGTCACGGCAATTGACGTCGTACTTCGGCGAACCGCCCGCCCGGTCGGACCGGGACGATCCCTGACCGACATCGTCATCACCACTGCAGCGACCCTCACCACCCTTGGACTGGCCGGTGTCGCCGGCGCGGTCAGCTACGACCACCTCCGCGAACTCGCCGAATCGCGCGGTGAGCACGGCTGGAAAGCGCACGCCTTCCCGCTTACGGTTGACGGCATCGAGGTCGTCGCCACCTTGGCGATCCTCGCCGACCGGCGGGCCGGCCGCCCCTCGGGCGCGTTCCCGTGGATCGCTCTCGCCGCCGGCGGTGTCGTCAGCCTCGGCGCGAACATCCTCATCGCTGAGGACGACGTCATCGCTCGGATCATCGCCGGCTGGCCCGCGGTCGCGCTCATCGCCGCGATCAAAATGCTGTCGCGGATGCTCGAACACCCCGCCGACTCGTTGCGACGTGAGGACCCGACTGAGCCGCAGACGAGCGACAAGCGACACCACTCCGAGCCGGAGATCGCCGGACGAGCACCGGACCACGACGACAACAGGCCGGACGACGTTTCGCGACACGATCCCGACGTGTCGCGGGATGACCCTGACGTGTCGCGGCCCGACGGCGATGACCAGGGGCCCGGCGAAGACCTCGAGCAGCCGTGGCCAGTCGACCTGATCCGCCGCATCCCCGTGAATGCCGACCGCTACCGTCGCTGGCAGGCCGTCTGGGCGGACATGAAGGACGGCGAGACCGACATGCGTGCCCTCGGGCAGCGACACAACTTCGATGTGCGCTCAGTCCAGGCGATCCGGCGCGCTGGCCAAGTCGGCATGCTCGACCACCCCGTCCCAATCGCCCGCCGGTTAGCCGAGCTGTCCTCCGACAACGGGAGCCATAAGAACCCGCCCGAAGTGCCGACGGCACCCTCGATTTCTGGGCACTGAGTGCCTAGGAGGGCCGGCTCCGCCTGACTATCCCGGTCGGTACCCCTCTGTCCCGGTGGTGGGGTCATCCCTACTTGCGTAGAGGGCAGAGGGGGCCGGCCCGGGCCGCACCTGGGCGGACCCAATTCTCGAGGTCGAAGAGCGACCCGCGCCTGGTCCTCGCGCCAATGGGCTCCCGCCCGATCCTGATCCGCCGAACCAATCCTGTTCACCCTGCCCGGGATCCGCGTCCGGCCTGTCCTCTCGCGGTCGATGCCCGCCCGCTCGAACCCGATTCGCACCTCCTGGTGCCGCATATGCGGCCCTTTTTGCGTTTGTAGACCTGCCTGTCTCAGCGTCAGACCCCTTCGACTCGCCGTACGCGCCGGGATCAGCTCCTGGGCGCCGCTGCGATTGCTCACCAGTGGAGGAAACATGACCATCAAGCCACGTCTCCGCACCACCAATCGACCTGAGTGCTGGAGTCGGCGGTGAGTCGTCAATCGCTCGCCACCCTGCTCGCCGCCGTCGTCACTGTGGTATTCGTCTGCCTCGCGGGTACCGGCCTCCTGCTGGGAGGCTCTGCCGCCGGCTGCGGCTCTGGTGCGACACCCGGTCGATCGCTCGCCCCAGCGCCGACCGGAGGATGGCCAGCTGTCGGCCGGTGGGATCGCAATCAGGTAGCCAACGCTGCCGTCATCGCCGCCGTCGGAGCCAGCAAGGGCGTGCCCACTCGGGGGTGGGTGATCGCCGTCGCCACCGCGATGCAGGAATCAACGCTACGGAACCTTCCCGGCGGCGACCGGGATTCCGTCGGACTGTTCCAGCAACGACCCAGCCAGGGATGGGGAACCGTCGCGCAACTTCTCGACCCGGCCTACGCCGCCGGTAGGTTCTACGCCAAGTTGATGACGATCCCCGGCTGGCAGACGATGGCGCTTACCGAGGCAGCCCAACGTGTGCAAGTCAGCGCCTATCCCGACGCGTACGCCAAGTGGGAGCCGGAAGCCACTCAACTTGTCGGCACGATCACCAGCGGGGGGAGTTCATTGCCAACTGGGCGGCTGGCCAGCTGCGGCGGCGCCAGCGGGCCCTGGACCCAGCCAGTTCTCGCGGCTGTCGGCTCGGGCTTCCGCACCGCAGGCCGGCCCGGTCATGACGGCGTGGACCTCAGCGCCGCACGCGGCACCGTGATCCGAGCCGCATCCGCCGGCATTGTCAGCCGGGTACGCTGCAACGCCATCGACAATCGCGACGGCAGCAACTGGGGCTGCGACCGCGACGGAGACCCAGGCCTCACCAGCGGCTGCGGCTGGTACGTAGACATCGATCATGACGGCGGGATCATCACCCGGTACTGCCATATGAACGAACCACCGCAGGTCGACGTCGGCGACCACGTCGTGGTCGGCCAACCCATCGGTGTCGTCGGGTCGACCGGCCACTCGTCCGGGCCGCACCTCCACTTCGAGGTCCACGCCAACGGTGATGCCAGTGCGGAAGCGGCCATAGATCCGGTCCTTTTCATGATCAACCTAGGCGCACCGTTGGGGTAGCTGGGCACTATGTCGGCCCCCATCATTGGTCGGTCCTCTCATGGACGTGGCAACCGGGTTGACGTCTCGCCCAACTCCACGAGGAACCCTTTCGCCCCCAGACGAAGCTGGCTGTTTCTCGACGATCCGCATGTTTGTCCGGTGTGGCGGCCGTATGGGTGCCGGGTTGACGTGTCGACCGCTGATTGTGACGTTACGTATCGACGGGAGGCGTGAACTGCACTGTTGCGTGCGCCTGCGCGGATCTGGCTCCCCTCTGTGTCAAGAGGCTGCGGCGAGGGTTGTTCTAGGCTGGGGTGTGGCGGGTCCGGGAAGTGACTTCTCCGAAGAGCTGGCATGGGGATGTGAGCTGGTCACACTGGAGTCAGTAGTCGTCTCCCGTTGTCCTCCCGGGCCCGTCGCCGTGGCCGTCGTGGCGTGGTCGGTCATCTGTCGGTAGACGATGTCGGACAGGCGTCGTTTCAGCGCACGCATCGCTTCCATCGATGTTTTCCCGGTAGCTTTTTTGCGGTCGAAGTAGGCGCGGCCTTCGGTGGGGTTGCGGAGCTGGACGGTGGCCATGATGTGCAGCAGCCGGTTGATCTGCCGGTCGCCTGTGCGGGAGAGCCGGTGGCGGACCCGTTCGCCGGAGGATGCGTCGATGGGGGCGGTGCCGTTCCAGGAGGCGAAGTGGGCCCGGTTGGGGAATCGGGTGATGTCGCCGACCTCGACCAGGAGTCGGGCGGCGCCGGAGGGTCCGATGCCGTGCAGGTCCATCAGCGTGGTGCCGGTGGACGCGATCATTTCTTTCAGTTCCTTGTCGGCTTCCTTGGAGCGCCGGTAGACGCGTTCGAGGTCACCGATCAGCTCCGCGGCGACCCGGCACCGGGCTTTGCCGACCGTGTCGCGGGGTCGGACCGTGGCCAGCAGTGCCTTGGCCTGGGCGGCGGACAGGCTCTTCTTCGCGCCACCCGGAATGAGTTCCAGCAGCAGTTGGTGTAGCTGGGACACCATCCGGGTGTGGTCCTCACCGAGGGAGCGGCGCCGGTCGACCAGGATCCGCAGCAGGGCGAGCTGTTCGTCGTTGACGACCGGGCGCAGTCCGGCCATGCGGGTGCCGACCAGCGCGATGGAGTGGGCGTCGGTGGCGTCGGTCTTGCGGCCCTGCCCGGTGGCGAACACCCGCGCCCTGGCGGACAGCTTCGGCGGGACGTCGACGACCTGTTCGCCGTCGGCGAGTAGCCGGGTGGCGATGTGCCGGCGGATGCCCTGGCAGCCCTCGATCGCCCAGACCCGGTCCGGCCACTGCTTGGCGTACTTCCTCATTACGGTGTAGCCGTCGCGGTCGGTGTCGAACCGGCCGCCGCCGACGATGGTCTCGTCGCCGGCCGTGACCTCGATCGTGGCAGAGCGCTTGTGCGGGTCCATCCCGATGACCACACGATCTGACGTGCCACTCACCGCGTCCTCCGATGCTCGATCCACCTGGGTTGTCGAGCCGGGAGGGCAACGCTACTTCGAGCCGAGCAAACCCCTGTTGAGCCTCTCCCCGCTCTGGGGCGACGCCCGGGCCGCGCAGGCCAAATGAGAGCCACAAGACCAGCGCGGGCAGCCGAAATGAGAGCGACAGCCCGGGCGCCTCGACCGAAGCCTGGCCGGGCCACGGTCGCAGGTCAATGAAACAAGTAGCCGATATGCGCGCACCTGACTTCGCCGGAATCATGACGACGGAGAGCCCAATGCGCGGCGATAAACCGGCTGAGCGTAGGTCGGCTCCGGGGTGGACGCTCCGCCGTGCCTCATGCCCGAAGCGTGCGGCGCCCCCGCAAGTCGCTACGGAACCGGGGGCTGTTCCAATCCGGTACGGATGTCGCTACTGTGGATCACGCATGCGAAAGCGCCGATCCCGACCACGTCGGCCGGGCACGACCACCACAGCGAAACCCGCTGAGATCCACGGTCAGTCGCAATCAACCGATCCTCTCCGTGTCGCAACATCCGTGGAACAGGCGACCGTAACCGCAAGAGGAGGCGACGCATGAGCCGGCGGAAGGTTGCGACGACTGCAACCTATTCACTGCTGCTTGCCACCCTCTTGGCAGCTGCGGTCAATATCGCAACCAGCGTTCTGCCGGAAGCCTGGAAGGGTTACACGTGGACCGCCATCCCGGCGATCCTCCTGCTCGTCGTCACGATCGCGCTCACCGGCTCGCAGTCCACGGACCAGGGCACGACGGATGAATATCTGCGAGTCTTGTCGCGGGAATTGCTGACCGATACATGGGAACGTGCCATCGACGACCACCGCGCCCGTCCGCTAGAGGTGCCGGGCCCGATCGTCATCTCCTGGACCGCGACGGACCGATTCGGGCCGAGACTGGAGAACTTCGGTTGGAACCCGCGCAGGACCGTCAACGGAAGGAACAAACGCGCCACGAAGATCCCCACCGTCGGCACGATCCTCTCTATCGATGATCTCTTTCTTCGAATCCCGGCGCGGCAGCTCATCGTGCTCGGGCCGCCCGGATCTGGCAAGACCGCGACGGCGATCGTCCTTTTTGAAGGCCTCTGCAGACGGTTCGAGGAGGCCTGCACCGTTCCCTACTTGACCTCGCTCGCTGAATGGGATCCAACGGTGGTTGACTTCCGGTCGTGGCTGAGCGATCGCCTCGTTCGTGACTATCCCGGCCTGAAAAACAAGGGCAAGTACGGCAAGGACGTCGCGCGGAAGCTCATCACACATGGGCTCATCACTCCGTTCCTGGACGGACTGGACGAGATGCCTGAACAGTTGCAGTCAGCGGCGATCCGTGAGCTCAAGCGAGCCACCGCGAACGGTCAGCCGTTCGTGCTCACCAGCCGTACGGAGTCTTTCGCGCGTACGGCGGAACGCGAAGCGACTGTCCTACCAGCCGCCTACGTCATCGAACTTCGAGCGGTTCAACCGGGCGACGCGATCCGTTACATTAACGACAGACTCCGCACCATCGACCATCGCTGGTTACCCGTCTTCGATGATCTCCGAAAAAGCTCCAGTGAGCTTTCCGAAGCACTGTCGAAGCCACTGATGATCTGGCTCGCCTTCGTGCACTACCAGGATCCGGCGACAAATCCCCGTGACCTGCTCGACAAGCGGCGATTCGCGACGGCGTCGGCCATCGCGAACTATCTCCTGAGCCAGCATCTTCGTTCGGTGTACCCGATGGCCGACGATGACCGGCGGCCGCCGCGGTCACGGTACTCGTTCGAAGAAGCCGACCGTTGGCTGCGTTACCTCGCGCGGCACATCGAACGGCGTGGCGGCCGCGACCTCGCGTGGTTCCACCTTGCCGGAGATCTGCCGCGGCGGGTTCGGTTCGCCGCCGGTGTCTTGCTGTGCATGGTCTTCGGGCTCCTCGGAGGGCTGGCATTCGGAGCGACGAAGGCCGTCGCGTTCGTCACCATGTTGACCCTCGTGACCGCGGTCACGATCGGAACCGCGTTCGCACACGCCGACCTGCCCACGTCCCCGATGCATCTCAGTTGGAGGATCTTCACCGATCCGTGGCCCACGCTCCGCAGAGCGATTCTCGGTCTCGCTGCCGGTGGTGCCGTTGGCATCGCGATGCTGCCCCTCTTCGGCACCAGGTTCGCTGTTTCTGTGCTCAGCCTGGGCGCGCTGCTCGGGGTGGGATTCACATTCGTCGGCAGACCGTACCCTCTTCGCGAGTCGAGCCCTCGTCGGCAGCTGGCCATCGATGGCTATGCGGGACTCGGGATTACCGGCTTGGGGATGGTCATCGGGGCTCTCGGCGCCATGTCCACCATCAGCACAGCCACCACGACGCCAACATGGGTGGCAGGCGGATTAACTGGCATTCTCGCCGGCGGGTTCGCTGGCGGCCACATCAACAGGTCCGCCAACGAGGTCCACAACCGACTGCTCGCCGTCACGGCTCGATCCGCTGCGGGCCTTGTCGGTGGGGCGCTTCTCGCCGGCAGTGTAGGTGTCGTGGTCGGCGTGCTGCTGCCCGGTCCGATCCTCGAAGGTCCTTCGACGGTGTCTACCGGCGCCCTTTTCGGTCTGTTCTTCGGGACGGTGGGCGCATTCGCATGGAACGCATCGGTCTGGTATCGCTTGATGCTCGCCTGGGCAGGCATTCGCCGGCGCCTGCCGTTTAACTTGATGGACTTCCTCGCGGATGCGGAGGACCGCGGCGTTCTCAGGCGTGTTGGAAGCGTGTACCAGTTCAGGCACATCAGCCTCC
>NZ_JBMHMI010000002.1:0-11193 GCF_049179015.1 Micromonospora sp. WMMD736
CCGGGAACGTCCAGACGCCGGTATTGCACACCGGTGGCTAGAACCACTGCCCCGCAATGCAGTTCCCTCCCATCATCGAGAACAACCACCCGGTACGGATCGTCAGCGCGCAGCGCGACCGCGCGCGCCGGTGTAACGAAGGTCGACCCAAACCTGCGCGCCTGGGCCAGCGCCCGACGGGCGAGTTCTTGGCCCGCCACACCGTTGGGAAATCCCAGGTAGTTCTCGATCCGGGAACTCGAGCCCGCCTGTCCACCCGCGGCCTCGGCTTCCACGACCACGGTGCTGAGCCCTTCGGAAGCCCCGTAGACGGCGGCGGCCAAGCCAGACGGTCCGGCGCCGACGATCACGAGGTCGCGGTAGTCGACCTCGCTGCGCTGTGAAATTCCAAGCGCCTCTGCGGCATCCGCGGGTGACGGATCGGAAAGCACACGGGCGTCTTCGAGCAACAGCAGGGGCAACCTGACCGATGACCCGGCCGCAGCCAGTAGCGGCGCCGCCTCGGCGGAATCGACGTCGATCCATCGGAAGGGCACCAGATTGCGTGCCAGGTAGTCACGCAACCTGTGGCCTGCTGCAGACCATCGCTCTCCGATGACGCGGGCGCCGGCCTCGGGGCGCGGACGAGTGGCCTGCCACTCCTCGAGCAACTCGTCGAGCACCGGATACAACCGCTCCTCCGGCGGATCCCACGGCTTGACGATGTAGTGGTCAAGAGACACCTCGTTGATCGCCGAGATGGCAGTGTCGGTGTCGGCGTAGGCGGTGAGCAGCACTGAACGCAGTGACGGTTGTAATCGCTTCGCGGCCTGCAGCATCTCGGTGCCGGTCATTCCCGGCATCCGCTGGTCGGCGACGACGACAGCCACCTGCTGCCCTCGCAGGGTTACCCGCTCGACCGCCTCAAGCGCGTCGGCCCCGCTGCCCGCACCTAACACGCGGTAGCGCTGCCCGTAGCGGGATCGGAGGTCGGACACCACGGCATCGAGGACGGGTGGGTCGTCGTCGACGGCCAGCAGGACCGGGGTGAGCCGGCTCGGGGAATCAGTCATCGATGGCCCTTACTTGGTTGAGGTGGCAATCGGGTTCGCAGGGTCGTACGTCCGGGTCGTGACTCAAGCGTGAGCAATCCGCCGTGGCCCTCCTCGACGATCTGTCGGCTGATACTCAAGCCGAGCCCGGTTCCCTCACCCGGAGGCTTAGTGGTGAAAAACGGCTCGACAACCTTCGCCTGCATGTCGGAGGGGATCCCGGGCCCGTCGTCGATGACCTCGACCAGGACGCCGTCGCCGTCGCCGGCCGCGCGAATCAGGACGGTGCCACGCTCGCCGACGGCGGCCAGCGCGTTGTCGATGAGATTGGTCCACACCTGATTGAGCTGCGCACCATAGGCGTGAATGCGGGGCAGGTCGTCGGCATACTCCCGGCGCACGGTCACCCCGGCAGGCACCTTGTGGGCAAAAATGGTCAGGGTGTCCTCGAGCCCGCGGCGCACATCGACGTCCTGTTGGGGAGCCTGGTCAAGGTAGCTGTAGCCGCGTAGTGCGGCGGTGAGTTGGGCCATCCTGCCGACCGACTCGGTGATGCCGTCCACCGCACGCCGGCTGCGCACGCGGTTCACCAACCAGGCGACCGCAAGATCTCGGTCCCCGACCGGCTCGACCAGCCGCCGCACTTCCGCCGGCTCCAGCACACCACCGGCCAGCTCCGCTGCCGCCGACCAGGGCGAAGAGACGCCCAGATCGGAGAGCGTCGCCTCGATAGCCTCACCGCCATCTGGGGTGTGGGAGCCGGCGCCACGCGGATCGAGGCCGGCGCAGGCCTGCACCAATTGCGCACCACCGGCGGTCAAGACGAGGCGCGCGAGCAGCGTCTCATGTTCGTCGAGCAGCTGGCCGAGTCGGCGCGCGGTGCTGAGCGCGGCGGCGGCCGGGTTGTTGAGCTCGTGACCGAGACCGGCACTGAGCCGACCGAGGGTCGCCAGGCGCTCCTGTTGGCGAAGCGCGAGCTCCTGACGCAGGTAGGCGCTCTCGAGGCGCCGCAGTCGGGATTGTTCGAGCGCGGTGCGTAACCGGACGCGCAGCAGCGCCGGCTGAAAGGGCTTGGGCAAGCAGTCGATCGCTCCCATCTCGATGGCCCGGGCCATTTGCTCGGTTTCTTCCACCGCCGAGATCACCAGAACGGGCACCCTGCGAAGCTCGGTGTCGGCGCGCATGGTGGCAAGTACCTCGAACCCGTCGACGTCGGGCATGACGAGGTCGAGCAACACCATGTCGACGGGCTGGCGGGCCAGCACGTCGAGCGCCTCGCCGCCGTCGGTTGCCTGCAGCACGACGTGGCCTTCGTGCTCAACCCCCTTGACCAGAGCGAGCCGATTGACCAACGAATCCTCGACGACCAGCACCGTGGCCGCGGTCTGCTCACCAGTCATCGAGGGCCTCCAACGCCTTGATGGTCTGCGCCGCGGCTTCGTCTAACCGGCGGACCGCGTCGGCGAGTTCCTGGGGTCGCGACCGCGCGGCGGCCTCGGTGTCGCGGGCAGCATCGGACAGCGCGTTGGCGCCCAAAGCGGCTGCGCTCGACTTCAGGCTGTGGGCCTCCCGCGCGGCGGTGGCGCGGTCATCCGGAAGGGCCCCGTGCAGGGCGGCGAGCAAGCGCTGCGCCTCTGCCGGGAAATCGGCGAGCAGGCGCCGGACGAAATCCCGATCGCCCGTCAGTTCCTCAAGTTGATCCAGCGCATCTCGCTCGATCAGCGGGGGTGCCCGTGGCGGTGCCGACGCCGGGGCGACGTGCTCAGCAGCGCGCTGCAGAATCTGGGCCAGCGCCTCAGCCCGGATCGGCTTATTGAGGTAATCATTCATGCCGGCGGCCAGGCAGTCGTCCCGATCGGCCGCGGAAGTATTCGCCGTGACGGCCACCACCCACGGTTGCGGACCGCGGGCCGCGCGGATCCGCCTGGTGGCCTCGAGTCCGTCGACCTGTGGCATCTGCACGTCCATCAACACCACATCCACACCCCCGCGCTGCACGGCGGCATAGGCCGCGTCGCCGTCGCCGACCACCTGGGGGTCGTAGCCCAGCCGCTCCAGCAGTTGCACCAGTAGACGCTGATTGGTCGGGTTGTCCTCGGCGACGAGGAGATGCAGTGGGTTTCGGCCGGCGGTGAGCCGGTCGAGCACCGGGTAGGCAGGCCGCACCGCGGTAGCGGGGTCGCCACGCAACACGGCGGCCAGTGCGCGCTGAAATGCCGAGCGCCGCACCGGCGAGGTGACGACCTCGGCCACGATCTCCCGCGTGGTTGCCGCCGGCGCCGAGCCGCCCAGCGGGCAGAGCAGCACCCGCGGCACCGGAGTGACCGACACTTCGTCGAGGCGAGGCACGATGTCGAGGAATCTGCGATCGAGCACGACGACGTCGGGGTTATGCGCGGCGACCGCGGTGACCGCTGCGTCGCCATCGGATACCGCCAACGCGCGCGCGCCCCACCTGTTGAGGAAACCGGCCAGCAGACTGCGATCCGTCGGATTCGGCGCTGCCACGAGGACGGTCCGGCCCCGCAGTGCGGTCTCGTCGGGATTCGCTGATTCGTCGGTCCCGGAGCCGGCGGGCTCTGCGGCGGGCAGTCCGAACGCAAACCGCGATCCCACGCCGACCGTACTTTTCACGCTGATCTCTCCGCCGAGCAACTGGACCAGGCGTTGGCTGATCGCCAAGCCCAGACCGGTGCCGCCGAACTGCCGACTGGTCGACGCGTCGAGCTGGGTGAAGGACTCGAAGAGACGCTCCACCGACTCGGGGGGGATACCGATTCCGGTGTCCATGACTTCGAACCGGACCCGTTCTCGATCGGACTCGGCGGCGACCAGAAGCTGGACCTCACCGGCTTCGGTGAACTTCACCGCGTTCGTCAACAAGTTGACCAGTACCTGACCCAACCGGTGCCCATCACTGAAGATCCGGTCCGGCACGGCGTCCTCGACGAGGTAGACCAGGTCGATGCCGCGTCGCGCGGCCAACGGTGCGACGACCTCAAGGCAGCTTTCCACGGTGCCGCGTACGTCGACGGGGGCGTGTTCGACTTCGAGCCGTCCCGCCTCGACCTTTGAGAAGTCGAGGACATCGTTGATGGTCGCGAGCAACACTTCGGCGCTTGACCGTACGGCGTCGAGATACTCCGATTGCTCGCGATTGAGCGGAGTATCCGCCAGCAGCTGACTCATGCCGATCACCGCGTTCATCGGGGTGCGGATCTCGTGGCTCATGTTCGCCAGGAAGTCGCTCTTTGCGCGCGTCGCGTCCTCGGCAGCCAGCCGCGCGTCGCGTTCGGCACCCACCAGGGCCGCGCGCTGGTCAGCGAAGCGGGCGATGACGAGCCACGCCACCAGAGTTACTCCGATGATGTCCATGAAAAAGAACGCCGCGACCCAGTCATCCGGTGGCGCCGGCGTGGCGGCGGCCAAGCGTTGTTCCAGCACCGCGGCCAGCAGTGCCAGCGCGGCGTAGGCGACGAACCAGCCGACCGCCCGACGGAATCCGTACGCCAGCAGTGCACCGACCGGCGCGATCAGCGACCAGATCATGACCGCGCCGGAGTGCCGGAAGCCACCCAGATCGAGCATGAGCAGCCACGGGATCATCAAGCTGAGCAGCAACTGGACATCGAGCGCGCGCGTCCAGCCCCGACGTTGGTAGGCCCACAGATTCGCGACCGCCAGTGCGGTGTAGACCCACGGCCACAGCGCCGCCGTTGGGATGCCGGCCAGGACGTACATTGCGCCCCAGACCGCACCGGCAATGGCCATCGGCGCGATAGCAAGCATGTCGGCGCGCGGCGCATGCATCGCGTCCTGCCCGGTCACCGCGCTCACCTCGGACCGTTAGGAGTGGGCCGTAGGGCGCATGTTTTTGGACGCAACACGATCCGAGTCGATGGTCCAGCGCCAGCTTCCATCTCGTCCTCCGCCGGTCACCCGGATCAGATCCTGCGGGACCCGTAATTGGGCGATGGCTCAGCATGGATCACACCCCTGCAGGCCCGCAACCGGACGCATCTACTCGAGCGAGGCTGCCGAGCATGATCGTCGGCAATTCAGGGAGCGATGAATCCGTGAAACACAGGCGGACAAGCGAATTCTGAATGAACTGCGCGACGTGGCGCTTGCCCGGCTGAGCAAGCGCATCATCACCTGCATTGATGAGCGACCTCTCATCTGCGTCTCCTCTGACCGTCACGTCGGTGCGCGAATCTGAGCACCAACGCGAAACCGCGTGAATCACCTGATGAAAGGACGGCTGTCATGCTGCGGGCTATCACTCGCACCGCGATCTCGATCCGACCCGTCGTCACGTTGGACAAGGCGACGCTGGACCGGATGTGGGCTCTCTACGCGCCGCATCACAACATGACCCGGTCCGAGTTCGAGGACAAGCTGGCGACCCTCGATGAGGTCGCACTCTTCATTCGCCGAAAGGATCGGGCGCTGATCGGTTTCTGCGGGTTGCGGCACCTCGTGGTGCGACCCGCGACGGGCCGACCCGTGGCGACTTTCTACATGGGGCTGACCTACTTGGAGCCCGAGTTCCGGTCGAGCGGGCTTACTCAGTGGATGGTCGTGCGTCGCGTGCTCGGCCCGTTGTTGTCGCCCCGGTTCGGCCGGGTCTACTTCTGGTGCGACTGCCTCACCTACCGCCCGTACCTGGCGATGGCGCGCAACCTCGGCGAGTACTACCCGTGCCCGACCCGCGCCACATCAGATGAGGTACTCGAGGTGATCACCACCCTCGGCAAGACGTACTACGGGGACTGCTTCGACGAGCAGTTCGGCACGGTCCGTAAACCGCTGCGGCGCATCAACGAACATGAAGCCCACGTGTCAGCGGCCGACGTCGAAGATCCCGACATCAGTTTCTATCTGGAGCGCAACCCCGGATACGACCGCGGCGACGGGTTGATCGCGATATGTCCGATGGGGGTGCGCAACCTCGCGCATCTGTTCCGCCGACAATTGCGCAAAGGATTGTTCGCATCGCCCAAACAGCCTGCGCCGCAACTCCAATTCAGTCGAGAGGTGGCACCGGCGGGGCGATCGGTCGCAGCGGTGTAGCGGGCGGGTTTCACATGGCTAACTTCCGACTCTTCCTGGCCAGCCAGATCGCATCACAGTGCGGCACCTGGATGCAGTTCGTGGCACTGGCCTGGCTGGCCAGCGAGCTGACCGGCAGCGGCGCCGCGCTCGGCTGGATCACCGTCGCGACCTTCGGGCCGCTGCTGGTGTTGGGCCCGTGGACCGGGGCGCTGGCCGACCGCGTCGACAAGCAGACCCTGCTCATCGCCACGCAGCTGTTGATCGTCGGCCAAGCCGGCACGCTCGGTGCGCTGTTGCTAGCCGGCGTCGAAAACCTGGTTGTCGTCTACGCGTTAACACTCGGGTTCGGTGTGCTCCACGCTGTTGAGAACCCCGCGCGCCGGGCCTTCGTTGCCGAGCTCGTCGAAGAGGACCAAATTCCGCGGGCGGTCAGCCTCAACAGTGCGGTCACCGGCGCGGGCCGGATCCTCGGTCCGCTGGCGGCCGGCGCCCTGATCGCGTCGGTGGGTATGGGTTGGTGCTTTGTCGGCACCGCGGTCAGCTATCTGCTCGCACTCACCGGCCTGTCGCTGATCCGGCGCGACGCGCTGCACATTGCCGCACCAGAGCGGGAACCCGGGGCAGTGCGGGCCGGTCTCCGCTACGCCTGGAGCGTCCCCGAGTTGCGGATCGCGCTGCTGCTCACCGGCGTGCTGGCCACCTTCGGGTTCAACCACCAGGTGATCATCCCGTTGCTGGCCGACCAGACGTTCGACGGCGGCGTGGGCGCCTACACGCTGCTCTACACCGCCATCGGAATCGGATCTGTGTTCGGGGCGCTGGCGGTGGCTCGACGCCGGCGGATCGAGTTGAGGTTCCTGGCCGGAGCGATCGTCGCCTTCGCCGTGACCAACGGCCTCATCGCGATCGCGCCCAACATGGCGCTGGCTGTGGTCGCCTGCTGCGCCACCGGCGCCACGGCGGCGCTGTTCGTCACCGCCTCGACGGCGCTGCTGCAACAACGCTGTGCGCCTGCGATGCGCGGTCGGGTGATGGCGCTGGCGGCGATGGTGCTGCTCGGTGGGCTTCCGGTCGGAGGTCCGATCGTCGGCTGGATCGCCGACCTCGCCGGACCGCGCGCCGGGGTGGGCGTGGGATCGGTGGCCGCGCTGCTCGCCGGCGCCGTCGTCCAGTTGCACCTGTCCCGCCGGCGGTCGCCGGATGGGTCCTCACCACCAGACGGTGTCCTTGTTGCCCTGCCTGGGCTTGGCCAGCGGCTGCCCGCTGCCGAGCAGATTGGCGGTGATGGTGCTGCAGAACCGGTACATCGGCAGATCAAAGACGCTGTTGCTCATCGGGCGCTCGAGGAAATACCCCAACCGTTCCGCAGAGACGAACACCATCATGAACAACAAGCCCACGAGGATGCTGCCGACATAGTGGGTGGCGACATGGAGAAGGTTGAACGCCACGAGCGCGAACAGCCAGGCCAGCCCACGAATGAACATGTCGTAGTGGGCCGGGATGGGTTGGTTGCGGATGCGCTCCAGCCCGCCCTGCGATGACACCAGATCGTTGTTCACCGTCATCAGCATCACCCGGGCCGGCGGGTCGATATGCCCGCCGGCAGCTAGCCGTTGAACATCTTGCGCCTGAAGATTGAGCAGCTCGGTGGCGGTCGCGTCGGGTGAATCCGCGGTGAGGTCGGTGACCCCGGGCTGCGGCGCGACCCCACGTAATTCGGCGACCAACTGCCAAGCGTGGCGGACCTGACGGCGCCGCATTCGATCAAGGACCGGTGCCATCTCCGCCGAGCCGGTATCGACCGCCGATAGCCCGTTGTGCATGGCTCGGCAGTCGTTGATGACCGCACCCCACAGGGTCCGTGCCTCCCACCAGCGCTGGTAGGCGTTCATATTGCGGAACCCGACGAATATCGACGCCACGACGCCGGCGGTGGCCAGAATGGCGTCGTAGTCGTCCGGATCGACGGTGTCGGGAAGCTGCAGCAGGACGGCGGCAACCACCACCACCGCCAGCAGGTTGTACTTGAGTTGCCACCCCACCAACCCGACGACGTTGACCGGGCCCGCCGGCCCTACGCTTCGGATCATCGCGACCAGCGTATGCGGTGGCCGTTACGGCCACTACGCGACGCAATTGGTGAGATGCTGTACAAGGTGCGCGACGCTGCATTGACCGGCTCCCTCAGGGCCGTGGCGGTCGTTGGCATCGTTCTCGGCGCGGTCATGCCTATCATGTCCTGCGAAACGACCAACGGCGAGTCGCCTCCGGTGTCTGCAGGTCGAAGTTGCGACGCGAGGGAGATCTCAGGCGACCTCGACCTTCCCGACTACCAACGCAACGCGCGCGCCGAAGTCACCGAATGTGAATGGCCATGGGCGGTCATCCGCTGGGAGGTCCCTGGGGACTCACAACGGATGGTTCACCTGGTTGACGCGAAATGGCGCACCTACGTGGCTTTTCCGCATCGCACATGTTGGGACGATGCAAGGGCAGACGGCGTCCCGATGGCCTTTCAGAAATATTTCGGCGGCTGCTGACGCCCACAACTCCCTGAACCAGATGAGAGCGCCCTCATCTGCGTCCCCTTCGACTCTCACGTTGCCGGCGCATTCTGGGACGCAACAGCGAAACACGCGGGCCACCAACAAAGGAGTGCATCGTGAACCGAGCCGCCACCTGCGTCCTGCCGGACCGGAATTCGGTCGCCGACGACGCCATCGTGCGTAACGAAGTCAAGTACGACCTGTTCCGCAGCGACCTCCCGACAATCGAGAAAACGATCGAACGCGACTACCCGGAAATCGACCGGCCGCAACCGGTCACGCTGACGCTGTACTTTTACAGCCCCGAACGCGGCGCCCCGGACGTCGATACATCCTTTCGGCTGCGGACCTACGCCCATCTCGACGATCCGACCGCGGTGACAATGGGCGACATCAAGAAGCTGACGTGGCGCGTCGAGAAGAAGTACGGGAAGACCAAAGAACGCCTCGGCACCATCGCCGGCCTACCCGAGAGCGCCGTCGGTGACGGTGAAGCCTGGGACCTGGCCGGCGCTGTACGGCGCCCGAACCTGCTGAAAATGACTCGGCGGCGCCACTTTGCGCTTGCCGAGGCTCACGACGAGCTTCAGCGGCTGACGATCGATCTCTCACGCGAGGTCGTCAAAATGGGCCGGCAGCCGAGACCGCTCGGCGACCTGGGGCCGCGCGTGGAGGTCAAGCTGCCCCACGATGACGAATCCGCCGTGCCCATCACCCGGCGCCTGCGCGCCGCGGGCCACTGGAAGCCGTTCGCCGGGCTCACGAGCTATTTCCAGTTCCTACTCCACAGCCTGGTGCCGATGAGAACGCATCTGGCGCTGCCGGAGATCGAGTACAAGCACATGCTGTCCTCGAACAACATTGAGCGGACGTTCGGTCAACTCAGTGGCTGGTTGCACGACCGGCAAGACAAGTGGCGTCTGCTGCTGCCGTTCCCCCACAGCGTTGCGCGAGTCCGCCGCTACCACGTCTGCAGGGGACTGCGGCCGAATACGACCACGACGGTGGTCGAAACCGCTAGCGGCCGTTGCTCACTGAAGACCAAAGAGGATGCGCGCCAAAGTGGTTCGGTCCTGCTGCGCGCCACCCAGGCATCACACACGACCGATCTCGACGGCGCGGTGACGACGCCGGACAACTTCATCCAGGACAGAGGACTGGAGAAGCTCAACGAGTTCACCAAGACCCAACGCAAGATCCCCATCGCGCTGGCCAACGGTCACAGCTTCCAGTTCAGCATCGACCACTGTGCTGACACTTCGGGACGACGCCTTCGCCAGATCGAGATTGAGTACATCGGCAGCCTCGACGGGCACATCGCCCCGGTCGATCAGGTGGTTGAAGAGATCGACTACGTGGGCCGCCGACTGCTGGAGTCGCCGATCGGGCCGGCACTGGAGCCGACGCATGTCTCGAAACATACGTTCTTCGCATCGGGATAGGTGCCCATGACTCGCGCCGCTCGGCCCGCCAGCCCGGCGACGTCGCTGCTGTCGAACCGCAGTTTCGGGTTGATGGTGTGCGGGCAGTTCCTCTCGTACTTCGCGGTCTGGACGTCCAATATCGTTCTGCTGCACACCGTTTACGACCGAACAGGCAGCGCGCTAGGGCCGGGTCTACTGCTGGTGACACAGTTCCTGCCGGCCTTCTTTCTGATGCCCGTGATCAGCAGCATCCTCGATCGGTTCGACCGGCGCCACGTCATCGTGGCCGTCAACGTCTGCAACGGTGGGTTGGCGCTGGTGTTGCTCGTCTGGTCATCGACGCTGCCGGTCGGCTGGTTCTTCGCGATCTATCTGCTCTACTCGGCGTCCATCACGACGTTCATCGTCGCCAACATGGCGTTGCTGCCGCAGGTGGTCGAACCCGTCCATCTCACCCGGGCCAACGTTTTTCTGATGGCCATCCCCAGCCTGATGCTGGTCTGCAGCGGAGCGATCTTTATCGGTCAACCCCTGGGCAATCTGCACCAGCCGGGCGAGATGCTCCTCGTCGCCGTGCTGTTTTGCGCCAGCGCAATCGTTTTCGGCAGAATCGGCAGGCTGCGCACCGGATCCGACCGCACCAGGCAGCATTCCTGTCAAGGCCTACTTGGCGATTTCCTCACCGGCCTGGGTTACCTGGTCCGGGATCGCCCGCTGGCCTGGGTGTTCGTCATCCGGATGGCGATCTACCTCGGCGTCGGAGCTCAGGTGCTGCTGGCGCTGTACTCCGAGGAGGTCTTCGGCCTCGGCGAGGCCGGGATCGGGCTGCTGTACCTGGCGCGCGGCGTGGGTCTGCTGATCGGCGGAGCCGGCCTGGCTCAGCTGCTGCTGACCAAGGGCCTGCCCAGCGTGCATGCGATCGGAGTCGGACTGGCGCTGTTCGGCTTCGGCTACCTGGCGGCCAGCGCGGTGCCGGGGTTCGGCATCGCTGCGGTGGCGATGGCGTTGGGAGTCGGCTTTCTGGGCGAGGGTCTGCTCAAGCCGGTGACCACGGCGCTGCTGCAGCAACGCGCCGATCCGGAGTACCTGGCTCGCGTCATGGCCGCCGAGCAGGGGCTGAGCGCGGTGGTGCAG
>NZ_JBMHMI010000003.1:0-6572 GCF_049179015.1 Micromonospora sp. WMMD736
GCGGCCTAAACTGACGTGATGTTGCGTCCTGCAAGTTGGACTGGACTAGCGGGTGAGAGTCCCGCCCTGGTAGGTACCGGAGCGCCGGGTAGCAGGCCCCGGTTCGTCGTTGAGAGGCGGCGGGCTGAGCGGGGCGTCGAGAGCCTCTTCGGAGGGAGCAAGTGCGCGGGCCGTAGCGTTATGCGAACACTGCAGCCTCGTCACAGTCACAATGGGAGAGCCGAGCCGCTCATTTCACGGCGAAGGCCATGTCCGGCGAGCCCTGGTCCGGGGTCAGCTCGTCGGGTCTTTCCGGGGTACGGGTGGCGGCACGTGCACATAGTCTGGTTCGGAACAGGAGAGGCCCGTCTGCCTGGCCTGCGTCGGGCAAAGACCAGGGGTATAAGCCAGTGGTGAAATCCTTTGGAGGGCAGCGGGAGTCCGATGGGGTCGTAGTACCGGTGATCGGCGTGCAACATAACGCGCCGGGAGGGAAGGGCCCCGACTTTGATCACGTGCATCGAGCGGGTAAGCGTGAGGGCATGACCGAGGTGTCTCGGTCCAATTCCCCCGGCAAGCGATCGCTTGTCGTAGCCGTTGAGGAGCCGTTGAGTTTCTCGCCGGTGAAAGTGCAACGACTGCAACGTGCGCTATGGGCTGCGGCCAAGCAGTCTTCGGGTCGGCGTTTCCACGCCCTGTATGACCGTATCTACCGGGGTGACGTCTTGGTGGAGGCGTGGGAGCGAGTGTGTGAAAACCGGGGTGCGGCTGGGGTGGATCGTGTCACCCTCGCCGCAGTGCAGGACTATGGCGTGGACCGCATGTTGCGGGAGTTACGTCATGACCTGCGGGTAGGGAGTTATCGTCCGTCGCCAGCGCGGCGGGTGGAGATCCCCAAGCCCCGGGGCGGTAAGCGGCCGTTGGGGATTCCCACGGTGCGAGATCGAGTGGTTCAGGCGGCGGCCAAGATCGTGTTGGAACCCATTTTCGAGGCGGACTTTTTGTCGTGCTCGTATGGGTTTCGGCCGAAGCGGTCAGCCACTCAGGCGATGGAACGGCTGCGTGTCGGGTTCATCGAAGGGGTCACTCATGTGGTCGAGTTCGACATCGCGAAGTTCTTCGACGAGATCGACCACGACCGGCTACTTGCTGAGGTGGGTAGGCGGGTCTCGGATCGGCGGGTGCTCAAACTGCTGCGGCTGTGGCTGCAGGCAGGTGTGTTGATTGATGGGGTGCGTGAGCGGACGGTCGCGGGCACTCCGCAGGGTGGGGTGATCTCGCCGCTGTTGGCCAACATCTACCTGCACGTGCTCGACACCGAGCTCACGGCCCGCGGGGTGGGTGAGTTGGTGCGCTACGCCGATGACGGTGTGGTGCTGTGCCGATCGCAGGCACAGGCTGAGCAGGCTTTGGCGGCGATAGGCGAGATCCTGGCGTCGTTGGGGTTGCGGCTGCATCCGGACAAGACGACGGTGGTCGACCTGCGCAACGGTAAGGAGGGCCTGGATTTTCTGGGCTGTCATTTCCGGGCGCGCATGTCGGGGCGGTTGTGGGAACAGAAGCGCGTTGTGCGCCACTACCTGCACCGCTGGCCCAGCCAATCGGCCATGATCAGGCTTCGGACAAAGATCCGGGACCGTACTGGTCGTAGCCGGGTCGGAACAGATATTCGCCATGTGATCGCGGATCTCAATCCGATCCTGCGCGGGTGGGGCAACTACTTTCGCACCGGCAATGCTGCCGATAAGTTCCGACACGTCGACAGCTACGTGGTGTGGCGGCTGTTTCGCTTGATGGTCAAGAAGCGAGGCCGCAACCTGCGTGCCGGTCAGGCTGCTCGGTGGACCGAGGACTGGTTCAACGAGCTGGGCCTACACCGCCTGCGCGGCACCATCCGCTACCCGAAGGCAGCGTAACCATGTCAAGAAGATCATCGGTAAGCCGTGTGCGGGAAAACCGCACGCACGGATTGAAAGGGGGATGGGGAAACGGATCTGCTTCGCAGACACCGCGCCCCTGACTACCAATGGCGTCATTACCTGCGTCTTCGGCGGCGGCCACCAGCTGTGAATCGTTCGGCTGCGGCTGAGGGCCCCAATAGCCGAGTTGAAGGCCAAGCTGCAGCATTGCTTCCTCGCCACTAGTGCGGATCGCATACGCAGACCCAGCGCGGTCGAGGGAACTGACGGCCGCCATGAACGGGTGCGGTCGGGATGGACACCGCACCCATCCACGCTATAGCTTACAATGCGTAAACTAAACAGTACCGCACTGGAACCGTCAGCTTCTCTAGGTCCAGTCAGCTGGAATGCCAGCCACACCAAGGGTTTGGAGGTTTGGACCGTGTGCACAATTTCGGCGCGCGCGGTTGCCGATTCCCGTGTGTCGACAGCGCGGGTTCACTCGACGCTGCCCATCGGCACACTCGGTGCGAACCCGTGTCGCAGTCCCCGAGGGGGCACCCCACGACAAAATCCTGGCCTCTGGCATGGGCCGTCGGGGAAAGTGATTGCAATCTTCAATCACTCATGAGGCCGGCAATTCACTGCAATGCAAAGGAATACCACCGTGTCACCCATTATCGACTATCAGCACAAGACGGTTGTCATCACAGGCGCCGCGACCGGCGTCGGTGCAGCGCTCATCAAACGATTGCGAAGCGCTGGTGTGGCGCGCATTGTTGGTCTCGACATCAAGCCCGCGGCCGTCGACGACTACATTGCGGTTGATTTGTCTGATCGTGACGCAGTTGAAAAGGCTCTGGGTCGATTGCCGGACAGCATCGATGTTCTGTTCAACAACGCTGGTGTCGCCGCCACCTTGCCATTGGCCGTTGTCATGGGCGTCAATGTACTTGCCCCACGAAAGCTCATCGCCGGGCTGCAGGACCGGATGGCCCCAGGTAGCGCGGTCGTGAACACTGCGTCCACCGCCGGTGGCGGCTTCATGGAAAGGCTTGCACCAATCCTGGAGCTCCTCGATATCGAGGACTGGATGGAGGCACTGACCTGGGTTGAAGCCCATCCCGAGCTGACCAACAATCCCTACGGCTTCTCGAAAGAGTGTGCACAGGTACTCACCCTCCAGCTGGCGCGCCCTCTTGGCCGGCGTGGCATCCGAATCAACAGCGTATGCCCGGGACTAATCGATACCCCCTTGATCACCGACTTCGAGAAGTCGCAGGGGGCATCAATCCTCGATTGGATGACAAGTCAGAGTGGCGGACGGAAAGCCACACCGGATGAGGTGGCCGACGCGATCGCCTTCCTGGGCTCGCCCGCCGCGAGCTACATAAATGGGACGAACTTGCTTGTCGACAACGGATTCTCGGCGGCAATCGTCACCAACCAGATTGACTACTCCGCGCTGCCACCCGTCGATGCCCTGATGAACTCATCGGCCTGAGTTGGCCGGACTTCGCCGGCCCGGAGGTCCTCCTCACATCGAGCCAACACGCGCGCTACCAAAGTTCTGTGTCTGTACACCTAGCGCGCAACCAGACCGCCGTCGGCGATGATCGTCTGCCCGGTGATGAAGCTTCCGGCGTCTGAGACCAAAAGCAAAGCAGGGGAAACCATCTCGACAGGATCGGCAATACGTTGCAGCAGCGCCGAGCCTTTCATGGCATCGATGAACTCGGGCGGATTGCCGCGCACCATGTCGGTGTCCACCGATCCCGGTGCCAGGGCATTGACACGAATGCCCTGCGAGGCGAATTCGGCAGCCATGGAACGAGTAAAGGACACCATGGCCGCCTTCGCAGCCGTGTACATGGAAACAAACGGCGAGTAGATGAAAGCTCCGGCTGAGACCACATTGAGAATCGCCGCGTGCTGACTCTCGCGCAGATAGGGTAGCGCGGCCTGGACCAGGAAGACCGGTCCCTGCAGGTTTACCGCGAATGATTTCGACCATGCTTCGGGGGTGATCTCCCCCACGGGAAGTGCAAGGGGGTTGGCAGCATTGTTGATCACAATGTCGATGCCTCCGAAACTTTCGGCAGTGGTGGCGACCAGCCTGTTGATGGCGTCGATGTCACCGAGGTGGGTCGGTATTCCGAGTGACTTCCCGGACCCCAGCGTCTGCAGTCTGTCGGCGGCGGCCGAGCAGGCATCGGCCTTGCGGCTGGCGACAGCGACGTTGGCGCCGCAGCTGGCGAGCCCTTCCGCCAACGCAAGGCCAATCCCTCGGGTGCCTCCAGTGACGATTGCGCTGCGGCCTTCGAGGTCGAACATCTTGCGCAGTGGGTCGGTGCTCAATTATTCACATCCCAATCGATCGGTACTGGGCCACTACTCCGTAGCCTTACGTACTGTAAGTTAACTCACGGTAGGGCAAGTTGTCACTGTGCACATCGATCCCGGTTGCCCGCCTATTCATAGGAGATCGCCGCGGCCCCGAGCAATTGTCAAGACCTGTGGATCAAGAGACCGCGGCCACCTAATCACGCCGAGAGACTGCGGCTCCGTCGAAGAACATTCGGAGCATCCGCCGGGCTTGTGCCTGCCCGTCGGATTCAGCGATCAAGGCGACGGCGTTGGCGAGGCTGATCAAGTCGACCACGTCGAGGTCAGGTTTCACCGCCTTCGCTAATCGGGCCCTATCCAACAGCTTGCTGACTGTTCGCCTAATCACCTCGTTCGACGCCTCAATGAGGGCCGAATTGTCATGAGCGCCTGTCATTAAAGCGGCGGCTAGTCCCTTGTTGGCGGCGATGTGTTCGACGAACTTGTCCAGCCAGGCAATCAACGCCTCACGAGGCGGTATGTCCACCAAGTGCTCAGCATGGTCGCGCAGCGCTTCGACCTCGCTCGCGCACACAGCGACGATCAACTCGCGGCGAGTAGGGAAATTCCGGTACAGCGTGGCGTTCCCGACGCCGGCGCGGCGGGCGATCTCGTCGAGCGGGGCATCGGTGCCGTGCGCGGAGAACGTCTCCGCGGCTGCGGCGAGTAACGCCTCGTAGTTGCGCCGCGCATCAGCCCGTTTGGGTGGCTTCAGTATGCCGTTGAGTGGCTTCGGCATCAGCCTTGCAATCTGGGGAGTCCCCCACTTAAGCTATCGATCATCCGTCAAGTATGTGGGGAATTCCCCGCAAAGGTAGAGAGGGTGCGCAATGGAGGAGCCTGGGGATGTCGTCAGCGCGATGTCGGACGCCGTGCTGCGTGGTGACCTGGACGCGGCGTTGAAGCTTATTAGCGAAGACGCCGTCGACCACGCGGCATTGCCCGGAGCCCCGCGTGGCCACCAGGGTTGGGCGGCGAAATGGCGGCATATGGCAGCCGGTGCCGAAGGGACGAGCACGACGGTCGAGCAACGCATCAGCCAGGGTGACATCGTGGCCACTCGTTATCGGATAGCCCGTGCGGACACGGGAGAGTCGCTCGGTTTCGCGCTCGACATGATCCGCGTCCAGGACGGCAAGGTGGCCGAACACTGGGCCCTGCCACTTCCCGCCTGACCCTGCCCGAAATGACCAACACTGAGTGCGAATCGGGGCAGTTCAGGCCACCTCCGAACCGGTTGGGTCGGCATCGTTGGCAGTCGGTACGGCCGTGGTGATGTCGGTGGGCCGTTCGAGGAGTTTGCCTTTGTGGAAGACCGCTCCAACGCGGACGGGGGCGATCAGGTGCGGGGCGTTGACAGCGCGCCAACGGGCCTGGGCGGCGTCAATCAACTTGTAGGTCATCGCCAGTCCAGCCGCGCGCGATCCCGGACCCTTGGTGACCTTCGTGCGCAAACGCACTGTGGCAAAGGTGCTTTCGATCGGATTCGTCGTCCTCAAGTGAATCCAATGCTCGGCCGGATACTTGCAGAACTCCAACAGCGTGTCGAGATCGTCGGTGATTTTCGCGATAACCTTGGGGTTTGGTGCCGAAGTCGACCTCGAACGGCTGGTCAGGCGGGCGATCGTGGTGGCCGACAACCCCGCCCCCGAGCCGAGGAACTGCTCCAGCGCCGGCCCGAAATCGCTGGTCGACGGCCCGTGCAGATACAGCAGCGGCAGCACCTCGCTCATCTGCGGGGACTTACGCGCCCAGGCCGGCAGGATCGCCGAGGAAAACCGCTGACGGTGCCCGGTGTCGGGATCGACTCGGCGGTCGTTGACCCGGGGCGCCGTCACCTCCACCGCGCCGGCCGCGGTCAGCACCTCACGCGGCTGGTGGTAGCCGTTGCGCGCCACCATACGGTGGCCGTTCTCATCGAGCTGGTCGGCGAACTGGGCCACATAAGCGGCCACTTCGGCCTGCAGCGCCGCGGCCAGTATCTGCCGCGCGCCATCGCGCACGATCTCATCCAACAACGACCGGCCAGCGGCGCTGCCGTTGTCGTTGGCGTCCCGGGCAAAGTGAACTACGGTGAGCAAGGGCGTACCTTCCCGAACCAGCGCGCCAACGCCTGGCTCTTGATCAGACCTACGACATACAGATCATCCTCGGGAGAGTGCGCCCACTTTCACGCGCCCACACCGAGGCTCATACACAGGTTCTGATCATTGCTCCGCGGCCCCTGGCAAAATCCCGTTGGTGACATCACTTTTGGGCTCGTGTAACGCCGGGTATCGCGACTCTCCAGCTTGGGGCGGTGGTCAG
>NZ_JBMHMI010000004.1:0-6714 GCF_049179015.1 Micromonospora sp. WMMD736
TGGATTGATTCCAAAATAGATCGAGTTGTACCTGGCATGAGTACACGTCGCCACGAATCAGAGATCACAGAATTTCAGGCATCGACCGAACTGAGCGCCAACCTGCAACGTGTGTTGGTCGACCTCATCGAACTGCACCTACAGGGCAAGCAGGCGCACTGGAACGTCATCGGAACCAACTTCCGTGATCTGCACTTGCAGCTCGACGAGTTGGTGGACTTCGCGCGCGAGGCCAGCGACACCGTGGCCGAGCGGATGCGGGCGCTGTGGGCGGTACCCGACGGCCGCACGGACACCGTGGCGGCCAACACCACGCTGCCGCAGTTTCCGCCCCACGAACAGAGCACGGCCGACGTTGTCGACCTGATCACCACCCGGATCTACGCCGCCGTCGACACGCTGCGCACGGTGCACGACCCCGTCGACGCCGAAGATCCCAGCACGGCCGACATCCTGCACCAGTTGATCGACGGGCTGGAGAAACTGGCCTGGCTGATCAAGACGGAGAACCGCAAGGTCTAAGTCAGGCCGGCGACGCGTTCGACCGCATTCCTGACCGCCTGGTCGTCCCGTCGGCCGACCAGGTACCAGGTGTGCATCACGCCCTTGCCCTTGATGTCGACATCGCCGCGCTCCTCGAGGACGAATGAGTCGCGGATGTGTTCGTACACGTTCTGCGGCACCTGGATTCGACCGACGACGTCGGTGGTTTCCATTCGGGACGCGACGTTGACCGCGTCGCCCCAGACGTCGTAGAAGAACTTGCGGGTGCCGACCACACCGGCCACCACCGGACCGCTGGCCAATCCGATCCGCAGCGGCACGGCCCGGCCGTGCGGATCGGTGAGATCGGCGACGGCGTCGGCCATGTCCAGCGCCAGACAGGCAAGAGCCTCGAGGTGGTCGGGTCTCGGGGTGGGCACCCCGCTGACGACCATGTAGGAATCGCCGCTGGTCTTGACCTTCTCCAGCCCGTGCCGGTCGACCAACGCGTCGAGTTCGCTGTAGAGCCGGTCGAGGAATCGGACCAGTTCGGTGGGTGCGGTGTCGCTGGCGCGCTTGGTATAGCCCGCAATGTCGGCGAACAGGATCGAGGCGTCGTCGTACTTGTCGGCGATGATGCTGCGGGACGGATCTTTGAGCCGCTGCGCGATGCTGGCTGGCAGGATATTGGCGAGCAGTTGCTCAGAACGCTGGTACTCGGCCTCCATCGCACGTTCAGCGCGGGCGATTTCGCGCAGCGCGTACCAGACCGTGGCGAACACCATGAGCGCGGAGGCCACGGCCGAGCTGACGAATCCGACCGTCGTCAACCATTCGGGCCGCAGGCCGCGGTCGTCCGGCACCAACAGCTCCAGGGCGATCATCGCCGCCACGCCCAGCGTGACCAGCGCCGCCGACAGCGCGAGCCGTTCGATGCCCAGCACCAGCACCACCAACGACGCCGACACCAGGAAGTAGAACTGCAGCCCGGACCCGGTCCCGACGCTGTAGCAGCTGAACGACACCGACAGGTAAGCCAACACGAAGAAGGTCAGCGGGGCGACGAGCTCACCGAATCGGTACAGCTTCGGGATGGCCAGGAACACCAGCGCGCAGGTCAGATTGAGCAGAGCGAGCCGCCACAGCGGCCCCCCGAGCGTCAGCTGTAGCACGCCGAAGCCGGCGGAAACCGCCGCGGCGATCCAGGTGGCGATGGTGAGTACCCGCAGCCGACTCGACACGCTCCGGGCATAGTGCTGGGTGCGGGCCGGGATGCGGCTCTGCAAGGCCACCGCAGGCACACAGGCCGACCGCGCGCTGATCGCCATCGCCCCAGCGTAGCGCTGTGACCTGCCTTCGCCGGCGCTCTCGGTCGACTTCTCGATCCCAGCCAATCCAATTGGGTGAGCTTTCGGGTTGACCGCGGGTGACCAGGATGTGAATCTGAGGTGATGGTCACGTCAATGAACGAGGAAACCCTGATTTCGGAAGTCATCGACAGACTAGCCGGCAGTTACCCGTCATTGACTCGTGAGGACATCGGCGCGGTCGTCGAGGAGTTGCGCACCCGGTTCGACGGCGCACCGGTGCGCGAGTTCGTCCCGCTGTTTGTCGAACGCCGCGCCCACCTTGCGCTGGACGAACTCGCCGTCTCCTACGCCTAACCCGTTCGGGCGCTGTCCGCGACGTTCTCGGCGATGCTCGGGAACCTGCGGTGCAAACGGGCGATCAGGAACTTCACTCTGTCGATTTCGCAACGCAATTCGGCAGCACGCCGACGAAACACCACTGCTTGCCGTGAATCGGCGTGTTCGAGCTTCGCCAGTTCGCCGACCGCCTCGCGAAGGCTGTCGCGCAGGGCCTCGCAGAGCACTCGGGCCTGCGCTCGATCCGGATCCTGTCCAGCCTCACCTGCCATCTGTCTATCGTGACATTTGCGCAGGCAGCGGGCGAATCGAGTGCCCTCGGTGAGATTCGAACTCACACTGTACGGGTTTTGAATCCGTTTCCTCTGCCAGTTGGGATACGAGGGCGCGCGCGTGCGCGGAGTACCACCTTAGAGGATGCCCCGGGGTCGCCCATCGGCCGCACTACCGCCACAATGTCGTCATGACCGGGTCACCGACCGATACCGACAAGTCCCGCCGTGTCCTCATCGCCGAGGACGAGGCACTCATCCGGCTGGACCTGGCCGAGATGCTGCGCGAGGAAGGCTACGAGGTTGTCGGGGAGGCCGGCGACGGGCAGGAGGCCGTCGACCTGAGCGAACGTCTGAAACCCGACCTGGTGATCATGGACGTGAAAATGCCGCGTCGTGACGGTATCGATGCGGCGAAGGAGATTGCCGGCAAGCGCATTGCGCCCATCGTCGTCCTGACCGCCTTCAGCCAGCGCGATCTCGTCGAGCGCGCCCGCGACGCCGGGGCGATGGCCTACCTGGTCAAGCCGTTCAACATCACCGACCTGATCCCGGCGATCGAGGTGGCGGTGAGCCGATTCAGTGAGATCAGTGCCTTGGAAACCGAAGTCGCGTCGCTGACCGACCGGCTCGAGACCCGCAAGCTGGTCGAACGCGCCAAGGGATTGCTGCAGACCAAGCACCAGATGAGTGAGCCCGAGGCGTTCAAGTGGATTCAGCGCGCGGCGATGGATCGCCGCACCACCATGAAGCGGGTGGCTGAAGTGGTGCTGGAAACCCTCGAAGACGGCAGCGCGTCCCGATAGGCACCGGACTACGCTCAGGTAACAGATTGATCACGTAGGCCTCCGGAGTCGCCGCGAAACCAGCCCAGCCGTTACGGTTCAGGACACGCGCGCCCGTGGGCGCACCGGTCACCATTGGCGACGAGACGTCAGGAGTGTCTTTCGATGAAGCATGTGTCCCTTGGCCGTACGTTCGCGGTGGTGGGCATCGCCGCGCTGGCCGTCGCGGGTTGCTCGAGTGAGCCCGCCGAGGAGTCGGCGGCCCCGGAGGAGACCACCACCACCGAAGGCGCCGCGGCTCCCGCGGAAGAGGTGTCCACCGATTGCGAGCCGCCCCAGGCGACCGCCGGCGCCACCCCGGACACCAGCCCGCTGAAGTTCGGCACCCTGCTGCCGGAAACCGGGACGCTGGCCTTCCTCGGCCCGCCGGAGATCGCCGGTGTGCAGATCGCCGTCAACGAGATCAACGAAGCGGGCGGGGTGCTGGGTGCCCCGGTGGAACTGGTCACCGGCGATTCGGGTGACACCACCACCGACGCCGCGAACACCACCGTCGATCGCGAGCTCGCCGAGGGCGTCGACGTCATCGTCGGCGCGGCCTCCTCGGCGGTGTCGCTGAAGGTGATCGACAAGATCGCGAGCGCCGGCGTGGTGATGTTCTCCCCGGCCAACACCTCCGACCAGTTCGTCTGCTACCCCGAAGACGGCATGTACTTCCGCACCGCCCCCACCGATGTGCTGCAGGCCCAGGCCCTGGCGCAGTTGATCACCCAGGACGGGGCGCAGCGGGTGGCGGTCATGGCGCTCAACGACCCGTACGGAACCGGTCTGGCGGCCAACACCGTCAAGGACCTGGAGGCCGCTGGCATCGCGTCGGACCAGATCACCAAGATCATCTACGACCCCAACGCCCAGTCATTCAATGCTGAGGTGGATCAGGTCAAGGAGTTCAACCCCGACGCAGTCGCGGTGATCGGGTTCGAGGAGAGCGCCAAGATCCTCACCCGGATGCATGAGGTCGGTATCGGCCCGTCAGACGGGATGCTGGTCTACGGCACCGACGGCAACATGGGCAACGCGCTGGGCGAGGGCGTCGCACCGGGCCTGCTGGAAGGCATGAAGGGCACCACCCCGCTCACCGACGTCGGTGACGAGTTCGAGGGACGGCTGCTGGCCGCCGACCCGGCGCTGGTGGACTTCAACTACGCCGGTGAGTCCTACGACGCGATCGTCGTCTCGGCACTGGCGGCCGAGCAGGCCGGTTCCACCGCCGGGGTGGACATCGCCGCCAACATCATCGGGGTGACCCGCGACGGCACCAAGTGCACCACCTTCGCGCAGTGCCGTGACCTGCTGGCGGCGGGTGAGGACATCGACTACGACGGTGTGACCGGGGAGTTGGCGTTCGGCCCGGCCGGTGAACCGTCGGTGGGTTCGTACGGCAGCCTGGTCTTCGGCCCGGACAACACGCTGGAGACCACCGACTACATCGTCGTCGAGGGCTGAGAGGCTGACGGGGCGGGCGGAGAGCGCTGGGCGAGTAGCTCAGCGCTCTCTGCTGCCGGCCAGGGTGCCCAGGTACAGCTCGATCACCTTGGGGTCGTTCATCAGGTTGCGCCCGGTGTCGGTGTAGGCGTTGGTGCCCTGGTCCAGTACGTAGCCGCGGTCGCAGATCTGCAGGCAGCGCCGCGCATTCTGCTCGACCATGATCACCGAGACCCCGGTGGCGTTGATCTGCTTGCAGCGAATGAACACCTCATCAGTGAACATCGGCGACAGGCCGGCCGACGGCTCGTCGAGCAGTAGCACCGACGGTTCCATCATCAGCGCGCGGCCGATGGCGACCATCTGGCGTTCACCGCCGGACAGCGCGCCTGCCTTGACCCGGCGCCGCTCGGCCAGCAGTGGGAAGAACTCGCTGACGTACGCGAATCGTTCGGCGAACTTCGAGGAGCGTAGGTAGATGCCCATCTCGAGGTTTTCCTCGATGGTCATCGATGGGAAGACGTTCTGGTTCTGCGGCACATAGCCGACCCCTTTGGTGACCAGCACGTGCGCGGGCGCCGAGGTGATGTCCGCACCGCGCAGCGACACCGTGCCGGTGCGCACCGGGATGAGCCCGAACAGGGTTTTCAGCAGCGTCGACTTTCCCGCCCCGTTCGGCCCGATGATGCCGACGATTTCGCCCTCGCGCAGATAGAAGTCACAGCCGCGCAGGATGTCGACCTCCGGTAGGTAGCCGGCCACCACCCGGTCCGCGCGCACCAACGCACCTTCGGCCAGCCGAGCATGTTCCTCAGGGGTTGCGGCCAATTCGGCCGGGGAGAGGTTGTCGCGCGAATCGGTCATGACAGATCGCCCGACTTGGCCGCGTTGGCCATCGCATTCTCGATCCGTTCGGCCAACTCGGCGGTGGCGCCCACCGGGTTGCCGTCGGCATCGAATTCCAGCACCTGATCGTGATGGCTGCCGAGATAGGCGTCCACCACGGCCGGGTTGTCGGCCAGCGCCTCCGGCGTCGACTCGGCGATCACCGCGCCCTGGGCCATCACCACCACCCAGTCGCTGATGTCGCGGATCACGTCCATGTCGTGTTCGACGAACACCACCGTCATGCCCTCGTCGCGCAGCGATTTGATGTGCCCCAACAGACTCTGGGTCAGCGCCGGATTCACCCCGGCCATCGGCTCGTCGAGCATGATCACCTTGGGCTCGGTCATCAGCGCCCGCGCCATCTCCAGCAGCTTGCGCTGTCCACCCGACAGTGAACCGGCCAGGTCATCGGCCTTGGCCGCCAGGTTGAATCGGCTCAGCATCTCGTGGGCGCGCTCGGTCACCTCGCGTTCCTGACCGCGCCAGGTGAACCGGAACAGCGACTTGAGGATCCGCTCGCCGCTCTGATCGGCCGCCCCGAGCCGGACATTGTCCAGCACCGACATTCGCGCTAAGGCCTTGGTGAGCTGAAAGGTGCGCACCACACCGCGGCGCGCCACCCGGTGCGGATGCAGCCGGCCCATCTCGCGCCCGTCCAGCGTCCAGGACCCGGTGTCGTGCTGGTCGAAGCCGGTGAGCAGATTGAAGAAGGTGGTCTTGCCGGCCCCGTTGGGCCCGATCAGGCCGGTGATACAGCCCCGTTCGATCTCGAGGTGCTCGACGTCGACGGCCTTGAGGCCGCCGAAGGACCGGGACATGTTGTCCACCACCATGATCGGGTCGGGCTTGGGCGATCCCGGCTCCGCGGCGACGTCGGCGAACGGGGAGGCCGACGGCGAATCGGACATCGGATCGAACGGGGTCTCAGCCATCGAGTTGCACCTCCCGTTTTCGCCCCATGATGCCTTGTGGTCGGAACACCATCAGCACCGCGATGAGAATGCCGAGCAGGACATAGCGCGTCGCACCGACCTGGGCATCGGTCAGCGGCAGCAGGGGATCGGGGCCGGCGATGGCCTGCCGCAACAGCGCGTCGGGGATGGCCAGCAGGAACCAGAACAGCATGGCGCCGACGACCGGACCGAACACCGTGGC
>NZ_JBMHMI010000005.1:0-7346 GCF_049179015.1 Micromonospora sp. WMMD736
CGACGGTCAACAGCGACGTCGGACCCATCGCCACGACCGAGAACGTCTGCTGCTGCTTGTCGAAGTGATCCCCCTGCTGCAGCAGGGTGTAGATCTGCATCGGGCTGGGGTAGTAGACGGCGTTGATAAAGGTTCCGGACTGCCCCTGGATCTCGACGTCGAGACGCAGCTGGCTGGGCCGGCCGTCGTCGTAACGGGCCAGAATCCAGCAGCCCTTGATCTCCTTGTTCCACTGCGGGTACGCCTCGAAATCGGCGACGATCGCCAGGATCGTCTCGGCGGGGGCCTCGACCTCGACGGTCTTGCTCACGATGGGCATTTGCAGAGCATAGCGAGACGTTCTAAAACCAGTCCGGTCGCATCTGCACAGTGGTGCGGTCCAGGCTTTCCAGCAGATCCAGTTGCGCTGCGGTCCTGGGTAGTTCGTAGCGGTAGAAGTAGCGTGCCGCCTGGCGTTTGCCGTCGTAAAAGTCACCGTCGCGGCCATCGGCGGCCAGCAGCTGCTCCAACCACATCCACCCGATCACCAGATGACCAAAGGTTTCCAGGTAGATCGCGCTGTTGGCCAGCGCTGCCTCCACGTCGCCGGCGGCGAACATCGACATCGTCACCGCCACCAACCGCTGCCACGCCGCGTCCAACTCCTCGGCCAACGGTGCGGCCGCAGTGGACCGGGCCGCCGCGATAGTCGCGTCGACCGACTCGGTGAGCGCGCTCAGGTTGGCCCCACCATCCTGGGTTATCTTGCGGCCCAAGAGGTCCAGGCTCTGAATGCCGTGGGTGCCCTCGTGGATCGGATTGAGCCGGTTGTCGCGGTAGTGCTGCTCGACGTCGTATTCGCTGGTGTACCCGTAGCCGCCGTGCACCTGAATGGCCAGGTTGTTGGCCTCCAGACACCACTGCGACGGCCAGCTCTTGGCCACCGGGGTCAGGATGTCCAGCAACCGACCGGCCGACCGAGCCTGCTCCTGGGAATCCGCACTGTGCTGCACGTCGACCAACTTGGCGCAGTACAACGTCAACGCCATCGCGCCTTCGACATAGGCCTTCTGCGCCAACAACATCCGCTTCACATCGGCGTGTTCGATGATCGGCACCTGCGGTGCGGTCGGATCCTTGGCCAGCGGATGACGGCCCTGCGGGCGCGACCGGGCGTACTCGAGCGACTTCAGGTAGCCGGTGTAACCCAGCGCCACCGCGCCCATCCCCACCCCGAGACGGGCCTCGTTCATCATGTGGAACATGTAGACGATGCCGCGGTGCGGTTCGCCGACCAGGTAGCCGACCGCGCCGGGCTCGCCGGCGGGCTGGTGCCGACCCTCGCCGAAGTTCAGCACGGTGTTGGTGATCCCGCGCTGGCCCATCTTGTGGTTGAGCCCAGCGATCACCACGTCGTTGCGCTCCCCGATCGACCCGTCGGGGTTGACCAGGAACTTCGGCACGATGAACAACGAGATGCCCTTGGTGCCCGGCGGTCCGCCCGGGATCTTGGCCAACACCAGGTTGACGATGTTGTCGGTGAGTTCGTGCTCGGCGCCCGAGATCCACATCTTGGATCCAAACAACCGGTAGCTGCCGTCGGGCCGGGGTTCGGCCCGGGTGAGGATGTCGGCCAGCGAGGACCCCGCCTGGGCCTCCGAGAGTGCCATGGTGCCCGAAAACCGGCCGGTCAACATCGGTTTGACGAAGGCCTCGACCTGGTCGTCGCTGCCGAACTCGGCCAGCAGGTTGGCGTTGGCGACGGTGAGCATGAGGTAGCCGAACGTGCTGAGGTTGGCCGCGGAGAACCAGGCGAACGCGGCCTGGGCAACCGTCGTCGGCAGTTGGGCCCCACCCAATGCCGCGTCGGCGCTCACCGCCAGCAGATCGGCCTGCGCGAAGGCGTCCCACGCTTCCTTCACCTGCGGGATCACCGTCACCGTCGTCCCGTCGAAGGTCGGCTCGTGAGCATCGCTGGCCTTGTTGTGCGGGGCGAAGTAGCGCTCCGCCAGCTCCTCGCAGAGATCCAGTACGTCGGAGAACGTCTCGCGGGAGTGGTCGGCGAACCGTTCGCGCTTGGTCAGCTCGTCCACCCGCAGCCACTCGAACAACAGAAAGTCGAGATCGCGCCGCGACAGCAGGGTGGACTTCATCGGATGGTGCTCACCCCGCCGTCGACCGGAATGACGGTGCCGGTGATGTAGCTGCTGGCCCGGCTGGCCAGAAACACCGCGATGCCGGCCATATCGTCGGACGATCCGACCCGGCCCAGCGGTAACGCGGCCCCGACCGCTTCTTCACCGGCGGTCAGCAGCACCTTGGTCATCTTCGAGGGGAACAGGCCCGGCGCGATGGCATTGACCAGGATGTGGGGTGCCAGCTCACCGGCCAGATGCCGGCTCAGCATGTGTTCGGCCGCCTTGCTGGCGCTGTAGGAGAAGTTGTTGCGGCCCCGCTCAGGTGGGTGGAAGCCGTCGACGCTGCCGGTGTTGACCACCCGCGCCGGGTCGTCGTCGGTGGCGCCGGCACGCAGCATCGGCACCAGCGCCCGCGTCACCAGGAACACGCCCTTGACGTTGACGTTGAACACCCTGTCGAACCCGGACTCGGGGAACTCGTCGAACGGTGCCCCCCAGTTCGCGCCGGCGTTGTTGAACAGCGCGTGCAGCTTGTCCTCGCGGGCGGCCAGCGCATCGGCCAGCGTCTGCGCCCCCTCGGCGGTGCCCAGATCCGCGGGGATCGCCTCGACCCGGCCCAACGGCGAGAGCTCGGCGACCGCCGCGTCCAGCTCGGCCTCCTTGCGGCTGGACAGGTAGACCGCAGCGCCCGCCTGCAGCAGCCCGCGGGCCATCATCACCCCGATGCCCCGGCCACCCCCGGTGACCACGGCGACTTTGCCGTCGAGCCGAAACAATTCAGTCACCGGTGCTCACCT
This sequence comes from Micromonospora sp. WMMD736, assembly GCF_049179015.1. NCBI lineage: Bacteria > Bacillati > Actinomycetota > Actinomycetes > Micromonosporales > Micromonosporaceae > Micromonospora > Micromonospora sp. WMMD736. The sequence continues at coordinate 2,915 of NZ_JBMHMI010000005.1, forward strand.
GGCCGATCTCCAGGCCCAGCGGCGACTCGACGCGCACCGACTCGTCACGGATCAGGCCACGCAGCAGCGCGGTGCTGAACTCGACGGCGATCTCCGGCGCGGTGCGCCGGCCGTGCGGGCGCAACCAGCGGTAGGAGCCCAGCGTCATCCCGATATAGCCCAGCGCGAGCACGTGCGAGTCGCAGTCGTAGAACTCGCCGCTGGCGATGCCGCGGTCGATGACGTCGCGGACGTGCTCGTAGACCTGCGTCTCGGCCTTCCGGATGTGGTCAACCTGGTCCTCGGTGAACCACTCGCTGATGTAGGGCCCTTCCTGGAAGTACACCGCAGCGCGTTCGATATTGCCGGCGATGCCGACCAGCAGCCGGCGGGTGAAGTGGTAGATGGTTTCGCGGGCCGTGGCGGTCGGATCGTCGTGCAGGGCGGCGACGGTGAACTCGGCAGCGCTGCGGTAGATGTCATACAGGATCAGCGACTTGCTCGCGTAGTAGTGGTAGACCGTGGCCTTGTTCAGGCCGACCGCCTCGGCGACGTCGTCCATCCGGGTTCCGTGGTAGCCACGCGCGGCGAAAAGCTTGGTGGCCACGGTCAGCAACTCCTCACGGCGGGTGCTGCCGTTGCTCGGGACTTCGGAGGGCATCGGTCTCACTATCGGCGGGCCCGGCCGGCGCCGGGGTTATCAATCAACTGGTTGGCAGTCTAGGCATCATCGGAGTCGGATCGTCCACACCCCTGTTGCGCAATCGCCGGGAGATTTAGACTGCCGAACAGGTCTCTGCACATATTGGAGGTATTCGTATGGATCCGAATCCGGACTACGACGCCAGCGACGAGATCGAATACTTCTTCAACTGGCTGCCCTGGGCCCTGCGCGGGGTGTATCCGCCGCCGGCCTATCCGCCGGTCTAAGCCGCCCCGGGCGGTTGTGTTAGCCTCGCTAAGTAAACTGGCGGTTGGTCCGCCGGTGAGAGCGAGGATGTGTGCGTACCGACAACGACAGCTGGGACCTGGCCTCGAGCGTGGGCGCGACCGCAACCATGGTCGCCACCTCGCGGGCGCTGGCCACCCGCAGTGGCGCCGCCCTGATCAACGATCCGTTCGCCGAACCCCTGGTCCGCGCGGTCGGCTTGGACTTCTTCACCGGGATCCTCGACGGCGAGGTGCCCGACGAGTTCCCCGACTACGACCCGCAGCGCTCCGGCGAGCAGATGGCGGTGCGCACCCGCTTCTTCGACGATTTCTTCCTCAACGCGGTCCGGTGCGGCGTGCGGCAGGTGGTGATCTTGGCGTCCGGCCTGGACACCCGCGCCTACCGGCTGTCGTGGCCGGCCGACACCGTGGTCTATGAGGTCGACCTGCCCGACGTCATCGAGTTCAAGTCGAGCACGCTGGCCGACCTGGGTGCTGAGCCCGGCGCCGATCGCCGGGTGGTGCCGGTCGATCTGCGCGACGACTGGCCGGCCGCGCTGCGGGCCGCCGGCTTCCGGCCCGAGGAGCCGACCGCGTGGAGCGCCGAGGGACTGCTGGTCTACCTGCCATCGGACGCTCAGGATCTCCTGTTCGACCGGATCACCGCGCTCAGCGCGCCGGGCAGCCAGGTGGCCACGGACTTCGTCCCGGATATGGCGGTGTTCTCCGACGGCCGCACCGAGCACCTGCGGGAGCGCTGGAAGGACAGCGCTGTCAGCATTCACGACCTCGTCTACACCGACGAACGCAACCACGTCCCGGACTATTTGCAGGCCCTGGGGTGGGTCGGCGCGGGCCGCACCGCCAAGGAGCTCTACGCGGTCAACGGGTTGACGTATCCGGCTGACGACGACGATATGGCGTTGTTCTCCGACGTGACCTATCTGCAGGCGCGGCTGGGCGGCTAGCTCTCCGGACAGTCCGGCCAGCGGCGCAGGAAGCTCAACGCCACCACCGTGATCTCGTCCAGGAACTCTTCGCGATCGAACCGTGCCACGACAAAGCTGAGGGCGGCTGCACGGTTTGTCGAGGATTGGTGTCGCCCAGGGTGACACTAATCGACGACACAACGGCGGGTCTGAGCGCTACGCGATGCCCGCCGCGGACGCTCCGTCCATCTGACTCAGAACTCCTAGACGGCGAACGGAGTGTGACCGGCGTCCAGCGCGGTGACGACCAGGTCGGTCGCGATCAGCCGGATCGTGTGGGTGTTCGTTTCGACGAGGACCTCGAAGAAATCCATGCCCAGGCGTTCGGACCACTCTGCCGCCTCCGGTGAATCCGCCACGACGGAGAGACCGGGATACAGGACCTGCCAGCGCACGCCCCAGACGAATCCGTCGAGCTCGTCGACATCCGCACCGTCGGGCTGGGTCAGCCGGTCGTCGAGCGAACGCCGCCACACCTCGGGCGACACGCTCGTCGTGGTGACCGCGGAGACGCAGTGGGTGAATCGGTAACGCAGATCCTGGGCCACGACACCGATGCTCGGAGCAGCGCCGATGTACACATAAAGGTCGTAGTCTCGGGAGAAGTCGGCGAAGCCGTGGAAGACCAGCGCTTGGTCGAAGACATCCTCGAACGCGGCCTGCACCTGTTGGGCATCCATCTCGACCCCCTACAGCGCCTTGAGCTCCTCGATGACTTCGCCGACCGACTTCTTGGCGTCGCCGAACAACATTGAGGTCTGGTCGGCGAAGAACAGCGGGTTGTCGATACCGGCATAGCCCGAGCTCATCGACCGCTTCAACACGATCACCGACCTGGACTGGTCCACGTTGAGGATCGGCATACCGTGAATCGGACTCGACGGGTCGCTGCGCGCCGCGGGGTTGGTGACGTCGTTGGCGCCGATGACGAGCGTGACATCGGTGCGGGTGAACTCACCGTTGATGTCGTCCATCTCCTTCATCGCGTCGTATTCGACGTCGGCCTCGGCCAGCAGCACGTTCATGTGCCCGGGCATCCGGCCGGCCACCGGGTGGATGGCGTACTTGACCTCAACGCCCTTGTCCTCCAGCAGATCACCCATCTCCTTGACCGCGTGCTGGGCTTGGGCCACCGCCAGCCCGTAGCCGGGCACCACGATCACCTGGTTGGCGTAGGCCATCTGGATCGCGGCGTCGGCGGCCGACGTGGCCTTGACGGTGCCCTGGTCGGTGGCCGCGCCGGCCGGGCCACCGGAGTCCCCACCGAACGAGCCGAACACGATCGCCGGAATGGACCGGTTCATCGCCACGGCCATCAGGTTGGTCAGGATCGAACCGGATGCGCCGACGATCATGCCCGCCACGATCATCGCGGTGTTGTTCAGCGCCACACCCGCGGCCGCAGCGGACAATCCGGTCATCGCGTTGAGCAGCGAGATGACCACCGGCATGTCGGCGCCGCCGATCGGGAACACCACGAACAGGCCCATCAGCCCGGCCAGCACCAGCACCGCCACGATCATCCAGTCGGGGCTGCCCGCACCGGCGTTCAGCCCGATGATGACCGCGATGGCCACCGCGCCGACCAGCAGCACGGCGTTGGCGGCCTGGAACAGCTTGGCCGCCGACACCAGCTTCTTCTCGACGTTCTTCGGGATCGACTCCTGCAACTTCAAAAAGGCCACCAGCGAGCCCCAGAACGACACCGAGCCGACGATCGCGGCGAACAGCGAGCCGACCACCAACGCCACCGTCGGATGCTGGTCGGGCTTGAACTGGCTGAAGCCGTGCGTCTCAATGAATTCCGCCCAGGCGATCAGCGCGACCGTGCCGCCGCCGACGCCGTTGAACAGCGCGACGAGCTGCGGCATCGCGGTCATCTTGGTTCGCTTGGCCGGCGGCACCCCGAGCACCACACCGATCAGCAGACCAGCCGCGATCAGGATCCAGTTGATCGACGCGGTGTCGCGCACCTTGATCAACGTGGCCAGCACGGCCAACGCCATACCGGCGGCGGCGATCCAGTTGCCCCGTACCGCGGTCTTGGGTCCGGTCAGCCCGGACAGACCCAGGATGAACAGCGCGAACGCGACGATGTAGAGCGCGTTGACGAGGTAGGTCACTTGGCCACCTCGTCAGCCTTCTCGATGGCCTTGGCCGGCCTCTTGCCCTTGAACATGCCCAGCATCCGGTCGGTGACAAGGAAGCCGCCGATCACGTTGAGCGTGCCGAAGATCAACGCGACGAACGCGATGATGCGCACACCCCAGCCGGCGTCGGCGGGCAGATCGCCGAGCACGATCAGCGCGCCCAGCACGACGATGCCGTGGATTGCGTTGGTGCCCGACATCAGCGGGGTGTGCAAGGTGTTGGGCACCTTGGAGATGACGGCGAAGCCGACGAACCCGGCGAGCACCAGGATCGCCAGGTTGGCCAACAGTTGGTCATACATCGCTATGCACCTTCCCGGGTCACGCAGGCGCCTGCGACCACTTCGTCGTCAAAGTCGGGCGCCAGCGCGCCGTCGGTGATCA
>NZ_JBMHMI010000006.1:0-7248 GCF_049179015.1 Micromonospora sp. WMMD736
AGTCGGCCGCGCTCCACCCAGTACCGTTGCAACGACGACACCATCTGCAGCGCGGTTTCGTCGCCGCCGAGCTCGCGGCTCCAGGAGAACGCGGCGTACAGGTTGTCGATCTCGGCGTCGGCCCATGCCAGCAGGCGCTCCGTCCCAGCCTGAATGTCCGCGTCCAACGCGGCGGCCGTGGTCGCGTAGTGGTCCCGGTGGCGGGTACGCACCGCCCCGGCCTCACCGGACTCACCCAGCTTCTCCAGGCCGTATTGGCGCACCGTCTCCAACAACCGATACCGCATCCCACCGGCTCCCCGCTCAGCGAGCACGAGCGATTTGTCCACCAACAGACCCAATTGGTCCAGCAGCTGATAACGCTCGGCGTCCGTGGCCGCGCCGACGTCCTCGGCGGCGTCCAGATCAAACCCACCGGCGAACGCCGCCAGCCGCCGAAACAACACCCGCTCCGGGTCGGTCAACATCGCATGCGACCAGTCCACCGACGCGCGCAGCGTCTGCTGGCGGCGCACCGCACCGCGCGCACCACCGGTCAACAACCGAAACCGGTCATACAAGCCCTCGGCGATCTGGGACAGTGACAACGCCCGCACCCGCGCGGCGGCCAACTCGATCGCCAACGGCATCCCGTCCAGCCGTTGGCAGATATCGGCGGCCAGCGCGGCCTCGTCCCCGTCGATCCGAAACCCGGGGCGCACATGACGAGCCCGGTCCACGAACAACTCGATCGCCTCATCTGTCGTGGACAGCGACGGCATCCGCCAACTCAGTTCACCGGCCACGCCGAGGGACTCGCGGCTGGTGGCGAGGATCGAAACCCGCGGACACGCCTCCAGCACCGCGACGATCAGATCGCCGGCCGCATCCAGCAGATGCTCACAGTTGTCGAACACCAGCAGCATCGTCTTGTGCCCGATGAAGCCCAGCACCGTGTCGGTGGTGGAGCGGCCCGGCTGATCGGGCAAGCACAGCGTCCGCGCCACGGTCAGCGGCACCACCGCCGGGATGGTGACCGGAGCCAGGTCGATGTAGCGCACCCCGTCGGGGAACTCGTCGTCGAGCCGCTCAGCGACCTCAACCGCCAGTCGGGTCTTACCGGCACCGCCCACACCGGTCAGGGTGACCAACCGGTTCTCGGCGATGAGCCCACTCAGCTCCGCCATCTCCGCCTGGCGCCCCACGAAACTCGTCAACTGAACCGGAAGATTATGCGACACAACAGCATCCGCGGCACGCAGCGGCGGGAACTCAGTACGCACGTCCGGGTGGCACAGCTGCAGCACCCGCTCCGGACGCGGCAGATCCCGCAACCGGTGACTGCCCAAATCCGTCAACCACGCCCCGTCAGGCAGATGATCCGCCACCAACGGTTCGGTCGCGCCGGAGAGCACCGTCTGCCCACCGTGAGCCAGATCGCGCAGCCGCGCGGCCCGGTTGATCACCGGCCCCGCATAGTTGGCGTCATCTCGCAACTGCACCTCGCCGGTGTGCACGCCGATGCGCAACCGGATCGGCGCCAACGGCGCCCGCTGCACCTGCAACGCACACGCCACCGCGTCGCTGGCCCGGGCGAACGCGGCCACAAAACTGTCACCCTCACCCTGCTCCACCGGACGCACCCCGCCATGCGCGGTGACCGCCGCGGCCACCACCTGATCCAGCCGCGCCAGCGCCGCGGGCATCTCGTCGGGTTGGGTCTCCCACAGCCGCGTGGACCCCTCGACGTCGGCCAAAAGCAACGTCGCCGTCCCCGTCGGCAGCTCGCTCACACCCAGATCACCCCAGTTCAGCGGCGGCGACTCCGCGTATTGCCTCATGCTAACCAGCATCGCCGACCACCACCGGCAAAACATCAGCACAACCGCGCACATCGCCGCAGCCCAGGTGCTGATCTACGACCCCTCGACCGCGCAGATATACGCACAACAACCGATGAACTCGGCTCGCCGCGACCGGATAGTCGAAGTCAACCTCAACCGAGGAGGGTCACATGATCACCGACACCGCCCAGCCAGACCGCCCGCAACGTCCACGACGCCGGACTGCCGACAGCGTGAAGGCCGACGTCTCGCAGCTGCCGCTGGCTCCGATCAACCCGTTGCCGCCTGCGCAGCAGCGACGAGCGATCCGAGTGTTCCACACCGGCGTAGAGGAACTGCGTGATGCGGGCGGACCCGTCACTCGCCTGAACCTCATCCCGAAATGGTTGAAACTGGTCACGGGAGGGCTGTTTCCCGATGCCGTGGTGGCAACCTCCCCGCAGGCGGGCCGAGACATCCTGGGCCGCACCGACGCGTTCGTCGAAAAGACCCTGCTCCACGACCAGATGCGACATCTGCTGGGGTGCAACCTGTTTGACCTTCCCCACGACCGCTGGCTGCCGCGCCGGCGGGCGTTACAGCCGGTCTTCACCAAACAGCGCGTGCTTGAGTTCGCCGGTCACATGGCCCAAGCCGCCGAAACAGTCACCGATGGGTGGCCCGACGGGTCGCGGGTGGATCTCGATGCTGAATGCCGACGGCTGACGCTGCGGGCGCTGGGCCGCTCCGTGCTCGGACTGAACCTGGACGAGCGCGCGGAGGAGATCGCCACGCCGATGCGGGTGGCCATGGAGTACCTCGCCCACCGAATCACACGACCGGTGCGCGCCCCAGTTTGGCTACCCACCCCGGCACGCCGGCGCGCTCGCGCCGCCGCCGCCACATTGCGCCAGCTCGCCGATGACGTCCTGCGGGCCTGTCGGGCCGATCCGGGCCGCGACGCCCCGCTGGTGCACGCGCTGATCGCCGCGCGCGACCCCGCGACCGGGCAAGCACTCAGCGATGACGACATCTGCAACGAACTCATCGTGTTCATGCTCGCTGGACACGACACCACCGCCACCGCCCTGGCATACGCGTTGTGGGCGCTCGGACGACACCCTGACCTGCAGCGACGCGTCGAAGCAGAGGTCGCCGCAATCGGAAGTCGTGAGTTCACGTCCGAGGACGTGCCCCGATTGGGCTACACGGTGCAGGTCTTGCACGAAGCCTTGCGGATGTGTCCACCCGCCGCGGCAACCAGTCGGGAGGCGAAGCGGGACATCGAAGTCGACGGCTACCGCCTCAAAGCCGGCACCATCGTGTCGTTCGGCATCGATGCGGTGCAGCGCGACCCCGCGCTGTGGGAGCATCCGCTGGCCTTCGACCCCGACCGGTTCAGCCCGGACAACGCCGCCGGACGCGACCGCTGGCAATTCCTGCCGTTCGGCGCCGGGCCGCGCTCCTGCATCGGCGATCACTTCGCCATGCTGGAAGCCACCCTCGCACTGGCCACCATCATCCGGCGCGTCGAGATTCAGTCCGAGAGATCGGATTTCCCGATCGCAGTGCCGTTCACCACGGTGGCCGCCGAACCCATCCCCGCCCGCATCCGTCGCCGGACGGCGTGATCAGGTGTGCCGCGCTGCCTCCTGCACCAGTTGGACGCGCGAGGTCAGCCCGAGCTTGGCGTAGACGTGGGTCAGGTGAGTCTGCACGGTGCGCGGTGAGACGAACAGTCGCGCGGCGATGTCCTTGTTGGCCAGCCCGTCGCTGACCAACCGCACCACGTCACACTCGGTGGGGGTCAGCGACTCCCACCCGCTGTCCGGGCGTTTACGCTCGCCGCGACCGCGCTGGGCGTAGGCGATGGCCTCTTCGGTGGACAGCGCGGCACCTTCGGCCCAGCAAGCGTCGAAATCCCGCTGCCCCAACGCTTCTCGAACAGCGGCGACTGTGGTGTCGTAGTCGGCTTGATACATCGGGAAGCGGACTTCTCCGGTGCGCTCCCGGATGGCCTGCGCGGCGCCAAACAACCGCGCGGCGTGGCGCTGATTGTCGTCTGCCTCCAATCGGGCCAGGCATTCCAGGGTGTCGGGCACCCGCGCGAATGCCTGGGTTCTAGCGGCCACGGCCAGCGCGGCATGGGTGTCCCGCTCGGCCTGAGCGGGCTCACCCTGCGCGAGCGCGATGAACGCGCGCACGGTCAGTGCATTCATCTGCCACCAGCCCGGGGCCACCGCGACGGCGTCGTCGGCCCACCGGCGGGCCTTCGCGACATCACCGCTGGCCAGTGTTGCCTCGGCCAGCATGTGTTTGGCAATGACTTCGCGTTGCGAAACTGGGTGCCGCGTGGCGGCCTCGGCAGCCTTCCTTGCGGCGGCAACATCGCCGCTGGCCAGCGCCGCTGTAGCGAGATAGCTTTGCACTGGCAATAGCGAGCCCAGCGTATCGACGGCCGCAGCCCCAAGTTCGGCCGCATCGTGCGCGGCCCCAGGCCGCCCGCGGAAGGCCAACACGGAACTCTGGGCGAGGCAGGCCCAGCTCTTGTGATTCGGGTCCCCGGCGATTTCGGCCTGCTCGGCCAGGGTGCCGAGGATTCGCTCGGCTTGATCTAGATCTCCCTGAATGGATAGCGAGGAGCCCAGCCACATTTGGCAATGTCGACTGAGGAACTGGTCGCCGAGCGTTTCGGCAAGGTCCCGTCCCTCTTCGGCGGCAGCGCATCCGACCCTCGGCTCACCGGCGTAGAAGGCCAGGTATGCCCGATACCCGAGGAGTTGACCAAGGCGCCGACGATCACCGGCCGCGCGCGCCAGATCGATCGCCTCGGCGAAGTATGGCCCGGCGACGTCGGCGTCGTCGATTGCAATCGACCCGCACGCGGCAAGGGTTCGCATAACCAGTGACCGGTTGTCGATTTCGCGTGCGGAGGCCAGGGCCGCCCGCGCCCGATCCAGGCTGGCGGGTATGCTCAACATCGCCGCCAAGGTACTGGCGTCGCCGACCGCGCGTACCCACACCTTCGGGGCGACATCGGGCGGGCACTGGTCGGTCAACACCGCGTCGAACCCCGCCAGCCCTTCCATCATCCGGCCTCGTCTGGCCCAGTACGGCTGCAACGACGACACCAACCCCAACGCGGTCTGCTCGTCACGCATCTCGCGACTCCACACAAACGCCGCCCGCAGATTGTCCATCTCGACGTCGGCCCACCGCATCAACGGCTCAGCGTCGGCCTGCACGCGGGCTTCCAGGCCCGCTGCGGTGGAGGTGTAGTAGTCACGGTGGCGGGTACGGACCGGGTCAGCCTCACCGGACTCACCGAGTTTTTCCAGCGCGTACTGGCGCACCGTCTCCAACAGCCGGTACCGCATTCTGTTGTCGGCGCCCTCTTCGGCGACCACCAGCGACTTGTCGATCAGCAGGCCCAACTGGTCCAGCAACTGGTAGCGCTCGGCGTCGCTGGCGGTGCCGACCGCTTGGGCGGCGTCCAGATCGAACCCACCGAAAAAAACCGCCAACCGCCGAAACAACACCCGCTCGGGTTCGCTCAACAAGGCATGCGACCAGTCCACCGACGCCCGCAACGTCTGCTGGCGGCGCACCGCGCTGCGCGCGCCCCCGGTCAACAACCGGAACCGGTCATGCAGACTATCCGCGATCTGGGCGACCGTCAGCGACCGCACCCGTGCGGCGGCCAACTCGATCGCCAACGGCATCCCGTCAAGACGCGCACAGATCTGCGCCACCAAAGCAGCATCGTCGCCGCCGACACGAAACTGCGGCCGCACATGGCGGGCCCGATCCACGAACAACTCGACTGCCTCATCGTCGACCGACAACGATGACACCCGCCACGACAATTCACCGGACACCCCGAGCGATTCCCGGCTGGTGGCCACCACGGTCAACTGCCGGCAAGCGTCCAAGACGCTGACGATCAGCTGCCCACAGACGTCGAGCAGGTGCTCGCAATTGTCGATCAGCACCAGCATCGTCTTCTCGCCGATGAACCGCAGCACCGTGTCCATGGTCGAACGGCCCGGTTGATCGGGTAGGCCAAAGGTGCGCGCGACAACGAGTGAAACCATTGCGGCATCGGTGACCGGGGCCAGGTCCACAAACCAAACCCCGTCGGGAAACTCGTCTGCCAGCTGCGCGGCAACCTCGACAGCCAGTCGGGTCTTCCCGGCTCCTCCGGCGCCGGTCAACGTGACCAACCGATTCGCGGTGATGAGATCGCGCAGTTCTGCAATCTCCTTGCGGCGCCCAATAAAATTCGTGAACCGGGCCGGAAGATTATGTGCGGCAGGCTCATCGGCCACCCGAAGCGGCGGGAATTCTGTCGGCAGGTCCGGATGGCACAGCTGCACCACCCGTTCCGGACGGGGCAGATCCCGCAATCGATGGCTGCCCAGATCGACTAACCACGTCCCCTCTGGGAGGGAGTCGACCACCAGCGGCTCGGTGGCACCGGAGATCACCGTCTGCCCGCCGTGGGCCAGATCGCGCAACCGTGCCGTCCGGTTGATCGCCGGGCCCGCGTAGTTGCTGTCGTCGCGCAGTTGCACCTCACCGGTGTGCAGGCCGATCCGCAGCCGGATCGGCATCAACGGGGCGCACTGCAGAGCCAGCGCACACGCCACCGCGTCGCTGGCGCGGGTAAACGCCGCGACAAAACTGTCGCCCTCACCCTGCTCCACCGGGCGTACGCCGCCATGAGCGCCGACCGCCTCATCCACTACCTGGTTGAAACGGTTGATGGCCGTCGCCATCTCGTCCGGTTGGATCTCCCAGAGCCGCGTGGACCCCTCGACGTCGGCCAGCAGCAACGTCACGGTTCCAGTCGGCAACTCGCTCACATCGGCATCGCCCCAGTTCAGCAGCGGTTTGATCATGGTAGCCAAGATCAGCGGCCAATCACGGTAGAACAGCGAGGGTATGCTGGCATACATGAAACGGACGACGGTCAAGATCCCTGACGCGCTGGATGCTCGTCTACGGCACGAGGCTCGGCGTCGGAATATGACAATCTCCGAGGTGAGCCGCGAAGCGCTCGAGGCGTACCTCGGCGTGCCCGGTGGCCGTCGGCGCCTGAACGCAGCAGCCGCCGGCCGCAGCGGTCGGAGCGATGTCTCCGAGCGTATCGAAGAGATACTGGCTGCCGAGGTCGGACGATAGGGGCGATTGTCGTCGATGCGGGCCCCCTGTACGCCTACGTCGACGCCGACGACGCACACCATGCGTCGTCGCTGGAGCTCCTGCAGACCCATCCCGGCCCGTTGATCGTCCCGACACTCGTCATTACCGAGGTGTCCTGTTTGCTAAGCACCCGGCTCGGCGTCGAGCCCGAAGTGCGGTTCCTCGGCGACTTGGCCGATGGCGCGTTCACCGTCGAACCGGTAGCAGCGGGAGATTGGCTGCGGATCGCCGAGCTTGTTGC
>NZ_JBMHMI010000007.1:0-6286 GCF_049179015.1 Micromonospora sp. WMMD736
TCCTCGGCCAGCCGCTGCGCCACCGCCGCGGCATACAGCCCACGCTTGCGGTGGCCATCCCGGGTGTAGGCCACCCCGGCCTGCGCCGCGGCGTCGGCCGCGGTCACCCGATCGCCGAGCGCCTCGAACTTGCCCGAGGCCGAGAGCAGACCGGCCCCGTCGTTGGCGGCCAGCGCCTCGAGGTAGCCGGCGATGCAACCGGCGATCGGCAGCGCCAGCTCGTCGGCCAGCTCGCTCGCCCGACCCGCTCCGGAACTGTCACCCCACTGCCCGGCGGCCTGCAGGCAGGCCAGTTCGTGGGTGGGCTGGCCGCGGTCCCGGGCTTCGGCTGCGGCGCGCTGCACTTCGGCGATGGCCTCAGTGAGCGCGCCGCCGGAGGCCAACGCCCATCCAGTGGCCAGTGCCAGGTTGGTCTGCATGTAGACGTAGTCGGTCGGCACGCACTTGTGCGCTTCGGCCTGCGCGGATTTGGCGGCATCGGACTCGCCGAGCTTGGCGTGCGCCTCGGCAAGCCCAAAGCAGCACGCCGCGTGCAGGCCAGATGTCACGCCGTGCTGGTGCACTCCGGCGCGGGCCTCATGCAGGCGTTTGGCCGCTTCCGTCACCGCTCCGCGCGCCAGATCGGCATGTCCGAGCAGGTGGGCGAGGTTGGCGTAGGCCACGCCCGGCACGTCTCGAGCCGACTCGTTCAGCGCCGCGGCCGTTGTCACGCAGTCCTCGATGCGGCCGGTCAACCGGCACGCGCGGGCGTGCACGGAACCGAACCAGAACCGCATCTGCGAGGACTGGAACGACGTGCTGGCTCGCTCGATGGCCTGGCTGGCCAAGTCCGGGATATCGTCGACGCGGCCCAGCGCGCCGAACGCCATCATCGCCGCCACCGCGGCCATCATCGCGTGAAAGTCCGACAGCAGCCCGGAATCCAGCGCCGTGCGGGCTTCCTGCGCGGCCACCCCGACGCGTCCGGCGACCGCGTCTACGCACGCCTGGATCGCGGTTCGCTCGGCGACTTCGGTCTCGGTCTCGGGTGCGTTCGCCAGTCCGTCGAGAATGTCGGCGGCGTCGGCAGGCCGGCCCAGCATCCAGATCAGGTTGGTCGCCCGGATGGTGGCCCAGTGGTGATGATCGGGGCGCCGTTCGGCGCTGATGTCGCGCAGGATCTCCTCTGCCGCGGCACCGCGGCCGAGCAGCACGTTGGTCATCGCGCGCATCGGCGCGGCCTCCGGGGCGCCACAGTCGGCGGCCGCGCGGGCCAACCGGTCGGCCATGTCGGGGTCCAGCAGCGTCATCGCGTAGCGGGCGGCCGTCAAATACAGCTCGGGATCGGGTGGCAGATCCGAATCAATGGTCAGTAGTGCCCTGCGCACGGTGGCCTGCATGTCGGTGTCGGGGTCGGCGGCCAGCCGCTGGGCCAGCTTGCCGCGCAGCCCGGACAGGTACATTTCACCGGCGCAGGACCGGCGCAGCTCGCCGAAGAGCGGATGGGCCAACCGGGTCTGCCAGCCGGCGGTGCCGCGCTCGACAGTCACCAGGCGCATCTGTTCGGCGGTTTCGAGATCGCGGCGGTCCACCAGATCAGTGAGCACCTCGAGGCGCAGCGGCTCGCACAGCGCCAGCAGGTCGACGATGCGGGCCAGTTCCGGGGTCAGCCGTCCGAGGCGATGGCCGACCATATCGGTGATGCCCTGGGAGACGACGACGTCGCCGTCCCACATCCACACGTCTGCCACCTGGCGCATCCGGCCGGCCGCGACCTGATCGGTCAGCAGCTGACGCAGGTACAGCGCGTTGCCGCCGGTCAGTTTCCAGAACCGGCGGGCGCTGCGGCGGTCGACCGGTCCGCCCAAGACGGTCTCGATCAGCGCCGTGGTGGACTCGACGGACAGCGGTTCAAGGTCCAGGCGGGCCAGATGCCCGTCCTTCCACAGGGCGGTGACGGCGTCGGGCTCCTCGGCGCCGGCCCGCGACGTGACGACCAACCGCACTCCACGCGCCTGGGCGAGCTGATGCACCACGTGCGCGGAGAGTCCATCGAGCAGATGCGCATCATCGACACCGACCAGCACCCGGGCCTTACGGTCAGCAGGGACAAACGAGTTGATCACCCGCCGCACGTTCGGCAGGGCGTCGGCCGGGGATGACGACAGCGTCTCGGTGATCGATGCCGTGAACGCACCGAGCGGCAACTGGCGCGCAGACTCGGTGCCGACGACCCAGGTGGTCCGGTCGCCTGCTGCTGTTGCCCGAGACAGAACTTCGCGAGCCAGTCGCGTCTTGCCCACCCCCGCTGCGCCGACGATGACAACACCGCAGTGTTTGCCGCCCCCGCTGAGCGCGCGCCGAATGGCCGCTAGCTCGTGCTCCCGCCCTGTCAGCGGATCGCCGCTGATCACGGGTGGACTATAACTCTCGTCAATTACGGGTGCAGCCGAATTCAACGCGTGTTGGCCCCGAACGATGTCCCGGAGACGACAACCGCCAACGGCGATTTTCGCCAGCGTCTGCTCGACGGGCTGGAGGAGTCGATCGCCGAGGAGGGGTATCAGCGCACCACGGTCGCCGACATCGTACGTCGAGCACGCACCTCGCCACGCACCTTCTACGAGCATTTCACCAGCAAGGAGGCGTGTTTCGTGGCGCTGCTGGCTGACGCCAACGCGCGCCAGGTCCGGCACATCTCACCCGCGGTGGACGACCACGCGCCGTGGAAATGCCAAGTGCGGCAGGCGATCGAAGCCTGGATCGCGGTTGCTGAATCCCGTCCGGCCCTGACGCTGAGCTGGATCCGGGACGTGGCCTGGTTGGGGTCGATTGCGCGTCGAGTGCAGCGCCCATCCATCGCTCTGCTGGACGTTCGGTCACCGTAGCCCATTTCGCTGAGCGCACCGATTCGGCGTCGGCGCGGACTATCGTCACGTCGGTGGCCGTCAACTACACCCGCGAAGTAACCATTGAGGCGACGCCCGCCGAGATCTTGGACGTCATCGCCGACGTCGAGTCCAACCCCGAGTGGTCCCCGCAGTATCAGAGCGCCGAGATCCTGGAGTCCGATGCGCAGGGGCGGCCCAAGCGAGTCAAGATGAAGGTGAAGACCGCCGGCATCTCCGACGAACAGGTCGTCGAGTACACCTGGACCGACACCGGGGTGAGTTGGACGCTGGTCAGCGCCGGCCAGTTGCGCGCCCAGGATGCCCGCTACACCCTCAGCCCGGATGGCGACAACACGAAGGTGGCCTTCGAGATCACCGTTGACCCATCGGTTCCCATTCCCGGCTTTGTCCTCAAGCGGGCGATGAAGGGTGCAATGGAAACATCCACCGACGGACTGCGTAGGCGCGTGCTGCAGGTCAAGAAGGGGCGCGGCGGAGTCGGCGATCCGTAGTCACGCCGTGGACTTCGCGTGCGCAAAGAGCGACGCATCGTGGGAGCACAACATCAACAAGTCGGGCTCCCCGCGTCGGTACAGTTCGGCGAGCCGAGCGTGGTTGTCACGCACGCGCTTTCGGTCCAGCGCCAAGATCGGCTCCAGGGTGCGCACGGCGCGCGGGACCGGTGTCTGGCCGTCGATCGTGCCGGGGTGATAGAAGGCGTCGCCGCAGTGCAGCAACCACCGGTGCCCGGCGTCCACGCCGATGCATGCATGCCCGCGGGTGTGGCCGGGCAGTGCGACGAGCACGATGCCGGCCGCGATGTCGGTGAGTTCCTTGGCCGCTGCGAAGCCGCGCCACTTCTCACCGTCGGGGGTGTGCTCGACGAATTTGGGGCCGTGGGCCCATTGCGCGGGGCGGAAGCGGACCTTCTCCCGCAGCGACGGGTTGCGCACGGCTCCGAGCAGTTCGGCCGCCGTGGTGTGGATGTGGGCCTCGGGGAAGTCCGAGATTCCGCCGATGTGATCGACGTCGAAGTGGGTGACCACGATGTGCCGGACGTCCTCGCGGGCAAAGCCGAGCCGTTCGATCTGGCAGGCGGCCGCCTCGTCGGTGGCCAGCGCCGGTCGGAAGTAGTGGCGCGTCGGTCCCAGGCGAGTGGGTTGCGCGATGTCGCGCAGGCCGTAGCCGGTGTCGATGAGGACCAGGCCGTTGTTCGTCTCGACGAGCAGAACATGGCAGACGACGGCCGGGGCACCCACCGGGTGCATGCTCCCGCAGTTGAGGTGGTGCACCTGCACCGCTCCACCGTAGCGATCGGGAACACCCCAATACCGTCGGTGATTTGCTGAAGTGAGCATTGCGACAGGAAAAAGCGCAACTAGAATTTGCAGTATGGGTACGGTGCTACCGAGGACGTGCGTGTTCGCATCATGACTGACAGTTCGACCTAGGGCTGCGGTGCGTTGTGGCAGTTCGAACCTCACGGGAGATTGTGATCGCGGCACCGCCGGACGCCATCATGGCTGCACTGGCCGACGTGGAGTCCATGCCTACCTACTCGCCGGCCACCCGGCGCGCTGAGATCATCGACAGATACGACGACGGCCGCCCGCACCATGTTCGGCTCGCGGTCAAAGTGCTCGGCCTGCTCGACGACGAGATCCTGGAATACCGATGGGGGCCGAACTGGCTGGTGTGGGATGCCGAGCCGACGACGCGGCGGTACGCGCAGCATGTCGAGTACACGTTGCGGCCGGATCCCAGCGGTGAGTCGACCGTGGTCAGAGTCGACATCACCGTCGAGCCGGACTCGCTGCTCCCGGACTTTCTCATCAAGCGGGCAGGCAAGACGGTCGTCGACGCCGCGACGGAGGGGCTTCGCAAACGCGTGCTGGACGGCCGGTAGCGGTACGGCAGGTTTGGCTGGTCGGCAAAAAGGCAACAGGTGTGCCATGAACCGCATCACGACCATGGCCCTGGCCGGACTGGCCGCCGCAGCGCTGGTCAGCAGCTGCTCGTCCACCACGATCAATCAGGGTGGGGACACCAAATGCGGCGATTTCACCGCCGCCGAAGAGGCGACGCAGAACGAGGCCGTGACCAAGATGCTCGAGGACCAGAAGGGCACCGCCCCGATGGGCATGGAGGTCACCGGGACCCGACTGGCCGTGCTGGCCTACTGCCAGACCGTCGGCACCCCAGACGCCACGATCAGCCAGGCGCCCCGCGCTTGAGCACCGCGAGGCGGCGGATCGCCTCCTCCAGCGTGTCGTCGCGCTTGCAGAACGCGAAGCGCACCAGGTGATTCCACACATCGGCGTGCGCGGTGGCCGGATCGCAGAAGGCCGACATCGGGATCGCGGCCACTCCGGCACGTTCGGGCAGTTCGGCGCAGAATGCGGTGCTGTCGTGGTAGCCCAGCGGTCGCGGGTCGGCGCACAGGAAGTAGGTTCCCGAGCTGTCGTGCACCTCGAACCCCAACTCGGCCAGCGCGGATCCGAGGCGATCACGTTTGGCCTGCAACGAATGCCGTAGCGTCGTGACCCAGCCGTCCTCGGTGTCGAGCGCCTGAGCCACCGCGGGCTGGAACGGCGCACCACCGACGTAGGACAGGTATTGCTTGGCGGCGCGTACCCCCGCGATGAGTTCCGGTGCGCCGCAGGCCCAACCGATCTTCCAGCCGGTGCAGTTGAACATCTTCGCTGCGCTGGAAACGGTGACGGTGCGTTCGGCCATCCCCGCAAAGTTGGCCAGCGGGGTGTGGTGCGAGCCGTCGAACACCAGATGCTCGTAGACCTCGTCGGTGATCACCAGCAGGTCGGCGGCGACGGCCAACTCCGCAAGCGCCGCCAGCTTCTGGTCGCTGATCACCATGCCGGTCGGGTTGTGTGGTGAGTTGACGATCATCGCCCGGGTCTTCGGGGTGATCGCGGCCCGTAACCCGTCGACATCCACGGTGAAGCCGCGCCCCTCGGGCAGCAGCGGTACCGGGCGGCGGTGGCACCCCGCCATGGCGATGACCGGCGAGTAGGAGTCGTAGAACGGCTCGATCAGCAGCACCTCGGAGCCCGGTTCGACCAGTCCGAGGACGGCTGCGGCGATGGCCTCGGTGGCGCCGACGGTGACCAGCACCTCGGTGTCGGGGTCGTAGACGGTGCCGAAACGGCGCTGGCGCTGATCGGCGATGGCCTGTCGTAGTGGGGCGATACCCAGGCCCGGCGGATACTGGTTGACGCCATCGGCGATGGCGCGTTGTGCGGTCGCCAGCATCGCCGGCGGCCCGTCCTCGTCGGGGAAGCCCTGGCCCAGGTTGACCGCGCCGATGCGGGCCGCCAACGCCGACATCTCGGCGAACACCGTGACGGCGTAGGGCTGCAACCGCGACACCGTCATGGCCATGAGCGTAGGCGCCCGCC
>NZ_JBMHMI010000008.1:0-7858 GCF_049179015.1 Micromonospora sp. WMMD736
AGGTGGAACGCCCCGGGCATTTCAGCGCTTGCCGGACGGGGCAAGCGGGGTTGGCACTCGTTGGTGAGCGCCGCTAGGTTCCATGGCGTGATGTTCTCAGCAGTTCGCGCTGCCGCGCGTTGGATCGCTCCGTTCCTGGCGATCGCCGCCGTCGCCGGCTTTGTGGTTTCGTTCGTCGATGAGCAGCCCGCCCCGTCAGTGAAACTGGTCAACGATGCGAACCCGCTGGTCGGGCTGCCGTTCTATCTCAATCCGGCGTCGAAGGCCATGCGCGCCGCCCAAGGCGATTCGAACCCCCAGCTGGCGGCGATCGCGAATACGCCGACGGCGTACTGGATGGATCACATCTCTTCTCCTGCCGTGGACGCGAAGTACATCGCCACGGCGCAGGCCGCGGGAACCATGCCGGTGCTGGCTCTCTACGGGATAACCAATCGTGACTGTGGCAGCTATGCCGCGGGTGGGTTCGGGTCCAGCGGTGCCTATCGGTCGTGGATCGACGGTGTCGCAGCCGCGATCGGCGGTGGGCCCGCCGCAGTCATCCTCGAACCCGACGCGCTGGCCATGGCCGACTGCCTGTCACCGGCTCAGCAGCAAGAGCGCTATGACTTGATGCGCTACGCCGTCGATACGTTGACCCGCAACCCCGCCACGGCCGTCTACGTCGACGCCGGTCACTCACGGTGGGTGCCCGCCGACGTGATGGCGGCGCGGCTCAACGACGTCGGCGTCGCCAAGGCGCGCGGGTTCAGCCTGAACACCGCGAACTTCTACACGACCGAGGAGTCGATGGGCTACGGGCAGACCATCTCGGGCCTGACCGGCGGATCGCACTACGTCATCGACACGTCCCGCAACGGAGCCGGACCCGTCGAGGGTGACCCGTTGTCCTGGTGCAACCCCAGCGGTCGCGCGCTGGGCGTCGCTCCCACCACGGCCACCGGCAACCCCCAGGTCGACGCCTTCCTGTGGGTCAAGCGTCCCGGCGAATCCGACGGAGCCTGCCGGGGCGCACCGAGTGCGGGCACCTTCGTCAACAAGTACGCCATCGACTTGGCCAACGCCGCCGGCTGGTAGCTCGACAAAGCACTCGGGTATGACGATCGCCCGGCAGGTGCTTTCCGACTGAGCTGCGGACGCCTGGTCGGGACGACACGATGTGAACGTGTAACCTCCTGGATCCGAACCAGGTGCGCTAACCATATTGCGCCACGTCCCGTTGGCACGGATGGGATGACTCGAACGTCTACCGTGCGGGATGGGAGCGTCCGCGGCTCTCCCAATTGAGCTACCCTGCAACCAGTTACGTCCATTGTCGGCCTGCGAACTGGAAACATCTGTACGCCGTGAGGGTTTCGATCCCCCGTCTCCAGATAAAGAGTCTGGTGCTATTCCAGCTCAGCTAACGGCGCTGGTTGGTGGGCCGCCCGGGACTCGAACCCGGAACTCAAGGGTAAAAGCCAAGAGTGATACTCGATTTCACCAACGACCCGGAAAAGTCTCGCTGTATTAGACACCACTAGTGCGCTCGGCAGGAGTCGAACCTGCATGCCCGCATTGGACATCCGGGTCTGAGCCGGACGCGTCTACCTGAATTCCGCCACGAGCGCGGATGCCACCACTGTGTAGTTCTGAAAGTTCAGATGTGACGAGAGTGTTCGCGTGGCCCGCCGCATCAGCACTTGATGTGCTGTAAGCATGGTGCTGGACGAGGCGACACTTGTCGAGCGCATTCTCCGACGAAATCCGTTGCTGATCAGGCTATTTGGGTGCGACAACTACCGGGACGTCAAACGACGTTCCGTGCAGGGGAATCAGAAATGTTGAGAGAAGTATGAGATTTTTCCTTCTGGCCCTTGCTTCCGGTCCGGGCGCACCCCCCTGACGGGGCGGAAGGCTGGCAAGTCGAACGGAAGTCCATGGGCGGGCGATAGCCGCTACGAGGCTCCACCGTCGTCCCGACCGGAGTGCTGGGGAAGTCCGCGCACGACGAAGTCGCCGAGGGTGTCGCCTCGGCGAGCCAGTCATAGTCGTGTGCGAACACGGTCATCCAGTAACGGTAACACCCCGTACCTGGAGCATCCCAGCAAATTACTGCTGCAAGGTGTTCGTCTGGTGCGCCGATTTACCAGAGGACACCATAGGTCTTGTTCAAGGTGAAGCCATGCCGGCCGCCGGAAGGCTTGCACGTCACCGTCCCCTGGTAGCCGACGCCGCAACTGGCACCCCAGTTTTCGAGTCGGTGGCCCTCGGGCAGCACATCGACGTCTCGGGTGAACAGCGGAGTACCGGAGTAGCGATAGGATGCGGGTCCTCCGCTTTGGACGAGGGTCTGGTTGGTGCCTCCCGGAGCGTCCTCGGGCACTGCGTCACATCCCACCGGGCCCCGGTTGGGCAGGATCCCGCAAAACCGACCGTCCGGGGTCTGGAAGTACAACCCATAGAACTCGTTGGGCGCTTTGTAGTTGCCCTGGGCGATCGGAAAGCTGTCGATGTCGTCGATGGCCGGTAGTGGCTGAGCCGCCGCGGCCGGGGCGGAAATGAGGACCAACGAGCCGACGGCAGCTACTGCAGTGATGTGACGACGCATAGGCTCTATTGAACCGGGGGTGTCAACCCCTGTTCGGCGAGTGCGAAGCGTGCAGAGGACGTCCCGATCGCACCTACGCAGCCCCCGAATCGCCTTGTCAACCAATTAGACCGCGAAGCTACGACACCGTTTGCCTTGCCGCTGGCTACTGGCTCGTTCCTCGACACCGTCGGCCCCGGCGCGGGCGTGCGGTCATCGACGTCGAATGAACTGGATCTGGCGCACATCGGTGAGCAGCGGGGCGATCCCCTCGGGCTCCACGAACGGGTCCAGCTCGGCGAGTCGCCCGAACGAGATCCCGGCGCGCAGCTCGATCGAGCGGATCGACCGCTGCGCCGTCTCGTGCGCCCCGAAGATGAACTCCTCCTCGCGCAGGAAGTCCCGCTGCGACATCGTGTAGCCGGTGGCCGACAACTCGTTTGTCTCGTCGTGGATGAAGGCGATGACCTTCCAGAACTCGACAGGGATCTGGACCCCGAACATGGTGGGGTCCGCGTCATCGAGGAACGGGCCGGTGAACACCGAGATCTTCATGTCGTCGCGCCGCGCGTTCTGTAGCGCATAGTCTTCGAGATCCAGCCAGACGCCGGCGTTGAACGGCTGCATCTGTGGCACCGCGTTCGTGACGTGCATCGAGTCGGTGTTGCCGCGCGACGCCGCGTTGTCCGATCCCCAGATGGGGTCCTCGCGACGCGTCATGTGACCACGCGAAAACCTGGGCGGGTTGCCGTAGCACTGGGATTTGATCTGGGCGGTCTCGGGGATGCGCGGATCGGTGCGCCAACCCACTCGGGCGAACCTCTTGGGACGGTTGCCGTCGATGTTGACGGCGCTGAATCGGCACAGCCGCCGGCTGGCACTCATCAACGTCGAGAAGTGCTGGTACCTCAGCACCTGCTCGTCGACGCTGTTGAACTCGAAGGTCAAGACGTCGTCGGGGTCGCCGGTGATGATGGGCAGCGGCACGTCGAGATCGTCGCCGAGAAATGACGCCTGGTAGCCCTGTCTGTCGATGTAGTCCTCGGCGACCGCTTCGACGAACACCTCGCCGTCTTCGCCCGAGTCGTCCACCACCCCGACGTCCGTCGCAGGAGCCGGGACGCGGCTGCCGTTGACGGGCGCCGGGTAGGGGTCGCCGATCTGGACGGTGATCGACACCGGCACCAGCTGGGTCAGCGTCGTTGTCGACGACCGATTTGCGAGCGGTGTCGGGACCGCCGGTGGCCGCGCAGTCTGCACATCCGGTCGGTCTTCGGAGGACCGAGAAAGGTTCGTCCGCCCACTGCGCAGATCCTCGAGGCGCTGCGCGACGACGCGACTGGACACCGCGAAGTTGGCTTCCAGGAACCTCCCCGCGAAGTGCAGGCCGACGGCGTCCCCGGTACCCAGCGACAGCACGACCGATCCCGAGTTGCCGCCCAGCGTCGAGCAATCGTGCCGAAGTGTGCCGCCGATGGGGTCGAGCACCTGGCCCGGTGCGAGCCGCTTCTTGTTGTAGACGTCGCCGAAGATTCGGTCCATCAGGTCGGCGTCCGGAATGCGGCTGTCCCGTGCCGGATACCCGATGACGGCCACGAAGTCGTCAGGTTCCGACGTCTCGGCAAGTGCGATCGGCGTGGCCGGCGCCTCACCCCCGGACTGATCGACGCGCAGGAACGCGAGATCCGGGCCGTCGGAGTCCTCGATGTGCAGGATCTGTCGGAGCTCGAATGTAAGGCTGTCGTCACGATCCAACTCCTCCAGAAGGTCGATAGAGGCGCGCATGGGCTGCCCATTCAGGCCTTGACGGAAAATGAGTCCGGCGCCGTTCCTGCGGCCGAACTCGGCAGCCACATGCCGGTTGGTCACGATGATTTCCGGGGCGATGAGCCAACCCGTGCCGAGCCATTCAAGGCTGTGGCCTTCCACTTCGATTCTGCCAACGGCTTTGGCCGCTCGGGCGAGCAGCGGGCGTGCCTCGGTGAGCCGCATTCTCCACACCTCGCTGTCGGCGTCATCGAACGTCAATTGCGCCTCGTCGTGTTTGACCGCCAACACCGGACGGCCGGTGCGCATGACGATGGTCTCCAGTTGGAGCTCGCCACCGGGCAGCTCGGCCATGGGCCCCTCGCCCTCTTCGCGCTCGCGCAGCTCAGAGTTCAATCGGTAGTCGCGACGTCGCATCGCAGTGTTCATTGCCTTGAGCCGGGTCAACGCGTCCATCGGATACTCCTTTGTCAGTGGGTCTTTCGTCTGCTAGCGGGGTAGTTCTGCGTGCGGCTTGGCCAACGGGAACAGCAGACCCTCGATTCGCCTGATCCCCGATGCCAGCTGCAACGACAGGTTCGTGGTGGCTCTCGAGGAGGCGGCCTCGACCAGATCGATGAGCAACCCGCAGCGATCGGCCGTCTCGATCAGCGCGGTGAGCTCGGTTGCCGTGATCGCCGTGCGCAGCGTCGTGGACAGCGGGTCGGCGGTGAGGTCCACGGGCCAAAACACCGATCGCTGTTCGAGTTCGCGGACCACCTCGAGAAGCTGGGTCCGGTTGAGCTGCTCGACGACGGTTCTGACCGCTCCGTACCAGAACGACAGGGTGGTCGGCGCCGCCAGCAGCTCTTTGGCGCCGCCGAGGGAAAGGGGCTCGCGGGCCAGCGTCGCCCGAAATCGATTGAGGTCCGCGGTGTCCGGTCTGCGGGCGAGGTAGCGATCGGTCGTCTCGATGATCGAATCGGTGAGCGCGCGGTCATGGGCGTTGGCGGCAATCGCGGCCAGGTGTGACAACCGGAACTGGTCACACCAGAACGTCTGAAACCTCGTGTCGGAGCCGTCGAGGTCACCACCTGACGCGGCCGCCTGGCACACCACGATGTCGTCGACAGTCTTCAGATCGAGCCTCGGCGGCATCTCGGCCCGGACCTGTTTGATGATCCGGTGGTGAGCACGCTGATCTCCGGCAAGTGCTGCGAGGGCCGCGCCGTAGCGCCGAAACTCCGCCGCACCGACATCCAGTGCGTCCAGTGCTGCATCCGAAAAAATCGGTCGGCCGCCATGTTCCACCATCAGGACGGCCAGCGCGATGAACCACGGGTGCCGGTGGGTCGGGTTGCTCAGCAGGCCCCCATACGAGGAGCGGCCGGCGGTGAAGAACCCGTCGAACGCACTGAGCACTCGCGATGATTTGCTGATGAACTGGAAATCACCGCGGTCGAACAGGAGTGCCCAACGCGACTCCGGAATGGCTGCCGTTGGCGCATCCGGATAGCCCTGGAGTTGCCCGAGTTGGGTCTCCTCGAACGTCGCCGAGTCGATGTCCGATGAGGCGTGGTACTTGCCCAGACGAACGTCGCGGGTTCGAATTTGTTGCTCGAAATCAAGTGACGCCACCTCTTCTTCGGTGAGTTGGTCGTGGCGCCCGGCGACCGCCTTCACAGTTGCCCGTGGGTGCACCGGCCAGTTCTGAAGATCACCAGCGATGCTGCGGACGAGTTCGTCTGCTTCGCCAGCGGCCATGTCGGCTGGGATGTCGTCGAGGAATCCACGGTGGTAGATCTCCTCGACCCTGGCGGCCTTGGTGATGTCGGGGTTCGCCGAATCGCGCCGAGCGGCGTAATACGTTGCGGCCGCCCGGTGGATCGCCTCGGTGTCGATGTCGGTGCTGCGCTCCAGGCCCGGCACCAGCAACCGGCGTAGGTCCGCGCGATGCACAACTGCGTCGGGCCCGACCCGGGTGACCAGCCACACATGCTCGGCGAGTTCGGCGAACGCTCGCTGTGCGTCCGCAGGCGTGGTCACGTCGAGGCGGTTTCGACACGTGGGAACCAGGACCTCGAGGATGAGTTCAGGTGTGACTCGCCGGAGCACGATTCCGGGGTACGCCAGTGCCTTCACCCTGTCGTTCTTGATCCGGTTCAGGATCCGTTCGTACACGAACCGCAGTCCGACCTCGCCGGCCGGCGCATGACCGTGCGCCGCTATGCCGTCCTCGATCAGCTTCTCGACCTCGGCAGGATCGTTGGTCGTCACAAAGCGCTGGATCAGCTTGAGGACCAGCGGGTTTCCGCCGAACACCGGCGGAAAGCGCGTTGCCAGCGGGGGCTCAACGCCGAGCTCGGTGAGCAGCTCAGCGGCCTCGTCCGTGCCGAGGTCGCCGAGCTCACGTTTCTGCTCGAAGTTGAACCATCCCTCAACCTCTGCGGCCGGTAGATACGGCGCGTCCGGGATCACCTCGCGTCCACTCACGATGAGGTGAATCTGGCTCAACTGCACGATGTTTCGCAGTTCAGCTACCCACTCGAGGATATCTCGCACTGCGGTGACGCCGCGAATAGCCACCTCCTCGAAGGTGTCGAGGACGAGTGTCACCGGCGCCGTCCGTAGCGGCCACGACGACAGCAGCAACGCGAGGTCGCGCAGCGCGTCGGACGACGCACCCGCACCGATGTCGATGTCGTCGTTCTCCCGTCCCCCGAGCAGCGCGCGCGATCGCTGGCGAAGTTCGGACAACGGCTGCTCGAGCGCCGCCTCAGCCAGCCCGAGTTGGCGGGTGAACTCGAAAGTCAGATCGAGCCGGGTGGCTTCGATCAGCGAGGCTCGGTCGAAGTCAAAATAGATCAGCGGCGCCGAACCAGCCTGACGACGGTCGGACACGAACTTGGATACCAGTGCCGACTTCCCGACGCCGCCGAGCCCGATGAGGCCGAAACTACGCACCCAATCCCCACCGGTCTCGAGTGTGGTCGAACAGTAGTCGGCTAAGGCCGCGTAGTCATCCTCGCGTCCAACGAGTTTCGGTGGCACCACCGCCTGCAGCATCTTCTCGGACTCGGTCAGGGCGATCTTTCGGCGCACCTTCCGTTCGAGGTCACGGGTAACCGTCGGCAGATCGGGCAGATCCTTGAGAACCCGAACCGCCCGGAGTAGGCAATCGAGTTCGATGCCGCCAGCTACAGCAGAGGTCGCGCTGGGCTGAATTAGCACGCTCAGATCGGCCCCGCGCAGCCCGTCGCTGAGATATCTGGCGAAGTTGTCGTCCGGTGCCACCTCGATCTCATTGAGGCGCCTGCCGATGTCGGGTTGTGCGGCTATGGTTTTCAGCACGTGATGGCGGGCCTCGGTTCGCATCGACCAGTGCCGGTACTCGCTGCCGGCCACCTCGACCTCGTCGCAGACAGCAGCCAGGCCGTCGATCTGTTCGACCCGACGGTCGTCGATGAGCGATTCGGTGCCGAGCACCTTCAACGGGTCGAAGTGCGTCGAGATCGCCGCGGTCAGCTTCACATCGTCGTCGAG
>NZ_JBMHMI010000009.1:0-3592 GCF_049179015.1 Micromonospora sp. WMMD736
GGGGTGGTGTCGGCCAGAAAGACGTCGCTGGAATCGCCCCACTCGTCGACCGGGTTGTTGAGCCGGTCGAAATGCGCCCACCAGAACGGTTTGTCCTCACGACGGTGGTACCCGCGGGCCGCGGCGAGCAGCGCCACCGCGGCCTGCTCGGCGGTGCGGGTCCCGACGCCGTCGCCGGCGAACGCGGCCAGTTTCCGGGCCGCGGCATCGTCGTCGGCGACCGCGTCGCCGTCGCCCACCGGCTGCGTTCCCAGCGGCAGCACACCGCATTCGAAGGCCCGGGCGAGCAGCCAGTCCCGCAGGTTGCGCGTCGACGTGCAGTCGTAGAGGTTGTAGTCCTCGATCTCCTTCAGCACGATCTCGGCGTCGGCGGCCCGGCCCTCGGTGCGCAGCGCACAGAACTGTGCGTACTGGGTGATCGAATCGGCGGCGGTGGTGACGTCGCCGCTGCGCAGCTGCGCGCCCATGTACAGCGGCTCCAGCGCCTTGAGGCTGTAGCTGTCGGTGCCGACCCGAATACTCTTGCGCACCAGCGGATACAGGTCGACCAGCACTCCGTGGCGCAGCAGGTCGTCGACCGCGTCCTCGCCGACCCCATAGCGCCCGGCCAGCCGTAGTAGCGCGGTCTTCTCGTAGGCCGCGTAGTGATAGACGTGCATCCTGGGGTAGCGGCGGCGGCGCTTGGCGACCAGATCGAGGAAGTCCAGGAATGCTTTTCGTTCCCCGGCGCGGTCGTGGGCCCACAGCGGGCGGAAGGTGCCGCCGGCATCGAGCACCCCGAACAGGTACTCGAGGCCCCACTCGCGTCCGTTGTCGGTCCACAGCGGATCGCCCTCGAAGTCGAAGAACAAATCGCCCTTGTCCGGGTCGGGCAGCAGCGCCAGCGGCTGCGGGTCGGCGATCTCGTAGGGCGGCTGCCCGTCGACCCGCGGCGCGGTCTGCAGTCGGGCCTGAGTGGTCAGGCCCGCCACCGTCCGGGCGGACAGCTCGGACACCGGTCCGTCGTGGTGGGCCAGCTCGGTCATGGTGGTGATGCCGGCGTCGATCAGCCTGGCCCGCTGGCTGACCCGCATGCCCGCGACCAGCAGCAGATCATCGTGGGCGCGCACTTCGACGGTGCATTCCGGGCACCGGAAGCAGGCCCGGATGTGCTCGTCGGACCAGCGCACCGCGGCGTCGCCGGCCAGATGCCCCTCCAGCAGGCGCTCGAGGGCCGCGCGCCGCGTCCGGTAGACCGCCAGCAGTTCGTCGACCCGGTAGGTCGCCACGGCGCCGTCGCCGAGCAGCAGCTCGACCTCGTCGGCGATCGGCACCCCGGCGTCGACCAGCGCATCGGAGTAGGCGGCCAGCTGCAACAGCGACTCCACCTTGGCCGATCGGGCCAGCTTGGTGTCGCGCAGCCGGTAACGCCGGCCGTCATACAGCAGGAAGTCGGCGAACCCGGCGAACCGGCCGTCGAACATCGCGGCCTGATAGATCACCGGGGCGCGGCGCGCGACGGCGGCGCCGGTCTGCTCGGCGGCCGCGGTCAGCCCGTCGACGGTGTAGGGCGGCCGTCCGATGACGGCGATGGTGTCGTCACCGCGCGCCCGCAGCTCGTCGAGGTGGCGCTGTTCGTGGACGCTACCGAGTTGTGCTGTGCGGGCGAGCAATTCGTCTTCGACCAGCACGGCCGGACCACGGCCCAGCTGGGCGTCGAAGGCGCGCAGCAGGGCGTACTCGCAGCGCGCGGCGGCGGCGAGGTCCGAGGCGCTGTAGATGACCCGGTCGTCGGTGACGAACACGTTGCCACCCTAGGGGAACGCGCCGACACCAAGGCCTTCTGCACCGAAACAGAACTCAGAGCTGTGATTGTCGTGATTTCACGACAAGGAATTCCGTTTCGCGCGCAATGGGGACGCGTCAGCCGAGGTTGCCGATGAGCTCCACACCGTTGCCGTTCCAGCGGAACTTCACCACGCTGGCCAGCCCGTCGACCCCGCTCGAGTAGCGCAGCGCCACGGTGTCGCCGGTCGTCTCGGCCTTGTCGATACCGTTGAAACCGTAGGTGTCGGGCACCCCGGTGGGAATGAACTTGCCCAGGTGAAACATCACCGCCCGGGTGTTCGGGTTCTCGTCGTTGGTGTTGGCGGTGACGATCACCGCCGACAGCGGCGCGCATTCGTTGTAGTTGCCGGCCACCGGTTCGGGGCTCCACGGCTGGTCGCTGCGTGGGTCGCGGGGCAGCGAGGACACCGCCTTGGCGATCTCGGGAGCGGCGAGGTTCACGGCGCACGGATCGGCCGGCGCCGGAGTCGGCGTCGGGTCCTCGGTCGACGGTGGCGCTGCGGTGGCCGGAGCCTGACTGGTCACGGTGGGTTCGGGCGTCTTGGAGACGGTGGAATCGCCCGATCCGCATGCTGCGAGCATGACCATCGCCGCCCCAAACGCTACGGCGTGCTTCACAACCAGGCACCGTACCGCGGGCCCACCGGAGGACCGGGAAGGCCGCGCGGCGGGTCGGCCGGCGATTGCCGACTAGACTTCATCACCTATGACCACGCCCGCGTCGGACGGCGAGACCGCCATACCGACCTTCGCTGACCTGCAGATCCACCCATCGGTGCGGCAGGCCGTCACCGACGTCGGATACGAGTCGCCGTCGCCGATCCAGGCCGCCACCATCCCGGCGATGATGGCCGGCTCCGATGTCGTCGGGCTGGCCCAGACCGGCACCGGCAAGACGGCGGCGTTCGCCATTCCGATCCTGTCCAAGATCGACCCCACCAGCAAAGCCACCCAGGCGCTGGTGCTGGCACCGACGCGTGAGCTCGCCTTGCAGGTCGCCGAGGCCTTCGGGCGCTACGGTGCGCACCTGCCCGATGTCAACGTGCTGCCGATCTACGGCGGGGCGTCCTACGGCCCCCAGTTGGCCGGGCTCAAACGCGGAGCCCAGATCGTGGTTGGCACGCCGGGGCGGGTCATCGACCATCTGGACAAGGGCCGCTTGGACCTGTCGCGCCTGGACTACCTGGTGCTGGACGAGGCCGACGAGATGCTGCAGATGGGCTTCGCCGAGGACGTCGAGCGCATCCTGGCCGACACCCCCGAATACAAACAGGTCGCGCTGTTCTCGGCCACCATGCCGCCGGCGATCCGCAAGATCACCACCAACTACCTGCACGATCCGGTCGAGGTCACGGTCAAGGCGAAGACCGCGACCGCGGAGAACATTTCGCAGCGCTACATCCAGGTCGCCGG
Source organism: Micromonospora sp. WMMD736 (assembly GCF_049179015.1). NCBI lineage: Bacteria > Bacillati > Actinomycetota > Actinomycetes > Micromonosporales > Micromonosporaceae > Micromonospora > Micromonospora sp. WMMD736. The sequence goes on from NZ_JBMHMI010000009.1 coordinate 3,241, forward strand.
GCCGCGCAAGCTCGACGCGTTGACCCGGGTGCTCGAGGTCGAACCGTTCGACGCGATGATCGTGTTCGTCCGCACCAAGCAGGCCACCGAGGACGTCGCCGAACGGCTCAAGGCGCGGGGGTTCGCCGCGGCGGCCATCAACGGCGATATCGCCCAGGCGCAGCGGGAGCGCACCATCAGTGCGCTCAAGGATGGTTCGATCGACATCCTCATCGCCACCGACGTGGCCGCCCGCGGTTTGGACGTCGAGCGCATCAGCCACGTCGTCAACTACGACATCCCGCATGACACCGAGTCCTACGTGCATCGGATCGGGCGCACCGGGCGGGCCGGCCGGTCCGGGGCGGCGCTG
>NZ_JBMHMI010000010.1:0-5236 GCF_049179015.1 Micromonospora sp. WMMD736
GCGCAACCTGCAGCGGTCCAACGTCGAGACCTGGGTGGGACTGGTGGTGGCGGTGCGCCCTAGTTGGTCGCCCGCGCGGGCTCGGTTCGCCGTGCACGCCGCGATGGCGCTGGTGATCGACCTGGGTCGGCTCGTGCGCTACCAGGACACCGAACTGACTCGGTCCACCGTCGGCCGGTTGCTGGACCTGACCCTGCTCGGCCGTTACCGGTTGCGCGACGCGGCTACCGCGTTGCCGGCCAGGTAGGCCCCGTAGCTGATCAGGCCGACGATTCCCAGCCGCCTGGTCTTGCGGGTGCTCAGCGCCAGCCCGACCGCGGTTTCGATACCGCCGTTGGTGTAGATGTGGCGGCGGGTGTCGCGTGGAAAGGCCGGTTGGGTGATCGGCTCGAACAGCTGCGGGGCGGCGAAATGCGACAACCCGACACCGGCGAGCGTGAGTCCGGCGATTGTGGCGGCTCCCCCGCGGCGCGCGGTTTTCTCGGTGGTCATGACGTCCTTTCTGTTGAGGTGAGTCTGGGTGTCAATTCAGTGCGCGAAGCCCGGCCTCGACCGCCAGCGCCGGCACGTCCAGCGTCGTGGAGTCCAGGCTGTGCCCGGCGCCGGTGATCTGCACGATCTCGGTGGGCGCTGTGATCAACTTCGCGACGGCGCGGAGCTCGTCGATGCTGGCGAACGGATCCGATGTGCCGTGGGTGAACACGGTGGGGGCGGTGATGCGTGGCAGGTGCTCGGTGCGGGCCCGTTCCGGCTTGCCGGGCGGATGCAGGGGGTAGGAGAACAGGGTCAGCGTGTCGATCTGGAGTCCGTCGTCGGCGACGGCCATCGAAGTCATCCGCCCGCCGTAGGAGTGGCCGCCGGCGATCACCGGACCGGTGGCCAGGGTCCGGACAGCGGCCACCGCTTCGGCGACCCCGGCTCGGTCGGCCGCACCGGAACCCGATGGTGGCCCCTTCGGCCGACGACGGCGATAGGGCAGGTTGTAGCGCACCGCCAGCCAGCCCTGAGCGGCCCACTGGTCGCAGATTCTGATCAGCAGCGGCGATTCCCGGCTGCCGCCGGCCCCATGCGTCAGCACCACCACACCACGCGGTATTCCGGCGGGTTGGTGCGCGATACCGGCGATCTCGTCGAGATTCATGAGCTTGCGGTGAGCCGGAACAGCGCCGAGACCGGTCCGTGGCCGTGGCCCAACGGGTAGGCGGCACGAAGGCATTCGGTCACCCAGCGTTTGCCGAACGCCACCGCATCGGGCACCGAGAAGCCGTGCGCCAGCGCACTCGCCGTCGCCGCGGCCAGGGTGTCACCGGCGCCGTGGTCGTGTCCGGTGTCGATGCGCGTGGCGTCGAACTCGACGAAATCCACGCCGTCGTAAAGCAGGTCCGGGCTCTGGGCAGACGACCGCAGATGCCCGCCTTTGACGAGCGCCCACTGCGGGCCCAATGCGTGCAGCGCACAGGCCGCATCACGCTGGGATTGCCCGTCGGTGACTTCGATACCGGTGAGCAACCGCACCTCGTCCAGGTTCGGGGTCACCAGCGTCGCCAGCGGAAACAGTTGGGTGCGTAGTGAATCCAGCGCGCTCGGGTGGAGCAGCGGGTCGCCGTGCATGGATGCGCACACCGGATCAACCACCAATGGCGTCGATCCGGCCAGGCCCTGGCTGCGCCAGGCGCCGGCGACGGTGTCGATGATCTCGGCCGATGCCAGCATCCCCGTCTTGGCGGCCTGCAGACCGATGTCGGAGGCCACCGCCTCGATCTGCCCGGCGATGACCTCCAGCGGGATCTCGTGAAACCCCTTGACCCCGACGGAGTTCTGTACCGTCACAGCGGTCACCGCGACGAGTCCGTGGATGCCGAGCAACGCGAACGTGCGCAGGTCGGCCTGGATCCCGGCACCGCCGCCCGAGTCCGATCCGGCGATCGTCATCACCCGCAGTGGGGCGTGGCCGGGCTCGGGCAACGGGAGAAACGTCATGCCAGGGGGAGGTAGACCCGGTTGCCGTGTTCGGCGAACTCTTTCGACTTCTCGGCCATGCCCTCGGCCAGCGCCGCTTCGATCGCCTCTTCGCTGTCCAGCCCGTGTTCGGCCGCGTAGTCGCGGACGTCCTGGGTGATGCGCATCGAGCAGAACTTCGGCCCGCACATCGAGCAGAAGTGTGCGGTCTTGGCCGGCTCGGCGGGCAGGGTCTCGTCGTGGAACGACCGGGCGGTGTCAGGGTCTAGCGACAGCGCGAACTGGTCGTGCCAGCGGAACTCGAAACGGGCCGTGGACAACGCGTCGTCACGCTGTTGGGCGTGCGGATGACCCTTGGCCAGATCCGCGGCGTGGGCGGCGATCTTGTAGGCGATCACCCCGTCCTTGACGTCCTTGCGGTCGGGCAGTCCGAGGTGTTCCTTCGGGGTGACGTAGCACAGCATCGCGGTACCGGCCTGGGCGATGATCGCCGCTCCGATCGCCGAGGTGATGTGGTCGTAGGCCGGTGCGATGTCCGTGGCCAACGGCCCGAGCGTGTAGAACGGAGCCTCCTCGCACAGCTCTTCTTCTAGCTTCACGTTCTCCACGATCTTGTGCATCGGAACGTGCCCGGGGCCTTCGATCATCACCTGCACGCCATGGGATTTCGCGATCTTGGTCAGCTCACCGAGAGTGCGCAGCTCGGCGAACTGGGCCGCGTCGTTGGCGTCGGCGATCGATCCCGGTCGCAGGCCGTCGCCCAGCGAGAAGGTCACGTCGTAGCGCTGCAGGATTTCGCACAGCTCGTCGAAGTGGGTGTAGAGGAACGACTCCTGATGGTGGGCCAGGCACCAGGCCGCCATGATCGACCCGCCGCGCGAGACGATGCCGGTGACGCGCTTGGCGGTCAGCGGGACGTAGCGCAGCAGCACGCCGGCGTGCACGGTCATGTAGTCGACGCCCTGCTCGCACTGCTCGATCACGGTGTCGCGGTACAGCTCCCAGGTCAGCGCGGCCGGGTCGCCGTTCACCTTCTCCAGCGCCTGATAGATCGGCACCGTGCCGACCGGCACCGGTGAGTTGCGCAGGATCCACTCGCGGGTCTGGTGGATGTCGCGTCCGGTGGACAGGTCCATGATGGTGTCGGCACCCCAGCGGGTCGCCCAGACCATCTTGTCGACCTCTTCGCCGATCGACGAGGTGACCGCCGAATTGCCGATGTTGGCATTGACTTTCACGCAGAACGCCTTACCGATGATCATCGGTTCGGTTTCTGGGTGGTTGTGGTTGGCCGGGATGACCGCGCGGCCCCGCGCCACCTCATCGCGCACCAGCTCGGCCGACACGCCTTCGCGCGCGGCGATGAACGCCATCTCAGCGGTGATCTCACCGGCCCGGGCGCGCTGCAGCTGGGTGCCGCGGTCGCGCACCACCCCGGCGCGCGGCGGCAGTCCGGCGGTCAAGTCGATCACCGCATCGGTGTCGGTGTACGGACCCGAGGTGTCGTACAGGTCGAGGTGCTCGCCGTTGGTCAGGTGCACCCGCCGGGCCGGTACCCGCGCGCCGGGCACCCCGGCGAGCTCGGTGTACACCTTGGCGCTGCCGGCAATGGGGCCGGTGGTCACGGCCGGATCGACAGCAACAGAAACTTCGCTCATGACATCTCCCTACGTCGGCATTACCCGGTCAGGTTCATACGGTCGACGGCACCGTTCAGCCGTCCTCTCAGCGCACTGGGCGTACGCTCCCGCGTTCTCCGTGTGGTGTTGTTCGGCCCTGGTTGGGGGCCGTTGCCCAACATAGCGCAGCGACCTGGTGGTCGGCAGGGGGCGACACGAAATTGCCGTGAGAGTGGCCGCGCCGTCATCGAGTCGGCCGAGCGTCACGCTGGCGTGGCTGTCGTCGTCGAGCGTCACGCCGGTGTGACGACGAAGGGCGAGACGTCAGGCCGGGACCAACTCCACACCCGACAGCACGACTTCGTCGCCGCGCTCCGGCGCAATCAGGACAGCGACAAAGCGCCCGTCGTCCTTCCACACATTGGCTTGCAGCGTCTCGCCCGGGTACACCACCCCGGCGAAGCGCGCGCCGTAGGAGCGCACCTGGGTCACATCGCCGTCGAGCAGGTTGTCGACGAGCGCCTTGCAGCCGATGCCGTAGGTGCACAGCCCGTGCAGGATCGGCTTGGGGAAGCCCGCGTCCGCGGCGAACTTCGGATCCGAGTGCAGTGGGTTGCGGTCGCCGCACAGCCGGTACAGCAGGGCCTGCTGCGGCAGGGTGGGCAGCGCCACCTCCAGGTCAGGAGCCCGATCAGGTGGCGTCAGGTTGGTCGACGGTCCCCGTTCGCCGCCGAAGCCGCCTTCGCCGCGCGCGAAGATCGAGCGCTTGGTGGTCCACAACACGGTGCCGTCCGGTGCGGTCACGGTGGTCTCGCTGACGATCACCGCGGCCTTGCCCTTGTCCCAGATCTCGGTGAACCGCTGTACTGAGCTGGCGGTCCCGCTGGGCGGGATCGGCGCGGGCACGGTCACCCCCTCGCTGGCATGCAGCACCTTCGACAGCTCGATGTCGATGCCGGGGAACCGCACGGTCGGCGGTTCGGTGTCGTGGAAACTGGCGGCCACGTTGCCGAAGGTGGGCAGCACCTGCGGGGTGCCGTCGGTCAGGTAACGCAACTCCCGCTGATCCATCGGGTCGGCGCCGGCGCCCAGCCCCAAGTGGTACAACTGGATATCGCTGCTGCTCCAAGAGAATTCGATGGGGTCCAGCTCAGCGGCCAGCGCCTCGTCGACATTGATCGGCATCGCTCAACCCCTTCCGGCCAGATGCAGCGCCGCCAGATAGCCGAACGTCATCGCCGGCCCGATGGTGCCGCCCGGTCCCGGATAGGTGTGACCCATCACCGGCGCGCTGACGTTCCCCGCTGCGTAGAGGCCCTCGATCACCGCACCGTCGTCACGCAGCGCACGGCCGTGCACATCGGTGCGGATACCGCCCTTGGTGCCCAGATCGCCGGGCACCATCTTGGCCGCGTAGAACGGGCCGTGGCTGATCTCGCCGAGGTTGGGGTTCGGCTTGTTCGTGGGATCGCCGTAGTAGCGGTCGTAGGCGCTCTCGCCGCGGTGGAAGTCCTCGTCGACACCGGATCGCGCGAAGCCGTTGAACCGCTCGACGGTGGCGGCCAGCGCATCGGCGGGCAAGCCGGTCTTCTCCGCCAGCTCGGCCAACGTGTCGGCCTTGACGATCACGCCGGAATCCATCCACTTGCTCGGAATGC
>NZ_JBMHMI010000011.1:0-5994 GCF_049179015.1 Micromonospora sp. WMMD736
ATCTCGATGATGGTGAAACTGCCGTGGATGATTCCCTCTAGTGCGGGCGTAGGCGATTCGTGGACCCCGCGAAGGGCGTTGAGTACCGCTGCGCCGCCTTCGTCGATAATGTGTTCGGCGACAGTCTGCTTGGAGTCGAAGTGGTAATAGAACGCGCCCTTGGTGAGTCCGGCGTGTTCGATGATGTCACTCAGTCCGGTTGACGCATAACCGATCTCGCCAAAAAGATGCACCGCTGCGTCAACGATTCGACGCCTGGTCAACTCGGATCGGGCCTGCCGCACCAACCTTCAGATCCTCCGAGCTCATCGTGAACCGGCGCAGAGCCCTGATCATAGAGCATCGCGCTGAGCCAGCGCCGCCTTCTTGACCGCCAGAGCGGTGCGACGCTCGATGAACGTGGTCAGAAACCCGAGTCGGTCAGGCGCGGCGAACCCGGGAAGTGCCATCAGCCATGCGGTCCGCAGGTCGTCGAGAAAAACGTCGGGCTTGTCGATCACACTGGTGTGGCGCAGTCCGAGGTGCATCGACAGTAGGAAGCGCGCGATGTCCTCTGGCTTGTGGCCGGTGATGTCGCCGTCCGATATCGCACGTCTCGCGATGCCGGCGAGGGTACTGGCCCACTGGTTGAGCACCCGTTCCTGCAGGCCGTCGGTGCGACCGATCGATTCGAGCAGGTTCAGCGCGGCCCTGGCCATGTCATTGGTGAGGTCGTCAATCGCCGCCTGGAACACCACGTCGATCATGGTCTCCAGGCCGGACAATCCCTGCGCTGTCAACCCGTCAACCGTGGTTCGTCCGGTATCGGATTGGTGCTCGACGATGGCCGTCGCGAGCGCGTGCTTGGAACGAAAATGGAAGTACATCGCGCCCTTGGTGACCTCTGCGTCGGTGAGGATGTCATCGAGGCTGACCAGGCTGTAGGGTCGGCGCGCGAACTGCCGCGACGCGGCCTGGATGATCTGCAGGCGGGTGAGGTCTGCGCGCCTGTCCAGCTGGTCGGTCACTGCCGCATCCCAGCCGCCGGACGATTGCGGCTGGTCGGCGGGGCGTGACACGAAGTGGTCATTTAGATCCAGTCTCTCACTGATGCGGCGGGTACCGCCGGATGGCAGGGCCGCTCGGCGCGAAGCTTCCTGGACGCTGCCATACTGCAGGTTATCGCGAACGCTGCAGGACATCCCAATGGTATGTAAAGTACGCCTCGTGATGACTAGCGGTTCGCAGGCGCGAACCCCGTTCTGGCCGCCGACGCCGCGGATTTGGGTGCGGTCGGCCGGGTCGTCAACGCGCGTGCCGATGCACCTGCTGTGGCACCGTCTCAGCGTTGCCGAGCTGCCCGACAGCAAATCAATGGAGAGCGTCGGGTGGGCTGCCGCAACCTTGGCTCCACATCTTGAGACACGTCGTCGGACTGCGACGACGGAGATGAAAGCCCGTTGTGAACCACTCTGTGGTGGTAGTACTGTCTCGTTCGTCGGGGGTCGTCCAACGTCGGTCGACGTCGCTCGGTAGTTTCCGTCGACGTCAATTTGAGCAAACTGCAAGGTAGTTAACGGTGTTGTGGGATGACGAAGTCGATGTGATCTGCACCGGGTTCGGTGTCGGCGCACTGGCCAGCGCGGTCATCGCCGTGGACGCCGGCCTGGACGTGTTCATGGCACGACCGCAGATCGAGGTGCTGGCCAGCGGATCGGCCCAGCCGGGCCCCGGGATGCAGTGGCTCGGGCCCGCGCTGATTGATGCGGCTACCAGCGACTACTTCGCTGCGCTGACGGGCGACCTGGGGCCGCTCAACACCGCGCCGCACGATGTCAAGGTGCCGATGCGGGTGGTCGTCGCGCAGAGTTCGAGCGGCGATGACCGCGGGGTGGAACCGTTCTTCGGTGCGCGCTTGCGGGACTGGGCCCTCCGCTGCCTGGCCTCGCCCTACGGTTTCATGTACACCCGGCTGGGCGGCAACCAAGTGACGACAATGCGGTCTGGCGACGGCGAGACTGTCGAGGTGGCCCTGGTGGGGACGCTGGACACCAGCGCCGAGGTCGTCCGCCTTGACGCTGGGTCGCTCACCGAATGGTTGACCGGCCAGGTTCGGGACCGCTCCATCGAGGTGTCGAACAGCAGCCTGCAGCGGATCGTGTTTGACGACGGCGAGGTGGCCGGCGCAGTGTTCACCACGCCCGATGGACCGTTCGCGGTGCGCGCCCGCCACGGCGTCGCCGTTTCCGGCGGGGATTGGCAGCACCGCCTCGAGGCTCCCGGACTGCCAGCTCCGGGCGGACCGCTGCAAGTCGGGCTGGTTCGGCAGCCGGCCAGCAGGTTCGGTCGGCTGGAACTGCTCTCCGGCGATGACGGGCCGTTGCCGCTCCGGTCACGCTGTCAAGCGGGGAACCGCCAGCTTCCGCACGCACTGCGCGAGACCCGCGAGCCGCACTCACCGGCGCGCACATGCCGAAACGTTCACCGGTACCGGCCCGCGGGTCAGTAGCGCCGCAGGACAGCTCGCGCGTTTTGTGCCTGGCGGGGGAGATGACATTCTCGTGCAGGTGTCCAACGAATACCCGGAACCGGGCCGCGGCCAGCTCCCGGTGCGCGATATGGGCCGGCTGCTGCTGCGCTGTGCCGATCGCCCCGGCCTCGTGGCTGCCATCAGCACCTTCCTGACCCAGTCCGGCGCCAACATCGTCACCCTCGATCAGCACGCGACCGAGCAGACCGGCGGCACGTTCATGCAGCGCACCATCTTTCATCTGCCTGGACTGGCGGCCGCGCGCGATGGCCTGGAGCGGGACTTCGCCGAGCAGGTGGCAGCCCGGTTCGAGATGGACTTCCTGCTCACCGAGGCGGCCAAACCCAAGCGCGTGGCCATCATGGCGTCCCGGGAGGACCACTGCCTGCTGGACCTGTTGTGGCGTAACCGCCGGGGTGAACTCGACATGTCGGTGGTGTTGGTGATTTCCAACCATCCCGACCTGGCCGACCAGGTGAGGCCCTTCGGCGTGCCGTTCGTTCATGTGCCCTCCGCCGCCGACATCCGGGCCGAAGCCGAGGGGCGCCAACTGGATCTGTTGCGGGGAAACGTCGACCTGGTGGTGTTGGCCCGCTACATGCAGATCCTGAGTCCCGAGTTCCTCGCCGCGGTGGGCTGCCCGGTGATCAACATCCACCATTCCTTTCTGCCGGCCTTCATCGGAGCGGCGCCGTACCGCCGGGCCAAGGAGCGCGGCGTCAAACTCGTGGGCGCGACCGCGCACTATGTCACCGACGAACTCGATGACGGGCCGATCATCGAGCAGGATGTGGTCCGGGTCGACCACCGGCACACCGTCGAGGATCTGATGCGGCTGGGTTCCGATGTGGAGCGGTTGGTGTTGGCCCGGGCGGTGATGTGGCACTGTCAGGACCGCGTGATCAGGTACGGCAACCAGACCGTAGTCTTCTGAGCTGATCCCACGCAGGCGAAGCGCCGCGGCGTTCGAGAGGAGCAGGGCATGAAGGTCTTCAACGGTATCGAGGAGTTCGCCGCCGCCGAGGGCACCGAACTCGGGCCCACCGAGTGGATGGAGATCAGCCAGGAGCGGGTGAACGTGTTCGCCGACGCCACCGACGACCACCAGTGGATCCACATCGATCCGGACAAGGCCGCCGCCGGGCCGTTCGGCGGCACCATCGCCCACGGCCTGCTCACGTTGTCGTTGCTGCCGCACTTCATGCACCAGCTCTACCGCGTCGACAACGTCGCGATGGCGATCAACTACGGCTACAACAAGGTCCGGTTCATCACCCCGGTCCCGGTGGGGGCCCGACTCCGGGCCCGGGCGCAGGTCGCCGCGGTGGCGCAGCTCGACGGTGCGGTGCAGGTGACGATGGCCACCACGGTCGAACTCGAGGGTGCCGAGAAGCCGGCGGCGGTGGCCGAGTCGATCGTCCGCATCATGGGCTGACAGCTGTCAGCAGCTATTGGCGTACGTCAAAAACGCCTTGTAGTGTCCTGCATCACAACGAGAGGGGCACGTGATGGGGCAGGCAATCCCACGCACGGCGGTCATTGGCGCCGGCATCAGCGGTCTGACCGCCGGCAAGATGCTCAAGGACTACGGAGTCCCCTACACGACCTTCGAGACCTCAGACCGGATCGGCGGCAATTGGGCGTTCGGCAATCCCAACGGTCACAGCAGCGCCTACCGGTCGCTGCACATCGACACGTCTAAACACCGGCTGTCCTTGAAGGACTTTCCGATGCCGCAGCACTACCCGGCGTTTCCGCATCACTCCGACATCAAGGCATACCTCGACGATTACGCCGCTACGTTCGGCCTGCTCGACAACATCGAGTTCACCAATGGCGTGGCGCGTGCCCACCGCGTCGATGGTGGGGGCTGGCAAATCACCGACCAAGCCGGCGCCACCCGCGAATTCGACCTGCTGGTGGTGGCCAACGGGCATCATTGGGATCCGAGGTTGCCCGAGTTTGCAGGGACGTTCACCGGCGAGACCATCCACTCCCACCACTACATCGATCCGCAGACGCCGCTGCCGTTGACCGGTAAGCGGATCCTGATCGTCGGTCTGGGCAACAGCGCCGCCGACATCACCGTTGAACTGTCGTCGAAGGCACTGCAGAACACGGTGACGCTGTCGACCCGGTCCAGCGCCTGGATCGTGCCGAAGTACATCGCCGGTCAGCCCGGAGACAAGCTCTTCCGCACCACGCCGTACCTGCCGCTGTCCTGGCAGCGCAAGTTCGTCCAACTGATTGCCCCCATGCTGGGTGTGGATCCGCGGAATTACGGGCTGCCCGCGCCCAACCACAAGCTGTTCGAGGCCCATCCCACCCAGTCGGTGGAACTTCCGTTGCGACTCGGGTCGGGTGACGTCATCCCGAAACCCAACGTGGCCCGGCTCGACGGTGACACCGTGCATTTCGACGACGGCACCAGTGACCAATTCGATGCGATCATCTACGCCACCGGCTACAACATCACCTTCCCGTTCTTTGATCCGGGCGTGATCGATGCGCCGGACAACCACATTCGGCTCTACAAGCGAATGTTCAAGCCGGGGATGGATGATCTGGTGTTCATCGGTTTCGCGCAGGCCGTTCCCACCCTGTTCCCGTTCGTGGAATGCCAGTCACGGCTGCTGGCCGCCTACGCGGTCGGACGTTACGCGCTGCCGCGGGTCGACGAGATGGAGCGGGTGATCGACGCCGACCAGCGGTTGCACGCCGGCCATTGCATCGACCGGCCGCGGCACACTCAGCAGGTCGACTACTTCTACTACGAGCACGACATCCGCGCCCGCGAGCTTCCGGCGGGCATCAAGCGCGCCCAGCACGTGCCGCAGCCGTCCTGGTCGGGGGCTGGGGTATGACGCACGCCGAGGTCGGCTTCTACTCCGCCGGACAACGCTGCGCCGGGTGGCATTTCTGCGGTGTTGAAGACGCTTTCGCCGGCGCTCGCGGTAGGCCGGCGGTGGTGCTGGGGCACGGCTTCGGGGGCACCATCGACGCCGGACTCGAGCAGTTCGCTGAGCGGTTCAGCGCCGCGGGTCTGGATGCATTGGCCTTCGACTACCGGGGCTTCGGCACCTCGGCCGGGCAACCCCGGCAACATGTTTCGGTGCACCGTCAGCTGCAGGACTATCGGGCCGCGGTAGCGGCCGCGCGGCGACTGCCTGGCGTCGACCCCAGCCGGATCGCGCTGTGGGGCACCTCGTTCTCCGGGGGCCACGTGTTGCGGGTGGCCTCGGAAGGATTGGGCGTGGCGGCCGTGGTGGCGATGACCCCGCTGACCAGTGGGGTGGCCGTCAGCCGGGCGGCGGTGGCGCACCGGGATGTGCTTTCGGCGCTGCGCTGGACCGTGGTGGGGGTCAAGAGCCGCATCGCGGTCGCCCGCGGGGGTGCCCCGACGCTGATGCCGCTGGTGGCGCATCCCGGCGAGCCGGGCGCGCTGGCCCTCGAGGGTGCCTACGAGAGCTACACGTCAATGGCGG
>NZ_JBMHMI010000012.1:0-2931 GCF_049179015.1 Micromonospora sp. WMMD736
CCCGCCATGATCTTCTGCCTTCCGAATAGTTGACCGCCGACAAAGCTTACTTGTATAACCAAGTCGAACCCGGCGCGGGCCATCCGCCCGCCAGATCTAAGGTGCAGCGATGAAAACCACTGAAACGTACGCGAGCGTCGATGACCTGTCCGTGACACTGACCGACGGCGTGCTCTCGGTGACGTTGAACCGCCCCGACAGCCTCAATTCACTGACCGAGGCCATGCTCAACGGGGTGGCCGCGGCGCTGCAACAGGGCGCCGACGACCCGCGGGTGCGGGTGGTGCGGCTGGGTGGCGCCGGGCGCGGCTTCAGTTCGGGCGCGGGGATCAGCGCCGAAGACCAGGCCCGTAAGGCGGCCAGTTCGCCTGCAGGCGTGCTGGACGCGGCCAACCGGGCGGTAGCCGCGATCGTGGCGTGCCCGAGGCCGGTGGTGGCAGTGGTCCAGGGCGCGGCGGCCGGGGTGGGCGCCTCGCTGGCGCTGGCCTGTGATGTCGTGCTGGCGTCGGAGAAGGCGTTCTTCATGCTGGCCTTCACCAAGATCGGGTTGATGCCCGACGGCGGCGCGTCGGCGTTGTTCGCCGCGGCGGTGGGCCGCATCCGGGCGATGCGGATGGCGTTGCTGGCCGAGCGGATTGGAGCCGCTGAGGCCTACGACTGGGGCCTGGTCACCTCGGTGTATCCGGCGGACGACTTCGACGCCGAGGTGGACAAGATCATCGGCACCCTCGTGTCGGGTCCCGCGGTGTCGTTGCGAAAGACCAAGCAGGCCATCAACGCCGCCACGCTCACCGAGCTGGACGGCGCCTTCGCGCGCGAACGCGAGGGCCAGCTGCAACTGCTGGTCTCCGATGACTTCCGCGAGGGCACCCAGGCCTTCCAAGAACGTCGACCGGCGAAGTTCTCCGACTCCTGACCCTTCCCACCTTGCCCTTCTTGCGCCCAAATGAACCATTGGGCGCAAAAGTGCGAGTAATTCGCGCCGAAACGTCGATCTCGGCGTCGGCTGAAAATCGTTGGACTCGGCCATCGTCGGTCGGTCACCATCGACTGCGTGAGCACGCAGTTCGACAGCGATGATCGCTTGTGCGAAGAGCAGACGGCTCGGGCCCAGCCGGTCGGTAGACCCGGCGGCTGGCGCGTGCTCGCGCCGTTCCAGCATCGCGAATACCGCCTGCTGATCGCGGCGGTCTCGCTGTCGATCTTCGCCGACGGCATGTTCGCGGTGGTGCTGGCGCTGCAGGTCATCGACCTCGACAACGACCCGGTGTCGCTGTCGATCGTGACGACCTGCTTCGGCGCAGCGCTGGTTGCATTCGTCCTGGTCGGTGGGATCGCCGCGGATCGGATCAACCAGCGTGCCATCATCATCGCCGTCCAGTCGGTCAATGTCGTCGCGGCGTCGGCGATCGCTGCGCTGGGGCTGTCCGGCGGACTGCAGATCTGGCACCTGGCGGTGGGCGCGACGGCACTGGGCGCCGCAGCGGCGTTCTTCTTCCCCGCTTACAGCGCCATCCTGCCGCGCATCCTCCCTGCCGAGCAGTTGTTGGCTGCCAACGGCGTCGAAGGGGTCGTGCGCCCGGTCTTCCAACGCGCTGTCGGTCCGGCCGTGGCCGGCATGGTGGTGGGTGCGACGTTCCCGCCCGTCGGGGCCGCTGTGGTGGCCGCCTTGTTCGCCGTCGGTCTGGTGCTGCTGACCGCGACCAGGCCGACCGTGAAAACTCCTGTCCACGAAGCGGATCAAGTGCTGACGCACCCACTGCGCGACCTGCGCGAGGGCTTCGTGTTCATGCTGCGCACGCCGTGGTTGTTGTGGACGCTGTTATTCGCCAGCTTGTTCGTGCTGGTGGTGCTGGGTCCGATCGAGGTGCTGTTGCCGTTCATCGCGCAGGACCGATTCGCCGACGGGGCCCGCAGCTACGGATTCATCTTGACGTTCTTCGGGGTGGGCAGCGCGCTTGGCGCGCTGGCGGTGTCGTCGTGGCGGCTGCCGCGGCGCTACCTGACGGTGATGTTGGCGATGTGGGGCCTGGGCTCGGTTCCGCTGGTCGTCATCGGCTTCACGTCGTCGTTTCTGCTGATGGCGCTCGCGACATTCGTCATCGGCGTCACCGACGGCGCGGCCATGGTCATTTGGGGGACGCTGCTGCAGCGCCGCGTCCCGAGGAACATGCTGGGCCGGGTCTCCAGCCTGGACTTCTTCGTGTCCCTGGTGTTCATGCCGGTGTCGTTCGCGATCGTCGGGCCGCTGTCGAAGGTCGTGTCGATGCAGACGATCTTCCTGGTGGCCGGGGCGGTGCCGATCGTGCTGGCGGTCATCGCGATGGCCGCCGCCCGGATGCCACGCGACGAAATCGCCCATCCGCTGCGCTAACTAAGTTAGATGCTGAGCTGCCGCAGCCACTGTAATCGTCGCATCCCGGCTGCGGCCACCTTCTGCGGACAAGGGCGAAGCGCCTCCTCGAGACGGCCGCGCACCTCGTCGTCGTCGAAACCGGTGCCGATCGCCACGAGGTGACTGGCCCGCGCCACCGCACGCGCAGTCGTTACATGTACTGACGTGCCGACGACGTTGACCAGAAAATGGCGGGTGCCGACCCCGACGGCGCCCTTCATCCGGTAGACCCCCGGAGGCGGCTGCTCGAGCAGATCGACGAGCGCCGCGGGGTCGACGGCGCCGTCGCGGACAACGGTGACCGACGACGCATGCAGGTGGTTGTGGTGCTCGTCGTGGGCGCCGACCGCCTCGTCGACGAGTAGATCCCGAAACGACATCTGCCCGGTCTCACCTCCGTCGTCCGTGACGTCATAGAGCAGCCGGCGGTCCACACGTCCGGCCACCGCGCTCACGATGTGAACATCCGAATTGAGCTCGCGCACACGGGCTTCGATCCGGCGGAGTGCCTCGCCGCGTGCGTTCTCGGCGATCCG
>NZ_JBMHMI010000013.1:0-4682 GCF_049179015.1 Micromonospora sp. WMMD736
TTCGCCCTTCCAAACCCGGCCTCGCACGTCTGTAACGATGTTACATTGGCCACCGTAGCGGCTGACCCGCGGATTCGAGGGAGTAATCGTGTTCGACCTGAAAATCGTCGGCGGGACCGTGGTGGACGGCACCGGTGCGGATCGGTATGACGCCGATGTGGCGGTCAAGGACGGCAAGATCGTCGAGGTGCGTCGGCGTGGGCCGGGTTCGACACCGCTGGAGGGCGAGGCCGCCGAGACCATCGACGCCACCGGCAAGGTCGTTGCGCCCGGTTTCGTCGACATCCATACCCACTACGACGGCCAGGTCAGTTGGGACAGTGTGCTGGAACCGTCCAGCAATCACGGCGTCACGACCGTCGTCGCCGGCAACTGTGGCGTCGGGTTCGCGCCGGTGCGCCCCGGCAGCGAAAAGTGGCTCATCGAGTTGATGGAGGGGGTCGAGGACATCCCGGGAACCGCCCTGGCCGAAGGGATCACCTGGGGCTGGGAGAGCTACCCGGAGTATCTCGACGTGATCGGCAAGCGTGAATTGACTGTGGACATGGGCAGCCAGATCGCGCACGGCAGCATCCGCGCGTATGCGATGGGTGAGCGTGGCGCGCGTAACGAGCCCGCAACCGCCGAGGACATTGCGGCGATGAGTCGGTTGGTGACCGAAGCGGTGGAGGCCGGCGCGCTGGGCTTCTCGTCGTCGCGCACGCTGGCGCACCGCGCGATGGACGGCGAACCGGTCCCGGGCACGTTCGCGGCCGAAGACGAACTGTTCGCACTGGGGCGGGCAATGGCCGCCGGCGGCGGTGCGGTGTTCGAGTTGGCGCCGCAGGGCGCGGCCGGCGAGGACATCGTCGCACCGAAGAAGGAGCTGGAGTGGATGCGGCGGCTCGGCGAGGAGATCGACAGCGCGCTGAGCTTCGCGCTGATCCAGGTGGACGCCGACCCCAATCTGTGGCGCGAGCAACTCGAGATGTCGGCGGCCGCGCACGAGGCCGGCAGCCGGCTGCACCCGCAGGTCGCGGCGCGCCCGTTCGGGATGCTGCTCGGCTTTCCCGGCCACCACGCCTTCACCCACCGTCCCACCTACCGGCGGATCAAGGCCGAATGCACCCGCGAGGAACTCGCCGCCCGGCTGGCCGAACCCGCGCTGCGCGCGGCCATCCTGGCCGAGGAGGACCTACCGATCGACCCGGATGTGTTGTTCGACGGGATGTTTGCCTTCGCCCAGTACTCGGTGGACCGGCTCTACGCCATCGGTGAGCCCCCCGACTACGAACCCACCGCCGAGCGCACGGTGGCGGCGATCGCCCGTGAGCGCGGCCAAGACCCACTGGCCACGATGTATGACCTGATGCTGGAAGGCGGCGCCGGCTCGATGCTGATGCTGCCGATGTTCAACTATTCCGACGGCAACCACGACGCGATCCGCGAGATGATGACCCACCCCGCCGGGGTGCTCGGGCTGTCCGATGGTGGGGCGCACTGCAGCATGATCTGCGACGCGTCGTATCCGACGTTCCTGCTGACCCATTGGGCCCGCGACCGGCACCGCGGCGCCAAGCTGCCGCTGGAGTATGTGGTGCGCAAGCAATCCCACGACACCGCGCAACTGTTCGGGCTCACCGACCGGGGCGTCGTCGAGGTCGGCAAGAAGGCCGACCTCAACGTGATCGACCTGGATGCGCTGACATTGCACGCTCCGCGGATGGCGTTCGACCTGCCCGCCGGCGGGCATCGGCTGGTCCAGGGTGCCTCCGGCTATGCCGCCACGATCGTCAGTGGTGTGGTCACCCGCCGCGACGGCGTCGACACCGGCGCCCGTCCGGGCCGGCTGGTTCGGGGCACGCGCTGATTCGCTATTGCTCGCCCAGGCCCATCATGTCGGTGACACCGTGATCGCGCCCCGCGGTGTAGCCGCCGTCCACCGCGATGGCTTGTCCGCTGACGAAGCTGGCGTCCGGCGAGAGCAGGAACGCGGCGACTGCAGCGATTTCGCCGGCGCGGCCGAACCGGCGCAGCTTGTGTTCGTGGCGCAGACCGTCGCGGGCCTGCTCCATACCGGCGATGCCGACCACCGAGTCGAACATCGGTGTCTGGATGAAGCCCGGGCAGATGGCGTTGGCGCGGATTCCGCTGGGGCCGTAGTCGATCGCGATGTTTTTGGTCAGCAGCACCACACCGCCCTTGGATGCGTTGTACGAGCTGCCGCCGGCGGTGCCCTCCAATCCCTCGATGCTGGCGAGGTTGACCAGCGCGCCGCGCTCACCGCCGGCCCGGTCCTGTTCCAGCATCTGGTTCAGCGCGGCCCGGGTGACCACGAAGGTGCCCTTGAGGTTGATGTCGACCACCCGGTCCCACTCCTCGTCGGGCAGCAGGTGGATGGGCCCGCCGCCGGCCACTCCCGCGGAATGCACCACACCATCGAGGCGGCCGACGGTTGCCACGACGGCCTGCACCGCGATGCCGACCGCATCGCTGTCGAGCACATCGGCGCGCAGATAGCGGAACCGGTCGCCCGCCAGGTCAGCAGGTGCGTTGTCGGCGGTGTCGACACCCACGACTGTCGCTCCATCGGCGAGCAACCGCGCCACGGTGGCCTTGCCGATACCCGAAGCCGCGCCGGTGACCAGCACGCCTTTGCTCTCAAAGGTGTTCATTCGATGCCCTTTTCACGCAAGAAATCTAGCACCGCCAACCGTCACGTTCGGCTACCTTTTCGAGAACCGAGGACCTCCCGATGACCACGTCCGTACATGCGAATCCCGTTGAGCTGGCCCGGGGCCTGCGCGACATCGTCGCCGCCGAGGCCGCCGAGTCGGAACGCCGTCGAACTCTGACACCGCCGATTGTCGACGCAATGTGGGAGAGCGGGCTGATGACCGCCTTCAACCCCATCGTCGCCGATGGCATTGAGCCGTCGTTCGCCGACATGATTGAAACCTGGATCGAAATGGCCTGGCAGGACGGCTCGTTCGGGTGGGTCGGGATCGCCAACCTGCCCTCGTCGTTCGCGGCTGCCACCTACCTGCCGGACCAGGGATTCACCGAGGTGTTCGCCGAGCACGGTAACCGGGTGACGATGGGTGGCCAGTTCGCACCCAACGGTCAGGGTGTGGTCACCGACGGCGGATACCGGCTCACCGGCGCGTGGAACTTCGGTTCCGGCACCGGGCATTCAGCCTACATTGCAGCGGGTTTCATCCCTATGGATGACGGTGAGATGCGCTGGATCAGGGAGGGTGAGCCCGAGCTGATGATCGCGGTCCTGCCGCGCGACCAGGTGACGTTCACTGACGGGTGGTTCGTTCAGGGTCTGAAAGGCACCGGCTCCTACGACTACAACGTTGCCGACCTGTTCGTTCCCGAGCACCGAACCTTCCGGTTGTTCACCCGCGAGCCGCTGCGCGGTACGTCGGCCGCAGGCCACCTGGGCATGATGCCGGTAACAGCGGCCGGCCACGCGGCCTGGGCGCTCGGGGTGTCCAAGAGCATGCTTGATGACGTCGCCGAATTGGCCCAGACGAAGTACCGGATGTCGGACATGGCGTCGCTGGCCACCCGCGAGACCTTTCAGAACGGCCTGGCCCATCACGTCGCCGCCTGGCGGGCGGCGCGGCTGCTGGTGCTCGACACGTTCGGCACGGCCGAGGCTGCGGTGGAATCCGGCGAGGAGCTGACCCCCACGATGCGAGCCGACATGCGAGTCGCGGCGGTGTACGCCACCGGTGTGGCCAAGAACTGCGGCGAATGGGCTCACCTGGTGGCGGGCACCAGCTCGATTCGCGAGGGCAGTCGGCTGGAACGGGCCTTCCGCGACCTCTACACCGGAACGCAGCACGCATTCATCAGCGAAAAAGTGGCGATCGACTCCGCTCAGGTGTGGCTCGGCGTCATCGACGATCACTTCTCGCTGTGAGGCCGGCGTCAGCAGACGCGAGTTCCTGCCGTCCCCAACACGTCTGAGATCCCGGCCCAGGTTTCCCGGACGATGTCGGCCACCGGCATCAGGTCGACGATGCGCGACGACACCTGGCCGGTGTTGGCCACGCTGGCTTCCAGGTCGCCGTCGAAGTACAGCTCGGTGACCTTGCCCAGCAGCTTGGCGTCCGGGTCGTGAGTGGCCACCCGCGCCGCCAACCCGGTCCGCAACACCCGCATCGTGGGGTTGCCCGGGATGTCGAGCAACACGGTGCCGGCATCGTTGGCGGCCACGATCGCATCCTTGAAATTGGCGTGTACCAACGATTCCCGGCTGGCCAGCATCCGGGTGCCCATCTGCACACCCTCGGCGCCCAACACCACCGCTGCCGCCGCCGAGTGCGCATCGCACACCCCGCCGGCGGCGATCAACGGCAGCTCGACGTGTGCGGCCACCAGCGGCAGCAGCACCATCGTCGAGGCGCCGAGCATCGACTTGAACCCGCCGCCCTCCACGCCTTCGACGACGAGCGCGTCCACCCCGGCGTCGACCGACTTCAACGCGGCCTTCAGCGAACCGACGACGTGCACGACCGTCATTCCGGCGTCGTGCAGCCGCTTGGTGAACAGCGCCGGGTCCCCGGCGGAGGTGAAGACATGGCGCACTTGGGCATCGGCCAGAACGTCGACGATCGTCGGGTCGTCTTTCCAGCCCTGGATCATCAGGTTGGCTGCGACCGGTTTGTCGGTCAGCTCGCGCACCCGAT
>NZ_JBMHMI010000014.1:0-4335 GCF_049179015.1 Micromonospora sp. WMMD736
GAGGTCGCTCGACTGAACATTGAAAACATGTTGCTTCAGTACATGGCGATGGCTGACGCCGGCGAACGGCCGAGCCTCGCCTCCGCCTCTGCAGTCAAACTGTATGCGGCACAAGCAGCCATGGATGTGTCCCTGGAGGCGGTTCAGGTGTTCGGTGGTAACGGATACATGTCCGAGAATCACGTGGAGCAGCTCTGCCGCGATGCGAAGGTGCTTCAGATCTACGGCGGTACTGACGAGATTCAGGTGCGGGCGATCGCGCGTGACCTTCTTGCACTCGCCTGACTACTTAGAGCAGAGCGGGCTGTGCCGACGCACGAGAACAGGAGGATAAGACACGCGTGTCGATTGCGCTGACGCTGATGCCGGCCCGGCCCATCGTGGTGATGAGCCAGTTCATTGTCGACATCGTCCCGAAGGAACCCGGCGCCACCGACTTGTCGGGATCAGTTTCAGCATCGGCACTGTCAGCTCTTATTGAAAACTCCTGGCAGACTAAGATTCTGCCGCCCAACCCCGATGGAAGCTCTGGGTAGAGAACCAGCCGGAGTGCATCAGGGATTCAGAGAGGAATCGCATGATGATCGATTTACAACTTGCCGAACGCGACACAGTGGTAGGTGTATAGGCGCTATGCCAGTTCTAGCTCTGAATTCAGAACTGACCGCCGAACGCGACGTCTTGGGCGGCAAAGCCTGGAGCATCGCGCATATGATGAGGCAGGGAGCGAAGGTTCCGCCGGCGTTCGTGATCACCACAGACGAGTGCCGCCGCTTCTCTGACACCGGCAGGCTGTCCGGCGATGTGCTCGCTGCACTTTCCAGTGCCATGCGAGACCTCGAACAGCAAACGAATTCGACGTTCGGCGGTGGAGAATCGCCACTGCTGGTTTCGGTGCGGTCCGGCGCGTCGATCAGCATGCCGGGGATGATGGATACGGTTCTGAACCTCGGGCAGACTCCTGACGTGATTGCGACCATCGCGAACTCGTCGGGCGATCCGAAGTTCGCCGATGATCTCGCGGGGCGGTTTGCGGAGCAGTTCACCCAGATCGTCGGCCAAGCGCCTCCGGCAGATCCATGGGAGCAATTGCATGCAGCCATCGCTGCTGTCTTCGGATCATGGAACTCCCGGCGTGCGGTCACGTACCGCAAGGAAAAGCAGATTCCCGAACTGGGCGGAACTGCAGTCACTGTGCAAGCGATGGTGTTCGGCAACCGAGATGCCCGCTCTGGAACGGGCGTGCTCTTCAGCCGAGACCCGTTCGGCCGCAGCGATGCGCCGTACGGTGAGTGGCTGCCGGGAGGGCAGGGCGAGGACGTCGTTTCCGGCCGACACGACCCGCATCCGATCAGCGATCTCGAGCGATCGGAGCCCGAAGCGTACCGCGATCTCATGGCTGCGGCTCGCCGGTTGGACGAGGCGGCAGGATGTGCGCAGGATATCGAATTCACTGTCCAAAGTGGGCAGCTGTGGTTACTGCAGACGCGTGCCGCAAAGATCCAGTCGGCTCCTGCCTCTAGGCACGAGGGAGGCGGAGTCGAGGTGGCCAGTGGGCGGCCCGCCTCGACCGGCGTGGGATCGGGAGTCGTGGTGTGCGACAGCGACGAAGCCGAAGAACGTGCCTTGGCAGGCGAAGACATCATCCTCGCGCGCCGCACGACCAGCCCTGACGATGTCCACGCGATGGCGGTGGTCCGAGCTGTATTGACCGAGATCGGTGGGGCGACGTCACACGCTGCGGTGGTGAGCCGCGAATTGCAGGTTCCATGTGTGGTCGGGTGTGGGGTGGACACTGTCACACAATTGGAGGGACAGCGCGTCACCGTCGACGCAACGGAGGGCAGGGTAGTCCGCGCCCAGTGACCGCGGGTTGCCATATCGACAGGTACGGCACCTGCGGGGGGCTGGACAGTGGCCGTACCTGCTGTGGCGGCGTTACTCAGTTCAACTTATCTTGATCCAATTTGAGGGTGCCGGCCCACAGAGCGACCAACACATCCACCCACTCGATCTCATCGGTGGAATCTATTTCCGAGCGACGACCTGCTATGTAGAGACAGCGTTCCGTGCTCCAAACGAGTGCGGTTGCCAGTTCCGTGCTCGGCAAACCGTCGGGTAACGCACCCGCCGCGCGCTGTTCGTCGATCTCGTCGGCAATCGCATCGGCGAAATAGGTCATCGCATTTCGCCACTGCGCTTCCAGCTCATCGGAGGATGGCCAGTTCTCCATCGTGACTCTGAGCAGAACCCGATGTTGTGTCCAGAGTTCCAACGCCCCGCGGATGCTTGCCTGCAGGGACTCCGTCAGAGTCATCCCCGGCCGGACGATGAACGGGCTCGCCGCAGTGAACACCTCGTCCATCACCGAGATCAACAGACCGGCGACGACGCCTAATTTCGAACTGAAGTAATGGTAGAAGCTCGCCCGCGACAAGCCCGCCTCTTCGATAATTTGAGCCACGCTCAAATCAGCGAACGGATGCTCGGCAAGCAGCTTCTCTGTGGCGCGGTAGATCGCCATCTCGGTATCGCTCTGGCCAGTGCGGACACGCGGACGGTCCAGGTGGCGGCCGGTAGCCACGCGTCGTCGACGGCTCGGGGGAGAAGGCACTTCAGATCCGCTCATTAGGTACACAGAGTTTGCGTCAGCGTAACAGCCTGCATGTCTTCTCGTGGACCCTCAAGCTGGCCGCACTCGAGCGTGTGAGGTGAACTAGCTGCGGCTTTGGGCAGTCAACGCGCGTCTATTCGGTTGTCTAGCTAACTGATCGGGTGCCGATCGGCAGGCGGTGACCAGGAGGCCGGACATGCTCCCGTCTGCGGCGTTCCGTGGCTTGGTGCGGCACGGACGGCCCCAGCTTGACCGTTTGCTGTCCACGCTCCTTGCACTAGGGGTATACAACTGTCTAGACAAACGGCTAGAAGTGATGTAGAAAACATGTGGTGAAGGCCAGAGTTCTAGGTCTCTTCGCGCTCGATGTGTCGTATCGGTGGCCGACATGCCCGGGCACCTCGGATCTCGGAGGCGCGACGACGTAAGCATCAGCAGTATTCGTTTCGGAAGGGTGAATCTGAATGACCTCGAATCACACGGACGAGAAGTCGTCCATCGGACTGGACCCACTGGCAGTCGCCGCGATGGAGACCCCCTACGAGTACCTGAACGATCTTCGAGAGCGTTGCCCGGTCAGCCATAGCGATGCTCACGGCGGCTTCTGGAATCTGTTCCGCTACAGCGACGTGTGTGCGGCGGCGGTCGATGCCGCAACCTACAGCTCCTCCGACGTGACGATTCCGAGCGAGCCGTTGTTGGCGAAGCCGGCGCCTCTGATGATCGACCCTCCCACTCACATGGACTATCGCCAGCCGCTGTTGCGCAAGCTGACGCCACGGATGGTGGCCCCGACCGAGCCGGCTATCAGAGCAAAAGTCACCGAGATGATCGACAGCTTCATCGAGAAGGGTTCGGCGGACCTGAGCGAGGATCTCTTCGTGCCGTTCCCAGCGTTTGCCGCGCTGCAGCTCCTCAACCTTCCGATCGAAGACTTCCCGAGCTTCCGCCGTTGGGCGCAGTTGGCATTCACCATTCCGGAGCCTGGCAGCGAAGACGCCAAATGGGAACTGGAAGTAGCGATGTATTTCGCTCCGCTCTATGAGCAGCTCGCGGGCAGCGAAGGCGACGATATTCCGTCAATCGCTCGGCGTATGCAGATCGACGGTCGCGAGATCGAGGTCATGGAGTTCGTCATGTTGCTGACCACCCTTGTGGCCGCAGGGCTGGACACAACCACGAACGCGTCAGCGCACATCGCCCTGCTGCTGGATGAGCGACCTGAACTGCGTCAACGATTGATTGATCACCCCGAACTGATCCCTTCGGCCGTCGAAGAAATGCTGCGGTACCTGACTCCGCTGCCGATGTTGGCACGTACGGTGACGCGCGATGTGGACATCGACGGGGTGACCATTCCCGAAGGTGAAAAGGTCGCACTGCAATTCCTCTCGGCCAATCATGATCCCGAGCAGTTCGACGATCCAGAGGAGATCGACTTTGAACGGTCCCCCAACCGGCATGTCGCATTCGGCATGGGACCGCACCGGTGCATCGGGATGCACCTTGCCCGGATCGAGGTCCAGGTTGTGCTGGAAGAGCTGCTCAAGAGGATCCCGGATTACAAAGTCGTTCGAGACAGCGTCAGGCGTGGCCCCGGCGTCACCCGCCAGATCTACAATCTGCCGGTGACTTTCACCCCTGGACCTCGATCGGGTTCGGACTGACGCCACCTGCCCCCTGGGCGAGGCAAATGACACTTGTGTTTCCAGATAGAGAAT
>NZ_JBMHMI010000015.1:0-6462 GCF_049179015.1 Micromonospora sp. WMMD736
TCCAACGTTTCCACATACCCCGGCGAGGCCATGCCCGGGATGATCTGCATCGCAAGCGCCGTCGTCAGCGTTCGCCGGTCGTGCACCGCCGCGAAGAACAGTGCGGATCGCAACCATCGTCTGCGCGCAACCGTTCTGGCCACCCATGGCACCGCGAATGCGGTGTTGAAGATCCGAAGGCCGGTAACGATGAATCGGAGTCGAGGTGCACTCAGGGTCGCCCCGCCGGCGTTCGTGAGCAGCAATCCCGAGACCCGGTCGGGATGATCACACGCGACCCGTAGTGACACCAGACCGCCCATCGAATGACCCACCACGACAGCCTCGGACAGGCCGAGGTGATCGAGTAGCCCAATGACCGTCGCGACATGCTCGCCGAATACGTCGCCGGCACCGATCCGTTCGGATTCGCCGAAACCAGGTAGGTCCACAGCGATGATTCGACCGTGTTCTGCCAGCAGGGGAAGGGTGCGCAGCCACCACCGCCAGGATCCCCCTTGCCCGTGGATCAGGATGACCGCGGGGCCCCGTCCCAGGTCCGCGTAGCGGATGCGCCGTCCGCGGACCGTCGCCTGCTGGACATGGGCTGCCCAGTCGATTGATTGCCAAACCCGGTCCTGCTCCGCCAGGTGGTCGGCTCCGCGCGACGGCATCACTTCTCCTCCTGATACTTCTCATCAAGGGACCTGACTTCCGCCAGGAACTCAATCAACAGGGCGTTGAACACCTCCGGTTGCTCGAACATCGGATGGTGCCCGGCGTCCGGCATGATTTCCCACCGCGCCCCGGGTATCGCATCAGCAACGTCTTCCAGCGACGCCACCGGGACGAGTCGGTCGCGGCCACCGCCGACGATCAGCGTCGGACATGTGATCGACCCGGCGTCGTGGCGCCGGATTTCCCGAAATGCCGCGCGCAGGGCTGCGGCCGTCCCCGGAGACCGAACGCCCACGGAGACCATTTCGGCAGCCAACTCGCGCGAGACGACTGCTGGATCGTGCACGATCCGGC
The DNA here is from genome assembly GCF_049179015.1 of Micromonospora sp. WMMD736. Lineage (NCBI taxonomy): Bacteria > Bacillati > Actinomycetota > Actinomycetes > Micromonosporales > Micromonosporaceae > Micromonospora > Micromonospora sp. WMMD736. The sequence continues at coordinate 1,012 of NZ_JBMHMI010000015.1, forward strand.
TGAGCAGGAATCGGCGCAGCGGGGCCACACTCATTCCCGTGCGCAGGGCCGGGACCAAAACCGGACCCGCACCCCGGTTCATCGCCGTGCCACCGACGGCAAGGCCTATCAGCACCAACTCGTGCGCCAATCGGGGCGGCCCACCACTGGCCACCAACACCAGGGCCGAAGTGCGGTCCTTCTGCCACGTGGCGAAGTTTCGCGCGATGACGCCGCCCAAGGAGTGACCGACGATCCGGACATCCTCGACTTCGAGCCGGTCGAGCAGTCGGCCGAGCACCGCGACGTAGTGGCGGATGGCCACCCGCCCGCCGAGCCCGGCCGATTCGCCGAACCCGGGTAGGTCCACGGCAATCACCCGATGGTCATCGGCCAGCGCGCGGACATTGCGGAACCACACCGACCAGGCCGCGGCCAGGCCATGCACCAGAACGACGGCCGGGCCGGCACCGATGTCGAGGTAGTGCACCTTGCGCCCGGCCAGCACCACCTCGTTGAGGTACGGCCGCCATGCCGAGTTCCGCCAGCTGTCAGCGCGTTCGGTCATGTACGCGCCTTGATCCATGCGACGACCTCGTCGAGGACCGCGTTCTTCTCGGGCTCGTTGAAGATCTCGTGGTAGAGCCCGGGGTAGATCGTCAGCGTCTTGTCGTCCGAGCCCGCCGCCGCATAGACCAGCCGGGCGCCGGCCGGGGTGGCCAGCACGTCCGCGTCGCCGTGCAGAACCAGGAGAGGCAGCTGTATCGCACCCAGCCGGGGCGTCACCCGCTCGGAGCTGGCGAGCAGTTCCGCCGGGGTGCGCACGGGGACCCGCCCCCGAAAGACCATCGGGTCGTTGTCATAGTCGCGGACCACAGCCGGGTCGCGGCTCACACCGCCGCTGTCGACCTTCATCAATCCCAGATTCGGGGCCAGCGCCGACAGCGACTTGGCCAGCACCGCCTGCAGTTTGGGGATACCGGAGACATCGATTCCGGTACCAGACAGCACCATACCGGCTAGGTCGTGTTCTCCCGAGGTCACGTACTCGAGCGCGACCATCGCGCCGAGACTGTGCGCGACCAGGAACATCGGTGTGCCGGCGTGCCGCTCGCCGGCCAGCCGAACCAGCCGGCCGAGGTCGTCGACCAACAGGGACATCCGCTCGATCTGTCCGGGACGCCCTCCCGAACGACCATGGCCGCGAAAGTCGAGCGCGTACCCCGCCAGCCCGGCCTCGTTGAGCCGAGCCGCCACGTGTGCATAACGGCCGCCGTGCTCCAACCCGCCGTGTGCGAGAACCACCACGGCACGCGGCACACCCCCGGGCAGCCATGCCCGCCAATAGAGCGAGATTCCGCCAGACCCGGGTAAGACCCCGTCAGCGGCGGCCATGTCCACCGTTCCGGCCCAAGTCCAGCACCTCGTCGAGTCCCTCGGTGATGCAGCTCCACAGCAGCTCGGGGTCCTCGAAAACTGCTCCGTCGCAGTTCATTCCGACGCAACACCGGCCGGCGTAGGAGCATAGGGCCGCCAGCATGGACACTGACGGCAACGGCGCGAGGACATACATTCCCTCGACTCGTGCGCCGGCCGCGTACACATGCTCGGTCAAACCGGGGAAGTTGCTGGCACTGAGCACCGGTCGCGGCATGGCGGCCTGGCGAACAGCGCTGAGCAGGGGAGACGGGATCCGGCTGAGCACCCCGGACAGCCCGCCCATGACATCGAGTGCCGGCTCCCCTCGTACTTTCCGAACCCTGGCCATGACGGCCTGCATGCGTGCCACGGGCTCACGGATACCCGCGGGTCCGGCGAACATCGCGCCGGCAAACCGGTTGCCGCCGGGCGGGTCGTCGGGCTTGCGGACCGAGAGCGGCATCGCCGTCGGGATATCGCCCAGGTCGATGCCCTTGACATCGTGGTAGCGCCCGATCCCGCCGAGCAGCGCGGCGACGTAGGCGTCGTTTACCGTGCCGCCCACCGTGTGGGCGGCGGCCTTGAGTTCGTCCAGCCCGCACTCGAGGATGCCGAACCGCCAGGTACGACCGGTTTGGCGGACCTGCAGCGGAGAGGGCGAGGTTCCTACCGGTGGCGAGAGGACCCGGCGCGCCGAATCCAGGTACTGCACCGTGCGACCCGGTGAGGCAAGCGCGCTCCCTATCGCGCCGAGCACATGTCGGCCGTGGCCGGGTAGCGAACGCACCCCGGAGATCAGGTCCGCCGCGGTCAGCGCCAGCGGATCGACACGCTCGGGGACGGCGAGCTCGGCGACCGGCTTGTCGGAAGAGGGTTCCGGACGGTTGCTGTGCAGACCGGCGAAGAGCTGGATTGCCGCCGCGCCGTCCATCAGACAGTGGTGCGCCTGCAGCAGATAGGCCGAACGTCCACCCGCCAAGTTCTCTACCAAAGTTCCGGTCCATAACGGCCGCGTGCGGTCCAACGGTGTCTCGCCGATCACCTGGGCCAGGTCGAGAAGCTCGCGCGTGCCGGCGGGCTCGGGCAGGCGCAGCCGGCGCAGGTGATAGTCGAGGTCGAAGTCGGGGTCGTCCGCCCAGGCGGGCGGACCTAGCGGCAGCGCGGGCTCGACCACCCGCTGACGCAGGCGCCGCACCATCGAGGCACCCCACACATGCGCGTTTCGGAACCGCTCCCAGTCCGGTGGCGAGTCCATCAGCTCCAGGACCACCCCGGTCGACGAGAACTCGGGATGTCGTTCGCCCCGCCACATGAGTGCCTCGAGGTCGTTCATGCGCGCATCGGTGCCCCACTGGGCGAGCGCTGCCCAACCCTCCTCGTTGGTGGGATGGCTCATGCCGTCTCCTGGGGCCAGTTCTCGAGGGCCTCGACAAAGCGTCGGCGTACCCGGGCCACGTCGTCGCGCGCCGTCTCGCTGCTCCAGCCTTCGGTTGAAATCGGCTCGAGCACAGCCACATCCACCACTCCCGGCCGGATGATCTTGGCCTTACCCGGCATCAACTCGTAGGCATTGCGCAGCACGACCGGCACGACCGGCACGCCCGCCGTACGCGCGACGTGGAAGGCGCCGGTTCGAAACTCGCCGAGCTCGCCGGTGTCGCTGCGAGTCCCTTCGGGCGCGACGAACACCGACAAGCCCGCCCGCAGCCGTTCGAGGAGCTGGGCCTGCGCGGTGCGGCCCTTGACGGGATCAGCTCTATCGACGAAGACAGCCTCGGTGGCTTGCCCCATCAGGAACGTGGGAGGCGAGTACTGCGCCTCCTTCTTGCCCAGCCCACTGAATCCTTGGCGGAGCAGCGCGCCGACAATCATCGCGTCCAACCCGCTCTGGTGATTCATGACGAACACCGCCGGCCGTTGTGCCCAGAGATTGTGTTCGCCGACCACCCGGACCCGCACACCGGCCACCGCCAGGAATGCCGGGAAGCCAAGAGTCAGGGCCAGGTCATTGCCGAGACGACGGTCGCCGCGCAGCAGCCCGACCCCCAAGCCGAGGCCCAGGCCGACGTTGAGCGCGCCGACCGCCCCGACCGTACCCAGAACGGCCCGCAGATCCATCCCGTCCGATTGCCCAGTCATCGAAACTCCTCCGGCCCTGCGCTGTCCAAGCCGTCCGAGGCGGCCAAGTCGCGCATGCTCTCCAGCCGGCCCAGTAGCTCTGCGAGCTCGGCGGCGAACTCGCGCCGCCGTCTGGCGAGTTCCTCGCCACCCGGCCCCAGGAGGCCCCGGTGAGCCGCCACCTTGAGAGCAGTGCGGAACACCTCGGTGGAGATCGAATCGGAGCTGCGCAGGCGCCGCTGCATACGCCGCTGCCGGGCGAACCCCAAACACTCTGTCACAAAGGTGTTTTCGTCGATGGGTTTCGCAGGTGGATGGACAGCGAGCCGGTCGGCGGTAACGAAGTAGGCCTCGATGAACGAGTGCAGTGCCCGGTGCGCCAGATGCGGACGAGCGCTGGCGAGAATGTGTTTGGCGGAGCCCGGCTCGCTGAGTTTCGATGCCCAGTCGGCTTCGATCAGCGTCAGCTCGATCTCCAGGTTGTGCCGAAACTCGGCCTTGTCCGGGAAGAAGAACTCGAACTTCAGCAGATCGCGCAGCCGCAGAGCCTCGTCCCAGGCCTCACTTTCCCGCGTGATGCGGCCGTCGGCCACCGCGGCCAGCACCAATTCCACGATGGCGCGATTTACGAGCATGTGCACAATGCTGTTGCGGTAGAAGGCAGCGTCGAGGTGGCGGTCCGGGGAGATTCCCCACACCGGCACCAATCCCCCGTCGAAGCGGACGACCACTCCCTCCTCGGTCAGCCAGTCGAGCACATGGCGCAGCTCGCCCGCGGTCCGGAGGCCACCTGTCACCGGCAACTCGCGGCGGTCGAAGTAACAGAGGAATGGTGCGACGATGGCCTCGATTTCACTCAACGTCAACGCCCGGTCGTCGACACCCAGCAGCGCCAGTGTCACCAGCGCGGTCGCCGTCACGGGTGTGGCCTGGTTGATCCGATGGCAGACTTCGAACGCCACCTTCTCGACACGATGTCGCCGCGCCTCACCGTTCCCTTCCTCCCCTGGGCCCAGCGCCTGCCGTAGCGAAAGCGGTTCACCGATACCGACGTGCACCCGCCCGAACCCGCGTCCGGTGGAGCGCGGGTAGTTGAGCAGCCACGTGATGCTCTCGGGTTTCTTGGCCCCGCCGCGCTGCTCGGCGGTCAATGACGACACCTCGGGCAACCCGTCGTACAGGATCGACATCGGAACGAGGTATGCGTCGGCGCTCTCGTCAAGCTGGTCGAAGGCGTCGACCAGGTAGGTCAGCAACCCGAACTTCGGCGGCCGCAACTTGCCGGTACGGGTGCGACCCCCCTCGATGTACCACTCCAGGTTGAGCCGTTTGAGCATCAGGTACCCGAGATACTCGCGCAGGACGAACTTGTACACCGGATCGTCGCCGATGCTGCGGCGCAGCACGATGTTGCCGGTGCGGCGGACCCAATCCCCCATCGGCCACCAAGCCATGTTGTTACCGGCAAAACAGTGATTGGCGGGGAACCCGTGTGACAGCAGCGTGGACCGTACAACGAAGGGGTCGAGGTACGACCTGTGGTTGGGCAGAAAAACCAGGCTGTGGCGGCGGTTGAGTTCGCGCAACCCGGCGAGCCGATCCTCGTCGACCTCGAGCGTGTACGCCCGCATCAGCATCCGCCCGAATCGCTCGAAGGAGTCGATGGCCAACCGGCTGTGCGCGGCGGCCATTTCCTGCAGGTACGCCGAGCTGAGCTCGGCGATCTGCTGGGGGCGACGCCCGGTCCGCTCGGCCAGTTGCTTGGCCCCGGCGGCGAAGCTTCGGCTGGCCCGCACCTCCTGCGGCACCAGGCGAGGTAGCTTGTAACGCCCGGTGACGGCGGCGCGTTCGGCGCGGCCAAGCGCCAGCTCGGCCTGCCGCCGGACAAAGGCGGCCAGGGAGTCCGCCCCGCCGGTGCGCTGCTCGAAGCGACGT
>NZ_JBMHMI010000016.1:0-5012 GCF_049179015.1 Micromonospora sp. WMMD736
ATCCTGCGCAGCGGTCATGCCGACTTGGTGGCCATGGCCCGTCCGCTTCTCGCCGACCCTGAGTTCGCGAGAAAGGCGCGCGCCGGTAGGGCGCACCGGATCAATACCTGCATCGCCTGCAACCAGGCGTGTATCGACCATACGTTGGCCGAGAAGCTCACCACCTGCCTGGTGAATCCGCGGGCAGGCCGCGAGCTGACACTGAACACCATTCGTCCACACAGGACGAAGCGCATCGGAGTGGTGGGAGCAGGGCCGGCGGGTATGGCGTTCAGCGCGTTCGCCGGCCATCGGGGTCATCAAGTGACGTTGTTCGAATGCCAACCCACGCTCGGCGGACAATTCGACCTGGCTTGGCGCATTCCCGGAAAGTCGGAGTATCGCGAGACGATCAGGTATTACGAGGGCGAGCTCGAAGAGGCGAGGGTCTCGATCCGACTCGATACGTGGGCTTCGGCAGACATGCTGTTGAAGGAGGGCTTCGACGAGGTTGTCCTCGCGACCGGCGTGAAGCCGCGCGACATATCGATCACCGGTGCAAAGCACCCTTCGGTGGTCAGCTACATCGATGTTCTACGTGGCACGGCGCCCGTTGGCGCAAGGGTGGCGATCATCGGAGCCGGAGGCATCGGATTCGATGTCGCAGCGTTTATCACCGATCAGCAAGCGCACGGTATCGACCGTCACGATGTGTTCTTCGAGCACTGGGGTGTGGACGTCGATCCCCATGCTGCGGGCGGGGTCAAAGCCCCGGTGAAGATCGACGCTCCGCGCTCGGTCTATCTGCTGCAGCGCAAACAGGACAAAGTTGGTGCGGGACTCGGGCTTACCACGGGATGGATCCACCGAGCCGACCTCGTGGCACGCGGTGTTCAGATGATGTCCGGGGTGAGCTACCACGCGATTGACGACGCGGGTTTGCACATCACCGTGGACGGCGCCGCGGACACGCTGGAGGTGGACACTGTCGTCGTCTGTGCGGGCCAACTGCCCCATCGTGACCTCTACGACGAGCTGACACGCAGAGGCGCACGTGCCCACCTCATCGGTGGCGCGTCGGTGGCCGCTGAGCTCGACGCTAAACGTGCTATCCGCGAAGGCACCGAGCTGGCCGCGACGATCTGACGCGACGCAGTAGGCGAAAGTATGTGAATTCGCGAAAGTTTTCACCGACCGGAAAGGAAGGACGACGATGTCTGGAACGTCCAATGGAACGGGCGCGGCACCGACTGCAGACGAGTTGCGTTCGGCGGGGCTGGAATTCTCAGTGGACGGGCCAGTCGCCGAGATTGTGCTCTGCGCACCTGCACGCCGTAACAGCCAAACCCCGGCAATGTGGCGCGCATTGGCCGCGCTTGGGCGTTCGATGCCCGGCGAAGTTCGGGTAGTGATTGTTCGTGCCGAAGGGCCATCCTTCTCCGCCGGGCTGGATCGATCCATGCTCGACGACTCCCTCGAAGTGGAAACCGTGCGAGATCTCCTCAATGGGACAGACATGTCCGCGCTGCGCACGATGGACGAGTACCAGCAGGGCTTCATGTTCCTGCGCGACCCGAATTTCATCTCGATCGCCGCGGTGCACGGTCACGCAGTGGGTGCGGGTTTCCAACTCGCCCTGGCTTGTGATGTCCGCGTTGTGGCCGACAACGCAGTTTTCTGTATGAGAGAGCCCGCGCTTGGTTTGGTACCCGACCTGACCGGAACCACCCCGCTGGTCAGACAGGTCGGGTACGGGCGTGCGCTGGAAGTCTGTGTGCGGGCGCGCAGTATCGATGCGCAGGAAGCCGCCACGATTGGTCTTGCCCAAAGCGTTGTGCCCCTCGATGATCTCGCGAGGGAGGTAGATGTCCTGGTTCAGTCTGTACTGCAGTCCGATACGGAAGCTGTTCGAGAGACCAAGAGACTGTTGCAGTCGGCCGAGGTCCTCGATCTCGAACAGCAACGCAAGTTGGAAAGCACTGCTCAATTGCGCAGGCTTCGCGCGATGGCCCGCGGCCAAGGCGGGCTCCGGTCGGACACGATGAATACCAAGAGCGGCTCCTGACGTTGGCAGCGCGATACCAGTGCGCGTCAGCCTCGTCCTAGTTGTGGCGGCCGTCGCCGAATTACCGTCGACATGGCCGAGACCACAGGCACGACAGACAACGTGCGGCTGAGAAAGGCCAAATCAAGCGCCACCGCGAAAACCCCCTCGCGTTCGAACTGGAGAAGAATGAGCTACGCAGACGTCGAGTTCAATGCCGGAGATGTGACTCTCCGGGGATACTTCTATGCCGCGCAGGGCAGCACTGCCCCAGCGCCCGTCGTGGTCATGGCACACGGCTTGACAGCGGTCAAGGAAATGGCCTTACCAGGCTTCGCGGAGGTATTCGCGGCCGCGGGTCTGAATGTTCTTCTCTATGACCACCGTAATTTCGGGGCAAGCGACGGGACTCCCCGCCAGGAGGTGGATCCGGTTGCGCAGTACCGCGGCTACCGGCACGCGATCTCGTACGCGATCACTCGCCCGGAAGTGGATCCCGAACGTGTCGGGGTGTGGGGTACGAGCTTCTCCGGCGGTCTGGTCCTCACCGTCGCGGCGGTCGACCGCAGGGTGAAGGCAGTGGTGTCCCAGGTCCCGTTCATCGATGGCTACGACACCGCGCGGTGGCTGGTGCGCCCGGACCTACTCGGGCACCTGCTCGACAACCTCGACGCCGACCGGGCCCACCGATTCGCCGGTGGCGAGCCGGCTTTGATGCCTGCCGTCGATCCCGATCCGATGTCGCCATCCATGATGCCCGATCACGAGGCGTGGGAGTGGTTCAGCACCGCAGGCGCGGAGGCCCCGAGGTGGAAGAACGCGGTAACAGCACACAGCTTCGACCTGATCTCGGAGTACTCACCGCGATCCTTTGTGCGCCGCATCTCCCCGACACCCCTGCTGATGATCATCGCCCAAGTCGACACGTGCGCCCCGCATGAATTTGCGTTCGAGGCCTACCAGATGGCCCAGGAGCCGAAGCGGTTGTTGATCACCGACGGAGGCCACTTTGGTCTTTACGCGGGCGAGGGGTTCGAGATCGCCTCCAGCGCAGCTCGTGACCACTTCGTCGAGCATCTCGGTGTGAAGAGCGGTATCAGCCCGGCTGCGCCGGCTCGCGAGTTGTCGCACAACTAGAAAGGGAAAGCACATGCCAATGTGGATTGTTCACGCGCCTGAGGGCGTGTACAGCGCTGAAGACAAGAAGAAGATCAGCGAGGCAATCACGTCGATCTACGTGGAGTTCGTCGACCTGCCCAAGTTCTATGTGGTGGTGCGGTTCGACGAGTACCCCCCAGATTCGATGTGGCTGGGCGGGGAGCTGGCCAACGACTTCGTGCGCTTTGTCGTCGATCACATTGCGCGCCAGATGGATGACCCGGCGTTCAGGGAACTCTGCATGACCGTCGTCTGCGATCGTCTTGCGCCCTTCACCACCGCCCGTGGCTTGCGCACGGAAATCCACATCGATGAAACGGCGATGGATCTGTGGCGAGTGAATGGGCTCAAGCCGCCGCCCCCACTCTCGGAGGCCGAAAAGCAGTGGGCCATAGACAATGCGCCCAGCCCCTACGAATTGGCGGATGCCGGCTAGGTCTCAAGACCACGCCGTCACCATCGGAAGTGTCGCTCTGGCCTAGGCCATTTCGATCTCGGCGCTGATGGCCGGCCAGCCGCAGTTTAGTTGGCGTAGTTCTGCGGCGAGGAGTCGGACAGTGGTACAGCGCCATTCCGGTCGATTGGTGTTGTAGTCGGCGACACCAGACGTACTTCGTTGTCGGTCAACCTGTCCTGCTCCTTGCGCGACGCGAGAACTCATACGCTGCAGGATCGGACATCTACTGTCACCTCCGTCGGCACTTGCGGCTGTGCCGCACGGGTGATCTGTGAACGCCTTTAGTCAGCTTCTCGATGTTGGTCCATGCTGCCAGTAGCCTGCGTCCCGGTGCTCAACCCTCGTGACCAGCGGCGTGGCCATGGGGGAGCTGGTGCTCTCAACCGGACTGATCCGTCGGCTGCCAGGACGTCATCACGAGATCATCGCGATGCGCGCCCAGCGTCGGCGGCGGTCGCGGCTGACAGGATCTGGGCAACGTTGAGCACCCCCTGACCCCTTTGGATAGGTCGACCGCAAATCTAGGGAGGCCGGCGGCCTTTCAACACCGTGCATCGAAGGACATAGATCCGGCGCTAGGAGGATGTTCGCCGGCTCCACCCGGACATAGGCTCGTTGACATCCAAAGAAGGGGAGCAAGGGTACATCCATGACAACTCTCGATGAGATCAAACCGGCTGCGAATGCGGTGGCTTCGGAGCCGATCACTCGCAGGGACGCCGCCTGCTCTCCGACCGATCGCGATGCAATACGACACGCACACATCAGCAAGCTCGTCGATCGCTTCGCTGGTACCGGGTCGCGCCCGTTTTACGACTCTGTGGTGATCGCGGGTGCTGGTTTCACCGCCAGCGTGATGGCAGCACGGCTGGCGCGTAGCGAACAGTTCGGCGGAAGGGTCGTGCTGGCCGGACCGCGGACCGAGGAGACTCGCCGGCTCAAGGACGGCGCGACCTTGCGGGGCCATGGCACCGACTACATCTGCTACGCGTTGAATGTGCCGCAGTACGCATACGTCAACGCTTTGTACGGCGATATCATCGACGGCCGCGGCGTCGGTACGCGCAACCTTCTGACAATGGCGAAGAAAGGCCCCAGTGGGACTTACGAATTCGCCCGCATTGCGCCCTGGCAGGGTGGCCGCACCGGGTATCCGCGTCCCCTGTTTTACGGTGCACGCAACAGCCGGATGCAGGGTGCGATGTATGAACTGATGGACCGCGCCGGTTTGATCGAGGTGCCCGAGGCCCCCAACTCGCTCGACGATGCTTACGCGCTGGCGCCGGGTAAACGACCGTTGATCGTCAACGCCAGCCACAACACCGCCCTGCTGAGCGGTAACGCTCCCCACGTCGACTGGGCCACGGTCGCCGT
>NZ_JBMHMI010000017.1:0-5292 GCF_049179015.1 Micromonospora sp. WMMD736
GGACCACGCCGATCATGCTGATCAGCGTCATGGACTGCACGATGTTGGGTACCGATGCGGCCGCGTGCTCGAGGTTGACCTTTCGATAGGCGAGATCGGCGATCGCCAGGAAGGTGGTCTGCGCGGCGATCCCGCCCAACGCGTTGGAGATGGCGAACCCGGCGTCACCGGCGGCGGCTCCCGAGATCGAGGTCACCAGGCCGGGCAGCGATGTGGTGGCCCCCAGCAGCACCGCGCCCGCCAGCGCTTCCCCGATGCCGGTGCGGTCAGCAAGCTCGTCGACAATCTTGGTGAAACGCACACCAGCGGTCAGCAGCACGGCGCCGCTGCCCAGCAGGACCAGGATGAGCAAGGTCAGCGGCCAGGCCTGCGGGGTCACGGGGCGTCACTTACGGTCACGTCACTTCGCATTGCTAGCTAATACCCGGTGCCGGGCCGCGGCGAACATCGCGCGGTTCGGACGGATGCCGCGACGTTACCCCGCGCGGGCGGTGAGCGCGCTCAGATAGGCCGACCAGCGGTCCCGGTCGACGAACCCGTAGTGACCCGCTCCGGGCCAGACGGTGGCGGTCGCGTCGGGCAGCTGTTCGGCGACCCGCTTGGGCATCTCCGGGGAGATGATGTCGTCGGCGTCTCCGTAATAGACGCCGAACGGCTGGCGTACGTCGCCGATCTCAAACCCCCACTGCCACAGCGCCATTGTCATTTCGTACATCCCCTCACAACCCTGTTCGATGCCGGCGGTGAAATTCGCCTCGAACATCTCTCGCTGCGCCGGATCGGACAGAAACGTGGCGGCGTCGGAGGCATCGACTTTGGCCATCTCCTCCAGGTAGCCGCCGATATCCTTGCGGGCCCTGCGCGCTGAGGACGCCAGCAGAAACCTGAGCACTGGACCGAGGCGGCGTAGCTTGACGATGAACTTGAGTTCGGTCATCGCCAGCATCGTGGCGTAACGCTCCCGGTCGAGCGGCCCGACCGGAGAGGCCAGCACCCCATGCGTGACCCGGTCGGGCATGTGCACGGCGATCGACAGCGCGTGTGGGCTCCCGCCGGAGTGGCCGGCGACGGCGAACTGGCCGAGCCCCAGCTGGTCAGCGAGCTGCTCCATGTCGGCGCCCCAGTCGACCATCCTGCGCCCGGGCTGCGGTGCCGAGCCCCCGACACCCGGCTGGTCGGCGGCGATCATCCACACCCCGAGTGATCGGGTGAGCTCCTCGTCAGGGTGGCGGATCACCCGCGAATCGGCGAAACCGTGGCTGAAGATGACCGGCAGACCGTCGGGGTCGCCGTAGGTGTCGTAGGCCAGCGTGCGCCCGTCGGCGAGAGTTAACGGTGGCATCACCTGCACCCCGCAGCTACGACCACGGATCGGAGCCTACTCGATTGGGCTTGGTGGACCACGGTGGTACACATCGGGGTCACCGACCAGCTTGCGCACGTTTCCATCGCGAACCGCGACTGCCCAGCAACCGCCACACGTTGGTCCGCAGAGCAACCAGCCAGCTCTCGCTGATCAGCGCGTCGTGTCGACGTCCATCTCGACCAGGACGCGGCGCAGCAGCTTGCCGGTGGCGTTTCGGGGCAGCTCCTCGATGAACACCACGTCGCGGGGCACCTTGTGCCGGGCCAAGTTGTTCTTTACATACTGCTTGATCTCGGCTGCGTCCTGCCCGGCGCCGGGTTCGGAAACGACGAAGGCGCGCAACCGCTTTCCGAACTCGACATCGTCGACACCCACCACGGCCACCTCGGCGATGTCGGCACGTTCTTCGAGCAGGTTCTCCACTTCCTGCGGGAAGACGTTCTCACCGCCGGAGACGATCATGTCGTCATCACGGCCATCGACGAACAGCAACCCGTTGTCGTCGAAGTGGCCCATGTCGCCGCTGGACATGAAACCGTCGATGATCTGCTTGTTGCGACCGTCGGTGTAGCCCTGAAACGGTGCGCCGTTGCGGACGAAGATCCGGCCGCGCCGGTTGCGACCCTCGATGCGCTGATCGTTCTCGTCGTAGAGCACTACCTCGCAGGTCACCGGCGCGCGGCCGGCCGCACCGGGCGCGGCGCGTAGTTCGGCCGGGTTGGCGACGGTGGCGATGGCACACTCGGTCGAGCCGTACATGTTGTAGAGGACATCACCGAAGGTGTCCTGGGCCCGGTTGGACAGGTCGGGGCTCAGCGCCGACCCGGCGAGCAGGATGACCTTCAACGACGACGTGTCGTACTTGCCGATCACGTCGGGTCCGAGCTCGACCATGCGATGCAGCATCGTCGGCACCGCGACCAGCATGTCGGCCTTGTTCTCGGCGATCAGCTGCAGGGTCCGCTCCGCATTGAACCGCCTGGCGGTGACGATCTTGTTGCCCAACGCCGCGCCGACCGTGTAGGTGGCCCAGCCGGTGCTGTGGAAGATCGGCGACACGATGACCATGGTTCCCTTCTGGGGGAACGGAATTCGGTCGATGATCTGCGCCGTCGCGAGCGGTGACACGGTGTCGCGGGGGGCACCCTTCGGCAGGCCGGTGGTGCCGCTGGTCAAAATGACCGAGCCACCCGGTTTGCTCGGCGCGGGCAGCGGTTCGGTGGGGTTTGCCGCGATGATCTCATCGAGGGTCTGCACGCCCTCGGGCAGCTCCACGCCGTCGTCGACCCAGGTCAGCACGCGCGGCAGGTCGGGCGGCAGGGCATCGAGCAGCCCGAGGAACTCGCTGTCGTGCAGCACCACGCGGACGCCTTCACGCTCGCAGACCTGCGCGAACTGCGGCTTGGCGAACCCGGTGTTCATCAGCACCATGCGGGCGCCGAGCTTGCCACAGGCGGCCATTGCGATCACCAGGCCGCGATGGTCGCGGCACAGCAGGCCGACGACCGAGCCCTCGGTGACGCCCAGGCCACGTAGACCATGCGCCAATGCCCAGGACTGGTCGTTGACCTGCCCGTATGTCAAGGTGCCGCGCTCGTCGACGATCGCCGGCAGGGTCGGGAACCTGCGACCGCCCTGGATGGCCATCGTCGCCTGCGGTCCGTAGGAGCGGATTAGCTTGGCGCCCTGCACCGTGCCGCCCAGATCCTTCAAGTCCAGAACGCCGGATTCGACGAGTCGCTTGACTGCCCGCGCTGACTCGGATACCTGCTGCAGCTTCTGCCGAATGCCGGTCGGTGAATTGGACATCGAGCCCCCTCGGTGCGAAATTTCGTTCACCGTAACAGCCGGCACATTTCGTCCGGCCGGGTGCTCGACACCTCCGGGGACTGGACTAGGTGTTGCTCACAGATGTTCGACTTCGCGGCACATGGCCGCGTCCTCGACGAAGGCGTAGTGCCTCGGACGGATGTGCGGAACTGCTTCGTGGGCGTTCTCATCGAGAACCCAGTGCATCGCAGCCGAAGCGCTGTGGACGGGGTGGTGACACAACTCCCAAACGCCGCTGTGGGACTGCGTGTTCGGGGTGGTCGTTTTCGAGTTGGGCGCTGCGGTGTGTGGTTCGGACATCGTCGTTCTCGGTTCTTGCTGCGAATAGACTCATTATCGGCACCACCATTGTCACCCTTGTCGGGCAACGACACCAGGTGCCGAACCCCCTTTTTGACCACTCCCGTCACTGCGTCACCTCTTCGATCACGGGTACCAGAAAAGCCGATGGGTACGGAACCGACTGCGGCGCAGCCGGTCCCGTACCCATCGCTGGTTACAGGCAACCTACGAAACGTCAGTCACTGTCGTTGCTGCTGTTGCCGTCGTTGCCGTCGTTGCCCTGGTTACCGTCGCCGGCACCGCCCTGGCCACCGGAGCCGCCGTTGCCGCCGGTACCGCTCTTGCCGGAGCTGGGCGAGGCGTTGCCGCCGTTACCACCGTTGCCGCCCTTGCCGTAGGTGCCGCCTTCGTTGTCGGTCACCGAGGAACCGCCGGTCCCGCCGGTCCCGCCGTTGCCGCCGCGGGCGTTTCCACCGGTAGCGCTGCCGCCGTTGCGGCCCGCGCCACCGTCGCCGCCGATGGCACCGCCGTCGCCGCCGTTGCCGCCGCGACCACCGACGGTGTTGCCACCGGTCGATGTCGCGCTCCCGCCGCCGCCGCCGCGGCCGCCGAGGCCCGAGATCTGACTGGTGCCGCCGGACCCGCCGGCGCCACCGCTGGCTTCGCCGTCTTGCGAGTTGGCCCTGCCGCCGTTACCGCCGTTGGTGCTGCGGGAGATGAGACGCCCGCCGCCGTCGCCGCCGGCGCCACCCTCGGCCTCGGCCTCGCCGTAGGCCGCGGCGCTGCCGCCGCTGCCGCCGCCGTGGCCGCGAATCTCAGGAACGCTGCCGCCGGACACGAGGCCGTAGCCGCCGTCGCCGCCGGCACCGCCCACGGCAACCTGCTCGTCGGTTCCACCGGTCACGGCGGAGCCGGCCGTGGCATCACCGCCGGCGCCGCCGCCGCCGGCACCGTAGCTGCTCTCGGGCACCTCATCGGGCCACGGCAACCCGATGTTCGCGTCACCGCCCAGCCCGCCGGCACCACCGAAGGCGCTACCGAACAGCGACGTGGCCTCGCCACCATCGCCGCCGTTGCCGCCCCGGCTCGGGACGAAACTCGCGCCGGCGCCACCGGCACCGCCGTTGCCGCCGGTCGCGTTTGCGGCGTCGCCAGCGGCGAGTTCGTTGAAGTCGTTGCCACCGTTGCCACCGGCGCCACCGTCACCCATGAAGGCGCCGGCGTTGCCGCCGGCGCCACCGTTCTGTGCTGCCCGCACGAGCACGCCGTTCTCGTACACGGCATCGAGGCCGTTGCCGCCCTGGCCGCCGTTGCCGCCGAACATGCCGGCGTGCCCACCGGCGCCACCGTTGGCACCGTTGCCGCCGTTGCCCCACAGCATGCCGCCGTTGGTGCCGTTGCAGGCGTCGCCGACGCAGTTCGCAGCGGCGTCGATGCCGTCGCCGATCAGCCAGCCACCCTGGCCGATGGCCGGCCGGAACGCCGCGGTGCTCACCGTGGGCGAACTCAGCGCCGCTGCGCCGACGACCGACTCGTCCTTGCCTCCGCCGAAGCTTCCGAAGAGCCACAGCGCGTCTTCGCTGTTGACCAACGTCACCTGGGCAGTGTGGGTGGTGGCCGGCACCGGCCCCTCGGCGAAGGCGGCTGCCGCCGTCAACGCTCCGAGGCCGACGATCGCCGCGCCCGCGACGCTCGTCGCCACGAACTTTGGCGCGGAACGCGGCGCGCCGCGATGCCGTCCGGATTTCACGTACATGTAGATCCCTTCGGGTGTCCGCCAACTGAACCTGGCAGTTGACTTAACGAATGCTGAG
>NZ_JBMHMI010000018.1:0-4178 GCF_049179015.1 Micromonospora sp. WMMD736
CTCGATGGCGCGAGCACCTGGCGTTCGGTGCGTGAGGTGATCCTGCCGCTGGTCTCGCCCGGCATCGCGGCCACCGCGCTGATCTGCGTGATATTCGCGTGGAACGAGTTCTTCTTCGCGGTCAGCCTGACCGCGGTGCAGGCCCAGACGATGCCGGTCTACATGGTCGGGTTCATCGCCGGCCAGGGCCTGTACTGGGCCAAGCTGTGCGCGGCCGCCACCATGGCCGCGCTCCCTGTCATCCTCGCCGGCTGGCTGGCCCAGAACAAACTGGTCCGCGGCCTGTCCTTCGGTGCCATCAAATAGGAGAAAGCAAATGGCGACAATCACCTACCGCAACGCCTCGTGCATCTACGAGGGCTCCGACAAACTCGCGGTCGACTCGCTGAACCTCGACATCGCCGACGGCGAGTTCGTGGTGCTGGTCGGCCCGTCCGGTTCCGGCAAGAGCACCGCGCTGCGCATGCTGGCCGGCCTCGAAGACATCGACGAGGGCAACATCGAGATCGGCGGGCGCGACATGGTCGGGGTGCCGTCGAAGGACCGCGACATCGCGATGGTGTTCCAGAACTACGCGCTGTACCCGAACAAGACCGTCGCCGAGAACATGGGCTTTGCGCTCAAACTGCGCGGCGTCGGATCCGCCGAACGGCGCAAGAAGGTCGAGGAGGCCGCCAAACTGCTCGACCTGACCGACTTTCTGGACCGCAAACCGGCCAAGCTGTCCGGTGGTCAGCGCCAACGGGTGGCGATGGGCCGGGCGATCGTGCGGGAACCGCAGGTGTTCTGCATGGACGAGCCGCTGTCCAACCTGGATGCCAAGCTGCGGGTGCAGACCCGCACCCAGATCGCCGCACTGCAGCGCCGGCTGGGCACCACCACCGTCTACGTCACCCACGACCAGGTCGAGGCCATGACGATGGGTGATCGGGTCGCGGTGCTGCGCAACGGCAAACTGCAACAGTTCGCCTCACCCAACGAGCTCTACGACAAACCCGCCAACTCCTTTGTCGCCGGGTTCATCGGCTCACCGGCGATGAACCTGATGACCGTCCCGGTGGCCGCCGACGGCGTGCGGGTCGGCGAAAACCAGACCCTGCAGCTGGAACGTGACCAACTCGCCCTGCTGGCCGATGCTGATCTGAAGGAGGTCACCATCGGGGTGCGGCCCGAGCAGTTGGAGCTGTCCGACACCGAAGGTCTCGAAGTCGTCGTCGACCTGGTGGAGGATCTCGGTAGCGAGGCGTTCGTGTACACCCATGCCGGGGCGGGAGTGCAGCTGGTGGCCCGCTCCGACCCACGGACCGCGCCCAAACTCGCCCAAACAGTGCGGCTCCGCAAACACCCCCATGGCGTCGTACACCTGTTCCACCCGCAGACCGGGGAGCGCATCGGCTAGGGCCAGTGATCTGCGCCGAGAGTTGGCTTGTGTGCTACTTTTCCGCGAAATCTCGCACACAAGCCAACTCTCGAAGGTCAGCTGGGCGAAGCGCGGCGATGGTGGTGATCTCACACGACCACCCCGCCAAGTCACATGCTGGCGGGTTCGCGACGTGCCGGTGGTTCAGCCCACCACTGGTTGGCTTCCGGGGTTGGTGCCGACGGGTAGGTCGGGGTTGGCGCCGGGCCAGCTTTCGACCACATCGCGCTGCTGGGGTGGCGGCCGACAACCGTCGTCCGCCTGGGTCTCGCCGGCGCCGCAGAATGGCACCAGATCGTCGGGATCGGCTGCGGCCTGCGGTGCGGCAACCAGCAGACCCACCGCGACCAGGCACGCGATGACGGTCCTCATCACTAGTCCAACCTAGCAGTGGGTAATACGTTGACGTGGTGAATGAAGCGGCGGATCGATGCGGCCGGGTGCGGCTGACCAATCCGGACAAGGTGCTGTACCCCGCGGCCGGAACCACAAAGGCAGAAGTGTTCGACTACTACGTCACGATCGCCGACGTCATGGTGCCCCACATCGCCGGCCGTCCGGTCACCCGTAAGCGCTGGCCCAACGGTGTCGAACAGGCATCGTTCTTCGAGAAGCAACTGGCGTCCTCCGCACCGGATTGGCTGGCCCGGGGCACGATCACGCACAGATCGGGGACCACGACCTATCCGATCATCGACACCCGCGAAGGGCTGGCCTGGATCGGGCAGCAGGCCGCGCTGGAGGTGCACGTTCCGCAGTGGCGATTCGTAGCCGGGAAGCCTGGCCCCGCCACCCGCATCGTGTTCGACCTCGACCCCGGCGACGGCGTCACCATGCGCCAGCTCAGCGAGGTCGCCCGGGCGGTACGCGATCTGATCGCCGACATCGGCCTGCGCACCTATCCACTCACCAGCGGCAGCAAGGGACTGCACCTCTACGTCCCGCTGGCCGAGCCGATCAGCTCGCAGGGTGCCTCGGTACTGGCCAAACGCGTGGCGCAGCAGCTCGAGCAGAGTATGGGAAAGCTGGTCACCGCAACGATGACCAAGAGCGTGCGCACCGGCAAGGTGTTTCTGGACTGGAGTCAGAACAGCGGCTCCAAGACCACCATCGCCCCTTATTCGCTGCGGGGCCGCGACCACCCGACCGTCGCCGCCCCGCGCAGCTGGGACGAACTCGACGATACAAAGCTGCGGCACCTGCAGTTCACCGAGGTGCTGGACCGGATAGCCGCCGACGGCGACCTGCTGGCCGATCTCGATGCGGCCGTCCCGCTCGACGACAAACTCACCACCTACCGCAGCATGCGCGATGCCGGCAAGACTCCCGAACCGGTACCGGACGCCAAACCCGCTACCGGCCAGGACAATACGTTCGTCATCCAGGAACACCACGCACGCCGACTGCACTACGACTTCCGGCTGGAACGCGACGGTGTGCTGGTGTCGTGGGCGATCCCGAAGAACCTCCCGGACCGGCCGTCGGTCAACCACCTCGCGGTGCACACCGAGGATCACCCGCTGGAGTACGCCAGCTTCGAGGGCACGATCCCGAAGGGGGAGTACGGCGGCGGCGAGGTGATCGTCTGGGATTCGGGCACCTACGACACCGAGAAGTTCCGCGACGGCCGCATGGACGAGGGGGCCAAGGGCGGCGAGGTGATCGTCACCCTGCACGGCGAGAAGGTGTCCGGCCGGTACGCGCTGATCCAGACCGACGGCAAGAACTGGTTGGCACACCGGATGAAAGTCCAGCACCAGCCCACCCCGCAGGACGTCGCGCCGATGCTGTCGATCGAAGGATCGGTGAACAAGCTGACGGCCGGCCAGTGGGCGTTCGAGGGCAAGTGGGACGGCTACCGGCTGTTGGTCGACCTCGATCACGGCGCCCTGCAGTTGCGGTCCCGCACCGGCCGCGACGTCACCGGGGAATACCCGCAGCTGCAGGTGCTGGCCGCTGATCTTGCCGACCATCAGGTGCTGCTCGACGGTGAGGTGGTGGCGCTCGACGAGTCGGGTGTGCCCAGTTTCGGCGAGCTGCAGAACCGGGCCCGCTCGACGCGAATCGAGTTCTGGGCCTTCGACATTCTGCGGCTGAACAGCCGCTGGCTGCTGCGCGCGAAGTATCGTGATCGGCGCAAGTTGTTGGAGACGCTGGCCGTCGGCGGCGGACTCATCGTGCCCGCGTTGTTGCCCGGCGACGGTCCCGAAGCACTGGAGTTGGCCCGCGAGCGCCGATGGGAAGGGGTCATCGCGAAGAAGTGGGACTCCACCTATCAATCGGGCCGGCGGTCGTCGTCGTGGATCAAGGACAAGTTCTGGACCACCCAGGAGGCGGTGATCGGCGGGTGGCGGGTCGGCACCGGGGGGCGAACCAGCGGTATCGGCGCGCTGATGCTCGGCATCCCAAGCGATGACGGGCTGCAGTTCGTCGGCCGGGTCGGCACCGGGTTCACCGAGCGGGAGCTCACCGAGCTCAAGGGTTTGCTGCAGCCACTGGAGACCGACGAATCACCTTTCGCCGCGAGACTTCCCACCCAGGACGCCAAGGGGGTGACGTACGTGCGGCCCGAACTTGTCGGGGAGGTCCGCTACAGCGAACGCACCAGCGACGACCGACTGCGGCAACCGAGCTGGCGCGGATTGCGTAGCGACAAGCGTCCCGACGAGGTGAAATGGGAGTAGGTCGGGGTCAACCCGAGCAAGGAGCGCAGAAATGGAGATAACCAGGCGGGTAACGGGCGTAGTTTGTGCCGCTA
>NZ_JBMHMI010000019.1:0-5938 GCF_049179015.1 Micromonospora sp. WMMD736
ATGACCACGTCGGCGCCGACCGCGTCGAGCACCGCGCGGGTCTGCCGAACCGCGCGCCGCACCCGCACCGGCAACTTGGCCAGATCGGCCGTCGGCTTTCGGGGCAGCGGCACCGGGGTGATGAGCTCGAGGTGATAGCCCCGCTCGGGGACCAACCTGGTCTCCAGTCCGCGGTCGGTACCCAAAGCGGTGATCCGGATACCGGGATCGATGGCGGTCAGGGCGTCAGCCACAGCCATTGCGGGTTCGACATGCCCGGCCGTTCCGCCGCCGGCGAGAACCACCGAGATCCCCCCGGCGCTGGCACTGCTCACCCGTACCGCTGACCTTCCAGTGTGCGGGCCCGTCGGCCCGGTTGCCGTTGACCGGTACGCCCCTGTGCGCCGGAGCGGCGGCCGTCTACATGATGCCCTGTGCGCCGCCCCTGACGCTCAGCCGGCTGTGTCTTGCGCCGGGTGTCGCGGCTTGGCCCACGCGGCTTGGCCGCCTTCGCCGCCTTCGCCGCCTTCGCCGCCTTGGCCGGCTTGGACCGCAGCCGGTCGCGGGCAGCCTCGAGGCGGGTGGGCGAATAGGGCTGGAGCAGCGGCAGCCGCAACAGTCGGTTGAACCGGTCGTCCCGGCCGGCGCGCAGCGCGGCCACCGCTTCCGGCTCGTGTCGCGCGGCGTTGGCGATGATCCCCATCATCAACAGGGTGGTCGCCGTGGATGTCCCGCCGGCCGAGATCAACGGCAGCTGCAGCCCGGTGACCGGCAGCAGTCCGACCACGTAGCCCACGTTGATGAACGTCTGCCCCAGCACCCACATCGTGGTCGCGGCGGTCAGCAGCCGCAGGAACGGATCAGCCGAGCGGCGCGCGATCCGCATGCCGGTGTAGGCGAACAACCCGAACAGGCAGAGCAGCCCGGCGGCACCGACGAACCCAAGTTCTTCGCCGATGATCGCGAAGATGAAGTCGTTGTGTGCGTTGGGCAGGTAGTTCCACTTCGCCGCGCCCTGTCCGAGCCCGTCGCCGAAGAAGCCGCCGTTGGCCAGCGCGAACCTGGCCTGACGCGCCTGATACCCGGCGTCCTGGGGGTCGGCGCCGGGGTTCAGCCAGGATCGCACCCGGTCGGAGCGGTAGCCCTCGGACACCGCCAGCACTGCGGCCGAGACCATCACCGCCAGCGTCGATGTGACGAACACCCGTAGCGGCAATCCGGCGTACCACAGCAGCGCCAGCAGGATGATGCCCAGGGAGACGGTCTGTCCGAGGTCTGGCTGGGCGACGATGAGCGCCAGCGCGATGACCGCGGCCGGCACCAGTGGGATCAGCATCTCGCGCAGCGACGCTCGCTCCATGCGCCGAGCGGCCAGCAGATGCGCCCCCCAGATCACAAACGCGATCTTGGCCAGTTCGGAGGGTTGCATGGAGAATCCCGCCACCACGAACCAGCCGCGCGAACCGTTGGCGATCTTCCCGATGCCCGGCACGAGCACCAGGATCAGCAGCACGATGGTCAGCGCGAACCCGGGGAAGGCCAGCCGGCGCAGCGTGTTCACCGATATGCGCAGTGCCAGGTAGAACCCGATCAACCCGACCAGTGTCCAGAGCACCTGGCGGGCGAAGATCGTCCACGGCGAGCCGTCGTCGTCATAAGAGCGCACCCCCGATGCCGACAGCACCATGATCAGCCCGAGCGTGGTGAGCAGTGCCGCGACGGCGATGATGAGGTGAAACGAGGTCATCGGCCGGCCCAGCCAGGCGCCGAACCGGGTCCGCGGCTGGGCGGAGGGTGCGGACGTCGACGTGGTTACGCCGGCCCCACGCCGGATCCGCAACCGGGCCAGGATGTTGCTCACGGTTGGCTACCGAGTTGCGGCGCGAACGGCCGCCGCGAACGCGTCTCCACGTTCGCCGTAACCGCTGAACTGGTCGAAGGATGCTCCGGCCGGCGCCAGCAAGACGGCGTCGCCTGGGTCGGCGAGTTCGCGCGCCACATCCACCACCGCGGTCATCACGGCCGCAGCCAGCGGCCGATCGGCCACTTCGACCACACGAGTCACATGATTCACAGGCGACACATCTGGCTCAATTGTCTCAACCACCCCAGAATCCTCCCCCGCCACAAGCTCGACGACGGGGACATCCGGGGCGTGTCGCGCTAATGCGTTGGCGATGGCCGTGTGGTCCCGACCGATCAACACCACTCCGACCAGCCTATTTGCCACCGCGGCGACCAGTTCGTCGACCGCGGCGCCCTTCAGCAGACCACCGGCCACCCACACCACCCGCGGGTAGGCCGTGATCGACGCCTGGGCCGCGTGCGGATTGGTCGCTTTCGAATCGTCGACGAACGTGACGCCGCCGACTTTCGCGACCACCTCGGCGCGATGGCGTCCGACTTGGAAGGACGCCAGCGCCGACGCCACGGCATCGGCGCCTACGCCTACCGAGCGGGCCAACGCCGCCGCGGCCAGCGCGTCGAGCACCCCGACCGGCCCGGCCACCGGGATCGTCGCTGCATCGGCCAGCGCGACGTCGTCGCCGAAGGCGTTGTCGATCAGCACACCGTCGCGGACCCCGAATTCGCCGGGCGCCGGTTCGCCGAGCCGGAACCCCACCCGCGTCGCGGCCGGCGACTCGGCCAGCAATCGCGCCGCCACCGGGTCGTCGGCTCCGGCCACCGCCACCCGCCCGGTCAGCGCGCGGGCCTTGTCGGCGGCGTAGGCGGCCAGCGTGCCGTGCCAGTCCAGGTGATCCTCGGCGATGTTGAGCACCGCACCGGCCTCCGGCCGCAGCGACGGGGCCCAATGCAGCTGAAAGCTCGACAGCTCGACGGCCAGCACCTCGGCCGGCGCGGCCAGGACGTCGAGCACCGGACTGCCGATGTTGCCGCACAAGACGCTGCGCCGGCCCGCGGCCACCAGCATGGCGTGCAGCATCGACGTCGTGGTGGTCTTGCCGTTCGTCCCGGTGACCACCAGCCAACGCCGGGGCGGCCCGAACCGGCCGGCGACGTCGAGCCGCCACGCCAGTTCGACATCGCCCCACACCGGCACCCCGGCCGTCGCGGCGGCCGCCAGCACCGGCGCCGTGGGCGGAAAGCCCGGGCTGGTCACCACCAACTCGAAATCGGCAACCGCGGCGATCGCCTCCGGCGGATCGAGCACCGCCACCCCGGCCGCGGCGTGCGGACCCAGGATGGCCGGGTCGTCATCGCAGAGCGTGGCACTGACACCCAGTTGCGCCAGGGTGGCCAGGATCGCCCGACCGGTCACCCGGGCGCCGGCCACCAGCACCGCGGCACCCGGGGCGATCGGCTCGAGGAGGTCGGCCACGTCAGGTTCCGACGGCCGAGAGCCACTCACTGTAGAACAGCGCCGCGCCCAGCCCGCACGCGATCGCGGTGAGCAGCCAGAACCTGATGATGACGGTGGTCTCGGCCCAACCGACGAGCTCGAAATGGTGGTGGAACGGCGCCATCCGGAACACCCGACGTCCGGTGGTGCGGAAGGCCAGGATCTGCACCACCACCGACATCACCTCGGCGACGAACAACGCGCCGAGCACGACCGCGAGGATCTCGGTCCGGCTGGTCACCGAGAGCCCGGCGATGATGCCGCCCAACGCCAGCGAGCCGGTGTCGCCCATGAAGATCTTCGCCGGTGCCGCGTTCCACCACAGGAATCCGATGCAGGCGCCCGCGGTGGCCGCGGCGATCAGCGCCAGATCCAGCGGATCGCGGACGTTGTAGCAGCCCAACCCGGGGCTGGTGGCGCAGGCGTTGCGGTACTGCCAGAACGTGATCAGCACGTAGGCCGCCGCGACCATCGCCATCGCGCCGGCCGCCAGACCGTCCAGCCCGTCGGTGAAGTTCACCGCGTTGGACCAGGCGCTGACGATGACCACGCAGAACAACACGAAAACCAGCGGCGCCAGCGTGACGGTGGCGATCTCACGCACGTAGGACAGCTCGGCGCTGCCCGGGGTCAGCCCGTCTTCGTTGCGGAACCGCAGTGCCAACGCGCCGAACAGCACGGCGGCCACCAGAATGCCGACGGTCTTGGCGGTCTTGTTCAGCCCCAGGTTGCGGGACCGACGGATCTTGATCAGGTCATCGATGAACCCCACGGCGCCCAGTGCAGTGGCCAGCCCGAGCACCAGCAGACCGGATGCCGACGGGCCGGCACCGTCGATCGCCGCACCGACCAGGTGGGTGCCCAGGTAGCTGGCCCAGATTCCGGCCAGGATCGCCACGCCACCCATCGACGGGGTGCCACGCTTCTTGGCGTGGCTGGGCGGGCCGTCCTCCCTGATCTCGTGGCCGAGGCCCTGCTTGGTGAACAACCGGATCAGCACCGGTGTCAGCAGGATCGACACCGTCAACGCGATGCCGACGGCGATGAGGATCTGTCTCATCGGGTCGTGGGCCCAGGATCAACGAGCGCTTCGGCCAACGCCGCCAACCGCGCCGCGTTGGAAGCCTTGACCAGCACGACGTCTCCCTCTTGCAGTTCGTCCCGCAACAGCTCCAGTGCGGCGTCGGCGTCGGGGACCAGCATGGCCTCCGCACCCCACGATCCTTCCATGACCGCGCCCTGATGCATGGCGCTCATAGCCCTCCCGGTCCCGACGACGACAAGTCGAGACACATCTAAGCGCACCGCCAGCCGTCCGATGCGATCGTGTTCGGATATCGCGTCGTCACCGAGCTCTGCCATCTCCCCCAGCACCGCCCAACTGCGCCGGTGTCGGCCGGCCTCACGGGCCATCCAGGCCAGCGCCTTGAGCCCGGCCACCATCGAGTCCGGGTTCGCGTTGTAGGCGTCGTTGATGACCGTCACACCGTCGGTCCGGGTGTGCACTGCCATCCGGTGCCGCGATACCGGTCCGGCCGCCGCCAGCGCGGCTGCGACCTGCGCCGGTTCCGCACCGCATTCCAGGGCGACCGCCGCCGCACACAACGCGTTCGACACCTGATGATCGCCGTGCACCGCCAACTCCACCTCGACCTGCGCGTCGGCCCCGTCGCGGCGGGTGTGCAGCGTGAAGCGCGGCCGGGCCAACTCGTCGAGGCTGACCGGGCCGGCCCAGACGTCGGCACCCGGTGACCGCGACACCCGCACAACGCGGCCGGCGGTCATGTCGGCCATCGCCGCCACCGCGCTGTCATCGGCATTGAGTACCACCACCCCCGACGCCGGAACCGCCTGCGGCAGCTCACCTTTCGTCGCGGCTATCGCCTCCCGAGAGCCGAACTCGCCCAGGTGGGCCGTGCCCACATTGAGGACGACCGCGATCGACGGCGGGGCGATCGCGGCCAACGCGGCGATGTTGCCCGGGTGTCGCGCCGACATCTCCAGAATCAGATAGTCGGTGGCCGGCGTCGCGCGCAGCACGGTCCAGGGATGGCCGAGCTCGTTGTTGAACGAACCCGGCGGCGCCACCACTTCGCCCAGTGGCGCCAGCACCGCGGCCAGCAGGTCCTTGGTCGAGGTCTTACCGGACGAGCCGGTCACCCCGATGATTGTCAGCCCGCCGGCCACCAACTCGGTTGCCACGGCGTTGGCCAGCCTGCCCAATGCCGACAGCACCGCCGCACCGGAGCCGTCGGCGTCGTGTTCGAGGGCACCTGACGCACCATCGATCGAGTCCGGGGCTGCACTGGGTTGCACGATGATCGCCGGTACGCCGACCGGACGGGCGGCCAACACCGCGACCGCGCCGGCCGCCACCGCGGCGGCCGCGAAATCATGACCATCGGCTTGCGCGCCGGGCAATGCCAGGAACAGCCCGCCGGGGCCCAGCTTGCGTGAGTCGAACTCGACGGTGCCGGTGACGCGGGTGGCGGCGGCGTCTTCCGCGGAAATATCGGCCAGCTCACCACCGATGATGCCGGCGATCTGGGCGATGGTCAGCTCGATCATCGGGCCGCTCTCGCGGCCTCCAGGGCCGCC
>NZ_JBMHMI010000020.1:0-4569 GCF_049179015.1 Micromonospora sp. WMMD736
GCGCTCGAAGCGCCGCGAGCGCAGGCCACGTACCAGGCGCCGCCGTTCGGCGGTGCGGTGGCGTTGCAGAAACGACCGAAACGGTTCGAGATCGCTCGGGGCGGCCGAGGTAAGTCCACCGGCCATACCGCCGAAGTCGAGCAGGTAGACGTCGAGGTCACGGACCGGGGTGGTCAAGTCGCCCAACCATTTGAACTCGGGTGCGAACCGGGCGGCCAGGTCATCGGGCAGCACGTCACCGACGAGCTTGAGCACCGAACGGGTGCGGCGCACCGCCACCCGCAGATCGTGCAGAAACTCGATGTCGATGGCCTCGATCGTGCAGGCCACGTTGTCCTCGATCACGGCGGCGTACCGCCCGAGGACCGCAGCGACCGCCTTCGGCGCGGGGGTCGCCGCGGTCAGTCGGGGACCGCTGTCTTCGGCGGGCCGTCGCTCTGCGTGTGTCAGCGCTTCGTCGTACGGACTGATCGCGATCTCGGTGAACCGGGCGACGTCGGACAGCCGCGCCGCGATCCGGTCAGCGTCGCTGTCATAGCCGCGTAGCGGATGCACCTGTATCCAGCTGACATCGTCGCCGTTGCGTTCGATGATCAGCCGGGCCACGGTTTTGTCGTCGTCGTTGAGCACGCGGTTCTCGCTCACCGTCCGCCGGGTGGTGACGACCGGCAGCAGAGCCCGCGGTGCGACGACTTCGTCCAGTGTCTCGCGTAGCCGGCCGGGCGGCAGATCGTCGACGAGAACCGGCCAATCCTTGGCGGGCTGCGGGCAGTTGAGTACCGCGCCGTTGGGCAGATGCGCGGTCAGCGGCCCGTCGTCGATGAACTCCAGCGGTACGCCGGCGCTGTACAGGCGCCAGTCGAAGGTGTCGAGCCACGTCCGCGAATTGGTGCGTTCGGTGCCGAAGCTCACCGCGAACTTGGGCTGCAGCGCCGCGGTGATGTCGTCCGCCGACACCGCGCCCTTGGTCTTGAAGGCGCGGGTGCTCGTCGTCATAGATTCCTCTCGTCATGCCCAAGACGGGCCTGACGGAGGATGTTAGTCAACGGGTGTTAACGATTCGTTCATCTGTGGTTCGTGTCACGACCGGGTCAGTGGCCGGCCGCCGAAGAGCTCGGCGTCGGATCGGGCTTGCGACCGAATGGCAGCACGTGCATGACGGCCACCGCGATGGCGCCGACGATCAGCCCGATCACTGCCGAGGCCGCGGTGTTGACCAGCCAGGCCAGCACCGCCCCGACGCCGCCGACATGATGCACGGCCTCCTCGAGGTGGTGGACGAAACCGTAGAGCGTGTGCCAGCCGAGTTCGTCGGTGCCGATCAGCAGGATGTGCCCGCCGACCCAGAGCATCGCGACCGTGCCGATCACCGACAGCGCGGCGAGCAGCTTGGGCATGCCGGCGACCAACGCGGTGCCGATGCGCTGTGCCAGCCGCGACGAGCGCTGGGCCAGGTTCAGGCCGACGTCGTCCATCTTCACGATGCCGGCGACCACTCCGTACACCACGGCGGTGATGACCAGCGCGACGACCACCAGAATGATGAGCCGCGGCAGAAACGATTGGTCGGCAACCTCGTTGAGGGCGATCACCATGATTTCGGCTGACAGGATGAAGTCGGTGCGGATGGCGCCGGTCACCATGTAGCGTTCGGCGTCGGGTCCGACGACCGCGGCCGGTACGGCGTGACCGTCATGCCCGCGGATCCGGCCCCATACTTTCTCCGCGCCCTCGTAGCAGAGATAGGTGGCCCCGAGCATCAGGATCGGCGTCAGCAGCATCGGCGCGAACTGGCTGAGCAGCAGCGCCGCGGGCAGGATGAACAGCAGCTTGTTGCGTAGCGATCCGATCGCGATCCGTTTGATGATCGGCAGCTCACGATCGGCGCTGATGCCCTGCACGTACTGCGGGGTGACGGCGGTGTCGTCGATGACCACGCCGGCGGCCTTGGCGGTGGCGCGTCCGGCGGCGGCACCGATGTCGTCGACCGACGCTGCGGCCAACCGGGCCAGCGCGGCCACGTCGTCGAGCAGACCGAACAAGCCTGCGCTCATCGCGTCTCCCTCATGGATGCGAACGTTACCGGCCGCGCGGCACGGATGCGTCTCCTCACCGCAGGCCAGGCAGCTCGCCGGCCAGATACTGGCTTCGGCAGGCGTGGCGGGCCAGCTTACCGCTGGTCGTGCGTGGGATCGCACCGGCGGGCAGGAACCCGACATCGGAAACAGTCAGTCCGTGCCGGTCGGCCACCGCTGCCCGGATCGCCTCAACCGCCGGTGCCGGATCGGCGCGCGCGGTGCCGGCCGCGCGTTCGGCGATGATCACCAGGCCCGGCTCGTTACCCTCAGCCGGCACCGTGAACGCGGTGGCGTAGCCCTTCCTCACCAGTGGCGCGGCCTCGGCCACGGTGCGTTCGATGTCCTGCGGGTAGTGGCTGCGGCCATCGATGACGATCTGATCGGCGATCCGGCCGGTCACGTACAGTTCACCGGCCAGGAAGACGCCCAAATCACCAGTGCGCAGCCACTTCCCGTCGGCGGCGCTGCCATCGCTGTGGCTGCCGCTTTCCAGCACGGAGGTCAACCGGGCACCGAACGTCCGCTGGGTTTCGCTCGGGCGCTGCCAGTAGCCGCGGCCGATGTTTTCGCCCTGCAACCAGATCTCACCCACGGTGCCGTCGGGCAACTCCGCGCCGGAGTCGGGGTCGACGATCACCGCCCATTGGCTGCGCGCGATCTGACCGCACGACACCTGGGCCACGGCGGCCTCGCTCGCCTCGACCGGCACCGCCGCGCCGGTCAGCAAATGCTCGCGGTCCAGGTAGGTGACCTTCGCCCGCGCGTCCGGAGCGATGGTCGAGACGAGCAACGTTGCCTCGGCGACTCCATAGGAAGGTTTGATCGCGGTCGGCGGCAATCCGAACGGTGCGAACGCCGCGTTGAAGGTCCAGATCGCGTCGAAGCTGACCGGTTCGGAGCCGATGATCATCACCACGTTGGCTAGATCGATGTCGGCATGATCGCGCGGTCGGCCGCGCGCGGCGGTCCATTCGTAGGCGAAGTTCGGCGCGGCGGTGACCACCCGGCCGTCGCGCGAGCCGTCGGACAGTGCCTGGATCCAGCGCTGCGGGCGCCGCAGGAATGCGGTCGGCGACATCAGCGTCGAGTGCCCGCCGTACACGGCCGGAAAGCCGATCATCGACAGGCCCATGTCGTGGTAGAGCGGTAACCAGCTGACGCCGTGGGTGTTTCGGTCCAGCAGATCGATCGACAGGATCATCTGCAACAGGTTGGTGCCGACGGCGCGATGGGTGATCTCGATGCCGACCGGCGCGCGGGTCGAGCCCGAGGTGTACTGCAGGTGCGAGACATCCTCGACGCCGACCTCGACAGGGACGAGCGCGTCCTGCGCCGAGTCGGGCACTTCATCGATGAGCAGGACTCGTGGTCGGTCGCCGGCCGGCAGCCGCGAAAGGTACTCGGTCACCGCCGCTCGGGCCGCCGTCGTCGCGAGCACCGCTGTCGGCCGGCAATCGCGCATGGCGGTGTCGAGGCGTTCGGCGTGGCCCTGCAGTTCCGGCGCGAACAGCGGCACCGCGATGGCGCCGGCCTTGATCGCCCCGAAGAATCCGGCCACGTACTCCAGGCCCTGCGGGGCCACGATCGCCACCCGGTCGCCGCGTGCGGTGACCGCTTGCAGCTCCGCCGCGATAGCCCGGATCCGAACCCCGAGTTGGTTCCAGGTCAGCTCGCTGGCCCGCCCGTCGGAGCCACCGGTGAAGTCCAGGTACCGGTAGGCCACCGCCGTGCCGACGTTGGCGATATTGCGGTCGATCAGCGATAGCAATGTGGCCCCGTCAGGCAGTACCACCCCGCCGTGCGCGTCGAGGCAATCCTCGATCTGGAAAAGACCCTGGCGCGGACCGGACTGCTGTGCCGTACCGCGAACCATGCCCGCAGTTTATGCGTCGGGAGCGGGGCCCCGGCGGCGCCGCCAGCGGGTAGCTTGGCCCAAATGAGTGACGTCACATCCGCACAGACATGGTCAGAGGCATTGTGGAGTGGAATCGAACCGATCTATTCCGCCATCCTCGCCCACCCGTTCGTGACCGGGCTCACCGACGGCACGCTGGCCCCAGATGTGTTCGCGCACTACGTCGCCCAGGACGTGCACTACCTGCGGGACTATGCGCGGGCACTGTCCGTCGCGTCGGCAAAGGCCCCCACGCAGGCCGACACCGCGATGTTTGCCCGGCATGCGGCCCAGGTGTTCGACGTCGAATTGGCGTTGCACGCCGAACTGCTCCCCCAACTCGGCTTCGACCTCGCCGACATCGACGCCGCGGGCGTGACGCCCACCACCCGCGCGTACACCAGCTACCTGCTGGCCACCGCGTATGGTGGCAGCTTCGCCGACGGGCTGGCCGCCGTCCTGCCCTGCTATTGGATCTATGCCCGGGTCGGCCAGGAACTCACCGAGAAGGGCTCGCCGGACCGGCGCTACCAATTGTGGATCGACAGTTACGGCGGTGAGGAGTTCGCGACCACCGTCGCCGAGGTGCTGGCACTG
>NZ_JBMHMI010000021.1:0-6192 GCF_049179015.1 Micromonospora sp. WMMD736
GGCGATGGCGTGGCGCACACGATCCACCGGGAGCTGGATCAGCCCGACCCGGCGCGCGCTGGAGGCCGCCCCGTCACCCCAACAGCTCCCGGCGCCGAAACACCCTGCACCGCGCGACCAACGAGCACCCACGACCGAGACACCTGGAGTACTGAGATGAAAACTGTCATCACCGGCGGGGCCGGGTTCATCGGCAGCCACCTCGCCGACCATCTGCTGGGCCTGGGCGACTCCGTCACGGCCATCGACGACTTGTCGACCGGGTCGCGGCTCAACCTCGAACAGGCCCAGCAGCACAGCCGATTTCGACTGATCGAGGGGTCG
This sequence comes from Micromonospora sp. WMMD736, assembly GCF_049179015.1. Classification (NCBI taxonomy): domain Bacteria; kingdom Bacillati; phylum Actinomycetota; class Actinomycetes; order Micromonosporales; family Micromonosporaceae; genus Micromonospora; species Micromonospora sp. WMMD736. Next base: position 325 of record NZ_JBMHMI010000021.1, read on the forward strand.
ATCCTGGACCGCGACCTGGTCCATGAGGTGATCGCCGGAGCCGATCGGGTGTTCCACCTGGCCGCCGCGGTCGGGGTCCGCCGCATCATCGAAAACCCACTGGGAAGCCTGCGGACGAACATCCACGGCACCGAGAATGTCCTGGACGCCACCCTCGCCGCCAGCGCCGTGCTGGTGCTGGCGTCCACCAGCGAGATCTACGGCAAGAACACCGCGGACAGCCTGTCCGAGGACGCCGACCGCATCCTGGGTTCGCCGCTGACCTCGCGCTGGACCTACGCCGCGGCCAAGGGCATCGACGAAGCCTTTGCGCACGCCTATTGGACCGACTTCGGCCTTCGGGTGAGCATCGTGCGACTGTTCAACACCGTCGGGCCGCGCCAGACCGGCCGGTACGGCATGGTGGTGCCGAATCTGGTGGGCCAGGCGCTGCGCGGCGAGCCGTTGACCGTGTTCGGCGACGGTCGGCAGACCCGCTGCTTTTCCTACGTCGGGGACATCGTGCCCGCGCTGGTGCGGTTGGGCGAGGAGCCGAGGGCCTACGGGCGGGCCGTGAACCTCGGTGGCCCCCAGGAGGTGTCGATCATCGACCTGGCGCAGCGCGCCATCGATCTGCTCGACAGTTCGAGCACCATCACCCTGGTTCCCTATGAGCAGGCCTACGGCGAGGGGTTCGAAGACATGCGCCGGCGTGTCCCGGACAACTCGCTGGCCCAGCGGCTGATCGGGTTTGAGCCCGCGGCGCGCCTCGACGACATCATTCATGCCGTCGCCGCCGGGCTGCAGGAGCGCGCAGCGAGCGAACCGGTGCTAGCCCATGCGCCCCAGTAGAAGGAAAAGCATGCTGCGACAACTGATTTCGGCGGTCGCGCTGGTTGTCGTGCTCGCTGTCAGCGGGTGCGGAATCGAACTGCGCACTCCGTCTCCGGCCGAGTTGACCAGTGATTCAGCGGGACCGTCGGAGGCGCAGGCACCGGTCGATCCCTATGTGCAGCCCCGGACCGCTCCGGAATTGCCGCCGATCTCGGAGATACCGTTGGTGCCGGCACCCGGGCAGACGGTGGTCTCGTTGACGTTCGATGACGGCCGGGCCTCGGCATTGACGGCGGCTGAGATCATGACCAAGTACGGTCTGACGGGGACGTTCTACGTCAACTCGGGCACGGTCGGGACGCCAGACCATTTCACCTTGCCCGACCTCGACGCCATGGCAGCCGCCGGCCATGAGATCGGTGGTCACACGCTGAATCACGAGAACCTAGGCACCCTCGGTGTCGACGAGGTGCGGCGCCAGATCTGCGATGACCGGGTCGCCCTGCTGCAGTGGGGCTTTCCCGTTCGTAGTTTCGCGTTTCCGTTCGGCGCGGCGCCTGAGAGCGGCGAACAGGCGGTGCGCGAGTGCGGATACAACAGCGCCCGCGGCCTCGGTGGCCTGTACTCGTTCGCCGCCGACGAGAACTGCCGGTGGTGCGAACCCGCAGAACAGTTGCCACCGGAGAATCCGATGCTGACCCGTGCGCCCGATCAGGTCGCAATCACCTGGACCGCAGCCGATATGGAACGGCTGATCACTGACGCTGGGCCAGGCTGGGTTCAGATGACGTTCCACGGTGTGTGCCCCAGCGACTGCGACGACATCGGAACACCGGTCGGGGAGTTCGAGCAGTTCGTCAACTGGTTGGCCGATCAGCAGCAGGCGGGCACGCTGCTGGTCAGCACGGTGGGCGATGCCATCGGTGGCCCGGTGCAACCCGCCGTGAGCGGTCCGGTCGCAGCGCCGGCGCCGCCCGGCGTCAACGCGGTGGTCAACCCGGGCATGGACACCGCCGGGGTCGACGGAATGCCGGACTGCTGGATGCGCGGCGGGTTCGGCGCCAACACTCCCGAGTTCTCCGTGGTGCCCACCGGCCGGGATGGCAGCCTGGCCGGACGACTGCTGCTGGACGGGCACATCGACGGCGCGGCGCAGTGGCTGCCGACAACCGATTTGGGGACCTGTGCGCCCAGCGTGGCAGCCGGCCAGCGGTACACGCTCGAGGCCTGGTATACCGCGACGGTCCCGACGTCGTTCACGGTGCAGTACCGGCTGGCGCGCGGCGTGTGGGCGTACGGCACAACGAGCCCGGAATTCCCGCCCGCCAGTCAGTTCCAGCTCGCCCGCTGGACCATGCCGCCGGTTCCCGACGGTGTCACCGCGATCAGTTTCGGGCTGACGCTGACCCAGGACGGCGAACTGGTGACCGATGACTACGCCATGTTTGAGGGAGAATCGGCCCCATGAGTGTGATACGCGGGTGCCGAGCGTTCGGGGTGATGGTCATGGTGGGCATATTCGCCGCGGCCTGCGGCCATGTCGGGAAGGCGCCGGCCCAGCCGGTGCGCCACGAGTATCCGTGGCATCTGGACATCGTCGCGACGACCTTCTGGGTCGGGGAGATCCTGGACCCCGTGGCGATCGACGGCTCGCAGATGATCTCCACCTACGACTCCAATTGGTATGAGAACTACGGCGGCTGCGACGGCGTGATCGTCGACGGTGTCTGCGACACCGAGCCCCGGGACGCATCCAACGGGTACTTCCCGAAAAACATGACCCCGCGCCAGAATCCGTTCTATCTCGACCTGCCGTTCGACGACATCAACAACGAGGCAGCCTTCGCGATGCGCGGGCATGTGGTGCCCTGGGCCGACGAACCGGCGTACCGCGGCCGAGCAGACGACAGGAGCATCAGCTTCATGAAGAACCGTTGGGTCGAGCTGCACCGCAACGGCCGCCGGTGCTACGGCCAGATCCAGGACGCCGGCCCGGCCGTCTACGACGATGCGGCCTACGTGTTCGGGGACGGCCAGGTTCGCCCGGCCAGCACCCGATTCAACGGTGCCGGCCTGGACGTGTCACCGGCGCTCAACGGCTGCCTGGGTTTCAACGACCTCAACGGCAGCAGTGACCGGGTGGACTGGCGGTTCGTCGACGACAGTCAGGTGCCCGAGGGGCCGTGGACGCGGATCATCACCACGTCCCCGGTCGTTCCGTACTGAGACGGCGCTGACCCCGCGTCAGCGGCGCATGTGGGTGCGTTCCAGCAGGGTGATGCGCTGCCAGCTGAACAGCTCGTAGCGCAGCTTGTCGACGGGGTGGCCCCACAGGTTCTGGTCGACCGGGCCGGGGTCGGGAGCGCCGCCGGATGCGGTGCCCAGCACGGCGATCAGCGCGGCCAGCTCCTCGGGGCGCGGTGAGCCCTTGAGCACCTTGATGTGTGGCTCGTTGGCCTTCTCGCCGGCCGCCTCGTCAATCACGTCGCTTGCTCCGCTCACAGTGGAATGTTCCCGTGCTTCTTGGGCGGCGTCTGGGTGATCTTGCGCTCCAGCAGCCGCAACGCCGTGGCCACGTAGCCGCGGGTGTGCGACGGCGGGATGACGGCGTCGACGTAACCGCGTTCGGCGGCGATGTAGGGGTTGACCAGAGTGTCCTCGTAGGTCTGCTGCAGCTCCAGGCGCAGCGCGTCGACGTCCTGGCCCTCCTTCGCGGCCTCCTTGAGCTGCTGGCGGTAGACGAAGCCGACCGCGCCGGAGGCGCCCATCACCGCGATCTGCGCGCTGGGCCAGGCCACGTTGACGTCGGCGCCCATCTCCTTGGAGCCCATCACGCAGTACGCGCCGCCGTAGGCCTTACGGGTGATGACGGTGATCTTGGCCACAGTCGCCTCGCCGTAGGCGTAGAGCAGCTTGGCACCGCGCCGGATGATGCCGTTGTACTCCTGGTCGGTGCCCGGCAAAAAGCCCGGCACGTCGACCAGCATGACGATCGGGATGTTGAAGCAGTCGCAGGTCCGGATGAACCGCGCGGCCTTCTCCGAGGCGTTGATGTCCAGGCAGCCCGCGAACTGGGTGGGCTGGTTGGCGACGATGCCCACCGAACGGCCCTCGATGCGGCCGTAGCCGACGACGATGTTGCCGGCGTAGCCGGCCTGGATCTCCAGGAACTCCTCGTCGTCGAGGATCCGGGTGATCACCTCGTGCATGTCGTAGGGCTGGTTGGGCGAGTCCGGGATCAGCGTGTCCAGCTCGAGGTCGTCGTCGGTGAGGTTGTCCTCGATGGCGCCCGCATGCGCCGGTGCCGGGTAGCGCGGCGGTTCGGAGTAGTTGTTCGGCGGCAGGTAGCTCAGCAGGTCGCGGACGTAGTCGAAGGCGTCCTGCTCACCGGAGGCGACGTAGTGGGCGGTGCCCGACTTGGCCATGTGGGTGTGTGCGCCGCCGAGTTCCTCCATGGTGACGTCCTCGCCGGTGACGGTCTTGATGACGTCGGGTCCGGTGATGAACATCTGGCTGGTCTGGTCGACCATGATGACGAAGTCGGTCAGCGCGGGGGAGTAGACGTGTCCGCCCGCGGCGGCGCCCATGATCAGCGAGATCTGCGGGATCACGCCGGAGGCCTGGATGTTGTTGTAGAAGATGTTGCTGTAGAGGCCCAGGGAGACGACGCCCTCCTGGATGCGGGCGCCGGCGCCGTCGTTGATGCCGATCAGCGGCCGGCCGGTCTTGATGGCCAGCTCCTGAACCTTGACGATCTTCTCGCCGTACACCTCGCCGAGCGACCCGCCGAACACGGTGGCGTCCTGGCTGAAGATGCAGACGTCGCGGCCGTCGATGGTGCCGTAGCCGGTGACCACACCGTCGCCCAGCGGGCGGTTGGCATCCAGGCCGAAGTTCTTGCTGCGGTGCCGGGCCAGCGCGTCGAGCTCGACGAACGAGTCCTCATCGAGCAGCGCCAGGATGCGCTCACGCGCGGTCAGCTTGCCCTTGGCGTGCACCTTCTCGACCGCGGCCTCGCCCACCGGGTGCAGGGTCTCTTCGGCGCGCCGCTTGAGGTCGGCCAGCTTGCCCGCGGTGGTGTGGATGTCGATCTGGTGCTCAGCCGCCGGCTCGGCGGTGTGCTCGGTGCTGCTCGTCATGGCAGTTGATGCTAGCGGGCGCAGCGACGGGGCCGTGTTGTGCCCTGGTGTTGCGGCATCACCGGCCTGTGGCAGATCAGCGGCCGCTCCGACCTGTCTTGGGAGGATTCCGTTCGGCTGGACCTGTCGTACGTCGAGAACTGGTCGATGGCCGGTGATCTGGTCATCGCGATGAGCACCGCCAAGGCCGTTTTCGCCGCGTCCGGAGCGTACTGAGATCTCACCGCACTAAACTCCTCGGCCGTGGGCTACCCCGACAAAGTCCTCGCCGCCGACGAGCAGGTGGTGCTGCACCGCCACCCGCACTGGAAGCGGCTGATCTGGCCGGTGTTGGTGCTGCTGGCGGCCAGCGCCGTCGCCGCGTTCGTCGCCGGCTACGTGAATCAACTGGCCTGGGACCCGACCGCCACGATGGTGGTGCAGCTGGTCATCGCCGCGATCTGGCTGGTCATCATCGGCTGGCTCACGCTGTGGCCGTTCCTGTCATGGTGGACCACCCACTTCGTGATCACCGACCGGCGGGTGATGTTTCGCCGCGGTCTGCTCACCCGTGCCGGCATCGACATCCCGCTGGCGCGGATCAACAGTGTCGAGTTTCAGCACGGACTCGTCGACCGGATGCTGCGCACCGGCACCCTGATCATCGAGTCGGCGAGCCAGGACCCCCTGGAGTTCTACGACGTGCCTCGCGTCGAGCAGGTGCACTCACTGCTGTATCACGAAGTCTTCGACACCCTGGGATCCGAGGAGTCACCGCGGTGACCCAAACCGCGCCGGCGCGGCCGGCGTAGCGGGGTGACGACACCGTCGGCGGAGCGGTGCCGCGCCTCGTAGCCGTCCTCGAGCGCCTCGGCGAACCCGCCGCCGGTCAGCGTGGACTCCAGCGCCTTTTCCGGGTTGCGGGCGAACTCGTCGG
>NZ_JBMHMI010000022.1:0-5478 GCF_049179015.1 Micromonospora sp. WMMD736
CGTTCCGGGTGGTGACGCTGATCCTGATCGTGGTGGCCCTGGTGCGGCGACGGCTGCGGCTGGCGTTGTTCCTGGTCGTGACCATCGAGTTGAGCGGGCCGCTGACCGAGTTGGCCAAGTATCTCGCGGACCGGCCACGGCCGGCCACCGCATTTGTCGACGCGGCATCGACCGCGTTCCCGTCCGGCCATGCGCTCGGGGTGTTGGTCGCGGTGCTGGCGTTGCTGACTGTGGCGTGGCCGACGTTGCGTCGGCCGCTGCGGACGTGGCTGGTTGTGCTCGGCGCCGTGGTGGTCATCGCGATCGGTGTCGGCCGGGTGGTGCTCAACGTCCACCACCCTTCCGACGTGCTGGCGGGATGGGCGCTGGGCTACGCCTATTTCGCCGCCTGCGTGCTGCTGATCCGGCCGTCGATCACTGCAGCGGACGAAATACCGGCAGTGCCCGGTAGCGCACGGTGAAACTCGCCGTCGACAGCCGGGTCCCGATTTCACCGTCGCAGGCCAGTGCGGTGGGCCCGTCGACCGCCTCGAACGCGAACTCCGGCACCTTCAGCTCGTGGTACAGCGGGCTGCGCTCCAGCCGGCCCAGCAGCAATCCGGTCAGGATCCGCAGCGTGGCCAGCCGGTGCCCAGTCTCCAGGATCCGCACGTCGATCAGGCCGTCGTCCATCCGGCTGCGCCGGCTCGGGGCGAAGCCCGACGGCAGGTAGGTGGAATTGCCGAGGAAGAACAACGACGTCTGCAGGGTCTTGTTGTCGTAGCGAATCCGCACGGGCCGGTCCCGGCGCAGGGTGTGATACATCGCGTACACCCCGGCCAGCGGCTTGCCGATCTTGTGTTCGAGTCTTTCCCGGGTACGTACGAACTTCGGGTAGGCGCCGATGCTGGCGGTGTTGACGACGGCCTGGTCGCCGTTGAGGTAGACGAGGTCCACACACGACACCGAGCCCCGCCGGATCGCGTCGACGGTGTCGGCCACCGAGCAGCAGCCGATGTCCTTGGCGAAGTGGTTGAACGTGCCGCCGGGAAACACCGCCAGCGGGACACCAGCGTCCACCGCAACACCGGCAGCACACGACACCGTGCCGTCCCCACCGCCGACGGCGAGCACCTCGGCGCGCGCCGCCGCGGCAACCAACGCTTCATGCAGGTCGTCGTCGCCGGAGAGCTCCACGATCTCGGCCCGCGGCAGGGCATTTCGCACCTCGTCGATGACCCGGGCGCCGGTACCGCTGCCCGAGGCCGGGTTGATCACCAGCACCACGCCGGCGCCGTCGGGCCGCGGCGGTGTCTGCACGCGCAACGGGTCGGCGGCGGCCACGCCGGCTTCCGAGATGGGTGGGACGACGCGGGCGCCGAGCACCGCGATCGCGGCGCCCAGCCCGAAACCGGCGAACACGTCACCGGGGTAGTGCGCCCCGGTGGCGACCCGGGACAACCCCACCAGACCCGCCAGCAGGGCCAGGCCCAGTCCCAGCGGCGGGCTCTCCAGTCCGACCCCGACCGCGAAGGCTGCCGCGCTGGCCGAATGCCCGGAGGGCAGTGAGTTCGACGTCGGCATGCGGCGCGACTGGCGGGCCAACGGCACCGACGCCAGCGCCGGACGTGGCCGCCGCCATACCCGTTTCGCGAACTGGTTGGTGATCAGGCTGGTGACGGCCAGGCTCACCACCCCGCGGGCGGCGGCGCGCTGAGCGCCGGAGGCGGCGAGCGCCCCGGCGATCACGAACCACAGCTTGGAGTGGTCGGCGGCCCTGGTCAGCCGCGGCATCACCGAATCCAGCAGCGGTGTCGGCGACTCGGCGATCGCCTCGAACACCTCGCGGTCCAGGGTGCCCAGGCCGCGGCCGATCTGACGGATGCCGCGGGGACGGCGGCGGGGTAGCGGCAGCGGTTGCATGGGTGTCAATGTATCCGCGCGCGGCGTGCCGAAAACCGACTGAGGTCATCGCCCTGAGAGCGGACTGTGGCTGAACCTTTACTTGACGGCGAGGGTGGCCGCTGTCGACGATGGTGGGGTGCGCCGACTGCTGCCTGTGCTGTGCGCGGGGGCGCTTTGGCTCTGCTGCGCCCTGCTGTCGGCACCGGTGGCCGGCGCTTTCACCCCGTGGTTCGCACCCAAGGTCGGTGCGGCAACCCAGGTGATTTCCGTTGTGGGCGTGGGTGGTTCGTCGGCAAAGGTGGACGTCTTCGAGCGCACTGCTGCGGGGTGGCAACCGATCCGGGCCGGCATCCCGGCGTTCATCGGTGCGAAGGGGATGGCCCCGCAGACCCATGACGGTGAGATGAAGACGCCGATGGGCATATTCAGCCTGGACTTCGCGTTCGGCACCGCGCCCAATCCCGGCGGCGGGCTGCAATACGTCCAGGTCGGCCCGGACCACTGGTGGGACGGCGACATGAAAAGCCCCACCTACAACACCATGCAGGTCTGCAAGAAGGACCAGTGCCCGTTCAACACCGCGCTGTCCAGCGGCACCGAGAACCTCGACATTCCGCAGTACCGGCACGCGGTCGTGATGGGCGTCAACAAGGCCAGGATTCCGGGCAACGGCGGCGCATTCTTCCTGCACACCACCGACGGTGGCCCCACCGCGGGATGTGTGGCGATCGACGACGGCACCCTGGTCGAGATCATGCGGTGGCTACGGCCGGGAGCCGTCATCGCGCTGACCCAGACCTAGCTCAGATGTTCAGGGCGCGACCGGGTTTCAGCTTGAAGTTCAGAGCGGACAGCGACATCGTGGCGTCGTAGGTGCGGTCGTAGCCGGTGGCGCAGATCTTCCAGCCGTCGGCGGTGCGGCGGTAACGGTCGTGGTAGAACGCCGCACCGATCAGCATGAAGTCCAACTCGGCGGCGATCACCCGGTCCTGGAGGTACCAGGTGGCGCTGGCCTCGTCGCCGTCGACGGTGATCTCCGGGTGGGTCACCCGGTGCTCGGTGATGATGTTGGCCGGCAGCGAGCTCCGCATGAACTCGACCAACTCGGTGCGGCCGCGGAACTGGTGATCCTCGCCGAGGGACTCGCCGTAGTCGCCGACGACGTCCTCGGTGAGGGTGGCGCTGAACTCGTCCCAGTTCTTGGTGTCCAGCGCCCGAAGGTAGCGGTACTTGACTTCTTTGATGTCGTCGATGTCAGCCATGGCCGACATTGCAGCACAACGGTGCCCGCGCGCGCATGAAGTGCGCGCATGAGAATCGTTGACGGCTACCTGAGGTCACCGTTCTCGGGCCTGGTGCCGTGGGTGTTGATGGCCTCGATCTCGGGGCCGGGCCGGTTTGAGGAGGCCGCATCGGCGGCACTGGGGCTCCCGGTGCTGACGCTGTGGGTCGGCATTCGCCGCGGTCGCCGGCGCGTATGGGGACGCGGTGCTGGCCGACAACAACAACTTCTGGACCGCGTGGATCCTCCCGCTGGCCGCGATCCTCTTTGCTGTCGAGTTCACCGAGTTCTACCCTGACTACGCGACAGCGAAGTTTGCGCCGGACGACGCGGAGGGGCCGTCGCCAGCCCCTTCGGTTGCTCGGCTGTTCGACGGGTTGCCGCCGTTCATCCTGGTGACCGGAATAGCCGGGTGGGTGTCCGACGCGCTGCCCGACGCATTCGCGGTGACGCTGATCATCGTCGGAGTCGTCGTATCGGCGCTGCTGCGCAAACTCTTCCCTGCGCCGGCCGTGTCAAAACCGTGATGGCTGAACACCGTTCGCCGGCCACTTGACGGAGTGTCTGTCGAGCGGGTGCTCGGGCGGCGACTAAGGTGTCCCGGTTATGAGCGACCCGCTTGGGTTGTCGATCGGGACGACCAACCTGGTCGCCGCCCCCGTCGGCAGCCAACCTGTGCTGCGGCGCTCGGTGCTGACCTTGCCCGGTTCGGACCAGGTATTGGGCGGGTTCGTGGAGCGGATCGGCGACCCGATCCCGCTGGTGGCGCCCGACGGTTCGGCCCATCGCGCCGACCGGCTCGTGGTGCTTGCCTTGGAAGAGTTGGTTGGGTCGTTGGGGGCGCAGAGATCGGCGGAGCTTGCCGTGGCGGTGCCGGCCTACTGGACTCCGCAGACTTTAGGCCTCTTGCGCAACGCTTTTCGCGGCAGCGCCGTGCTGGCCCCCAACGGTGTACCGGTGCGCCTGGTGGCGGATGCGGTCGCCTCACTCACGGCGTTGCACGCCAACCCCGGGCTGAACCCGACGGGTGTGGTGGCCGTGCTGGATTTCGGCGGCGGCGGCACCAGCGTCACGCTGGTCGATGCCGCAGCGTCGTTCTCGCCGATCGGGGAGACGGCGCGCTATGCCGAATTCTCCGGTGAGCAGATCGACCAGCTGCTACTCGCGCACGTGCTCGACGATATCGGCCGGGCGGGCGGTGCCGATCCGGCCGGGACCGCGGCGGTCGGCTCGCTGACCCAGTTGCGCGACGACTGTCGGCTGGTCAAGGAGCGGCTGTCGGCGCAGACGGCCGCCGAGCTGAAGGTCGAACTGCCCGGCTATCGCTCCGAGGTGCGCGTCACCCGCCCCGAACTCGAGGGCCTCATCGCCGAGCCGCTCGGCGGTGTGCTCGCGACGCTGGAAGATACGTTGCAGCGCAACGGGATTCACTGGTCCGATGTCTCTGCGGTGGTGACGATCGGTGGCGGGGCCAGCATCCCACTGGTCACTCAGCGGCTGTCTGAACACTCGCAGGCGCCGGTGGTGACCACCCCGCAGCCCGCGCTGGACGCCGCGGTGGGTGCGGCGGTGTTCGCCGTGTCCGGTGACCCCGGTGCAGCGACAGCGATGGGTCCGGTGGTGGCCGCCGCCGAAGCGCCAACCGCGATGGCCCCGGCGGCCGACGAACCGACCGCGATGGCCCCGGCGGCTGGGGAGTCGTCGGATGCCGGTGCGCTGGCCTGGTCTCAGGATGACGCCGGCGCCGAGCCCGTCCCCTATGAGGGTGCCGACCCGTACGGCCCCGACCCGTACGGCCCCGATCCCTACGGACGAGCCGACACGGCGGGGCGCCCGCCGGTGCAGTACGTACCCGCGACCGGTGCGATCGAGCAGCCCAAACCCTGGCAACGGCTGCCCCAGTTGGTGTTCGGGGCCGCCGGCGTACTGGTGCTGATCGCGCTCGGCGGGGTGGCATACGCGCTGACGAGCAGCAGCAGTAACGAGCCGGCCACCACCACCGTGCGGACCGACCCGCCGAGTGCCCCGCCGGCCGATGCCCCGCCCGCACCGCCGGCACCGAGTCCGGTGCAGCCGCCGCCGGTTGTCACCGTTACCAGCGCTGCGCCGCCGCCGGCGCCTCCGCCGCCGAGTCCGACCGTCGCGCCGCCGGCCACGACGACCACCACCACACCGCCGCCGACGACCACCACGACCACGACGACTACGACAACCACCACGACGACCACGACCACGACGCCGCCGACCACCACCACGACGACTACAACGGCGCCGCCGGTCACCACGACCACCTCGGCCGCGCCCAGAACGAC
>NZ_JBMHMI010000023.1:0-2434 GCF_049179015.1 Micromonospora sp. WMMD736
CACGGTGCGGAAGAAGGACAGCCCTTGCTCGATATTGCCGAACGCCGACGCCGACTGGCTCATCGCGCCCAGCGTGATCTCGCCGCTGAAGAACCGCGGGAACTGCAAAAGATACGGCGGGACCACGATGATCTGATCCATCGACAGGTTCCAACCGTAGAAGCCCATCATCCGGTTGATGTAGTGCTTGTAGTTGGTGACGATCCGCGAGAAGGACCGCCGCAGCCCGATGCGTTCGGCGAGCTCGCCGCGGTAGAAGGCGACCGCCTCCGACGCGTCACGCAATCGCACCAGCGCATAGCGGAACGCGGCGTTGAACTTCTCGTTCTTGAAGGCCAGCCAGATGATCGGTCGGCCGATCCAGAACGCGACGATCGTCGCGAAGACCACATAAACCAGCAGAATCCAGAACATCGCCCTGGGCAGCGTCCCGATGATGGGCAGGGTGAGCGGGCCGGAGAGGTTCCACAGGATCGCGGTGAACGAGATCATCGAGATGATCGCCGAGATCGCGCCGAACAGCAGCGTGGCCCTCGAGGTGTTGCCCGGCACGTTCGGAAGTCCACTGACGCCGGTGGTGAAGATGTCGATGTCGAGCTGGATGCGCTGATCAGGGTTGTCGATCGATTCGTCGATGAACCGGCCCCGGTAGTACGCCTTTCCGGTGAGCCAGTCGCGGGTCAGCCGTTCGGTCAGCCAGGCGCGCCAGGCCAGCATGAACCGCTGCGCCATGAACAAGTCGAGCATGATCCGCGCGACGTGCAGCACCGCCAGGATGGCGAAGACGAGCATCGACAGCCAGAACCCGTCCTTGCCCGAATTCTTCACCGCTTCGTCGCCGGTGCCCAGGCCGGCGGCGACCACCTGGAAGCTGGTCATCATGTCGTTGCCCTGAAAGCTGAACAGCACGGTCAGCCGAACGCCGGCCACCACCGACAGCAAGAGCGCGGCCAACCACAGCCAGATCTTGACGCTGTCCGGCCCCTTGAAATAGTCGCCGGTGATACGCCAGAACTGCCTGCCCCAGACGGTGTAGCGAGCCAGCAGCACCAAGACCACCATGGTGACCACCGCCGCGATCACCCAGGCGCGGGCGATCCACACCACCGAGGTCCACAACTCGTTGCCCCAGTCCAGGGTGGGAGTGAACATCTCCATTCCGGCAAACTACCGCGACGGCCGGTGCCGAGCGCGGGCGCTAGGCGAAAGGTGCGTGTAGGTGTGCCGGGGTTTCGGCGACAGTGCGTGTCTGCCGCGCGACGCGCCGGGGAGTCACCGACATCTGCGCACGCTCGTCGCATACGAGTGCTGCGAAATTCGGTGGACACGTGCGACGTCGGCACCCAACCTAAACAGGTGGACGCGCGGCTACACCTCTCCGTCGGCGAGTTCCGCGCGGTCGCCGAACCGTGGTATCGCCGCGACCCGGTGCTGCACACCACCGAACTGACGGCGCTGCGCACCCTGCCGGCCGGCAGCGTGATGCTGACTGTGACCGACGGCGGCCAGACCATCGGAGCGGCCCAGCAGACGCCGCTGTTTCCGTTGGCGTGCACCGCGATTCCGCTGGCTGCCCTGGACGCCGTCGTCACCAAACTCGCCCGCCTACAGCCCGGGTTGAGCGGTCTCCGCGGACTGCGTGACACCGCCACCGCCTTTGCCGACAAGTGGTGCCCTGCCACCGGACGCACAGCAACGGTGATCGACGAAGAGCGCCTGTACCGGCTGGGCACGCTGCGCGACCCGGCAGGCATGGCAGGGGCGCCCGGCGACCCGGCCGCACATGCGCCGGTCGTCGTCGACTGGCTCGACCTGTTCCACCAGGAGGCGTTCGGCGAGCCGTCCAATCCGGCCGCCTCAGCGCGGCTGATGGCGGCGGCGGCCGAACTCGGCGACCGGTTCGTGGTGTGGGTCGTCGGCGCGAGGCCGGTCAGCCTGGCGATGGTGCGGGCTCCCGTCGCGGGGGTGGCGCGGATCGGGCCGGTCTTCACGCCACGCGAGCGGCGCGGCCACGGCTACGGCTCGGCCGTCACCGCCGCCGCTGCGCGGCTGGCCCAGCGGATGGGCGCCGCGGACGTGGTGCTGTTCACCGACCTGGCCAACCCGACCTCCAACGCCATCTACCAGCGGATCGGGTTCGAGCCGGTGACCGACATGGTGCGCATCGCGTTCGGCGACGAGGGTGCGCGGACTGCTGCCCGATAGCGGTGTGTCGGCCGACAGACACGCACGCTCGCCGAAACTGAGGGGCCGCGTACCGTGAACATGTGCCAAAGACGTCCAGCGGCAAACCGGGCCGCTTGAGCAGCAAGTTCTGGAAGATGCTCGGCGCCAGCACCGAGCGCGACCAAACCCACTCCCTGAGCGCGGTGAAAGCCGCCGAGCAGTTCACCGACAAGGCCACCGGCCTCGACGAGGATCAGCTACCAAAGGC
>NZ_JBMHMI010000024.1:0-3746 GCF_049179015.1 Micromonospora sp. WMMD736
GTCCTGTGGCGCACGTCCGCCGGCGTCGGTTGCTGTCAGGGTCGCGGTGTCAGGGCAGCTTGATGAAGTTCTCGTAGGCCTTCGACGGGGTCGGCCCCCGCTGGCCCTGGTATTTGGAGCCGACCTTGGCGCTGCCGTAGGGATGCTCGGCAGGACTGGTCAACCGCAACAGGCATAGCTGGCCGATCTTCATGCCCGGCCACAGCGTGATCGGCAGGTTGGCGACGTTGGACAGCTCCAGGGTGATGTGGCCGCTGAATCCCGGGTCGATGAATCCGGCCGTGGAATGTGTCAGCAGGCCGAGCCGACCCAACGACGACTTGCCCTCCAGGCGGCCGGCCAGGTCGTCGGGCAGCGTGCAGATCTCCAACGTCGAGCCGAGCACGAACTCACCGGGATGCAGGACGAACGGCTCGCCCTGCTCCGGCTCGACCAGGCTGGTCAGGTCGTCCTGACGTTGTGCGGGGTCGATGTGGGTGTAGCGGGTGTTGTTGAAGACGCGGAACAGGCTGTCCAGCCGGACGTCGACGCTGGAGGGCTGTACGAGGCTGTCGTCGAAGGGTTCGATGCCGAGCCGTCCGGCGGTGATCTCAGCCCGGATATGGCGATCAGAGAGCAGCACCCGACGAGCGTATCGGTAGGTCAGCCCGCCAACCGGAGCCGCCGTGCCGCCACCGGTTCACCTTTGCCTTTCACTTCCAGCTGGACGGACTCGCCGTCGACGACGTCGGCGATCTGCGCGACCTGCTCCGACATCACCACCTCACCGCCTGCCGCCTCGTGCTGCAGCCGCGACGCGGTGTTCACCACATCGCCGATCGCGGTGAAGTCGCGGACCTCGCCCTCGCCCACGATTCCGACGTAGGCCGGGCCCACATCCAGCCCGATGCCGACTTCCAGGTCGGGCCCGGCGCGTGTTCCGTAGCCCAACGCGCCGAGGACCGACCGCGCATCGCTCACCATGGATTCGACGTACCGGCCGTCGGGACTGAGCGGCGCGAAGTACAGCCCCATCACGGCGTCACCGATGAGCTTGTCCACGATGCCGTGCTGCACGATGACCTGGGTGAGGGCGGCGTAGAACCCATTGAGCCGTTTGGCCATCTCGTCGGGCGTCAACCGTTCGGCAAGCTCCGTCGACCCACGGACGTCGGCGAACAACACCCCGATGGTGAGCGTCACCCCGCCGTCGGGCGCAGATTCGAAGCAGATCTCACACCAGCGCGGATTCTTCCGGGACGGACTCTTGCCCACCCGCCGCATCAGCCAACCGCCGACACCTCCGAACGGGTTCCCGCAGGCCTCGCACCGGGGTTCGGACGGCATGCGCGACATCACGCGGACCGCACGCCGCACCCGGGCATGGCCGAAGTAGTTGTAGAACTTCGCCCATTCCTCCGCGCTAGCCTGCGCCCCGTCCGGACGAGGCGGCACACCCCGGGTGGCCATGTCCCCATTTTCCGCTACAGGGGACGCCCTGGCCAGCGTTCGTGCGCAGCGGTGCTAACCTCTGTGTCCAGCGCCGATGTAGTTCAATGGCAGAACATCAGCTTCCCAAGCTGAATACGCGGGTTCGATTCCCGTCATCGGCTCCACGAAAGAACTGGTCAGTGGCATGCCCGTCAACCGGAGCCGCCCCGGATGAGGCAATTTTGACCGTCTGTCCTGCTCGTGCCCCATGGAATGCGAAGAACCCAACGGCGCTTGCAGGCCGCGAGGGAACCTATAACGAAAGCGGGGTTTTGTTATACCTTGTGCGGATGGACCCAACAAGGTTTGTAGCTCCTCAATGGGGCCGGGCGGTGTCGACAGGGGGACCAGCTGCCTACCATGCTTTCGAGCCCGTACCAGTCCCACGCGAGCTATCGCTTCGGCCACAAACCATCATGCTGCTATCAGACGCGGACGCAGCCTTAGGCCGGTTAGCCGGCTCAGGACGGCTCCTTCCCGACCCGCACCTGCTCGTCAATGCTTACATCACCCGAGAAGCTGTTGCGAGCTCTCGCATTGAGGGCACTCAGGCCTCGGTCACGGAGGTATTCGACGCGGCGGTCACCGGCACGTCAGCGCGAGCCGACGTGCAGGAAGTCAGGAACTACATTCTGGCGCTACATCATGGGCTGACCCGCCTTAAAGAAGGCTTTCCCATATCGCTGCGCCTCGTCAAAGAAATGCACGGGATCCTGCTGACCAACGTTCGTGGTCAAGAACGAACACCCGGGGACTTCCGCCAAACGCAGAACTGGATTTCGTCGCCAGACAACCAGCCCCGCACGGCTCGTTTTGTGCCCCCAACTGTCGAGAACATGTGGAAGGCTCTCGACGATTGGGAAAAGTATCTGCACGACGACGATCCCAAGCTGCCCTTGTTGATTCGTTGCGCTCTGATGCACTACCAGTTCGAGACAATCCACCCGTTCCTCGACGGCAATGGTCGTATCGGCCGTTTGTTCATCATCTTGTACCTCGTCGACCGGGGTCGGCTGCCGACGCCGCTCCTATACATATCTAGCTACTTTGACCAACGCAAAGAGGAGTACTACGACAGGCTCCAGTTCGTCCGTGAACGTGGAGAGATCAATGAGTGGCTCGATTTCTTCCTCACTGGGATTGCTGGGCAAGCAAATGATGCAGTCAGCCGGGCTGAAGAATTGGCCGACCTTCGCGAAAAGTATCGGTTGGCCCTTCAAGGAAGCAGGAGCCGCGCGATCGAAGTGGCAGACCTCTTGTTCGCTAACCCGATCATGACTGTCAAAGCCGTCCAAAAACGGCTGGATGTCAGCCAGCCCGGCGCCACCAATCTCCTTCGAACCCTCACGGCCGAGGGGATTGTCCGCGAGGTCGGCGAAGGTCCGGGGACTCGACATCGCTGGTTTGCAGACGACGTCCTCCGGGTTCTTGACCCCTAGTCAAGTTGTCAAGCGGTGGTGTCACATCAACGCATAGCTGCCCGTGTCCGCAGCAATAGCACAGCTTGGCCCTGGGCAGACTTAGCCGGACCCGTCCATCCGACTTTTCCCAAGCTGAATACGCGGGTTCGATTCCCGTCATCGGCTCCACTTGCATTCGCTGCACCAGGCCGGATTCCGCGGTGGTCGCCGCGTGCCCATTGCCGGGATTGTCAGAACGGGTCTAGCCTGCGGTGATGGCGATCGACCCGAGGACCACCGCGGTCGTGCTGATCGAGTACCAGAACGACTTCACCACCAAGGGCGGCGTCCTGCACGACGCGGTCGCCGAGGTGATGGGCCGGACCGAGATGCTCACCAAGACCCGGGCAGTAGTGGATGCGGCGCGCAACGCCGGCGCCACCGTCATGCACGCTCCCATCACCTTCGCGGCGGGCTACAACGAGATCACCAACCATCCGTACGGAATCCTCAAGGGGGTCGTGGACGGTCAGGCGTTCGTCAAGGGTTCCTGGGGTGCGGCCATCGTCGACGAATTGACACCCGCCACCGGTGACATCGTGGTCGAGGGCAAGCGCGGCCTGGACACCTTCGCCAGCACCAACCTCGACTTTATCCTGCGCAGCAAGGGCATCACGACGATCGTGCTGGGCGGCTTCCTCACCAACTGCTGTGTGGAATCGACCATGCGCACCGGCTACGAAAACGGTTACCAGGTCATCACATTGAGCGATTGCGTCGCGGCGACCTCGGTCGAGGAGCACGAGAACGCACTGAAGTACGACTATCCGATGTTTTCCCGGTCGATGACCGCGGACGAGTTGGTCGACGAACTCA
>NZ_JBMHMI010000025.1:0-3147 GCF_049179015.1 Micromonospora sp. WMMD736
TTGGGTCTTCGGCGGGCTGAACTCGCATCGCGGTTTGACCTCGCGAGTGTCCAGTGCGAGCGGAATGCCGGTTCTGGCACTGCAATATCGTATGGTGCCTTCGGTTTCGCTCGAGCAAGAAGTCCAAGATTGTCTCCGGGGGTACAAGTGGCTTCTCGAACAGGGCCTTAAGGCGAGCAATATCGTCGTCATGGGAGATTCTGCAGGCGGATATCTCACTCTGGCAACCGCTCTCCGTATCCGCAGTCTGCGACTTCCGATGCCCGCTGCGCTGGTCGGAATCTCGGGAGTCTATGACATGTCTTCGGCAGCCAGAGCGGCCCATCCCAACGCCGCGCGAGATCGAGGCGGATTCCTGGCCGGCCTGGACTGGCTACTCAAGGTGGTTCTCGGTGACCTCGACTCATCGGATCCCGCGGTCTCGCCTATGCGAGCAGAACTGAGCGGGCTGCCGCCGACGCTGCTGACGGCAAGTAGCTCCGAGATCGTCTTCTGTGATTCCGAAAGACTTGCAAGCCAGCTTGCATCGGCGGGTGTGCCATGCGAACTCCAGGTCTGGGTAGGGCAGCCACACGTTTTCCAGTTGTTGGCGCCGGTGATACCCGAGGCTTCGAGGTCTATCTCGGAGATCGGCCACTTTGTCAGAGTGACCGTCGGTTCAGCGCGGGATGCACGTTGACCGGTTCGAGATCTACTGGTCTGGAACGAGATCGCAGACACCGCAAGACCGAACGGCCACTTATTTCAGGCTTCCCGCGTCGGAGACGTCGGCAGCTGCCTTGGCATGAATAGGCGCCATCGCGGCTTGATGTCCTTCGCTCAGCAGGGCGAGGACCTGAATCTTGGACTCGGCGTCGATGACGGAACGAATGTCCGTGGCAGCTAGATGGCGCCACAGCATCGCCTTGGTCTGGTGAATCGCGTACGGGCTCTTACTGGCAATCTGACGGGCAATCCCCAGAGCGGTAGGGAGTAGCTGATCGACATCCACAGGAGCGAGAGTGAGGCCGAGCCGAAAGGCTTCGTCCGCCGCCATGATGCGGCTGGTGAGCATCATCTCGAAAGCCGCTGTGGGCCCGATCACTCGTGGCAACGTATAGCTGAGCCCCATTTCCGCGCCGGCCAACCCGATCTTGGTGAAAGCCACACAGAATCGGGCGTCATGGCTACTTACACGAATGTCGGCGCCCAGTGCCAGGGCGAAGCCGCCTCCGGCGGCATCGCCGTCGATCGCGGCGATCACTGGCTGACGCAAGCCCTGCATCCGGAGCACGAGGTCAGCATTCCAATTGATGCTGCGGGTCACCCCTTCGACACCGTGAAGGCGTGGCGAAACCAGATCCACCAGTTCGTAATCGGCTCCCGCGCAGAATGATCGGCCGGCGCCGGTAAGGATGACGACGCGACAGTCTTCGTCGGAATCGATCTCGTCGAGGACTGCATGGAACGCGGTGATCAGCTCCATGGTGAGGCAGTTCTTTCGCGACGGGCGGTTGAGCCGGATGATCGCGATGCCGGCCTCTGGCCGTTCGATCAGTACCAACCTCGCTGCGGTCATCTGAGGTTTCCTTGTTCTGAAGTTTGGCTTCGGGTCCTGTCAAACCGATCCAGTACCAGTATCTTGCTGAACCGCGTTGGCCGGATGGAGAACTCGGAGAAAACTACCCGGGCGTTCGGACGGACCGCCATGTATCCGCTGTTCAGAAACACTGTATCTGTTCGATCGCCCGGGCGAGTCTCGGCTATCAGGCAACCTGCGGTGAGTCATACCGATCAGCGCGATGACCCCTCATCGCAAACTGTCACGCCGAGCGCTGCGCTCAAAGTGGGCGAACCCGACATTGCCATTCTTATCGGTCAGGCGGACCATACACTCGAACATTACGAGCGGGTTTCCCGGTGCATCCCAGTCGACGCCGCTGAAGTTCTCATTGTCGTTGGTGATGGTTATCGGAAATGCGTGCAGAACTTCTGCTTTGAGCGTCGTCGGCTCGCCCTGGGTGCCTGTGACCACGATCGTCTTTTCGACCGGGTCTGAGCTGAGGTCCAGCAGAGGTTCGGCGTCGAAGACGCTGACTTCGGATCGTCCGCCATCGAGACTCAGAATCGATCCGAAGGGCGTGCCGGTCTTTCCTTCGGCATCAACGATGGTGACCGCATGAATCGTGTAGTCGGGCATCGTTCCGATGAGGAATCGATGCCCATTCCAGCTCTCCCAGGTACGCGCGCCGGCTGAATGGTCCTTGAAGCCGATACCCTCCAAGGGATACTCGACGCCGTCGAACATCAACGTGCCAGATGTATTGAACACCTGCTGCATATGCAGCTTGGTGGCGAAGTCCTGTTGATGATCAACGCTTGAGTACATCTGCCAGGCCGGTGTCCGATCTGTGGCGGTCACATCCCAGGAGACTCTTGACCACGGAGCGGATGCGCCGCGGGCAGCGCGGATGAGTTCAGCGGTGCTGGTCAATTGACCCACCCCGTCGTAGGTGCTTCGCCAACCGGTGGCCGTCATTTCAAGGTCGAGCAATTCGGTCTTCACCCCGGCATCTGACGAGTTCCGCGTCCAGTAGTTCTGCACCACGAGCTTGCCTTCTGGCAAGAAAACGATCTGATGCACCCACCAAAGGCGCGGATCCGGGCGATAGCACCCCGCGTGAACGAAGATACCGACGTTCGCCTCGGCGTTCCAACAGCCGTTCCACCGGGTCTGGCTCCACATCGGAACGTTGGAGTCGATCGGTAGGTTGGCATCGAGCACAGCGGTAGTCATCAGATCCTTTCATTGGCAGCGTGCGTACTACGTTGACGAAAACTACTGAGATGGGCGGTTCATGCTCCGGCCACTTCCGGTTGTCGTGGCCGTTCGAGCACCTCGACAGTGCCGGCGGAACCGTCTACCCGAACGTGGTCTCCTTCTCGAAGGTCAGTGGTGCCCGACCGCGTACCAATGACGCACGGCAGACCTAGTTCGCGAGCGATGATCGCGCCGTGGGATACGGCTGCGCCTATGTCGATCACCAAGGCACTGGCGATCGTCATCAGTGAGACCCAACTCGGATCGGTCGTCGGACAGACCAGAATCTCGCCTGGATCGATGTCGATGTCGTCGGCTGGGTCATGGACGATTCGGACCCGACCCTC
>NZ_JBMHMI010000026.1:0-4275 GCF_049179015.1 Micromonospora sp. WMMD736
ATGGTGTAGGGCACGATATTCCAGCCCAGCGCGGTCGACACCAGATATGCCGCGAGCTCACGGCCGGCCAGCGTGCCGTCGGGGAAATCCCACAGCGGCGCCTCGCCCTTGATCGGCTTGTAGACACAGTGGGTCTGCTGGCCGCCGAGATCGGCCTCGCACAAGAACGTCGCGTTGCTGGCCGAGCGGATTCGCCCGATGACGGTCAACTCGCCGCGCCGCAATGCCTCGCAGTCGTCGCCTTCGCTAGCTGTCGGTGTCATCGTCGGATCCTGCAATCACCCCGCGGCGATATCCGTTGGTGCGCACACAGATGTGACCCGCCGGATCAAGCGGCTCGTCACACAGCGGACACGGCGGTCGCCCCGCCGAGATGACCCGGTTGGACCGGGTCGCGAACTGCCGGGCCGACTCCGGAGTCAGAAACACCCGCACCGCGTCGGGCCCCTCCTCGGCGTCGTCGAGTACCACCGACGCATCGAACTCGGTTTCGGACACCGCCAACAACTCGACCACCACGGTCTGGGCCTCCGAATCCCAACCCAGACCCATCGTGCCGACCCGGAACTCCGCGTCGACGGGTGTGACCAGCGGGCTGAGGTCGTCCACTTCGCCGGTCTCGGGCGGGATCGGGGTGCCGAACCGGCGGTTGATCTCCAGCAGCAGCGCAGCGATCCGCTCGGCGAGTACGGCCACCTGCTGCTTCTCCAGCACGACCGAGATCACCCGCTTGTCGTGAACGGCCTGCAGATAGAAGGTCCGGTTGCCGGGCTGTCCGACGGTCCCGGCCACAAAGCGGTCGGGCATGCGGAAGACGTGGATTGCGCGGGCCATGGCACCTTCCAAAATACCGTTACGGCCCGCTGTCAGTCGGTGGAGCCACCCACCACCGCGTCCCCGCTCGGTACGGCACCATGCTCGCCGCCGTCTTTCTCGCCACCGGAGTCGGTGGTCTTGGCCGGTTTGGCCAGCAGCGCAGCGGTCAGCGGGGCGCCGGTGTGATTGACGTGCAACACGAAGGGTCGTACCGCGGTGTACCGGATGACGCTCATCGACGCCGGGTCGGCCACGATGCGCTGGAAGCTGTCGAGGTGGGTGCCGAGCGCGTCGGCCAGCACCGCTTTGATCACGTCGCCGTGGGTGCAGGCCACCCACAGCGCGTCGCCGCCGTGCTCCTCGGCCAGCCGGCGGTCGTGCTCACGCACCGCTGCCACGGCCCGGGCCTGCACGTCGGCCAGCCCTTCGCCGTCGGGGAACACCGCCGCACTCGGCTGTTGCTGCACTACCTGCCACAGCGGCTCCGATGCCAGGTCCCCGAGTTTGCGGCCGGTCCAGGCGCCGTAATCCACTTCCGACAACCGCTCCTCGACGACGGGTTGCAGGCCCACCGCCGTCGCCAGTGGCTGCACGGTGTTCTCGCAGCGCAACAACGGTGAACGGATGATCGCGCGGAGGGGCAGCGACCCGATCCGCTCGGGCAGCGCCTGCGCCTGCGCGCGACCTTTGTCGTCGAGGTCGACGCCGGCGCTGCGGCCGGCGAGCGTGCCGGCGGTATTGGACGTGGACCTGCCGTGCCGCAGCAGAATCACGGTCATGTCGCTGCCACCACCCCTGTCGACAACAAAACGAGCACCACCACTCCCAGCATGATGCGGTAGCCGACGAACCAGTACATGCTGTGGGCGACCAAGAACCGCAGGAACCAGGCCACCGCGGCGAAGCCGACGACGAATGCGATGACCGTCGCCACCAACAACTGCGGTCCGTTGGCACTCATACCCTCTCCGGACGGATTGAACGCATCCGGCAGCGAGAACAACCCCGAGGCGAACACCGCCGGGATCGCCAGCAGAAACCCGAACCGGGCCGCCGCCTCCCGCTTGAGGCCGAGAAACAGGCCGGCACTGATGGTGGCCCCCGACCGCGACACTCCCGGAATCAAGGCCAGGCACTGCGCGAACCCCATGGTGATGGCGTCGCGCCAGGTGAGCTCTTCGATCGGGCGGCGCTTGCGTCCGAAGTACTCGGCAGCCGCGATCACCACCGAGAACCCGACCAACGCTGACGCGACCAGCCACAGATTGCGTGCACCGGTGCGGATCTCCTCGGTGAACACCAGACCGAATATCCCGATCGGAACGCTGGCGATGATCAGGTACCAGCCCAGCCGGTAGTCCGCGTCGCGCCGCTCGGCGGCGAAAAGCCCAGTGCACCAAGCTTTTACGATGCGAAAGATATCGCGGGCAAAGTACAGCAGCACGGCGGCTTCAGTACCCAGCTGGGAGACTGCGGTGAACGAGGCGCCCGCGTCGTCTGCGAAGAACAGTTGGGACGCGATGGCCAGGTGCCCCGAGGACGAGATGGGCAGAAACTCGGTGAGGCCCTGCAGTACCGACAAGACCACGACCTGCAGCCACGACATGGCCGGCGGAGCTGATTCCGCGGACGCAAGCAGCGAAACCACCTCAGTCACGACGATGACCGTACCGTGGGTGGCAGATCTACGCGCTCAGCGCGAGGGGCGCTCCACCGGTTGCGCGCTGGCCACCTCGTCGCGGACCGCGGCGGCCAGGCTGCGCTCGTCGCCGAGGTCGATGTCGGTCACCGTGCGGGCGGCCGCTGCGACCACGTCCTCGGCCTGCGGCACCGGGCCGGTCAGCCGGGGCCGGTACACCTCGACCACGAGCATCTGCCGTTCGATGTGAAACGAAAACGTTCGCCCGTCGCCAGTCTGGCCAAACCCGCTGGCGTGTACACCAGTGGAGATATCCTCGATAGCAAACTCGTCGGTGTCCAAATCCCGGTCTGCGGCGAGGGTCATAGTCGAACCATACCGCCGACATCGCGAGCTCACGGGGCGTACACGGCCATTTTCCGCAACGGACCGTGCCTAAACTGGCTGTCCGATCGATCTGTATCCGTCACGACTTGAGAGCTACCTTTGCCGCCTATCGCTAACACCGCAGGTCAGCGGATTCACGCCGGGTTCGCGATGGTGGCAATGCTCACACTGGTCGGTTGCACGGCCGATTCGATCGATTCCGCGCCACCCACCATCGCCCCGGCGTCGGCCGCCGTGTCGCCGCCGGCCACCGAGCAAGCCGACGGCACCGTGCAGCCGCTGCCCGGTGCCGCCCGGTCCGCATGGTTCGACGCAGCGACCCGATCCCTGGTGGTGCTGTCGCCCGACGTGATCCGCGTCGTGACCGCCGAGGGCGTCACCCAGGCGGTGGGCGTGCCCCCCGAAACGACCGCGATGACCGGCGACGGCCGGGGTCGGGTGTATCTGTCGATGCGCGGCGGCTACCTGCGGTTCGACATCGCCGACGGCGAACTGGCCCGGTTCGACGTTGCCGAGCAGTCGCAGATCCCGTTCACCGCGGTCGCCCGGCGCGCCGACGGCAACCTGGTGCTGGGCAGCGCGGACGGCGCGGTGTACACGCTCGCGTCCGACACCACGGTGGGCGCGCGGGTCGACGGCTTCGCCCGCATCGATGCCCTTGTCACCCAGGGCAATACGACGGTTGTCCTCGATCGCGGACAAACCTCGGTGACCACGCTCGACGGCGACGGCGCCCGGGAACTGCGCGCGCTGCGTGCCGGCGCGGGGGCCACCACCATCGCCGCCGACCCCGTCGGCCGGGTGCTCGTGGCCGACACCCGCGGCGGCGAACTGCTGGTGTTCGGCACCGATCCGCTGATCCTTCGGCAGCGCTACCCGGTAGCGGAGGCGCCGTATGGCCTGGCCGGCTCGTCCACGTTGGCCTGGGTGTCGCAGACGGCGACCAACACCGTCATTGGTTACGATCTGGCGACCGGCATCCCCGTCGAGAAGGTGCGTTATCGAACCGTGCAGCAACCCGACTCCCTGGCCTACGACGACAGTTCGGACACCCTCTACGTGGTGTCGGGATCTGGAGCCGGTGTGCAGGTCATCACCGATGCAGCGGGGCGCCGATGACCAGCGGCATGCATGCACAGCAGGGCCAGGCGATGCACCGCGCTCGTATGCCGGTCGGCTGGGAGAAGGTCGTCTCCGAAGACCTCTCCGAGGACTACGAGTGGGTGCCGTTGCGCCTGCCACCTGATGTGACCAGGCTCAACGCCTCGACCCGGCTGTCGATCGAAGCCGAGTACCGGGGCTGGGAGCTCACCCGGGTACGGCTCTACACCGATGGCAGTCGCAGGGTCTTGCTGCGTCGACGCAAGACCGTCGCGGACCGCAGCGACACCGCCGAGCGTCCGGCCCAGTGATCTACCGCGCGCTGCGCCGGG
>NZ_JBMHMI010000027.1:0-1775 GCF_049179015.1 Micromonospora sp. WMMD736
CGTCGTAGCCCGGGGTGCGGGCCACCTCGAACCCGCCGTAGCCACCCAGCAGTGTCGGCCCGGGTTTGTCGTGGTTACCCTGGCGCACCACAAAGTACGGGATCTTGGTGCCGTCATCGGACGTCGCGAAATGCTGACGGACAACCAGATCGGCCGCGTCGAAGAACGACGGCGCCCGCTTGATCTCGGCCAGCTCACCGCCGGCCGGTCCGCACAACAGCCGCGACGGGGCGTCGAACCCGCTGCAATCCAGGAAGATCTCGTCGCCGAGCTTGTCCGTCGTGACGATCACGGTGTTGGTGTTGGCCGGTAGGCCAGGCACCGGTTGTGCCTGCCAGCTGCCGGGGGTGAGCACCTCGACGCGACTGGCCACGTCGGCCAGCGTGACCACGACCAGCTTGTCGCGCGTCCACGCATACTGATGCAGGCAGGTGTGCTCGTCGGGTTGGAACACCACGTGCAGCTCGGCGGTGCCGGCCAAGAACGCGTCGTAGTCGGCGGCCAGCAGCGAGCCGGCCGGGTAGTCGGCTGCGCCGGTGTACCAGTCGGTGCGCAGTTCGATCAACAACCAGTTGCGATGCACCGACACGGTGGCGTCGGTGGGCGTATCGACGCGGATCAACTCATCGCCGCGTAACTCGTAGACCTCGTCGTTGAAGAAATCCAACGCCCGCCGCACCATGGTGCGCCCGAACCCGGGGGTGCGGTCCACCGAGGCGGCCACGATCACGTCGGTGCTCGCCGCGCTGAACAACGTCTCGGCCTCGTCCAGCGGCTGACCCCGGCGCCAGCGTTTGACCAGGCGCGGATAGCCCGAATCGGTCAGGCTGCCCGGGCCGAAGTCGGTGCCGAGCAGCACCGTGTCCTCGTCCTCCCAGCTGATCTGGGTCTTCGCCTCGGGTAGCTCGAAGCCGCCGTCAACGAATTCCCTTGTACTCATGTCGAACTCGCGCACCACCGCGGCGTCCGCACCGCCGCGGGACAGCGTGATCAGCGCCAGCTTGTAGTCGGGCTCGATGACCGCGGCCCCGGCCCACACCCAGTTCTCGCCGTCCGCGCGCGCCAGCTCGTCGACGTCGATGATGACGTCCCAGTCCGGCTGTTCGCTGCGATAGCCGTCCAGCGTGGTGCGCCGCCACAATCCCCGTGGATTGGCCGCGTCGCGCCAGAAGTTGTACAGAAAGTCGCCGCGCCGGCGGACGTAGGGGATGCGGGCGTCGGTGTCGAGCACTTCCAGCGCCTCGCCGCGCAGCTGCTCGAACCGTTCGTCACAGAGTTCGTCGAGCGTGGGTTCGTTGTGTTCGCGCACCCAGGCCAGCGCCTCGTCGCCGGTGATGTCTTCGAGCCAGAGATACGGGTCGTCCGCCATTCGACCATTGTGTCTGCGGGCGTACTGTGAGCGGTATTACACCGCCGACAAAGGAGTCGTGATGACCGTCTACGCACGTCCGGGTACCGCCGATGCGCTGATGGCGTTCGAGTCGCGGTACGACAACTTCATCGGCGGGCAGTGGGTGGCCCCGGTCGGCGGCGAGTACTTCGAGAACCCCACCCCGGTGACGGGTCAGCCGTTCTGTGAGGTGGCGCGGTCGACGGGGGCTGACATCGAGTTGGCGTTGGATGCGGCCCATGGCGCGGCGGGTGCGTGGGGCAGGACCACAGCGGCCGAGCGGGCGGTGATCTTGAACAAGATCGCTGATCGTATCGAGGAGAATCTGGAGTCGATCGCGGTCGCTGAGGCCTGGGACAACGGTAAGCCGATCCGGGAGACGCTC
>NZ_JBMHMI010000028.1:0-3149 GCF_049179015.1 Micromonospora sp. WMMD736
GCCGGGTTGCACATCAGCTTCGGGTCCGACCACGCCGAACCGCGGGTGCTCGACGTCGACAACGTGGTGGTCTGCGCCGGTCAGGAGCCGGTGCGTGAACTGGAAGGCGCGCTGCGGCGCAATGGAATCGAGGCGCATGTGATCGGCGGCGCCGACCAGGCCGTCGAGCTGGACGCCAAGCGGGCCATCAAGCAGGGCACCGAACTCGCCGCCCGGCTGTAGGCCTGGTTTTCGCGAGCGTGCGTGTCTGCGGCACGACACGCCGCAATTTTTCGGCAGTTTGCGCGCACTCGCAGCCGGGGCGCGACTACTCGATCGGGGTGAACGCGAGGAGCGGAATCGGCCGATCCCCGGCGGATGCCTCGTACCGGTCATAGCCGGCGAGCCACTGTTTGGCGATGCCCCACAACCGATCCCGTTCGGCTCCCGTGACCTCCTCGCCGACGAACTGCCCATCGATACCTGCGCCGTACAGCGTGACCGTCGGATCGGCCTTGACGTTGTGGTACCAGGCCGGGTGACGGGTACCACCATAGTTCGAGGCGATGAGAATGACGCGGTTGCCATCGGTGAAGTACAGCAGCGGAGTCGTTCGCTCGATCCCCGACTTGGCACCCGTATGCGTCAACAGAAGGAAGCGAGGCCACGGACCGACCGAGCTCAATCGCCCGCCGGTGCGTCGGATGAGTACGGGATCGATGCGCGGCGAGACGTTGCGAAGGGCCCATTGGCCGGCCGGCGAGAAAGCGAACCGGGCGATAGCGCGCTTCGCGGCGTTGTCGGGGACGAAGTCCACCCGCGGAATCGGCACGGAGCCAGGGTAGCGTCCGGCCAGACAAGACATCCCGATTTGCCTGGTGCCTTTCGTAACGCGGTGGCGATTCCGGACGCAACTGTCGCCACCGCGGTACGCACGACGTCAGTCTTGCTTGAGCGCCTCGATCTCCAGCGTGATCGTGACCTTGTCACCCACGACCGCACCACCGGTCTCCAGCGGCAGGTCGATGTCGATCCCGAAATCCTTGCGGTTCAGCACCACCGATGCCTCGAATCCGGCGACCTCGCCGTGACCCATACCGGGGTTGACGCCGTTGAACTCGAGTTCCAGGCTGATCGGCCGGGTGACCCCGTGCAGGGTGAAGTCACCGTCGAGCAGGTAGTCGTCGCCGTTGGCCCGCACGCCCGTCGAGCGGAAAGTGGCCGTCGGATAACGCTCGGCCTCGAAGAAGTCGGCGGACCTGACGTGAGCGTCGCGCTGCTCGTTACCGGTGTTGATGGAGGCGACGGCGACCTCGGCGCTCACCTCCGCAGTGCCGTCCTCGGCAACGGTGATCGCACCACTGAACGTGTCGAACGTGCCGCGCACCTTGCTCACCATCAGGTGGCGCACGGAGAACGCGACGGAGGAATGTACGGGGTCAATGGCCCAGGTGCCGGCGGCCAACTGGGTCTGGGTGGCAGTGGTCATCTGAAGTCTCCTTGGGTCGTGGCACCGGCCCTTCCGGCACCTACGACGGATGCAACCGGACTGCGGTCCGCATATATTCCGCGTGACCGTGCGCGAAATGCCGACAGATCGCGGCGCGTCACCCGGCAGACGCGCACGCTCGCGCAAAAACACGGAGAGAACACGGAGAGTTAGGCAGCCAGCGGGGCGTAGGTGGTGGTGCGCTGACGCGCCGGCCGGCCGATGCCGGCGGCGATGGCGATCAGCTCCTCAGCGGACTTGGCCGACCCGTTCTCCGAGCCCGCCATCCGCGAGATGGTCTCCTCCATCAGCGTTCCGCCCAGATCGTTGGCGCCACCCTGCAACATGACCCGGGTGCGGTCCACCCCGAGCTTGACCCAGCTGGTCTGGATATGAGAGATCCTGCCGTGCAGCATGATTCGAGCCAACGCATGCACGGCGCGGTTGTCGCGGTGGGTCGGCCCGGGGCGGGCACCGCCCGCAAGATATAACGGCGAGCTCTGATGCACGAACGGCAACGGCACGAACTCGGTGAACCCGCCGGTCTGATCCTGGATCGAGCGCAGCACGTTGAGGTGCCCGACCCAGTGCCGCGGCGTGTCGACGTGGCCGTACATCATCGTCGAGCTGGACCGCAGCCCCACCTCGTGGGCAGTGGTCACCACCTCGATCCACATCGACGTCGGCAACTTGCCCTTGGTGAGCACCCAGCGCACCTCGTCGTCGAGAATTTCGGCGGCGGTGCCCGGGATGGTGTCCAACCCCGCCTCGCGCAGGCTGATCAGCCAGTCGCGGATGCTCAGCCCGCTGCGGGTGACGCCGTTGGCGATTTCCATCGGCGAGAACGCATGCACGTGCATCGACGGCACCCGGGCCTTGACGGCGCGGACCAGATCTGCGTAACCGGTCACCGGCAGCTCGGGGTCGATGCCGCCCTGCATGCACACCTCGGTGGCGCCGGCGACATGCGCCTCCCAGGCCCGGTCGGCCACTTCGGCGGTGGACAGCGAATAGGCGTCGGCGTCACCCTTGCGCTGGGCGAACGCGCAGAACCGGCAGCCCGTGTAGCAGATGTTGGTGAAGTTGATATTGCGGTTGACGACGAAGGTCACGTCGTCACCCACCACCTCGCGGCGCAGCGAATCGGCCAGCGCGGCAACGGCTTCCAGGGCGGGCCCGTCGGCGGTGGCCAACGCGAGGTATTCATCGTCGCTGCAGCCGGCCGGGTCGCGCTCGGCCGAGCGCAGCGCGGCCAACACGTCGGTGTCGATGCGCTCGGGCGCCCGCGCGGCCAGTTCGTGGACCTTCTCCCGGATCGACTCCCAGTCCCCAAACGCGCTGTCCAGGTCGCTGCGGGTGTCGGTGCGACGACCCTCGGCGTCGATGGCGGAGTGCAGATCGGTGCGGCCCAGCGATTCGGCCGCTTCGTCGGGCTCCTGCCACGGATGACCGACCGGGTTGATGTCGCGGGCGTATCCGGTGTCGGGGTCGGCCAGCGCGTCGACGTGGGCGCGGACCCGCGGATCGATCCACGCCGCGCCGGCCTGCACGTAGGACGGTTGCGCGGTCAGTCGCTGGACCAGGTCATAGCCCGCCTCGGCGGTGACATCGGCCAATTCGTCCAACGCCGGCCAGGGCCGTTCGGGGTTGACGTGGTCAGGCGTCAACGGTGAGACGCCGC
>NZ_JBMHMI010000029.1:0-6202 GCF_049179015.1 Micromonospora sp. WMMD736
CGAGGACTACGCGCAGCGGCTGGCCACCAAGCATCTGATCCGCTATCCCGGTCTGCAGCAAGCGGCTTCGCGGGGTGCGCCGGTCCTGGCAATCTGCGCGGCAATCCAGGTGCTGGGCCACTGGTATGAGACCTCGGCGGGTGAGCGGGTCGACGGGGTCGGGTTGCTCGATGTGACAACCTCGCCGCAGCCGACGCGCACCATCGGCGAGGTGGCGTCGACACCCTTGGTGGAAGGCTTGACGCAGCCGCTGACCGGTTTCGAAAACCATCGCGGCGGAACGGTTCTGGGTGCTGACGCGCGACCGTTGGCGAAGGTGACGAAGGGTGCGGGCAATCGCGCCGGCGACGGTGTTGACGGCGCAGTCCAAGGCAGCGTCGTCGCGACGTACCTGCACGGCTGCTGCCTGGCGCGCAATCCCGAGCTGGCCGACCATCTGCTGGCGAAGGTGGTCGGCCCGTTGCCGCCGCTGGAACTACCCGAGGTCGACTTGCTGCGGCGCGAGCGACTGGCCGCGCCGCGTCGCGTCTAGGCCGCCGACGACACCCCTCGCCCAAATGAACCTTTGGGCGAGAAAGTGGGAGTGAAATGCGCCAGTTTGTCGATCTCGGCGCCGCCTCGACGGAGGTGGGCCTCGTAAACGCGTGCCAAAATGTCCCGCGGCCGGTCCTCGTTGATCACCCGGATCACCTCCCACCCCTTGTTCGCTACCTTCGGGATCCGCCGGGTGTCCTTGACGTACTGCGGGCGATCCGTGCGATGTTGTTCGCCGTCGTACTCCACTGCGAGCTGGGTGTTACGCCAACCCATATCCAGGTAGGCAAATGGATAGTCGTGGTCCAGCACGGGGATTTGTGTTTCTGGAATGGGAAATCCGTTGTCTATCAATAGGAGTCGCAACCAGCTCTCCTTCAGCGACTCAGCCCCGGCATCCACAAGTGGCAGCAGCTCACGCAGTTGGCGAACACCGCGGGTCGGGCCGTAACGTCGCATCAGCATCGACACGTCGTCGGCGCGAAAGGGCGCGGCGCGCATCAGCGCATCCAATCGGCCGATGGCCTTCGATCGATGCTGGTAGCGCCCCAGGTCGAAGGCAGTGCGGGCGGGAGTGGTCACCGGCAGGTCAGCCGCGGTCGTCACCTCATCGGGCATGAAACGGTCCCGACGGACCACGAGCCCTGGCTGGCGACGACGGGTGTCGACAAGAACCTCGATAGGCTCAACGTCGTCAACCCATTTCGCGCCGAGTAACGCCGACGCAGCGACACCGGCGACCACCCCGGTGCGGTCAGTGGTCAGCCAGGCGCCGGTTGCTCTGTCGTGCAGCGTCGGCGTCGCCACTTTTGGGATGTAGACCCCGCGGAACAGTGGCCGGAACCAACGACGCAACTCGTGTCGGGGCAGCCCATCGCCGAGCGCCTCCCTACCAAGAAATATCTCTGTCATGACGGCATCGTCGTCGCAGGGTCCGACACCACGCCGAGTTGGACGAAATGGTGCGATTCACTCGCACTTTTTCGCCCAATGGTTCATTTGGGCGAAAAAGATGGAGAGTCAGGCCATGGCGCGGCGGCCAGCCAGCGCCCGCCCGAGAGTGAGCTCGTCGGCAAACTCCAAGTCACCGCCCATCGGCAGACCCGAGGCGATCCGGGTGACGGTCAGGCCTGGAATGTCGCGCAGCATCCGCACCAAGTAGGTGGCGGTCGCCTCGCCCTCGGTGTTGGGGTCGGTGGCGATGATCACCTCGCTGACGTCGACGCCGTCCACCCGCTCGCCGATCCGGTTCAACAGTTCGCGGATCCGCAGCTGCTCGGGCCCCACCCCCGACAATGGGTCCAGCGCCCCGCCCAGCACGTGGTAGCGGCCGCGGAACTCGCGGGTGCGCTCGACGGCCTGCACGTCCTTGGGCTCCTCGACCACACACACCAGCGACGCATCGCGGCGCGGATCGCCGCAGATGCGGCAGCGCTCGGCGTCGGAGACGTTGCCGCACACCGCACAGAAGGTCACCCCGTCGCGGATGCGGCCCAGCGCCGCAGTGAGCCGGTCGATGTCGGGCGGCTCCACCGACAACAGATGGAAGGCGATCCGCTGGGCGCTTTTGGGCCCGACGCCGGGCAGCTTGCCCAGCTCGTCGATCAGATCCTGGACGGGCCCTTCAAACAAGTCAGACTCCCGGCAGACCCAGGTCACCCATCCCGCCGGCGAGCGGCCCGAGCCGGTCGTGGGCCAGGATGGTGACCTGCTTGGCGGCGTCGGCGATGGCACCCACGACCAGGTCCTGCAGCGTTTCCACGTCGCTGGGGTCGACCACCTTGGGGTCGATCGCCACTGCGAGCACCTCTCCGCTGCCCTTCATGGTGACCTGCACCAGCCCGCCGCCGGCCTGGCCGTGCACCTCGGAGTTGGCCAGCGCTTCCTGTGCCTCCATCAGCTGCTGCTGGACCTGCTGCGCCTGGGCGAGGAGTGCCGACATGTCCGGTGTGCCTCCAGGTTGCATGGCTGGTCCCCTTGCGTGTTCGTTGCGTGTTGGTCTCGACTTGGTTTCTCTCGCCCACATCAGGCGCTTTGAGCTTCCAGCCTAGCCGCCGTGGGCGCTACCGTGGCGCCCGTGTCCGCGTCAGCCAAACTGCGTGTCGGCGCCGCATTGGCCGTCGGCCTGTTGATCGCGGCTGCGACGCCGACGGCCCCGGTGGCAGCCGCGCCCGCCAACATCGCGGGCATGATCGTGTTCCTGGACCCGGGCCACAACGGCGCCAACGACGCGTCCATCAGCCGGCAGGTCCCGAACGGCCGGGGCGGCACGAAAGAGTGCCAGACCAGCGGCACGGCAACGGCCGACGGCTACCCCGAGCACACCTTCAATTGGGACACCACGCTGCGGGTTCGGGCCGCGCTGCATGCGCTGGGCGTGCGGACGGCGATGTCGCGCGGTAACGACAACGCACTGGGTCCCTGCATCGACGAGCGGGCCGCGATGGCCAACTCCCTGCGCCCGAACGCGGTGGTGAGCATCCACGCCGACGGCGGCCCGCCCACCGGCCGCGGCTTTCACATTCTGTACGCGGCGCCGCCGCTGAACAATGCGCAGGCCGGCCCCAGCGTGCGGTTTGCGCAGGTCATGCGAGATGCGCTGGCCGGGTCTGGCATTCCGCCGTCAACCTACATCGGCTCGGGCGGCCTGAACCCGCGCGCCGACATCGCCGGGCTCAACCTGGCCCAGTACCCGTCGATTCTGGTCGAGCTGGGCAACATGAAGAACCCGGCCGACTCCGCGCAGATGAAGACCCCGAGCGGGCGGCAGCGCTACGCCGACGCCGTGGTGCGGGGTGTCGCGGCGTTTCTGGGGACGCAGGCCCGCTGACGGGTTGCGCCGAGGTCGACAAACGGGCGCGATCTACTCGTACTTTCTCGCCCAATGGTTCATTTGGGCGAAGGGGGGGAGGCGTCCTCGACTTGGCGTTTGAGGTTCTCCAGCACCTCGGCCTGGATTTTCTTCAGCCCCAGCGGCGCGAACGTCTTCTCGAAGAAGCCCTTGATACCGCCGGCGCCGTTCCACGACGTCTTGACCGTCACCGAGGATCCGGTGCCGGCCGGTGCGACCGTCCAGTTGGTGATCAGCGTGGAGTTCGCGTCCTTCTCGATCACGGTGTGCCCGGCGACGTCGATCTCAGCCTTGACGTCACGCACCCGCGACTCGGTGGCCTGCAGCTTCCAGCTGGCCACCGTGCCGGCGCCCTGCCCTCCCTCGAGCACCTGGTAGTCGCGGTAATGCGACGACAGGATCTTCGGACGGACGGTTTGATAATCGGCGACCGCGCCGAGCACGGTGGCCGGTTCGGCATTGATCAGGACCGTGCTGGTCGCGCTGACCTGTCCCATCGGTTGAACTCCTCGCGGGGTGTATTGCGGATTACAACGGTCGCATCGACCGCGGCCGCCGACTAGCGTATATCTGTGTCAGTTGTGCCGACCGACGCACGGGCCGTCTACTCCGCGGGTGTGCAACGCCTGCTGGCCAGCTACCGCGCCATCCCCAGCGGCGCCACGGTGCGGCTGGGAAAACCGACCTCGAATCTGTTCCGGGCCCGTGCCAAGAACACCGCCAAGGGTCTGGACACATCCGGGCTGACCCACGTCATCAGCATCGACCCCGAGCAGCAGACCGCCGACGTGGCCGGCATGTGCACCTACGAGGATCTGGTCGCCGCGACCCTGCCCTACGGTCTGGCTCCGCTGGTGGTGCCGCAGCTCAAGACGATCACGCTGGGCGGTGCGGTCACCGGTCTGGGTATCGAGTCAACCTCGTTTCGCAACGGCCTGCCGCACGAGTCGGTGCTGGAGATGGACATCCTCACCGGCGCCGGCGAGGTGCTGACGGCCTCACCCGATCAGCATCCCGATCTGTTCCGCGCTTTCCCCAATTCCTATGGGACACTGGGCTATTCGGTGCGGCTGCGGATAGAGTTGGAACCGGTCAAGCCGTTCGTCGCCGTCAACCATCTGCGGTTCACATCGGTGGCCGACCTGGTCGCGGCAATGGACCGCATCATCGAAACCGGCGGCCACAACGGAGCTTGCGTCGACTACCTGGACGGAGTGGTGTTCAGCGCCAACGAAAGCTACCTCTGCCTGGGGTTCAAGACGTCGACGCCGGGGCCGGTCAGCGACTACACCGGCCAGCAGATCTACTACCGCTCCATCCAGCATCCCGACGGGGAGAAGCACGACCGGTTGACGATTCATGACTACCTGTGGCGTTGGGACACCGACTGGTTCTGGTGTTCACGCGCATTCGGCGCTCAACACCCCCGGATCCGGCGGTTCTGGCCCCGGCGCCTGCGCCGCAGCAGCTTCTACTGGAAACTGATCGGCTACGACCAGCGGTTCGACATCGCCGACCGGATCGAGCAGCGCAGCCTGCGCACCCCCGAGAAGCCGCTGCGCGAACGGGTGGTTCAGGACATCGAGGTGCCGCTCGAACGGACCGCCGAGTTCCTGAACTGGTTCCTGACGAACGTGCCGATAGAACCGCTCTGGTTGTGCCCGTTGCGGTTACGCAGCGACACTCGCTGGCCGATGTATCCGCTGCGGCCGCACCGGACCTACGTCAACGTGGGTTTTTGGTCCTCGGTGCCGGCCGCCGACGATCCGGGGCACACCAACAAACTGATCGAACACCAGGTCAGCGCCCTCGACGGACACAAATCGCTGTACTCCGACGCGTTTTATTCGCCGGATGAGTTCGACGAGCTCTACGGCGGGGAAACCTACAAGCAGGTCAAGAAGACCTACGACCCTGATTCACGTCTGCTTGATCTCTATTCGAAGGCGGTGCAGAGGCGATGACGACATACAAGGAACGCGATTACTCCGCGTCGACGGCCGGCAAGCTTTCGCTCGCCGAGATCCTCGAAATCCTGGCGTCCGGACAGTTGCCACTGCGGTTCACCGCCTACGACGGCAGTTCAGCCGGGCCCGACGACGCCGAACTGGGCCTGGATCTCAGGACACCCCGCGGCACCACCTATCTGGCCACCGCTCCGGGTGATCTGGGGTTGGCCCGGGCGTACGTGTCAGGGGACCTGGAGCCGCGCGGCGTGCACCCGGGCGATCCCTACGACCTGTTGCGTGCGCTGGCCGAGAAGATGGCCTTCAAGCGGCCGCCGATGGCCATGCTCGCCAACATCGTGCGCTCCATCGGCATCGAGCACCTCAAGCCAATCGCCCCGCCGCCGCAGGAGGCGCTGCCGCGCTGGCGACGCCTCGCCGAAGGCCTGCGGCACAGTCGAACTCGTGACGCCGATGCGATCCATCATCACTACGACGTCTCCAACACGTTCTATGAGTGGGTGCTCGGGCCGTCGATGACCTACACCTGCGCGTGCTACCCCGACGTCGACGCCTCGCTGGAGACCGCGCAGGACAACAAATACCGGCTGGTGTTCGAGAAGCTGCGGCTGCAACCCGGCGATCGGCTGCTCGATGTGGGCTGCGGCTGGGGCGGGATGGTCCGCTATGCCGCGCGCCACGGGGTGCGCACGATCGGTGTGACACTCTCCCGAGAGCAGGCCACTTGGGCGCAGAAGACGATCGCCGACGAGGGGCTGAGCCACCTCGCCGAGGTCCGCCACGGCGACTACCGCGACATCGCCGAAACCGGATTCGACGCGGTGTCCTCGATCGGGCTGACCGAACACAT
>NZ_JBMHMI010000030.1:0-5319 GCF_049179015.1 Micromonospora sp. WMMD736
CGGCGCTGCTGATCTACCGGCTCGGCCGGCTGCCCTCGGACCGTTCGTCGATCTTCCAGGTGCGGCTCGGAGAGGCGTTTGGTTGATTGTCTGGATCCTGGCCGGTCTCCTCGGGATGGCGACGGGACTGCGTATCGGCTGGGCAATAGTCAACAAACAGTCGGTGGTCAGCTCGGCGATGATCGTCGCATTGGGCAGCCTCGGCCTGGTTGCTGCCCTTAACTGGCAGCCGCTCACCCTGTTGATCGATGATCTGCTCGGCTGGCCCAACGTCGCGGTGGGACTGAGCCAAGTCGCCTTGGTGGTCTGTGCGGCCGGCAGTTGCGTGATGATCACGTCGGCGGCCTCCGAACGAAACCCGACAATCACCCGTCGGATCGCCATCGCCCAGTACAGCGTTGCTGCCGTCATCTCGGTATTGACCCTGGTGCTGTTCTTCGCCGATGGCCAGCAACCGGAGATGTCGCCAGAAGAGTATCTGCGCCGCAATCTCGGGCTCACCGGCAGCGCCTTGCCCTGGCTGCTGCCACTGTTGTATGTGTTGCTCGCGATGACGCTGGTCGTCTGGGCGGGGTTGCGGCACTCCAGCAGCAGCCGACGCGGACGGGCGTTGTTCGTCTTCACGGTCGGCATCGTGCTGATCGTGCTCGCGAGCGCGTTCTTCCTGTTGCGCGCAGTAGGTGGTCTGGCGCAGGTGGGGGTCGGCGCGGCCGCCACGTTGTTGGCCTGTGCGATGTTGGTGGTGGCGGTCGGATCGCTGCTGCCAACGATCGAGGATTGGTTTGGGGCGCGGCGCGAGCTTGCCGTCATCGACCCGCTGCTGTCCGAGCTCGGCCGTCGACAGCCCGATGTGGGCATTGGGGAACGCCCGCACGGTCCGTTGGTGTTCCGGGTCGCCGAGCGGATGTCGCTGATCTCCGACGCGCTGTACCTCGAGGCGATCGAGGCGGTGACCGTCAGGGACAGCACCCGGGAAGCCGTCGAGGCCGGCGGCGGGCGGCGGGCCGATGAGGGGCGGTCGGAACCTGGACCCGACCACGCCGCCGAATCGCCGACGGAGCGGGCCCGCGCGATCGCCCGATGGATTTACGCTGGGCGCGGCGAACAAATCCGGAACGGCATTGCGGCGTTTCCGGGACCGAACTGGCTGCGTCAACCCGACGGCTACTCAGACCGCGAATGGATCCTGGCGATAGCCGCGCAGTACCGTGACATGGACCGCGCAGGAGATGGCGAGTGATCTAAGTCACTGGGTCTGCGAAAACGGTTGGCAGACGCCCGCAGAACTTCGCCGAACCGTCGGGCGGGGCGCCCGGCAAGCTAATCGTCGAGGCGCTCCTTGCGGCGCAGCTCCTCGGCCTTCTGGACCAGGTCCTGCTTCGCCTCCGGAGACAGTCCGACCGTGCGCGCCGCAATGCGCCGGACCCCTTCGTCGCGCATGCCCGCCAGCAACGTCAATTCCTTGTCGAGCTTCTCGTAGTACTCGTCGTCGGTGAAGTAGGCGGGCTTGATTCGGAAGAAGTTAGCGAGTGCCGCCATGGTGGTTGCCGACGGGTTCGTACGGTTGCCTGAGCGGAGCTGAGACAGGTATGGCGCGGACATGGTGACGCCTTCGGCCTTGAGTGCGGCGATCACTTCGGCCGAGGTGTGGGGGCCACGCCCGGGCGGGTAAACCGTGTCGAACAGCCGGTTTAACCGGGCGGCGAACGTCTTGCTCATCGATCTTGACCTCCACATGCTTGGACGAGCGGTAATTGGCGACGTATTTGCTGACATCGTAGCGACAGTTGTCCCAACAGCCAAGTGTCAACGGCGTCTGAGTTAATATTCTTCTTTCCCGCGTTGTCGCGGTTCGGCGCATAACCAGAGGTGGGGCGGGTGCCCCGGTCAGCTGCCGCGATGCCGGTCGAAGCAAACAATGAAGAGGGCGCCACACCCGCGCGGACGCGGCTGGCGCAGCATCCTCGACGCCGGTGTCCGGATTCGTGGTCCGGCAACGACAGGTCCGCTGCTGTTTCGGGGCCGTCGAGTTTGCCAGCGCCGATGCTCAGTGGGTGTCTCGAGCTGGGCTGGCCGCCGCGCGGGCGGACCGGCGCCCGGGCCGCAGCCGGATCGCGGCGGTACCGACCACCGCGACCAGCACCGCGCCGATGGCGGCGAACGCGGCCCAGCGCAGTCCCAGGGCTCCGTCGAACAGCAACCACAGCCCGAAGATCAGAAAGAGCACACTGGCCATCGAGTGCAGGAACCGCTCTGGCAGTCGTTTGTGCAGCACGGCGCCTACCGCGATCGCGACGCCGTCGGCCAGAACCATGCCGGCGGTGGCGCCCAGCCACACGCCGGCCCAGTGATAATCGCTGGCCAGCGTTACCGTGGCCAGCATCGTCTTGTCGCCGAGTTCGGCCAGCACGAACGACGAGATGACGGCGAACAGGATGAATCGCGGCTCGGCGACGGGTAGATCGTCGTCGTCACCGGCGCGCTCCCGCCATGTCCACAGCGCGAAGAGCAGGAACGCGATCGCGGCGGCAAACGCGATCGGTTGCTCCGGCAACGTCAAGCCCAGGAAGTGTCCGATGGTCACCGACAGCCCGTGCACCAGCAGTGATGCCACGCCCACTCCGGTCAGCACCACCCACCAACGGTGCCGCAAGGCATATGTCATCGTGATCAGCTGCGATTTGTCGCCGAGTTCGGCGACGAAAACGACCCCCAGGCTGACCAGGGCTGCGGTAACCAATGAACGACCTTTCGACGCGGCGCCGCCGGGCCAGCTACCTGATCCGCCGACGTTCGGTCGAAGGTCTCGCCCACCGCGGTGCGGTTCGGGTGCCGGGCGATCCGCCAGTATGTCGACACCACGATTGGGGGCTACTCCCCTTCGCTGACAGAGTCGAGGCTAGCGGCCGAATGCCGAGTACGCCAGCCGGGCAGTCGATTTCGGACGTCCGTATTCAGACTTTCGACGAAGCACGACCAGAGGTGTGAAAACCCTTATGCGGCAAGCAGCATCGCCAGGACCGCGGTGTCGGGATGGCTGATCGGATCGACTCCGACGCGGCTCACCATCGACGTCACGGTGCCGTCGAGTTCGGCCTCGACCCAGGCGGCCCGGTGTTCCAACCCGAGGTGGGGCAGGCCGGGCAGCAGCACGCACCCGGAGGCCGCGCCGCTGCACTCGGGCAATGAGGGCGTGGTCTCCGACGGAGGGTGCAGCATCATCAGCGCCGGGGGTTGGTGCTCGGCGAAATAACCTGGTGGAACAGCGGTTTCGCCGACGACGGTGCCTTCTGCCAAGACCAGGCCGACAGTGCCTGGCGCCGGCTCGTCGGGCAGCTCTTCGCGAGCTCCGAAAATTGTTGTGGTGGAGAGCAAGCCAGGTAGAGATGCGACGCGGACCGCGACCATCAGCAGCTGCGCCCATTCCTTGGTGGAGTCCGGCCAGCGGCCCGAGACCACGAAGCCCTTCAGGGAACCACGTGAATGAAAGGGGGCGATCTCGATCGCTCCGCCAGACCCCGTTTCCATCGCGCCTCCCCGAATGGAGATTGCTGGTGACATCCGACACCACGATGAGTCGATTGGTACAGAATGCGATAGGCCGGGGCCGTGGGCAAGCGGACACGCACCAGAGAAGTCAGCGACCGGGTTCGGTGCCGCGCCGGGGCCGGCTTCGGACCGTCCAGACAACTCGGTACGAATCCTTGGCGGACACCCATCCGAATTCATGGGAGTCGGCCGAACCGGGCGCGCGCGGGTTGTCGGAGCGTGCTTCGAATATCGTGCGGTGGCCCGAGCTGAACACCTCGCCGACGCGCTTGACCAGCCATCGCGACGACCGGCGCGGGTCGCGGAACACCCGCAACTGGCCGCGTTGCGGGTCACCCCAGCGCAGCGCCAGCAGTCCGTCACCGGCGCCGAGCGTCGGACGCATCGAATCGTCGACCACCCGGAACATTCGCAGCGGCCATCGCCGCGGTCCATGGTTACGGCCCACCCACAGAGGGTAAGTTAAGGCCATGCTGCATCGACTCTTCGAGAACTCCACTCCCGCCCATGCCCACTGCGACCTGTACTGCGGCGTGTATGACCCTGCCCAGGCCAAGATCGAGGCACTCTCGTGCCTGAAGACGCTGCAGAAGTACCACGATTCCGACGACGACCACTTCAAGACTCGCGCCATCCTGATCAAGGAGCAGCGCGCCGAAGAGGTCAAGCACCATCTGATGGTGCTGTGGGCGGACTTCTTCACCAAGGACCACTTCGAGCAGTTCCCGAACCTGCACCAGCTGTTCTGGGACGGTGTTCACGGCGCCGGTGACGTCAAGAAGTCGCTCGACGTCGCCGTGGCCGAGAAGCTGCTCGCCACCATCGACGAGATCGCCGACATCTTCTGGCAGACCGAGAAGGCCAAGGGCATGGGGGTCTACCCGCCCGCCTGATCACACCAATCCGCCTCCGGCCGGCTCAGCGCACCTCGCTGGGCCGGCCCTCGTTCATCAACGGTGAGCAGCCTCGGCGAGGCCCAGCGGCGGCAAGTCTGCGGCGCCCGTCACCACAGGACGAGCAGAACCAAGAATCCCAGCAGGATGATGGCGATCAAGGAGGCGCGGAAGAACGCGATGAGCTGGTTGCGGTTGCAGACATGTGCAGACGAGTGCCATTCAGACGGCTGCGCCGCGGACCCCGGACCCATCGGATGCGATGCCATCACACTCTCCTGCCCTGCACTGTTGCGCCCATCCCCCAGTGAGATCTATCACAAGCTCATGCTGTGACGCCGATCATAGCCCCTCTTGTACCGAGACGAAATCCGGGTGCCGCAGGGCGCGCGGAATGGCCGCGCGCGGCGGCGGGGCGGGCCGCCACGAATGAGCCGCCACGAATGAATTGAGCCGGCTTAATCAATTTGCCCGGGGGTGTCGGCATCCTGTTGATCGGCCATCCGACGATCCGGCCATTTATCCACAATTAGCCGGGTTTATCGGTACAGAACCGGCGTTCACAGCTGGTCCCGTCCCGTTCCAGGCTGTGGATGAACCTGTGGAAACTGTGGATAGCTGCGGAATTGCTGCACCGTCACGGTGTTGGGCGACCACCGCTCGTCGGAGCGGGTCGTGCCAGCATGAATCACATGGACGAAATGGATGTCGCACAAGTCGACATGGCCGATGTGCCGGTGACCTTCGGTGATGACGAGGTGCTGCTCGACGTACGAGAACTCGATGAGTGGCAGCGCGGTCACATCGACGGCGCACAACACATTCCGATGGGTGAGGTGCCCGCGCGGCTGGCCGAGATCGACGCCGATGCCACCCT
>NZ_JBMHMI010000031.1:0-1758 GCF_049179015.1 Micromonospora sp. WMMD736
GGTAGACAGTTCCGATAAAGTGTCTACGGTGGCGACTGAAACGGTGAGTGCCGACGAGCGCGTCACCTACTGCCGGATCTGCGAGCCGATGTGCGGCCTGATCGCCACCGTCGCCGACGATCGACTGGTCTCGTTGCGTCCTGACCCACAGCACCCGCTGTCGCGCGGCCGGGCCTGCCCGAAGGGCATCGCGTTCACCGACGTCCAGAACGACCCGGACCGGGTGCTGCACCCGCTGCGCCGCCGCGCCGACGGCAGCTTCGAGCAGATCGACTGGGACACCGCGCTTGATGACATCGCGACGCGACTGGCCGCCACCCTCGCCGAGCACGGCGGTGACTCCGTCGGCCAGTACTTCGGCAATCCCGCCGCGTTCGGCTACGCCAGCAGCCTGTGGGCCGGGGTGTTCATGGAACGCATCGGCGCGCGGCACCTGTATTCGGCCGGGTCCCAGGACATCAACAGCCGGTTCGTGGCCAGCAAGCTGCTCTACGGCGCCGCCAGCCAGCTGCCCTTCCCGGACTTGCCGCGCACCGATTTCCTGCTCATGCTCGGCGCCAACCCGCTGGTGTCGCACGGCAGCGCGGTGCGCGCGCCACGCGTCAAGGACGATCTGGCCGCCATCGTGCGTCGGGGTGGCCGTGTGGTGGTCGTCGATCCGCGACGCACCGAAACCGCGCGCCACTACGAGCACCTGGCCGTGCGCCCCGATTCCGATGCCTGGCTGCTGCTGTCCATGCTGCACGTCATTTTCGCCGAGGACCTGGAAGACACCGCCGCGCTGGCCGGCCAGGCCACCGGCGGCGAGCGGCTGCGCACACTGTGCGCCGGCTTTGCGCCGGAGGACACCGCCGACCGCACCGGCATTGCCGCCGACGTGGTGCGCGCCCTGGCCCGCGACTTCGCCACCGCACCCACCGCCACCGCCTACGGCCGCACCGGCGCTTGCCTGGGCCATCACGGCACCCTGGTCAGCTTCCTGCTCGATGCGCTCACCCTGGTTACCGGAAACCTCGACCGGCCCGGCGGCACGCTGATGTCGCATGCGGTGATCCCGGTGGAGGAGATGGGCGAGAAGCTCGGCAGCATGAGCTATGACACCGCGCGGTCGAGGATCGGGGGACTGCCCGAGGTGCTCGGCACGTTTCCCGCCGCGGTGATGGCCGACGAGATCACCACCGCAGGCCCAGGGCAGCTGCGGGCGTTGTTCGTGGTGGCCGGCAATCCGGTGCTGTCGGTGCCCAACAGCAATGCGCTGGAAGCTGCACTGCCGCAACTGGATCTGTTTGTGTCACTCGACCTGTACGTCAACGAGACCAACCGCCTGGCCGACTATGTGCTGCCCGCCACCACGATGCTCGAACGTGACGATCTGCCGATCATGTTCGCCGCGTGCTCCCCGACGTTGTTCGTGCAATCCACCGACGCGGTGCTCAAGCCGTATGGGCAGGCCCGTCCGGAGTGGGAGGTGTACTCCG
This sequence comes from Micromonospora sp. WMMD736, assembly GCF_049179015.1. Lineage (NCBI taxonomy): Bacteria > Bacillati > Actinomycetota > Actinomycetes > Micromonosporales > Micromonosporaceae > Micromonospora > Micromonospora sp. WMMD736. The sequence continues at coordinate 1,479 of NZ_JBMHMI010000031.1, forward strand.
AAATCGCGCGCCGGATGGGCTTGTCGCTGTTCGCCACCGGGCCACTGCGACGCCTCAACCGGCCGTTGGCCTGGTTGGACCGATGGCCGAGGTTGCAGATGACGCCGCGGCGCCTGATGAACCTGCTGTTGCGGCTGGGCCCGCATGGCGACCGATTCGGTCTGCGGCGCAACGGCCTCAACCTCCAGCGGTTGGCTCGGTATCCGCACGGTATGGTGCTCGCCGAGCATGCACCGTCGGGCATCCTGCGCGACGTGGTGCGCCACGACGCGGGCAAGGT
>NZ_JBMHMI010000032.1:0-2603 GCF_049179015.1 Micromonospora sp. WMMD736
GTCGCATAGTTCATGGTGCCGACGACTTTGACATGTTCCGGGTGCGAAACGTTGCTGAAATCGGTTCCGGCCGCGCCGATCAATGCCCGCTCACCCAACCGCGCGCAGGCCGCGCTGATCATCGCGATCGTGTCGGCCGGAGATTCGACCGGGATGCTGCCGAACCCGAAGAAGATCGGCGGCGTTCCCTCCGCGATCCACGACGCGATCTCCTGATCCGAATCGGTGGCCAGTTCCAGCGTCAACGTCCCGACAAAGGGCCGCTGCCAACGGTATTCCGCCCATTCGGCTGCCAACCCGGGGAAGCAGGCCTCATCGTAGGCCTGAATCTCCAGCGATCCGCGTTCGGTGATCCGTCGCGGCGCGGAGCCCGTCGATCTCGGCAGGCCCAACTCTCGCCGCTGCGTATCCTCGACCTTCTTCGTCCCCCGCCAAGACACCCACCAGAACGCCGCCACCGCAGCGCGACGCATTCGTGCGGGCAGGAACGTGAGGATCTGAGCGTTGGGTCGCAGCGGGAAGTAGTGCAAGGTGGCCAACGGAATGTCGTAGTGCTCCGCGACATTCGCGGCGGCATCCTCGAAATTGATGCCGGTAAAAATCAGGTCGGCGCCGTCGGACAGCGACATAAGCGTCGTGCTCATCTCCTGCCAACCCCGCAGCAGCGGTCCGGCTATCTCGACCCGCGAGTCGATCAGTTGCCGGAGTTTCCAGGGGTTGCGGAAGAAACAGGTCCAGAACTCGCGGTGCGCATCCAGAATGGCCCGCGAGTTCGGGCCGAAGGCGACCGCCTTCGGCCCGGCCGCTTCGGTAAAGCCGACCAGATCTGGCGGTACGGCCATGGTTACGTCATGCCCTCGTCCAACCAGTTCACGGCCGACAGCAAGGCTGGGTTCGATGTCGCCACGACTGCCCCAGGTCGCCAGCACAAACTTCATCGCAGGTACTTGACCCTTTCCCGATGCGCTTCGCCGAATGCCTTCAGTTACGGGGAGATCCAGCGCTCTCTTTGAGGAACTCGCCGAGATAGCGAGGCGACTTCAGGTTCAGCAGGCGCTTGCGGTCAGCCTTGAGGTCTGCGTATGTGAGCGCCTCCACCTGCTCCACCGTGTACGGCAGTGTCGACTCCGGGGTTCCCTTGCGAACGAACCCGACGCCCTGATCGCACTTGAATACACCGACCAGCAAGTCGGGACGGGTGCTACGTAGGTGGACGATCGCCTTCCAGACATCGCCGTTCCAGATCCCGATCTGCAGCGGTCCTTTTTGCGAAGCCATGAACGCCTCCCACGACTCGGCACGGCGGCCGGCCAATTCGAAGGGTGGGTTGCAGTCGTGCAAGAAGATCACGCCGTCGTCCCGCAGGTAGCGCAGGGTCTTCTCGACATCGCGCACCACCTGCTCGTAGGTGTGCAACCCATCGATGAGGGCGACGTCGATGGGATGTTTCGCCAGGAACTCCGCCTCGTTATCGAAGAAGGCGTCGCTGGTCGTCTCGAAGTAGTGCACCTCGCGTCCGGTTGCGTCGGCTTGCTCACGGGTACGCGGCGCCAGCCTGAACGCCGGATCGACGGCGATCTTGACGTCAGCACTAATGCGCTGGAACGCCTGGCCTTTTGACACACCAATTTCCAGGTAGACCGGATTCGACCGGCTCGCGAGGGCTCGGTGGACGGCCCTGATCCGATTCATCCCTGGCAGCGCATCGACGACCCGCACCAGTCCGTCGTTAATGCCCACGCAACGATCCTCTCCACTCTCAAGGTGCTTCTGACAACGGGGAGTTCCGCCTGCCAAAATCCGATTCGGTTCCGTTCGCACCGGGGTGCCACTCTGAACAGACTCGTTCAACTACAACGAACAATCCCAGTCCAACGGGCAATTCTCGGTCGGTGGATCGGGGTTAGAGCCACACCATAGTTGTTGACCGAACGGATGTCCTCGGCTTTGCTAAAACGATCCGAACACCATCGGCTGACTCCATGGCCGGTCGCCGGCGAGGTCGCCCACGTCTTCGTGTTGGCCAAGACGACGAACGTCGGCGTCTCGATCTTCGGCACTTGACCAGATCATCCGTTCTGCTGTGCGCTCTGCCTGGATCGGTCCAGCTCACCTAGACCGGTTATCTCCAGGCTCACTGACTTTCGCTGTCCAGCGGCACCGAGCATGAACGCGATGTCGCCGATCGGTGCGCCCAGCCAGAATCGCCAGAACCGCTTGTCGAAGAACGCCCAAGCGTAGGCACCGCCTCCGATGGACCAATACACCGCGATGGCAACCAGGTAGTGCATCAGGCGCTTCCAGCGCGAGGTGACCATCTCGAGGTTCATCTCCATCATTTCAAGTCCCCAAGCCCGGTAACGCCATTCGAGCTTGTACCGGTTCTGAAATTCGTAGAACGCCTGCATTTCGGCATTCGTCACCAGATATTCATCAAAGACAAGAATCGAACCCTCGACGAAGTGATCCTTGCAGGTTTCCAGGGCATGAAGGCAACTCTCATAGGTATCCAAATCCATATGAAAAAGCCTGATCGGTGCCGTCGGTCGATCGGACAGGAACGGAGCCAAAGTGTCGTAGGTGCTTCCCTTGACGAACTGCAC
>NZ_JBMHMI010000033.1:0-3879 GCF_049179015.1 Micromonospora sp. WMMD736
GTTGGGCAGCAGCACGCCGTTGTGGATCACCGCTGACCCGATACCGGTGCCGAACGTCAGCACGACGATCACCCCGGAGTTGTCCTTGCCGGCGCCGAACCGTTCCTCGGCCAACCCGGCCGCGTCGGCGTCATTGAGGACCGTCACCGACTGACCGTCGAGCTGGGCGGCGATGATGTCGTTGGCGTTGACGCCGATCCAGGACTTGTCCACATTGGCCGCGGTGTTGACGGTGCCGTTGGTCACCACACCGGGGTAGGTGACACCGAGCGGACCCGTCCATCCGAACTCGCGGACAACCGCCGCGACGGTCTCGGCGACCGCGGCCGGGGTCGCCGGCTGGGGAGTGAGGAGTTTGAACCGGTCGCCGATCAGCTCGCCGGTGTCGAGATCGACGATTCCGCCCTTGATCCCGCTACCGCCTACATCTACTCCGAACCCGCGGCGTTGGCCGCCGCCGTCGGCCGCGGCGGGGGCGTCGGTGGCAGTCATGGGCGCTCCTCTGGCAGATGTCGGCGGCTATGACGCCTTCCACACATTAGTGGCTTGCCGCCACTTTGGTGGGTTCGCAGCGGGTGGGTTAGCGGCGGTGTGTTCGCTTTGGTGTTCGAGGCGTGACCCGGTGGCGGCAGGCGGGTGTCAGATGCTGCGATAGCAGGGTGACCCAGGACGGTGAACGCGATCAAGACCCTGCGCAGCTGGCGCTGGTGGCCGAACAGCTGGCCACCGAGGCGGCCGACTTCGTGCGTCGGCGCCGCGCCGAGATCTTCGGCGCCGCAAACGGATCGCCGGGGTCGGCGGTGCGGACCAAGAGTTCGCCGACCGACCCGGTGACCGTCGTCGACACCGAGACCGAGCGGTTGCTCCGGGAACGGCTGGCCGAACTGCGGCCCGGGGAACCGGTGCTCGGCGAGGAGGAGGGCGGCACCGCGGGTGCGCCCGGGCAACTGACCTGGGTGCTCGACCCGATAGACGGCACGGTCAACTTCGTCTACGGGATCGAGGCGTATGCGGTGTCGGTCGCGGTGCAGCGTGACGGCCAATCGGTGGCGGGCGCGGTCGCCCAGGTGGCGTCCGGAGCTGTCTACTCGGCCGCGCTGGGCGGCGGGGCGCAGCTGCGGCGTGGCGATCTCAGCGTCGCGTTGCGCTGCAGCGGGGCCGCTGAGCTGTCGATGGCGCTGGTCGGCACCGGCTTCTCGTATTCGGCGGCGCAGCGCGTCCGGCAGGCACAGGTGCTGGCCGAATTGGTCGCGCAGGTGCGTGACATCCGCCGGATCGGCTCGTGCGCGCTGGACCTGTGCCTGGTCGCCGCCGGCGGGCTCGACGCGTATTACGAGGACGGCGTTCAGGTGTGGGACTGGGCGGCCGGCGCGCTCATTGCCGCCGAAGCCGGAGCGGTCCTGCGACTGCCGTCGGCGGCCGCCGGACCCGGTGTGGTGATGGCTGCGGCGCCCGGCGTCGCAGGTGCCCTCGGTGCTGAACTGCAGCGGCTGGGCATTCTCTAGCAGGTTCCGGCCTAGCAGGTGCCGGTGTGGATCTTCTCCAGCAGAGCGGCATCAGCGGGTGCGGTCGCATCCGGACGCAGGCTTGCCAGCACCGCGTTGATGTCGTCGCTGTGGACCAGTTCGGTGAAATCCGTTCCGATCGCGAGATCGACCACGGCGTCGGTTCGGCCGTCTTCGAACAGCTCGGTACACGGTGCCACCAGCCAGACAGCCGCCGCGGCCGCGCGGCCGGCCGGACCGAACCGTAGCTGGCCCTGACACTGCAGCCGGACCGTTGTGTAGATGGTGTCGTTGGCGGCCTCAGGCTGGGCGAAACCCAGGTCGCGCAGTTCGCCGGCGACTTCGCCGGCCTGCCCGCCCTGTCCGCTGGCGTTGAGCACCCGGATCTGGGTGTCGGCGAGTTTGGCGGGTGTGACGTCGACCATCTCGCCGCGACTGACCTGTTCGCCCAGCGACGGGGCCGGGCCGTTCTCGGCCGGCGGCGGGGGGTTGCACGTCGCCACCTCCTGCACGTCGGCCGGTCGGTTCAGTGCGAAGACCCACACCAGCACGGTTGCTGTCGCCAGCGCCACGAACAGCCAGATGGCGGGCAAATAGTTGCGGCGACGAAACGGGCGTCCGTGCTTGTCGAAAGCGGTGCCGTCGGTGATGTCTGCGACCACCCCTGCACTCTAAAGGCCGTTTTTGCCGTCCACCCACTGTGGCGACCGACATAATGTGATGTAAATCACATTGGAACGTGTGGCAGAACGGGCACCAATCGTTTGGGGAATCCGTTCGACGCTGGTACAACACTCTGCTGCAAGGTCTATGGAGGGGACAGGGGACGAAGACGATGGCTACCGACTATGACGCCCCACGGCGCACCGAGACCGACGAGGTCTCCGAGGACTCGCTCGAAGAGCTGAAGGCTCGGCGTAATGAGGCGCAGTCAGCTGTCGTCGACGTCGACGAGTCCGAATCCGCGGAGTCCTTCGAACTGCCCGGCGCCGACCTGTCCGGTGAGGAACTGTCCGTGCGGGTCATTCCCAAGCAGGCCGACGAGTTCACCTGCTCGAGTTGCTTCCTCGTGCATCACCGCAGCCGCTTGGCCAGCATGAAGAACGGCGTGATGATCTGCAGCGACTGCGCAGCCTGACGACAGCGGCCGTCGCCGCGTCACGTCATCCGGTCGGACGCAGGGCGGCCAACACCCGGTCCGGGTGCCGTGTGCTCACCAGCCAGTACGGGGTGGGGTCGTCGGCGTCGTCCAGCACCAACAACACCATCGGACCGACCCAGGCGCGGTGCACGACGTAGGCTGCCGGATCCAGCTGGCGGCCCAGCGCGGCCGACTTCGCCGAGCGGGGCACCTCCGCAGACCGCGCCACCACGCCGACCGGCAGGTGGGCCGCGCCGACCCACAATTCGATATCGCCGGGCTCGGAGCCGACGACCCGCAACTCGGTTCTACCCAGCCAGAGCAGCACCACCGCCGCGACCGGCAGCAGGACGGCGTATGGCAGCCAGCTGGGCAGTGTCGTCACGCCCCAGGTGACTTCCAGTGCGATCAGCCCCGCCAACGCCAACCCGGGCACCCACCACCACCACGGCACCCGGAGCCGCTCCCGGTAGCGCACGGTTTGTGCGGTTGCGCGCGTGTCGGACACGCGGCTCAGAGTAATCTGTGACGTCGTGCCCACTTCTTTGGCGGTAGTCCGGCTGGACCGCGACCTGCCGATGCCCAGCCGCGCTCACGACGCCGACGCCGGCGTCGACCTGTTCAGCGCTGTCGACGTGGACCTCGGCCCCGGTAAGCGCGCCCTGGTGCCCACCGGGGTTGCGGTGGCCATTCCGGTGGGAATGGTCGGGCTCGTGCATCCGCGTTCGGGTCTGGCTGCGCGGGTGGGACTTTCGATCGTGAACAGCCCGGGCACGATCGATGCCGGTTACCGCGGTGAGATCAAGGTGGCGCTGATCAACCTCGATGCCAGCGACCCCATCCGGATCGCTCGGGGTGACCGCATCGCCCAACTGCTCGTCCAGCGTGTGGAGCTGCCCGAGCTGATCGAGGTGACGTCCTTCGATGAGGCCGGGCTGGCTGATACTTCCCGTGGCGATGGTGGTCACGGTTCCTCCGGCGGACATGCGAGTTTGTGATATGGCATTCGGAAAGAACAAGAGCGGCGAAAAGGCCGGCGACACGACCAACGCGGGTGACCCGGGCGCAGTGCCAGCACCCGGTGTCGATGAGGACTTCGACGGCCCGTTCGACATCGACGATTTCGACGAACCGGCGGTCGCGGCACAGGGTCGGTTGGATCTGGGCTCGGTGCTGATCCCGATGCCGCAAGCCGGCCAGGTCCAGGTCGAGCTCAACCAAGCGGGTATCCCC
>NZ_JBMHMI010000034.1:0-4732 GCF_049179015.1 Micromonospora sp. WMMD736
GACGATCTGCGCCGATTGGTTGACGTGTACCCGTAGTCGCTGATCCAACGCGGCCATCTCACCGATCACCCGACGGTGCTCAGTGTTGGCAGCGTCGTAGTTGGAAGCGGCTGCCCCAGTCCAGCGGGAACCTGGTGCCGCTGCCTGCAAATCAGACTCCAGTCGCCGCAACTGGCTGCTCTGGTCGAAGTCCTCACCGGGCTGCGGGACGCCCTGGCCGAACGTTTCCCTAGCGTCGTCCCAAGTCGAGTAAAAAGCGTCGAGCACGCTCACGCGCACTCCCCCTGCTTCGGCAACACTTGCTTAGTATCTCAGCTACCCGAGTGAGCGAGTGACACGAATCCTGCATCCCGTCAGCAGCTACTCACGTATCCCACGATCTCGGAACACCGTCCCAAGATCCTGCGCCCAACCTGCAACCTGCACCCGCTGCTTGACACGCAACGCACCTGGGATGTCTAACCCCACGACCTCGAAGAATCACACGACGACGTCGTACACCACGTCCCTGGACTTGACCAGCTGCGCCGCAACGCCCCGAGATTCCTTAGCCTCACCCACGCGCAGACCCTCACTCGCCATGGCAGCGACTTACTAACTGGGCGTAGCCGGGCAGTTCTTTGGCGATCCACGCCGCGGCGATGTCCTCGCCCGGATCGGCGGTGAGCAGCTTGGTGAACAAGGTGGTGCGCTGGTCGTCGGTGAGCCGTTCGGCGCCGCGCAGCAACCGGCGGCGGTTGATCCACTCGACGTCGGCTTTGCGGCCGCGCCGGCCCCGCTGGGCCAGCGTGACCCGCCGGCGCACCGCATCGAGCATGTCATTGGCCTTTTTGACCAGGTGGAACCGGTCGACGATCACGACCGCCCCGGGTAGTCCCAGTCGCACCGCGCGGGCGTAGACCACCGACATGTCGATGGCCACGTGGGTGATCTGCGCCCGCCAGGCCGGGTCGCGTTCAGCGAGCCATTCGGTCACCGCCGCGGAGGTGCGGCCGTTGACCTGGATCAACAGTCCCTGGTTGCCGGTGATTCAGCGAGCCATTCGGTCACCGCCGCGGAGGTGCGGCCGTTGACCTGGATCAACAGTCCCTGGTTGCCGGTGATATCGACCAGGCCGGTGTCCCAGCGGTCGACCCAGGACCGCCGCCCGGTGTCGGGGTCGGTCTCCCACTTGGCCTTCCCGCGGCGGGTCTCGTCGATGCCCAGCACCCGCACCGGCGCCGGTTCGGCCTCCAGGACCGCGTCGGCGACAGCGATGACGTGGTCGTGCACGGTGTGCCAGCCGCAGCGGTACTCCCCGGCCACCGCGGCCACCGAGCGGTCCTTGTCGAGGACCTCAGCGGCCATCGCTGCCTTGGCCCGCGGCGTGACCCGAGCCCGCGCCGGCACCCCGGGAACGGCTTCGGTGAACGCCTTGCGGTCACAGACTACGCTGGGGCACAGCCACTTTCGCTTGCGCCACTGCAGTTGGGGCCGGTCGGGTCCGACCCGCACGTCCCGCGGTGCGGTCGTGACCCAGCCCTTCGACCTGGTCCAACGCTCCCCGCACGCTGGGCAGATACCGACCCACTCCGCGGCGGTGTGCACCACCACCAACCGGGTCCCGTCCTCTCGTCGATGCACCGACTCGACGACCACACCGTCGAGATCGAGCAGCAGTGAACTACCGTCAACCATGGGCCCGCGTTCCTTGTTCTGGATGCCTGAAGAACACCCAGCTCACAGGGGCGCGGGCCCCTAATCAATCACCGACACGACACGATGTCGGACAGCTCCAGACCCCTATCAAATGCGAAGAGCCCAAAATCCTTCATGATCTCGCTTACACCAGAGATGGGCCCACCAGCATCCGGAACCTGCTCAGCAACAAAGCCACCGATGTCGCCACTCGCCCTCCTAGCAGGTGACCATTACTATGCCGCCTTACACGCAAAGTCAATCGACTTAGTGAGGCGAATCGCAGCTTGAGACAGAAAATTGTCTGAAGAGGTGTAGCTCGGCACCGCCTTTACATAGGCTCTCCAATACTGGGCAGATAAAGTCGATATGTCCTCGAACACAGAATTCTCGCTTTGCCGACCCAATCGCTCCATCTCCATCGCGGTGGTCGCCATCACCTGCGCTGCCGCATCATTAATGGTTCTTTGCTCCGGTGTCAATTCGGCCGCTGGAATTTTGGGATCAAGTTGCTGCCATTCGGTGAGCTGGTCATTAAATTGAGCCGTCAACGACTCCCAATCCGAGCAAACAGGATTGTCTTCGCTTAGGAACATCAGCGGATGTTCTGCATCACTCGGCGCCGAAATCTTCGATGGAGCGGCAGGATCTGGAAGCAAAGGAGCAATTGGCTGTACAGACCGGTATATGATCGCAGAGCAGATATCGCCGACTGCGTTGTTGACTAGATTCATTACCTGGAGCATTGCGTCGTCGCCTTCAACATAGGAAGGCACCGATTCTACAAAAGCCCGGCCATAGGCGATGAATTGCTGGTATAGTTCACGCATGACTCTGTGTGGCGTTTGCCTTGACAGTTCGATCGTATCGCTTGCAGCGTCGCCAATCGCCTGACTCACCGTTTCATACATTCTACGTTGTTCAGGATTCCAGGAACTTTCCGGGATTGAAGAATCACGCTTATCCCAATTTACTGCGCTGACCCTGTTGACATATTCTTGGGATACGCGAGACCAAGGCTCACATGTTGGGTCTTCGGTGATGATGTTGACCGGTCCGGTGTCATCGGCGCTGGCGAATTCCGAGTCAGATCCGCCGTTGCCTGGCTCGGGTCCGTCACCGCCGGAGTCTGGTCGTACCACAACAACGGTGATAACAACGGCGAGCGCTATTGCCAACACCGCGGCCAGGCCACCCAGGATCCACTTGCCCTTGCCGCCACCGCTGGGTGGCGGTCCCAGCGGGGGTCCGCCCCATTGCTGAGGTGCTCCCCACTGCTGTGGTGGCGGACCCCCCGCCTGCGGGCCCCCATACCCGGGTGGTGGACCACCCTGGGCACCGGGCTGACCACCCCACTGCGGTGGCCACCCACCCTCCGGCGGGCCGCCCTGCGGCGGGGGCGGACCATACGGACCCTGCGGGGGCACACTCATCGACACACCTTCACATCACACACTCACGGCCACAACAAACTTTGAGGATCACAGCTTGCGCGGGTCACGTCGGCTGCAACTCCAACAACGCATCACCGGTCAACACCCCCACATGCTGCCAATAAATCCAATCCGTGACCGCCGCCCGCAGAGCAGTGGAATCAGACGCGGTCTGCGCAGCGAACAACGCCCGCTCCTCAGCACAACCCGCATACTCCACAAACGCACGTAGATGCGCCACCCCACGATCAGAAGCCTGACTCATCATCGGCTTCATCACCTCAAACCACTTCGCCTCCGACTCATCAACCGGAACCCGAGCATCAACAGGAGCCGGCGGCAACAACTCCGCCAACCCCGCATCACTAAGCGCGGCCAACTTCGCCGCCGTTTGCGGTGCAATCACCTCCAACCGCAAAAGCCCCTGCATCACACCACTCGCCGGAATGTCCTCAGGTTGTAGAACCACCTTGGCCGCACCGGTATCAAAACCCTGGAACTGCTCCTCAGTCGCAATCACCAGCCAGCCCCGTCACCCAATAAAACCCACTATCCATCGACGCCGACACTTTCAACGCCATCGAATGCTATTCACGCGGCTGCGTCACATGCCGTAAAGACTACCTTCTGTAGATTTATCGCCGCTTGCGATAGAAAATTATCGACCGCCCGATAGGTGGGTAGCGCTAGGACGTACGCGCGTCGGTATTGAGCGGCGAGCACAGCAACGTCTTCGAGTGTCGCGTTGCCACTCTCACGACCGAGTCTTTCCAAGTCATCGGCGAAGCCTGACATCAATGGTGCAACTCTCTCGTTGACCGATCGTTGCTCGGGAGTCCAATCTGGGGCGGCTACTTGTGGATCGATTTTTCGCCAATCGGCAACTTGCCGATTATATTCAGTCGTCAATGATTCCCATTCAGAACAGACCGGGTTTCCTTCAGGAAGAAAGCGAGTGGGAGAACCTGAAATCATCTCCGATACAAGACTCGTCGGCGGAGAAATATCCGGAATCAACGGCGCTATGGGTGGTGCTGAATTCCAGTTTATACTCGAACAAATGTCTGACAATGCCGAGAAAATGGTATCAGCCACGATGGCCAAATTTGCATCCTCGCCTTCATAAGAAGGGATTGCTTCGACAAACAAATTCGAGTACGCAATGAACTGGTTATAGAGTTCTCGCATCACACGATGGGGAGTCGCCCTGGCCAACTTGGCAGCGTGCTCCGCTGTTCTCGCCTGCGCTTCACCGACCGCGTCATACATTGCCCGCTGCTCAGAACTCCAGGCAGTAGCAGGAATAGATCGATCACGGCCGCCCCAATTGACGGCATCAGCTTCGTCTGCATATTCGATCGAAACGCGTGTCCAGGTCTCACATGTTGGGTCTTCGGTGATGATATTCACTGGCCCGGTGTCACCTGCACTAGCAAACTCCGAGGAAGCATCGCCGTTGTGTGGATCGGACTCGTCGCCGGAGTCGGGTCGTACCAGCACGACGGTGATCACCACCGCGAGCGCGATAGCCAGCACCGCGGCCAGACCCCCCAGAATCCACTTGCCCTTCCCACCACCGGGTGGTGGCCCCGGCGACGGACCGCCCCACTGCTGCGGCGCAC
>NZ_JBMHMI010000035.1:0-4375 GCF_049179015.1 Micromonospora sp. WMMD736
CCTGGCCGACGTGTAGCGCAAGGATTGGGGCGTCCTGACTATTCGACTACTCGGGCGGACCGAGATACGGCGATTGGCGAGAGAGATCGATTTTCGCCCGCGAAAGTCCTTTGGCCAGAATTTTGTTCACGATGCGAATACCGTTCGCCGAATCGTGTCGGCTGCCGGAGTTCATCGCCATGACCACGTTTTGGAGGTCGGGCCCGGGCTGGGTTCGCTGACGCTGGCGCTGCTGGATCGCGGCGCGCATGTCACTGCGGTGGAGATCGATCCGGTGTTGGCGCGTCAGCTGCCGACCACAGTCGCTGAGCATTCGCACAGCGAGATCCACCGGCTGACGGTGCTCAACCGTGACATTCTCACGCTGCGCCGAACCGACCTCGACGAGCAACCGAACTCGTTGGTGGCCAACCTGCCCTACAACGTCGCGGTGCCGGCCCTGCTGCACCTGCTGGCCGAATTCCCGTCGATCAAGACGGTGATGGTGATGGTGCAGGCCGAGGTTGCCGAGCGGTTGGCCGCCGAGCCGGGTGGCAAAGATTACGGCGTGCCCAGCGCCAAGGTTCGCTTCTACGGCGACGTGCGCCGGCACGGGTTGGTGTCGCCGACGGTGTTCTGGCCGATTCCGCGGGTGTACTCCGGGTTGGTCCGCATCGACCGGTACGACAGTTCGCCGTGGCCCACCGACGAGGACTTCCGCGCCCAGGTGTTCAACCTCATCGACATCGCCTTCGCGCAGCGTCGCAAGACGTCGCGCAACGCGTTCGCCGAGTGGGCCGGTTCCGGCAACGAGTCCGCCAGCCGGCTGCTGGCGGCCAGCATCGACCCGGCCCGCCGGGGTGAGACGCTGAGCATCGCCGACTTCGTGCGTCTGCTGGAACGCTCAGGCGAGTGGCAGCCGGAGTCCGAGGGTCAGCAAGTTCGCAGCTGATCTCCGATAAGGTCGTGCGATGTCCGCATCCGACGGCAGCACCGCCTCCGAGTGGGTGCCGACCGGGTCGGTGACGGTGCGGGTGCCGGGCAAAGTCAACCTGTATCTGGCGGTCGGTGACCTTCGCGACGATGGTTACCACGACCTGACCACCGTTTTCCACGCCGTGTCGCTGCTCGACGAGATCACCGTGCGCAATGCCGACATGCTGTCGCTGGAGCTGACCGGGGAGGGAGCGGCGTCGCTGCCGGTCGACGAGCGCAACCTGGCCTGGCGGGCCGCCGAATTGATGGCCGACCACGTCGGCCGCGCGCCGGACGTGGCGATCAGCATCGAGAAGTCGATCCCGGTGGCCGGTGGAATGGCCGGCGGCAGCGCCGACGCCGCGGCCGTTCTGGTCGCGATGAATACGCTGTGGGAGCTCGGGGTGCGGCGTCGCGACCTGCACGCGCTGGCGGCCCAGCTGGGCGCCGATGTGCCGTTCGCGCTGCACGGCGGCACCGCGCTGGGCACCGGCCGCGGCGACGAGCTGGCGACGGTGCTGGCCCGCACGACGTTTCACTGGGTGCTTGCGTTCGCCGAGCGTGGGCTGTCCACGCCGGCGGCGTTCGCCGAGATCGACCGGCTCCGGGACGGGGCGGGCCCGGACGGCTCCGACACCGACGCCCCGCCCCGCCTCGGCGACCCGGAGCCGCTGCTGACGGCGCTGGCCTCCGGTGACCCGGCTGAACTGGCACCGCTGCTGGGCAACGACCTGCAGGCTGCGGCGCTGAGCCTCAACCCGGCGCTGCGTCGCACGTTGCGTGCCGGCGAGGATGCCGGCGCGCTGGCCGGAATCGTCTCCGGATCGGGTCCGACGTGTGCGTTTCTGTGCCGCTCGGCGCCCGAGGCGATCGATATCGGCGCCGAGTTGGCCGGCGCGGGAGTGTGCCGTACGGTGCGGGTGGCCAGCGGGCCGGTGCAGGGCGCGCGGGTGGTCCCGGCGCCGACCGGCGTCTGAGCGCCGATCCGCGACATCGGTCTGGTTACAGTTCGGTGTGAGCCACGCCTCAATCCGCGGGTCAGTTTGGCAGTTACTTAAGGGTCTCTTAAGATGATCGTCGGTGAAAACTAGCGGTCGAGTAACAAACGGGGCCACCGCTGCCGCCCGGCAGTCCGGCGGCCGGGGGGCAGGCCGGTTTGATGGTCGCCGTGGTGTCGTGCCACCGATTCGAGACGTAACGGCTTTTCAATTGTGTGCGCGAGCCTCCGCCGAAGCGCCTGCGTACTGGCGGAGCATGAAGAACGGGCCGGTGGCGGCCCCCAGGAGGTTGTCGTGAGCAGATTCACCGAGAAGATGTACCGCAACGCTCGCACCGTCAGCACCGGGATGGTGACCGGTGAGCCGCACGCGCCGGTGCGTCATACCTGGGGTGAGGTCCACGAGCGGGCGCGCCGGATCGCCGGCGGGCTGGCCGCGGCCGGCGTCGGGCCCGGCGACGCGGTGGGTGTGCTGGCGGGCTTCCCGGTCGAGATCGCGCCGACCGCGCAGGGCGTGTGGATGCGTGGTGCCAGCCTGACGATGCTGCACCAGCCGACGCCGCGCACCGATCTGGCGGTGTGGGCCGAGGACACCATGACCGTCATCGGGATGATCGAGGCCAAGGCCGTTATCGTCTCCGAGCCGTTCCTGGTCGCGATCCCGGTGCTGCAGGAAAAGGGTCTGACCGTCCTGACGGTGTCGGATCTGCTGGCCGCCGAGCCCATCGACCCCGTCGATACCGATGAGGACGATCTGGCTCTGATGCAGCTGACGTCCGGCTCGACCGGGTCACCCAAAGCGGTGCAGATCACCCACCGCAACATCTACTCCAACGCCGAGGCGATGTTCATCGGCGCCGAGTACGACGTCGAGAAGGACGTCATGGTGAGCTGGCTGCCGTGCTTCCACGACATGGGTATGGTCGGCTTCCTGACGGTGCCGATGTACTTCGGCGCCGAACTCGTCAAGGTCACCCCGATGGACTTCCTGCGCGACACCCTGCTGTGGGCGCGGTTGATCGACAAGTACCAGGGCACGATGACCGCCGCGCCCAACTTCGCCTACGCGCTGCTGGCCAAGCGGCTGCGCCGGCAGGCCAAGCCCGGTGAGTTCGACCTGTCGACGCTGCGGTTCGCGCTGTCGGGCGCCGAGCCCGTCGAGCCCGCCGACGTCGAAGATCTGCTGGACGCCGGCAAGCCGTTCAACCTCAAGCCCGAGGCGATCCTGCCGGCCTACGGGATGGCCGAGACGACGCTGGCGGTGTCGTTCTCCGAATGCGGCGCGGGTCTGGTCGTCGACGAGGTCGACGCCGACCTGATGGCCGCGCTGCGGCGTGCGGTGCCCGCCACCAAGGGCAACACCAAGCGGCTGGCCTCGCTGGGGCCGCTGCTGAAGGGCCTGGAGGCCCGGATCATCGACGAGCACGGCGACGTGATGCCCGCCCGCGGTGTGGGCGTCATCGAGCTGCGGGGTGAGCCGCTGACGCCGGGCTACATCACGATGGGTGGCTTCGTGCCGGCCCAGGACGAGCACGGCTGGTATGACACCGGTGATCTGGGATACCAGATGGAGAACGGTCACGTCGTGGTGTGCGGCCGGGTCAAGGACGTCATCATCATGGCGGGCCGCAACATCTACCCGACCGACATCGAGCGCGCGGCCGGGCGCGTCGAGGGCGTGCGTCCGGGCTGTGCGGTCGCGGTGCGGTTGGACGCCGGTCATTCCCGCGAAACCTTTGCTGTCGCAGTGGAATCCAATGCCTGGCAGGATCAGGCCGAGGTGCGCCGGATCGAGCACCAGGTGGCCCACGAGGTCGTTGCCGAGGTCGACGTACGGCCGCGCAACGTCGTGGTGCTGGGGCCGGGCTCGATCCCGAAGACCCCGTCGGGCAAGCTGCGCCGGGCCAACTCGGTCTCGCTCGTCACCTAGGTGTTTGCGCGAGCGTGCGTGTCTGCTGCACGACACGCGCTCGAGGGCAGCGGTTTGCGCACGCTCGTGGTCTCAGCGGTCCCGCTCGCGATGGAATTGGTGCACTGTGCATGGGCGTTGGCGGCGATAGCCGACGCTGTCGACGGTGTGTTCGTCGTGCGCGAAGATCTGTCGGCCATCGGCCCTCAGCCCAACTGCGAGGACAGCAGCGGAGAGATCAATCACGTACGTGGGCAGGCGATGAAGGATTGTGTGCTCTGGGGACCGGCCTCGTCTGTCAGCTAATGTGCGCCCACGACCGGCCGCGAGCGCGACCAAAATGCCGCTCGCCAGCGGGGTGTCGCGGAGCAGACACGCACGCTCGCGCAGACTAGGACCAGGCGTGGACGGTGTTCTGGGCCGGCTCCAGGCCCAGCTCGACCAGCAGTTCGGCGGCGTCGGCGCTCTGCTCGCAGATCGTCGGCACCTCGGCGCGCTCGGCCCCGCTGAAGTTC
>NZ_JBMHMI010000036.1:0-4946 GCF_049179015.1 Micromonospora sp. WMMD736
TACACGGTCAGCTGCAGCGTATTGAAGACGCCCAGCAGCACGCGTTCGTTGAACAGGTACTCGAAGTAGGTGTCCCAACCGTATGCGGGGTTGGTGGCCGCGCCGTAGAGGAACAGGCCGACCAGCACCAGGATGACCGCCGCCGCCGCCCACCGCCATGGATGGCGCAGTGGAACGGCGTCGATCGGAGGGGGCGACGATGACACATCCGATGACACGCCCGTAGTCATCTGCGACTCCGACCGGTCAGCTGATCGCGCCGTTGATGACGGGTTCTTCGATCATCCCCGCCTCGACGCCCCAGTTGGTCGCGATCTCCGCGTAGGTGCCGTCCTCGATGAGATGCTCGAGCGCTTGCCGCAACGACTCGGCCAGCGGGGAGCCCTTCTGCACCGGCCACCCGTACGGAGCGGAGTCGAAGATCTCGCCGGCCGCCTCCAGCTTGCCGTTACTCTGCTTGATCGCGTAAGCCGTGACCGGTGAGTCGGCCGACATCGCATCGGCCTGACCCAGCACCACCGCGTTCGCCGCGCCATCCTGACTGTCGAAGCTCACGATCTCGATGGGCGGATTGCCGGCATCGGTGCACGCGGCGCTCTTGGCGGGCAATTCCTCGGTCTCCTCGACCGTGGTCGCCTGCACGGCAACTTTCTTGCCGCAGGCATTGTTGGGGTCAATCGGTTCGCCGGGGCGTTGCGCCCACTGAATTCCCGCGGAGAAATACGTGACGAAATCAACGGACTCTTCGCGCTCTTTGGTGTCGGTGAACGACGACATCCCGACGTTGTAGGTGCCACCCTGGATCGACGGGATGATCTTGGCGAAGTCCGACTCGCGGTACTCCGCGGTCAACCCCAGCGTCCCCGCGACGGCGTTCATCAGATCAACGTCAAAGCCCACGATCTTGCCGCTGGGATCCTTGAATTCGTTGGGCGGGTACGGAATGTTGACGCCGACGACCAGCTTCCCGGTCGACTTGATGTCCTCGGGCACGGTGTCAGCAATGGCGTCGACCTTCTCGGCGGTCACCGCCGGGGCGCCACCCGCATCGTCACCGCCGTCGCCCCCGGCTGAGCACCCGGACAGCATCAAGGCACCTCCGGCCGCCAATACGACTGTGGTGCGCAGGAATTTCCCCCGATAGATTCGCCATCCACCTAACACGGTTGCCTCTCCTTGCATCGGGTCGTCGGCGTCGTGACCGGCAGCATCTCCAGCCGACGACGTTAACGACGCTGGAACCAGCCCGCAGTGCCGGTAACGAAACATTAACGAGCACGCGTCGACAACACAGCCGTACTGCCAAATCAAGCGAGGTCACGCGGGCTTGTGCCACACTGCGCGAATGGAAAAGACCGCTCCGCCAAGCCTGTTACCGCACTTGTGGAAGGCCACGCTGGCGTCCGGGGTGCTCGCCGTCATCCTCGGCGTCCTGATGCTCGTCTGGCCGGGCACGACCATCCTCGTGGCGGCGATCTTCTTCGGCGTGTACCTGCTGATCGCCGGCATCGCCCAAGTGGTGTTCGCCTTCAGCCTCGACGTGTCCGCCGGCGGACGCGTGCTGCTGTTCATCAGTGGCGCCGCGGCCCTCATCCTGGCCGTGCTGTGCTTCCGCAGCCTGCAGGAGTCGATTCTGCTGCTGGCCATCTGGATCGGGGTCGGCTTCATCTTCCGCGGTGTGGCGACCGCGGTGTCGGCGATCAGCGACCCCACGCTGCCGGGACGCTGGTGGGAACTGTTCATCGGCGTGCTCAGCCTGGTGGCTGGCGTTGTGCTGCTGGCCTGGCCGTTCGGATCGCTCGGCGTCCTGGTCTGGGTCACCGGCATCTCGCTGCTGGTGATCGGCGTGTTCGAGATCGTCTCGGCGTTCGGCATTCGCAGCGCGGCCAAGAAACTGACACAAATTTCAGCACCTGCCGCCGATGTGGGCTAGCATCGGGTACTACTACCTGTCGTAGTACGCCGCAGCCCGCTCTCGGAAGAGGCACTGATGGACGCTTTGGACGTGTCACGGTGGCAGTTCGGGATCACCACCGTCTACCACTTCATCTTTGTCCCGCTCACCATCGGGCTAGCGCCGCTGCTGGCCATCATGCAGACCGTGTGGCTGGTCACCGACAACCCGGCGTGGTACCGGCTGACCCGCTTCTTCGGCAAGCTGTTCCTGATCAACTTCGCGATCGGGGTGGCCACCGGGATCGTGCAGGAGTTCCAGTTCGGCATGAACTGGAGCGAGTACTCCCGCTTCGTCGGCGACATCTTCGGCGCCCCGCTGGCGTTCGAAGGCCTGATCGCATTCTTCTTCGAATCGACGTTCATCGGGCTGTGGATCTTCGGCTGGAGCCGGTTGCCGCGGCTGGTGCACCTGGCCTGCATCTGGATCGTCGCGTTCGGGGTGAACGCGTCGGCATACTTCATCATCGCCGCGAACTCGTTCATGCAGCACCCGGTGGGCGCCCGCTATAACCCCGAGACCGGCCGGGCCGAACTCACTGACTTCGTTGCGCTGCTGACCAACAACACGGCCATCTGGGCCTTCTTCCACGTGGTGGCCGGATCCCTGCTCACCGCGGGAACCTTCGTCGCCGCGGTCAGCGCGTGGCTGATGGTGCGCTCACACCGCCGGAGCGAGGAGGTCGAGGCACGCAGCATGTACCGGCCCGCGGCGATTCTCGGTGTCTGGGTGTCGCTGGCGGCATCGGTGGCGCTGTTCTTCACCGGCGATTTCCAGGGCAAGCTGATGTTCGTCCAGCAGCCGATGAAGATGGCGTCGGCGGAATCGCTATGTGACACCGAGACCGACCCGGACTTCTCGGTTCTCACGGTCGGCACCCAGAACAACTGCGACAGCATCACCCAGTTGATCGACCTCCCGTATGTGCTGCCGTTCCTGGCCGAGAGCAAGTTCACCGGCGTGACCCTGGAAGGGGTCAATGACCTGCAAGCCGAGTTCGAGGAAAGATTCGGACCGGGTGACTACCGACCCAACCTGTTCGTCACGTATTGGTCGTTCCGCGCGATGATCGGGCTGCTGCTGATCCCGGTGGCGTTCGCCATAGCCACGCTGTGGCTGACCCGGCGCGGCCGCATCCCCGACCAGCGGTGGTATGGCTGGTCGGCCCTGATCACCCTGCCCACGCCGTTCCTGGCAAATTCGGCGGGCTGGGTGTTCACCGAGATGGGCCGTCAACCGTGGGTGGTGGTGCCGAACCCGACCGGCGATCCCTTGGTCCGGATGACGGTGCAGGAGGGCGTCTCCGACCATGCCGCGGGCACAGTGTTGTTCTCGTTGGCGGTGTTCACCCTGCTCTACGGCGTGCTGGCGGTGGTGTGGTTCTGGTTGATGCGCCGCTACATCGTCGAGGGCCCGCAGGAACACGACTCCGAACCGGCACCGCCCAAGCCGCCCGAAGACGAAGACGTCGCACCGCTGTCGTTCGCGTACTGAGGAGGTGACCCCCGGTGGCATTTCAAGAGCTCTGGTTCTTCCTGATCGCCGCGTTGTTCCTCGGCTTTCTGATTCTGGAGGGCTTCGACTGGGGCGTCGGCATGTTGATGGCGCCGCTGGGCCGCGCGGGCGGCCCTGAGGAGGATCCGGAGAGTCGGCGCCGCGCGGTGCTGAACACGATCGGACCCGTCTGGGATGCCAACGAAGTCTGGCTGATCACTGCGGGGGCAGCGATGTTCGCGGCCTATCCGAACTGGTATGCCTCGGTGTTCTCGGCGCTGTACCTGCCCTTGTTGGCCATTCTGTTCGGCATGATCCTGCGCATTGTCGGGATCGAATGGCGCGGCAAGGTCGACGACACCCAGTGGCGCCGCTGGGCCGATATCGGGATCGCCGTCGGCTCCTGGTTACCCGCCATCCTGTGGGGCGTGGCCTTCGCCATCCTGATGCGCGGCCTGCCGGTCGACGCCGACGGTCGTGTCATCGGGTCGGCCGGCGACATGTTCAGCGACGTGATCAACGTCTACACCTTGCTCGGTGGGCTGGCGACCGCGTCGCTGTTCGCGTTCTACGGCGCGATCTTCATCGCGCTGAAGACATCCGGCCCGGTGCGCGAGGATGCGTTCCGGTTCGGCCGGATGCTGTCGATTCCGGTGATCGTGCTGGCCGGCGGATTCGGGCTGTGGACGCAACTGGCCCACGGTAAGGCGTGGACTTGGTTGGCGCTCGGGGTCGCGGTGGTGGCGCTGCTGGCCGCGGTCGCGCTGGTCTTCTCCCACTCCCGCGAAGGGCTGGCGTTCACCGCCATGGTGATCGTGGTGGCCTCCGTCGCCGTGCTGATCTTCGGCTCGATGTATCCCTACCTACTGCCGTCGACGATCAACCCGGAGTGGGGCGTCACGATCTACAACGGCTCCTCGACCGACTACACGCTGCGGATCATGACCTGGGCCTCGCTGACGTTGTTGCCGTTGGTTTTGGCCTACCAGGGTTGGACGTATTGGGTGTTCCGCAAACGGATCTCAGCTGATCGCATTCCGGCCTCGATCGGCCTGAGCAGGCGGTCAGACTGAAGCTGCGGCTCACCGGCCCCGCGCTGCGACGGTTCCTGGTCGCAACGGTGCTGTGCGGGGTGATCATCACCGCGGCCACCATCACCGCGTCGGTGCTGCTGGCCCACGTGGTGGCCGGCGTCATCACCGACCCGGCCGCGCGCACCCTGGAGCACTGGTCCACCGAACTGTGGCTGCTGTTGGCGTTGTGGGTGATTCGGGTCGCCGCGCACTGGGCGCAGGGCCGGCTGTCCCAGCACGGCGCCACCGCGGTGATCGCCGATCTGTCCGGGCAGCTGCTGCGCGCGGTCACCGCCCGCTCGCCGCGCCAACTGGCGCTCGAGCGGGACGACGCAGCGGCGGTGGTGACCCGCGGGTTGGACGGACTGCGGCCGTACTTCACCGCCTACGTGCCCGCGGTCGTGCTGGCGGCGATCCTCACCCCC
>NZ_JBMHMI010000037.1:0-2852 GCF_049179015.1 Micromonospora sp. WMMD736
CCTCGTGGGCCAGCGAGGTCATCACCGAGAGGACTTCGTTGATCATCTCCGGATCCAGCGCGCTGGTCGGCTCGTCGAACAGCATCACCTTCGGGTTCATCGCCAGGGACCGGGCGATCGCCACGCGCTGCTGCTGGCCGCCCGAGAGCTGGGCCGGGTACTTGTTGGCCTGATCGGCGACCCCGACTCGCTGTAACAGCGCCATCGCACTATCGCGGACCTCGGCCTTGGCCGCCTTGCGGACCTTCAACGGCGCCAACGTGACGTTTTCAAGAATGGTCTTGTGCGCGAACAGGTTGAACGACTGAAACACCATGCCGACGTCGGACCGCAGCTGTGCCAATTTCCGCCCCTCTTCGGGCAGCGCCTCTCCATCGATGGCGATCGTCCCCGAGTCAATGGTCTCCAACCGATTTATGGTGCGGCACAACGTTGACTTGCCCGAACCGGACGGCCCAAGCACGACGATCACCTGCCCCCGTTCAACAGTCAGATCGATGTCCTTAAGCACGTGCAGCGCGCCGAAACGTTTGTTGACGCCCTCGATGGAGACCATCGGTGTAGCTTGCGAAGCGGAATCGGCTATGCCGGGTTCCACGTGGGCCGCTTCCGGCGAAGTCGACACTGAGGTCATACCGTCAGGCCGCTGCTCGCCGGGATAACTGGCTGGCCATCAAGTAGCGCGACCCCGGTGGCCTCGTACGCCGAAACGGCAAGCGGTGAGCAGAGTCTCGTCATGGATCCACCTCTCTGACCGGACGGAAGCATTCGGTCGTCGACGCACGAGGCGTCAGCGGGTTACGTCAGTCACAGCAGCCTATGGCCATTCCCGTCGATGGGAAGGTGCGCCGAACCCCCGTCCGCGTGCTATCGCGGTCAGTGATCGCCGTCACCCAGAGTGATCAACCCACCAATTACCCGTGGCGGTCCAAGAGGCGCAGTCGTTGCTCGGCGAACCGCATCGCGATGTCATAAGCGACCGCCGGGGTAATCTCGGGGTCCTCCAGGGCGACCTGAACCACCAATCCGTCCAGCAGCGCCGCGAACTCCAGTGCAAACGTGCGCGCGTCAACCCCCGCTTCCTGCGCAGGCTGTTCGACCGCGGCGGTGATCACGCCGCGCCAGCGAGCATCGATCTGCGCCCGCCCCAGCTTGACCTCGTCGTGCCGGAACGCTTGGGTCCACAGGTCGAACCACAGACCCCAGTAGCCGGGTTCCTCCTCGATGGACGGCGGCCAGCACCCCCACTTGATCAGCCACGAGATTCGATCGTGCGGCTTGCTGATGTCGGCGAGGATCCGCTCGGCCACCTCATTGAACGAATTCTCTGAGAACTGCAACGCGTCCACCAACAGTCGTTCGCGCGTGCCAAAGTAGTAGATCACCAGCGGCGCGCTGACCCCCGCCCGGTTGGCGACGTCGGCCACCCGGGTCGCAGCGAATCCGCGCTCGCTGATCAACTCCGCTGCAGCCCTCAACATGTCGATACGACGGGGTTGAGTGTCTTTCGGCGCGGGTCCGGATGTGGTCATCGACAGCCACTAATTCCCATGCGTGGTGTCAGCGATGCCGCGCCGTCGAAGCCGCTATCGTCTGCGTGACGCTGCTGCCCCTGGGCCACAGTCGCGTCCCTGCGTGAGGGCGAGCCGCCCATTACTCGACGACAACGACACTTTCCGCCCCTGCGAGCGGCGTCGCAAGCGCTACCTAAGTAGTGCCGACAAACTCTACTGATGCGAGCCCCTGACGTTTGAACAATGATTCAAACCTATCAACTACGAGGTTGCGACACGGGAAAACAAAAAGGACACCAACACGGGAGAAGCTGACCATGGGACGCGTAACACTGTGGATGCAAATGTCGCTCGACGGCTTTGCCGAAGGGCCGGACAACGACGCACATTGGCCCGTCGTCGACGAGGAGCTGTCCGAATCGTTCCTGGACCAACTCGCCCAGGCGGACATGTTTCTGTACGGACGGAAGACCTACGAGATCATGGCGAGGTTTTGGCCGTGGGCAGATGGTGACCCGGCCATCTCGCCGTTCTACGTCGACTTCGCGCGCTGCTGGAAACAGACGCCGAAAGTCGTATTCTCCAACACCCTCGCCTCGGCACCGTGGAATACCACCGTACTGAACGGGAACCTGCTGGAGGAGGTCACAGAACTCAAAGCGCGGCGCAACTGCGCCATGGTCTTGTTCGGCGGGGCGCAGACTGCCTCAGCCTTCATGAAACACAACCTGATCGACGAGTACCGGTTGTTCGTCCACCCAGTGCTGCTCGGAGGTGGTACGGCGCTATTTCCGACGTCGGCCCAAATGGCAGGACTCGAGCTCGTCGACGTCACGACATTCGACAGCGCAGTCGTGCACGTCCACTACCAGCGCGCGGCGCAGGTCGCTGCCTGACATCACATCAGCAACGGTAGCCTTGCGCCCACCGGTCAGTCGTGTGCCGGCACAGGAATCGTCGAGATGGCACAAAGCGTCCTCAATCGAATTCGCATGCTTCTCAAGGTCCTTCGGCGCCAGAAGATGGCCTGGCCATCCCATTCTCTCTCACGAAGGCAGCGGCCGGTCGGTAGTCACGCTGCTCCTCACGATGTATGGCACAGAGGGATCGCGGACGGGCAGTGAGCTTCGTATGGATGCCGCATGTCCGCGACGCAGCCTCGCAGGCAGGTTCGGTTTGCCGCCCTCATCCACAGCAAGCATCACGATTTCGGATACCCGGGTAGTCATCGAAACTGCCACGGTACTGGCGAACACACGAGACCTCGCTTGTTTCTGCAACTTTAGCCCGACCAACGGCTTCGCGTCGCGGAATGACTCGGGAAACGGAGCAATTGAA
>NZ_JBMHMI010000038.1:0-3875 GCF_049179015.1 Micromonospora sp. WMMD736
ACCGTCAGCTCCCACTCGGTGCCGCAGTCCGGCCCGGTGCTCAGGTCGGCCGTTCCGCCCAGCCATTTCATCCGCCCCACAATCGATTTGGCCACGCCGGCCCGCCCTTCGCGGACCGCCTCATCGAGTCGGCCCGCCGCGATGCCCACCCCGTCGTCCCGCACGCTCACGGTCACCCTGTCACCAAGATCCTCCAGCAGCAGGTAAGCGTGCGCACCCGGCCCGGCATGGGCCGATACGTTGTCCAGCGCGTTCACCACCGCAGCATCCAGTTCGGCCGCCACTCCGGCATCGAGCAGCACCGGAGTGGCCGGCAAGCTGACCGAAACCCGGTCGGAGCCGTGCGCGCGCAGCAGGACCCCGACATCGGCCTGGCTGCCAGTCCGCGGACCGGAATCGGCGTCGGTCGCGCTCACCAAACGCCTCAACGCTCGCTCCTGCTCGGCCGCCAGCTCAGCCAGCGCCGCTGTCTCACCGCCGATCTCGCGTCCGCGCCGCGACACCAACGCCAACACCTGGATGGCGCCGTCGTGCACCTGGCGGGACAGCCGCTCGCGCTCCTCGGTCGCCGCGGTCAGCCGCACCGCACGCTGCAACTCGCTGTGCGACCGCCGCGCGGTGAGCGCTGCCACCCCTACCGCCAGACCCACCGCCAGCTCGATGACAACGGTGGCGTTGCGGCCCAGATCCAGGTGCACGTAACCCTTCAGCACGCTGGCTGCGGCCGTCACCACCAGACCGGTGCCCATGCCCGCGATCGGCCCCCACAGAATCGCCGCGGAGATCGTGGCGTTGGTGGCCCACAAAGTGGTTGGCCACGACTGATTGTCGAGTACCCATTGGTCGAAGGCGACGATTTCGGTAGACAGCATCAACGCCACCACGACCACGATCTCGGCGACCACCCAGGCGGTTCGGCGCCCGAACCCCTGCAGGTAGGCCACCGCGCACGCCACGCTCCACGCGATGAGCACCGCGAACAACACCCACCCGACTGCTGGCCGGGCCAGATCGGGGTTGACCGCGATCTGAAACCCCAGCGCATAGAGGCAACTGAGCAGCCGAAACCCCTGTGCCGCCCGCCACAACGACGCCGTCGGGTCAGGCTGAGCCGGGTCGCGCTCCGACATGTGCCCAGCATAAGGCCGACCCGCGCTCGGCAGGAGCGATCATCTCGTGGCCCCGTTGATCACCGAGGCGTCGATCATGCCCCGCTCCACACCCCACATCGTGGCGATGGTGCGGTACTCGCCGGTCGACTTCACGTGTTCGAACGCTTGGCGCAGCGATTCGGCGAGGGCGGACCCCTTGGCCACCGGCCACCCGTACGGGGCGGAGTCGAACACGTCGCCGGCCGGCTCCAGCGCGCCGCCGCTCAGCTTGACGGCAAAGCCGGTGACGGGCGAGTCCGCCGACATCGCATCAACCCGACCGGCGATCAGCGCGTCGGTCAGATCGTCCTGGCTGGTGTAGACGACCTTCTCGATTGCGGGTAGCCCGGCATCGACGCACGCTTTGCTCTTGGCCGGAATCTCCTCGGTCTCCTGCAGCACGCCGAACGCCACCCCGACCCGCAGCCCGCAGGCGTTGTCCGGATCGACCTGCGAGCCCGGCCGTTGCGCCCACAACGTGCCGGCCTCGAAGTAGGTCACGAAATCGACTGTCTGCTCACGTGTCTTGGTGTCGGTGAACGACGACATTCCGACGTGGAAGTCACCCGCTTCGATCGACGGGATGATGGTCTCGAACCCGGTCTCGCGATAGTCGGGAACCAGAGCCAGCGTGCGGGCGATCGCATCCATCAGATCCACGTCGAATCCGACCAACTCACCGTTGGCATCCTCGAATTCATTTGGCGCATAAGGGGTGTTGACCCCGATCACGAGTCGCCCGGTGGTCCTGATGTCAGCGGGCACGGTTTCGGCGATCGCCGCCACGGCGCCCAGCGGCGGGTCACCGGGTGGTGTGGCGTCCGCGGCGAAGCTGGCGGACTTGGTGGTTTCGGTGCCCGAGCCGCGCCACTGCCAGGCCCCGACCCCACAGATCGCGGCGATCAGCACAGCGGTCGCGGTCAGCGCGAACGCCCGCTTCTTTCGACCGCCACCGGCTGTCGTGGCCCGGTGCGTTGTGCGTTGCGCTTTTCGGCGCCCGGCCCGCACCCGAGGTGCGTCCAATGCCCCTCGTGCGGCCGCTGCCAACGCCGCGGCCGTGGGGTAACGCTTGTCCGGATTCTTGGCCATCCCCTTGGCGATGACGTCGTCGAACGCCGCCAGCCCCGCATCCAATTCGGACGGGCGGGGCGGCGGCGACACCAGGTGACCGGCGATCTGCTGTTCCAGGCTGTCGGCGGGATAGGGCCGGGAGCCGGTCAGGCACTCGTAGAGCACGCAGGTGAGCGCATAGATGTCGGAGCGCGGGCCGCTCTGGCCGCCGTCGAAGCGCTCTGGGGCCATGTAGGCCAGCGTGCCCAGCGTGTTGCCCGCCGTTGTCATCCCCGGTTCACCGGCGGTGCGCGCCAACCCGAAATCGATCAGGTACGCGAAATCGCGGTTGGTGATCAGGATGTTGGAGGGTTTGACGTCGCGATGTACCAGACCGGCCTGGTGGGCGGCATCCAGCGCCGAACCAATCTGCTCGACGATCCCAACGGCAAGGGCAGCACCCACCCGCCGATCACGCCGCGCCAGCATGGTGCCCAGGTTGTCGCCTTCGATCAGCCGCATGTCGAGGTAGAGCCGGCCGTCGATCTCGCCGTAGCCGTGGATCGGTACCACGTGAGGATCGTTGACGCCGGCCGCCGCCTGGGATTCGCGCCGGAATCGCTCCTGGAAGACCTCGTCGGCGGCCAGCTGGGGCGGCAGCACCTTGATGGCGACGATGCGGTCGGTCTTGGTGTCGAAGGCACGGTAGACCTCGCCCATGCCACCGCGGCCCAGCAGGTTCAGCAGCTGGTAGTGGCCAAAAGGCTGCAACGTCTCCGCATCCACCATCTACTCCCGGGCAGCAGCTAACCCCATGTACGAGTCGATTGAAACTTACATCACCTTGGACAGGAACGCCTTGGTCCGCTCGTGCCTGGGGTTACTCATTACCTCGCGGGGATTTCCGCTCTCGACCACCACCCCGCCGTCCATGAACGCCAGCTGGTCGGCGACCTCCCTGGCAAACCCCATTTCGTGGGTCACCACCACCATCGTCATCCCTTCGGACGCAAGCTTTTTCATCACCCCCAGCACCTCGCCGACCAGCTCGGGATCCAGCGCCGAGGTGGGCTCGTCGAACAACATCAGCTTCGGATTCATCGCCAGCGCCCGCGCTATCGCGACGCGCTGCTGCTGACCGCCGGACAGCTGAGCGGGATAGGCCTGGGCTTTGTCGGACAGCCCGACCTGGTTGAGCAGGTCCTCGGCCCGCTCTCGCGCCTCGGCCTTCTTGACCCGCTTGACGTGGATCGGCGCCTCGATGATGTTCTCCAGCGCGGTGCGGTGCGGGAACAAGTTGAAATGCTGAAACACCATGCCGACGTCGCGGCGCTGCCGGGCGGCGTCGCGCGGCTTGAGTTCGTGCAGCTTTCCACCGTGTTCGCGGTAGCCCACCAACTCACCGTCGATGAACAACCGGCCGGCATTGACCTGCTCGAGGTGGTTGATGCAGCGCAGGAACGTCGACTTGCCCGAACCCGATGGCCCGACCAGGCACAGCACCTCACCCTTGGACACTTCCAGGGTGATCCCCTTCAGAACGTGCAGGGCACCGAAGTTCTTGCACACCTGCTCGGCTTTGACCATGGTCGTCATGGGTGCGGTTCCCCTGTCTGCGCCTTGGCCAGGGCCTCGAGCTGTTTGGAGGTGAGCTTGCGCGACGCCCCCCGCGAG
>NZ_JBMHMI010000039.1:0-1569 GCF_049179015.1 Micromonospora sp. WMMD736
TGATGCCGCGAAACCGCACCCGCATCGGCAGCGCGACGACATACAGACGGTCCAGGACGTCATCAAGTTCCGGGCCGAGTTCCGGGTCTAGTTCCGGCACGCCTCCATTCTGACGTCCGGCCATCCTCGGCCGCGCCGGCTACGAATCACCGGCATGGGATGGCAGATGATCACGCGGGCGGCCGAGCTGGTGCGCCAGGTCGGCGAGTCGACGCTGGCGATCGCCGGCGTCCGGGTAGGCACCGAGGAACCGGTCCACAGCATCACACCGCTGGCCGGTGACGTCGAGATCCGGCGCTACGGCACCCGCATCGCCGCCGAGACGATGGTGGCTGCCGGGGAGGAGGAGGCGCGCAACGCCGGATTCCGGCTGCTGGCCGGCTATATCTTCGGCGGCAATCACCGCAAGACCAAGATCGCGATGACGGCCCCGGTCAGCCAGCTGCCCACCCAGAGCCAGGCGATCGCGATGACAGTGCCGGTCGTCCAGACCAGCAGCCCCGATCAGGGTTGGGTGATCCGGTTCTTCATGCCCAGCAAGTGGACGATGGACACCCTGCCGACCCCCAACGACGAACGCGTCCAGCTGGTCGAGGTGCCACCCGAGACCGTCGCGGTGTTGCGCTTCACCGGTGACCGCGGCCCGGCGACCGTCGCGGCACGCACCGACGAACTGCTGCAAGTGTTGCGCGAGTACGGCTTCGAGACGACCGGCACACCGGCCGCGTGGTTCTACGATCCGCCGTGGACGCTGCCGTTCCGGCGGCGCAATGAGATCGCGGTGCCGGTGTCCGCCGACTAAGCGACCTCAGACGGTGGCCCGGTCGCGGCCCTCCCAGTACGGCTTGCGCAGATCCTTCTTCATGATCTTGCCGGTCGGATTGCGCGGCAGCTCGTCTTTGACGTCGACGGACTTCGGGCACTTATAGGCTGCCAGCCGCTCCCGGCACCACGCGACCAGCTCCTGCTCGGTGGCTTCACCCTGCAGTGCCACAACGGCTTTCACCGATTCACCCCACTTCTCGTCGGGCACGCCGATGACGGCGACTTCGACGACGGCGGGATGCTCGGCGAGCACCCGTTCCACCTCGATCGAGTAGATGTTCTCGCCGCCGGAGATGATCATGTCCTTGAGCCGGTCTTCGACGAACACATAGCCGTCGGAGTCGATCCGCCCGATGTCGCCGGTGCGGAACCACCCGTCGGGAGTGACAGCCTCGGCGGTGGCGTCCGGGCGGTTGTGGTAACCCTTCATCAACTGTGGTGTGCGGAACCATAATTCGCCCTGCTCACCGTCTGGCACGTCTTCGCCGGTGTCGGGGTCGACGACCCGGACCTCGGCGTCGCGAATCGGCTTGCCGGCGCTGACCAGCCGCTCCTCGTTGCCCGCGCGGTGGTCCTCCGGACTGAGCTGGGTGATCACGCCGCACACCTCGGTCAGCCCGTACACCTGGATGAATTCGGTTTCCGGCCATGCCTTCAGCGCCGCGCGCAGCAGCGGCAACGGCATCGGTGACGCGCCGTACGCGTAAGTCTTCAAGGCACCGAACAACTTCACCGCGTCTTCAC
>NZ_JBMHMI010000040.1:0-1226 GCF_049179015.1 Micromonospora sp. WMMD736
TGGTGGGCCAGCAGCTCGGCGTGGCTGACATGCTTGCCCACCTCGACGTTGAGATAGAAGCGGAAGCCCTTGCGCGCCGCGATCTTGTCGAACAACCGAGTCACCCGCTTCGTGCTCTGGTGGTCGGGTGCCACCCCGGCGCGCACCAAGCCGTACGGGGTGGGCAGCTTCTCGAACATGTTGACCCGCACCCCGCTCTGGGTGAGCAGCTCGTCGGCGGCATACATCGCGGCCGGGCCGGATCCGACGATCGCCACCGTCAGTGGACCACCCGAGCGCGGATGCACGGCCGGGGCGTCGGGCACGGGCGCCAACTTGGACGTCGGCGGTGCCTTCTCGCCGTCGGGCAGCGCCGGGTAGTACCCGGCGTTCAGTTCGACGAACGGCAGCTGGGTGGGCGTCAGTTTGGTGTCCGGGGCGATCGCCCCGACCGGGCACGCCGAGACGCAGGCGCCACAGTCCACACAGGATGCCGGATCGATGTAGAGCATCTCGGCGGTCGCGAATTCGGGTTCGTCGGGCGTCGGGTGGATGCAGTTCACCGGGCAGGCGAAGACGCAGGACCCGTCGCTGCAGCACGACTGGGTGATCACATGGGCCATGTGCGGATCCCGGCGCCGGCTATGCGGCGGTCAGCACGTGCTGGCGGTGCGGTTCACTGCGGAACCGGCTCGGCCGGCCGTCGATCTTGCAGATCCGCCACAACAGCTTGGCCACCGGGTTCATCAAACCCGTTTCCGCACAGAGCATCCGGACGTCGCCGAACATATCGCGCAGGAACTGCCGAGACTCCGGCGCCCGGAAGAACAACTCCTTCTTCACCGAGCGCGGGATGTCGAACTCCTTCCAGAACGCCCGCGGCGGCACCACGATCGCCTGGCACAGCACTCGCATGATGATCGGCACGTGCAGTGACAGCCAGAAACGCTTGCGGGCGCGCATGTGCGGCACCCGCTTGCGCAGGTACTCGTGGGCGAACGAGATGTGTCGCGCCTCCTCGGCGACGTGGATCGCCATCACGCGCTCCATGATCGGATGCAGCGTCTTGCCCTCGCGCAACACGTTCTTCTGGGTGTGGTCGATCGGCTCCTCGCCGGCCAGCACGCCGAAGAAGAACACGATCGGCAGCGGGCCGGCGGCCAGCGGGATGACCTGCGACAGCCACTTGAGCAGCCGCGGCATCCCCGGCACATCGGCACCGATGCGGTTCACCATCTCCTGAAACA
>NZ_JBMHMI010000041.1:0-1950 GCF_049179015.1 Micromonospora sp. WMMD736
TGCAGCGCGTCGGGCGCGAACTTCGCCAGCGCTCCGGCGGCCAGCACGGCCGACTCCAGGTAGGGCACCGCGGCCAGCTGACGGCC
Organism: Micromonospora sp. WMMD736; assembly: GCF_049179015.1. NCBI lineage: Bacteria > Bacillati > Actinomycetota > Actinomycetes > Micromonosporales > Micromonosporaceae > Micromonospora > Micromonospora sp. WMMD736. The sequence goes on from NZ_JBMHMI010000041.1 coordinate 87, forward strand.
CAGTGCCACCAGCACGGCGACCTGCTCGAGCACGCCGAAACCGCCACCGCCCACCGATTCTGGTGCTGCGGTGGACAGCACGTCGGCGTCGATCAGCTTGCCCCACAGCGCGCGGTCGAACCGTTGGTCGAGACCGTCGAGTTCACGCTGGTGCTCGGGTGTGCACACCGCATCGGTGACGGTACGTACCAGCCCGCCGAGATCGGCGGCGGCTTCGGTTGACTTGAAGTCCATCTGATCGTCCCGTCCTTACCGGTTGGCCCGCGGCAGGCCGAGTGCCACCATGCCGATGATGTCGCGCTGAATCTCGTTGGTACCGCCGCCAAACGTCAGTATCAGACACGAGCGGTGCATCCGCTCGATCCGCCCGCGCAGCAGCGCGCCCGGCGAGCCGGTGCGCAGGGTGGCAGCGGTGCCGAGCACCTCCATCAACAGCCGGTAGGCCTCGGTGGCCAGCTCGGTGCCGAACACCTTGGCCGCCGACGCGTCGGCAGGCGAGGGCGCCGCGTCGTCGGATGACGCCAGCTCCCAGTTGATCAGCTTGAGCACCTCGGCCTTGGCGTGGACCCGGGCCAGGTTGAGTTGCACCCACTCCGAGTCGATCAGCCGGCCGCCGTGGGCGTCCTTGGTGTTCTGGGCCCACTCCCGGACACCGTTGAGCGCGACGAAGATCGGTTGGGCCGACACCAGTGCCACCCGTTCGTGGTTGAGCTGGTTGGTGACCAGCTTCCAGCCCGCGTTCTCCTCGCCGACAAGGTTGGTGACCGGCACCCGCACGTCGGAGTAGTAGGTGGCGCTGGTGTCCACTCCCGCCATCGTGTGCACCGGTGTCCAGGAGAAACCCTCGGCGGTGGTGGGCACGATCAGCATCGAAATGCCGCGGTGCTTCTTGGCGTCGGGGTTGGTGCGGGCGGCCAGCCACACGTAGTCGGCGTAGGCGATCAGGCTGGTCCACATCTTCTGGCCGTTGATGATGTAGTCGTCGCCATCCCGCACCGCCGACGTGCGCAGCGCGGCCAAGTCGGTGCCGGCCCCGGGTTCGGAGTAGCCGATCGAGAAATGCAGCTCGCCCGCGGCGATCTTGGGCAGGAAGAACTTCTTCTGTTCCTCGGTGCCGAACGCCATGATCGTCGGCGCGACGCTGTTGATGGTCAGGAACGGCACCGGGACGTTGGCGATCGCCGCCTCGTCGGTGAAGATCAGCGCGTCCATCGGGGTGCGAGCCTGCCCGCCGTACTCCTCGGGCCAGCTCAGCGTCAGCCAGCCGTCCTTGCCCATCTGAGCGACGGTGTCCCGGTAGACGTTGCCGCGGCCCATCTCGCCGTCGTTGGAGGCCAGCGCCTCGGCCCGCTCCGGGGTCATGAGCGCGGTGAAGTACGCACGCAGTTCGCGGCGCAGTTCCTCCTGCTCGGGGGTGTAGCCGATCCGCATCGCCTCATCCTCACTGTTCACCCGTCGACAACCCTGGTTGTAACACGTTCTATTCTTGGGGTCCAGCGGCTGTGCTCGTATTCTGGCGGCAGGCCGTCAGCCCAGGCTCAAGGAGGTTGTGATGCGAGTAGAAGTTGACCGCGACCGCTGCGAGGGAAATGCAGTCTGTCTCGGAATCGCCCCCGATCTGTTCGATCTCGACGATGAGGACTACGCCGTGGTCAAAGTCGACCCGGTGCCCGCCGACCAGGAGGACCTGGCCGAGCAGTCGATCGCCGAGTGCCCGCGTGCCGCCCTGATCCGCAAAGACTAGAGGTATTCATAAATTGACCGACATCTCAGCTGACGACTCGATCGATCTGTCCGGCCGCGTCGCCGTGGTCACCGGCGCCGCCGCGGGGTTGGGCCGCGCCGAAGCGATTGGCCTGGCGGT
>NZ_JBMHMI010000042.1:0-2020 GCF_049179015.1 Micromonospora sp. WMMD736
TGGATTCGGGCCGGCTCGGCATCGCCGCCGTGGCGGTGGGCCTGGCGCAGGCCGCGCTGGACGAGGCCGTCGAGTACAGCCAGCAGCGCACCACGTTCGGCCGCAAGATCATCGACCACCAGGGCCTGGGCTTCCTGCTTGCCGACATGGCCGCCGCAGTCGACTCGGCGCGGGCGACCTATCTGGATGCCGCGCGCCGCCGCGACGCCGGACTGCCCTACTCGCGCAACGCCTCGGTCGCCAAACTGGTGGCCACCGACGCCGCGATGAACGTCACCACCGATGCGGTGCAGGTGTTCGGCGGCGCCGGCTACACCCGCGACTACCGTGTCGAGCGCTACATGCGGGAAGCCAAGATCATGCAGATCTTCGAGGGCACGAACCAGATCCAGCGGCTGGTCATCAGCCGCAGCCTGGCCGCGAGATAGCCCGGCTACACCGGCAGCGACGTACCGGTCTCGGCTTCGGCGAAGGCAACCACCTTGGCCGCGGTGTCGTAGTCACAGGCCGACGGTGACCGCCCGATCAGCACCGGGCCGCCGCGCAATCCGAACTTTCCGCTGACGCCCACATAGCTGCCGGGCGGGATCGGCTCGCTGATGCAGAACAGCGTCGGCGCGGCGCCCTGCTCGATGTCGTTGGCCACGCGGTTGGCGATCGTCTGCACAACCCGGTGGGCGGCCGCCAGCACCGGTTTGTCCGAGACGTGCGACAGATTCGACGCCACCCACCCCGGATGCGTCAACTGGGTGACAATCGGCGACTGGGCCGCGCGCAACCGGCGGTCGAGTTCCAGGCCCCACAGCATCATCGCCAGCTTGGACCGGCCATAGGCGCCCATCATCGTCCACGTGTGGGTGCGCAGGTGCATGTCGTCCAGGCGCAGTGTCGCGGTCTTGTGCGCATCGGACGCGACGTTGATCACCTGCGAGCGCACCCGCGGCAGCAACAGGTTGGTCAACGCGAACGGTCCGAGGAAGTTGGTGCCGATCGTCATCTCGAAACCGTCGACGGTGTCGGTGCGCTCCTCGGTGAGCGCGCCGGCGTTGTTGATCAGGATGTCGACGTCATCAGCGAGTAGATCGGGAAACGCCCGCACCGAAGCCAGGTCAGCCAGGTCGAGCTTGACCACCTCGGTCGACCCGCCGATCTCGCCGGCCCGCTGCGCCCCGAGTTCGGTGTTACGCACCGCGAGGATCACATGGGCGCCGGCGCGGGCCAGCACCCGCGCGGTGCCCAGCCCGACCCCGTTGGTGGCGCCGGTGACGATGATCCGTTTGCCGGTCAGATTGCCGAGTCGGCTCGGCGACCACGAAGGTGTCACGAGTGTGAGGGTAACCACAGCGAGTTATTGACACCGTTGTCGGTCACCTGGTTGATTAGCTTGCATTATTAGTGACAGCGCGCGCGAGATCGAGAACCTGATCTACACGTATGCCGAGCGCCTGGATTCCGGCGATCTGGACGGGGTCGCCGAGTTGTTCGCCCACGGCCGGATCTGCGGCATAGCGAACGGGCCACCCGAGACAGTGTTCACCGGCACCGCCGGGGTCCGGCAGATGTACGAGCTGGCGACCCGGCTGTATGACGACGGCACCCCGAAGACGAAACACTTCACCAGCAACGTGCGCATCGAGGTCGACGACGCCGCCGGCACCGCCGAAGCCCGCTCCTACTACTGCGTCACCCAGGCCACCCTCGAGGTACCCCTGCAGGTCATCGTGACCGGCCGCTACCGCGACACCTTCCACCGGATCGAGGGGGTGTGGTGGTTCGACACCCGAACGATGTTCGTCGATCAGGTCGGCGACATGAGCCACCACCTGAAGTTTTGAACCCGCCCGCACCCAGAGGAGGAAATCCGTGACAGAGCTGTCCGGGCATCCGGTCGCCACCGCGGCCCAGCATGAGCAGGAGCTGGCGGCGCTGGAGTTGATCGAGCACCCCACGGTGCGCGCGGCCTATCGCAGTGTCGCCGAGACCTGGCTGAGCCGGGCGAAAGCCTCCGACGCGATGCGGG
>NZ_JBMHMI010000043.1:0-2310 GCF_049179015.1 Micromonospora sp. WMMD736
GCCGGACAGCGGTCGGCGGGTTCGGTCACCGAGGACCGCCGGATCAATTTCGAGGGCCGCGAGATCGAGGCGTCACCGATGCCGTCGCAGCGCACCCCGAACTACTATCCCGGCGGCCGGGTGGCCGGACGCCCGGTGCCCGCCGGCTGGTACTCCGAACCGTGGTGGAAGCCCGCGCTGGTGGCCGGCGCGTGGGGTATCGGGTCGGTACTGCTCTTCGACGCCCTGTTCACCGGCATGCACGGAGTCGATTACGGCGCACAGGGTTTCGAGAGCGGCTACGGTGACGGCTTCTCGCAGGGCTACGAATCCGGGTTCGACCAGGGCGGCGGCGACGCCGGCGGCTGGGACGGCGGCGGCGCCGACATGGGCGGCGGCGACGGTGGCGGCTGGGGCGACTTCGGCGGCGACTTCGGCGATTTCGGCGGGTTCTAGCTCGGGCCGGAGCGGTTCACTCTGCGGCTAGGGCGGAACCTACTCGTACTTTGTCGCCGCCGACGCAGTGTCAACGCTCAAACCTGACACGCCGGGCACCAGAACACGTTGCGGCCTTCGAGTTCGCTGGTGCACACCGTCGTTGCACACACCCGGCACGGCTCCCCCGCCCGCCGGTATACGTACGTCCGGGGCCGGCCCGGGCCGTAGGACGGGGCGCCGTGATCATCCTCGGGCCGCACCACCACGATCTTGCCGCGACGCAGCCCGACCTTCATCAGCGCCACCAGATCGGTCCACAGCGCATCGAACGTCGACGCCTCGATCGTCACACCCGCCCGGAACGGATCGATGCGGTGGCGGTAGAGCAGTTCACTGCGGTACACGTTACCCACCCCGGCGATCACCGCCTGATCCATCAACAGCGCACCAATTGGGCGGCGGGACTTGGCGATTCGCGCCCAGGCCGACGCCGGATCGGCGTCGGGGCGCAGCGGATCGGGGCCCAGTCTCGCGACGATATCGGCGACCTGAGGGGCCTCGATCACCTCGCAGACCGTGGGTCCACGCAAGTCGGTGCCGAACTCGGCGCCTACCATCCGCATCCGGACCTGGCCGACCGGCGCCACCGGCAACCCCGCGGCGAACTCGGTGAACGTGCCGTACAACCCGAGGTGCACATGCACCACGCGGCCGCCCTCGTAGTGGTGGAACAAGTGCTTGCCCCAGGCACCGGCCTTCGTCAACACCCGGCCGCTGACCGCCGCTGCGCCGTCGACGAATCGGCCCTGTGGGCTCGACACCTCGACGGGTGCCCGGGCGTACCGCCGCTGATGCAGCCGGGCCAACCGATGCAGCGTGTGGCCCTCCGGCACGACTAGGCGGGCACCCCGGGAACCGCCGGCGCTTCGTGGGTGCGCTCGTAGTCGGCGAGGATGTCGATACGCCGTTGGTGCCGTTGCTCTTTGGACCACTCAGCGGCCAGGAACGCGTCGACGATCGCCAGCGCCTCCTCGCGGGTGTGCATGCGTCCGCCGATACCGATCAGCTGTGCGTTGTTGTGTTCGCGGGCCAGGGTGGCGGTGTCGACGTTCCAGGCCAGCGCACATCGCGCGCCGGGCACCTTGTTCGCCGCGATCTGCTCCCCGTTGCCCGATCCACCCAGCACGATGCCGAGGGTGCCGGGGTCAGCCACCGTCTTCTCGGCGGCGGCGATGCAGAACGCGGGATAGTCGTCCTCGCCGTCGTAGGCGTACGCCCCGCAATCGATCGCTTCGTGTCCGGTCTTGGTCAGGTGTTCGAGAATCGCTTCTTTCAGTTCGAATCCGGCATGGTCGCCGCCGACGTAGATGCGCATGCCGGCCATTCTTTCAGACTCAGACGGGACTATCGCTGGCAATCCGCACCCCCGATGGCGTCGAATAGCAGACATGAGCAGAGGCTCCCTGACCGCCGCGGCTTCCGGCCTGCTCGCCGTCGGCGCCGCGCTCGGGGTCGGCCACCTCGTGGCGGGGCTGGTATCCGTCCCGGAGTCCTCACCGTTCGTCGCCGTCGGCAACGCCGCCATCGACCGCACCCCGGCACCGGTCAAGGATTTCGCGATCACGACGTTCGGCACCGCCGACAAACCGGCCTTGCTGGTGGGCATGGCGGTGGTACTGGCGCTGCTCGGGGCGGCCATCGGCCTGGCGTCCCGCCGCAGCCGCTGGCCGGGACTGGTCTCGATCGCCGTCCTCGGCGGCATCGGCCTGCTGGCCGTCTACGAACAGTCGGCCCAGCGGGTCGGCCTGCTGGCTCCAACGGTCGCACTGGCGGCAGGCCTCGCGTCATTCTGGGGGTTGCACGCCTGGGCCCGACCCGACGAGCCCGCCGCCG
>NZ_JBMHMI010000044.1:0-4901 GCF_049179015.1 Micromonospora sp. WMMD736
CACTTCTGGCCCTGATAGTCGAACGCGCCCCGGATCAGCGCGGTGCGCAACACGTCCGGTCGCGCGCTGCGGTGTGCCAGCACGAAGTCCTTGCCGCCGGTCTCGCCGACCAGCCGCGGATAGGTGTGGTACCGGTCGATATTCGTGCCGACCTCGCGCCAGAGGTGCTGGAACGTCGCCGTCGAACCGGTGAAGTGGATGCCGGCCAGCCGCGGATCGGCCAGCGCCACATCCGAAACCGCGATACCGTCGCCGGTCAGCAGGTTGATCACCCCGGGCGGCAGGCCGGCCGCCTCCAGCAGTTGCATGATCAGATAGGCCGCGAACGTCTGGGTTGGCGACGGCTTCCAGATCACGGTGTTGCCCATCAGCGCCGGCGCGGTCGGCAGATTGCCGGCGATCGCGGTGAAGTTAAACGGGGTGATGGCGTAGACGAAGCCCTCCAGCGGGCGGTGGTCGGTGCGATTCCACACCCCGCGGGAGCTGATCGGCTGGCGCGCCAGAATGTCGCGCGCGAAGGCCACGTTGAACCGCCAGAAGTCGATCAGCTCGCAGGGCGCATCGATCTCGGCCTGATAGACCGACTTGGACTGCCCGAGCATCGTGGCCGCCGCGATCTTGGCTCGCCAGGGTCCGGCCAGCAGGTCGGCGGCCCGCAGGAACACCGCGGCGCGCTCATCGAAGGGGGTGGCTTCCCAGTCCGCCTTGGCCGCCATCGCGGCCTCGATCGCCGCGGTGGCGTCGGCGTGGGTGGCGTTGGTGAAGGTGCCCAGCCGCGCGGAGTGTCGGTGTGGCTGCACCACATCAACCCGGTCACCGTCGCCGAGGCGGTGCTGGCCGCCGACGACGTGGGGCAGGTCGATGGGGTCAGCGCTCAACGCGTTGAGGGCGTCGGTCAACCGGGCGCGCTCACCCGATCCGGGGGCATAGTCGTAGACCGGCTCGTTGGCCGGCATCGGCACGTCGGTGATGGCATCCATTGTTCAAGCATCCCCGATGCCGGCCGCGGAACTGTTGTCCGATCCGCTAAGGCTCTTGGCTTGCACCAGTAGAATCGGCCAATATGCGGAGCGCCGGGATCGGGCTGGGCCAGTTGCTGCTGGCGTTGGACGCGACGCTGGTCAGCCTCGTCGAGGCGCCCCGCGGGCTCGACCTGCCGGTGGCCTCGGCGGCACTGATCGACTCCGATGATGTCCGGCTCGGACTGCCCGCCGGCGCCGGTGCCGCCGACGCTTTCTTCCTGCTGGGTGTCACCGACGACGAAGCGCTGCGGTGGATCGAGCACCAGACCGGCACTCCGGTGGCGATCTTCGTCAAACACCCCGCCGAGACGGTGGTGGCCCGAGCGGTGGCGGCCGGTATTGCCGTGGTGTCCGTCGACCCCCGGGCTCGCTGGGAGCGGATCTATCAACTCGTCAATCACGTCTTCGAGCACCATGGCGACCGCACCGATCCGCACACCGGCTCCGGCACGGACCTGTTCGGCCTCGCGCAGTCGATCGCCGAACGGTCCCGCGGCATGATCAGCATCGAGGACGCGGACTCGCACGTGCTGGCCTACTCGGCGTCCAACGCCGAGGCCGACGAGCTGCGCCGGTCGTCGATCCTGGGTCGCGCGGGGCCCCCCGAACACCTGAAGTGGATTGGCCAGTGGGGCATCTTCGATGCGCTTCGGGCCGGCCCTGAGGTGGTCCGCGTCGCCGAACGCCCCGAACTGGGGCTGCGGCCGCGGCTGGCGGTCGGTATTCACCTGCCCTCCGGCGATGCCCGTCGGCCACCCGTCTTCGGCGGCACGATCTGGCTGCAGCAAGGGTCCAGCCCGCTGGCCGACGATGCCGACGAGGTGCTGCGTGGCGGCGCGGTGCTCGCGGCCCGGATCATGTCGCGGTTGGCGACCGCGCCGTCGACCCACACCGTCCGGGTGCGTGAACTACTCGGGCTGGCCGGCGAGCAGGCGGTCAGCCAGTCCGCAGAGGTCGCCGAGATCGCGCGGGAGCTCGGCATCGCCGCCGACGAGAAGGCCGCCGTGATCGGGTTCGCTGGCGACACCTCGGTACCTGGTGAGGTGATCGCGTTGAGCGCCAGCGCGTTTCGCGCCGACGCCCAGGTGGTCTCGGCCGGTCAGCGGGTCTACGTGCTGCTGCCCAAGACGGGTGCGGCAGCGACGGTGACGTCGTGGGCCCGCGGCGTGGTCGCGGCGCTGCGGCGCGAGCTCGGGCTGACCTTGCGGGCGGTGATCGCGGCCCCGTTGGCCGGCCTGCCCGCCGTAGCGGCGGCGCGTGCCGACGTGGATCGGGTGTTTGACAGCGCTACGCGCCACCCCGGCGCCATCGGCCAGGTCAGTTCGGTGGCCGAGGCGCGCACCACGGTGTTGCTCGATGAGATTGTGTCCCAGGTGGCGGGCCAACCCCGGCTCATCGACCCGCGGGTGCACAAGCTGAGGGACGCCGACCCGATGCTGGCCGAGACCCTGCGGATCTACCTGGACAGCTTCGGCGACGTCGCGGCCGCCGCGGCCGCCCTGCACGTGCACCCCAACACCATTCGGTACCGGGTGCGCCGCATCGAGAAGCTGCTCGGCAGCACCCTGGGCGATGCCGACGACCGCCTGGTGCTGGCCCTGGGGCTGCGCGCCTCCGAGCGGTAGCCGGCACCCATCCGACCGTCCACCGGCTGCGAATCATCAATATGGGGAACGCGCCGGGACGGAGAGGCAAACGTGGACAGTTGTCGCGATGAATCGGGCGGCGGTCCAGCGCGCTCGCTATGCTGTCAATCGATGCAAAAACGATGCGTTCGGGCGGCCGACTTTGCGAATGGTGTCCTGTGAGCAGCAACGGACACGTACCCGCCGCCGCCTTGACACTGCGGCGGCTGGCCGCCCCTGCCGAAGGCCACGAGCAGGTGTCGTTCACACGCTGGCGCAGCGGACTGCGCGAAGTCTTGGCGACCAGGCTGAGCGACTTTCTCAACCAAAGGTGCGTGCCGGACTTGCGCGGCGCCGGCATCGACATCGCGCCTGACCTGTTGCTCGGCTTCCTCGAGGGCGGCAAATATCTGCGCTCGACGTTCACCTACCTCGGTTGGCTCTGCGGCGCGGACCCGGACGAGGCCGCTCTTCGGGCGGCGGCCAGCTTCGAGCTGTTGCATGCGTTCGCGCTGCTGCAGGACGACGTGATGGACGGTTCGGCGCTGCGGCGCGGCAAGCCAGCCGTGCACGTGACATTCGCACAGTGGCATCGGGACCGGGGTTTGTCCGGATCGCCGAAGCGATTCGGGGAGGCGGCCGCCGTGCTGCTGGGCGACCTATGCCTGGTGTGGGCCGAACAAATGCTGCGCGAGAGCGGAGTCGCCCCGACCGCATTGGAACGGGCCTGGCCGAGGTACGACGAGATGCGATCCGAGCTGGCGATCGGTCAGTTCGGTGACCTCGTCAACGATGCCAGCGGCTACCCGACCCTGGATTCCGTTCTTGCGGTGGCCAGGCGCAAGTCCGGCAACTACACCGTGCGACGGCCACTGGAGATCGGCGCGGCCCTGGCAGGATGCGATCAGCGCGTGCTCACCATGATCGCCGAGTACGGCGAGGCAATCGGTGAGGCGTTTCAGCTTCGCGACGATGTGCTGGGCATCTTCGGGTCGCCTTCGATAACCGGCAAGCCGGCCGGCGGCGACCTCGCCGAGCGGAAGGCGACCAGCGTCGTAGTGGTCGCCTACGAACTCGCCGACGGCGCCGTGCGTCGCGAACTGCTCGAGTTGATGCGGCTGCCAGATCTCGGCGCCGTCGATGTGCGGAAGTGGCGGGGCCTGATCGAGACGACGGGCGCACCACAGCTCATCGAGCAGATGATCGACGCCCGCGTCACCCGCGCTCTCGACCGGGTGCACAACACAGACTTGGACGAGTCGATCCGGACTGCTCTGACAGAGATGGCGGTGGCATGCACGGAGCGGGCCACATGACGTCGCCGGCGGTGAAGTGATGCGTACCGTCAGCGGCCGCACGGATCGTGTTGTGGTGGTGGGCGCCGGGTTGGCGGGCCTGTCCACCGCGCTGCACCTGGCCGGACGGGGCCGCACGGTCACCGTGCTGGAGCGCGGCCGGCACCCCGGCGGCCGGGTCGGTCGAGCCGACCTGGCCGGCTATCGGATCGACACCGGTCCCACCGTGCTGACAATGCCTGACATCATCGAAGACACCTTCGCGGCGGTCGGCGAATCCACTTCTGACAGAATGCAATTGACTCCAGTGCAGCCGGCGTACCACGCCTCGTTCGCCGACGGCAGCGGGCTGGATGTGCACGCGGACGCCGCGGCCATGGCCGCCGAGGTGGAGCGCTTCGCCGGGCCTGCACAGGCACAGGGCTACCTGAGGCTGCGGGACTGGCTGGCCACGCTGTACCGGGTCGAGTTCGACGGATTCATTGCTGCGAACTTCGATTCGCCCCTGGGCCTGCTGACGCCGCAGCTGGCCAGGCTGGCCGCGATCGGCGGGTTCCGCCGGTGGGACACCATGGTCCGACGGTTCATCACCGACGAACGGCTGCAGCGAGTGTTTACGTTCCAGGCTCTCTACGCCGGCGTGCCGCCACGGCGGGCGCTCGCCGTCTATGCGGTGATCGCCTACATGGACACCGTGGCCGGGGTCTACTTCCCCCGCGGCGGCATGCGGGCGCTGCCCGATGGACTCGCCGCGGCCGCTGCTGACGCTGGTGTCGAATTCCGTTATGACGCTGCCGTTTCAGCGCTGGAACGCACCGCTGATCGGGTGACCGCGGTCAGCACCGACAGCGGCGAGCGGGTGCCGGCCGACGCTGTGGTGCTGACGACCGAACTGCCCGACACCTACCGGCTCCTCGGCCGCGCGCCGCGACGCCTGCTGGGGTTGCGCCCCGCGCCAT
>NZ_JBMHMI010000045.1:0-1286 GCF_049179015.1 Micromonospora sp. WMMD736
CATTGACCAGGAAGCCGGCCGCACGCGCGGCGGCCTCGACGGCCTTTGCCTCGGGCGCGCGCAGCACCACACCGAGCAGCAGGCCGCGGCCCCGGACATGGTCGACCAGTGGATGGTGCAGGCCTTCGATGCCGTGCGCGAGGGTTTTGCCCAACACATCGGCGCGTCCGATCAGGTCCCCGTCGGCCAGCGTCGTCAGCACGGCCAACGCGGCCGCGGTGCACACCGGGTTGCCGCCGAACGTGCTGCCGTGCAGTCCGGGGGTGAGCAGATCCTGGGCGTCTCCGACCGCCAGGCACGCCCCGATCGGCAAGCCGCCGCCGAGCCCCTTGGCCAGCGTGACCACGTCGGGGGTGATGCCGTCGTGCTGGTGGGCGAAAAAGGCGCCGGTGCGGCCCATTCCGGTTTGCACCTCGTCCAGGATCAGCAGCGCGCCATGGGTGGCGGTGACTTCGCGGGCGGCCACCAGGTAGCCGGCCGGCGGGACGACGACACCGCCCTCCCCCATGATCGGCTCCAGGAACACCGCCGCGGTCTGGTCGTCGACCGCGGTGCGCAGGGCATCGACGTCGCCGTAGGGCACGTGGGTGACCTCGCCGGGCAGCGGGGCGAAGGGCGCCTGCTTGGACGGTTGGCCGGTCAACGCCAGCGAGCCCATCGTCCGGCCGTGGAACGCGCCTTCGGCGGCAACGAGTTTCGTCCGCCCGGTCAGGCGGGTGATCTTGAACGCGACCTCGTTGGCCTCGGTCCCGGAGTTGCAGAAGAACGCCCGTGCCGGAGCGCCGAGCAGCCCAACCAGCTTCTCGGCCAATAAAATGCCGGGTTCGGTGGCGTACAGGTTCGAGGTGTGACCCAACGTGCTGAGTTGGCGGGTGACCGCCTCGATGACCGCCTGATGGCGGTGCCCGAGGATGTTGACCGCGATGCCGCCGAGCAGGTCGAGGTAGGACTTGCCGTCAGCGTCGGTGACCACCGCGCCGTCGCCGCTGACCAGCGCCAGCGGCGGGGTGCCGTAGTTGTTCATCATCACGGCTTGCCAGCGCCGCTGGAGTGCCTCGGTGCCCGGTTGCGTGCTCATGCGCTCACCACCTTGGTGCCCGTCCCTTCGTCGGTGAACAGTTCCACCAGCACGCAGTGCTCAACCCGGCCGTCGACCACATGGGCGCTGGGCACACCCCCGGCGACCGCGCGCAGGCAGGCTTCGATCTTGGGCACCATGCCGGACTCCAGCCTGGGCAGCAGCTGGGTCAGCGCGGCGGTGTTGATCTCGGTGACCAGTGAGCCGC
>NZ_JBMHMI010000046.1:0-1219 GCF_049179015.1 Micromonospora sp. WMMD736
GGCCCAGACACGACCGAGCGGTGCCGCGCCATGCCAACGCAATCGCGAGCGGGGAGCCCACACCGTAGCCGGCGCCCTTGACCGGGTCACCGGCCGCGAGGTCGACGATGGTCTGCGACCTCCGCAAGACTTCACCGAAGTCGAAGACACCGTGCCAGTTGACAAACGCGATGGCCGACAACCCCATGATCGGGGTGGGATCGTCGATCGACTCGAGCAGCGCCATCTGTTCGGAGGACAGCTGCGCCGCCTCACGAGCGCGTCCGGCATAGCACGCCTCGGTGGCCAGTGCGGTCATGCCGATGGCCAGCGAAACTTTATCCCCGGCCGCGCTGCACAACTCCTGCAGCTCCGCGAAGCGGGCCCGGCTGTCCTGGACTGCTCGGGCCTGAATGTCAGTGGCACACAGCATGGTCCGCGGGGAGATGCGCATCGACAGTTGGTTCGGGTCGTCGGTGGGCAGCCGATCGGCGATTCGATATGCCCGTTCCCAACTGACCCTGGCAGCGACGAGGTCGCGGTTGGTGGACCAGGTTGCAGCACGCATGTGCCAGCCATACGCCGCAGGCAGCTCGTCGGCAGACTCGAGATGTTCGGCGATGAGTGCCGCGTTCTCTTCCACCGAGTCGGGTTCACGCTGCTGGATCGCTTCGGCCAGGCGCCGGTGCAGCTCGGCGCGATCGGATTTCAGCTGCGATTCGTAGGCCACGGCGCGGATCAGCGGGTGCCTGAACGCGTACTCGGCCTGCGGGGGGAACCGGACCTGATCGATCAGCTCCGCATCCACCGGCTCGTCGACCACCGCATCGATGCCCAGCGCTGCCAGTAGCTCCCCTTCGAAGCGGGTGCCGATCACCGACGCCGCGTGCAGCGTCCGCTTGGCCGCGTGGCTCAGCCGGTCGATGCGCGCCTCGATGGCTGCCTGCACCGTGGCCGGCACGGCGATCTCGGCGACGTCCGCGCGACAGATGTAGCCGCCGCGCTCGCCGGCCAGGACCCCGCGCTGGGCCAACTCGCGGACCATCTCCTCGGCGAAAAACGGGTTCCCCACTGCCCGCTCGGCGATTGTCGCAGCCAGCTCGCCGATCGAGGGATCCGAGCCCAGTAGCTCACCCAGTAGCGCTGCAGTATCCGAATCACTTAGCGGGGCAAGTGTTATTGCCTCGGCGCCGGACACCCGCGTCAAAGCCCCCTGGTACTCGGGGCGGGAGGTGATCAG
>NZ_JBMHMI010000047.1:0-3576 GCF_049179015.1 Micromonospora sp. WMMD736
GACCGGAACGATGGGTGGCGGCGTCCGCACCCGGCGGACCACCCCCGCTGAGCCGGCGAACCCGGCTCATCAGCCGCTGCAGTAGTTTTCCCACCACCGCACTGCCCCCGGCGGGGCTGGAGAACAGGTCCGGCACGTCGCCGCCAGCTACGTCGTCGTCCTCGTCCAGGTCGGGCAGATCCCGTTTCGGATTGCGGCGCGGCAGGTGCGCACGGCTCGGATCCAGATCCCCCGATCCACCTACGACAGCCAGCAGGCGGCGCACCTTGATCTCGCCGAAGCAGTCCGGCGCAGCGAACGATCCACCCGTACCCGCCAACGCCAGCGACGCGGCGGGCGAGTCGACGCTGGCCGCCAGATCGAGGTTGACCAGCCGACGGACCGCGGGCGGCAACAGGTCGTCATTGGCCGCGAGCGCCCGGTGACCTTCGATCGCCAGATAGCGACTGGCCAGTTTGGGCCGACGCGCCAGCTTGCGCAGGATGTCGGGGGCAAAGGCACCGGCGGCGAGCAACGACGCCTGCACCGACACCGCATCGAGTTGGCGCTGCGGGAGTGCGGTGGGGTCAACGTAGACCGTGACTCCGTCGGTGTACGCCGGTTCGCCAGGACCGCCGGACACCACCGCAACGGTGCGGCCGGCCAGCGCCGATGCCAGCATGCCCAGCCGTTGCGGACCCATTGTGTCGTCGGTTGCCGAGCCCTGCGCCACCACACCTCGCTTGTTGACCAAATATCTGTTCCACCGTAGAGTCCGCCGAGACCGGCAGTCAATCTCTCCCGACCGAATACGGATCATCGTGGATTTCACCTACCCGCCCGAGGTCGAACGGTTCCGCAAGGAACTGCGCGCCTGGCTGGCCGACACGTTGACCGACGACGTGGTGGCCGCCGGCGAGCAGCGCGGCAACGCAGGCTCGTTCGACACCCTGCGGGCGTGGAACGCGACGATCGCCGATGCCGGTTGGGCCGCCGTGTCCTGGCCTTCCGCCTACGGCGGTCGCGGCGCCTCGGTTCTCGAACAGCTGGTATACGCCGAGGAGACGACCCGCCATCGGGTGCCGTTGCCACTCAACGTGATCGGTATCAACAACATCGCGCCCGCGATCATGCAGTTCGGGACCGACGCGCAGAAACACCAGCTGCTCCCACGCATGTTGCGTGCCGACGACATCTGGTGCCAAGGCATGTCGGAGCCCGAGGCAGGTTCCGATCTGGCCTCGCTACGCACCCGGGCAGTCCGCGACGGCGATTGCTTCGTGGTGACCGGCCAGAAGATCTGGACGTCATTGGGTCACCGTGCCGACTGGTGCCAGCTGTATGTGCGTACCGATCCCGATGTGCCCAAACACCAGGGCATTTCCTGTCTGATCGTCGACATGAGCCTGCCCGGGATCGAGGCCAAGCCGCTGGTCACACTCAACGGCGACAGTGACTTCGCGGAGGTGTTCTTCCACGATGTTCGGGTACCGGTGGATGCCCTGCTCGGGCCGGTAGATCAGGGCTGGCAGGTGGCGACGACGACCCTCACCCACGAGCGTGCCGGAGCTGCCCGCCTCTACGCCGAAATGCAGCTCCGGCTCTCGGATCTGGTGCGTGACCTCGCGGATACCGCCGCCGCCGTTGACGACATCACCCTGGCCAGAGTCGGTGAGCTCGCGCTGCGGATCAAGTATCTGGAAGTGCTCTGTCAGCGTTCGGTATCGGCGACACTGCATGGCGGCGACCCGTCAGCCTCGGCCGGCCTGGCCAAGTCGGTGTGGGGCGAGATCGGTCAGGATCTGGCCGCGCTCGCGTTCGACGTCCTCGGCGCGCAGGGGGCCGACGGGCGCTGGGCCGACTTCCGGCTGACCGCGCGTGCCCTCACCATCGCCGGGGGGACCACCCAGGTCACCAAGAACATCACCGCCCAACGAGTGTTGGGGCTGCCGCGGCGATGAACCTCGAGTACTCCGACGAGCAGCAGGCCCTGCGGGACATCGTTCGGGCCTTTCTCGGCGCACAGGCGAGCATCTCGGGCCATGTCCGGCCACTGATCGGCGATCCGACGGGTTGGACCGAACCGGTGTGGCGGGGCCTCACCCAGATCGGCGCCCCCGGGGTGCTGGTGCCCGAGCACTGCGGTGGCGCCGGGATGTCGATGGCCGAAGCCGGCATCGTCGCCGAGGAACTCGGGGCGGGCCTGTATCCCGGACCGTGGCTGTCCACCGCGGTCACCGCCACCCGGTTGCTGACCCGGACGGGCGCAGATGCAGACATCGTGCTGCGGGGGATCGCTGATGGTTCGGTGATCGCGACGGTCGGCGGCCTGACCGGACCGCGACCCACCGGCATCACCACGGCGAGCGGCCACCTGCTGACCGGTGACCTCGGTGCCGTGCCGGATGCGCTCGCGGCCAGAACCCTGCTGGTGCTGGCCGACGAGCCCAGCGGCACCGGCCTGTTCGCCGTCAGCCTGCCTGCCTCCGGTGTCACCGCCACAGCGCAGATCGGTATCGACGGAACCCGGAAGCAGGTCCGCGTCGAGTTGAACGGTGTCGATGCGCAACGGCTTGCCACAGTTTCTCCGGAAACGCTCGACGCGCTCGTCGACGACGTTCTGATCGCTCATGCCGCGGATGCGCTCGGCGCCGCGCGGGCGGTGCTTGGCCTCGCGGTGGACTACGCCAAGACCCGGCAGCAGTTCGGCCAGCCGATCGGTGCGTTCCAAGCCGTTCAACATCTCTGTGTGGACATGTACGAAACCGTCGAACTGGCCCGCAGCGGCGTGCTGCACGCGTTGTGGGCGGCCGATTCGGCCCCGCCGGCCGAACGCCACCTGGCCGCCGTCCGGTGCAAGGCATTCGCCGGGCGCCTCGCCCAGGTCGGCGACACTGCCATCCAGGTGTTCGGCGGCATCGGGTACACGTGGGAGCACGACGCCCAGCTGTATCTCAAACGGCTTCTGAGCTTCAGCAGCCTGCTCGGCGGACCCGATCACTACCTGAAAGAGCTTGGCTCACAGCTAATCACGAGGAGAACAAGATGATCGACTTCACCGGCCAGGTGGCGATCGTCACCGGGGCGGGTCGCGGTCTTGGTCGCCTGTACGCCCTGGAATTGGCGCGCCGTGGCGCTTCGGTGGTGGTCAACGATGTGGGCGGTTCGATGGCTGGTGCTGGTTCGGATGCCAGTGTCGCGAACAGGTCGTCGACCAGATCAGGGCGACCGGTGGGGTGGCGGTACCGTCGCACGATTCGGTCGACAGCCCGGTCGGCGGACAAGCCATCGTCGACACCGCGGCCGAAGAGTACGGCCGGCTGCGAACTCAGCCATCAGAACTTCTCGGCGTGCGGGGGCCGGTTCGCGCGGGTGTTCACCGGCCTCGCCGAGGGTTGGCTGGCCCCGTCGGGCTGCAGTCCGACCGCCGACGACATCGCCGATCACCTGGCCGAGGTGACCGCCACCGACCCGTTCACCATTCCGGGGTCGATCTACGATGAGGTCTTCGGATTCTGCGCACGCCTCGGCATCGCCGCCGGCTGACCCGACCGCGCCTCGAGATCAACGAAATGGCGTGATCCACTCGCACTTTCC
>NZ_JBMHMI010000048.1:0-1380 GCF_049179015.1 Micromonospora sp. WMMD736
CACCCCGACGAACGTCTCGATCGGCTGGCCGTCCACCAGCAGACCGCCGGCGGCCGGGTCATAGCGGCTGCCCGGGACCGTCGAGCCGGGTCCGACGTCGGTGGCCTGCGAGATGTCGGCGATGTAGATCTTCTTGTTGCCGTCGGGTGCCAGCGCGGTGTCCCGCTCGTCGATGAGGAACTCGGTGTCGCTGAGCGCGGTTATCTCGGAGACCAGCACCTTGCTGTCCTGCGGATCGGCCAACGGCAGCAGGTACACCTTGGAATCCCGGGTGTCCAGATCGATGGTGACGATGCGGGTCAGCGGCACCCCCTTCGGGGAACCCTCAAGACCGGGAGTGGCCAGCGCCGACTGCATGACACCCACCAGCGTCGAACCGTCGGGGGTGATGGTCAGCCCCTCCATGCCACGGTTGGGGTCGCGCAACGCCAACTCGCCGGGCAGCGAACCGTCATACGGCGAGAGCCGTTCCAGCTCAGTGCCGTCGGCGGCGAAGTGAATCACGAACGGGCCGTATTCGTCAGCCACCCAGAAGGTGCCGTCGTCGAGCGCCACCAGGCCCTCGCTGTCCAGGCCGCGATCGGAGTTGGGCATCGGGTTGCCGAGGATGTCGACCATGGTCTCCCCGCCGGTGTCGCCCACATCGACCACCAGACCGTTCATCGGTTGGCCGTCAGGGTCTTTGAGGATGATGGCCTCTTCCTCGTGGGCGACGCCGTCGGCCAGCGTGTACTTGACGATCTGCGGCGAGTAGTCGGTGACGGGCAAGACCTTTTCGTTGTCGGTGCGGCCGTCGACGTTGGGCCCGCGGTCGGTCAGGCCGTAGATCTGGTTGGGGCTGCCGCCGGGCACGGCGGCGATCGCCGAGCCGGCGCCACTGCTTTGCACCGGCACACCGCCGACGGTGGCCATCGGCGGGGTCGGGACCGCGAACACCTGCACGGCGTCGGTCGTTGTCATCGTCAGCTCCTCGACGCCGGTGAAGCCCTCGTTCGGGGTGTAGACGATGCTGCCGTCGGTGCCGTAGCTGATTTCACCGTTGGCGGGCTGCTCGAAGGCGACCGCCGTCGAGCCGCCGGTGGCGGCCAACAACTGCGCCGGTGTGATGGTCAACGGCTGCCCGGCACCGGTGCTGAACCGCTGCTGCTTGCCGGCCAGCGGCGCCTGGCTGTTCTTGTCCTCGGACTCCCTCGAGTCGGCCGCGCACGAAACCACGGTGACCGCAAGAGCAACGGCCCCTGCAGCACCCAGCAACTTCCGCCCAGTGAGACGATCCATGATGTTCTCCTCTTCGTTCAGCGGGTGGGACCGGGTGTCCCGTCCGTCCCTTCAAAGATCGCGCCGCGACATGAAAGACCTGGGAACCCAAGATGAGTGCTC
>NZ_JBMHMI010000049.1:0-2414 GCF_049179015.1 Micromonospora sp. WMMD736
GGGCCGACAGGGCTGGCCGGAGCGGGCGGGAGGTTTGGGCGGCTCGCCGTTGCGGCGGGGCGTCGTGGTGGAGGAACTGACCAAGTTCGGTTGTCCGCCGCCTTTCGCTGCGAGCTTGGTGGAAGTGCTCGGACCGGCGGTGCTGGAGTTCGGATCCGCAGAACTTGTGGAGCAGTACTATCCACGCTTGCTCGACGGTACCGATGTTTGGTGCCAGGGCTTTTCTGAGCCAGAGGCGGGCAGTGACCTGGGGGCGCTTCGTACGAGAGCGATCGACGACGGCGATACCTGGCGGGTGACCGGACAGAAGATCTGGACGTCATACGCTGGGTCGGCGCAGCGGTGTCTGCTCCTTGCCCGGACGGGATCGGTCGAAGAGGGCTTCAAGGGCATCTCGGCGCTACTTTTGGACATGGATACGCCCGGAATCGAGGTCCGTCCGCTGCGGGCCATGACCGGCGACGACGAGTTCGCCGAGTTGTTCCTCGACGACGTTCGAGTTCCCAAGGATCGGACCCTGGGGGCAGTTGGGGCCGGGGCCGCTGTGACCATGAATGTGCTTGCAAATGAACGAAGCGTGCTGGCCTGGCAACGTCAAGCGTGGTTGCAGTCACGACTGTCAGCCGTGGTCGCCGAGATGGTGCCGGTGGGTGAGCAGGATGACCACACGATCGGCGCGGCGTATACGGCGGTGCACGCTTTGCGCCTTCGGGTTCGTGAAACTTTTGACACCATCGCCTCCGGTGATTCGGCAGGGCCCTTGACATCGGTGGACAAGATCCTGTTGTCGACTGCTGAGAAGGCAGTCTTCGATGCGGCAATGAAATTGGATCCCGAACTCCTCTTGCTGGGTGATGGTCCTTCGGCCGAGCGGTGGCAGTATGACCACACCTACGCTCGCGCATCATCGATCTACGGGGGAACAGCCGAAATTCAACGCAACATCGTCGCCGAGCGGATTCTCGGCTTGCCGAGGGAGAAATAGCATGGCACTCGACTTTGAGCCTGATCCCCAATTGGTGGCTACGACGGCGCACCTACTTGGCGCATGTACGCCGGCAGAGTTGCCCGCGACGCTGATGGACTCCGGTTGGTTGGAAATGTGGGCAGAGGACCCGCAGAGCGCGGGGCGTGCGCTGTTCGGTCAGCAAGGGCGACTTGCAAGTGCATCGCCGATGCTGTCGAAGTTGTTGGGCGCGGCCCTGGCCGAATCGGACGGTCTGGCAGAAGCAGTTCTGTTGCCGACGTTTAGCGAGGGTGCTCGGGACTTTGCACAGTCCGACGGCCGATCTCTGAGGTGTCTCGCGCAGTACGACGCGATTGCAGGCCAGGATTACGCCAGCGTCGGTGTGCGCGTCGACGGCCAGTCGTACATCGTTCGGGTAGGTCTTCCGACGGAAGGTCTGAAACCGGCCCGGGGGCTGGACCCAGACGGCCACTGGTGTCTCGTCGAGATCCCAGATCCGCTTGGGCAAGGCGAGATATTGGCGGTTGGTGGGGACGCCGATACGCGATGGCTTGACGTTGTTGCTCTGGGGCGTCGACTCCTTGCCGAGGAGATGATCGGACTCGTTGCAGCGCAGTTGGATATGGCTGTCGAGCATGCTAAGTCCCGTGCCCAGTTCGGCCGTTTCATCGGTTCCTTCCAGGCGGTGAAGCACAAGCTCGCCGAAACGTACGTGGTGTTGGAGATCGCACGGTTGGCGGTCGTCGAGGCGTGGAGCGACAGCAGCCCCATCGCGTCCACAATGGCCAAGGTGCACGCTGGTGCCGCGGTCGAGACAGCTAATCGGCACTGCCAACAAGTGCTCGGCGGAATCGGCTTCACCTGGGAACACGAGTTCCATAGGTACTACCGTCGGGGCAGAGTCTTAGATGCCGTGCTAGGTTCGACGGCTGACTTGACCGGCATTGTGGGGCAAAGGATCAACGTTTCGGGCGCGGTACCGTCCACGGTCCAGCTGCGCTGAGATACCAGAAGTAAAAGTGGCTTCCAATATCCAATTTGTGTCCAAATCGTATGGTGCCATACAGTATGGCCAAGAGATTGTAGGGCAGCGGGCCGATGGACACTCGCGAAGTCTGTATCCGCCGGTGGCGCGCAAATTCGCTTGTCGGCCGCGGGAATGCTGAGGGGGTGGCCAGCTGATGCGAGGTGACCATGAACTCGACGCACCGCCGTGGCGTCGCATCGATGGGACGTTGATGGCGACGGCGCGAGGCATTCGAAAGGCCTATGACCGCGCCCTCGCCGACGTGGGTCTGAGCCTGCCTGAGGCGAGTCTCTTGGCCTACCTGGCAGAGATCGAGCCGCAGACACAGACGCAACTCGCCACGCGAATGGGTTCTGGGCGGGCGGTCATGGGTGACCGTATCGATTCCCTGGAGGCACGTGGTGCCGTCCGGCGGCAACC
>NZ_JBMHMI010000050.1:0-3668 GCF_049179015.1 Micromonospora sp. WMMD736
GCTCATCCGACAGTGATTACGGGGCAACCGATTTCGGGTGCCCCGTTGTCGTCACGCGCCCGTCCAGGCCGCGTCGAGGCGGTCAGCGACGTCGATGATCTTGGCCTGCTGCGACGCCGGACTATCGATCTCGCCGGCGACGTGGGCGGCGATGAAGCGCCGGATCTCGGCGTCGACGCCGGCCAGGATTCGCAGCACCTCTCCGCGCAGCGACTTCGAGGTCACATGAATCGAGATATCCGACGGCCGCGGCTTCTCGACGTCGAGGATCAACACCAGCGGTTCGGCCGCCAATGCGGTGGCCCGCAGCGAGATGTCGCCGAAGACCACGAATCGCGGCCGGTCGATCCGCAGGTCGATCACCATGTCGATCTCGAGCGGAATACGGATCGTGAAGGTGATCAGGTCGCCGATCTGACGGGTCACGTGCGGCTGCATCACCTTGACCTTCGCGGTGACCTTGGCGATGCCGCCCGGTCCCTGGCCCATCGGACCCATCGCGAACTCGTCGCCGGCGATCTCGGCGATCGCATCGCCGACGCGCTCCTCGGTGACCGCGATCTCGAAGAATTTCCGGCCGAACTCTTCGTAGGTCAGATGCTGGTGGGAAGACATGGTGTTCACTACCGTCTCACGTCAGTCTGAGATGTTCAGTCAACCGGGCCGTCGGACCCACCGGCGTAACCCTCAAGCTGCAAAGTAGCGCACCCTGGCGATCGTAAACGGCCTGCTGTTCACCTCGGCGAACAGCACCGCGCGCTCCCCGTTGCGCTCGAGCCCCACCACTAGCGATCGGCCGGCCGCGATCAGCTTGCGGCGGCGACACCCCGCCAAGCGGTCGAGCAATTCCGCTGCCCCGGAGACCCCGTCGTCGCCGGTGGTGATCTGTGCCCCTTTGGCCAGGCCACGACGGACTGCCACCTCGTCCCCGGCACGCGCATCGTCGAGGAATCGGGTGAACGCGCGCCGCGCCCTGGCACCCGGACCCCACAACCCGCCCAGAAACCCGACGGCGCCGCCCGGACCCTGATTACGCAGCAATGCCCGGGTCAACCGCAGACCGACCGGAACGGACGCCAGCCCGCTCCGCGCGAACTGCCGCACCATCGCCGGCAACTCCCAGTACGCTCGCAGCCGATCGAGCTTCAACTCGGTGCCGACCGGTCTCAGGTCGTAACGGATGTAGACCGGGATCCGCATGGTCACCGACGGGGCCATCGCGACCTCGAGTTCCAGGTCGCGCACCACCGTGCGGCCACTCACCAGGTCGACATCGCGATGGGCGGTGATATCGCGTGGGCCGATGAACGTGTCGTAGAACCGGGTGATCTCGGTCTGACCGCGGTGCGGTCGGGAGCCGACCGGATCCTCCACCTGACCGTTGGCGGTGAACAACCCGACCCAGCCCGCGCGGTCCCGCGAGCCAGCCGCGGTGAGCGACCGCTCGGCGGCGGCGAGCAGCTCAGCACGTGGGAAAGTCATCTCATCAACGTCCTCCGGTCAGGGTTACTACATTACGGACTGATGACCCGCACAGACATCGGCGATTACTCTGGAGTTGCGGCTCACCCACATGGAGGACAGCGATGGGCAACAACGGACCATTCGGATTTGATCCGGAGGATTTCGATCGCGTGGCGCGCGAGGCGGGCGAGGGGCTGCGCGAGATGTTGGAGAACGTCAGCAGGTACCTCACCACATCCGGTGAGCGTGCCGGTTGGGCTGGTCTGATCGACGAGTTCGCCAGGTATTCCCGGCCCCGTACCGAGCCGGAGACCACCGGGGAAACCGGTGACGGTGTGTGGGCGATATACACCGTCGACAGCAGCGGCGGAGCTCATATCGAGCAGGTGTACCCGACCGAGATCGATGCCCTGCGCGCCCATAAGACCAATACCGATCCGACCCGCAAGGTGCGGTTCCTGCCCTACGGCATCGCGGTCAGCGTCCTGGACGCCTCCACCACCGAGGATGGCGACGACTAAGCGCAGTTCCCGACCAATCGGGGTCGGGGATCGATAGGCTGACCGCGACACCTGGGGGTGGGACATTGATTCGTGGCTTCCTGGCTGCGGTCGCGGTCTGCGGAGCGGCCATCGGCTTGGCTCCCGGTGCGGTGGCGGACCCGGGCAACATTTACCCCGACGATCCGGGTCGATATCCCACCGATGTTCCGGGGATGAGTTATGACGCGGCTCTCAGCGGCCCGTGCCACAGCTGGGAGCGCAACGTGTTCGGCCGCGGACGGGGCGGACAACCGCTGCAGTGTAAGTGGATTCCCAATCAGTGGCCACCGGTCTACACCGGGTTCTGGGTGGCCTCCTACCCGCTGCACGGCGTGCAGGACATCGGCGCGCCGTGCCCGGGACCGCAGGCCGCCGCGCAGTCGCCGGACGGACGGCCAATGCTGTGCCTGGGCGCGCGCGGCTGGCAGCCAGGCGTGCTGACCGGCGATGGTTTCTTCCCAACCTGACCGACCGGCGGGCATACAGCATGACCATGAATGTATGGTCAATGTCCATGGGCGGTGACGTGACCTTCAATCTGTCGACGGTGTTCAAGGCGGTGGCGACCGCCATCGGCGACCATAGGTTTCTGATCTGGCGGGATCGTCGATTCAGCTATGCGCAGACCGACGCCCGAGTCGACGGGTTTGCGCACTACCTGACCTCCGTCGGACTGGGCTGCCATACCGAGCGTGACGCGTTGGCCGGCCACGAGTCCGGCCAGGATCACCTGGGTATCTACCTGCGTAACGGCAACGAATACCTGGAAGCGATGATCGGCAGCTACCGGGCCCGGGTGGCGCCGTTCAACGTCAGCTACCGCTACGTCGAAGAGGAGCTGTACTACCTGCTCAGCGACTCCAATGCCCGCGCGCTGGTGTTCAACGCCGAGTTCGCGCCGCGGGTGGCGGCCATCCGTGACCGGCTGCCGAACCTAGAAGTTCTCATTCAGGTCGACGACGGTTCCGGCCAGGCCCTGCTGCCGGGTGCGGTGGACTACGAATCGGTGATCGCGACACCGGCACCGCCGCACGGCATGCCCACCGTGTCCGGCGACGACCTCTACATCCTCTACACCGGCGGCACCACGGGGATGCCCAAGGGGGTGTTGTGGCGTCAGCACGACATCTTCCTGTCCTCGATGGGCGGCCGCCCGTTCGGCAGCGATCAGTTCCTGACTTCCTACCAGGAGTTGACGGAGCGGGCCTCGGCGGCGGCCGGGGCGACGTCGATCCTGATGGTGCCACCGTTCATGCACGGCGCCGCGCAGTGGGCGGCCTACAACGCGATCACCATGGGCGGGTGGCTGGCCATCCCCGACGACGTCGAGCGCTTCCAGCCCGACGCCGCACTGAAACTCGTCGAGCGCGAGAAGGTGTTGAGCATCCCGGTGGTCGGCGACGCGATCGGGCGGCCGTTGATCGAAGCGATCGAAGCCGGCGACTATGACCTGGCCGCGCTGTTGACCATCACCAACGGCGGCGCACCGCTGTCGCCCACGGTGCGAGACCGCATTCTCAAGGCGCTGCCGCACGTGATGGTGCTCGACGCGGTTGGGGCCTCGGAATCGGGCGCCCAGATGAGCACCTTGGCCACCACCGACGCTGAGGCGGCCACTTTCACGCCACAGTCCGACACCGCGGTGGTGTCCGAGGATCTCAG
>NZ_JBMHMI010000051.1:0-4834 GCF_049179015.1 Micromonospora sp. WMMD736
GTCGGCCACCGCGCACCAGGACGTGCTGGCCGTCCTGCCGCCGATTTATCCCGAGTGGCTAGGAGAGCGTGGTTTCACCGCGACGCATGGGGTGCGATTCCCTTACGTGATTGGCGAGATGGCGCGTGGGATCGCCACTGCGCGAATGGCCGTCGAGGGTGTACGGGCCGGCGTGATGGGCTTCTTCGGAAGCGCCGGGCTCGATCTCGGCACCGTCGAGGCCGGCGTGCGCGAGATTCAGGGTGCCCTGGGACCGGACGCCGGCGGTTGGGGTGCCAACCTGATTCACAACGTCCAAGACGATCGGCTCGAGCTGGCGACGATCGACCTCTTCCATCGCCTCGGTGTCCGCTGCGTGTCGGCATCGGCCTTCATGAAGCTCACCCCCGCGATTGTGCTTTTCGCCGCGAAAGGGCTGCGCCGCGGTCCCGACGGCCAGGTCATCCGGTCCGGACGCATTTTCGCCAAGGTCTCTCGCGAAGAGGTCGCGCGCCTATTCCTTTCCCCTGCCCCGGAAGCGATGTTGCGCGCCTTGGTCACTGAAGGCCGAATCACTGCAGAAGAAGCCGAACTCGCGAGCGCAATCCCGATCGCAGAGGACATCACCGCCGAAGCGGACTCGGGCGGCCACACCGACAACCGTGCGCTGACCGTGCTGCTGCCACGCCTCATTGCATTGCGCGACACGATTGCCGCCAGTCACAACTACGCGGTCTGGCCGCGGGTGGGCGCGGCGGGCGGACTCGGGACACCTGCCGGCGTCGCAGCCGCATTCGCGATCGGCGCAGCCTACGTCCTGACCGGATCGGTCAACCAGTCGGCAGTGGAAAGCGGCTTGTCGGAGGACGCGCGAAATCTGCTTGCCCTGGCCCAATCTACGGATGTGGCGATGGCACCCGCCGCCGACATGTTCGAGCAGGGGGTGACCGTGCAGGTTCTGAAGCGGGGCACGATGTTCGCCCAGCGAGGCCAGCGGCTGTTCGATTTCTACCGCCGCTACTCCGCGTTCGAGGATGCCCCGAGGCATGAACTGGAGAATCTTGAGAAAGCAGTGCTCGGCCGCAGCGTCCCCGAGATCTGGACCGAGACCGAGGCATTCTTTGCGGCCAGGGACCCACGACAGGTAGAGCGTGCGGGCGAGGACCCCAAGCACCGCATGGCGCTGGTGTTTCGCTGGTACCTGTTCAACGGTGCGCAGTGGGCTCGCGAGGGTCACACCGAGCGACGTGCCGACTACCAGATCTGGTGCGGTCCAGCGATGGGCGCATTCAACGAATGGGTGCGGGGGAGTTTCCTGGAACCGGTGGCTGCGCGCACGGTTCGCCAGATCGCGCTCAACATGCTGGAGGGAGCTGCGACCGTGACACGAGCTGGTCAGCTACGTGCAGCCGGTGTTGCGATGCCGGCCTCCGCCTTCGATTTTCGTCCACGTCCACTCGGCTGAGTCGCCAACTGAATCCCACAAATTTCCTGTCCACCCCTCTCGGATAAGGGTTTACATTGACCGACCACACGGAAACCCCCGTCGCCACTCCAATCGCTGTCGTCGGAATGACGGCCATCTATCCAGGGGAGGCGGGGCTTACCGGCTACTGGCGGACCATCACCAGCGGACGCGACGCCATCGGCGATGTGCCGCCTTCACATTGGCTGATCGAGGACTACTTCGATGCCGATCCCAAGGCGCCGGACAAGACCTACTGCAAGCGTGGCGGATTCATTGACCCGGTGAACTTCGATCCGATCCAGTTCGGATTGCCGCCGAACGCGTTGCCGTCGACGGACTCCGCGCAGATCCTCGCGCTGATCGCGGCCAAGCAGGTGCTAGACCAGGTGACACGCGATGGTGCGGAGGTCGACCTGGACCGTGTGGACGTGGTGCTCGGGGTGGCCTCCACCACCGAGCTCGTTGTCCAGGTGGGTGCCCGCATGCAGCGGCCGATCTGGCGTAAGGCGTTGCTGGAGAACGGCTTGCCGGAGGACGAGGCCGACGAGATCTGCCAGGACATCGCGGATCACTACATACCGTGGCAGGAGAGCACGTTCCCGGGTCTGCTCGGCAATGTCGTCGCCGGCCGCGTCGCCAACCGGCTCAATCTCGGCGGCGCGAACTTCGTCACCGACGCCGCCTGCGCCAGCTCGTTGTCGTCGCTGCAGTCGGCCCTGCACCGGCTCTACCTGCACGAGTCGGACATGGTGCTGACCGGCGGTGTCGACGCGCTCAACGACATCATGATGTACATGTGCTTCTCCAAGACGCCGGCGTTCTCGGCGACCGGTGACTGCCGGCCGTTCTCGGACGGCGCCGACGGCACCATCATCGGCGAGGGTGTGGGCATGTTGGCGCTCAAGCGCCTTGCCGACGCCGAACGAGACGGAGACCTGATCCACGCCGTCATTCGCGGGCTGGGATCCTCCTCGGACGGGCGAGCCTCCAGCGTCTATGCGCCGCGCTCCGAAGGTCAGGCCAAGGCGTTGCGCCGCGCCTACGAACGTGCCGGATATGAGCCGTCGACCGTCGAACTCGTCGAAGCTCACGGCACTGCGACGAAGGCCGGCGACGTTGCCGAATTCGCCGGCCTCAAGTCGGTGTTCAACGATGCCGATGCGCGTATCGCGCTCGGCTCGGTCAAGTCTCAGATCGGCCACACCAAGGCGGCTGCCGGCGCCGCGGGACTCATCAAAGCCGTGCTCGCACTGCAGCATTCGACGCTGCCCGGCACGCTGAAGGTGGAGCAGCCGAATCCCGCGCTGAACTTGGCCGACACATCGTTCTACGTCAATGCCCAGACCCGCCCCTGGGTGCGAAACGGTGATCGGCCGCGCCGCGCCGCCGTCAGCTCCTTCGGCTTCGGCGGCAGCAACTTCCACGTGACGCTCGAGGAGTACCGGGGCGTGCAGCGCGCGAAGCGGCTCAGGGCGATGCCCACCGAGGTGGTGGTGCTCAGCGCGTCGAGCGAAGCCGACCTTGCGGCTCGGGCTGGCGACATCATCGGCCAGGTGCGCGCCGGTGAGAGCCTTGCTCGGATCGCCTTCGAGTGCGCGGACAAGTTCGACGCGGCGCAGCCGGCGCGCGCAGGTCTGGTCGCGGCCGATACCGCCTCACTTGAGACACTTGCTGACCGGTTGAAGAGTGCGGTGACGGCAGGCACCGTCTCCGAGCTCAAGGACCCGAACATTGCTGTCGGTTTCGGGCCGGCCCGGGACGGAAAGACGGCGTTCCTCTTTCCGGGTCAGGGCAGCCAGTACGTCGGGATGGGCGCCGACCTCGCATTGTCCTTCCCCGAAGCTCTCGCGGTGTGGGATGGCCTTGAAGGTGACCTCGCTGACTTGCCCGGTGTGGTGTTCCCAGAGCCGGTATTCGATGCGGCGTCCGCCGATGCACAGCGGACAGAGCTCACCGCGATGGCCAACGCCCAACCGGCCATCGCGACCACCAGCCTTGCGCAGCTTGCGCTGCTGGACGTCCTGGGTGTGACGGCCGAGGCCGCTGCCGGTCACAGCTTCGGAGAGGTCACCGCGCTGGCAGCGGCCGGCGTCATCCCGATGGAACGGCTCGTCGAAACCGCGCGCAAGCGCGGCGTGCTGATGGCCGAGGCCGGACACGGCAAGGACGGTGCCATGCTGGCCGTCGCCACCAGCGCCGAAAATGTGTGTAGGCTGCTGGATTCGAATCCGGATACACCCGAGTCGCTGGTGATCGCCAACGACAATGCGCCTGCGCAGGTGGTGTTGGCGGGGTACGCGTCTGACATCACCTGGGCGGAAGGCGAGGCGAAGTCGGCGGGTTGGACGTCGCGTCGGCTTCCGGTGGCATCGGCGTTCCATTCACCGATCGTCGCTTCGAGTTCGGAACCGTTGGCCGATTACCTGAAGTCGCTGAAACTCAAGGAGGCGAACTTCCCGGTCTATGCGAATGCGACCGCGCAGGTGTACGGCGAACAGGTGGAAGTTCAGCTCGCCGACCAGGTCCGTCAGTCGGTGAAGTTCCGCGAGATGATCGAGGCGATGGCCCGAGACGGCGTGACCCGGTTCATCGAGGTCGGTCCGGGCCGGGTCCTGACCGGACTTGTCGGTCAGATCCTCGCCAAGGCACCGCACATCGCGGTGGCCCTTGACGATCCGAAGGCCGGCGGCATGCGTGGCTGGCATCGCGGGCTGGCTACCTTGGCCGCCGATGGTGTGGCGCTCGATCTGGTATCTCTATTCGACCACTACGAGGAGCCGGCGAAGTTCGTTGCGCCGCCGGCACATGCCGTGAAGGTGGGTGGAGCAAACCTTGGTAAGCCCTATCCGCCGGTCGACGGGAAGGTGTCGATTACGCCGAAGCGCACCCGCGCCAGAGCGTCGGTGACACCGACGCCGGTTGCCGAAGCAGCCCACATGAAACCCGAGGCGCCGCACGCGGAAACGCCTGCGCCGCAACGAATGACGTCCCCGACAGTGCAGCGCAACGATGCGCCAGAGATTCAGAGAATGGAAGCGCCTGTGGTTCAACGGACCGACGTGTCGTCAGCTGCGGTCGAAACGGCACGGTCGCCGCTGTCGGTGGACGCTTGGAGTGTTATCGATCGCATCCAGCAGGAGACCGCCGAGCAGCACCAGCGCTATCTCGATGTGACGACGCAGAGTCACCAGGCGTTTCTGGACGTGTCGGTGCAGATGATGGCCGAGATCATGGGCGACCAAGCTGGTGCTGCCGTGGAGGCACCGAGGTACGTCCAGAGCGAGGTCGTGCAGGCGCCCAGAGCGGTGCATGCGATCGAGGCGGCTCCTGTTGCGCCCGCCCCCTCGGCGCCCCAACCAGTGCCCGCCCAGCAACCGGCACCGGCCG
>NZ_JBMHMI010000052.1:0-3202 GCF_049179015.1 Micromonospora sp. WMMD736
CCGACGGCCCCGCTGTCAGCGGCCCGTACGCGGGCCAGCGTCCGTGGACGCCGCTACTGGGTCTGCTGTCGCAGGCCACCGACCTCGGGCTGCGGGTCATCGTCACGGCCCGGGCCACCGGATCGCCACACGCCGTGATGACGGCGCCGCTACTGCGTCGGCTGAATGACCTGCAGGCCACCCTGCTGATGCTGTCGGGCAACCCGCAGGACAGCGGCAAGCTGCGTGGCCACCGGTTCAATCGAATGCCTGCCGGTCGGGCGATGTTTCTCGATGATGGCGATGCCCCCACGTTCGTGCAATTGGTCAATCCGCTCGTCGCCGAGCCGGCCACCACCCACACCAACCGGGATGGAGAGGAATACCGATGAATCTACGTGTCGTACCCGAAGGCATGACCGCGGCCAGTAGCGCTGTCGAGGCGCTGACGGCCCGGCTGGCCGCCGTGCACGCCGCTGCCGCACCGGCCGTCACCGCGGTGCTCCCGCCCGCTGCCGACGCGGTATCGCTGCAGACCGCGACCGGCTTCAGCGCCCAGGGCGTCGAGCACCAAGCGATGGCCGCAACCGGCGTCGAGGAACTCGGCCGCTCCGGTGTGGGTGTCGGGGAGTCCGGCGCCAGCTACGCCTCCGGCGACGCGATGGCGGCGTCGTCGTACATGATCGCCCGGGGCGTCTGAGATGACCGCTCCCGTCTGGATGGCGCTGCCACCCGAGGTGCACTCGGCCCTGCTGAGCAGCGGTCCAGGCCCCGGGTCGTTGTTGGCCGCCGCGGGAGCGTGGCAGTCGCTGAGCGCCGAATATGCCAGCGCCGCAGCAGAACTGACCGGTGTGCTGGCCGGTGTGCAGGCCGGGGCGTGGGAGGGGGCCAGCGCTGAGCAGTACATCGCCGCGCACACCCCGTACCTGGCGTGGCTGGCCCAGGCCAGCGCCAACAGCGCCACCGCGGCCGCACAGCACGAAACCGCCGCCGCCGCCTACGGCACCGCGCTGGCCACGATGCCGACGCTGGCCGAGCTGGCCGCCAATCACACCACTCGTGCAGTGCTGATCGCGACGAACTTCCTGGGCATCAATACGATTCCGATCGCGATCAACGAAGCCGACTACGTCCGGATGTGGATCCAGGCCGCGACCACCATGGGCACCTATCAGGCCGTGTCGGGTGCGGCGCTGGCCGCGACGCCCACCACGCCGCCGGCCCCGATGCTGCTCACCCCGGGCGTCGGCGAAGCCGGCACCGCCTCGGCCGACGCGATGCAGACCGGGGCTCAGGCCCAGGCGGTTGAATCCGGGCAGGCGCTGACCCCCGAATGGTGGTCGGAGAATCCGCTGGTGACGGCGCTGGCGAACTACTTCCGCGATCCAGCGCTGATCGGTGGCGAGGGTGTTGCCGATCTGCTGCAGTATCCGGTGGATTTCGTGAGCCAGTTCCTCACCGACCTGCCGACGCTGTTGACCGATCCGGCGAGCTTCCTGACGACCTGGGGCCCGGTGTTGTTCGGTATCGGCTACCAGGCGTTCTTCCAGCCGGTGGGCTGGGGGACCTGGGGCACGTTGTTGACGTCGCCGCTGTGGGCGCCGCCGCTGATGGCGGCCATCGGCATCACCGGCTTGGTGTTGTTGATCGAGGCGTTGCAACCCGAACCTCTCCCCCCGGTGGCGGACGCACCGGTCGACCCGGCGCCGGCCGCGGCGCCGACCCGCTTCGAAGCGCCTGCGCCCGTCGCCGGGGTGCCGCCGCCAAGCGGGGCGCCGGTGACCTCGGCGGCAACCGGCAGTGCACCTGTGGGTGGGCCGGCCACGGCGGCGGCTGTGACGCCGGCGCCGGCCGGCCCCTTCGTGCCCTACGCGGTGCGCGGCGACGATCCCGGTGAGGGCTTCACCCCGATTGTGAAGAGCCGCACCAGCGCCAGCGCACCGGCAGCAGGGATCCCGGCGGCCGCGGCCGGGGTGCCCGCGTCGGCCGCCGCGGCCCGCCGAAAGCGGCGCCGTCGCAAGGAGGCCGAGATCAAGGGCCGCGCCTACGCCGATGCCTACCTGGACTACGAACCTGAGCCCGAGGACGACCAACCGCCCACGCCGGAGCCGCAGGTCTCGGCATCGACCCGGGGTGCCGGGCCGATGGGCTTCACCGGCACCGCCGACCAGGACGAGGCACGGGCGACCGGGTTGACCACGCTGGAGTCTGATGCGTTCGGCAGCGGTCCGGTCAACCCGATGTTGCCGACTGGCTGGGATCCCGACGGTGAAAACCCGGAAGGGGGACAGCGCACCTGAGCCAACCGATCGTTCCGCACTGTTCGTCAACGATCCGAAAGGAAACACCATGAGCATGCTCGACGCTCACATCCCGCAGCTGGTCGCGTCCGAGGCCAACTTCGGAGCCAAAGCCGCGCTGATGCGCAGCACCATGGCGCAGGCCGAACAGGCCGCGCAGTCCAGCCAGGCCTTCCACATGGGCGAGTCGTCGGCTGCCTTCCAGGCCGCCCACGCCCGCTTCATCGAGGTTTCGGTGCGGGTCAACGCGCTACTGGACATCGCCCAGACCAATCTCGGCGACGCGGCGGCGACCTACACCGCCGAGGACGCCGCGGCCGCCAGCACCTACACCGGAATCTGACCGGACGCCGGACAAGAAGGGATTTTCTGATGTCACAGATCATGTACAACTACCCGGCGATGCTGGCGCTGTCCGGGCAGATGACGGCCTACGCGGGGGCGCTGCACGCCGTCGGTGCCGACATCGCCAGCGAGCAGGCCGCTCTGGCCGGCGCCTGGCAGGGCGATACCGGTATGACCTACCAGGCGTGGCAGACCCAGTGGAATGCCAGCCTCGAAGAGCTGGTGCGCGCGTATCGCGCGATGGCCAGCACCCATGAGATGAACACCATGTCGATGAATGCCCGCGACATGGCCCAAGGTGCCAAGTGGGGCGGCTAACTTCCAGCTTCCCCGCCGAGTCACAGCGGCCGTTCCGCCGGTTTCAGGCCTGTGGTAGCTAACGCCGTCGAGCTGACCGTCGAGCAGGCCTGGTATGTCGCCGACACCCTCGGAGCGGGCAGTTTCCCGTGGGTGTTGGCGATAACCCAGCCGTTCAGCGATCCCGCTGCGCGGCGAGGGTTCACCTCCGAGCGGGTCGCCGAGCTGGCCCAGCTCGGGGTGCTGACCGACGACAACGACATCAACCCGGCGGTGGCGCG
>NZ_JBMHMI010000053.1:0-1490 GCF_049179015.1 Micromonospora sp. WMMD736
GTCTTCGGCCTGCACACCCCGCATCAGCTCATCACCGGATCACACCCCGACCGGATGCGCGACACACTCACTTCTGCCGTGTTGCACTCACTGAATGCCGTTCTGGCCGAACCTATCCAAGATCTGGTGCTGGAGGACGCGGCGGGCCGGCTGTGCATCGAGACGAAGACCACCGTCGACCTGGAACGCGCGTTGGGCATGACGGCGGGCAACATCTTTCACGGCGCATTGCGCTGGCCGTTCGCCGACGACGACGAGCCGCTCGACACGCCCGCTCAGCGCTGGGGGGTGGCTACCGGCAACGATCGAATCCTGCTGTGCGGCTCCGGTTCCCGGCGCGGTGGGGCGGTATCGGGGATCGGCGGACACAACGCCGCGATGGCGGTGCTGGAAAACTGACCCGTCCGGAAACGCACAGCACCGCGAGGTCAGCGGGTGCTGACGTCGGTGTAGTCGCGCTCGGTGTACCCGGTGTAGATCTGGCGCGGCCGGCCGATCTTGTTGGGCTCGCCGTGCATCTCCCGCCAGTGCGCGATCCAGCCCGGCAACCGTCCGAGCGCGAACAGCACGGTGAACATCCGGGTGGGAAAGCCCATGGCGCGGTAGATGACGCCGGTGTAGTAGTCGACGTTCGGATACAGCTTGCGCTCGATGAAGAAGTCGTCGGTCAGCGCGATCTCTTCCAGCGCCTTGGCGATGTCCAGCAGCGCGTCGTCGCCGCCGAGCTTGCCCAGGATCTTGTCGGCCTGTTCCTTGACGATGCGGGCGCGCGGATCGTAGTTCTTGTAGACGCGGTGGCCGAAGCCCATCAGCTTCACGCCGTCCTCGCGGTTCTTCACCTTCTTGACGAACTCCTGGACGTCGCCGCCCTGCTTGCGGATCTTCTCCAGCATCTCCAGGACGGCCTGGTTGGCGCCGCCGTGCAGCGGGCCCCACAGGGCGTTGATACCGCCCGAGATCGAGGTGAACAGGTTGGCCTGCGACGAGCCGACCAGCCGCACCGTCGAGGTCGAGCAGTTCTGCTCGTGGTCGGCGTGCAGGATGAACAGCATGTCCAGCGCCCGCACCATTTCCGGGTCGAGCTCGTAGGGCTCGGCGGGAAAGCCGAACGTCATCCGCAGGAAGTTCTCCACCAGCGTCAACGAGTTGTCCGGGTAGAGGAACGGCTGGCCCTCGGACTTCTTGTACGCATAGGCGGCGATGGTCGGCAGCTTGGCCAACAGCCGGATGGTCGACAGCTCCACCTGCTCGTCGTCGAACGGGTCGAGCGAGTCCTGGTAGTAGGCGCTCAGTGCATTGACCGCCGACGACAGCACCGGCATGGGGTGCGCATTGCGCGGGAACCCGTCGAAGAAGCGCTTGAGATCCTCGTGCAGCAGGGTGTGCCGCTGAATTTGGTGGGTGAACTTGTCCAGCTGCTCCTTGGTCGGCAGCTCACCGTAGATCAACAGGTAGCTGACCTCGATGAACGTCGACTTCTCGGCCAGCTG
>NZ_JBMHMI010000054.1:0-3298 GCF_049179015.1 Micromonospora sp. WMMD736
ACGAGGCCAACGAGGCCGGCGTCTCCATGTACTACGTCGGCGTCGGCCCCACCCGCGTCGACCCGCTGCCGGAAGTCTTCGGCCGCAAACGCTCCCAGCGCATTCAGCGTGTCGAACAACTTCCCCGCGTCCTCGCCCATGTCCACCGAGAGCTGGTTTCCGCATGACGAACGACACGTACAGCGACACTTACTATGCCAACGGCAACGAAGTCCAACTGTTCGAACGGGCCTACCGGCAGCGGCTCCCGGTGATGCTCACCGGGCCCACCGGCTGCGGTAAGACCCGGCTCGTCGAACACATGGGCACCCTGCTGGAACGGCCGGTCGTCACCATCAGCTGCCACGACGACCTGACCAGCTCCGACCTCGTCGGACGCTTCATGGTGACCGGCGGCGACGTGGTGTGGAACGACGGCCCGCTCACCCGCGCCGTCAAGACCGGTGCGATCTGCTACCTCGACGAGGTCGTCGAGGCACGCCATGATTCGCTGGCCGTCCTGCACTCGCTCACCGACCACCGGCGCGCCCTCTACCTCGACAGGGCGGGCGAAGTCGTGCATGCACCGGAGAGCTTCATGCTGGTCTGCTCCTACAACCCGGCCTACCGCAGCTCGCTGAAGGAACTGAAGCCGTCGTTTCGGCAACGGTTCGTCACCCTGCCGATGCGATACCTCCCACCGGAGCGTGAAGCCGAGGTCATCGTGGCCGAAACCGGAGTCGGCACGGCCACGGCGCAACGGCTGGTCCGGTGTGCGACCGCGATCCGCACCGCTGAGGCGGCGTTCCACTTCGAGCCGCCGTCGACCCGGGTGCTGGTCACCGCCGCGCACCTGATCGCCGCGGGCACAACCGAACTGGAAGCAGCTGAGGCGTGCGTGCTCGCCCCACTGTCCAGTGACGGTGCCATCGCCGAGGGACTTCGCGAAGTTGCAGCGGCCGGCCTGGCCGACGCTGAAAGCACCAGGTACTAGGGGAAAGGGGCACCGACATGGTCGATCAAAAGGAGCGCAAGCGTAAGAGGGCGCTCATCATCCTGCAGATCGTGGTCTACGGCTACCTGTTGACGATGTTTGGAATCCAGCTCTACATGTCGTTCGCGCGTGGCTGGTGGGAACTGTGAATCTTCCGCTACTGAAACGGAAGTCGGGGAGCGAGGTCAAGGCTGTCAAGGCCACCGTCCCCCGAACAGGTTCGGGAAACCTCGAAGAGCACCATGACGAGTCCCGGCTGGCCCAACGCCGCGCCGACAAGTGGATGATCGCCGGTGCCGCGCTGATGGGCATGTGGGCCCCCGGACTGATCGGTTTGCCGATCTTCCTGCGCGGGGTGTGGCTGCAGCGCGAGGCCCTGCGGGCCGGGCTTTCGGTGCGGCCCATGATCGTCACCCTGATCGGCTATCTCGTGCTCATCGACGGCATGCTGAACAGCCTCGGCTGGGCGCTGGACCTGGTCGCCAACCACACGCTGATCAACCGGGTGCTGATGGTCGGCTGGGGTGCGATGTTCGACGCCGGTTACTTCTGGCACTACAACGAAGCGTGGATCGGTGGCGCCGCTGCGCCGGGCGAGAAGTCGATGGTGTTCGGAATGATCCTCACCGTCTTCGCGATGCGCTGCGCGGCGGCCATCGGGTTCCTGCAGATGAAACGCTGGGGCCACCAGTGGATGATCATCACCTGCTGGATGGGCGTGCTCATCTGGTGTCTGTACGTGTTCAACATGACGATGTACGCCGATGTTCGCTACGCGGGCGTCGTCTTCCCCGTCATCGGCTGGTGGCTCTACGACATCTTCTACATCACGCCGTTCCTCGCGATCCCGTACCTGCACACGGTCAACCGCGAAATCTTCTCGGACTGAAGGAGCCACTGTGAGCACCACACCAGAAGCCAGCCAAGACAAGACCGAAGACACCGCCGACAAGGCCGAAGACCTCCCACCGGGTACCACGCCGTACTACGCGCGGATGCACAGGTGGATCAAGCGCGCTGTGCTGGTGTGCCTGGTCGCCCTGGTCATCGAGGGCGCCTTCACGCTGCCGTTCATGGCGGTCTACTACGGGTATCCGACACTGAGCCTCACCGAGATCTGCAGTGAACTACTCAAGGTCCGCTACTCCGACGACAAGTTGGAGTGCCAGGTTCCTTACCCACCGCTGGGGCCGCCGGAGGGCGCCGAGGGCAAGGACACCGCCCAGGACGAGTGGGGCATCCAACCGGTGCCGAAGTACAACCGGATCGGGTTCCGCGAACTGGTCCGCCTCCACGAAGAACGGGAAGCGCGCGAGTCCGCTGAGCAGCAGGGAGATTCACCGTGACTCAGACGCCCGAACGGCACGCCGACAACTGGGATCTGCGCCACGCCGATTTCAACGACAACGATTTCCTGTACGACGTCTACGCGGTGATGCGCGACAAATCGCCCTTTGCCCACACTGATTCACCGTTTCTGGCCGCGACGCCCGGGGGTGCGTGGGTCGCGGTGCGCTACGCCGAATGTGTCAAGATCCTGCAGGACTGGGAGAATTTCTCCAGCAACCCCACCCCCGAGGGAGCCGAGCGACTCGCCGGTGACCTGGTGATCACTCTCGATCCGCCGCGACAGCAGAAGTTCCGCAAGGTCCTCAACCCGTACTTCTCGCCGGCCCGGATGAAGGCACTGCGACCCGAGATCAGTGCCGAAACCGACGATCTCATCGACGACTTCATCGAGACCGGCCGCGGTGATCTCGCACAGATCGCTTGGCGCCAGCCCGGCATCGTGTTCTTCAAGTACCTGCTAGGGATGCCCGTCGACGACGTCCCGCTCTGTGTCGAGCTGACCGACACTGCCCTCAACGGCGACACCGAGGAGGCACGCATGGCCGCGTGGGGCGGCCTCTATCAGCACCTGGCCGACGCGGTGACCGCACGCGCGGCGCAACCGCCGCACGACGACATGATCGACGTCCTGCTCAACGCCGAGATCGACGGAGAGAAACTGCCGTTCGGCGACGTCGTGTCCAACGCGATGCTGTTGGTCCAGGCCGGGCTCGAGACGACGGCAAGCGCAATGTCCTTCGCCTACCACTACCTCGCTACCAACCCCGCCGAACGGGATCGCCTGATCGAGGATCCCGAGCTCATGGCGCGCGCGGTGGAGGAGTTCATCCGATTCGCCGGGTCGATTCACGGCATCCCCCGCACCGTCGCCAACGACGTCGAACTGAGCGGCTGCACGTTCTCCCGGGGCGAATCCGTGATCGTCAACTACGCCGCCGCCAACCGCGACGAAGCGGAGTTCCCGGATGCCGGCCG
>NZ_JBMHMI010000055.1:0-4326 GCF_049179015.1 Micromonospora sp. WMMD736
GTGTAGGTGTGGGTGGTCTTGTCGAGGTCCTTCTCGGCACGCACGACCTCGTCCTCCCCCGCCTCGCCGTCCTTGCGGATGCGGTGCAGCTCCTCCATCGCCTTGCGCCGGATGTTGCGCACCGAAACCCGGGCGTCCTCACCCTTGGCCTTGGCCTGCTTGACCAGGTCGCGGCGGCGTTCCTCGGTCAGCTGCGGAATCGCCACCCGAATCACGTTGCCGTCATTGGTCGGGTTGAGCCCCAGATCGGAGTTGCGGATGGCGTCCTCGATGTTGCGCAGCTGGCCGGCCTCGTAGGGCTTGATCACCACCAGTCGTGCCTCCGGCACGTTGATGCTGGACAACTGGGTGATCGGCGTCATCGAGCCGTAGTAGTCCACGTTGACGCGGGAGAACATGCCCGGATTGGCCCGGCCGGTGCGAATCGACGACAGGTCGTCACGGGCCACCGACACCGCCTTCTCCATCTTCTCCTCGGCGTCGAAGAGGGTTTCGTCGATCACGGTGCTTTCACCTCATGTGCTCCTCGCGTGCCCGGCCACCTCATCAGGTGGTAACCAATGTTCCGATCTTCTCACCCGCGACCGCTCGGGCGATATTGCCGTCGACAAGCAGATTGAAAACCAGAATCGGCATGCCGTTGTCCATGCACAGACTGAACGCCGTCGCGTCGGCCACCCGCAGCCCGCGGTCGATGACCTCGCGGTGGGTGATCGAGCTCAGCATCTCGGCGTCGGGGTCCTCGCGCGGATCGGCGGTGAACACCCCGTCGACGGCCTTGGCCATCAGCACCACCTCGGCGCCGATCTCCAATGCGCGCTGCGCGGCGGTGGTGTCGGTGGAGAAGTACGGCAGGCCCATACCGGCGCCGAAGATCACCACTCGGCCCTTCTCGAGGTGTCGCACCGCGCGCAACGGAATGTAGGGCTCGGCGACCTGCCCCATGGTGATTGCCGTCTGCACCCGGGTGTCGATGCCTTCCTTCTGCAGAAAGTCCTGCAGGGCAAGGCTGTTCATGACAGTGCCGAGCATGCCCATGTAGTCGCTGCGGGTGCGCTCCATTCCACGCTGCTGCAGCTGGGCACCGCGGAAGAAGTTGCCGCCACCGATGACCACGGCGACCTGGGCCCCGCTGCGCACCACCTCGGCGATCTGGCGGGCCACCTGCGAGACCACGTCGGGGTCGAGACCGACCTGCCCACCACCGAACATCTCGCCGCCTAGCTTGAGCAATACCCGCGAATACAGCGGGCGGATCGGAGCGGACACCCCGCTACCGTTGCTGTCGGCCATGAGTCTCCTCGGGCGCTGCTCGCATGAGAGAGCCATCCGGGCAATGTCCCAGACGGCTCTTCCATCCTGCCTCATACCGAGTGTGCCCGGTCAGCCGGGGCGGTTCGGCCAAACGCGCCAAGCGCGACGGGACGGACACTCGAAGCGCCGAATCGTTCAGCCGGACTGGATGCGCGGCCAGGGTCGCGCCGCCTCGAGCTCATAGGCCAGGTGCAGCAGGGTGGCCTCGTGTCCACGCGTCGCGGCCAGCATCATGCCGACCGGCATGCCGTCGGCCGATTCGGCCAGCGGAAGTGAGATGGCCGGATCTCCGGTGGCGTTCTGCAGCGGTGTGAAGCCAACCCAGGCCAGCAACCGGTCCATGATCTGCTGGTAATCGGCGGTCGGATCGAGGTGGCCCACCGGCGGGGTGACGTCGGCCAGGGTCGGAGTCAGCAGGACGTCATAGGTCTGGCCCAGCCTGGCGGTGATCCGACCGGTACGGGCCAGCCGGGCGATGGCCACCGGCAACCGCGCCAGGTTACGTGCCGCCATGGCCTCCAGGCCCAGGCTGAGATTGTCGAGCCGGCTGCGGTCGAAACTCGGCCCGAAGGTCCGCCGCCCGCCGCGCACGAGAGCGAACGCCAGAAACCCCCAGTACAACAGGAAGTCGTCCTTGAACCGGTTGGGCACCGGGTTGTCGATCACGGTGACCCGGTGTCCGAGTTCTTCGAGCAGGGCCACGGTCTTCAGCGTCAGTTCGTGAACCTCGGGGCTGGCATCCCGATCGATGGACTGGGTGCAGACCGCGATCCGCAGCCGCTGGGTACTCGGCCCGGTGACGTCGCCGATCGGCGGTAGCTTGGGGTTGCGGTAGACCCGTTCCATTTCGCGGTACAGCGCGGCGGTGTCGCGCACCGAACGGGTCAGCACACCGTTGGCGACAATGCCCAGCGGCATCTGCCGGAGTTCCTTGTCCAGTGGCAGCCGGCCGCGCGACGGTTTGAGTCCGACCAAGCCGTTGCACGCGGCCGGGATGCGAATTGACCCGCCGCCGTCATTGGCGCTGGCGATCGGCACCACCCCGGCCGCGACGAAGGCACCCGACCCCGACGAGGATGCGCCGGCGGTGTACCCGGGATTCCACGGGTTGCGCACCGCGCCGAGTCGGGGGTGTTCGGCCGATGCGCTGAACCCGAACTCCGACATCCGCGTCGTACCCAGGAAATTCAGACCGGTCGCCCGGTAGGCCCGGGCGAAATCGCCGTCGGCCGGTTCGGGCCGCGGCTCCCACGCGTCGGTACCGCGCATGTTGGGCAGGCCGGCGATGGTGACGTTCTCCTTGACCAGCGTCGGCACACCGTCGAAGTAGCCGCCGTACGGTCGCCGCGCGCCGGCCCGCTCTCGGGCCCGGTCGAAAGCGTCGTAGGCCAGCGCGTTCAGTGTCGGGTTGACGGCTTCGACTCGGGCGATCGCCGCGTCGACGAGTTCGGCGGGCGACACCTCCCCCGCTCGAAGCGCCTGCACCAGGCCGACCGCGTCACGGTCACCGAGCGCGTCATCACCGAAAGCATGAACGTGAGCCACGAACCCGACGGTACCAATACGTACCGACGGCTGGGGGTGCAGCCGCACAAGGCCCCCAGAACCCGCCAGTGGTTCTGGGGGCCTTGTGCGTTTGTGTGGCCGCTTAGGCCTGGCCGACCTCGAAGCGGACGAACCGCGTCACCGTGACACCGGCCTCGTCGAGCAGCGCCTTGACCGTCTTCTTGTTGTCGGACACCGACGGCTGATCGAGCAGCACGACGTCCTTGTAGAAGCCCGTCACCCGGCCCTCGACGATCTTGGGCAGGGCCTGCTCGGGCTTGCCCTCGGTGCGGGCGGTCTCCTCGGCGATACGCCGCTCGTTGGCAACAATGTCGGCCGGTACGTCATCCCGGGTGAGGTACTTGGCCTTCAACGCGGCGATCTGCAGCGCGACCGCGTGCGCAGCCTCTTTGTCGGCGCCCTGGTACTCGACCAGCACACCCACCGCCGGCGGCAGATCGGCCGCCCGCTTGTGCAGGTAGGTCTCGACGCTGCCGTCGAAGTAGGCCACCCGGCGCAGTTCCAGCTTCTCGCCGATCTTGGCGGACAGGTCGGCGATGGTCTGCTCCACCGTGGTGGCACCGACCGGGGCGGCCTTGAGCGCGTCGAGGTCGGTGGCCTTGGCCGCAGCCGCGGCAGCCACGATCGTGTCGGCCGCCGCCTGGAACTCCGCGTTCTTGGCGACGAAATCGGTCTCGGAGTTGAGTTCGATCAGCGCGCCGCCGTTGGCGGCCACCAAACCCTCGGCGGTCGCGCGCTCGGCGCGCTTGCCGACATCCTTGGCACCCTTGATCCGCAGCAGTTCCACGGCCTTGTCGAAGTCGCCGTCGGCCTCGACCAACGCGTTCTTCGAGTCCAGCATCCCGGCGCCGGTCAGCTCCCGAAGTCGCTTGACGTCAGCAGCGGTGTAGTTCGCCATTTCAGCCTTCCGTATCGATGTTGATCAGTCTTGGCTAGTCGGTTCGGGCTGAGCGCCGGTTTCGGCAGTGCCCGCGGGGGCGGCCGTCGCGCCGGCCAGCAGTTCCTGCTCCCACTCGGCCAGCGGCTCGGCGCCCTCGGCGTCGGGCTTCTCGCCGCCGCCCTGGCCGGCGCGGGCCTGCAGACCCTCGGCGACCGCCGACGCGATGACCTTGGTCAGCAACGCCGCCGAGCGGATGGCGTCGTCGTTGCCCGGGATCGGGTAGTCGACGACGTCGGGATCGCAGTTGGTGTCGAGGATCGCGATGACCGGGATGCCCAGCTTGCGGGCCTCGCCGACGGCGATGTGCTCCTTGTTGGTGTCGACGACCCACACGGCCGAGGGCACCTTCTGCATATCGCGGATACCGCCGAGGCTGCGCTCGAGCTTGTTCTTCTCGCGGGTCAGCATCAGGATTTCCTTCTTGGTGCGACCCTCGAACCCACCGGTCTGCTCCATGGCCTCGAGCTCCTTGAGCCGCTGCAGGCGCTTGTGCACGGTGGAGAAGT
>NZ_JBMHMI010000056.1:0-3798 GCF_049179015.1 Micromonospora sp. WMMD736
GGAGTCAGCGGACCCACCCGGTCGTCGAGCTGTCGCGCGATCGCCGACAGGCGCTCGGCCGCGGCTTGCTGATCGACGAAGACATCCTGCAGCAGGATCGGGTCTGCGGTGTCTGCATCGATCACGATCGTCGCGACGCTGTTGTTGGGATGGGCCGCGCCCGCGCCATACCAGTTGAACACCGCGACCCCGGCGACGACATGTTCGGTGATTGTCGTGACCCGACTGCGCTCGTCGCCCATCAGCGAGCCGTCTTTCACTGTCGTTTCGCTGGCCGGCCCGACGAGGTCGTCGAGTGCGGTCCGCATCCCGCCGTTGAACCGCTCTCGAACTGCCGACGGCCCGCCGGTCAACTGGGGGAGGTGAACGTCGACGGAGTTGGAGCCCGCATCCTCCTGGACCAACAGCAGCGTCGCCTCGTAGCCGCCCGGCGGAGCCGGCGCGGCGGTGGTCGGCGCAGCGGCGCCGGTGGGCTGGGCGATCTCGGCGGCTGTTGCTTGCCCGGTGTCCTGCGGACTGTCCTGTTGGCCACAGGCTGTCGCCGCGACCAGCACGGCAACGATGATCCACAAACGACTGCGATGCGGTGACGGCACCCGACAATTCTAGGGAGGACGCGGCCCGAGTTGTCTCAGGTACAGGGGACCCCGTGGGGACCGCCTACCCAGTGACCTGGCGGGGAGTTCCAGGGGCACACTTTCTTGAGCTGTCCGGGTGGGGGCCCCTTGATTCCCTGGTTCCAATGAACCCAGTCCCCCGGCCCCGGAATCCATGGAATATCCGGGCCGCGACCAGGATCCGCCTGTGCTGGAGCAGCGCCCAGTCCGAGGGAGGCTGCCGCTAGCGCACCGGCAATCAGTGCGGTCCCCGCGCTTTTTCTGAGATTCACGATAGGGCCCCTTCGTACTCGTCTCCGCTGCCTTCCAACCGGTGAGGCGATGCGTTGGCGTGCGGTAAAGGAAGCCGGTCTGCCACCTAAACCTATGTCACGACCGGACGAGCCCGAGAGTACCCGGCCCATGGTGGTCGCAAACGGCTGCCACCTGCAGGTAGCCGTGACCTCAACGGAGTTCGAGTCAGCCCACCGGAGCCGGTCCGCGCGTCGCCACTTCCATCTCGGAAAACTCGCGTTCGATCTCGTCGTCACTTCGGGCGGTGAGAAGCGATACCAGGATAGCCGCGGTGGCGCACGCGATAAATCCGGGAACTATTTCGTACATCCGGCTGGCAAGTGCATCGGTCTGGCCCCAGATGCCGACCACCACGGCGCCGCTGATCATTCCGGCAATCGCACCCGCGGAGGTGAGTTTCCGCCAGAACAGCGACAGGATGATGAGTGGCCCGAACGCCGCGCCGAACCCCGCCCAGGCGAAGCCCACCAGGTCCAGGATCGTT
Source organism: Micromonospora sp. WMMD736 (assembly GCF_049179015.1). Lineage (NCBI taxonomy): Bacteria > Bacillati > Actinomycetota > Actinomycetes > Micromonosporales > Micromonosporaceae > Micromonospora > Micromonospora sp. WMMD736. Next base: position 1,396 of record NZ_JBMHMI010000056.1, read on the forward strand.
CCCCCCGGGTCCAGGGCGATGAGGATGGCGACCACCGCTACCGTGAGCACGCCGAGTCGGCCATAGTTGACGAGCTTCGTCGGGCTGCTTTCCTTGCCGAAAGCGCGATAGATGTCTTCGACCAGGGCGGACGAGCAGACGATCAGCTGAGACGAGATCGTCGACATCACGGCGGCAAGTACCGCGGCGAGCACGATTCCGGCGATGAACGGGTGGAACATGATCTGCGCCAGCCGCAGAAACACGGTCTCGGGGTTGTCAAGAGTTTCGCCGCTGTTGAAGAAGTAGGCCAGGCCGGCGAAGCCGGTGGCGATCGCGCCGATTGAGCTCAGCACCATCCAGCCGATGCCGATGCGACGACCCGCTTTCGCGTCGGCCGGCGACCGCAGGGCCATGAACCGAACGAGGATGTGGGGCTGGCCGAAGTAGCCCAGTCCCCAGGCAGCGGCAGAGACGATGGCAAGCACGCTGCCGCCGTAGAACAGTGAGGTGCGGTGGAGTTCGTCGCCCGGTTCGGACAGGTTGTGTGCGGCGTCGGCGGCGTTGATGGCATTCAACACTTCACCCGGGCCACCGACCGCGATGACGGTGACAATCGGAACAGCGATGAGCGTGGCGAGCATCAACAGCCCCTGCGCGACATCGGTCAGGGTTGCGCCGAGGAATCCACCGAACAGGGTGTAGCTGAGCGTGATTCCCGCGACGAGCAGCATGCCCCACGTGTAGGACGAGCCGAAGGTGGATTCGAAGAAGACGCCGCCCGCGACCATGCCCGATGACACGTAGAAGGTGAAGAACACCAAGATGATGGTTCCGGCCACGATCCGCAGCACATGCGAGTGATCGCGAAGCCGGTTCTCAAAAAAGGTTGGCACCGTAATGGAATTGTTGGAGATCGCGGTGTAGGCCCGTAGTCGTGGGGCGACGTAGCGCCAGTTCAGGTACGCGCCGATGACGAGGCCGATGACAATCCAGGATTCCCCGAGTCCCGCAGCGTAAATGGCTCCGGGCACACCGAGGAGCAGCCACCCAGACATGTCGGATGCTCCCGCAGACAACGCTGCGACGCCGGGTCGGAGTTTGCGCCCGGCCAGCATGTAGTCATCGAGGTCGCTGGTCTGGCGATAGGCGTAATAGCCGATCCCGATCATGGTGGCGAAGTACAGCGCGATCGCCAGGACCTGGAGGGTGGAGGAAGTGGCCATCGCGGTGTCCTTTGCGTTCTCGACGCACCCGGCTTATGAGTCGGATCCTATGCCGCGGATTCGAGCCCAGTCCGCGCTTTGACGAGCGATTCTGACCGTACGCGTCGACGGCCAGCTGCTGAGGAGCTGTCAGCCCGTTGGTTCCTCGGGGCGATCCGCGCCGCCGTTTTTGCCGGCCTGCCGCTGCCGCCTGACCCGGTACATGTCCAGGTCGGCCGGCACTCCGTCGGGCTTGGGGGCGAACACCGGGCGGCGAACCCGCTTCACCGACACCGCGAGCGCGCCGAACTCGTCGTCGGGGATGCGCTCCAACGTCGTCTGCGACACCACCAGTCCCCCGCGGGTGGCGCGGTCCATCACCCGCGCCGCGATGTTCACGTCGACACCCAGCCAGTCTGAACCGATGCGTTGCGGGCGTCCGGTGTGAACCCCCGCGCGCATCCGCGGCGTATAACCGTTCACCTCAACGGACTGCACCGCGTCCAAGGCGATCAACGCCGCGTGCACGGCGGTGACAGGATTCGAGAACACCGCCATCGTGCCGTCGCCCATTCGCTTCACGATGTGCCCGCCGGACTCCAGCAGCGGGGGTTCGACCACCTGTGCGACCCGGCGCAACAGCTTGAGAGTGGCGTCGTCACCGGCCTTCAGGGACCACGCCGAGAAGCCGACCAGGTCGGTGAACATCAAGGTCACCTCGCGGTTGGCCGGTCGCCCGGAGACTCGCTCAGCAACCGCCTGCCAGACCTGCAGCGCACCGAGTCCGACTTCGCGGGAGGCGGCATCGCGATCCAGCAACCGGTCGGCCACCCGGGCCGCGGCCCGCGGACCGCCGACCCCGGCCGACGACAACGGATCACCGAAGTCGGGGTCGCCGGGCAGCACCCGGCGCGCCCGTTTGACGAACGCGATCACGCTGGGGCTCTGGTTGGTCTTGCGCAGCCATCCGAGCGGGCCTGAAGAACCGATCTCGCCGACCGGGCCGGATCGTTCGTCGAACGATTCGACATCCACCCGCGCCAGCCTAAGCGGCGCGGGTGAGCGTCACCAGGGTGCACGGAAAAACCGCTGGTCACAGGCCAATGGCGGGCGAATTGCCGAACAGTAACAGTCGATGCGCCACACCGGCGCGCACCGTAGACAACGGTCGTTGTCACCACTATCGTTGGAGCATACCCGTGAGTACGGACTCTGCGAG
>NZ_JBMHMI010000057.1:0-1718 GCF_049179015.1 Micromonospora sp. WMMD736
CCGTTTGCGCTTCTTGGGCTTCGCGCCGGGCCGCGGTGTCCGGTTGGCGCCGGCACCGTTCGGGCTCGGGGTCGACTTCTTGGCTGCCGTGGACGAACCTCCCGGCTTTTCCGTGCCCGCTGGCTTCCCGACTGTGTCCTCGTCACCTGTGTCGGTCGTCCCGTTCGTCACCGCCGCCTCGTCGGTCGCGGCTGGTGCCTTGCGGGCCCGCTTCGGTTTGGCTCCGGGCGCCGGGGCGTTGGCGGCGCGTCGTTCGAGGGCCTCGATCTTCTTGGCCTCTTCTTCCTTCTCGATCTTGCCGAACACGTAGTGCTGCTGACCGAAGGTCCAGATGTTGTTGGCAAACCAGTACAGGATGATGGCCAGCGGCAGGAACGGCCCGCCGACCACCACGCCGAGCGGGAACACGTACAGCGCCAGCTTGTTCATCATCGCGGTCTGCGGATTGGCCGCGGCCTCCGGGCTCTGCCGAGCGACCGACGCACGGCTGTTGAAGTACGTCGCGATGCCGGCCGCGATCATCACCGGCACGCTGACGACGATCAGCGCGGTGCGGCTGTAGTCCGGTCCGAACGCCTCGATGCCCGCCGTCTGCAGGATGTATGCACCCAGCGGTGCGCCGAACAGATTGGCGTCCAGAAAGTGCCCCACGTCGGTCGCGCTGAACACGTAGTTGCCCAGCGACCTGTTCTCCTCGACCGACAGGTTCAGATGCCCGATGCCGAAGCCGCCAGTGCGGTTGAACGAGCGCAACACATGGAACAGCCCGAGGAACACCGGGATCTGCGCCAGCATCGGCAGGCAGCCCAGAATCGGGTTGAAGCCGTGCTCGCGCTGAAGCTTCTGCATCTCCAGCGCCATCCGCTGGCGGTCTTTGCCGTACTTCTTCTGCAGGGCCTTGATCTGCGGCTGCAATTCCTGCATCTGCCGGGTGGTACGGATCTGGCGCACGAACGGCTTGTAGAGGATGGCGCGCAAGGTGAAAACCAGAAACATCACCGACAGCGCCCAGGCGAAGAAGTTCGACGGGCCCAGTAGGAAAGCGAACAGCTTGTACCAGACCCACATGATGGCCGACACCGGATAGTAGATGATGTCCAGGCTGAACCAGTTAAACACGCGTCTTGCTCTCCACTCGCGTCGTTGGGGTGTCGGCGGTCAGGTCGTCGGCCACACCGGCGGTCTCGGTTTCCGGGGTGTCCGGATCACCGGGACGTTCCGGAATCGGGTCCCATCCTCCCCGATGCCACGGACCACACTTCAGCAGCCGCACCAGCGCCAGTACACCGCCCCGCACCAACCCGTACTCGGTGAGCGCGTCGACTGCGTACTGACTGCAGGTTGGGGTGAACCGGCAGGACGGAAGACGCAGCGGTGACACGGTGTGGCGGTACAGCTGGATGAGCGTGATCACTGCCCGTGCACAGCGGGCACCCACCCCCCGCGCGCTCATCGCCGCGCCGTTCGGGGTGCGGTGCGTTGCAATGCGGTGCGCAACTGCTGTTCGAGCCGAGCCGAGATCGCGTACCGGCTACCGGGGCGGGCCCGGATGACCACCCGGTCGCCCGGATCGAGTTCGCCGACCAGGGTGGCAGCGGCGTGCCGCAACCGCCGCGCGACCCGGTGCCGTTGCACCGCGTTGCCCACGGACTTGGCCACGACAAGTCCGATCTGAGGTCCTTCGGTCATCTCGCTCTCGCATTGCTCGACACGCCGCC
>NZ_JBMHMI010000058.1:0-1591 GCF_049179015.1 Micromonospora sp. WMMD736
GGCCGTTGACCCCCGCCTTGGTGGCGGAGTACATCGCGATGTTGTGGTACGCGACGATCGACGCCGCCGACGAGGTGGCCAGGATCGTGCCGCCGCCGTTGGCCTTCAACGCCGGCACGGCGGCCTGGGCGGTGTAGACGACGCCGCTGAGGTTCACCCCCAAGACGTGTTGCCAGTCGGCCTCCGTGAGGTCCTCGAAGGCCACATACTCGCCGCCGGCGACCGTCGGCACTCCCCCGCGCGACACGATGCCGGCGTTGGCCCAGGCGATGTCGAGCTTGCCGTAGTGGTCGACGGTCTGCTGGACCGCCGCGGCGATCTGTTCCTTGACCGCGACGTCGGCGGTGATGGCGATCGCGTCACCGCCGGCCTGCTCAACCAATTTGAGGGTTTGCTCAGCGCGCTCGGCATCGATGTCGACGATCGCGACCTTGGCGCCCTCGGCGGTGAACAGCAAGGAACTGTGCCTGCCGAGCCCGGACCCGGCGCCGGTGATCATGGCAACTTTGCGATCAAGCTTCATTCGGTGTCCTTCGCGTCGCTCGAGGAGTCTCTTGGCGCCACGGCACAGGGCCGAAAACACGCATCGCTAGCAGGTGTCGGCTGGGTGGTGTGACTGGCGCCACTTGCACTGCGCAGACTACTCTCGATGATATGAGACGTCAATCAAAAATTGTCAGCTGATACACGAAGGTGGTTAGCCGCAGGTCGCGGCGCTGCAGAAGGGTCAACCAACCGCCGCTCAGGCCTTCCCTGGCGACACTAAAAACTATAATCTTTAGATATTGATCGGGTGTCGCGTTGACAGGAATCCATCCAGAAGGGAAGCGGGGTTGTCGATGAAGGTCCGTTTGGACAAGCCCAAATGCGTGGGGCATGCACAGTGCTATGCCGTCGATCCTGACCTCTTTCCGATCGATGACGAGGGCTACTCGATCATGGAGCCGCACGAGGTGCTGGCGCGAGACGAGCAGCTCGTCCGCAATGGCGTCGCGGCGTGTCCGGAGTTGGCCCTGGTCATCGAAGACGACGACTGATATGTCACGCGTGGCGACCGGGATGGTAGAGCGTTAGGCATGGGCAGACCGTCGAAGCCGTTGATCAAGCGTGACGAGGTGGTTACCGCCTCGTTGGAGATCATCGACAAGGAAGGCCTGGACGCGTTCACCATGCCCCGCCTGGCACGTCATCTCGGAGTGCGGGCACCGTCGCTTTATCACCACTTCGGTGACAAGAACGACATACTTGTGGCGGTCGCCCGTCGCATCGGCGGGGTGTCAGTCATCCGGCCCCGCCGGCCGTCGACCGAGGACTGGCCGGAGTTCTTCGTTGCGCTGGCGCTGAACTTCCGCCAAGCCGTGCTGCGCCACCGCAACGCAGCACCCGTGCTGCTGCAGCACCTCCCTCGTGATGTGCTCGTCAACGGCTATGAGGACGCCGCACGCTACCTGTCCGACTGTGGTGTACCGGTTCACCTGCACGTAAAGATCCTCGACGGCCTCGAGACGTTGTCGGTGGGTGCGGTGCTCACCGAGGCCAGACGCACTCCGAGGCGCCACGCGATGTCCTTTCCGAAGGTCGATGCGCAGTC
>NZ_JBMHMI010000059.1:0-1397 GCF_049179015.1 Micromonospora sp. WMMD736
CGGGGTCGTCCTCGTCAGGTGCGAGGAGTTCTTCGGGGTGGTGGTAGTTGTTGACGCGGTTTTGGCCGGTGTCGAGATGGGGTGGGGGGAGCCATTCGATGCGGCCGTCGTGGCGTTTGCGGACGGTCCAGCCGTGGTTGCGCAGTTTGTTGTGCGGGCCGCAGGCGAGGTCTTCGTTGGTGATGTCGGTGGGGCCGCCGGTGCTCCACGGGTGGACGTGGTCGACCTGGCAGCCGTAGCCGGGCACGGTGCAGCCGGGGAACGTGCAGCCCCGGTCGCGTGCGTGCAGCATGATGCGCTGGGCGGGGCTGGCCAGGCGTCGGGTGCGGCCCAGGTAGAGCGGTTGGCTGGTGTGTGTGTCGAAGATGGCCAGGTAGTGGTGGGCGTGGGCGGCCATCCGGATGACGTCGGACATCGGTAGCAGGCTGGTGCCGCCGGTGGTGGCGACCCCGGCGGCCGATTCGAGATCCTGCAGGGTGGTCGACACGATGACGGTGACCGGTAGCCCGTTGTGTTTTCCCAGTTCGCCGGAGGCCAGCCGGGCACGGGCCATCGCCTTGAGCGCGTCGTGGTTGCGTTGGGGTTGGGTGCGGGTGTCGCGCTGGATCTGCTCGGCGCTGGGCTGACCGTCCACACATGGGCTTTCATCGTCGGGGTTGCATTGGCCGGGGGCCGCCGATTTGGCCAGTACCGCCTCCAGGTATGCACCGGTTTCGGGGTCGAGGCGTCCTTTGACCTCGATCATGCCGTCGGGTCCTTGCTTGTCGAGTCGGAAGTAGCGTTGGCGGGCGCGTTCGGCATCATCGGGCATCGGCCCGTCCTGGTCGATGAGCAGCGCGAGCCGCTCGGCGGCCTTGCGCAACTCCTCAGGGGTCTGCCCGGCGGCGATCGCCACCAGCTGAGCCTCAGCCTGGGTGGCGGGTGGTGGCGTCGACCCAGTGCGGCAGTTTGTCGAAGAACCCGCGGATGATGCGCACGTGTTCGGCGTTGACGGTGCCGGCGGCTTGGGCGGCGGCCAGGGCGGCCAGCTGGGGCGCCAGGGGCTGGCCGGTCAGCGCCGACCGCGGCCCGAGTTGTTGGGCTTCGTCGAGGCGGCGGCGGGCCTCGGCTTTGGAGATCCGCAGCCGCCGGGTCAGCACTTCGGCCCAGTTCTTGGCACCCAACGCGATCGCGCTGGTACGGGATTGCAGTTCGGCCAGGAGGCGGTGTTCCACGGCGGGTTGACGCCGCCGACGGAGCTCGTGGTGATCGACCAGCCGCTGCAGCTGGCTCACCGACAAACCCGTCAACGGCAACGCGGCCAGGCGCGCGTCGAGAGCATCGGCGGCATCGATCAACGCGTCCACCTCGTCGCGACCCCCGCCATCCATGAACCGAACACTAGTTCGAATGACCGA
>NZ_JBMHMI010000060.1:0-1386 GCF_049179015.1 Micromonospora sp. WMMD736
ACGCAGTGGGCGAAGTCGTCCGCGCGGTCCGCGTTTTGGCTGATCGGGGAGCGGCGGGCTACACTAGCTCGGTTCCACCGAAGACCGTCGGTCACCGAGTAATCGGTCGAAGGTCCGGACGTATCTGTTGTTCCGCTCAGCAGACACCCGGCGACCCACGCAGGAGGACGAGGCATCAGTGTATGCATTGCATCTGCGCGCCCCGACCTGTCTGCGTCGGGGCGTTCGTCATTTCCGGCCCTGGCTTGTGGTCTTCGTGGGGACAACCACGTACTCATCTACAAGGAGGCATGCATGGCCAAGGACGACAAGGCCGCCGCGGTTGCCGACATTGTCGAGAGGTTCAACGGGTCGACGGCCGCCGTCGTCACCGAGTACCGCGGTCTGAGCGTGACCAACCTCGCCGAACTTCGGCGTTCGCTCGGTGACTCCGCGTCGTACCGGATTGCCAAGAACACTCTGGTCAAGCGGGCCGCTGCGGAAGCCGGGATCGAAGGCCTCGACGAACTGTTCGCCGGTCCCACGGCGATCGCGTTCGTTCAGGGCGAGCCGGTCGAGGCCGCCAAGGCGATCAAGAAGTTCGCCAAGGACAACAAGGCTCTGGTCATCAAGGGCGGCTACATGGACGGCGCCACGCTGTCCGTCGCCGAGATCGAGCGCATCGCGGACCTGGAGTCCCGCGAGGTTCTGCTGGCCAAGCTGGCCGGCGCCATGAAGGGCAACCTCGCGAAGGCTGCCGGCCTGTTCAACGCACCCGCGTCGCAGGTCGCCCGGCTTGCGGCCGCGTTGCAGGAAAAGAAGTCTGGCGACGAGCCCGCCGCCTGAACCACCACAACCCAATAGCCAAGAACAACCAACCAGGAAGGACCAATCATGGCCAAGATGAGCACTGACGACCTGCTCGACGCATTCAAGGAAATGACGCTGCTGGAGCTGTCGGACTTCGTCAAGAAGTTCGAGGAGACCTTCGAGGTCACCGCTGCCGCTCCGGTCGCCGTCGCCGCCGCCGGTGGCGGCGCTGCCCCGGCCGCCGCTGAGGCCGCCGAGGAGCAGTCGGAGTTCGACGTCATCCTCGAGGGTGCCGGCGACAAGAAGATCGGCGTCATCAAGGTGGTCCGCGAGATCGTCTCCGGCCTGGGCCTGAAGGAGGCCAAGGATCTGGTCGACGGCGCGCCCAAGCCGCTGCTGGAGAAGGTCGCCAAGGAGGCCGCCGAGGAGGCCAAGGCCAAGCTGGAGGCCGCCGGCGCTTCGGTCACCGTCAAGTAGTAGTCGCAGTCCCGCACAGGGGGCCGGCCCGTATCGGGTCGGCCCCTTGTCGTTGTTGGAGGCGGTATTGGAGGGGCCGCCTCGCGGGAGTAGCTGGCAAACGAATGCGCCCGGCTGCCA
>NZ_JBMHMI010000061.1:0-1337 GCF_049179015.1 Micromonospora sp. WMMD736
CGCGCTGTTACCCCTGCTGCACAGCGTGATCTGGTGTCTTTGTGCGGCCGCTGTGGTCGGGCCACTGGCCGTCCGCGGTTACCGCCTGGCCGCCGAGTCTGCAGGCTGACTACCAGCTTTCTTGTTGCTGCGACTCAACAGACCGAGTACGACGCCGGATTATGTGCGGGCGGTCTCGCGCGTCGTACACGACTCAGCCGCAACGTAATTTGCCAGCATCTCGTCGGCATCGGCGGGAGTAAACCCGGTGGACTCGATCTTCGCCAGGTCCAGCACGCTGCCGTGCGGTCGCGGAGCCACCGGACCCGTCGCTCCGGCGAAGTACTCGGCGGTCGAGACCCCGGTAACCCGGTCCGGGTCGTGCCCGGCCAAGGCGAAGGCGCGCTTCGCGACGTCGGCCCAGGAACCAGCCTGCCCAGATCCGGTCACGTGGTAGGTCCCGTACGGTGCGCGGGTCTCGGTCAGGTGCCGGATCGCCCGGGCCAGTTCCGAGGTGAAGGTCAACCGTCCGATCTGATCGTTGACCACCGACGGGTTCACGCCGCGGTCGGCCAGCGACAACATGGTGCGCACGAAGTTCTTGCCGTCGCCGATCACCCACGAGGTGCGAACGACGTAGTGCCGCGGCACAGTTGCGACGATCTGATCGCCGGCCGCCTTCGACTGGCCGTAGACGCCGAGCGGTGCCAGGGCGTCGTCCTCGCGGTAGGGCCGGGTCGCGGTGCCGTCGAATACATAGTCACTGGAAACGTGCACGAGGGTGAGACGGTGGTCGGCGGCGACGCGGGCCAGTGCTGAGACAGCGGTGACATTGGTAGCCCAGGCCGCGGCGCGCCCTTCAGCGGTCTCGGCAGCGTCGACAGCGGTATAGGCCGCGGCGTTGATGATGGTGTCGTAGTCCCGCCACGGGCGAGCGGACTCGAGATCGCCTGCGGTCAGGTCGAATTCGGTGTGCCCGGCGAACTCGACGTGCGGTGCGTCGGCATAGGCCGTACGCAAGGCCTGACCTAGCTGTCCGCCGGCGCCCAAGACCAAAGTCTTGAGGGGCTCAATGGGCGTGAGTTCGGCGAACGGCGGCTGGGCTTTGTCCTTCGCCGACAGTTCGGCCTGCTCCAGCGGAATCGGCCAGTTGATCGCGAGTTCGGTGTCAGCCGGGTTCACCGACGGGTAGGCGGCATCCGGCGAGTAGTGCTCGTTGACCAGATAGGCGTAGGCGGTGTCCGGTTCGAGCGTCTGGAACGAATTGCCGACGCCGCGGGGAACGAAAACCGCACGCGACGGATCGATCTCCGCGGTGAACACCGTCCCGAACGTCGGGCCGGACCGCATGTCGACCC
>NZ_JBMHMI010000062.1:0-2065 GCF_049179015.1 Micromonospora sp. WMMD736
CATCTCATCGGTGGGCTCGCAACGCTTCGGGCGTTTATCGGCGTGGACGCCGACAAGGTCCGGGCGTTGGCATTCATCAACACGTTGGCCGCGGCCGCCGCCACCTCCGTTCTCGGTGAAACCGCCTACGCAGCCGCAGAGAGGCGCGGTACCCAGCTCAGGCCCGAATTCGACGAGGTCCAGCGACTTGCCCTCGGCACACTCACCATCGACAAACTTCCGATCGCCGACGTGGCCAGACCGATCACCCTGTCACGTTGGCACGAATTGTCGCCCGCCGAGCAGGATGTGGCACTGCTCGCCGCCGCCGGCTGGACCAACCGGGCCATCGCCGTGCGGCGCGGCAGCTCCGTCCGAACCGTGGACGCACAGGTTGCCTCCATCCGGCAGAAGCTGCTGATCACCTCTCGAGCCGATATCGCCGCGCACGTCCCGGACGACCTTGCTGACCGGGTCCGCGCCGAAGAGCGACACCGCTTCGACCCGGCAGGCTGAGCAGCCGGCTGCCCGCGGCGATCAGTAGCCGACATATCCTCCGCCCGATCGCATCGCGACGATCCCCGGCACGTTGTCGACCGATCCGTAGCGCTCTTCGGCGTAACGGATGCCAGCCATGATGTTGTCGACGGGATTCCAGACGTCCTGATGCCCTGGGACCGCGTAGGCGTTGAATGTCGGGTCGATGGTCTGCATCAGCCCCTTTGACGGAATACCCGCGGCGGCGTTGCTGTCCCACAGATTAATCGCGTTCGGGTTGCCACCGGATTCGTGCGCGATGATCGAAGCGACAGCGGCGGGGTTGATAGCACTGACGTCGTGGCCATTCTGCGCGAGTGTCTGCAAAGCCTGGTCGATCCACTGGCCGACCTCACCGCTTGGGACCTGCGCCGGTGGGCCGCCGCTGGAGCCCCCCTGCGAATAGCCCGCGTCCGGAGAGGGCGTATAGACGGGTTTTTCGCCATAGTCGTTCACGTACTGGTCGACCAATGCCGAAACTTCCTGCGCGGTCGCGGACGCCGCGGACTGGGCATTCGCAAGGGCGATCCCGGCGCGGTCGAGCGCGGTGGTGAGGGTGTCGTGCACCATCGCCCGCCCCTCCGCGGTGTTGCGGATCGGGCCCAGCGCGGTGAGCGCGGCGTTCACATCCGCGATGATGGCGTTGATCTGGGCCCGGCCGCCGTTGGCCATGTCGGCGGTATCGCTGAGCACCTGGCCAAGTTCGGAATCCAGGTGCGCCAAGGCGTCGGCCTGGCGGGTCATGGCGCCGGCTTGGCTCTGGTAGTTCGCTCCCGCCAGACCCCAGCGAATCGCCTGGGAGGCGTCAAAGCCGTTCGACAGCGATGCCAGCGACCCATCGGGGACGGCCGCGGTTCCGGAACCGAACTGGCTGGAGATGTTCTGCAGCGCCTGCAATGACGGATCGGCGAACGGGACCGAATCGGCCCACTCGTCGGGGTCGGGGGCGGCCGGTTGGGGAGCACCGGCGGACACCGGGGCGGCCAACGGGATCATCGGCGGTGCGCCGAGAAGCCCCGGCGCGGCCGCTCCCGCCCCCATGCCTCGCCGGCTCGGTTGTCGGGCCGCTGGCTTTGCCGATCCCGGCGGGTCGGGGACAGGTGTGCGGACCGATCGGCGCGTTTTCTCGTCGGGGCTAGGTTCGGTCGCGACCGCCGCGGACGCTTCCTGGGTAATTTCCTCCTCGCGGTCGTCCGTTTCGACGGCGACCTTCTGCCCCGGCACGACGACGGACGGCAGGTCCACAGACGTGCGGGTCATCGGCGACACACCTCCTTGTCGGTGGAGAACACCGGCGTGCCGACCGAGCATTGCCCAGGAGTTCCGGTCATCGTCTTTCTCGTTCGTCTGCCAGACGTGATGGATGGATAGTCATCAAGCTCCGGCGGTCAGCGCATTGTAGAGATCTTCAGCGGCGGGCTGTCGGCTCTTGATTTCATTTAGATAGTCGAGGCGCATTCTGGGATGAGTTAGGGCCGCATGCGCCGACTTCTCGCCGGGCCGCTGCTGCAACCAGGCGATGTTGTCCCAAATGTTGCTTGATGCACCA
>NZ_JBMHMI010000063.1:0-2082 GCF_049179015.1 Micromonospora sp. WMMD736
GTCCACCACAGTTCGGACGCTGGAAGTGGCACGACCCCGATGTGCACGCCCAGCTGCTCGCCGACAACAACACCCGGCTCTGGGTCTTCAGCCCGTCGACGCTGACGTGCAGCGATCCGGCCGCCATGATCGGCTACTGCGACCAGGCGCAGGGCAGTAACCGGACGTTTTACGCGCATTACCGGGCGGTTGGCGGTCGCAACGCGCACTTCAATTTCCCGACCGGCGGCAACCACGACTGGGCGAACTGGAGCGCCCAGCTGTCGGCCATGTCCGGCGATCTGGCGGCCGCCATCGCCTGATCGGGCCGACGCGCCGGGCAATTGGGAAACGGCTGGCCCGGTGCACTTTTGGGGAGCCGGTACCGTGAAGGGGTGCAGCAGACGGTACGGATCGCGGCTACGTCGGTATCGATGTCGATATCGACATGGTTGCTTGTCGCATCCGCCGTGACAGCTATCACCGGCTGCGGGGTTGGCGACGACCTGACCGCGCCGATGCGAATGCCGACCTCCGACAGCGCGGTTGCCGGTGCCGGCGATGAGCTGACGGTGACGGCCAGACAGCGGGAATACCTGGACGCGCTGAGGGCGGCGGGTCTGCAGCCGTCCAGCGACCTGTTGGCACTGACCATCGGCTCCTACGTCTGCCAGGCGCACGCTGCCGAGCAGAGTGAGCAGGCGGTGTGGTCGTTCGTGGCGCCGCTGGTCCGCAGCGACGTCGGGGCCAGCGATCCGAGCCCGGCGGAGCCGCCGTCGGCCCGCATCCAGTCGCCCCCCGCGGCACGATCCGATTCGCGCGCGGTGGACGCGCACGCGCCAGCTACTACTGGTGTCGCCACGCCACCGGCCGACGACGTCGACCGGGCGACCGCTGACTACATCCGGATCGCCACCGACCGACTCTGCTAGGCGGACCACCCGCCCGTGAGGAGCAGCCCCAGCAATGCCAAAAAGCAGCCGTCGTAAACGGCACCGCATCCTCGCCCTGGCCGCCGCCGGGGCGATGGCGATCGTGGTGGCGTTGGTCGTGACGATGGTGGTCGTCTTCATGCGACGTTCGGACGAGCCGCCCACCGCCACGCCGCCGACAGCGGTTCCGCCGACGGCGGTGCAGCCGGGCAAGAAGCCGCGACCGGAGTTCCAGGACGCCAGCTGCCCGGATGTGCAGATGATCTCCATCCCGGGCACCTGGGAATCCTCGGTGCAGCTGGACCCGTTCAACCCGGTTCAGTTCCCGGCCGCGCTGCTGCTCAATGTCAGCAACCCGATCCGCGCGCAGTTCGGCAGTGACCGGGTAGAGGTCTACACCGTGCCCTATACCGCCCAGTTCCGTAACCCGTTCGTGAACGACGGGCAGAAGACGTACAACTACAGCCGCACCGAGGGCCACCGCGCCGCGGTGCAGGCGATGACGCAGATGAATGAGCGCTGCCCGCTGACCAGTTACGTGCTGGTCGGGTTCTCCCAGGGGGCCGTGATCGCCGGGGACATGGCCAGCGACATCGGTAACGGCCGCGGACCGGTCGACGAGGATCTGGTGCTCGGCGTCACGCTGATCGCCGATGGGCGTCGTCAGGACAACGTCGGTCAGGACGTCGGCCCCAACCCGGACGGCCATGGTGCGGAGATCACCCTGCATGAGATACCGATGCTGTCCCAGTTCGGGCTGGAGATGACGGGCCCGCGGCCGGGCGGCTTCGGCGCACTCAACGACCGGACCAACGAGATCTGCGCACGCGGCGATTTGATCTGCGCCGCACCGGAGTCGGCTTTCGACATCACCGAGCTGCCCAGGACGCTGGAGGTGCTCAGCGGCGGCGCCGGTCAGCCGGTGCATGCGATGTACGCCACGCCGGAGTTCTGGAATCTCGACGGTCGATCGGCGACCCAGTGGACACTGGAATGGGCGCAGCAACTGATCGAGAACGCACCGCACCCCAAACACGGATAGTGATCCGCGAAACTTGTGCCCGCGGTTGGATTTGGTCGGTGCCGACTCGGTCACCTAACATTAAGAGAAAACTAAGAGCGATGGCCGACCGTTGACCTGCCGGGGCGTGCACCCAGCGTTGCTGAGGTG
>NZ_JBMHMI010000064.1:0-2157 GCF_049179015.1 Micromonospora sp. WMMD736
CCGGCGACCACCCGCGCCCGCGTCGGATCTTTCTTCAGGATTCGTCGTTGCAGGAACTCCGGTGGGCGATAGGTGTCTCGGCCCGACAGCAATGCGACCAGTTTGGTCCGGGTTGGTAGCCCGCCGGGCACCCAGAACACCCGAACCGGCACCACCATCCGGTCCTCGTCATCCTCCAACTCTTCGACCAGCCTGGCCAACACACCCGGCGACGGTTCATCCTCGGCGGGCAGCTGCAGCACCTCTACGTTCGTACCGGGATGCTCGCGCCGGTGGGTGGCCAGCCAGTCCTTGAGCAGGTCGAGTTCGGCTGGTGAGGATGCCGCGGCCAACACCAGTGCATCATCAGCGGTGGTGAATCCGGTCACCTCGGCCGCGTGCGACTTCATGGCCTGCCCTTGGTGCCGGGAGGTCTGGGGGTTTGCTTGGCGGTCTTCTTGGCGGCAACCTTTTTGGCCGCAGTCTTCTTGGCCGGGGTTTTCTTCCCGGCGGCCTTCTTCGCGGCGGCCTTCTTCGCGGGGGCCTTCTTACCGGTCACCCCGCTGTACAGCTGCGGCCTCGGCACTTCGTCGTGTGGCCACGCTTTCAACGTGTCCAGGTAGAGCTGACGGATCTCGGCGATCCGGTCCGGCAGCTCCTCCACCGTCCAGGAGTCGACCGGAATCGGCGGGTAAACGACGACATCGACGGTTCCGGGATTGAAGGTGCTGGAGTCGCGAGCGGCGATCACCTCGGCATTGCGGATGACGATCGGCACGATCGGGATCCCGGCCGACATTGCGATGCGGAACGGTCCCTTCTTGAAGGGACCGACCTCGGTGGTGTCCAGCCGGGTGCCTTCAGGTGCAATCAAGATCGAAAGACCCTTGCGGGCAAGTTCTTCCACCTTGTGCAGCCCCTGAACCGCAGACTCTGGATTCTCGCGATCGATAAAGGCCGCATCCATGAGCTTGCCGAGCGTTCCGACCACCGGGTCGGTCTCCAGTTCCTTTTTGCCCACCCCGGTGAAGTTGTCCCGGACCAGCGCCCCGGCGATGATCGGATCGACTTGGTTGCGGTGATTGAAGATGAACACCGCCGGCCGCTGCTTGGTCAGGTTCTCCTCTCCGAGCACGTTGAGGTTGACACCGGTGGTGGCCAACAGCAGTCGCCCGTAGGCCGAGGTGAAGAAGTTGACGCCGCTACGCCGTTTGCGGGCCAGTAGTCCGACACCGATCGCGCCGGCAGCAACCGGCACCATCGAGGCGACGCCGGCGATCGTACGCAACTGCGAGACCGGACTACTGCCGCTGCGGCTGGTGAACTTCAACACGGGCCAGCCACGTTTGGCGGCGACCGCGGCCAGCTTGCCGCCTGGATTGGTCGGCCGCGGATTACCGACGAGGTACATCAGCGCCACGTCTTCATCACCATCGGCGTAGAAATAGCTCTTGGCGAGGTCGATACCCTGTTCGGCAGCGAAACCCTGTACTGCCCTGGCTTTTCCAGGGCCCCACAGGATCGGTCTGATGACCTCCCCGGTGATCAGACCGTTCTCGTCGGTCTCGAACCTGTTACTGAGCACATTCTTGATGCCGAGGAATCGTGCCACGGGCTCGACCTGGACCGTGAGCGCGGACGAACTCAGCACCACCGTATGGCCACGTGCCATGTGCGCGCGCACCAAGTCGCGCATCTCCGGATAAATGCGGTTCATGATCTGCTGGACGAACAGCCGCTCGGCAAGTTCGTCCAGGTCGCCCAGCGAGTTCCCGCGCAACATCCGCGCGCCCTTGCCGATCAGGTCTTCGAACTCCGACCGGCCGAGTTGGTGGTTGAGCCCGGCCTGCACCATGCCGATGAACTCGCCCACGCTCATCTGGCCCCGCCGCAATCGATCTCGGGTCATGATGACGCCGGTGAACCCGGCCACCAGCGTGCCGTCCAGATCGAAGAATGCGCCGATCGCCGGGCCTGCTGGGCTGCCATCGATCTCGGCTACCGAGCCGGGCAGCCGAAGGGTCCGTGGATCAACCCGTCGCGATGACTGGCCGTCGGCGGCACTCATCGTTCGGCCACCGGGGACGGTGCCGACGGGTCGCCGTCGGCAGCGAAGGAAGCGGGCACGGCTCGAGCGTCGCCACCAAGGGCCAGCACTTCGTCGAACCCGGCTGCCAG
>NZ_JBMHMI010000065.1:0-1043 GCF_049179015.1 Micromonospora sp. WMMD736
GGCAGCGGATCCATCCAGCGCGCGCAGAGCACGCTCGTGCGGCTTAACCGGATCACCCCTCCAAAGGACGAGGTGCGCAGGGTGGTGGCGCAGGTGACCGCCGACCTCGCCGACGTGTCCAACAACCTCGACACCGCCGACATCATGATCCAGGGGCTGGACCAGACTTCGAACGTCCTGGGCACGTGGGCGCCGAACCTGAGTTTTTGGTTCACACCCGAGGGATTGGATGGCTTCGAACGAGCCACGGTCGTGGCGAAAAGTTTTGGCACGACGCTGCCGTCGTTGGGCACCATCTACAACGGAGGGTACTGGATGGCGCCTGCCCTCGGCTCCATCGCTAACGCCATCGAAGCGGTCCAGGGGGCCAAACAAGTTGTGGAGGAAGAGTACCCACGTTGGCGGGCCCTGCTCAATGAGTACTTCCTCGCGCAGGACAAACACCCGGCGATCAACATCACCTCGATCGTCGGCCCAGATGGGCGGGAGTTGTCCGCGAATGTGGAACAGGTGCTGCGAATGCTGGGGGCCGTCCCGTGACGCTTAAAGCAATGGCCGTGTTCGTTGCGTTCACCGTCATGATTGCCGGGTTCTTAGTGTACTTGGCTAACTTGGGCATTCGCGTCGCTCCGCCCGACGACCGGACGAACCTCGTGATGGATGTTTCCGACGTTAACAATCTGGTCGCGGGCTCCAAAGTCCTCTTACGTGGTGTACCGGTCGGGAAGGTCGTGGGGATCGACACGTCGTTGACGAACGCCACCATCCATTTTTTCATCGACAACAAGTTCAAGTCGGCGATCCCGGCCGACAGCACTGTCAGACTCGAAAACCTCTCCGCGCTCGGCGAGGCATACCTGGAATTCGAACCGCAGAAACCCGGCGGCCAGCCTTTCAAGGACGGGCAGCGCATCGCCGCGGACTCGATCATCGCGCCGAGGTCGATTTCGGAACTAGGCACCAGCGTTGTCAGGATGCTGAACCAGCTTGATCCCGGCCAACTCAAGAACGTCGTCGACGAGGCAGACGCCGCACTGCCGGAC
>NZ_JBMHMI010000066.1:0-3755 GCF_049179015.1 Micromonospora sp. WMMD736
GCACTTCTGTCTCGGTGCCGCGCTGGCCCGGATGGAGATCAACAGCTTCTTTTCCGAGCTGCTGCCGCGACTCCGCTCAGCGGAGCTCACCGGTGTGCCGGAGCATATGGCGACGACATTCGTCGGCGGCCTCAAGCACCTACCGATCCGCTATTCAGTTACCGGGAGCTGACCTTCAGCTCCCGGAGTTGCCCCGTGCGGCAGCGTTCAGGGCCTCGAAATGTCCTGCACCGCCGCCGCGTTCGCCTTCCTTGTGATGGCTGAGCGCCTGGATGGAGACGTCGTGCCCTTCGGCGGCTTTGCGTAGGGCGCCGATGGTGGCCTGGTCTTTGGGGACGTGGCTGAACGGGTCGAAGTGATACCAGCGCATGGCGTTCTGGTAGGTCATCTTGTTGATCTCGTCGTCGGGCACGTTGTTGGCGGACAGCACCTCGTGCAGTTGCTCGGGGGCTCCGGGCCACATCGAATCGCTGTGCGGGTAGTCGGCTTCCCAGCAGATGTTGTCGATGCCGATCTCGTTGCGCAACGCGACCCCGATCTTGTCGGAGATGAAACAGGTCAGGAAGTGATCCCGGAACACCTCGGAGGGCAGTTTGCCGCCGAAGTTCTGATGGGTCCAGGTCGAATGCATCTCATAGGTGCGATCCACCCGCTCCAGGAAGTACGGAATCCAGCCGGTGCCACCTTCGGACAACGCGATCTTGAGACCCGGATACTTCTTGATCGGCTTCGACCACAACAGATCGGCGGCGGCCTGCACGATGTTCATCGGCTGCAGGGTGATCATCACATCCATCGGCGCGTCCGGGGCGGTGATCGCCAACCGCCCCGACGAGCCGATGTGCACATTCATCACCGTGTCGGTGTCCACCAACGCCTGCCACAACGGCTCCCAGTAGTCATCGTGAAACGACGGGTAGCCCATCGCGGCGGGATTCTCGGTGAACGTCAACGCATGCACCCCCCGCTTGGCGTTGCGCCGCACCTCATCGGCACAGGCCTGGGCGTCCCAGATCACCGGCAGACACATCGGGATGAACCGGCCCGGATAGGCCCCACACCACTCCTCGACATGCCAGTCGTTGTAGGCCTGCAACAACGCCAGGCTGAACTCGTGATCCTCGGTGGCGAACAACCGCCCGGCGAACCCCGGAAACGACGGAAAACAGATCGACCCCAAAATCCCGCCGGCGTTCATGTCCTTGACGCGCTCATCGACCTTCCAGCACCCCGGCCGGATCTCATCGAGACCCTGCGGCTCCAGCCCGTACTCCTCCTTGGGCCGACCCGCCACCGCATTGAGCGCCACATTCGGAATCACCACATCACGGAACTGCCAGGTATCCGACCCATCAGCGTTATGCACCAACCGCGGCGCCTCATCCAGATACTTCTTGGGCAGATGGTTCTTGAACATGTCCGGCGGCTCAACCACATGATCATCCACACTGATCAAAATCATGTCGTCCTTGTTCATGCCGATACTCCTGGTTAGTGGCTTACCGTATGGACAACAGTTTAGCTTCCGTGTGGCGTCGGGGTCCGGAGTTGCCCGGGTCCTGCTGAAATGGCGCCGATGGTCGCGTCCGCCGAGGCACAGCGGCGGGCCGGCGCAGCCGCCCGTGACCCGGTTGCTCAGATCGACATCGAATTGCAAATCCCGCGGGGAAACGGACGAGCCCCCGTACAGTGTGACGCGGCACCCCCGTTCGATGGAGGCTCCGGCGAATGCTCAACACTGCGATGCATGGCTTCAACAGGCGCAGGTTTCTCCAAACGTCGGGCCTGGTGATCGCCGGTACGGCAGTTGCCGCCTGCGGCGAGGAGCCGCGCGAGGCTCCCGCGGCGCCCGCGACCGGGGCGCCCAGCGCGGAGTTCACCCCGCCCGCGGCACCGCTTTCCGGAGACTTGAGCATTCTCATGTGGAGCCACTTCGTCCCGGCCCACGACACCTGGTTCGACCCATGGGTCAAGGAATGGGGCAGCAAGGTTGGCGTGAACGTGACGGTCGACCACATCAACTATGCCGAACTCGTCCCCCGCACCAACGCCGAGATCCAGGCCGGGCAGGGGCACGATCTGATTCTGCACATCGCACCGGTGCCACAGTTCGAGCGCAGCTGCCTCGACCTTGCGGACGTGGTCGACGAGGCCGGCAGGCGCCATGGCGAGCAACTCGACCTGTGCCGCAAATCCAGTTACAACCCGACCACCGACCGGTGGTTCGCCTACACGCCGGCCTGGGTTCCCGACCCCGGTGACTACCGCGGAACCCTCTGGGAGTCGGTCGGGTTGCCGAACGGACCGGCCACGTATGAGGAGCTACTCGTCGGCGGAGCGGAGATCAAGAACACCCAGGGCGTGCCGGTCGGGATCGGGATGTCGCAGGAGATCGACTCCAACATGGCGGGCCGTGCGTTGTTGTGGTCCTTCGGCGCCTCGATTCAGGATGCGAACGAGAACGTCGTCATCAACTCGGCGGAAACCGTCGAGGCGGTGGCCTACATGACCGATCTGTACAACCGGTGTATGACGCCGGAGGTGTTCGGCTGGGACGCCGCATCGAACAATCAGGGCCTCGTGGCCGGAGAGCTGTCATACATCCTCAATTCGATCTCGGCCTGGCGCACCTCCCAGGAGAACAACCCGGTCATCGCCGACGACACCTTCTTCACGCCGGCGCTGCGCGGGCCGAAGGATGCCCGAGTGGCAAGCCACGTCATGTACAACTGGATCGTTCCCAACCACGCGGCGAATCCGGACGCGGCCAAGGAGTTCCTGCTCTACTACACCGACAACAGTGCGCTCGCGACCTGGAACTCGAAGCTGTACGACTTCCCGGCGTTCCCGGCGACGGTGCCCGACCTCGACGAATGGCTGGACAACGACCCTTACGGCGCCAAGCCCGCAGACAAGCTCTCCGTGCTCAACACCGCGACGGAATGGAGCACCAACGTCGGCTATCCCGGACCGGCCAGCACCGCGGAGGGAGAGGTCTTCGCGACTTTTGTCATCCCGAACATGTTCGCGAAAGCCGCTCGCGGCGAGATGAACCCGCAGCAGGCCGTGGCCGACGCCGAAGCGCAGATCACGCCGATCTTCGACAAATGGCGCCGACAGGGCCTTATCGGCGGCGGCTGAGGTGCGATGGCGATAGTCGAGGTCCGCGGTCTACGCAAAGTGTTCGACCACAGCCAGGCCCCCGCCCTCGACGGCATCGACCTGGCCACCGCCGAGGGCGAGTATCTGGTGTTGCTCGGCCCGTCCGGGTGCGGCAAGACCACGCTGTTGCGCACCATCGCAGGCCTTGAGCGGCCGAGTTCGGGAGATGTGCTCATCGACCGGCAGGTCGTGACCGGCTTGCCGCCGCGGGCCCGCAAGATCGCCATGGTGTTCCAGAGCTATGCGCTCTACCCGCACAAAACAGTGTTGGCCAACATCGTCTTTCCGCTGCGCGCGGCGGGCATGGCAAAGGCGGCGAGGGTGGAGCGTGCAGGTTGGGCCGCTGAGTTGCTTGGCATCGCACATCTGTTGTCCCGCAAGCCGCGTCAGCTGTCCGGTGGCGAACGCCAGCGGGTGGCATTGGCGCGTGCGCTGGTTCGCGAACCCACGGTTTTCCTGCTCGACGAGCCGCTGTCCAACCTCGACGCCAAGCTACGCGCCAGCGCACGTGACGACCTGAAGCGGTTTCAGCAGGACCTCGGCACCACGACGGTCTACGTGACGCACGACCAGGTCGAGGCGATGGGCCTCGG
>NZ_JBMHMI010000067.1:0-1310 GCF_049179015.1 Micromonospora sp. WMMD736
GCATGTTTGAACCGCAGCAGCGCCATACCGCGTTTGCGGGTGTCGCCGTACGCGTAATACGTCAGATGCAGGCTGCAGCGACGGCGCATATCGAACGTCTCGACATAGGTCGACGCACGCTGCGTGGGAGCCGCATCGCGGAACCACCCGATGAACTCCGACAACGGCTCGCGGACTTCAGCAGGCAACTCCGCGGCCGCGTTGGCGACGTCGTCGAGGAGTTCGGCGGTCTCGGCGGTCGGGTAGTCGAGCAGCAGCGCGGTGATCCGCCAGACCAGCCGCTGCTGGCGCTCGGCCAGCGCAGTTCCACCGCCGGTCCGGCGGCCGAGTGTCAGGAGTTTCATTTGGTCGGTACCAGCCCGTCGCTGCTTCGGCCGTCCCAGTTGAGCAGATTGACCCGGGTCGGGTCACCTTGCGGAACCGCGTCGTTGGTGTGGGTCAGCTGGAACTTGTCCACCATGGTGTCGAACGCGGTCATCCCGGGCCCGCCGTCGCCGTCCAGGCTGCAGCCGGTGGCGATCGCGTCCAGGCGATGCGCATCCGAACCCGCCCCGGTCGGAATCACATAGCGGTCCTGGTACTTCGCGATCGCCAGCAGCCGGTACATCGATTCGATCTCGTCGCCGCTCAGCCGCACCGACTCCGGGATCGTTTCGTCGAACTCTTCGCCCAAGTTGGCCGCCCGCATGTAGGCGCGCATCGCCGCCAATCGCTGCAGGGCGGACCGCACCGGTCCCACATCACCGGCGGTGAACAGTTCGGCCAGGTACTCCACCGGAATCCGCAGGGTGTCGATCGCGCCGAACAGATTGTTCTGGTTCTCGCCGTCGTGCCCGGTTTCCTTGAGGATGTCGACCACCGGCGACAACGGCGGCACGTACCACACCATCGGCATGGTCCGGTATTCCGGGTGCAGGGGCAGCGCCACCTGATAGTCGACGATCAGCCGGTACACCGGCGAATTTTGCGCGGCATCAATCCATTCCGCGGAGATGCCGGCCCGCTCTGCCTCGGCGACCACCCGGCGGTCGTGTGGGTTGAGAAAGACACCCAACTGAGCCGGGTACAGGTCCTTGTCGTGCTCGACCGACGCGGCTTCCTGTACCGCGTCCGCGTCGTAGAGCAGCACGCCGATGTAGCGCAGCCGGCCCACGCAGGTTTCCGAGCACACCGTCGGGATACCGACCTCGACGCGGGGGTAGCAGAACGTGCACTTCTCGGCCTTGCCGGTCTTGTGGTTGAAGTAGATCTTCTTGTACGGGCAGCCCGTGACGCACTGCCGCCAGCCGCGGCACTTGTCCTGATCCACC
>NZ_JBMHMI010000068.1:0-2689 GCF_049179015.1 Micromonospora sp. WMMD736
GTTGAGCCCAGCGGCGCCGTCGGCCTGGCCGCCTACCGCCAAGGCGTGACACCGCCCGGGCCCACTGTGATCATCGTGTCGGGCGGCAACATCGAGCAGTCGCTGCTGGCCGAGATCATCAGTGCACGCCTTCCATCAACCGGCTGATCCGGCCGGAGATGCCGAAGGGTGTCCGAAAAAGGTGCGCTCGGCCGGACGCGCTTGTCCGCCGCTCGTCATGACCGAAACCCGGCCACCCGCCCGTGCGCGACGACGGGCAATCGGCTGGAACGTCGGAACCGCCCGGTGGGCCAACACGCGCTAATGTCGCGGAGGTGGGTTTCACGCCTCTGCCGGCCGCACTGAACACGCTGCGGGTGGGCGTGCGGGTGACGATCATCGCTGCGGTGGTGGCCGCTGTAGTGGCGGTGGAGTTGACATCGCGCTCCGGCGTGCTCTGGCGGCTGATCACGTTCACCTATCAGGCCAATCTGCTCGCGGCCGCGTTCTACTTGTGGACGCTGTTGTCGCCGCGGGCCGACCGGCGGGCGGGGCTGCGTGGCGCGGTGGTCGTCTACGTGCTGGTTGCCGGTGTCGTCTGGAACCTGTTCTTGACCGGCCACAGCATGGGCTACACGCTGGCAAACCTGTTGTTGCACGTCGTGGTCCCGGTGCTGGCGGTGGCCGAATGGGTGCTGGTCGGTTCCGGTCAGGGACGCGTGCAGTGGTGGCAGCCTTTGGTGTGGCTGAGCTATCCCGCCTGCTACGTTGCTCTGGCATTGGCGGTCCTCAACCACGCGGGACGGCGGGTGCCGTATTACTTCCTTGATCCCGGTTCCGTCGGCGGGGCCGCCGTCGTGCTCAACATCAGTGTGCTGGCGATGATCTTCCTGGTGCTCGGTTACGGTTTGTCGGCGCTCCGGCGGACCTCGTCAGCACTCAGTTGATGCTGGTTGAAACGTTTTGTCGGCAATCGCCGATGAGTTGGTGTGAGGCGATGGCTCAACGTAGACGATCGGTGCGGACGTGCGCCCGTCGGCGCGTCTCAGAGTTCGCTCAATGTGGCGAACTACACTGACGATGCGCCGACCGCAGCATCTCGAAGGGATGGTGACCGTGGGTAAAGCACTCCGATTGATGTTCGCTGTCCTCGGGATCACGGCGATCACTGCCGCGGGTACGGCTAGCCCCAGTCAGGCCGCGGTGCCCACCGGCGAGACCGTCGCCAGCATCGAACCGGCAAACGGCGCCGTCGTTGGGGTGGCCCATCCCGTGGTGGTCACCTTCGGGGCGCCGGTGACCGATCGCGCCGTCGTCGAGCAGAGTCTGACCATCTCCGCACCGCAGGTTCCCGCTGGGGAGTTCACCTGGCTCAGCGACCGTGTCATGCAGTGGGATCCGACCGGCTTCTGGCCGGCACACTCGGCGATTTCGGTGTCGGTCGGCGGCGCATCGACGAGCTTTGAATCGGCGGCGTCGGTGGTGGCCGTCGCCGACATCTCAGCCCACACCTTCACGGTCAGCATCGGTGGCGAGGTGGCTCGCCAGATGCCGGCGTCGATGGGCAAAGCGAAGTTCCCCACGCCGGTCGGGCGGTTCAGCGCGCTGCAGAAGCAGCGCAACGTGACGTTCGATTCGCGCACCATCGGCATCCCGCTCAGCGACCCCGAGGGCTACCTGATCCAGGGGGAGTACGGGGTTCGGGTGACCTGGGGCGGGGTGTATGTGCACTCGGCGCCGTGGTCGGTGGGCTCACAGGGGTACGCCAACGTCAGTCACGGCTGCATCAACCTCAGCCCGGACAACGCCGCCTGGTACTTCAACCAGGTCCGGGTGGGAGACCCGATCATCGTGCAGTACTGACGCCTCGGCGATGCGTGGGCCAGTCGAGTTGCTCAGCAGCGGGCCGTGACCCGGTACGGCACGGTGACGCGGTCGGTCGGGTCCTCGGCGAAGTAACCTTCGGCCTCACCGCTTACCGTGAACACCCCCTCCTCGATGTTCACCTCGCCGCTGCCGGTCGTGCCGGCCCAGTAGGCGCCGGTGAATCCACCGATGTCGCGCAGCTGGACCGAGTCGGCCGCGCCGTCGAGGCCCGACCGCAGCACCGCGGTGAAACCGGGCTCCTCGGCGAAGGATTCAAGGATCCACATCCAGCCGGTCTGCGAACAGCTGACAGGCTGGGTCGCGGTGGCACCGTCGCCGCCGACGGACAACTCGGCGGTTCGGGTGCCGACAGCCGGCGCGGGCACAGCACACCCCGCCAGGCCGATGACAACCAGCCCGGCGGCTGCGAGTGGTTTGACAGGCACGGTGCGCTTCAGGCTACTCCGCGACAGCTCCGCTGCGGCCCAGTTCGCGCAGTGTGGCGGCGACGGCCTCGTCGGCGGGCAGAAACGCTTCGATACTCATTTCCGCCGCGGTGAGATCCAGCGCGGTCCCGAAGGTGGTCCGGCTCGGTGTCGGTTCGCGGGTGGCGGCCGTCACGTCATCAGTGTCGCCGACGCACGGTGCCTCAAACCACCACCTGTCGGGTAATTGCCCGGGTAACCCGGGTCGGGCACGCTGGCAATAGGCAGCCGGAAGGAGTTCGAATGACAACCGCGACGCAATCCGATCGGGGAGTTCCCGGCTGGCTGCGGTTCGTGCTGCGCTGTGATCGCGCCGGCTCGGCGTGGTTCATCGGCGTCGGCTTCTTCTTCGCGCCGGT
>NZ_JBMHMI010000069.1:0-1620 GCF_049179015.1 Micromonospora sp. WMMD736
GGGCGGGACCCGGACAGTGTGCGGGTGTGGTCCTGCTTCGCCACGGTGGGCGATCACCTGCCCGAGGAGCTGCGGCTGAAGAAGACGGTGGCGCGACTGGCGACCTATCTGCAGGGCTACGGCGACCTGCTGGTGAGCACCAACGGCTGGGATCCCGCGGTGCTGGAGCGGTTCCGGGCGGACTCGGTGGTGCAGTCGGTGGGCGGCGGCATCGACCACAAGGCCACCGCCGAGCAGATCGAGCATATTGCCACGCTGATCCCCGACGAGTGGCTCGAACCGTCGGCGACCGGTTCGGCACAACAGTGTGTCGATCGGATCCGCAAGGAGTTCGACTACGGCGCTGATGCCTTGATCATGCACGGCGCCACCCCCGACGAACTCGAACCGATCGTCTCCGCCTACCGCTCCTAAGCGATTTGGGGCGTCTCGACCGCGCTCACCGCGGCTCAGACTCCACAAATCACGGGGTAATGAGGGTGCGGGATACCGGCTCGGGGGCGACCTGGCGACTGTAGATGCCGCGCTGCAACGCGTGCAGCAGGGCATTGCGGGTCTCCTCGGGGTGGATGAGCTCGTCGAACCCCAGGTGGCCGGCCGACCGGAACGACGCGTCGACCTCCATCCGTTGCAGCTTGGCCTCGACGTCCTCGGCGGCGTGCGACGCGCGGCTCAGCGCGGCCGCGCTCATCGCGCCCATCGTCGCGCCCGGGTAGGCGAACGTCGCACCTTGGTTGTCAAAACCCAACAACGACATCACCATCGAGCCGAAGCCATACGCCTTGCGCAGCGTCACATGCAGCTTCAGGGTGGTGGCGGCGGTCTGTGCGGCGAACATCCGGGCCCCGCTGCGCAGCACACCGGTCTGCTCCGAGCGGCTACCCGGCAGCATGCCCGGATTGTCGGCGAGGAAGACGATCGGCAGGTGGTAGGAGTCGGCGACGGTGATGAAATGTGCCGCCTTGTCCGCGGCGGCGGCGTCGATCGAACCGGCCAGCACCATCGGCTGATTGGCCACCACGCCGACGGGATGGCCGCCCAGATGGGCCAGCGCGCAGATGATCGCCGGACCGAACTTGGGCTGGACCTCGAACCAGTCGGTCCGGTCGAACACCACGTCGAGGACGTCGCGCATGTTGTACACCCGCCGGTTGCCGCGGGGCACGATGTCGGTCAACTCCGACGTGGTCCGGGGCTCGGCGTGCTCATCGGCGGGCAGCGACGCCGGATACGACCAGGCGCTGGGTGGGAAGTAGGAAAGGTAGCGGCGGATATCGTCGATCACCGTCTCGTCGTCCTCGGCGACGTTGTGAATGACGCCGCTGGCCAAAGCCACGCCGGGGCCGCCTAGGTCCTCCTTCGAGATGTTCTCTCCGGTGGACTCTTTCACAACCGGGGGGCCGGCGGTGAAGATCGCGCCCTGGCGGCTCATGATGGTCCAGTCGCAGACCGGGGCGACCAGCGCACCGTGCCCGGCCGACGGCCCCAGCACCGCGGCGACCGTGGGCACCTTACCCGAGCACCGGGCCTGGACCAGCAGATCGGTCGGGGACCGGCCGTAGTGCTCACCGGACGGGCGGAAGCCCGCTCCTTCCAACAGCATCACCATCGGGATGCGAT
>NZ_JBMHMI010000070.1:0-3696 GCF_049179015.1 Micromonospora sp. WMMD736
TCGATGGCGCCGGGGATCAATTCCGGCCTGGCGCGCAGCAATTCGATCGATCCCGGGTTGCGCAGCACGGTGAGCACACAGTGCGAGATCAGATTCACTGTCGAGTCGTGGCCGGCGATGAACAACAGGATGATGTTGTTGACGATCTCGCTCGGCGACATCGGTCCGTCCGGGTCGTCGTCGTGCACGAGTTGCGAGATCATGCCTGGGCAGGGCGACTTGTCGGCACGTTCGACCAGCCCGATGATGTACTGCTTGAGTTCCTGGCCGGCCGCCACGCCTTTGGCCTGCCGGGCCTGCCCCTCGGCGGTTTCGATCTCCGGGCCCATGTCGAAGGTGCCGGCCATCATGTCGGCGACCCAGGCGTGCAGCACCGGCTCGTCTTCGATCGGCACGCCCAGCACATGGCAGATCACCTGTACCGGCAGCGGGTAGGCGAAGTCGTCGACGATGTCGATGCGGGTCTTGCCGGCGGCCTTGTCGAGCAGGTCGTTGACGATCTGTTGGCACAGCGGTTCCTGGCTGGGGATCACGTCCGGTGAGTGTGGCGGGCCGAAGAAGCGCATGCACGACCGGCGGGCCCGGTCGTGGTCGGGTGGATCCTGTTGGATGAAGCTCAGTTCCTGCCCGTAGCGTTCGATCATGTCGGCGATCGCCGGGTCGGTGATCTCGCGCGGCCGGTTGCCCAGAGGACTTCTGCGCATATCGGAGCTGACCCGCGGATCGTGGGCCAGCGTGATGAGTTCCTCGTAGCCCGTGACGGCGTAGACGCCGTTGGTGACCCGTGCGACCGGTGTCTTGCGCAACTCGTCGAAGTAGGGGTACGGGTTGGCCCGGTTCTCGTGCTTCATGGCCTCGTTCCAGGCCTCTTCGGGAGTCATCGCGTCTCCTCACTCATCGCTTGCGCGGGTGGAATTCGGCGCTGCGTTCGCTGGGGTTGTGGCCGGTCAACACCACATCGGGGGTTTCGGTCGGCACACCCCGCACCGGGAACTCGGCGGGCATCGCGCGCATGTCCTCGGGGAAATCCGACCCGACCGGGTTGGGCGGGAACGGCATCGAACGTGCGATCTGCGCCTCGTAGTACGGGATCCATTTGCCGTGGTCGAAGGTGACGGCGCCGACGATGCGGCCGCGGCGGCCGAAAGCGGCCGCGAACCGGCGGTCCTTGATCGAGCCCTGGGTGAAGGCGATCTCGTCGCCGAAGGACGGCACCCCGACCGACTTGATGTTGACGCCGAACTGGCCCGACCAGAACTGCGGGATCATCAGGTGCGCCCAGCGCTCGGTCTCCGCGCACACCATGTTGTGCGCCGCCACCTGGGCGCCCAGCACGGCGTTGTCCCAGTGCTCCATCGCCATGAACTGGTAGTCGTAGAGCACGTGCGGCGCGCGGGCGATGTCGCCGGCCACGAACACGTTGTTGGTGACCACGCCGTTGATGTCGAACGCGCGGCACCCGGCGTCGCACCCCACACCCCAGGTCCCGGCCGCCAGGCCGACACCCTCGAGCCACTCGATGTTGCGGATGGACCCCAGCGATGCCACCACGACGTCGACGTCCAGGGTGGTGCCGTCGGACAGGCGTGCGCGGCGGACGTGGCCGCCGGCGTCGCCGTCGAGGCCCTGTACGGATACGCCGGTGCGCAGGTCCACGCCAGCCGCGCGCTGCATCTCCGCGGCGATCCGGCCGATCACCAAGCCGAGTGGGCCGGCCAGGGGCGCGGGGCCGCGTTCGGCGACGGTGACTTCCAGACCGAGGTCGCGGCAGACCGAGGCCACCTCCGAGCCGATGAACCCGGAGCCGATGACGAGCACCCTTTTGGGTTTGGCGGCCAGCGCCGCTTGCAGCTTGGCCGCGTCGCTGCTGGTGCGCAGGGTGAACACACCGTCGAGGGCGGCTTCGTCCGGGTTGGGCCACGGCCGTGACCGCACCCCGGTGGCGATCAGCAGCCGGTCGCCCTCGACCGCGCTGCCGTCGGCCAACAGGATCCGGTTGTTGGCTCGGTCGATGCCGGTCGCGGCGACGCCCAGCCGCCAGTCGGCGTCGACGCGGCGCATGCGCGGCAGCTTGGTGCCGTCCGGGCGCACCCACCCGGCCAGCACCTGCTTGGACAGCGGCGGCCGGTCATAGGGCTCTTCGGGTTCGTCGCCGATGATGGTCAAGTCGCCGCGGAAACCCTCGTCACGCAGCGCCTCGGCGGCTCTCAGGCCGGCCAGTGACGCGCCGACGATGATGATGCGGCCGTTGTCCTTGAAACCGTTCGAGTTCACGAAGGGCCCTGTTCGCCGTCCAGCCGATCCACGATGATCGCCTGCACCGGGCAGGACGCTGCTGCCCGCAGCACCCGCTGACGCTGGGCATCATCGGGATTGGGGTCGTAGGTGAGGGCCTCTGCACCTTTGAGTTTCAGCACCTCGGGCGCCAGGGGCACGCACTGGGCGTACCCCAGGCAACGGTTCAAGTCGACGACAATCCGCATGGCGATATCCGATCCTGGTTGCTCAAGATCACTCGGATGCGACGTTACAGCGACGCGCAGACCGAGACCCGGGTTTGCGGCCAACCCTCATGCAGCCACAACTCGGCGTTAACCGGGCCGCTACGCCGGGCCGTATTGGCGCAAGCGCGTAGCCTGAATCCAGCTGGTGGGAGATGATGGTCCAATGTCGCTGGTGAATGACCCCGCTTCGGTCGATTCGACGTTTCGTCGCATCGCCGACATCGTGCATGAGCTCTACAGCCGCGACGTCGACTCCGACACCGTCATCGCCGAACTCGCGGAGCACGCTGCCGTCGAGGTGCCCGGTGCGCTGTATGCGGGGGTCACGGTCACCCGCAACGCCAAGCACATCGACACGCCGGCCGCCACCCACCACTGGCCGATCCTGCTCGACGAGATCCAGCAGCGGCACCGCGAAGGCCCGTGCCTGACCGCGGCCTGGGAAGAGAAGACGGTCCACGTCGCCGATCTGACCAGAGATGAACGGTTTCCGTTGTACGCGCGGGACGTATTGGCACAGACGCCGATCCGCACCATCATGGCGTTCCAGCTGTTCATCGCCGGCGAGACGATGGGCGCGCTGAACGTGTACGCGGAGACCCCGAACGCGTTTGGGCCCGAATCCCGCGAGATCGGCCTGATCTTCGCCGCGCATTCGTCGGTGGCGTGGAACGCAGCCCGCCGCGACGAGCAGTTCAAACGCGCCCTGGCCAGCCGCGACGCCATCGGCCAGGCCAAGGGCATCCTGATGGAACGCTACGGCGTCGACGCGGTGCAGGCGTTCGCGTTGCTGCGCAAGCTGTCTCAGGATGCCAACACGCCGCTGGTGCGCGTCGCGTCCGACCTGATCGAAGGCACGCTTCCCGCGCGCCAAGACGGGTAGGTGCAGGGTGCGCTGCAGCCAGGTCAGCACCGGCGGCGCGACCTGTGGAAGGGCCGACTCGGCGGTTATCCAGTGCGGCAGCCCAGGATGCGACTCGTGCTCGGCACCGTAGCGTTTGGCGATCCGACGGGAAATCCACTGCGCGACATTGCGGTCCTCGTCGGCGCTGACCACCAACAGCTGGCATGTCACGGTTTGGCGAGTTGATCCCCCACGCCGCCAGTATGCCGCGCTACCGGCCGAAGCCGGCGTCGCGCAGCGCCTGGGCCATCGAACCGGAGGGCTGGCTGGATCCCTGGCTGCCCGAAC
>NZ_JBMHMI010000071.1:0-1215 GCF_049179015.1 Micromonospora sp. WMMD736
TTGGCCCGGTCGGGGCCGAGGAACTCCCAGTCCTGCAGAAATCCGGAGATCGCGTCGTGCAGTGGCTCCTCGACGGCCGCGTCGAAAAGACCCTTCTTGCTCCCGAAATGACGAAAGATCGCCGCCGCTGTCACACCGGCGTCGGTAGCGACATCGCGCGTGCTCGTACCGCCGTACCCGTGAACTGAGAAAAGTCGGCGGGCCGACGCCAGTACGAGTGTTCGCACCTCTTCGGTGGACCTGCGCATCCGCGCCTGAGGCGTGGTCACCAGATGCTCTTCCGGCCGTTGATGAATTGTGGCTTGGGCGCGAAGTTCTTGACCAGGAGCACGTTGTAGACGGCGTAGCCGGTGGCAACGAGTCCGCTGAGGTAGAACCACGGTGTGTTGAAGTAGGGCGACGCCGTGGTCCACACGCCAAATCCGGGTGGTAGATAGGTGGCGATGATGGAAAGCAACACCACTACGGCCAGTCCCATGGAGGTGCCCTCCCGTGATTTGCGGCTAGCCCACAGGTAGCCGGGTCCGATCGCCACGATGAGGTTGGTCCAGACGTACCTCTTGGACATGGCCGCGTCGTTGAGCCCGCCGAAGAAGTAGTGGTCTGGTTGATCACACACGGGAACCACACCCTTTGCGGAATGATCCGGTTGAGGGCCTGCCGTGGCGTGACGGGGCCAGGGTAGTAGCGGCCCCAGATCTCCCGTAGCCGTAGCCGTAGCCGTAGCCGTAGCCGAAGCCGAAAGCGATGGCTGACACGATCAGGAGTCTGACGATATCGGGATGGCTGAAGTCGTAGTTGGTCAGCAAGTCGTTAATTACCAACGGGTTTCACCTGACTCGCGTCTCGGCGCTCATCCGGCCAGTGAGATGGCGTCGACGCGTGCGCGCAGTTCTGCGACCTCGCGTTCCAGCCGGGCGTCGCCCCCGGCCGGCTGATGGTCATCCGCGTCGACGGCACGCAGCAGGAACACGAAGTTGGGCACGAACCACACCAGGAAGGCGAACACGGGCACCCACCAGACCAGCACGCCGTTCCATGCCAGCGGCCCCGTCTTGAAGAACACCAGGAAGCTGGCAGGTGTGAAAGTTATTGCCAGCCAGATGTTCACATACCCGAGCCAGCGGGGGAAGATCGGCGTGTCGCGCCGGTCGATCAGTACGGCCACGCCGAACAACACCAGTTGCAAGACAAACGTCGAGACGACCCCGAGGA
>NZ_JBMHMI010000072.1:0-2068 GCF_049179015.1 Micromonospora sp. WMMD736
GCCACCGGTCCGGCGCCGACGGGACAGACTTCGACGGCGCGTCCGTCGACCGACGGCGAGCAGACCGCGACAGCGCAACAGTCTGTCGGCGGCCAGAACGAGGCTCCGGCCAGGACACCTGCCCCGGTTGCTGCGGTTCCGGCCGGCGAGCCGACGCAGCTGTCGGGCGCCAAAGCGGCGGCGCTGCAAGAGGTTCAGTCCGCACTGGATTCGGTGCGCGAGGCCCAGCGCAGCGGTGACTTCGCCGACTACGGTGATGCGTTGCAGCGCCTCGACGACGCGATGAACCGGTACAACAACGCCGACTAGGGCGTGGCGCTCGAGGCTCCTCCGGTAGGACCCTGAATGCCGTCGACGGATCTCGCCCACGACGGGCGCGCTGATCGAGTGGCCGCGTTGCGCGGCCGGGTGGCCACGCCGGTGGCGTTGCCGGGCGAGGCAGGCTACGAAGGCTGCACCCCGTGGAATGTCGCTGTCGCTGCCGGGTTCGTCAGGCACCGTGGGTGTGGTCGGGTACCTGACCGGCGGTGGGATCGGTCCGTTGGTGCGAAGCGTCGGTCTGAGCTCCGACCATGTCCGCGGGTTCGATGTGGTCACCGGCTCCGGGGCAGCTGCTGCGGGCTAGCCCGGAGGGCAACGCGGAGCTGTTCTGGGGGCTGCGTGGCGGCAAGGCGACGTTGGGAATCATCACCAGCATCGAGATCGACCTGCCGATTCCCGAATTCTACGGTGGGGCTCTGTATTTCGACGGTGGAGACGCTGCCGCGGTGTTGCACGCCTGGTGGCAGTGGAGCGTCGGTCTGCCCAAGAGCGTCAACACGTCGGTGGCGCTGCAGCAGTTGCCGCCATTGTCCGGGGTGCCCGAACCGCTGGCCGGTCGGCTGACCGTGGCGGTGCGCTATGCGGCGTTGGGTGACTTCAAGGCCGGCGAGTCCCTGCTGACACCCATGCGTTCGGCCGCGACGCCGCTGATCGATGCCGTCGGGTTGCTGCCGTACTCGGCGATCGGTGCGGTGCACAGCGACCCGGTCGACCCGATGCCGAACTTCGCGGCGTCGTTGGACCCCGGGCGGGCGGCGCGCTGCTACAGCGACGACGCACGGCATCGGCTGGCCGCGCTGGCCGACCGCTATGACCCTGCGGGCGTGCTGTGCACTGGCCAGGTGTTCCGAGCCACGCCAAAGGCGCCCGATAACCGCAGCTGAGCAGCCGATTTGGAGCTGCACCGGCCGCACCGGTAACCTCGTGTTCACCGACGCGGGGTGGAGCAGCTCGGTAGCTCGCTGGGCTCATAACCCAGAGGTCGCAGGTTCGAATCCTGTCCCCGCTACTGCGAGAATCGGCCCCCGGATACCTTCGGGGGCCGATTTGGTTTGGCCGCCCGTCGTTGCGTCCGATATCGCCCCCTGCGAGTGCGATCTACCCCGGGATTGGGCGCGACACTCTCATCCGAGCATTTTGCGTGGGTCGGGGAAACCCATCGTGGTGTAGCCGGGGGCGCGTTTCCTCAGCGAGGAGGCGATGACGGGGGTGAGTTCGTCGTGGTGGTCGTGGACGGTAGCGGTGGTCTTCGTCGGATAAGGGCGAGTGACGCGCCCGATGTACTGCACGAGGCGGTTCTTGAAGGTAATCGGCGCGGCGAGGAACAAGGTGTCGAGGGCGGGGCAGTCGAAGCCTTCCCCGATGAACGAACTCGTGCCGACTATCAGGAGCGGAACCGAATCAGGCGTGTGGTTGGCGAGTCGCTCGGTGATCTGGCGGCAGCGTCGCCTGATCACTGGCCGCCGCCCGAGCCTGCTCCTCGCTCAATCGGAGCAGTCGACGCAGACGCGCATTGTCGGCACGTAGTGTGTCCAACTCACCGGGGAACTTCTCGATGTCGCCAACGTCGATGTCGCCAACGTCAGTGCTCCTCCGGATCCGTTACCTGGCGCCACGGATGAGTTCGACGGCTTCGACCATGGCGTAACGCGCACTGAGTTGGTCCAAAATCTCGTCCACTGTGGACGGCGGTCGAACAAACCTGGACGACATGGCGATCATTGCCTGATGGGCGACGTCGGGGGAC
>NZ_JBMHMI010000073.1:0-2704 GCF_049179015.1 Micromonospora sp. WMMD736
TTACTCATGTGGAACTGCTGCCGGTGGCCGAACACCCGTTCGGCGGGTCGTGGGGCTACCAGGTCACCTCCTACTACGCGCCGACCTCGCGGCTGGGCACCCCGGACGATTTTCGGTTCCTGGTGGACTCGCTGCACCAGGCCGGGATCGGGGTGATCGTGGACTGGGTGCCGGCGCACTTCCCGAAGGACGCCTGGGCGCTCGGCCGCTTCGACGGGACGGCCCTCTATGAGCACTCCGACCCGCGCCGCGGCGAGCAACTGGACTGGGGCACCTACGTGTTCGACTTCGGCCGGGCCGAGGTGCGCAACTTCCTGGTCGCCAACGCGCTGTACTGGCTGCAGGAGTTCCACATCGACGGGCTGCGGGTGGACGCCGTCGCCTCGATGCTGTACCTGGACTATTCCCGTCCCGAGGGCGGCTGGACCCCCAACGTCTACGGCGGCCGGGAGAACCTGGAGGCCGTGCAGTTCCTCCAGGAAATGAACGCCACGGTACACCGGGTGGCACCGGGGATCGTCACAATCGCCGAGGAATCTACCTCGTGGCCGGGTGTATCGCGGCCGACAAACCTTGGTGGCCTTGGCTTCTCGATGAAGTGGAACATGGGCTGGATGAACGACACGTTGGACTACATCAGCCACGATCCGGTGCACCGCAGCTACCACCACCACGAGATGACGTTCTCGATGCTGTATGCGTTCAGCGAGAACTATGTGCTGCCGATCAGCCACGACGAGGTCGTGCACGGCAAGGGCACGTTGTGGGGCCGGATGCCGGGCAACGACCACGTGAAGGCCGCCGGACTGCGCGGCCTGCTGGCCTACCAGTGGGCCCACCCGGGTAAGCAACTGCTGTTCATGGGTCAGGAGTTCGGCCAGCGCGCCGAGTGGTCCGAGGAGCGCGGGCTGGACTGGTACCAACTCGACGAGAACAGCTTCTCCGGCGGCATCCAGCGACTGGTGGGCGACCTCAACGAGATCTACCGCAGCCGGCCCGCGCTGTGGACCCGCGACACCAGCCCGGAGGGCTACTCGTGGATCGACGCCAACGACTCGGCCAACAACGTGTTGAGCTTCCTGCGCTTCGGCAGCGACGGCTCGGTGCTGGCGTGTGTGTTCAACTTCTCCGGATCCGAACACAGCAGCTACCAGCTGGGCCTGCCACGCGGCGGCACCTGGAATGAGGTGCTCAACACCGACGCGACGATCTACAACGGCGCGGGGGCCGGCAACCTCGGCGCAGTGCAGGCCACCGACGAGCCCTGGCACGGCCGACCGGCGTCGGCGGTGATGGTGCTGCCACCGCTGGCCGCGCTCTGGTTCGAACCCGCCTGACCCCTCTTCCCGACGCCCAAATGAACCTTTGGGCGCGAAAGTGCGAGTAGAACCCGCCATTTCGTCGATCTCGGTGGCGGCGGGTTGAGTCAGTGTTGCGCGTTGGCCAGCCGGGTGTAGGTCGACGCCGCCTCGGCGCGGTTGGTCGCGCGCAGTTTGCGCAGCACCCGCTTGACATGGGATTTCACCGTGCCGGTCGAGATGACCAATTCCGCCGCGATCTGTTGGTTGGTCCGGCCGGCGGCCATCAGCTGCAGCACCTCGATCTCGCGGCGGGTGAGCACCGCGTGCGCCGCAGACTCGACCTGGGCCAGTGAGCGGGCCGCGGTGCTGTGCTCGGCGGGTTCGACCTTGCGCAGCTCCAGATCGGCGCTCTGCAGTTCGCGGGCGGCGGCCTCAGCCGACGCCAACGCCTCGCATACCTCGGATTGTTGTCGGCGCATTCGCTCCAACAACACCGACCGTTCGAAGGCGTAGCCGAATCCTTCGGCGAACGCCCAGACCGTGTCTCGGTCGATCTCGTCGACGGTCTGCCCGGTGTAGAGCCGGTCGGCGTGCAGGAAGCCGATCACCCGGCCGGTCGGCATCACCGGCGCGGCCACGTACGAATGCGTCATCGAGAAGTCGACGATCGGCCGGTTGACCCGGCTGTCGTTGCGCGCATCACGGACGATCGCCGGCGCGCGCTGTCGGATCATCTCGGTCTCCAACAGCATGTGATCCAACGGTGGCGCCACCGACTGCGCGAACGCCACCATTTTCTGCGCGCCCACCTCATCGCCGCCGAAGTAGGCCGACTCCATCACCATTCGGCCTTCGTGCACCCGGAACAGCACCGCGCGATCGAAACCGCACGACTCGACCAATTCCCGTGGCGCGCGGTCGACGATTGCGGCGACGGCGTCGACCGCCCGCAGGTTGCTCAGGGCCTCCTGTACCCGCAACAGCGCCAGTGTGCGTCGCTGGGTGCGATCCTCGAGCAACTCGCGCTCCAGCAATGACAGGTCGAGCACGGCCTCCAATGCGCCCAGCGCAGGCTCGTCGCCGATCTGCTCGAGCGCATGGCGGACCGTCGTGGCGTGACCGTCGATCGCGTCGGCAATCACCCGGACGGGATCTTCGTCGCATTCGGTGGCTTCGGCGACGCCGAGGGCGCAGGCCTCCCGATATCGTCTCGACGCCGCGCTGACCTCGGCAGGTCGCGACGCCCAGCCGGGGTGGGGCCCATCCGACAGCGCGGTCAACGGCGGGATGTCCGGGCCATCGGGGACGCTGGAGCCAACAGTCATCGTCGCTCGATGCTCCCACGGGCCGACCGTCCCGGGACCGGATCCGTCCGGATGGGAGACAAAGTGCGCTCCGAAGGG
>NZ_JBMHMI010000074.1:0-2254 GCF_049179015.1 Micromonospora sp. WMMD736
GATGAACCGCTCCATCGACATTGCGCAGGCCGCGCTGGCCCGGCACACGTTGGCCGCCTACCCGCCCGACATGTTCATCGAGGTACCGCGATCGACCTGCCGCAGCCTGGATTTCCACCGGGCCGCCGAGGTGATCGAGGTCGGTCGTCGGCTCACGGCGGCGCTGCTCGACGAGTCAGCCGGCTAGGAACTCGGCGATCGGAGCGGCGTACCGGCGGCCCTGATTGCGCCCGGCCCGCGCCGAGGGCACCCGGCAGGCCGGGTCGAGCGGGTCGGGCCCGAACGCCGCCAGCGCCTCGTCGTCGGCGAACACGCCGAACGCCCGGCCCGCGAACAGCGCCACTTCGGCCGCCGCCCCGCCGCCGAGCGGCGACGGCGTCGTCTCCCCCGACGGCACCAGCACAACGGCCACGGCGCAGTCCTCGACCAAGGACATGTTGACGGTGCTGCCCACCCCGCCGTCCATGTAGCGGCGATCGCCGATGGTCACCGGCGGCCAGGCACCCGGCACCGCGCAGCTGGCCGCGACCGCGTCCACCAGACCGACGCCCGAATCGCGATCGAAGGTCAGCAGTTCACCGGTGGCGATGTCGATCGCGGTGATCCGCAGGTCGGTGTCCGGCCAGTCGTGCGACGGCAATCGGTGTTCGATGACGGCGTGGCGCACCTTCTCCTCGACGGTCGGGGTGGCCAGCGCGATCTCGCCGATGCGGACCAGCTTCTGCTCGCGGCTGGCGGCCGCATCCGACATCGCGGTGAGGAAGAGATCGAAGATGGAGTCGATGTCCACGCCGGACCTGATTTCGTGAGAATCGGCGGCAACCTGGCGTTGGTAGAGCTCGTCGAGGCTCAGCCCGGAGGACAGCTGCGCGCTCACCGTGGAGCCGGCCGAGGTGCCCAGCAGCACATCGGAGGAGATCAGCGCCTCCGCGGTGGCCGGGGATTCATCGGCGATGCCCTGCAGGATCCCGGTCTCCCAGGCGATGCCGGCCAGGCCGCCGCCGGCCAGCACCAGCGCGCGTTTGGTCGTCACGACCGGGCCAGCGAAGGCGCAGCGGTCCCGCTGATCAGCGGCAGGTCCAGGTAGGTGGCGATGCCGGGGGCCGCCGCACACACCGCCGGAATCGAGTTCACGCAGTGCGCTGCGGTGGCGACCACGCCGCTTTCCGGGCCGTCCTCCCCCGCCTCGGACTGGAAACCCTTGATCGTCACGGTGAAGTCGGGGTTGCCCCGGAACTCCATCTCGTAGCGCTGCCCCTCGGCGCCGAATGTCCATGCCGGATCAAGGTTTTTCTCACCCATCAGCCAGTTCACCGCGACCCGCACCACCACCTCGTCGCCCACCAGCGCATCCCAGACAAACCGGCGGCCGGCCACCTGGCCGGGTTCGATCGTGCCGATGGGCGTGTCGGTGATCGGGGCGGCGGCAACGGCGATCTCCTGGGTGGCGCGCACTTTCGGGTCGGCGGCAAAACCGAGTCGGTCGGTGCACATCCGCACGGCCTGGATGAAGCCGGCGTCGAGCAGTTTCTGCATCGGCCCGGACAGCGCGTTGTCCGGGGTGTTTCCGAACCCCATGACGTGG
This sequence comes from Micromonospora sp. WMMD736, assembly GCF_049179015.1. NCBI lineage: Bacteria > Bacillati > Actinomycetota > Actinomycetes > Micromonosporales > Micromonosporaceae > Micromonospora > Micromonospora sp. WMMD736. The sequence continues at coordinate 1,586 of NZ_JBMHMI010000074.1, forward strand.
CGCACCACATCGGGCGCGTCGTAGGTTCGCAGGTCGGAAAACTCCTCGGCGCGAACGAATGTCACACCGGTGGACATCGCCGAGAACAGCAGCGGGAACTTCTCGCTGATCCCGCCCGGGGCGATCCCGGTGCCGTGCAGGGTGGCGTTGCCTTCGAGCGCGGCCGCCCGCAGTGCCGCCGAGCTGCGCTCGCTGGGGTACACCCAGCCGACCGGGGTGACGACGTTCTTGCCGGATGCCAGCAGTGCGGCGACCTCGTCGGGGTTGGCCATCAGCGGCGCATAGACGACCGCATCGGCCGCCAGCGCCAGGATGTCGTCGATGGAGTCGGTGGCGGTGACGCCCAGCGGCTCGGCACCGATGAGCTCGCCGACGTCGCGGCCCGCCTTGTCGGTCGAATGCACCCAGCACCCGACCAGCTCGAGCTCGGGGTGTTCGGCTATCGCCCTGATCGCGGCGACGCCGACGCCGCCCGTTGCCCACTGCACGACCCGTAGCACCATGCCGACAGGTCTACACGACGCATCACGTCATGCATACGTTGGAGAACAGCAGCACCGGCCAGGATGCGATCGACCCCAGGAACGACACCGCCAGGTCGACGCCGTGCATATCCGCCAGGTGATCGGTGTGGGTCATCGACCAGATTGTGCCGATGATCAGGTAGGG
>NZ_JBMHMI010000075.1:0-2537 GCF_049179015.1 Micromonospora sp. WMMD736
CGATGAACCCGGCGCCGACGATCACCGCCTTGCGCGCCGACCCCGCCTGCCTGCGCAGCGCCAGGCTCTCGTCGAACGACCGCAGCACCCGGATGCCCTCCAGGTCCGGGAATGACGGGATGCGCTTGGGCACCAGCCCGGTGGCGATGATCAGGTCGTCGTAGTCGACCACCGTGCCGTCGGTCAGCGTCACCGTCTTCGCGGCGGGATTGAGCGCCTGGGCCCCGCTACCCAATTTCAGGGTGATGTTGTTCTCGGCGTAGAACTCCGCGGGCTTGAGCGTCACGTCGTCGACCTCGGCGCGCAATACTTCCTTGGACAGCGGCGGGCGGTCGTAGGGCAGGTGCTCCTCGTCGCTGACGATAGTCACCGGTCCGGGGTACTCGGCGCGCCGCAGCTGCTCGGCGGTGCGGGCCGCGGCCAGCCCTCCACCCACGATGACGACGCCTGCAGAACTGCCACCAGAAATGCTCACGTGGCGTTCTTACACGATGACGCGTCGACAGGTGTGCGCCACCCTGGTCAGGACCGGGCCCGTTCGATGATGTTGGACAGCACCACGATGCTCTCGCTGCGTTCGACGTCGGCCGCGGAGCGGATGCGTTCCAGCGCCTTCTCCAGGTGGCGCATGTCGCGGGCCAGCACGTGCAGGATGGCGTCGGCGGTGCCGGTCACCGTGGCCGCACTGACCACCTCCGGAATGTTCACCCAGGCCGCCCGCAGCTCGTCGGGCGCGATTCGGCCGTGGCAGAACACCTGCACATAGGCCTCGGTGTGCCAGCCCAGCGCGTTGCGGTCGACCACCGTGGTGAACCCCCGGATGACCCCTTCGTCGAGCAGTCGGTCCACCCGGCGTTTGACCGCCGGCGCCGACAGATTGACCCGCAGCCCGATCTCGGCGAAGGTGGCCCGAGCATGCTCGGCCAACTCGGCCAGAATGCGCTCATCGGTCTCGTCCAGCCGATCCATCCGCCCTCCTGTGCAATAAACCGCTCAAATCCTACCGATCGCACAACGGATCCTGGGCGTACACGCAAGAATTGGCGATTGATTGCGCACAGTGCCGCCCATAGCTTTGTTTCATGACGATTTTCGCCGCCGGCACCCCGGCCCCCGAAGTCGCCGCAACGCCGCGGGAGACGACTCGCACCGCACGCACCCGTCACTACGTCATGACGCCGCCGACGTTCTTCGCCGTGGAGTACGCCATCAACCCGTGGATGGACCCCGACGTGGTCGTCGATCCAGGCGCGGCCATGCGGCAGTGGGAAGCCCTGCGCCAGACCTACCAGGGGCTCGGGCACACCGTGGAACTGGTCGACTCGGTGGCCGGTCTGCCCGACATGGTCTACGCCGCCAACGGCGGCCTGGTGGTCAACGGCAATGCCGTGGTCGCCCGCTTCGCCTACCCCCAACGTGCCGCAGAGGCGGACGCCTACGCGGACTGGATGCACCGCAACGGCTATCCACCACGGACCACCCGGCACGTCAACGAAGGCCAGGGCGACCTGCTGGTGGCCGGATCGCTGCTGCTGGCGGGTTTCGGCTTCCGCACCGAACGCCGTGCCCACGACGAGATCGCCGCCATCGTCGGGATGCCGGTGGTCAGTCTGGAACTGGTGGATCCGCGCTTCTACCACCTCGACACCGCGCTGGCCGTGCTGGATGACACGACGATCGCCTACTACCCGCCCGCCTTCAGCGATCACTCGCGCGCGGTGCTGGCCGAGCTGTTCCCTGACGCCATCGAGGTGGCCAGCGCCGACGCCTACGTGTTGGGACTCAATGCGGTGTCCGACGGGCTGCACGTGGTGCTGCCCGCGGCAGCCACCGGATTCATCGAACAACTGCACGCCGCCGGATTCCGCCCGGTCGGCGTCGACCTGTCCGAATTGCTCAAAGGCGGCGGATCCGTCAAATGCTGCACACTGGAGGTGTATCAGTGACCATCCTGGACTCTGTGACCGCCACGGAAGCCGCGATCGAACTCGACGATCGCCACGTGGCCCACAACTACGCACCGCTGCCAGTGGTGGCGGCCAGCGCCGAAGGCTCGTGGATCACCGATGTGGAGGGCCGTCGCTACCTGGACTGCCTGGCGGCCTACTCGGCGGTCAACTTCGGCCACCGCCATCCCGAGATCACCGCCGCCGCCCATCGCCAGCTCGATTCCGTGACGCTGGTCAGCCGGGCGTTCCATTCCGATCGCCTGGCGCCGTTCTGCGCGGCGCTGGCCGAGCTGTGCGGTAAGGACATGGTGCTGCCGATGAACAGCGGTGCCGAGGCGGTGGAGAGCGGCATCAAGGTGGCCCGCAAGTGGGGTGCCGATGTCAAGGGAGTGCCCGCGGGCCCCAACAGCAGAAGCAACATTGTGGTGGCGCACAACAACTTCCACGGTCGCACCACCACCATCATCAGCTTCTCCGACGATGAGACGGCGCGCCGCGGCTTCGGTCCGTTCACCCCCGGATTCCGGTCGGTGCCGTTCGGTGACGCCGACGCGGTCGCGGCCGCCGTCGACGACAACACGGTGGCGG
>NZ_JBMHMI010000076.1:0-2142 GCF_049179015.1 Micromonospora sp. WMMD736
CCCGGTCATGCTCGGTCCCGACGACTCGGTCTCCGATGCGATCGCGTTGCTGCACAAACGCGCCCACGGCGCGGCGGTGGTGGTCTTCGAGGGCCGCCCCATCGGCCTGGTCACCGAGGCGGCCTGCGCAGGCGTCGACCGGTTCACCCGGGTCCGCGACGTCGCGGTGTCCGATTTCGTGACTGTCCCGGTCGGTACCGACCCGCGCACCGTGTTCGATCAGTTGGAGCATGCGCCGATTCCGGTAGCGGTGCTGACCGAGCCCGACGGCTCGCTGGCCGGGGTGCTCACCCGCACCGGCGCGGTCCGGGCCCAGATTTACTCCCCCGCCGTCGACGATCAGGGCCGGCTACGGATCGCGGCCGCCGTGGGCATCAACGGCGACGTCGGCGCCAAGGCCCGGGCGTTGACCGAGGCCGGCGTCGACCTGTTGGTGATCGACACCGCACACGGCCACCAGGAGAAGATGCTCGATGCGATCAAGGCGGTGTCCTCGCTGGATCTGGGTCTTCCGTTGGCCGCGGGCAACGTGGTGTCGGCCGAAGGCACCCGCGACCTGATCAGCGCCGGAGCCTCGATCGTCAAGGTCGGGGTAGGTCCAGGCGCCATGTGCACGACCCGGATGATGACCGGCGTCGGCCGGCCGCAGTTCTCGGCGGTGGTCGAATGTTCAGCAGCGGCACGGCAACTCGGTGCCCATGTGTGGGCCGACGGCGGGGTGCGCCATCCCCGCGACGTCGCCCTGGCGCTGGCCGCCGGCGCGTCCAATGTGATGATCGGGTCGTGGTTCGCCGGTACCTACGAGTCGCCCGGTGACCTGCTGCGCGACCGTGACGATCAGCCCTTCAAGGAGAGCTACGGGATGGCGTCCAAGCGGGCGGTAGCCGCCCGCACCGCCGCGGACGGCGCGTTCGACCGGGCTCGCAAAGCGCTGTTCGAGGAAGGCATCTCCACCTCGCGGATGGGGTTGGATCCGTCCCGCGGCGGCGTCGAGGATCTGCTGGACCACATCACGTCCGGGGTGCGCAGCACCTGCACCTACGTCGGCGCCGCATCGATCGCCGAGTTGCACGACAAGGTGGTCCTCGGGGTGCAGTCGGCTGCCGGGTTCGCCGAGGGGCACCCGCTGCCTACCGGCTGGTGACCTGCAGCGGCGGCACTCAGCGCGACTCGGGCTAGCATGGTTCTCTCATCTTTGCACCGTGGCTGGAATGCCACCTGAACGAAAGGGCCGACGTGCCGCAGGCACCCCGGCTGCTGGGACAGGAAGCGCAGGGCTTCGGGTCCGAGCAGCCTGCCCACGAGGCCGCCGACGCCGAACCTTCCTCTAGCCGGCCGGGCTCGCGGCCCGGCCAACCGCAGGTGATGCCGCAGTGAGCATCCTGCTGACCGTGTTGTCGGTGACAGCGATCCTGGTCCTCACCGCGGGGACGGCGGTGTTCGTCGCAGCCGAGTTCTCGCTCACCGCACTGGAGCGCAGCACCGTGGAGGCCAACGCCCGCGGCGGCGACCGGCGCGATGCCATGGTCCAACGCGCCCATCGCACCCTGTCGACCCAGCTGTCCGGTGCGCAGGTCGGCATCTCGATCACCACGCTGGCGACGGGCTACCTGGCCGAACCGGTGGTCGCCCGGCTGCTGCGGCCCGGCTTGGCGGTGTTCGGCCTGCCCGACAACGCCACTCGCGGGCTCGCGTTGTTCTTGTCAATTCTGATCGCCACCTCGCTGTCGATGGTGTTCGGCGAGCTGGTGCCCAAGAACCTGGCCGTTGCCCGGCCGGTGCCTACCGCGCGGTGGTCGGCGCCGCTGCAGTTGTTGTTCTCGACGCTGTTCACGCCGCTGATCAAGTTGACCAACGGCACCGCGAACTGGATCCTGCGCCGGATGGGCATCGAGCCCGCCGAGGAGCTGCGCTCGGCCCGCTCCGCGCAGGAGTTGGTGTCGCTGGTCCGCAACTCCGCGCGCCGCGGCTCGCTGGACCCGGTGACCGCGGTTCTGGTCGACCGCTCGTTGCAGTTCGGTGATCGCACGGCCGAGGAATTGATGACCCCGCGCTCGAAGATCGAGGCGCTGTCGGCCGACGACACCATCAGCGATCTGATCGATGCCGCGATCGAGACCGGCCACTCGCGGTTCCCGATCA
>NZ_JBMHMI010000077.1:0-1910 GCF_049179015.1 Micromonospora sp. WMMD736
TCGCCGTCTCGCCGGCCTCGGTGAGCTTCCAGCCCTCGCCCTCGGGGGCAAAGCCCAGGTTCTCCAGCCACATCGGCTCGAACCACGAGAACGGCACGTACACCTCGCCGACGTCGATCTCGTCGATCGGGCTGGTGATCCCGGCCGCGGCCCACAGCGCCTTGGCCGCGTCCCGGCCGGCCTGCGGATTGACCTGATCACGCCCGGAGTAGGCCAACGGTTCGGTGCGCAACGCGGTGGCGTGGATCCACGCCACCGGATGGCCCTCGGCGACGCGGGCGTCGGCGGCATCTTCGTTGCCGATCACGATCGCGGCGGCGCCGTCCGACGATGGGCACGTCTCATCGAATCGAATGGGATCCCACAACATCTGGGAGGCCATCACCTTCTCCAGGGTGATGTCGGCCTGCTGCAGGTGGGCCAGTGGGTTCTTGGCCCCGTTGAGCCGGTCCTTGACGGCGACCATCGCGCCGATGTGGTTGGGCGCGCCCGAACGCCGGATGTAGGCCCGCACGTGCGGGGCGAAATACCCACCGGCGCCGGCGCCCACCGGCTTGGTGAACGGCACCGGGATCGACAGCGCCCACATCGCATTGGACTCGGACTGTTTCTCCCACGCCATGGCCAGCACCCGCCGGTACTTGCCGGACTGCACCAGGCTGGCCGCGACTACCGCGGTCGAGCCGCCCACCGAGCCGGCGGTGTGCACCCGGATCAGCGGCTTGTTCGTGCCGCCCACGGCGTCGGCCATGAACAACTCGGGCATCATCACGCCCTCGAAGAAGTCGGGCGCCTTGCCGACCACGACGGCGTCGATGTCGTCGAACGTCGAACCCGAGTCCGCGAGTGCCTTGTCGATGGCCTCGCGGACCAGGCCGTTCATCGACACGTCCTGCCGCTTGGCGACGTACTTGGTCTGCCCGGTCCCGAGGACCGCGGCCAGGTTCTTGCTCATGGCTTCGGCCTTTCGCTCTTCGCGCAAGCGCTCATCGTCCCTCCATGACCGCAACCAGATTCTGTTGCAGCGCAGGGCCGCTGGTGGCATGTGCCAGCACCCGCTGCGCGGAGCCGTCGAAGATGTGTTGGGCGGCGAAGCCGATGCGCTCCAGCCCGGCGACGAACATCGGGTTGGCGGCCAGCGCGCCGCCCGACGGGTTGATCGTGGTGGCGTCGGAAAGCCCGATCGCCTCTTTGAGGATCAGCTGCTGGTGGGTGAACGGCGCATGCAGTTCGGCCACGTCGATGGAGCCGGTGTGGCCGCCGGTGGCTCCGAGGGCCGACGCCGCGGTCGACGGTGAACTGGTCAGTTCGCGGGCGCCGAGAATCGGGGTCTCGATGCGGTGCTCGATGCCGGTGATCCAGGCTGGGTTCTCCCGCAGCTCCCGGGCTTTGTCTCCGGCGGCCAGCACGATCGCTGCGGCACCGTCGGTGATGGGCGCGATGTCGTGGCGGCGCAGCGGATCCGCGAAGTACGGACGGGCCAGCAGCTCGTCGATCGACTTCGCCGGTTTCTCGCTGTCGGTGCGCGGCGCCCGCCCGAACGAGTCCAGGGCCACCTGCGCCATCGTCTCGGCCGTCCACTTGCCGGCGTCCAGGCCGAACCGCGCCTGCAGGCCGGCCATCGACACCGAGTCCGGCCACAGCGGCGCCACGGTGTAGGGGTCGGTCTGCAGTGCCAGCACCCGGCGCAGGGTGCCGGCCGAGGACTTGCCGAAGCCGTACACCAGCGCGGTGTCGACCTCGCCGGTCAGCAGTTTGATGTAGGCCTCGTACAGCGCCCAGGCGGCGTCCATCTCCACGTGCGACTCGTTGATCGGGGGTACCGCACCGATCGAGTCGATCGCGGAGATGAACGAGAATGCCCGGCCGGCAAGGTAATCCGAGGATCCAGAACACCAGAAGCCGATGTC
>NZ_JBMHMI010000078.1:0-2725 GCF_049179015.1 Micromonospora sp. WMMD736
CATGCCGGTGGCGATCCGGATCACCACCGACCGCGAGGCCGCGCAACCCCGCATCGACCTGCGGCTGGTCAATTCAACCCAGGCCGGCGAGCACCAGCTCAGCGTCACCGACGACGCCGACGGCGCCCGGGTGGTCGTCGGCGGGAACTCCGCCACCATGTTCGACTGGGCCCGCGGCGGCGAGATCACCGTCGTGCTGCCGCCCGATCTGGCGCGCCGGCTGTCGGTTCAGACGCGGCAAGACGCCGGTGTGGTGTTGGCCCAAGCCGACCTCGACCAGCTGATCGCCCGGACCACCCACGGCCCGGTCCTGCTCAGCGGCACGATCCGGCGCGTCGAGGTGCACACGGTGCACGGCGACGTGATATCTCGGCGTCCGATCGCGGTGGCCGATGCGTTCACCGCCACCACCGCCGACGGCGACATCACGGTGGACTTCCGCGACGCCGCACCGGACCGAGTCGAGGCGACGACCCGCAATGGCGATGTGGTGCTAGGGCTGCCCGGGCGCGGGCCCTACCTGGTGCGCGCGCAGGCCGGGGATTCGACGAAAGTCCAGGTGCCCGAGACCAACAATGCCGATGCGGCGGCCGCGGAGATCACGGCTCGCTCCGATGACGGCGATGTCGTCATCGAAACAGTCGACCAGCGCCGCTTCCGAAACTGAGCTCGCGCTATACCAACGCGCCGATGATGTCGGCGGCGGGTGCGGTGCGCGCGGCGCGGAAGCCGGTGCCGGCCCACACGTTGGTGGCCTGGGGGTCACCGGAGCGCACCGACGCCGCGCGCACCGGACTCGTCAGGTAGTGCACCTCCGGATATCCGAGCGGCGCCTGGCCGTCGTGCTCGGTGATGAACCGGTTGCGCAGGCCGCGCGCGTAGCGCCCGGAAAACGCCCGGGTGACCACGGTTTCGGTGAACTGCGGATCGCGCAGCGCGGCGCGATGCACCGGTGTGCTGCCGGCTTCGTCGGCCAGCAGGAACGCGGTGCCCAGCTGGGCAGCCACCACTCCGGCTTCGCGGACGGTCGCGATGTCCTCGGCCGTCATCAGCCCACCGGCGGCCACCACGGGCAGGTCGGTTTCGGTCAGCACGCTGCGCAGCAGCTCGTGCAGCGGCGCACCGGCGGGCGGCGCCGCCGGATCGAAGGTGCCGCGATGGCCGCCGGCCGCGGGGCCCTGCACCACCAGCGCGTCGACCCCGCAGGAGACCGCCGCGCCGGCCTCGGCGACGGTCGTCACCGTGCCGACGGTCGTGATGCCGGCCGCGCGCAGCCGCGCACATTCGCCGGGTGACGGCAGCCCGAACGTGAACGAGACCACCTGCGGTCGCAGGTCCAGCACCACACCGAGTTTGGCCGCCCAGCCGTCGTCGTCGAACCGCGGCTCGCCCAGGCTGACTCGGTAGCGTTGCGCCTCACCGGAAAGATCGCGCGCATACCTCTCGATGTCTGCTGGTAGCGCAGCACTCGGTTGCGGCACAAAAAGATTGACGCCGACCGGCCCCGCGGTCAGGCGCCGGGCCGCGGTGAGGCGCTCGGCCAGCGACTCGGCGCTGAGATAGCCGGCCGCGACGAAACCCAGCGCACCGGCATTGCTGCCGGCGGCGGCCAGTTCGGGGGTCGACGGCCCCCCGGCCATCGGCGCCACCACGATCGGGCGAGTCAGCTCACGAAGGTCGAACACCATGGCCTCCGTTGCTACCACGGAACGGTTCGGGGTGGGACACTGGATGAAATGACAGTGACGTTCAACCACACCATCGTCGCGGCCAAGGACCGCACGGCGTCGGCCACGTTCTTCACCGAGCTGTTCGGCCTGCCCGCCGCCAAGGAGTTCGGCCCGTTCCTGGCCGTCGAGCTCAACCACGGCGTAAGCCTCGACTACGCACAGGCCTCCGCGGGTGCAGACATCCCGCCCCAGCACTACGCCTTCCTGGTGTCTGAGGACGAGTTCGACGCCATCTACGGCCGGATAATCGATCGGGGCTTGCAGCACTGGGCCGACCCGCACGGCAGCCGACCCAACGAGATCAACCACAACGACGGCGGACGCGGGGTCTACTTCCGTGACCCGGCCGGCCACAACCTGGAGATCATCACCCGGCCCTACGGGTCCGGCGGCTAGGTTTGCAGGATGGCTCCGCTACGGGTGATCCAGTGGGGCACCGGCGCGGTCGGGCGCGAGGTGCTCGAGGCGGTCCTGGGCCGCGACGACCTGTCGCTGGTGGGCGTCAAGGTGTACTCCGACGACAAGGACGGCGCCGACGCCGGGACGTTGGCCGGCCGCGGCCCGGTCGGCGTCGCGGCCACCACCGACACCGACGAGATCCTGGCTCTCGATGCTGACTGTGTCGTGTACACCCCGCGCAACACCGACCTGGACGACGTGTGCGCACTGCTGGCCAGCGGCAAGAACGTCGTCACGACGGCATTCCTGTTCCATCCGGAGCGCCGGCCCGCCGCCGACCGGGACCGGCTGCTGGCAGCCTGCCGGCAGGGTTCAGCCACGGTGCATGGCAGCGGGCTGAATCCGGGAAACGTGTCCGGGGCGCTGCCGTTGGCGCTATCGGGGATGAGCCGCACCATCGAGAAGGTCACCCTGCAGGAGCGGGCCGACTGGTCGGTCTACGACAGCACGGCCATCACCTTCGACAACATGTCGTTCGGGCGTCCGCCCGCCGAGATCAGCCCCACCGCCACCGAGTTTCTCTCGTTCAACAGCGG
>NZ_JBMHMI010000079.1:0-3092 GCF_049179015.1 Micromonospora sp. WMMD736
CTTCTCCCGCCGCATCACCGCACCGCAGCGCCGGCACGGCTCGTCTGCTCGACCGTAGGCGTCCAGCGACCGGTCGAAGTAGCCGGACTGGCCGTTGACGTTGACATACAGCGCATCGAACGACGTGCCCCCTTGGCTCAGCGCCTCGGTCATCACCTGCGCGGCCGCATCGAGCAACTCGGCCAGTCGGCGCCGGGTGAGCGCGGAGGCCAGCCGGGCACCGTTGATCTTGGCTCGCCACAACGCCTCATCGGCGTAGATGTTTCCGATTCCCGATACCACGGTCTGGTCCAGCAGTTGCCGTTTGATCTCGGAATGCTTGCGCCGCAACACCGTAACGACATGCTCACGGTCGAAGGCCGGATCGAGGGGGTCTCGACCCAGATGCGCAACGGGTACTGGCACCTCGGTGCCGTCGACCGTCACCAGGTCTGCGATCATCCAGCCACCGAACGTACGCTGGTCGACGAAGCTCAACGCGGTGCCGTCGTCGAGCAGCACGGCGATGCGCAGATGATTGGCATTGGGCACCTCGCCGACGAGCATCTGCCCGCTCATCCCGAGATGGACCACCAGCGCCGAACCATCCCCGAGGGTCAGCCACAGGTACTTGCCCCGCCGGCCGGTGCCGCTGATCTGGGCACCGAGCAGTCGGGCCGTCAGATCGGCCGGACCGGCCTCGTGGCGTCGCACCGCCCGCGGATGATGGACCCGCACCGCGGCAACGGATTTGCCGACCACGTGGGCCTGCAGTCCGCGGCGAACCACCTCGACTTCGGGTAGCTCAGGCATACCTACTCGGAGTCCAGCACGGTCCAGGCGTCGGCGGCAGCCCGCAATTCGGCCTCCTTCTTGGAACGGCCCATCCCCCGGCCGTACTCCTTGTCGGCCACCAGCACAACGGCAGTGAATTCCTTGTCGTGGTCGGGACCTTCGGCGCTCACCACATACTTCGGCACGCCCAGGCCGCGCGCCGAGGTCAGCTCCTGCAGGCTGCTCTTCCACTCCAGCCCGGCGCCCAAGGTCGGCGCGATGTCGATCAACTGGCTGAACAGCCGGAGCACCACCTGCCGAGTGGTGGCCAGACCGTGCTGCACATAGATGGCGCCGAGCAACGACTCCACCCCGTCGGCCAGGATGCTCGATTTGTCGGCGCCGCCGGAGTTCTCCTCGCCCTTGCCCAGTAACAGATAGGCGCCCAGCCCGTCGGCCGTGAGGTCGCGGCCCACCCCCGCCAACGCCTGGGTGTTGACGATGCTGTTGCGCAGCTTGGCCAACTCGCCTTCGGGGCTGTCGGGATGACGGTGGAACAGTTCGTCGACGATCAACAGCCCGAGCACCGCGTCGCCGAGGAATTCCAGCCGCTCGTTGGTGGGTAATCCGCCGTGCTCATAGGAATAGCTGCGGTGCGTCAACGCCATCGTGAGCAACTCGTCGGGCAGGTCGACGCCCAGCGCCGCCAACAGCGCGGCTCGATCCAGGCTCACGCGTCCTCGTCAAACATCGAGGACAGCTTGGCCCAGCGCGGGTCGATTTTGTCGTGGTGATGCCCGGGCTCGGCGGTGGCCAGCGCGACTCCGCAGTCCGGACACAACCCCGAACAGTCGGGCCGGCACAGCGGCGCGAACGGCAACGCGAGGCCAACCGCGTCGACAATCGGTTGCTCCAAGTCAATGGTGTCGTTCACGACGCGGCTGACCTCGTCGGCGTCGGCGGTCTCGTCGGTCGCGCTGGCGGGGTAGGCGAACAACTCGGTCAACTCGATGGTGACCGCATCGGTGACCGGTGTCAGACAGCGCGCGCACTCTCCAGCCGTGGGTGCGCTCACCGATCCGGTGACCAGCACGCCTTCCGACACCGACTGCAGCCGAAGATCCAGATCCAGTTCGGCGCCGGGCGCGATCGCGATCAGATCCAGGCCGATGCGTGTCGGGCTCGGGACGCTCTGGTGCATGGTCATCATCGACCCCGGCCGCCGGCCCAGCCGGGCGATGTTGATCACCAGCGGTGATCGTGGCTCCCGGCGCGCCGCGGCGTTCACTTGGTGCGCCATGGCTGCAATCCTACGGTGGCCCCTGACGCCCCCCGGACCTGATATGGGCTTCGCCGCGCCGGACGCCCAGCAGGTCAGCGCGTCGCGTAGTCGTGCGTCCCGGCGGCGGTGCGCAACTGATGACGGCCCCGTCCCACCGAGCGCAAGGTGCCGTTGAGGAAGTCCTCGAACTCGGCCAGCTTGCTGTCGACGTAGATGTCGCATTCCCCGCGCAACCGGTCAGCCTCGGCGTGCGCGGCGTCGACCAGGCGGGCGGCCTCGGCGTTGGCCGTGTTGACGATCTCGGTCTGGGCGACCAGCCGCTGCTGCTCCTTGATGCCTTCCTGGACGGCCTTCTCGTAGGAGATGTTGCCGTTCTCGATCAACCGGTCGGATTCGGCTTTCGCCCGCCCGACGGCGGCTTCGTAGTCGCGCTTGGCGGTGGCCGCCACCCGGGCGGCCTCGTCACGCGCTTCACCGACCATGCGCTCGCTGTGCTGGCGAGCTTCGGCGACCATCCGGTCGGCCTGCGACTTGGCGTCGGCCAGCACCCGATCGGCCTCGGCGCGGGCATGATTGACCATCGAATCGGCCTCAGCGCCCGCCGTAGACACCATCGCATCGGCATGCTCCTTGGCCTCGCGCAGCATGGCGTCCCGGGCGTCCAACACGTCCTGGGCGTCGTCGAGCTCGCCGGGGATCGCATCCTTGATGTCGTCGAGCAGTTCGAGGACGTCACCGCGCGGCACCACGCAGCCGGCCGTCATCGGCACGCCCCGGGCCTCTTCCACAATCGCGCCCAGTTCGTCGAGCGCTTCGAAAACTCGGTACACGGCAACACCCTCCAGGCGTAGTTGTTAGTGACTAGTGTGCCTGGTGTTACGCCTGTGACAGTGCAGCGTCGCCGGTGTGTCGGCACCTGGCCCGTCTCAAGCGGAACACGCCTGCATTATGTCAATTCGTCCTATCCGGTACGAACCGGGTCAGGACCGGGCGGCCAGTTTCTCCCGCAGCCGGGCGTTGACCGGCTCGGGCAACAGTTCGGACACGTCGCCGCCGA
>NZ_JBMHMI010000080.1:0-2784 GCF_049179015.1 Micromonospora sp. WMMD736
CCTGGCAGGTGAAAGATCGATAATCCACGTTATTCATGTTCTTTGTAGTTGTGGGGCCGTGGGCTGGGTGAACAGAAGCGGGGCAGCGCCACGAGAAATCGTCACAGTGACGAATTGAGCGAAGGGTGCAAGCGAGTGCATCCGATAGTTGCGAGTTACGTTTGACTGCAATGCAACTCAACTGGTAACGGTGCGTGTTCAACAGGTGCGAGTTGCTCCGCGGCGATCTCGCTGTGTGCGCGGCCCTCAGCTCCGAGCTGCAGGGCATTCAGTGGACGGTATTGGTACGGCTGACTTCGTGCGCAAGTGTCAGCGTCACCGCTCCCACGGGTCCAGGCATCGCACGCCGAGAGGCTCGAAGTGCCGGATGTTTCGGGTCACTATCACCTTGCCGGTCGCGTCCGCCACCGCAGCGATGAGGGCGTCGGCGTACGGGGCATGTTCGGGCACCCGGTAGGTGGCCAGGATGCGCGCCGCGGCCAGGTCGAAGGACAGCACCCGGCCATCGAAGGTGGGCAGTACGCGGTCCGCAAACCAGCCACGCAGGACCTCGCCCTGTTGTGGGTCCGTTCGTTCCTTGGTGATGACACCGCGCTCGATCTCAGCGATAGTGCTCGCAGCCACGAACAGCTCGGCCAGTTGGACCGACACCGCCCACGCCCGTACTCCAGGGTTGCGTTCCGGCTTCCGCAGGGCCGACACCACGTTGGTGTCCAGCAGGTAACTCACAGCTCAGGTGTGCGGGCAGTCAGGGGGAGACGCTCCGGCTCGAAGTCGAAGTCGCTGTCGGGGCTGTCGTCGGCGAGCAGGTCGACGATCGTGACCTCCTCACCCGACACCCCAGCGGTGAGGATCGCGCGGGCTTCGGCCTCGACGGAGTGGTGATGCCGTTCGGCACGCGCCCGCAACGCAGCCTTGGTGCCCGCGGGTAGATTACGGATCAGGATCTGTTCCATCGCCACCTCCGATATCACATCGATGATATCAGATGCGGTCGAGGCGATGTTCGGATGTCGGCAAGTCGTGGTGGCCGGCCACGAGGCCGGGAGCTGCGCCGATGTGCACTCTCAGATGGTCCTGGAAAACAGGGCGGATTCGGACAGCTCTCATGTTTCCCCGGATTACTCTCAACTAGTTCCGGATCGGACAACGAGCGAGACAATGTTGTGCCACATTGCAACTCGCTACCTTTAGCTGGTAACGGTGCGTGCTCGACAGGTGCGAGTTGTACCGCGGCCCGGCGTGCAGCCGACGACGAGCTGCGTTAGCAACTGTTCGGGTGGCGAAACCTGGCGCGCCGTCGCGTCGAGGGCGTTACGATGCGGTCCAGCGCCCACGGCGCTGAAGGAGGCCCGCCATGGCACTGCCCGCTTTGGTCCTGGTGCACGGAGGCGGTTTTGCCGCTGATTGTTGGGAGCCCACCGTAGACGCGATCCAAGGCATGGAGCCGAAGCTAAGGGTGCTGGCTATTGATTTGCCAGGTCGGCGAGATAAGGCCGGTGACCTGATCACGGCTTGTATCGACGAGTGGGTCAACTCGGTGGTGTCGGACATCGAGGATGCTGCGCTCGACGACCTCGTGATCGTCGGCCATTCGCTGGCGGGGGTGACCGTCCCCGGTGTTGTCACCAAGCTCGGCTCGGCGCGGGTGCGGGAGATGATCTTGGCCACCGCGCAGGTACCAGCCAACGGCGGCGCCCTGGTGGACACGCTTCCCGGGGCGCTGAGCTGGTACGCACGTCGCACCGCGAAACGTTATGTGCAGAAAGGCCGTTCGGTTCGGGCGGGAGGTTTGCCTACTGCGTTGGCGGGGTTTGTATTTTGCAACGGAATGACTCCCGCACAGCGCAGGTTCACGCTGGCTCGGTCCTGTCAGGAATCACCCTCCATCATGATAGAAAAAGTTGATCGCAGTGGTATGCCCGACGAGGTGCCGCGCACGTGGATACTCACTCGGCGCGATCGTTCCGTCTCGATGAAGATTCAATATGAGTGCATCGCCGCGCTTGGCGGAGTGCAGACGCTCATTGAGATCGACACGTGCCACATGCTGATGGTCGGCGAACCGGAACGGCTGGCCAACATCCTCGTCGAGCGCTGCCGGCTGTACGCGTAGTGCCAATCGGCAACAGCGCAACCGCCGCAGCGACTGACTTCTCTTGTAGCACAAGACAACTCGCACTGGTTAGCTGGTAACGGTGCGTGCTCAAGAGGTGCGAGTTGCCTCCCCTTGCCGTTTTAGACCGGGAAGGCATTTGGCGACGATTCTTGGCATGCCGTGCATCTGCGTGCCGAGATTAGGGTCAGATGCGCCGCAATCGACGAATGGTGTGCTCGTGGTCGGCGGCCCAACGGTCGCCGCCTCGTTGTGCCACCAACGCAACTGGACTAGATTCTGCCGACATGGAGCCCGTGTGGCGACCACTTCAGGAGCCCGCCGCCCGAACGGCGTGGCTAGAGGTGCTCAGACCGGTCGCTGCCGAGATGCAAACGTGTGCGCCGCAGTTGGCCGGTCACATAGTTGATCGATTTCAATCCGAGTTGCCGAAGATAGTTCCGGATGCGTCGGCCGTGGCCGAGCAGCTTGCCAGCGTCGAGGCCAGTCTTGGCCAAATCGCACAGTGCATCCAAACTGGAGACGATCCGCGTCGGGACGACCTTGCGCCAGCGACCGCGGCCATCGCCCGCTCCGGTGTGCAACGGAACATTCCGCTCAACGACCTCATCCGCTCGGTGCGCTTAGCGCACGAGGAGACATGGCGGTGGCTGTTCGACCGGATAACC
>NZ_JBMHMI010000081.1:0-1748 GCF_049179015.1 Micromonospora sp. WMMD736
ACCCTCGTTGGCGTGATACTCGTCGGACAGCAGCCAACAAATCTTCTCCGGCAGCCACCGCGGCACCGTAACCGCCAGCGCGCCACCCGGTTTCAGAATACGGATGAGCTCACCGATGGCGCGGTCGTCGGCGGGCACATGCTCGAGGATCTCTGAGGCGACCACACAGTCGAAACTGCCGTCCTCGTAGGGCAAGTCCAACGCGTCGCCCTTGACCACCTCGGCACGCGCGCAGGCCGGTACCTCGCCGGCATCCTGCATCGCCTGCATGATCGCGTCCACGTTGTTCAGTTCGGCCGCGTCCTGGTCGAACGCGATCACGTCGGCACCACGTCGGAATGCTTCGAACGAGTGCCGCCCGGCACCGCACCCGACGTCGATCACACTGGTGCCCGCACCGACTCCGAGCCGGTCGAAGTCGACGGTCAGCACTGGCTCACCCGCGCGCACGCACGTTCGTAGACGGCCACCGTCTGTGCGGCCACCGACTCCCAACTGAACACGTCGAGTGCGCGCTGACGGCCGGCGGCGCCGAGGCGGCGACGTTCGTGCGGCGAGTCCAGCAGCCCGCCCAACGCGGCGGTCAGTTCGTCGACATCAGCCGGCCGCACCAGCCGCGCGCACAGGTCGTCTGGGCCAACCACCTCGGGCAGCGCCCCGGCCCGGCTGGCCACGATCGGCGTACCGCTGGCCATCGCCTCCACCGCCGGCAGCGAGAAGCCCTCGTAGAGCGAGGGAATGCAGGCAACTTCGGCCGAGGCCAGCAGGCCGGCCAACTCGGCGTCGGTCAAGCCGCTGGTGCTGTGCACGATGTCGGAAATTCCGAGCTCGGCGATGAGCTTCTCGGTCGGCCCGTTGGGCTCGAGCTTGGAGACCAGCTGCACGTCCAGGTCGCGTTGCACGCGCAGCCGCGCCACCGCATGCAACAGGTGGCTGACGCCCTTGAGCGGCACATCGGCGCTCGCGATGGCGATGATCCGGCCCGGCACCCGGTGCTCGGCCGGCTTGAACACCTCGGTGTTGACGCCCAGCGGAACCACCTGCAGCTGTTCTGCCGACACCCCGAAGTCTTCGGCGATGTCGACGGCCGAGGAGGACGACACCGTGAGCAGCTCCGGTATCTGTCGCGCGACCTCCTTCTGCATCTCGGCAAAGCCATACCACCTGCGCACCAATGGCTTTCGCCACCAGCGGGCGGCGGCGACGTCGAGTACCCGGTCGCGGGTGATCGGATGATGCACGGTGGCCACCACCGGTAGCCCAGACTCGACGATGTCGAGCAATCCCGGCCCCAGGCACTGGTTGTCGTGGACAACATCGAACTCGTCACGACGATCAGCCAGGATCCGGGCCGCCCGCATGCTGAAGGTCCGTGGCTCGGGGAAGCCCGCTGTCCAGGTGGCCAGCAGTTCAAGCAGGTCGATCCGGTCGCGGATCTCGCTGGGCCGGGGCACCCGGAACGGGTCGGGTTCGCGGTACAGGTCCAGGCTGGGCACCTTCGTCAGCCGCACCCGGGAATCCAGGCCGTCGGGGTAGGGCTGGCCGGAGAACAACTCGACGTCGTGGCCGAGTTCGACCAGGCCGCGGCTGAGGTGGCGGACGTAGACGCCCTGACCACCACAGTGAGTCTTGCTTCGGTAGGACAACAGTGCGATGCGCATGCTCAGCTCACTTCGATTCCCGGGCGGAGCAGCCCACAGCAGTGCGCACTAGCGGCGAGATCCGAGATCGTCGGCCAGAGTCGGGGC
>NZ_JBMHMI010000082.1:0-4423 GCF_049179015.1 Micromonospora sp. WMMD736
CGATGTTGAGTGCGAGCACCCCGGCCGCGCCGAGGATGTACACGACGATCATGGCCGGGACGAGCAAGCTGGTGACCCGGCCGATGCTCTTGATCCCGCCGACGATGACAGCGGCCGCCAGCACCACCACGATCACGCCGGTGATGGGCGCCGCCACGCCCCACTCGTCGTTGACGTTGGCCGCGACGGTGTTGGCCTGGGTCATGTTGCCGATACCGAACGACGCCAGCACACCCGCGACGGCGAAGAACCCGCCGAGGAATACGCCCAGCGGTCCCTTGATGCCGCGCCGCAGGTAGTGCATTGGTCCGCCGGATTGCTCGCCGGCGGCGTCGGTGCGGCGGAACTTGACGCCCAGGAAGGCTTCGCTGTACTTGGTCGCCATCCCGACCAAACCGGTGCACCACATCCAGAACACCGCGCCGGGACCGCCGAGCGCGATCGCGGTCGCGACGCCGGCGATATTGCCGACGCCGACGGTGGCGGCCAGTGCGGTGGACAGTGCTTGGTAGTGCGAGATGTCGCCTTCGGCGTCCGGATCTCTGCGCTTGACGAACGCCAACCAGAACGCCAGACCCAGGCGGCGTATCTGCAGTCCGCGCAACAGCACCGTCAAGTACAGGCCGGTCAGCAGCAACAGCGGGATCAACAGCCAGGGACCCCAGATGAAGCTGCTGGCGTCGCTCAGAAAATCGTCGAAGGTGGTCATCGCGCTGCCCTATCGAAGGAGGACGTCCATCTCGGACGGTAGTGCACCAGGCGGCCCTGCGACCCCGCATCGGCCCGCATAATCAGGGGCGATGTGGACCCTGACTGTTGTCCTGATCGCCACTGCAACCTTGCTCGCCTGCGTCGTGCTCGGCGGCGGCCTCTACGAGGTTCTCGTCGTCGACTCGGCTTGGCCCAAGCGCCCGGGCATCATCCAGTCGCGCAACGGCGGCGTTTCCCGGCGACGGTTCTGGATTCCCGCCCACACCGCCCTCGAGGCGCTGCTGATCGCTGCGCTGATCGTCGGTTGGCATCAGCCGGACGTGCGCGTCGCGTTGTTGGTCGCGGCCGCCAGCCACGCGGTAATGCGGGTGTGGTCGCTGGTGGACTTCGTCCCCAAAGCCGTGGCGTTCGAGCAGGCCGACCCGGCGAGCATCGATGAAGCGACGGCCGTGCGCTGGACCCGGCGTAGGCTGCTGCGGCTGCCGCTGGACCTGCTCACGTGCGTGGCACTGCTGGCCGCCTTGGCTGTGGCCTAGCCGCGGCGCCCAGACTCGGCTCAGGCCGGGTTTGGCGGCAGGCCGATTCGGCGGTAGCGGTCCAGCCGGTCCGCCAGCCGCTGACCGTCGGGCGTGAAGCGCAGTCGGTGCAGTTCGGTGGCGATCGTCGCCGACAGCCGTTGCGTGAAGGCCAGTGGCTCGTCGGCGGCATCCGGGCGCTCGGCGACGATGGCGTCGACAATCCCGTGCCGCAGCAGATCTGCCGACCGGATTCCCTGCGCGCCAGCGAGTTCCGCGGCGTGGTCGACGTCGCGGTAGACGATCGCACTGGCGCCCTCCGGGGGCAGCGGCGCCAGCCAGCCGTGCAGCGCGGCCAGCACCCGGTCGGCGGGCACCATCGCCAGCGCCGGTCCGCCGCTGCCCTGCCCGAGCAGCACTGACACCGTCGGGGTGTCCAGCGTGACGAGCTCGGCCAGGCACCGCGCGATTTCGCCGGCCAGCCCGCCCTGCTCGGCCTCGACGCTCAGCGCCGGCCCTGCGGTGTCGATGACGGACACCAGCGGCAGCCGCAGACCGGCCGCCAGCGCCATGCCGCGCCGAGCCTCCCGCAGTGCGGCCGGACCGACCAGCCCGCCGGCCACCCGTTGCTGGCCGAGCAGCACCGCGGGCAGTCCGCCGAACCGGGCCAGCGCCAGCACCGTGGTGGCCGCCTCGCCACGTCCCGTTCCCGACAACAGCACCCGGTCGCTGGTGCCGTGCCGAAGCAACAGGCCGACGCCCGGCCGGTCCGGCCGGCGTGAGGCCCGCACCGAGTCCCACGCCGGCACATCGGGCGGCGGTTCGGTCTCGGGGGCCGGCGGTGGTGATCCCGGTTCGTCGGTGACCACCCGGAGCACCCGGTCCACCGTGGCGCGCAGTACCTGCGGGGACAGCACCGCGTCGAGGACCCCGTGTCGCTGCAGGTTCTCCGCGGTCTGCACACCGGCCGGGAACGGCTCGCCGTAGAGGTGTTCGTACACCCGCGGGCCCAGGAACCCGATCAGCGCGCCCGGTTCGGCCGCGGTGACGTGTCCCAGCGAGCCCCAGGACGCGAACACCCCGCCGGTGGTCGGGTGGCGCAGGTAGACCAGGTAGGGCAGGTGCGCCTGTTTGTGCAGCTCGACGGCGGCCGCGATCTTGACCATCTGCAGGAACGCGACGGTGCCCTCCTGCATCCGGGTGCCACCGGAACTCGGCGAGGCCAGCAGCGGCAGTCGCTCGGCGGTGGCGCGCTGGATCGCGGCGGTGATCCGCTCGGCGGCGGCCACCCCGATCGATCCGGCCAGGAAGTCGAACTCGCAGGCCAGCACTGCGACGCGACGGCCGAACACGGTGCCCTCGCCGGTCAGCACCGACTCGTCGAGTCCGGTCTTCGCCGCGGCCTCGGCGAGCTCGGCGCGGTACTCGTCGCCGGTCGCGACGTCCAGCGGCGGCCCGTCCCAGCTGCGGAACGATCCGTCGTCGAGCACCGCGTCGCGCAGTTGGCGCGCACCGATCCGGCTCACAGGACGAGGCTAGCTACTCTGGCGGCATGATTGGTGTCACCCGGGACGGACCTGTGACGACGCTGGAACTGCAGCGGCCCGAGCGGCGCAACGCGCTCAACTCCGAACTCGTCGACGGCCTGCGCAGCGCGGTGGAGCAGGCTGCCGCCGAGGACGTCCGCGCGATCGTGCTGACCGGCGCCGGCTCGGTGTTCTGCGCCGGCGCCGACCTGTCCGGCGACGCGTTCGCCGCCGACTACCCCGACCGGCTGATCGCCCTGCACAAGTCCATCGACGCCGCGCCGATGCCGGTGATCGCCGCTGTCAACGGCCCGGCGATCGGAGCCGGCCTGCAACTGGCCATGATCTGCGATCTGCGGGTCGTCGCGGCCGAGGCGTTCTTCCAGTTCCCGGTCGCCAAATACGGCCTGGCCCTGGACAACTGGAGTATTCGCCGACTGTCGTCGCTGGTCGGCCACGGCCGGGCCCGGGCGATGCTGCTGACCGCCGAGAAGCTACCCGCCGAGATGGCACTGCAGACCGGGATGGCCAACCGGATCGGCAGCCTGGCCGACGCCCAGGCCTGGGCTGCCGAGATCGCCGGACTGGCACCGCTGGCGCTGCAGCACGCCAAGCGGGTGCTCAACGACGACGGTGCCTTCGAGGACCAGTGGCCGACGCACAAGGAGATGTTCGACCGGGCCTGGGGCAGCCAGGACGTCATCGAAGCCCAGGTAGCGCGGGTGGAGAAGCGCGCGCCGAGGTTCGAGGGAGCCTGAGGTGGGCCACGCCGCGGTGCGATTCGGCATCGGCACGGCCTCGCTGCTCGGTGCCGGCTGGGTGCTGCGTGCCCTGCACGGCACCCCGGCGGCGTTGGGCGCCGGACCGTCCGACATCGCCCCGGTCGCGCGCCGCTCGCCGCACTACCGGGACGGGGTGTTCGAGAACATCGACCCCGCCTCGAACCTGCAACTGGACCGTGAAGAGCAGCGGCGGCTGCTCTGGGAGGTCGTCGGCTCCCGCGGCGACAGTCGTCCGGGTGTGCCGATCCCGGTGGTCACCCCGACCGACATCGCGCCGGCCGACCTGGCGGTGACCTGGTACGGCCACTCCAGCGCGCTGGTGGAGGTCGACGGCTACCGCGTGCTGACCGATCCGGTGTGGAGCCGCCGGTGTTCGCCTTCGCGGACGGTCGGCCCGGAGCGGCTACACGATGTGCCGGCCCCGCTGGAGGCGTTGCCCGCCATCGACGCGGTGGTGATCAGCCATGACCACTACGACCACCTCGATATCGACACCATCACCGGGCTGGCCCGGACTCAGCGGGCGCCGTTCCTGGTTCCGCTCGGCGTGGGCGCTCACCTGCGCAAGTGGGGGATTGCCGAGGACCGCATCGTCGAACTCGACTGGAACGAGAGCCACCGGGTTGGCGAGCTGACCGTCACCTGCACCCCGGCCCGGCACTTCTCCGGACGGCTGTTCACCCGCAACACCACGTTGTGGGCGTCCTGGGTGGTTTCCGGTCCGCGCCATCGGGCGTTCTTCGGCGGCGACACCGGCTACACCAAGAGCTTCGCCGAGATCGGCGCCGACCATGGCCCGTTCGACGTCACGTTGCTGCCGATCGGGGCTTATCACCCGGCCTGGCCGGACATCCACATGAACCCCGAGGAGGCCGTGCGGGCGCACCGC
>NZ_JBMHMI010000083.1:0-1831 GCF_049179015.1 Micromonospora sp. WMMD736
GATGGCCCGCACCGGCGCCGAAGGGCCACGCGGCATTTCGGCGTTCGTGGTGGAAAAAGACACCCCCGGACTGAGTTTCGGCGCCGACGAGCTGAAGATGGGCTGGAACGCCCAGCCCACCGCTCAGGTGATCCTGGAAGGCGTACGAGTACCGGCCGAGGCGATGCTGGGCGGGGCCGAGGGCGAGGGCACCGGCTTCGGCATCGCGATGAACGGGCTCAACGGCGGCCGCATCAACATCGCCGCCTGTTCGCTGGGCGGCGCCCAGACCGCTTACGACAAGGCCGCCGGCTACCTGGCCGACCGGCAGGCCTTCGGCGGTGCGCTGCTGGACGAACCGACGATCCGGTTCACCCTGGCCGATATGGCGACCGCGCTGCAGACCTCGCGAACCCTGTTGTGGCAGGCCGCAACCGCGCTCGACGACAACCACCCCGACAAGGTCGAGCTGTGTGCGATGGCCAAACTCCATGTCACCGACTCCTGCTTCGAGGTGGCCGATCAGGCCCTGCAGTTGCACGGCGGCTACGGGTACCTGCGCGAGTACGGTCTGGAGAAAATCGTCCGCGATCTGCGGGTGCACCGCATCCTGGAGGGAACCAACGAAATCATGCGGGTGGTCATCGGGCGCGCAGCAGCGGCTCGAGCCCGCGCGTCCGCATAACGAAAGGCTGACAGTCAATGGGGCGAGCGAAGCGACGGGAGAACACATGACGACGATCGCGTTTCTCGGACTGGGCCACATGGGCGGTCCGATGGCGGCCAACCTGGTCGCGGCAGGGTTCACCGTCCGCGGCTTCGATCCGGTAGCCGCATCCAAGGCGGCCGCCGAAGCCAACGGCGCCACGGTGTTCGACAGCGGTGCCGACGCGGTTGCCGAGGCCGACGTGATCATCACCTCGCTGCCCAACGGCGAGATCGTCAAGGCCTGCTACGCCGAGGTGCTGCCCGCCGCCAAGGCCGGCGCGCTGCTGATCGACACCTCCACGATCTCGGTGACCGATGCCCGCGAGATCCACACGCAGGCCACCGATCAGGGCTTCGCCCAGATCGACGCGCCGGTGTCGGGCGGGGTGAAGGGTGCGACGGCGGGCACGTTGGCGTTCATGGTCGGCGGCGAGGACGCCGCGGTCGAGCGCGCTCGTCCGGTGCTGGAACCGCTGGCGGGCAAGGTCGTGCACTGCGGTGCCTCCGGCACCGGTCAGGCCGCCAAGCTGTGCAACAACATGGTGCTGGCGGTGCAGCAGATCGCGGTGGGCGAGGCGTTCGTGCTGGCCGAGAAGTTGGGCCTGCCGGCACAGTCGCTGTTCGACGTCATCACCGGCGCGACCGGCAACTGCTGGGCGGTGCACACGAATTGCCCGGTGCCCGGCCCGGTTCCCACGTCGCCGGCCAACAACGAGTTCAAGCCGGGGTTCGCCACCGCACTGATGAACAAGGATCTGGGCCTGGCGATGGACGCGGTCCGCTCGACGGGGTCCAGCGCGCCGCTGGGCAGCCACGCCGCTGAGATCTACGCTGAGTTCATCAAGTCCGATGCGCCCAACGCCGACCAGGACTTCAGCGCGGTCATCGAGTTGCTACGCGGCTAGCGGCTTGGCCACCTTCGCGGCCCACCACCGGGTATGCACCGCGGCGGCGGCGGAGACGTCGCGCATGGGCGCGCCGGAGTCGATCAGCGTGGTCGCCAGGCCCGCGTTCGTCGCGGCCCGCATCCCGGCCACCGAACCGGTGACGGCCAGCGCGTCGCGCGCTGTCACCCCGAGCTCGGCCAGCGCCAGCAGGTAGGCCTCTGGATCGGGGAGTGGTTTCGCGCAGTCGTCGGCGGTGA
>NZ_JBMHMI010000084.1:0-3628 GCF_049179015.1 Micromonospora sp. WMMD736
CCGGTTCCAGCGGCCGCGCCCCAGCGGCCCCTTCGGCCAACTCCAGATAGCGACCACCGATCAGGTCCGCGTAGCGGACCACCGCGGTAGTCGCCTCCGTGAGAGGGACGGTGTCATCGGTCGAGAATTCCACCATCACAGTGGCATCGGGCTGTAGGGAGATGTTCTTGACCTTGCCGACCTCGACCCCGGCTATCCGCACGAAGTTGCCTTCCTGCAGACCGGTCACGTTGGTGAACTCCGCCCGGTAGTGCCGCTCCGCGCCGAACCGTAGCTGCGCGAACACCATCAGGCTGGCAAAGATCGCCAGCAGACACACCGCGACGAAAACTGCCAGCCGCCATACCGCTCCGGTCAGGTTGTCCGTCATGGCGGCGTCCCTGCGTCGGCCGGAGGAACACCGGGCCACAGCGGGGTGCCGCCGGGTCCGTACAGTGGGGCCCCGTACGGCGGCGCTCCCGGATACGGCACGGGTCCGATCGCGGGTCCGGGTATGCACTTGCGGATGCTGGGGGGTTCGGGCACTGCGCGGGTCGCCGGGAAGAAGTTCGCCCAACACGGGTGCCCGATGCCCGGGTTCGGCCGCAGGTCCAGCCCGGTACCCCACCCGGTGTTGGTGATCAGTTGGCGCACCGGGTAGTTCTTGGTCGCGTCGGGTAGCGACCCGCAGCTCGGTTTACCGCCCGGACCGCCCTTCGCCGCGACGATCGGAAGGTGGTCGGGGAACCGGTAGCCGTCGTCGCCGAACAGCAGGCCGGCATCCAGAATCGTGGTCCGGCCGTTGCCGCCGTTGTTCTCGCGCGCCCCGTTTTCCAGCGCCCAGTTCGCGCCGAGCAGCAGGCAGGTGTAGGTCGGGTTGTACTTCATCAGCAGGTTGGTCGTCGGTTCGGCCGCGTCGATGAGCCGGATCAGGTCGGTGTGGCTCGGTGCAAGTAGCTCGACGCCGGACCGGCCCAGACCAATCGTGCTGAGCAGCAGTGCATCCAGGTCCTGCGCCTGGCCGGTGACGGTGCGGCTGGTGACGCTCGCCGCCGCCAGCGTGTCGATGATGTGCTGTGCCGCGCCGCCGTAGGCGTCACTGGCCGCGGCCAGCGCGCGCCAATCCCGGCGCAGGGTCTCGTCGCGCGAGTTCACCGCCAGGAGCACTTCGTTGGCGTCGGTGGTGGCCTGTCCGATTCGTGGTCCCTGGCCTCGGACGCCGTCGGCCAGGGCGGTCAGCACGGGGTTCAGCTTGGGCGGATCGATCTGCCCGAGCACCTTGACGATGTTCTCGAAAACCGTGTTCACCTCGGTACTGACGTTGCGCGAGGCCAGGACTGCGCCGGGCGCCAGCCGTGCCGATGCCGGCTCGTCGGGGTAGATCAGGTCGACGTACTTGGCGCCGAACGCGGTTGTCGCGCGGATCTGCGGGACTACGTTGGCCGGAATGAACCGAACCTGGTCCGGAAAGAGTTCCAACGTCAGGTGGACCGGCTCGGCCCCACCGTGCACCGATGCGACCCGGCCGACCGGCACACCGCGCATCTTCACCTTGGCGCCGGGTTCCATGACCAGACCGGATCGATCCGACGTCACGGTGACCGGTTGGAAGGACCGGAAGGTTCCCGCGAAGGCCGCCGAGCAGATGACCACGAACGCGGCGATGGCGGTGAACATGATCGCCGTCCACCACAGCGGGTGGATCCGGCGTTGCCCTCTCCTGGTTGGCACCGTGCTATCCGGACAGGTTGAAGTTGCCGGATTGCCCGTAGACGGCCAACGTAACGAACATCGAGACGAACGTCGCGGTGATCAACGAGGTGCGTACCGCCCGCCCCACCGCTTCTCCCACCCCGGCCGGCCCACCCGACGCCGTGAAGCCGTAGTAGGTGTGCACCAGCATGATCAGCACGGCCATCACCACCGCCTGGGCGAACGACCAGATCAGGTCCGTCGGGTTCAGGAAGGTGTTGAAGTAGTGGTCATAGACGCCGGTCGACTGGCCATAGAACACGGTGGTCCCGACCCGGGCGGCCAGGAACGACATCAGCACGGCGACGCAGTACAACGGGATCACGACGATCACGCCGGCCAGCACCCGGGTGCTGGCCAAGTAGGCGATCGACCGCACGCCGATCACCTCGAGGGCGTCGATCTCCTCGTTGATCCGCATCGCACCGATCTGCGCGGTCGCACCGGCGCCGATCGTGGCCGCCAAGCCGATCGCGGCGATCAGTGGGGCGATCAACCGCACGTTGAAGTAGGCCGACGAGAATCCGGTCAGCGCCTCCACCCCGATCTCGGCGAACTGGTTGTAGCCCTGCACCGCGATCACAGCACCGCTGGACAAGGTGAGGAATCCGACGATGACGACGGTGCCGCCGATGATGGCCAGCGCCCCGGTACCGAGGCTCATCTGGGCGATCAGGCGGGCCAGCTCGGTTCGATAGTGGACGACCGCGTCACCGCTGAATCGCAGTGTTTTGCCGTAGAACTCGGCTTGGGTGCCGATCCGCTGCAGCCCGTCCACCCAGCCGGTCGCGACACGGCGCAGCCGTGGGTAGGGCGTTCGCGCGACCGTCACAGTGTCGCCTCCACCGCGACCGCACTGGCGATGATGTTGATCGCGAACAACGCCATGAAGGTGTACACCACGGTCTCGTTCACCGCATTGCCGACACCCGCCGGGCCCCCACCGACTGAAATGCCCTTGTAGCAGGCAATCAGGCCGGCGGCCAGCCCGAACAGTGCGGCCTTGATCAGTGCGATGACCACCTCGGCCGTCCCCGTGATCAGCGTAATGCCGGCGGCGAATGCACCCGGTGTCACGTTCTGAATGAACACCGAGAAGGCGAAGCTGCCGACGATGCCGACCAGGACCACCACCGACGACAGCAGCATGGCCACCAAAGTGGCCGCCAGCACGCGGGGCACCACCAGGGCCTGAATGGGGTTGATGCCCATGACCTTCAGCGCGTCGAGTTCTTCGCGGATGGTGCGGGCGCCCAGATCGGCACACATCGCGGTCGCTCCGGCCCCGGCGACCACCAGCACCGTCACCACCGGGCCGATCTGGGTGACCGTCCCGTAGGCCGCGCCGGTGCCCGAGAAGTCGGCGGCGCCGAACTCGACCAACAGGATGTTGAAGGTGAACACCACCATCACGCAGAAGGGGATGGACAGCAGCAACGTCGGCATGATCGACACCCGCGCCACGAACCACGATTGCAGCAGAAACTCGCGAAAGTAAAACGGCCGCCGAGGAATCGCAAGCAGCGTATCCAGCGCCATCGCGAAGAAGCCGCCGATGGATCGTAGTGGCGCGGTGGCGTTGCCACGCGAGATCGCGGCGAAGCCCATGACACCTCCCGGCTTAGTGTCGGTTCACTTCGCATCGAATCACAGTCGATGTGAATTGACCATAGTTTTACCAAAGTTTGGTGAAAGCGTATTGATAGTTACTTCAGCTACTCAAGTGAATGTTCGATAGCATGATCTAGTTGACACGCCAGTTCCCGCAGCTCCCGCTTGATGATCTTTCCCGCGGCGTTCTTCGGCAGGGTGTCCAGGTCGACGAACCGGCGCGGCAACTTGTAGGCGGCCAGGTGCGCCCGGCAGTGCTCGATGAGGTCCTGGTCGGATACGGCCG
>NZ_JBMHMI010000085.1:0-2811 GCF_049179015.1 Micromonospora sp. WMMD736
CTCGCTGGCGGAATCGCCGGCCTCGGTAGCGGCGAGTACCACGCGTGTCAGGGCGCGAAGTGAACTGTACAGATCGTCATGCAGCATCAGCCGGACGCGCGCACCCCAGCGCCCGTCGTCGCCGAGTCGGCGAACCGCCTCCAGCAGCCGCTCGATGCCCAACCGGTCTGCGAGCGAGTGGTACAGCGCGATGACTTCCTCGACCTCACGGTCGGCGATCTCGGCGATGTCGAGCACGTCGAACAGCGGATAGCGATCGACCAGCCCGAACACCTCGGTGGCAAGCTCTTGCGACACACCGTCCGTCACCGCCCGAGAAGCACGCTCGGCTGTGCACTGACGACGCGACTCGGTTGACACCGCGGCCAGCTTCCCGACTCCGTCTCGGTATCGGGCGATGTCTGCGCCGATGGCGATCGGCTGCGGGCGATTGGCCAGCAGCCACCGCGCAGCGCGATCTAGCGTATGCCGTGTCTCGAGCTCCAGGTCGTCGCGCACCGCTACCGGCACCTGGGCCGTCCTGATCCGATGCCAGATGGCACGCAGGTCGAAGATCTGCGAGACCACGGTGAATGCCCGTACCGCATCCTCGGTCGTCGCGGCGGTGTCCTCGGCGAGCCGGAACGCATAGGTCAACCCGCCAAAATCCACCATCTCGTTGACAATCACCGTCGCGACGATCTCGCGGCGCAGCCGGTGTCGGCCGATCGCGGCGGCGAACCGCTCACGCAAGGGTTTCGGAAAGTAGCGCCGAATCGTCTCGGCGAATACGGCGGACCCCGGCAGGTCGCCGGCCAGCAGATCAGCCTTGAGCGAGAGTTTCACATGCGCGATGAGATTCGCCAACTCCGGCGAAGTCAGTCCTAGCCCCTGACTGATCCGCCTGTCGAGTTCGCCGTCCGACGGTAAACCCTCGATCGCCCGGTTCAACCCGCGGCGCGACTCGAGTTCGTCGAGCAGTCGCCGATGCACCGGCGCCGCGGCAACGGACTCCGAACGACACAACCCGACAGCGACGTTCTGCGCCGCGTTGTCGCTCAGGACCAGGGCCGCGACCTCGGATGTCATCGCCGCAAGTAGCTGATCCCGCTCGTGCCGCGCGAGATCACCGTCGGTGATGGCGCCTTCGAGGAGGATCTTGATGTTGACCTCGCGGTCCGAGCATGCGACACCCGCGGAATTGTCCAGTGCGTCGGTGTTGATCCGGCCACCGGCTGCACCGAACTCCACCCGACCAGCTGCGGAAACACCGAGATTGCCGCCCTCGCCGATGATCTTGACCCGCAGGCGGTTTGCGTCGACGCGGACGGCATCGTTGGACTTATCGCCCACCGCGGCATTCGGCTCCGCGGACGATTTGACGTAGGTGCCGACGCCACCGTTCCACAGCAGGTCGACCGGCGCGAGCATGATCGCCCTGATCATTTCGGGTGAGGACAGAGTCCTCACCGCCGCATCGAGGCCCAGCACCGCACCAACCTCTGGACTGACCGGAATCGCCTTGGCCGTGCGGCTGTACACGCCACCCCCGGGGCTGATAGCGGAGGCTTCGTAGTCAGCCCACGACGAGCGCTCCAGTTCGAACAGCCTTCGGCGCTCACGATAGGAGCGGGTGGGGTCGGGATCGGGGTCGAGGAAGATGTGCCTGTGGTCGAAGGCCGCAACCAGTTTGATGTGCTCGGATGCCAGCATGCCGTTGCCGAACACGTCACCGCTCATGTCGCCGATGCCGACGACCGTGAAATCCGCTGTCTCGAAGTCGATACCCGCCTCGGCGGAGTGCCGTTCCACCGCCGCCCACGCGCCTCGGGCGGTGATGCCCATCGCTTTATGGTCGTAACCTGCACTCCCACCGGAGGCAAACGCATCACCGAGCCAGAAGTCGTATTGGGCGGCAACAGAGTTGGCGATGTCAGAGAACGCTGCCGTGCCCTTGTCCGCCGCCAGAACTAGATAGGTGTCGTCACCGTCGCGCCTGACGACGTTGTGCGGTGGTACGACCGAGCGATCGGTGGGCGGCACATTGTCGGTCACGTCGAGCAATGCCGCGACGAACTTTCGGTAGCACGCGGTCGCTTCGTCGGACAGCGCCGTTCGGTCGCCGGACGCATCTCCCGTCGGAGCGGGCGGCTGCTTGACGATGAATCCCCCCTTGGCCCCGACCGGCACGATGACCGCATTCTTCACCGCTTGGGCCTTCACCAGGCCGAGAATCTCGGTGCGGAAGTCGTCGGTCCGGTCGGACCACCGCAAGCCGCCACGGGCCACCCGACCGAAGCGCAGGTGCACGCCTTCGACGCGCGGCGAATAGACGAAGATCTCGAACAGTGGTTTCGGCTCCGGGATCTCGGTGATCTGGCGAGCGTCGAACTTGAACGACAGTTGTTCTCGTTGATGTTCACCATGATCGTCGCGGAAAAAGTTGGTGCGCAATGTCGCCGTGATCAACCCGAGAATTGCGCGCAACACGCGGTCAACGTCGAGGCTGACGACCGCATCGATATGCGCCCCTAATCGTTCCGCCACTGCATCGGCGCCTCCGGCGGCATCCGGGCTTTCGTCCTCGGGATCGAATCGCGCGCGGAATAGTTCGACGAACAGGCGCGCAGCGTCAGGGTGGTCGCGAAGGACGCGTCCGATCTTGTCGAAGCTGTACGGGAACCCCGCTTGCTGCAGATACTTTGCATACGCCCGCAGCACCGTGACCTCCCGCCAGTGCAGTCCGGCCAGCAGTACCAGCTCATTCAGGGCGTCGACTTCCACGTGCCCGAACCACGTCGCCACGAAAGCGTCGCAAAACCGTAGCTGTGC
>NZ_JBMHMI010000086.1:0-4127 GCF_049179015.1 Micromonospora sp. WMMD736
TCACCGCCAAGGCCGACGTCCGCAACGAGGCGGAGGTGCGCGCCGCGCTGGATGCGGGCCTCGCGGAGTTCGGCAAGGTCGACATCGTGGTGGCGCAGGCCGGCATCGCCGCCATGAAGGGCCAGCCCGCGATGCAGGCCTGGACCGACGGCATCAACACCAACTTTGTGGGCACCATCAACGCAATCCAGGTGGCGCTGCCGCACCTCAAGGAGGGCGCGTCGATCATCGCGACCGCCTCGGCCGCCGCACTGATGGACGCCCACAACAAGCCCAACCCGGGCGGCGATCCGGGTGGTATGGGCTACATGATCTCCAAGCGCCTGATCTCGGAGTACATGCACGCGCTGGCGACCGAGTTGGCGGTGCGCGGTATCCGAGCCAACGTCATTCACCCAACCAACTGCAACACCGACATGCTGCAGAGCGAGCCGATGTACCGCTCGTTCCGGCCGGACCTGGAAAAGCCCACCCGCGCCGATGCCGAACCGGTGTTCGGAGTCCAGCAGGCGATGAAGGTGAATTACATAGAGCCCGAGGACATCAGCAATGCCGTGCTGTGGCTGGCGTCCGAAGAGTCCCGGTTCGTCACCGGCATGCAGTTGCGTGTCGATGCCGGCGGCTACCTCAAGTGGTACGACTACCACATCTGATCGGGCCCACAAGATCGAGTGAAAACCGCAGAACCAGAGGGAGAACCGTGAAGGTAAGGGTTGATTCGGAGCGGTGCCAGGGGCACACGCTGTGCGCAATGATCGCCCCGGATTCCTTTGAGCTCAGCGACATCGACGGAACGTCGTCGCCGGTCAACGAAGTGGTTCCGGCAGACCAGGAGGACGTGGTCCGGGAGGCTGCGCACAGCTGCCCGGAGCAGGCCATCTC
The DNA here is from genome assembly GCF_049179015.1 of Micromonospora sp. WMMD736. NCBI lineage: Bacteria > Bacillati > Actinomycetota > Actinomycetes > Micromonosporales > Micromonosporaceae > Micromonospora > Micromonospora sp. WMMD736. The sequence continues at coordinate 883 of NZ_JBMHMI010000086.1, forward strand.
CATCGACGAGTAACCGACCCAGAGTAGATCACCGAAAGCACAGGGAGACAGGGAGACACCGCCTTGACTGTCGACGACGCCCTAGCGGACACCGCCGACAACGATCGGAAGAAGAACCGCTACCACTTCGACCGGCACACCTCGGAGTACCGCGAACAGTTCCAGGACATCACCGAGGAGATGCAGGCCAAGTGCCCGATGGCCTGGACCGATGCCTACGACGGGCACTGGGTGGCGGCAGACAGCAAGCACGTGTTCGAACTGGCGCGCTGCCCGGTGGTCTCCAACCACCACGACATCACCGGTGAGACTCCGTATCAGGGCATCACGATCCCTAAGGCCAGCCGGGCCACCGTGGTCCGCGGCGGCATCCTGGAGATGGACGAGCCCGAACACAGCACCTACCGCGGCGCGCTGAACCCGTACCTGTCCCCCGCGGCGATCAAACGCTGGGAACCGTTCGTCGACGAGATCACCCGCGCCGCGCTGGACGAGCGCATCGAGTCCGGCAGCATCGACTTCGTCGAGGACCTGGCCAACGTCGTGCCGGCGGTGTTCACGCTGGCGATGATGGGCATCGAGCTGAAGAAGTGGAACGTCTACAGCGAACCGACGCACGCGTCGGTGTACACCCCGGAGCACGCCCCGGAGCGCGAGAAGATCAACGAGCAGCACCGTGAAATGGGCATCGACATCATCAACAACATGATGGAGATCCGGGAGAACCCGCGACCGGGCTTGGTGAACGCATTGCTGCAGTTGCGGATCGACGGTGAGCCCGCCCCCGACATGGAGATCCTGGGCAATCTGGGTTTGATCATCGGCGGCGGCTTCGACACCACCACCGCACTGACCGCGCATGCCCTCGAATGGCTGGGCGAGAACCCCGAGGAGCGCGAGCGACTGTCGCGTGAACGCGACACCCTGCTGCACCCGGCCACCGAGGAGTTCCTGCGCTTCTTCACCCCGGCCCCCGGCGACGGGCGCACCTTCTCTGAGGACGTCGAGGTCGAAGGCCAACAGTTCAAACAATATGAGCGGCTCTGGCTGTCGTGGGCGATGGCCAACCGCGATCCGTCGGTGTTCGACAAGCCTAACGAGCTCATCATGGATCGAAAGGGAAACCGGCACTTCAGCTTCGGCATCGGTGTGCACCGCTGCGTCGGGTCCAATGTGGCGCGCACGGTGTTCAAGTCGATGCTCACCGCGGTGCTCGACCGGATGCCCGACTATGTCTGCGACCCTGCAGGCACCGTGCACTACGAAACCATCGGCGTGATCCAGGGGATGCGGCATCTGCCGGCCACCTTCACCCCGAGCAAGCCGCTGGGCCCGGGCCTGGATGAGACGCTGGAGAAATTGCAGCGGATCTGCGATGAGCAGGAGTTGGCACGGCCGATCACCGAGCGCAAGGAAGTCGCGGTCATCGACTAACGTCGACCATGCTTCGCGATGACGTGGTTTGATGTGCAGCAGCGAAATGACTGGGAGGTCAGGGCGATGAAGCTTAGCAGGATCGCGGCCGCTCTGGTGTCCCTCCTGGTGGCCGCGACGATGCTCGCGGCACCGGCCCCGGCCCAGATGAGGTTGGGCAATTACGACCTGCTCACCAACCGGTACGATCGCGCGTCCTGGTTCTGGTACCTCGCGTTGTGTATTCCGGACAAGGAGCCGGACTGCGTCAACGTGGCCGCCAGACCGCGGCTGAAGTTCTACGACTACTACGAAGGAAGAGCGTACCTGGCAAACGGGCGCTACACGATGACCGTCGACGTGCCCGATGGCCTGCAGTGCCCGGGTCATGTCATGCCGACCCGGGAAACCTACTCGTGGGACGCGGTATCGCTGGTCGGCACCATTGATTCCGTGTACGACGTCGGCTGCAACAACGGCCCGCCCGGAACCCAGTTCTGGACGTTCAAGCTGCAACGGCTTTGATGCTGCAGCGGGCCAGGCAAACCACACACTGGACCGGCCGTCAGCCTGTTAGGCTTGGCACATGATGAAATTGTCGCGCGCGAAGCTCGCTCTGGCTTTCGGAGGCCTCGCGGTTGCGGTGCCGTGCTCAGTGGGAATCGCATCGGCGCAGCCGGACCTGAGCGGTGTGGTCAACACAACCTGCAGCTACGACCAGGTGATCGCGGCGCTCAACGCGCATGACCCGGCATTCGCCCAGGACTTCACCGCGACGCCGATGGCGACCGCCACGCTGCGTAATTTCCTGGCCGCACCGATCAGCCAGCGCCAGCAGACCGCCGAGCAGTTGGCGAGCTACCCGGCCGCCGCGCAGTACCTGGGAACCATGAACGCGGTCGCGGGCAGCTGCAACAACTTCTAGGTTTCGCGAACAGACGCAAAAGTGCCCTAAAACGCGGGTTTTAGGGCACTTTACCGTCTGTAGGCCACCGGACTCAGCCGCGCGGCAGGCCAAGCACCGCGGTGGCGATGATGTTGCGCTGGATCTCCGACGTCCCGCCGGCGATCGTGCCGCCGAAGCTACGGGCGTACCGCTCGAACCAGCTCGCGAAGTAGTGATCGAGATTCATGTGCTCGTAGGGACCCGTCGTCGACGGATGGGTCAGCCCGTCGGGACCCGCTGCGGTCAGGGCGTTCTCGAACGCCTGCCGTTCGGCCTCCGAACCGAACAGCTTGAGCACCGACACCGATGCGGTGTCCGCCTCGCCACGAGCCGCCCGCGCCAGCGCCGCCGAACCCATCGCCCGCAACGCGTGATAGTCCATGATCGTGGTGGCGTACTGATCGCGTTCCAGCTCGGTGCGCGGCCGAAAGTCGGCGATCATATTGTCGATGCGGTCGGCGAAGCCCAGCCACATCATGGTGCGCTCATGACCGAGTGAGCCGTTGGCCACCTTCCAGCCCTGATTGAGCGGGCCGACCAGGTTTTCGGCCAGTACCCGGGCGTCGGTGAAGAACACCTCGTTGAAGTCCAGGTTCTCCGGACCGGTCATATCGGCGAACGGCCGGCACACCACGCCGGGAGTGTCGGTCGGGATGATCAGCGCGCTGATCCCCTTGTGCTTGGGCGCATCCGGGTCGGTGCGCACGAACGTCAGCAGGTAGTCGGCATCGTGGGCGCCCGACGTCCACACCTTCTGGCCGTTCACCACGAAATGGTCACCGTCAAGGACGGCGCGGGTTCGCAGTGACGCCAGATCGGAGCCCGCGCTCGGCTCACTCATACCCAGCGACGCGGTCAACTCGCCCTTGAGCACCGGCACCGCCCA
>NZ_JBMHMI010000087.1:0-1206 GCF_049179015.1 Micromonospora sp. WMMD736
GCCGGAAGAAGTCGTCGGAGAGGTCGTAGTGCGCTTGAACGTCGGCGAAATGCGGCTTGAGCTTGGACATATGTCGGTACGGGTCCTTTCCCCCACCGGGGGCGCGCGGCCGAGAGGAGGTCCTTCTCCGCACCGACCCCCCCGAATCTTTGCTGCGGGGATGGTAACCGACGCCGGCCCAGGAAAGCGAACCAGACGGTTCGCTCGCCGGTCGCGGTTACTTCTCCAGCGTGAACTGGTTGACGTCGATCGAGCCGTTGCGGAATAGGTCCGCGCACCCGGTGAGGTACTTGTCGAAGCGGTCGTAGGCCTCCTGGCCCTGAACCTCGATGGCCCGGTCTTTGTTCGCATGCAGGTTCGCCGCCCAGTCGTCCAACGTGCGCGCGTAATGCGGCTGCAGCGAGTGGATGCGGGTGAGGTTGAACCCGTGGTCAGGCACCATCTCCTGGATCATCTTGGCCGACGGCAGCCGTCCGCCCGGGAAGATCTCGGTCATGATGAACTTGATGAACCGGGCGATCTCGAACGACAGCTTGAGCCCGCGCTCGTACATGTCGTGCGGGTGGAAGGCACAAATGGTGTGCAGCAACATGATGCCGTCGTCGGGCATGGCGTTGTAGGCGGTGTCGAAGAACGCCGGGTACTTCTCGTGGCCGAAGTGCTCGAAGGCCCCGATCGACACGATCCGGTCGACCTTGTCGTCGAATTCCTCCCAGCCCTGCAGCCGCACCTCCCAGTGACGGTTGGTATCGATCTTGGCCAACCGGGCCTCGGCGGCTTCCTTCTGGTTCTTGCTGAGCGTCAGGCCGATGACGTTGACGTCCTGATTCACCAGCGCGCGCTCCATGCCGGCGCCCCATCCGCAGCCGACGTCGAGCAGCGTCATACCGGGTTCCAGCTTCAGCTTGCCCTGCGCCAGGTCGAACTTCGCCATCTGCGCTTCACTACACGTGTAGTTGTCTTCCTTGTAGTACCCGCAGGTGTAGCCCATCGTCGGGCCGAGGAACAGCTCGTAGAACTCGTCGGAGATGTCGTAGATCGACTGCAACGTTTCGAAATCTGGCTTCAATTTGCCCATTGGCTAGAGGCTCCCGCTAAACATGTGTAACTCGTGTACAACGTACTCCGATGGGCCGACCCGGACGGGACTCTACCAGCCTGTTAGCGGGATTCCGCGAACGTGACCTTGAGCTCGCCGACTATTTG
>NZ_JBMHMI010000088.1:0-2037 GCF_049179015.1 Micromonospora sp. WMMD736
ATCACTTCCGGCAACACCAACGCGCCGGTCATGCTGGTCGCAGAGCGCGCAGCGCGGGCGATCCTGGGATGAGTCGTTTCAGGCTTCACCTGCAGCTGTAGTCATTCAACCTGCGGCAACGGGTACGCGCGGTAAGGGAATGATTGTTTTCTACTGTGGCCCTGTGCGTTTGAACTCGTCATCGGGCGGCGATCGGGTCAAGCACCCCTCGCTCTTGCAGCACCCGCGCCCAGCGCCCAACAGCTGCGCTGATGTTGCGGTTGAAGATCGACCAACGGTCTTGATGCCCGAAGAAATCATGCAAGGTCGTGACGTACTCGGTCAGGGTGGCGATATCGTCGGTAGCGGCCAGGTACCGGCACGTCCTGTCGTATTCGATCAGCAAGTTGTTGTCGACGGCATATCGAACCAACTGCTCGGTCGTGCCGATCCGTTCCATCTCAGCGAGCACTAGATCAAGGCCGTCGCAGAGCGCGGCAGCGAGCTGCCCCATGTCGGTGCGACGGTCGAATCGCACCTCGTATGGCAGATCGGGTACCAATTGTTCCCAACGACGTTGCAGTAGCGAACCTTTGAGCGGATGTCCTACCCGCTCATCTCCAGGGCATGCAGAATCGACCTCAACCGATCCGACGCCCACGTTGACGAAGAATCCATGCCACGGCATGGAGCCGTTATGCCAGTCGGCCTGAAAGTCGATCATGTCGTAGAGCGGTTCTCGTCGCCGCTGGAAGCGGGAGTCGGATGCGTCAAAGCCGCGTTCTCGCAGGAAGGGGCCGACTTCGGCAGAAACCATCGCCTCGTAGGCCTGTTGCAATGAACCGTCGGCTGTCCCCTCACCCATGATCTAAGGCTAAGGCGCCGACACGGCCCTTCCGTGCACAAATTTGTGGAGCAACCGCAGTGTGCTCGCCGGAACCGATTTACCGGGATCGTCGTGAACGGTGACGAAAGCAGCGATAATTTTCCCATGACTGAATCGACTGATCGGTCACGCCCCCGTCGGCGTCTGATCCGCCACCCCCTCGTGCTCACCGGCCTAGTGATCGCGATTGTCGCCGCTGGCTTCGGTGCGTACTGGTTCCAGCCGTGGAAGCTGTTCACTAACACCGTGGTTGAGGAGGCACCGCCCACCGTGGCTACCGGCGAGGCGCCACCCGGTGCTGCGGCGACCGAGGTGGTGGCGCAGGGTTCCCTAGTCAGCCAGGAGCACGAGACGACCGGAGCGGTGCAGCTACTTCGACTCCCCGATGAATCGCTGGTGGTCCGCATCGAGGACCTCAACACCAGCGACGGCCCGGATCTGAAGGTGTGGCTGACCGACGCCCCGGTGACGCCCGGTCTCGACGGTGCCGGCGTTTTCGACGACGGTCGCTGGGTCGATCTCGGCGCACTGAAGGGAAACCGGGGCAGCGCCAATTACCCGGTGCCGGCGAGCGCCGATGCGGACGGTCTCACCAGCATCAGCATCTGGTGTGACCGCTTCAACGTGTCGTTCGGCGCGGCCGAACTCGCTCCGACTGCCTAACGAATGCTTCCACGGGGTCACGGCCACGTCGAGCCCGGCGACGGGTGGCCGGGACCGGTCGTGTCGTTGCGGGACAGAGGAACCCAGCGTTCCATAGGGGCGGGCTGCTTCGACGACGGAAAGTCATCCAACGTGCCCGACGGGTTGGCGTCCCACTGGTCGAACGTCAGCGGCGTGTGAAGCCACGCATGCAGCAGGTGGTAGGTCGCCACCAGCGACGCGATGTTGGTGCGTTCCCACCCATGACTGCCGTCGACCCCGGGGCCTACCAACGCAGCTCGGGTGCTCGCGCCCGCCTCGATCGCGGCGGCCGCGTCAGAACGGTAGAAGCGGAACACATCCCGGACATACCGAACACCCTGCTCGTCGGCGAGTCGGCACAGCCGGCGAGTGAGGTGATAGTCGTACGGCCCGTGCAGATCTGCCATCAGGACCGTGACAGCGTCTTCCAGCGACTGCAGGCCGGGCGCGCAGACAGCGTTGTCCACCGTGATCATCTCGGCGATGCC
>NZ_JBMHMI010000089.1:0-1860 GCF_049179015.1 Micromonospora sp. WMMD736
CGAGGCGGCGGTGCCACACCCGATTGATCCGATCCGGCTGGGCGAAGCCGTAATCACGCTGCTGCAGCCGCCATTGCGCTGACCCGCCGTCGAATTCCCCTGCTGCCGTTAGCCATTCGCGGCGTGCCGCCCCTACGGGCAGGCGCGACGCGTTACCAACAGATACTAATCAAATGTGTGGCGTAGGGCGCAAACATCGCTAGGCTGTGGGTTAGCTCACATCGACAGCCACGAGGGAGCTGCTGAGGTATGGACCTGTACACGCCAATCCTGGTGCTCGGCGCGATCGCCGCCGTGTTCGCAGTTGGATCGGTGGGTATTGCCCTGCTCATCGGCCCGACGCGGTACAACCGCGCCAAACTCGAGGCCTACGAATGCGGTATCGAGCCGCTGTCCGGAACGGGCGCCGAACCGGCGAGTCGACAGCGCATGCCGATCAAGTACTACCTGACGGCGATGTTGTTCATCGTGTTCGACATCGAGATCGTGTTCCTCTACCCCTGGGCGGTCGCCTTCGACAGCCTGGGCACTTTCGGTGTCATCGCGGTGGGCCTTTTCCTGTTCAACGTCTCGGTGGCGTATGCGTACGAATGGCGGCGGGGAGGACTGGCGTGGGACTAGAGGAACGGCTGCCCGGCGGGATTCTGCTGTCCACGGTGGAGAAGGTCGCCGGCTACGTCCGGAAGGGCTCGCTGTGGCCCGCGACGTTCGGGCTGGCGTGCTGCGCGATCGAGATGATGGCGACGGCCGGTCCACGGTTCGACATCTCGCGCTTCGGCATGGAGCGGTTCTCCGCGACGCCGCGGCAGGCCGATCTGATGATCGTCGCCGGTCGGGTCAGCCAGAAGATGGCACCGGTGCTGCGCCAGATCTACGACCAGATGGCCGAACCCAAGTGGGTGCTCGCGATGGGCGTGTGCGCCTCATCGGGCGGAATGTTCAACAACTACGCGGTGGTGCAAGGCGTCGACCACGTGGTGCCGGTCGACATCTATCTGCCCGGTTGCCCACCCCGCCCGGAGATGCTGCTGCACGCAATCCTCAAGCTGCACGACAAGATTCAGGAGATGCCGCTGGGTGTGAACCGGCAGGAGGCGATCAGGGAGGCCGAACGGGCGGCGCTGGCAGTCACACCCACCATCGAGCTCAAGGGACTGCTGCGGTGACGGGAGACGGCAACAGCACCGGCAGCGGCAACAGCACCGGCAAACCTGAGGTGATCGCGGTTCGGCGCGGCATGTTCGGCGCGGCTGGATCGGGTGACACGTCCGGCTATGGACGTCTGGTGCGGTCGGTGGCGTTGCCGGGCAGCTCGCCGCGGCCCTACGGTGGTTACTTCGACGAGCTCGCCGACACACTGGCGGCCGCTCTGGGCGAGGACAGCTACCCGGCGGCGATCGAGCGTGTGGTGGTGTTCCGCGGCGAGCTGACGCTCGAGGTCGCCAGAGACCGTCTCCCGGCGGTGGCCCGCGAGCTGCGCGACCACCCCGCGCTGCGGTTCGAACTGTGCCTGGGGGTCAGCGGCGCGCACTACCCCGGTGACACCGACCGCGAACTGCACGCCGTCTACCCGCTGCTGTCGATCACCCACAACCGGCGGATCCGGCTGGAGGTCGCCGCGCCCGACGCCGACCCGCACATCCCGTCGCTGTACGGCATCTACCCGACCACCGACTGGCATGAGCGGGAAACCTACGACTTTTTCGGCATCATCTTCGACGGCCATCCCGCATTGACCCGCATCGAAATGCCCGACGACTGGGTCGGGCACCCACAGCGCAAGGACTACCCGTTGGGCGGCATTCCGGTGGAGTACCACGGAGCTGAGATCCCGCCGCCCGACGAGCGGAGGGCCTACAA
>NZ_JBMHMI010000090.1:0-2353 GCF_049179015.1 Micromonospora sp. WMMD736
ATTGGGTCGCGTGGGCCGCGGCGGCGCTGATCGCCGTGCAGTTGGCGGTCCGGTCGGTGCTGGCATTCGGCGGCTACTTCTACTGGGACGACCTGATTTTGATCGGCCGGGCCGGCACTCAGGACCTGTGGTCGCCGTCGTTCTTGTTCGACGATCACGATGGGCATGTGATGCCCGCGGCCTTCCTGGTGGCCGGCGCCATCACCCGGGCCGCACCACTGGACTGGTTCGGACCGGCGATCAGCCTGGTCGTGCTGCAGCTGCTGGCCTCGCTGGCGCTGCTGCGGGCGCTGCACGTGATCCTGGGCTGGCGGCCGGTCTTGCTGCTGCCGTTGACGTTTGCGTTGTTCACCCCGTTGGCGGTGCCAGGTTTCGCCTGGTGGGCCGCGGCGCTGAACTCGCTGCCGATGCTGGCGGCGCTGGCGTGGGTGAGCGCGGACGCAATCCAGTTGGCGCGCACCGGCAATCAACGGTACGCGGCCACCGGGCTGCTGGCCTATTTCGCTGGACTGCTGTTCTTCGAAAAGGCTGCGGTGATTCCGTTTGTCGCGTTCACGGTTGCGGTGCTGCTCTACTACGTCGCGGGCGATCGAGCGGCGGTGACGACCGTGTGGCGGGTCGGCCGGCGGCTCTGGGTCGCGTCGCTGATGCTGACGGCGGGGTGGGTCGGGCTGTACCTGGTGGTCGTCGATCAGCAGCGGTGGAGTCTCGACCTAGCGATGACGTGGGATCTGCTGCGCCGCTCGGTCACCCATGGCATCGTGCCGGGTCTGGTCGGCGGGCCATGGGAGTGGCAGCGCTGGGCGCCGGCGTCACCATGGGCCACCCCGCCGATGACGGTGATGGTGCTGGGCTGGGTGGCGCTGGCGCTCGTGCTGGCGGTATCGCTGGTGCGCAAGCAGCGCATTTGGCCGGTGTGGCTGGTGGCCGCGGGATACGCGGTGGCGTGCCAGGTTCCGATCTATCTGATGCGCTCCTCCCAGTTCACCGCGCTGGAGTTGGCGCAGACATTGCGGTATCTCCCGGACCTGGTGGTGGTGCTGGCGCTGCTGATGGCGGTGGGATTGTGTGCGCCGAATCGGATGCGGTCGAGATGGCTGGACGCCGCGCCGGTGCGCACGGCGGTGGTTACCGTGGCGGTAGCGGCGTTCCTGGCCAGCAGCCTCTACTCGACGGCGACGTTCTTGCGCAGCTGGCAGGACAACCCGGCACAGCGGTATCTGCACAACGCGCAGGCGGGCTTGGCCGCGGCGTATCGGAACTCAGACGCAGCGATGCTCGACCAGGAGGTCGACCCGCTGGTGCTGCAGCGGGTGGTGTGGCCGGAGAACCTGGCCAGTCACATGTTCGCGCTGGTCCGCGAGCGACCCGAATTTGCCGAGGCAACAACGGAACTACGCATGCTCGATCGCAGTGGGCAGGTGGTCGACGGGCAGGTGACGTGGGTGCGTTCGATCGCGCCCGGCCCGGTGCCGCAGTGTGGATACCTGGTGCAGACCGACGTCCCGGCGCGACTGGCGCTCGACGGCCCACTGCTGCCCGCGGACTGGACCGCCGAGATCAACTATCTGGCCAACAGTGAAGGGTCCTTGACGATGTCGTTGCCGGAAGGCGCCGAGGCGAAGGTTCCGGTGCGCCCCGGGCTGAATCGGGTCTACGTGCGGTTGCCTGGTGCGGGTGACGCGATCTCGGTGCAGGCCAACACAGCCGCGCTGTCGGTGTGCATCTCCCCCGGCCCGGTCGGGTTCGTGGCGCCGAGATAGGGATCGGCTGTGACGAAACGCGTGCTCATCTGCACCGTGCTGGCCGTGCTGGTCGCTGGCCGTGCTGGCTGCGGCATGTTCGGCACAGCAGGCGACAACGCGGATCAGAAACGATCGGCGACATCCCTGAAGAGATCGCGGAGCTGCAGCGCGGTTGAGGCGGTTGAGGCGGTGGGCCGCGGCCGCGAATGTGCGCAAATGCAGACAATTTCGCGGCGTGTCGACCTGCAGACCCGCACGGTCGCGCAAACGAGCTGGAGCCACCTGGGGGAATCGAACCCCCGACCTATTCATTACGAGTGAATCGCTCTGCCGACTGAGCTAAGGTGGCGTGCCCGTCAAGCGGGCGCAGGTGAGTCTACGGCAGCCACCACCGAGCACCCAAGTTGCTCCCCTGCCCACCGGAGTCAGTCGCGCAGCGCCTGGCCCACGGTGGCGACCATGGCGTCGACCGCGAACTTCGGCTTGACGTTGACGGCCAGCGCCTCGCGGCACGCCAGCACCGCCTCGATGCAGCGCAACAGCCGATCCGGCGGCGCATGCGCGGCCATCGCCGCCACCCGCTCGGCCATGTCGGGGTGGTTGGCCGG
>NZ_JBMHMI010000091.1:0-1550 GCF_049179015.1 Micromonospora sp. WMMD736
CTCCGTGGAGTTCCGGGTGCCGGCTCGGCTGGAGAACCTGGCCCTGGTGCGGACCCTGGTCGCCGCGGTGGGCACTTTTGAGGATCTTGATCTCGACACCGTGTCGGATCTGCGGCTGGCTGTCGACGAGGCGTGTACCCGGCTGATCCGCTCGGCGGTACCCGACGCCACGTTGGTGGTCGCCGTCACACCGGGGGCCGATGAGCTCATCGTCGCCGCGCACACCACCTGTGACACCGCCGACGTGCTGGCCCGCGGCAGTTTCAGCTGGCATGTGCTCAGTTCGCTGACCGATGAGGTGCGGACCTTCCAGGACGGGCAGGACCGGGATCAGGGGCAGGTGTTCGGGATCTCCCTGACGACGAGACGAGCGAGTTCGTTGCGGTGACGGCGTCGTCATCCCAGAGTTCGTCACCGCGACGCAACTCTGAGTACTCCGACGTCGCGGAGATGTTCCGCGAGTTGCGTGATGCGCCCACCGAAGAGGCCCAGCGTCGGCGGGACCGCATCGTGGAGCGGTGCCTGCCGTTGGCCGATCACATCGCGCGGCGGTTCGACGGCAGGGGAGAACCGCGCGAAGACCTGGTGCAAGTGGCCCGGGTCGGTCTGGTCAACGCGGTGATCCGGTTCGACGTCGACGCCGGATCGGATTTCGTCTCGTTCGCCGTCCCGACGATCATGGGCGAGGTCCGCCGCCATTTCCGCGACAACAGCTGGTCGGTCAAGGTGCCGCGGCGGCTCAAGGAGCTGCACCTGCGCATCGGTGCGGCGACCGCCGAGTTGTCCCAACGGCTGGGGCGCGCGCCGACCGCATCGGAGCTCGCCCAGGAACTCGACATGGACCGCGACGAGGTGATCGAGGGACTGGTGGCCGGCAGCTCTTACAACACGTTGTCGATCGACAGCTCCGGCAGCAGCGGCAACGAGGATGCCCCGGCGATCGCCGACACCCTGGGCGACGTCGACGACGGGCTGGACCAGATCGAGAACCGCGAGGCGTTGCGGCCGCTGCTCGACGCCCTGCCGGAGCGCGAACGCACCGTGATCGTGCTGCGGTTCTTCCATTCGATGACCCAGACCCAGATCGCCGAGCGGGTCGGCATCTCCCAGATGCACGTGTCGCGGCTGCTGGCGAAGTCGCTAACCCGACTCCGCGACCAGCTGGAGTAGCGGTCGCGGCTCATCTTTGAGACGGGCCGCGGCATCTTCGACGGTCCCGCGCCGCACCAGCGTCGAATCCGGGTCGCAGACTTCCAGTACGCGATCGACCGCTCGGCTGGGTACCAGGGCCCAGCCGACCGCTGCCCCGGCGCATTGCACGCTGATGGTGTGCAGTGCCGAAAACCCAGCGGTGGCGAAGAAATCCACGCCGGTCAGGTCGAGCACCAGGCTGTCGACGTGGGCGGCCTGCTCGGTGACGTAGTCAATGAATGCTTGCGCGTTGGCGGCGTCGACTTCGCCGGCCACGGTTACGACCGCGACCGATGACAGCTGGTGGGTAGTGAACTGTGCGGTGAGACAGTCGGTCGGACTCGGCCCCGGACCGGGGA
>NZ_JBMHMI010000092.1:0-2534 GCF_049179015.1 Micromonospora sp. WMMD736
CCTCGGGGCTGACGTCCTTCTCGGTGCGGAACATGAAGAAGAACACCACCCAGCCGATAATCGCCAGGAAAATCCAGCTGATCAGTCGGTAGATCAGCATCGCCGAGATGGCGCCGGCCAGGCTCATGCCCGACGACACCAGGCCGGGCACCAGCACCGCCTCGACGACCAGCAGCCCGCCGGGCGTCAGCGGGATGGTGCCGACCGCACGCGCCGCGGCGTAGGCCACGGTGAGGCCGGCCAGTGACGGATGACCGCCGGCCGCGTAGCACGCGAACGCCAGGCATGCGACGTCGGCGATCCAGTTCAACATCGACCAGCTGAACGCCAGCCCGAGATCGCGCCGGCGCAGGGTCACCGACTCGAGCTGACGCAGCACCTCACGCCATTTGCCCAGCCCGGCGTCGGCGGCCTTGCCGCGCAGCGAGTTGAACCACGCCAGCACCTTGACGCCGATGCCGTCGATCAGGTCGGGCCGCGACGCGACGGCCTGCGCGAGCAGCAGCAGCGTGGCGAAACCGCCCAACGTGAAGATCAGCGACAGCGGATTCTTGCTGGCGCCCAACAGGAAGGCGCCGCCCAACCCCAGCAGCGCCAGGCCTACGCCCTGCAGCACGCCCGACATCACCAGCTGCCAGGACGCGACCACCGGCGATGCCCCCCAGATCCGCTGCTGGCGGTACAGGAAGGTGGCTGCCAGCACCGGACCACCCGGCATGGTGGTGCTCAGCGAGTTGGCGGAGTAGTACGCCGCCTCCGAGCGCCACTGTTTGATGTGCACTCCGGCGGATTTCAGCAGGGTGCGCTGGATCTGGGCGAAGCTGTGCATGGAGAACAGCGATGCGGCGACGCCGGCTGCCACCCACCACAGGTTCGCCGAGAGCAGGCTCTGCCACGCCTTGGCCAGCTGATCCCACACCAGAACGAGTTCGACGGTCAGCACGGTTACGGCCACGCCGATGATCACCCAGCGCAGCCACCAGTACTTGCCGCGAACCGAGCCCGCCTGGGTCACCTGCGGTGCCTGGGCTCCGCTCGCCGGCGCGTCGTGAGACACGTCCTACAGGGTAACTGGGCAGCTACCTCGAACAATTGGTTGCGCGGCGTGTCCGCGATTACGCGGTCGGGTCCGCGGCGGCGGCTACGCTACCGGCATGTCAGCGGGGTTGCCGGTCGACGATGCGGCGGTGACGCCGCTGGTCCGCAAGTCTGCCGCGTGGGCGTGGCGACTGTTGGTGCTGTTGGCCGCGCTGGTTGCGGTGCTGTGGGTGGTGCGGCGGCTGGAGGTCATTGTCGTTCCGGTGGTGCTGGCCACCATCCTGGCCGCATTGCTGCTACCCGCCGTCGACCTGATGCACCGCGGTGGACTGCCCCGCGGCATCGCGGTGGCGTTGGTGCTGCTCGGTGGGTTGGCCGCCGTCGGTGGCATCCTCGCCTTCGTCATCACCCAGTTCATCGACGGTCTCCCCGAACTGGTCGAGCAGGTCACCCGCAGCGTCGACGGCGTGCGTGACTGGCTGATCAGCGGACCGCTGCACCTGAGCCGCGACCAGATCGACCACGCCGGCGACGCGACGATCGACGCGCTACGCAACAACCAGGAGCGGTTGACCAGCGGCGCGCTGTCGACGGCTGGAACCATCACCGAGATCGTCACCGGTGCGTTCCTGCTGCTGTTCACGCTGATCTTCCTGCTGCACGGCGGCCGCAACATCTTCGCCTTCGTCACCAAGATCTTTCCGGACACCGTGCGGGGCCGGGTCCGGGAGGCCGGCCGGGCCGGGTTTCACTCGCTGATCGGCTTCGTCCGAGCGACCTTTCTGGTCGCCCTGGTCGACGCGGTCGGCATCGGGGCCGGGCTGGCGATCATGGGGGTGCCGCTGGCACTGCCGCTGGCGTCGCTGGTGTTCCTCGGCGCGTTCATCCCGCTGGTCGGCGCCGTGGTCACCGGGTTTCTCGCGGTGATCGTCGCGTTGCTCACCAAAGGCTTCGTGATCGCGCTGATCACGCTGGGGCTGATCATCGCCGTGCAGCAACTCGAGGGTCACGTGCTGCAGCCATTGGTGATGGGCCGGGCGGTGTCGATCCACCCGTTGGCGATCGTGCTCGCCATCGCCACCGGCGGGGTGCTGGCCGGCATCGTCGGTGCGTTGCTGGCCGTGCCCACCATGGCGTTCCTCAACAGCGCCGTGCGCGTGCTGTTGGCACCGGACCCGGTGGCCGAAGCCGAAAGCCTGGCTGAGCAGGACGACGACAGCAGTGTCTTCCAAGCCGAAGCTGACGACGTCGAGGCCGCCGACCGCCCCGTCGACTAACGCTACATCCGGCCTTCGCGGCGCAGCAGATCCTGCGCGCTGACCCCGCCGCCGCGCCGCTTGGTCTGCTCGTCGCGAGTATTGAGCTTTTCGGTCGCGGCGTTGGCATCCTTGGCGTCCTGGTCGCGCGGCACCGGTATCGCCGTGGTGGCGTCGGCCGCCGGTGGCGGCTGCTGGTCGGGACGGGGTGCCGATCCGGTGCGGCCGGGTGTCGGTATC
>NZ_JBMHMI010000093.1:0-2882 GCF_049179015.1 Micromonospora sp. WMMD736
AGCACCGACCACATCGGGCAGGCGCCGCAGGTTGGTCCGGTCGATCGGAATGACCTTCATGAATCGGGCCAGCCGCCCCAGCGCCGGCCAGGAGATGAGTTCGGCCTTGGCGACAAACGATCCGGGCAGTACCGCCCCGATCGCGAAGATGTCCACCCAGGACACGTGCCCACTGACCACCAGCACCCCACGCAGATTGCGGATCGGCCCGCCCGACACCGTTATTCGCATCCCCAGACAGCGCAACATCATTCGGCAGTAGGCCCGTTGCACATGGGAACGCCCCGGCAGCTTCACCGCCAGCAGCGGCAGCGCCGGCAGCAGCACCGCCAGCAGCGCCAGTCGCATCGCGACGCGCATCGCGACCAGCGCCGGGGCTCCGGTTTCCGCGCCGCCCGCCTGCAGGCAGTCCGCGCCGCACGACGCCCGCGGCAGCCAGGAGTGGTCGGTGGTCATGATCCGACGGCCTCCGCCGCCGCCCCCACAGATCGCAGTCGCCGCAGATAGCGGGCATCGGCCAGGCGTTTGTCCAGCAACGCCGGGAAGTCGCCGACGGCGAAGTCACGGTCGTGGGCAGGCTCGCCGAGCACCTTGGCGCCCAGGCGCAGATAGCCGCGCATCAGCGGCGGGATGACCGGACGGTCTGGCGGGTCGATGTCGTCGAGGACGACCCCGTCGATGAGCACCGGCCGGTACGGACGCACGGTGTACTGCACCGGGGCCGGATGCCGCAGGCGCACGAAGTCGCGGACCCCGCGGATCTGGGTACCCGGCTTTCCGATGCCGTGCACCGGCACCGACACACACCCGGTGACGTACTCGTAGCCGCAATGATCGAGGTAGGCGAGGATTCCGGCCCACATCAGCAGCACCACGCCGCCGTTGCGGTGGTCGGCGCGCACCACCGCCCGTCCCATTTCGACCAGCGACGCGCGCAGCGGGTCAAGCGCATGGATGTCGAACTCGGTTGCCGTGTACATCCCGCCGGCGGCGATCGCCCCCGGCGGCGGCAGCATCCGGTAGCAGCCCACTAGCTCACCGGAGTTGTCCTCGCGGACCAGCAGGTGATCACAGAACTCATCGAACCGGTCGGCGTCGAGCCCGTCGGCGGTCGCGGGCAGGGCGAAGCCGGGCTCTGCGGTGAACACCTCGTGACGCAGCCGCTGCGCGGCCTCGATGAGCTCCGGGTCAGTCGACAGCAGCAACGAGTACCGCGGCATATCCGTCGACTCGGTCGGTTGATCTGCGGCGATGAGTACAGAAGCAGTGCTCATAGCGAGCACCGTCGCTGAGTCGTTCGGCGCGATGGCAATCACCGTGTGACGTGTTCGTGCACGCTCGGTGACGAGTTAGGGCATGTGGAGTTCGCGCGCTTCGGGCACCCTGGCCGGCGGGCTGCGTCACCTAAATGGCCGCACCGCCGCCGTCCACGTGCAGGGTGGACCCGGTGACGAAACTGGAGCGCGGCGAGACCAGGAACAACACCGCCTCGGCGATCTCGGCGGGGGCGGCGGTGCGACCGAGCGGCAGTGCACGGCCGAGTTCGTCGTTGGTGTCGCCCCACTCCCTGGCCACGCCTTCGGTCGCGGTGGGCCCCGGGGCCACGCTGTTGACTCGCACGCCACCGGTCCCGAACTCGGCCGCCCAGGTGCGCGTCAGCGACTCCACCGCGGCCTTGGAGGCGCTGTAGGTCGATGCGCCCGGCACGCCCTTGAACGCCACCATGCTGGTGACGTTGACGACGGTGCCCCGGCCACGCCGCAGCATTCCGGGCACCAGGGCCGAGACCAGGAAGTACGTTCCGCGCACGTTGGTGTCGAAGGTCTTCTCGAACGTGTCGACGTCCTGGTCCACCGTCATCGCGCCGGGAAAACTGGCGGCGTTGTTGACGACGATGTCGACATCCCCGGCCTGGGCGGCGAGGGTTCTCACCGAATCGAGATCGGCCAGGTCAGCGGCGAGAAAGCGGACGTTGCCTTCGATCTCGGCGACCGCCTGCTGCCCGCGGCGCGGGTCGCGGCCGGTGACGATAACCTCGGCGCCGGCCTGGGCCAGCAGCCGCGCCGACTCCATGCCGATTCCCGCCGTACCGCCGGTGACCAGCGCCACCTGTCCTCGAAGTTCCATCTCAGGCCTCCCGCAACCAATCGGCGAGGCGGGTGGGTGCCCGTACCGCACCCTCCCCGGTGACCAGGCTGGTCCGCGCCACCGGGGTTCCGAAGTAGGTGGCCTGTGGGTCGACGACGACGGTCTTGGCGGCGCCTTGGTGGGCGAGCACGGCACGCGCCATCTCGGCGAACGACATCTTCTCCGGTCCGCCGACGTTGACGATGCCGTTGATCGGCGTGCTCGCGGCAACCCGGGCCACTTCCACTGCCACATCGGCCACCGCGATCGGTTGAATCAGCGCATCGGGCACCCGAACGTCGTCGTCCACGATCAGCGAGCCGGTGATCATTGCGGCGAACTCATGGAATTGGGTGGCCCGAACGACGGTGTAGGGCAGGCCCGATTCGACGATGGTCTTTTCCTGAGCGACCTTGGCCCGCAAATATCCGCTGTCGGGCAGATCGTCGACCCCGACGATGGACAGCGCAACATAGTGGCCGACACCGGTTTCCTTGGCCGCAGCCACCAGGTTGGCCGACGACGCGGTGAAGAACGCCAGCACCGGGTCGTCCTCGAAAGACGGCGAATTCGTGACGTCGACAAGCACATCCGCTCCGGCCATCGCCGCTGCCAAGCCCTTCCCGGTGACGACATCAGCGCCGGACGCGCGCGACGCCGCCACCACGTCGTGACCGGTGGCAGTGAGCAGCTCGACAACCTTGGAACCGACCTGGCCGGAGGCCCCCATAACCGTGATCTTCATTGCGCGAACA
>NZ_JBMHMI010000094.1:0-4106 GCF_049179015.1 Micromonospora sp. WMMD736
TCCGGTGGCCAGCAGCCGGCACTCGTCGCCGGGGGCGATGTCGGCGCGCGACGAGTCGGGCAGCGCGCAGTACGGACCGCGCAGCCATTCACCGAGGCTGTGGAATCCGAAAACGCCGTTGGTGTACCAGAGGAATCCGAGGATGGTTGTCAGCACGACGGCCGCCGCTGCGATCAGCAGCCGGGTGCGTAGTTCGGTGAGGTGCTCGACCAGCGACATCGTGCCGTCGGGGTTGACCCGGGCGCGACGGCGCCGCGGGTCAAGTTTCTTGAAGATTCCGGGGGTGTGCACGGCGGCTGCCTATGGGCTGACTACGAACAGGGCCAAGCCACGCGGCACGGCGCCGCGGGTCCGCGATCGACGCGGGTCAGGCCGAGTGCTTGTCGGATGCCTGCTCGGTGTTCGTCGGCGTCGGGCCCGGCTGATCCACCCGCTCGGATGCGATCGGAGTGGCCGGCGCAGAGGCCTCCGGCGTCGCGTCGGACTTCTCGCTGTCCGCCTGCATCTCCTTGATCTCCGACTTGAAGATCCGCATCGACTTACCGAGGGAGCGAGCCGCGTCCGGCAGCTTCTTGGCACCGAAGAGCAGCACGAACACCGCGATGACGATCACCCAGTGCCAGGGTTGTAGACCACCCAATTTTGGTCACCTCCAGAGTCTGCGCCGAGTCTACCCGTCTACGGTTCCAGGACCACTAGGTCATAGGCCCGCAATGCCGCCGCCGCGGATTCCCGCACCCGGCGGGCCAGCGAGTCCGGCGCCAGCACCTGCACTGCGGACCCGAACCCGAGCACGAAACGCGACATCCACTCCTCGGCCGCGTAGGTCATCTCGGCCTCACATCCGCCGTCGGGCAGCTCGGCCACCACCCGCAGCGGGTAGTAGTCGAACATCCACGCTGCGGTGCGGTCGATCAGCAGCGTCGCCGACGGCAGGGTGGGGTCGGCGGCCTCGGGTGAGAACAACGAGGTGTCGGGGGCGGCCTGGACGGCCGGCGGCGGCGGCGCCGATGCCTCGTCGAGAACCCGCGCGTCGACGATGCGGTCGAAGCGGAACAGCCGTACCCCGTCGGCCGACCGGCACCACGCCTCCAGGTAGCTGTGATCAGCCACCAGCACCACCCGGATCGGGTCGACGATTCGGCTGGTCAGCACGTCGTGGGAGGCCGAATAGTACTCGATCGCCAGCGCCATCCCGTCCCGAACCGCGGTGCGCACCGCCGCCGCGGCTGCGCATTCCATCGGGGCGCGCTCATCGACGGCGGTCTCGGCGTCGTTGCCGGGGCTGACCGTCCCAGCCGCCGACTCGATCTTGGCGATGGCACTGCGCGCGGCCTGCGGGTCCACCATGCCCGGGACATCGACCAGCGCCCGCAGCGCGACCAGCACCCCGGTGGCTTCCGGCGAGGTCAACCGCAGCGGATGGTCGATTCCGGCCGAGAACGTGACTTCGATTGTGTCACCGGAGAATTCGAAGTCGATCAGGTCACCTGGTCCGTACCCGGGCAGACCGCACAGCCACAGCTGGTTGAGATCCTCCTCGAGCTGTCGGGGCGTGACGCCGAGTTCGGCCGCGGCCTCGGCACGGGTGATCCGCGGATTGGTCTGGAAGTACGGCACCATGTTCAGCAGCCGGACCAGCCGGGTCGAAATCGGTGTCATGCGCGATCCGCCTTCGCTCCTCGCTCGCAAGTCATGCGCGATCCGCCTTCGCTCCTCGCTCGCAAGTCATGCGCGATCCGCCTTCGCTCCTCGCTCGCAAGTCATGCGCGATCCGCCTTCCCGGCATGCGCCCGCAACCGGGCCATGACCTCGTCGCGCAACGACGGCGGTTCCAGCACCACCGCATCGGCGCCATAGCCGGCGATCTCGCGGGCCAGCCGGTCGACCATCCCGATGTCGATCGTCAACTCCGCACCGGAGCGGCCGCCCAGTGCCCGCGGCCCGACGGTGGTGGCTTGGCGCCGCAGCGCGGTCGCCCGCCCGTCGGCGACCCACACCTTGGCCTGCGCACCGGTCGGCCACTCACTGACCGCGCGGCGCACGATGTCACGCAGGTCGACGCCGTCGGGGCGGTGTACCGCTCCGGCCGGACCGATCGCGGTGACTTCGGCGCCGATGCGGGACAGCCGAAACGTTCGGGTGTCGTCGCGGTCTCGGTCATGGCCGACCAGGTACCACCGGCCCCGGTGGGTGATCACACCCCACGGCTCGACGGTGCGCGTGGTGAACGGTTCACTGCGCACCGAGCGGTGCGCGAACTGCACAGCATGGCCGGAGTCGATGGCCGATAGCAGGACGCCGAGCACCGCCTCCGAGCCGCGCAGACCGGGCAGTGCTGCAGTCGAGCTGATGGCCACCCCGCCGTCACCGCCGTCGACGTCGGCGCCTGCGGCGCGCAGCTTGAGCAACGCGCTTTGGGTGGCGGTGATCAGCTCCGGCGACTCCCACAACCGGGTCGCGACGGCCACCGCGGCCGCCTCGTCGGCGGTCAGCTGAACCGCCGGCAGC
Source organism: Micromonospora sp. WMMD736 (assembly GCF_049179015.1). Classification (NCBI taxonomy): domain Bacteria; kingdom Bacillati; phylum Actinomycetota; class Actinomycetes; order Micromonosporales; family Micromonosporaceae; genus Micromonospora; species Micromonospora sp. WMMD736. Next base: position 2,512 of record NZ_JBMHMI010000094.1, read on the forward strand.
GCATAGGCCTCCCGGTTGATCCGGTAGCCCTCGGTTGGGTCGTAGGCCGAGACCCGGCCGGTCTCCAGCGGGATGCCCAGGTCGCGTAATTCGTTCTTGTCCCGCTCGAACATCCTGCTGAACGCCTCATCGCTGGGGCTATCGGAATAGCCCGCGACGATCTTGCGGATCCGTTCGGCAGGCAGGAACGTGCGGGTGGACAGCAGTGCGATGACCAGGTTCATCAGCCGCTCGACTTTGGACGTCGCCACGGCAACAGCTTAGGGCGTGCGGCGAAAGCCACGCGCAGACAGTTCAGCCGGTGCCGGTGAACGGGACGAAGCGACGGAATTTTCCGGTGACCGCGTGCCGGTCGAGGCCGTCAACCGGCCGCACCGCGACGTCGGGGATGCGCAGCCCGCTGTCGATGAGCGCCCGGCGCAACCGGTCGGAAAGTGTCTCGAGATGGGGCCCCTCGGGGGTCACCGCGAACACCTCGATTCCGCACCGGGTTTGGCGCACTTGATAGTCGAGGACTTGAGGCGTCGTCACCAGGACAGATCGAATCGCGATGGGATGGACTTCCACGCTGCCGTAGCGCAACACGTCGTCGTTTCGTCCCTGGACCCGGGCCCGAAGATAGCCGGACTCCTTCGCATCGGGCTGCCGGACGAAGGCATCGGTGAGCTCGTAGCGGATCAGCGGCTGCGTCAGGTTGTAGAGGTTGGTGACCAGCACCTTGGCCGACGAGGCTCCCGGCGCAACAGGTCTGTTCTCGCTGTCGACCAACTCCACGATGCACACATCTGTGTTGAAAACGAAGACATCGTCATCAGGGCACGTCTTTCCGACGAGGCCCTCGGTGGAGCCGAAGGCGTCCACAACCGGCACCCCGAACGCGTCCCGGATGGCGGCCCGCATCTCGGGCAGCAACGTCTCACTGGTCGAGTTCACCATGGCCGGTGCGATTCGAAGGCGACCGCCGCTCGCTTCGGCCGCCAACCGGGACAGCATTGAGGCGTACCCGGTGAGAACGCCGGGCTGCAGCGCATTGAGGCGCGCCACGATCTCGCCGAGCGCCGCGGTGGCAGGCACCAGGCCCGACCGCACCGGCGCCGCACCCGCGCTGGTCAGGGCGGCAAGCATCCCGGTGGCGTGCACGGCCGACGGCGACGAGACGAACGCCATCAGCGGTTGCCCACCGGGCGCCTCAGCGATCGGGTCGGCCGGCCCGGACTCACGCAGCACCGATGCGGTGAACGTGCTCACCGCAGTGCGGTCGAGGACGAATGTTGCACGCTGGCCCGAGCAACCGCCGGAGGCCAGCGCGATGTAATCGCCCAGTATCGGAACCGGTTCGGTACCGGTGGCCGCCAGCGCCGATTCGACCGCGGCCTGGCTGAGCCGTCGGTCGGTGAACACGTCGTCGAGCTCTGCCATCATCTGCGCCTTGGTCATCACCGGCAGCGCTGACAGGTCGTCGGGACTGATGGTGGCAATGTCCATGCCGGCCAAGCGCTTACGGTGGAACGGTGAGTGCTCGGCGGCGTGCCGCAACAGGGTCTGGAGGCCGTCTCGCTGGGCGAACGCAATCTGTTCAGCCGTCCAGTTCAGCC
>NZ_JBMHMI010000095.1:0-2283 GCF_049179015.1 Micromonospora sp. WMMD736
CGCGATCCGCACCCGCTATCACGAGTTCTGGCCGTGCGAAGTGAGTGTTCTCGACCCGGCAATCGTTGACCGCTCCCGAGTACACAGCCCCAAGCACGTCACCGATGCTTACCTACTCGCGCTGGCCGTCGCCAACGGCGGCACGTTTGTCACCTTCGACCAGTCCATTCCGATCTCCACAGTCAGAGCCGCGACGGCCCAGCATCTGACGGTGCTCTAAGCCGCCTGGGCCCACGGCAACTCATGTCGACCGGATGACTCTCAAATGAAAGCTGCCCGTCGATTCTGCCGAACTCGCGGAGACTGCTGACCGCGGTCCTAGCATCACCACTAGCTGGATGTCGACGAGGAGGAATGATGGCCGCCAAGACCGATTTCACCGAGCAGGAATGGGACGCGCTGCAGAAGGGCGTGACCGGTGCAGGGATGTTGGTGTCGCTGGCCGACCCCAGCTTCTTCGACAGCTTCAAAGAGATCGGCGCCATGACCAAGCATCTGGCCGCGGCGCGCGGCGACAGCACCAACCCGCTGATCGGTGAGGTGGCGCAGGTGCACGGCACCGGCTTCGGGTTGACGGCGTCGCCGCAGGAGATCGAGACCCAGACGATCGAGGCACTCAAATCGTCGATGAGCACGCTCAACGCGAAGTCGCCGGGCGACGCCCAGGCCTACCGCGACTTCGTCCTCGGCGTGGCGAAGTCCGTCGGCGAGGCCGCGAAGGGCACCTCCGACACCGAGAGCGACGCCATCCAGAAAATCGAAGGCGCGCTCGCCGGGGCTTGAAGAATGGCCGTTCGACTTCGAATACTCACTGAATGAGCAACGTTTCCGGGGATTGGGGACCCGAGTCCCGCCCCTACCCGCCGCCGCCCTACTATCCCCCGCCACCCGGCTACCAGAAACCTCCCTACGACGTCGAACACGGATTCCGGTGGGCGTGGGCGTCGTTCAGGGGCCACCCGTGGCCCCTGATCGGCGCTCTGCTGTTTTGGTTCGTGGCCCTGGTCCTCCTCTACAGCGTTCCTTTCGTGCTGGTATTCGCCCTGGGCGGGTCTGACGCCGTCATCGTGACCCTCTTGGTGCTGTCGATGCTCACGCTGTTGGTCGCCATCGCCGCCGCGATATCGGCCTACATCAACGGCGTCCTCAAGATCGCCGACGGCCAGCCCGTGACGTTCGCGACCCTGGTGCGGCCCCGTCGGCTCGCAGCAATGCTGGGCTTACTACTTGTGATCGCCCTGGGGGCCATGGTCGGCTTCGTGCTGTTCGTTCTGCCTGGCGTAGTGATCGCGTTCTTGACGATCTTCGCCCCCTTTGTGCTGCTGGATCGCAACGTATCGATCGTCGAGGCGATCAAGGTGAGCGCCGAGCTCGTCAAGGACAACATCGGACCGATACTGCTCATGTGGCTGGCAGGATCGGTGATTGTGTTCGTGGGCCAATTGGCCTGCTTTGTAGGGCTTTTCGTGGCGATACCGGTGGCTACCCTGTTTCACGTCTACACCTACCGCTACCTGTCCGACGGGTGGCTGGCCGCCCCCGGCAGAGTTAGCTCCGGGCTCCGCTAGTCAGCCGGCCTACTTCGCCAGCTGCAGTACCTCGTCGGCCGACGGCGGACTCGACGGGTGATACGACAGGCACCACGGTGCGACGATCCGGTGGAAGGCCTCGCCCTCGGCCGCGACGTAGAAGTTGCCGGCCCGCAATCGGCTGATGTCGGGCACCAATCCGCCTTTCGCGCGAGCCATTTCCTGCGCGGCGTTGATCTGAGCCGGCGAGTTCAGCAGGCCGTAGAACTGGGTGGCGGCATTGCCCGGAATCTGGTTGTGCAGACCCTTGGGCGCCTGGGTCGCGAACACCAGGCCCAAACCATACTTGCGAGCCTGCGACGCCAGCGCCAGCGTGCTACGGGTGCACGCGGTGAAACCCCGTGACGGGGCCAGGGTTTGGGCTTCATCCATTACCAACAAACCGCCTAGCGGCCGGTCACCCGCGGGATGGCGTTTGATCCAGGCGAACAGCGCCATCTGCAATTGGTTGACGAAGCTCTGCCGCTGGTCCTCCGACGGCAGGCCGATCATGCTGATCACCGACACTCGGGCCCGCTTGCCCGGTGACGGGGTCAGCAGCACACCGGGATCCAGCGGGGTGCCCGAACCGCCGAACAGCGGATCGTTGACCATCGCCGCCCGCAGGTCCTGGGCCAGGTTGCCCGCGATCTTGCGCGCGTCGGCGAGATCGCTGACGTCGTCGGGCAGATCGCTGAGCATGTCGACGAATCCG
>NZ_JBMHMI010000096.1:0-1999 GCF_049179015.1 Micromonospora sp. WMMD736
ACGTCCACCCCGATCCGGCTCAAACCACTGTCCGGTTGACTGCGCCGAGTCTGAGCTTGTGTGCGAGAAATCGCGAAAACTTCGCGCATATCTTCAGTTTCGGCTGAGACGAGTGGAAATCAGGCGCGGGGGTGGGCCTGGTCGTGCACCGCGCGCAGCCGTGCCACCGTCACGTGGGTGTAGAGCTGGGTGGTGGCCAGCGTCGAATGGCCGAGTAACTCCTGCACCATGCGCAGGTCCGCGCCACCTTCCAGCAGATGGGTGGCCGCGCTGTGGCGTAGCCCGTGCGGGCCGATATCGGGCGCGCCGCCCACCGCGGCAACGGTCTGGTGCACGACGGTCCGGGCCTGCCGCTGGTCGAGACGGCCGCCGCGGGCGCCGAGCAGCAGCGCCGGCCCCGACTTGCCGGTGGCCAACGCCGGTCGGCCCGCCGACAGCCAGGATTCCAGCGCGACGGCGGCCGGCTCGCCGAACGGCACGGTGCGCTGCTTGTCGCCCTTGCCGAGAACGCGCAGCACCCGTCGCGAGGTATCGACGTCATCGACGTCGAGCCCACACAGTTCGCTGACCCGGATCCCGGTGGCGTAGAGCATTTCCACGATCAGCCGGTCGCGCAGCGCGAGTGGGTCACCCTGCTGCGCACCGGAGGTGGCCGCCGACATGGCGTCGAGTGCCTGGTCCTGGCGTAGCACCGCCGGCAGGGTCCGTCGGGCCTTGGGCATCTGCAGCCGTGCGGCCGGGTCGGCCGCCAGCAGCCCGCGTCGCACCGCCCACCCGGTGAACGTCTTGACCGCCGACGTGCGTCGCGCCAGTGTGGTGCGGGCCGCACCAGCACCGGCCTGAGCAGCCAGCCACGACCGCAGCACCGGCAGCGTCAAACCGGACAGCCCGGCTCCGGGGGCACGCTCGTCGACGAAGTCGAACAGCGACCGCAGGTCGCCACGGTAGGCCCGCCGGGTGTGCGCCGACCGGCCCCGCTCCAGGGCCAGGTGATCGTCGAATTCGGCGAGCAGGGCGTCCACGTGCCCACCGTGACAGACCGCGGCGGGACCGGTCAGATGACGCGCCGCAGTGTGTCCGGAGTGAGATCAGCCCGGGTCGGATAGCCGTCGACGGCCATGATCAGGTCGGCCTCGGCCAGCAGCGAGCGCAGCACGTGCACCACGCCGTCGGCGCCGCCGAGCGCCAGCCCGTAGGCATACGGCCGTCCGATGCCCACCGCGGTGGCCCCGAGCGCCAGTGCTTTGACGATGTCGGCGCCGCTGCGGATACCGGAGTCGAACAGCACCGGCACGCCGTTGCAGGCCTCAACCACCGCGGGCAGGCAATCGATCGCCGGCAATCCGCCATTGGCTTGGCGGCCACCGTGATTGGAGCAGTAGATGCCGTCGACGCCACCGTCGATGGCGCGTCGCGCGTCGTCGGGATGGCAGATCCCCTTGACGATCAACGGCAACGTGGTGAGCGACCGCAGCCACGGCAGATCATCCCAGGTGAGCGGGTTGCCGAAGACCTGCACGAAGTGCATGACGGCGGCCTGCGGGTTCTCCTCGGGTGGCTGGGGCAGCGCGGCGCGGAACACCGGATCGGTGTAGTAGTTCGCCAGACAGCGGCCCCGAAGTTGAGGAAAGTTCGACGTCGCCAGATCGCGGGGTCGCCAGCCGGGCACCCAGGTGTCCAGGGTGACGATGATGCCGCGGTATCCGGCAGCCTCGGCACGACTGACGAAGCTGGCGGCCAGTTCCCGGTCGGTTGGGGTGTAGAGCTGGAAAAACCCTGGGGTGTCGCCGAATTCGGTCGCGATGTCTTCCATCGGGTCCTCGGTCAGCGTGGAGATCACCATCGGAACCCCGGTGGTGGCGGCCGCTCGGGCGGCGGCCAGGTCACCGTGTCCGTCCTGAGTGCACAACCCGGTGACGCCGATGGGCGCCATGAACAGCGGGGACGGCAATGCGAGCCCGAACATCTCGAGCGACAGGTCGCGCTCGCGGTGCGCGTT
>NZ_JBMHMI010000097.1:0-1520 GCF_049179015.1 Micromonospora sp. WMMD736
TACATGGTGTCGACCATGCACTGCATGAGCGTGTCGCTGGGCCTGGACGGCGACGGGCTGGGCACGGTGTGGGGTCGGCAGTTGGCCACCTCGATGCTGGCCGATGCGGGCTTTGCCGATGTGACGGTTCACGAGGTCGACTCCGACCCGCTGAACTACTACTACGTCGCTCGAAAGTGAGCGTCCGCACGTAACATCCAGCGCGATGAGCGCTCTCGATGCCCTGTCCGACTGGCCGGTCCGCACCGCCGCCGCCGCGGTGGTCGGGCCGGCCGGCGTCATCTCGACCCGCGGCGACACCGAGCACCGCTTCGCGTTGGCGTCGGTGACCAAACCGCTGGTGGCCCGGGCTGCGCAGGTCGCCGTCGAGGAGGGCGCCGTCGACCTCGACACCCCGGCCGGTCCGCCGGGGTCCACCGTGCGCCACCTGCTGGCCCACACCGCGGGCTACTCGATGCGGTCCGACGATCTGATGGCCGAGCCGGGCACGCGGCGGGTCTACTCCAACTACGGCTTTCAGGTGCTGGCGCAGACCGTGCAGGACGCCGCCGGCATTGATTTCGAGCAGTACCTGGCCGAGGCCGTGTTCGAACCGCTGGGCATGACGGCTACGTCGTTGGACGGTGGGACGACGGCGGCCGGTTTCGGCGTCACCTCGACAGTCGGCGACCTGGCGGCATTCGCCGCTGACCTGCTGCGCCCCGGCATGGTGTCGGAGGAGCTGCACGCGCAGGCCACCATGGTGCAGTTCGCGGGCCTGGACGGCGTGCTGCCCGGTTTCGGCGTGCAACGGCCGAATGACTGGGGATTGGGCTTCGAAATTCGTGACGGCAAGTCGCCGCACTGGACCGGGTCGGCAAACTCACCGGCCACCTACGGGCATTTCGGCCAGTCAGGCACGTTTCTCTGGGTCGATCCGGAGGCTGACCTGGCGCTGGTCGCGCTGACTGACCGTGATTTCGGCGATTGGTCGTATCCGCTGTGGCCGGCGTTGTCTGACGAGGTGCTGAGAGAATTCGGGTCAGACTAGCGCAACAGGGGCCTCACAGGGCACAATAGACACGCACGACACACACATGCATGCTCGATCGGAACCGCCAGGTCGTTGGGGAAGACGTCCCTCGTGGAGCCGAAGGAGCAACAGATGCGTGCGTCGAACCAACTCACCGACGCGACGACGGGTGTGGTCTACATCCACGCCTCGCCGGCGGCGGTATGCCCGCATGTCGAGTGGGCGTTGTCGTCGACCCTTCAGGCCAGAGCGAACCTGAAGTGGACCCCGCAGCCCGCCATGCCCGGGCAGTTGCGCGCCGTCACCAATTGGGTGGGCCCGGTCGGTACCGGAGCCCAGCTGGCTGACGCGCTGCGGTCGTGGTCGGTGCTGCGCTTCGAGGTGACCGAGGACCCCAGCTACGGGGTGGACGGACACCGGTGGTGTCACACCCCGCAACTCGGGCTGTGGAGCGGGCCGATGAGTGCCAACGGCGACATCATGGTGGGCGAGATGCGGCTGCGGTCGC
>NZ_JBMHMI010000098.1:0-2331 GCF_049179015.1 Micromonospora sp. WMMD736
CACCGGTGGCGCCGCCTGCGCCACCACCGTTGGCCCCGCCTGCTTCGTTGGCGTCCGCACTGGAGTTGCGGTTGACATCCGACTTGTCTTTCGCAACGGTTGTGGGGCTGTACTTGGCGCTGTCTCTAACCTTCGCGACAGCGGAACGGATCCGGTCCCGCACGGGCTTCGTCGAGCCAGCCCTCTTAGCAGGCGACGCCGTCTTCTTCTTGCCGAGCTCACGGTCTTCGACCTCGCCCGCACTCAATTCGGTATCGGACGGCGCCTTGTGCTTCAGCGACCACGTCGGGCCTTCGGCGGCCGCCTTGAGCTCCGCTCCACCGGAGACCGGGTCCGTCGTGGAGGGTAACTCAGGTTGGGCCGCAAGGTCGTTGGGGTCGAGTTGGACCGCGTTCGCAGCCGGTTGGGCTACCTCCTCAGCCTTCTCCTGCACCGCGTCCAGGCGCGTCTCCAGCGCAGCCTCCAGACGCATCTCTGGCTCAACATCGTGCCGCGTCGCTTGCCACACAGCCCTCATCGGGCCTGGCTCACCCATCTGCTCGGAAGACGCCTCCCCGTCAACCGATTCGACAGCTACATCGGATTCGACAGCTTCATCGACCGCCATAGCCGCTTCGACCTCAGGAGCCCTGTAGTAGCCCGCCTCGATAATCTTCTTGATCGGCTCGTTCAGCTGGTCGGCCAGCTCGTCGAACCCAAGTAAGCGCAGCGGCTCCAACAGTGGCACATTCGGCGTTGGCACGAATACGTACGTGATGTTGCCTTCGGTCCACGTCACGTTGCCGGGGTCATCGATGTCGACCTCCGAATAATCGAGATGGACGAACAGGAATCCCGCTACAGCGTTGGCCAGGGTGGCAAGGTTGAGGGGGTTGAATTGACCATCGGCAAGCATGTCGTACTGCCGGATCACTTCGATGCGCTGGTACTGGGATTCTGGCAGCAACCGCCCAATCGGCTGGAGAATGCCGCCACGTGCGTTGAGCGGGTTCCCCATCGTGACGAACGTGGTTTCGCCGGGGTCTGGAACACTGGGATTGTCGACGTTCTTGGCGAGCCACATCTCAACGACAAGGGCGCCCAAGGAGTAGCCGAGCACGATCTTCTCGCCATTCGCGTTGTTGAGAGCCTCGTCGAGCGCGTGTACACCGTCAATGATGGCTAGCGGGATTATCGGGTTCCAAGATTGATAGTCCACGGCAGTGCAGGTATCCGCAGTCTGGCACAGCGGGCCTTGCACCGAATTGTTCCAAAACGGGTTTACGCCAGGAAATCCGGTCCCTTCCAGAGTCAACACCGTCGCAGCCGGCCGGTAGTCCACGACCGACGGTGCGGCCAGTTGGGTGACTTCGGCGCCTGACGGTGCGTATAGCGGGCTCATCCCCAGAGCGACTGCGAATAGGAGTGGCGGGGTGGCGATGAGAGCTTTCATTTGTTGCTCCTTGGTCAACTGAGCGATCGGCCCTTGTCCACAAAGCACGCCAATGGAGTCATCTGCTGCTAACCCCCCAGTGCCGCGTGAAACGTTTGCCGCTAGGGGCAGCCTAGACCCGCGACACGCAAAATTGTGACCAATAGCACAAAATGCGTCACGTCTTCTTAATGAAGCTCGGCAAACAACTGTGCGAGATGCGCAGTGATCTATGTTGAGCGGCCGGTGGTGGGCGCGACGGTGGCAAGGCCCGTTCAGGACGTTCCCCGGGGCTCTTTCACGCGACCACGTCGAGGCGCAAAAGGTCCGCACCCCCTCGCCTGTGGCTCTTTGGGCCATGCCTGCTCGCCAGGCAGCCGTAGGCCTCCAGAGTTCCTGCGGTGATAAATGGCCCTTAGCAATAGCATCCGTCGAGTGCGTAAATCCCCTGACACCCCGACATGCGCGATGTACGCTCCAAGCTGGGGCATCGCCACTCGGCCTAAGGGGAACTCAATGAAAATTATTTCTCAATTGCTAATGTCGGGCCTCCTAGGAGCCGTGGCATTTGCTCTGTTGCTATTTGCGCCAGCCGGCACATTAAACTACTGGCAAGCATGGGCCTTCATAGCGGTGGTCGGAATCTCGGGAAGTATTACTAGCAGTTACCTCCTGCGCACCAACCCGGCGGCGCTTGAGCGGCGCATGCCGGCGGTCGAGACCCGATCAGCGCAACGGATCATTGCCGGTGGTGTGTTTTTGTTATGGGCGGCTCAACTTGTGGTAAGCGCCCTCGATCACCGATTTGGTTGGTCCGCAGTTCCCACGGCGATCTCCTTGGCCGGTGATCTTGTGATCGCGGTGGGCCTTGGCGCAGTAGCATTGGTGAGTGCGCAGAACGCCCACGCGGCCGTAACCGT
>NZ_JBMHMI010000099.1:0-2340 GCF_049179015.1 Micromonospora sp. WMMD736
ATCGCCAACGGCGGTGCCGCGACGGCGGACGAGCAGACATATCACATCCTGAGCACACAGGACCTGTGCAACCTCGTCTGGCCCGCATCGCAGGCGCAGCCCAATCCCGAACGTTTCGGCGCGATCTGCGTCCGGCAGGGCGGGGTCCTGCTGCGGTTGGCCAGAGCCATGCCTGACGTCTTCACCAATACGTTCGACCTGGACCCCGGCAGTGCGCCCGAACTCCCGATCACCTCGGTGCGTATCAACCCGGACGACCCACTCAGCGACTGGTTGATTCCCGACTGCTACGTGCCGGGACGGATCGACTGCAGACCCCGGTAGGACGTATCGCCCACTGCCCAGGTTCGATGCGTTTTCAGCCCTTCTCCGCGCAACGACGGTTGATCACCTGGACACCGACCATGGACATCACCACGTTGCTGTCCTGATCCTGCATCTCGTAGCGGCAGTGCACATCGGCCCGGCGAGAGCCCATTGAAATGTCCACAACCTCCGCATTCGCGGACAGTACGGCGCCGGGCCGGACAGGGTGCGGGAGTCGCAACCGGTCAATTCCCTTACCCGCCACGACCGCCATACGTGCCAGGAAGTTCGGCGAACACAAGCTGGAGAACAACGCCAGAGTATGCATGCCACTGGCGATGACATCACCGAACGGCGAACCAGCACCGTCGATATGGATGGGAAGCGGGTCGTAGCGCATGGCAAACTGCACGATCTCGTCGCGTGTCACTGATACGGTGCCGAGGGCCATCCAGTCACCGATCGCGAGATCGTCGGCGTAGAGCCGGCCCTCGACATCGATGGTCGTGATGTCCCGACCCGCGGCCGGCACGCTCATCGTGTCGGCTGGTGCTGTCGGCGCAGCAGGCTGCGCGCCTGATGAAGCGGCCAGTAGTCCTGGCCCTCGCCGAGTGCGGAGTGACCGTCGAGTTGCCAATCCACCAGTGACCAGAACGTCGTGTTCCGGGAGTAGCCCTGCCAATTCAGCATGTTTCAGACGGTACCGCTCGCTTCCAGCCGGCGCCCGAGCGAGTCGGTGGCCTCGATGCGGTGGGTGACCGGACGACCAGTTTCGTCGCGCTCCATCACGGCAATAGTGTTGCCCGTTTCCATCCTCAGATCGCCATACCGGCCGTTTTTGAGGTAATAGCCGAGGATCACGTCCTCGCGTGTACCGATGCCGGGATCCTCCTGCGGGGGCAGAGTGCTGACCGCGAGTGCGTGAAACCCGCTCTTGGGACCGGTCGCCCAGATCATCTGCCCCCGAGGGTTATTGATGATGTTTCTGATACCCCAGGAACGGTCGCGTTGGGCCACACATTCGATGTCGTTCCGTTCACCGTCTAGCGCCAGCCGCCCCGACATCCGCCCCGGTGTAGTGCGGCGGCTGGTCTGCGGTGAACACCAGATCCAACTCGACATCGCTGTTGAAACCGTTCTGGCCGCGATAGGTGAAGTGCTAGCGCCGCAACGGCTCCAGGAGCTCGACAGCGAAGCCGTTTGTCGTGGCGAAGGAGAACATCTGGGATCCGGACTCGAGCTTGTGCGGTTCGCCCCAGTCGTAGAGCAGACAGTCGTAGTTCTCGCTGCCGGTCGGGTCCCACGCCGCGACACCGGCGACGGTGTAGCCGATGTTGGGTCGGTGATAGATGTACACGAATCCGGACATGTCTCGTTCCGGAGCCATGAACGAGAACCAACTGGCCTCATTCCAGAACGGGTCCTCGGGTCGCGGATGAAAGTAGTCGTCTGCCGCGGTGACGTCCATGGCATAGTCCTTTCGCCCGGTTGTCGCATCGGCTCGGCGAGGTGTAGGGGAGAAACCCGAAAGGCCGCGCGGCACCAGCATCGGCTACGAGCCCGGTTCCCTTCCCGCGCCCCACTCAGCCGGTCCGGTCATCGCGACTGTAATTCAAATTCGCGCAAAAAGGTACGCCGTGTCTCATAATAGTCAGTGCGCCTCGCTGGTACGCGACAAGGAGACGCGTGGGTGAAGAAACACGTGGACTGTCATCCCGAATCAAACGACGCCTGGTCTGACAAACCCGTGGCGTCGACCCGGCACAGCACCTCGAAGGAGGGCCTTACGCGATGAACACGACTACCGAGCGCTGGTGTGTGTACGCCGGCCCCCTGCTGATGATCACCTTCATGATCGGCTTCTGGGTCGTCGGCGGCCTGGTCCCGCCCCCCTCTCCGAATGACTCGGCCCAACAGATCGCCCAGTTCTATGCCGACAACGCCCTGCAGGTTCGGATCGGCCTGATGATCTCGATGCTGGCTGCCGGACTCACGTTTCCCTTCACCGTCGCAATCTTCATGCAAATGAAGCGG
>NZ_JBMHMI010000100.1:0-1623 GCF_049179015.1 Micromonospora sp. WMMD736
CTCGCCGCCCTGCCGATCGCCCGTCGTTCACGTCGCCGGTGATCGACTACGAGCCGGCCCCGGTGCCCGGTCCGACGCCGATGTGTCCGACGCCGATGTGTCCGACGCCCAGGTCGGCCGCCCTGCATCGGCACACTCCGCGCGCGCTGCGCTCCACGCCGCGGGCAGTTGAAACGCCCGCACCCACCGCGGCTGCGGTGTTCGCCGAGGCGGTCCTGCGCCGGGTTCTGGAGGTGATCGACCGCAGACGCCCGCTGGCGCAGCTGCAGCCGTTGATCGATCCGGCGCTGTACGACTCGGTCGCGGCGTTGACGCGGTCGCGCCACGCCGCGTCGGCCACGCTGCGCCGGGTCCGGCTGCGCAGTGCGGCGCCGGACGCCGCAGGGACCAAGGCCGCCGAAGTGTTCGCCACCTACAGTCGCGGTGTCCGGCTGCGGGCCATCGCCGGCCGGGTGGAACAGGTGGCCGGCTCGGAGCGCTGGCGGCTGGTAGCGCTGCAGGTGGGCTGACGCCGGGCACCTGCCGAACGTGGCGCGGCTACCTCGAGCGGGGCTTAGCCTGCTTGCCGGCCTTGGCCTGGCGACGCGCGGCCTCCCGACGCTCGCGGCGGGTACCACCCGACGGTGCGGCGTGCCGTGGACCGCCGCCACTGCGCTGCACCTCGGGCGACCCGTCCTCGGATGGGCCGGTGTAGGTCAGCGGCGGGGTGTCGTCTTCGATCCCCTTGGCGCGCAACCCCGTCGGCGCCGGGCGCTCCTTGGTGGCGACGGCCCCCTGGGCCTTGGCCGCGGCAGCCTCGGCGAACTCCGTCAGCCCCGACGGTGCGGCGACCGGCGCCACCCGGGCCGCCGGGCTCCGCGGCACGGCTTCGACGCCGATGTTGAACAGCAAACCGACCGACTCTTCCTTGAGCGCGTCGAGCATGCCCTTGAACATGTCGTAACCTTCGCGCTGGTACTCGACCACCGGGTCACGCTGGGCCATCGCGCGCAGGCCGATGCCCTCGCGCAGATAGTCCATCTCGTAGAGATGTTCACGCCATTTGCGGTCGATGACGTTGAGCAGCACGGTGCGTTCGAGCTGACGCATCGCGCCCTCGCCGCCGATCTCCTCGATCTCCTTCTCACGCTGGGCATAGGCCCGTTCGGCGTCGGTGACCAACAGGTCGAGCAACTCCTCGCGGGTCAGCTCACCGGCCTCGCCCACCGCGTCGGAGTCGATCAGGTCGTGATGATCGACTGCCACCGGGTACAGCGTCTTGAGCGCGCCCCACAGCTGGTCCAGATCCCAGTCCTCGGAGTAGCCCTCCGCGGTGGCGCCGTCGACGTAGGCGGTGACGACGTCGACCAACATGTCGTGGGCCTGCTGCTGGAGGTTCTCCCCCTCCAGAATCCGGCGGCGCTCGGCATAGATGACCTTGCGCTGCTGATTCATCACCTCGTCGTACTTGAGGACGTTCTTGCGCACCTCGAAGTTCTGCTGCTCGACCTGGGTCTGGGCGCTCTTGATGGCGCGGGTGACCATCTTGGCCTCGATCGGCACATCCTCGGGCAGGTTCATCCGCGTCAGCAGTGCCTCCAGCGTCGCACCGTTGAACCGCCGCATCAGCTCATCGCCCAGCGA
>NZ_JBMHMI010000101.1:0-1075 GCF_049179015.1 Micromonospora sp. WMMD736
TGGACACCCCGCCGTCACGCAACGCGCTGGACTTCCTGGACGCTCCCAAGCGGTTGGGCAGTTTCATGGACAGCCGACTGTGGCGGATGCTGCTCGCCCCCGGGCGGGGTTTCGGAAAGCTGGTGACCGGCGCGGTGGGGTTGGCGATGAAGGCGCTGTCGACCGTGCTCGGATCGCAAATGCTTTCTGATGCAGCCAATTTCGTGCAATCCCTGGATGCCACCTTCGGCGGCTTCCGGGAGAAGGCCGACCGCACCTATGAGCTGCTGAAGCGGCGCGGCACCCAGTTCGTGGTGGTCTCGGCGGCCGAACCGGACGCCCTACGGGAGGCATCGTTCTTCGTCGACCGGCTTTCCCAGGAGCACATGCCGCTGGCCGGTCTCGTCCTGAACCGTACCCACCCGACGCTGTGCGAACTGCACGCCGACAAGGCGGCCGAAGCCGCCGAGGAACTGTCCGCACGCGATCTCGGCTCACTGACGGCTGCCGTCCTGCAGATCCACGCCGACCGGGCGCAGACCGCCAAGCGCGAAGTCCGGCTGCTGTCGCGGTTCACCGGGGCCAATCCGCACGTCGCGGTGGTCGGGGTGCCGTCATTGCCGTTCGATGTGTCGGATCTGGAGGCGCTGCGGGCGATCGCCGATCAGCTCACCGGGGTAGCTGACGCGGCCTAACCGCCGGGTCAACCGCAGCCGCGAAATTGGCTTAGGCGGTCCGAGACCTCTACTCAGACGGCGTTGCGGTGTTTGCGCTGGGCCGCGAAGAAGTCGGCCCACGAAACCACCTCGGGGTGCTGCTTGAGCAGCGCGCGTCGCTGACGTTCGGTCATCCCGCCCCAGACACCGAACTCCACCCGATTGTCCAGCGCATCGGCGCCGCATTCCAGGATGACCGGACAATGCCGGCAAATAACTGCCGCTTTGCGCTGAGCCGCGCCGCGCACGAACAACTCATCAGGATCGGTCTGGCGGCATCGGGCCTGTGAGACCCACGCGATGCGCGCCTCGGCTTCGACACCCTCGACCAAGCTGGGGGTTGGCGAAGCACTGGTTGTGTTCCGAGCAACGGGGCGGTT
>NZ_JBMHMI010000102.1:0-1431 GCF_049179015.1 Micromonospora sp. WMMD736
GCTAGTACTGCAGCCGTAGATCGGGATCACTGTTGTTCGCGCCGTCGGTAGTGGGATTGTCGGGCTCGGTATTGGTGTCGTCGGCGCCATCGTGACCAGGCGAGCAGGGTCGTGATGGTGTGGTTGGTGGCCAGGAGCAGGGCGTCGAAGAGTCGTCGAAATTCGTTGACGGTCAGCATGATCAGCCCTGCCGGTGTGGGTGTGGTGTCACGTTCGATCGCGCAGGCGACTGCCAGGAATGCGTGGGCGAGCATGGCCAGAGTGGTCCAGCGGTGCCAGGAGGTCCAGCGCCGGACCTGGTGCTGGTCGAGGCCGACGAGTCCTTTGGCGGCTTGGAAGGATTCCTCGATGCGCCAGCGTTGGCCGGCGACGGCGACCAGGGTGCGTAACGGGACTGGCTTGGGGCTGTAGCAGCGTAGGTAGGCCAGCTCCCCGGTGGCGTCGTTGCGGCGGATCAGCAAATGATGCACACCGGTGTCGGTGTCGTCTTCGGCCAGCAGCCGAAACCACGCCCAGGAGTAGATGCGTGGGCCGTGGGCGCCGTTGCCGGCGGAGTGTTTCTGCCAGGCGTGCGTGCCGATGAGCGCCGGGAGCTTGTCGACGCGGATGGGTCCGGCGTGGGTGGGGACGCGGCGGTTGGCGGCGATCGCCAGCACGTAGCCCAGGCCGTGGGCGCGTACGGCGGCGCGCAGCTGTGGGTGGGCGCCGTAGACTTCGTCGCCGGCGACCCAGCCGGCGGGCACGTCCGCGGCCACCGCACGGTCGATCAGCTCGACGGCCAACATCGGTTTGGTGGCGAAACTGCGCTTGCCGGTGGGGATTCCGGCATCCATACACCGCTGGGGGTCTTCGGTCCAGGACTTCGGTAGATACAGCGCCCGGTCGATCAGCGCGTGCCCACGGGGGGCGGCGTAGGTCAGGTAGACCGCGACTTGGGAGTTCTCGATGCGGCCCGCGGTGCCGGAATACTGGCGCTGGACGCCCACGCTGTGGGTGCCCTTCTTGACGTCGCCGGTCTCGTCGACCACCAGGACCGCCTCACCGTCACCGAAGGCGTCGACGACGTAGTCACGCAGATCGTCACGGACTTCATCGGCATCCCAGCGGGCCCGCGCCAACAGGTGCTGCAGCCCGTCCGGTGTGGTGGCGCCGCGGTGCTCGGCGATGGTCCAGCAATTCTTGCGGTCCAGGCTCGAGACCATGCCGGCCATCAACGCCGCAGCATGCCGCAGCGGTTCATACCGGGTAAATCGCGGCGCGATCCGATCCAACACCGCCGAGAACTCGGTCTGCCATCGATCAGGGTCTACGCTATGAGCCGCGGCGGCCGCGGCATTTTCTGTTGTCTTCACAAACTCCGAACAATGCCGCGGTCACCGCTCTGACCAGCGCAGACACGCCGAAACTCACCAGCCCCGATCTACGGCTGCA
>NZ_JBMHMI010000103.1:0-1241 GCF_049179015.1 Micromonospora sp. WMMD736
GGGGTGTCGGTTCCGTCGCCGCGAGTGGCGCCGCCCTCTATGCGGCGGGAGTCATCGTGTGGTTAAGCCGTGTTGGCGCCGATCCGAACTATCTCGCTGACTTCCTTCCCGGTCAGATACTCAGCGGCGCCGGGATCGGATTCGTCATGCCAAGCCTGTCCGCTGTCCCCGGCCGCGCCTTGCCGGCACATCGGTGGGGCGCCGGCTCGGCGTTGATCAACACGGCGCGACAGCTCGGCATGGTCTTTGGCACCGCCATCGTCACGCTGGTCTACCAGCCTGTCATCGACCTAGCCGCGGTGCGGCTCGGCTGGGTGCTGATCATCGCGGCAGCGGTCGCATCCGCGCTCGCCGCCGTGGCACTGGCCGCCAACCGGTCCTCGCGGTCCAGCGACGCGCAGGCTATTCCGTCGATCGCGTCCAGCCCCGTCGCGTCAGGCCGTGATATCCGCGGCTGACGCACCGCTGTCGCGGAGCATCATCGCGCCCATGGCAGAGAACTGCAGGGTCCAGAGGTTGCCGTGGTACGGATACTTCGCCGTCATGGCGGAGATCAGCTCGTCGGCGTCCTTGGCGACTTCGTATGTCGCGGCGAAGTCCTTGATATAGGAGCGGGTCTGCGCGATCATCCGGTCGACCGCGTAGTCGTCACCGTCGGGCCTGCGGTGGCCGGCCACGATCATCCGTGGCTCGAGGCTTTCGACGACGTCGACCGTCTCGAGCCAGTCCTGCCATTCCGCCGGCGTCGCAAATCCCAGCATTGCGTGGATTTCGTTGTATATCGAATCACCGGCCACCACGACATCGATTTCGGGGACATGGACGATCGTCGTCGGATGGACGTCCGCCTGCTTGACCTCGATGACGTTCAGCGGGGAACCGTCGACGTAGAGCGTGTGGCCCTGCATCGGTTCAGGCACTGGTCCGGCTGTCACGGTCGCGTCGCCGAACAGTAGTTTCCACTGCTCGGTCTGCATGTCCATGGTGTCCTTGATCGCCTCGACCACATGCGGCAGCGCAATGCATTTCGCGCCTGGGAACCGCTCGAGAAGTGGACCGAACCCGAGGTAATGATCTTGGTGAGCGTGGGTGATGTAGATCGTCGTGAGCTTTTTCCCCGTGCGCTCGATGAGGTCTCCGAGGTCGCGGACGTCATCCTTGAGGTACTGGGCGTCGATCAGAACCGCCTCGGTAGCACCGGTGATCAACGTCGATGTGGTCGGTGAGAACGTGCCGTTCGG
>NZ_JBMHMI010000104.1:0-4067 GCF_049179015.1 Micromonospora sp. WMMD736
GGTTGCGATTAGTGGACTTCTGGTCGATCGACACCGCCGGGGACAGGCCCTCGATGAAGTCGACGTCGGGTTTGTCCATCTGGCCCAGGAACTGCCGGGCGTAGGCCGACAGCGACTCGACATACCGGCGCTGCCCCTCGGCGAAGATCGTGTCGAAGGCCAGCGACGACTTGCCGGAACCGGACAACCCGGTGAACACGATCAAAGCGTCGCGCGGCAGGTCGAGGTCGACACTTCGCAGGTTGTGCTCCCGCGCACCCTTGACGATCAGGCGGTCAGCCAACGGGGTCCTCTCCTGGTTCAGACGCGTACCGATCCATGCTATGTGCCCCGACCGACAAGCCCGATAACGTGACCACTATGACAGTCGTCGACGACAACTACACCGGCCATGTCGAACCCCGCACCGCGGCCCGGCGCACGCTACCGGGCGCGACGATCGTCAAGGTGTCGGTCGGGCCGATGGACAACAACTGCTACCTGGTGACCTGCAACGCCACCGGCGAAACCCTGCTCATCGACGCCGCCAACGACGCCGAGGTCCTGCTCGAACTTGTTGAGCGATTCGCGCCGACATTGTCCCTGATCGTCACCAGTCACCAGCATCAGGACCACTGGCTAGCACTCGATCAGGTGGCCACGGCGACTGGCGTTCCAACCGCCGCGCACCAACTGGACGCCGAGGCGCTGCCCGTCAAAGCGGACCGCATCCTTGCCAACGGAGACACGATCGCAATCGGTGAACTGTCGTTCGACGTGATCCACCTGCAGGGGCACACGCCGGGTTCGGTGGCACTGGCCCTCGACGGCGCCGATGATGCGACCCACCTGTTCACCGGCGACTGCCTGTTCCCAGGTGGCGTAGGCAAAACCTGGAAGGAGGGCGACTTCGAGAAGCTGCTCGGCGATGTCACCAGCCGGGTGTTCGAGGTCTACGGGGACTCGACTGTCGTCTATCCCGGCCACGGCGACGACACCACGCTTGGGACCGAGCGTCCGCACCTGGCCGAGTGGAAGCAGCGCGGCTGGTAGGCGGCTACCCATTTGTTACGCGGCGGAGTCGGCCCGCCACGCCACCGGCAGCCGTTTGATCCCGTGAATGAACCCGGATCGCAGGATGGCGGGCTCGCCGACCGCGACGATATCGGGCACCTGGGCACGCAATTCGTCGAAGATCACCCGAACCTCACGCCGCGCCAAATTCGCGCCGAGGCAGAAATGCGCACCGCCACCCCCGTAGCCCATGTGCGGGTTGGGATCTCGCGTCACATCGAACGTCCACGGGTCGTCGAACTTGGTCTCGTCACGATCGGCGGAGTTGTACCACAACGACACTTTGGATCCAGCCTTCATTTGC
The DNA here is from genome assembly GCF_049179015.1 of Micromonospora sp. WMMD736. Taxonomy (NCBI): domain Bacteria; kingdom Bacillati; phylum Actinomycetota; class Actinomycetes; order Micromonosporales; family Micromonosporaceae; genus Micromonospora; species Micromonospora sp. WMMD736. The sequence goes on from NZ_JBMHMI010000104.1 coordinate 1,358, forward strand.
ACACCGCGCATTTCGACGTCCTCGGTCAGATTGCGGCGCATGAACATCACCGGCGTCGACCATCGGACGATCTCCTCGACGGCAGTGCCCGCGACGGCTTCGAAGTCGTTCCACCACTTCCGGCGTTCATCGGGGTAGCGGGTGAGAGCGACCATGCCGTGGCTGATGGCGTTGCGTGTGGTCTCGTTGCCTGCACCGGACAGCAGGATGAAGAACGAGGCAATGTCACTGGAGGACAACTGCTCCCCATCGACCTCTGCCTGGACCAGGCTGGTGGTCAGGTCGTCCTGCGGACGCGCGCGGCGATCCTCGGCCAGCTGCAGCCCGTACGCGCCCAATTGCAGTACTGCACCGACCAACTCGTCGTGACTCGTGACGACTTCCTCGTCGCCGGCCCCCAGAATCACCGTGGTCCAGTGGAAGACATTCGCCTCCTCCGCCTCAGGGATGCCCATCATGTCGCAGATGATGTGCAGCGGTAGCGGAGCTGCGACCTCCGCAACGAAGTCAGCGGATCCGTCGGGATGTCGCGCCACCATGTCGCTCACCAATCGGTGTGCGCGCTCGCGCACGCTTTCCTCGATGCGGGCCACCACCTTTGGGGTGAAGGCCCGGTTGACGATCGAGCGCAGCCGTTGGTGGCGCGGGTCGTCCAACGAGATCATCGAGCCGGCGAACTCGGCGGTTTCGGGGGCGACGTCGTACAGGGTCGTACTTGTCGGGACTGAGCTGAAGATTTCGGGATGGCGGCTGGCGTGCCGCACATCGTCGAAGGTGGTCAGTGCCCAGTGGCCGGCCCCTGGCGTGAAGCCCTCGTACTCCCGGTTCTCCCAGAAGGTGATCGGAGCTTCGCGGCGCAGCGTGGCAAAGGCGCCGTCCCGCACGTCGTCGTCCGACTCCCAGAATGCGAAATCTCCGAGGTCGATGTCCTCCAGCGGAACGTACGGTGGTGGAACACCGTTCTCGCGGCTCGCGATAGGCCCCGGGCGTACTGAAACCGCCATGACGCACCTCCCCGTCATCTCCAGTGTGGCACCGGAAAGGACGGTGAGGTGCGATTTCGACTGACTGGTGTCAGCCCGTCACGGCGTGGTGTGGACGATGAGCACGTCGGTCTTGGAGCGGCGGGCCACGTTGGCCGGCACCGAGCCGAGCAGTCGCCCGGCGATGGTGCTGAGCCCAACGTTGCCGACCACGAGCAGGTCAGCCTTGACATCCGTGGCGAGATCGACCAGCGCGTCGACCGGTGCGCCGACGACGGCCCTCTCCTCGACGTCGGCCGCGCCCGCGGCCACGGCCCGGTCGCGGGCCTCGCGCAGGATCGCGTAGATCGGGGCGTTGCCGGCCATCTTGTAGCCCTCGTCCTTCAGGACGTCGGCAGCGCGCTGGTCTTCGCTCTGGGGGAAATACGCGGTCGCCACGATGACTTTGGCCCCCGTGCCGGCGGCGATCTGACCAGCCTTGTCCACAGCGCGCAATGACGAATCCGACCCGTCCGTGCCGACGACCACGGTTTGATAGCCGCTCATCCATTCCCTCCCAATATCCGTTGCAGCGCCACCGAGACAGTAACCCGTTGCACTGTGTCCTTGGGTGCGATTCACGACACCCACCAGTGCGGTTCCTGTCACACCGGAGCGTTCTACCGGCAGATATGGTAACCGCCGCGTATGTTGCCGGCCCGGTTCCGTGAGAGACATGCCCGCAGCCCGGCGGATCGTGGCGGTTCACATGCGAGCCGCTACCGTGACGCGGTCGACAGTGGCGGGCTGGGCGCCGAAGGCGTGATCCGGTCCGGAAGCGTTGTCTCAGAGGGGGTCACGTCCGGCCCGATGGGATGCGATGACGCCGGCGCCGATGATCACCGCGAAGACGCCGAACAGCCAGCGCGCGGCCGAACCATCACCGCGATCGGTCAGGTTCACCACCACACCGGCCAGGCCGGCGCCGAACGCGCCGCACATCAGTTGAACCGTGTTGATCGCGGCCGCGGCGGCTGGGCCTTCGGCGGGGTCCGCAACCCGGCCCATCGCCCACGCCGACAAATGTGGCCAGGCGATGCCGATGCCAGTGCCCGTGATCACCAGCGCCACCGCCCACAGCACCGCCAGCGGTGTCGACACCGTGTCGCGCAGCGTGAATGCCCCCAGCGCGAGGCCGACCGCCATCACGAGCGGCGCGAGAGCCACCATGCGCGCGATGGTGCGCGGATTCCTCAGCGAGGCGCTGGTCAGCTCGCCGCCCGTCCATCCGACGGACAACACCGCGCCAAAGAACCCGGCCAGCACCGGGGTCAGGTGTGCCAGCCGCTGCCCGAACAGCGGCACGTACATGTCGACCATCGTCGCGGCCATCAGCAGCCCCAGGGTGAGATAGATCCACTTCAACGGGCCGGGGCCATAGGTGCTGGGCGGCAGGACCGCCACCGCCGCCCGGCGGTCGACGAACCCGAAGACCACCACGATCGCAGCACCCAGTGTCAACAGCCCCGCCGTGGCCCGCGCGTCGTCCGGGATCCCGGCGAGGCTCACCACCAGCGCTGCGGTGCCCAGCAACACCAAGGAGGCGCCCGGGATCCCTAACCGATCAGCGCTCGCTGTCCCCGCGTCCCGGCGCGGCAACGCCACCGGGACCAGGGCGATCATCGCGGCCGTCAGGATCACCAACACCCCGAACGCCCACCGCCAGCTGCCGTATTGGGCGAACAACC
>NZ_JBMHMI010000105.1:0-2587 GCF_049179015.1 Micromonospora sp. WMMD736
CGAGGCCAAGGCCGCCGAGATCACCGCGAAGAAGGCCGGCGCCGCGGTGGCGCTCTATGAAGAGCCCGATGTGTTGGTGAAGGTCATCCGCGACCTGTTCAACGAGGACTTCGCCGGCCTCATCGTGTCCGGCGAGGACGCCTGGAACACCATCCACGGCTACGTGAGTTCGGTTGCGCCGGATCTGGTTTCGCGGCTGTCCAAGTACGAGCCGGTGGTGGGGTCCGACGGCGAGTCGGGTCCTGACGTGTTCGCCGTGCACCGTATCGACGAGCAGCTGGTCAAGGCGTTGGACCGCAAGGTGTGGCTGCCGTCGGGCGGCACCCTGGTCATCGACCGCACCGAGGCGATGACCGTCGTCGACGTCAACACCGGCAAGTTCACCGGCTCGGGCGGCAACTTGGAGCAGACCGTCACCCGCAACAATCTGGAAGCTGCCGAGGAGATCGTGCGCCAGCTGCGGTTGCGCGACATCGGCGGGATCGTGGTCATCGACTTCATCGACATGGTGCTGGAATCCAACCGGGACCTGGTGCTGCGGCGGCTCACCGAGGCGTTGGCCCGCGACCGCACTCGCCACCAAGTGTCGGAGGTGACGTCGCTGGGGCTGGTTCAGCTGACCCGCAAGAAGCTCGGCACCGGGCTGGTCGAGGCGTTCTCGACCGGTTGTCCGCATTGCGCGGGCCGCGGCATCCTGCTGCACGGTGACCCCGTCGACTCCGGACCCGCCGCCGGGCGCAAGTCCGAGTCCGGCGGGCGCCGCGGCAAGCGCGGCAAGAAGGGCGCCAAGTCCGACGACGTCGCGGTCGCCAAGGTGCCGGCGCACCCGGCCGGTGAGCATCCGATGTTCAAGGCGATGGCGGCGGCCAACGGAAAGCACCATGACGACGGTGACGAGTCCGAAGCAGACGGCGACGCCGGCGAAGGCGACACCAAGAAGACGTTCCGCGACGAACTCGACGAGGACACCGAGGCCGAGGAATCGGCGGCCATCGACGACGACCTCGACGAAGACGACAGCGACACCGAGGACGTCGACGAGTCCGACGATGACTCAGACACCGACGATGAGTCCGAAGACGACTTCGACGATGACGACGACGAGGACATCGACGACGACATCGACGTGATCGACAGGGATGACGACGAGGACTCCGAGGATGACGAGGACTCTGAGGATGACGAGGATTCTGAGGATGACGAGGACTCCGACGACTCCGACGACTCCGACGATGACACCAACGGATACGACGACGAGCGCGAACCGGTGGCGGCCGCGCGTGGTGGCCGGCACCGTCGGCGGGCCGCCGCCCGACCGGCAGGACCACCCAGCCACGACGCCTGACAGGCGGTTTGACCCTTTACCCGCTGGTCACGTAACCTTGACCAGTTGCCGCCAGGCCGCTGGCCGGTGGCAGCGGGGCCTCGTTCGCCCCGCACCCAGACCCACGTGCGCACCAACCGGTGATGCAGCGCGCACAGCGACGTTAGAGAAAGAAGAATGATGGCAAGCGACACAGCCACGTACGCGATCGTCAAGACCGGCGGCAAGCAGTACAAGGTAGCTGTCGGTGATGTGGTCAAGGTCGAGAAGCTCGACTCCGCACCCGGCGACCAGGTCTCGCTGCCCGTCGCGCTCGTCGTCAACGGCGCCCAGGTCACGACCGATGCCAGCGATCTGGCCAAGGTCGCGGTGACCGGCGAAGTGCTCGAGCACACCAAGGGTCCCAAAATCCGCATCCACAAGTTCAAGAACAAGACTGGCTACCACAAGCGGCAGGGTCACCGTCAGCAGGTGACGGTGCTCAAGGTCACCGGCATCAAGTAGGAGCGACAGATGGCACACAAGAAGGGCGCTTCCAGCTCACGTAACGGCCGCGAATCAGCCGCCCAGCGCCTCGGCGTCAAGCGGTTCGGTGGTCAGGTCGTCAAGGCCGGCGAGATCCTGGTCCGTCAGCGGGGTACGCATTTCCATCCCGGCACCAACGTCGGCCGGGGCGGCGACGACACGCTGTTTGCGACCGCGCCCGGCGCGGTGGAGTTCGGCACCAAGCGGGGCCGCAAGACGGTCAGCGTGGTGCGGGTCACCCGCCAGGAGGCCTAGCGCCGCGTCGAGATCGACGTTCGGCAGTCGGGCTCTCGCACTTTTTCGCCGAAAGGTACATTTCGGTGGTTAGAGAGCGGTTGGGAAAGGGAGTCCGATGCCCCGGTTTGTCGACCGCGTCGTGATTCATGCGCGGGCCGGCAACGGCGGCAACGGCTGCGCATCGGTGCACCGCGAGAAGTTCAAGCCGCTCGGTGGGCCCGACGGTGGTAACGGTGGTCGCGGCGGCAGTGTCGTTCTCGTGGTCGACCCGCAGGTGCACACCTTGCTCGACTTCCACTTTCATCCGCACGTGGTCGCGCCCTCCGGTAAGCAGGGCGCGGGCAGCAACCGGGACGGCGCGGCGGGCGCCGATCTGATCGTCAAGGTGCCCGACGGCACCATCGTGCTCGACGAGAACGGGCAGCTGCTGGCAGACCTGGTCGGCACCGGTACCCGGTTCGAGGCAGCGGCCGGTGGACGCGGGGGACTGGGCAATGCCGC
>NZ_JBMHMI010000106.1:0-1749 GCF_049179015.1 Micromonospora sp. WMMD736
CTCGGCGGCAGTGTGCGCGTCGGTGAAGTCGACATCGAGCATCAACGATGACGTGAAGTCGCCGACCAGCTTGTCGACGTCGGCGTGGTAGGGCTCGCGGCCGAACATCGGCAGGTTGAGCAGGAAGTGGCTACTGGTGGACCAGCGGGCCAGGGTTGCACCGTAGGAGGCGGCGAACGCCATCGCCGGTGTGATGCCACGGCGGCGGGCAGCCGCGAACAGTCCGTCGCGGATCTGCGGGGCCAGGAAATGCCAGCGCCGGGTGCCGCGCCGCGGGTTCTGCTGATCGGCACGCGGAACCAGCGGCAGCGCAGGGCCTTCCGGCAGGTCGGGGATCCGGTCGGTCCACCACCGGCGGTCCGCGTCGGCCGAGGCCGGCACCGAAGAGGTGAAGGTGCGCCGATACTCGCGATAGCTGTACTGCAACTCAGGCAACTGATCGCCGCGGTAGAACCGCGCGAGATCGGCCATGAAGTTGCGATAGCTGACCGCGTCGGCGGCCTGCATGTCCATATCCACATGCAGCCGGGTGCGCCCGTCCGGCAGCAACGACAGCGCAAGTTCGAGCACCTCGCCGTCGAGCAGCTGATGCGATTTGGCGTCGCGGGTCGTTTCCAGCCGCGCCTCGGCGGTGGCGGGTTCGAGGTCTCGCAGATCCAGGACCTTGACCGGCAACTCCCGATTTCCGATGCGCTGCGTGCCGTCCGGCAGGATCTCCACGCGCAGCATGGGGTGGCGCGCTGCCAGCTGTGCGGCCGCGGCCCGCAACCGGTCAAGATCGACGCCGGCGCCGTCGAATTCGACGTAGAGATGCCCGGCCACGCCGCCGAGCTGTTGTTCGGAGTTGCGGCCCACCCACATGGCGTGCTGGATCGGGGCCAGCGGCCAGGGCTCGTCGGGATCACCGGCGGGCTCAGGTCGGGGCTCGGCCGACGACGGCTCCGGCTGGGCGGCGGCGCCGCGCTCGGCAACCAACTCGCGCCAGGCCGCCACGGTGGGGTTGGCCGCCAGCGCCGCGAAGCCGACGTCGATACCCTGCTTTCGCCACCGTCCGGACAGCGACATCATCCGGATGGAGTCCAGACCGGAGGCGATCAGGTCGGCGGCCGGATCGAGGTCGGCCGGGCTCACCCCGAGCAGTTCGGCAACCTCGGTGTGGACGGTCTGTGAATTGGTCGCGATGACATTCACGATGAATCTCCAAACAAGTATAGGCTGCCCTAACTTTGTGGAGGCTACCCTATTGCGCACGCGCCGAAAACTCCTACCCGGAGGGACCGATCGATCCAATGAGCACCGGATTTCCGCCCGCTGAGCAACCCAGGCCCACCCTCGACGATCTGGTGACGGGGTTCGTCCCGTTCCCGGCCGACCGCGCCGCCGAATACCGCCGGGCCGGCTACTGGACCGGGCGGCCACTGGACTCGATCCTGGACGACGCGGTGCGGTCGGCTCCCGACAAACCCGCCGTCATCGACGCAGCGACGACGTTGACCTTCGCCGAACTGCAGACCCGGGCCGGAAGGGTCGCGGCAGCGCTGGCCGATCTCGGAATACGCCCAGGTGAGCGGGTGCTGGTGCAGCTGCCCAATTCGGTCCAGTTCGCCGTCGCGCTGTTCGGCCTGCTGCGCGCCGGTGCGGTGCCGGTGATGTGTCTGCCCGGCCACCGGGCCGCGGAAATGAGCCATTTCGCCCAGGTCAGCGGCGCCGTCGCGGTGATCATCCCGGATCTGATCGCCGGCTTCGACT
>NZ_JBMHMI010000107.1:0-3005 GCF_049179015.1 Micromonospora sp. WMMD736
GCGGTAACTACACCATTTTCATCCGTTTGGACGCTGGAAACTTCCGCTGCCTGCGCCGTGGCTGATACCCAGCCTAGGTCGTGCGCACGATCACCGACACTGGCCCTCAACATGTACTGGAAGGCGACCGCGTGGGGACCCGCCGGCACCTCGACGCCTTCATGAAAGGTAAACGGCAGCCGTTCCCAGCTGATAGTGACAGCTTCACCGCTTACCAAACGTGCTGCACGCAGCACCCCGTTAATGTCCCTAATATCCTCGTCAGCCAAGTCGGGCATCCGCAGTTCCACACTCACGTAGGGCTGTATTGCCATCAGGGCTCGGGCATACCTCAACACTAGGTCATGCCAACGGGCGCTGTCATCGTCTTTAGACGTCTGTGGAATCTCCTGCAGTACAGCGGAGTTGCCGCGCAGCATAGCCAGTCGCAGCCTGTTTGGCGGGCTAAAGTGCTGAAGGAATGCTAGCGGCTGCTCGACTTGATCCGGGTAGTACCCACTAGGGTCATCGACGCCCAATCGGATCGTGATGTCAAACCCTTTGTCTCCCAACCGTGCAAGGGTTTCTATAGTGAGAAAGCCACTCGAATCCGAACCGTGGTTGTATACGCCGGTGTCATCGTGATTGGTCACCGGTGGATTCATAGTGACGATGACTTCCGCTTTCAGCTCATCTTCAGGCGATACGATCGACATCTTTCTGTCGAAGGCGTTTTCTCCGCCATCCGGTTGCAGGAGCGTCAGTCTCCCTGATTCGAACTCGTGCCCAAGGCCGCCGGGCAGATCGACCGACAGATTCTTGATCTCAAGGGGCATGGACGGTGGACGCCCGTACACGCGGAACTCCTCAAGCTCTTGAGCCTCGACGCTACCCGCCTCTGCAGCGATAGCCCCTGTCCAGGTAATCGGACGTTCTTGGAGTGACTCTGCGCCACGAGCCATCACGTGAAACGCAACGTGACTGTCCCCAAGCTGTCGAGATGTACTAGCAACCAGGCGTGGATAGCCTTCCGCTCTTGGCGCCGGCCATTGCGGCTTGTGTGAAATCGCGATGTCGTATAGAAAGTGTGGGTCGCGGCTGTTCAGTGCATCCCGCAACGCAGCCAACTGCCCATGAAGCATCCCTGGATTGAGATTGCTGTAATCGTCAACCGTGAATGCAGGACCACCCGCGACGGCAATCGTTGAAATGGCAGAGAACCGTGCTAGATCCTCTGCAAGACGCGCTCGACCGCCTTCAAGGTAATAGTCCACGACGTCTGGATACCTCGCCGCCCATCCCTCGATATGCGCGAGGCCTCTCCATTCACATGGGAAGTCGGCCGCCTTTGCCATCTCCTCGAACCACTCTGTGTTCTCCGGCGTCGGATCCAATGGGATCGTCAAGTACCACTTGTCAATCACCCACCCCCGGCCATTCGCGTAATCGCGGATCCTTCGGTGAGATTCGACGATCTGGGCCTTCTGGCTACCAGCCAGGTTCTCCGCGAAGTTCTTGACTTGGTACACCTCTACGTGCCCAGGGCTCACTGGGACACACACGTCGATACCGCCATCCCCGCGTGACGGGCGCACCCGAAAAGCCTCTGGCTTTTCGCGGCACACGAACATCGAAACGACTGCTTCAACGTCATCCCCGCCGTACCGAGACCACGCTATCCGGCTCATCCTGCTTGCCCCACAGGGTGCGTCAACAACCTAATCATGCCGCACCGCCTTCCGGCACCGCGTTGTCCCGCACCGCGTTCAGTATCGAAACGATGTTGTCCACGTCCGCCTCCCCGAACACGTCGTCGGGCCCGGTCGGTGCATGGTCGATGTACGGCGACTCGTACAGCCGCGCCGGCTCCACCACCCCGTTGGCGGTGAGTTCGGTGACGATGAGGTTGATAAACCGGATCTGGTCGGTGTTGAACCGTGTGCCGTCGAGGTAGGTGCCGAATGCTTCGGCTGCGGCTTCGCGGTCCAAGCCCACCAGCGAACGCACGAACAGCCCCAGCCCGTGGGATTGTTCGCGGGCCTGGTCGATGTCGGCCTGTTCCCCGACACCGCTGTCAATGAGCATGTGCTCCAACGCCTTCAAGTCATCGGGTGTCAGGGGCTTGTTTCGCCGCAGACGCTGCAGTGCGATGTGGTCCTGGTGCTGTTTGAGGTAGGCCTTCGCCTTGGCCTGGAACCGCTCCCAGTTGGTGCCGGGCGTGATGCCGGGTAGGTCGACGAGGGTGGCTTCACTGAGTTCATCCGCGAAGTCGGTGTAGACGACGACCTTCTTCGCTTTCTCCAGGAAGCGCAGCAACCCGCGCAGCTTCCGGCGGACTGCTTCGAGCATAGGAAGGGTGGCGTCGACCCACCATTCGTCGCTGCCGACTTCTTCGAGCAGGACCTGTTGTGCGGCAACGGAAGGGATCGTGGTCTGGCTCAATAGCCCGGTGGCGATGTTCTGGATCTGCTCCCGCAACCGTTCGGCGGCGACGGCGTCGTCTTCGAGTTGGGCGAGTTGGCGGCGCAGGACGAGCATGTCGAAGCGTTTGGCGTCCTCGTCATCGTCTTTGAAGGCCGAGGGCAGCCCGGCCAGATGTTCGGCGACGTCACCAGCAACCTCCGGCGTCAGCGCAGTCCAGGCCGGCCACTGCGCGTACTCCTCAACCAGCTTGCGGTGCGGACGGACCAGAAAGTTCTCCAGGTTCATCCCGGCGACCGTCTGGTGCAGCGACCACGCGACATCAACACGCAGCCCGCGTTCGGTTTCGGTGCCCTGCCCCTCGGCAGGGTCGGGGTCTTTGGCCGGCCAGGCGTGGTCGATGGCGCTGATCAGCCCGAGGCGCGTTTCGAACAGCCGCTGGTTAAGCGATTTCTGCAGCGAGCCTTCGGATCCGGGGAGGTCTTGGCTGAAGTATTCGAGATTGCCGCAGAAGTCGAAGACATAGAAGTTCGCCTTGTCCTGGCCGGGACCGAATAGATCGGGGCGCAGGCGAGTGCCGCGGCCGATCATCTGCCAGAACTTGG
>NZ_JBMHMI010000108.1:0-2288 GCF_049179015.1 Micromonospora sp. WMMD736
TGGCGGTGGCGTTTGTCGCGTTTCCCGGTTTCTTCCCGCCGATGTCACCGGAATCCAGCGCGGACGCGGTGGCCGAGTTCTACCGGCAACACACCGCGATGATCCGGTTCAGCATGATCACGTTCAACTTGTGCGCGATCATGCTGATCCCGTTCTTCATGGTGATCGTGGTCCAGATGAAGCGGATGGCCACACCCAGTCACGTGCTGGCCTACAGCTATCTGGCCGCCGTCACCACCGGGGCGACGCTGTTCGCCATCGCCGATATCTTCTGGCTGGTCGCGGCCTTCCGGCCGGAGCGCGATGCCGAGTTGATCCTGCTGCTCAACGACATGGCCTGGCTCATCTTCATCGCCCCGGTCGGGATGATCGTCGTGCAGAACCTGTGCCTGGCGCTGGCCGTACTGCTCGACAATCAACCGGTGCCGGTATTTCCGCGCTGGGTGGCGTACTTCAGCGTCGCCACCGCGGCGGCGATGGCACCGGCGGCCTGCGCCGTCATCGTCCGTACCGGGCCACTGGCCTGGGACGGGGCCATCTCGTTCTGGCTGCGGCTCGGCGCATTCTGTCTGTATCTGGCGGTGATGTTCGTGGTGGTGCGGGCGGCGATCGCCCGCCAGGCAGCCGAGGCCGGCGATGACGATTTCAGTTCCCCGCCGGCGCAACCGGTGGCGCAGTGAGCGCGACCGCCGCCCCGGTCGAGGTCGGCCGCCGGCCGGCCGACTGGACCCGCAGACCCAAGATCGATCAGTGGATCTGCTGGTGGACGATCCCGATCTTCTACAACATCTTCGGGCTGATCTTCGTCGTGCTGACCCGGGTGATGCCGCCGCCGCGGCCGGACGTCGGACCCGATCAGATCGTGGCCTTCTTCGAGGCGCACTCGCTGACCATCCGGATCGGTTTCGCGGTGCTGATGATCTTCATCGGCTTCACCGGCGTCGCCAACGGCCTGATCGCCTTTCAGATCAAACGGATGTCGGTGGCGCCGGTGTTCGCCTACGCCTACATCGCGGCGTTGGCTGTCGGCGCGATACCGGGTTGCCTGCTGGCCGCATTCTCCTTCCTGGCCGCCGCATTTCGGCCCGACCGCGACCCCGAACTGGTCGCCATGCTCTATGACCTCGGCCTGTTGTCATTCGTCGGGTCGCTGGGCTGCTTCGCCACCCAGAACATGGTGCTGGCGCTGGCGATCTTCCTGGACCGAAACGACATCCTGCCGAAATGGCTTGCCTACATGTCGATCTGGATGATCGTCACCGAACTGCTCGCCGGCCCGGTGTTCATCTTCAAGGCCGGTCCGCTGGCCTGGAACGGGTCGATCAGCTTCTATATCGGCACTGCCGTCTTCGTGGTCTGGGAGATCTGCATCATCAAACTGCTCTACTCGGCGATCAAGCGTCAGGCCCCCGACGAACTGGTCCAGGACTGATGGCGGGGGGAGCGTACCGATGACCGACACCGAGCAGAGCGCACCCAGCCGGCCCGCGCCCGCCTCCGGACCGGGACGGCACCTGCCCGGCGACGGCAGCATGTGGGTGTTCGTGCTCGGCGACCTGGTCATCTTCGCCAGCTACTTCATCGTCTTCATGATCTACCGTAACCAGCAACACGACCTCTTCCTGGCGTCCCAGCAGCACCTCAGTGTCACCGTCGGTGTCGCCAATACGCTTGCGTTGCTGACCAGTTCGTGGTTCGTGGCCCGCGGTGTGCTGGCCGCGCGGGCCGGCGATCCGGCGCGGGCGATGCGGCTGACGGTGTACGGCGGACTGTGCGGCGTGGCGTTCATCGGCCTCAAGGCCTACGAGTGGGCAACCAAGATCGGCGAGGGCCTCACCTTCCCTAGCAACGACTTCTTTATGTTCTACTACCTGCTGACCGGGGTGCACGTGTTCCATGTGGCGCTCGGGCTGGTCTTCCTGGCGGTCGTGTATTTCGAGCTGCGCAATCCCAAGTACCGCCGGATGACGATGGTGGAGACGGGCGCCACCTACTGGCACATGGTGGACCTGCTCTGGATCGTCATCTTCGCCCTGCTCTACGTCATGAGGTGAGAATGACTGCTACCGCCCGCATCACCTACGTCTGGCTCGCGTTGTGCGCGCTGACCATCGGCAGCTGGCTGCTGGCGCCGGCCGGGCCGACCCACAGTCTGGATGCCAGCGTGCCGATCACCATCGCGGTGCTGGCGATGGCGGCGGTCAAATGCCGGCTGATCCTGTCGCACTTCATGGAGGTGCGCACCGCGCCGGGCTGGCTGCGGATCGCCGTCGACGGCTGGCTGGTGG
>NZ_JBMHMI010000109.1:0-4002 GCF_049179015.1 Micromonospora sp. WMMD736
CCGAGGGTGGCGAGCGGATCACCGTTGCCGGACTTCAGCTTTCGGAGCCGGGCCTGTATGCGGCGTGGGGCATCGTGGTGAAAGGCACCCTGGGTATGGCCGCGTCGCTGACGGTGGCCGCGACGACGAGCGCCCGCGCGCTGCCCCTGGCATTGAGCCGACTCGGGGTGCCGGGGTTGGTGACATCGGTGTTGGTGTTGATGATCCGCTACGTCGACCTGTTGGCCGCCGAGGCGGGCCGAATGCGGATGGCGCGGATGTCGCGCGGCGATTCGCCTCGACTGCTGCACCAGGCCGGCGCCATCGCGAAATCAGTTGGGGCGCTGTTCCTGCGCTCCTACGAACGGGGGGAACGGGTGTATCTGGCGATGCTGTCGCGCGGGTTCGACGGCGAAGTGCCGGTACTGGCCGTCGGCGCCGGCGGCGTCGCCCCGGCGTCGGCCCGGCACTGGATCGGCGCGGCGTTGCCGGCCTGCGCCGCAGTCTCGGTGGCGGCTTCGGCGTGGGTGCTGCGATGACGGCCGCGATCCAGGTCACCGACCTGCACCACGTCTACCCAGACGGCCGGGCCGCACTCACCGGCGTCAACCTCACCGTGGCGCCGGGCGAGCGCGTCGCGGTGCTCGGGCCGAACGGCGCCGGGAAGACCACGCTGATGCTGCATCTGAACGGGGTGCTGCGAGCGACGTCGGGTTCGGTGGCGATCGCCGGTATCCCGGTGGACCGCACCAGCCTGCGCGAGATCCGGCGCCGGGTCGGACTGGTGTTCCAGGATCCCGACGACCAGCTGTTCATGCCCACGGTCGCCCAGGACGTGGCGTTCGGTCCGGCCAACTTCGGGTTGCGTGGTGCCGAGTTGGCCGAGCGGGTGCGGCGCGCGCTGGAAACCGTGTCGTTGACCGATGAAGCCGAACGCAGCCCGGCGCATCTGTCCGGGGGGCAACGCCGCCGTGCCGCACTGGCCACCGTGCTGGCCTGCGATCCCGACATCCTGGTGCTCGACGAACCGTCGGCCAACCTGGATCCGGTCGCCCGCCGCGAGCTGGCCCAGACGCTGCTGGAGCTGTCGGCCACGATGGTGATCGTCACCCACGATCTGCCGTACGCGGCTCAGCTGTGTGAACGCGCGGTGATCATCGACGGCGGGTCAATCGTGGCCGATGGGCCGATCGCCACCGTCTTGGGCGACGTCGAACTGCTGGCCGCACACCGGCTCGAGCTGCCCTGGGGTTTCGCGGTCCGTGGCTAGCGGCTCCTAGTGCCTGCGCGACGGCGGCCACGGCGGTTCACCGCACAGCGCCAGCAGCGCATTCTCCACCACCTCGGGTAGGGCCGGGTGGATCCAGTACTGGCCGCGGGCCATGTCCTGGGCGGGCAGGTCGAAGCTCATCGCCTGGATCAGTGGCTGGATGATCGAGGACGCCTGATGGCCCATGATGTGCGCGCCGAGGATCAGCCCGGTGTCGTCATCGACGATCAGCTTGGCGAAGCCCGAGGTGTCCTCCATCGCCCAGCCGTAGGCGACGTCGGCGTAGTCCTGCACCTTGCTCTTGATCCGGTAGCCCGCCGCGATCGCCTCGTTCTCGGTCAGCCCGACACAGGCGATCTGGGGTTCGGTGAACACCGCCGAGGGCACGTGGCGGTGGTTGGCCGGCATCAGCAGGTCGGTGTCGTCCCAGCCGACCAGCAGGTTGTGCTTGACCACCCGGGCCTCGTGGTTGGCGACGTGCTTGAGCTGATACGGCGAGCTCACGTCACCGAGGGCGAAGATGTTGCGCGCGGTGGTCCGTTGGTACTCGTCGACGCTGATGAGCCCGTCGGTGACCTTCACCCCGGCCAGCTGGGCATCGAGCTGGTCTCCGTTGGGGACGCGGCCGGTGGCCACCAGCAGGGCATCCCCGTGCAACGTGGAGCCGTCGTCGAGCCGCAGGTGCACCCCGGCGTCATCGGATGTGCCGCCGACGACATTGCGCTTGCTGCGGATCTCCCATTTCTTGCCGGCGATGTCGGTGAATCGCTCGCAGATCGTGTCATCGCAATGGCTGAGCAGGGTGGTGCCGCGGATCACCAGGGTGACTCGGGATCCCAACGCCGAGAAGATGTGTGCGAACTCCGCGGCGACGAAGCCGCCGCCGACGATCACCAGGTGTTCGGGCACCTCGGCGATCCGCATGATGGTGTCGCTGGTGTGGTAGGACACCCCGCAGTCGGCGATCACCGGTGGCACCGTGGCGCGTGCGCCCGCGGCGATCACGACCTGTTCGGCGGTGAACTCCTCGCCCGCCTCGGTGCGCAGCGTGTGACGACCGTCGGACTGGGTTGGCCCGAACCGGGTGTGACTGTCGAACACCGTGACGTTGGGCAGCGAGCGGCGATAGTGCTCGCCGCCCACCGCGATCGGATCGATGCGGCCGAACACCCGCGACACGATGTCGGTCCAACGCACCCCGTCGAGATTGGCGTCGACGCCGTAGCGCGCCGCCGTGCGGACATCGCCGGCGATGCCCGCCGCGTAGACGAACATCTTGGTCGGGATGCAGCCGACGTTGAGGCAGGTGCCGCCGAACACGCCCTGTTCGCAGATCGCCACCCGTTTGTCGGCGTAACGCTCGTCGAGAATCGAATTGCCCGAACCGGTGCCGATGATCGCGATATCGAAATCAGCCCCGTCGAGTTCAGCCATGTCCCACCATCCCGTCAACCGTGTCAACCGTGCCCGGATTGCGTTGCCGTACCGGCGTTCTCCAGCCACCGCAGGTACCAGTCCAGCCAGCGATCCAGTTCGTCGAAGGCGGCGTGACGAGGTTGGGCCAGCGACAGGAACACGTCGTGTTTGGCGTCGGCGATCGGCACCACGGTGGTGCGGTTGCCGATACAGCCCGCCCACCGCGCGATCTGGGTGACGTCCAGTACCGCGTCACCGCGCTGGATCCGGTCCGGATCGGGAGTCTCGCGCACGCTGTGATCGGAGCGCAGGATCAGGTTGGGCACCCCGACGTCGAGGCCGCGGTGCAGCTTGGCATGACCGCGCCGGATGGCGTGCAGCCAGCCGAACGTGACCGGGAACCCGCCGACCGGCTTCCAGTTCAGGTTGTAGTCGAACTCACCGTGGTAGTCGCGGTGCAGCGTGGTGCCGTAGCCGCCCTCGGTGGGTGGGCGGATCACCGTCCGCTTACGCAGCCGCGACATCGCGGTCAGGCCCGCCGAGATGGCCGCGCTGCGCAGCATCGCCGGGCCCTGCAGGTCCAGCCAGGGGCTGTTGAGGACCAGGCCGGTCACCGGCCCACCCGGGATGGCGCCGCGCCGGCGCAGCCGGTCCAGCCACAGCGACACGATCAGACCACCGGCGGAGTGGCCGATGACCAGCACCTTGGCCTGCGCTGCTTCGGCGGCGAGCAGCCGCAGCGCCTCGTTGAGCTCGGTGTCGTAGCGGGTCAGGTCGGTGGTGAAGTGCGGAGTTTGCCCGGTGCGCCATGACCGACCGCATTTGTGCAGGTCAAGTGCGTAGAAGGCGAAGCCGCGGGCGACCAGGCGCTCGGCCACCTCGGTGTGGAAGAAGTAATCGGTGAAACCGTGTACCAGCAGCACAGCATGTCCGGCAGTCGGTTTGGGGTGGCCGCGGCGGACCAGCGTAGCGACGAGTTCGCCCTCACCGTCGGGATCACTGCCCAAGCCGATGGTGTGCTGCCAATATCCGGGAAGCACGTCGGGCTCCCAGGAAGTCACAGCAGCCACCTTAACGGGGGTGCACCGGCCACATCGGTGTGATGCACGCCTGCGGGATAATCTGGGATCGGTACGCCGTGCGAAGCGGACCGCGCCAGATATGCCCGACCAATGAAGGACCAACGATCCGGTGTCTGACCCCAAGGTAGCCAAGACCGCCACAACCGACGTCGTGCTGGTGGGCGCAGGGATAATGAGCGCCACCCTCGGCGCTCTGTTGCGGCTGGTGGAGCCGAACTGGTCGATCACCTACGTCGAGCGCCTCGACGGTGCGGC
>NZ_JBMHMI010000110.1:0-2071 GCF_049179015.1 Micromonospora sp. WMMD736
GCGACCCCTATCCCGCCTTCCGCGAATTGCGGAGCACCGACCCGGTCTGCTGGAACGCCGAGCACGAGTTCTGGGCACTGCTGAAATACGAGGACATCCGGTTCGTCTCCACCAATCCGGCGCTGTTCTCGTCGGCCAAGGGCATCACCGTCCCGGACCCGAGGATCGAGAACCCCGTGCTGGACGGCAGTCTGATCTTCACCGACCCACCGCGGCACCGGCAGCTGCGCAAGCTGATCAACATGGGGTTCACCCGCCGTCAGGTGGCGATCCTCGAGCCCAAGCTGCGGTCGTTCGCCCGGGCTGCACTGCACGCGATCAACCCCAACGATCGCATCGAGTTCGCCGAGCAAATCGCGGCGCCGCTGCCGACCCGGATGATCGCCGAACTCATCGGGGCCCCGGACTCGGACTGGGAGCAGTTCCGGACCTGGTCGGACGCCACGGTCGGGATGGACGATCCCGATGTCGAGTTGGACACCTTCGCCGCGGTCGGCGAGCTCTACGAGTACTTCCAGGAGCTGATCCTGTTGCGCCGCAACGGCAACCTGCGCGACGGCGACGACCTGCTGTCGACCCTGGTCGCCGCCGAGGTCGACGGGGTGCGGCTCAGCGATCAGGACCTGCTGCAGTTCTGCCTGCTGCTCCTGGTGGCGGGCAACGAGACCACCCGCAACTTGATCGCCCTGGGCACGCTGGCCCTGGTCGAGCACCCCGACCAGTTCGCGCTGCTGCGTGCGCATCCCGAACTCATGCCATCGGCCGTCGAGGAACTCCTCCGGTTCACCTCGCCGGTCGCGAACATGACCCGGTGCGCCACCCGCGACGTCGAACTACGCGGACGGCTGATCGGCGAGGGCCAATTCGTCACCATGCTCTACGGATCGGCCAATCGCGATGAGGAGGTGTTCGGTCCCACCGCCGAAGGGCTCGATATCACCCGCAACCCGAATCCCCACCTGGCTTTCGGTTGCGGTGAGCACTCCTGCCTGGGCGCGCAGCTGGCACGGCTGGAGGCCCGGGTGCTGCTCGAAGAGTTGCTTTTACGGTTCGACGGCATCACGCTCGACGGAGCGGTAATTCGGATGCGGGCCACCATGGTTCCCGGGGTGAAGCAGATGCCGATGCGGCTGACGCCGCGAGAATCTGCGGGTGCCGACTACGGCACCGCGCCGGGCGCGGCGGACAATTCACCGACCAGCGCGACAGCGCGTTCGTAGGAGTCGACGTCGATGATCATCCACCCTGCGATCAGGTCCTTGGTCTCGGCGAACGGACCGTCGGTGACCGGTGGCTTGCCCTCGCCGTCGTAGCGGTCAGGCGTGTGCGCCGGTGCTCACCACCAGTCGCCCGACGGTCTGGCGCGCCGCCATCCGTTCCAGAGCGACGGGCAGGTCATCCCACTCGATCTCGGCGCCGATCACCGTCGAGATGCGTTCGGTTCGCAGCATTTCGAGGATCTTTGTGTGAGCGTCGAGACCCTCGGCACGGGACGGCCAGTTGAAGCCCAGGGTGCGCCGCACGGCCAGCGGGTCGGTGACGTAGACCAGGCAGACACCGCACACGTCGAAGTTCCCGTAGGCGATGGGCCGCGGCGAGAGGTAGTCACCGTCCTCGAGCTGGATGTCCTCGGCGAACCCGACCATCAGATGGCGGCCGTTGAAGCCCATCACCTTGAAGGTCTCCACCGACACGCTGCCGCCCACCGCATCGAAGGCGACATCGACGCCACGGCCGTAGGTCAGCTCGACCACCCGCTCGGCCCAGTTGGGCTCGCGGTAGTTGATCACGTGATCGGCCCCGAGTTCGCGGCAGAAGTCCAGCTTCTCCGCGCTGCCGGCGGTCGCGATCACCCGCGCGCCGAGCGCCTTGCCGAGGACCAGCGCTCCGGAGCCGGTTCCGCCGGCCGCAGCGTGGACCAGCAGCGTCTCACCCGGTTGCAGCCGGCCCCGTTCGGCCAGCGCGAAGAAGCCGAGATGGAACGGGTAGTGCAGCGCGGCACCGTCGATATCGCTGACCCAGTCGGGCAGTTCCAACGCGGTGGCAGCGTCGAGCAGTGCGTAGGACGCAT
>NZ_JBMHMI010000111.1:0-6735 GCF_049179015.1 Micromonospora sp. WMMD736
CGGCGCGCAGATCCTTGCCGTCGGCACGCCCGATGTCGAGCAGCTGACCAGCTCGCTGATCACCGCGCTGCGGCGGCACGGCCTGGCCGATCCGACGGTCGAGCTCCGGGTCGTCGTGCGACTCCAGCGTCATCAGAGCAGCGGAAAACTGCCCCGGTTGATCGCGTTGCGCGGGTCAGGCGCTGGTTAGCGCGGGCGGTTCGGCCGCCGCCGGGTCGGGGTTGGCGATGGGCAGTCCCATGAAGCGGCGCGCGTTGTCGCCCATGAAATCGTAGGTGCGCCGCACATCCATGCCCTCGGCATAGCGCCAGAAGCCCTTGGGTTCGGGCAGGCCTTCGGGATGTGGGTAGTCCGAACCGAACAGCACCTTGTCCCAGCCCACAGTGTTGACCACATCGGACACACAGCCCTCCCAGAACGGGCTGACCCAGATGTTGCGCCGGAACACGTCGAGCGGATGCTCACCGAAGTTCTGCGGCATCTTCTTCTGCAGCTCGTCGAAGTCGTTGAACAGCGGGAAGATCCAGCTGCTGCCGTTCTCGACGCTGGCGATGCGCAGCTTCGGGAAGCGGGTCAGGGTGCCGTGGCAGATCAGGCTGGTGATCATGTCGGCGATCTCGCGATGGCCCAACACCATCCAGCGGAAGGCGCTCTGCGCCATAAAGTTCTGCGTGTGTGGGGGTTCCCACTTGGCGACGTAGTCGTCCAGCGGGGGGTAGCTGGCGTGCAGCACGATCGGCATGCCGGCGGCCTCGACGTCGCGCCAGAACGGATCGAATTCCGGCAGCGCCGGCGACCGCCACCCGTACAGGCCGTTGACCGGGCCGGGTTTGATCAACGCGACCTTGGCGCCGCGGAACAGAATGTAGTCGAGTTCGCGTTGTGCGGCATCGACTTCGGACAGGTTGATGATCGGCGTGGAGAACACCCGGCCCTGGTAGGCGAATGTCCAGTGCTCAGCCATCCACTCGTTGAGCGCATGGATGATCGCCAGGGTGAGTTCGGGATCGTCAGCTGACGAGTGCTCCACCAGGCTGGCCAGTGTCGGGTAGTTCAACGCCTCGGTCACACCTTGGCGGTCGAGTTCGGCCACCCGGTCCTCCGGATTGCGGGTCGCTGCCGGCGCTTCGATCGCTGGTCCCTGCATCTCGCGTAGCGTCAGGCCCTCGGTGTTCTCCCCGGCGAAGAACTTCTCGTGTGCCCCCGGTGCCGCGACGCGTTCGAACGTCGGGTTGGGGATGAAGTCGGTGACTTTGCCGTTGATGACGATGCGGGTCTGCTTGCCGAACTTGGCGTACTGCACGGCGCGGGAGTACTCTTCCGGCAGGTACTTGATGAGCGCGTCGGGCGTTTCGTACATGTGCTGGTCGGCGTCGAAGATCGGCGCGTCCCGAAACTGCTCAGCCATTGCGGTGGGTCCTTTCTCCCCGCTCGCGCGTGGTCTTAGCGGGTCAGGATGGTGGCGGCGGCCGTGCCGGGCGCCCCGTACAACTGGGTGAAGCCGACCTTGGGCTCGCCGGGCACCTGGCGGTCACCGGCCTCGCCGCGCAGCTGGCGGACAATTTCATGGATCTGGCGCAGCCCCGACGCCCCGATCGGCTCGCCGTTGGCGATCAGCCCGCCGTCGGTGTTGATCGGTAGTGACCCGGTGATCTCGGTGGCGCCGTCGGCCAGCAGCTTCTCCTGATCGCCGTCGGCGCAGAAGCCGCATTCGGCCATGTGGATGATCTCGGCGCCGGCGTCGGTGTCCTGCAGTTGGATCACATCCACGTCTTCGGGCGCCACCCCGGCCTTCTCGAACGCCGCGCGCGCCGCGTAGACCGTCGGCGCGACATCCTCGTCGACCGGGGCGAACGTGGTGTTCACCTCGTACGCCCCGTAGCGGCGGGTGCGCACCTCGACTGCGCGCAGGTGCACCGGCTTGTCGGTGTAGCGATCGGCGATGTCGGCGCGGCACATCACCACCGCGGCTGCCCCCTCGTCGGGCGCGCAGAACATGTACTGGGTGAGCGGATAGTTGAGCATGGTCGAGTTGAGGATCTGGTCTTCGGGGATCGGCTTGCGACGGAATGCGTTCGGATTCAGCGCGCCGTTGCGGAAGTTCTTGGCAGCCACCTTGGCCAGGGTCCGCTGCGAGATGCCGTGGTCGTGCAGGTAGCGATTGGCCTTCATGCCGAAGAACTGCGTCGTCAGGTACTGGCCGTTCTCGGCGTACCATCGCGGCATGCCGACCAGGGCCGGGTCCTCGGTGAAGGCGCCGCGGGGATGTTTGTCCAGTCCGACCGCGATGCCGATGTCATAGTCGCCCAACCGAATTCCGTCGGCGCAGGCCTTGGCCGCGCTGGCCGCGGTCGCGCAGGCGTTGAAGACGTTGGTGAACGGAATGCCGGACAGGCCGACCATGCCGACGATCGCGTCCGGGTTGGCCACCGTCCAACTGCCGCCGGTCGCCGCCCCGATATCCGACCACTGAATGCCGGCGTCGGCGACTGCGGCGAAGATCGCGTCCACACCCATCTCCATGGCTGATTTACCCTCGAACCGGCCGAAGGGATGCAGGCCGACACCGATGATGGCGACGTCGTTGGTCATGGGGATCCTCTCTAGACCGGCATGAATGTCATAAGTTCGCCACCGATCTGCTGCCGATCAACTGCGGGTCGTCGTCGGGCCAGGTCGAGATCTCGGGCGCCAGCGCCTTCTGCATCGGGGGTCCTTCGTCAAAGCAACTGTAACTGTTACGGTATCACCAATCGGCGCCGTACCAACTGGGCTTGCTGCAGCACCGCGACCGAACCCAGCGCGTCGAACAAGGTGCCGCGTGAGACGCCCACTCCGTCGCTGCCGTAGTGGGTTTCCGCACGTACCCCGACCCAGTCGCCCTCGGGGACGCGGTGGATGTGCACCACCAGATCGGTGTTGAGGAACAGCCATTCGCCAACGGATAGCCGACTGCCCATTCCGTTGGCGATATCGGCCACGGTGAACAGCCGCTGCATCGGCGTCAGTGGTTCGCCGACGACCAGATCGACCAGCGGGCGGGCCCAGCACTCGGCCGGGATGCTGTTGAGGATGTCGTTGAGCCAGCGCCAGTCCAGGCTCTGGATATAGGTCTGGTTGGTGGCTTGGTTCACGTCGTCGTCGGGGAAGCGCGGCCGACCCTCGGCCAGCGGTCGCAGTGGCGCCTCGGGGGTGAAGAACAGTTCGTCGGTGTCGTGGTGACCGAAACGCCAGGCCGAGGCGACCGCCACCGGGCGGGGCGCGCCGTCGGGACCCGGCGCCAGCATCTCGGCGTCGAGCAACTCGATCTTGGCCCCGGGGCGACGCAGGTGGGCACGGACCCACAGTTGATCGGTGACCGGCACCGGGCCCAGCAGGTCGACGACGACGCGGCTCAGCCGGGTGTCGGGCCGGGGCGCATACCGTTCCAGCGCCCGGACCAGCAACGCCGATACCGGGGCGGCGTTCTGCATATCTGCAGACCAGGTGCTGATCACGTGGTCGGACGCGCTGAACCGCTCGCCGAGCGGGTCATCGGCGTCGACGAGTTCGTAGTAGGCGTCGGTCACTGGCGCGCGGTCCTCTCGGGTTGCAGGATATGATGCCGTTATCGTAAGTGCAACGGGAAAGCTTTCAGGAGGTGGGCTGATGACCGTCGCGGATGTGCTGTTCGATCCGTTCTCGGCCGACTTCTACCGCGACCCGCATGCCATCTACCCACGCCTGCGCGCCGAGGCGCCGGTGTACTACAACGCGGAGTACGACTTCTACGCGTTGAGTCGGCACGTCGACGTCGCCGCCGGCCTCAAGGACTTCGACACCTACTCGTCGGCCTACGGCGTCGACCTCGGCATGGTGCGCACCGGCCAGAAGGCGGCGGCGAAGATGATCATCTCGATCGACCCGCCCGAACATCGGCTGATGCGCAGCCTGGTGAACAAGGTGTTCACCCCGCGGGCTATCCAGGCACTGACCGCGATGGTGACCGACACGATCGAGGGGTTCCTGTCCGCAGATCGCGATGAATTCGATGTGGTGCAGGACTTTTCGGTCTACTTCCCGGTGGACGTGATCACCCAGATGCTGGGCGTGCCTGCTGAGTACCGCCAGCAGGTCAGGCTGTGGATCGACGAATCGCTGCACCGCGAACCCGGGCAGATCGACATGTCGGAGTCGGGTACGCAGGCGATGGCCGAGATGTGGGTGATGTACTACGAACTCATCCAGCAGCGCCGGGCCGATCCGCAGGACGACATGATCAGCGATCTCATCGCCGCCGAGATTGAGCGTGAGGATGGTGAGCGAACCCGGTTGAAGGGATCCGAGATCGCGGGTTTCGCCACACTTCTGGGCGGTGCCGGGGCCGAGACGGTGACCAAGCTGATCGGTAGCGCCGCGGTCACGTTCGCCCAGCACCCCGAACAGTGGCAGACGCTACTCGACGACCGCAGTCGGATACCGGGCGCCATCGAGGAGTTGCTGCGCTACGACGCGCCGGTGCAGTACAACGTGCGCCGCTCCAACACCGACGTCACCCTGCATGGCACCACGATCCCGGCGGGCTCACCGGTGTTCCTGCTGGGCGCCTCGGCCAATCGCGACGACGCCGCCTGGACCGACCCGGACACCTTCGACATCGACCGGGATCGCAGTGAGGCGCAGAACCTGGCGTTCGGCTACGGGATTCACAGCTGCCTGGGGGCCGCGCTGGCGCGGCTGGAGAGCACGATCGCGCTGGGCAAGATGCTGGATCTGATGCCGCGCTATGAGGTGGACTGGGACGGGTGCCGACGGGTCAGCATGCAGAACGTTGCTGGGTGGTCGAACGTGCCGGTGCGCATTCTGCGCTGAGGACCGGTTCGACGGCGTCGGGATGCGTAAGGTCGTAGCTGTCGGGAGGGGAAGCGCATGGACACCAAAATCGAACACAAGCCGACGTTCTGTCGGATCTGCGAGCCGCTGTGCGGCATGGTCGCCACCGTCGAAGACGGTCGGCTCACCGCGCTGCGGCCCGACAAAGACCATCCGTTGTCCTCGGGCTTCGCCTGCCAGAAGGGCATCGCGTTCACCGAGGTGGTCAACGACCCGGACCGGGTCACCACCCCGCTGCGGCGTACCGCCGACGGATTCGAACCGGTCAGCTGGGACGAGGCGATGACCGACATCGCCGGGCGACTCGACCGCATCCTGGACAAAAGCGGACCGAGCGCGCTCGGTTGGTACTTCGGCAATCCCGGCGCGTTCAGCTATTCGCATCTGATGTGGGCGGGGATGTTCGTCAACGGGTTCGGCAAGGGTTCGCACCTGTTCACCGCGTCGTCACAGGACATCAACAACCGCCTGATGGCCAGCCAACTGCTCTACGGCACCCCGACGTCACTGCCGATCCCCGACGTACCGCGCAGCGATCTGCTGGTGGTCATGGGCGCCAACCCGGTGGTGTCGCACGGCAGCGTGCTGACCCTGCCGCGGATCAAAGACCGCATGCACGACGTCGTCAAACGGGGCGGACGGGTGGTGGTCGTCGACCCACGCCGCACCGAGACGGCCGCGCAGTTCGAATGGCTGGGCATCGTGCCCGACGGCGACGCGTATCTGCTGTTGTCGCTGCTGCAGGTGATGTTCGACGAAGACCTGGTGGACCGGGCAGCAGTGCGGCGGCAGGCCGACGGGCTGGACTGGCTGGCCGATCTGTGCCTGCCCTACACCCCGGAAGAAACGCAGGTACACACCGGGATCGAGCCCGACACCGTCCGCGGATTGGCCCGCGATCTGGCGCGCACACCGCGGGCGGCGGTCTACGGCCGGTTCGGCACCAGCACCGGCCAGAACGGCACCCTCACCACGTATCTGATCGACGCGGTCAACATCGTCGCCGGCAACGCCGATCACGCCGGCGGCATGATGCTCAATGGCCTGCGGATGCCCGGACAGCGGTGGGCGCTACAACTGGTCGGCTCGGCGCTGCGGCGCGACTATCGGCGTAGCCGATCGCGGGTGGGTCACTTTCCCAAAGTCATTGGGGCCGAACCGGCCGCAATGATGGCCAAGGAGATCAACACACCGGGCCCGGGCCAGATTCGGGCGCTGTTCGTCAGCGCCGGCAACCCGGTGCTGTCGGTGCCCAACGGCGCGGAGTTGGAGGGCGCGGTCGAGCAACTGGACCTCATGGTCGGGTTGGATTTCTACGTCACCGAGACGACCGCGCACTGCGACTACATCCTGCCGGTCACCACGATGTACGAGCGCGATGATTTCGCCATCACCTTCGCCGCGCAGTACACCACCCCGTTCCGCCAGGCCACCGAGGCGGTGATCGAGCCGATGGGGGAGTCAAGGCCCGAGTGGGTGATCATCGACGACCTCATGGCGCGGCTCGCGGGCCGCTCGAGAATGTTCCGGATGCTCGGGGCGGCCCGAAAGGCGTTGCGCCCGATAGGTCGGTCGCTGACCCCGCGGTCGATGGTGGACTACGTGATCCGGATGGCGGAGGGCGGTGACCGGTTCGGGCTGCGCCGCGGTGGGCTGAGCTTCGACCGGTTGATTCGCCGGCATCCGCACGGGGTGGTGCTGCAGCCGTATCTACCCGAGGGGTCGTTCAAGGATGGCGTGGCCTACCGGCAGGGCCGAATCCAATTGGAGCATGAGGAGATTTCCGACGACATGGTTCGGCTGGCGCGGCGCAGCCAGCAAGAGGGCTACCCGTTGCGGATGATCGGGATGCGTGAGCCTCGG
>NZ_JBMHMI010000112.1:0-1765 GCF_049179015.1 Micromonospora sp. WMMD736
ACGACCAGCACAGCGTGGGCGACTCCTCGCGCAGCAACATGTCGAGTGGCTGATCGGGCAGCGGCGACACGAACACCCGCTCGGGGATGTCGGCCACCGTGCTCGCCTCCACCGACGGCGGTTCGATCAGACCGTAGGAGTCGGTGGCGCGCAACGCCGCCGCGGTGGTCGAACCCACCTTCGCCACCCCGTCGGCCAGCACCACGAAATGCTGCTCGTCATCATCGGCGATCGTGGTGAACACCGAGCCGATGACCAGATTCGCCGGCAGCCCCACGGTGTTGGGCGCCCCGGCGGCCCGGATCTGGGGCAGCTGCCACGGTCCGGCGTTGGGCAGTGCGTTGAACAGGCCTTCCGAGATCGGGGTCGCCCGCGCCGTGACCGGGATGCCGACCGCCGAGGTGACCGCCCGGTTCGCCAGATCGATCGAGTGCCGGCCATCTTCGGTGATCAACCAGTTCGCACCCTCGTAGGCCACCAGCATGCCCTGGTCCGGCCCGACCGGCCCCACCGACGCGTCCAGGCTCAGCGGACGGATGATCGCCGACGTCTCCACCACCGGTGTGACACTCTCGGGTTTGGTGACGGTGTCGCACAGTGTCCACTGCTGCGACGGGCTACCCAGCGGCGTGGCGTAAGGCGCGCCGGGGATACCGATCGGCTGACCGCGCGACATGCTGTTGAGCTCTTCGGATTTCACGGCCATCGGGGTGGCGGCGTTACCCAGCACCAACCGCGCCGACGTCAGGTTGTACACCGGCCGCAGTTGACCGTTGCCGGGCATCACCACGTAGAGCTGATTGGTGGCGCGGTCGACCAGCAACGTGTCGGTGCCCCGCTTGCCGAGCGGTTTGAAGTAGGCCAACAGCGCTGCGCCCAGGCAGATCAGGACGGCGATGACGATCCCGGCCGACACCGACCGGCTGTAGAACTGCAGCGGGTCATCGAACATCCGGGTATCGCGGCGCACGATGGCGTGTTCGACGCGGCGCAGCAGGAACCGCCATCCGCTGACCTGCACCTTGGTGGTGAGCCGAAAACTGGCCATCGCTCAGTCGCCGATGTTCAGCCGCGCGTGCACGGCCGAGATCGCCGCGGCCATGTCTTCGCCACCAATTTCGCTGAGCTCGTCGATCCCGAGGTTGTCGAAGTTCGCCGCGCGCGACAGCCGCATGTCGCGGGCCTGCTCGGCGCCTTCGACCAGTTGGCGCGCGTAGCGGCCATTGCCCGCGATGTCGAGTGCCGGTTTGCCGTTCAGGCTGCGCTGGCTGAGCAGCTGGGCTGCCTCCAGGACCCGCTTGGCCGCGTCTTCGGTGAGCGTCGAATCGGTGCCCTCGGCCAGCACCCGCGCGATGTCGACGATCTCCTCGGGCGTATAGGAGTCGAACTCGATCCGGTTGGCGAACCTCGATCGCAGGCCGTCGTTGCTTTCCAGCAGTCGGTCGATGTCGTTGCTGTAGCCGGCGATGATCACCACCAACCGGTCGCGGTCGTTCTCCATGCGCGCCAACAAGGTGTCCAGCGCCTCGGTGCCGAACGGGTCGGCGCGGCCGTCGCGCTCCTGCACCAAGGTGTAGGCCTCGTCGATGAACAGCACCCCGCCGACAGCACGGTCGATGGTGCGCGCCGTCTTCACCGCCGACTGCCCTTCGTACTCGGCGACGAAGTCTTTGCGCGACGTCTCGAGCAATTTCGGCTCGGCGATCACACCCAACCCGGCCAGGATATTGGCCACGACCCGGGCAATGGTCGTCTTGCCGGTGCC
>NZ_JBMHMI010000113.1:0-2368 GCF_049179015.1 Micromonospora sp. WMMD736
GAGCTCGAGTGATTTCGGCGTGCTCAGTGGCGCTCAGCGCAACAAATCACGCCGAAATCGCTAAGAAGGAGAGTGAATGACCACCATCGAAACGGGCTGCGGACCCACGGACACCCCG
This sequence comes from Micromonospora sp. WMMD736, assembly GCF_049179015.1. NCBI lineage: Bacteria > Bacillati > Actinomycetota > Actinomycetes > Micromonosporales > Micromonosporaceae > Micromonospora > Micromonospora sp. WMMD736. Next base: position 119 of record NZ_JBMHMI010000113.1, read on the forward strand.
GACGACGTCGACATCGACGCGCTGCGCGAGAAGTACCGCGTCGAGCGGGAGAAGAGGCTGCGACCGGAAGGCGCCGATCAATATCTGGAGTTGGAGGGCGATTTCGCCGACTTCTACGAGGTGGATCCCTATACGCCGGTGACCGAGCGTGATCCGATCGTCGAAGACGCCGATGTCGTCATCCTCGGTGGCGGGTTCTCCGGGCTGTTGGCCGGAGCGTACCTGAAGAAGGCCGGTGTCGACGGTGTGCGGGTCATCGAGATGGCCGGCGACTTCGGCGGCGTCTGGTACTGGAACCGGTTCCCCGGCATTCAGTGCGACAACGACGCGTACTGCTACATCCCGATGCTCGAAGAGCTGGGCTTCATGCCGTCGAAAAAGTTCGCCGACGGCGCCGAGATCTTCCAGCACTGCCGCAACATGGCAAAGCACTTCGGCCTGTACGACGGCGCGTTGTTCTCCACCCAGGTGCGCGAACTGCGCTGGGACGATGCGCTGCGACGCTGGCGGATCAGCACCGACCGTGGCGACGACATCCGGGCCCGGTTCGTGGTGATGGCGCAGGGCTCCTATAACCGTCCGAAGCTGCCCGGTATTCCGGGGATCAAGGACTTCAAGGGACACGTATTCCACTCGGCGCGCTGGGATTACGACTACACCGGCGGGGACGCAAGCGGTGGCCTGGACAAGCTGGCCGACAAGCGGGTCGCACTCGTCGGCACCGGGGCCACCGGTGTGCAGCTGGTGCCCCATCTCGGTCGGGATGCCAAGCAGCTCTTCGTCTTCCAGCGCACCCCGTCGTCGGTGGACGAGCGGGAGAACACACCCACCGATCCGGCGTGGGCCGCCTCGCTGCAGCCGGGCTGGCAGGAGGAACGCAAGCGCAACTTCCACAACTGGTCGCCGTTCGTCGGTGTAGTGTTCGGCGAGCCGGATCTGGTGTGCGATTTCTGGACCGAACTCGGGCGCAATCTGACGGCGCGGATCGCGGCCAGCCCCGATCCGACCGCCCTGGGCATCGAGCAGATCATGGCGTTCCGCGAAGAAGAGGACTACAAGATCATGGAGCGGCTGCGGCAACGCGTCGCGGCCATCGTCGACGATCCCGCCACTGCCGAGGCGCTCAAGCCGTACTACCGGTTCATGTGCAAGCGGCCGTGCTCGAGCGAGGAATACCTGTCGGCGTTCAACCGCCCCAACGTGACGCTGGTCGACGTGTCGGCCTCCAAGGGCGTGGAACGATTGACCGAGAACGGAATCGTCGCCGACGGGGTGGAGTACGAGGTCGACTGCGTGATCTTCGCCAGCGGCTTCGAGATCTCCACCGAGATCAGCCGCCGCTATGCGATCGACGCCATCGTGGGTCGCGACGGGCGCTCGCTGTTCGACTACTGGCAGGACAGCTACCAGACGCTGCACGGGATGACCAGTCGCGGGTTTCCCAACCAGTTCTTCATGGGCTTCATCCAGGGCGGCGTGTCGGCCAACACCACCGCGATGTTCGAGCAGCAGGCCGCCCACATCGCCTACATCATCGCCGAGGCCCAGAACCGCGGCGCCACCACGGTCGAGCCCAGCCAGGACGGTCAGGACAACTGGGTCAGGACGGTCCGCGAACTCGCGATCGACAACTCCGCATTCGAGCTGTCGTGTACACCTGGCTATTACAACAACGAGGGCCGCGGCGGTGCGGTCGGCAACGGCTCGTTTCTCGGTGACTTCTACTCGCCCGGTTTTTACGCGTTCGACGAGTTGATCGCCGAGTGGCGCGACAAGGGCGACCTGGACGGGCTCGAGCTCGGAACGTGATGCCCGAACTGAGATTCGACGACCGGGTCGCCGTCGTCACCGGCGCCGGTCGGGGGTTGGGACGCGAGTATGCCCTGCTGCTGGCCTCCCGCGGGGCCAACGTGGTGGTGAACGATCCGGGTGGTGCACTGTCCGGTGACGGCTCCGACGCGGGCCCCGCGGATACGGTGGTGGCCGAGATCCGTTCCGCCGGTGGTGATGCAGTTGCCTGCACCGAGTCGGTGGCCACCGCCACCGGTGGAGCGGCGATCATCGAGACGGCGCTGGCCAACTACGGCCGCGTCGACATCCTGATCCACAACGCCGGCATCGTGCGGCGCAGCCCGTTGCGTGAGATGAGCTACGAAGACTTCGACGCAGTGCTCGACGTGCACCTACGCGGGGCATTCCACGTGCTGCGCCCGGCATTTCCGGTGATGTGTGATGCCGGATACGGCCGCA
>NZ_JBMHMI010000114.1:0-2208 GCF_049179015.1 Micromonospora sp. WMMD736
TCAGGAAGAAATCATCGCCGGCCTCGCCGAGATCATCGAAGAAGTCACCGGCATCGAGCCGTCGGAGGTCACCCCGGAGAAGTCGTTCGTCGACGACCTGGACATCGACTCGCTGTCGATGGTGGAGATCGCCGTGCAGACCGAGGACAAGTACGGCGTGAAGATCCCCGACGAGGACCTTGCCGGCCTGCGCACCGTGGGTGACGTCGTCTCCTACATCCAGAAGCTCGAGGAAGAGAACCCCGAGGCCGCTGCCGCCCTGCGCGAGAAGTTTGCAGCAGAATGACCAGACCTTCCACTGCTAACGGCGGGTTCCCGAACGTCGTGGTGACGGCCGTCGAGGCCACCACGGCGCTCGCCGCGGACATCGAGAGCACGTGGAAGGGCCTGCTGGCCGGCGAGAGCGGCATCCGCGAGCTCACCGACGACTTCGTCACCAAGTGGGACCTGCCGGTGCGCATCGGCGGCCACCTGGTCGACACGGTCGATGACCACATGACCCGGTTGGATCTGCGCCGCATGTCCTACGTGCAGCGGATGTCCAAACTGCTGTCCGGTCGGCTCTGGGAGAACGCGGGCAAGCCCGAGGTCGATCCCGACCGCTTTGCGGTCGTGATCGGCACCGGGTTGGGGGGCGGCGAGAAGATCGTCGAGACCTATGACCTGATGAACGAGGGCGGCCCCCGCAAGGTGTCACCGCTGGCCGTTCAGATGATCATGCCCAACGGCGCCGCGGCGGTCGCCGGTCTGGAGCTGGGGGCCCGCGCCGGTGTCATGACCCCGGTGTCGGCGTGCTCGTCGGGATCGGAGGCCATCGCCCACGCATGGCGCCAGATCGTCATGGGTGACGCCGACTTCGCGGTCTGCGGCGGCGTGGAGGGCGGCATCGAGGCGTTGCCGATCGCGGCGTTCTCGATGATGCGCGCCATGTCCACCCGCAACGAGGATCCGGCGGCCGCATCGCGTCCGTTCGACAAGGACCGCGACGGCTTCGTGTTCGGCGAGGCCGGTGCGCTGATGATCATCGAGACCGAGGAGCACGCCAAGGCCCGCGGCGCCAAGCCGCTGGCCCGCCTGCTGGGTGCGGGCATCACCTCGGACGCGTTCCACATGGTCGCCCCGGCGGCCGACGGAGCGCGCGCCGGACGCGCGATGATCCGGTCGATGGAGTTGGCGGGCCTGTCCCCCAAGGACATCAGCCACGTCAACGCGCACGCCACCGCCACTCCGATCGGGGACACCGCCGAGGCCAACGCGATCCGGGTGGCCGGGGTCGAGCACGCCGCGGTCTATGCGCCGAAGTCGGCGCTCGGACACTCCATCGGCGCGGTCGGGGCGCTCGAGTCGGTGTTGACGGTGCTGACGCTGCGTGATGGTGTCATCCCGCCGACGCTCAACTACGAAACTCCGGACCCGGAGATCGATCTCGATGTTGTTGCGGGCGAGCCTCGGTATGGCGACTACCAGTACGCCATCAACAACTCGTTCGGCTTCGGCGGCCACAATGTGGCCCTGGCCTTTGGGCGCTACTGAGTAGCAGCTCCGAGGGGGAAAGGAACTGACGCAGGACCAATGGCGGGGTTGACCCAACTGACTCGGTTGTCTACGGGGAACGGACTCCCCGAGGTGGTCGTCACCGGTGTTGCGATGAGCACCGCGCTGGCGACCAACGCGGAAGAGACGTGGAAGAAGCTGCTGGACGGTCAGAGCGGAATCCGCAGGCTCGAAGACGATTTCGTCGAGTTGTATGACCTTCCGGTGCGCATCGGCGGGCATCTGCTGGAGGACTTCGAAAGCGAACTGACGCGGGTGGAGAAGCGTCGGATGGCTTATCTGCAGCGGATGTCCACCGTCATCAGCCGGCGGGCCTGGGAGAATGCCGGCAACCCGGAGGTCGACCCCCGCCGCCTGATGGTGTCGATCGGCACCGGCCTGGGTTCCACCGAGGAACTGGTCTGGGCCTATGACGGCTTCACGAAGAAGGGCTTGAAGGCCGTCTCCCCGTTGGCGGTGCAGATGTACATGCCCAACGCGGCATCGGCAGCGGTGGGTCTGGAGCGCAAAGCCCGGGCCGGGGTGCTCACTCCCGTGTCGGCCTGCGCCTCCGGTTCCGAGGGCATCGCACAGGCCTGGCGCAACATCGTGCTCGGCGAGGCCGACATCGCGATTTGCGGAGGCGTGGAGACCAAGATCGAGGCGGTCCCGATC
>NZ_JBMHMI010000115.1:0-2239 GCF_049179015.1 Micromonospora sp. WMMD736
TGATGGCCTGTTCGCCGGCACTGCCGCGCAGCGGCGTGGAGCCCAGGCCCAGCAGCCCGATGCCGCAGCGCGCGACGCGGTCGTCACCGTCCACCTCGAGCGCGACCGTCGCTCCAGCGATGGCGAAATCGCCGTGGCGGCGGGCGAATTCCTCGACTGCGTAACCGCACCGGCCGCGCCACACCGGGAACCGCACCGCGGTCAGGATCTCGTCGGATGCCAGCGAGGTCTCCCACAGACCGGTGAAGAAGTCGGCCGCCGCGATCTGGCGTGAACCGCGGGTGGACACCGCGTCCATCTGGGCATCCAGCAAAAGGGCCACCGCGGCGTACTCGGCGGCGGGGTCCGCGTGCGCGATCGCGCCGCCCAGCGTGCCGCGGGAGCGGATCTGGAAGTGGCCGATGTGCGGGGTGGCCAGCGTGAGCAGCGGAACGCTGTCGGCCACCTCGTCGTCCATCCCGACGAACGCGTGCGGGGTCCCGGCGCCGACGACGATCGCGTCGCCGTCCAGGTCGATGCTGCGCAACTCGCCGATGCGCGAGATGTCGATCAGGTTCTCGAAGTGGGTCAGCCGCATCGCCAGCATCGGCACCAGGCTCTGACCACCGGCCAGTACCTTGGCGTCCTCGCCGAACTCGGCGAGCAACTCGGCGGCCTCCTGCACCGTCTCGGGGCGGTGGTAGGCGAACGGGGCTGCTTTCATGACAGCAGCTTGGCCAGGGCGGCCTGCAGATCGTCGGCGAGCGCCGGCTGCGCCTTCGTGCGCCGGCCCAGCAGGAACCCGGCCGCGGCCCCCGCGGCAACCCCGGCGAGCACCGGAGCGGCTCGCTTGGCCATCGGCACCGCAACGACTTTCAGCAGGTCGACCGAGTCGCCGGCATCGGCCTGCGGTGCGGCTGACGCGGCAGCAGGAGCGGCCGACGCGGCAGTCGGGGTGGTGCCGAGCAGGCTGGCTTCCAGTGACTTGGCGAACTGGCCGATCAGGTTGGTGGCGACGTCGGCCAGCACGCCGCGGCCGAACTGAGCGGCCTTGCCGGAGATGGTCAGGTCGGTGTTGATGAACACCGCGGTCGCATCACCCTCGTCTTTGAGTTGGGCGGTGACGATCGCGGCGGCGCTGCCGTTGCCGCGGGTTTCCTTGCCGGTGGCCTTCAGCACCACCCGCTGGGCGGCCGTATCCTTTTCCTGGAAGGCGGCAACGCCGTTGTAGGACACCGTGATCGGGCCGACTTTGACCTTTACCGCGCCGGTGAACTCGTCGCCGTCGACGCTGAGCAGCGTGGCGCCGGGCAGGCAGGGCGCGACGCGCTCGACGTCGGTGAGCACCGCCCACGTCTTGGCGGCCGGCACCGCGACCCGGAATTCGTTGGTCAGTTCCACGGTTACTGGTCCTCTCTTCGTTGGATTCCCCGGTCGCTTCGCTCCTGCCCTCCGGAGGCTGCGTGTTCGAGCAGTTCGACGATGGTGGCGGGACTGGCGGGCAGCGTGGTCAGGGTGACACCCAGCGGGGCCAGCGCGTCGTTGATCGCGTTGATGACGGCCGGCGTCGAGCCGATCGCCCCGCCCTCACCGGCGCCCTTGTAGCCGCCGACACCGGGGCCGGGGATCTCGACGTGGCCGAACTCGATCGGCGGCACCTCGGTGGCCGTCGGCAGCAGATAGTCGACAAAGGTGGACGACAACGGGTTTCCGTCGGCGTCATAGGACAGTTTCTCCAGTAACGCGCCGCCGATGCCCTGCACGGTGCCGCCGGCCACCTGGCCCTCGACGACGTTCGGGTTGATCATCGGCCCGACGTCCTCGCTGACGATGTAGCGGGTGATATCGACCCGGCCCGTCTCCACGTCGACCTCGCACGTGCAGGCGTGGGTGGCGTTGGCCCAGTGGATCATTGCCGTCGGCGGCGACGCGAAGCGCGCGGTGGCCTCCAGTAGCGCCGACGTGCCCGGGGGCAGCTGAGCCGGATCGTAGTAGGCCCGGTAGGCGATGTCGGCGAAGCTCACGGACTTGTCCGGGTCGCCGGCCACTCTGGCCTTCGACCCGCCCAATTCGATCTCGGCTTCATCGGCACCCAGCAACTGGGCAGCCAAGGTGACCAGCTGCGCGCGCAGGATGGTGCCCGCCTCGTTGACCGCGCCCGCGGTCATCGGGCCGCTGCGGCTGCCCTGGGTGCCCGCCCCGTACGGGGTGACCGCGGTATCGCCCTGGATGGTGGCGACGTCGGCGATGTCGGCGCCCA
>NZ_JBMHMI010000116.1:0-1096 GCF_049179015.1 Micromonospora sp. WMMD736
CGATGCGGTGGAGTTGACGCGTCCCGCCCGCGTCGGCGCGCGGCCCCGGGTGCGCCCACTGGACGTGGACGGATACATGGCCGATATCGCTCGCTGCCGCGAGGAGTTTCCGGACCTCCGGATCCAGTCCGGTATCGAGGCGGGTGAGCCGCATCTGTTCGGTGGCAGCGTCGCCAAAGTGCTGGCCGGCGGGGACTTCGAGCGCGTGCTCGGCAGCCTGCACGGCATCGAGCACGACGGCGCGCTGGAGTCGGTCGACCGCGCGCTGTTCGGCCTGCTCGATCCGTTCGACCTGATGCGCCGGTACCTGACGGATCTCTTGGTTTTGGTCGCCGGCTCATCGGTGTTCTCCGTGCTCGCACACTGCGACTACCCACGTCGATACTGGCCGGCCGAGCGGGCCGGACAATTCGTCGAGTCGGACTTCGAACAGGAGTACCGCGCGGTGTTCCGGGCGCTCGCTGCCTCGAGTCGGGCACTCGAAATCAACACCCGCAGTCCGCTGGCCTCGGTGACATTGATCCGGTGGTGGTGGGAGGAAGGTGGCGACGCGGTGTCGTTCGGCAGCGACGCGCATCAGCCCCACCGCGTCGGCGACCGCTTCGACCTGGCCGTCGATGTCGTCGAGGCGGCCGGGTTCCGCCCCGGGCGGGATCGGTTCGACTTCTGGCGCCGCTGAGCGTCCGGGATTACCAGTGTCACCAGGAAGCGATGGGCAGGCCGGATGGTCGGCGCGATGGTCGCAGGCGGTCGACTCGGTCGACGTTGCGCGATCCGCCGGGCGCAGGCGGGTCCTGACGCTGTATGCCCGGCTGCCGCGACCGGTACGGCAGACCTGGCGGCTGCTGGAGTACACCGGACGCGGCACCGTCCATGACCGCGTTCCCGGTCTGGCCGCCGAGGCCGCATTGTTCACGCTCATCTCACTGCCCGCGCTGCTGCTCGCCGTCGTCGGACTGCTCGGCTTCACCGCCCAGTCGCTCGGGCCGGCGGGAACCGGGCAGCTGCAACGCCTGGTGCTCGGAGTTCCGGAGTCCTTCCTGTCCGATGCCACCTACGCCTCCTACGAGCAGGTGGTGGACACGGTGCTCGCCCA
>NZ_JBMHMI010000117.1:0-2222 GCF_049179015.1 Micromonospora sp. WMMD736
GCGCCGCAGCAGCGTCCAGCTTGGCCCGGGTCATCTCACCGCCGCTGTTCTTGGTCACCAAAGCGTCGACCCGCCACTCGCGCAGCAGCGCCCGTTCTCCGTCGTAGTCATACGGGCCCCGGGACAACACCAACTGGTGTCGGGCCGGCAGAACCGCGGGGTCCGGTGGGGTCACCACCCGGATCAGGAACCAAGCATCCAACGCTGCAAACGCCGCGACCGACGACCTGCCGGTGGTCAGAAACACCCGCGAATATCCCTGCTGGATCACGGTTTCTGCGGCCGCGCGGTCGGAGGCGACCAGGATCGCCGCGCCGGGCGGCCAACCCGGCCGGGCCAGCACCAGATGCGGCATCCCCAGCCCAGCGCAGACCCGGGCGGCAGTGGCCGTGATGGTGGCGGCGAACGGGTGGGTGGCATCCACCACGGCATCGACCGCGTTGTCCTGCAACCATCGTCGCAACCCAGCCGCGCCGCCGAAGCCTCCGATGCGCACTTCGCCGACCGGCAGCGCCGGGTCGGGCACCCGGCCGGCCAGGGAGCTGATCACGTCGACCCCGGCCGGTACCGCGGCGGCCAGGGCCCGGGCCTCACCGGTGCCACCGAGCAGCAGGATCTTAATGCCGGTCACCCCGTCGCCGATCGGCCGAATACAGATAGCTGTCGGTGAACCCTTCGGCCGCCAGCACGTCGCCGATGACGATGACGGCCGTCCTGGTCACCCCGGCGGTCCGCATCTGCCCGGCGATGTCGGCCAGGGTGCCGCGCAGCACCACCTGGGTGGGCCAGCTCGCGAAGGCGACCACCGCCACCGGAGTGTCTGCGCAGTAGCCACCGGCGCTGAGTTCGGCGACGACGCTGTCGATTTGCGCGGCGGCCAAGTGCAGTACCAGGGTGCCGCCGACTCCGGCCAACGTGCGCAGGTCTTCTCGCTCAGGCATGGCTGTCGACAAGGTAGCCACCCGGCTCAGCGTGATCGTCTGCGCGACACCGGGTACCGTCAGCTCGCGGCCCAGCGCGGCGGCCGCGGCGGCGAACGCCGGCACTCCCGGCACAATCTCGTAGTCGATGCCGAGCGCGTCGAGGCGGCGGCATTGTTCGGCCAGGGCGCTGTAGATCGACGGGTCACCGGAGTGCAGCCGCGCCACGTCCCGGTTCGCGGTGTGCGCGGCGGCGAGTTCGTCGACTATCTGGTCCAACGTCAACGGACCGGTGTCGATGACCCGGGCATCCGGCGGGCACAGCGCCAGCAGTTCGTCGGGCATGATCGAACCGGCGTACAGGCACACCGGACAGCGCCGCAGCAACTGCTGGCCGCGCACCGTGATCAGATCGGCCGCACCCGGGCCGGCCCCGATGAAGTACACCGTCACGGTTTCACCACCGTCCACTGGGTCACCGGCAGGGCCGGGCGCCATCCGGTGAAGCCGCCGACCGGTTCACCCCGGTAGTGCTGGAACCGGCGCAGCTCCCCGCCGGATGCCGAGTACCGCGCCAGGACAACAGCTTCCGACTCGGCGGTGACCGCATTGGCGACCAGCCGTCCACCCGCGGGCAGCACCTCCAGGCAGGTGTCCAGCAGGTCGGGCTGGGTCAGCCCGCCGCCGATGAAGATCGCCGCCGGTGGCGCGACGCCGGCGAAGTCGTCCGGCGCGGCCCCGCGCACCTCGACCGGCACCCCGAAGGCTGTGGCGTTGGCGACAATGCGGTCGCGGCGCTGCGCGTCGCGTTCGAACGCCACCGCCCGGCAGCCGGGTGCGCTGCGGCACCATTCGACGGCGACGCTGCCCGACCCGGCGCCGACATCCCACAGCAGCTCGCCCGGCCGCGGCGCCAGTGCGGCCAGCGTGACCGCGCGCACCGGTTGCTTGGTCAGCTGCCCGTCGTGGTCGAACCAGTCGTCGGGCAACGCGCCCACGCGCCGCTGGTCGGGCAGGTAACGGACCGCAACGACGTTGAGAGCGTCGACGTCAGTCGGCGGGTCGACGGCCCAGCGCGCCGCGGTGCCGTCTCGGCGCCGTTCGGCCGGGCCGCCGAGTTGTTCGAGCACGGTCAGTTCGGAGTCGCCGCGACCGGTCTCGGTCAGTAGCCGGGCCAGCACCGCCGGGCCGGTGCCGTCGCGCGACAGCACCACCGCCTGTCCCCCGCGACGCACCGCGGTGTGCGGCGCGGCGGTGACGATGCTGATCACCTCGGTGTCGGGGCCGCTCCAGCCCATCCGG
>NZ_JBMHMI010000118.1:0-1474 GCF_049179015.1 Micromonospora sp. WMMD736
GGCGTAGTAGCGCATCCCGGGCAGAAACGACACTTTGCGGGGAAACAGGTTGCCGAGGACGACCGTGCCCGCGACCACCGCGAACAACACGATCGGCCAGGGGCTGCCCAGATCACCGAGGCCGACCCCGGCATGCCCGACGAACAGCGCCAGCACCGAGAACATCATGAAGACGTTCCATTCCAGCGGCACGCCCATCGGGATCGCCGACAGGATGCCGAAGTGGAAGCACAACATGACTGTCGCGGCGATCGCCGTCGCCCAGCCGCCGTGCGAGAAGAACAGCACCAGTGGGACCAGCATCTCGATCGCCGTGCTGATGTGCGCGACGATCCGCGACACTCGGCCGGGTCGCAGATCATCGGGGAACTTCTCGAAGAACAGCCGCTTGAGCCGACGGGTCCGGATCAGCGGGTTGTTGCTCATCATCGTCGAGATGACGAACGGGAAATGCTTGTTGAGTTTCGACGTGGCCGCGCCGAGCCAGATCGTCAGGCACACCAGCTTGGCGGCGATGATGATGTCGGCACCGGAGAACAGGAAACACACCGCGAGCGACGCATAGACCTCACCGCGGGCAGCCAGGAAGATGACCTTGTCGCGTAGCCCCAGCACCGCGAGCACGCCGAGGATCGCCCAAATCTGCCAGACCGGCAGCACCCCGACGGTGGTGCCGAGCTCGGGGATCGGCCCGGTGCCGTCGGAGAACAGCGCGACGACGAGCAGCACCAGCAGTGCTGCGTAGAGGGCGGCATCCAGCGGGGTGCGGGTACTCCCTGTGGTCAGCGGAACGCGGGCCGGCCACGGTGGCAGCCGGATGGTGCCGGGGCGCAGCCAGTACAGGATCGATCCCATCGGCGGGAAGAACCGGTTGTTCAGCGGACCGAAGCCACACCCGAGCCCGACGACTTCGAACAGCATCGTGTAGAGCACGACCTTCTCGAACACGATCGGTTCGTCGTACCAGGAGGTGACGTTGGTGAAACCGTCGATGCCGTCGGTGGCGAGCACCACCAGCCATGCGCCCAGGAGGTAGAGCAGGATCTTGACCACGTAGAAGAGATGCAGTACGACCGGTGTCCCGAAGCCGACCTCGGCCCAGTGCCGGGCCATCGGCACGATCTTCTCCGCGCGGGTGCCCTTGCTCCACGTCTCGTAGTCGACGACGGGCGCGTCCTGCTTCAAGAAACCCATGGGCGACAGATTAGAACGTGTTCTAGTCTGCGGGAATCAGTTGGGTGGAGTTTCCCGATGTTCCCTCAGCCGGTCTTGGCTGGTGGCCGGTAGAAGATCGCCAGCTGGCCGATGCCGCCGGCCAGCCCGAGGCCGAGTGAGATCGCCAGGCCCCACCAGCCGTGCAGCAGGTCGTAGAACCCGGTGCCGGAGAACAGCGCGTAGTCCAGGCTGAGCTTGCCCGCACCGATGGTCGCGACACCGACGGCCGCACCGGCGAGCACCAGGTTGTACTCCCAGC
>NZ_JBMHMI010000119.1:0-1298 GCF_049179015.1 Micromonospora sp. WMMD736
GCTGCTCGGCCGGTTCGCGCAGGTGCGGCTGGCCAAACCGGTGGAGTGGACGCGCAGCAACCGGCACACCGGCATCCGCCACCTCATCGTCGACCTCCAGTGATTTGTGGAGTCTCGACCGCGCTCACCGCGGGTGAGGCGCCGCAGATCACCGGATTGCGGCGGCGATCTCGGCAAGCACCCGGCTCGGATGCTCGACGAGGTCCAGCCAGGTGAAGCGCAGCACCTGCCACCCGAGTAGAGCGATCTTGTTCTGCCGTTCCCGATCGATCTGAAAATCCTGCTGATCACTGTGGAATGCCCAGCCGTCGACTTCGATGGCCACCTTGGCCTTGGGAAACGCGACGTCGACTTTGTAGCCACCGATCGGGTAGTTCGCCTTCCAGCCTGTGATGCCCGCGGCTCGCAGCAGCTTCACCAGCAGTCGCTCAGCCTCGGAACGGGCACCGTCGTCGGCGGCCTGCAAGAGTAGCCGGGCCCGGGGCGAGCCATGGCGGCCCTTGTTGCGCAGGTGGGCACGCCACAACCGGGGCAGGTCGAGGTGTCGTTGCAGCGCTCTGTCCATGAGAGCGGGGCCGCCGCCACGGCGGACGGCAGCTTCAACGACGGTCAGGGCCAACTCCGTGACCTGCAGTGTGTTTCGCTCGACGACGTCTGCCGGCGTCAAGTCGCGTCGCCGTAGGCGTGTGCCCGGTCGCCGAAGCAAACGCGCATCCCTGGGAACCGTGACCTCGACGATGTCGGGTGCGTATCGAGTGAGCCCGTGCCACCACGCCGCGGCCAGCCCGCTGGCCGCCGCTTGCTTGCCGTACCCCCATACCGCTGAACGGATGCGAGCCGCGTCGGTAAACGGGCGGTCGTCGACAAAGTAGACCCCAGGTGAGCATCGACGCCAGTGGCCCGAGCTGACTCGTCGGTCCACCGCATCCTGGCTCAGCCCGCAGCGCAGCGCCTGAGCGAGGGTGAGGACGCCGTCCTGGCCTCGAAGGAAATCGTTGAGCATTCCCAATAGACGCCGATGCGCGGGGTATGGTTCCCTTTCCGGCGACTTGCGGAGTCGCGACCGCGCTGGCCGCGGTTGAGACTCCACAAATCACTCAGAGACGGCGGATGCGCACGCCGGCTGAGCGGAGTTCCAGCGCGGCCAGACCGCGGATCACCTGCGGATCCTCCCGCCGCCAGGCACCGGCGGGATCTGGGCTGACTTCGGCCAGCTTGGCCAGTGGCCGGTTGGCCAGCGCGCGCAGCGCCAGCAGCTGCTCGCCGGCCACCGTCGAGGCCAACGTGATCGCGGTCCA
>NZ_JBMHMI010000120.1:0-1819 GCF_049179015.1 Micromonospora sp. WMMD736
TCGGCTGGGCAGCCTACCTCGGTGGCGCCGATCCCGAGGTCGCGGTTCCGGCCCGCCGCGAAGATCTATCCGGACTGCCGCCGGCCTGGGTCGGGGTCGGCACGCTGGACCTGTTTCACGACGAGGACCTCGGCTATGCCGAACGGCTGCGCGCCGCCGGGGTGGCATGCGAAGTCGAGGTGGTCGACGGCGCGTTCCACGGATTCGACGGAGTCGCCGCGAAGACCGACGTGTCACGGTCGTTCTTCGCCAGCCAGTGCGACATGCTGCGCAAGGTGTTCGACCCGGTCAGCTGAACACATGCTGTTGATCACCGGGCCCAGCGGCAATGTGGGCTACGAACTGGTGGCCCGGCTGGCCACCGCACCCCCGGCGACGGGGTGGCGGGTCGCCAGCCGCCGACCCGCCGACCTGGACCGGCGGCTGGGCGACAGCGGCGCCCAGGCGGTCCGGTTGGACTTCTTCGACCGCGCCACCTGGCCTTCCGCGTTGGCCGGGGTGCAGACGCTGTTTCTGTTGTTCCCGCTGCCCGGCAACAAGGCCGCCCGCACCGCGATCATCCCGTTTGTCGAGGCCGCCCAGGAGGCCGGGTGCCAGCACGTGGTGTACGTGTCGGTGTTCGGTGCCGACCGCGCCCGGTTCATCCCGCACCACCACGTCGAATCCGCATTGCGATCCAGCACCATGGCGTCGACGGTGCTGCGGTGCAGCTTCTTCATGCAGAACCTGCACCGGCTCATCTCCACCCACGGCGTGGACATCGCCGAGAACCACGAGTTGTTCATCCCGGCCGGCAACGGCCGCACCACGTTCATCGACGCCCGCGACGCCGCCGATGTCGCCGCCACCGTGCTGCGCGACCCAGGATCGCATCGCGATACCGTCTACCACCTGACCGGGCCCGCGGCGTTGACGATGACCGAAGTCGCCGAAGTGCTCAGCGCCGGACTGGGTTACCGGGTCCGCTATAGCAACCCGAGCTTGGTGCGGTTCGCGTCGCGACTACGACGGCGCGGAGTCGGCTGGGACAGCATCGGTTTCATGTCGGCGGTGTACACGCTGACCCGGCTGGGCGGCAACCAGCAGATCACCGACGAAGTCGCTCAGCTGCTTGGCCGGCCACCCCGCGCGCTGGCCGAGTTCGTCGAGGACAGCGCGTGGCGTTGGCGCGACCGGGCCTGGACCTAGCCACGCATCTGAATCGGGTCGCCGGTCATTCTGACACCCCGAATAAATCTGCATATTTGTCGTGCCTGCGGGGAATACTTGTCCACTGACAGGGGAGGCCCAACTGATGCGTACGACTTACCGCGAGCAACTCACAACACTCAGAATCCAGCTGGCCGAGGCATGTGGACTCACCGCCAGCGCAATGGCCCGGGCAACCGAGGCGTTACTGCAGGCCGACGTCGACTTCGCTGAAAGCGTGATCTCCGGGCAGGACCAGATCGCGCACATGAGTGCGTGCGCCGAAGAACAGGCGGTTTCGCTGGTGGCGCTGCAGCAACCGGTGGCCGGCGAGTTGCGCACCATCGTCGGTGCCATGCACGTCGCCGCCGACGTGAATCGGATGGGGGCGCTGGCCGCCCATGTCGCCAAACTCGCCCGCCGTCGCCAGCCGAACCATGTGTTGCCGGACACCGTCAGTCCGGTCTTCGAACGGATGGGCGCGGTCGCGGTCGACTTGGCGGTCATCGCCCAGCAAGTGCTGCAATCCCCTGATCCCGACAAGGCCGCCCGCATCCGCGAACAGGACGGCGCCATGGACGATCTGCACCGCCAGCTGTTCGGGGCGGTGATGGATCCCGCCTGGTCGCAC
>NZ_JBMHMI010000121.1:0-3466 GCF_049179015.1 Micromonospora sp. WMMD736
GGCGACCAGTTCGGGATCCAGCGCCGAGGTGACCTCGTCGAGCAGCAGCACATCCGGCCGCATCGCCAGCGCCCGGGCGATCGCCACGCGCTGCTGCTGGCCGCCGGACAGCTCCGAAGGATGTGCGTTGACCTTGTCGGCCAGCCCCACCATCTGCAGCAGGTCGCGGGCCCGGTCCTCGGCCTCAGCGCGGGACAGGCCCAGCGAGCGGATCGGGGCCTCGGTGATGTTCTGCAGCACCCGCATATTGGGGAACAGGTTGAACTGCTGGAACACCATGCCGATGCGTTTGCGGATCCGACGTTGGTACTTCTCGTCGGCAGACACCTGTTTGGATCCGCGCGGCATGTGGGTCAGGCAGTTCCCGTCGACGTAAATGCGTCCGTCGCTGATCCTCTCCAACGTCATCACCAGGCGCAGGATCGTCGTCTTGCCCGACCCGCTCGGCCCGATCAGCGACACGAATTCGCCCGGCGCCACGGTGAAATCGAGCTGATCGAGGACCACGTGGTCACCGAACCTCTTGACGACACGGTCGAACTTGATCATTTCAGTTGCTGTAGGCGACACGCCGCTCCAACCATCGAACCAGTAGGGATGCCGAGTAGCTCAGGATCAGGAACAGGATGCCGGCGATGGTGATCGGCTCGACGTAACGGAACGACCGCGAGCCAACCTGATTGGCCACCCCGACGATGTCGAGCACGCCGATCATCAGCAGCAGCGGCGTCTCCTTGAGCATCGAGATCGCATAGTTGCCGAGCGCCGGCAGCACCCGCGGGATCGCCTGCGGCAGGATCACCGCCACCCAGGTCCGCCAGCGCGGCAGGTTGAGCGCGATCGCGGCCTCCCACTGCCCGGCCGGCACCGCCTCGATGCCGGCCCGGTACACCTCGGCCGCGTAGGTCGAATAGTGCAGGCCGAGCGCGAGGATCCCGGTGGTCAGCGGGTCGAACTTCAACCCGATGTCGGGCAGCACGAAAAAGAAGAAGAAGATCTGCACGAGCAGTGGGGTGCTGCGGACGAACTCGATGAATGCCCAGGTGACGGTGCGGACCACCGCGAAGTGCGATCGGCGCAGCAGGGCCAGCACCAAGCCCAGCGCATACGCGAGCACCGAACCCGCCGCGGTGGCCACCAGCGTGATCCGCAACCCGTCCACGACGATCCGGGGCAGCACCTCCCAGGCGAATTCCCAGTCCCAGATCATCGGTCACCGGCCCGTTGGAACGCCGCGCGCAGCCCGCGGCGTTCGGGTAGCTTGCGCCCCACCAGTTTTGCCGCCCACCGCTCCAGCGCCCGCATCCCGACGGTGATCAGCACGGCCAGCACGAGATAGAACAGCAACACGATCGTCCAGATCACGGCGGCCTGCGAGATGAACCGGTCGATCAGCACTTCGCGGGCCTGATAGGTCATCTCGTGCACGGTGATGATGGTCAGCAGCGAACTGCCCTTGAGCAACTGGATGAACAGGTTGTTGAACGGCGGCACCATCTCGACCAGCGCCTGCGGCAGGATCACCCGCCGCATCCGCTGGGCGGGGGTGAGGCTCAACGCGACGGCGCCTTCGTATTGTGCGCGAGGCACGGATTGTATTGCGCCACGGACGATCTCGGCTCCGTAGGCGCCGAAGTTCAGCCCGAGTACCGCGATGCCGGCGGCCAGTGGCACGATCTGGTAGCCCACCAGCACCGGCAACACGAAGTAGATCCACATCAGCTGCACCACCTCGGAGGTGCCACGCCAGATCTCCACGTAGATGCGGGCGATCGCCCGGACAATACGCGACGTCGAAAGCATCGCGAGCCCGGACGCCAGCGCGAGCACCGTGGCGATCAGGATCCCGCCGACGGTGGCCTGCACCGTGAGTAGCAGTCCGCGCGAGATCGTCTCGACGAACAGTCCGACGTTGTCGAACACGCCGACTGCCTAGACGGCGCCCTCGCAGAGTTGTTCGGTTGTCAGGTCCTCGGGTGGCACATTGTCCTCGGTGAATCCGAACGGCTGGACGATCTCCAGCCACTCGCCGCTGGCGTGCAGCTTGTCCAATTCGGTGTTGAACTCCGCGACGAGGTCGTCGTCACCGGTGCGGAACACGAAACCGCCGGCCTGGATCTGCTCTTGGCCCTCGACGACCGGCACGAAGCCCGCGGTGACCTCCAGCGGTGCGTCCGGGTTGTCGGCCACCATCCGGCGCAGCGAAATGTCAGTCAGCGCACCGGCATAGGCGCGGTTGTCGAGCAGGGCCTGCAGCATCTCCGGCTGTCCGTCGTAGGGCTGGATCCGGTCGGCGGGGATGCCGATGTCGCGGGCGACGGCCTCCTCGACGGTGCCCGACAGCACCGCGATCGCGAGGTTCTTGTCCAGGATGTCCTGGAAGTTGTTGACCTGCTCCGGGTTTCCGGTGGGGACCAGCAGCGCGGTCGGGGTGACGTAGTCGACCGCGCTGAACTGGGCGTTCTCGCACCGGCTCGGCAGGATCGCCATCCCGGCGGCCACCATGTCGTACTGGCCGGCGTTCAGCGCCGGGATCAGCTGACCGAACTCCACCTGGGTGGCGTCGACGTTGTCGATCCCCATGGCAGCGAACACGGCCTTGGCGACCTCGGGGGCTTCGCCGGTGACCTCGTCGCCCTCGGTGTAGCCGTAGGGCACCTCACCGGCGATGCCGATCTTGATCGAGCCCGCCTCCCTGATCCGTGCCAGCGTGCCGCCTTCACCACTTTCGGGCACCCTCGAGCAGCCGGCCAATACGGCCGAACCGCCCAGCGTCACCGCACCAGTGACCGCCCCGACCCGGAAGAATTGTCGTCGTGTCCAGTCCGCCATTGCCAGTCCTTTTCGCCGTCACACGTTCACGTCGCTCACAACCATGCGTAGTGAACGTATGCCCCGGCGGCGGGACAGGTCAAAGGGTCGGCCCCGACGCTGGCCGCACTCAGTCCAGCAGGATCGAGGTGATCTGCACGTCAGTGGAGGGTGTGCCATCCTGCCCACCACCGGCGACGCCGCCCTCAGCGATCTTGTCCAGCGTCGCCAGCCCGGTCTCGTCGATCGTGCCGAACACGGTGTAATTGGGCGGCAACTGAGAATCGCGGTAGACCAGGAAGAACTGGCTGCCGTTGGTGCCGGGTCCGGCGTTGGCCATCGCCAGCGTGCCGCGCGGATAGATCACTGGGTTCTGCAGCGCCGGGTCATCGGGCTGGTACTGGTTGGTCGGGTACTCGTTGGCGAACTGGTAGCCGGGCCCGCCGGTCCCCGTGCCGGTCGGGTCGCCGCACTGCAGCACCGACAGGCCGGCCGAGGTGGTCAGCCGATGGCACGGGGTCTCATTGAAGTAGCCCTGCTGGGCCAAGCTGGCGAAGCTGTTCACCGTGCACGGGGATTTACCGTTGTCCAGCATCAGGCCGATATTGCCCTGATTGGTCGCCATGCTGGCGCTGACCTGCGCCGGCTCGGTCGG
>NZ_JBMHMI010000122.1:0-2569 GCF_049179015.1 Micromonospora sp. WMMD736
GATGCTGCGCCGTACGTCGCGACGGCATACAGTGAGGCCGTGCTGAGCAGAATTCTGATCGGCGCGCTGGGGGCCGTGGGGGCGGTCGCGATCGGTGCGCCGGGTATGGCGACGGCCGAGCCTGCACCGCCGCCGGCGCCCAACATCAATGCCTACGCGCCCGTCAAACCATCCGAGTACGCGGTGATGGACAACGCCTGGTACGCCTTTTCCACCCCCGACGGCCTGACCTGCGTGTTGCAGCGCAGCGGCGGTTACGGCTGCAGCGGCCCGATCCCGGGCGCACCCGACGGCGCCAACCTGGTCAGCGGCGGCCCCGGGACGCCGGGCTGGTCGAACACCGCGGGCCCGCTGTTCGGCAACGTCGGCGAGGTCAAGCCGTTGCCGGCGCACTCCCGGATCAGCTACCAGACCGTCAGCTGCGGCACCGACGGCGTGATGACGTCGTGCGTGAATGCGCGTGACCATTCGGGCTTCGTCATCAGCCCCGGCGGCAGCTACCTGCTGACCAACAACCCGATGCTGGACCGCTCGGACGTCGGCGGTAACTGGCCGTTCTGATCGGTCGACTGAGCCTGCCGGGTCAGAAGCCCGCGCCGTGCACCTCATGGCCGGGCTTGTCGACCATCAAGCCGCGATAGGCGTTCTCGACGGTGGCGCCGTGGTTGACCACGCTGTCCACCTCGCGGGCGATCGCCATGTTCAACCCGTACTCGTCGGCGAACTCCATGATGACGCTGGCGGCCTTCACGCCCTCGGCGACCTGATTCATCGACGCGATGATCTCGTCGATGGGTTTTCCCGCGCCGAGTTGTTCGCCGACGTGGCGGTTTCGGCTGCGCTGGCTGGTGCAGGTGACGATCAGGTCGCCCATGCCGGCGAGGCCCGCGAAGGTGTCGCGGTGCCCGCCCATCGCCTCGCCGAGCTTGGACATCTCGCGAACCGCCCGTGCCATCACCATGGCCCGGGTGTTCTCGCCGATGCCCAGTGAGTAGCCCATCCCGACCGCGATCGCATACACGTTCTTCAGCGCACCGGCCATCTCCACGCCGATCACGTCGTCGGTGGTGTAGGTGCGAAACCGCCGGGTGCGGAACAACTCGGCCAGCCGAGCCGCCAGGTGCTGGTCGGGCATGGCCAGCACCGCCGCGGCGGCGTACCCGTCGGCGACCTCGCGGGCGATGTTCGGACCGGCCAGGATCCCGGCCGGATGCCCGGGCAGCACCTCGTCGACGATTTCGCTCATCCGCTTGTTGGTGCCCTGTTCGAGGCCCTTGACCAGCGATACCACCGGCACCCAGGGTCGCAGTTCCCTGGCGAGTTCGGTGAGCACACCGCGGAAGCCGTGCGACGGGACCCCCATGACGACAACGTCGGCGCACCCGGCGGCCTCGGTGAAGTCGGTGGTGGCGCGCAACGTCTCACTGAGTGCGACGTCGCCGCCGAGGTAGCGGGAATTGCGGTGGTTGTCGTTGATGTCCTTGGCGGTGTCATCGGACCGCACCCACTGGACCGTCGGGGCACGCCGTGAGCAGATCGACGCCACCGTGGTGCCCCACGATCCGCCACCCAGGACGACGACACGCGGTTCACGCTGCGCGGATGCCATGGCATTCAGGTTATGACGGCGCACCGGCCGTGGAGGGCAGTTCGGCAATTGGTGCTCGTCTGGTCGTCGGTCGCGGGTGACAATGGACGCACGCTGCGGAGGGGGTCCGGTGTCACTGTCGACTGTCGAGGCGTCGCAGCCCGAACGCCTCGTTTCGGCGGCCGCAGCGATCGGCGGCAAGATCGCGCAGCTCGACGGCGCAATGGCCGAGCAGCGCCAGGCCTTGGCGCAGCTGCGGGGTTCGTGGGAGGGCCAGGCCGCCAACGCCGCGATCGCCAAGGCCGAACAGAACCTCAACAAGCAAGAGGAACTGCGGGCCCGGCTGTCGGCGTTGCAGTCTGCCTTGCAGTCCGGTGGTTCGCAGCTGTCCTCGACGAAGCGCGCCGTGCTGTCGTTGGTCAACACGCTGCGCGCGACCGGCTGGCAGGTCGCCGACGACGGGACCGCCACCGCACCGCCGTTCCCGCCGCTGCTGAAACTGTTCGAGCCGGCGTGGACGGCGATCATCCAGAAGCTGTTGGCGGTGTTCGACCAGATCGACGCGCAGACCGCGGCGGCGATCACGGCGGCACTGGGCGGACCGGTGCCCGAGACGCCGGCCGGAACGTTGGGTGACCCGCGCAAACTGCCGCCGCCGGGTACCAGTGCCGAGGACGTCAAACAGTGGTGGGACTCGCTCAGCGCCGATGAGCAGCGCCAACTGATCGCCGAGCACCCACCGGAGCTGGGCAACCTCAACGGCATCCCGGCCGAGGTGCGCGACGACGTGAACCAGGCGGTACTCCAGGATGACCTCGATGTGGTGCGTGACGCGGCCGAGCAGCACGGGGTGTCGGTCGACCAGGTGCTCGACGACCCGGGCCAGTATGGGTTGACGTCGGCCGATGCGACGCGTTACACCAATGCGGAGAAGACCCAGCAGGGCCTGGCCGACACCGCGGGCAAGGTGCTACCCGACGG
>NZ_JBMHMI010000123.1:0-1772 GCF_049179015.1 Micromonospora sp. WMMD736
ACGTACTGCACGGTGACGCTGCACTGAGCTACCGCTGCGCCCTACCTCGCCGGCTCGATGAACTGTTCGGCGAACCGCTCGATCGGTGCCCGGTAGCGTTCGACGCCGCCGCTGTGATCGTCCAGCCCCGCCCAGGGGGCGCCCATCACGCCAGTGATGCCGAGATCTGCTGCCCGCCGGTAGAGGTCCAACGACGGCGGCTCCAACAACGCCAGGA
The DNA here is from genome assembly GCF_049179015.1 of Micromonospora sp. WMMD736. NCBI lineage: Bacteria > Bacillati > Actinomycetota > Actinomycetes > Micromonosporales > Micromonosporaceae > Micromonospora > Micromonospora sp. WMMD736. Next base: position 218 of record NZ_JBMHMI010000123.1, read on the forward strand.
TGATCTCGAACGGTTCGCCGTCCCGACCGTATTCGCGGCGCAGCGTGGTCAGCCGCTGCACGTAGCGTGCGGCGTCATCCCAGCGGTAGGCGTAGCCCACCCAGCCGTCGCACAGGCGGGCTGCCCGGCGCAGCGCGGCCTCGGACTCACCGCCGCACAGAATCGGCACCGGGACCGGCGGGTGCGGTTCGAGCATCAACTCGGGCACCTGATAGTGCTCACCGGACCAGGACACCCAGCCGCCGCGCCACAGCTCGCGCAGCGCGGGAATCATCTCGTTGAGCCGCTTTCCGCGCGTGCTGAAGTCCTGGCCCATCAGCTCGAACTCCTCGCGCATCCAGCCGACACCCACAGCCAGCGACACCCGGCCGGCCGAGATCTCCGCCGCGGTGGCCACCTGCTTGGCCACCTCCAGCAGCGGCCGCGCGGGGGCGATGTAGACGGCGTTGGAGAACCGCAGCCGGGTGGTCACCGCGGCCATCGCCCCGATCTGCACCCAGCAGTCCGGCCATGCGGTTTCGGGTGCCCACGGCGGCGTGCCGGTTGGGGAATCGGGATACTGCGACGACAGCTCGCGCGGGTAGATCATGTGGTCCGAACAGACCACCCCGGCGAAGCCCGCGTCGTCGAGCATCCGCGCCACCGCGATCGACTCCGTTGTTTCCATGAACGCCGTACCTGTCCAGAACTGCATGTCGGCCTTCCCGTTGGTCGCCGACGTGTCGCCGGCGTTTGCCGTACCCGAGTTTCGGGCAGCATGACTGCATGCCCACGCTGTTGTGGTTCCGACGCGATCTGCGGCTGCATGACCACCCCGCGCTGTTGGACGCCGCGGCGGGCGACGGCGAGGTGCTGGCCTGCTACGTGCTGGATCCGCGGCTGACCGCCAGCCCCGCAGCGCGCCGCGTGCAGTACCTCTACGACGCGCTGCGCGACCTCGACCAAGCGCTCGACGGTCGGCTGCTGGTCACGCGCGGCCGCCCCGAGCAGCGGATACCCGCGCTGGCCAGCGCCGTCGACGCGACGTCGGTGCACATCTCGGCCGACTTCGCCCCGTTTGGTCGGCGCCGCGATGCCGCCGTACGCGCTGCGCTCGGTGCGGTGCCGTTGGAGGAGTCCGGTTCGCCCTATCTGGTGTCGCCGGGGCGTGTCACGAAGACCGACGGCACGCCGTACCGGGTGTTCACGCCGTTTTTCGACGCCTGGCGCCGGCACGGCTGGCGGCCGCCGGCACAGACCGGCCCGAAGTCCGCTCGCTGGATCGAGCCCGCCGACATCGGCGGCGTCGACGTTCCCGACCCAGGCACCGAGCTGGATCAACCGGCCGGCGAACGCGCCGCGCGCCGGCAATGGCGGAAGTTTGTGCAGTCGGGCCTCGACGACTATGCCGAGCAGCGCGACCGCCCCGACCTGCAGAGCACCAGCCGGATGTCGGCGCACCTGAAGTTCGGCACTATCCACCCCCGCACCATGGCCGCTGATCTGGGCCGGGGCCGCGGCGCGCAGGCGTACCTGCGTGAGCTCGCGTTCCGCGACTTCTACGCAGATGTGCTTT
>NZ_JBMHMI010000124.1:0-1633 GCF_049179015.1 Micromonospora sp. WMMD736
GGCGCCCAGCCCCGCCTGATAGACCACGCCGACCGCGGCGACGATCATCGCCAGCCCGGTGAAACTCAACGGGCTGTAGCGCAGCCAGGACGGTTGCCACCGCGCCAAGACTCGCCCCGGAGCGACGCTCAGATCCTCCGCGCCGACGGCCAGCGAATCGGCCAGCAGGATGGCGCGCAGCTGCGGAACATCTTGCACCGGAACGGCATCCAGCTCGAACTCGGCATCCCCGCGGGCCTCCTGACCGGTGCTGACCCGCAGCACGGTCAGCCCGAGCAGCCGGTGCAACAGCCGGGCGTCGGTGGACACCGAGCGAATCCTGTTGCGCGGCACGGCAAGGACCTTGCGCTGCAGCACGCCGGCGCGCAGCTGCACCTCGTCGGCATCGATGCGAAAGGTGGTGGTGAACCAACGGGCGATGCCGATGGCGACGGTCAGCACGATCGCGGCCAGCCACCACAGCGGGTTGCCGGTGGCCGAGCCCAGCACCGCCGACCCGATCAGCAGCGGAAGCTGGCGCAACACTTCGTGCACCGGGTGCACGACCAACATCCGCGGGCTGAGCCGGTGCCATACCGCGGGCGGTGCCGTGGGTATACCGCTGGTCACGTCGCATCCTCGGTGCCGAGCGCGGCAATGTCGGTGAGCTGGGCGACGACCGCATCGGCGACCTCGGAGTCCAGCGCCACGATGCGCACCGCGCCGGCCGAGGACGCCGTCGTCACCGTGACGTTGGCCAGACCGAACAGCCGGTCCAACGGTCCGCGGTAGGTGTCGACGGTCTGCACCCGCGATATCGGCGCGATCCGGCGTTCCTGCACGATGGCGCCCGTGCGGGTGAACACGGCCTGATCGCTGATCTCCCAGCGGTGCACCCGGTAGCGCCACAGCGGGACCACGGCGATCGACACCGTCGCGCCGATCACCGTGAGCAGCCCCACCGCGAGATGCAGCCACCAGAACCGGCCGTCCAGACCGAGCCACACCAGCTGGCCGATCACCAGCATGAACCACGGGACCGCCGCACCCAACGCCCACACCAACGGCGCCTTGCGGCTCGGCGGGTTGGTCGGATCGCGCAGCGCCACCGTCACTCGGCGTACACCTGGTTCCAGTCGTTGCGCATGTCGACGACGGTCCACCCGGCCGGTCCGGCCTGTTCCAAGGCGGTCACCAGCGTGCCCGAGGCCGGCGGGTCGGCGTCGTAGGCGTACTCCCGTTCCGCGTCGGTGTGGTGGATCAGCACCCCGAGGCTGGGCAGCGGATTGTCGATCGTGGTGTACTGCAGCATCGCCTGGTCGCCGTCGCTGTTGCCGACCGCCATGATCGGTCGCTTACCGATGAACATGTGAATGCCGGCCGGTTTGCCTGCCTTGTCGTCGACGAACACATGGTCGGCGCCCTTCACCAACACCGGCTCACCGTCGCGCAGTTCGAACGTCACGGAGCCGGTGGAGCCGACGACCTGTTCTGGCGGGATGCCGTACACCCGCTGGGAGAACACCCGCATGAAGTCGGCGCCGCCGCCGGACACGATGAACGTCCGGAATCCGTTGTCGCGCAGATACGTCAGCAGTTGCTGCTGCGGTTCGTAAGTGAGTTGGTCGTAGGGCCGGTCGAACCGCGGGTGGCG
>NZ_JBMHMI010000125.1:0-1352 GCF_049179015.1 Micromonospora sp. WMMD736
CGCGCAGCGACGGCGGTAACTGGCGAAACGATGGCATCCCACCTCCCGTCGGGCCCGGCTCCACGACCTGTTCACGGCCTGTTCCGCCGCAGATCTTACGCGGTGGTAGCTGGCCGGCCCGGTGCTGCCGAACCTCACCGTGGGGGAACTGGGGTCTGTGAGATCGCGCTGTGAAGTAACCTGGCGCCGTGTCTGAAAGTACAGTCGCTTCCTCGCGTGAGCGCTCGTCAGACGGCCGGACTCCACAGGTCGTCATCGACGATGCGGAAATCTTTGCCGCGCACGAGGGCGGCAAGCTCTCAGTTGAGCTGAAATCCCCACTGGACACCCAGCGGGCCCTGTCGATCGCCTATACCCCCGGCGTGGCGCAGGTCAGCCGGGCGATCGCCACCGATCACACCCTGGCCGCCAAGTACACCTGGGCCAACCGGCTGGTCGCGGTCGTCAGCGACGGCAGCGCGGTGCTCGGTCTCGGTGACATCGGCGCGGCGGCGTCGCTGCCGGTGATGGAAGGCAAGAGCGCGCTGTTCAAGACGTTCGGCGGGCTGGACTCGATCCCGATCGTGCTCGACACCAAGGACCCCGACGAGATCGTCGAGACGCTGGTGCGGCTGCGGCCCACCTTCGGCGCGGTCAACCTGGAGGACATCTCGGCCCCGCGGTGCTTCGAGATCGAGCGCCGGGTCATCGAGGCGCTGGACTGCCCGGTCATGCACGACGACCAGCACGGCACCGCGATCGTCGTGCTGGCGGCGTTGTTGGGCGCTACGCAGGTGCTCGGCCGCGACATGTCCTCGCTGCGGGTGGTGGTCTCCGGCGCGGGTGCGGCGGGTGTGGCGTGCACCAACATCCTGCGGGCCAAGGGCATCACCGACATCACGGTGTTGGATTCGCGGGGCATCGTGCACACCGGTCGCGATGACATCAACGCCTTCAAGGCCGAGTTGGCGCAGCGCACCAACCCGCGTGGGCTGGTCGGCGGGATGGCCGAAGCGCTCAAGGACGCCGACGTCTTCCTCGGAGTGTCGGCCGGGCTGGTGCCCGAGGAGCTGATCGCCACGATGGCGCCGAACTGCATCGTGTTCGCGCTGTCCAATCCCGATCCCGAGATCCACCCCGACGCGGCCAAGAAGTACGCGGCGGTGGTGGCCACCGGGCGCAGCGACTTCCCCAACCAGATCAACAACGTGTTGGCGTTCCCCGGCGTGTTCCGCGGTGCGCTGGACGCGGGAGCGCGGCGGATCACCGAGGACATGAAGGTGGCCGCGGCCGAGGCGATCTTCTCAGTGGTCGGCGACGACCTCGCCGTCGACCGCATCGTGCCCAGCGCGCTGGACCCGCGGGTGGGCCCG
>NZ_JBMHMI010000126.1:0-3386 GCF_049179015.1 Micromonospora sp. WMMD736
CGCGCGCCTACCTGCGCCGGGTGCCCGCCGACATGCTGGCCACCATCCTGGCTGCCAGCGAGCGCGCTGAAGCCAAGGCGAACCGCCGCGACGCCGCGGTGCTGGTGCTGTTCTCCGGCCCGCCCGACGCGCCGTCGGGGGACCTGCCCGACGATGCCGATCTGCTGGTCACGGTCCGCTCCGCCACGCTGCGCCACCACGCCGGCCAGGCCGCCTTTCCGGGCGGGGCCACCGACCCCGGCGACACCGGGCCGGTGTTCACCGCGTTCCGGGAAGCCCAGGAGGAGACCGGGGTCGACATCGACCGGCTGCAGCCGCTGGCCACCCTGGAACGGATGTTCATTCCCCCGTCGGGTTTTCATGTGGTGCCGGTGCTGGCCTACTCACCGGACCCCGGCCCGGTCAGCGTCGTCGACGCCAGCGAAACCGCGCACGTGGCGCGGGTACCGGTGCGGGCGTTCATCAATCCGGAGAATCGGATCATGGTGTACCGCGACGCCCACACCCGCCGCTACGCCGGCCCGGCGTTCCTGCTCAACGAGATGCTGGTGTGGGGATTCACCGGGCAGGTGGTCTCGGCTCTGCTCGATGTGGCCGGCTGGGCTCAGCCCTGGAACACCGACGACATCTGGGAGGTCGACGCCGCAATGGCCCGACTCGGTGGCGAAGACGGCTACGGTGAGGCGCAACGATGACAGCTTCGCAGTGGCTTGACCTCGCCGTGGTCGCCGTCGCCTTCGTGGCGGCACTGGCCGGGTGGCGCTCCGGCGCGCTCGGGTCGCTGCTGGCGTTCGTGGGGGTGGTGCTCGGGGCGGTGGCCGGCATGTTGCTGGCCCCGCACGTCGTCGACCACATCAGCGGCCCGCGGGCCAAGCTGTTCGCCGCGCTGTTCCTGATTCTGGTGCTGGTGGTGATCGGTGAGATTGCCGGTGTGGTGTTGGGCCGCGCGGTGCGCGGCGCCATCCGCAACCGCGGGTTACGCACCGTCGACTCGATCATCGGGATGGGCCTGCAGGTGACGGCGGTGGTAGTGGCCGCCTATCTGCTGGGCACGCTGCTGACCTCGTCGGTGCAGCCGAACCTGGCCGCCGCGGTCCGTGGCTCCAAGGTGCTGTCGCAGGTCGACGAGGTGGCGCCGAGCTGGTTGAAGACGGTACCGGGCCGGCTCAAGGCCCTGCTGGACACGTCCGGGCTGCCCGAGGTGTTGCCCGGCTTCGTCCAGACCCCGATCGTGGAGGTCGACACCCCCGACGCGGCGTTGGCCGGTGATGCCGTGGTCGCCGCGACCCGGCTCAGCGTGGTGAAGATCCGGGGCGTGGCGCCCGGGTGTCAGAAGGTGCTCGAAGGCAGCGGTTTCGTGGTGTCCCCGAACCGGGTGATGTCCAATGCGCACGTGGTGGCCGGCTCGGAAAGCGTGACGGTGGAGGTCGACGGCCAGAGCTACGACGCCGGCGTGGTGTCCTACGACCCCGATGCCGACATCTCGATTCTCGACGTGCCCGACCTGCCGGCACCTCCGTTGCCGTTCGTCGATTTCGCCGCTCCGACGGGCACCGACGCGGTGGTGATGGGTTATCCGGGCGGTGGGGATTTCCTGGCCACTCCGGCGCGGGTGCGCGAGATCATCGAGCTCAACGGCCCCGACATCTACCGCACCAAGAGCGTCACCCGCGAGGTGTACACCATCAGGGGCACGGTGCGGCAGGGCAACTCGGGCGGTCCGATGATCAATCGCGGCGGCAAAGTGCTGGGTGTGGTGTTCGGCGCGGCCGTCGACGACGCCGACACGGGGTTTGTCCTGACCTCCTTCGAGGTGGCCCGCCAGCTGGCCCGGATCGGCAACACCGAGCGGGTGCCGACCGGGGAGTGCATCAGCTAGACGCTTAGCCGCGCATCGGGTTGAGGAACCGCATCAGCTGCTCATTGACCGCGTCGGGCGCCTCTTCGTGGCTGAAATGCCCGGCGCCGGATATTGATACGTAGCGTCCGTATGGTGCGTGGCGTTGCGTCCGCTGCACCGCATCGTCGAGCACGTAGGGGTCGGCATCGCCCCGCAGATGCAGCACCGGTACCGCCAACGGCCGCTTCATCGAGCGGGTGAATCGCCGGCCTTCGCCGCGCAGTTGGCTGCGCACCGCCCAGCGCTGATACTCGAGGGCGGAATGCGCGGCCGAGGGGATCTGGATGGCCCGGCGCAGATGCCCGATGGTCTCGGAGAAGTCTTCGGAAGCCAGCCATTTTCCACTGGCCCGGCTGCGCACCAGACGTTCGATCTCGGCGCCGTTGTCGCGGGTCAGGGTCCGCTCGGGCCAGATCGGCAGCTGATAGCGCAGCAGTGTGGGCAGCAGCGCCAGCCCCTGGTCGCGACGGGTCAGCGCAGACGCACGCAGCGCGACCGGATGCGGCGAGCTGATCACCGCAATCGACGACACCACCCGCGGGTGCAGCATCGCCGTCGCCCAGCACACCAACCCGCCGTCGGCATGGCCGATCAGCGTCGCCGACGAATGTCCGAGCGCGCGCACCAGGCCGGCGGTGTCCCCGGCCAGCGTCCAGCCGTCATACCCGCGCGGCGGTTTGTCGCTGCCGCCGTATCCACGCAGGTCCACCGCGACCAGTCGGGCCCCGGTCAGGCCTTTGAGTTGATGCCGCCAGGAATACCAGAACGAACCGAATCCGTGCAGCATGACGACGAGCGGTCGGTCCGCCGGTGGGGTGCTGCCCGCCGTCGGGTGAGCCTCCGCCACCTGGAAGCGGATGCCATTGGCGTGTACCTCGAAGTGGCGCCACGGACCGTCGACGCGGGTGACCGACGGATCAGGCGGATGTCTCATGGCTGCGGTGGCGGCCAGGGGGAGTTGGCTACCAGCCCGACGGATCGACCGGCGCCGGTTTGCCGTCCGATGCCGTCAGCGCTGCGGCATGTTTCTCGTGACTGGGGGTGAGGGCCTCACGGGTCTCCTTCACCGATTCGATCGTCTGCTGTGGGCCACGGATCCGGCGCACTTTGAGGTAGCCCAGCAGCGCCAGCAGGGCGGTGACGACCACCATGAGCCCGAACACGATCAGGAACGCCGCCCAGCGCCAGATCCAGGTGTCGAGCAGTTCGGCCACGAAAAAGAAGAAAAAGAAGGTGGAGTAGAACAGCACCACCAGCGCGGCGATGAAGAAGACGCTGCCGGTGAGGCCCTTCTTGACATCGCGGGTGATCTCCGCCTTGGCCAGCTCGACCTCGGCACGAACCAGCGTGGACACCTGCGTGGTGGCGTCCTTGACCAGGTCACCGACGGACGGGTCGGGCTTCGGCGCGTGCGGGTCTACCAGCGGGATCGACGTGACGGTGGTCGGCACGCCGTTCTTGCGGTCGCCTTTGCTCACCAACGGTT
>NZ_JBMHMI010000127.1:0-3049 GCF_049179015.1 Micromonospora sp. WMMD736
AGAACTTCAACGAAGCCGCGGTGCGCGGGCTGATGGAGTCCGATCCGCCGTTCGACCCGAAGGTGTGGGCGCGGCTCGGCTCCGAGCTCGGTGTGCTGGGGTTGTCGGTGCCCGAGGCCGCCGGCGGGGTCGGCGGTTCGCTGATCGACCAGGCGGTGGCGGTCGAGGAGCTCGGCGCGGTGCTGGCGTGCGGGCCGGTGTTCGGCACGGTGTACCTGGCCATCCCGGCGCTGGTCGCCGCGTCCGACACCCCCACCGACCTGCTCACCGAGCTGGTCGAGGGCCGGCGTACCGCGGCGTTCGCGGTGGCCGAGACCGCCGGCGAGTTCGACCCGACGTCGATATCGTTGACGGCAACCCGCTCCGGTGACGGTTACGCACTGACCGGGGTGGCCGAGCAGGTGGTCGACGCCGCGGCCGCCGACGATCTGCTGGTGGCCGCCAACGGGCCCGATGGCGTCGGACTGTTCGCGGTCGACGCGGCCGGGTCCGGGGTGCAGCGCAGCGCGCTGGCCACCCTCGACCTGACCCGGCCCCAGGCCACGGTCACGTTCACCGATGCACCCGGCCGACTGATTGCCGGGCCGGAGGAGGCCGAGCGGGTCATCGGCCACGCGCTGGCGGTGGGCGCGGCGCTGCTGGCCGTCGAACAGGTTGGCGCCGGACAGCACCTGCTGGACCTCTCGGTGGACTATGCCAAGTCCCGGCTGCAATTCGGCCGACCGATCGGGTCGTTCCAGGCGGTCAAGCACAAGCTGGCCGATCTGCTCGTCGAACTCGAGCATGCCCGCTCGACCGCCTATCACGCGGTGTGGGCGCTGACCGACGGTTCCGATGATCCGGCGTTGGCGGTCAGCATTGCGCAGGCGACCTGCTCGGCGGCGCTGACCAAGATCGCCAAGGACACCGTTCAGGTGCATGGCGGCATCGGCTTCACCTGGGAGCACCAGGCGCACCTGTACTTCAAGCGGGCGTTCACCGACGCCGCATTGTTGGGTAGCGCCGAAGAGCACCGGTCCCGGGTGGCGGCGATGGTGCTGGACACCGCATCCACCGACGGAGCGCCGCGGGTGGCCGACGGAGTGCCGGTCTGACGCAAGTTCCTCACCGGCAGTTCCTCACCGGCCTTCACACCGAAATTGAAGCCAGGGACGGAAATCGGCTCGATCTTGTCCCTCACTGCAATCTCGACGAGGTTCAGATCGCCCACGGTTTGGAGTGTAGCCGTCTGATCGGAATCACCTTGATAACGAGGCCATTACGGACTGCGTGGCCGAAGGCCGCCAAACAACACTGCTGCTAGCTTGCCCGTGTGCGAACGCTGTCACGCGCCTGGACCCGTTTCACCATCGCCATACTGACCGCGGCGATGGTGCCTGTGCTGGCAGGCTTCTCCCGCGAAGGCCTGCCCGTTGAAGAGCTCGCCATCCCGTCGCCGTCGATGGGCCGCGACATCCGCGTCGAGTTCCAGGGCGGCGGTCCGCGCGCGCTCTACCTGCTGGACGGGCTGCGCGCGCAGGACGATCACAATGGCTGGAACATCAACACCGCAGCGTTCGAGTGGTACTACGAATCCGGCATCTCGGTGGTGATGCCGGTCGGCGGGCAGTCCAGCTTCTACACCGACTGGTATCAGCCGGCGCGCCACAACGGCGGCACCATCACCTACAAGTGGGAGACGTTCCTGACCCGGGAGTTGCCGGCCTGGCTGGCCGCCAATCGGGGCGTTTCGCCGGTCGGCAACGCCGTCGTGGGCCTGTCGATGTCCGGCGGCGCCGCGCTCAACCTGGCGGTCTGGCATCCCGCGCAGTTCATCTTCGCCGCCTCGCTGTCGGGCTTTTTGAACCCGTCACAAGGGTTGTGGCCCACGCTGATCAGTTTCGCGATGAAGGACGCCGGGGGCTTCGTCGCCACCGACATGTGGGGTCAGACCAGCGACCCGGCGTGGCGTCGCAACGATCCGACGGTGAACATCCCGCAACTGGTCGCCAACAACACCGCCATCTGGGTGTACAACGGCAGCGGCACATCCTCGGACCTCGACACCGCCGGCAATTTCGGCACCCTCTACAGCGCACAGTTCCTGGAGAACCTGACGGTCAGCTCCAACAAGGAGTTCCAGCAGAAGTACCTGGCCGCCGGCGGCCGCAACGCGGTGTTCCAGTTCCCGCCCAACGGCACGCACAGCTGGGCCTACTGGGGCTCGCAGTTGCAAGCGATGAAGCCCGACATGCTGCGGGTGCTCGGCATCGTCCCGGCATAGTCCGGGCAGAGTCACGGCCTGATCGCGTCGATCGCCCGTCGAATCCGCTGCTCGCTGACCGATCGCGCAGTCCCGAGTTGCTGGGCCCACAGGCTCACCCGTAGCTCCTCGATCATCCAGGCGATGTCACGGACGTCAGCAGCCGCGGCCCGGCTCGGCGAAAGCGCCTGCCGCAGATCGTCATAGGCGTCTTCGACCGCGTGCACCCGCGACATCCTATCCCGATCGGCCGCGACGCCGTGCGGTAGCCGCTCCAGCCGGCGCGCGATCGCCGTCAGGTAGCGGGCCAGGTCGGCCAGGTGCCCGATCCCGGTTGCCGCGACGAAGCCGACCGGCAGCAGCCCAGCCAGCTGATCGCGCACGTCGGCGATCGAATCAGCTTGCGCCGGCGGCACCTCCGCGGGCAGCAGCAGCTCCAGCTCATGGGCGGCGGCCAGCACCTTTTCCACCCGGGCAACGGCGGCGCGGGTGGTGGCGGGCAACTCGCCGGCCACCCGCTGGCGCGCCGCCTCGAACTCGGTCCGAGTCCAGACCGGGGTGGGGGCCAATGCGTCGACCGCCGCGTCGCAGCAGTCCTCGAGCAGCGCGGTCAGTGTGCCGTCCGGGTTGGTACCCAGCATCAGCCGGGTCCGCGGATCCAGGCCCCGCTCCAGCGATTTCACCGGTGACGGTACTGACAACCGCAGCAGCCGACGCAGGCCCGGCCCCATCGCGGCCTGCTGCTCTGCGGCGGTTGGGAACACCTGCAGGTCGACCGCCACCCCGGTATCGACCAACCCCGGGAAC
>NZ_JBMHMI010000128.1:0-2517 GCF_049179015.1 Micromonospora sp. WMMD736
GGCGGTGTCCAGCGCGGCGACGATGGCCCCCACCTCGTCCTTGGTGAACTGGTGGCGTTTGTGGTGACTGCCGTCGCGCAGCGACGTGTCGGTCATCCGGATGTCCCACATCGGGTCGAAGTAGATATCGCTGATGCTCATGATTGGGCTCCCACTGAGAGAGATTCCTTGGCGATCTCCTCGCCGACCTTGGTCGCCGCCGCGGTCATGATGTCCAGATTTCCAGCGTAGGGCGGCAGGTAGTCGCCCGCACCCTCCACTTCGATGAACGTCGTGACCAGGTAGTTGCCCCCGTTGACCACCGACGGCTCGTCGAACTGCGGCTCGTTGAGCAGCCGGTAGCCAGGCACGTAGCTCTGCACCTCGGCGACCACGTCCTGGATGGACTGTGCGATCGCGTCGTGGTCGGCATCCTCGGGGATGGCGCAGAAGATGGTGTCGCGCATGATCATGGGCGGGTCGGCCGGGTTGAGGATGATGATCGCCTTGCCGCGCGCCGCGCCGCCGATGTTCTCCACGCCGGCCGCGGTGGTCTTGGTGAACTCGTCGATGTTGGCCCGGGTGCCCGGCCCGGCCGATGCCGACGACACCGACGCCACGATCTCGCCGTACGGCACCCCGCCCTGCTCGGCGACGGCGCGCGACACCGCGTAGACGATCGGGATGGTGGCCTGCCCGCCGCAGGTGACCATGTTGACGTTCGGTGCGTCGAGATGGTCGCGCAGGTTCGCCGGCGGGATCACCCCGGGGCCGACGGCGGCCGGGGTCAGGTCGACCGCGCGGATGCCGGCCTCGGCGTAGCGTGGCGCGGCGTCGCGGTGCACGTAGGCGCTGGTCGCCTCGAACACCAGGTCGGGCTTCTCGGCCTGGGCGAGCAGCCAGTCCACCCCCTCGTGGGAGGTCTCCAGCCCAAGCTTGCGGGCCCGGGCCAGACCTTCGCTCTCCGGGTCGATGCCGATCATCCAGCGCGGCTCGAGCCATTCCGAGCGCAGCAGTTTGTAGAGCAGATCGGTGCTGATGTTGCCCGATCCCACGATCGCGACAGACGCCTTCGCGGGCATGTGTACTCCTCGCTTAATTGGACCTATTCAAAACTCAGTCGTACTGACCCTAACCCGGTGAAGTCGGCGACGAATTTGCTGCCCGGAGGTGCATCTATCGCACGTGTGCACGACCCCGGCAGGACGATGTCGCCGGCCCTCAGCCGGACGCCGAAACTCTCCACCTTGCGGGCCAGCCACGCCACCGCGGTCACCGGATTGCCCAGCACCGCATCGCTTCTGCCCTTCGCAACGACCTCACCGTTGTTGGTCAACACTGCGTCGATGGCGCGGATGTCGATGTCTTTGGGTGACACCCGAGCTTCGCCCAGCACCCAGCCCGCCGAGGAGGCGTTGTCGGCGATGGTGTCGCAGAGTTTGATCTTCCAGTCGGTGATGCGGGTGTCGATCAGCTCGATCGACGGGGCGAACGCAGCCGTCGCGGCCAGCACGTCGTCCTCGGTGCAGCCGGCCCCGGGCAGGTCGTCGGCCAGGATGAACCCGACCTCCACCTCCACCCGCGGATACAAGTAGTTCGCGGACACCACCGGCCGATCTTGGTAGACCTGCATTTCGTCGAGCAGATGCCCGTAGTCGGGCTCGTCGACGTTCATCATCTTCTGCATGGCCTCCGAGGACAGCCCCACTTTGTGCCCGATCACCCGGGCGCCCTCCGCGACGCGCTGGCGGATGTTGATCAGCTGGATCTCGTAGGCATCGACCACATCGATGTCGGGGTTTGCGGCGGTCAACGGGGCGATCGGGACCCGACTACGCTCAGCCTGGGCCAGGTCGGCGGCCAGTTCTTCGCGAGTTCGTTCGGACAGCATTTGCGAAGTCCCCTCGTTTCTTGGACCGGGCCAGTTGTTCGGCTGCTGGGCAATTCTATAACGTGTTCTACATGACCGATCAGGAGTATGACGTCGTCGTCGTCGGTAGTGGTGCCGCCGGCATGGTCGCCGCCCTCACCGCCGCCCACAACGGCCTTTCTACGGTAGTCATTGAGAAGGCCCCGCACTATGGCGGTTCCACTGCGCGGTCAGGTGGCGGCGTGTGGATCCCCAACAACGAGGTGCTGCGCCGCGACGGCGTCAAAGACACCCCCGCCGCCGCACGGCAGTATCTGCACACGATCGTCGGCGACGTGGTGCCCGCCGAGCGCATCGACACCTACCTCGAGCGTGGGCCCGAGATGCTGTCGTTCGTGCTGAAGAACTCGCCGCTGAAGCTGTGCTGGGTTCCGGGCTACTCGGACTACTACCCGGAGACGCCGGGCGGGCGGCCAGCCGGCCGCTCCGTCGAACCGAAGCCGTTCGACGCCCGCAAGCTCGGGCCCGACGAGAAGGGCCTCGAGCCGGCGTACGGCAAGGTGCCGCTGAACATGGTGGTGATGCAGCAGGACTACGTGCGGCTCAATCAGCTCAAGCGTCACCCGCGCGGGCTGCTGCGCAGCCTGAAAGTCGGCGCGCGCTCGGTG
>NZ_JBMHMI010000129.1:0-1880 GCF_049179015.1 Micromonospora sp. WMMD736
CCGGCGCCGCCAGCAGTGCTGCCGCCATCGCCAACGCTGAGATTCGTGAAGTCCCCATCGTCTGCGCAGATTAGGCGACTTTGGCCCTGGATCCGCGGAGCCACGCTGTGACGCATGTGGTTTATGTGACTATCCACCTTGCGTCGACCCTGCGCCTGTGGCGGCATCGTGCGAGTAGCGGCCGCCCTGGGCGCAGAATCAACGGCCGACGCTTACAACCGGCGGCTGGCCTCACCGAGCACGTCGCGCAGGATGTTGTAAATCGCATCGAACTCGGCCTGGCCGCAGATCAGCGGCGGCGCGAGCTGCACCACGGGATCGCCCCGGTCGTCGGCGCGGCAGTACAGCCCGGCCTCGAACAGGGCCGGCGTCAAGTACCCCCGCAACAGGCGCTCGGACTCCTCGTCGCTGAACGTCTCCTTGGTGGCCTTGTCCTTCACCAGTTCGATGCCGTAGAAGTAGCCCGCGCCGCGGATGTCGCCGACGATCGGCAGGTCGTAGAGCTGCTCGAGGGTGGCGCGGAAGGCCGGGGCGTTCTCCTTGACCCGGTCGTTGAGGCCCTCGCGTTCGAAGATGTCGAGGTTGGCCAGCGCCACCGCCGCCGACACCGGATGCCCACCGAACGTGTAGCCGTGCGCGAACGTCGTCTTGCCGTCGTTGAACGGCTCGAACAGCCGGTCCGACGCGACCATCGCGCCGATCGGGGAGTACCCCGAGGTCAGGCCTTTGGCGCAGGTGATCATGTCGGGGACGTAGCCGAAGTCCCCGAGTTCGCTGCTACAGGCGAACATCGACCCGATCCGGCCGTAGGCGCAGATCACCTCGTCGGAGACCAGCAGCACGTCGTACTCGTCGCAGATCTGGCGAACCCGCTCGAAGTAGCCCGGCGGCGGCGGGAAACAGCCGCCGGCGTTCTGCACCGGTTCCAGGAACACCGCGGCCACCGTGTCGGGGCCCTCCTGCTCGATCGCTTCGGCGATGCGGTCCGCGCAGTAGCGGCCGAACGCCTTCTCATCGGTGTCATACGGCGCCGGGGCGCGGTAGAAGTTGGTGTTGGGCACCCGGAAACCGCCCGGGGTGAGCGGTTCGAACTGCTGCTTGAACACCGGCAACCCGGTGATGGCCAGCGCCCCCTGCGGGGTGCCGTGGTAGGCGATCGCCCGCGAAATCACCTTGTACTTGCCGGGTTTGCCGGTCAGCTTGAAGTAGTTCTTGGCCAGCTTCCACGCGGTTTCGACGGCCTCGCCGCCGCCGGTGGTGAAGAACACCCGGTTCAGGTCGCCGGGTGCGTAGCCGGCGACCCGCTCGGCCAACTCGATGGCGGTCGGCGTGGCATAGGACCACAGCGGAAAGAACGCCAGCGTCTCGGCCTGCTTGGCGGCGGCTTCGGCCAGCTCGGTGCGGCCATGCCCGACCTGGACGACGAACAGGCCCGACAACCCGTCGATGTAGCTGCGGCCCTTGTCGTCCCAGATCGTCACACCCTCGCCGCGGGTGATGATCGGCGGGTGGATGTCGGCGCCGTGCCGGGCGAAGTGGCCCCACAGGTGGCGGTTGGCCTTGGCGGATAGGTCACCGGCGGTTTCCTGGCCGGTGTCAATCATGGTCATCGAGTACCCCAATTATATTGTTGTTTAACGAGTTTCAAGTACACGAGGGTTTCGGTGGATATCACCTCTGGCAACGCGCGAATCTGGGTGTTGAGCAAGTCGAGCAGGCCGTCGTCGTCTTCGCAGACCACCTCGATGATCGCGTCGAACGAGCCCGCCGTCAGCACGACGTAGTCGACCTCGTCGATGGTGGCCAGCTTCTCGGCGACCTTGGTGGTGTCGCCGGTGCAGCGAATCCCGATCATTGCCTGGCGGGCGAAGCCCAGCTGC
>NZ_JBMHMI010000130.1:0-2088 GCF_049179015.1 Micromonospora sp. WMMD736
TGAAGCAAATGAAAAATAAGTTTATGTCGCGACCATTGTTCGCGCCATAAACTCATCGTGAATTCATGCGATCACATAACGTCAGCAGGTCACGTCGACGTAGACGGTATCTGACGTCACCGTCGTCGTCAGTGAGCTACCGCCGCGCGAATCGGTGGTGGAGTGCGTGTGCCCCGGCCGCACCTCGCTGACCGTGCAGTCAGCCAGCGGTGCCGCTCCGGTCCTGTTCAGGATCACGTTGTAGCCACTAGCTTCCAGCGTTCGCACCGTTTCGTCGACGGTCGAGGGCCCGGTCGGCGCCGCCCCGGCGGCATCCGTTCCCACTGTCAGCGCGGCTAGACCCAGTGCGCACCCGATTGCCGCAACAACGAAATTCTTCATCTCCCGACCTCTCCTGAATTGGTTTGCTTATGCATTCCAATGTAGGAGCGATTCGCGGGATATCCCGGTGCTCATAGTGAACGCATAGAAAGCCCAAATTCGTCGGAAACTTTCTACAGCTTGGCGATCACTTTCTCGGCGAAGCGCTCCAGATGGCGGATCTTTCTGTCCAGCGGCTCGGTGTCCGGCCCGATGATGTAGGGCAGCCGGAATCCCACGATGACGTCGGTGACGCCCTTGTCCTCCAGCCGTTTGATGCCGTCGAGCGTGAACGCGTCGGCCGAGATGACGTGGATTTCAAAGGGGCCCGTCTGGCCCTGTTCGGCACGCAACGTGTGCAGCCGGGCGATCAGCCGGTCGAGCTCGTCGGGATCGCCACCGCCGTGCATCCACCCGTCGCAGCGGACGGCCCGGCGCAGCGCGGCGTCGGCGTGCCCGCCGATCAGGATGGGGATCGGCCGGCTGGGCGCCGGGCTCATCTTAGTTTTGGGGATGTCGTAGAACTCGCCGTGGTACTCGAAGTACTCGCCGGTGGTCAGCCCCCTGATGATGTCGATGCACTCGTCCATCCGCTTGCCGCGCCGGGCGAACGGCACTCCCATCACCTCGTAGTCCTCGGGCCACGGGCTGGTGCCGACGCCCAACCCGAGCCGGTTGTCGAACAGCGCGGCCAGCGACCCGGCCTGCTTGGCCACCAACGCCGGCGGCCGGATCGGCAGCTTGAGCACGAAGAAGTTGAACCGCAGCGTCGTCGTCACCGCGCACAACGCGCCGGCCAGCACGAACGCCTCGATGAACTCCTTGCCGTCCAGGAATTCCCGGTTGCCGTCCGGGGTGTAGGGGTACTTGGCATCGGACTCGAACGGATAGGCCACGCTGTCGGCGATCGTCATCGCGTGATACCCGGCCGCCTCGGCGGCTTGAGCCAGCGGAATGTAAAAGGTCGGATCGGTCATGGCTTCGGCGTAGGTGAACCGCACATACCCTCCTGATGTTTGAAGCTCGGGTGGACGAGGAACGCAGTCCCGGTGAGTACTGCGTCCAAAGCCTTGTACAAACCGCTGGCCCTGGTGAGCAGTGTGGCAGGCGCGCTGCTGGCCAGTGAGATCTTTGCGCGGGTCTGGAAGAAGGTCGGCGACAGCGACCAGGAACCGCCGGAGCCCAAAGACCTGAACCGCTCGGGCCGAGAGGCGCTGAGCGCCGCTGCGTTGCAGGGCCTGATCTTCGGGTTGACCAGGGCCGCGGTGGACCGTGCCAGCGCGCATGGCTACCGGGCGGTGACCAACGAAGACCCGCAGTAGCCCGTCCGGCAACATGGGGTAGGTGCACCAGCCACCGGGACGTCGTTGGCTCACCCGCAACGTTCGCGTCCTGTCGGCGGTGTCGTTTCTGCAGGACACCGCAAGTGAGCTGCTCTACCCGCTGCTGCCGATCTACCTGACCACCGTGCTGGGGGCACCCGCCGCGGTGGTCGGCGCGGTCGAGGGTGCCGCCGAAGGTGCGGCGTCGCTGACCAAACTCGCCGCCGGCCCGCTGGCTGACCGATACTCCCGCCGGCCGCTGATCGCCACCGGCTACGGCATGGCCGCGCTGGGCAAGGTCATGGTGGCCGCGGCCACCGGCTGGGGTGGTGTGCTGGCCGGCCGGGTGACCGACCGGCTGGGCAAGGGCATCCGCGGAGCCCCACGCGATGCGCTGCTGGTCGTT
>NZ_JBMHMI010000131.1:0-3181 GCF_049179015.1 Micromonospora sp. WMMD736
CGCGTTGCCGGCCACCGTGTGCGCGCATCCGGCAGCGGTGATCACCGCCGTCAGCACCAGAACAGCAACCATCGCGAAATGCCTACGCATTGCACCTCACGCTACCCAGCCGACCGGTTGATGGCGACCTATGCCAGCGGCCCCGAGGCAACTGCGGAAGTGTCGCCCCACCGGCCGACACGGCCACGTAGGCTTCCCGAAAGGGGTCGGGTCAGCAAGTACGGACAAGACAGCGACGGGACAAGGATGAAACGGATCGCCGCGAGCCGGTTTGTGGCGGCCGGTGCGGTCGCCGTGGCGGCCATCCCGATGGTCGGCGCCGGTGCGGCCCACGCCAAGAACGGTGATACCCACATCACCGGACAGGGCATCGAGCGGACCCTGGACTGCAACGGGGCGACACTGTTTGTCTTGGGCACCGACAACCGGATCAATGCTGTGGGCACCTACTGGGCGGTGACCGTGCAGGGCTCGTCGAACGTCGTGATCGCCGACACCGTCGTCAACGACATCACTGTCTACGGCTGCGACCAGACCTTTCTGTTCCGCAACGGTGAGCCACTGTTGTGGGATCGGGCCGTGAGTTGGGCATGACCAACCGGCTCAACCGCATTCCGGCCTAGTCCGTCGACCTGGAAGGGGCAGACATGCGCGGGTACTCCGCTCGAATCGCCGGATCGATCGCCGCGGTGCTCACGGCACTCGGCCTCGCCGCGTGCGGTTCGGAAGGCTCCGAGTCTGACTCCCCGACGGCCACCGTCGGGGACTCCGGCGCCCAGGTCGAGATCGGCGACACCATCAACTACGGCTCGTTCGGCACCACGTCCGAGATCGACTGCGCCGACGGGAAGTCACTCAATGTCGGCGGCTCCAACAACACGCTGACGGTGATCGGTACCTGCGCCAACGTGAACATCGGCGGCGCCGACAACACGATCACCTTCGAGAAGGTCGACACCGACATCACCGTCGTCGGGTTCAACAACACCGTGACCTACTCCGACGGCGAGCCCACGATCAACGACACCGGCTCGGGTAACACCGTCACCCAGGGCTGATCGTCACGCGCCCGCACCGTGTCGTCCGGCGCCCGCCGCGAACCGGCCCGCACCCTCGAGCGCTTCGGCCGCGACCCGCGACAGGCTGCCGAACTCGAAGTCCATCGCGCCCGTCTCGGGGGTACCCCACTGATGCAATGCCGACCGGCGGTCGGCGCGCATGCACTGCTGGGGCAGCATCGCGAGCTCGGTGGCCAGTTCCTCGGCGCGCTGGCGGGCCTGGCCGTTGGGCACGAGCCGGTTGGCCAGACCGATCGCATAAGCCTCCTGCGCATCCACCGCTCGACCGGTGAGAATCAGATCCATCGCGCGACTGTGCCCGATCAGTCGGGGCAGCCGGACGGTGCCGCCATCGATCAACGGCACCCCCCAGCGTCGGCAGAACACCCCCATGACGGCGCCTTCTTCGACCACCCGCAAGTCACACCACAGCGCCAGTTCCAGTCCCCCCGCCACCGCGTAACCTGCAACCGCGGCGATCACCGGCTTGGACAAAGCCATCCGGCTCGGCCCCATCGGGCCCGGGCCGGTCCGCTGGGCCACGTTGGACTCGGCCGTACCGAAGGCCTTGAGATCGGCTCCGGCGCAGAATGTTCCGTTGTCACCCCACAGCACCGCCACCGACGCCGAATCGTCCTTGTCGAAGTCCTCAAATGCCGCGTACAACTCCGCGGCCGCCGGACCGTTGACGGCGTTACGGGCCTGCGGCCGGTTCATGATCACCGTCGTCACCGGGCCTGCCCGCTCGACCCGAACCCCACCCGCATGTGCACTCACGTCACTGCCTCCATCAGTTCGACATCGTCGCGATGCGCCACAAGTTCTGCAGCGAAGCTCTGATACGCCGTCCGCAGCTCCGCGCCCGGCCAGTGTTCGGGTAGCAGTTGCGCCGGTAGCACCGGGTCGGTAAGCAGGTGGCGCACGATTCCGGCCGCAGCGGTGAACCAGCCGGGAATGTCTGTGGCACTGCCGATCTGACTGAGCAACCGGCGCCCTTCACGTGCCCAGCCGGGCAGGTCCCACAACTGGGCGGCGAGCGCCCCGGGGTCGGCATCGCGTGCCGACAGCACCCGCCCCAGCCGCGTCACCTCGGTGGGCAGCTCCAGGTCGAGGTTGTCCGGGCGCAGCCAGATACCCTCACGAAGCTCGGCGAACCTGTTGTACTGCAGGGTGTTCCGAACATTCGTCCGGGTCCGGGCCTGCACTCCCAGGCTGGTGATCACCAGCGTGGTCCAGTCTCCGCCCCAGTCGTGCAGGCGGGGATTGATCGCGTCGTCCTGGCGGCGTTGACGCGCCAGCAGACGATCCGACAGCCGATAGCCACCCTCGGAGCGGACCAGATCACCCCCGCTGACCATGCGGGTCAACGCGACCCGCACCGTCGACTCCTTGATGCTGAAATCGGCGGTCAGCCTGATGAGTTCACTGGCGGTCGCATGCGCGGGATGGGCGCCGAGCAGCAGACTCAGGATCACCGAACGGGCCGTCATCCGGCCCGGAGCACTCGACTTGTTGGCCACCGTCACACTCCGGACGCGCGACGGCCGACGTCGCCGAAGGGTTCGTCCCGGTGCCGCACGGCCTCCCGGAAGCCGTGCCGGACCGCGTCTTCCACGAACCCGTGGCCTTCCGGGGTGTGACGGGCGACGCCGTCGAATACCGTGCTGACCATCTGACTGGTGGCGACGCCCTGATTCAGCAGTGCGGTGTTGCAGGCCAGCTTGGCCATGATCAGCTGGTTGACCGGCATCGCCGCGATGCGGCCCACCAGGCGCTCGGTGCGCTCGTCGAGGTCAGCCGGATCCGGCGCCTCGACCGCGAGCCCCCACTCGGCGGCCTGCGCGCCGGTGATGCAGTCACCGGTGAACAGCAGCCGCTTGGCGCGCTGATCGCCCAGCCGATGGGCCCACAGCCCCGCGGCCGGCACCCCCCAGACCCGCATCGGCGGGTAACCGATCTTGGCGTCGGAGGCCGCGATCACCTGGTCGGCGTGTAGCGCTATGTCGGTGCCGCCGGCCACGCAGTAACCGTGGATCTTGACCACGGTCGGCTTGTCGGCGCGCATCAGGCTGGCGAAGCCACGGACGAACCGGCTCATCATCTGGTAGTCGATCATCGGATCC
>NZ_JBMHMI010000132.1:0-5799 GCF_049179015.1 Micromonospora sp. WMMD736
CGAGTTGCCGAACACCAGGGCAATGGTGGGGATTCCGGCCGCCGACAGCCGGGTCAGATCCCGGAACAGCTGCCCGCCCGGGATGAAGATCTCCTTCTGGGTCGGCAGATCGGCGCCACCGGATTCCACCAGCGATATCATCGGTAGCCGGTTCTGCAGGGCGATCTGATTCGCGCGCAGGATCTTGCGCAGGGTCCAGGGGTTGCTGGTGCCGCCCTTCACGGTGGGGTCATGGGCCACCAACAGACACTCCACCCCCTCGACCGCGCCGATGCCGGTGACGACGCTGGCACCGACGGTGAAGTCGCTGCCCCAGGCCGCCAGCGGGCTGAGTTCCAGGAATGGCGAGTCCGGATCCAGCAGCAGTTCGATGCGCTCCCGCGCGGTGAGCTTGCCCCGGTCATGGTGGCGGTCAACGTATTTGGTGCCGCCGCCGGCCAGCGCCTGGGCGTGCGCGGCGTCGAGTTCGGCGAGTTTGTCGGCCATCGCCCCGGCGGCCTCGGTGTAGGCCGCGGTGCGGGTGTCCAGGGTGGACGGCAGCGTGCTCACGACTGATAGCCCAACGTCTTGGCGGCCAGGCCGGTGAGGATCTCGGTGGTGCCCCCGCCGATGCCGAGGACGCGCATGTCGCGGTACTGCCGCTCCACCTCGGACTCGGCCATGTAGCCCATCCCGCCGAACAGCTGCACCGCCTGGTTGGCCACCCATTCGCCGGCCTCGACCGCGGTGTTCTTGGCGAAGCACACCTCGGTGATCAGGTTGGTCTCGCTGCGGCCGGATGTCGCCGGCTGCGCGGCTCCGTCAAGCTGCCGCTCCACCACATTGCGGGTGTACACCCGGGCGACGTCGATGCGGCGGGCCATCTCGGCCAGGGTGTTCTGCACGGACTGCCGGGCGATCAGCGGCCGGCCGAAAGTCTCGCGGTTGCGACACCATTCGACCGTGAGGTCCAGGCAGCGCTGCCCGCTGGCGTAGGCCTGGGTGGCCAGGCCGACCCGCTCGGCCACGAACGCGCTTGCGATCTGGACGAATCCGGTGTTCTCGGCGCCGATCAGGTTAGCGGCGGGGACGCGGACGTCGGTGTAGGACAGCTCGGCGGTGTCGCTGGACCGCCACCCCATTTTGTCCAGCTTGCGGGTGACCTGTAGGCCCGGTGAGCAGCCCGGTCCATCTTTGTCGACGACGATCAGCGACACCCCGCCCGCGCCGGGACCGCCGGTGCGACAGGCGGTCACGACGTAGTCGGCCCGCACCCCGGAGGTGATGTAGGTCTTGGCGCCGTTGAGCACGTACTCGTCACCATCCCGCTCAGCTTTCGTGGTCAGGTGGCCGACGTCGGAGCCGCCGCCGGGTTCGGTGATCGCCAGCGCACCGATGAGTTCGCCGGTCAGGGTCGGCCGCACATAGCGTTCGATGAGCCGGGCATCTCCCGAGGCGATCATGTGCGGCACCGCGATTCCGCAGGTGAACAGAGACGCGAACACGCCGCCCGGGCTGCCGGCGTAGTGCATCTCCTCGCAGATGATCAGCGCGTCGGCGCCGTCGCCGCCGCCACCGCCGACCGCTTCGGGTAGGCCCGCACCCAGCAACCCGGCTTCTCCCGCCTTGCGGTGCAGTTCGCGCGGTAGCTCACCGGTCCGTTCCCACGCGTCGGTGTGCGGCAGTACTTCGCGTTCGGCGAACGCGCGCACGGTCTTTCGCAACTGCTCGCGTTCGGGCGTGGTCCAGATGTTCACGGCAGCAGGTCCTCCGGTATGTCGATGTGTCGGCTGCGCAGCCACTCGCCCAGCCCCTTGGCCTGCGGGTCGAACCGGGCCTGGTAGGCCACCCCCTGACCGAGGATGCCGTCGATGATGAAGTTGACCGCCCGCAGGTTCGGCAGCAGGTGGCGGGTAACCGGCAGCTCCGCAGCTTCGGGTAGCAGCTCCCGGAGCCGCTCGACGGTCAAGGTATGCGCCAGCCAGCGCCACTGCGCCTCAGTTCTGACCCACACGCCGACGTTGGCGGCGCCGCCCTTGTCGCCGCTGCGGGCGCCGGCGATCGTGCCCAGCGGCACTCTTCGGGTCGGGCCGGCCGGCGGCGGATCGGGCAGCGTCGGCGGCTCGACGGGCGCCAGGTCGGCGGTGTCGGCGGCGGGGGCGATGTCGGTGCGGGTGCCGTCGGCGTGCACGGCGACGTGCGGGACCTGGCCGGCGTCGACATAGCCGGGGGTGAACGCCCCGTAGACCTGGCCGTCGGCAGGCGGCGCGGTCACCTGAAAGCCGGGGTAGGAGGCCAGCCCGATTTCGACGGCGGCACTGGAGAACTGGCGACCTACGGTGGCCGAGTCGGGGTCGCGCACCACACAGTGCAGCAGCGCGCTGGCGGTCTCCTCGGTGTCGGCGTCGGGGTGGTCGGTGCGCGCCAGCGTCCACTGCATTTCGGCGGGCTTGACGGTCAGGCCGGCCTCGAGTTGCCGCTGCACCAGTTCGGCTTTGGCCTCGATGTCGAGGCCGGTGAGCACGAACGTCATCGTGTTGCGGAACCCGCCGATGCTGTTGCACGACACCTTCAATGAGGGCGGCGGCGGTTCGCCGCGCACGGCGCTGATCCGCACCCGGTCCGGCCCGTCGCCATCCAGCTGCACGGAATCCACCCGCAGCGTCACGTCCGGGTTGGCGTAGCGGGCGCCGGTGATCTCGTAGAGCAGCTGCGCGGTGACGGTGTCGGTGCTGACCAGCCCGCCGGTGCCGGGGTGTTTGGTGATCACCGACGAGCCGTCGGCGTGGATCTCGGCCAGCGGGAAGCCGGGGTGTAGCAGGTCGCCAACCCCCGCATGGGCGAAGAACGCGAAGTTGCCGCCGGTGGCCTGAGCGCCGCACTCGATGACGTGGCCGGCGGCGACCGCCCCGGCCAGCGCTTCGTAGTCGGTGCGTCCCCACCCGAAGTGCGCGGCCGCCGGGCCCACCGTCACCGAGGCGTCGGTGACCCGGCCGGTGACCACCACGTCGGCCCCGGCGTTCAGGCAGTCCACGATCCCCCACGCTCCGAGGTAGGCGTTGGCGGCCAGCACGTCGCCGAACCCGAGCTCGCCGGCGCGGGCCACCAGGTCGTCGCCCTCCACGTGGGCGACGGTGACGTCCAGGCCGAGCCGGCCCGCCAGCGCGCGTACCGCGTCGGCCAGTCCGGCCGGGTTGAGTCCACCGGCGTTGGTCACGATCCGCACGCCCCGGTCCAGCGCGGTGCCCAATGATTGCTCCAGTTGGGTCAGGAACGTCTTGGCGTAGCCGCGGTCGGGGTTCTTGGCCCGGTCGCGGGCCAGGATCAGCATGGTCAGCTCGGCGAGGTAGTCGCCGGTCAGGTAGTCCAGGTCGCCGCCCAGCAGCATCTCGTGCATCGCGGCGAGGCGGTCGCCGTAGAAGCCCGAGCAGTTGCCGATGCGAACCGCCGTGGTCACGCAAAACTCCCGTCGTCAGCCCCCCGGCCAACCAACCGGTAGGTTAGCCGCTACCGCTGGTCCCATGTCAAGGATCCGATGCCGACCGGGTGGCGTCAGAAACCATTCAAGTCCAATTGTGCTGTCGACGCGGCAGTCGACAGCGTTTTGGAGCAGACCCAGGTCACCGGCTATCCTGAGGAGCAACTGTCGCCGCTGTCGCTCGCGCGGCTGGACCTCAATCTAAGGAGATGCACGTCATGGCTGTGCCCAAGCGCAGAATGTCGCGCGCGAACACCCGGAGCCGGCGCGCGCAGTGGAAGGCCAAGCGCCCCGAACTGGTCAGCGTCAACGTTGCCGGCCAGCAGCACAAGGTGCCGCGCCGCTACCTCAAGGCCGCCCGCCTCGGCCTGATCGATCTCGACCGTCGCTGACCCCCGCCGCGTCGCTGACCCGCGATTGCGCCGGCTGATCCCGGCGCGCCTCTCAGGTCGCTCTCAGGCGATGGGTTGAAACTGTGGCTGTGCGCATTCTTGTCGTGGACGACGATCGCGCGGTGCGCGAATCCCTGCGCCGGTCGCTTTCCTTCAACGGCTACGCCGTCGACCTGGCCACCGATGGAGTAGAGGCCCTCGAGGTGATCGCCAGCGATCGGCCCGACGCCCTGGTGCTCGACGTGATGATGCCCCGGCTGGACGGCCTCGAAGTGTGCCGCCAACTGCGCAGCACCGGTGACGACCTGCCGATTCTGGTGCTCACCGCCCGCGACTCGGTGTCCGAGCGGGTCGCCGGTTTGGACGCCGGCGCCGACGACTACCTGCCCAAGCCGTTCGCGCTGGAGGAGTTGTTGGCGCGGATGCGGGCGCTGCTGCGGCGCACCTCGCTCGACGACGGGGCCGAATCACCGGCGCTGACGTTTTCCGACCTCACTCTGGACCCGGCGACCAGGGAGGTCACCCGCGGTCAACGGCCGATCAGCCTGACCCGCACGGAGTTCGCGTTGCTGGAGATGTTGATCGCCAACCCCCGCCGGGTCCTCACCCGCAGCCGCATCCTCGAGGAGGTGTGGGGCTTCGATTTCCCCACGTCGGGCAACGCGCTGGAGGTCTACATCGGTTATCTGCGCCGCAAGACCGAGGCGGAAGGAGAGCCGCGGCTGATCCACACCGTGCGCGGGGTGGGTTATGTGCTGCGCGAGACTCCCCCCTGATGTCGGTAGTCAACTGGCCCGCCACCCCACCCGCAGGCAACGGATGGCGTACGCCGCTGCCGCCCGCGACCAGCTCGGTGACGCTGCGTTGGCGGGTGATGCTGCTGGCCATGTCGATGGTGGTGATGGCGGTGGTGCTGATGGCCGTCGCGGTGTACGCAGTGGTCTCCCGGGCGCTCTACGACGACCTCGACACCCAGCTGCACAGCCGTGCGCGGCTGCTGATCGAGAGTGGCTCATTGGCAGCCGACCCCGGCAAGGCCATCGAAGGCACGGCGTACTCCGACGTCAACGCCATGTTGGTGATCCCCGGCAGGGCCATCTACACCGCCAATCAGGAGGGCCAGACCCTGCCGATGGGCGAGCCGGAGAAAGACGTGGTGTCCGGCAAGCTGCTGATGTCGCTACGTACGGTCAACCATCAGCGAGTGTTGGCGGTGCACCTGGCCAACGGCAGCTCGCTGATGATCTCCAAGAGCCTGGCGCCCACCAGTCAGGTGCTCAAGCGACTGGGCACGGTGCTGCTCATCGTCGGTGGGCTCGGTGTTGCGGTCGCTGCGATTGCCGGGGGGATGGTCGCCCGCGCCGGCTTGCGGCCGGTGGCGCGGCTCACCGAAGCGACCGAACGGGTCGCCCGCACCGACGATCTGAGACCCATCCCGGTCACCGGCAGTGACGAACTGGCCCGGCTCACCGAGGCGTTCAACATGATGTTGCGGGCATTGGCCGAGTCCCGGGAGCGGCAGGCCCGGCTGGTCACCGACGCCGGCCACGAGCTGCGCACCCCGCTGACGTCGCTGCGCACCAACGTCGAACTGCTGATGGCGTCCATGGAACCCGGTGCGCCGCGGCTGCCCGAGGAGGAGATGGCCGGGCTGCGCGCCGACGTCGTCGCCCAGATCGAGGAGTTGTCCACGCTGGTCGGCGACCTGGTCGACCTCACCAGGGACGAGGCCGGTGGCGTCAGTTATGAGCCGGTGGACCTGGCCGACGTGGTTGACCGCAGCCTGGAGCGGGTTCGGCGGCGCCGCAACGACATCGAGTTCGACGTCGACGTCGTGGGCTGGCAGGTGTACGGCGACGCTGCGGGCCTGGCGCGCGCGGTGCTCAACCTGCTCGACAATGCCGCCAAGTGGAGCCCGCCGGGTGGTCGGGTCGGGGCGCGGTTGGCCCA
>NZ_JBMHMI010000133.1:0-2645 GCF_049179015.1 Micromonospora sp. WMMD736
TGAAGCAAGCCGACCTGATGCCCATCCTGATGCCGCTGGAGAGCGTCGGCGTTCCGCGCGCGTTGCTGTTGGTTGCCAACGCGCCGATCCAGGTGCTGATCGAGGCTGCGTATCGGAGGGATATCCATCCCGGCGAGCCGACCCCGCAGTATCTGATCTCGATTCGCAACCCTGTCGCGGTGGGGGTCAACTTCCTTAAGGCGATCCCGGTTGGCATTGACGACGCGTTGGAAGAACTGGGGCATGAGCGGGTGTTCGGCACCCAACCGGCCGGTCCGTATGGCGTCGGTGGTGAGGATGAAGACCTACAGGGACTGCCGGCCGGCTTCATCCCGCTGGGGAAGGATGATCCCACACCGGTCTCACCACCGCAGGTCGCCGTCAACAACGTCGACGCCAGTGACGCGGCCACCAACAACGATGTCGACCAGGAATTCTCGGCAGGCAATCAGATCGCTGCCACGGGTGTCGAAGACCAGGCGGAGGCCAAGCAAGACCCGCCGGCCACCGGTATCAATGCCGACCTTGACCCTGAGACCGATGTGAAGAAGGAGGTCCGGCGTCCGCTGAAGTCGGCGCTGAAAAAGAGCCTTAGCGAACGGCCGCTGAAGTCGGCTTTGAAGGACGGAAAACGGCCACTCAAGTCAGCGGTGAAGGACCGCCTCGAAAAGCGGCAGAAGGCTGTGCAGGAGCGACCGAAGATGACCAAGCCCAAGTCGGTCCGACCGGCTAAGGGCGACCGGCCGCTACGCAAGGCAGTTGACCGGGTCCGTCAGCAACGTCAGAACGCAGATTCGGGCGGTGCGAACCAATCGAAGACATCCACGACCAACGACGACTCATAGCTGTCGGCAGCCGGCCGTCTGGGGTTTCATTGACGAATAGCTGTCGGGACGCTGAAATCCGGGGCGCCGGTTAGCTGGCCGATGCAGAATGTCATAGTTCGAGACCAAGCTAGCTAGTGTCGGACAAGCTGGTGTTCCTGACGGGCGAGCTTCGCGACCGTTCCACACCAGTCGAGAGATTGGGGAATCAGATGACGGTTCGGTTCTGGCGTTCGCTGGGCGTCACGATGGTGGCGATCCTTGGCGCCGTGGTCCTCGCATTCTCGGGCACGGTGCCCTCGCTGTTGCCGGTATTGACGGCGACCGTGCTGGCCATGGGCGGGACGGAGCACCCGCTGTCGACCCCGCCTGATTCGCACGATTTCGTCACCGGCTACCTGGAGATTGCGGTCGAAAACCACATCATTCCCGCGTCCGGCAAGACGGGGGAGCAGGACACCGGAATCCCATCGGCGCCGTACAAGACGGTCGCGGTGATCACGCCCGAGGAATTCTGGCCCGTCTTCGGTTCGAAGACGTTCGGGAAGTCGGTGGCCGAGGGCCGCTCGAACTTCGGTAAGTGCGCGCACGCGGACGCCGGTTGCGAATACAACGAACCAGTTTCGGACCCCCTCGAACCCGATGACTTCATCGGGGTCGGCTACTCGCAGAGCGCCGTGGTCGCCTCGCTGGTCAAGGCCGACCTGATCGCCGAATACCGCGACGATCCCATGAACTCGCCGATCATCTCCTTCTATCTGCTCTCCAACCCGATGCGGCCCAACGGCGGCATCCTGATGAAGTTCAACAAGCTGACCATCCCGATCCTCGACATCCCGATGTACGGCGCGACGCCGACCGACACGTGTCAAGAGGATGGTGAGATCTGCTATCCGACCGTCGACTTCGCCTACCAATACGACATCCTCGGCGGCGGCGCCCCGAACAACCTGTTCAGCCTGGTGGCCCTGCTGAACTCACTCGCCGGGTATCTGATCGTGCACGGCGATATGCCCGATCAGAATCTCAACGACGACGACGTCATCTACCAGGGCAAAATGGGCGACACGCAGTATTACATGAGGACGACCGATCTGGTGCCCCTTCTGATGCCGCTGGAGAGCCTGGGCGTTCCCCGTGAGTTGCTGCTGGTCGTCAATGCTCCGATGCAGACGCTCATCGAGGGGGCCTACCGGCGGGATATCCATCCCGGTGAGCCGACCCCGCAGTATCTGATCTCGATCAGCAATCCGGTCGGGGTGGGGATCAACTTCCTGAAGGCCATCCCGGTCGGCATCGACGACGCGTTGGAAGAGGCGGGGCACCAGCGGATCTTCGGCACCGAGCCGGCCGGCCCGTACGGCGTCGGTGGTGAGGACAAGGAGTTGGAGGGCCTGCCGGCTGGATTCATTCCGCTGGGCAAGGCCGACCCGACACCGGACACGTCTGAAATCACCACCAACAACCTCGTCGATGTCACGGGTAGCGATGAGCGGGCGGACGTCGAAGGAGATCAACAGACCGCCGTCGTCAACGACGACGTCGACACCGGTACTGAGGTAAAGAAGGACCGCCTCGCCAAGCGTCCGCTGAAGACGGCACTGAAGGAGCGCCTCGACAAGCGGCCGGTGAAATCAGCGCTGAAGGACCGCCTGAAGGACCGCATCGAGAAGCGTCAGAAGGCGATTCAGGACCGGCCGAAGCCGATGCGGCCCAAGTCGGTCCGGCCGGGTGACCGGCCGCTACGCAAGGCGATCGACCGGGTGCGAGAGCAACGTCAGAACGCGACGTCGCGCGGTTCGAACTCGTCGGAGACGTCAC
>NZ_JBMHMI010000134.1:0-2133 GCF_049179015.1 Micromonospora sp. WMMD736
CCAAAGTCGTTGATTACGACCCCATTCGCGCTCCCGGTGCTCGGAGAATGTGGTTGAGTAACGTCGTTTTACCTGATCCGAGATAGCCGGTGAGCGCGATGACGGGGATGGCGGGCACGTTGCGATCGGCCATCATCGCTTCGAGACGGTAGAACGCAGTTGCCATCGGCCGGCTGCTTCAGAGGGCATCGGCAGTGAGCTTAACTGACCAAGTCTTTGAGGTCGCCAAGACTCGTGTCGCTCAAATACCCAGCTTCAAGGAGGCGCCGGCGTCGACGAAGAGCTGCTGCCCTGTCACGTACCGGGATTCGTCACTAGCCAGATAGACCACTGCATGCGAAATGTCGGCCGGCTCGACATAGGGAATCGGCATGGCCTGCATGAACGGGAAGGTCACCTCGGCATCCGTTCGAGTCGGGTCGGCGAGATCGGGCCGAAACGTCTTGTACATCGCTGGGTTCGGCAGCATGTCAGCGTCGACGTTGGTGGGGTGAATTGCATTGACCCGAATCTTGCTTGGGCCAACTGAGAGCGCGAGCGAACGCGTGTAGTCGCGAACCATCTTCTTCGCCAGCCCGTAACCGTCTCCGCCGGGGCCCTGCAGTCCGCCCTGGCCGTTGACCCCACCTGCCTGGGGCACCAGACCCGCCACCGACCCGGTGATGATCACCGAGCCGCACTCCCCCAGGTGCGGCAGGCCGACGTGCACCGTGTTGACGACGCCGATGAAGTCGACGTCGAAGGCGTCGATGAAGCCCTGTACGGGAACATCGTTGCCCAGCGGACAGATGGCCGCATTCGCGACAATGACGTGCAGTCCACCCAGTTCGGCTACCGCGTCATCCAGAGCCTTCTGCAGACCGACGCGGTCCCGGACATCGACTTGCGAGGCGATGACTCGCCTGCCCGACTTCTCGACGAGTCGTACCGTTTCTTCGAGATCAGCCCCGGACGCCAGCGGTGTGACCGTCGACCTCAACGCGGATCTGGGCGAGGGTTTCGGGGCGTGGCAACTCGGCGACGACGAGGCCATGCTCGACGTGGTAACCAGCGCCAACGTCGCCTGCGGGTTCCACGCAGGCGATCCCGCGTTGCTGCTCCAGACGTGCCGGGTCGCCGCCGCGCGGCGTGCGGATCGGCGCCCAGGTGAGCTACCGCGACCTCGCAGGGTTCGGCCGCCGCTACATCGACGTGCACCCCGACGAGCTCACCGCCGAGATCGTCTACCAGATCGGTGCGCTGCAGGCGCTGGCCCATGCCGCGGGGTCGATGGTCAGCTATGTCAAACCCCGTGGCGCGCTGTTCAACTCGATCGTCACTAGTTGCGACCAGGCCCACGCTGTCGCCACGGCGGTACACGCTGTCGACCCGGACCTGCCGGTGCTCGGCCTTTCGGGTTCGGTGTTCTTCGCCGAAGCGCAGGAACTCGGCCTTCGCACCGTGCCCGAGGCGTTCGCCGACCGCGCGTATCGCGCCGACGGGCAACTCCTGTCGCGGCGTGAACGCAACGCCGTGCTACACGACGTCACCGAGATCGCCGACCGGGTGTCATCGATGGTCACCACGGGGCGGGTCGCCGCGGTCGACGGGTCGACCATCCCGATCACCGTCGAATCGATTTGCGTGCACGGGGATTCGCCGGGCGCGGTGCAGATCGCCAACGCCGTCCGCGATCGGTTGCTGGCCGACGGTGTCGAGCTCAAGGCGTTCACCTGAGCGCCCTGACGCCGTCGCGCGTTGCCCTCTCGCACTGCGATCGCGACAATTACCAGGGCTTTGACCGGATCGGCCCAGGACCAGCCGAACAGACTGTGGGGGACCAGCCCAACCAGTAGAACCGCGCTCGCTCGATGCGGACTTGCGGACACTGGTCGCCAAGCCCGGAGCCGCTCGCTTTGACACCCCTCCCGTCTGCATGTTATTGATAATGACAATCATTTTTAATAGGAGCGCTTCCGTAGCGCCTGTGACTGCCGCCGGGGCTGGAAACGACCGGGCCGATTGTCACGGTGGTGCGCCGGAGTCGCCGCGCCGCGGATTTCGCTGCGTGCATCGACACCGCTGACTGCGAGCGCGTCGGATTCAGGCAGGACAGCATGACGTCACCAACTCTGGTTTTGACCACCACCGAGG
>NZ_JBMHMI010000135.1:0-1162 GCF_049179015.1 Micromonospora sp. WMMD736
CGGCGCTCATCTCCGCGTTGCTGCTAGCCACCCGCGGCGTGGCCCTGACCCTAGGGCAGATCCACCGCACGGTGGACGGCGGGCTACAGTACCTCGAGTTCAAGCAGATTCCCATGACCGAGAGTGCACGACACCTCGCGACGCTCGATGGAGTGCGCGCAGCATTGGATGCACTTTCCGACGGACATCCGGTCACTCGAGTCGACGACGGATGGGAACCCGTGTGGCGGATCGCCCCCGAACATGAGCATGCCGCCGCCTTCTACCGCAACTCGGCAATCCACGCCTTCCTCGAGACTTCGATAGTCGAACTAGCGTTGGCGCACGCCAGCCATGCCGACGGCGATCGCCTCGATGCGTTCTGGACCCAGACGTTCCGACTTCGCGATCTGCTCAAGTTCGACTTCTACTTCGCCGCCTCGGCCGAGTTCCGGTGCAACATCGCCGAAGAGCTGCGATGGTACGACGGTTGGGAGCGCGCGGTGCGCGGCAGCGCTGACCTCGATTCCGCCCTGTTCGACGGGATCGAATCGATTCTTCTCTCGAAGCGCCCATTGATGAGCTGGACCATGTTGCGGCCGTTCTTCGAGGCCTACGAGATCGTCGCCCACGTGTTGTGTAAGGCGCCCGCGTCGCTGTCCGAGGAGGATCTCGTTCGACGGGCGCTGGGGGTGGGGCAACAGTATGTAGCGCAAGGGCGGATTCGCAGCAGGGAACCCGTTTCGACACTCGTCTTCGCAACAGCGCGCCAAGTTGCCGACGATCAGGGCCTGTTTCAGCAGGATCCGTCGTTGACGGATCGCCGCAACGCGTTTCGCAAAGAGCTGCGCGACATCCTCTCCGATATTGACCACGTCGAGCACCTGGCGCGACGACAGTTCACCGCGCGCGAGGTGGCCGCCCGCCGAGGTGAGGAACCGTAGTTATGATCCGCGCCGTTACCGGGCTGCTCGCGTCGTGCGCGGCCGTGGCCGCCGCAGCCAACGCGTATCGTCCGCTTGCCCGCTCCGGGCCCGGTTCGCTGCTTGCGTGGATCGCGGGGTTGTGTGCTTCAGAGTTTCCACTTGCGTTTCCAAATCATCATCTGCGCGCACCGCCAGCACGTCATCACAGCTGGCCAGTGCTGGCCCGGCAACCGCAACGACGTCGTCGTCGCCCGCGC
>NZ_JBMHMI010000136.1:0-1458 GCF_049179015.1 Micromonospora sp. WMMD736
GAACCGATCGGCGTCGCCGGCAGCCCGGGCCGCACATAGGTGTTCCAGGGCGTGCTCATCGCCCGGTCGGCGTCGGTGGTCGCGATCTCCACCCGGTCCAACGGATAGTTCACCGTGGAGTCGAACTCGAGCGTACGGTCCTCGGCCAGCCGGTTGTAGATGACGCGGGCGACCTTCGCGAAGTCATCGGGTGTGGCCTCCCGCTGCACCAACGATGCAACGGTCAGCACCTGGTAGGGCGACAGGTTGGCCGCCGCCGCGGCGTCGAGCAGCCCGCCGTGCGCATACAGCTCGGCGCTGGCACCGATCAACGACGCCAGGATCTGCGTCGGCGATGCCGACGGGTCGATGTTCCAGGTTCCCGGCGCGATCAAACCTTCCAGCCGGCGGTGGTCGGTGCCCATCGCGGTGACCTCCGCGGTGGCCCAGGCGGGCACCGCCAGTTCCGACGGCAGCGCCGATCCGGCCTGCCGGCGCAGCTCAGCGGTCGGTACGCAGGTCTGTTCGCCGTCGAGGTCCACGCAGGAGGCCTGCGAGATCAGGGTCAGGATGCCGTCGGTCACCACCTCGGTCTTGACGTCGGCGACGTCGTCGAGCTGGCGGCCCTCGGCAATCACCAGCTTGCCCACCCGGTTGGTCGGGTCGGCCAGCCGATCCACCGCGGTGGCCGCCGGTATCTCGGTGCGCACCTTGTAGAACCCGGGCTGGATCGCGGCGATCGCACCGTTGCCCTGCGCGGCCTCGACGAACGCCTTCACCGTCGCCACCACGTTGTGGTCAGCCAGCGTCTGCCCGATGGCGGTCGTCGAATCGCCGTCGTGGACCTCGATGACGATGTCGTTGAGTCCGTCGCCGGCGAAGTCGGTTTCCGGGCCCACCAGCGAGTGCCACAGCCGCGAACCCAGGAACACCGCGCCGAGGACGACGACGATCAGCAACGCCACGGCCGCGCCGGTGGCCAACCGGCGCCGGCGTCGACCTTCCGCCGCCCGCACCCGGTCCCGCCGACTCATCCTGTGCCGCGGGGGACCCACTGCCACCGGCTGTGCGCGTTCCGGGCCCCACTCGTCGTCAGCCATCCGCACCCTCTCCGCGCCCGGTCAGCACCGCACGCCGCTGGTCCAGCCAGTTCTGCAGGATGCCGACCGCCGCAACCTGATCGACCATCGCCCGCTGCCCCTTGGCCCGGACTCCGGCCTCACGCAGCGACCGCTGGGCGCTTACCGTGGTCAACCGCTCGTCTGCCAGCCGCACCGGCACCGGCGCAATGCGGGCCGCCAGCTGGTCAGCCAGATCGATTGCCGCCCTTGCTGATTGACCGGTTCGGTCGGCCAACGTACGCGGCAGCCCGACGACGACCTCCACCGCACCCATCTCGTCGACCAATTCGGCGAGCCGCCGCAGATGGCGGTTGCCTCGATCGCGCCGGACGGTCTCCACCGGTGTGGCCAGGATGCC
>NZ_JBMHMI010000137.1:0-2209 GCF_049179015.1 Micromonospora sp. WMMD736
GGTTCGACCTGTTGGTGTTGTCGGAGGTGGGCTACTACCTGCAGCCCGCGGTGCTGCGGTCGGTGCTGGATCGCGAGATTCCGCGAATGATGCTGGGAGCGACGGTCGTTGCCGCGCACTGGCGCCATCCGGTGGCCGACTACCCGGCTCGTGGCGACCACGTCAACGACATCGTGGGAGCCACCACTGGACTGCACCACCTCGGCGGCTACCGGGACGCCGACGTGGTGATCGAGGTGTTCGACACCGGTTCTGCGACGTCGGTCGCGGTCCGGACCGGTGTACCCGGCGCTAGCCAGTTCGAGCTCGAATAGCCTTGTTCAGCAATATGTCCCGCTCCCGCTGGTTTTCGGTCAAGGTGGCGGCACGTTCGAACTCGGCGGTGGCTTCGGCGCCGCGGCCCAGCCGTGCCAGCAGCTCACCCCGCACGCTGGGCAGTAGGTAGGAATCGTCGAGCCCGGTGAGCCGGTTGACGATGTCGAGCGCCGCCTGCGGGCCGGAGGCCATCGCCACCGCCACCGCCCGGTTGAGTTCCACCACCGGTGACGGCGCGATCTGCAACAGTCCGTCGTAGAGCGCGACGATTCGTCGCCAATCGGTGTCGGCAGCGGTCGGCGCCACAGCGTGGCATTCGGCCAGCGCAGCCTGCAGCGCGTAGGGGCCCCAGCCGGTGCCCCAATGCTCGATCATGTCGGCGGCGCGGCCCAGGGCCGTCACCCCGCGCTGAATCTGGGCCCGATCCCAGCGGATGCGATCCTGGTCTTCAAGCAGGATCGGGGCGCCGTCAGGGTCGGTCCGTGCGGCGAACCGTGACGACTGGAACTCCATCAACGCCACCAACCCGTGGACTTCGGGCTCGTCGGGCGTGAGCGCTGCCAGCACCCGGCCCAGCCGCAACGCCTCGTCGCACAGTTCGTCGCGGATCCAGCGCTGCCCCGACGAGGCCGAGTAGCCCTCGTTGTAGATCAGGTAGATCACCTTCAGCACCGCGGCCAGTCGCTGCGGGTACTCGCTGCGGTCGGGCACCTCGAACGGAATGTCGGCGGCGGCCAGCGCCTTCTTGGCGCGGGTGATGCGCGCGGCGATCGTCGGGGTCGCGGTCAGGAAGGCCCGGGCGATCTCCTCGGTCGTCAACCCGCCGACCACCCGCAGCGTCAGCGCGATCTGGCCTTCACGCGACAGCACCGGGTGGGTGGCGATGAAGATCAGCCGCAACACGTCGTCGTCGATGCGGTCGGGATCCCAGCCCGGCTCGTCGGTGTGGGTGTCCAGGTGACGGGCCAGCACGGCGTACTTGGCGTCGAGGGTGTCGCGCCGGCGAAAGTGGTCGATCGCCTTGCGTTTGGCGACGGTCGTCAGCCATGCCCCCGGGTTGCGCGGCACACCCGCAGCAGGCCACTGGGTGAGCGCGTCGACCAGCGCATCGGCGGCCACGTCTTCAGCCAGCCCGACGTCGCCCACGAACCGGGTCAGCGTCGCGACGATCTTGGCGGCCTCCATCCGCCACACCGCGTCGACGGTCTGCTGCAGGTCGGCGGTAGCCACGATCGCCCATTCTGCCGAGTGTCACGCCAGAGTGGCCGTCGGCGGTGAGCGCCACACTGGCGTGACGCTCGGCGGCTAGCTGGCGGGCCTGGTGATCGGCTCAGCCGACGGCGCGGCCGGCGCCCTCCCAGAACCGTGCCCGCACCGCCTTCTTGTCCGGCTTGCCCAGCGCGGTCACCGGCACCGAGTCGACGACGATCACCTGCTTGGGTGACTGCACCGAGCCCTTGCGGTCCTTGACGGCGGCCTGGATCTCGGCGGTCATGGTCGCGACCGCGGCCTCATCGGTCGGCGCGTCGGGCCGCAGCACGATCACCGCGGTCACCGCCTCGCCCCACTTCTCGTCGGGGGTGCCGATCACGCAGACCTGGGCCACCGACGGATGCTCGGCCACCACGTCTTCCACCTCGCGGGGGAAAACGTTGAACCCGCCGGTGACGATCATGTCCTTGGTGCGGTCGACGATGTACCAGAACCCCTCGGAGTCCTCGCGGGCCAGGTCGCCGGTGTGCATCCAGCCGTCCCTAAAGGTTTCGGCGGTCGCCTCGGGCTTGTTCCAGTACCCCCCGCACACCAGCGGCCCGCTCACGCAGATCTCACCGACCTCGCCCGGCGGCACCGGGTTCCCGTCGGACCCCAGAAGCGCGGCACGGGCGAACAGCGT
>NZ_JBMHMI010000138.1:0-2983 GCF_049179015.1 Micromonospora sp. WMMD736
AACTGGACCAACTGCGGGCCGACGTTGCCCGGTTGGCCGCTGGCAAGGATGCGGCGCGGTGAGCTATCGCAACCAAGTGGTCTGCGCCTGGTGCGGTCCACTGATGACGCTGCTCTTCTTCATCGGTCTGCTTCCGATCGGGCACTTCATCTGGCCGCCGGCACCGTCGCTGGGCGCTGACGAGATTGCAGCGTGGTTTGCCGAGGACACCCTGGCAAAGCGGATCGGACTGTTCATCGCGATGATCGGAACCGGTTTGCTCGCACCGTTTTACGCGGTGATCTCCAACCAGATGCGGCGTATCGAGGGCGCTTCTCGCACGCTGGTATACAGCCAGCTCGCCGCGGGGGCCTGCACGGTGCTGGAGATCATCCTGCCGCTTATGCTGTGGCAGGGCATTGCCTACCGCCCCGAACGTGACCCGGTGGTCACCCAGGCGCTCAATGACGTGGCGTGGCTGACGTTCATCGGGACGACGACGACTGTGCTGATCCAGAACGCGATCATCGGGGCCATCGTGCTCCAAGACCGAAACCCGGTCCCGGTCTTCCCCAGGTGGTATGCCTACCTGAACTTCTTCGCCGTGATGGGCGTGTTCCCGGCCGGTTTCGTGGTGTTCTTCAAGGAGGGCCCGCTGGCCTGGGACGGGATCATCGTCTGGGGAATCGGCGTGGCGATCTTCTTCATCTGGATATGCGTCACGGCCTATCTGGTGATCGCCGCCGCCAGACGGGAACGAGACGAACAGTCGGCTCGCCGCTCCATCGTCCAACGGCAGATGCCGATCCCTGATCAGCGGCCTGATCGTGAACCGGCCGCGCCACCGTCGCGCAACCGCTGGCGCAGTTGATTCAGTGCGTCGACTCGGCCACCGCGGTCGAGGAACCACGCACGTGCCCCACCTGGGTACTGCGTGAGCATCGTCATGACCGCCTCGATCGCGGCGGCTGGAGCCGCGTACCACGGCGCGGCGATGTTCGCCGTGTCGATGGCACCGATTGCGCTCAGCCGCTGCACCACAGCGGGCATGGCGAGTTCGGTCCGGCAATAGTCCGCCAGGATCGCTGCGGGTTCGACACCGCTCAGCAACAAGAGCACTGCGACGACGACGCCGGTGCGATCTTTTCCCGCGGTGCAGTGGACCAGAGTGGGCCCGTCACTGTCCAACATGTGCGCGACAGCGACGATCCGCTCGGCCGCCGTGGCAAGCATGTCCCGATAGAGCAGACTCAAGTCCACATCGCGAAGCCTGCTGAGATCTCCTGGTTCGAACAGGTTGTGCCGGACTACGACGGTGTTCGGTGGCCACTCGTACTGAGGTTGCTCGACAGCCGACCGAAGGTCGACGACCGTGAACGCCCGGTTCTGCAGGTCCGCGGGCAGCGCGTCCCCCGGTATCGGCGCCGAGCACCGCAGTAGCACACCGGATCGGGTCTGCCCGCCGTCGGTCAGCGGCAATCCGCCGATATCTCGAAAATTGGCGAACGTGCTCACCGCGCCGGCTCCGTGACGAGCCGCGAGCCAGGCGAGGGCGTCGGCGTGCTGTGGTCGTCGTCAGACATGACGATACCCTTCGTGCGAATCGATACGTAGTCCACCACGGTAGCCGGGAACCCTTTGCGGCTCAACGCATCATCGAGCGGCAGATCCGGAACCACACCCTGCGCGGAAGGCGCGGGCCAAGCCAGGCGAAGAGGGCCGCCTGTGGCAACGGTGTCACCTTCCGCCTGCCGGATTCGAGCGCTTCGATCCCGGCCCGTGCACACTGTTCGGCCGTGGCCGTGAAGAAGGCCGACTGGCGCTCGCCCTGCGTCACCGCGTCGGCAACGGCGGCGAACTCCGTCGCCACGTTCGCCGGGGCGAGTACCGACACCGTCACACCGCTATCGGCGAGCTCGTAGTGTAGCGACTCACCCAACGACGTCACGGCAGCCTTGCTGGCGGCATACGCCGCGAAGAAGGGAATCGGCTGATTCCCGGCCATCGAGGAGACGAACAGCACGGCGCCTCGGCGCCGCTGGGCCATCGCGGGAATCAGCGCATGGGCCAATGCCATCGTGCTCTCGACATTCGTGCGGATGAGATTGACCACCCGATCACCGTCGTGGTCCAGGTGCGGCCCCACCAGTCCGAATCCCGCGCACAGAATCAGCACGTCCACCTGTAGGCCGGTGTCGTTGACCGCGTCGAGCAACTGGTCCCGGTCATTCGCCTCGGCCAGATCACAGACCATGACCTCGACACGGACATCGCGGGTGCGGTGCAATTCCTCGGCGAGCGCCTCCAGCCGCTCCCGGCGGCGGGCGACCAAGATCAGGTCATGCCCGCGCGCCGCCAGCTCGGTGGCGATCGCCAGGCCGATTCCCGACGACGCCCCAGTGACCAGCGCGACCGATCCCGCCGTGGGGTGGGGAATGCCCAACGCCGATCCTCCTCCGCCGGAGTCGTCTGCCGGGGTGCGCACCATGGATTACCGTATGGGGTACGGAATGTGACACGGTCACCGTACGGTGCACGTTCGTCTACTGTCAACGATCGTTCAGGATGGGCCGGCTCTCTCCGTGTCAGGCCCGCCAGATAGGTGACGGCCAAATCGCCGTCGAAAGACTCAGGCGGCCGGGGACTGGCCGCCGCCGGTTCACACTTGTTCTCGGGGCTGCACCGGTGCGGTGGCGTTCTGCTGCTGTAATGAGCGGGTGTGCGCATAGATCCAGCGGGCGAACGCATCAAGTAGCACCAATCCGATTGCGCACGAGGCGATCGCGCTACCCCACAGGAGCCACGCGCCGGCGCCCGGGGTGTGCAGTGCGTTATAGATCGGCAGGCCCACCGCGGCGCTGCACGCCGTGTCGGTGACCAGGGGCAGGAACACCACCAGGGGCGCACGCCAGCCGGTGAAATAACCGGGAACCGCGAACAGGATCGCCGCTGTCAGTATGGGACCCGGGGTGTTGATGAACAACCAGTACAGCGGGAAACCGGC
>NZ_JBMHMI010000139.1:0-2560 GCF_049179015.1 Micromonospora sp. WMMD736
AGGCACCACCGAGTCGGGCATCTCCTCCAACCGAGGTCTGGTGTTCACCGGAACCCCGGACGCCGCGGACTTCGACGAGCGGGTCAGCGTGTCGGTGGACCTGTCCATCGATGGTCCCGACCGCACGACGCTGGTGCTCACCGGCCGCGGGGTGCTGACCGGGCCCGGGACCGCTGATCAGCCGGTGCCCGACGACAAGGTCGAGGCGGTGCTGGCCGCGTTCAGCACGGCGCTGCCCGGCCAGCAGTTGCCGTTCGACATCGCGCCGACCAGCGAGGGCGCCCGCGGCTCGGATGTCATCATCGAAGGCATCGCCGAACAGGTGACCATCACGCTGGAGGAGTTTCGGCAGTCATGAGTACTACCGTGGTCGTCGTCATCGCGGTGCTGATCGCGGTCGCCGGGGTGGCGCTGATCGCCGGTCGGCTGATCGCGCTGCGGGCCAGGCTGCGCAAAGGTGAGGCCGCGGCGGCGAACGTCGACACCACCGGCCTGGACTTGTCGTCCGACGGGCCGACGGTGGTGCATTTCAGCGCACCGTGGTGCCAGCCGTGCGCGGGCGTGCGCCGCACAGTCGAAGAGGTCTGCGCACAGTTGCCCGCGGTCGCACACCTCGAGGTCGACGTCGACGACCAGCCGGAGCTGGCCCGGCGGCTGTCGGTGCTGTCGCTGCCCACCACGCTGATTTTCGACGCGACCGGACGACCCCGCTACCGCACCACCAATGTGCTCAAGCCCGCTGACCTGCGAGCGGTGCTGGAACCGCTGTTGGCTTGATCACCCTGTCATTGGGTAAGCTGACCGACGTGTCCGCCCGCCTCGAGGTTTTCCTCACCAAGCGCCGCGCAGTTGATCTGTGCCGCACCGCGGGCTGCTGCTGTTGTTGTTGTTGTTGCTGAGCGCAGTCGCGCGCGTACCGCCGCCCTCGCTCTGAGCCAGACACTCTGGCCTGCCCACAACTAGACCGTTTCCCAACAGGAGTCTGACGTCATGCCGATCCCGGCCAGCACCGTCGCGGTGCGGTGCTGCGCCTCGACCACGTCACATCACGCCCCGCTGTAACCACCAAAGATCAAGCAACCGAAAGGATCTCGTTCATGGCTCGCTCCGAAGTCCTGGTCAGCACCGACTGGGCAGAGAGCAATCTCGACGCGCCGAACACCGTCTTCGTCGAGGTCGACGAGGACACCAGCGCCTACGACGCCGGCCACATCCCCGGCGCCATCAAGCTGGACTGGAAGGAGGATCTGCAGGACCACGTCAAGCGTGACTTCGTCGACGCCCAGCAGTTCTCCAAGCTGCTCTCCGAGCGCGGTATCGGCAACGACGACACCGTCATCCTCTACGGCGGCAACAACAACTGGTTCGCCGCCTACGCCTACTGGTACTTCAAGCTCTACGGCCACGCCGACGTCAAACTGCTCGACGGCGGCCGCAAGAAGTGGGAACTGGACGGGCGCCCGCTGTCCACCGACAAGGTCGAGCGGTCGCAGACCAGCTACGCCGCCAAGGATCCCGACAACACCATCCGCGCGTTCCGTGACGAGGTGATCGCCGCTATCGGCGCCAAGAACCTGGTCGACGTGCGCTCCCCCGACGAGTTCTCGGGCAAGATCCTGGCCCCGGCGCACCTGCCGCAGGAGCAGAGCCAGCGCGCCGGGCATATCCCCGGGGCGATCAACGTTCCGTGGAGCAAGGCGGCCAACGAAGACGGCACCTTCAAATCCGATGAGGCGCTGGCAGCGTTGTACGCCGAGGCCGGGCTGGACGGCGAGAAGGAGACCATCGCCTACTGCCGCATCGGTGAGCGGTCCTCGCACACCTGGTTCGTGCTCCAGGAGTTGCTCGGACACCAGAACGTCAAGAACTACGACGGAAGTTGGACAGAATACGGCTCCCTGGTGGGGGTCCCGATCGAGTTGGGAAGTTGATTATGTGCTCCGCACCAAAGCAAGGACAGGTTTTGCCCGCAGGTGTTGACGTCGAGAAGGAGACGGTGATCACCGGCCGCGTGGTCGATGGCTCCGGACAGCCGGTGGGCGGCGCCTTCGTGCGCCTGCTGGACTCCTCCGACGAGTTCACCGCCGAGGTCGTCGCGTCGGCCACCGGTGACTTCCGGTTCTTCGCCGCACCGGGGACCTGGACGCTGCGTGCGCTGTCGCCCGCCGGCAACGGCGACGCCAGCGTGGCTCCTACCGGCGCCGGCATCCACGAGGTCGACGTCAAGGTCGCCTGACCGCTCGAACGTTGGCTTGTGTGCGAGATTCTCGCGATTGTTCGCACACAAGCCAACGTTCGGCGAGGGGGTGAGGGGCGCCGTCCGCCGCGGCGCCCACTAAACTGACCACCGTGGTGCTCTTCTTCGAGATGTTGCTCGTCGCGGCCGTCGTGGTCATCACGTGGTTCGCGCTGTACGCGCTGTATCGGCTCGTCACTGACGAGTCGTGACATCCGGAGAGGCGACATCTGGCGACGAGGCGATCGCCGCGGCCGCCGAGCGGGCCAAGGAAACGGCCTCCCGCAACATCCCGGTGTTTCAGGATCTGCCCTTGCCCGCAGA
>NZ_JBMHMI010000140.1:0-1892 GCF_049179015.1 Micromonospora sp. WMMD736
GTTCCGGTCGCCGATGCG
Organism: Micromonospora sp. WMMD736; assembly: GCF_049179015.1. Classification (NCBI taxonomy): domain Bacteria; kingdom Bacillati; phylum Actinomycetota; class Actinomycetes; order Micromonosporales; family Micromonosporaceae; genus Micromonospora; species Micromonospora sp. WMMD736. The sequence continues at coordinate 19 of NZ_JBMHMI010000140.1, forward strand.
TTCACGATTGAGCCGGGCGTCGGCGGCGCCTATTCCGACATGGCTGTCAGCCCCGATGGCAGCAAAATCATCGTCACCGATCTGGTGCGGGCTGCGGTCGCGGTGATCGACGTCGAGTCGGGTGAGGTGACTTCGGTCCCGGTCGGCCAACGCGGCTTTTCCCAACCAGTGCAGGTGGTGTTCGCCCCGGACGGTTCGCAGGCCTACGTCGCAGACAGCTACGGCAACGTGTCGGTGATCTCCTTCGCCGAGGGGGATATCAATCTCTAGGCGCCACCGCTAGTTTCGGTTCACCGCCCACGGCCCGGGGCCCAACGCGGCCAGCAGCAGGAACGCGAAGCAGAACAGCACGGCCGGCTCGCCGCCGTGCTGTCCTGGACCTGGGCTGCGGTTGTAACACCGATGGTTCGCAGCGAATTCCTTTCGGCATCGCCAGCAAGGTGCAGGGTTTGACGCTTCACCGGGCATTGGCAACCTAACAAGCGTCGGGTTGTCCAGTTGACTTGTTGGTGGTGGCCTTCGATCCCGCACCCACCAAACTGAAGCGGGCCCAAGTCCCGAGTGTCGTCTGGTTCGACCGCCCGCATGGCGAACTCATAGCGAATGAATCCGTGAGTGCTGTTGTTGACTCAGCAATCTTCTTGGCGGGTTGACGATGGACTTTGCGGCCAGGTTTTGCCGATCGGCTTTCGTTGGTCCTTCGCGATAGTCGAAAGCATTTTTAACACGAGTTTTGACGCCTTTCCCGATGGTTAACTTGTCGAAGTAGCCCGTTGATTAGGGGCTTTTGTCAACGCTGAAAAGAATCCTCCCGCAAACTATTTGCATCTTGCACCACCTGCTATGGGCAATCTCTGAAAGTGTTTGATGATGCCGCGAGTCGGCCTAGACTGCGGGTGCAGGAGTGCGGATGTACACGGGGATTCCAGACCAGACCAGGGGTCGGGGGCAGTGTCGCCGAATAAGGATAGGCACAGCGAACCTCTGCGATCGCGTTCGTCAACAGCCAGTGATGTATGGCAACGCCGGTGGGAAGTTTCCGGCAAGTTACCAAACAGGTAGTGGACTACGCGTGTCTGCGCGTACACCCCGGTGCTTGAGTCCTTACAGAACTACTGCGCTTACGGCTTGTGGCACAGGCACGACACCGCAAGCGAGGAGAGCCGCAATGGCGACTTCCGGCAATCGACATCTCGACGGCTCGCCTCACATGGGCTGGGTGGCCCCGAGCTAAGGGGGCTGGGGCCACCCGTCTCCCGCCGACGCACAGCGCCGACAGGAGGCCTGGACGGGGAGCGGTTCTCCGTCCTTACTCCATAGTAAGGGGAGTGGGGAAATGAATAAGGTTCGCAACGCGGCTGTAGTCGGCGCATCCACAGCGTTCGCGTATGCGGGAGCCGCGGCTGCCACTGGGGCAGCGGTCATCGGCCTCGGCATCGTGTCTCTTGCCGGACCACCTCCAGCGCAGGCGTGTATCGCCACCACCAATGCCGGGGGCGGCACCTTCCTGCACGGCGGTGCCGTCCGCGAGTCCTGTCTGCCCAACGGCGACAAGCACATCTGCGAGCACGTCCGCGTGTTCGGCATCGGCGGCGAGAACTGCTGGGTTGCGCCCAAGGGCCATCCGAGGAACCCGTAATGGTCCGGAGGAAGGCCAGCGGGTATTGGGCCGAGTGGTACTACAGGCCCCCTCGAGCGAGGTCGGGGGTGTGGTGATGAGCAAGTTGGCTGCTTTCGCATGCGGCGCGTTGGCAGTGGGGATGGTCGCGGCCTTTCCGCCCGTGGCCACCGCCCACATCCCCAGCGCCGTAGCGGGCATCGCCGAATCGACGCGCTCGATTGAGCACGTCGCCGAAAATCAGTATCCCTGGTGC
>NZ_JBMHMI010000141.1:0-1310 GCF_049179015.1 Micromonospora sp. WMMD736
ATCGCGCGGTGTACGCCGGGCTGCGCCATCCCGTTGAGGATCCGCTGAGCCAAGCTGTCGGTTGCCTGCGGGGGACGATCCCGTTCGCCGCGCCAGTTCATTGCCCGGCAGATCAGTCGCTCGACGCCGTCCTCCTCGGCCTCGACCACCGCCCGCGCGGTGAAACCGACCGTGATCCGCTCTCCGCGGTGATCGGTGACGTCCCAGGTGCTGCAGAAGGTGCGGCCCGCCTGCGGCCGGATCGCCATGGCCAGCACCTTGGTCTCGCCGGGGTTGAGGTCGCGGGTCGGCAGGTCGTCGGCGAACGCCCGCCCGTGGGTGATCTCCGTGGCCGGATTGTGCCCGGCGTTGGTCAGCGACTCGATCGTGTCGGTGGCAACCCCTTTGGTCAGGTCCCAGGTGAGGGCGCCGGGGACAGGCCGTTCGGGGGGGTCGACGTCAGCAGGGCCGATCCAGACGTGCACGCCGTGGATGTGTCCGTCGGACATCCCGACCACCTCGGTGCGGATCACGCGGTCGCGTTTGGGTGTGATGCTGCTCAATCCTTTGCCGGCGCGCATCGTCTCGGCGATCGCTGCCTGGATCGCCATCAGGTGCGGATTTCGTCGTAGGAACGCGCTGATCGGGACCAGGTTCTTGGTTTGGCGGCCCTGTGCGACCACGGCAGGTTCGCCGCCCAGTGTCTCCACGAGCAGCCAGTCGTGGCTCATGGCCGCATTCTACCGAGCGTGATGTCGGTCACGGCGCACTATTTTCCCGCTACGAAATCCGTAGGACGGGCGTCACAGTCTTTGCTGGTCGGCTTCCGTTTCGCCGCCAGAGGGTTGCGTTCACCAAGGTGACGGGGTAACTTTCGTCTGCGCCCGATGTCCGGGCCTGGGAACGGATCGCGTTGTCCGACCGTTCGACGCACCGCCTGGGTGTAAAAGGCGTGCCCGATCTCCACGTCACTGGCCGCCGGAGTGTGCTGTCGACTGTCGAGGGGTCGGTCGTCGCCACACAGTCCGATGGTCAGTGCCGGGCCGCCAACTCACCGAGTACGAGGCGCAGTACCCGCATTGCACCCGTTTTGTCCAGCGGATCGTTTCCGTTGCCGCATTTGGGGGATTGCACGCAGCTCGGGCAGCCGTGCGGGCACTCGCAGGCCTCGATTGCCGCAGCAGTGGCGCCCCACCAGGCGCCGATCTGGCGGTAGCCGCGTTCGGCGAAACCGGCCCCGCCCGGGTAGCCGTCATAGACGAAGATGGTCGGCAGCCCGTCCACCGGCCCGGTAGCGGTTGAGACGCCGCCGATGTCGCCTCGGTCACAGC
>NZ_JBMHMI010000142.1:0-2236 GCF_049179015.1 Micromonospora sp. WMMD736
GGGACGCCGGACTCGATGACGCGATCCTGGTTGCGGCCCGCCAACTGCTGGACGAAGTCGGCTACGCGCGCGTGACGATGGATGCGACGGCCGCCCGGGCAGGCACCTCGAAGGCCGCGATCTACCGCCGGTACCAGTCCAAGGCCGAACTGTTGTTCGCTGCGGGAGTACACGGTTCAGCGCCGGTCCCGCCGGCCGACACGGGATCGCTGCGGGGCGACCTGTTCGCCCTCGGGCAGCGGATCCGTTCGGACATGTCGACGCCGGCCGCACGCGAGGTCGCCCCGCACGTCGTCGCCGAGATCAGCCGCGCACCGAACGTCGCTGACCGCCTACGCAGCGTGTTCGTCGCGACCGAACGAGCTGAGATAGACGCCATCCTCGACCGCGCCGTGCGGCGCGGCGAACTTTGCGCGCCGCCGAACACCGCTACCGTGCATCGAATGCTCGGTGGCGCAATGTTCTTCACGATCATGGTGATAGCCGAGCCGATCGACGATGCCGAACTCGGCCGAGTCGTCGACGTGCTGGCGGCCGGACTGGGCGTGGCTGACCGCTCGGCGGCACACGATATCTAGACTCTGGCCGGTGGCCGCCATTCCCGTCATCGCGCTCACCGGGTACCTCGGCGCCGGCAAAACCACCCTGCTCAACCACGTGCTGCGGGCCCCGGGCGCCCGGATCGGGGTGATCATCAACGATTTCGGCGAGCTGAACGTGGACGCCGGACTGGTCACCGGCCAGGTCGACGAACCGGCGTCCATCACCGGTGGCTGCATCTGTTGTCTGCCCGAGGACGGTGGGTTGGACGAGGCGCTGGCCAAGCTCGCCGACCCCCGCCTGGACCTGGACGCCATCATCGTCGAAGCCAGCGGGTTGGCCGACCCGGTGGCGATATCGAGGATCATCCGGTTCAGTGAGGTCGAACGGGTCCGACCGGGCGGCGTCGTCGACGTGATCGATGCCGCGACCCACTTCGACACCGTCGATCGGGGCGGTCCACCGCTGGCCCGATACGGCGCGGCGTCGCTGGTGGTGGTCAACAAACTCGACCGGATCGACGAGACGCACCGCGCCGCAGCGCTGCGCCGGATCGAGCAGCGGGTGCGTGAACGCAACCCGGAGGCACACATCGTCGGCGCCATCGGCGGGCGGGTGGACCCCGCCCTGCTCTACGACGTGTCGGGTTCAGAAGACCTGGGACAGCTGAGCTTTCGTGAGTTGCTCACCGACATCGAGGACCCGTCGGCGCACGCCGATCAGCACGAGCACGTACACGCCGCCTCGGTGACCACGACCAGCTCGGGGACGGTCGACCCCGGCGCGGTGCTCAGCCTGTGCGAGCAGCCACCGCCAGGCGTCTACCGGCTCAAGGGCACCGTGGCGGTGCGCTACCGGGATCGGGTGCGCAGCTACGTGATCAACGTGGTCGGCACCGCCATTCATGTCACCACCGCGCGGGCGACAGCGCCAGGAAACGTGCTGGTGGCCATCGGGACCGGGTTCGACGTCGAGGCCGCGCGCGTCCGGATGGCGTCGGCGCTGGGCAGCCACGACGGCCCGGCGCCGACCGTCGGCGTGCGTCGACTGCAGCGCTATCGACGGCTCAGTCTCTGATCCCGGGTCGGGAGTCGATAGCGTATTGCCCCGGTGAACACATTGATCGACTTCGACCGCGCCGTCGTCGTCGCCATCCCGGTGCGCGCCGGGTTCGGTGAGGTTGGCGACCGCGAGTGCATGCTGATCGAGGGGCCCCAGGGCTGGGGTGAGTTCAGCCCGCCTCCGGCCGCCGACGATCGCCTCGCCGCCCGTTGGCTCACCGCCGCGACCGAACCGGGCACCGTCGGCTGGCCCGACCCGGTACGCGGCCGGATTCCGGTCGCGATCGGAGTCCCGCCGGTCGATGCGGCCCAGGCCGCCGCACTGGTGGCCGAATCTGGGTGCCACACCGCCGAGATCTGGGTGGGCGCCCCCGGTAGCACGCTCGCCGAAGACATCGCCCGGGTCGAAGCGGTGCGCGACGCGCTCGGCGCCGACGGGCAGATCCGGTGTGCCGCGATCGGCGCCTGGGATGTGCGCACCGCGGCCGATCTGATTCCTGCACTGGCCCGTGCTGCCGGTGACCTGCAATACGTGGAACAGCCCTGCGGCACCCTGGCCGAACTCGCGGCGCTGCGCCGCCGGATCGACGTTCCGATCGCTGCGGATGCGGCGCTGATCCACTCCGCCGGACCGG
>NZ_JBMHMI010000143.1:0-2497 GCF_049179015.1 Micromonospora sp. WMMD736
CCGATTCACGGCCAGTACCGTCGGCCACTCATATCCCGATTCACGCCGGCGGCAGCGGCCGAGTGCGCTCCACACGCTCGTGAAGTCGTCAACCGTCTCATCGACGGATTTATCGAAGGTGGTGAGGCTGACCTAGCGCAACAGTTGACAATTCCATTACCCGCCATCGTAAACACACCAGTGCTCGGCATTCCGCTAGAAGACCGAGACAGATTTCAGGAGTGGGCCGTGAGGTTACTGGCCTCTGGCGGCGAGGATCTCGAGGCGATCGGCTCGGCAATGGGCTACTTCGACCACTTGTACGAAGTGCGCCGTGACGCCCTCGGCGACGACATCCCGTCGCTGTTGATCGGTTTGGAGATCGACGGCAAACCCATGGACAAGACGCAGTTCATCTTGACCATGATCATGCTGATGACCGGCGGCCTCGACACCACGACCAACAGCGGCTCACATATGCTCTACTATCTCGCTGAACATCCCGAACAACGGCGGCTCTTGGTCGAGGAGCCAGACCGCATCCCCGCCGCCGTCGAGGAACTGCTGCGCTACCTGACTCCGCTGCCCTCGCTGTTTCGTACAGCCGTTTCGTCGACATCGGTACACGGGCAGGCGATCGCGGAGGGCGATCGGGTGCAGCTTTGCTGGATGGCGGCCAACCATGATCCCGCTGAGTTCAACGATCCTGACACAGTCGATCTGTCCCGGACGCCGAACCGGCACTTCGCCTTCGGTGTCGGAGAGCATCGCTGCTTGGGCGCAAACTTGGCCCGAATGGAGCTGCGGGTGCTGCTCGAAGAAGCGCTGCCTCGCTTGGGCGAGTATCGCATTGTCAAACAGCCCGATCGCTATGCCAGCGTGACACGTGGAATCTCGCATCTTCATGCTGCCTTTCCACGTGGTCGACGGTACGGAGGCAGCTGACCTTGATCTCTGCCTGGCAGCCCGAGCAACTCGCCGAGATTCATCGTTCACGCACCGTCCCGGCGCGTCTGCACCACTGGGCCACTGCCCAGCCGGATCGGCCCTTCTTCAAGTGCACCACTGAGTGGCTCACGTTCGGACAGGTAGACGCCATCACCGACGCGCTGGCCGCAGGACTACAGGGTCGTGGAATCAATCCATCGGATCGAGTGGCGGTAATGCTGCCGACCTGCGATGAAGCGCTGCTATCTGTGTTGGCGCTCGCGAAGCTCGGTGCCATTCAAGTGCCTATCAACCCGTACTTGAAGGGCGACTTCCTCCGTCATCAGCTGGCCGACTCGCAGGCCCGGTGCATCATCACCGACGCAACAGGACTCAGCCAGACTTCGTCGGTGCGGTGCGAGCTGCCCGAACTAACTGAGGTTGTCGGCGTCGACGCCACGGACACAACTGACACCATTCCCTTCGACGAACTCCGGACGAGCACAGAGCACTTCGCGCCGCCAGCACTGCAGCCGCGCGACACGATGGCCATCATGTACACATCGGGAACGACCGGCCTCCCGAAAGGTTGCGTTCTGAGCCAGGGCTACTACACGGCACTGCCCCGCGGCTGGTTCGAAAGTGGTTGGTATCAACCCGATGAGCGCTTGATCACTGCGCTGCCTCTGTTTCACATCGCCGGGCAGGGCATGACACTGATGGCCGCACTCCAGGGCGGCCTCCCCACCACATTCCTGCCTGCGTTCAGTGCCAGCGGGTTTATCGGGCAGTGCCGCGACGCCAAGGCGACGGCCGCCTTCGGGGTCGGCCCGATGGGCATGACCATCCTGTCGACTCCACCCAGCCCCGAAGACACCGCGCACGAACTGAGGACCGCGATCTTCGTTCCCATGCCGCCCGAGGCGCAACGAAGCTTCCGCAATCGATTCGGAGTCGACGTCGTCAGCGAAGTCTACGGACAGACGGAATGTAACCCCATCACGCTGAACACTGTCGAGGCGCATGGCACCCGTCCGGGCAGACTTGGCAAGCCGGCACCCTGGATAGACGTGCGCCTTGTCGACGACCAGGAGGTGCCGGTCCCGGACGGTCAACCCGGTGAGATCGTCATCCGACCAACTGAACCGATGGTCATGTTCGACGGGTACTGGCACAACGCAGAAGCGACCGTTGAAGCCAGCCGCGACCTGTGGCATCACACCGGGGACATGGCTGTCCGTGAACCCGACGGCACGTTGGTGTACTTCGACCGCAAGCGTGACGCCGTGCGCCGGCGAGGCGAAAACATTTCCTGCGTCGAGGTCGAGGCGGCGATCGGCAAACACCCCAAGATCCGCGCTGTCGCGGCCCATGCTGTCGCAGCAGATCTGGGTGAGGACGATCTGAAGGTGTGGATTGCGATGGTGACGGGTGAAACCTTCTCCCCATCAGAGCTATTCGAGTTCCTCACAGAGGAGCTGCCCTATTTCGCCGTTCCCCGATACGTCGACTTCATCGACGAGTTGCCGGTCAATCCGCTCAACCGCGTCCAGAAATTCAAGCTCAGAGACCGAGGAAACCACGGGGCGTG
>NZ_JBMHMI010000144.1:0-1880 GCF_049179015.1 Micromonospora sp. WMMD736
CGCCGGTTGGTGACCACCCGGGCCGCGGCGCTGCTCGGTGCGGCGATGTTCGGCGTCAACCTGGCACTGTTGGTCTTCGGGCCCTATGAGCTGAGCCTGGTTGGTATCGACACCCAACAGCTCAAGAACATGGCGCCGCCGTCACTGCTGCTGGCCGGGCACGCAATCATGCTGTGCGCGTTCGCGATCGCCGCCGCCCCGGCGATCACTCGGTGGGCCCAACGCCCCCGGGTGTGGCGGTTGGCCGTGATCGGCAACTCCGGGGCGATGACGCTGTACCTGTGGCACATGCCGCCGCTGCTGCTCATGCATCTGGCGTTCGACTACCTGGGTTACCCGCGGTTCGACCCGACCGGCCCCGGTTTCGTCGTGTTGTCGGTGGTGCAGCTGGCGCTGATGGCCGTGCTGGTGGTGGGTGCGTTCGTCGCACTGCGGCCGCTGGAGAACGGCCCGCTGCCGCTGTGGGACGGCGGTGCGGTGACGCGACCGGGACCGCGCAGCACCGCGGTCGGCCTGCTGCTGTGCGTGGCCGGGGCGACCACCCTGGCGTCGGTCAGCTGGGGGCTCAAGGACACCGGACTGTACCTGGTCGCGGCCATGCTGGTGGCGTTGGTCGCCGCCCGCGCGCTGGCGACCGATAGCGCGCCTCGGTCCACCAGCTGATCGCTCCCCGGAGGACTGCGCGCCAGTAACCGCCAGCGAACCTAACCGCTCTTGCGGCGGAACTCGCGGCGGTTCTCCACCGGCCCGTGCGGGTGGGGTTGCTTGCGGCCGCCGTCCTGATGGGCGGTGCCGTCGGCGGCCTTGGCCTTTTTGCGTTCCAGCGCCTCGCGGAACTTACGTTTGGTGTCCGGCTCGGACTCGTCGCGCTCCGGTGTGTCGGCCATGACCGCAGACTAGCCCGGTTTCCCGGCGCCGTCGCGCAGATTTTCAGCCCCGCCCCGGCGGCATGCCGTAGACGTGCGAGATCGGTAGCGTCATCATCACCCGCCGGTCATCGACCATCGCGCGGCGGTAGTCATCCCAGTCCGGATGCTCACCGGCAATATTGCGGTACAACGCGATCAGCGCCTCGACCGTGTCGTCGTCGGGTGCGGCAGCCGGCGCGGTCAGCGTCGCGTCACCTTCCGCGACCGCGTAGGCCCAGCCGTCGTCGGAGCTGACGTGCAGGGCGGCCCGCGCATCCCGCCGCAGGTTGCGGGTCTTGGCGCGCGGTTCGGTGATCGACATCTGCAGCACCAGATTCCGGGCGTCGAAGTAGTACGACACGTTCGACAGCTGAGGCCGCCCGTCGCGCTTGATCGTCGCCAGCACTCCCAACGAGTTCCCGCCGATCACTGCCAACAGCTTGTCGTCGAACACGTCACGCCCCATCACCCGAGCCTACGTCGGCGGCGGCTCACGTCTTTAGGATTGAGCCAATGACAGCTTCTTGGGTAGACGGCAATGTGCTGGGCGGGGTCTCGGCGACCACACTGTGGACGCTGCACAACCGAGCCAGCGAGGCGAAACGCTCCGACGGGGTGATCGCCGACCCCTGGGCCGTCACCCTGTTCGATGCGATCGACTACGACTACCGCAAGTTCGGCCGGCCCAATCAATCCCACGGGCTTCGCGCGGTGGCCTTCGACGAGGCCGCCAAGCGCTATCTGACCGCGCACCCGAAGGCGACGGTGGTAGCGCTGGCCGAAGGCCTGCAGACCAGCTTCTGGCGGCTGGACCGCGCCGGTGTCGCCGGCGAATTGACTTGGCACTCGGTGGATCTGCCCCCGGTGATGGCGCTGCGCGAGCGACTGCTGCCCGCCGACGACCGCATCGTCGCCCTGGCGCAGACGGCGCTGGACCACAGCTGGATGGACCGGGTCGACGACAGCAACGGC
>NZ_JBMHMI010000145.1:0-3179 GCF_049179015.1 Micromonospora sp. WMMD736
TTGGCCAGCCGGTCCAGCGACAGGTTGCACGGGGTGATCTCGTTCCACGACGAGCCGACGCCGATCTGCGGCTTGGCGAAGTCGTCGTCGGTCATCCCGACCGCGCGCAGCATGCCGCGGGCGGCGGCCTTCTCCAGGCCGTCGGTGACGTCGCGGCTGCGGGGCTTGATGTCTGGCGATCCTGAGGGCATGCCGTCAAGTATGCCTTCGGCGTTTGACCCGGCCAAACCATTATCGATACCCCTATGGGGTATAGAGTATGCTGGTCTGCATGACGCTTCGTACCCGCATCGTCGCGGTCCTGGCGGCGCCGGCTGCCGTCCTGTCCATGGTGGCGTGCTCCGACACCGTCGCCGAAGACCACACCGCGCACGAAACGGCGACTACCGCGCCGCTGATCGCGGACGCGCCGGCCGGCTTCAACGACGCCGACGTCACATTCGTCACCACCATGGTCCAGCACCATGCGCAGGCCGTGGACCTGGCTGCTCTGGTGCCGGACCGCTCATCGAACCCCGACGTCGTGGCGCTAGCGGAGCGGATCCGGGCGGCACAGGAACCCGAGATCGAGGCGATGCGGGTGTTGCTGGTGCAGTGGCGGGAAGGCGAGATTGGCGCCGGGCACGGCGACCATGGTGACGCAATGCCGGGCATGGTCGATGACGCCACCATGACCGAGCTCCAGTCGCTGCGCGGAACCGCGTTCGACACACTGTGGCTGGAGTCGATGATCAGCCACCATGAGGGCGCGATCGAGATGGCCAATGCCGAGCTCGCCGACGGCGAGAACGTCGACGCGATCGCGTTGGCGACGACGATCGTCGCGACGCAGCAGGCCGAGATCGATCAGATGGCGCAGATGCTGGGAGGCTGATATGGCTGCGACGCACGGCTATTCGCCGGAGAAGGAGAACTACGCCAAACGGCTGCGCCGCATCGAGGGCCAGGTGCGTGGCATAGCCAAGATGATCGAGGACGACAAGTACTGCATCGACGTGCTCACCCAGATCAGTGCGGTCAACAGCGCATTGCAGTCCGTCGCGCTGGGCCTGCTCGACGAACACCTCGGGCACTGCGTCAGCCAGGCCGTCGCCGAGGGCGGTGCGCAGGCCGACGAGAAGATCGCCGAGGCGTCGGCGGCCATCGCCCGGCTGGTCCGCTCCTAGGGCGTGTCCAGCGAGCGCTCGATTCGCTCGACCTTGGCGGCCAGCTGGCCGGTGTGGCCGGGCCGGATGTCGGCCTTGAGCACCAGGCTCACTCGCGGCGCCGCCGCCGACACCGCTTCCACCGCCCGCTTGACCACAGCCATCACCTCGTCCCACTCGCCCTCGATGTTGGTGAACATCGCGTTGGTCTCATTGGGCAGACCGGAAGCCCGCACCACCCGCACCGCCTCGGCCACCGCGGCCCCGACCCCGCCGGACTCGTCGCCACCCGATGGGCTGACACTGAACGCCACAATCATGTGTCCAGCCTGCCTCAGGGCGTTGACTCTGCGCTGAGGGCGTTGGTTATGCGCGTAACCATCGCCCTGGATGCAGAGTCAACGCACGGGCGCTAACGCGAAGCGATCGCGCGTCCCGCTGCCTCCATCGCCGCCGCGTCGGAGGCGACGATGACATCGGCGAAAGCGCTGCGGTCGCAGTCGGTCACCGATCCGACCACGGCATACACCGGCACCCCGGCCGAGCGGCGCAGGATCACCGAAATGATCTTGCCGGCGGCGGTCTGCGAGTCCAGCCGGCCTTCCCCGACCACGATCGCTGACGCCTGCTGCACCGCGTCGTCGAAACCGCAGGTGTCCAACACGAAGTCGGCGCCCGAGACGATGCGGGCGTCGAACTCCGCCCACATGCCGCCGACGAAACCGCCCGCCGCGCCGCTGCCCGGTACGTCGATGGGGTCGCGACTGTAGCTGTCTGCCAACTCGCTCAACCGTGCGGTCAGCAGCTCGACCGTCGCCGGGTCAGCGCCCTTCTGCGGACCGAAAACCTTTGCCGCGTCGAGGAACAGCGTCGTCACATCAGTCAGGATGGTGAACGACGCGTCGGTCACCTCGGCCTCCTGCAGGGCCCGCACCGCACCGGCCCCACCATCGGTGGTCGCCGACCCGCCGGCCGCCAGGACGATGTTTCGGGCGCCGCGCCGATACGCATCGGCGATCAGCAGCCCGGTGCCGTAGGTGTCGGCGGTGACCGGGTCGCGCGGCCCGGCGTGCGGCGTCGTGATGCCGCTGGCTTCGGCGACCTCGATCAATGCCGTCCCGTCGGCCGAGTAGCCGTACCGGCCGTCCATGTCGGCACCCCAGGGATTGACCGTCGGTGCGCTCACCACGGTCAGGCCCAGCGGATCCTGCAGGGCGGCGAGCGTGCCTTCACCCCCGTCGGCGACGGGCATCGTGATGCCGGTGCCGCCGGCCGCCTCCACGCCGGCGAGTATCGCGGTGGCTACCTCGGCGGCGGTGTAGGTGCCTTTGAAGCTGTCCGGGGCGATCAGGACCGTCATCGCCGGTAGCGTATCGGCTCCGGGCCGATCAGGCCGGGTGGCGAACTGGCAACCATTGCGCATCCTTTTGGATCGGCAAGGTCGCCGGGCCTGGCCGGGCCGCTAGCGTGACGCCCAGATGATCGTGCTGACGCCGCCGGCGCCGACCGGACCGTGGACGCCGCGGGTCGCCGTGCAGTTGGCGGTGCTGGCCGCGGCGGCGTTCACCTATGTCACCGCCGAGTTGCTGCCGGTCGGCGCACTACCCGCCATCGCCGCCGATCTGCAGGTCAGCGAGGCCAGGGTGGGAACTTTGTTGGCCGCCTACGCCGTGGTGGCCGCACTCACCACCGTTCCGCTGGTGCGGTTGACCGCGCACTGGCCGCGACGCCGCACGTTGCTGCTCACCCTCGGCTGCCTGACGGTCGCCCAACTGATCTCGGCACTGGCACCGAACTTCACGGTGCTGGCCGCCGGCCGGGTGCTGTGCGCGCTGACCCACGGCCTGATGTGGTCGGTGATCGCGCCGATCGGCGCGCGGCTGGTCCCGGCCAGCCACGCTGGGCGCGCCACCACCGCGGTGTACGTGGGCACCAGCCTGGCGTTGGTGGTGGGCAGTCCGCTCACCGCGGCGATGAGCCACCTGTGGGGCTGGCGACTGGCGGTCGTGGTGGTGATGATCGCCGCCGCGGCCG
>NZ_JBMHMI010000146.1:0-2635 GCF_049179015.1 Micromonospora sp. WMMD736
CAACGAGGACGGCCGCGTCGTACCCGTAACCGTGTGCGACACCTGGACGTCGAGTGCGTTCTCGGATACCGGTGTCACGCCCGTCACGACGACGCTGATCTGCGGGTACCGCGCCACGTTGAAGAAGTCGGGCGAGCGCAAATGCCGATCCCGCATGCGCGAACCGGTGTCCAGCGACTCGGCGACGATGTCGAGCTCACCGGTCACGTCGCCGGCGTCGCTGACCACGGCGTGGCCGCTGAACGAGGTGAACCGCCCCTTCACCGTCGACAACCCCCACATCGCCTTGCTCTCGAACGTCACCGTCGACGCGTCCGGAACAAGTTCCCACTTACCGCCGGCGCCGCCGTGCTTGAGGAAGTCCGAAACCGAGAACATCATCGCTCCTATCAGGAAGAGCATTGTCCGGTCGCGAGCGGGTTAAACCGCTGCCGGATAACGATTCGGTGGCGATCGATGTCGGACGGTAGTGGGCCGCGTCACACTGGTTAGGCCAGCTCACCACGGTGCGATACGCTCAACACACCGTTGGCGTGAGTGACAGTCCGCCAGCACGTCGTGGAACATTCCTCATCCCACCGGCAACCGGCCCGACTTCCTGGCCGCACTACCGAGTTCAGATGACAGTGCAGTGATGCACGCCATTCTCGCGGCGATCGATTTTGCCGACCGGCAATCTCGCCACACCCGATGCCGGAAAGGCACCGAAAGTTGAACACCGACAAGACATTCGCCGATCTCGGCGTGCGCGCACCGCTGGTCGACGCGCTCACCGCGGGCGGCATCACCCAACCCTTCCCGATCCAGCTCGCCACCCTGCCCGACAGCCTGGCCGGCCGCGACGTCCTGGGCCGCGGTAAGACCGGCAGCGGCAAGACGCTGGCCTTCTCGATCCCGTTGGTCAGCCGGCTCGCCGACGCGCGACGCAACCCGTCGCGACCGTCGGGTCTGGTGCTGGCACCTACCAGGGAGCTGGCCACCCAGATCACCGCGACGCTGGCCCCGCTGGCCACGGCCTACGACCTGCGGGTCACCACGATCTTCGGCGGCGTCCCGCAGAACCGCCAGGTCAACGCGCTGCGCTCCGGCGTCGACATCGTCGTGGCCTGTCCGGGCCGCCTCGAGGACCTGATGCGACAGGGCCTGATCAGCCTGGACGCCGTGCAGATCACGGTCATCGACGAGGCCGACCACATGGCCGACCTGGGCTTTCTGCCCGGCGTAACGCGCATCCTGGCCGCGACCCCGAACGGCGGTCAGCGGCTACTGTTCTCCGCGACGCTGGACAACGGGGTGGACAAGCTGGTCAAGCGGTTCCTGCGCGACAAGGTCCTGCATTCGGTCGACGAGGTCGATACCCCGGTGTCGACCATGACCCACCACGTCTTCCACGTCGATGACGTGCAGGCCAAGAAGGCGCTGGTCCGCCAGCTCGCGTCGGGCACCGGGCGCCGAATCCTGTTCATGCGCACCAAACATCACGCGCGCAAGCTCGCCAAGGAGCTGACCCTGGCCGGTATCCCGTCAGTTGACTTGCACGGCAACCTGTCTCAGCCCGCCCGCGACCGCAACCTGGCCGCGTTCGCCGCGGGCGACGCGCGGGTGCTGGTGGCCACCGACATCGCCGCGCGTGGTGTGCACGTCGACGAGGTCGAGTTGGTGGTGCACATCGACCCGCCCGCCGAGCACAAGGCCTACCTGCACCGCTCCGGTCGCACCGCGCGGGCCGGCAACGCCGGTGACGTCGTCACCCTGGTGCTGCCCGAACAGCGCAAGGACACCCAGGTTTTGATGCGCCGGGCCGGCATCACCGTCAGCCCGCAGCGGGTCGCGGCTGATTCGGCCGCGGTGCATGCGCTGGTCGGCGAGGTTGCCCCGTACCGGGCTCCGCAGCCGGTGCGCCCGCCCCAGCCGCAGCGGTCGGGGACGCCGGGTCGGCGCCGGCGCGGCGGGCGTGGCTCGTCGACGGCCGGGCGCCGGTCACATCAGCGCCGCGCTGTGCGCAGCTGACGCGGCTGGGGACGGCTGAGGGCAACCCTCGTCCGCCGAAAGCGATATCGCATGCGGTATCACTTTCGGGACGAGGTACCCGTCCCCAAATCCGATTAGCCACCTTCTGCGTCCCGGATGGTCATCGCGGCCATTGCCGAGCATTATGGCGTTGCGGTGTTGCACTACGACCACGACTTCGACCGGATCTCCGCCGTCACGGATCAAATCGTTGACTGGGTGGGCGTCCGCGCTGGGGCCGATGAGGATACCTTCGACCGCCGAAAGTGATATCACATGCGATGTCGTTTCGCGAGCAGCTACCCACCCCAGAACTGCGCCGACGCCGTCAGGCGTCCTTGGCCCGCTCCGCGCTGAACGACACCGTCACCGTGTCGGCGACCTTCATCGAACCCATGAACATCGAGAACGGCCGCACCCCGAATTCGGTTTGAACAACCTCGGATTCGCACGTCATCCGCCACCGGTCGCCGATATCCTCCGCGCCTAGCTCGACGGTATGCTCCCGGCTCTTGCCGTGAATCTCCAACGTCCCCACCAGCCGGTAGCAGTCCTCGGTCAACGTGACATCGGTTGTCCGGAAACGGACCTGGGGGTGACGTCCGGCGTCCAAGGACTTCAGCGC
>NZ_JBMHMI010000147.1:0-1294 GCF_049179015.1 Micromonospora sp. WMMD736
GGGGCTACCCGTGAGGTAGACGTGGTCGGTGCGCTCGCCGGCATGCAATCGGAAAATCGTCGGCGCTGCGGCCCCTACCCGCCAACCCGACGGCACCTGCCACAGATCGCCGACCGGCCGCGGCCAGTCCCGCAACCAATGGTGCACCGCGGCAGCGATCAGCTCGTCATCGCCGGGCGCCTTCGCGACGAAGTCCGGTGTCCTGCGATCCAGCAGCCCGGTGTCGAGTCGGCCCGCAGCCACATCCGGATCGGCCAGCAGGAACCGCAGGAACTCGACGTTGGTGCTCACACCCAGCACGCCGGTGCCGGCCAGCGCGTTGTCCAGGGCGCGCAATGCCGCGGGCCGATCCTCGGCATGGGCGATCACCTTCGCCAGCATCGGGTCGTAGTCACTGCCCACGACACAGCCCGGCGACAGACCTGAATCCACGCGCACCCCAGGCCCGGTCGGTTCGACGACGTCGAGCACGGTACCGCCGGTGGGCAGAAAGCCGGTGCTGGGATCTTCCGCGTAGACCCGGGCTTCGATCGCGTGACCCCGCAGGACGACATCGTCCTGCACCAGCGGCAGCTTCTCCCCCGCGGCGATACGGACCTGCAGTTCCACCAGGTCGACACCGGTGACCATCTCGGTCACCGGGTGCTCCACCTGCAGGCGGGTGTTCATCTCCATGAAGAAGAACTCGTCGGGCCGGTCGGCGGAGACGATGAACTCGACCGTCCCCGCGCCGGTGTAGTCGACGCTACGCGCGGTGGCGCAGGCGGCGGCGCCGATCCGGTCCCGGGTCGCGGCGTCCAGCAGCGGCGACGGCGCCTCCTCGATCACCTTCTGGTGACGGCGCTGCAGGCTGCATTCCCGTTCACCGAAATGCACCACGTTGCCGAACCCGTCGGCAACGACCTGCACCTCGATGTGGCGGGGATTCAGGACGAACCGTTCGAGGAACAATGTGTCGTCGCCGAACGCCGCGGCCGATTCGCGGCGCGCACTGGCCAGCGCCCCGGGCAATTCAGCCGCATCGTGCACGACGCGCATACCCTTGCCACCGCCGCCGGCCGACGGTTTGACCAGCACCGGGTAGCCGACCTCGGCGGCGCCACCGACGAGGTCGTCATCGGTGAGTCCCGGGCGAGACAAGCCCGGCACCACGGGCACCCCGAACGCCGACACCGCCGCCTTGGCGGTGATCTTGTCGCCCATGGTCTGGATCGCCGCCGCGGGCGGCCCGATGAACACGATGCCCGCCCGGGCCAGCGCGGCGGCGAATTGCGCGTTTTCGGAGAGGAACCCG
>NZ_JBMHMI010000148.1:0-1781 GCF_049179015.1 Micromonospora sp. WMMD736
GCCATCATCAATCCGACCATCAGCATCTCGTTGTGCACACCACCCATCAGGTGAATGATGACCAGCGGGTTCAGCACACAGATCCACAGCGCCGCCGCCTCGTTGGCGTCCAGGTGGCGGGCCACCCGGCGAGCCGCCCAGATGAGCAGCGCCAGGCCGGGCAGCATGCACAGCCGCAGCAGCATCGTGCCGGCGACAACGTCGTTGCCGACCAGCATGGTGACGAACTTCGCCACCAGGATGAACGCCGGCCCGTAGGGCGCAGTGGTGGTGGTCCAGATCGGGCTGACGTTGTCCAGCAAGGAGTTCGGGTTGGCGACCGGGCCGACCAGGTAGGGGTCGAACCCGTCGCGCAGCAGCGCCCCTTGCGCCAGATACGAGTAGGTGTCGCGGCTGAACACCGGAACCGAGAGCAGCAGCGGTGCCAGCCAAAACCCGGTGGTGGCGATCGTGGTGTACGCGGTGACGGAGCGCTCGATGACCCGTCGACCCAGCCACAGCCAGGCGATCAGCATCAGCGCCACCCCGCCCCACAGCAGGATCGACGACAGCACCAGCCCGTGCCCGTACCGCAGCCAGGACAGGTGCAGCGACTCCAGCAGGGGGTCGTGCAGCCGGGTACTGCCGGCGCCCAACCCGCCGATCGTGATCAGCGCGGCGCCAAGGCATCCCAACAGCGCCGGCTGCGCCTGTTCGGACTTGGTGAATGACACCAGCCGGGAGACTTCCTGAACCAAGCGGCTTGTGGGTGCCGCGGTCGGGGTCGGGGTGGTCATGCTCCTCAGGCGCTGCGGTTGGCGGCCAGTCGGGCGAGTTCGGCCAGGCCAATCTTGGCCTGCGGATCGATGGGCGCGTCGTTGATCTCGTCGAGCGCGCGACGGGTGAGCAGCTCGATGTGCTCCTCGACTGCGGCCAGAGCGCCGACCGACACGATGACATCGCAGAGTTCGCGCACTCGAAGGTCGGAGAGCTCGGTGCCCAGCGATGTCCGCAACAGCTGGGCGGCAATCGGGTCGGACTTGTCGGCCAGTTCGATCGCCTCGGCGACCAACACGGTGCGCTTGCCCGACCGCAGGTCATCCCCGGACGGCTTGCCGGTGACGGCCGGATCCCCGAAGACGCCGAGGACGTCATCGCGCAACTGGAATGCCACGCCGAGGTCGGTGCCGACCCGGTGGAAGACATCGAGGATGTCGGGCCGGTCGGCGGCCGCCGCGGCCCCCAACTGCAGCGGCCGGGACACGGTGTAGGAGGCGGTCTTGTAGGTGTTGACCGTCATTGCGGAGGCGACTGAGTCGGCCCCGCTGGACTCCGCGACGATGTCGAGATACTGCCCGCCGAGGACCTCGGTGCGAATGTCAGACCACACGCGCTGGATCCGTCGGCGCGCATCGTTGGGAAGGTCGACGGTCGCCATGATGTCGTCGGCCCACACCAGCGCCAGGTCCCCGGCCAGGATCGCGGCCGACAGGCCGAACTGCTCGGCGGACCCATGCCACTTGCAGTCGCGGTGCTGGTCGGCGAACTGCCGGTGCACGGTGGGTAGGCCGCGTCGGGTGGCCGAAGCGTCGATGACGTCGTCGTGCACCAGGGCGCACGCGTGCAGAAGCTCCAGTGCGGCGAACATGCGCAGCATTGCTGGTTCGGCAGCTACGTGTGGTGGGGAAACCACCGCGCGCCAACCCCAGTAGGCGAACGCCGGACGGAGGCGCTTACCGCCGCGTAGCACGAACTCTTCCAATGCGGCGGTCAGGGTCGCATAGTCGGTTCCGATGTAGGCA
>NZ_JBMHMI010000149.1:0-3715 GCF_049179015.1 Micromonospora sp. WMMD736
AAGGCGTCGATCGCCTGGCGCACGCTTCGGGCACAGCTGCTGGCTCGGCGCGGTCAGCATGACGAAGCTCGGCAGGTCGCCGAGGAAGCGGTGTCACTGGCCGAACGCACCGACGCTCTAGTCGATCACGGCGATGCCAGCCTGGCGCTGGCGACGGTGTTGGACGCCGCCGGCGAGTCCGCGGCAGCGCACACTGCCGCCGCTCGGGCGCTTGACCTGTACGAGCGCAAAGGGGCTGTGGCACTTGCGGAGAAGGCGCGCCGCATCCTCGGCGAGCCCGGCATCCCAACCGTCGCGGCTGCATCCGGGCCGACGGCTGAAGAGTTGGACAACGCGTGCACACGCGTCATCCGCCGCGCAGCGGCCGCTGTAGATCGCGAAGCCTGGGACGAGATCGAGCAATTTTTCACGCCGACAACCGCCGTCGAGAGTCGACGCAAGGTAGTCGGCTTTCCTCGGATTGACCTCCCGTCGAGCAAGTGGCGACGGGAGGTAAGGCGTTACCTCCAAGACATGCGGCCCCGCCACTATGCGTTCGTCGCCGTGCGTGGTGAGCGTGTTGGCCTCGCCAGACTGGTCTTGCGTGCTGCAGAGGTGAGTCCCGGAGCGCCAGAGGACGAGGTCCTGGAGCTGTTCGCCCTCGATGAGGAGGGTCGAATCGCGCTGCAGGTGTGGTTCGACATCGACGACATCGACGCCGCCATGGCCGAACTCGACGCCGTGCACGCCCGGTTCGAAGCGGAACCTCCGCACACCCGACTCGAGAATGCTGCAAGTCGAGTCCGCGCCCGGTTCAACGCGCTCTTCGCCGAGAGCCGCTTTGAGGAGGCCGCGGCGCTATGGGCGGACGGTGTGCGAGTCGAGGACCGGCGACGAGGGCTGCGCAGCGACGCGCAGTACGATCGCGCCGGAGGCATTGCAGAGATAAGAGCGATGGCCGATCTCGGGGTCAAGACCATGACGTCTGACGTCATCGCGGTCCGCGGAGACCGGCTTGAGCTCAGTCGCACCCGGTACTCGGGTCGGGACACGAGCCCGAACGCGTTTCACACCGAGGTACTGCGCATCACCGAGATTGACATCGACCAACGGTGCGTGGCGACAATCGCGTTCGACCATGACGACCTCGACGCCGCATTTGCAGAACTCGACGCGCGGTATCTGGCTGGCGAAGCCGCACCATACGCGGACACATGGTCGGTCATCACGAAGGCCTACACCGGCATGTGCCGGGGAGCAGTTCCTGCGACAGCACCGGATTTAGTCAATGTCGACCATCGGCACGTAACCCCGATGGCGCCCGACGACGGGATCGCGTATCTCCACGCTTCGTGGGACATGGCACCGGAGTTCAAGCTCTACGTCGAGGCTGTGCATCAACTCAGCGAGGTCGGAGCTGTCTTCACGCGATGGTCCGCAGGAACCTCGCAGGACGGCTTCGACGCCGAGTGGCGGGCCGTAGACGTCGTCACGGTGGAAGGCGACCTGATCGAGCGCGGCGAAATCTTCGACGAGGCGGACCTCGAAATCGCGCTGGCGCGCTTCGACGAACTCAGTCGGCCGACACCGCGGCGGCTGGAGAACGCGGCAAGCAGGGTGAACGAGCGCATCCAGACACTCTTTGCGTCCCGCAACTGGGACGCGATCAAAACGATGCTGGCCGAAGGCATTCGCGGCGACGATCGTCGTCGGGTAGTGAACGCCGGTCTTCGCCAAGGGCGGGATGCCACGATCGCAGACCTCTCAGCCATCGCCGAGGTCGGCGTCACGGACGTCGTGACGACCGTCGTTGCGACCCGTGGACAGCGTCTTTCGTTGAGTCGTGGCCGCGCCTCGCAAGGTGACCAGCCCCCCGAGGCGTTTCACACCGATCTCCTCGACGTCGTCGAAATCGACGACAACGAGCACGTGGTGGCACGCATCGTGTTCGACGCTGACGACATCGACGCTGCGTTCGCTGAACTCGACGCCCGCTATGTCGCCGGGGAAGGCGCCGCCCACGCGCACACCTGGTCGGTCATCGCGCGTGGTTACGCTGCAATCAACCGGCGCGAACTCCCCGCGACGACACCGGACTGGGTCAACATCGACCACCAGCGGGGCAACGCATTTGCGCCAGGTGAACTGACCGAGTACATCCGCGCGGCCTGGAACCAGCCGCCGGACATCAAAGTCCGGATCGCGGCGGTACATCGCTTGAGCGACCGCGGAGGGGTGTTCACGCGGGCGGGGGATGGCAGCTCGCAAGAGGGCTTCGACGCCGAGTGGCGTGTCATCGATCTGTTTACCGTTGCCGGCGACGTGATCAGCCGCTGCGAGGTGTTCGACGAAGCAGACTTGGACGCTGCATTGGCGAGGTTCGACGAACTCGATCGGCCGGTGCAGCGGTTGGAGAACGCGGCAAGTCGCCAAAACGTGCGCATCGCCGACGCGTTCAATCGTCGCGACCTAGAGGGCTATCTGGGCACCTGTACCGCAGACGCACGATACGACGATCACCGACAGGGCCTTCGCGGTGAAGGCCCGATCGACGCGGAGTTCGGACACGCGCTGTTGTTCGAGGCGGCCGAGAGTTGGTGTCTGGAAGTCGAACCCATCGCCCTCCGGGGCCAACGTTTGGCACTCAGTCGGTACGCTTTTTGTGACGCCAGCGAGGCCGACCGGCCGATTGTCGTGGAGGCATTCGTGCTCACGGAAGTCACCGACGATCAGTTAGTCTCTCACGCAGTCATTTTCGATGCCGACGACATCGAAACCGCCCGTGCAGAACTTGAAACGCGCTACCTGGCGGGAGATGCTGCACCGCACGCGCACACGTGGTCACTCGTAATAGCGGCCTACGCCGCGTTCAATCGGCAGGAAATCAGTGCGACGACGCCGGACTGGGTGAGCATCGACCACCGCCGCGGTGCTTCGTTCGCGCCGGGTGACATGGCCGCATACCTGTCTGCGGCATGGGAAGACTCGCCGGGCACCCGCATCTACATCGACACCGTGCATCGGCTGACCAATCTCGGCGCGGTCGTCACCCACGCGTCGAAGGGCGTCTCCCGCGACGGCTTCGAGGCCGAATGGCGAGACATCAACGTGCTGACGGTGGAAGGACACTTGATCAATCGCAGCGAGCTCTACAACGAAGCGGACCTCGACGAAGCGCTGGCCCGCTTCGACGAACTCAGCCGGAGGGAGCGGTTGCTCGAAAACGCGGCAAGCCACATGTATCAGCGCTTCAATGCGGCTTACCTGACCGGCGACTGGGACGCGTTGGCCGCAACCATGTCCGACAACTTCTTCGCAGACGACCGTCGTCGCTTCGTGGGCAGTGGGAGCCAGCAGGGGCGGGATGCTGCGATCGCCCATGCGCAGGTGACTGCCGACCTCGGCGTCAAGAACGCGACATCGACCGTTGTAGCGACCCGAGGGGCAAACCTCGTGCTTGTGAAAGCCCGGTTCTGGGGTCGCGACGAGCGGCCCGACGCGTTCGACACCGAGGTGCTACACCTGATCCAGAGCAACTCACAACATCGGGTCGCGACATTCGTCGCGTTCGACATCGACGACATCGACGCTGCTTTCGCCGAACTCGACGCCCGATACCTGGCCGATGAAGCCGTTGCCCACAGGCTTACGTGGTCACTAATCATGCGTGTGTTCGCCGAGTTCAACAGCCGTCAACTTCCGTCGACGGCAATCGAGTGGGTCGACCACCGGCACG
>NZ_JBMHMI010000150.1:0-2327 GCF_049179015.1 Micromonospora sp. WMMD736
TGTTGACCAAAGTGCTGTTGGAGGGCCTGGCGCAGGGCTGGTCGGCACTGCCGACGCTGCTGATCACGCCGGAGTTCTACGCGTGGTTGGTGGTCGCGGTGGGTGGCATCGCCTGGCAGCAGTCGGCGTTTCGGGCCGGGGCGTTGACCGCGTCACTGCCCACGATGACGGTGGCCGAACCGGTGGTCGCCGGGGTGCTCGGCGTGGTGGTGTTGGGGGAGACGTTGCACCCCGGGGAGGCGGGGTGGCTCACCCTGGGCGTCGCGATCGCGGCGATGGTCGTGGCGACGGTGATGCTGGCCCGCAGCGAGGTTGCGGCCGCCAGCGGCGAGGAGGCCGCACCGACGGGCAGCTAGCGTGAAGACGTGCTGAGCACCATTGCGATCGTGCCGTCAGCGCCGGTCATGGTTCCCGAACTGGCTGGTGCGGCCGCTGCCGAACTGCTTGACCTGCGCGACGCGGTACGGGCCGCAGCGGAGTCGCTGCCGTCCCGGTGGATCGCCGTCGGGGTGGCAGCGCGCGATGCGGTGATCGCACCGGACAGCGCCGGCACCTTCGCCGGGTACGGCGTCGACGTGCAGGTTGCGTTGTCGCCCAACCATTGCCGGCCAGTGGCCGACATGACGTTGTGCGCGCTCATCGCGGGCTGGATGCGCGGCACCTTCGCGCCGCAAGCCCGGGTCGAGGTTCGGGCCTGCGCGGCGGGCCATGATCCCGACTCGGCCCTCGAGATCGGTCGACAACTGGGTGCCGAGGTCGCCGAAACCGCTGATCAGATCGGTGTTGTGGTGATCGCCGATGGTGCCAACACGCTCACCCAGCGTGCCCCCGGTGGCTACGACCCGGACTCGATCGCGCTGCAGCAGCGGCTCGACGACGCGCTGGCCGCCGGTGATGCTGCGGCGCTGACCTCGCTTTCCGACACAATCGGGGGACGAGTGGCCTTTCAGGTGCTGGCCGGGCTCACGCAACCGGCGGCGAAGTCGGCACGCGAGCTGTACCGCGGAGCACCCTACGGCGTCGGCTACTTCGTCGGCTGCTGGCGGCTCTAGGCAATGCGACCGCTGGCGATCATCGGGCCGACCGGTACCGGCAAATCGGACCTGGCGTTACGCCTGGCCGACAGGCTGAGCGGTGAGATCGGCGTTGAGATCGTCAACGCCGACGCCATGCAGCTGTATCGCGGAATGGACATCGGCACCGCGAAACTGCCCTACGACCAGCGCCGCGGCATCCCGCACCACCAACTCGACGTACTGGAGGTGACCGAGACCGCCAGCGTTGCGCGCTACCAGAGCGAGGCCGCGGCCGACGTCGAAGCGATCGCCGCCCGTGGCGCGGTGCCGATCGTGGTGGGCGGGTCGATGATGTATGTGCAGTCGCTGCTCGACGAATGGGCGTTCCCGGCCACCGATCCGGTGGTGCGCGCCCAGTGGGAGCAGCGCCTCGCCGAGATCGGCGTCGGTGCCCTGCATCGCGAGCTGAACAAAGTCGATCCGGACGCGGCGGCCTCGATCCTGCCCACCGACGGCCGCCGCATCGTGCGGGCGCTGGAGGTCGTGCAGCTGACCGGTCGGCCGTTCGCCGCGTCGGCTCCGCGGATCGGCGCCCCCCGCTGGGACACCGCAATCATCGGGCTGGACCGCGACACTGCCGTTCTCGACGAGCGGCTGGCGCAACGCATCGAATCGATGTTCGCCGGCGGGTTGGTCGCCGAGGTGCGCGAATTGGCTGGCCGCGGGCTGCGCGACGGCGTCACGGCGTCGCGGGCGTTGGGCTACGCGCAGGTGCTCGCCGATCTCGACAGCGGCGGCGACGGGACCGGCGCCGTCGAACCGACGTTCATCGGCACCCGGCGTTACGTGCGTCGACAGCGGTCCTGGTTCCGTCGCGACCATCGGGTGCACTGGTTGGACGGGGAATCACCCGATACCGAGCAAGACGCCCTGCGGGTGTGGCGCCACGTATCCTGAGCAGGTGATGTTCGCCAAGGGGCACGGTACGCAGAACGATTTCGTGCTGTTGCCCGATCTGCCCGCCGGGCTGTCGCTGGCACCGGCCGCGGTAGCGGCGCTATGTGACCGGCGCCAAGGGCTGGGCGCCGATGGGGTGCTGCGAGTGACGACGGCCGGGGCGCTGCTGGCCGCCGGCGGGCTGGACAGCCTGCCCGAGGGCGTCGTGGCCGACGACTGGTACATGGATTACCGCAATGCCGACGGCTCGATCGCTCAGATGTGCGGTAACGGCGTGCGGGTGTTCGCGCACTTTCTGCGGTCCAGCGGTCTGGAGGACCGCGACGAGTTCGTCGTCGGATCCTTGGCCGGCCC
>NZ_JBMHMI010000151.1:0-2545 GCF_049179015.1 Micromonospora sp. WMMD736
GCTACCGATGGCCAGTCCAGGGCTCGGAAGTCCGGCCACTCGGTGAGGACGACGATCGCGTCAGCGTCTTTGGCGGCGGTGGTCGCGTCATCGGCGAGCTTGATGCCCTCGGTCAGCCCGGGGAGCGGTCCCGTACAGCTCGGATCGAATGCGGTGAGTTCCGCGCCTTCGTCGGCCAGTGCGGCCGCTACGTCCAGTGCGGGCGAATCGCGCAGGTCTGAGGTGCCGGCCTTGAACGTCAGACCGAGCAGCCCAATGCGTGTGTTAGCGAGTGATCCGCCGACGGCCGCCCTAATTTTGTCGACCATTCGGGTGCTTTGTTGTTGGTTGGTTTGCAGCACAGCGTCCAGCAGCGGGAAGTCGAATCCGACGGCTTCGGAGATCTGCCCGAGGGCGTGGGTATCCTTCGGCAGGCACGAGCCACCCCATCCGGGGCCCGGCCGCATGTAGGCCTGCCCGATCCGGGGATCGTAGCCCATCCCCTCGGTGACCTCGTGGATGTCCGCGCCGAGTCGCTCGCAGAGTTCGGCCAGTGCGTTCACATACGACAGCTTTGTTGCAAGAAAGCAATTCGCTGCGTACTTGACCATTTCCGCACTGGCGGCATCGGTGAGCAGAATGGGGGCCCCGAGCCGGGCATACAGCGCGCCGACCCGCTCGGCAGCGTCTTGCTGGTCGCTGCCGACGACGATCCGGTCCGGGTTCAGGAAGTCGTGCACCGCCGACCCCTCACGGAGGAATTCGGGGTTGCTGACCACCGCAACATCCCGTCGGCCGAGCAATTGCTTGGTGCGTACGGCAGTGCCCACCGGCACGGTCGACTTGTTGACGACGACGCAGCCCCTCGGCAGCAGGTCGCGCACCTCTTGGGCGACCGCCTCGACAGCGGCGAGGTCCGCGGCTCCGCCGGCTCCCATCGGTGTTGGGACACAAAGGAACAGGACCTCGACCACGTGATCGGACTCAGCCGGATCGGCGCCCGGTGCATTACCAAAACCGCCTGGCACGACGGCATTGCGGGCTCCGACCACGAAGCGAAGCCGGCCCGCCGCCATTCCCTCCGTGACAAGTTCTGCGAGACCAGGTTCGAGGATGCCGACGTCGCCGTCGCATAGCCGGGCCACCTTGTCTACATCGATGTCGGCGCACACGACGCGGTGCCCGAGCGAGGCAAGGCAGGCTGCTGTGGTCAAGCCGACGTACCCCGCGCCGACAACCGCGATTCGACGTACGAACACGGCGCTACTCCGCTTCCTCGAGCAGTTCGCCGACTATCGCAACCCCGAGCGAGAACGCCGTGATTCCACCGGTCAGGTACGCGGTTTCGGTGACCCCCATGAGTTCCTGAACCGTCGCGCCGTGCCGAATCGCAGCCTTGGCGTGCAGCCGTGCCGGCCCCTCGGACCGGATCACCAGCAGCTGCCCGAATTGCACCAGCTGCTGGACTCGGAGCTCGAGCGGTGAATTTGAAATGACCAGCGAACGAAGGTTTTCCAGAGCCACCACCGTCTCACCACGGCCGACGGCCTCGATGATCTCCCAGCGTTTGCGAGCATGCGGGGGGACCTCGCCGAAGAGGTCATAGTAGGCTTGGCCGAGCTTGGGAGTGTTCGGTGTCCCGTCCGTCGTGGCCTGTGCATCGATGGTTGTCATCGCAGTGTTCCTTTCTGTGCAGTCAGATGTTCGTTGAGCAGAACCGACAAGGCCGAAGCCGCGTCGGTGAACCCGTCGATTCCGCTGAATCCGCCCGCGGGGCCGGCGAACTTCAGATGCGGTTCGAGGGACAGATAGGGTCGGTCAGGCGTCGCGGCGAGCTCTTCGAGGATCTCCGGCCAGCGGCAGCAACCCTGACCGGCAACGGTCGTGCTGCCTGTGTC
Source organism: Micromonospora sp. WMMD736 (assembly GCF_049179015.1). Lineage (NCBI taxonomy): Bacteria > Bacillati > Actinomycetota > Actinomycetes > Micromonosporales > Micromonosporaceae > Micromonospora > Micromonospora sp. WMMD736. The sequence continues at coordinate 1,878 of NZ_JBMHMI010000151.1, forward strand.
ATCGATGTCCTTCACGTGCAGGACGCCGATCCAACTGCGCAGCGCGTCGAACGCCGGGTATGGGTCGAAGCCGCACAGCGCGTAATTCGCCGCGTCGAATGCGGTCCGCACAGTGTCCGACGCTGTGTCCTTCAGCAGCGCGAACATCCGGTGTGGACTTTCGGCATAGGTGCCTAAGTCGTTTTCGACCAGTACGGTCATTCCGTTGCGGCCGGCCTCGGCATCCATTTCGGTGATCCGATCGGTAACCGCGCTGCACCAGGCGTCACGATCAGCTTCACATTGCCACCGTCCGCCCGGTCCGTAACCGGTGAAGACGCGAATAAAATTGGCGGACAGTCGACTTGCGACTTCAAGTGCCCGCTCGAAACGAGCACGTTCGCTGGCGCCCGCGCTGTCGACAGGCACTTTGCCTATCGGTGTCGCAATCGCCGCGACCGCAACCCCCTCGTCGGCCAGAAGTCGCTCCACCTCGCCGACTCGCTGGTCGTCTAATTCCAGGACGTTGACGTAGTCGATGCTGCGCAGGTCGATTCGGTCGATACCCCGGCTGTGCAGCGCCGTGAGCGCCTCGGTCAGCGTGGGCGAGATCTCGTCGGCGAATGCTGCCAGCGAAATCATGCTTGTCTCCTTTCGGCTCGGACGCGGGAACCGGCGTCGACTTTCTC
>NZ_JBMHMI010000152.1:0-3146 GCF_049179015.1 Micromonospora sp. WMMD736
AGTCCCCTCGACAGCGGAACGATACCGTCGAACTGTGACCAGGGCACTCTTCCCGATCCGGTCAGGCCACGCGCGTCACCCCAGGTTCAACGGGACGCGCGCCATCAGGCCGCCGTCGACGATCAGGTCGGTGCCGGTGACGTAGCTGGACTCGTCACTGACCAGCCACAGCGCTGCCCGGGCCAGCTCGCCGGCGTCCCCGACGTGGCCGAGAGGCACCTGTCGGGCCAGCGGGTCCAGGACGGCGGGGTCGACCTCGCGTGGCCGAATCATCGGTGTGTCGATACCCCCAGGCACGATGCAATTGACCCGGATGCCGCGGTCGGCGAGCTCCAGCGCGGCCACCCGGGTCAGCCCGCGCAACGCGAACTTGGCCGACGAGTAGCCGGCCAGGCCGGGGTGCGCACCGACGCCGTCGACCGACGCGACGGTGACAATGGCGCCGCCGCCGGCCTCGGTCATTCCCGGGATGCAGGACCTGATGCCGCGAAACACTCCGGTCTGGTTGACCGCGATGCTCGCCTCGTAATCAGCGGGCGAGAGGTCGGCAATGTAGGAGAAGCTCGCGATCGCCGCGGGGTGGGCATACGCCGTGACCGGTGCGTCGCCGATACTCACCGCGACGGAGTGCGCGGCGGCCCAGTCATCGTCAGAGCGGACGTCGAGGTGCACGAAGACGGCGCGGTCGCCGAGGTCGTCAGCGACAGCCGTGCCGAGGTCGTCGAGCACATCACCGATGACGACGACCGCGCCTTCGGCATGGAACAGACGCGCCGTGGCCTCGCCCATACCGCGGGCGCCGCCAACGACCAGCGCCGTGCGCCCCGTCAGTCGGTCGTACGTGCGCGTCTCGGCCGGTCGGCGTTGTGTCGAGGCCGACATGTTGGCGCTGATCAGGCTGGCCGCCCCCTGCACGAGGGTGGGTTCGGCCGTCATCGGATCGACTTTTTTGTCGACGCGGGAAGGTCCTCGCGGCTGCAGCCGGGAAGAGCCAGCGGGAAGTCGGGTCCGAATACCGCAGCCGGGGTGCGGTAGCCGGGCTCGACGCGGCCGTCCTCGGAGACTGCGACGGAGATCATCGTGGCCAGGTCGAAGGTGATCGCGTACACGTTGGGCGTACGCATCCGGGCGCGGCGTACGTCGCCGGCGTCGTTGCGCACCTCCGCGACGATGGTCGCGCCGTACTTGGCCAACTGCTTGGCGTTGGGCCCAGGTGGCAGTCGGTCGAGCAGCCACTCCCCCGTAGCGGCGACGCTCGGCCGGGCGATGAGTCCACTGACCTTGGTGCTGCCGGCGATCAGCGCGTCCACGACTTTGTTGAAGGTGGTGAACGAGGTGACGTTCGGGATATCCGTGGAGCGGTATGACACCGCAAGGTCGCCGAATGTGATCGCCGGGCAGGAGACCGGGCCCGATCCGAAGTCGAACGTCTTGGTCAGTTTGTCTGGGGCCGGCACCAGGCGGTGGTCGCGACGCACCAGGGCGCCCTGGCTGAACAGCAGGAGTGAGGTCTTGGCGGAGCCCCTGGTCATCGGTCCGGCGTAGCTGAAGCCGACTTCCAGCCAGGTGGCGTCGGGCAGCTGGTTCTTCAGGTACACGGCGAGGCAGTCACCGGGCACCAAATCGAAGCCGACGCCGGGCATGAGCATCACGCCCGCCGCGGTGGCCTCGGCATCGAGCTGCGCGCACCGCTCGAACACGTCGATCTCGCCGGTGACGTCCAGGTAGTGCGTGCCCGTGGCCAGGCACGCTTGCACGAGTTGCTCGCTGGTGCGGAAAAACGGCCCCGCGCAGTTGAGCACCACGTCGACGTCCGCGAGCGCCTTTTCCAGCCCTGCCGTGTCGGCGAGGTCGACGTCCTGCCAGGCCAGGCCGAGCGGTTCGGCGACGGCGCGCACCTTGTCGGGCGCGCGACCGGCAAGCACGGGCTTGTGCCCGAGCTCGACGGCGCGCTGCGCGGTGCGACTACCGGTGTAACCGGAGGCCCCGTAGATCATCCAAGCCACGTGGCTCAAACCCCCGACATCTCGCGCTGCGGAACGGTCGCTGCTGCCACCTCGAGGCGGGCCCGGTCGGCGACCAGTTCCGGGAAGCCACCGTGGAGCAGACGCACGGCGAACCACACAATGAGCACCGCGAAGACCGTGGTCACGACGCCGGCGAAGTGCACCAGCCACATGGGGGCGTCCGGGTTCGCGTTGATCAGCATGTACGCAGGCGCCGCCGCGGCGGTATGCCCACCGACCACGCAGATCGGCACCAACGGCAACACGAGCAGCTGCTTCCAGCCGTGCAGCATCGGCCAAATCTTGTAGATCACGATGGCCGGCAGCATCACCGAGACCATGTTGGCGATGGCCATGTCGATCGGCATGAAGCCCAGGACCAGCGGCTGGTGGCCGTAGTACTCCCACAGATCGAGAGCGATCGGGATCTGTTCGACGAGCAGTACCGCGGCGAACGCGAACACCGCCGACCGCGCCCACAGCTTCGGGGTCATCGTGCGCTCCTCGGCCTTACGCCACATCAGAACCAGCGCGAGACCGAAGTACCAGATGTAGCCGAGCACGATCGCCCATGGGATCGGCTGACCGTCGACCACGAACGCGCTGATCTGGCCGACCGGCCGATGCTGGACGTTGCCCAGCGTGTCGGCGATCGGCTCGAGCATGATCGAGAACAGCCCGGCGAGCGCGAACAGCAGCGGCAGTGCGCTGCGCTTGCGTAGCGCCAACCAGGCGCAGTAGGCGACGAAGATCGCCGCGCCGCCGCCGAAGATCGCGAGCAGGATCTCGCCCGCGGGCGAGGGCATCACCCAGGTCGGGTCGGGCAGGGGCTGGGTGAGGTCGGGTGATTCCATTTCCATCTCCTCGGGTTCAGACCGCGACAGCGGTCGGCTGTGTCGGCTCGGTCGGATCGAACAAATGGCCCTCGGTTGTCGACTGCTTCTTGACGGCGCGAAGAGTCAGCACGGTCATGAGGATCACCCAGGCGAACAGCGCGCTGAGTGGCACCCAGAACGCCAAGACGCCGTCCCAGGCGAAGGGGCCGTCCTTGAGGAAGGCGACGAGGCTGGCCGGGAACGTGGCGAAGCAGAACCACAGTGATGCCCATCCGGACCAACGGGGGTACGGGGCGTCGGCCCC
>NZ_JBMHMI010000153.1:0-3630 GCF_049179015.1 Micromonospora sp. WMMD736
TCTCGGTGCTGGGCTACACGTCGTGGGGATGCATCGATCTGGTCAGCGCGTCGACGGCGCAGATGAGCAAGCGCTACGGGTTCATCTACGTCGACCGCCACGACGACGGATCCGGGACGTTGGCGCGCTACCCGAAGAAGTCGTTCGGCTGGTACCGCGACGTCATCGCATCCAACGGCGCCACCCTGCGCCGGCCGACGTGGGCCTCTTAGCCGTTCTCGACAGTCACGACGAAACCCCCCTCGGCCAGCGCCGCCAGCACCTCGTCTCGGTGATCGCGCCCGCGGGTCTCGACGGTCAGCATCACCTCGACCTCGTCGAGCGCCAACTTGGGAGCGGTCCGCAGGTGTACCACGTCCAGCACACTGGCCCCGCTCTCGCTGACCACACCCAGCAGCCTGCTGAGGCCACCGGGGCGGTCCGGAATGACCACCTTGACCGCGAGATAGCGGCCGGCGGCGCGCAACCCATGGTTGATCACATGGGTCAACACCAGCGGGTCGATGTTTCCCCCCGACAAGACAGCACACACCGGACCACGCAGATCGAGATCGGCCGCCGATGTCAGCAGCGCCGCAACGGCCGCCGCGCCGGCCGGTTCGACGATCAACTTGGCTCGCTCCAGGCATAGCAGCAGCGCCCGGGACAGCGCTTCTTCGCTGACGGTCCTGATCGAGTCGACGAACGCCCGCACCTGGCTGAACGGGACCGCGCCGGGCATCGGAACCGCGATGCCGTCGGCCATGGTCGACATCGAAGGCGCCCGCGTCGGCCTACCCGCGGTCAGGGATGCCGGCCAGGCCGCGGCGCCCTCGGCCTGCACCCCGATCACCTGGACCTGTGGCGCCAGGTAGTGCATCGCCGCGGCGATACCGGCGATCAGCCCCCCACCCCCGGTAGGCACCAAAATCGTTTCCACATCAGGGATCTGCTTCAGGATCTCCAGGCCGACGGTGGCCTGACCCGCGACGATGTCGGCGTGGTCGAATGGGTGAATCAACACGGCACCGTGCTGTTCGGCGAATTCGCCGGCCGCGTCCAGGGCTTCGGCGATGGTCGCGCCGACCAGATGGATCTGCGCACCGTAGGCCTTGGTGGCAACCAGCTTGGGCAATGCCACGTTGACCGGCATGAACACCGTTGAGTCGGTGCCTAATTCGGTTGCGGCCCAAGCGACCCCCTGGGCATGGTTACCCGCGCTGGCAGCGACCACACCGCGCGCCCGCTGCTCATCGGTGAGATTGGCGATCCGGTTGTAGGCCCCGCGCGGCTTGAACGACCCGGTGCGTTGCAGGTTTTCACACTTGAGCCAGGCCTGTTGGCCGGTCCGTTCCGAGAGCACCCTCGAGGCGATCATCGGGGTTTCGCGGATCACCGGCCCCAGCCGCTCGGCAGCGGCGTTGATGTGATCGAGGGTGATCAGGTCCGGGTCCACGCCTCTATGGTGGGGCATTTTCTCATTGCGGGTGGGCTGCCAGGTACTCACCGACGGGTATCGGCGCACTCGCCTGGTAGCCGATCGGCAGCAATACATCGCCTTCGGTCGTGCGGTAGTAGATCTCCCACCGGTGGTAGCCGGCGAACGCAGCGGGATCGGCGGCGATCGCCTCGGCGTAGTTGGTCACCGCATCGACGTAGAGATTGGAATTGTTGTACCGCCACAGTGCGCCGTCGCGGTTCTGGGCGAACCCGTTGGCGGCCAGATGACGACCCGCCGCCATGATGCTGTCGCGCGGCGAGTAGATGTCGCCGCCGTTGCCGTAGGCCGCGAACGTCGACGGCAGGAACTGCATCGGGCCCTGCGCGCCCGCGGTACTCACACCGACGATGCGACCGAACCCGGTTTCGATGAAGTTGACCGCAGCCAGGTAGTTCCAGCTGACACCGCTCGCCGCTTCGGCCTCGCGGTAGTACCCGAGGAGCTCGTCGGCCGGCCTCGGCGGCTCAATCCGCCAGGCCGGGACGGTGGCCTTCGTGTCGCTGGCGACCAGTGCGTCGAGTTGGTGTCGGGCCGCAATGTTGCGGTTGTAGTGGTCCAGCAGCGACGACGGAATGCGTGAGCGCACAACCGCTTCCGCTTCAGCGTTGCGTCCTAGCGAGCGGTAGGCGGCTTGTTGACGGCGTGCCGCCTCAGCCAGCGCCGCCTCCGACGCGGCGGTGTCGCGCAGCGCCAGTTCGTCGGCGATCAGGTCGTCGGCCAACTGTGCCGGGTCCGGCGCCAGCCGGGGCTGCGCACCCGTCGGCACAGGTGCCGGCGCGGGCGGGGCCGCCGGCGCCGGGGCGCTGGGTGCTGTCGCCGGTGGGGGTGGCGTCGGCGTCGCGACGGGTTCTGACCTGGCTTCCTCCGAGCAGCCCGCCAGCGCTACGACGGCGGCCGCGAACACCACCGCACCCCGACGCACCAGCGCACCGGGGTAGGCGAGATCGGACGTCATCGCTCTAAACCCCACTGGCCGAAGTCCGGCGCGAGCACGTCGTTCACGTCGACTGAAATTCCGTCGATGATGACCCCCGGGTCGGACGCGGTGACGATCTCGCGCTGAAAAAGCACCGCAGCCGGCTCCCGCTGCCCCTGCGACCATGCCCTGGTCTGCCAGGCCCACCGGTATCCCGGCGTGGTCGAGTGACCAATCACCCCGTCGTCGATCGCCCACGCGCATGTCCGGTTGGACCCGTAAACGCCGGTGCGCTCCACCCCCAAGACTGAGTTGATTCCTTGAAACCATTGCACTGCAAGGGAGTTCCAGGTATCCGCGTCGATGTCGTCGTCGACGCTGAAGAAGATCGGCGCTGAATCGGGTCCGCCGGCGGCCGCATGCAGCCGCAGCGCCGTCTGAGCGTCGTAGACACCGCCGTCGTAGCCCTTGGTGTAGTCCGACGGCGACTCCACCCAGCCGGGTTTGCCGTATTGGTAGCAGCTGGCAACGTGCAGCCCTTCGGCGCGCAACCCGTCGGTGTACTCACGAGTGACGGGCTTGAAGTCGAACGTTGCACCGGGCCGCAGTTCGGACACGTAGACCATTGCCCCGTCGTAGCCGGCCGCCTTGATCTGCGCCGGCGGTACCTGCAGCGTCGCGAAGTCGAGCACTTCCAGACCGGTGGCGGCGGCCTTCGGTGGACTGACCGCCGTGCCCAGACCCGTGCCCAGGCCAGCCAGCACTGCGGCAGCGCCGGGCAGCGCGTACTTGAGGACGTCGCGTCGTGAAACCCGTGTCATGACGGTTCAGCGTATCCCCGCCATGCCGCTGGCCGGAGAAAACCCGTCGATCAGCGACCGGCCTCGATGTCGGCCACCCGCGCCGCCGCCGCCGGTCCGCAGTCCGATTGCCGCTGCACCGGCCCGGAGGACAGCGCGGCGTCGATCCGCCGCGCGAGGTCCCCCGACGCAACATGGTCGTAGAGGTCGGCTCCCGGGCACGATGTCGAGGCGAAGTCTCGGTGCCCGCCAAGGGTGTCGCTGCCCACGTCAAACGTCTGGGCCGCCCAGGCGAACGCCAGTGCGGCGCTGTTCAACTGGGCCTCCGACACGGATTCTCGGTCGAAGTCACCCTCACATACGACCAGGAAATGACCGGCCGGGTCATAGCTGGTTGCGGTGTCGCCGGCCAGTTCGGGCGTGCGCAGTTCGTA
>NZ_JBMHMI010000154.1:0-1027 GCF_049179015.1 Micromonospora sp. WMMD736
GCGCAGGAACGCCGTCGCGCGCTCCGGTTCCGACAACATCCAGAACTGGTTGGCCGCCCGCGGCAGCGCCCAGTCCATCAGCTCGGACTCGGTCAGCTGTTCGGTGTCGACCTCGGCCAGCACCGCCTCGGCCTGCCGGCCCCGGCCCTGCCAGCCCAGCGCGTAGGCCAGCGGCAGCCGGGCCGCCAACCCGCCGCCGTGCCGCACCGCCGCGGCGCCCAACCGCTCCGACAACCCCAGGTCGCCCAGCCGCAGCGCTTCGGCGGCGGCGTCGGTGAGCTCGGGCACCGTCAGTTCGAAGTCGCTGTCGAGGGCCAGCGCGGCAACCCGAAGCCGCGAGATGACGTCGTCACCAGACGGCAGCGCGGCGACGACTTCGGTGCGCAACCGACGTAGCTCCGGTCCGCCCACCGCATCTGCCATCGCCGCCGCGAACAGCGGATGAGCGCAGCGCGCCGCCGCGCCGTCGATCCGGACCAGCCCGGCCCCCCGCGCCCGTTGCACCGCGTCCTTCCCGGCCAACGCGTGCAGCGCGGTGACCGGCATCGGGTCCAGCACGGCCAGATAGCCCAGCACTCGGCGCGCCGCCGGTTCCAGGCGCCCGACGAACCTGTCGACCTGTGCCGCGATCCGGGCGGCGTCATGTCCGGGTGGCTCGACCTCGATCCGATGCAGCAGCTCGTCGGCCAGCAAGGCCGCCACCGCGTCCGGCAGCCCGGCCCCGGCCGCGACGGTCACCAGTAGCCGGGTACCGCCCACCGCGAGCTGGTACACCAGCGCGGCCGACAACGGATCCAGTAAGTGAGCGTCGTCGACGATCACCAGCGGCAGCCCGGCCAGTGCATCGCGCGTCGAACGCAACACCGCCGCCGTCTTGCCTTCAGGGGGCACCTCTATGAGAGGCGCAAACGCGCCGAACGGGACCGCGCTGCCCGAGGCCGTCGCGGTGACCCACGCGCCCGGTTCGAACACCTCGGCGGCCCGCCGCGCCAACGTGGTCTTGCCGACCCCGTCCGGCCCGACGAGC
>NZ_JBMHMI010000155.1:0-5198 GCF_049179015.1 Micromonospora sp. WMMD736
TCGGCCAACGCACCGAACACGTTCTCTTCGATCTCCTCGTTTCCCAGCCCCAGGCCCTCGGTGCCGACGCCGGCGTACATCTGGGTGGCCACCGCCACCAGCAGATAGGTGAGCAGGATCGACAGCACACACAGCAGTGCCGCCCGGCCCGGGGTCTTGTCGGAATCCTTGGATTCCTCGTTGACGGTCAGCGCGGTGTCCCAGCCCCAGAACGCGAAGATCGAACCGGACAGGCCCGCGATGAACGCGGACAGGGTCAGGCCGGCAGGGCTGAACCAATCCCAGCTGAATGCCATCCCGGTCGCCGAGGATCCGGACTTGGCGAAGGCCATCACCGTGAACACCAGCAGCACCACCATCTGGAAGCCGACCAGGAAGAACTGCACCCGTTCGGTGGTGGTGATGCCGCGGTAGGCCACCGTCGTCGCCGCCGCCAGGAACGCTAGACAGGTCAGCACGTTGATGAACGGGTTCTCCCACAGCGCCGAGATGGTCTCGTTGTTGAACAGGTCGCCGATGAACTGATAGAAGAACTGCACCGCAACACCGGCCAGGTTGGACAGCACGATCACCGTCGCCACCACCGCGGCCCAGCCGCCGAGCCAGCCGACGTACGGACCGAATGCCTTGGTGGTCCAGGTAAACGAGGTGCCACAGTCCGGAGCGACCTTGTTGAGCTCGCGGTAGGCGTAGGCGGCGAAGAACATCGGCAGGAACCCGGCGATGATCACCACCGCCATCTTCGAACCGGCCTCGGCGACCAGAATCCCGATGGTGGCCGTCAGTGCATAGGCCGGCGCCACCGAGGAGATGCCCAGTACCGTCCCGCCCAGCAGGCCGACGGCGTCGCGGTTGAGCCCCTTTTCGCGGAGGTCGGCCTCGGGTCGATGGTGCGGGTCGTGCGCGCTGATCTGCGTCATGTGGACCTCGCTCGGTGGGGCGCCTTTCGGCAGATGGTATCCCCATCGGGCCAGGCCCACCGGCTGTTCCCGAAGGCCGGACCGGCGATCAGCGCGAGCAGTCCAACGACACGGTGATCGTCTTCTTGACGACGACCGGGATCACCCGGTCGCGCCGTCCGACGTCGACGCGGACGAATTGCTTCTGCTCCTGCGGGTTTCGGATTGCGGTGACTTGGCATTCATCGAGCGGGGCAGTGCCGATGCGATCCACCCGCACGTCGAAGCCTTGTGCCTCGAGTAGGCCGATGGTGGTCACGGCGGACTCCGTGGCAGCCGATGCGGCCGGGGCCAGCAACATGCCGGCCGCGGCGGCGGCGGTGCCGACCAACAATGCGGCGCGACATGCCAGCTCAGTGGTGGGTTTGATGGTGTGTTTCATGCCAACGATGCTGTCGCAGCAGGGCAGGTCGGCGCTTGTAGGAAGCGTGGAGATCGGCTGGAGATCTCCGGCTCACAACACGGTCGGCACCGTGTCGTAGGTGACGGTGTAGGTCACGTCGGTAGCGGGCGTCGTGATCGTGTGATTCTGCGTCCCGCCGTCTGACCAGTTGTTGAAGACCAGCTGTTGACCGTTGACGGTCTGCGGCGACGGCGCCCCCAGCACCCGTTCCACTCCGACGACCGCCTGTTCGGTGTATGACCCGGTTCTGGGCTGGCCGTCGATGGTGAACTGAGCGTCGGGGTCGTTGGCGTTGACCGTCAACGTCACCAGGTTGGGATACACCTCGACCCGTTCGGTGGTGCGCAGGCCACTGCTGTCGGTGACGGTCAGGGTGATGGCGTACCAGGTGTCGGCGCCGTTGTGCGGGTCACGCGGGACGGTGATGCTGCCGCTCTTGCCGGTGACACCGCTGACGACCGGATGGACATGGTCGGCGTGGTGGAAGACGACCGTCCATTCGTAGGCGCTGTCGGGCAATTCCTCGTCGGCGTCGGTGGCGGTGCCGGTGAAGGTGATGGTGTCACCGGCGTTGTAGTTGGACTCGTGGACCGGTGAGGTGATCTCGACGACTGGCGCCGTGCTGCCGACCACGATGGTCTCGGTGGCCGTGCCCGTTTCGTCGCCGTCGCTGACGGTCAACGTCACGTCGTAGTTGCCGTTGGTGGCGTAGGTCTTCACCGGGTTGGCATCGGTGGACGTCGTTCCGTCGCCGAAGTCCCAGTGGTAGGTCAGGTTGGTGAACAGATCGGGGTCACTGGAGCCTGCGGATGAAAACTGAACCTCGAGCGGGGCGTAACCGTTGGCCGGGGTGGCCGTCAGCACGGCTGTCGGCGCTCGATTGCCGTCCGCCGGCGCGATGACCGAGAGCTGCCCGGGATAGATGTTCAGTTGGTAGATGTTGCCGTCCGGCCCCTGCGCCAGCTTGACGGTGGTGCCGGCCTCGCCGTCGAGGGTTTGCTCGCTGATCAAAGTGGTGTATTCGGAATCGAATTCGAGCACCTTGATCCAGCCAAGGGTGTAGTCGGCGACGAAGACTTTGCCGGCGTACTCCTCGGGCAGGGTGTCACCGGTGTACACCAGGACGGAGGTGATCGACCCGGTTCCGGCCGTCTCGGCGGAGTGCGGGTAGGCCCAGATCGGGTCGACGTAGCCGCAACCTTCGCAGGCGCCTTCGGCGTTGGGCCACCCGTAATTTGCGCCGCGGGTGACGAGGTTGAGCTCTTCCCACTCGGCGGCGCCGACGTCGCCCACCAGCATCTGGCCGTCCGGCGTGAAGGTGAACCGGAAGGGGTTGCGCAGTCCGTAGGCCCAGATCTCCTCACGCGCACCCTCGACACCGACGAACGGGTTGTCCTCGGGTATCGACCCATCGGGATGGATGCGCAGAATCTTGCCGTGGGTCTTCGACAGGTCCTGGGCGTTGGTGCTGGTCGAGTTGTCGCCGGTGGCCCAGTACAGGTAGTCGACGCCGTCTTCGGTGCGGTAGTGGATCTCGCCGCCGTGGTGGATGGGGCCGGCCGGGTCACTGGACTCCACCAGCACGACTTCGGAGGCCAAGATGGCGTCCTGGTCGCCCTGCAGCGTGAACCGTGACAGCACGTCCTTGTTGTCGGCCCGGGTGTAGGACACGTAGACGTAGTGGTTCTCGGCGAAGTTCGGATCGACCTCGATCCCGCCGATGCCGCTCTCGAAGTCGGTCAGCGTCGGCAACACCACCACCGTGGTCAGCGGCTGCCCGTCCTGGTGGAGCTTGATCGCGCCGCCCTTCTCCGCGATGAGGATCCCGCCGTCGGCTGGGTCGTCGGGATCGTCGGGCAGGAAGCGGAAGTCGACGGGTTCGTCGAGACCGGACACGATGACGGTGCGTTCCAGGTCGACCGGCAAGCCCGTCGTGGGCCCGCCGCACAGGTCCTGCGTGAACTTGGCCGACTCCAACTCGGCCTGCCGGACGAGTCTGAGGACTTCGGTGCCCAGCGGGGAGGCAAGCGCGTCGTCGACCTGTCGGCGCACCCACCCCACCACGGCCAACAGTATCGGCGAATCGATCGGCACACCCGTGCCGGTTCCGAAGACCAGTTCGTTGATCGCCGTCGTAACCCGTTGCACGACCGGGCTCAGCGTGTCGATCGCGGTGCAGACGCAGGCAGCCAGTTGTTCGGCCGGGCGCGGCTTACTCGGTTCGGACGGATCCGGTTCGGGCGCGTGCAGTACCGAGATCTTCGTCGGCGAGGGTTGGCCCAGGGTCTCGGGCTCGTCGGGGGTCGGCGCGGCGGCTGCTGAGCGCTGTACGAGGCCCTTGACGGCGACCCTGGCCTGGGTCAGCGACCCGCGGGCCTCGGCCATGTGGCGCGACAGGGTATCGGCAAGTTTGGTCTTGGCGCGAGCTGGTTGCGTGAAGTCCGACGAACCGTCATCGTTTGCTGTGACGGGATCGTCGGAGCCTGACGTGTGCGCACCTCCGGAGCTGCTGACCACTACCTTGTCGTCGTTTGCTGTGACCGGCTCGTCGGAGCCTGAGGTGTGCGCGCCTCCGGAGCTGCGCACGATCACCCCGGCATCGAGGATTGTTTCCGATTGGGACGGCGACGATGGGGGCTCGCCGTCGGTTGGCTTCTCCTCATCGCCTTCGGGCGTGGTGACGGAGTCATCGGATGACGCGATTGCCTCCGACTGGTCCGACGCAAGGCCCGCCGGACCGGGAGGCGGGTCCGTCTTGGCCGGCGACGTCGATTGCGCGCCCGAGGTTTCCGAGCCGGTGGACTTCGACGGCGACTCCGCCGACGTGGAGTCGTCGGCCCATGCGATGCCCGCGGTCGTGGTCGCGACGGCTCCGCCGAACGTCAGCGCGACGGCGAGGACGCCGATCCGCGCGATGTACCGGCCGTTGGCGTACATATCAGACTCCACGGGTGGTGCCAGGTGGACGCCCAACTATTGCATCAACGTCAATACGGCGCAGCCCTTTGCTGCGATCAACCGGCGCCCGGCATCGGAACCGGATCTACCTCGGGAGTGCCGAGCACACCGGCCAGCCACGGCAGGGCCTCGGCGAATCCGCGCCCCGCGGACTGGAAGTCGTGGCTGCCCGAATACCCCACCGCCACACATTCGACCTGGTATCCGCTTAGCAGCGTGCACAACTTCTTCGCGTTGGCCGCATGCTCCTCGGAGTACGGATCCCAGTCCGCGATCTCTTCGGGTGGGCCGTCGGTGGGGGCCCAGTGCTGCGCGGCGAGGTTCTCCGACACCCCCAGCCAAGCCGCCATGTTCTGGTACGGCCCGTGTTGTTCGATCACGGTCTTCGGATCGAACGCCGCCCAGGCGTCGGCGTCGCCGCCGTAGAGTCGCGCGATCGTCTGACGCTGGGTACCGGTGTTGGGGCCGAGTTGACCGTCGAGGGCGACGAACGCGCTGAACAGTTCCGGGTACTTCACCGCCAAGGTGAGTGCGCAGGTGCCGCCCGACGACCATCCGGCCAGCCCCCAATGGGATGCGTCCGGACTTACCCCGAACTTCGAAATCACATACGGAACAACATCTTTGGTGAGGTGGTCGGCGGCGTTGCCGCGGGGCCCGTTGACACACTCGGTGTCGTTGTTGAAGCTGCCGGTGGAGTCCGGGAACACCATCACCGGGGTGTTGCCGCCGTGCCGGGCCGCGAAACTGTCCAGAGTCTGCAGCGCTCCGCCGGTGTCCGGCCAGTCCGACGGGTGGCTGAACTCCGCGCCGATCATGAGCACAGCCGGCAGCGGTGGCGGTGGATTGGATGCGAACCACGCCGGAGGCAGATACAC
>NZ_JBMHMI010000156.1:0-1957 GCF_049179015.1 Micromonospora sp. WMMD736
TGTTCGACCGCGACGGATCCGACGCCATGCGGTGGTTCCTGATGGCCTCACCGATCCTGCGCGGCGGCAACCTGATCGTCACCGAACAGGGCATTCGCGAGGGTGTGCGCCAGGTCCTGCTGCCGATGTGGAACGCCTACAGCTTCCTGGCGCTCTATGCGCCGGAGAAGGGCAGGTGGCGCACCGATTCGCCGCACGTGTTGGATCGCTACATCCTGGCCAAGCTGGCCCAGCTGCGCGACGACCTCACCGAGTCGCTCGACGTGTGTGACATCTCGGGTGCCTGCGAGGAGCTACGCCAGTTCACCGAGGCCTTGACGAACTGGTATGTGCGCCGGTCCCGCTCACGGTTCTGGGGCGAGGACCGCGACGCCATCGACACGCTGCACACCGTGTTGGAGGTGACCGCCCGGTTGGCTGCCCCGCTGCTCCCGCTGGTCACCGAGGTGGTCTGGCGCGGCGTCACCGGACAGCGATCCGTGCACCTAACCGACTGGCCGCAAGCCGATGTGCTGCCCAAGGACCCGGAACTGGTGGCCGCGATGGATCAGGTCCGCGAGGTGTGCTCGGCGGGGTCGTCGCTGCGCAAGGCCAAGAAGCTACGGGTGCGCTTGCCGCTACCGAAGCTCACTGTGGCCCTGGAGAAGACGCTGGACCCATCCATGCTGGCACCGTTCACCGACCTGATCGCCGATGAGCTCAACGTCAAACAGGTCGAGCTCACCGACGACATCGACCGCTACGGCCGATTCGAGCTGACCGTCAACGCCAAGGTGGCGGGGCCACGGCTGGGCAAAGACGTGCAGGCCGCGATCAAGGCCGTCAAGACGGGTCAGGGTGTGGTCAATCCCGACGGCACCCTGACCGCCGGCCCGGCGGTGCTGACCAGCCAGGAGTACAGCTCGCGACTGGTGGCCGCCGATCCGGAGTACACCGCGGCCCTGCCCGACGGGGCCGGGCTGGTGGTGCTCGACGGCACCGTCACCGAAGACCTCGAGGCCGAGGGCTGGGCCAAGGACCGCATCCGTGAGCTGCAGGAGTTGCGCAAGTCGACCGGGCTGGACGTGTCCGACCGCATCAACGTGCAGATGTCGGTGCCCGAACCGTATGCCGACTGGGCGAGTGTGCACCGCGATCTGATGGCGCGCGAGATCCTGGCTACCGGTTTCGACTTCGTCGATGATGTGGCCGACGGCGCCGAGATCGGCGACGGTGTGCGGGTGACGATCACGAAGGTGTGATGCTGGCGACGCGCGCACCGTGGCCGTCGTGCTCCACGACGTCACCGACCCGCAGCTGTCGGCCGCGCCGGTACTCGACCTCCCCGTTGACCGTCACCCGGCCCTCCGCGATCACGGCTTTGGCGTCCGCGCCGGAGTCGATGAGCCCCGCCAGTTTGAGGAACTGGCCCAGCCGGATCGACGCATCCCGGATCCGCACCTCGTCGGGCGGCGTGCCGAGCGATTCCGTCATGGTCTGTCCGGCGATGTTGCTGTGGGGGTCGGTCGCCGAGCCGCGCTCAACCGGATACGGGCGACCTCGGTGAGACCGCCGGCGTCATCCGGTTGTTCGAAGTATGCCTCGGCGAGCCGGCCGGTGAAATCGATTGTGGCGACTGTGTTGCCGAACAGCGGCCCCTCGGTGTGGGTCCAGCTGACCCGGAGCGCAGGTGATCCATGGCGACGTGCCCAGCGTCGCGTGATCGGGGCAAGCCGATGCGACCACCCGAATCTGAAAACGGGCTCCACATAGCGTGGTGCGTAGTTGTGAACCGGTGAACACACCAGCTGGTGCACCGGCGCGGCGTCTTCGCCGACGCCGTCCAGTGCCGCGCGGGCGGCGTAGCTGTGATGAACATCGCCGGACAGCACGGTGACGGTGGCCGCACCCTCGGACACCGACGCGACTCGCGCGATCATCGTGGTCAACCGGCGAAACGACTTCATGAACGCCGGCC
>NZ_JBMHMI010000157.1:0-1824 GCF_049179015.1 Micromonospora sp. WMMD736
CCAGGAATTGGCGACCCGAATCAGCCATCGCAACACCGGGCGCGCGTCGGGCTGCCCGATTGCCGAACAATTACTCACCCGGATCGCGACCGACGAGAACCTACACATGGTGTTCTACCGAAACCTGGTGGCGGCCGCATTCGACGTCGCCCCCAACGAGACGATGCAGGCGATCACTCGCGAGGTCGTGGGTTTCCAGATGCCCGGCAAAGGCATGCCCAACTTCGACGAGAATGCGCTGGTGATCGCCAAGGCCGGCATCTACGACTTGCGGTCGCATCTCGACGAGGTGCTGCGCCCGGTGCTGCGGTTCTGGAAGGTGTTCGACCGCACCGACCTCACCGGCGACGGCGCCCGCACGCGCGACGAGCTCGCCGACTTCCTCGCTCTCGTCGATGCCAGGGCAACCCACTACGAGCAGCGACGCGAGGCCCGTCAACGCGAGACCGCATTGACCTGATTGAACATATCTCGATAATGTGTTCAAATGCGCGGTGCTCCGGACAAGGCGGTCTCCCCTGCCCTGTTGTCCGCCACCGCTGACACGCTCCGTCGATCGGGGCCACGGCAGTTCAGCTTGACGGCCGTTGCCGAGGCGGCCGGGGTGTCGCGCGGCACGGTGCACAACGCCCTCGGCAGCCGCGACAACGCGATGCGGGCGGCACTGGACCATCTCGCATCGGCGTTCATCGACACCATGGCGGACGAAGTGCAGAAAGCCGACACGCTGGCCGACCAGGTGGCCGCTGCCGCCGTCCTGGTGTGCGCGCACCGGCAGCGGTCCGATTCGGTGCTGGCGCGGGGGATCAACGAAAGCATCCTGGTTCTGCTGCTGGGCAATATCGGCGACGACCTCATGCAGCGCGCGGTCGCCCTGTGGTCTCCGCTGGTGCGGAAGGCCCAGGACCGTGGCGAAGTCGAGTCGACCCGCGACGCGGCACAGGCAAGTGAATGGATATTGCGCATGCTGCTGAGTTTCGAACTGGTGCCGCCGATCGGGGTGAACCTGGACTCACCTCGGGCGGTGCGACGGTTCGTGCGCGACTACATCGTCGATGGCCTGGGCGGAGCTGCCCGATGACGCAACCCGATCACCAGGTGGCCATCATCGGCGCCAGCTTCGGGGGGATTGCCACAGCACATCTGTTGCAAGAGAAGGGAATCACCGATTTCGTCATCCTGGACCGCGGTGCGGACTTCGGCGGCACCTGGCGAGACAACCACTACCCCGGACTCGCGGTCGACATCCCCACCCTGTGGTATCAGTTGTCGTTCGCTCCGAAAACCGACTGGACCCGCCTGTTCGCCCCCGGACCGGAAATCCATCGCTACCTACGCGACACCGCCGCCACGCTGGGGCTGTACGACCACCTGCGTGCCAACTGCGAAGTCCTCAGGCAAGAGTGGGATGCCGCCGCGGGCCTGTGGCGACTGCGCCTCGGCGACGGCCGGTGGATGACGGCGCGATTCCTGATCAGCTCGGTCGGCGGCTACGTCAACGCCAAGGATACCGTGGGCATCGCCGGACTCGACGAGTTCACCGGCACCATCCTGCGCCCCAACGCCTGGGACGACAGCATCGACTGCCGCGGTAAGCGAATCGCGGTGATCGGCACCGGGTCCAGCGGTGTGCAGATCAGCGCGGCACTGTCCGAACACGCCGCCAATCTTGATGTCTACCAACGCACACCCGCGTGGGTGCTGCCCAAGATCGACTTCGACTTCGGTCCGGGCATGCGACGCCTGCTACGACTGCCGGGTGTGCTGTGCGCCGTCAACGCGGCGGGCCGCCTGGCGATGGACGCGTTCATGATCGCGCCGATC
>NZ_JBMHMI010000158.1:0-1690 GCF_049179015.1 Micromonospora sp. WMMD736
GCCGACGACGCCCGGCGCCATCTGGCGCTGGCCCACGAGCAGCTGCGCGCCGCGACCGTGCGTCTCGTGGTGGTCGGTGGTGGCCCGGGAACGGGCAAGTCAACCTTGGCCCGCGCGCTGGCCGATCATGCAGAGGCGCAGGTCATCTCGACCGACGAGGTGCGGCGTGAGCTGGTCCAGTCCGGCGCCGTCACCGGGGTCAGTGGAGTCCTGAACGCCGGCTTGTACCACCCGGACAAGGTAGCCGTGGTCTATGACGTCGTGCTGGACCGGGCCGCCGACCTGCTCGCGCGTGGCCGGTCGGTGATCCTGGACGGCACCTGGCGAGACGCCACGCAGCTGCAGCGGGCCCGCACGATCGCGGCGAAGTGCACCTGTCCCACCGTCGAATTGGAGTGCGTCGTGCCGCTGGAGGCCGCCCAGCGGCGGATCGCCGGCCGGACGAACACCACCTCGGAGGTCACCCCGCAGATTGCCGCCGCAATGGCTCACGACGAGCGTGTCCGGCCGGGCGCGCATCCCATCGACACCTCCCGGCCCCTTGCGGACTCGGTCGCAGAGGCGGTCGCGGTGTGTCAGGTCAACGACACACCATGACCGGCAACGCTGAGTGGTGCAGCAGGTTGAGCGTGGTCGAACCCAGCAGCAGGCTGCGCAACATGTTGCGACCACGGTTGCCGACGACGATGAGTTGAGCACCGGCGCTGTGGCGAAGAAGCGACTGGGCCGGGCCGTGGGGGTCGACGTGGCAGGTGACTTCGACGTCGGGATACCGCTGACGCCACGGCGCGAGCGTGTCGGTCAACAGCTTGTGGTGCTCCCCTTCGACGGCTTCCCAGTCGATGACAAACGGGACGGTGACTTCGCCCACCGGCAGGCGGTCGGTCCAAGCGTGCACGGCGATGATGTCGACGCCCGATCGGTGTGCCAGCTCGAAGGCCACCTCCAGTGCGACGTTCCCGTTGTCGCTGCCGTCGACGCCGACGACGATCGGCTGGTCCGTCAGCGCGGCGTGGGTTCCGCGCCACACGAGCACCGGACACGCCGCGTGGGTGGCGACTGTCATGGTGGTGGAACCGACGAGAAGTGCTGCACCGGGCGACACCTGATCGGCGCCCAACACGATGAACCGGGCCTGCTGACTCAGCTCCTTCAGGGTATTGGCTGCGGCCTGCCGTGACAGCGACCGGGTGAGTTTGACGTCGGGGAACTCGTCACGGATCGCTTGTTCGACCCGGTCGAGCACCTCCTCACCCCACTGGTGCGCGGTCGTCGCCGGATGTGACTGGGCACCGGTGATGTCCCTCATCAACTCTTCGAACGGTGGCACGGCGAACACAATGTGCACCGGAGTGTCGAATGCCGCTGCCAGGCCGGCACCCCAGCGGGCGGCGCTGATACCTGCCCGTGAGTTGTCCACGCCGATGACGACCGAATCCGAAAGTGTTGACATGTCAGTCCTCTCTGGTTGATTGCAGGGGGTTGCGTGCCGCTTCGAGGAGCAGCCGCCGCTCGGCGGTGGCGACGGCCCGACGGGCGGCGGACACCGCGTCGGGATTGACCGAGATCGACGTGATGCCCATTCGCACGATGTGCTCGGCAAACGCCGGATTGGTCGATGGTGCCTGCCCGCACAGCGACGAGGTGATGCCGAACTTGTTGGCGGTGTCGATGATCCGGCCGATCGCAT
>NZ_JBMHMI010000159.1:0-3318 GCF_049179015.1 Micromonospora sp. WMMD736
GGGAGACGCCGGTCGACCAGATCGGTTACGTACTGCCGTCGTTACTGCTGCCGTTGTGGGATTCCGAACTGGGCAAGGGCTTCATCGCAACGTTGCGCTCGCTGCTGTCGGGCGCCGACGTCAGCCTGGTCCGGTCGTTCTTCCAGGAGGTCATCACCGTCGAGGTCGGCTCCCGCGTCGACGAACCGCGCGGCTCGGGACCGATCCGGGTGCAGTTCGTCGCATCCCAGCTCGTCGGAGTGGTGATGGCTCGATACATCCTCGTACTCGAGCCGTTCCGGTCCCTGCCGGCCGAACAGGTGGCCGAGATCATCGCGCCGAACCTGCAGCGCTATTTGACCGGCGAGCTACCTGGACTCAGTCGACCCGGCGGCTAGCAGCCGTTGGTGCTCGGCGTCATCGGTGATGGTCACAGCCTCGTCGACCAGCAACACCGGGATGCCGTCGGAGATGCGGTAGGCGCTGCGCAACCTGGGGTTGTAGAGGACCTCGTCGGCCAGCAGCAATGGTCCGCGGTCTTGCGGGCAGACCAGGATGTCGAGCAGTTTTTGGTCGATAGCCACGGCTGGCTACGGGCCGATCGGCTGTTGGCCCTGCGTCCCGCCCGGGGCAATGAAGACGCCGGTGTTGTTGCCGTTGTTGGGTATTCCGGGTGGCGCCTGGTTGATGCCCATGGTGAAGCCCCCCGACGACGCGCCGGCATTCGACGCCTGGGCCATCGTCTTGCGCTGATACATCAAGGTGTCCTGCAGCGCCTCGATCAGGGGTTTCTGGTTGGGACGGTAGTCCAGTGCCTTCTCGATGGCCGCTCGGTTCGAGTTCGACGGGCGGTAGCCCTGCGCTCGCATCACCAGTACCTCGCGAATCAGCTTGGACAGCTGACCACCACCAGCGCCGGTGTCGTAGTCCTCGGCGATGATCGCCAGCGCCTGATCGGCGGTCATCGCCGGTTTGGCCTCGTTCTCGGCGCCGTCAGCGGTTGTGTCGGTGTCATCGCCCGGAGCGGCGTGCACAACCGGCCCGGAACCCAACAGCAGTCCAGCCGCCAAAGCGCTGCTCGCGAAGGCGCCGGTTATGCCCCGCCGCCAGTCCTGGCGTGTCCTACCGGTGTGCGATGTCATGAATCCTCCAGCGCGTGGCCGACTCAGCCCGAGCCGACGGCAAGCTGCCGCCAGCGGGAGCCTAACAGTCTGGGAGTCGTCCGGCATCGGCTGATCGTTACGGGTCACTGTTGCGCGTGACCTTCGAATTCGGAGTGCACGGCCGTCGTCAGGTGCTTGTAGGCCCCCGCCTCGACGTCGCGGTACCAGGAGCTTCGCCGCGACGGTTTGGGCAGGCCGGCCTCGCGCAGCGGTCTGACCAGTGGCCGGTACGTCGCACTCAGGATCATCTTCGGCACGATGTGCACGATGTCGGGTGGCACGCCGACGGCCAGCCCGGCCAGCGCCTCGGACAGGTCCGCGGTGGGAACGCTGCCGCCCGGGCGCAACTTCAGGGCGGTGATCGCGAGCAGACCACCGGCCGACTCCACGCCGTACGTCACGGCTAGGTCGACTCCACCGAGTCGGCCGGCCGCGTCATTGACCGCCGATGTGTACACCGGGCCGCGGGGTGTGCGGATCACCGCGTCGCGGTTGTCTACCAGCCAAAAGTCGCCGTCTTCGTCGCGGCGGAACAGGAACTCCGTCGACACCCAGGTGTCGGCGGGGGCGAACACACCCCGCTTGACCGAGGCTGTCGGATCGACCGGGCCGCGCGGGTGGGCCAACAGCACGCCCACCTCGTTGTCTCGCGCCTTGCGCACGAACCCGCGGTCGTCTTCGAGGATCAGATCGTCGTCGGGGTCGTAGGCAGCCAGTTCGACCTCACCACCCCCGGGCAGCGGCCGGCCCTTGCTGCCGGCCTTCGCACCAGAGACGTTGGCCAGCACTGCTTGACCGTCGGTGGTCGCAAAGAACTCCACCACATGGGCCGGCTCGAACACCTCGACGACGCGTTTCCACAAACCGGTCGGCATGCCGGAGCCGATGAACAACCGCACCGGGTGGCTGCCGGTAAGCGAGAACGAGGGATCGTCGATGATCTCGCGCAGCATCGCCCAGGTATAGGAGACCACCGTCACCCCGTACTGGCGGATCTCCTGGACGAAGCGATCGGGTTGCAGGCCCCGGGATAGCGCGATGCGTGCACCGCCGACGACCGCGCCGCCGAGGCTGACCAGCAGTCCGGACTGGTGGTGCAGCGGCGTCAGGCAGTACACCGTGTCGCCGCGTCCCAGGTTCGCCGCCGATGCGGTGCCGAACGCCGACAGCGCCCACCGGAAGTTGGTGATCTGCCGCGCGACCAGCTGTTCACCGGACAGGCTGAACGCGACGAACGCCACGTCCCGCGCGAGGCCTGGGTTGGGCCGGTACCAGCCCGGCAACTCGACCTGGTCCGGGTCGATCTGCTCCATGTCGATCACGTGGGCGGCATCGGTGTCGCTGGGCAGTTGTAGGTCACGGGACTCCCCGCCGCCGAGCACCAGCACCCGGGTTTCGAGGGCCCGGGCGGCCGCCAGATTGCTGGGATCGGCGATGATCTCGGTCACTGCGCCGAGCCTGGCCGCGGTCGCCAGATCACCGTCGGGTGGCATCAGCACCGCCACCGCACCGAGTCGCGACAGCGCGGCGATCGCGACCAGCGCGCTGGGACGGGTCTCCATCAGCACCCCGACGCGGGCGCCCTGGCGCACTCCCACGAAAATGAGTCCGCGCACCACGTTGTTGATCCGTCGGTCAACCGCTTCGTAGGTGTGGACCCGCCCGTCGAACAGCAGGCAGTCCCCGTCTGGTGCGCCGCCGGCCTGCTCGGACATGATCCGGCCCAGCGAGATGCGGGTGTGATCGTTGATCTGACCGAGGCGGGCCAACCGCGGCAGGGTGCGGGCGGTTTCAATAGCCAGCGTGCGGGCCGACTTGTTGGCTGCGACCAGCGCATCGGCCGCCGAGCGCGCCAGATTGAAAGCAACCTCGGTGGCCGCCGTGGCGGTGTGCGCCACCCGCGAGCTGAGGGAAACGCCGCTCTGGGTGGATTCGGCGAGTGGCATCGCCATCGGGTTGATGTTGTCGGGTAGCTCACCGCCACCATCGAGCCAGTTGACCCAGCCGGCCACCGCCGGCCAGGTCTGGGTGGCCGCCTTCGATCCGACGACCAGGCCGAAATGTCCTGCCCGGATGAGGAACTCGTACACGTCGGCGTCGGGCGCGGCGCGTTTGACCCCGCGCACGGAGGCGGGCTGCCCGATGTCGTCGACCTCACCCACCACGGCCAACACCG
>NZ_JBMHMI010000160.1:0-1588 GCF_049179015.1 Micromonospora sp. WMMD736
GGCCCAGCGCGCTCGACCCTTTCACGCTCGGTGTCGCGTCGGGTGACCCGACGCCCGACGGGGTGGTGCTGTGGACCCGGTTGGCGCCTCGGCCCTTGGACTCAGATGGGCTGGGCGGCATGGGATCCCGGCCGGTAGAGGTCGGTTGGGAAGTCGCCAACGACGACCGCTTCGCGAAGCTGGTGCGGCACGGAACCGCGGTGGCAACACCGGAATTCGCGCACAGTGTGCATGTCGAGCTGACCGGGCTGGCCCCGGGCGCGCAGTATTTCTACCGGTTCCGCACCGGGTCTCACATCTCACCGGTCGGCCGGACGTCGACCGCGCCCGCACCCGGCGTGCTGGGCGCGGCGACGGTGTGCGTCGCGTCGTGCGCGAACTATCAGCAGGGCTGGTTCACCGCGTACCGCCGGCTGGCCCAGGACCAACCGGATCTCGTTGTGCACCTGGGGGACTACCTCTACGAGTATGCCGCGAAAGGCGGTGATGTGCGGGCTCACGTCGGACCCGAGACCACCACCCTGGCCCACTACCGGCAGCGTCACGCCCAGTACAAGGCCGACCCGGATCTGCAGGCCGCGCACGCGGTGGCGCCATGGCTGGTGGTCTTCGACGACCATGAGTTGGCCGACAACTGGGCCGGTGACATCCCGGCCATCCCGCAGCGCGGCTTTGCCCAGCGGCGGGCGGCGGCGCTGCGGGCCTACTACGAGAACATGCCGCTGCGCCGCACCTCGCTACCCCGCGGCACCGACATGCGGCTGTACCGGCGGGTGCACTGGGGTGAGCTGGCGACGTTTCATCTGCTCGACACCCGCCAGTACCGCGACGACCAGCCGTGCGGTGACGAGATCGGGGACTGTCCACAGCGCCGCCATCAGCGCCGCACGCTGTTGGGCGCCGAGCAGGAACGCTGGCTGCGCAACGGGTTTCGCAGTTCCCGCACGCGCTGGGACGTGCTGGGCCAGCAGGTGTTCTTCGCTCCGCTGCAGCTGGGGCCGGGCCGGTTCAACCCTGACGCCTGGGACGGCTACCCGGGGTGCCGCGATCGGGTACTGGCCGGGATGGCCGCAACGCGCAACGCGGTGGTGCTGACCGGCGACGTGCACTCGCACTGGGCAGCCGAAGTCCGCGACCCGGCGCACGGCACCTCGGTGGCCACCGAGTTGGTGACGACGTCGATCAGCTCGGGCGGCGACGGGTCGGACACCCGAGAGGACACCGCCGCGGCGCTGGCCGCCAACCCGCACATCCGCTACTTCAGCAACCGCCGCGGCTATCTACGCGCCCGCATCACCGCCGACGAGCTGCGCGCGGACTTTCGGCAGCTGCCGTACGTGACACGGCCGGGTGCGCCGGTGGTGACCGCGGCGTCGTTCGTGGTGGGGGACCGGGCGGGGCTACGGGCGCTTTAGTCCGCGTGGTTGCGGCGTTGCTGTTCGACGAGGCCCTTGAGTTCGAGGAACGCCGCCACCCGGGCCTGCACCGCGTCGGCCGAGTCGGAGGTATCCGACGGGGTGGGCTCGGCGGTGTCGATCAGCGCGCTGAGCCGGCCGCGGACGTCGTCGCGACGCTGGTCGATCTCGGC
>NZ_JBMHMI010000161.1:0-2338 GCF_049179015.1 Micromonospora sp. WMMD736
GACGATGTTCCAACCCCTGTCGGCCATGTCGAACGACGACGTGGGGCAGGGATGCGACCAGACCGACAGTTCATTGCCATCGAACGACAGCACTTGGCCGGTCATGCCGCGACTCGCGGTCGAGCATAGGTACTCGAACAAGGTAGCCACGGAATCGGGTTCCCCGAGCGCCGAACTGATCTCGGAGCCACTCTCCGTAAGCACCTCGGCAAGTCCCGCGGTCATGTCGGTCTTCACGGTCGGGGCGACTGCGTTCACGTCGATCCCAAACCGAGCCAGCTCAAGCGAAAGCGAGCGCGTCAAACCTAAGATTCCGCCTTTCGCCGCGGCATAGTTGGACTGCCCGGTGTTGCCGAAGAGTGCGGTGCCTGAAGTCACGTTGACAATCGCACCGCCGCCACCGCCGGACTTCATCGCCCGTACCGCCGCTTGCGACACCGCCCAGGTTCCTTCGATATGAGCGGCTAGTACTTCCCGGAGGTCATCGCGGGTCATTCTGGTCAGCATCGCATCGCGAGTCATCCCGGCATTGTTGACCACGACGTCGATGCCGCCGAACTCTGCCACGCACGTATCGACCAAAGCCTCGGCGACACCGGAAGTCTCGACGCGCCCACAGACGGTAATCGTGCCGAGATCTTGTGCCACTGAACGGCATCGATCCTCGTCAGTACCGTTTACGACGACGTGTGCACCACCGTTTGACAGTCGTTTGGCGACGGCAAGCCCGAGTCCGCGGGTCGAACCGGTCACGACCACACGCACGCCCGCGACCCCCTGAATCGTCACGATCCCAACCTCACGACGGGCGATGCGGCCGGAGGCAGGTGCCCCGAGAAGTCCTCAAGAGGGTCGTCGATCGCCGGGCTAGAGTTTGCGAACATCCTTCGACCGGTCCCTTCTTGGTTGTCCCAGACTGACGCAGTTGACGCGTCGGTCTGGGACACTTCCACGTAGCTTTGTCGTCGCGCTACCGGTTGACTGCCTCCGGGGCGTCGAAAGTTTCCACCCGGTCCGATGACAACGATCGGCGGATGGTGTAGGTCATCACGAAGAACCAGACCCAGAACGTGACAAATGGCGCATAGAACCCGAACAACCCGTTCCAGGCGAACGGCCCGGACTTGAAGAAGAAGATGATGCTGAGTGGGATGAGCTCGAACATGAAAAACACGTTGAAATAGCCCACCCAGCGCGGGATCAGCGGATCTGCGGAGCGGTCGGCGAACGAGGCATAGATGATGCTGATCACCACGAAGTAGAACGGTGCGATGACGCCCAGGAACTGCAGCCAGGCGATGTCGTTGAGCAGCAGCACGATCTCGGGATCGCGGTCGGCGCGGTATGCAGCAGTTAGCCACCAGCCGGCCGGGTAAGCGGTGAGCAACACGTTGGTGCCGCCGGCGATGATCTGGCAATACGTCAGGATGCCCGCCTTGCCCTCGACTCGGGAGATCAGGGTGGCCAGCACTGCCGTCCAGGGCACGTAGAACATGGAGCCGACGAGCACGAGCACCATGCCGAGCTTCAGCATCGTGGTGTTCTCGTGATACACCGCGGTGATCTGCTCCGCGTCCCAGGTCGGGGGCTGGGACGGGAAGAACCCGGCCAGCATCCAGATGCCGACCATCAGGAACGCGATGTAGACGTATCCGCTCCACGAGGCTCGTCGTGCGAGCTTGAAATTCGCCTCCGGCGACATCATCGTGGGTTACTCCTCAAGTCTTGTTGCTCAAGGCGGGCTGACGACGGCCGACCGCTTCGGGGGTCGCGCCGTCGGTGGGCGGGAGTAGCCGCAGCTGACCCGTGCCGAGCCGAATCAGCACATCGATGGCGACTAGCCCGATCGCGATCGACACCAATGCCGCCAGCACGCGCAGCCCATGTGAGGTGTCATTGTTGAGGACGAGGAAGAACGGCATGCCCACCACCCACGACGACATGAACGTCGCGAATGGAACCACGGTGAGCAGCAATTGGCGCGCGCCGGTGAAGAACCAGGCCAGCCGCACGATCACCACAGCGCCGAGCATCGAGCCCAGCGTGTTGAACACCAGCTGGCTGATGGGGAAGCCGCCGACAGTGAGAGGCTGGTCGCCGTAGTAGAGGTAAAGCCCCGACTGCAGCAGTGGGATCTCCATGGCCAGGTTGAGCGCACCCCACACCGCGATGCTCCCCCACAGCGTGCGGCGGCTGATGCCGTTGCGGAAAGCCAGCGCGATGAGGTAGGTGAACCCGCCGTAGAACACGACGTAGGCCAGGATCACCCAGATCGGAATGCTGCGGCCGAACGCCGTCAGACCGATCCACCCGTCGGCGGGAAAGAAGCAGTGGCACA
>NZ_JBMHMI010000162.1:0-2216 GCF_049179015.1 Micromonospora sp. WMMD736
GTAAGGTTGCTGCGCGGCGCGGCCGGCAGTCGGGCGATCGCCCTCGCAAGAGCTGAACCGCACGGAATCACACCCTCGTCCGGGCGGACCGGACGCTGTTGTTTCGACCGCGTGATTGCGCGTAGTCCGGGGCATGCCTTATATTGAGACTGTAGATTTCAAAAAGGTTCGACTTCGTGGTTGCGACGCCGAACACGGGTGGCCGGGTTGGGCACCCATAGGCTTGAGGTCGGAGGGACAGGTTGATGACCGAGATCGAGAGGGCACTGCCCGAGGATGCGATGGATTGGGCCGAACGGCTTCGGGAATCCCTGGAGGATGCCAACATCCCCACGCTCCTGCTCGTACTGCGGCATCTGACGGGCGAGAGCAAGTGGGTCGAGGAGCCCTTCCGCCCGCACCGAGGGAAGCCGCTGGACGACAATGATTCGGCGGGCCTGCCACCCGAGATTCAGGCGGAGATTAGGGCCGCCGCGTTCGATGCGGTGATGGCCTACCGTGACGGGGTGCTGCAGCCGGCGACCGTCACTGCAGACCAGGTGCCGTCGCTGCTCAGTTGCGCCCTCGCGGAGGAAGTTCCGGCTGAGTACGGCGAACTGCTCGCGGAGGAGATGGGCTTCATCTCCCGCGATGTCGCCATCCCCGCGGACTCGGTCGATGAGAACTTCCGCGCTGTGGTGATTGGCGCGGGGCTTTCGGGACTCTGCATGGCGCTGAAGTTGGCCGCGGCGGGGATCGATTTCGTGGTTCTCGAGAAAGACGAAGACCTCGGCGGAACCTGGCTGGAGAACGTCTATCCCGGGTGTGGTGTCGATACGCCTGGGCATCTGTACACATTCTCATTCGCTCCGAACCCGGAGATCACCCGTTACTTCGCCAAACGAGCCGAGGTGCAGGACTACCTGCAGGCACTTGCGGGCGAGGACGACATCAAGCGAAACATTCGCTTCGGGACCGAGGTCGTGCGTGCCGAATTCGACACGGAAGACGACCAATGGTGCATCGAGGTCCGCAACGCCGACGGTGTCCGCGAGTCGATGACGGCGAACGTCCTCATCAGCGCGGTCGGCATGGTCAACAGGCCGATGATCCCGGCGCTTCCGGGACTTGACGAGTTCCCGGGACCGGTGATGCACACGGCGGCTTGGGACAACGACGTCGACCTGACCGGCAAACGGGTCTCCGTGATCGGAACCGGCGCCAGCGCAATGCAATTGGTGCCATCGATCGCCGATGTCACCGAACACGTGACGGTCTTCCAGCGGTCCAAACAGTGGGCCATACCGCATCCCAACTACAAGCGCGCTGTCAAAGACAGTGTCCGCTTCCTGATGCGGGAGGTGCCGTTCTACCTCCAGTGGTACCGACTCAGGTGCTTCTGGAACTTCAGTGATCGACTGCACCCGGCTCTGCAGATCGACCCGGAGTGGCCCCATCCCGAGCGGGCGGTGAACGAAACCAACGATCGTCACCGGGTTTTCCTCACCAAATACATCACCGAGCAACTCGGTGACGACCCCGAACTGCTGGACGCCTGTCTTCCGGACTATCCGCCCTACGGCAAGCGGCCGCTGATCGACAACGGCTGGTATCGGACCGTTCAGCGCGACGATGTCACGCTGGTTACCGACGCGGTCGACCGTATCGATGGCCGTCACGTGGTCACCACCTCCGGAAAGCGCGCCGAGACCGACGTGATCGCCCTGGCAACCGGATTCAAGGTGCTGCAATTCCTGTGGCCAATGGACATCGTAGGGCTCTCGGGACAGACCCTGCGTGAGCAATGGGGGACCGATGATGCCCGTGCCTACCTCGGCGTCACCGTGCCCGACTTCCCGAACTTCTTCATCCTGAACGGCCCGAACACCAATGCGGGCCACGGGGGCAGCGCCATCCACGCTACCGAGTTCCAGGTCCGGTACGTCATGGAGGCCATCAGGACGATGCTGGTCGACGGCATACCGGCGCTCGAAGTCGACCGCGACGTGTTCCTTCGGTACAACTCTGAACTGGATGGCGCACTGTCCCGGTGCATTTGGTCGCACAAGGGCATGACCACCTATTACCGAAACGACGCCGGCCGGGTCGTTGTCAGCAGCCCGTGGACTTATATCGACTACTGGCGCCGGACTCGGGAGTTCGACCTCGATGACTATCACGAGGTGCCGGTGGAAGCCGCGGAACTGGCGATGTGACGGCGGGTCGCCGTGAGTTGC
>NZ_JBMHMI010000163.1:0-1388 GCF_049179015.1 Micromonospora sp. WMMD736
GTTCGCCATCAGCGGCCTGATCATGGCCGGCGCGATCGCCGCCATTGCGATTCGCGGGTTCACCTTCGGCATCGACTTCGAGGGTGGCACCAAGATCTCGATGCCGGTGGACGGTGCCAACGGCACGGTCACCACCCAGCAGGCCGAGGACGTGTTCAGCGAGACGTTGGGCGTGGCACCGGATTCGGTGGTGATCGTCGGCAGCGGCGCGTCGGCCACCGTGCAGATCCGGTCGACGACGCTGTCCAACGACGAGACCGAGCAGCTGCGCACCGCACTGTTCGACGCCTTTTCGCCGAAGGGGGCCGACGGCGAGCCCACCCGGCAGGCCATCAGCGACTCCGCCGTCTCCGAGACCTGGGGCGGTCAGATCACCCAGAAGGCGCTGACCGCGTTGGCGGTGTTCCTGACCCTGGTCGCGATCTACATCACCGTGCGCTACGAGCGCTATATGGCGATCGCCGCGTTGGCGGCCCTGGGCTTCGACCTGACAGTCACGGCCGGTGTGTACGCGCTGGTCGGTTTCGAGGTCACCCCAGCCACCGTCATCGGGCTGCTGACCATTCTGGGCTTCTCGCTCTACGACACCGTCATCGTGTTCGACAAGGTCGAAGAGAACACGCACGGCTTCGAGCACACCACCCGGCGCACGTTCGCCGAACACGCCAACCTGGCCATCAATCAGACGTTCATGCGGTCGATCAACACCAGCCTGATCTCGGTGCTGCCGGTGGTGGCGCTGATGGTGGTGGCGGTGTGGCTGCTCGGCGTGGGGACGCTGAAGGACCTGGCCCTGGTGCAGCTGATCGGCATCCTGGTCGGCACCTACTCGTCGATCTTCTTCGCCACCCCGCTGCTGGTGACGTTGCGCGAGCGCACCGAACTGGTCCGCAACCACACCCGGCGAGTGATGCGTCGGCGTCAGGGCGGGGCGGCCAAGGCGGCATCCGATGAGGAGTCCGACAGCACTGCGGAACCGGTCAAGGCCGCGGCGGTGGCGTCTGAACCTCCGCCGGACAAGCCGGCCCCGGGTGCGCGGCCGGTGCGACCCACCGCAAGCCGCACCGGGCGGCCGACAGGCAAGCGAAGCACCCGGCGGCGGTAGCGGTCATGGCTGCGCGCGAACGGCGGTGCGTCCGGGGGTGGCGTGACCTGCGGGTGATCGTCGCAGTCGCGGTCGTCGCGCTGGGGTTGACGTCATGTGCCGGCGCCCGAGCCGACGAGATCGATTTCGCGGTCGATGGCGGGGTGCCCACCTTCAACACCAACACCGTGGTCGGCGCGGCGTCCGGCGGCCCGCAGGCCTTCGCCCGGGTGCTGACCGGGTTCCACTACCACGGGCCGGACGGGCAGATCGTCAGCGACAACGACTTCGGCTCGGTATCGGT
>NZ_JBMHMI010000164.1:0-2367 GCF_049179015.1 Micromonospora sp. WMMD736
CAGGTTCTGCCACAACATCGCCAGCAGAGTCGGATCCCCCGCCACGCGAGGTAGGCCACCGTCGGGGCGTTCGATCTCGGCGCCGGCCTCGTCGATGACGTGGTCCAGGTTGCTCAGCGCCGCGTCGAGCGCCACGTCGAGGTCGAGGTCGGTGTGGGTGGCGTTGAAGCGGCCAACTCGGGAGAACGTGAGCAGATCGTTGATGAGCACCTGCATGCGTTTGGCGCCGTCCACCGCGAAGCTGATGTATTCGGCGCCCCGCTCATCGAGTTGATCGCCGTAGCGCTTCTCCAGCAGCTGACAGAACGAGGTCACCTTGCGCAGCGGCTCCTGCAGGTCGTGCGACGCAACATAGGCGAACTGCTCCAACTCGGCGTTGGACCGTCGCAGCTCGACGGCCTGCTCGTCGAGCTGCGCGCGCGCCGAACGCGACGACTCGAGCTCGTCGACGATGCGCTGCCGCATGTCCTCGACGTCGACGGCGATCGCGCGGATGTCCTTGGGGCCGCGCGGCGCGATGCGCTCGTTGAAGTTGCCCTCGGTGATGCGCCGGCAGGCCTCGGCCAGATTTCCGAGCGGACGGATGACCGCGCTGTGCAGTAGCACCGCCAACAGGATCGCGGTGACGAAAACCGCGACCACCATCGCCGCCAGGACCCGATCGCGCCAGCCACGCATCTGCGCCATCTGTTCGATCCCGGCCGAACGGGCCTGTTCCAGATCCTCGTTCTGCGCTGCGAACAGCGTCCGCAGCTCGTCGAACAAGGCCTTTCCGCGATCGGTGGTGGCGGGGTCCATGGGCAGCGGCGAACCCGGTATCACGCCCGCGATGATCGGTTCGGCGTAGCTGGTGCGCCAGTTCTCGGCGGCCGCCTCGATGGCGTCCAGATCGGCGACCAGAACTTCGCGGTGGCCGATGTGTTCGCGGATGTCGGCGGCGAAACCCCGCTCGGAGCGGCTGCCGTCGAAGTAGGGCGCTAGGAATTCGCGGTCGGCGGCGATGGCGTAGCCGCGCACGGCGGTCTCCTGGTCGCGCAGCGCGGCCTGCAGCTGGTAGGCCGCGATCCGCGCGGGCTGGATGTGCTCGATCACCTCGCGGGAGACCTCGTCGGTGCGATTCATCAGGATTGCCCCGACGATGACGCCGGCGAGCACTGCCAAACCCATGCCGCCCAGCAGCAGGTTTTGCCAGCCCTGCACGGTCAGCTGCCGGTGCAAACCGGCCAGCCTACTCATGCTGTCGCTCAACCCGCACCATCGCGATGTCGTCACTGAGCCCGCCGTAGGGCTGCGCCCGTTGCTCGGCGGCGTCGATCAGCGCGTCGACGAATGCCGGACCCGGCAGGTGCGCGACCGACCGCGCCAGCTCGAGCAAGCCCTGCTCCCCCAGGCGTTCGTTGCCCTGACCGGAGCGGCCCTCGAACAGGCCGTCGGTGAGCAGTACCAACCCTTTGCCGGCCGGTAACTCCACCTGTTGGGGCAGCCACTCGCCGGCGGGCAGCCCCAGCGCCGGGCCGCCCTCCGGTTCGACCCAGTCCACGGTGCCGTCGCCGTGCAGCAGCATGCCCGGGTGTCCCGCGCGCACCGCGGTGATGTGGGTGCCCTGCGGCGGTATGGCCAGGCTCAGCACGGTCGCGAAGATGCCCTTCTTGCCTCGTTCGGCGTGCAGGATGCGTTCCAGCTGGCGCATCCGCTCGGCGCCGCGCAGGCCGGCAAAGGTGAGCGCCCGCCAGGCGATACGCAGTGCCACACCCAGGGCGGCCTCGTCGGCACCGTGGCCCGCAACATCGCCGATCATGACGTGCACGGTCCGGTCCGGGGTTTGGACGAAGTCGAAGAAGTCGCCGCCGAGCAGGGCGTTCTGCCGACCCGGCCGGTATCTCGCGACGATTTCGACACCGGGGTTGTCGAGCAGCAGCGGCGACGGCAGCAGGCCGCGTTCGAGGCGGGCGTTCTCGCGGGCCTGCAGCCGGCTGGCATGCAGTTCGACGGCGGTCAGTTCGGCGCGCTTGCGCTCGATTGCATACAGCACCGCCCGGCGCAGCATCTCGGGTTCGACCCGGCCCTTGACCAGGTAATCCTGGGCGCCGGAGGCCACCGCCGACACCCCGAAGTGTTCATCGTTCAAACCGGTCAACACGACGATCGGAATGGTCGGGTCAGCATGTGCGATCCGTTGCAGCGCGTCGATGCCGCTCGAATCGGGCAGGTTGAGGTCCAGCAGCACACAGTCCGGACGGGCGGCAGACACCGCCCGCTCGGCATCGGCCATCGACTCCGCCCAGGCGTAGTGGATGTCCGCGGCGGCGTCGGCGATCAGTTCTTCGACCAGCAGCGCATCGGCGCGGTCATCCTCGACCAACAGCA
>NZ_JBMHMI010000165.1:0-1782 GCF_049179015.1 Micromonospora sp. WMMD736
TTCGGCGGCAATGCGCTCTACCTGCTCGCGGGTCGGCCGGTGTTCGCCTACGCCCGCTCCCACTACCCGGAGCATAAGTACAAGGTGGAAGCCCCGACTGCACTGGCGCCGGGGCGGCATGACATCCGGGTCGACTTCGCCTACGACGGTGGCGAGCCCGGCAGCGGCGGCGAGGCGACGATCTTCGTGGACAACGCTCAGGTCGCCCAGGGGCGCGTCGACGGGACGGTGCCGGTGCGGGTGTCGGCCGACGAGACTTTCGACGTCGGCGAGGACAGCGGCACGCCGGTCAACCTCGACTACGACGTGCCGTTCCGGTTCACCGGCGAGCTGCACAAGGTCGTCGTCGAGCTCCGCGACCAGTGATTTCGACGTGATTTGATGCGCTCAGCGCAACAAATCACGCCGAAACCGCTAGCTACTTGGGGGCGAAGCGCTGGCCGGCGTCCAGCCGGATGCACTGCCCGTTGAGCATCGGGTTCTCCACGATGGCCAGGGCCAGTTTCGCGTACTCGTCGGGACGGCCGAGGCGCTTCGGGAAGGCCGCGTCCTTGGTCAGCACATTGGCGAACTCGTCCGGGATGCCCTCGGTGAGCCCGGTGGCGAACAGGCTCGGCGCAATAGCCAGCACCCGGATACCCAGGCTGCCCAGATCACGCGCCATGGTCAGGCACATGCCGGCGATCGCCGCCTTGGACGCGGTATAGGCGATCTGGCCGATCTGGCCCTCGAACGCGGCGATCGACGAGGTGTTGATGATGACGCCGCGCTCTTCGTCCTCGGGCTCGTTCTTGCTCATGTGGGCCGCGGCCAACCGGCTGATGTTGAACGTGCCGACGGTGTTGAGATCCTGCACCTGACGGAAAACGTCCAGGTCGTGCGGGCCTTCTTTGGTCAGCGTGCGCATCGCCGAGCCACCACCGGCGGTGGTCACCGCGATGTGCAGCCCGCCCAGGGCGTCCACGGCCTGCTGCAGCACCTGCTCGGTGCCGGCGAAGTCCATGACATCCACCGGGTAGAACGTTGCACCGATCTCGTCGGCGACCTCTTGCCCCTTGGACTGCGGCCGGTCCAGGATGGCCACGGCGGCACCCCGCTTGACCAGCGACTGGGCGGTGGCCCGCCCGAATCCCGACGCACCGCCGACGATGACGGCCTTCTTGCCCTGGATCTCCATCTAGCTCCCTTTCAAGACTTCGGTGGTTCCAAATCGGAGTTGGACCACAAGCGAACTTAGCTGACGGGAGTTCCGGTAAGCCTTTCGGGTCGGGCTCACCCCATCCCCCGAGCGTGCGTGTCTGCAGCTCGACACACCGCGATCCATCGACTTTCTGCGCACGCTCGCGGCGCCCGACGGTGCGCTGGATGCTGTCAGACCATCGTGTCAGGCTGCACTCATGCAGCTCATCCGGGTCGCGACCGCGTCGGCCGAGTTGGCCGCCACCTCGGCCCGGCTGGCCAAGACCGCGCTGATCGCCGACGTGCTGGCTGAAACCCGCGCCGATCCGCGAACCGTTGCGACGGTGGTGTCGTGGCTGTCCGGTGAACTGCCGCAACGCCAGATCGGCGTGGGCTGGGCGGCGCTGCGGTCACTGCCGTCCCCCGCCGACACTGCGACGCTGACGGTCGACCGGGTCGATGCGGCGTTCACCGAGATCGGCGCGGTAGCCGGACGGGGCTCCCAAGCTCGCCGCGCCGCACTGCTCAACGATCTCTTCACCGCGGCCGCCGATGTCGAGCAGAGCTTTCTGCGCCGCCTGCTCAGTGGCGAACTCCGCCAGG
>NZ_JBMHMI010000166.1:0-1715 GCF_049179015.1 Micromonospora sp. WMMD736
GTAGATCGACCGGAGCAGTCGAGGGATGCGCTCCATGAAGAAGATCGAGTGGTCGGCCACCGCCGCACCCAGCTGCGGATGCATGTTCTGCATCGAGCCGGCCCAGGTGCCCTGGAACAGCCCCGTCCACTGGCCGAAGTACTTCCAGGTCAGCGAGTCGGGACCGAGCGGAACCGGTGGCGCGTCATACCCACCGGTGGCCACCGGGCAACCCGCGGCCACCGCGTCGTCACTGGCCGCCGGACATGTCTCGGACATTTCTTGTGTCACGGATGCACTTTCCCTCAGGCGTCAGCAGCAAACTGACTACGCTCGTTGTCATCACAGAGCCTAAGAGTCTCGCACCTCCGGGTCAAACAGTGGCGGACCGGCGACCGATGCGGTTTCTGATCACGCGACCGCGGTCGGGGCATAGTGTGACTTCAGTTGTTGTCACCGCCTGAGGAGTGTTGTGATTTCCGGTCGACGCCGCAGCCGCTGGTCCGGGGTACCGCTGCCGGACCGCCAGGCGCTGCGTCACGACGAACTGATCGCCGCCGGCGTGAAGCTGATGGGCAGCGCCGCCGGTCCGGCGTTGACCGTGCGGGCAGTCTGCCGCGAGGCCAAGCTGACCGAGCGCTACTTCTACGAGAGTTTCAACGATCGCGACGAGTTCGTCCGCGCCGTCTACGACCACGTCTGCACCACCGCGATGTCGACGCTGGTCAATTCCGATTCCCCACGCGACGCGGTCGAACGGTTCGTGGCACTCATGGTCGACGACCCGACCCGCGGCCGGGTGCTGTTGCTGGCCCCAGCGGCCGAACCGGTCCTGATCCAGTCCGGCACCGAGTGGATGCCCAACTTCATCGACCTGCTGCAGCGCAAGCTCACCGAGATCACCGACCCGGCGGTACAGGCCATGGTGGCGACCGGTCTGATCGGAGCGCTGACCGCGCTGTTCACCGCCTACCTCAACGGTCGGCTGACCGCCACGCGCGAGCAGTTCGTCGACTACTGCGTCGCCATGCTGCTCAGCAGGGTGAACAGCGCCTGAACCTCAGAAGCCCGGGCTGCTGACCTCAGCCAGTTCCGATTCCTCTTCGGTAGCCGACTGCTCGGCGGCCAACTTTGCCTCCCGACCGGCCGGGTTGCCGACCGAGGTACCGGCGTTGGTCGCGGTCGCGTGGTCGCCGTTGCAGTTCAGCGCCAGGTTGACCTCACCCGAGGACTGCTCATAGTAGACGTCGTCGATCATCGGGCGGGTGAACGTCCGGTCCCACGCATTGGTGACGATGCAGTCGTCCTGCGGCAGTCGGCTGCCGACGCGCACCGCAACGTGCGCCGATCCGCCGCCGCTCACTATCTCCGACGCCGCGTCGGAATAGGGCTCACCCACGACGTCGGGCGCCGCCACAGCCGTGCCCGCTCCCCACAACGCCGCGGAGGCCAGTGCCGCCGATGCTGCAAGTCCAAGAATTTTCTTCATATTGCGGCCTCCCTGCCCGGTGTGATCCCGGAGGGATGAAGGCCGTGAGCCGCTTCCCGGCGTCCGATTCGTGGCGCACGGCCCACGAACTCCAGGAGCTAACCCCAAGTTTAGCCGTCGACGGGATGAATATCCCGTTAATTTCTGCCGGTCAGCTGGTAGCCGACGGTCGCCCTACTCGTCGGGAGTGCTGACCTCTTCGAGCGCAGCTTCTTCCTCCTGCTGCTCGGCCTGCTGCTTGGCCAAC
>NZ_JBMHMI010000167.1:0-5374 GCF_049179015.1 Micromonospora sp. WMMD736
CGCCGATGACGACGTCCTACGGGAGGGGTTCGGTGGATGCGACGGGGCGTTCGTCAACATCGACGGGTTCAACACCGGTGAGAAGACCGAAACCTACTGGGCCATCCGCAGCTATGAGATCGCCCTCGAAGAGGGCATCAAGTTCTTCGTCTACGGAAACCTCGACTACGCACTGAAGAAATCGGGCTACGACTCCAAGTTCCGCACCGGCCACTATGACGGCAAAGGCCGGATGGCCGAATGGATCCTGTCGCAGAACCAGGCCAACGGAGACAGAATGGGTGCCGCGATCTTCACCACGGGCCCCTACATCGAAATGACCGTATCACCGAGGACTCCCATGACGCCGACCATCGAGGACGGCGTGGTCACCTGGCGAGTGCCCCTCGGCAATGGGGCCGTCCCCCACGTGGCGCTCGACGATTGCGGTTACTACGTTCGCTGGCTGTTCGACCATCCTCGCCTGGCCAACGGCATGAATCTGGAAACCGCGATCGGCGATGTCAGCTACACCGACCTGGCAGCGGCGTTCGAGAAGGTGACCGGACACCGCGCCCAGTACATCGACACCACTCTCGAGGAGTATTGGAACGGCCCACTCAGCAGGGTCGCGGATCTGCCGGCTGGATACAACGCAGACCCAAACGACAAGAGCACCATGAGCTTTCGGGACAACTTCACCGGATTCTGGAATATGTGGAAAGCCCGATTCATCACCCGCGACTATGCCCTGCTCGATGAGATCCACCCCGACAGGGTCAAAACCGCCGAGGAATGGTTCAGACGAGAAGACAAGCTCGGACGAGAACTCGGCAAGGGCAGTCTGTGGGAACGTATACAGCCGGAGAATTGGACTGCTGATTCTCCCATCCTCAAGGACAGTGCGGATTTGAGGAGCGGCAAGCTGTAATCTCAGCAGCAGCGCCGCGCGCCCCGCGCCGGCAGCCGGCTAAGTGGAACGACTCGACGTGACGACCGATTGATCCCAGTCATTGGCGCACTCGTCCTAGTGTTCATGCAACACGGCGCCCTACGCTGGAAGCGATTCACCGTCTCGGTTGAAAAGTGAAGTCGCGCCGTGGGCAGGCACTGGTTGGTGTCGGCACGCACGGCGATTCGAGCACTCAGGAGCACTGTGACCTTTCCATATCTACCGTGGACTCCTGACAGGGATCGGTCGGCGCCGGCGCTGCGCGATGACGCGGTCGCATTGAACTATGGCGAACTTGACGATTGGACGGCCGCAGTTGCAGGCCAACTGGCCGCGCAGGGCTTCGGTGAAGGAAGCGTCCTGGCGGTGATGCTGCCCAACCGCGTTGAGCTGGTGGTGGCGATGCTGGCCGCGTGGCGGTTGGGTGGCATCGCCACTCCGGTCAATTCGGCGTTCACCGCCGCCGAAGCGCAGTACCAAATCAACGACTGCGACGCGCATCTCGTGATCAACGAGTCGCCGGAGGCACCTAGCGCCGGCCGCCCCACCATTCACGTCGACGAACTCGCCAGCCCAGGGCCTGGCCCCCAGCCCGTCGAACTGGCCAAAGACCATGTGGCATTGCTGATCTACACCAGCGGATCAACCGGTAAACCAAAGGGCGTGATGCTCGATCACGCCAACATCGACGCGATGACAACCGCTTTTGTCGAACACATGGAACTCACACCACAGGACCACAGCTTGTTGATCCTGCCGCTGTTCCACGTCAACGCGCTGATGCTCAGCACTTTCACACCGTTTCGCGTCGGCGCTCAGACGAGCATCGTAGGCAAGTTCTCGGTAAGCCGATTCTTCGAGCAAGTAGAGAAACTGCGGCCCACATACTTCTCCACAGTGCCGTCCATTCTTTCCATGCTCGTCGCGCTGCCAGACGACGTCCGACCGGACACTTCGTCTCTGCGCTTCGCGGCATGTGGCGCGGCTCCGCTGTCCCAGGAATTGATGACGGCCGCGCAGGAACGCTTCGGGATGGTCATCGTCGAGGGTTACGGCCTGACCGAAGCCACCTGCGCCTCGACCGTGAACCCGATTCACGGTCCCAGAAAGCTCGGCACGGTAGGGCCAGCCATACGCGGTCAGCAGGTCGAAATCATTTCTCCGACAGGAGAGTTCTTGCCCCGAGGCGAACGCGGTGAGGTTGTCATCACCGGTCCCGCCCTGATGCGCGGATATCTCGGCCGCCCCGAAGCCACTGCCGAGACCATCGTAGACGGCTGGCTACGCACCGGAGATGTCGGAATCCTCGACGACGACGGGTATCTAC
The DNA here is from genome assembly GCF_049179015.1 of Micromonospora sp. WMMD736. NCBI lineage: Bacteria > Bacillati > Actinomycetota > Actinomycetes > Micromonosporales > Micromonosporaceae > Micromonospora > Micromonospora sp. WMMD736. The sequence continues at coordinate 2,259 of NZ_JBMHMI010000167.1, forward strand.
GCATCGTCGGGCGGATCAAGGACATGATCATCCGCGGCGGGGAGAACATCTACCCCAAGGAGATCGAATCGGTATTGACGGCATTCGACGGTGTGCTCGATGCCGCAGTCGTCGGACGTCCCCACGAGGTACTCGGCGAGGTGCCGGTGGCCTATGTACAGGTCTATCCCGGAGTTGCGTTCGATGTAGACGACCTCGCTGCTCACTGCCGCCGCAACCTGGCGAAAGTCAAAGTGCCTGAGGCCATCACACTTACTGACGAGCTTCCCAAGAACCCGGTTGGAAAACCCGACAAACCCACGCTGCGCCGGATGGCCGCTGACACCGTCGCCGCGACCACGGCGACCTGACGCTCCCGCCACTTTAGGCCCGCGGCGTCACCAGCGGTCTTGCTGATCCATGTGAGCGCTAGACATCACTTGATAGCGATCTACAACGACGTCGTCGGCAGGCCCAGCGTGACTGCGACGGAGACCGTCGAGCAGATTCTCGACCTGTCGCAGTTGCGATGAAGGCTTCCGGGCTTGTACGCGTCGACCAGCGACATCGGAACGACGAATGTACCCCGGCGGGATGGGAAGCGCGGGACCCGGCCCCCCGAACGGGAGGCTCGGCGTCCCAGTCCCAACGAACTCGCTAGATGCGGCGCATAAGGTTGAGCAGGATGTCAGCGACCTTGCCGTAAGGGGGGTAGAGCATCTGGCCGCCTGTGCGTCCGAAGATAGCTCTCTGGTACATGACTGGACGCAGATGCGACATGGTGTCGAATCCTTCGCGCCCATGGTAGGCGCCGTATCCCGATCCTCCGCGGCCGCCAAAGGGCAGGTCATTTTGCAGGTAACCGACCATCAGGTCGTTGACCACCGCGCTGCCGCTGGCGATGCGAGTCAGCCACCGCTGCTGTCGTTGCTTTCCGTTGCTCATCAGGTATAGCGCCAACGGCGTTGACCGCGAGTTCACGAAGTTAATTGCGTCGTGGTCGGAGTCATAGCCGATGATCGGCAGGACAGGCCCGAAGATCTCGTCCTCCATCACCGTTGAGTCAGCCGGCGGATTGAGGACCATGGTCAGCGGAAGCTGCCGGCTCTCTCTGCCCAACTCAGGATCCTCGGCATTGATCAATTCCAGATCCGAGGCCTGGGCTTCGGTGATGTAGGCCTGGATCCGATCATAGTGGCGTTGATTGAGAATTGCTGTGTAGTCGGGATTTCCAGCGGCCTGCGGGTAGAGGGCGCGAGCCGCCTGCCGCGCGGCGATCGCGAACTCCTTTTCCCGACCTCTGGGCACCAAGGCGTAGTCGGGAGAGACGCAGACCTGACCGCCGTTGTAGAGCTTCGCCCACGCTACCGTGGCTGCGGCTGACCCGATGTCGTAGTTTTCGTCCACGATCACCGGGCTCTTGCCACCGAGTTCGAGCGTCACCGGTGTGAGGTTGTCGGCGGCGGCTTTGGCGACGAGCTTTCCGACCTGGGTGGAGCCGGTGAAGATGAGGTGGTCGAACGGCAGCTTTGTGAACGCCGAGGCCACTTCGCCGCCACCATCGCTGACATAGAACTGATCAGGGCTGAAGTTCTCCTGGATGAGCCGCTTGAGTACCGCCGACGTGTGTGGGGTGAACTCACTGACTTTCAGCATCACGCGGTTTCCTGCGGCGAGCGCCGTGGCCGCAGGAATCAATGCCAGGTGTAGCGGAAAGTTCCACGGTGAGACGACACCCACAACTCCGAGGGGACTCGGTTCGACACGGTTCTTGGCCGGCCTGTACCACACCGACACCGCACGCCGGCGCGGAGCCATCCACGACCGAAGATGGCGCCGCATGTAGCGGATGATGCTTATGGTCCCCACGACTTCGGACATCTCTGTCTCGAACGTCGCCCTGACGCCGAAATCGGCGTTGGCGGCCTCAACGAGAATCAGCCGATTCCGTTCGATGAGCCGCTGCAGCTTGAGCAAAGCCGCCCTGCGCTCATGTAGTGCTGGAGCGCGATTACGGTCGAACACCGCGCGCTGCTGTGCGAATACCTCAGCGAGCTCCGCACTCGCGGTCGTCGATTGCGTTGCCCCGCTCGGCAACGTCTTCGCGGTAGAGACGCGCGGCTTGGGCGCGGAGTTGGTGCCGTTTTCGGTGGTAGTCATTGTTATCCTTTTCTATCGGTTGAGATGTACGGGTCGAGGCCGGGGCAGCAGAAGTGCTGTCAGGCGGCGCTGCGCCAGTTGGCTCTGGCGTTGATGGTGTAGGGGTATATCGAAACGACCTCTGGGGCTGTGCGAATGAGGATGTCCCACCCCAACGCCATCTTGTTTCTTTGGAGATTGAAGATTCGGCGGTCACGCGTGATCTGACGTACCGCGCGGCGGGCCGCGAGATCGGGATCGGCGCCCCTGATCACCGCCTCGGCGGCGGCCACTGCCGCCGCTGCACCCGAGGTCATCCCATCGGAGAAGGTCGCCGAAACCCCTTGGTGCGAGATCAGTTGCAGTTCCAACGTGCCCGGGGGTGACTGAGGTGCCTTCCAGGGCGAGCCCGGAATGAACCCCGAAAACAGCGTCTCCCCCGGGTCATCAACGTCCATACCCAGCGCATCGGCGATTCCATAGAGTTCATCGGTCATGGTGTCGATCTCGCGCTGCTTGTCGTATCCGGCCCGCTGGGACACTTCGCCGACCATGATCCCGTAGAACGTCGATCGCGGTGACAACGGATCTCCATATGGGTTGAACAGCCCGACCACGACCCGGCCGGCGCGGCGAACACCGGTGAACAGCGCAGCATTGCTCGTGATGTGCCGAAAACCACTGGGCCGCACTATCAATGGCGCCTGAACTGCGATCGTGGCCCAATCGACGTGGGGCGCTTGGCCACGCAGCAGGGCGGTGTTGTGGCTGGCATTCACAATCAGCGGCCGCTTGCCCGGCGCCACAGCGTAAGCCTCATCCAACGAGTTGACTGGCTCGGGCACCTCGATCACACTCGCGCGGTCCATCAATTCGTATATCGCAGCCTGCGCACGGCTATTGCGCACACCGTAGAACAACGGATGCGGAGTCCCTGGATAGCCGCCCATAGTGGGATACGCGCGGCTGAGTTCGAAGGCCCCGCTCCGGCCTTTCTT
>NZ_JBMHMI010000168.1:0-5534 GCF_049179015.1 Micromonospora sp. WMMD736
ACGACCTCATGGACGTCGTAGATCTTGCCGTGCGGATGCCGACGCACCTCGTCGAACGGAATCCGCGACGTGGCGCACATCTGCTCGAAGAGTTCCTCGGTGGTCAACTCGGTCGACTCGTTCATCTGCAGCACCACCGGGGCGGACTCCATGAAGCGTCCGCCCCCGCCGCCGAAGAAGTTCACGAACCACAGCTCCAGGCCCATTCGTTTGGCCAGGCCCAGGAAGAACAGCCACTCCTCAATCAGGTCGGAACCGGGCGGCGGGTCGACGATCCGCGGCGTGTACTGGGCGTAGGGCGCCGGGATTCCGGTGCCGCTGGTGTAGTACTTGATCAGCTCACTGCCCATCGTCATCGCCGGGGTCTCCATCTGCATCATCGGCGCGATGACGTAGTCGGCCAGCCGTGATGTCAGCGACATCTCGGTGTCCAGCGTGACGAGCAGGTCCAGGCTCTCCAGCGCGCGCAGGGTTTTGCGCTGGTCCGGCCAGGCCGTCATCGGATTGCCGCCGATGCAGATCAGCGCCTTCACCTGACCCTCGCCGTCGAGCAGGATCTCGTCGGCCAGCGCGGCGGTCGGCATCCCGCACACCGCATCGGTCAGCCCGCGCACCCGCAGCTGCTCACCGTATCCCCAGCCCTCGTAGGGGGGGTGAGCCTGCGCCTTGGCGGTGTACGCCGGCAGCAACGCGTTGGGCCGGGTCACCGGTTGCCCGGCTCGTTGCCATCGGCCGCAGATCGTGGTCAGGCACAGACACAGGTACTCGAGCAGGCTGCCGTGCACGGCGAAATTTGCACCGGTACCGGCGTTGACCATGCCGGGCCGCTCGCCGTGCGTCGCGAACAGCCTGGTCGCCGCGAGGAACTGCTCCTCCTCGATGTCGGCCCGCTGCGCGACGTAAGACGGCGTGAACGGACCCACCGCGTCGGCGAGCTCGTCGAAGCCGTCGACGTTCTCGGCGAGAAAGTCCCAGTCGCAGAGCTTCTCGGTGATGATCAGGTTGATCATGCCGGCCAGGAGCGTGACGTCCTCGCCTGGACGGGGTTGCAGGTGGATGGCGGCGCGGGCGGCGGTCTCGGTCCGGCGAGGATCGATCACGACGAGTTTCATGCCGCGACGGATCGCGGTCCGCAGCCCCTGTCCGGGGTTCTGGCCCGGGATGCCGATCGCTTTGGACACCAGCGGGTTGGTCCCGACCAGCATCCAGCTGTCGGCGTCGTGGAAGTTGATGTCACCGCCCAGCCAGTGCCCGTGCGCGGCGAGCGCGATCTGCTTGCCCGGCTGGTCGATGGTGTTCGCGGTGAAGAACATCGGCGATTCGATGGCGCGGATGAACGCGTTGCCCATCAGCGCCGACGCCGGATAGGGCAGGCCGTTGGTGCCCAGGTACATCGCCACCGACCGGGGCCCGTGCTCGGCGATGAGTTGCTGCAGCTTCGCGGCGATCTCGTCCATCGCCTGCTCGGCGGCGATCGCGGTGTAGGTGCCGTCGGGCTGTCGCTGCTGGCTGTGCAACAGCCGCTGCGGGTTGTTGTGGATCTCCGGCAGCGCCCGGCCCTTGGCGCAGCTGTAGCCCTTGAACATCGGATTCTGTGGGTCGCCGGTGACCTTCGTCAGTTTGCCGTCGGTGACGGTTGCCAGCACACCACAGTGCGCCGAGCAGATCCGGCAGATGCCGGGCGCCGTCGATGTCGTGGACATGTCCGCGATGCTAAGCGGACGCTCAGCACCATGGTGTGGTTTCGCAGGTCTGAGCGGATCGGGTGGCCACCGCGACAGCCCGGGGTCCGGGGCCTCCATGGCCGTTGGCGGTTCCGCGGCACGATCCCGTGGTTCAGGCGACTGCCTAACAACTTGGGGTCCCGTCGGACGACGCTGCGATACCGCGCAGCGCTCCCTATGCAGCTGCCTTGACCGCGGCCCGTTGTGGTGTTAGGCATATGCCTGAGGAAATTCATTAGGCACTCGCCTGATGAATGCACGCGGACCATGCGCTGACCGCATGGGAAGGGACACCGGGCGATGGCCGAACGCATCAGCGACGCCGACATCTTCACCGACGCGAGCGTGATCGACGATCCGTATCCGTACTTCGATGCGCTGCGTTCGAAGTGTCCGATTCACTCGATCGCCCAACCCGGGGTGCTCGCCGTGACCGGGTACGACGAGGCGGTCGAGATCTACCGCAACGACGCCGCATTCTCGTCGTGCAACGCGATGGGCGGACCATTTCCGCCGTTCCCGGTCGAACCGGGCGCCGACGACATCACCGCGGCGGTGCAGAGCAATCGCGAGCACTGGGTGTTCAACGAGTTCATGGTCACCAAAGACGGTGCGGCACATCAGGATGAGCGGTATCTGCTGCGCCGACTGCTGACGCCCAAGCGGCTCAAGGAAAACGCCGACCAGATGGCCGGCATGGCCGACGCGTGCATCGACGCCTTTGCCGAGGCGGGCCGGTTCGAGGTGGTGCGCGACTACGGCAAGCCGTTCACCACCATGGTCATCGCCGATCTTCTCGGCGTGCCCCACGCCGATCGCGAACACTTCCGCAAGATCTTCACCGGCCAGCACGTGGCCGCTGTCGGCGGTGAGTCGCCGCTGCCGGAGAACCCGCTGGAGTACATGTACGAGACGTTCAGTGGTTACGTCGAGGAGCGCCGGCGCGCACCGCGAGACGACGTCCTGACCGCCCTGGCCACCTCCACCTATCCGGACGGATCACTTCCCGACATCGAAGGGGTCGTGCGGTTGGCGACGTTCCTGTTCGGGGCCGGACAGGACACTTCGGCCAGGTTGATGGGTGCCGGCCTGCGTTTCCTGGCCGAAGACCAGGAGTTGCAGGCGCGGTTGCGCGCCGATCGCAGCCGGATCGGGGACTTCATCGAAGAGGTCCTGCGCCTGGAAAGCCCTACCATGAGCGACTTCCGGATGACCCAGAAGACCAGCCAGGTCGGCGGCGTCGACATTCCGGCCGGCACCACCATCATGCTGCATCCCGGTGCCTCCAACCGGGACCCGCGCAAGTTCCCCGAACCCGCCAAGCTGGAGTTGGATCGCCCGAACCTGCGCGAACACATCGCCTTCGGCCGCGGCGTGCACTCCTGCCCGGGCGGCCCGCTGGCCCGGGCCGAGGGCCGCGTGACCATCGAACGGTTCCTGGATCGCACGTCGAGCCTGACGATCTCGGAGGAACACCACGGCCCGGCCGGCCGGCGCCGCTACCCGTATGACCCGACCTACATCATCCGCGGCCTGACCGAGCTGCACTTGGAGTTCACCCCGTCATGAGCACCAACCGTCCCCTCTCTGATGCGATCGGTATCGAGGTCCGCGGTTACCGCACCGCGGACTTCCGCCGCTCGCGCATCGCCGACGAGTGCCGCGAGCTGCTCGCCCGCCACGGCGTGATCGTCTACCGGCAAGCCCACATCTGCGACCCCGACCTGGTGGCGTTCAGCCGGGCGCTGGGCGAGGTCGTCGTCGCCACCGCCGGTGCCCATCCGGAGTATCCGGAGATCTCACCGGTGACGATGGACCCGTCCAAGAGTGCGCTGGCGGGCTTGCGGCGCAGCACGATCTTCTGGCACACCGACGGACTGATGGACGCGGTGCCGCAGAAGGCCACCCTGCTGACCGCTCGTGAAGTCGCCGACGAGGGCGGAGACACCGAATTCGCCAACACCTACGCCGCCTTCGCGGCCCTTCCCGAAGACCGCCAAGAGCAGCTGCGGGCCCTGCGCGTGGTCCACAGCGTCGCCGCTTCGCAGCTGCTGCTCACCCCGAACCCGACCGACGAACAACGGGCCAAGTGGGACCGCGCCGCTTCGCGGGAACACCCCCTGGTCTGGCGCCGCCGCGACGGCCGCGACTCGCTGCTGATCGGTGCGACCGCCGGTGCTGTCGTCGGCATGGACCACACCGCCGGCCGGGCCCTGCTCGACGAACTGCTCGACTGGTGCACCCAGCCCCAGTTCGTGCTGCATCACCACTGGGAAGTGGGCGACCTGGTGGTGTGGGACAACACCGGCATGCTGCACCGCGCCATCCCGTACGAGCCCACGTCACGGCGCCTGATGCACCGCACCACGCTGGTCGGCGAGGAGGCCATCGCTTGACACCGCGCACCGCGATCGTCACCGGCGCCGCGTCAGGCATCGGGTTGGCCATCGCCGACCGGCTGGCGGCCGACGGGGCCCGGGTGGCCATCTTCGACCGGGACGGCGCCGGCGCCGTATCCGCCGCGGACAAGCTCACCGCCGACGGCGTGCGGGCGATCGGGCTGGCGGTCGATGTGACCGACCGGCGGCGAATCGACGAGGCCGTCGCCGCGGTGGCCGACGACCTCGGCGCACCGGCCATCCTGGTCAACAGCGCCGGCCTGCAAGGTTTCGAGCGCTTCCTGTCGATCACTTCCGACAGTTGGCATCAGATCCTGGCGGTCAACCTGACCGGGACGTTCGACTGTTGCCAGGCCGTGGTGCCGCACATGATCGACGCCGGGTGGGGCCGCATCGTGAACATCTCCTCGTCCAGCGCCCAGACCGGCAATCCGCTGATGACGCATTATTCGGCCGCCAAGGCCGGGGTGGTCGGCTTCACCAAGGCTCTGGCGAAGGAACTGGGGCCCAGAGGCATCACGGTCAACACGATCCCGCCGGGCTTCATCGACACCCCGATGCTGCGTGACGCCGCCCAGCGCGGTTTCTTGGGACCGGGGGTGGCCGCGGCCGAAGCCACCACACCCGTGCGGCGCGTCGGCACACCCGAAGACGTTGCGGCCGCCTGCGCGTTCCTGGTACGAGATGAGGCCGGCTACCTCACCGGACAGGTCTTCGGTGTCAACGGCGGAAGGACCATCACCTGACATGGCGCGCATCGAACCCCTCCGGCCACGCGACTTCCCGCCCCAGATGCGCGAGGCGCTGGCCGCACTGCGTCCGCCCAACCCACGCCATGAACCGCTGCCAACGGCCAACCGCCCGAAGGCACTCGGGGTGCTGGGCACCATGGCCCACCACCCCGTGCTGGCACAGGCGTATTTCACGTTCAACGGCCACCTGCTGCTGACCACCACGCTCAGTGAGCGCCAGCGCGAGCTGATCATCATGCGGGTGGCCGCGGTGCGCAAATGTGGTGGCGAATGGGCTCAGCACTTGTTTGTTGCCCGCGACGTCGGTCTGACCGACGAAGAGATCGGTCGCATCGCCTACGGGCCCGACGCCCCGTTCTGGTCCGAACTGGAGACGGCGCTGCTGCGTGCGGTGGACGAACTCATTGTCGACGGCGCGATCGGCGAACAGAGCTGGCGCACCCTGGCCGCCGAGCTCGACACCCAACAGTTGCTCGACGTCATCTTCACGGTGAGCGGATACGACACTCTGGCACGGCTTTTCGGCTCGGTGCAGATCGGCGTGGAGGATGACATCCCGGGGCTGATGCAACGCTACGGCGAGTTGTTCTGATGCGCATCGGGCTCACCGGCGGCGCGTCCACCATCGACAAGATCGTCCAGCAGGCCCGTGACGCGGA
>NZ_JBMHMI010000169.1:0-3997 GCF_049179015.1 Micromonospora sp. WMMD736
GTCGGGTGCGGTCTTTTCGGTCGCACCGCTGTCCTGGGCCTCGGCGCTCTCCTCAGCTTCGGTGGTGGTTTGCTTCACGGTGTCAGCGGTGTCCTCTGCCTTGTCGGAAGTCTTGTCAGCTGTCGGATCGGTCACGGCACGAACTCCACGTTGGCGACCTTGGCCTCGTCATCCCCGACCTGCTCCACGGTCAGCCGCATCCGCCAGGCGCGGGGCGCCTGCTCCGGCGCGCCGGCATTGGCGGTGTCGACCCTGACCGCGACCAGCACCTGTGCGTCTTCGTCCGAGAACGACTCCAGGCCGGCCTCGGTGATGGTGCCCGTCGACTTCGACTGCGCCTGCTTGACCACCTCGACGAACGGCTCCGCGCGGCGCTGGAAGTCGTCGTAGAAGGTGCCGGTCGCCGAGTCGAGGATGCGCTGCACATCAGCGTCGGCGTTCTCCCAGTCGATCGTGGTGAGGTTGAGGGCGCCCTGCCGACCGACCTGCAGGAACAGCTCGCGCTGCTGTTCATCCTGATGGGATTGCCAGGCCCGGAACCCCAACCAGCCGGTCAACCCGGCCAGCGCCAGCACCCCGATCAGTCCGACGATCATCGTCAACGTCACCGCAGACGTCGCGCTCTGATCGGAGGGTTCCCCGGCGTCGGCCGCGCCGGCTTCGGTCGCCGCGTCAGCGACGTAGCTATCCGCCGCGTCCTCGGTCGGCGGCCCCGCGGAAGTGTCGGTCACCTCGACGGCGGTGGAGTCCGGCTCTGTTACGCGCGATGTTGTGTCCTTGGGGGTCGACTTGCTCAATTCCCCGTCGGGGGCAGCAGCATCGTCTGCCATGTTTGCTCCTCTGTGGCACTGCGGGCCAGGTTCGACTGCGTGTACTCACGCCCGTCCGGTCCAACGTACGTGCCCGTCGCCGGATCGTATTCAGCGGCGGCCGCCGGCGGGGGGGCCTGCGCCGCCGGCGGCGGCGTTTCTGCAGCTCCAGGCTCTGGCCGCACGTGCGGAACATCCTGCCCGGACAGTGTCGCGTTCGGGTCGCCCTTCCAGTTGAAGCCGTCGTTGAGCGGTACGTATTGCTCGTCGCTCTCGCACATCTTCGCCGTCGGGGCGCGTTTGCCGGGCACCGTGATGCACGGCAGGTTGCGGGCTCCGCGCACATTGAACGGTGCGTCCTGCGGGATCCGGCAGTACAGGTCGCCCTCGGGCAGGTCCGGGTAGTCGACCAGGCTGGTCGAACGGATCTGCTGGGCGGGCAGGAAGCCCGTCGTACAGGGCGGCGGCAGGTTGAGGTTCAGGTTGAAGTCCAGGAACGCGCCGCCGTAGTCGGACTTGGTGAACCGGTTGGCCGTACCGGTGGCCTGCGAGATCGCAACACCTTGGGGATAGAGCACCAGGATCTGCTCGAGGCTGGGCTGGTAGGCCAGCGCCACCTCGCCGATGCTGACCAGGTTGGCCAGCACCACCGGCAGCGTCGGTTGCAGCCGGTCCAACAGGGCGCGCACCTCTTCGGCGGCCCCGGGCCCGTTGTTCAGCAGGCCCGAGACTGCGGCGTCGTTGTCGCGCAGCTCGTCGGTGACGACGGCCAGGTTTGCCGCCCAGGCCTGGATCGAGTCGGCGGTCTCGATCTGGCTGTCCAGCACCGGCTTGGACTGATCGATCAGCGTCAGCAGCGGGTCCAGGTTCTTGCGGGCGTCGATCGCCAGCGTCGACGTGCCCTTGACCAACCGGGACAGCTCGGGACCCAACCCGCCGACGGCCACATAGGACTCGTTGACGACGGTTTCGAGGTTCTCCCGCGGGATGGCCGCCAGACCGCGGTTGGCCGCCGCCAGCAAGTCGTTGACGTTCGGCGGCACCGAGGCACGATCGCGCGGGATCTCGTCGCCGTCGGACAGCACCGGGCCCTGCGCGCTGCCCGGAATCAGTTCGACATACTGCTCGCCGATCGCGGATTGGCTGTGCACCTCGGCGTCGAGATCGGCCGGGATCTGGTAGTCGTCGCTCAGCGACAAGTTGGCGACGACGCCGGTCTCCGTCAAGTTGACGCTTTCCACCTGACCGACCTCGACGCCGCGGTAGGTGACGTTGCCGCGGGGATACAGCCCGCCGGCTGCCGGCAGCTGCAGGTCGACGTTGTAGTGCCCGGCCCCGAACATCAGTTTGGGCAGTTTCATGTAGTTGAAGGCCATGATCCCGGCCGCCAACAGGGCGATGGCCAGGAAGACCGCCGCCTGGATGAGCATTTTTCGGGTGATCCGCATCGCTACCGCCCCTGGTCCCACCGGTACGGAACCAGCAGCGGGTTGGCCGCCGTGTACGGGCTGGGCAGCTGGCCTATGGTGCGGCCCCACTGCAACTCCAGCTCGGTCAGGTCGCCCTCCCAGCGGGTTCCGGTGAAGAAACCCTGGTCGATCCGGCTCAGTGTCATGTCGACGATCAGGGTCAGGTTGGCGTAGTCCCCACGGAAGTAGTTGGTGATGGTCTCCGTGGGGAACGGATAGGTGGACAGGAAGCTCAGCGCCCGGGTCAATGCCGGGCCCGCATCGGCCAACTCTTCGAGCACCGGGCCGAGGTCTCTGAGCTCGGCGACCAAGGCCTCCTTGGTTTGGTTGACCGAGTCGGCGGCCAGCGCGCTGAACTGTCCCAGCACCACCAGCGCCTCGGCCAGCGTCTCGCGCTCGTTGCGCAGCACCTCCAGCGCGTCGGGGATGGTCTGCAATGCCCTGTCCACCACCGGCTTCTGATCGGCGAACTGGCCGACCAGGCTGTCCAGGCTGTCGGCGGCCGCGATGATGTCCTCTTTTTGGTCGTTGTTGTAGGCGATGAACTTGTCCAGCTGTTCGATCAGGCTGCGCAGGTCGTTTTCCCGCCCGGTGAACGCGGTGCTCAACTCCTGGGTGATGTCGTGGATGTTGGCGATGCCACCGCCGTTGAGCACCAACGAGAGCGCCGCCAGCGTCTCCTCGGTGGTTGGGTACGCGCCGCTGGACGAGAGCGGGATCAGCGCCCCGTCGCGCAGCCGTCCTTCGGCAGGCACGTCGGTGGGTGCGGCGAGTTCGATGTGCTCCGAACCCAGCAGGCTGGTCTGGCCGAGCTTGGCGGTCGCGTTGGCCGGCAACTCCACGTTTCCGTTGAGGCTCATCGTCACCAGCGCGTGCCAATCCTGCAGCTCGATGCCGGTGACGTTGCCGACGGTGACGTCGTTGACCCGCACCCGTGAGTTCAGGTCGATGTTGTCCACGTCGGGCATCTGCGCCTGGACCGTGAACGCGTCCGGCCCTCGGCCTTCCACGCCGGGCAGCGGTAGCGAGTTCAGGCCCCGCCAGGCACACCCCGACAACCCGACGGTGGCCAGCATCGTCGCCGCGACGACTGCGTAGGCAGTGCGGACTCTGTTGTGCCGCATCATGATCCACCCCCGTGCACCATGATTCCGGACAGGCCGTCGGACGGGTTGGTCGAAACCACCGCCTCGGCAGGCAACGGCGGGGTGTTCGCTGCCGGTGACGGCGCACCGTCCGGGGTGGCCGGCGCACCGGAAGCCGGAGCGGGCGGCGCGGCCAGCGCGCTGGGCGGCGGCACGTCAACGGGCTGCTGCGGCGGGATGTAATCCGGACGCAGCCAGTCCTCGCTGTAGGTCAGCTCGTTGGGCCGCGCGGACGCGGTGACGAACAGGTTCTGCCCGATCGGCGGGAAGTTGTACTGCCGGTTCTTGATGATCGGCGCGAGGTACTGCACGCACAGCTTGGCCGAGTGTTCGGCTCCCATCCGCGACGCCGCTTGAATCGCGCCGCAGATGAACGTGATCGGGTCCGCGAAGTTGTTCACTGCCGCGACGCCCGAACCCGCGCCCTGGGCGGGCTGGTAGATGTTGACGTAGTTCTGGAACGTGGTCGGCGCGACGTGCAGCAACTGCTTGATGTCGTCGAGGCTGTCGGTCAGCGCCTGCGTGACACCGGCCAGCTTGTCCGATGTGGTGCCCAGGGTTTCGCGGTTGTCGG
>NZ_JBMHMI010000170.1:0-2048 GCF_049179015.1 Micromonospora sp. WMMD736
CATCGCCACTTGCAAGGGAAACATCGGCAGTGCGGCCATTGGTAGTCAGGGGCGCGGTGTCTGCGAAGCAGATCCGTTTCCCCATCCCCCTTTCAATCCGTGCGTGCGGTTTTCCCGCACACGGCTTACCGATGATCTTCTTGACATGGTTACGCTGCCTTCGGGTAGCGGATGGTGCCGCGCAGGCGGTGTAGGCCCAGCTCGTTGAACCAGTCCTCGGTCCACCGAGCAGCCTGACCGGCACGCAGGTTGCGGCCTCGCTTCTTGACCATCAAGCGAAACAGCCGCCACACCACGTAGCTGTCGACGTGTCGGAACTTATCGGCAGCATTGCCGGTGCGAAAGTAGTTGCCCCACCCGCGCAGGATCGGATTGAGATCCGCGATCACATGGCGAATATCTGTTCCGACCCGGCTACGACCAGTACGGTCCCGGATCTTTGTCCGAAGCCTGATCATGGCCGATTGGCTGGGCCAGCGGTGCAGGTAGTGGCGCACAACGCGCTTCTGTTCCCACAACCGCCCCGACATGCGCGCCCGGAAATGACAGCCCAGAAAATCCAGGCCCTCCTTACCGTTGCGCAGGTCGACCACCGTCGTCTTGTCCGGATGCAGCCGCAACCCCAACGACGCCAGGATCTCGCCTATCGCCGCCAAAGCCTGCTCAGCCTGTGCCTGCGATCGGCACAGCACCACACCGTCATCGGCGTAGCGCACCAACTCACCCACCCCGCGGGCCGTGAGCTCGGTGTCGAGCACGTGCAGGTAGATGTTGGCCAACAGCGGCGAGATCACCCCACCCTGCGGAGTGCCCGCGACCGTCCGCTCACGCACCCCATCAATCAACACACCTGCCTGCAGCCACAGCCGCAGCAGTTTGAGCACCCGCCGATCCGAGACCCGCCTACCCACCTCAGCAAGTAGCCGGTCGTGGTCGATCTCGTCGAAGAACTTCGCGATGTCGAACTCGACCACATGAGTGACCCCTTCGATGAACCCGACACGCAGCCGTTCCATCGCCTGAGTGGCTGACCGCTTCGGCCGAAACCCATACGAGCACGACAAAAAGTCCGCCTCGAAAATGGGTTCCAACACGATCTTGGCCGCCGCCTGAACCACTCGATCTCGCACCGTGGGAATCCCCAACGGCCGCTTACCGCCCCGGGGCTTGGGGATCTCCACCCGCCGCGCTGGCGACGGACGATAACTCCCTACCCGCAGGTCATGACGTAACTCCCGCAACATGCGGTCCACGCCATAGTCCTGCACTGCGGCGAGGGTGACACGATCCACCCCAGCCGCACCCCGGTTTTCACACACTCGCTCCCACGCCTCCACCAAGACGTCACCCCGGTAGATACGGTCATACAGGGCGTGGAAACGCCGACCCGAAGACTGCTTGGCCGCAGCCCATAGCGCACGTTGCAGTCGTTGCACTTTCACCGGCGAGAAACTCAACGGCTCCTCAACGGCTACGACAAGCGATCGCTTGCCGGGGGAATTGGACCGAGACACCTCGGTCATGCCCTCACGCTTACCCGCTCGATGCACGTGATCAAAGTCGGGGCCCTTCCCTCCCGGCGCGTTATGTTGCACGCCGATCACCGGTACTACGACCCCATCGGACTCCCGCTGCCCTCCAAAGGATTTCACCACTGGCTTATACCCCTGGTCTTTGCCCGACGCAGGCCAGGCAGACGGGCCTCTCCTGTTCCGAACCAGACTATGTGCACGTGCCGCCACCCGTACCCCGGAAAGACCCGACGAGCTGACCCCGGACCAGGGCTCGCCGGACATGGCCTTCGCCGTGAAATGAGCGGCTCGGCTCTCCCATTGTGACTGTGACGAGGCTGCAGTGTTCGCATAACGCTACGGCCCGCGCACTTGCTCCCTCCGAAGAGGCTCTCGACGCCCCGCTCAGCCCGCCGCCTCTCAACGACGAACCGGGGCCTGCTACCCGGCGCTCCGGTACCTACCAGGGCGGGACTCTCACCCGCTAGTCCAGTCCAACTTGCAGGACGCAACATCGGCTCAGCCTATAGCTCGAGC
>NZ_JBMHMI010000171.1:0-1995 GCF_049179015.1 Micromonospora sp. WMMD736
GGCAGCGCGTCGCGATCAGGGCGATACACCAGCCACGCCGCGTCGGCGATGGAGCCAGTGGGGCTGGCAGATACTGGCCGCGTTGGCGATCGCCGCAGTGTTCGCGGTCGCGGTGGGACAGGCGCGGTCGGCAGCACCGGCCGACCGGCAAGCCCAGCAGGTGTTGGCCGGCAGCGTCCGAGCAGCCGAGTCGGCCACCGGTGACGCCGCCGTCCGGCGCGATGCGCTGGCCACCCAGGTCGACACCGAACAGCGCAGCCGGCTCGAGGGCGACGTCCGGGGTCAGCAGCTGCTGGACGAACTGGACCAGGCCAGTGTGACGGCCGGCAGCATCCCGGTGACCGGGCCCGGCCTGACCGTGACCGTCACCGACCCCGGCCTGTCCAAGGACCTCAGCGATGTCTCCAAACAACGAGTGACCGGTAGCCAGCAGGTCATCCTGGACCGCGACCTGCAGCTGGTGGTCAACTCACTGTGGGTCAGCGGGGCCGAGGCAATCTCGGTCAGTGGCGTACGGGTCGGCCCGAATGTGACCATCCGCCAAGCGGGCGGCGGCATCCTGGTCGACAATCAACCCATCGACAGCCCCTACGTCATCACCGCGATCGGACCGCCGCGCGGGATGCAGGACATCTTCGAGCGCAGTCCGGGGCTGCAGCGCTTGCGCCTCCTGGAGACCTCCTACGGCGCCGGGGTCAACGTCAGCACCGGTGACGGTTTGCAGCTGCCGGCGGGATCCCCGCGAGATGTCAACTTCGCCAAACGGATTGGGCCCTGACCATAGATGATCGGACTACAGATGATCGGACTGGGATGATCGGAATCGCCGCACTCGTCATCGGCATCGTGTTGGGGCTGGTGTTTCATCCCACCGTGCCCGAGTTCGTCCAGCCCTACCTGCCAATCGCGGTGGTCGCCGCGCTCGACGCGGTCTTCGGTGGTCTGCGGGCGTATCTGGAAGGGATCTTCGACTCGAAGGTCTTCGTGGTGTCGTTCGTGTTCAACGTCCTGGTAGCGGCGCTCATCGTGTATCTGGGCGACCAACTGGGAGTCGGCACCCAGCTGTCCACTGCGATCATCGTGGTGCTCGGCATCCGGATCTTCGGCAACGCCGCGGCACTGCGACGACGACTGTTCGGCGCCTGACATGACCGAACCCGCCCACGGCCGCCACGAGTTGGCTCACGACACGCCGCGCATCGGGCTGCGGTCACGCAGCCGGTCGCAGGTGGTGTTCGGGGCGCTCGCCGCGGTGCTGTGTGTGCTGCTTGGCGCCGCGATCGTGACCCAAGTGCGGCAGAACGACTCGGGCGATGCGCTGGAGTCGGCGCGGCCGGCCGACCTGCTGGTGCTGCTCGATTCCCTGCAGCAGCGCGAGGCCGCACTGAACACCGAAGTGGCCGAACTCGAGCAGACCTTGGAGACCCTGCAGGACTCCGGTAGCAGCGACCAGGCTGCGATCGAGAACGCCCAGGAACGGCTGGCCGGGTTGTCGATCCTGCTGGGCACCGTCGCGGCGACCGGGCCGGGCGTCATCCTGGCCATCGAGGACCGCGCCCCGGGTGTACCCGCCGAGACGATGCTCGATGTCATCAACGAGCTGCGCGCGGCCGGCGCCGAGGCGATGGAGATCAGCGGCAACCAGGACGAGCGGCGGGTCGGCGTGCGCATCGGCGTCGACAGCTGGGTGGTCGGCAGCCCCGGCGCGCTGGTCGTCGACGGTCAACGGCTCAGCCCGCCGTATTCGGTTATCGCCATTGGCGATCCGCCGACGCTGGCGGCGGCGATGAACATACCCGGGGGCGCCATGGACAGCATCGAACGCGTCGGCGGCACGATGACGACGCAACAGAACGAGCGGGTGGACGTCACCATCTTGCGGCAACCGAAACCCCGCCAATACGCTCAGCCAGTCAAGTAAGCCGAACACCTGCGCTGTCGAACACCGAGGAGCGTCGTGACCGAGATCCCGACCGAGCTGTATTACACGCCCGA
>NZ_JBMHMI010000172.1:0-1094 GCF_049179015.1 Micromonospora sp. WMMD736
AGAATCCAGAGCGCGTCGCTGAACGCCGTCGCCGCCTAATCAAGTGGGTTGAGGCACGCGCGAGCGCCTAGGGCGTGTCTGATAAATAGGGCAGCCAGACGGTGATGGCGCGTAGGACTGCTGCGCCGCGGTAGACGAGGGCGAGTTTGTCGTAGCGGGTGGCCAGTCCGCGCCACTGCTTGGTCGTGTTGAAGCCTCGTTCGATGACGTTGCGGCTCTTGCGCTGACTCAGATCGTTGACGCGGCGAAGGAATGCAGCGCCGTGCACGAGGTGGAGAGCAGCAAGCGTGCCCGGCTGCAGGCCTACGAGACCACGGAAGTGGCGCGTATCAAGGCGGCCGAGTCGGTCTTGAAGGACTATTTTGCAAAGGTCTTCGCTGAGCGCCGATCAAACTTTGAAGAGCTCTTCAACCGCCTCGATGGAGCTTTGGAAGCCAACGATGGCGAAACAGTGGCTTTGATGGTGCGCGGGATCGTCGATATCGCGAAGACGTCGCCGCTGGCTGATCTTGGCGACCTCAGCCAGATTCGTGCGGCGCTTGATGATCCGGATCAGGTTTGGGAGCTGTGATCGGACTTTGATGAGATTGTCTCGCGTCCCTTCTGATGATCAGCGGCGCTAAGCCGCTCAGCCAGCTGAAGTATTTGTTGTCGCAAGAACCCCCGCTGGGCCAAGAACGGGCCAACACAAGGCAACACAGCCCGGCACAGGCCGCGCCAAGGCGCTACGAAAACTGGCTCCTATCAGCGTGTTTCGTGTACAGGACGTCACAAGGCGGCACAGGCTGCACAAGTCCAGGGCCAATTACACACCAGCGGTCGGCGGTTCGATACCGTCCGCGCCCACCGGTAGGTCCGTAGTGTGCGGAGCGGCGATACCTGTGTCTCGCCGCGTCGGTCTCAGGCAGGGCGGATTGCTTTCAAATACACGACGCGGTCGTCAACAGGTTCTCGGGCAGCATCTTTCACCGCGGCGACCAGCGCTGCGACGCCCGCTGGCTGACGTGGAAACCGCGACGAGAGCGCGATCAGCAGTCCGCGATGGTGAGCGCCAGTCGTGCTGTGTTCGGCGGCCAGGCGGGTGAAATCGCCGA
>NZ_JBMHMI010000173.1:0-2437 GCF_049179015.1 Micromonospora sp. WMMD736
GTTTCCGGACACCGCGATCGGTTGAGCCGTCCCCAGTCGGTCGCCGGGATCAGACCCGTCGGCGTACTCGGTGCGGGCGGCCTTGGCGCACAACGCCAACATCGCCCCGCCGTGCACCTTGGGCCCGATCGTCCAATGTTGGTTGAGCTCACCGTCATAGACCCCGTCACCGACGGAGCGCAGCGCCATGGCATCGGTGAACAGCGTCGAACTCGACATGGACAGATTCCTTCTGGATCAGCGCATCAGATGCGTGCGGGCGAACTGCAGGCTGTCAACCAGCAACGCCTCCCGCTCCTTGGCGCTGCGGGCGCCCGACGTGGTCACCTCCAGGATCACGTGACCCGCAAAATCCCCGTCCGCCAGCAGCTCACAGACTTCCACGGCCGGCTGAGTGCCCCGGCCCGGCACGAGATGCTCGTCGGTCGATGCACCGCTGCCGTCGCACAGATGCAGGTGCACCAGGCCGTCACCCATCCGGCGAGCCATATCGAGGGCATCGGTGCCGGCCGTGGCGGTGTGGGAAAGATCCAGCGTGTAGTGGGCGTGGTTGCCGTCGAGCGGGTCGAACGACGGGGCGAACGCCGAGATGCCCGGACCGGGTCGGCCACCGCGCTTGCGCATCCGGTCGATCGACGTTTGGCCCGCGCCGAAGAACCGGTCGGCACGGAACGGAAACATGTTCTCCACCGCCACCAGCACGTCGCTGGCCGCCTCGAGCTCGGCCACCTGCTCGGTGAAGCCCTCCGCGTACCGGCGCTGCCAGCGAAACGGCGGATGCACGACAACGGTCTGGGCGCCGAGCTGTTCGGCGGCCCGCACGCTGCGCTCCAGCTTCGGAATCGGGTTGGCGCCCCAGACCCGTTGCGAGATCAACAGACACGGCGCGTGCACCGACAGCACCGGCATGCCGTACTCCTCGGCCAGCCGGGCCACCGCGTCGATGTCCTGGCTGACCGCTTCGGCCCACACCATCAGCTCGACACCGTCATAGCCCAGGCGGGCTGCCACCTCGAAAGCGGCCTCGGTCCTCAGCGGATAGACCGAGGCCGTCGACAGACCGACCTTGATTGCGGGACGCACGGGGGGTGGGGGCGCCTAACCCGACTGCAGTAGCGCCATCGGGCCGAGGGTGACCAGCGCACCGACTGCGACCGCGATCAATGTGCTGCCGATGTCCTCGGTCTTGCGCACCACCCGCACCGCGACCACCAGGCCCAGGATGACCAGAATCGATAGCGCCAGGGCGACGATGTTGTTCCACTTCCACAGCTGGTCGAACGCGATGAACAGACCCGCGCCGAAGGCGACCGCGAGCACACACTGGCCGACGATCCACAACCCGCGCAGGATGGACGACATCGGCCCGGACTGCGCGACGTCGTCGGCGTCTTCCTCGTCAACGTCGGTGTCGGAGTCGGTGTCGGAGTCGGAGTCGGTGTCGGAGTCGGTGTCGGAGTCGGTGTCGGCATCGGTCTCGGCATCGATCCCGCGGCGTGCCAGGTCGTCGGCGACCGTCTGGCCGCCGAACAGTGGGCCCTGACTGGACCGCAGGTACGACGGCAGGTCATCGGCGTCATCGGCGTCGTCCGGGGCGGCATCGGCGTCGTAGTCGGCCTCCGGGCGCTCGATCAGATCCGCCGGCGAATCCGCCACCTCGTCGCCGAGGTCATCGCGCAGCTCGTCGACGACGGGGTCCGGACTCATCTGCTCAGCGTCACTGCCACCGTCGTCCGGCGACGTCCCGGCGTCCTGCGGCGACGGCGTCACCACCACCTCCTCCGGCGTGGTGGTGTCCCCCGGCGTGGTGGCGTCCTCCGGCGGCGGCGGCGACGGCGGCGCGGCCGAGCGGCGGCGGCGCAACGAGAAGGTGAAGTGCGGTCGGCGCGCCTTGAAGTCCACCGGAGCGGGATCGGCGTCCCGAGCCTTCAGATGTGCGTTGTAGTCGGCCTCAGCCTCGGCGAGCTCGGGATCGGGCTCGGGCTCGGGCTCGACGTCAGCGACACTCGCGTCGGCCGCATCCTCGTCCGACACGTCGGACTCCGCGGCTTCCACCGCGCCCTCGGCAGCGTCGGCTGACTCGGCCGCCGCATCGTCGTCAGCGGCCTCGGCCTCCGGCGCAGCCTCGGCAACGCTGAGTTGGCCGTCGTCGACCGCGCCGTCGTCGTTTGGCTGCTCCGCGTCGCGCACCTCGCTGTTGTCGGGTTCCTCTGCAGTCGCGACCTCGGGCTCGTCAGCAGCGGGTTCGGCGGGGATGATCGGGATCTCACCGGTCAACTCGGCCACCGTGACGGAGTCGCTCCCTCGCCGACGTCGGCGACGACCGCCGACGGGCGGAGCGCCGATGGTCCCGTTCTTCGCCAGCAGCTCGGCCACCGAGATCGGCCGGGTGCGGGGTTCTTCTGATCCTGTCATCGTGTTGCCTCTGGGCTCAGCG
>NZ_JBMHMI010000174.1:0-1525 GCF_049179015.1 Micromonospora sp. WMMD736
CCGGTGACAACGAGCGGCTGTACTCCCAGCTCCGGCAGATCGTCGACTCGCCGATTTACGTCGTCGACCCGCTGATCGAGGCAATCGCCGACACGCTGCCGACCGAACTCGGCGGCGGCTCCGACAACAAGACGCACACGAGCGCCGGCGACGGCGCCTTCATGCAGTTCCGCAACAACGAACTCCTCGGTCTGCGCGATGCGATCAATGAGGGCATCAAGAACGCGGTGGGAGCCACCGAGAACTACAACCAGAACTACGCCTGGGCACTGGCGCAAGGAATGCTGGAATCGGCGGAGCGGACCGCCACCGGCGCCGCGCTGGGGGTGGCCGGCCTCATCCCGATTGCGCAAGCCATCGCGGAGGGCAACAATGCCGATCTCTACGTCGCGATCCGCCAGTACACTGACGCGCCGCTGTGGACGGTGGACCCGGTCATCGAGGGTTTGGCCCAGGCGCTGCCCGAGTCGCTCGGCGGCGGTAGCGACGGTGACTTCACCACCCAGGCGCCAGAAGACGGCGCCCTCATGACGTTCCGCAACCAGCGGCTGTGGACCGCTACCCGGGATACCCGCCGAACGATCGCCGGCGTGCTCGACGTCGAGCTCGACGCCCAGGACAATCCGGTGCCCGCACCGGAGGTGAACATCTCGACGCTTGCGGCCAAGGTCGACCCACCGACTTTCCGGTCACAGCCGAACAAGTTCACACCGGGGTCGCAGACTTCGGAGTCACAGACGACGAAGCCCAAGCCAGTTACGCGAATCGGGTCCCGGCTGCAGCAGGCGGCCGAACGGGCCGATGAGTCGGTGAAGTCGGCGGTCAGCAAGCTCACCAAGAGCATCACTTCGAAGAAGAAGGTGGCTGACAACGACTCGGCGGGCGACGGGCAGAAGAAGAAGGGCTTCTCGAAGAAGCCCAAGACGTCCGACGACTGAGGTCAACTTGACGCGCGTCAACCCCGTGTGAGATGTCTGTCACAGCGGTCGTTAGCATGGGGCTATGACCGCAACTCCTGACGTCGAGCTGCCCGAGGCCAGCACGATCCGCAATCCGGCGACGGGCGCACCCGCCGGCCAGGTCCGCTGGACCGACCCGGCCGACCTGCCGCGGATCGCCACCGGCCTCCGCGAGGCGCAGCGCGAATGGGAGGCGCGCGGGGCCGCCGGCCGGGCCAAGGTGCTGGCCCGCTACGCGGTGTGGCTCGGTGAGCACCGCGCGGAGATCGAAGAGCTGTTGATCGCCGAAACGGGCAAATCGGCCGTCGACGCGGCGCAGGAAGTGCCGCTGATCATCATGATCGCGTCGTACTACATCAAGACGATGGAGAAGGCCCTGGAGCCGGAGACCCGCCCGGCGTCGCTGCCCGTTCTGTCGATCAAGAAGATCACCGTGCACTACCGGCCGCGGCCGGTGGTCGGGATCATCGCGCCGTGGAACTACCCGGTCGCCAACGCGCTGATGGACGCGATCGGCGCACTGGCGGCCGGCTGCGCGGTGCTGCTCAAACCGTCCGAGCGCACCC
>NZ_JBMHMI010000175.1:0-3320 GCF_049179015.1 Micromonospora sp. WMMD736
TCGTCGAGGTCGTCGGTGATGGCGCGGCCGCCGCGGCGGGCCTGCCCAACGATGTCATTGTCACCAAGGTCGACGACCGGGTAATCGCCAGCGCCAACGCGCTGGTGGCCGCCGTGCGGTCCAGGGCCCCGGGCGACCAGGTGACGCTGACCTACCTTGATTCTGCAGGTCGTCCGCAGACCGTGCAGGTCACCCTCGGCAGGACCACTCCGTGACACCGACGGTGACACTCCGGACGGGGGCGGCCACGATGACCATGGCTGCGCCGACGTCTGCCGCCGGATATACGGTGACAGTCATGGAACAGCCGGGAGAGTTGGTGGGACGGGCCTTGGTCATCGTCGTCGACGATCGGACCGCGCACGGCGAGCAGGATCACAGCGGTCCGTTGGTCACCGAGTTGCTCGGGGAGGCCGGATTCGTCGTCGACGGTGTCGTTGTGGTGTCCGCCGACGAGGTGGAGATCCGCAACGCCCTCAACACCGCGGTGATCGGCGGTGTCGATCTCGTCATCTCGGTCGGTGGCACCGGCGTCACTCCGCGCGACGTCACCCCGGAAGCCACCCGAGACCTGCTTGACCGCGAACTGTTGGGCATCGCCGAGGCGCTGCGTGGCTCGGGGTTGTCGGCCGGCATCGTCGATGCCGGGTTGTCGCGGGGCCTGGCCGGTATCTCGGGGAGCACGTTAGTGGTCAACATCGCCGGGTCGCGCGCCGCAGTGCGCGATGGCATGGCCACGCTGGGCCCGCTGGCTGCGCAGATCATCGCTCAGCTATCAAGCTTGGAGATCTAACGACCACTTCTGTCCCTCGCCCGGAGCAGCGCAACAGCGTTGCGGGTGGTTGTCGTGTGGCGACGGGCTGCGCTGGCCAGCGTATCGCCAAGTGTCCGGAGTATTAAGCGCAGGTGAACGAGCCGACCGGCAGTTTGTGATCTTTATCACAGCAAGGAGACGGTGTGACGGACCCTTCGGAACCCGCCAAGCGCTCAGTTAACAAAATCTTCGGTGAGATTCTTCCCGAAACAACCTCCGACGAGCGGGGCAACTGTTCACCGCACGAAGATGCCGAGCGTGAACAGTGGTTGCGCGACAACCGGCCGCCTCACCACGGCTAGCCCGTGAGCGTTGCTTGCAGCGGCAAAACAGCAGCTAGCACTTTGTCGCCGAAGGTTGGCGGCAGGGCGAGGCGGACTCGGCATCAAGTAGCTCGACAGGTGTCAAGTCGAGCCGAAACCGGGCTGGAACGGGTTCGGTCGAGAAAGTTCCAGCAAACTTCTACACCGACTTCGGCGGTGACTGGTGTGCGATCTCCTTGCGTTGCCGGTCGGATTCCGCCCCGTTATGTTCCTCGTGTCAACGATGAGTGAGACGTAAGAGCTATCTGTGGGGCTTCTAATTCAGGTCACATGTAGATCTTTCGTGGTGTGTGGTGTTGCTAGTCGGGCCAGCACTGACAACAAAATTCGGTGACCCTCGGGGAGACCGAACGACAACTCTAGGGAGAACATGAAGGCAATCACTCGGGTGCTGATCGCGCTGTTCGCGGCCAGCGCGGCGCTGTTCACCAGCACCGGAACCTCACACGCAGGGCTGGACAACGAGCTGAGCCTGGTCGATGGCCAGGATCGGACTCTTACCGTCCAGCAGTGGGACACCTTCCTCAACGGTGTGTTCCCCCTGGACCGCAACCGCCTGACCCGCGAGTGGTTCCACTCCGGTAGCGCCAAGTACATCGTCGCCGGCCCCGGCGCCGACGAGTTCGAGGGCACGCTGGAGCTGGGCTACCAGATCGGCTTCCCCTGGTCGCTGGGTGTGGGCATCAACTTCAACTACACGACTCCGAACATCCTGATCGACGACGGTGACATCACCGGCCCGCCGTTCGGCCTGGAGTCGGTCATTACCCCGAACCTGTTCCCCGGTGCGTCGATCAACGCCGACCTGGGTAACGGCCCGGGTATCCAGGAAGTCGCGACCTTCTCGGTCGACGTGGCCGGCCCGGCCGGCGGCGTGTCGGTGTCGAACGCCCATGGCACCGTGACCGGCGCGGCCGGTGGCGTGCTGCTGCGTCCATTCGCCCGGCTGATCTCGTCGACGGGTGACAGCGTCACCACCTACGGCGAGCCTTGGAACATGAACTGACACCAGCAGGACCAACGAAAACAGCCCCCGGATCACTCCGGGGGCTGTTTTCGTTGGGTGGCAACTAGGACGGGGGCTGGTCGGGCGTTCCCAATGCGGCACCATGCTTGCCCGAAGCGGCGGTGCCGTTGGCGGCCAGCAGATCGCGGATCTCGGTCAGCACCGTCAGCTGGGTTTCCTCTTCCTCGACCTTGGTGTCGAGTTCCTTGAGCTTCTTGTAGGGCACCACGATGACGAAGTACACCACCGCCGCGACGATCAGGAAGTTGATCGCCGCGCTGACCACGGCGTTGAAGTCGATGTAGATTTCGTCACCCAGCGGGATGCGCAGGAATCCGTACTCCGAATCGGGTGTCGCACCGATCCTGCTGATCAGCGGCTGAACCACACTGTCGGTGAACGACGTCACCAACGCGGTGAATGCGGCGCCGACGATCACCGCGGTGGCCAGGTCTATGACGTTGCCGCGGGCGATGAAATCTTTGAACCCCTTGAACATGGGGAGGACCTTTCTGCTGGAAGGTGGTGGAACTTGTCCGCAAGCAGAACGTTAGACCGAATCGGCCATGATCACGGGGTTGAGCGGTGGCCGGTCAGTGGAAGGACAGCGTCACCGCCTGCACCAGCGCGGCAGCGGCCACCTGGTGGGCGTCGGCGGCGGGCAGCGCCACCAGGACCACCCGGTCGGATCCGGCGCCGGGACCGGCCTTGCGCTCCGATACCAGCACCACCACCGCCTCGGCGGCCAGCAGTTGCGGTTGGTGTGTCGTCTCGGAGTCCGGTGCGGCCAGCACGTCCACCACGTCGCCCGGCCGGATCAGATCCACTAGCGCGGTGTCGGAAAGGTGTAGCGGGACGACGCGGGCGTTGGGGCCGCGCGCGGCCTCAGCGAGCCGGGGCCCCAGTACCCGTACATCGGTGATCACTTCACCGCGGCGGGTCGGGCCGGCCAGCGTGCTGCCCACCAGGGGCTGCGGATCGGTGGCTGCGCCGTCAGGCACGGTGGCCGTCAGCCTGGTTTCGACCCGCAAGTCTGCGGCGGTGAGTTCGATGCCGGGCGACAGGTCATGGGCGGCAACCACGATCGCGCTGCGCTCGCCCTGCGGGTCCGACCGCAGTGCGGCCACCCCGGCGAGCACCACCAAGGCGGCGGCGGCAAGGCGGCGGGCAGCGACGG
>NZ_JBMHMI010000176.1:0-3190 GCF_049179015.1 Micromonospora sp. WMMD736
GCCACATCGGCCGCCGACGATTGCGAGAACGTGATGCCCGATGAGGCGCTGTAGCCACCGGAGCGGTCGACCGGCTTGGGCGCCTGCTCCGAGCCCAGGCTGATGCGGCGCCGCCGGTACCGGACCAGCCCGACGACGAGGGCGACGACGAGCAGAACTGCGATGACCGCGACCGCGATCCAAAGACCTTCTGTCACGCGGTCATTGTCTCAGGGCACCGGCCCGCCACCCGATCCGGTGCGGCTGTGGCCGCCGCAGGCCGACCGGGGAGGCACTGACGTAGTGTCTGCGGGGTGACCGCTTCCTCCCTTCCGCGGCGGTAGGGGTCGCGCACTGATGGCCGCACTTGTGCTGACGCTGGCGGGTTTGGCGATGCTGGACTCGGCCAACGTCCTCAACATCGGCGTGGTCTCGGCGGTCGTCTACGACAGCCGTCTCGGCCGCCGCTCACCCATTCCAGGCGGTTTGAGTTATATCGCAGGCGTATTCGTGGTCACCACGACCTTCGGTCTGGCGGTGGTGCTCGGCCTGAGTTTCCTGACCGAATTGCTCGACTTCGAGATCACGCCCACCCTCCGCTATCGAGGCGAGCTGCTGCTGGGTCTGGCGCTGATCGGCCTGGCCTACTTTCCGTTGACCGCGCAAACCTCAGCGCCGGGATTCGCGCTGACCGCAATGCGTCAACGGCCCTGGCTACTCGGGTTCGTCGGACTGGCCGTGGGTATGGGCCAGGCGCCGACCGCGGTCCCCTACCTGACCGGTCTGGCGATGCTGGCCGCGCTGGACCCCCGCCCAGCGTATTGGCCGCTCATCATCTATGCCTACTGGACAATCGCCCTGCTGCCGTCCCTTGTCGTGCTTGGCCTCTCGGCCAGAAGGACGAAGCGAGCGCAGCGTATCCAACGCTGGCTGGTGCGCACCATCACGCGCTACGGGCCCATATCGGTGCGAATACTGTTCCTGGGCGCCGGTGTCGTGCTGGTGATCGACGCGCTGATCCACTACCAGGCGCTGTGGTGAGGGCCCGCTACCCGGTGCCGACCAACTCCTGGCCCCGCATGCGCTGCGAGATCACCGCGGTGATCCCGTCGTCGCGCATCGTCACGCCATAGAGGGCGTCGGCGACATCCATCGTCGGTTTCTGATGGGTGATGACGATGAGCTGCGACTGCGCCCGCAGTTGCTCGAACAGGCTGAGCAGGCGACGCAGGTTGACGTCGTCGAGTGCGGCCTCGACCTCGTCCATCACGTAGAACGGCGACGGCCGGGCCCGGAAGATCGCCACCAACATGGCCACCGCGGTCAGCGACTTCTCCCCGCCCGACAGCAGCGACAGCCGCTTGATCTTCTTGCCCGGCGGCCGTGCCTCCACCTCGATTCCGGTGGTCAGCATGTCGTCGGGGTCGGTCAGCAGCAGGCGGCCCTCGCCACCGGGGAACAGCGTCGCGAACACCGCACGGAACTCCCGCTCGACGTCGGTGTAGGCGTCGGTGAAGACTTGCAGGATGCGGTCGTCCACATCGGCGATGACGTCGAGCAGATCCTTGCGGGCCGCCTTGACGTCCTCCAGTTGGGTGGACAGGAAGTTGTAGCGCTCCTCGAGGGCGGCGAACTCCTCCAGCGCCAGCGGGTTGACCCGGCCCAACTCCTTGAGCTCCCGCTCGGCACGTTTGGCGCGACGTTCCTGGGTGGGGCGATCGAACGGCATCGGCGCCGGCGCGGTGACCTGTTCACCGCGCTCGCGGGCCTGCTCGAACTCGGCGACCTCCAGCTCCGTCGGCGGCAGCCCCACGTGCGGGCCGTATTCGGCGACCAAGTCCGCGGCGGCCATCCCGAACTGTTCGAGCACCTGCGCCTCGAGTTGCTCGATCCGCAGCACCGCCTGCGCTTTGGCCACCTCATCGCGGTGCAGCGCGTCGGTCAGTGCGGTGATCTTGGTGTTCAGCTCGGTGACTTCGTCGCGGGCTCGGGCCAGCGCCGCGGCCCGCTGCCCGCGTTCGGCGGCCAGCGCGTCACGGGTGCTGGAAGCCACCGCGACCACCGCGCTCAGCCGCGCCGCGACCGTCCGCCCCGACTCGGCGACCGCGGCCGCCACGGTCGCCGCATGTTCACGGGCCTCCCGGGCGCGCTGCGCCCGCAGCCGCGCCTCCCGTTCGGCCGCTGCCGCGCGGCGCAGCGAATCAGCCCGTCCCCGAACGGCATTGGCGCGTTCTTCGGCGGTGCGAACCGCCAACCGGGCCTCCACCTCGACCGCCCGCGCAGCCTCGGCGGCCGCCATCGACGCCTGTCGGTCGGTTGGCTCGGCTTCCAACGCCGGTGCCTGCTGCGCGTTGCGCAGCCGCTGCTCGAGCTCGGTCAGATCGGCCATCGTCTGCGCACGGCCGGCCTCCAGCTCGTCGCGTTGCTTGATCAGCCGCTGCCAGTCGTCGTCGGCGGTGCGGGCCTCCTGCCCGAGCCGGCCCAACTGTTCATAGACGGCCGAGATCGCGGCGTCTGACTCGTTGAGCGCGGCCAGCGCATGTTCGGCGGCGTCTTGGCGGGCGGCCTGCTCGACCAGCGCGCCGGACAACGCGGCGCTCAGCTCCCGGGTCTGCTTCTCGGCCGCCGCCAGCTCACTGCGGGCCTTGTCGATCTCCGATGTGATCTCCAGCGTGCTCGGTTTGCGGTCCGACCCACCCTTGACCCAGCCCGCGCCGAGCAGGTCACCGTCTCGGGTGACCGCGCGCAGCCGCGACTGCCCGGTCACCAGGTCCAGACCGGACCGCAGGTCGTCAACCACCGCAACACCCGAGAGCAGGGCGGTGATCGCGGTGTGCAGCCGCGGCGGCATCTCGACGAGATCAGCCGCCCACACCGCATCGGCGGGCAACGGGTGACTGTCCGGTTCCGATCCGGCGGGCCAGTCGCCGATCACGATCGCGGCCCGGCCTCCGTCGGACTCCTTGAGCGCAGTGACCGCCGAGCGGGCCGCGCCGAAGTCCTCGGCCGCGACCGCATCCGCAGCCGACCCGAGCACCGCCGCGATCGCCACCTCGTAGCCCGGCCTGACCCTGAGCATCTTCGCGACCGATCCGAAAAGCCCTGCGTCCCTGCGATTTTTCTGCAGCCACGCCGCTCCGTCCCGACGCTCCAGGCCGACGGCCAGCGCATCGATCCGGGCCCGCAGTGAGGCCACCTGGCGCTCGGCGCC
>NZ_JBMHMI010000177.1:0-3609 GCF_049179015.1 Micromonospora sp. WMMD736
TACAGGATCTCACGGCGGTCAAAGAACTGGTCGCGGCGGCCGCGCGCCAGCACGCCGGCGACGACGACTATCTGCGGGAGTTGGCGGCGTGGAGTGGCCGGCACGCATCGGTGGCCGGGGTTCCGGCCGGCAACACCCCGGCACCGGATCCGTCGGCGCCGATTCCGGGCCGGGTTTTCGCCGGCTCGGGCCTGCCGCAGCCCTCGGACGTCGCAGCAGCCGATGACGGCAGCGTGGTGTTGGCGCTGGGCACCGCCGAGGACGATGAGCTGGCCCGGCTCCGCGCCGGTGAGGCCACCAGCCTGGTGCTGCTCACCGCGACGGCGCAGGGGCTGGCGAGCTGTCCGATCACCGAACCGTTGGAGGTCGCCGAGACACGGGAAGCGGTGCGCGCCGACGTGTTCGGCGGCGTCGAGTACCCGCAGATGCTGCTGCGGGTCGGCTGGGCCCCGGTCAACGCCGACCCGCTGCCGGCCACGCCGCGGTGGCCGCTCACCGACGTGGTGACCGGGTTGGACGACGTGCCCTCCTATTGAGGTGTCGTCACGTAGAGGCGGAGTCCGGATCGGGTGCGGCGCCGAAGATGAACTTGCGACCGGTGACGCTGACCGGCTTGACCCGGATGAAAGACTCCTTCTCCCCCGCCGTCCACGGCGCGACGTGGGCCTGCTCGGCCTCCTCGACGTCTTCCGGGCTGTGCAGAATGCGCGCCGACCCCTTGACGATCACACTCCAGCCTTCGGTGGCGGTGTGGTCATCGGCCTCGAACAACACATCGCGGTTTGTCGCCGCGGTGATCAGCTTGGTGCCGTCGGCGGTGCGGAACAACACCGTGCGGTTCTGCACCACAAAGTTGACGGGAAAGATCTCGGGATGGCCGTCGGCGCTGGTCACCAGTCGTCCCAAGGACACGCTGGACAAAAGATCCCAGCACTCGGACTCCGGGAGGATGGAGACTGGCTTGAAGGGTGAGGTCATGGTGGTGAGGCTACCGATCGGCGGCGTTCGCCGATACGGCCGATAGTCCTGCATGCCATCCGCGCGGTGAATAGGCTCGGTCGTCGTGGCCGACGCAAACCCGGAAGGCGATGCGGCACCCTCGCGCCGATCGCGCACCGAAGTGATGGGTGACATCGGCCCCAACTGGTTTGCGTCGGTGATGGGTACCGGCATCATCACCGTCGCCGGCGCGACGTTGCCGGTGCACATCCCTGGTCTGCGCGGGTTCATCGAAGTGGTGTGGGTGATCGCCGCCGTCCTGTTGGTGGTGCTCGTCGTCGTGGTGGGCGGCCATTGGCTCAGGCATCCGAAGGTGGCCCGCAGCCATGCTCGCAACCCGCAGATGGCGCACTTCTACGGTGCAGCGCCGATGGCGTTGATGACAGTCGGCGGCGGGGCAATTCTGGTCGGTAAGGACCTGATCGGGGAACGGGTCGCCGTCGATCTGGCTTGGGTGTTGTGGAGCATGGGCACGATCGGCGGCCTGTACACCGCGGTCAGTATTCCGTTCCTGATGTTCACCCAGTACAACGTGACAGCCGACGCGGCGTTCGGCGGTTGGCTGATGCCGGTGGTGCCGCCCATGGTTTCGGCCGCGACGGGCGCGCTGCTGCTGCCGCACACCCCACCGGGCACCGCCCGCGAGACGTTGCTGTTCGGGTGTTATGCGATGTTCGGGCTGTCGCTGGTGGCGTCGCTGCTCATCATCGCGATGATCTGGAGTCGTCTGACGCTCTATGGCACCTCGGGCACGTCGCGGGTGCCGACGCTGTGGATCGTGTTGGGACCGCTGGGTCAATCCATCACCGCGGCAGGGCTTCTCGGCACCAACGCGGAGCTCTCTGTCGACCCCGCTCTGGCTGAGCACATGATGGCATTCGCGCTGCTCTTCGGGATTCCGGTGTGGGGATTCGCAGTGTTGTGGATCGCGATTGCGGCATCGCTCACGATCCGGACCCTGCGCCGCGGTATGCCATTCGCGCTGACCTGGTGGAGCCTGACGTTTCCGGTCGGCACCTTCGTCACCGGCACCACCCAGCTGGCATTGCACACCGATCTGCCGTTGTTCGAGGTCGCCGCTGTGATCGCCTTCGCCGGGCTGTTGTTCACCTGGCTGCTGGTGGCGATTCGAACGGCCGGCGGCAGCATCCGCGGCGATCTGTTCCAGCCTCCCCCCAACACCGGCCCGATCCGGGCCAGCAAGGATCCGGTGCAGTGAGGGCGCAGCCCTGAGGGTATTTCGACCCTCGGATCGGTGTCCTTCTGACCTGCCGCGCACGTGCAGCGCTGCGGCAGTGTTTCGGCATGAGCAGCAGATTTCCGGATCCCGAAACCCTGCGGGCGGCACTGTCGCTCGCCATCCGCGCCCCGTCGGTGCACAACTCACAGCCCTGGCGCTGGAAGGTCGGCCCGCACAGCCTGCACCTGTGGACCGACCCGGACCGGCACCTACCGAACACCGACCCTGACCGCCGAGATCTGCTGCTCAGCTGTGGCGCCGCACTCAACCACTGCGCCATCGCCCTGGCCGCGCTGGGCTGGCAGCCCAAAATCCACCGGTGCCCCAATCCCGACGAGCCACTGCATCTGGCCTCGATCGAGGTCATCCCGCACCAGCCCACCGACCTCGACGTCGGGTTGGCCGCCGCGATCCCCCGCCGGCGCACCGACCGCCGGCTGTTCAGCGACTGGTCGGTTCCGTACGCCGACATCGCGCTGATGAGCGCCCGAGCGGCCCGCGCCGGCGTCAAGTTGATCTGCGTGGAGGATCTGACTGCCCTCAAAGAGCTGGTGGTACAGGCGGCACACCGACATGGGCGCGACGACGACTACCTGCGCGAGCTGGCTTCGTGGAGCGGCAGGCACGCATCGGTCGCGGGCGTGCCGGCCCGCAACACACCGGTTCCGGACACCGACGCCAAGATCCCAAGTCGATTCTTCGCCGGCACCGCGCTGGCCCAGCCGACTCGGCGGAGCGGCGTCGAACAAGCCGTCGTGCTGGCGCTGGGCACCACCGACGATGATGATCTGGCGCGGCTGCGCGCCGGCGAGGCGACCAGCCTGGTGCTGCTGACCGCGACGGCCCAGGGCCTTGCCAGCTGCCCGATCACCGAACCGCTGGAGTTCTCTGAGATCCGGGAAACGGTGCGCGCCGACGTGTTCGGCGGCGGGGAACACCCGCAAATGCTGCTGCGGATCGGCTGGGCACCGATGAACGCCGACCCACTGCCGGCGACCCCCCGCTGGCCGTTGGCCGACGTGGTGACGCGGCTCAACGGTCAGCGCTGGTAGTCACTATCAGAACCGACGGTGCGTCAGCCACCGCTACCGGCTCAGGAACCAGTTCGAAGAACCGCTCCACGTCACCGCGCGCAGACTGCCGCACCGGGTGTCAGCATCATGGCCGCTCCCGCAGCGATACCGAACCGCACACACGGGTCAGTGGCCAGCATCTGCTCAACCCCACGGCGATCGGCGTGATCTGCCCGCCGCAGGTGGCGCTGGTCGGCTTCGGCAAACCGGCACAACGGGTGTGCGCCGTCGACGGCGGCATCCGCATCGCCACCACCGTGCAAGCCACCCTGGCCGCCAGCCACCGGGACAGCGAGG
>NZ_JBMHMI010000178.1:0-3453 GCF_049179015.1 Micromonospora sp. WMMD736
TCCGATGAGTACCTGATGTTGTTGGTGGCCCACCACATCGCCTGGGACGACGGCAGCTGGGAGGTGTTCTTCGGAGACCTCACCCGTGCCTACACCGGTGGCGAGCTGGGGCCCGAGCGCCATGCTCCGATTCCGGCGGCCGCCAACACCGATGCCGACCTCGAGTACTGGCGCGCGGTGATGGCCGACCCACCCGAACCGCTGGAACTGCCCGGTCCGCACGGGTCTGCGATACCCACCAGCTGGCGGTCGGCACGGGCCACGCTGCGACTGCCCGCGGCCACCGCAGATCGGGTTGCGGCCTTGGCGGCTGAGTCCAACGGAACGCCGTACTCGGTGCTGCTGGCCGTGTTCGCCACCCTGATCTACCGCTATACCCATACCGATGATTTCCTGGCCGTCACGCCGGTTTTGAACCGGATGACAGGCACCGACGACTCGATCGGCTACTACGGCAACACGGTTGCGATGCGGCTGCGCCCGAAGGCGTCGATGACGTTCCGCGACCTGCTGATCCAGAGTCGCGATACGGCGCTGGGCGCGTTCGCACATCAAACCATCAACCTGGACCACGTCGTCCGGGTGCTGAACCCCGACCGGCGCCACGGCGCCGAGCGGATGACCCGGGTGAGCTTCGGCTTCCGCGGACCTGACCGGTTCGGCTTCACCCCGCCCGGTGTGCGCTGTGAACGCGCCGAACTGCGCAGCCAGCTCACCCAGCTGCCACTGGGCATCATGATCGAATTCGACGCTGACCCCGCCGGCGCAGGCGTGCTCGTCGAAGTCGAACACCTGCTGGAGATCATCGGCCCCGAACTGGGTGACCAATTGCTGCGCCATTTCGCCGAGCTGCTCGAGGATGCGTTGTCGCGGCCCGACGCCACACTGGCCCAGCTGCGGCTGATGAGCCCGGCAGACGAAGTTTGGCTGCGGCAGGCGTCCCACGGCGAGGAATTCCACACCGCGCCAAACACGCTCGCCGACCTGGTGCAGGCGCAGGTTGCCCGTACCCCGGACGCCGTCGCGGTGGTCTACGAAGGGCGCTACTTCACCTACCGGGAGGTCAACGAGGCCGCCAACCGGATCGCGCACTGGCTGATCGATCAGGGCATCGGCGCCGAGGACCGCGTCGCAGTGCTGCTGGACAAGTCCCCGGAACTGATCGTCACTGCGCTGGGCGTCGCGAAGGCGGGTGCGGTGTACCTGCCGATCGATCCGACCTACCCCGACGATCGGTTGTCGTTCATCCTGGGCGACTGCGACGCCAAACTGGTGCTGCGCGAGCCGCCGACGGACGTGGACGGCTACCGCACCGACAATCCCGACGATGCGCAGCGGGTCCGCCCACTGCGGCCGGACAACACGGCATACCTGATCTACACCTCGGGTACCACCGGGCTGCCCAAGGGTGTGCCGGTGCCGCACCGGCCGATCGCCGAGTACTTCGTCTGGTTCAAGGACGACTACCAGGTCGACGCGGAGGACCGGTTGCTACAGGTCGCGTCGCCGAGCTTCGATGTGTCGATCGCCGAGGTGTTCGGCACGCTGGCCTGCGGCGCGCGCATCGTCGTTCACAAGCCCGGTGGGCTCAACGACATCGGCTACCTGACCGACCTGCTGCACCGCGAGGGCATCACGGCCATGCATTTCGTGCCGTCGCTGCTGGGCCTGTTCCTGTCGCTGCCCGGGGTCAACCAGTGGCGCACCCTGCAGCGCGTCCCGATCGGCGGTGAACCCCTGCCCGGCGAGGTGGCCGACAAGTTCCACGCCACCTTCGACGCGTTGTTGCACAACTTCTACGGGCCCACCGAAACGGTGGTCAACGCCAGCCGCTACAAGGTGCAGGGTAAACAGGGCACCCGCATCGTGCCGATCGGCCGGCCCAAGATCAACACCACGATGTACCTGCTCGACGACGCGCTGCAACCGGTTCCGGTGGGTGTGCTCGGGGAGATCTACATCGGCGGAACGCATGTCGCGCATGGCTATCATCAACGTCCCGGGCTGACCGCCGAACGCTTCATCGCTGACCCGTTCACCCCGGGCGCACGGTTGTACCGGACCGGCGATCTGGCGCGGCGCAACGCCGAGGGCGACATCGAGTTCGTCGGCCGGGCCGATGAGCAGGTCAAGATCCGGGGCTTCCGGATCGAACTCGGCGATGTGGCCGCGGCCATCTCGGTGGACCCCAGCGTCGGGCAGGCGGTCGTGGTGGTCTGCGAACTGCCCGCGCTGGGCAGAAGCCTGGTCGGATACGTGACACCCGCCGATGGCGACCGCGATTCCGTTGACCTGGACCGGATCAAGGCCCGGGTTGCAGCGGCGCTGCCCGAGTACATGGTGCCGGCCGGCTTCGTCGTGCTCGATGAGATCCCGATCACCACACACGGCAAGATCGACCGGCCGGCGCTCCCGGTTCCGGAGATCTCGTCGGGAACCGAATTCCGCGCGCCCACGACCGAATCGGAGCGCCGGCTGGCCGCCCTGTTCGGCGAACTGCTCAGCCGCGACGATGTCGGGGCCGACGATTCGTTCTTCGAACTCGGCGGGCACTCGCTGCTGGCGACCAAGCTGGTGGCCGCGGTGCGCTCCCGGCTCGGTGTCGACCTGGGCGTCCGGGAGATCTTCGAACTCGAGACGGTGGCGAGGCTGGCCGAGTACGTCGACGCCGCGGTGGCGTCGGGCGCCCCGGCCCGACCCCGGTTGACCGCGTCCCCCGTAGACGGTCCGGTGCGACTCTCGGCGTCGCAGCTGCGATCCTGGTTCGGCTATCGCATCGACGGTCCCAGCGCGGTGAACAACATCCCGTTCGCCGCCGAACTGCGCGGCCGTTTCGATGTCGACGCGCTGGCGCTGGCCGTCGGCGACGTCGTCGACCGCCACGAGATCCTACGAACCACCTACCGGGAGATCGACGGGGTGCCGCACCAGATCATCAACCCGGCAGCGGGACTGGCTGTTCGCACCGAACGGGGTACCGGTGACCAGTGGCTGCACCGCGAACTGGACCGCGACCGGCGCCACGCGTTCGACCTGGAGTACGAGTGGCCGATTCGAGCGTCGATCCTCAGCACCGATGATGACCGGCATGTGCTGTCGCTGGTGCTGCACCACATTGCCGGCGATCACTGGTCGGCGACGGTGCTGTACTCCGACATGCTGACCGCCTACCGCGCCCGCCGGGCCGGGCGGCCACCCTCCTGGGCGCCCCTGGAGCTGCAGTACGCCGACTACAGCGTCTGGCAGGCCGGGCTGTTCGGCGACGATGCCGGCATCGTCGGCCCGCAGCGGGAGTACTGGCGTACCCAACTCGCCGGGCTGCCCGACGAGACGGGGCTGCGGCCGGATTTCGCTCGGCCGGTGTTGCCCAGCGGCAGTGGAGATTCGGTCGAGTTCGCCATCGATGCGGCCACCCGGGACAAGCTGGCCGCCCTGTGCCGCGAGCTCGGTGTC
>NZ_JBMHMI010000179.1:0-3003 GCF_049179015.1 Micromonospora sp. WMMD736
GGAGCCGGAGTACGTGTCCGCGATCCTGCGGCTGCCGCTGATCGGCCTGATGGTCATGCTGGTCACCGTCTGGGAGGTCGACAACTGGCTGCCCGGCGTATACGTCGCGGTGCTGGGCGGCTACGCCGTCGCCGCGGTGCTGTGGCTGGTGCTGGTGCTGCGCGGCCCGGTGCCGTCGTGGGCGAGCTGGGTGTCGACGGCCGCGGACGTGCTGGTCATCTCGGTGCTGTGCGTGGTCTCCGGTGGTGCGACGGCGGCGCTGCTGCCGGTGTTCTTCCTGTTGCCGTTGGCGGTGGCGTTCAAGGGCCGCCCGGTGGTCACCGCCGTGCTCAGCGTCAGCGCGGCGCTCGGCTATCTCGTCGTGTGGATCGTCTACTCCAAACGCGACGACACCGTCGGGCTACCCAACTGGGTGTACCTGCATGTCGGCTTCCTGCTGTGGCTGGCGGTGGCGACCACCGCACTGTCCTTCGTGCTGGCGCGCCGGGCGGCCCGGGTGACCGCCCTGTTGGACTTGCGCCGGACCCTGCTCGCGGAGTCGATGCATGCCGGTGAGCGCCGCAACCGGGAAGTGGCCGAGCTGCTGCACGACGGGCCGTTGCAGACCCTGCTCGCCGCCCGGCTGGATCTGGACGAGGCCCGCGAACGCGTGTCCGACCCCGCCCTGGACGCCGTCGACGCCGCGCTGCGGCAATCGACCGCCGGGCTGCGCTCGACGCTGGGTGCCCTGCATCCGCACCTGCTGGCGCAACTGGGCCTGGCGCCCGCGCTTGGTGAGCTGGTGCGTCGCTATGAGACGCGCGGGGACTTCCGCATCGAGGCCGACATCGACGACGTCGGCCGCTCCGACTCGCAAGCGCTGCTGTATCGAGCCGCCGCGGAGCTGCTCGAGAACGTGGCCCAGCACGCCCACGCGAGCGTGGTGCAGGTCGGGCTGCGCCGGGTCGGGGACCGCGTCGTGCTCTCCGTCGCCGACGACGGCCGGGGTTTCGAGCCGGCGATCGTCGAACGGTGCGTCGCGCATGGCCATATCGGGTTGGCATCGCTGCTGGTGGGGGTCGAGGTGGCGGGCGGGTCGATGGACGTGCAGTCCGCGGTCGGTTCGGGCACCCGCGCCACGGTGACCTCGCCGCCCGAACCCGTCACCGCCGTATCGACGGGAGCGCGATGACGCTGAATGTCAGTCACGTCGCGGCGGACCCGATTCGGTTCGTCGCGTTGCTGCGGCTTCCGCTGGTCTGCCTGATCGGCGGTGTCATCATCGAGGACGTCGTCAACCACGGGTTGCCGGTGGCCTACCTGGGGCTGCTCGCGGTCTACGCCCTGGCCGCGGTGGGGTGGCTGCTGTACACCTTGCGCGAAGCGGTGCCGCGCTGGACCGGTTGGGCATCGACCAGTGTCGACGTGCTGGTCGTGCTGGCGGTGCTGCTGTTGTCCAGCGTCGCCAGCTACACCCTGTTCCCGGTGGTGTTCCTGCTGCCGATCGCGGTGGCCTTCATGGAGCGGCCCGCGGTGACCGCTGCGTTTGGTGTCGCCGCGACCGTCGGATACACCTTGGCTCGGCTGTTCTACCTCAGTCAGGACGGCGACACCGTCGGGGTTCCGGATGTCATCTACACCCGCGTCGGGCTGCTGTTGTGGGTAGTGGCGGCGACCACCGGCCTGTGTTATGTGTTGCGGCGACGATCGGACCGGGTCCGGGCGCTGCTGGAGGTCCGGAGCAGTCTGGTCGCCGAGTCGATGCGCGCCGACGAGACCCGCAACCGGGAACTGGCCGAGGGGTTGCACGACGGGCCGCTGCAGGAATTGCTGGCGGTGCGGCTCGAGCTGGAAGAGCTGGGCGAACGCAGCCCCGACCCGCTGCTGGAGTCGGCGCGGGACACGTTGAAGGGCACCGCGACGCAGTTGCGCACCGTGGTCACTGCGTTGCATCCGCAGGTGCTGTCCGAACAGGGGCTGACGGCCGCGCTGCGCGAACTGATCCGGCAGCACGAACGCAAGTTCGAGATCGATGCGGAACTGGAAGAGGTCGGCAAACCGCGTTCGCAATCGGTGTTGTATCGGGCGGCCCGTGAGCTGCTGACCAACATCGCCAAACACGCCAAGGCGACCATCGTGACGATCCGACTGGCCCGGAAAGCCGATCGCATCGAGCTGATCGTCGGCGACGACGGGGTGGGGTTGGATCCGGCGGCCCTCGACCACGGTGTCGGCGGCGGGCACATCGGGTTGCCGACGCTGGTGGCCAGAATCGAGGCGATGGGTGGCTCGATGGACATCAGTTCAGAGGCCGGAGCCGGTACCCGCATCACGGTGGTCTCACCCCCTGAGCCGTGACATCGCCTTGCCCGGTGCCAGCCGTTAGGGTGTCGCAGTACCCAACGGGCAGGAGTAGATGGTCGCGTCATGACAGGCACGCAAATTGGGGTGGTCCGGGAGTCTGGGGCCGACGAACGACGGGTGGCGCTGGTGCCCAAGGCGGTCGCCGGGCTGGTGAACCAGGGCCTGGTCGTGGTGGTGGAGTCCGGAGCCGGGGAGCGCGCACTGCTGCCCGACGAGCTCTACACCGAGGTCGGCGCCACCATCGGTGACGCCTGGGCCGCCGACGTTGTGGTCAAGGTCGCCCCGCCCACCGCCGAGGAGGTCGCCAAGCTGCGCGGCGGCCAGACCCTGATCGGTTTCCTGGCGCCGCGTAACACCGACAACCAGATCGACGCGCTCAAGGGCGCCGGAGTGCAGGCCTTTGCGGTCGAGGCCATCCCGCGCATCTCCCGAGCCCAGGTGATGGACGCGTTGAGCTCGCAGGCCAACGTGGCCGGTTACAAATCGGTGGTGCTGGCCGCGTCGGAGTCCACCCGATTCTTCCCGATGCTGACCACCGCCGCGGGCACGGTGAAACCGGCCACGGTGCTGGTGCTCGGCGTCGGTGTGGCGGGCCTGCAGGCGCTGGCCACCGCCAAACGGCTCGGCGGCCGCACCACCGGATACGACGTGCGTCCCGAG
>NZ_JBMHMI010000180.1:0-1684 GCF_049179015.1 Micromonospora sp. WMMD736
TCGACTCCAGCAGCACGAAGTTGGCGCCGACCTCGAGGTCGACACCGCCCTGAGAGTTGGTTCTGCCGCCCAGGAACTCGATATTGCTCAGCAGGCGGCGCATGCTGGACACCGGCGCCGCGGCGTAGCGCTTACCGGTGCGCGCCTGTTTGAGGCGCGTCCGGATGCGGCTGCGGTTGTCGTAGATGATCGACATCTCCCGCGCCGGGTCTGAGTCGGCGCCGTTGGCGGGCACCCAGTACAGCGCGTCGTCGGTCCACAACGCCTCCCAAGCGTCGTAGTCGGATTCGTCGGCGTAGCGCGCCTCGCGGTAGAGGAACTGTTCGACCTCGACGCGGTCGAAGCTGTCCGGTACCGGACCCAGTTCCATTGCGGTGCTGAGCGTCCCCGTCATTCCGCCTCCATCAACGATCGATAGTGCGACCAGAACCCGCGCATGCCGGTCTCGTCGGTGGCGCCGCCGATGGTGAAGCCGTCGTCATCGACGCGCTCGCGGTTCAGACCGCGCCGGACGTCGAGCCATTCCGGCGTGAGTGCCTCCACGCCGCGTTGATTGCGCTCGTACATCTCGGTGTCGTCGGCCAGCAACATGCCGGCCGGGCCGACCGAACCCATGCACTGCGACACCATCCGCTGGTTGAGTTCGGGGGCGCCGTCCAGTTGCACCGCCGTGGCGTACTGCACACACTCGTTGACGGCCACCGGTTGGATGTTGAAGACCTGGATCTCGGCGATGAACAGGTTCGGGAAGATCATCACATGCGGGCCGCCCTCGATCAGGATCCGCTCGGCGTCCTCCCCGTACTTCTCCCGGATCGCGGCGACATAGTTGGGCACCCGCGCCTCGGTGGTGCCGAACCAGCGCATCGGTTGCGCGAACTTGCGGAACTCCGGACGCAGGTCGTTTTCGCTGTGCCCGTTGCCCAGGTCACGGGTCACCGCAGTCGACGAGTCGCTGTAGAGCGGGCCGATGGTGCTGCCGGTAACCCCGAAGATCGAGCCGTGCACGAACTGCGGGTGGTAACCGTCGGTTTCGTTCTCAGCCAGCAGTTTCCAGTTTGCCCGGGTCTGGTGCTGGAGCCAGCCGGCGTCCAACCTCACCCGGCCCTCGGGTGACAGCCGGGTCAGCCGGTCGATCTCGCCGGCCGCCGCGCCGAGGTGCTCCCGCAGCGTCGGCCCCGCGCTCGCGAAACTGCCGAACACGAAGCCCCCGTAGGAATCCACCCGTGGCACCCGGCCCATCGGCCGATCGAGCTTGCGTTCGCCGTAACCCTTGAAGAACGGAAAGCCGATCAGCTCGCCGGTGTTGCGGAACGTCCAGCCGTGATATGGGCAGCGGAACGTCCCCGAGTTGCCCTTGAGGTCATCGCAGACCTGGTTGCCTCGGTGCGAGCAGCGGTTGAGAAGCAGATGGATCTCGCCGTCCCGGTCGCGGGTCATGACCACGTCCTGGAGTCCGAGTTTCTTGCGAACGTAGTCGTTGGGTTGCGGGACCTCGCTCTCGTGGCCGACGAACACCCACGTCCGGTGCCAGATCTTGCGCAACTCTTCGGCGAAGATCGCATCGTCGGTATAGAGCGACCCGTGCACTTTGTCGTGCTGGATCAGCTGATCCAGCCGGCCGCCGAGCACTGATGTCATGGCTGAACTCCTTCTGTGGCCTCTAGTGGTTCGCGCCCGAACA
>NZ_JBMHMI010000181.1:0-3478 GCF_049179015.1 Micromonospora sp. WMMD736
GACCAGCCCGGCGATCGCGCCGTACTCGTCGACCAGCAGCGCCATGTGCTTGCGGTCGCGCTGCATCTCCCTTAGCAGCGCGTCCAGCGGCTTGGAGTCGGGAACGAACACACCGGGTCGCATCAGCTCGGCCACGGTGGTGTCGCGTCCGCCGTTGGTCGAATAGTAGGTCTGCTGGACGAGATCCTTGAGGTACACCACACCGACCACGTCGTCGACGTTCTCGCCGATGACGGGGATCCGGGAATGGCCGCTGCGCACCGCCAGCGAGGTGGCTTGTCCGGCGGTCTTGTCACTTTCGATCCACACCATCTCGGTGCGCGGCACCATCACCTCGCGGGCCGGGGTGTCGCCGAGTTCGAAGACCGACTGGATCATCCGACGTTCGTCGTCGGCCACCACCCCGCGCTGCTGAGCCAGGTCGACGACCTCACGCAGCTCGATCTCGGAGGCGAACGGCCCGTTGCGGAAGCCGCGGCCGGGTGTCAGCGCGTTGCCGAGCAACACCAGCAGTCGGCTGATCGGGGTCAACAGCACCGAAATCGCCTGCAGCGGAAGTGCCGACACCAACGCGATGGTGTAGGCGTTCTGGCGGCCGACCGTGCGCGGCCCCACCCCGATCGCCACGAAGCTGACCACCACCATGATCGCGGCCGCGGTGAACATCCCCCAGCCCACGCCCAGGCGGCCGTCCAGGTAGGCGACCAGCAGCACCGTCGCCGACGCCTCACACGCGATGCGCAGCAGTACAACGAGATTGATATAGCGTGGCCGTTCGGCCATCACCCTGGCCAGGCGCACCGCGCCGGGCCGTTCGTCGCGGACCAGCTCCTCGACCCGGGCCATCGACACGGTGGACAACGCGGCGTCGATGGCGGCGTACATCCCACCGAAAGCGATCAACACGATTGCGCCGATCAGCGGCGCCAACCCCGTCACGGCTCGTCGAAGTACCGCGACTTGTCCAGCAGTCTTCGGTCCTTCTCCGTCTGGCGGTCCTGGTGGTAGGCCGCTACCTGATCGGCCACCCATTCTTCGAGCAGCTCGCGCTGCAGGGCGAACATTTCTTTCTCCTCGTCGGGCTCGGCGTGATCGTAGCCGAGCAGGTGCAGCACCCCGTGCACGGTGAGCAGCGCAAGCTCGTGGCCGAGCGAATGGCCGGCCGCCGCGGCCTGTTTCTCGGCGAATTGCGGGCACAGCACGATGTCACCCAGCATCGACCCGCCGGGTTCGGGCGAGTCGGGCCGACCGCCCGGTTCGAGCTCATCCATCGGAAAGCTCATCACGTCGGTGGGGCCGGGCAGGTCCATCCACCGCACGTGCAGGTCGGCCATCGCCGCGCTGTCCAGCAGCACCATGGACAGCTCCGCGCCCGGGTGCACGTTCATCTTCTGGATTACGAAACGGGCGACGCTGATCAGCTCGGATTCGGAGACGTCGACACCGGATTCGTTGGAAACCTCGATGCTCATCGGTTCGTCCGCTACCGCCTCTGCCGACCGCCGCCGGCGCGGCGCTGGGCACGGTTCGTCATGGCGTCGCCTCCTTCGGCCTTCTCGTAGGCATCGACGATCTCCGACACCAACCGGTGGCGAACCACGTCGGCGCTGGTGAGTTCAGCGAAGTGGATGTCGTCCACACTGTCGAGAATCCGCATGGCAGCGCGCAACCCGGAGTTGGCGCCGCCCGGTAGATCCACCTGGGTGATATCGCCCGTCACAACGACTTTCGAGTTGAAACCCAGCCTGGTGAGAAACATCTTCATCTGCTCGCCCGTGGTGTTCTGTGCCTCGTCGAGGATGATGAACGAATCCGACAGGGTGCGTCCACGCATGTAGCCCAGCGGCGCCACCTCGATGACCCCGGTGCTCATCAGCTTCGGGATCAGCTCAGGATCCATCATGTCGTGCAAGGCGTCATACAGCGGGCGCAGGTACGGGTCGATCTTCTCGCTCAGCGTGCCGGGCAGAAAGCCAAGGCGCTCACCGGCTTCCACCGCAGGACGGGTGAGGATGATCCGGGTGACCTGCTTGGTCTGCAATGCGTTGACGGCCTTGGCCATCGCCAGATAGGTCTTACCGGTGCCGGCCGGCCCGATGCCGAAGACGATGGTGTGCGCGTCGATCGCGTCGACGTAGCGCTTCTGGTTGAGCGTTTTGGGCCGGATGGTTTTGCCGCGGCGCGACAGGATGTCCAGCGTCAGCACCTCGGCCGGGGACTCGTCGGCGGTACCGGTCAACATCGCGACACTGTGCCGGATCGCGTCCGGCGACAGCTGTTGTCCGCCGGCCACGATCGCGATCAACTCGGTTACCACCCGTTCGGCCAGCGCGACGTCGGCGGGTTCGCCCGACAAGGTCAGCGCGTTGCCGCGGACGTGCAGATCGGCGGCGAGGATCTTTTCCAGGGCGCGCAAGTTCTCGTCGGCGGAACCCAATAGACCCACGACGAGGTCGGGCGGAACATCGATGCTGCTACGTACTGGTGCCGTGTCAGCGTTCGCTTCGCGGGGCGTCACGTGGGTTTTTCTGCCTGCTTTCTGTGTTTGCGCCGGTCAGGGCGGTGTCGTGGACTTCAGTTTAGCGCCGGGGCCCGACGTGTCCCAACGGTTAGGCGATCCGCGGCCGTCAACCCCACCGCGCCGTCAGCACGCCGAGCGCCCCGAGCGCCACCGCGGCGGCCGTCGAGGTGCGCAACACCGTCGGCCCCAACCGCACCGGCCGGGCGCC
The DNA here is from genome assembly GCF_049179015.1 of Micromonospora sp. WMMD736. NCBI lineage: Bacteria > Bacillati > Actinomycetota > Actinomycetes > Micromonosporales > Micromonosporaceae > Micromonospora > Micromonospora sp. WMMD736. Next base: position 2,730 of record NZ_JBMHMI010000181.1, read on the forward strand.
CGCCCCGGTCAGCACCGCCAGTTCGGCATCGCTGATGCCGCCCTCGGGCCCGACGATCAACGTCACCGTCCGGACATCGGCCACCGGCTGCGCACCGATCGGTTCGGTGGCCGACTCGTGCAGCGCCAGCGCCACGTTGCCGGCGGCGACCTCGTCGGCGATCACCGGCGCCAGTTCGGCCGTGCACACCACCCCGGTGACCGGCGGCAGGTGCGCCCGCCGCGACTGCCGGGCCGCCGAGCGCGCCACCGCCCGCCACCGCCGCAGACCCTTGTCGACCTTTGCGGCCTCCCAGCGCGCCACGCAGCGGTCGGCCTGCCAGGCCACGAATGCATCGGCCCCGGCCTCGGTGGCCAGCTCGATCGCCAGTTCTGAGCGGTCCGATTTCGGCAGCGCCTGCACCACCGTCACGACCGGTTGTGCAGGCTGCACGGTCCAGCATTCCTGCACCCGCGCCGACAGCCGGCCCTTGGCGACGTCCTCGACCACGCAGTGCGCCAGGGTCCCGGACCCGTCACCGAGGTTGAGGTGCTCACCGGGCCGGATGCGCCGGACGTTGGCGGCGTGATGGCCCTCGTCACCGTCGACGACGGCCAGCTCACCGACCGCGGGCAGCGCCTCGACGTAGAACAGGGTGCGCAGCGGGTCGGTCACCAGCGGCTGATCAGCGGCCGGTGAACGTCTCGCGCAACCGGCTGAACAGTCCGCCGGTCGACGACGACGCCTGGGCGCTGCGCACCTCGGCGGTG